>OZ255629.1:0-3117500 GCA_965276785.1 Acetobacteraceae bacterium
TTTCCGCAGCCTGCTAGAGCATGATCGCTTCTGATAGGCGAAGCGCCCATGCTCTCTCATGTCCGTCTTCAAGAGCGTAGGCCGTGATGATCCGTTCGCCGATTTACGCCGGCGTTATATGGCGTTTGCTGCCGCCCAGGGCAGGAGGCGGGGCTCGCTTTAGCGACGGTTGATCCATCTCTGATACGCGGGTTGGTTACCGCATGACCTGGTTCGTCGCGGAGCTGGCCAGATCTAGTGGCGAGCGTCGGATCGTGTCCGGCTCATAGCGCATGCGGGGGTTCTCCACCCTGGCCCCGCCCCCAGCCTCGGGCGTCAGCTGGTGTCTGCCTGCTTTCCCGTCTGCCCGCTGGCTTGCTGGGCCGCTACGCGTGCGCCGGCTGCACGTGGCGGGCAATCGACCAAGCAAAGCCCAGCAACTCGCGCGCAATCGCAGTGGCCACCGTCTGCGTCGGCTTGCCCGCCGTGGTCAGACGCCGATAGCGCGCACACAGCCGAACCTGAGCTTTCCAGGCGATCTCGCGCAGGGCCTGCAAGGCAGTGACCACCGGCGCCATCGACCAGCTCGGCAGCACCCGGATCTGCTCGCCCAGCGCATCGCGCCGCCGTTCAGCGTCGGTAACCACGGCGATGTCGTCTTGCAGCACGATCTGCTGCGCCGGGTGCTCGAACCGCAGCCCCGCCAGCCGTACCCGGTTGCTGCGCGTCCAGGCCGTCTTGCCGTCATACGCACGGCCATGCCGCAGCAGAAACCCGCTCAGCTGCTGGCGGCCGCGGCGCACCGCCTGCACCGCAACCATGCGCGCCCGTACCAGATCGCGCATCGCCTCATGCGCCGCGTCCGGCACCCAGATCGCCCGCAAGTCGCCCGCACAATGCAGCGGGGCCAAACTCACCGCGTCCCGCCGGTCTTGACCCGGTCGCCCGCCCGGCGCGGGATCAGCCAAGCTGCGACAACAGCGCACGCATCGCCCGCCTGGATCAAGTGCCGGTGCACGCCGTCGCCGCAAGGCCCGGCCTCGTAGCAGAAGCTCAGCCGTTCGTGCTTGCGCCCGAACTTGGCCAGACGCTTGTCCAGCGCCGCCGGTGTCGTCTCAATCGTGCCAACAAACGCGGCCGCGTCGCGCAAACCGCCCCGAGCAATTGCAACCGCAATCGTCGCCTTGTGCACGTCAAGCCCGATCAATGGGGTAACCTCTTCCATGACCCGTCTGCGATATGCCTCAGGCTCGGCACCGGCCCATCCGGCGCAACCCTCGATATCGGCATACTTCAGCAAGGCGGGTCAACCGCCCCGCTGACCGACACGAGGTCTAGCTGTCTGCCGACGGGCTGACGCGCAACACAGCGCGTCAGCGTATTGCCGTCCGCGCTCCGGCAATCGCACTAGACCTATTCCGCCGCCTTCGGAGCGGGCAGGGCAGCCGGTTCAATCGCGCTCCGGTTCACCACGGTGGAAATCGCGTCCAACTGCCCTCCCGTCAGCGTCTCTTGCTGCAGCAAATCGGCTGCCGACCGGCGCAGCAGGCTCTCATTGCTGGCAAGTATCCGCCGGGCGAGCTGGTAGGCATTGTCCACGAGGTTGCGCACCGCGACATCGATGCTGGCGGCCGTGTCTTCACTGTAGCTGCGGGGGCGGAAATCGGGCGTGCGCGTCGGCATCATCGAGTTGCGCTCGGTCTCGTAGGCGATCTGCCCCAAGGTCGGGTCCATCCCAAAGCGCATCACCATGGCGCGGGCAATATCGGTCGACTTCACCAAGTCGTCCGAGGCACCGGTGGAGATTTGCTGGAAGATCAGTTCCTCAGCCGCCCGGCCCGACAGCAGCACGACGATACGGTTGACCAGTTCGTCCCGGCTCATCAGAAAATGCTCTTCGGTTGGCCGCTGCATCGTGTAGCCGAGCGCCGCGATGCCCCGGGGAATAATGGAAATCTTGTGCACCGGGTCGGTGCCCGGCAGCACCATCGCGGAAATGGCATGCCCCATCTCGTGATGCGCCACGATCTCGCGCTCATGCGGGCCGAGCAGCCGGTTGCGCTTTTCCAACCCGGCAACCAGCCGCTCGATGGCCGCCTCGAAATCCAGCAGCGTGACCGACTCGGCTCCATGGCGGGTGGCAAGCAAGGCGGCCTCGTTGGCCAGATTGGCCAGATCGGCCCCAGTGAAACCCGGCGTAAGCTGGGCGATGTCGTCCGGCTCCACGCCGGCGGCCAGCGTGATGCGGCCCAAATAAATGCGCAGGATCTGGCAGCGGCCCTTGCGGTCGGGCCGGTCCACCAGCACCTGCCGGTCGAACCGGCCGGGGCGCAGCAGTGCCGGGTCGAGCACCTCGGGCCGGTTGGTGGCGCCGATGATCACCAGGCCGCTGGTGGGATCGAACCCATCCATCTCCGACAGCAATTGGTTGAGCGTCTGCTCCTTCTCGTCGTGGCCGCCCATCGCCGGGCCATTGCGCGCGCCGCCGAGCGCGTCGATCTCGTCGATGAAGATGATGGCGGGCGCCTTCGCCCGTGCCTCCTTAAACATGTCGCGCACGCGTGCGGCGCCCACGCCCACGATCATCTCGACGAATTCCGAGCCAGAAATAGAGTAGAACGGCACACCCGACTCGCCGGCCACCGCGCGGGCCAGCAGCGTCTTGCCTGTGCCGGGCGGCCCGATCAGCAGCACACCTTTCGGCACGTGCGCGCCCAGCCGGCCATAGCGTTCCGGCGCCTTGAGGAACTCGACGATCTCCATCAGCTCGTCCTTCGCCTCGTCGGCGCCGGCCACGTCGGTGAAGCGGGTCTTGGTGTCGCTCTCGGCGTACACGCGCGCACGGCTGCGGCCGATGTTCATCAGCCCGCCCATGCCGCCCCCCACGCCCGAGGCCATGCGGCGGCCGAGCAGGAACCAAATGCCCCAGAAGAACGCCAGCGGCAGGATCCAGCCAAGCGCGCTGGAGAGCCACCCTGGTGGCGGTGAGCCGGCGAAGCTCACCTGGCTGGAGTCGAGCGACTGCGCGAGCGCCGGATCGACCCGCACGGTGGTAAAACGGTTGGGCTGCCCTTTCGGCGCGTCCTTGATGCTGCCTTCGATCCGGTCGTTGCTGATTACCAGGTTGTCGAGCTTGCCGCCATGCAGCATGTCCTGGAACTGGCTGTAGGGCAGCGTCTGCACCCGGCCGAGGCCCATGCTGCCGAGATAATCCTGCAGCATCAGCATCACCACGAAGGCGGCCAGCACGTAATAGAACGTAAAGTGGTGCTCGCCCTTAATCTTGGTCGCCATCGCATCGCTCTCCCAGCCCGCCGCCTCCCCCAACACCGGATGGAGCCGAATTCGCCAGTGGCTCGGCCGCCAAGCTGGTCACGAGTGGGTGAGCGGGCCGAAGCGCTCGGTCTCCAGTGCCAGCAGCGCGAACGTGGCCAGCCAGTGTTCCCCCATGTAGTCGCCAGTGACGTGCGGCAGGCTGGCGGCGATGTGGGCGTCTGCCGCCGCCAGCAGCCGCCCGGACAGCGAAGGCAGCTCGGCGGCCAAGGCGCGAAAGCACCAGGCGCGGCAAAAATTCGTGCCGTCGAGATGCGCCAGCTTGCCGTCCGAACGGTCGCTGACCACCGCCGGTTGGAACAAGGCGGCCGGGTCACCCGCTCCAAGGCGCGGCAGGAAGCCAGCGAGCCAGGGGGCGAACCGGTCCTCCGGCAACACTCGGGCCATGCACAGCGCCTCGATCAGCGCCGAAGACAAGAAATCGTCGCCACAGGGCTCCCAGGCCGGACAGTCCCGGTCGCTGCCGAACCACTCTTGCGCACGGACGCGAATCAGCGCTTGCAGCGCCCGATCGGGATAGTCCGCCGCCAGGACCAGGGCGAACGCGGTATTGGCATGAGTGCCGGCGCGGATCGGATAGGTGAGCTTTGGCAGATAGTCGCCGAACCGCTGGGCGAAGGCGCGAGCCAATGGCTGCAGCGTGGCCGCGTGCGGTTCGGGCAGCGCTTGCGCCAAGGCGAGCAGCCAGGCCCAGCCGTACGGCCGTTCGAACCCCTTCGCTTCCGGTCGCTCGAGATAGGCAAGCTCCCCTGCGACCGCCTCCGCCGTGATCCGCCGCGCCAGCAGGGCTTGGATCGCCCTGGCTTGCGGCAGCCCGGGCTGCCGGCGAAGCAGCTGGGCCAGCAGCCAATAGCCATGCACGCAAGAATGCCAGTCGAAGCTGCCGAAGAAGACCGGGTGCAGCGCGCGGGGCGGTTGCACGTTGGCGCTGGAAGCGAGCACATGGTCCAGCTTGGCAGGATACTCGCGTTCGACATGGCCGAGCGCGGCTTCGGCAAACCGGGCCGCCAGGGCAGGGGTGAGACGGTGCATGCGGCCACCCTGGCAAGCTGGATCGGGCCAGTCTAGCCTGGCGGCATGCCCGATTGCGCCGTTTGCTCCACGCCTGCGCCGCCGCCGTTTCGCGTGCCGCCGCCGGAGGGTGCCCCCGACTTGGACGGGCGGCCTGGCGAGCCGGCCCGGTCCACCCTGCCGCGCTGGCTGCAACGCTGCCGCGGCTGCGGCGCCTGCGCCCCCAACCTGGCCGAGCTGCCGGCTGACGCGGCCAGCATCGTCCGCAGCGAGGCTTATCGGGCGGAACGCTCGCCATACTTGCGCTGGGCCGCGCTGGCGGCTGGCACCGAGGCCGAGGCAGACGCCTGGCTGCAGGCCGCCTGGTCGGCTGAGGATGCCGGGCAGCCAAGCGCCGACCTGCGCCGCCGGGCGGCCGCTGCTTGGCGCGATGCCGCGGCCCCGGGACTGGTGGTGCGCGCGGCCGACGTGTTGCGTCGCGCCGGGCTCTTCGCCGAGGCCGAGGCACGGCTCAACAGCGCGACCATGCCCTCGGTCGGCCCGGCGGCCGCCGTCGCCGCGTTCGAGCGGACGTTAATCAAGGCGCGCGACGCAAGCCCGCATCTACTGAGCAGCGCGTTGCGTCCGCCGTCGCGCTCGCCGCATGTGATCCACGGTCAGCGGGCCGCCGCAGGGCTTTGGAGCCGGCTGTTCCGCACCGGCCGGCTGTGATTGGCTAATACAGCGTTTCCATGGATCGACTCCTATCATGCCGCCTCTGCGATCTCTTCCGGCGGGTCAGCTTCATGGCATCGCTGTCTGAGGGTGATCGCATCAAGCCTACGCCGAAGCACTCACTGGCGGGATTGCACGGTATTACCTATCGTTTTTGCAACCGTCCCGCTGGCAGCAATCATTCCGCCCAAGATCAGTTCTGCGCCCGCACATCCTTGATATCGCGGAACGTCAGCCCTTCGTTCGCATCCATCACCCGCTTCAGGCTGAACGCGGAGGAAGCAAGGAACACCGGGTCGCCGTCCACGTCGTCGGCCATGGCGGTGCGCTGCACCTGAGCGAACCGCTCCACCGCCGCCTTCTCGCCGCTCATCCAACGCGCCAGCGCATACGGCACGCCCTCGAACCCGATCGCCACGCCATACTCCCCCTGTAGCCGCGCGATCAGCACGTCGAGCTGCAACGTCCCAACCACCCCCACGATCGGCGGGCTGCCATCCTGTGGCCGGAACAACTGCACCACCCCTTCTTCCGCCAGTTCCTGCAGCGCCTGGCGCAGCTTCTTGGCCTTCATCGCGTCATCCAGCCGCACTCGGCGCAGGATTTCCGGCGCGAAATACGGCACGCCGACGAAGTTCAGCGCCTCTTCCTCCGACAGCGTGTCGCCGATCCGCAGCGTGCCATGGTTGGGGATGCCGACAACGTCGCCGGCAAAGGCCTCGTCGGCGATCTGCCGGTCCCGCGCGAAGAAGAACTGCGGCGCATGCAGCGGGATCAGCTTGCCGGTGCGCACCTGGCGCAGCCGCATGCCGCGCTCAAGCCGGCCGCTGCACACCCGGGCAAAGGCGATGCGGTCGCGATGGTTCGGGTCCATGTTGGCCTGGATTTTGAACACCAGGGCGGTGAGCTTGTCCTCGCTGGCCTGCACCACGCGCGTGTCGGCCGGCTGGGCGCGGGGAGGCGGGCCGAACGCGGCCAGGCTGTCGAGCAGGTCGGTGACGCCGATCTCCTTGATCGCGCTGCCGAAGAACACCGGCGTCAGGTGCCCGGCGTTAAAGCCCGCCAGATCGAACTCCGGCAGCGCCGCGCGGGCGAGGTCGATCTCCTCCGCCATGGCGATCATCCGCTCGTCCGATTGCGCCAGCGGTTCGGCGGTATGCACCTCCCGCGTCCGCAGGTCATACGTGCCGGCGAAGCGGGCGGCGCGGCCGATCGGCCAGGTCACCGGCGCCGTGTCCAGTGCCAGCGTGTTGCCCACTTCGTCGAGCAGGTCGAACGGGTCGCGCGCCTCGCGGTCCATCTTGTTGACGAAGGTGAGGATCGGGATGTCCCGCAGCCGGCAAATCTCGAACAGCTTGCGGGTGCGCGCCTCGATCCCCTTGGCGGCATCGATCACCATCACCGCGCAATCCACCGCCGTCAGCGTGCGATAGGTGTCCTCCGAGAAGTCCTCATGGCCCGGCGTGTCCAGCAGGTTGAACACGCAGCCGCCATAGTCGAACGTCATCACCGAGGTGACGACCGAGATGCCGCGCTCCCGCTCGATCCCCATCCAGTCCGACCGGGTGCGCCGCCGCTCGCCTTTGGCCCGCACATTGCCCGCAAGCTGGATCGCCCCACCCGCGCGCAACAGCCGCTCGGTGAGCGTGGTCTTGCCCGCATCCGGATGAGAGATGATGGCAAAGGTGCGTCGGCGGGCGATTTCTTCGGCGGGGGTCATGGTTCACCTGCTACGCGAATACGCTTGAACGTATGTCGGGCCATCTAGAAAAACTGGAGCAGCAGCTACCAAGGTGAGACATGCGCTTCGAGTTGGATGAGAATGGAACCTCTCACCCGATCCTGACGGTCACCATCATCACGCTCGGCGTTAGACTGCACATCATGGGAGAGGCAAGCTTCCATGGTCGCAACCTGCGCCTTGTTGGTGTACACGTTCACGGTGCTGCCCCGAATGTTCTTGGCGCGGCGAGGCTTCGCTCAATCGCGTTGGCCGCTCTGGAGGAGTTTGGTTGGGATGAGATCGTCATTGAGGGAGCAGTTCGAAGCAACGGCGCGCGACCAGGGCGAAAACCGGCCCCGATCAGGTTCGCCAGAACGCGTTGAACTAGAGTGGGACCGTAACTTCCATAATACCATCGACGCGATCAAGGCGTTGCGAGACTGCGGGCTGACGCTTCTCGACGCCAAACGAAAGATTGAGGACCTTATGGCCAGCGGATCGCTGCTGGTCGATCTGCCTGCCGTCGAAAACAAGGCCGCTCTCATCGAGCGTATAAATCAAACCGGCGCCACGGCTAGAATAGTGACGCCGGTGAGTGCCAAGTAATCTACCGCGAGTAGAATTCCACCACCAGGTTTGGCTCCATCTGCACCGGATACGGCACGTCGCTCAGCTTCGGCGCCCGGTTGAACTTGCCCTTCATCGCCCGGTGGTCCACGTCCAAATACTCCGGCACGTCCCGCTCGGTGCTCTGCGTGCTGTCCAGCACCACGGCCAGTTGCTTGGACTTCTCGCGCACCTCGATCTCGTCACCATCGCGCACCAGGAACGAGGGGATGTTCACCCGCTTGCCGTTCACATGTACATGGCCGTGATTGACGAACTGCCTGGCAGCAAACGGCGTGAGGGCGAATTTCAGCCGGTACACCACAGCATCCAGCCGCCGCTCCAGCAACTCGACGAGATTTTCCGACGTATCACCTTTACGGCGCACCGCCTCCTCGTAGTATTTGCGAAACCGCTTCTCGCCGATGTTGCCGTAATACCCTTTCAGCTTCTGCTTGGCCATCAACTGAATGCCGAAGTCCGTTGGCTTCTGCTTGCGGCGTTGGCCATGCTGCCCGGGGCCGTAATCGTGCTTGTTAATCGGCGACTTCGCCCGACCCCATAGGTTCACCCCCAACCGGCGATTGATCTTGAACTTGCTCTCCGTCCGCTTCGTCATGCCTCAGGCCAATCCGTCGTTTATCGCCCGTTGTAGGAGCGTTGTTGCACCGGTCGGCCCTTCGCTCACGCGAAAAGCGGGCGCGGAGCCCGCAGCTCCGTCCACGTTCCCGGCAGTGGCGCGGGACTACGCCGCGTCCGCCGCCTTGTCAAACGTGCCCGGCGGCGGCATCTCCCTGCCATGATCAACCGCGGCGACATCATCTGGCTCGGCGTGGCCTCGGGCGTGACCGGCGGCATGATCGGCGGCCTCATGCTGGGCATCGGCATCGCCATGATGATCGAGCGCGTCTACGCCGGCCTGCTGTTGATTTGCGTCGGCGCGCCGTGTTCGGGGCTGATCGGCTGGCTGCTGGCCCGCCGGTTGGCGCGGCAGGTCTAGCAGGGCTCCGCCCCGAACCCGAAAGGTGTCCAGAGGACGACTGTCCTCTGGTGGGGTTTGGGGCGAAGCCCCAATCTGCGCTTCCCAGAGTTATTAAGCCGCGCCGGTCCGCAGCGCCGCCACCCGCACCCGCTCTAAGTGCACGATGTAAAGCCCGCTGGCGGCGATAATCACCGCGCCCACCAGCGTCCATCGGTCGGGAACGGCGCCGAACATCAGCAATCCTAACAGGGAAGACCAGATCAATTGCGCGTAGCTGAGTGGTGCCAGCACCGTGGCGCGGGCATGGCGATACGCCAGCACCGCCAGCCACTGCGCCGAGGAAGCCACCACGCCCACCGCGATGCAAAGGCCCGCGAGCCGCAAGCTGAGCGGCGCGAGGAAGGCAGGCAGGGCGGCAAGCATCATCAACAAACCGGTGACCGCCGTCCAGACCAGGGTGGTGCCGGAACTGTCGACGCCCACCAATCGCCGGGTCACCAGCATGGCAATGCACCAGCACAACGAGGAGAGCAGCACGAGCAGCGCGGCGGCGTGCACCCCATGGACGCCGGGCCGAACCACCACCAGCATGCCCAGGAAGCCGACCAGCACCGCGGCCCAGCCTTGCGGGCGGACCACCTCGCCCAGCACGGGAATGGCCAGCAGGGTGATCAGCAATGGGGTGATGAAGTTGATTGCGGTCGCCTCGGCAATCGGCAGCAATCCCAAAGCCAGGATGAACGCGATGGCGCTTCCCGCCACACCGATGCCGCGCAGCACCTGCAGCCAAGGCCGGCGGCTGCGCAGCGACATGCCCCGTCGCCCCAGCGCGGGCGCCAGCGCCATCGCCACGAACACACCATAGCGTATGGCCGCCAATTCGACCGCAGGCACGCGCTGGGTCGCGTATTTGGCCATCGCGTCCGAGAGCGAAAACAACACGGTGGCGGCCAGCATGAGGGTGGCGCCGCGAAGGAAATTCTCTGGCATTCTCACGCTGGAAGGCGGAAGGTTGCAAGGCGTCAGCGATCAGTGCCAGCGCTGTGGCAGCCAGCAAATTCTTGCAATGGTATGAGGCGGAAACGCCGTCCTGTCCATGGCTGCTGCGTGGCGGCACAATCGATTGATGCGGCAACGATCCGGGCTTGCGTCGTCTCAAAATTTGTGGGCGAAATGGTATCGCAAAAAGCGCGTTGAGAGAGCATTATTTATGCATGAACCCCGCTTTCGCTCGTTTCACTAGCCGGGCCTCACGTTTTGGTCCGCGCGCAAATCTCTAGGTTGATCATGATGAGCCAGTCGAACACATTGTATGCCGCTCGCGATCTGTCATCAGCGCCGCAAGCCGACGAGAGTGACGACGTTTTCAATGCCGGAATGCTATCGCGTTCTGGCGTCGCAGCGTTGCGCCGCAAATTCATCGAAGCGCGTCCTTTCCCGCATATCGTCATCGACGGCTTGTTCCAGCCGCAATTCCTGGAACGGGTTCTGGATGACTATACTGCGGGATTCCACGACTGGGTGCATTACGACTCAGCCAACGAGATCAAGACCGGCACCCGGCCTAACGCAAAGCTCGGCAAGGGCAGCCAACGTTACTTCGACATCATCCACCGTGGCCAGTTCATCCAATTTCTCAGTGCCGTGACCGGCATCGAGGGATTGCTGCCAGACCCAAGCCTGTTCGGCGGCGGCTTGCACAAGATCGAGCATGGCGGCCATTTCAGCCCGCATATCGACTTTAACAAGCATCCGGTCACCCTGCTCGACAACCGCCTGGTGTTCATTACCTACCTGAACAAGAATTGGGATGCGTCCTACGGCGGCGCGCTCGAACTATGGGACATCAAAACGAAAACCTGTATCGAAGAGGTGGTTCCGTTATTTGGCCGATCCATCCTGTTCGCCCATTCCGAATGCAGCTTGCATGGCCACCCCAACCCCGTGGCCGCGCCGGACCGTCGCCCACGCCGCTCGGTGGCCGCCTATTACTACACCCACAACGCCGAAGCAGCCGGCCCCGACACGGCTCGGACAACGCAGTTCCTTGACCCGGTGCAGCGCTCGCCCATCCGCACCAAGCTGGCAAAGTTCGGCCGCTACGTGTCGCCCTTGATGATGGACGGCGCGCACCTCGCCGCCCGCACCGGCAAAACCGTCGCTCAACGCCTGCGCGGCTGACGCGCCTTACCGGTGCCGCCGCCGTCGCATCGTGTGCCGCGCCACCGGCCTGGCCCTGGGGGGTGCGGGCGGATTGCCGATCCGGTCGAACGTCCCATCCAGCCCTTGCGCGGCAAACGCCTCGGCCTGCGCCGCACGCAACACCACCGCACCCATGCCGAAGAAGCCATGCGTGGCACCGCCATACTCGGTGAAGTCTACGTCGTTGCCCTGGTCCCGCAACTTACCGGTGAGGAACCGGCCATCGGACTCCAGCGGGTCGATCTCAGCCGAGACCACCGTCGTGGGCGGCAGATTGCGGAAGTCCGCATGGCCAATCACATCCAGCCGCGGGTCCGCCAACGGCGCCAGGCCCGTCACCGCATTACGGAAGTTCCACACCATGTCCGCTCGGTCGAGCGGGACGGCGTTCTCGTCGGCGATGTAGGAAGGCGTGCGCAGTTCGGTCCCGGCAATCGGGTCGATCAGCAACTCGTGCACCGGCGGCGCGAAGCCGCCGTCCCGCGCCGCCATGGCGACGTTGATGGCCAGATTGGCCCCGGCCATTTCCCCGGCCACAGCGATGCGGCGGCGGTCCGCCCCCAGGCTTGCCGCATGGGTCAGTAGCCAGCGATAGGCCGCGACCGCGTCCTCATGAGCGGCGGGAAAGCGGTTCTCCGGCGCCAGCCGGTAGGCGACCGACAGCACCTTGGCGTGCGATTGCGCGGCCAGAGCCCGGGCCGCCAGGTCGGCCCCGTTCAAGTCCCCAGTGACCCACCCGCCGCCGTGAAAGAACAGCACGATGGGCTCGCCCGATTGGCCCGGCGCCGGGTCGTACAACCGCGCTGCCAGTGGCCCGGCGCCGCCGTCAACCTGCAACTCCCGCACTGTCACGGCGGCTTCGGGGGCGGGTTGGGCGGTGTGCTGCGCCGCCGACACGGCCCGGACGGCGTCCTGCAGGGTGGGCTGGGCCCGCGCCTGGGCGGGCGTCAGGTCATGCACCGGCTTGGCGCCGAGATGCACGTAGCTGTTGACCACGCTCGCCATGTCATCATCGGCGCGGCCGTTGGCATCGCGATAGGGTGTCGAGAGCTGACAGCCGGCCAGCGCCGCGACGCAGGCCAGGGCAAGGCTTTGCCGGGCCAGGGGGTGAGACGCCAATCTTCGCATCGAATACCAGCTCCGTAGCAGCGTGCCGGGCATCGGCCGCGCTTGCGTTGTCTTCCGTGCCATCCTATCCGCCAAGCAACAATCCCCTGCTGCTGGAGAACCGCGTCATGGCCGCCATCACAGACATCGTTGCCCGCGAGATTCTTGATAGCCGTGGCAATCCAGCCATCGAAGTGGACGTGGTGTTGGAGAGTGGCGCGATGGGCCGCGCGGCGGTGCCCTCCGGCGCTTCCACCGGCGCGCACGAGGCGGTGGAGCTGCGCGACGGCGACCGCGCCCGGTTTGGCGGCAAGGGGGTGCGCCGGGCCGTCAGCCACGTGGAGGGCGAGCTGTTCGACCTGCTGAGCGGGCTCGACGCGACCGACCAGATCAAGATCGACGAGATGATGATCGACCTGGACGGCACCGCCAACAAAAGCAGGCTTGGCGCCAATGCCATCCTGGGCGTGTCCTTGGCGGTGGCCAAGGCGGCGGCCGAAGACGTGGGATTGCCGCTGTACCGCTACGTCGGCGGCGCCTATGCGCGCACCCTGCCGGTGCCGATGATGAACATCATAAACGGTGGGCAGCACGCGGACAATCCGATCGACATCCAGGAGTTCATGATCCAGCCGGTGGCAGCGGCGACCGTGGCAGATGGCGTCCGCATGGGCTCGGAAGTGTTTCAGGCGCTGAAGCAGGCGCTGCACGCCGCCGGCCACTCGACCAACGTGGGCGACGAAGGCGGGTTCGCGCCCAACCTGAAATCGGCCGACGAGGCGCTGGGCTTCATCAGCAAGGCATGCGAGGCCGCCGGCTACCGGCCCGGCGAGGACATCACCTTTGCGCTCGATTGCGCCGCCACCGAGTTCTACCGCGACGGCCGCTACGCCATGGCCGGAGAAGGCAAGACCTTGGATGCGCAAGGCATGGTCGCCTACCTGGCCGACCTGGTCGGCCGCTACCCAATCGCCTCCATCGAGGATGGCTGCGCCGAGGACGACTGGGACGGCTGGGCGCACCTGACCGCGACCCTCGGCAGCAAGGTGCAGCTCGTGGGCGACGACCTGTTCGTCACCAACCCCAGCCGGTTGCGCCAGGGCATCAAGCTTGGCATCGGCAATTCGGTGCTGGTGAAGGTGAACCAGATCGGCACCCTCACCGAGACGCTGGAGACAATGGAGATCGCCCATCGCGCTGGCATGACCACGGTGATGAGCCACCGCTCCGGCGAGACCGAGGATAGCACCATCGCCGACCTGGCGGTGGCGGCCAATTGCGGCCAGATCAAGACCGGCAGCCTGTCGCGCAGCGACCGCACGGCCAAATACAACCAGCTGATCCGCATCGAGGCCGAACTGGGCACCGCGGCGCGCTACGCCGGTCGCACCATCCTGCGGCAGTGAGGCAACACGCGTCGGCAATCGTACCGTAGGCCTTTGCCTCACGGGGTCGAGATTGTAAGTTCAGGTCGGCCGATCCGAGGAGTCGCGATGTCAATCGGGCGAGAGATCAAGCGCCGGGCTAAGCTGTGCATACCCCCGGTGCTGCTGCTGGGCGTCGCAGCGTATTTCGGCTGGAGCGCCACCCAGGGGCCGCGCGGCTTGCAGTCCTACGACCGTCAGAAAGATCAGCTCCGCCTGGCGCAGCAAGAGTTGGCCGGCGCCAATACCGAGGCCGACGCCTGGGAGCGCCGGGTGGCTGGCTTGCGCACCACCCACCTGGACGCCGACACGCTGGATGAGCGGGCGCGGGCGATGCTGAACCTAGCCTCCCCAGCCGACATCGTGGCGATGTACCCGCGCGGCAAACCTTTGTTCACCGACTCGGCGGGCTAGCATCCCGATCAGCCATATCATCTCGCCAGTGAGACCAACGCTCACTGGGGAGGCGAGACGTTCCGCGCATCGACCACGTCATGGCCTAGCGTCACTCTGCCGCCAGCGGCAACGGTGATCTCACACGCCGGCACCCGAATTTCGTGACTGCCGGGTTGAAAATACGACCCGAGCATGACCACCGCAGTCCGGCCGCGATCTGTCAGTGCGCGGACGCTGCCAATCGTGTTGCCCTGTGGGTCATAGAGCCAACGTCCCACCATGGCTTTATCGGCGCAAATGACCGGAGCGGTTTCTGGCCCGCCCTGGGCCGCCGCGCCCGTGCCGGCCGAAGCCGCTATCAGCGCCAGGGTGCCGAGGAGATGAGCTTTCATGGGTAACCTCCAGTGTGGATTGATCATCGTCCAAGGCGGCGCCGGTCAGCCGGACACGGCGCCGCGCGGCGCCTGCGTTTGCCGCCGCGCTTCGCCCCTTGGGCAGTTCGCTCGGGCGGGAAGGTCGCCATCCGCCCGATACCAGGCCACCGTATCGGCACTCGTCTCCGCCGCCGGCCGGAACGCGCAGCCCAATTCGCGCTCGCTCTTGCTGTGATCGTAGTGCGAGCGGTCCGCCTCTTGAGCCAGTAGCTTGACCGAGGCCCGGCGAGCGCCGGCGCGAAGCCACCCACATCCAGCATATCGCCCTCAACGACCTCGACCGGAACGCCCGCGGACTGCCGCGCCGCCTTCTCGCGCGACCGCGCCAGCGCCTTGACCCGGACCCCGCGCGTGGCCAGCAGACGGACCAGGTTGTTGCCCGGCAGGCCGGTCGAGCCGGTGACGAACGCGGTCTGCATGGCGCTGCGCCTTTCGTGACTATACCGAGCGATATCCAAATACCGATCGGTCACCAATAGATACCGATTGGTTTCTAGAATGCAAGTGGTATCTCAAGCGTCGAGGGGGGAGGGTGGACGGCATGGCGCGATTGACCCGGGACGAAAGCCGCGAGCGAACGCGCGAGCGGCTGCTGGAAGCAGCGCGGCTGGCCGTGGCCCAGAACGGCTATGACGGCACCAGTGTCGCCGACATCGCCGAGGCCGCCGGCTACTCCAAGGGCGCGGTATTCTCCAACTTCGACAGCAAGGAAGCGCTGGTGCTTGAACTGCTGCGCCGGCACAAAGAGCGCGACATCGAGGTCCTCGGGCGCATTCTCGACGGCCCCGAGCAGGGCCGGGACGCTGCCTCAGCCCTCGACCGCTACCTCGAAAGCCTGCGCGGGGACGCCGGTTGGGCGAGGCTTGACATCGAGCTGCAGCTTCACGCCACCCGCAACCCGGCCTTCGCCGCCGACTACGATGCGCTCCAGAGCCAAACCCGCAGCGCGCTTGCCCACCTGATCGCCGGCCTGTTTGAGATCGCGGGAAAGCGGCCGCCAGTTCCCCTCGACGATATTGCCGACCTATTCCGAGCGCTCGTCCACGGCCTCGTTCTGCAACGGGCGCACAACCCGGGCGCCGCGGTCAGGCTCGTCTTCAACAGCCTGCTAGAGACGGCCGAACCGACCTGAACGCTTTCGTTTCGCCATCGTCATTGCGAGCCAAAGGCGCGGCAATCCAGGGTCGCGCCACCCCGCCGTCCGCCTGAGTCGCGACGGCGATCCAGGTCTAAGCCAGGAAGAACGCCAGCAAAATCAGCAGCACCGTCACGCCCACCACGCCCATCAGCACGAAATTGGTGAAGCTGCCCCAAAACGCCTGGCGGTCCGCTATGAAGGCTTCCGTCAGGTCGGGGCCGGGTGTGCTCGTGTCGAGCTTGGTTGGTTCCATCACGCTGGTTGCCATCGGCTGGCCCTCGGAGACATTCATCGTCCGGTTCTAGGGCGCGCCTGGCAGCACTGGCAAGGGGTTCAGCAGCGCGGCCGACCCCGCCGCAGCCTCACCGGCCAACCCGCAATAGGCGGCCAGCGCGGCCGGATAGATCCGGTGCTCCTGCACCAGCACCCGCGCCGCCAGCGTCTCCGCCGTGTCGCCCGGCAACACCGGCACCGCGGCCTGCGCCAGGATCGGCCCCTCGTCCATCGCCGCCGTCACCAAGTGCACCGTGCAGCCATGCAGCCGGCAGCCCGCGGCGAGCGCGCGCTCGTGGGTGTGCAGCCCGGGAAACGCCGGCAGCAACGAGGGATGCACGTTCAGCATCCGCCCGGCCCAGCGCCCCACCAGCCATGGCGTCAGCAGCCGCATGTAGCCGGCCAGGCACACCAGCTCCGCGCCGTGCTCCGCCAGCGCCGCATCCATCGCACGCTCATGCGCCTCGCGGTCGCGGCCGAAGGCGCGGTGCCCGACCGCAACCGCGGCGATCCCGGCCTCCCGGGCATGGGCGAGGGCTGGGGCGTCCGCCTGGTTGGACAGCGCCAGCACCACCCGGGCAGGAAACCCCGCCGCACCCGCCGCCCTAATCAGCGCCGCCAGGTTGCTGCCGCGGCCGCTCGCCAGGACGGCAACCCGGCGCCGGGTCACTCGAACACGACGCTGGCCGGGCCGCTCGCCGCTTCAATGCGGCCAATCGAGAACACCGTCTCGCCATGCCCCTCTAGCAGCGTTGTGGCGGCAGCGGCGTCTTCCACCACCAGCGCCATGCCGATGCCGCAGTTGAACACGTGCAGCATCTCCTCCGGCGGAATGGCGCCGCGGCGCCCCAGCCATTCCATGACCCGCGGCCGCGGCCAAGCGCCGGAGCGCAACACCGCCCGCGTGTCCGGCGAGAGCACCCGCGGCAGGTTGCCGGGGAGCCCGCCACCCGTGATATGGGCCGCTGCGCGCAACAGCCCAGCTCGATGCAAGGCCAGCACCGCTTTCACGTAGATCCGCGTCGGTTCCAGCAGCGCCTCGGCCAGGCTGCGGCCAGGGGCGAACGGCGCCGCGTCAGCCCAGCGGTAATTGCCTCCAGCAACCACCCGCCGCACCAGCGAGAAGCCGTTGGAGTGCAAGCCGGAGCTGGCCAGGCCCAGCACGGTCTGCCCCGGCGCCACCCGGTCCGGCAGCAGCGCGCCGCGTTCCGCCGCCCCCACCGCAAACCCGGCCAGGTCGTAATCCGCACCGTGGTACAGCCCCGGCATCTCCGCCGTCTCGCCCCCCACCAGCGCGCAACCCGCCAGCTCGCAGCCGCGCGCAATGCCGCCGATCACCCGCTCGGCCTGCGCCACGTCCAGCGACCCGGTGGCGAAGTAGTCCAGGAACAGCAGCGGCTCGGCACCCCCCACCACCAGGTCGTTGACGCACATCGCCACCAGGTCCACGCCCACCGCGTCGTGCATCCCGGTGTCGATGGCGATCTTGAGCTTGGTGCCCACCCCGTCGGTGGTGGACACCAGCACGGGGTCGCTGAACCCGGCCGCCTTCAGGTCGAACAGCGCGCCGAAGCCGCCCAGCCCGCCCAGCACCCCGGGCCGCCGGGTGCGCGCGGCCAGCGGCTTGATCCGCTCCACCAGCGCGTCGCCAGCCGCGATGTCCACCCCGGCGTCGCGATAGGTTGTCATGCGGCCAGCCTCCGGAATGGTGTCACCGGGCCGGCGGAGTGCGCTAAGATCGAGCCCATGGGTGCAACGGGACACAACCATCGTGGCTTAAAGGGTGCAAGCCGCCACCAGGCCAGCCGGTCGCATTTGGCACCACGTACCGTCATGCCCGGACTTGATTCGGGCACCCACGCGGTCCGGCTGGTGACGTCGAACGCGCCGTCGCACCGCCCTACACCCCTTGCAATCACCCAGCGGTACCCAGACGCCACGCATCCCCCCATCACCTCCGCCCCCAACACCCAGTCCAACCCATGAGCCAGACCTCCGTCCGCATCGCGCCGCGCCTGCCCGAGCCGCCGCCGCCGCCCGACCCACCTCCGCCCGTCCCCCGCGCGACCCGGCGGCAGCGCATCGCCCTGCTGGCCGGCCTCGCCTTGGCGCTCATCGTCGCCATCCAGCTCTTCGCCTCCGTCCTGCTCCCCTTCGTGGCCGCGGCCGGCATCGCCTACTTCCTGGACCCGCTCGCCACCCGCCTCAACCGCGCCGGAGCGAGCCGCACCGGCGCCGCGCTGCTGCTGGTAGCAGGGCTGCTGCTGGGCGGCCTGCTGTTCGCGCTGCTGCTCTACCCGCTCATCATCTCGCAGATCGGCATCCTGGTCTCCCGCGTGCCCGCCTACGCCAACGATGTGCGGGTCTGGGCCGGGCAAGTCGTCTCCCACCTGCAGCAGCGGCTCGGCACCGACTACGTCGACAGCAAGCTGCGCGACCTGGTGAGCGCCCAGGCCAGCGTCATGCTGGGCTTCGTCGCCACCGCCCTCACCCGCATCGTCGGCGGCGGCTTCGCCCTGTTCAACGTGCTCTCGCTCATGCTGGTCACCCCCGTGGTGGCGTTCTACCTGCTGCGCGATTGGCCCGGCATGGTGCGCCGCATGGACGGCTGGCTGCCCCGCCGCTACGCCGCCGTCATGCGCGTCCAGGCTCGCGAGATCGACCGCATCCTCTCCGCCTGGATCCGCGGCCAGGCGCTGTGCTGCGTGCTGCTGGGCCTGTTCTACGCCCTGGGGCTGCAACTGGTCGGCCTCGACCTCGGCCTGATCGTCGGCATCACCGCGGGCGTGCTCTCCTTCATCCCCTATGTCGGCACCATCACCGGCGGGGTCACTTCCATCGGCCTGGCCATGGCGCAGTTCCCCACCTGGGCCGGCGTGGCCGAGGTGGTGGCGGTGTTCATCTCCGGCCAACTGCTGGAAGGTTACGTGATCTACCCCCGCTTCCTCGGCGATCGCGTGGAGCTGCATGCCGTCTGGGTGATCTTCGCTCTGTTCGCCGGCGGCGCCGTGTTCGGCTTCCTCGGCGTGTTGCTGGCCGTGCCCATGGCCGCCGTCATCGGCGTGGTCACCCGCTTCTGGCTCGGCCGCTATCTGCAGAGCCCGCTCTATTCCGACGAAGGCGTCGAATGACCGCCCAACTGCCGCTGCCTTTCGAGCACACTGCGAGCTACGACCCGGCGGCCTTCCTGCCCGACGCCAGCAACGCCGCCGCCCTGGCCTGGCTGGACGCCGCCTGGCCCGGCAACCGATTGGCCATCTGGGGCGCCCCCGGCTCGGGCAAGACCCACCTGCTCCACGTCTGGGCCGACCGGTCCGGCGCGGCCCTGCTCCCCGGCGAGGCACTACGCGGCCTGCTGCGCCTGCCCGACGCCGGCGGCCTGGCGCTGGACGACGCCGCCCAAGCCTCCGAGCGCCCCTTGCTGCACTTGCTGAACGCCGCCGCCGAGGCCGGCCTCCCCGTCTTGCTCGCCGCCCGCGCCGCCCCCGCCCGCTGGCCCACCGCGCTGCCGGACCTTGCCAGCCGCCTGCGCGCGCTCACCGCCGTCGAGCTGGGCCTGCCCGGCGACGCCATGTTGCGCAGCTTGTTCGCGAGTTTGCTTGCCGCCCGCCAGCTCGCCGTGGCCGAGCCGGTGCAACACTGGCTGCTCCGCCGCCTCCCACGCGACCCGGCCGCCCTGCGCGAAGCGGCCGCGCGGCTGGACCAAGCCGCCTTGGCTGCCGGCCGCCGCGTGACGCAGGCGATTGCCGCGCAGGTGCTGGCAGAAGCGGCCGGATGAATGCTGGCGGGAGCCGAAGGCAACCATTGTCATCGCGAGCCGAAGGCGTGGCAATCCAGGCCCGCGAAGACGGTGGCGCCCGGCCGGTTCATCGCCGTGGACCACCTGCGCGGCTTCGTCGTCCTTCTGGTCGTCCTGCATCACACCGTACTGGCCTATTGCGTATCCGGTCACACGGACCACCACGATTACGCCCTGTCCTCGGCGCCGATTATCGACTCGCAACGCTGGGCTGGGTTCGACCTGTTGGCGCTGCTCAACGACAGCTTCTTCATGCCGCTCATGTTCCTGCTCTCCGGCCTGTTCGTGTGGGACGGTTTGGCGCGCAAGGGGGCTTGGCTCTACCTGCGCGGGCGGCTGCTCCGTCTCGGGCTGCCGTTTGCGGTCGCCGTTCTCACCATCGTGCCGCTGGCGTATTACCCATCGTTTCGGCAAGCCGGCGGTCCGCCAAGCTTCGTCGCGTTCTGGATCACGACCGTGACAGTGGGGCCGTGGCCGAGCGGCCCGCCATGGTTCGTTGCCGTGCTGCTGCTGTTCGACGCCCTGGCCGCCGTGATATTCATCCTGTTCGGCCGGCCCGACCCGGTGCAAGCCTCTGCCAGGGTCGCCACGCCCGGCCTGTGCCTCAGCGTTCTGCTGGCTGGCTCGTTCCTGGCTTACCTGCCGTTGCTGGCACGCTTTGGGCCGTTCCGCTGGGTGGGCATCGGCCCGCTCGCGGTTCAGGCCAGCCGGATGGGCTTGTACGCCGTCTACTTCGCTGCCGGTGCTCTGCTCGGCACCGCGGCACTGCGAAGCGGCGCGTCCCCGTTGCGCGATGGTCTGGCCCGGCGCTGGCCAGCCTGGGTGCTGTGTGCCGCGGCCGCCGCCGCCGTGCTCGTGGGTGTCGCGCTCGCCTGGATCGCCGTCCGCACAGCGCTGCCAACCGGGGCGTGGTTGGTCGCGTACGCGGTTGCTTTCATCACGTTCTGTGCCGCGGCGTGCTTCGCCTGGTCCGCAGTGTTCTTGCGCTTCGCTGGCCATCCCAGCGCGGCGTGGGACGCGCTGGCCGCCAACAGCTATGGCATTTACCTGCTGCACTACCCCGCCGTGACGTGGGTGCAATACGGTCTGCTCCCAATGCCGGCTCCAGCCGCCGTCAAGGCGGTCACGACCTTCGCCGTGGCCGTGCTGGCAAGCTGGGCCGGCGCTGTCATGCTGCGCCGCATACCTGGGGTGAGCCACGCCCTATAAACTTCTCAAGCTGCCCGTCGACCATCTATCCAGGTTGCACTCCTCGGCCGGGCCAGAGTTCGCCGCCTCTCAGCCCTCTGGAGCCCCTTCTATGACCGCTGGCGCACCTAAGGTCTCGCCGTTCGACCGGATCGCTCTCGTATCCTATCAAGAGGGTTGGCCGGACGATTATCGGAAGCTTGTTCGCGTTCTCAAGCCGGTCATGCCTATCTCGGCAAGGTTTCACCACATAGGCTCGACTGCAGTTCCGGGCTTGGCGGCCAAGGACATCATCGACATCCAGGTTACGCTTCGGTCGTTGGATAATCTTGATACGGATGCACTCGCTGGACTGGGCTATATCGAGCGCGTGGGTCTAGCCGATCATGCTCCACCGGGACGGGAACTGCCTGAGGCAGAACTCGCTAAACGCTTGTTTCGCAGAACGGTTCGGCCTGCCAACGTGCATGTTCGCGTTGCGGGCCGCTTCAACCAACGTTACCCCTTGCTTTATCGTGATTATTCACGCAGTCATCCCGTTTCTGCCGCTGCCTACATGGAGATCAAGCAGCACCTCGCGGACTGGTTTCCCGAAAACGTAGATCGATATTATGACGTCAAGGACCCGGTTTTTGACATCATCATGGATGGTGCAAAGGCGTGGGCAGAATTGTGCAAATGGGCAATACCCGAAGAGGACGCCTAATCAAGGCAACAGCCAGAACGGGGGCTAGGCCGGTTGCCGCGGCAGCGGCCCAAGTCTCGGCAGTGATCGCCATTTTAGTCCGCGTCCAAGGCAGGCTGCGGCACCCGCTGCACCTTGATCCGGTCGGACAGCTTTAGGGCCTGCGCCATGTCGTAATTGGCCTGCATGAGGTACCAGGAATCGGCGCCGCCGCCGAACGCCTTGTCCAGCCGGATCGCCGTTTCCGGGGAGATGCCGCGCCGCTCGTTTACCAACTCGGATAGCGCATTACGCGACACGCCAAGCACCTTCGCGCCGTCCGTCACGCTCAGGCTCAAGGCTTCAAGGCACTCCTGCCGGACAATCCGGCCCGGATGCGGGGGGTCCTTCATCGGCATGCTTTAATCCTCCTAATGGTAGTCGATCAGGTCCACGTCCACGGCGTCCTCGTCGTCTTACGGCAAACCTCTCGGCGCTTGGAACCGCTCTGAGCCGTTTCCCTTGAAACTCCCCCCGCTCGCAGTTCCTAATACGGTCATGTCCACGCAGGCCGCCCCTCCCGAGCAAGACGCCCTCGCCGCCCAGCGCGCCGAGAACCGGGAGCACTACCGCCGCATCCTGCGCCGCTTCATGGACGTCGGCGCCAACATCGCCGACGCGCTCGACCCTGGCCCGCCGGACCCCGCTTTGCCGCCGCTCCGCCCCGATATCGAGGCCGCCCACGCCTATCATCACGTCGCCCGGGCCGTCCGCCAGGCCATCATGCTCGCCGACAAGCTCGCCGAGCCGCTGCCGCCACCCACCCCGGCCAACCCCCCAGCCACGGCCCGCACGCCCGTCCTCCGCGAGGTCGGCGGCACCGCCCACCAAGCCGCCCGCCCAGAGCGGGCCGAATCAGCGCGAGCCGAAGCCCTGGAGACCGAGCGCAGCGAGCGTCTCGAAGCGCTGGAGCGCGTAGAGGACCTCCCCGACCGCCCGGTCGAAGACCTCGTGCTCGACATCCGCCGCGATTTGGCCGCCGCCGCCGTGCCCTTCCTCGGCCCGGTGAACCGCCGCGCCCCGCCCGGCCTCGACGCCATCGCCCGCTTCGCCCCCGCCCCGCCCGTCGCCACCCCCTTCTCTCAACCCGGCGGCGCCACCCGCCCAGCCCCCTTCCTCCACGGCAAGCACGACCCCTAAACGCCGGCGCCATTCGTCATGCCGATGCCGTCGATTACCGCGGCAGACTCTGCTAACCGTGCGCCATGAACAAGGTCACCCCGATCCGCCCGGTCCGGCCGCCCGAGCCGGCTGCCATCGCGCCCGACAGCCCCGACCGCTTCATCAACCGCGAACTGTCCTGGCTCGACTTCAACCACCGCGTCGTGGAGGAGGCGCAGAACACCCGCCACCCCCTGCTCGAACGGCTGCGCTTCGTCTCCATCAGCGCCTCCAACCTCGACGAGTTCTACTCGGTCCGCGTCGCCGGCCTCATCGGGCAGGCCAAGGCCGGCGTCACCTCGCTCTCCGCCGACGGGCGCACCGCGGCCCAGCAACTGGGCGAGATCCAGTCGCGCGCCTTCGCCCTCATGCAGACCCAGCAGTCCGTCTGGCTCGAACTCCGCAGCCTGCTGGCCGAAGCCGGCATCGTCGTCTGCGACCCCACCAAGCTCGCCGGCGCCGACCGCGACTGGCTCGCCGCCTGGTTCATGGACCGCGTGTTCCCCATCCTCACCCCCATGGCCATCGACCCGGCGCACCCGTTCCCGTTCATCCCCAACATGGGCCTGGTCATGGTGCTCACCCTGCACCGCGCCGAAGACCACACCACCATGAGCGCGCTGATCCCCATGCCGGCGCAGGTCGACCGCTTCATCCGCCTGCCCCCAGGAGACAAGCCCGCCGGCCCCATCCGCTTCGTCGTGCTGGAAGACCTCGTCGCCCTCAACCTGCACACGCTGTTCCCCGGTTTCGCCGTCAAGGGCCGCGGCCTGTTCCGCCTCATCCGCGACACCGGGGTGGAGTTCGAGGAAGAAGCCGAGGACCTAGTCCGCTCCTACGAGACCGCGCTCAAGCGCCGCCGCCGCGGCATCCCCATCCACCTCTCCGTCGAAAGCGGCATGCCCGACGACTTGCGCGCCCTCGTGATCGACGAACTGGGCGTCGACGACCACGACATCCCCGGCGACGAGGTGCTGGTACAATCCGGCATCTTGGGCGCCGCCGACCTCAAGCAGCTCATCGTCGACGACCGTCCCGACCTGCTCTTCCCCCCCTACACCCCGCGCTTCCCCGAGCGCATCCGCGACTTCGCCGGCGACTGCTTCGCCGCCATCCGCGCCAAGGACATCGTCGTCCACCACCCGTTCGAGAGCTTCGACGTGGTGGTGCAGTTCCTCCGCCAGGCCGCCGCCGACCCGAACGTCGTGGCCGTGAAGCAGACGCTTTATCGCACCAGCCGCGATAGCCCGATCGTCAAAGCCCTGATCGAAGCGGCCGAAGCCGGCAAGTCGGTCACCGCCATGATCGAATTGCGTGCTCGCTTCGACGAGGAAGCCAATATTCGCCTTGCCCGCTCGATGGAGGCGGCCGGCGTGCAGGTGGTGTATGGCTTTCGCGAGCTGAAGACCCACGCCAAGCTCAGCCTGGTGGTGCGGCGCGAGGGCGGCGGCATGCGCTCCTACGCCCATTTCGGCACCGGCAACTACCACCCCATCACCGCCCGGATTTACACCGACCTGTCCTTCTTCACCTGCGACCCCGACCTCACCCGAGATTCCGCCCGCCTGTTCAACTACATGACCGGCTATGCCCGCCCCGAGCAGATGGACAGCCTGGTGTTCAGCCCCCTCACCACCCGCAGCCGCCTGATGTCGCTGATGGACGGCGAGATCGCGCATGCCAGCGCCGGCCGCCCGGCGGCGATTTGGCTCAAGATGAACTCCCTGGTCGACGACACGCTGATCGACAAGCTCTACGCGTGCTCGCGCGCCGGGGTGAAGGTGATGTGCGTCATCCGCGGCATCTGCTGCCTGCGCCCCGGCGTGCCGGGCTTGAGCGAGCACATCCGGGTGAAGTCCATGGTCGGGCGCTTCCTGGAACACAGCCGCATCTTCTGCTTCGGCAACGGCCACAAGCTGCCCTCCCGCCAGGCGCTGGTGTTCATCTCCAGCGCCGACTGGATGGCGCGCAACATGGAGTGGCGGATCGAGAGCATGGTGCCGATCCATAACCCGACCGTGCATGCGCAGGTGTTGGACCAGATCATGATGGTGAACTTGAAGGACACACTGCAGTCCTGGGAGCTCAACCCCGGCGGCGCGTGGCAGCGCGTGGCCTCGGCCGCCAAGGCGGTGTCGGCGCACGACTACTTCATGACCAACCCCTCGTTGTCCGGCCGCGGCTCGGCGCTGCATGGCCCGGTGGTCCCGGTCAGCGCGCCGCTGCACCGCCGGCAGGACCGGGTCAGCCAGGATTGAGCGGTGGCACTGCCACGCCCCGGGGCACGCACTGGGGCGCACCCCGCAGCGCGGTCGTCGACCTCGGCTCCAACTCCGTCCGGCTCGTCGTGTTCGAGGGGCTGAGCCGCAACCCGGTCGCCATCTTCAACGAGCGGGCGGTGTTGCGCCTGGGCCGCGGCTTGGAGACCACGGGCCGCTTGAACGAGGAGGGCGTGGCCGCCGCCCTGGTCGTCATGCGCCGCTACGCCGCCATCGCCGCCGCCATGGGCGCCGAGCCGCTAGACGTGCTGGCCACCGCCGCCGTGCGCGACGCCGCCAACGGCCCGGCCTTCGTGCAGTCCTTGCGCGAGCGCATGCCCGGCGCCACCCTGCGCATCCTCAGCGGCGAGGAGGAGGCGCACCTCTCGGCAGCCGGCGTCCTCTGCGGCATCCCGCAGGCCAATGGCTTCTTGGCCGATATCGGCGGCGGCTCGCTGGAGGTGGTGCGGCTCGCCTCCGGCCAGGCCGCACCGTCGCGCACCCTGCCGCTCGGCGTGATCCGCCTGGCCGACCGCGCCCAGGCCGATCTGGTGCGCGCCCGCGCCATCGCCGAGGCCGACCTGGCCACCGTGCCCTGGCTGTTCGAGGCCCCCGCGCGCGACCTCTACCTGGTCGGCGGCGCCTGGCGCTCGCTGGCGCGCATCCACATGGCCCAGACCGGCTACCCGCTGGCCATCGTGCACCACTACACCATCGCGCGGGACGAGGCGCGCGACCTCACCGGCGTGATCGGCTCGGCCACAAGGCGCGCGTTGGAGAAGCTGCCCGGCGCCCCACGGCGGCGGCTGGACGACTTGCCCTACGCCGCCGTCGTGTTGCGCCGCCTGCTGCGCGCCACCGCGCCCCGCCGGGTCGTGTTCAGCGCCAACGGCATCCGCGAAGGCTGGTATATGGCGCGCCTGCCCCCCGGGATGGCGGAGCAGGATCCAGTGCTGGCCGCCAGCCAGGACCTCGGCCAGCGCCACGGCCGCGACCCGGCGATGCCGGCCGCGCTCACCGCCTGGACCGCGCCCCTGTTCCCCGCCGAGAGCCGCGACGCCGCGCGGCTGCGGCAAGCCGCCTGCCTGGTGTCGGATGTCGGCAGCCACGACCATCCGGAATACCGGGCCGAGACGAGCTTCCTGCGCATCCTGCGCCAGCCGGGCATCGCGCTGGACCATCACGGCCGCGCCTTCCTGGCACTGGCCGTGGCGGTGCGCTACGAGGCCGAGCTGACCCTGCCGGTCCTGCAGCCCGCCCGGCAGTTGCTCCACGCCGAGGCCGCCGCCCGCGCCGAGCAGTTGGGCCACGCCCTGCGGCTGGCCTACACGCTCTCGGCCGGCACCCCGGCCTTGCTGGCGGACACCGCCCTGCGAGTGGACGCGGGCCGCTTGGTGCTGGCTTTGGCCGAGGGCAGCGGCGCCTTCTACGGCGAGGGCGTGGTCCGCCGCTTCGAGCGGCTGGCCACCGCGATGGGCCTCACCCCAGAAACGCAGAGTTCACCCGCCGGCCCGGTCAGGACTTCGCACCCCCCGCCATCAACCGGGTGAACATCTCCTGCATCTGCACCGACACCTCCGGCAGCGTGGTGAACCACAGCTTCAGCGCCGACTCCGGCGAGAAGCCCTGCGTCGCGCGCACCGCCTGCTGCTCCAGGTTGGCCATCACCGCCGCCTGCATCGGCTTCACGTCCGGCAGCCCCATGAACGTGCGCGCTTCCTCCGGCGTGCACTCGACTTCAACGGTCACCTTCACCTCTGGCGCTCCTGCGGGTATTGCCCCCACCCATTTGAGGCCTTCTACCCCGGCGAGGGAAGCCGCCTCGTGCCAGTCTCGGCTTTGTGCAGAGCGCGCTCTGCCGCTACACCCATCGCGCCGGCACGCAGGAGGACACCGCCGCTTATGCCCCTGCAGGGCAACATCGAGCACGCCGCCCGCGACGGCCTGCGCGGCTGGGTGCGGGACGACGCCGATCCCGCCAACCCCGTCAGCGTCCTCGTGACCGTCGAGGGCCAGTTCACCCTGCGCGTGCTCGCCAATGCCTACCGCGCCGACCTCGAGCAGGCCGGCATCGGCGACGGCCGCCACGGCTTCACCCTGCGCCTCGATGGCCTCTCGCCATTCCAGACCCACCTGGTCCGCCTGCTCCGCGAGGCCGACGGCCAGCCCCTCCCGGGCTCCCCCGTCACCATCCCCGCCCGGTCCCAGTTCGATGGCGAAGTGCAGGACCATCTCGCCGCCATGCTGCCGGACGCGGCCAGCGACGACGAACTGCTCGCCCGCGCCAGTTTCCTCGCCCAGCAAGCCGACCGCCTGCTGCAGGTGCGGGCGGACCGGCGCAGCGACGTCGGCCAGCGTCATTTCCACGCCCGCTGGTCCGGCCGCGACACGCCGCCTCTCGGTCCGGCGGCCCCGCGCGCCCTGGTGATCGACGACCGCATGCCAGCGCTCGACCGGGACGCCGGGTCGTCCGCCCTGGTCTCCCACATGCGCTCGCTGCAGCGCCTCGGCTTCAGCGTGGTGTTCGCCCCCGCGGACACACGCGGCGGCGGCGCGGCCGCGACCCTGGCCGCGGAGGGCATCGCGCCCTGCCACGCGCCCTGGACCGGGTCGGTGGAGGAGGTGTTGCGGCGCGAGGCCGGCGGCTTCGCCCTGGTCTACCTGCACCGTGCCAGCAACACCCGCTACCTGCCGCTGATCCGCCACCATCAGCCGCGCGCCCGGGTGGTCTACTGCCTGGCCGACCTGCATTGGTTGCGCCTCGCGCGACAGGCCGAGGTAGAGGGCCGCCCCGAACTGGCCGAACTCAGCCAGCGGCTGCGCGCCGTCGAGCTGTCGGCCGCCAGCCTGGTGGACGCGGTCATCACCCACTCCAGCTACGAGGCCGCCTTGCTCGCGCAAGACGCCCCGGCGGCCCGCATCCACCTCGTCCCCTGGGCGATCGCACCCAATCCGGTTGCCACCCCTTGGGCCGAGCGCCGAGGCCTGGCCTTCGTCGGCAGCTACGGCCACGCCCCAAACCTGGACGCGGCCTGGTGGCTGCTGCAGGAAGTCCTCCCGTTGCTGCGCGCCCGCGCCCCAACACTGGAATGCTTCTTCGCCGGCAGCGACATGCCCGACAGCTTGCGCGCGGCCGAGCGGCCCGGCGCGCGCATGCTCGGCCAGGTGTCCGACCTCTCGGGCCTGTTCCGCCGCATCCGGCTGACCGTGGCGCCGCTCGGCTTCGGCGCCGGCGTGAAGGGCAAAGTCCTCGACAGCTTGGCCGCCGGCCTGCCTTGCGCCTGTACGCCCGTCGCCGCCGAGGGACTGGACCTGCCTGCTCCGCTGAGCGAACTGGTGGCGCAGACACCGGCCGCGCTCGCCGAGCTGATCCTGCGCCTGCATGAGGACGCCGCCTTCAACGTGCTATGTTCCGAGGCGGGCTTGGCCTTCATTGCCGCCAATTGGTCGCAAACTCGCCTTGACGCACTGATGCAGCCTGCAGTGCAACCCATAGCCGCTTGATCCGCCGCTGAAAGGGAACCCCCGATCGTGTCCGACAAAACCACTCTGACCGCAGAGGTGATGGAACGGGTCGGACTCATCACCATCAGCGTGCCTCGCACCAACGCCGCCACCGCCCAAACCTGGGATGCACTCGCCGACACCTTGGCGCGGTTCACCAACGACCCGGACGTGCGCGTGGTGGTCGTCACCGGCGCCGGGCACACCGCCTTCGTCACCGACCCCGACGCGGCCGAGATCGAGGCGCAAACTGTCTACGACCAGGCCGCGCGCCAGGCCCTGGCAGCCCTGGCCGCCTTCCCCAAGCCCAGCATTGCCCGCGTTCGTGGCGACTGCATCGGCGCTGGCATGCTGCTCGCCCTGCACTGCGACATCGTGGTCGCCGCGGAAGACAGCGCCTTTGCTCTGCCGGGCGCACGCTGGGGCGCCGCCTATCCACCTGAGTCGGTCGCGGCACTCACCCGGCTGGTCGGGCCGCAGCAGACTCTACGCATGCTCTATACCGGCGGCCGGCTGGAAGCGGCGGAGGCGCGGCGGATCGGCCTGGCTACGCTGCTCACTGAGGATGCCGACCTGTCCGACACCGTGGTGGATCTCGCCCAAGCCATCGCCGACAATGCTCCGCTTGCCGTATTAGCCGCCAAACGCATGGTGGCCGAACCGAGCGACCCGGCATTGAACGACCTCGTGGAACAATGCCGCCGCAGCCAGGACTATGCCGATGCCGTTGCCAATCTGGGCAACAACCGGCCGCCACGGTACCGTGGGCGCTGAGGCGGCCACCGGCTGGCCGGCGCCTGGCATCGTTAGGCTCTGGCTGTGGGACTTGGACGCCCCGGACGCCGGTGGGCAGGCCGACCGCGCCATCCTGTCGCCAGACGAGCGCGCGCGTGCCGACCGCTTCATTGTGCCGCATGCCAGCCGCCGCTTCACTGCGGGTCGCGCCAAAATGCGTCGCGCTTTGGCCGCCGCGACCGGCATGCCGGCTGCCGCCGTGCCACTCGGCATCGGTGCCAACGGCAAGCCCGTGCTTGCCGGCGGCCCCGAGTTCAACCTCAGCCACAGTGGCCCACTTGCCCTTTTCGCGATGGCCACGTTCCAAGTAGGCGTGGATATTGAACGCCTCCGATCGATTGAAACGGGGGTAGCCAGTCTGGTATTCAGCTCATCCGAACTGCGGGAGTGGGCGGCGGCCGGGCACTCGCAGACCATGTTCTATCGCGGCTGGACCCGCAAGGAGGCAGTTTTAAAAGCCCGGGGCGGCAGCCTCGCCGAGATCCACAGTTTGTCGATCTCGCTTGGCAAGGCCGGCTTCCTTCACGGCGACCCGGCGTGGCACATTGCGGATGTTCCAGTACCCGCAGGCTATGCCGCTGCCGTCGCGGCCCCGTGCCGGGATTGGCAGATCGTCCACCAATCCGGGCTGGACATCTAACAAGTGCCAGTCTGTTTGTGCGTCATCACCTGCACGGGTCATCTTGAGCAGCACTGCTTTCAGAAGCTCAGCCGGCATTCGCGGCTAGGCGAGCGACGACGGCATAGCCGGGTCGCCAATCCGAGCAAAGCCTGGCAATGCACAGGTCAAGAGGATTACCGCCATCGGCGCCGGCCTACCCGCCGCTCTGCGGCACCGATCGCGCCCGCCTAAGTGGCACGGTTGCACACTGGGCTTTCGTTTGGCGGCTCGAGCGCGTGACTTGAGTAGCTGGAGTTAGGGCGCCAGATATTGAGAAATATACGGCGGCAGGTGGAACGAGGCCTGGTGGATACCGGGAGTCCAATACTGCGTCTTTCCAAATACGCCGGCGGCAACTGCGCGGGATTGCAGTTCCTCTTGTGCCAATGGGTGGATCCTCGCATCACTTGCGATGCCGATCGCCATAAACCCGCCTATGTATGTCGGCACGGCAGCCAAATACACGCCAACGTCAAGAAACGCCGCCCGGCGATACCTAGCTGTTGCTTGCAGCTCTGATCCTTGGCAAAATGGAACTCCACACTGGTTCACAAGTATGCCACCGGGTTTGAGCGCGCGGGCGCACTGCCGGTAGAATTGCTCGGTAAAGAGCGTCTCGCCCGGGCCCGCAGGGTCGGTGCTGTCGACGATGATGACGTCAAACGAACCCGCAGTTACGCTTGAGACAAAGGCGATGCCGTCGCTCACCAGCACGTTCGCTCGAGGGTCCAACCAGGCATCGCCGCCAATAGCAGGCATATACTGGCGTGCGAGCCGGATCACAGCTTCGTCAATCTCCACCATCACTGCCTCCGTGACGGTTTTGTGCTGTAAAACACGCCGCAACACTCCTCCATCACCAGCACCGATAATTAGCACACGAGTAGCAGAGCCATGCTGGAGTAATGGAACGTGAGCAATCATTTCCTGGTAGACGAACTCGTCAGCTTCAGTGACTTGAACCACGCCGTCCAGCATCATAGCGCGGCCATGAGACTGCGTGTCGAAGACCTGAATGTCCTGATATAAGCTCCTCTCGTGGGCCAGCGCCTGCGTCACGCGAAAACGCTGGCGCCACCCTTCGTAGAGTGTTTCTTCCACCCAGGTCATTTGAGAGCTTGCAACCGGTAGCCGGTTAAAACCGGCCGCGTCTTTGCTCGTCAAGATCTATACGACCCGGCGAGAATGCCTCCTGGAGGACCGGAATGGCATCGTGCGGGTTACAGTTACCGCACATGAAAATGTCGATAGCGGCGAACTCACGCTCCGGCCAAGTGTGGATCGAGATGTGACTCTCCGCCAACACCACCACGCCAGAGACCCCGCCGTTCGGCGTAAAATGGTGGAAGTGGCTGTGCAAGATAGTAGCGCCAGCGCTCATCGCGGCTGAGCGCAAAGCCGCATCAATATGGCCCGGATCAGAGAGGTTGTGTGCTCCCCATAGATCAATCAAAAGGTGAGTCCCGGCAAACCGGACACCGTCCCTTTCGATGAAGTAGTCCTTCGGCGACGCCTTATCGCCCAATGTTAAGGTCACGCAATTTGTCTGGTTCTCGCTCGGAAGCTCCGAGACCATCCCCAGTTGAGCAAGTGCGTTCATCACGTACCCCCAAACCAGTAGACGGCCGGTTGGACAAAGGTGTCCTCTTGGGCCAAGGCGGCTTCAGATAGAGCGGCGGCGGACCCGGTGCAAGTCAATTAACGCCCAGAAATCGAAAACCCAAACCAAAGTCCTGGGACGGGGAGGCGCGCCGCAGCGACGCCAACCTTGTCGAGGCGACCGATATCACACTGCGGCGGTCGGACTAGCGATTGCCCATCGCGGCCAGTCCAGCCGGAATCGCGCGTGCCATCGCCAACTCGCCGGCAGATCGCCCGAGATCTTTTATTCCCGCAACCGGTGCCGCAGTCAGCAGCCGGAACATCTCGCCTCGCGGCCCCGACATACGGCTCGCCTCCTGAACGCCCAATTCACGCGAAGCACTGTCATCTCCCGCTCGCGTCTGTGCCGAAGCCAAGCGCAACAGAACGTCTTGCTGGGCAGAGGTGAGAGGGCCGGTGCTAGGGACAACCCGCCCGGCTAAGGAGGTCAAAGCTACTTCTGCACCGCGCCAGTCCCCGGCATCGGACAAAATCGTGGCACGAAGATCATCCGCACTGCTGCTATTCAAGCCCGCTAGGATGGCCGCGGCACCGGTGACGTCGTGGCGTTGAGCACGGATGCGTGCCGAAATCAGACCGCGCTGCTCAATGAGCACTTGCGGGAGGTCCGGCGCCTCGGAGTCGGCGAGCGCGGCCTCGCCGCCTGCCAAGTCCCCTGCGGCCAGCCGGATGGAAGCAAGTCGGGCACCCAAAGTTGCCCGCCCATTTCCAGCAGGCGCCGCGGCCAACATACGTTCGATCACTGGAGCCGCTTGCTTGGGTAGATCAAGCGCAACCAGCTTGTCAGCCAGGAGTGCCGTGATCTCATCGGGCGCCGCTTTGGCGGCTTCCTCAGCGTTTTCCTCAGCCAAGGCCACTAGGTCGAGGGGCGAAATCGTCGCCGCGTTGTTGCCGTGCAGCAGCGTCGTCAGGAGTTTTGTTGTCTGATCGCGAAACTTCGGTGCATCGTCTGGGTACAGCGCTGCGGTTTCCTTGAGCAAACTGAACGCGCGGCGCCACTGCCCGGCCTGCGCACGCAGGTCGACCACTTCCAGGCGCAGTTCGCGCTCACGATTATCGCCACGCCAGTCCAGAAAGCCGGCTTCAAGATCATTTGCTGCTTCAGCCGGGCCAATCGCATGCGTGGCGAGCCGCAGTCGCACGGCTCGAGTGGCCGCTCTCGCACTGACCAAGCGGTCTCGGGCAGTTGCCAGAGCATTGTAGAGCGTCAACGCGCCCGCTGCATCTCCCTTCGCATCGAGGCGCATGGCGCGCGCAAGGGCAAGGCTCGGGTCGTCCGGCAGCTTGGCGAGCAGGGCATCGGCCGCTTGCGCCGCACCGCCGCTCGTCATTGTCTCAACCGCCAAGGGGAGCAGGCGATCGCGTAATGCCTTCGGATAGGACAAAATCAGCCTTGTCGTTGCAGCAAAGAGGGCAGCCGCTTCGGGGGATCCATTTTGCAGAGTTGCGGCCCGAGCAGCGCGCCAAAGCGAAACTTCGTCGCTTCCATTCAGGCCAGGATCCAGCAATCCGTTTGCTTCGGTAGGGCGGCCGCTCAATACGGCGGCGATGCCGCTGAGCCCCTGAAAATCGGGGTCGTTTGCTGCTCGGGGGTCTTCGTTGGCCGCAAGATGGAGCAGCGACTGCGCCTCGGGCCCCAGGCCAAGCGCCAGCAACGTTTGCGCGACGGCCTTTCGAGGCGAAAGCCGGTCCTGTGGCGGAGCGGCAGCTTCGTCAGCCATTTGTGCCTGGAGGCGATGAAGCAGATTGGCGGTGGGTAGGGGGGGGAAATCGAACCGACGGGTGAGAACGGCCGCATCGGCCAAAGCACGAGCGCTGTCTGGGGCCGGTGAAAACGGGTCTCCGGTCTCGATCGCCACTCCGTCCGCAACGTCGCGCATGATGGTTCGGTCCGAGAGCGGCTCTACGACAACGCCCTGCCAGCTGGGCAAGACGTTGAAGTCGGGCGTGCAATAGGAAACCGGGACGCCGGGCCCTGCAGACCGAAGCGTAGCGACATCGAGATTTTGTCCCGTGGCAGAGTCTGTGACCACCACGACCCTTCCAGTCGCCGCCACAGGGAAAAGCAGGCGATCTCCACGTAAGGCAGGAAGAAGCGGGGGTTGCGATAGCGCGAACGGCCCAGTCGTTACTATCCAGCCTTGATCAACCCGCCGTAGCGTAATCCGGCTGGTCTCGCCGAGCGGCAAACGGAGCAATGTCGCTGCCGGCAGCACCTCTACCGTGACACCGGCAAATGCGGCCTGATCCTGAAACGAGGCAGCGTCGATGGGGCGAGGCTCGTCAAACAAAACCCACGCTTCGGCGCCATGACGGAAAGCGGCCGCCCCAACGTCGCTGCGAAATGGCAGCAGCACGGCGCTCGAAGCTGGATCGGCCGTCGTGTCAACTGGTTTGGCCGAGATCGAGATTGGTTCGCTGAGAGCCGGATTTGCGACCGGACTTGAGCTTGTGGCGGCGATCGAGGCGCTACTTGCTGGAGCAACAGCGACAATGGGGCTCGAGGGAGCCGGCTCTGCAACGCTGTCGTTCAATGCCCGAGCCGGGTTATCTCGTTGCTCGATTGATGCAGAAATGATGGGAACACCCGCTTTAGCTGTTTCTATCAGTGGTGCAGAAGTCGACGTTTGTGCAGAAATCGGCTTCGCGAGACCCTTCGCGTGAAAGACCTGCGGCGAAACCAATGTAGGATGCGGCGCTGGTAAGCCTGCGTCTTTGAGCGCGATGGCAGGTTCGTGTACATCAATCACCACTCGGCGGTCGATCTGTGTTGATTGTATCTGCGCTCCAGGCTGAAGCGATATCGCGGCCATAGAGTCACCGCCGGTCACGGCCCTGATGCGGCGCGTTTGCACCGAGAGAGTGGGTATCGAGCCGCCATTGCTGAAATGCACGATTACCAAATCGGGCTGGCGCTCAAGCGTGAACGAGACGGGCGCTGGGAACTCAAAGACGACCCGGTCGTATCCAGCATGGCTTCCGACGCGCACCTTGACTGGGTCGGCGGCCCGGGCCTGGGCCGCGAACAGCAGCAGAACTAGTGCAAACAGGACTCTCATGCCTGTGTATCTAGCAAAGCATCGACGGCAAGCTGGTCCATGCCCGCTCCGGGCTGTTGAGGACCGTTCAGCAATGCCCGATCGTGCGCCTGGCAAGGCCGAGCCGGTACGCTAGAAAGCGAGCCGTCTCCAAACACATGTAGGATGTCAGCGATTCTCGCCTCGATCGCTTGTAGTGTTTGGACGACTTTTGCAACACGTTGGCCGGTGATGTCTTGGAAAGAGCAAGCCTCGTAAATTCGCGCGGTCGCGGCCTCCAACATCAATCGGCAGCCGGGCAACGGCGCGCTATCCAATGTCTCGCACACATCAAGGATGGTGCTTGTTGCCGCCGCTGTATGTACGACGATTGCATCGAGCTCGTCTGTCGCTGTAGTCACGTGAGTCTTCACAACGCCGTCTGCATTAAGCGCCACGATCTCACGCCTGGTACGATCAATGTAGTCGGCAAGCACCTTGATCTCTGTGAGCAAGGCGACATGGTCGTCCGCTACGATCATGTGTGGAGGAGATGCCGTTTGGCTCGCGACCGCATTGTTCATGGCCGGTTGGATTGCCGGGAAAGCCGACTCATGCATGGCCGAGAACCTTCTCGATTTTTCCTTGCAAAGTCTCTGCATTAAACGGTTTAACGATGTAACTGCTGACGCCGGCCTGTTTGGCCGCAATAACGTTGTCAGTTTTACTTTCGGCGGTGATCATGATGAACGGGATCGAATGCAAGCGGGTGTCTGCTCTGACTTCCTGCAGAAGTTGTAATCCGCTCATCGGGGCCATGTTCCAATCGCTGATGACAAGATTGAAGTCTCCAGCGCGCAGTAGCGAGAGTGCCTCGCTTCCGTCATTGGCTTCAGTGACATTGTGAAGGTTGATCTGCTTGAGCAAATTTCGAACAATCCGAAGCATGGTTTTGTAATCGTCCACAATTAGGACTGCGGTGGATTTGTCCATGGGTTTATTCATCTTCTAGCCTGGGTTGACATTTATTGAAGGAAGCTCAAGGGCTCGGGTGCGCTGCTTGGCCAGCTCACTCGTGACAAAACGGGCACGCTCCGGTAGCATTGCTGCAAGAATTGGCGCCACCTTCGTCTCCTTCATCCGGTCTATAACCTGTAGCAGCACCGGCATGTCCATATCGTTGAAAATGGCAGCAGCATCGCGCGGTCTCATCGCTTCATAAACTTTCACCAAACCGGCCCAATTTGCCTCACTATGCTGCTGCCGCTGAGCTTCTAGCTGCTCCAGCTTCGCTTGAAGCTCGGCAAGTTGCGAAACCCTTGCGTTCAGCCGTTGTTCGGCAGCATTCAGAACTCCCTCGCGCTCGGCCAGAGTATGCTCCCGAGAATCAAGCTCCTGACGTCGCGATCGAAGGTCTTGCAGCAGCTGACGTTCCGCATCGCTCACTGAAGGAGGCGGCGGCGCCAGCGGAGCGTCAGCGCGGAGCGGCGAGGCGGCCTTGTTGGTCACTGCGTCAGCAGCGCCGGGTGTTGGAGCGGGAACCTCATCACTCTTTTCCGATGCAGGCGCCGCTGCTGCCCGACCGACCATCGACGCCCCAAACTGCGGCAACCCGGATCCGAGGACGATTCCAAGTGTCAGAAGTTTAGTCCCGAGCAGAAGGCCAGCAACAGACATCATTGTCGGAAGCAGACGCGGCCGAAACAACGTCGACATTTATCGGGTCACCCTCAATGCGCGTAACAAATCCCGTTCGGCCTGGCTGCGAACTCGAGAATGGCCGGGTTCAGCTGGCGTTGTCTCGAGCGAGGCCAGCCGCCGACTCGTCAAGTCCGGGTCGCGGCTGCTTCGGATCTGACCATCCAAGCGGTCAGCAATGCTCTCTCCGCGGTCGACCAGGGAGACGAGATCGTCCTTAAGATCACGTGCGACATCGATTTGACGTGCAATTTGTCGGCCGGCTCCGTCGGCTGCGGTACGCAGCTGGGTAATCCCGCTTTCGGCATGTCGCGTACTCTCATTGAAGCTTTGTAACAGCGCTTCGAGCTCTGTCCGGTCCTTTCGAACTATGCTTAACGCACGCTCCAACCGAGCGGCATAGACAAGCATCGCCACCAGAAGACACGTCAACGCAATCTCCAGTAGGATCTGCCATTCCGCCATCTCAGGTTCTCCTCCCCAACCTCATAGCTCGCGCCGGATGTCCGCAGAATCATGGTCGATTCTGACCGCCACTCGATTTTTTCGTCGGCCAACCCGGCCCTCGAACAGGATAACTGCGCCGCAGCGAAGCTTAACGGGGCTGCCTGGAGTTGCGGCGAGGACGATTTGGCTTCCCGGCTGCAAGGCCATCACGTCCGCCAGGCTCATAACCTGCTCGTCGAGGACGACATCAAGTTCGACGTCCGTTGCCCACAGTTCTTCCGCTAAGTGAGTCTCCCAGATACTATCGCGGCCGAATTTCTCGCCCATGAATTGCTGCAAAAGCAATTCGCGGACAGGTTCAAGCGTTGCATACGGGAGCAGCAACTCCATTCGGCCGCCACGGTCTTCCATGTCAACCCGGAGGCGAGCCAAAACTGCGGCATTCGAGAGCCGGCTAATCGTCGCGAACCGGGGATTTACCTCAAGGCGCTCAAACTTGAAGGTCACCGGGCAGAGCGGGTCAAAGCTCGCTGACAGGTCGGTCAAGACAACCTGAATCAGTCGTTCTACCAACGTGCGCTCGATGGTTGTGTATGGGCGACCCTCGATGCGCATAGCCGCGGTGCCGCGTCGACCACCCAACAGCACGTCTACGATGGAGTAGATCATGGCAGAGTCGACGACCATCAGACCGTAATTGTCCCATTCCTCAGCCTTGAACACGGCAAGCATTGCCGGCAGTGGGATGGAGTTCAAATAGTCACCGAACCGCAAGGAGAGAATGTTATCAATCGAGACATCAACGTTATCAGACGTGAAATTGCGGAGGCTGGTCGACATGATGCGAACGAGCCGATCAAACACGATCTCCAGCATCGGCAGGCGCTCGTACGACACCAGGCCGGAGGAAATGATACGATGCATGCCGGACCGGCTGTCTTCTGCCGTCGGGTTGTCATCGAAGCCTAAAAGACTGTCGATCTCCGCCTGATTAAGTACGCGCGCTGTGGATGCAGCGTCTTCGGCTGCTGCGGCCCAAGTGGCGGCGAGCGCTTCGTCCGACTCGCTCATTGCACCAGAAGCTCGCTGAACAGCACGTCAGTTATTCTCGCGGGTGTCACGGCGATGTTTGCTCTGGCGATTAGTTCCGCCCGAAGACGATAAGTTCCGGCGGAACCGCGTAACTCCTCGGGCCGCATTTCGCGCAAGTAGGTTTGAAACAAGTCAATAACACGGGGTTGGGCAGCGATAAACGCGGCCTGGTCCCCGGCCTTAGCCAATTCAACACGCGCCTTCAGTTTAATATAGGCCGGACGTCGGCCGGGTGCATTGAGATTGGCGACCATTTCGGGCAAATCGACAAACACGGGCACAAGACGTGCTGCGTCTTTCTCTTTTTCGGTTCCTTGCTGCTCGGATGCGGGCTTCTGTAAACCCAAGACATGGGGCAGCACTCCACTGAACCAGAGTCCAGCGCCGAGGCCGATAACGAGCAAAGGCACTGCGAGCAAAAGGAGCTTTCTCCTGCCGCCTTGCTTCGGTGGGCTTCCTTCCTTGCCGATCGCTGGAACCGATGCTGCTGCCGAACTCATGACCCACCTCGCGCCATGGCAGCTATCATGGGACGAAAAGGTTAACAGGACAGAAATGCACTCGAATGCCCGGCTGTTTGGGGCCACTCGGCGGTAATCGCCGGGCAAAATATGCCGGCCGTGGTAAGCGCCGGACCGATCGCGACGTAAAAAACTCCGAAAACGCGACGTTCTAGGTTGGCACGTCGATTGCGGAGGTGATGGCGAACAGTTTCGAGATCGGCTATGGAAAACGCGACGACGATTGCTCTGTCCCGCCTGGTTGCTCAGCAACGAGCAATGGATGTGACCGCCTCCAACCTCGCCAATGCAAACACTCCCGGGTTCAAAGCGGAGCGGACGTTGTTCGCTGACTGGCTCGACCGTCAATCGGGCGTTAGCGCTGCGCGGGGCGGTCAAGTGATGAGCTACACGCAGGACCGCGCCACGTATCGCGAGTTGGCCGACGGTGCGCTCTCGAAAACCTCCAACCCACTTGATTTAGCGATCGCCGGGTCGGGCTTCTTTACGGTCCAAACCAAGGCAGGGCCTATGCTGACGCGGGCAGGGCGCTTTGACCTGCAGCCGAATGGCACGATTGCCGACGCGGATGGCGACGCACTGCTCGACACACAAGGTCGTCCGCTACAGGTTGCATCGACCGACACAATGCTGAGCGTCGGAAGCGATGGTTCACTCAGCAGTGAGAACGGCCAATTGGGAAAAATCGGTATCGTTGCACCGGCTGACCTTAACCGGATGCAGATGGAAGGGGGTCGGCTTCTGTCGGCCCAGACGCCGACCTCGCCGGTCGCGCAGCCGAAACTCGTCCAGGGGGCGTTGGAGGACAGCAACGTGGAACCGATCGCCGAAACGACCAACATGATGAACCAGCTGCGCGAGTTCCAGTTCGTGAGCCAGTTTGTCGAGGGCGAGAGCCAGCGCCAGCAGACCGCAATCGATAAGTTGGCACAACGGCAATCGTAACAGTCACTTAGCGGCAGGGGCATATTATGCGGTCACTTGACATTGCCAGCACGGGTATGCAGGCGCAGCAGACAAACGTGGATGTAATTTCGAACAACCTTGCGAACATGACCACGACTGGGTTCAAGCGCCGCCGCGCCGAATTTCAGGATCTCATTTACCAGAACTTAAGGCGCGTGGGGTCTAATACCTCGGACAACGGTTCGGTGGTGCCAGCGGGGGCGCAAGTGGGTTTGGGCGTACGGACGGCGGCCATCTATCGCATCAACGAGCAGGGCACGCTGCAGCAGACGTCGAATAGCCTGGACCTTGCCATCCAAGGAAACGGTTATTTCCCGGTTACGCTTCCATCCGGCGACACCGCCTATACCAGGGACGGTACGTTCGGGCTCGCACCGGATGGGACGATCGTGACGGCCGACGGATACCCGGTCTCCGGCGGTATCACAATACCGGCGAACGCCTCGTCCATTACCATCAGCACGAATGGTCAGGTGCAAGCCAGCGTAGCCGGCCAGGTTGCGCCACAAACGGTCGGTACGCTGCAGTTAGCGGTGTTCCCGAATGAAGCCGGGCTTGATGCCCAGGGGGATAACTTGTTCCTGCAGAGTGGAGCGAGTGGGACGCCGACGACTGGAGCTCCCGGTTCGGCCGGTGTTGGCACTGTGCTGCAAGGATTTGTAGAGGGCTCGAACGTTAACGTTGTCACCGAGATCAGCAACCTGATCACGGCTCAACGTGCGTACGAAATGAACAGCAAGGTGATCACGACGTCGGATCAGATGCTGTCCACCTTGACCAACCTACGGTGACGATGATGCGCGTGCTGCTCTTGGCCGGCTGTGCTGGCTGCCTTGCCGCTCTGATATCCTCGGCGCAGGCGGTTACCTTGCGCCGGGAGACTATCTTGCGCGACGATCAGGTGCGATTGTCAGACCTGTTCGATGGGGTTGAAAGCGATCGTGCCATCGGATCCGCGCCTGAAATCGGCGGCCGGATCTCAATCGAGGCGCCACAACTCAGTGCGATCGCGCGCCAGTTCAATGTCGACTGGCACAGTGACAGTCCCGGCGACCGGACTGTGCTTGAGCGCCCTGGGCGGCCTTTTCCGCGCGAGCAGGCAATGGCTGCCTTGCGCACGGCGCTTCAAGGTGCAGGCGTCTCGCTGGATGCCGATATCGACGTGCCGGACTATAGCTCGCCCATGTTGCCGCTGGACGTGGTCCCGGCCGCCGAGATCGGACAGTTGGACTACGATGCTGCCAGCGGGCGCTTCACTGCCCTCCTTTCATTGGAGGCGCCTGGGATGCGGCCTTTGCATGGCCGCTTGTCCGGCCGAGTGCAGGAGATGGTGGACATCCCGGTAGCAGTTCGGCGTTTGCTGCCGGGTGACGTGGTTGGTCAGGCTGACGTGAGGTTTGGACGGGTGCGCGCTGATACGGTGCGGGCGGATGTTGCGCGAGACGCTGCCCAAGCAGTTGGCATGGCGGTGCGCCGGCCCGTCGGCATCGGGGCGCCCTTCGCAATGGCTGATTTGGGCCGGCCGCTGGCGGTTAAGAGGGGAGATGGCGTGCACATCGAATTGGAGCTGCCGGGGCTGCTGATCTCGGCGCAAGGAGTGGCCTTGGAGGGAGGCGCGAGTGGCGACCGGATCCGGGTGATGAATACCACCTCGCGCGCGACGCTTGATGCTCAGGTGGTCGGGCCCGACCAGGTTCGCCCCACGGGAGCGCCCGCGTCGACCGCCTCCGCAGTCGCTTCGCTACCCCTCCTGGTGGCAGCGCGATGAGCGCGCGGCGCTCGGCGCTCTTGGCGGCGATTGCGGTCGTGTCCAGCCTTGCGGTTTCAGGTTGTGGCACTCTTACCAGGTTATCTGAGATCGGCCGTCCGCCCGAAATGACCCCGACTGCCAACCCTACGGAAGATCCGCGATGGCGGCCGGTCACGATGCCGATGCCGCACCCGCAATTGGCACCGACAGAGGCCAATAGCCTGTGGCGCTCCGGCAGCAGAGCTTTCTTCAAAGATCAGCGCGCAGCTCAGGTCGGGGACATTCTGACAGTGCTGGTCAACATCGCCGACAAAGGAGTGTTGGATAACGCGACTGGCGCAACTCGAACCGGAACCGAGACCGCGGGAACATCCAATCTATTTGGGCTTGAGACTGCGTTGCCAAAGCTCATTAATAAGAATCTCAGCCCAAGCAGCCTCATCAACACAAACAGCACGAACACAAATACTGGAACTGGAACGATCAAGCGAGACGAGACCGTAACGCTACGCGTAGCAGGTGTCGTGACGCAGGTTTTGCCGAATGGCAACCTCGTGGTGGCGGCACGACAAGAGGTTCGGGTCAACAGCGAGTTGCGCGAACTTCAAGTGAGCGGGGTGGTCAGGCCGCAAGATATCGCCAGCGACAACACGGTGGTGCATGACCGCATGGCGGAGGCGCGCATCGCCTATGGCGGCCGCGGTACCCTGACCGATCTGCAGCAGCCGCGCTACGGTCAACAAGTGCTCGACGCGTTGATACCATTCTAAACCGGCGGACAAAGTTTGTCGCTCGCCACGCCGACGCCCGTTTGCTGACGCTGCTGATTTTTGCGGCGTTGGGTTCGCCGCCATCGATCCGCCGGTTGTGACCATCTGTGCCGCTTCTGCCATCGCAGCGGTCCGGTGCCCGTCTACAAAGCCGCGTGCCCGGATTGCTGAATTGGCAGCCGTGCCGTCCGAGCGCGTTCCTCGAGCCGAAATCGTCCGCTTGCCTGGGCCGCGGCTCAGGCGCAGCACCTCCAAGGCGTCAGGGGCTCACCGCCCGTGGATCGATGGCCAAGCGCGCGACGAACTGCCGCAGCAGCACGATGAACGGCGGCTCCAGCACGGAACTGTCCGCCACGACGCTGCCCGCTTGCCGTTCCTGCTGCGCGAGCCGCAAGGCCCGCGCTATCTCGGCATTAGCCAGGCCCGATAGCTCTCCCAATTCGGCGGCTTGTGGCGCGAGCCGGATGCGCAATTGGGGCAGGCAGGCGAGGAAGCGGCGAAACTCCGCCGGGTCTTCCACCCGCCAAGCCCGGCCGCTGTCGAGTTCGGCGACCAGCGCGGTGGCCGCCATGTCCGCCTCGCCGCTGCGCACCGCCTCGCCCAACAGCGGCTCGCTGGCGACACTGCCTTGCAGGGCTCGGTCGTCGCTCACCAAGCCGAACGCCACCTCCTGCTTCGGCGCCTCGGAGAACACCAGGCGCGCCCGCGGCATCGCCTCGCCGGCTGCCGTGGTGAACACGTTGAGCACCAGCGCCGCTTCCTCCGGCACGCTGAGCAGCGTGCGATAGAGCAGCGACGCCCGCCCGCCCAGGCACACGGACATCGCGGTATTGGTGCGGGCCTCGATGCGGCCGGTCTCGGTCAAGTGGCGCACGGTGCGGCCCATGTAATCGAACAGTCCGGCGAGCCCGGTCAGCGCCACCGCCCGCAGCCGTTCGGCCTCCGCCATTCCTCCAAGTGTGGGCAGCACGGCAGCAAAGGCCTCGGCAAAATCGAGGCTGTTCACCAGCAGCTCCGTGCTCAGCGTGCGCTTTTCGGAGCTGGCGCTGCCCGAGGCGACCAAGGCATCCACCAAGGCGGCGAGGTCTGGCCGGCCGCGCGCCAATTGCTCCAGGATGGCCGGGCTCTCACTCAGATGCGCGATCAGCAGGTGACGGCCGGCGAGCTGGAACGAGCCGCGCCAAGCCAGCCGCTCGGCTTGAAGTGTTTGGCTCTGCACGATAGCGACATCGGTGGTCTGGCCGCCGATGTCGAACGTCACCAGCCCTTCGGTCGCCGGCGTTTTCAGGCGATGGATGAAATACTGCGCCGTGGCGACCGATTCAGTCTGGAAGCTGGGGATCGGCGGGCGCTTGGCACCTGGGGAGGCCACTAGTCGGAAGCCGTCCGCCACCGCGTTGCGCGCCGCTCCCTGGAAGCTCAGCAGGTGTTGCGCCCGGAACGCCTCGGGAAAGGAGAAGCTGAACGCCACCTGCTCGGGCTCGATCCCGCGCGCCGCCACCTCCGCCAGGGCCATGATCACGACCTGGGTCAGGAACAACTGCACGCGCTCGCGGGAGGGCTGGTCATCGCCCCATTTCAGGTTGGCGAATAGGTCGTCCGTACCGGTCACCCGTTCGAGGGCAGCTTTGCGGCGCTGCGCGAAGTAGATCAGCGTATCGCGGAACGGCCGCCGCTCGCCGTCGTGCCCGGACAGCTTGCGGTCGCGCAGGATCGTCTGGAACGGCATGTCGATCGTGTTGACCGGCAGCAGTTCGGCGTCCAGTTCATCGCGGCTTTGCTCGGCGACCCGATAGGCCAGGATGTGGCGCGGCTGCATCTGCAGTGGCTCGGGCGCCTGGCTGCCGACCTGAAGGAACACGGCAGTATTGGTGGTGCCGAAGTCGATCCCCACCTTCGCGGTTCCCCCGCCGCTGCCGGGCGCGGCCAGCGGCGGCTCGGGCAGCAGCAGCAAGCCCGCGACCCGGGGTGCGCCAGCCCGGCGGTCCTGCAGGATGGCGGCCTCCGCGGCGCCCGGCAGCACATAGAGCGCCCGCGCGGCCTGATGGTCTTGGCGAAACCAAGTGGTGTCGGCCAGCACAGTCACGTCCCCCGCCAGCAGCGCGCGGGCGGCGGCCACCGCGCTGAACCCATCCGCCGCCGCTGCGAGGCAGCGTTGCAGCCCGGGCAAGGAGGCGAACCCGGCGGTGACGAACTGGATGCCCGGCGTGGTGCCGGAATAGCCCAGATGCAGGCACCACCAGTCCGCCCTGAAGTTGGGCCAGACCGAGAGCGCGAAGGGGGGCTCGCTGGCATCCTCGCCCGGGTAGTGCTGCGCCAAGGTGATGGCGCCGCCGGCTTGCAAGGCCAGGCGCAGGTTCACCGTGGTGCCGCCCGCCCCCGCCGGCGTTACGCGGCAGGCGCGCGCCAGTTCGCTGCGGTCGAGCAGCGCCGTCACCAAGGGAGAGAACGGCAGCAGGTGGTCCTTGGCGCCGGGGGGATGCTGCTCGAAGCCCTGCTCAATGCCGTCGGTGCGGTAGAGCCGGGGTAGGAACAGCTCGGTCGTTTCGATCACCAGATAGCCAGCGGCTTGCGCCTGAGCGCGAATTTGGCCCACCAGTTCCGGGCGGTCATGCAGGGTGCGCAGCGAGAACCGCTCCCACACGCGGACCTCGCCGGCGGGGCGGCCGAGCTTCTCGTGCAACGCCATGTCCAGCAGCACGGCGCCGCGCAGCTTGGTGCCCTCTAAACCAGGCCGCAGCCGGAGCAGGCAGTCCGACACCACCGCCTGGGCCCCCCCTGTCGCCATGGCCACGCTCTCGCGCGTGCGCAAGGCGCGAAACACCGGCAGGGCAGGCAAGCCGAGCGAGGCGGGCTCGGCCTCGAACTGGGAGGGGGACACGGTGGCCGCGCCCTGCCGCGCCGCCTCCAGGTAGTCCCGCGCATGGCCGAGCAGCGCGGCCACGTCGCGGGAGCGGTCGCGTTCGGTCTCCAGGTCGGCGCACAGCTTGGCGAGGACATGCGCCAGCACCGCACGCTCCTCGGGCGACAATCCGGCCACCAGCAAAGGGTCCTGGAAGCGGCCGTCGCGCATCCAGGGCACCGGCGGGCGGGCGCCGTGCAGGTCGGCCAGCGAGCGGCTCGGCGCGACCAGGGTCAGCGCTTGCCCCAGCCCGATCAACTGCCGGCCGATACGGATCAGCGCCACCTCGGCCAGCCGCTGCCCGTCCAGCAAGCTGCATTGCGGGGTGAGGCGGGAGACCAGGGCGGCCCAACTGCCGCCGGGCCGTGCGGTGACGGGGACCACCTCGGACGTGAGTTCGCCCGTCCGGTAGGCTCCCAGGGCAAAGCAGCCAAGCAACCCGCGCCACTCCGCCACTGCTCGCCCGTGCAATGGGTGGCGTTCCGTTTCCAGCGCGTTGTGGAACACGGTGAGCTGCGCCCAGACGTCCGGCACCGAGACGATGTCGCTGGCGGCGTCCGTCAGCCTCGGCCCGGTATTCAGCCCGCGCGCGATTACCTGTAGCGGGTCGGCCGAGCCGAGCGGGTGCCACGTGCCTGCCCTGGGCAGCGGCGGCACGCGATGGGCCTCCGAGAGCGGCGGCAGCAGGGGATGGATCGTATTCGGCACCGGTTCACCCTTCGGCCCAGTTGTCATGGCAAGCGGCCCGCAATGCGGCTAGGGCCAACCCGAGCCCGCTGCCATCCCCGGGCACCGGCCCGTAGCTCATGCGGGCGAACACATCGCGCAGGCTGGGCCCTTGCCTCGGCGCGACCGCACTGGCAAAGGCGGCGTTGCTCAGCACCGGGGTGAGCGCGATGTCGTCGATGGCGGGCGAGCCCCAATCCCGCGCCAGCAAGCCGTCTTGCAGCAGGGCCAGGCTGCCCCGGCCCGCCCCGCCGCGGTTCAGCGCGGTGAACCAGCGCAGCAGATCGTCCAATACCCGCCCGGCGAGTCCGATCGCTCGCTGCGTGGCTTCGCTGCTCACCGGCGCGCTACCGTCCCCGGCCAGCAGGCGGCGAAACCACGCCTCGCGCCGGCAAGCACGCCAGCTCTCGCCGGCCAGTGCAGGACCGTAGGCCTGGCGCCAGGCCAGCGCCATCCGCAGCGTGGCGCCCACCTCGGCGCGCAGAATGGCGGGGCCGCCGGGTCCGTCATAGGGCAGGTCGTCCCACCCCACCGTGTCCGAGCCCGTGCCCGCCGCCACCGTTTGCGGGCCGCCTTCGGGCTGGGTGCGCAGGAAGTCGATGCAGGCCAGACCGGCCACCAATTCTGGAAGCAGCGGCGGGTTGGCCTGGCTGGAGCCGCCATCGGAATACACGCGCAACGGGATCAGCGGGTCATTGCCCACCAAGTACAGCCGGTCGAACACCCGCTCGGCACGGAACAGTTGCGCGTAGTATTCCAGCGCGCCGCGCGCCTGCATCATGAAGGCGGACGAGTCCGGACGGATGGTCGGCTCCGATCCCGTCGGTGGTGGCGGAAAGGCGAAGTAGGGCAGCAGCAGCGCGCCGCCGAGCTTGACCTGCCCCTCTAGGTTGCCGCGGCGGATTTCGTTGCGCAGCAGCCGCGCCACCGTGGGAAACCCCGCCGCCCCGGTGCCGCCAAAGATGGAGGCGACGAGGAACACGCGCACCTCGCCGCCATGCCCGGCCGATTGCAGCGCCGCCAGCAAATCCCGCCAAACCGGCGACTCGGGGGTGACGCCCTGCAGGGTGAGCGCTGCCCCCAAGGCCGGCCGCTGCCGAAAGCCTTCGTCGAGCAGCAGCCGCCGTTCCTCCTCGGTGAACAGCGCCTGCACCAATGCTTGTTCGGCCGGGGGTAGGGCCGGGTAGCCGATGGCGGTGGAGAGCGACGCCGCCGATCGCTCCTCCGGCGCCCAGGCCCAGCCCGCCGCCGGCTGGTCTAGCCGCATCCCGAGCAGCGGTGAGCGCCCCAAATCGGCCTCGCCCGCCGCCCGCAGCAAAGCGCGGAGCTGGGCATAGTCCGACAGCACCCGCATCGCCCGGGCGGAGTTGCCGTTGGAGCGGTCCTGGTCCAGCAGGCCGACCCAGGCGGCTTCCGGCCCCAAGCCGCAAAGCGCCAGGCGGATGAAGGCTTCCACGCTCTTGGCTCCGGTGCCGCCGATGCCGAGCACGAAATGGGTGGTCAATGCCGCGCCATCAGCAACGCCCCCAGCGGTACGGCCGGGCGCATCATCCGCTCCGTGCCGAGCAGGCTCAGCAGCCAGAACACCAGGCAGGCCGCCGCCGCCACCAGCGCCGCCAGCCGGTTGGCCGTCACCTCTTCCACCGAGTCCAAGCGGCCGAGCACGCGGTATTCGATCACCAGGTAGCTGGCGGCGGCCACCAGGATGGCGAGCCCGAGCCACAGCCAAAGACGCCAGCTTCGCCCCACTTGGCGCGGGCCGGTGGGCCGGGCTAGTTGCACGCCCAGCACCCAGGCGGCGAAGGCGGCCAGCGCCGCGCCGGCCCCGGTCGCAAGCGTGGCGCGCAAGGCCTGGCGCAGGTCGGGCACGTAGGCCGGGATCAGTTCGGGCAGTTTGTAGCTCGGCTTGAGCATGGCCTCGGCCAGGCTGGCGCCGTCGAGCAGCCCGGGCAGCAGCCAGGCCAGTGCCAGCAGGGCGCAGCCAGCCGCCAGCGCCATCGCAATCGGCATGGCCCGGTGCTTCATTAGATGGGCTTCACCGTGGCGAGACCTGGAACGCCAGCAGCGCCGCGGCGACCGGGTGCGGCTTTAAGCCATCGCGGACGATGCCTTCAAGCATGCTGACGATCTCGCGCAGGTTGAGCGTGCGGAACATCCGTGGCCGGCTGCCGACATAGTCCTGCACCTCGCGTGCCTCAAGGTTCCATGCCCGCACCCAGGCGGTCTGTGCCGGTGCGTCCGACAACCCGGCCGTGTCCACCCGCGCCTGCAGCAAAAACAACAGACCTGGCGTGACCCGGCCCATCACCGCTCCGCCGACGCGCAGCACGGGGGCACCGTCCACCTCTTGCGCCAACTGTGCGAGCGGCGGCAAGCTGTGGATATCGATCCAGTGGCCGCACACGGACGCGCCGGGCGGTTGCGCCCAGAGGTGGGTTGCGAGGGTGAATCGGTCTGGCAGCAGCGCCGGGCCTTGCGCCAAGGTCGCCAGGGACAACGTCGCCTCCGCCATCCCGGCCGCGCCAGGAAACCGTACGCCGGCTGCGTCGGCGCTCACCGGGCTGGCGAGGCCCGGCGCCGACTCCGCCTTGCCCGCCGGTCGCAGCGTGAGCGGCAACACGCCGGGCCGCAGCGGGTCATGCGTGAACAGCACGGCGTGTGACCGGGGCTCGCCATCGCTGGGTGGCGGCAAGGGCGCCAGCAACTCGGTGTTCAGCCGTCGCAGCAGCGCGGCGAGGACCGCTGGCGGCCCGCAGCCGATGATATAGAACGGCCGCTCGGTGGCGTCGCGGTAGGGTTTTACGCCGAGGATGTCATAGACAGTGCCGGAAAAGCCGGACCTGATGCCGATCAGGGCCACGCCGCGGCCGCTATCGAGCATCTGCGCCAAGGGCCGGCGGATCGCCGCCGCGCCGCCGAAGATTTCTTCACCGGTGAGGAACAGGTCCGTGATCAGCAGCCCAACCTGATCGGGCGGCAGCTCTGCCATGCGGCTCAGCGCGGTCTGGATGCGGCTGTCGGCGTCGGCGTAGAAGTGCGGGTCGGCCGCCCGGGCCAGGCCTGCCAATGGCAACGGCCGGATGGTAGTGCCGAACGCGAACAGCTCCACTTGGTCGGCTATGGCGCTGCCCAGTTCAGGCAGGCTAAGCACGATGTCGCGGAACGCCCGCGGCTCGCCGGCATGCGTGCCGGGACGGGGGCGGTCAACGAAGCCCGCCATGCTGCCCGACACGTCTACGAACACGCTGACCACCGGGGCCCGAGGGCTCGCCGCCGCCGGTTCCGTGACCGAATCGGGCGCCCTCACGCCCGCAGGCAGGCAGGCGGCGGCGGCGGGCAGCCCGGCCGCCGACATCGCCGCTGCGATCGCGAGCCGGCCAAATCTGCGGCGCTGCAGGCGTGTCGTCGGGAGTGGGGCATGATACACGCGCGAGCGTTACCACCCTCCACCACCTGTTCCAATATGGAGCGCTCCCCGAGGACTGGCCGATGTACGAGTTCGTCGATGCGCATGGCGAGCGGGTGACCGTGCGCAGCGCGCGCACTTTGGGCGGCCTGCTGCAGTGCGGGGCGATTACCGCCGCCACCCCCTTCCGCCGAGCCGGCGCGGCCGCGTTCGGCCCGGCGGAAGACAACTCCGAGCTGCAGGAGATCGCCGTGCAAATCGGCGTGGCGCTCGGTGCGGCACGGGCGGTGCCGGACCCCCGCCCGCCTGTGCCGGCGACAGCAGAAGCCGCCGCCGTGCCAGCCAGCCAGCCGGAACAGCCACCGGCCCCGCCAGCAAGGGCGAGCGTGCCGCAGGTCGAGCGCCTCGTGCCGCGCGCCAGCCCGTGGAGCCGTGTTTCGCCCGCTCGGCGCCGCAGGACGGTCAGACCGTTTGCACGCTCCGTCGGGTTGGTCTTGCTGCATCTATGCGGGGCGGGCGTTCTGGGCGTGGTGGCGCGGGCGACGGCGGCCAATGCGTCGGCCAGCCGAGCCTGGGCCGAACTTGCCATGTTGGCGGTCACTGCGCTGTTCGCCCACTTCGCCGGCCAAAGCCTGGCCCGGCGCTGGCCCCGACCGAACGGTTGGGCGGTGAGCCTAGCGTCGGCGCTGTTCACGGGCGGTGCCTACGCGCTGAGCGGCAGTCCCGGCCTGATTGTCGGCCTGGCCGCCGGCGTCATGCTATGGCGCAGTCTCAGCCAGCCCCGTCGATACTGAAGCCGCTTACCCCGCGTCGGTCGCCATTTCCCCGGTTTGCTCCAGTGGCGAGATCGCGCGTTCCGCCGGGCTTTCAGCGGCCGGCTCCCGGGTCATCGCACGCACCACCAGTGGGTCGGCTTGGGTTCCGCCTTCCGCCAGATGCGCCTCCAAAGTCGCCAGCATGGTGGGAGTCCAAAATGCCTGCAGGTGATGGTTGATCCCAGCCGCGGCTTCCTCCACCGGATAGGAGCGGAAGAAGCTGGCGATCTGGTTCGCCATAGAGACGAGTTTTTCCGGGCGCATCAGTCGGCCGCGTCCAGTTCCGCGACCCGGGTGAGAGCCTCGTCCTCTTCAAAGAAGCGCGCTTGCCAGTCGGATACGCGGTTGGTCTTGCGCACCTGCACCGCGGTCACCTTGTACTCCGGGCAATTGGTCGCCCAATCGGTGAAATCGGTCGTGATCACGTTGGCGCCCGTCTTCGGGTGATGGAACGTTGTGTAAACCACACCCGGTTGCATCCGCTCGCTGATCCGCGCCCGCAGCGAAACGTCGCCGGAACGGCTGGCCAGGCAGACCAAATCACCATCCGTCACACCGCGGCTCTCGGCGTCGAACGGATGGATGTCCAGCATGTCCTCTTCGTGCCACTGGCTGTTGGCGGTGCGCCGGGTCTGCGCGCCGACATTGTATTGTGAGAGAATGCGCCCGGTGGTGAGGATCAGCGGGAACAACGCGCCGGTGCGCTCCTCGGTCGGAATATACTCGGTGATCATGAACCGGCCGAGACCGCGCACGAAGCGGTCGACATGCATGGTGGGCGTGCCAGAAGGCGCCGCCTCGTTGCAGGGCCACTGCACCGAGCCCAGCTCGTCGAGCTTGGCATAGGAGACACCTGAGAAGGTCGGCGTCGTGCGCGCGATCTCGTCCATGATTTCGGCGGCGTGCTTGTACTCCATCGGGAAGCCCAGCGCGTTGGAGAGCGCCATGGTGGCTTCCCAATCCGCCAGCCCGCCGAGCGGCGGCATGACCTTGCGAACCCGGCTGATGCGGCGTTCGGCGTTGGTGAACGTGCCGTCCTTTTCCAGGAACGACGAACCCGGCAGGAACACGTGGGCGTATTTGGCCGTCTCGTTCAGGAACAAGTCCTGGATCACCACGCATTCCATCGCCCGCAGCCCCGCGGTCACATGCTGCGTGTCCGGGTCGGATTGCGCGATGTCCTCGCCCTGGATGTAAAGGCCCTTGAAGCTACCCTCCACCGCATCGTCCAGCATGTTGGGGATGCGGCGGCCCGGATCGGCGCTGAGCTGCACGCCCCACATCTCCTGATACACCTGCCGCACCTCCTCGCCGGAGACGTGGCGATAGCCAGGGAATTCGTGCGGGAAGGAGCCCATGTCGCACGAGCCCTGCACGTTGTTCTGGCCGCGCAGCGGATTCACGCCCGCCCCGGGCCGGCCGATATTGCCGGTGGCCATCGCCAGGTTCGCCATCGCCATCACGGTGGTGGAGCCCTGGCTGTGTTCGGTCACGCCCAATCCGTAGTAGATCGCGGCCGCCCCGCCGGTGGCGTAGAGCCGGGCGGCGGCGCGAATCGCCGCCGGGTCGCAGCCCGTGACGTTGGCAACCGCCTCGGGCGCGTTGCGCGGCTCGGCGATAAAGCGCGCCCAGATCTCGAACGCCTCCATGTCGCAGCGCTCGCGCACGTAGTCGGCGGCGACCAGCCCTTCCGTCACCACCACATGCGCCAGCGCGTTTACCAAGGCGACGTTGGTACCGGGCTGCAGCGGCAGATGGTGCTCTGCACGCACATGCGGGCTTTGCACCAAATCGATTTTGCGCGGGTCGGCCACGATGAGCTTGGCGCCCTCCCGCAGCCGATGCTTCATGCGGGAGGCGAACACCGGGTGGCCGTCGGTGGGGTTGGCGCCGATCACCAGGATCACGTCGCTGTAAGCGACGGAGGCGAAATCCTGCGTGCCGGCGGAGGTGCCGAGCGTGGCCATCAGGCCGTAGCCGGTGGGCGAATGGCATACGCGGGCACAGGTATCGACGTTGTTGTTGCCGAACCCGGCGCGCACCAGCTTCTGCACTAGGTAGGTGTCTTCGTTGGTGCAGCGCGAGGAGGTTATGCCGCCAATGCTATCGCGGCCATAGGTCGCCTGCAGCCGCTTGAACTCGGCGGCGGCGTGATCGATCGCCTGCTGCCAAGTCACCTCCCGCCAAGGGTCGGTGATCCTGGCGCGGATCATCGGCTTGGTGATGCGGTCCTTGTGCGTTGCATAGCCGAATGCAAAGCGGCCCTTGACGCAGGAGTGCCCCTCATTGGCCTTCCCGTCCTTGAACGGCACCATACGGACCACCGTACTGCCCTGCATCTCGGCCTTGAACGAGCAGCCGACGCCGCAATAGGCGCATGTGGTCACCACCGAATGCTCCGGCTGGCCCATCTCGATCACGCTTTTCTCGGTCAGCGTCGCGGTCGGGCAGGCCTGCACGCAAGCGCCACACGAGACGCATTCGCTGCCCATGAAGTCGGTCGGCCCCGCAGCGATGCGGCTGTCGAAGCCGCGGCCATCGACGGTCAACGCGAAGGTGCCCTGGATCTCCTCGCAGGCCCGCACACAGCGGTTACAGACGATGCATTTAGAGCTGTCGAAGGTGAAATACGGGTTGCTCTCGTCCTTCGGCAGATCGAGGTGGTTCGCCCCCTCCATGCCGTAGCGCACCTCGCGCAGCCCGACCGCGCCGGCCACGTCCTGCAACTCGCAATCGCCGTTGGCGGCACAGGTGAGGCAGTCCAGCGGGTGGTCGGAGATATAGAGCTCCATCACGCCGCGGCGCAGCTTGGCCAGGTTCGGGCTCTGCGTCGTCACCACCATGCCATCCTCGGCCGGGGTGGTGCAGGAGGCGGGGGTGCCGCGGCGGCCGGCAATCTCGACCAGGCACATGCGGCAGGAGCCGAACGGCTCCAGCGTATCGGTCGCGCACAGCTTGGGGACTTTGGTGCCCAGCGCCATCGCCGCCGCCATCACCGAGGTGCCGGCGGGGACGCTCACGCTCTGCCCGTCGATCACGACGCTCACCACCCGCTCGCTCACGCGGATCGGCGTGCCGTAATCCAATTCCTTCAGGACGCCCATCGGAGCCAGCTCCTTTATTCAGCGGCGACCGGCACAGCGGCCGGGCGCGCGAAGTCCTCGGGGAAATGCGTCAAGGCGGACATCACGGGAACGGGGGTCAACCCGCCCATGGCGCAGAGCGAGCCATCCGCCATAATGGTGCAGAGGTCCTGCAACAGGGCAGTCTGCTTCTCCCGCTGCTGCCCGGCGGCGATGCGGTCCACCACCTCCATGCCGCGGGTCGCGCCGATGCGGCACGGAGTGCATTTGCCGCAGCTTTCGCCGGCGCAGAACTCGAAGGCGAAGCGCGCTTGCTGCAGCAAATCCACCGTGTCGTCGAACACCACGACGCCGCCGTGGCCGACCAGCCCCTTCACGGCGGCAAACGCTTCGTAGTCCAGCGGCGTGTCCAGCAAGCTGTCGGGGAAGTAAGCGCCAAGTGGCCCGCCCACCTGAACCGCACGGACTGGGCGTCCGGTGGCGGTGCCGCCGCCCCATTGCTCCACCATCGTGCGCAACGGCACGCCGAATGGCACTTCAATCAACCCGCCGCGCTTAACATTGCCCGCGAGTTGCACTGCCAAGGTGCCCAGTGACCGGCCAGTGCCATAGGTTGCGTAGGCCTCGCCTCCCTCGGCGAGGATGAACGGCACTGCCGCAAGTGAAAGCACGTTGTTCACCACCGTGGGGCGGCCGAACAGGCCCTCAATGGCCGGCAGCGGCGGCTTGGCGCGCACCATGCCGCGTTTGCCCTCAAGCGATTCCAGCAGCGAGGTTTCCTCGCCGCAGATATAGGCGCCTGCACCCAGCCGCACGTCCAAGCGGAAGGCGTGGCCCGACCCGGCGACGTCCTCCCCCAGATACCCCGCTCGCTCAGCGGCCTTGATGGCGCGTTGCATTACGTCGAACGCGTGCGGATACTCCGACCGGCAGTAGATGTAGCCTTGCGTGGCGCCCACCGCGACGCCGGCAATAGTCATGCCCTCGACCAGGCTGAGCGGGTCCCCCTCCATCAGCATGCGGTCGGCGAAGGTGCCGCTGTCGCCTTCGTCGGCGTTGCAGACCACGTAGCGCTGCTCCGCCGGGGCCAGCCGCACCGTGTTCCACTTGATGCCGGTGGGGAACCCCGCGCCACCGCGCCCGCGCAGGCCGGAGCGCTTTACCTCGTCGACGACCATCTCGCCGCCGAGCTCGACCGCTCGCCGCAAGCCGGCGTAGCCGCCATTGGCGCAGTAATCCTCAACCGACACCGGGTCGATCACGCCGCAACGGGCGAAGGTCAGCCGCGACTGCCCGCGCATCCATTCCAACTGGTCCGGCGGTCCCACCCGCAAGCTGTGCTCGCCCCCGGTGAGCAGGCCCGCCGCCAGCAGCGCCGGCACATCGCTCGGGTTCACCGGGCCGTAGCCAATACGCCCCTCCGGCGTTTCCACTTCCAGCAACGGCTCTAACCAGACCATGCCCCGGGTGCCGGTTCGAACGATCTCGACCGCAAACCCTCCCTTGGCCGCCTCAGCCTGCAGGGCGGCGGCAACCCGGTTGGCGCCGAGCGCCAGCGCGGCCGCGTCCGCCGGGAGATAAACGCGCGTCATGCACCCACCTGTGCCAGCGCGTCGTCCAGCGAGGCGGAGGTGAGCCGAGCGAGCGGTTCACCGTCCAACAGCGCCGCCGGGCCGCAGGCGCAAAGGCCGAAGCAGAACGCCGGCTCCACCGTCAGCGCGCCATCGGCCGTGCGGCCATGCCAGTCAACGCCCAGACGCTGCAACAAGCCCTCGGCGAGCGGCACCGCGCCGGTCGCCTGGCAGGCTTCGGCACGGCACAGCTTGAGCACATGCCGGCCAGCCGGCTCGCGGCGGAAATCGTGATAAAACGTGATGACGCCGAACACTTCCGCGCGAGAGAGGTTCAGCGCCACCGCAATCATCGGCTCCACTTCCAGCGGCACGCAGCTAAACTCGTTCTGAATGGCATGCAGCAAGGGCAGCATCGCGCCCGGCATCGTGCGGTGCGCCTCGATGATGGCTGCAGCACGGCTCGTTCCCGGCCACTCAGGGCGGCTGTCGTGCACGACGGAGATCGGAGTTTTCAAGCCTCTGGCCATTTCGGACTTCCGCGTTCCCTTGTGATCCACACTTGCGCGCTGGAGCCCCGGCAACAAGCGCCCTCAAACCATGCTGTGATCGTAAGTCCCTATCAAACTCAAGGCCGGCGCAAGGCCGGCCTTGGTTTTTGCTTCCTTAGGCGGGGCAACTACGCCGGTTTAATCAGCGCCAGCGTGCTGGCCGGCATACCCGCCATGTTGTTGGCCAGCAGATGGGTCGGTGCGGTTTGCATCCAGTGCTTGAGAGTAATTTCCTCGAACTTGCCGGCATTCCAGGTCTGGACCATCTTGAGGTCCTCGGTTCCGGTATTGACCATTGCGTGCCCGTAGCCGGCTGGGACGTAGGCGGAGTCCCCGGTCTTGACGTCTGCAACCTGGCCGCGACCCCCGGACCCGAACATCGCGATCTGGCCCGATCCCTGCACGTAATACTGCAACTCGTCAGCGTTCGGGTTCCAATGCAGTTCCTTCATTTGGCCGGGCTTAATGACCATGAGGCCGCCCGAGAACGTCGATGAAATGGGCCATTCGTCGACAGTTGCGACGTTGAAGCTGCCGCCGTCGAAGTCGCGGCGGGAGCGGGCATCGGTCAACAGGGCGAACTTATGCGTCGACTCCCGCGGCCAAGGTGCATCAATGGCCTGGGAGGCGGGCAAAATCGGGCCGGATTGGATGTAGCTCTCACCCTTTGGCAAGGGGTCGAACAGCGCGGGTTGGATGCCGAAGTTCTGACCCAGCATCGACTTTGGGGTGACGTTGAGCCAGTCGGTGATGGAGAACGTGCCGTGCTCGGAGAAAGCGCCGTTGTCAAAGGCCAGGATGAAGTGACAAGGCTCGTTGCCGATGGTCTGGATCGCGTGGCCATGGCCCTTGGGGAAGAACCACAGGTCGCCCGCCTGGTAATTGTTGACCTCTGTCTGCCCGGACGGGTCAAGGACCACCGTCTGGCAACGGCCGGCTATGATGTAGGCCCATTCTGCGGCGATGGCATGCCAATGGAGTTCACGCGAGGCGCCTGGGTCCAGGAACATGTGAACGGCAGCAATGCCTTTCATGATCGGCAGGTTATGAACCGTCGACTCCTTGGCCCATCCACCCGAGGTAATCTTCGGCGCCGACCCATCGAGCGAACGGGTGAACGCCGGCGTCTCCCTGACGTCTTCCGGATCGTGATAGGCGACGGCGGCGCCCGGCGGCAGTTGCTGCGCGCCGAGGCCGAAGCCTCCCTCGCCTGGCTTGCCCTTGTCGGTTGCCGACTCTGCAGCGGCGGCGGCCTGGTTCAGCGCGAGGCCCCCGACCCCGAGGGCCGCGGCACCAAGAAAATTCCTCCGGCTATTGTCCATCGTTCTTCATCCCTCGCTTGTTCTAGAGTAGTCCAGCAACACCTGACAGCGTCATGTAAAGTCCGTAGCAGATCGGCAGCAATACACAGAGCCACGCCACAGCAGCCTGTCTGGTGAATCCACCGAGACCAATGCCGATCGACGCATCCATGACTGCCGCGCGTGGCGGCGGCGCGGCAGTAACTACGGTGGATTGCCCGTCTTGAGCGGCGCTCAACTGGGCCGGCGTCATAAACCATCGCTGTGACAGCGGACGGATGAGCACGTTGGCCAACAGACCCACCGCCAGCAGCCCCGCCATCACATACAGCGTTTGGTCATACACGTTGGTCCTGGCCACGCCGGCTTGCAGCGCGCGCTGGCTGATGTAGCTCACCAGCACCGGGCCGAGCACGCCCGCAGTGGACCACGCGGTGAGCAAGCGACCATGAATGGCGCCGACGAACTGCGTTCCGAACACGTCGGCCAGATAGGCCGGCACGGTCGCGAAAGCGCCACCATACATCGACAAGATAATGCAGCAGAACCCAACGAACAGCGCCTTCTGCCCGGTATGAGCCGTCCACGGCGTCGCCGAATACAGCACGATGCCGAGGACGAAGAACACGAAGTAGGTGGTCTTGCGCCCAATCTTGTCCGACGCCGAAGCCCAGAAAAACCGCCCAGCGATGTTAAACACCGAGAGCAGCCCGACAAACCCGGCCGCGATCGCCGGCGTCGCACCAAACAGTTGCTGCAGCATCGGCGACGCCACGCTCAGCACGCCGATCCCGGCGCTCACGTTCATCAGTAGCACCGTCCAGATCAACCAGAACTGCGGCGTGCGCGCCGCGCGGCTGAGATGGACATGGCCGGAGGCGGCGAACCTGCGGGTGACCACCGGCTGCACCCAACCCTCCGGCTGCCATCCCGTGGGGGGCACACGGTAGCCGAAGCTGCCGGCCATCATGAACACAAGATAGATCGCGGCCAACACCAGAAAGGTCTGCCAAACCCCGGGCCCGGCGGGCGATTGGAAGTGGCGCATCAGCATGGCGGCAAGCGGCGCGCCGATCATCGCTCCACCGCCGAACCCCATGATGGCCATGCCGGTTGCCATGCCGCGCCGATCGGGAAACCATTTCACCAGGGTGGAAACGGGGGAGATGTAGCCCAGCCCCAGGCCAATCCCTCCCAACACCCCCATGCCCAGCCAAACCAGCCAAAGCTGATGCAGGTGGACGCCGAACGCGGCCACCACCAGCCCGCCGCTCCAGCACAGCGCGGCCGTGACGCCCGCCCGTCGTGGGCCCACCCGCTCCAGCCAGCCGCCCCAGATTGCCGCCGACGCGCCAAGGAACACGATGCCGATCTCAAAGCCGATCACGAGCATCGGCACGGTCCAGTCGCACTGCTGCGTGGTCAGCATGTCCAGCGTGCTGCTGCCGGCGCTGCATGCCCGGCCGACCGTATGGGTCAGCGGCAACCAGAACACAGACATGCCGTAAATCATGCCGATGCAGAGATGCACGGCCAGAGCAGCGGGCGGCACAAGCCAGCGGTTGAAGCCCGGCAGAGCAACCGTCCGGGCACGGTCCAGCAATGAACTTCCAGCGGCCGGAACGCGCAACGTTGCGCTCACGATGCAGAAATACCTGGTGGGAGCTCCAGATGCCAAAGGCTCCACTGCGACCCGAACTGCGGCATACCAAGACGGCCCCCTGCCCGACTATTGCTTTAGGGACCACGCTTGCTCAGGCGGGACTTCTTCGCAATCGGGAAAGTTCCGTGTTGCGATAGCAAAACCCTATTACATCCCGGGACTACGGCACTGCTCAGCCACCGCGAGGAGCGCCTGCAGCGACAGCGACATCGGCTGGTGATCGGTCACCACCAGGCCGACGATGAACGCGGCACCGCCATCCATGATGGGCACCGATTGGAACGGCTCAGCGCTGGCCAGCAGGACGGCGACCTCCTCAGACACGACCGTCGCCCAGTCGCCACTTCGCACATGCGCCAGCAACGCCATCACCGTGTCTGCTTCCAGCATGCAGGCGCTCTCGCTGGCGGCCGACCGGTGCAACAGCCGGTCTAGGATGCGGCGGTTCTGCATGTCGGCCGTGAGCAGGCATAGCTTCAGGCCGGCGACGTCCGACCACGTCACATTCGGCCGACCGCGCAACGCGGCTCCGGGGCCAAGCACTAGCCGGTAACGCTCCGTATAGAGCGGCAGGGCGCGCAACCGGCCGATCGTCTCGTTGCCCAGATAGGTCAAACCCGCATCCACCTCCATGCCGTCCAACTGCTGCAGAATCTCGTTGGATGAGCGGGATAGGATGCTGATGCGAACGCCAGGATGCAGCGCATGGTAGCGCCGGGTGAGGGTGGGCGTGTAGGGCACCGCAGTCGGGATTACCGCCAGGCGCAGTTCGCCGCTCAGCCCGTTGCAGAACGACCGTACCTCTTGCCGCATCGAGCGCACATCCCCGACCAGGCGGCGCGCCCATTCCAGTACCCGCTCGCCCTCTGGTGTCAGGCCCTGATAGCGCGAGGAGCGGCGCACCAGCAGCACGCCCAACTGGTCCTCCAGGCTTTTAATGGCCGCCGAGAGAGTCGGCTGCGCCACGCCGCAGGCGTCCGCTGCACGCCGGAAATTCTGTTCGCGCGCGACCGCGATCAGGAACTCCAACTTGTCGAGCATCGTGCGCCTCCCGCCTGCTTCACAATGCAGCCGCCTGTCGCGTCATCCGTCAACGGCAGAAATGGGCATGACGAGACTGGGTTTGGAGCCGGGCAGCCCTCGCGGTCGGTAACAGAGCGTTAGAGCCTAATCGCTTCAGGTTGCATCGACCTGAAGCATTAACCAGTCTCTCAAACAAGAGTTAGAGCGGAAGCGCGTCGCCTGTCAGAAGCGATTACGCTTTAGCTCTGCGATCCGCGCCCGGCTCGCGCTAGTAGCAGCGTTCGCGTGGCGGCGAGCGCGCGCTCGAAGGCAGGCTTGCGATACGAGAACACCGGGTTCGCTGAGGGCGGCACCAGTGCCATGGTCGCGTTGGCCTCAAACAGCAGCAGCCGGCCGTCCGGCGCCACAGCGAAATCGACCCCGCCATAGTCGAGCTTTAATGCCGCGCCGATCGCCGCTATCGCCGTCATCGCCGTTTGCCCCAGCGTGCCAGTGATGTCGGCAAGGAAGCGTTCCTCTTCCTCGCGGTGCCCGGCGCGAGAGGTCATGTCAGCGGTGAAGTAGTGCACCTTCCAATCGGCCGAGACCGCGAGATGCAACGGGAATGCCTCACCGCCGATCAGCATCACCCGGTATTTGCGCGAAAAGCCATCGGCGCCCGTCGCGTCGAGGTATTCCAGCGCCAGCAGCCGCTCGCCGGGCAGCGCGGCCGCTGCTGCCGCCAATCCGGCACCATCCTGGATACGGGTGAAATGCTGCCCAGTGTGGAAGCCGGGGCTGCGCAGCAGGAACGGGTAGCCAAACCCGGCCGGCGGCCCGGCGGCGAGGTCTGCCTTGGCGGCCAGGGCGGTTCGGGGCGCCACCACGCCCGGCAGAACCCCCAACCGCCGCAAGTTGGACATCCGATCGGTGGGCATCACCCGCTGCGGCGGGTTGATCACCGGCGCGGCACCGTTCGCGATCAGCCGGGCCGCCGCTTCCAGCGCCGCAGGGCCGAAATCGGCATCCCCGATGGCGTTCACCACCAGGTCATGCGGTGGCAGGGCGGTGGCATACTCGGCGAAGGCGGTGTGGGTGAGGAAGGTGCGGTCGTCCAGGATGGCGCGCATCGGGATGTTGTTGCCTCGCGCCGAGACGAGCTGCACCACCACCACCGGTGGCCCCTCGCCGCGATAGGCTGCGGTAGTGACCGGCCGGCTGGCAAAACCCGCGTCGCGATGGCGCGCGGCGGCCACGTCGTCCACGCCTTCCAGCAGGTAGGCGAGGCCTTGGTGCGCCTCCGGGTAGGCGGGATCGATCGCCAGGGCGGCGCGGTAGTGCTCTGCCGCCTCTGCGGGGCGCTGCGCCTCGCGCAGCAGGTTGCCGAGGTTGACGCGGGCCGCCGGGTCGTTGGGGTGGGCGGCGGCGGCTTGGCTGTAGGTGGTGAGCGCCGCCCGTTTATAGCCGTTGGCCGACAGCAGAGCGCCCAGGTTAGCCAGCGCGCCGGCATGGCCCATGTCCTGCGCCAGAACGTCGAAATAAGCCTGCCGAGCCTCCGGGGTGCGGCCTAGCCGGTCCAGCAGGCAGGCGCGATAGAACAGCTCTGCCGGCGTGCCCGGCGCCGCGGCCAAGGTCTCTTCAACCGCCCGCAGCGCCGCCTCCGTGGCTTGGCGCCGGGGCCAAGGGGAGACTAGCTTACCCGACATCGTGCCTGGTCCATGCGTCATACCCGATCCTCCACACGCCCTAGCATGCGGAGGACGCCCCCACCAAGCCGGTTACGACGAAGCGAGAAGGAACTTCCTTGGACGCACCCAACACGCCAGGTGAGGCGTCCCGAGCCGCCCCCGAGCCGGTTTATGCCGCAATGCGGAATCGCAAGCTGCGGCTGCTGATCCCGCTGGTGGTCGCCTTCGCCTTCCTGATGGAACAACTCGACGCGACTATCGTCACCACCGCCATCCCCGATATGGCCCGCAGCCTGATGGTGCCGCCGCTGGAACTCAACCTGGCGATCACGGCCTACATCCTGAGCATTGCCGTGTTCATGCCGGTGAGCAGTTGGTTTGCCGACCGCTACGGCGCGCGCCGTGTGTTCGCCGCGGCGCTGATGATTTTCACCGCGGCCTCCATGCTCTGCGGCCTGTCGCGCGGGCTGCTGTTCCTGGTCGCCATGCGCGCGGTTCAGGGCTTTGGCGGCGCGATGATGACGCCGGTCGGCCGCCTCGTGCTGTTGCGCGCCTTCCCGCGCAGCCAACTCGTCACCGCGATGACCTACATGACCGTCCCCGCGGTGATCGGCCCGGCGGTCGGCCCCATCCTGGGCGGGTTCCTCACCACCTACGCCAGTTGGCGCTGGGTATTCTACGTGAACGTGCCGATCGGGGCGCTTGGCGTGGCCTTGGCGCTGCGCTTCGTGGAGGATGTCCGCAGCGACATGCCGCCACGATTCGATGCCTTGGGGTTCGTGCTATGCGGCGTCGGGTTTGGCTTGCTGCAGTTCGGGCTCGAGAACATCGCCCGGCCGTTGCTGCCCCGCGTCCTCGTGCTGGCCGCAGTGATTGCGGCGTTAACGCTGCTCGCACTTTACGGTCTGCACGCGCGACGCCGGGTGGATGCGGTGCTGGACCTCAGCCTATTTCGCATCCGCACCTTCCGGGTCAGCACGCTAGCGGGCGGGTTGAGCCGGACGGGGGTGAACGCGGTGCCATTCATGCTGCCGCTGCTGTTCCAGATCGGCTTTGGGCTGAGCCCGATCCGATCCGGCTCGCTCACCTTCGTGGCCAGCATCGGCACACTGGTGGTGCGGCCGGTCTCGGCGCGCCTGATGCGGCGCTTCGGCTATCGCGGATTGTTGTCCTGCAACGGCGTATTCTGTGCCGCGGTCATTGCCGCTTTCGCGCTGGTGCAACGGGGGACACCGCATTGGCAGGTGTTCCTGCTGGTGCTGGTGTTCGGCATCGCTCGCAGTACCCAGTTCATGACCACCAACACGCTGACCTATGCCGATGCGCCGGCCCATAAGCTCAGCCGTAGCACCAGCCTGGGCGGCGTGATCCAGCAGCTCACGGTCTCGTTCGGCGTGTCGATCGCCGCGGCGCTGCTAGGCCTGATCGCCGGGCCCGGGCGGTTGCCGAGCGTGGCGGATTTCCACATCGCCTTTCTACTGGTAGCGCTGATCACACTCGTCTCCGCGCCCGGCTTCCTTCGGCTGCGCCCAGAGGACGGCATGAACGTCAGCGGCTACCGGCCGCGGGTGGCACGGCCGCGGCAAGCGTGAGGCAGCCCTGGCTTACCCGGATGGCAGCGTACCCTCCCGCATTTGGGTCAGGATTTCGTGCCATCGCTCCAGGACGCGGCGATCATCCGTGGTAAAGCGCCAAGCGGGCTTGCCGACGTCGGCAACTTGGACCGTGAGCCCGCTCGCAAGCCTTGCACGAACCCATCCATCAACCGCCTCGCGATGCAGCAAGTCAGGCAGCGATGGCGTAGGGGTGGCACCGTTTACGCTCACATTCACATGCAGCTTCGGATCTTTGTAGGTCTCGATGTTCCATCGCCACTTTCGCACCTTGGAGAACGGAATCCGTGCAGCCGTACCCTCCTCGATCACATACAGCCAGTGTCCGTCGTAGGCGGCGCCGGTAGCCACTGCGCCGCGGCGCGTTTGGGACGGCATGGCATCGAGGTCGAGATGCAAAGGCCTGCCCTCAAGGAACGGCAATAGAGCGTTGCGGCCATCTTCGATCACCTTTCCCCGATGGAACAGGGCCAGCCTGGATTGCGCGATGCGATAAAACAGCAGTGTAGCAAACATGGTTAGGATGGTGACGGCCAACCCGCTGAAGCTGGAACTCTGCCGCAACGCGACCCAAGCCAGCACGGCGAAACCAACCGTGTAACGAAGCAGCCTCGGCCGGGGTAATGGCTTGCGGCCGGCATAAAGGTCACGGGTGACAATCCCGCTCATCGTTTTTGTAGCGCCGCAGCGAGGCTCACAGGCCTCATAATTTGGGGCGGATGTTGCCAAGAGCGGCCCAAGGCGATCGCGCCGCCTACTCGGACCCGCCGTATTTCAGATGCGCAGGCAAAGCGGTGAGTGGGCCGGCCTGCTTCGGTACGGCGGGGCCGGGGTTGTCACCCAAATCGATGCCGCTGCAGGCGGCGGTCGCGAGCAGGCAGCACACGGCGAGGGTCAAAGTCAGGCGTCGGAACATGCCATCAGCGTCCCGCAACGCCGGCGTGGCGTCAACTCGTCAGCGTGGCGTGAATCACGCCGGTTCGGTCGAGCACGTTCATCGCCACCTCGCCTCCCATGCGGCGGAAGCGCACGCTTATCCGCGCGTCGTTCAGCTCGATGTTGAGCACCGTCACCTCGGTGAGGCTGGGCGGCAACACCGGCCGGTCAAAATGCACCAGCCGGTGCGCCGGGTCGAAGCTCATGCCGAGGCAGGCCTGCAGCATAGCCGGCAGCGCAGTGGCGGCCCAGGCTTGCGGCGAACACGCGACCGGATAATTGGTCGGCGCCTCGGCCCGGCGGCGCGAAAAACCGCAGAACAATTCGGGCAGCCGCCGCAGGTCGATGGTCTTGCACGCATCGAACATGCCGCCGAACAGCCGCGCCGCTTCTGCCTTGCAGCCATAGCGTACCATGCCGAGCGCGATCATTGAGTTATCGTGCGGCCAGACCGAGCCGTTATGATAGCTGATCGGATTATACCGCACCTCGCCCAGCCCCAGCGTGCGCACGCCCCAACCCGTGTACATCCGGCTGGACATGAGCTGTGCCGCAACTTGCCTGCCCCGCTCCGGGCTCACGATTCCGGCCAGCAGCAAATGCCCGGCGTTGGACGCGCGCACCCGGCACGGCCGCTTGGCCCCATCCAGCGCGAGAGCATAGGTGCCGAGGTCCTCGCACCAGAACGCAGCCTCGAATGCGGCCTGCAGCTGCCGGGCGCGGGCTTCCAACGCGGCCGCCCGGTCGGTGTGGCCCAAAGCACGCGCTATGACGGCGGCCGAGCGGCGTGCGGCATAGGCATAGCCCTGCACCTCGGCCAGTGCGATCGGTCCCCTGGCAAGCGAACCATCCGCGTGCGAGATCGAGTCGTAGCTGTCCTTCCAGCCCTGATTGGCCAGCCCTTCGGCGGTTTGGCGGCTATACTCCACGAAGCCGTCGCCGTCCGGGTCGCCGTGGCGCTCGATCCAGTCCAGCGCGGCCAGGATGTTGGGCCACAGCCGTGCCGCCGTGGCGAGGTCGCCAGTGCGCTCGTAATAGGCGCCCGCCAGCATGACGAACAGTGGCGTGCTGTCCACGCTGCCGTAGTAGCGGCGGAACGGCACCTCCTGCAGCACCGCCATCTCGCCATGACGTACTTCATGCAGGATTTTGCCCGGCTCGGCGTCGGACGGCTTGTCCACCTCGGTGGCCTGGTTGGCCGCCAGATAGTTCAGCACCCCGGCGGTAATCCGTGGATCCAGCCAGAGCGTCTGCAGTGCGGTGATCAGCGCGTCCCGCCCAAAGGCGGCGCTGAACCAAGGCACGCCGGCATAGGGATAGGGCCCGGTGTCCTTGTCCGTCACCAGCATGTAGAGGTCGCAGATCGAGCGGCGCATCGCCTCGTTGAACACCTCGTTGGAGGTGGCAACCGCCGCCGCCTTGCTGCTCTCGTCGCGCAGCCGGCGCCGCGCGTCATACAGCGAGCGCAGGAAGCTGCGGCGCGGCGGGAGGCCCGCGCTGGCAGGGTCGCAGGCGATCTCGATGAAGATCAGCTTCCGCGCCCCGGGGGTAATGTCCAGCTCGAACACGGCGCGCCCACCATCGAGGTGCGTGGGCGTGGGATCGAAGCAAAGCCGGGTGCTGCGGCGCCGGTCGTCCAGCCCGACATAGGAGAGGGTGACGCACTCGCCATCCACCTCCGGCGGCTGCTGCTCGCCGCGGCGGTCGCGGTGCATGCCGCGGGACTCGAACAGGTCGGTGAAATCGGCCTCGAACAGCAGCTCGAGCCGGACGCGCTTCGGCGTTTCGGCAAAGCTGCGTATCGAGAGGCGCTCGAAACAGGCGCCCTCCCACAGGAAGCGCGAGCGGCGCACATGCAGCAGGTCGTGTTCCAGGATCAGCTTGCCAGCTTCGTAAATGTCGCCGTTGGCCAGGTCGCAGGTGAGCTCTGCATTGTCGTCGCGCAGAGTGGAGCTGAGCAGCATCGGCCGTTCGCCGCCGACCAGCAGGCCGAGTTTGGACAGGTGGCGCGTATCGCAGAAATACACCCCATCGCTGCTGCCGGGGCCGCCCAGCACGTTGCCGCTGGCGTCGAACACGGCGAAGGTGTCGCCGCTCTTCAGCGTGCGGGTCTGCCGCTCCTGCAGCGACACGGTGGCGGGGATGTAGAAGGCGTCGGGCTGTGCCGATCCAAAATCCATGCGGGTTCCTTTTAAGCTGCCTATCGGGTGGAGGACCCATCCCCTGTCCTACGCAATACCATGCCTGCGGTCGCGTTAAGCTTTGCGCAACCAGTCCGCGCGATCATACCGCGTAAGCTAGGGGAGCAGAGTGATGGCAGAGTACGGCACCTACGCGGCGGGGCAGAGCGATACGCGGCCTTGGGGGGATTGGACGGTGCTGGATTGTGGGCCCGGCTTCGTGGTCAAACGCATCCGCGTGGCCCCGGGCGGCCGCTTGTCGCTGCAGCGGCACCAGCATCGCGCCGAGCAGTGGACGGTCGTGGCCGGCACCGCCCGCGTCACGCTGGATGGTGCCGAGTTCGATGTCGCCACCGGTCATTCCGTCAGCGTGCCGCGGGGGGCGGTGCATCGGTCGGAAAACCTGGGCAGGGAGGACGTCGTTTTCATCGAGGTGCAGCACGGTCCCTTGCTGTCGGAGGACGATATCGAGCGGCTGGAGGATGTCTACGGCCGCTCGTGATCAAGCGAGAGGCTCGTCCTGCCGCTTGCGCGCGGCAGAATCACCGCCTCTGACCCAACTCGATCACTCGTCTACCTCTCCCGCCAGTGCAGGGCGGCAGCATCTGGCGCCGGTGGCCGAACTGCCCAGCCCTTGCACCGTCGCTTATGCTCGGAGTCGCGGCAACCGATTTGCGTTGCGAAGGGCTAGCGCCGGCCCTGCTGGTCCCACGGCGATGGCCCTGCGCTCGGCCGAGAGGACCGCACAGCAGGCGCTTGTTGCGGCCGGGTTTCTCTACTCGTTACCAGGGTCGAGACGAGACCGGCTAATCCGAGAGAGACGGTAATAAGGAACGTCAGCGTCATAGCAAACATGGCACCATCCATTGGTTCAGACGGGCCGAAGCCTGAACCAAATGGTTGGGACTGACCGGCAATTAATCGCAAACGAGGCGACAAATGTTCAGAACATCGCCTCGTCCAACGCCATCATCGATGTCTTGCCAGACTTAATCGTGAGATACAGCGCCCCCGCCTGCGGCAGCAACCGTTCCATGTAGAACCGGGCGGTGCCGAGCTTGGCCTGATAGAACCGGGCATCGCCATTGGCAGTCGGCAGCTTGAGTTGCGCAATCTGCGCCGAACGAGCCCACATGTAGCCCAGAGCCACCAGGCCGAACAACCGCAGGTAATCGCTGGCGGCCGCTGCTGCCTCTTCCGGGTCCTTCAACCCGGCGATGGCGATATGGGCGGTGGCCAATTGCAACGCGCCGAAACTCCGCTCGAGCAGCTTGGTCAAGCCGCCAAGCGCCGGGTCGTCGCGGGTGGCGGCGATGAACTCGGACACCGGGTGGAAGAACCGGCGCAGCGAACGTCCCATGTTGGCGCCCAGCTTGCGGCCGACCATGTCCAGCGCCTGAACGCCGTTGGTGCCCTCGTAGAGCATGGAAATGCGGGCATCGCGCACGTATTGCTCAACGCCATGGTCGCGGATGTAGCCATGGCCGCCATAGACCTGCAGCCCAAGGCTGGCCATCTCGAAGCCCAGATCGGTGAACAGCGCCTTCACCAGGGGCGTCATGAGGGCAGCGAAATCCTCCGCTGCCTCGCGGCTGGCCGCATCCTCGGCGTGGGCCGCCTCGTCAAGCTGCCGCGCCACCCAGCCGCCGAGCGCCCGGCAGCCCTCGGTATAGGCGCGGATGGTCATCAGCATGCGGCGCACGTCCGGATGCACGATAATGGAGTCCGCTGGGCGGGCAGCATCGCGCACGCCGGCGAGCGAGCGGCCCTGCACCCGGTCCTTGGCATAGAACACCGCGCTCTGGTATGCGGCCTCGGCTACGCCCAGCCCCTGGATGCCCACCGATAACCGTTCACTGTTCATCATGGTGAACATCGCCCGCATGCCCTTGTGGGGCGCGCCGACCAGCCAACCGGTGGCGTCGTCAAAGCTCAACTGGCAGGTGGCCGAGGCCTTCAGGCCCATCTTGTGCTCGATGGACGTGCACACCACGCCGTTCCGCGCGCCCGGCCCGCCCGGGTCATCGGGCAAAAACTTGGGCACCAGGAACAGGCTAATGCCCTTCACCCCCGCCGGTGCATCCGGCAAGCGGGCAAGCACGAGATGGATGATGTTCTCGCTCAAATCGTGCTCGCCGGCGGAGATAAAAATCTTGCTACCGGTAACCTTGTAGCTACCATCTGGCTGCGGCACCGCTCGCGTGCGCAGCATGCCAAGATCGGTGCCGCAATGCGCCTCGGTGAGGCACATCGTGCCAGTCCAACTGCCATCGACCAGCTTGGGCAGGTAGCGCTGCTTCAAGTCGTCCGTGGCATGGTCCAGGATCGCCTGGTAGGCGCCATGGCTGAGGCCTGGATAGAGCCCGAACGACAGGTTGGCCGAGGAGAGAATCTCCTCAACCTGCTTGTTCACCACCTCCGGCAAGCCCTGGCCGCCCCACTCAGGGGCAGCCGCCAGCGCAGTCCAGCCATTGGCGCGGAACGCCTCATAGGCGGGCTTGAAGCCGCTCGGCGTGCGCACCACGCCGTTTTCGTAGCTGCAGCCCTCCTCGTCGCCGCTGGCGTTCAGCGGCAGCAACACCTCTTCGGCGAACTTGCCGGCCTCTTCCAGCACCGAATCGATCAGGTCGGGGGTGAAGCTGTCCAAGCCCGGCAGCGAGGCCAGGGTGTCGCTCTCGTGCAACTCGTGGATGACGAACTGCATGTCCCGCAACGGAGCCTTGTAGGTTTGCATCTGACTTCTCCTAATTCCGCAACGGTTTGCCGGTCGCCAGCGTATGCTCGATGCGCGCCAGGGTCGCCGGCTGCCTGACCAGCGCCATCAATCCGCGCCGCTCCAACGCCAGCATCTGGTCCTCCGTCACCGTATCGATAAGGTCTGTATCTCCGCCGGTCAGCACTTCGGCCAGAGTTGCCGACACCACCAGATCATGCTCCGTGGCCAGGCCGCGCTTGCGGAAACCTTCGGCAGCCAGGCGCATGGCGAGCGCCCCAGACGGTCCGGGCAAGCGCAGGGTTGGCGGGTCGGGCGGCTGATAGCCCTCCAGCAGGGCAAGCGCGCGCGCTTTCGCATCCGCCAGCAGCCGGTCCCGGTTCATCGTGATGCCGTCCTCGGCGCGGAGGAACCCAAGCGCGCGAGCCTCGGCGGCGGATTTGGCGGTGGTCGCGGTGCTCACCGTCTCGAACACCTTCACCGGCGCCGGCATCGGCCCGCCAGGCAGCTTGCCGGGGGCTTGCCAGCGGGCCAGCATCTCCTTGCAGCCGCCCCAACCCGGCAGCAAGCCAACGCCGCATTCCACCAAGCCGATATAGCTCTCGGCATAGGCCTGGATGGCGCTCGAATGCAGCAGGATCTCGCAGCCACCGCCCAGCGCCAGCCCAAAGGGTGCGGCCACGACCGGGAACGGTGTGTATTTCAGCGTCTTGAGCGCTTGCTGCCCAGCCGCCACCGCCTTCTCGATTTCGCCCCAGGCGGCGATATTGGCAGAGAACAGGGCCACACCGAGATTGGCGCCGACGGAGAAGTTCTGCCCCTCATTGTAGATCACCAGCGCCTTGTAACGCTCGCGCACCAGCTCCACCGTTTTGCCCAGCAGCCCGAGCAACCCGTCGTCGATGGAGTTGGCCTTGGTGGTGAACTCGAAGCAGAGCACGTCGTCGCCAATGTCCCACACGCTGGCGGAGCCATTTTTCAGCACCGGCTTGGAGGCAAGCCGGATATCCTCCAGCAGCAGCACGCCGGGGGCCCGCTTCAGGTCCTGATACTCGCCGTCCAAGCTGAGGAACTGCCGGCGCCCGTCTTGCACCCGGTAGAGCGGCCGCCCCGCCGCCGCTTGCAGCAAGGGCGGCACGGGGCGGCCCTCCGCCTGCAGCCGCGCGGCAAAGCGGGCGGTGCCGATCTGGTCGATCAGCTCAAACGGGCCCCAGCGCCAGCCATAGCCGAGCCGCATGGCGATATCGACGTCCACCAGCGTGTCCGCCGCCTCCGGCACAATGGTGGCGGCATAGGCGAGCACCGGCGCCATCACGGTCCAAGCATAGCGGCTGGCCTGGCCGGTCCCGTCCAGTAGCGCAGTAAGCTTGGCGGGCGCCGCTTCGGGCTTGCGTTCGGGCCGATACTCCCCCGTCGCCAGATCGATCACCTGCTTCTTACGGGTGGCCCGATCGAACAGATAGAAGCCGCCTTTGCCTTTGCGGCCAGTGAACCCCCCCGCGATCATGCGCTTGAGCAGCGGCATGTCCTCGTTGTAGGCGTGGAACGGATCGGTTGGCGGCAGGGTGCGGCCCAAGCTGGCATTCACCTCCGGCATCAGGTCGAGTCCGACCAGGTCCAACAAGCCGAACACGCCCGTCTTCGGAAAGCCGAACGGCCTGCCCAGGATGGCGTCGACCTCCTCCACCGCGATGCCCCGCCGCATCGCCTCGACCACCGCCACCTGCAGCCAGTAGGTGCCGAGCCGGTTGGCGATGAAGCCCGGTGCGTCATGGCAGGTGACCACGGTCTTGCCGAGCGAGCGGTCGGCAAAGTTGGAGACGGCGGCGAGAATGGCCGGGTCGGTCTGCGGGCCTGGCACCAGCTCCAGCAAGCGCATGTAGCGGGGCGGGTTGAAAAAATGCGTAATGAGGAAGCTGCTTCGGAAGGCTTCGCCCATCCCCTCGGTCAAGTCTCGCAGCGGGATGGTGGACGTGTTGGACGAGATCGCGGCACCCGGCCGGCACACCGCTTCCAGCCGGCGATACAGCGCCTGCTTTACTTCAAGCCGCTCGACAATCACTTCGACGACCCAGTCGCATTCGCCCAGCCGGGCGAGATCGTCCTCCACGTTGCCAGTCTCGATCAGCCGCGCGGCCTGCGGGGTCATCAGCGGCGCCGGGTCGGTCTTTAGCAGCTTGGCCACCGCGCCTCTGGCGATGGCAGAGCGGTCGGCAACCCCCGCGGGCACAATGTCCAGCAACAGCACCGGGATGCCGGCATTGGCCACCTGGGCGGCGATACCCGCCCCCATCACCCCCGCGCCGATGACGCCGACCCGGCGGATGTCCATCACACCCGCTCCAGCACGGTTGCGATGCCCTGCCCGCCGCCGATGCATTGGGTGGCCAGCGCGAAGCGACCGCCGGTGCGCTGCAACAGGCTGGCCGCCTTGCCGACCAGCCGCGCGCCCGTAGCGCCGAGCGGATGGCCGAGCGCGATGGCGCCGCCATCCAGGTTCAGGGTTTGCTCGCGGATGCCGATGTCGCGGATGGATGCGATGGCCTGTGACGCGAACGCCTCGTTAAGCTCCACCACGTCCACTTCCGCAATGGCGACCCCAGCGCGGCGCAGCGCCTTGGCCGTGGCATTGATGGGGCCGACACCCATGATCTCGGGGCCGCATCCCGCCACCGACTGGCTGCGCACCCGCGCCAGCGCAGTGAGCCCGTTGCGCTCCGCATAGGCTTCGGTGGTGACCAGCACGGCGGCGCAGCCGTCGGTGAGCGGCGAGGAGGTCCCAGCCGTCACCGTGCCCTCTTGATCGAAGGCGGGCTTGAGCGCGGCTAAGCCTTCCGGCGTGGTATCGGGCCGAATGCAGCCATCCTGCTCCACCACCGTCTTGCCGCTGCGAATGGCGACGATCTCGGCGGCAAGCCGGCCCTCGGCCTGGGCAGCCGCGGCCTTGGCGTGGCTGGCTGCGGCAAACACTTCCTGCTCAGCCCGCGGCACCTGCCACTGGCGAGCGACATTCTCCGCCGTCTCGCCCATCCCCATATAGGCACCCGGCTGCTTGCCATGCAGCGTTACGTTCAGTAGCGGGTTATAGCCGCCCATCGGCACCCGGCTCATGCTTTCCACCCCGGCGCAGATGAACACCTCGCCCGCACCCATCGCAATCGCCCCCGCGGCGATGTGTACTGACTGCATGGAGCTGCCGCAGAACCGGTTCACCGTCATGCCCGCCACCGAAATCGGCAGGTCTGCTAAGAGGCCAATCAGCCGGGCCACGTTCATGCCCTGCTCGCCCTCGGGGAAGGCGCAGCCCATGATGATGTCCTCGATGTCCTCGGGCTTCACCCGCGTCCGCGCGATCAGCTCGCGGATCACCTGGGCGGCCAGATCGTCCGCCCGGACGCGGGCGAGCGCGCCCTTGTGCGCCGGGGTAAAGGGGGACCGGGCATAGCCGGCGATAACAACGGGGGACTGCGACATAGTGAGAACTCTCCGAGGCTATGGCTTGGCCGGCGATGGCGGCGGCTCGATGGCGCCAGGGCCGGCCACCGCCACATCCGCCGTCACCGGGGCGGCATGCTGGAACATGAACGTAACAGGGAAATGCTCGCCCTGCTTCAAAGGATGCGTCAATCCCGTCAACATCAAATGATAGCCGCCGGGCTGCAAGTGCACCGGCGTGCCCGGCGCGAGCGGCAGACCGCCAGCCACGGGTCGCATTTGTGTCATCCCGCCGCTCGTCATGTCCCGGTGTAGCTCGGCCGTGGCGGCGACGGGTGTGCTGCCGCCGGTCAGCCGATCGGGCTGCGACGCGGTCATGGTGGCGTAGATCGCGCCGGTTCCGATCGGTCCCGCGCTGGCCCGTGCCCACGTTCCGCTCACCGCCACGCTCAGCGGCTGCGCCCGGGCCGGGCTCGCCACCGCGACGGCCTGGGCGATGGCCAAAGCAACGGCGGCACGCCATGGGTTCACGAAACATCGGCTCACGAAACGAATTTCCTCAGATCGGCGGCCAGTGCGTCAGGGTTTTCATCGGCGCGCAGGATGCCGGCGAAGCGGCCGTCCGGTCGCATCACGTAGAGGATGGAGCTGTGATCCATGCTGTAATCCCCAGGGGCCGGGCCGGTTTGATGGCGTGCATAATAGACATGATACTCACTTGCAACGGTCTTGATCTCCTCCGGCGTGCCGGTAAGCCCTTCAATGCGCGGGCTAAAGGCGGCCGTGTATTGACCGACCACAGAGGAGGTGTCGCGCGCTGGGTCGATGGTAATGAACAGCGGTGCGATCTTGCCGGCAGCGGGGCCGAGCTTGTCGAGGGCCGCGCCGACATCGTTCAGAGTGGTGGGGCAAACGTCGGGGCAGAACGTATAGCCAAAATACACCAGCATGAACTTGCCGCGGAAGCTCTTGTCCGTCACCGCTTGGCCGTGGCTGTCGACCAGGCTGAACGGGCCGCCGATGGCCACTTGCTGCTCACCCTGGCTCACGGCGCCCGATAGCCACACCGCCGCGCCCGCCACCACCAGGCCTATGGCGGCGGCGAAGCCAATCAACGGCAAGCTGCGCCGCGGACGGGTTTTGGCGTCAGATGGCATGGCGGGTTCCTCGCATAGGCAGCGAGTATAGGCCCGCTCCGGGCGCGGCGCCACGCGTCAGACCCGGTTGGGCGGCTCCCGGCCGGCCAACACGGCGTTAATCCCGTCCAGCACCATGGCGCCCATCGCGTCCCGCGTCACCGCCGTGGCGCTGCCCAAGTGCGGCAGCAGCACCACGTTCTCCAGCGTGCGATACTCCGGATTGAGCTTGGGCTCGCCCTCGTAGACGTCGAGCCCAGCGGCGGCGACCTGGCCGCTGCGGAGCGCCGCGATCAGGGCGGCGTCATCCACCAGGGTGCCGCGCCCGGCATTGGCCACCACCGCGCCGCGCGGCAGCGTAGCTATCCGCGCGGCGTTCAGCCAATGCCGCGTCGCGGCGCCGCCCGGCGCGTTGAGCGACAACAGCTCGCTCGCGGCCAGAAAGCTATCATCGTCGTCATGGTAGATCGCGCCGCGTTCGAGCGCGGCCGGCAGCCGGGCGATGTCGCGGTAGTGCACCGTCATGCCCAAGCCCCCGGCCAGTGTCGCCAGTTCGCGCCCGATGCGGCCCATGCCGAAAATGCCCAGCGGGCGGCCGACCACGCCCGTGCCGAGCAGTTGCGTCGGCGTCCAGCCGCCCCAGCCACCGGATCGCACCAGCCGTTCCCCCTCCCCAGCCCGCCTGGCCGCTGCGAGCAGCAGCAGCAGGGCGCACTCCGCCGTCGCGAGTGAGAGCACGTCCGGCGTGTTCACCACCGTGATGCCGCGTGTCCGGGCGGCGGCCACGTCGATATGGTCGAAGCCGACGCTGAACGTGCCAATCACGCGCACGCTGGCTGGCAGGGCGGCGATGCTGGCGGCGTCCAGAGTCTCGGCCGGGCAGCACAGCACGGCATCGGCGCCCTCGGCCAGAGCCACCACCTCCGCCCCGCTGCGCGGCGTGTCCGCCGCGTTCAGCCGGGCCGCGTAGTCCCGGCTGGCCCGCGCTTCGACCGCAGGGGGCAAGCGGCGCGTGACGAGTAGGACCGGTTTGGACATGGCCGCTTGGCTCCCGATAAATGGTTGCCGCCATCTCGCGCCGTGCGCCGGATGCGTGCAACCCGTCCCGTCGAGCTCACGCTCGTCACGGGCTCCGGGGCGCTGCGCCTCGCCGAGACCAACCAGCCGCCATTACAGCGTGGTGAGCGGGGCGCTCGTCGCCGCGTGCGCGCTGCTGCCGTAATTGGCCAGGGTCTGCTGCAACGTGCTCTGCAACCGGTCCAGCACGCTCTGCAGGCTGTTCGGGTCCGACCCCGAGCCGGACGCAGACGTACTGGCCGGCGTGTCGTGGGCGGCGGAGGGTGTGCTGCCCGCCGGCAGGTTGTTGCTGCTGAGCAGTTCCTGCAGCCGGTCGGCCAGGTGGCGGATGCCGCTGGTGCCGGCGCCGGGCCCGCTGCTGGGGTGGGCATTGGCAGCGACCGTCGGGTCGGTGGCATCGGCGGGGTCGGACGCGGCAGTGGCGCTTTGCGCGGTGGTGCCGGCGGCGCTCGGCTGGCCGGACTGGGCGCTGAGCAGGATGGATTGCAGCTCGGCCGCGAACTTCTGGATGCCGGCGCCGCCGGTATCGCTGGCGGACGCCGCCGCCGTGCCGGAGGACGCGCCGCCGGTGCTGTTGGTGAGGCTGGCCAGCGGATCGTTGTCGCCAGCCGCGCCGGCCGCTTGGCTGCGATGGGCGTGGTGGTGGTGGACGGGCGGGCTGACCTGCGCCGTGCTGCTGCTAATGGAACCGATCATGGTTTGCTCCAAGGTAAGGTGCCAACCAATGTGCATCGGCCGTGCCAGCGGGCAGGGCAGGGATTTCCGCGATTTTTGCCAACATCCAGCCGGCACAATCTGCCGCCCGGCAGAGTCGGCGCGGCCAAAGGGTGCTGCAGCCCTGCTAGCTCTTGCGTATGTTCCAGAACACCGGGATCCCGCCACGCAGCACCCCCTGCAGGCTGTTGCGGAACGCTGTGAACGGCAGTTGTTGCCCAAGCGGGACATACGGCACGTCCTGAAACGCTTGCAGCTGCAGCTTCACCGCAATGGCTTGCTGCGCGGCCAAATCCGGCGCGGTGAACCATTCGGCGCGCAGGCTCTCAATCGCAGGGCTGCTTGGCCAGCCTGGCGCTGCGTTCTTGCCGTTGGCGCGCAAGAAGACGTGTCCCGCGGGGGTGAACTGGTCCAGCCCGCTCCAGAACGTGTGGAACACGCTCCACCCGCCCGCCGCCACCGGGTCCATCTTGGCCCGGCGCTGCACGATCGTGCCCCAGTCGCTTACCTGGTAGTCGACATTGAGGCCCAGCTTACCCAGCAGGTCCTGCCCGACGTCGGACAACGCCTTGGATGAGGCAATGTCGCTCGCTCCCAAGACCACTGTGCGCTCGCCCTTGTAGCCGCTCGCCGCCACTGCCTCGCGCAGCTTGCCCAGATCACGCGGCTCGGTCAGTACCGACATGCCGGCCGTCGAGGCGAGCGGCGTGCCCGGACAAAACACACCGACCCCGTCGCGCCAGTTGGCCGGGTTGTCTCCCGCCACCGCCTGCATGAAATCTGCCTGCGTCACAGCGCTCAACACCACCCGGCGCAGCGCCGGGTTGTCGAACGGCGGCTGCAGATGGTTCATCCGCAGAGTGCCAATGAGCCCGGTCGAGTCGTTCTGCCGCACCACCAGGTCAGTCTTGCCTTGCAGCGCCGGAACCAGATCCACGTCTGGCACCCACCACCAATCCACCTCGCCGCGGCTGAGCGCCGCGAACGCGGTGCTGCTATCGGGAATCATGTGCCACTCGACCCGGTCGAGCCGCACCACCTTGGGGCCAGCGGTCCATTCCGGCGCGCCGTCCGCCCGCGGCACGTAGCCGGCGAACTTCTCGTAGACCAGCAGCGAGCCCGGCACCCGCTCATCGGCCTTGAAGCGGAACGGGCCGGAGCCGACCATCTCCGTCACCTGTTGGAACGGATCGGTCAACGCCAGCCGCTCCGGCATGATCGCGCATAGGGACGGCGGGGCCTTGCCCAGCGCGTCCGGCAGCAGCGGGAAGGGGACTTTCAGCCGGAACAGGATTGTCCGGTCGTCGGGTGCGGCAACCTCGTCGGCCGCGGCCAGCAGCGCCTGGCCGAACGCGTCCCGCGCGCCCCAGCGCTTGATGCTGGCCGCGCAGTCTCGCGCCAGCACGGGCGTGCCGTCGTGAAAGCGCAGGCCCTCGCGCAGGGTGATGCGCCACTGCTTGCCATCCTGATCCGCCACAGCGCCCGCGGCCATTTGCGGCGAAGCGGCATAGCTGGCGTTCATGCCGAACAGGGTGTCGAACACCATGGTGGCATGGTCGCGGGTGGGATAGGTGGTGGTCCAGACCGGGTCGAGCACCGCGACATCGGTTTGCGGAACGAAGCGCAGCACGTTGGCGGTGGCGCCACGCGCCACCATGGGAGCGACCAGCGCGCCGGCGGCGGCTGCACCGAATTGGCGACGGTTCAGCATGGGGGCAGTCCTTTGCGGAAGAGGGTAGCGGAGCCGCTTAGTCCAACGGCTCGCCTGGGAACTGTTTTGCATTTCGCGCAATCACCGTCCCTGGCAGCTTGCGGGCTGTCCAAATGTGAACCGCGCCGGACATCTCGACTGGTTCGTCCAGGCATCCGGCCTTGATTGTGACCGTGCCCGGTCTGGCTGAGCTTTCATGCCAGAGCCGTGATCCGCAGTCACCGCAGAACAAACAGTTGAGGCGTCGTCCGCTATCGGCTGTGCGGACCCAAACTCTGGGTGCACCGGAGAGCAGCTTTAGACCATCCCGAGGCACCTGGAGCGACAGGCCGAACGCCGAAGCCGATTGCTTCTGGCACTCGCGGCAATAGCAAACGTAAAGCTGCCGAGCGTCTCCCACGCTGGAGAAACGGATTGCGCCGCACTGGCATCCACCCATTCGCAAGGCCGCCACCTTCCGCAATGCGCTTCTAGTCTGCTGTCATGCAGCCCACTCAGCAAGCGACGTGAAGTGATCCAGGACGTCGTCGCTGCGGATTTCTGCTCCTTTCGCTTCGCTCTGGATTTGCACTCCAGCCTTGCCTAGCGTACGTGAACGCAGCCCCCACGGAGTGCAGTGTTGCTCAAGGCGTTTCCCCCAAGTGAGCAATACGACCGCATCCGGCAACATGCCGACCCACGGGCAGTGACTTTGTTTGAGGACGCGCTGGTCTGGGACATGACGCTGCCTTGGGGCGCGCCATGGGCCAATTACGACACCGTGCTGGGCCGCTTCGCCAGCGCGGGTATGGGCGCCATCACTCTGACAGTACAGAACCTTCCCGGCGCCGATATCCGCACCGCAGTCAGCTACGTTGCCAAGGTTCGTGCCGACATCGCCCAGCGCGCCGACCGCATGCGCGTTTGCACCAGCGCCGCCGCCATCCGCCAGGCACGCGCCGAGGGCGTGCTGGCCCTGGTGCTGCAACATCAGGATGGCACGCCGCTCGGCGGCATGGTGGAGATGGTGGAGATCTACCACGCGCTCGGCGTGCGCTGCATGCTACCGGTCTACAACGGCAAGAACGCCCTGGGCGACGGCTGCGCCGAACGCACCGACGAGGGCCTCACCCGATTGGGCCAGGCTGTCGTGCGCGAGATGCTGCGGCTCGGCATCATCGTGGACGCAACCCATGTCGGCGTGCGGTCAAGCCTGGACATGGCCGAGCTGTGCGCCGCCGCCGGCAAGCCGATGATGATCACCCATAGCAACATGCACGCGGTCTATCCGCACTACCGCAACGTCAGCGACGAGCAGGTTCGCGCCGCCGCGGCCACGGGCGGCGTCGTGGGCGTCAACGGCCTGGGCGAGTTCCTGCCCGACGACGGCGCCCGCACGGAGGCGATCTTCCGTCATTTGGACCACCTCGTCGGCCTGGTCGGCCCACGCCATGCCGGCTTCGGGCTGGATTTCTTGAACGACGCCCCCCGCTTTTGGGCCAGCGTGCGGGCGGAGGCGTTTCGCTGGCCGCCGCTGCCGTTTGGCAAGCAGCGAGTGGAGACGGCGTTCGCCGGGCCGGAGCAGGCGCTGGAATTGTGCGACATGATGGCGCGCCATGGCTGGGAGGACGACGCAATGCGTGGCGTGTTAGGCGAAAACTTCCTGCGCGCCGCCGGGGAGAGCTGGGGCGGATGAGCGCTGCCGAGGCGTCCCGCGCCCTGACCCGTGACGCGCTGGTGTGGGACAACACGCTGCCGTGGGGCCCCAGCTACGCCGACGCCGAAACGCTCGGGCGCTTCCACGCCGCTGGAGTGGATGTCATTGGCTTGTCGGTGATGGGGCCGGAAGCGATGCTGGAGGGAACCATCCGCCAGATCGCCCGCGTGCGCGCCGCCATCCGCGCCGAGCCGGACCGCATGGTGCTGTGCGGCACGGTGGACGACATCCTCGCCGCCAAGGCCGATGGCAAGCTCGGCCTGGTGTTCAACCTCCAGGAAACCGACATGCTGGAGGGCAAGCTCGAGATGGTGCAGGCGTATTATGACCTGGGCGTGCGCCACATGCTGCTGGCCTACAACGCCCGCAACCACGTGGGCGACGGCTGCGCCGAGCGCACCGATGGCGGCCTGTCCCGTTGGGGACTGGAGGTGGTGGTGGAGATGAACCGGGTGGGGATGCTGGTGGATGGCACCCATACCGGCTATCGCACCACGATGGACGCGATGGCGGCCTGCACGGCGCCGTTCATCTTCTCGCACAGCAATTCTCACGCGGTGTATGGCCATTACCGCAACATCCGCGACGACCAGATCCGCGCCTGCGCCGCCACCGGCGGGGTGGTGGGGCTGAACGGGCTGGGCGAGTTCCTCAACGACGACACGGCCTCCTCGGCTGCCCTGTTCCGCCACCTCGACCATATGGTGCAGCTGGTGGGGCCGGAGCATGTCGGCTTAGGCCTGGACTACGTCCGCGACACCGCGCGGTTTTGGGGCTGGGTGAGGGACAACGCGCATATGTGGCCGCCGGGTCCCCACAGCCGCACTGGCTCCGCCTTCGCGCAGCCGGAGCAGATCGAGGAACTCACAGCCATGATGCTGCAAGCCGGCTACGGCGACGCCGCCGTGCGCGGCATCCTGGGCGGCAACTGGCTGCGCGTGGCCCGGCAGGTGTGGCGGTGAAGCGCCTGCTGCTGGCGGCCGCGTTGCTGCTGCCGCTCACCGCCCGCGCGCAGGACGACAGCCAGCTCACGGTGGGCGTGCGCGCGCCGATTGTGACGCTGGACCCGGCGCTGTCCGGGCTGGGGCCGATGCACGGCTATTACGCCAACATCTACGACAGCTTGATCGAGCTGGACTCGCAATCCCACCTGATCCCCGGCATCGCGCTCAGTTGGCACCTGGTGGACGACCTGACTTGGGAGTTCAAGCTGCGGCCCGGCGTGAAGTGCCACGACGGCACCACCCTGGACGCCGCCTCGGTGAAGTCCAGCCTGGATCGGCTGCCCACCGTGCCGAATAGCGATAACCTGACTGCGGGCAAGCTGCGGCTGGTGAGCAAGCTGGAAATCATCGATCCTTTGACGATCCGCATGGTCACCGCCAAGCCGTACCCGGCACTGCCCGCGGCGCTGCCGGACTTTCACCTGGTCTGCGCCAGCGTGCCCGCCACCGCCACCACGGCGGAGTTCGACTCCGGCCGCGACGCCATCGGCTCCGGCCCGTACCGCAGCGTGAAGTGGCAGCGCGGCCAAGCTTGGGAGTTGCAACGGTTCGACGATTACTGGGGCCCAAAGCCGGCCTACGCGCACGTGACAATCCGCGAGATCCCCAACGACGCGGCCCGTCTAGCGTCGCTGCAAGCCGGCGATGTGCAACTGGCCGACACCATCCCGCCGCTGGACGTCAAACGCCTGTCCGGCCTGCCGGCCCTGGGGGTGTTTCAAACCGAGTCGAACCGCACCGTCTTCCTGGGCTTCGATACGCTTAAGGGCCAAACCCCATTCGCGACCGACAAGGGCGGTGCGGTGCTGCCGCACAATCCGTTCCAGGACGAACGCGTGCGCCGGGCGTTCGCGCTCGCGATCTCGACGGAGGTGATCGTGAAACGGGTGATGGATGGGCTGGCGGTGCCGGCGACCCAAGGTGTGCCAAGCCATATCGCCGGCTATGACCCCGCCGCGCCCGCCACACCGTACCAGCCAGAGCAGGCCAAGAAGCTGCTGGCGGAGGCTGGCTACCCGGCCGGGTTCAACGTCACCTTGCATTGCCCGAACGATCGCTACGTGAACGATGCGGCAACATGCCAAACCGTCGGCATCCTGCTGTCGCGCATCGGTGTCACCGTCGCCATCGACGCCCAGCCCTCCAGCGTCTACTTTCCCCGGCTGCAGCACCGCGATTACTCGTTCTACCTGCTGGCTTGGGGCAGCAACGGCGGTGACGCGACTTCTTTCCTGCGGGACGTGATGGAGACGCGGGACCCTGCTCGCGGCGTCGGCTCGTGGAACATGGGCCTGTCCATGCCGGACGTGGATGCCGCCATCGATGCGGCCACGTTGACGATGGACGAGGCGGCCCGGAACAAGGCGATGGCCGCCGTCATGGGCCTGCTGATGCAGCGCCAGGCCTACATCCCGCTCGACACGCTGCTGGTGATCGACTCCGCCCGCAAGCCGGTGACCTATCAGCCGCAGGCGACCGAGGAACTCATCCTGACAGCCGTCAGGCGCGAGTAGCTTTCTTGGCCAGTTTGCTGCTGCGCCGCCTTGGCCAGGGTTTGCTGGTCGTCCTGGCATTGTCCATCATCACCTTTGTCGGGCTCTACGCCGTAGGCGACCCGGCCGCCATCTTGCTGGACCCGCAATCCACGCCAGACGACATCGCCCGCTTCCGCGCCGCCATGGGCCTCGACCAGCCGCTCTGGCGCCAATACGGGCTGTTCCTGGCCCATTTGCTGCAAGGCAGTTGGGGCACCTCGTTTGTTTATCACCAGAACGCCATGGACGTGATCCTGCAGCGCTTGCCCGCCACGCTTGAGTTGGCCGTGACCGCCATGGTTTTGGCGGTAGTAGTGGGCGTGCCGCTGGGCGTGCTGGCGGGGGCGACGGCGCCGTCACGGCTGGACCGCTGGCTGATGACGGGATCGATCTTTGGCTTCAGCCTGCCGACCTTCTGGGTTGGGCTCGTGCTGATCGTGCTGTTCGCGGTCGATCTCGGCTGGCTTCCAGCCTCCGGGCGCGGTGCCACGGCGGATGTGCTGGGGGTGCCACTTTCCATAGTCACGGAGGACGGGCTTAGGCACATCCTTTTGCCGGCGCTGAACCTGGCCCTGTTCCCGATGGCACTGATCCTGCGCTTGGCCCGGTCCGGCGTGCGCGAAGCGATGAGCCAGGACTTCGTGCGCTACGCCCGGGCCAAGGGCTTGGCGCCGCACCGCATCCTGTTTGTCCACGTGCTAAAGCGGGTGTCGATCCCCATCGTGACCGTATCCGGGCTGCAACTTGGCAACCTGATCGCCTTTTCCGTGGTGACCGAAAGCGTGTTCGCCTGGCCCGGCACCGGCAAGCTCATCATCGACAGCATCAATCAGCTCGACCGTCCCGTGGTGGTCGGCTACTTGATGATTATCGCGCTGTTGTTCGTCGTCATTAACCTGCTGGTAGACCTATGCTACGCGGCGCTTGACCCGCGCGCCCGCCTGCGCCCGGCGTGAGCGGCGCCGTCCTCCCCGTCGGCGGCAGCGTGTTCGGGTTGGTGCGTCGCTATGCCCGCGCCCGCTTGGCCCTTGGCGCCACCGTCGTGCTCGCGGCCATCGTCGCCGGAGCGGTGCTTGCACCCCTGGTGGCGCCGCAGAATCCCTACGACCTGGCGTCGCTCAACTTGCTGGACGGCCAGTTGCCGCCGCTGACGCGGGGCGCGGACGGCTTCCTATACCTTCTCGGCACCGACGATCAGGGCCGGGACATGGTATCCGCGATCCTCTACGGGCTGCGCACCAGCCTGCTGGTCGGCTTCGCGGCCACCGGATTCGCCGCCATCACCGGCACCGCGCTGGGGCTGGTGGCGGCGTGGCAGGGTGGCCGGGTCAATGGCGCCATCATGCGGCTGGTGGACCTGCAACTCAGCATCCCCTCCATCCTGGTGGCGCTGACCTTGCTCGCCGTGCTCGGCCGCGGGGTAGACAAGATCATCCTGGCACTGGCCCTGGTGCAATGGGCGTATTTCGCCCGTATCGCCCGCAGCAGCGCTTTGGTGGAACGCCAGCGCGACTACGTGGCCGCGGCGCAGTGCCTCGGCATTCCCGCCCGGCGCATCCTGTTCGGCCACGTGCTGCCCAACGCCCTGCCGCCGCTCACCGTGGTGGCGGCGGTGGAAGTCGCCAACGCCATCGGGCTGGAGGCGACGCTGTCGTTTCTCGGTGTCGGCCTGCCCGTCACCCGGCCCTCGCTCGGCCTGCTGATCGCCAACGGCTTCCAATTCCTGCTGAACGGCAACTACTGGATCAGCATCTTTCCCGGTGTGGCCTTGCTGGTGCTGGTGTTCGCCATCAACCTAGTCGGCGACCGCCTGCGCGAGATGCTGGACCCGCGCGGCAACCGGTGAGCGTGCTTGAGGTCGAAGGCTTGACCGTGCGCTTCCCCACCGTCGCCGGGGAACAGCCTGCCGTCGATGCCGTGTCCTTCACCCTGCAACGCGGACGCACGCTGGGCCTGGTGGGGGAGAGCGGGTCCGGCAAGACCATGACCGGCTACGCCATCCTGCGCCTGGTGCCGCCGCCGGGCCGCATCGTGGCAGGGCGGGTGCGGCTCAACGGGCAGGACGTGGGCAGCTTGCCCGAGCGCGCCATGCGGCAGCTGCGCGGCAACCGCATCGCCCTGATCATGCAGGACCCGATGGCCTGCCTGAACGACGTGCTGCGCGTCGGCACCCAAATGGTGGAGGCCGTACAGGCCCACCGCTCCGTCCGCGCCGCAGCCGCCCGTGCCGTGGCACGCGACGCATTGGGCCGCATGGGTATTCCCCATCCCGAGGAGCGGCTCGACGCCTACCCGCACGAATTCTCCGGTGGGATGCGCCAGCGCATTGCCATCGCCACCGCGCTGCTCAACCAGCCGGACGTCATCATCGCCGACGAACCGACCACGGCACTGGACGTGACCATCCAGGCGCAGATCCTTTCGGAGGTGCAGCGCATCTGCGCCGCGGACGGCACCGCGATGCTGTGGATCACGCACGACCTGTCGGTGGTAGCCGGATTGGCGGACGAGATCGCCGTCATGTACGCGGGCCGCATCGTGGAGCTTGGGCCGGCTGACGCGCTCATCGAGGCACCGTTGCACCCGTATGCCGGCGGGCTGCTGGCCTCAGTTCCGGCCCGCAACCAGCCAGGCATGGAGCTACGGCAAATCCCCGGCACAATGCCCGGATTGGCCAGCTTGCCGGATGGCTGCAGCTTCCGCCCCCGCTGCCCTCGCGCGGACGCGGTCTGCTTGCCGGTGCCATCGCTGGCGGAATTGCGGCCGGGGCATTGGGCCCGCTGCGTGCATCCGCTGCGGCCCGGCGAATGACCGCCCTGCTCGAAGCGCGCCGCCTGTCCCGCCGCTTCGGTGGACCGCCGCCCGGGATCATCGCCCGCTTGCGGGGTGCGCGGCCTGCCCGGCTGCACGCCGTGGAGGATGTCGATCTCTCGGTTGCACCGCAGGAAGCGCTGGGCCTGGTGGGCGAGAGCGGCTGCGGCAAAAGCACCTTGGGCCGGATGCTCGCCGGCATCCTGCCGCCCTCGGCCGGGGAGGTCTGCTGGGCTGGGCGTCCCGTCGCTGGTTTACGCGGACCGGACGCGCACGCCTGGACGCTTGGGGTGCAGATGGTGTTCCAGGACCCGCAGGCCTCGCTGAACCCGCGCCGCCGGGTGGTAGACCTGGTGGGCGAGGCGCCGTTGTTGCACGGCATCACCGGGCGGGCAGGTATGCGCGGCTACGTGGCCGGGCTGCTGGCCGAGGTCGGGCTGGACGCAACCGCGCTGGACCGCTTGCCGCACGAGTTCAGCGGCGGTCAGCGCCAGCGCATCGGCATCGCCCGCGCCTTGGCGGTGCAGCCTGCGGCCCTGGTGTGCGACGAGGCGGTCAGCGCGCTGGACGTTTCGGTTCAGGCCCAGGTGATCAACCTGCTGGCCGGCCTGCGCCGGACCCGTGGCCTGGCGCTGTTATTCATTGGTCACGACCTGTCCGTGGTGCGCCACCTATCGGACCGGGTGGCGGTGATGTACCTGGGCCGTATCGTGGAGGAGGCGCCCACCCCGGCGTTGTTCAGCGCGCCGGCCCATCCCTACACCCAAGCGTTATTGGCGCAGATGCCGCGGCTGGAGACGGGGCGCAAGCAATTCACGGCCTTGCCGGGAGAGTTGCCATCCCCGCTGCACCCGCCGGCTGGTTGCGCTTTTCATCCCCGTTGCCCGCACAGTTTCGATCGCTGCCGGCTTGAACGCCCATTGCTTCGGATTAGTGCCACGGGCAGGCGCACGGCCTGCCATCTTCACGACCCTGCTTATACCGGTCAGCTTAGAAGCTGACTTGGTTGAGGTAGGGGTAGCTAGTTAGGGATTGCAGTTGGGCTGCGGTCAGCTTTTGCCATGCGATGCAAAGCGCATCGACGATGGCGTCGTAGCTGTTGAGGAGCCTGTGGCTGAGATAGCGCTCGCGCAGGTAGAGCCAAACGCGTTCGACTGGGTTGAGCTCGGGGCTGTAGGGCGGCAGCAGGATCAGCGACACGTTGGCCGGCATGGTGAGGTCGTTGGTGACGTGCCAGCCGGCCTGATCCATGACCATGGCAGCGTGTTCGTCCTTGGCCAAGGTGGCGGCGAACTGGTCGACGAACAGCTGCATGGTGGCGGTGTTCAGCTCTGGCAGCACCAGGGCGAACGCGCTGCCAGTCTTCGGCTGCACGGCGGCGAACAGGTGCGTCCAGGTGTAACGCTGGTCGCACAAGCCGGGCGGGCGTTGGCCGCGGGTGAACCAGCGATGGCAGGTGCGGCCTTTCTGGCCGAACCGCGCCTCATCCTGAAACCACAGCGTCAGGCGGCGGCCCGGATGCGCCTGCGCGATGGTGTCCAGCTCGCTCTGCAGCCCCCTTTTGACCAGGTCTGTCGTGCTACCGGGTCGGCCTTGGGATGCGACGGCCGGGCCTTCTGCCGCGACAAGCCCAGTTTGCGCATCAGCTTGGACATGTGCGCCTCGTGGTAGTCGACCTTCCAGCGCCGCGCGATCTCGGCACACAGCTCGGCCAGCGTCCAGGCCGACACGCCCGTCTTCTCGATGTCCGGACCATCCAGCACCAGCTTGCGCAGCTCGGCCATACGGCTGTCGTCCAGCCGCGGCTTTGGTCCAGGCCGGGGCCGGTCGTGCAGGCCGTCCAAGCCCTCGGCGTTGTAGCGCATGACCGCATCGCGCAGCGCCTGGCGCTCCATGCCGGCCAGGCGCGCTGCCTCGGCCCGCGTCATGCCTTCCAGCGCGTTGGCGATTGCCATCATCCGCGCCGCCGCTGATCGGTCAGGTTCTACACGCGCCCGCTTGCGCAGTTCTGCCCCCGACAGCTTCTCGCTGATCACCAGCCGCTTGCCCTTCATCGCCCCTACCCCGCACAGCCCGAGCGAGGCCAGCAGGCTCCACCGAGCCGCTCAAAATCACAGGCGAGTCATCAACCGCGCTGGCCGGTATTAGAGGTAAGCTTGCACCTCACGCACGCATCCGATGGCGACGAACTCGCGAACGCGCTGGAAACCTCCCTGAAGGGCGCAGCACGTCATGCCGCGCGGGCAGACTTCGCGAGAGTTTTCCGCCACCAAGCGCCGGCAGCGTGGGCGACGCTTGCCGCGTTCCTGCACCCGAAGCACCGCCGAGACTGCGAACTGGTCGGCTTTCACTCCACAGCGGAGTTGTTGAACCCGTTTGAATAGGCTGGGTCTCAAGCCGAAACGCAAACTCGGCCACGACCCGCCGCTTGAGCCCTCCAGCGAGTGATGACACTCTGTGCGCCAACACAGGTGGCGGGAAGGCCGAGCCATGCCGCAAAGACCCATCCCGCTGCTCGCCGGCTTGCTCGTCCTGTTCCTGGCCGGCCCGGCCCGAGCGCAGCACTGGGGCACCGTTTGGACCGGGGCCGACCAAGGGCCTTACCCAGCAGGCCACCCCGCGGCGGAGCCGTCGCTGGATTTCGCCTTCCCCCATGCCGATAGCGGATCGCACGACCAAAGCTTCCGCCTCATCATCAAGCCCGACCTGTTTGGCCGGCAGATGCGGTTCCGCTTCTCCAACGCTTTCGGCAGCCAACCAGTCACGTTCGATACCGCCTTCGTCGGCCTGCAAATGAGCGGCGCCGCCGTAGTGCCCGGCACCAGTCGGCCGCTGCTGTTCGCCGGCAAGCTCAGCGTGACCGTGCCAGCCGGCACTCAAACCTGGTCGGATGCTGTGATGCTGCCCTTCGTGCACGACCCCGCCGCCACAGAACTCGCCGGACGCAAGCTTGCCATCACCTTCCACGTCGCACGCGATAGCGGCCCGATGACCTGGCATGCGATGGCGTTGACCACCTCCTATGTCACCGCGCCCGGCGCGGGGGCGATCGGCGACTTGGAGGATGATAGCGCCTACCCCTATAGCACCACCTCCTGGTTCTTCCTCGACGCGGCGGACGCAGCCATCACGCCCGACACCCATATCATCGTTTGCCTCGGCGACAGTATCACCGATGGAAATGGATCAACCCTTAACGGCGATGACCGCTGGACCGACGTTCTCTCACGCCGGCTGCACGCCGATGGGCAGCACGTGGCGGTGGTCAACGCCGGCATCGGCGGCAACGAGGTGCTTGGCCCGGCCGAGGATGGCCCCGCCAAGCCGTTCGACGGCGGCCCGTCGGTCGCCGCCAGGCTGGACCGCGACGTATTGGCGCTGTCGGGAGTAACGGACGTGATCATGCTCGAGGGCATCAACGACCTGGCCGATAATGCCGAACCCGACGCGGTGGCGGACGGTCTGCGCGCCGCCGCCGACCGCATTCGCGGCAAGTTCAAGGGCGTAAAGGTGGTTGGCGCCACCCTGACGAGCGCGCGCGGCAGCTCCATCCCGGGCTACGGGACCGCCAGCACCGACACACGCCGGCATCAGCTCAACCAGCTTTTGAGCAAGCCTGGCCTATTTGACGCCGTGATCGACTTTGACGCTGCCACCGTCGATCCTCAGACCGGTGAACTGCGTGCCGACTTCGTGCCCAACTCCACTGGCAGCGGCCCCGGCGACAAGCTGCACCCGAACCGGGCCGGCTATCTGGCGATGGGGGACGCAGTGGATTTGCGCGCCCTGGTGCCGCCGCCGCGCCCCCGTCCGCGCCCGCGCCCCGCACCCCCGCCCCCAGCGGACGCCGCAGACTTAGCCAGTCCGCCGGTGACGCAATGACAGGTAACGGCGAATACGTCGGCCGATCCGAAACACGGACGGATGTGATTTGGCCGCTCCTGGTCCGTGGCCTGGCCGCAGCCCTCGACGTGCCGCACCCTGGCGACAGCTTGCCCCCGCTTTGGCACTGGATGTTGTTCGCCGACTGGGCGCCTGCCAGCCAGTTGGGCCCGGACGGGCATGCGCGCCGAGGCGGTTTTCTGCCGCCGGCGCACCATCTGCCGCGCCGCATGTGGGCGGGCGGGCGGATAAATTTTCACGCGCCGTTGCGGCTGGGTGAGGCCGTGACACGGATCAGCACCATCCTCTCCGTGGAGGAGAAGACCGGCAGCACGGGCCCATTGGTGTTCGTCACCGTGCGTCACGAGATTGCCGCCCAAGCGGGTCTCGCCCTCACCGAGGAGCAGGACATCGTCTATCGCAGTGCGGACGCAGACGCCGTCAAGCCCGGTGACGCGGCGCCGCCGGTCGCTCTCGCGGCCGCACGCGAGGTTCGCCCCGACCCGGTGCTGCTGTTCCGTTATTCTGCACTGACGGGCAATGGCCATCGCATCCATTACGATGCCGATTACGTCCGCGGCGAGGAGGGCTACCCCGGTCTAGTCGTGCATGGTCCGCTGCAGGCCACCTGGATGGCGGGGCTGGCGGCGGAGCTCGGCCCGCTGAGCCGCTTCAGTTTCCGCGGCCGCCGCCCTGCTTTCGCTGGAAGCCCGCTTCAGGTAGAGGCATGGCATCATGGTGCTGGCCTGCGCTTGCGCACACGCGATGCCACCGGCGCCATCTGCATGACCGGGGAAGCCGTCGCATGAGCCTTCGCTTCCTCACCGAACCCGCCCCGTCCCGAGGCGTGTTGTTGCCGGTTATGCCCGGCGTGAACCGGCTGGTGGCCAACAATCCTGGCCCCATGACTTACCACGGCACCAACACCTACTTGCTGGGAGGCCAGGACGGCGTGACCGTGCTGGACCCGGGGCCAAACGATGCGGCCCATGTGCAGGATATGATCCGTCTGGCACCTGGCCCGATCCGGCGCATCCTGCTGACGCACACCCATTCCGACCATTTCGGCGCCGTTGCCGCCCTGAAGGCTGCCACAGGAGCCCCGGTCGCCGGCTGGCGGAACAGCGCCAAACCGGCATTCGCTCCGGACCAGCCATTGGCAGATGGCGACGAGGTCGCCGGCACCCGGGCGCTGTTCACGCCGGGTCACGCCTCCGACCATCTCTGCTTCGCGCGAGCCGACGGCGTCGTGTTCAGCGGGGACGTGGTGATGGCTTGGTCCACCACCGCGGTCAGCCCGCCCGGCGGTGACATGGCCGCTTACGTCGCCAGCCTGCACCGCTTGCTCGCCCGCACCGGCGACACGCTCTATTTGCCCGGCCACGGCCCGGCTTTGCCCGAACCGCTGGCCTACGTGTCCGGACTGCTGGCGCACCGGCTTGCGCGGGAGCAGGCGGTTTTGGTGGCGCTGGCCACGGCGCCGTCCGGGCCGGCCGCGCTGGTAGAGACGCTCTATCCCGGCTTGAAGCCCGCGCTTCGCCCCGCGGCGGAGCGCAGCGTGCTCGCTCACCTGCTTAAGCTCGCGCAGGAAGGCAAGGCCCGGATGGCTGAGAGCAGCGACGGAACGGTCGCCTGGCGCATCGAGCAGCAGTGACGGAGCGATGTTTCGATGCAAAAACCTGCACGCCGCCCCGCCAACCCGTGTTTTTCCTCCGGCCCCTGCGCCAAACGCCCGGGCTGGAGCCCTGCTGCGCTGAACACGGCGCTGCTTGGCCGTAGCCATCGCGCTCCGGCAGCCAAGGCGCAACTTCAGGACGTGATCGGCCGGTCTGCCGCCCTGCTTGGTATGCCGAGCGGCTGGCAGCTTGGGATTGTTCCCGCGTCCGACACCGGCGCAGTGGAAATGGCGTTGTGGTGTTTGCTGGGGCCACGCCCGGTCGATGTGCTCGCATTCGAGAGCTTTTCCGCCCAATGGGCTGCGGATATCCACGATCAGCTCAGGCTGCCCAACGTTCGCACTCTTGCCGCGCCCTACGGCCAGGTGCCGGACCTTGCCGCAATCGACCCGGCGCATGATCTCGTGCTGGCGTGGAACGGCACCACCTCGGGCGTCCGCCTCCGCGATGACGCCTGGCTGCGCCGGGGCGATGGCCTGGTGATTTGCGACGCGACATCCGCCGCTTTCGCAATGGATCTGCCCTGGGATCGCCTTGATGTCGTGACCTGGTCTTGGCAAAAGGCGCTCGGAGGCGAGGCGGCGCACGGCATGCTGGCTCTGTCCCCTCGCGCGCTGGCGCGGCTGGAACGGCACACACCCGCCTGGCCGATACCCAAACTCTTTCGCATCATGCCCGGCCTGTTCCTTGGCGAGACGATCAACACGCCCTCCATGCTGTGTGTGGCGGATGCATTGGACGGCCTGCTCTGGGCCGAGCAAACCGGCGGCCTGCCTGCCTTGATCGCCCGGGCCGAGGCGAACCTCGTGGCGATAACGCAATGGCAAGCGAGTGTGAGTTGGGCGCAGTTCCTGGCGGCGGACCCGGCCCATCGCTCCCCGACCTCCATCTGCCTGCGGATTGTCGAGCCCCGCGTCGCCCGGCAGATTGCTGCGTTGCTGGAGGCCGAAGGCGTTGCCTTTGACATTGCCGGCTACCGCGATGCACCGCCGGGCCTCCGCATTTGGGGCGGCGCCACCGTGCAAACCGAGGACATTGCCGCGCTGCTGCCTTGGCTGGATTGGGCTTACGCGGAAGCTTCTGCGGCCGCCGGTGCGATGGTATAGCCGTGTTCGATGCCTGATATCTCCCTTGAGCCCGTTGCCAACCCGGCCCTGCTGCCCGCCGGGTTTCGTGACCTGCTGCCGCCCGCCGCGGAAACCGAGGCGGCAGCGGTGGAGGTGGTGATGGCTGCCGTCGCCTCGCATGGCTACGAGCGTATCAAGCCACCCTTAATAGAGTTTGAAGATGGCCTGCTTGCCGGCTCCGGCGCAGCAACGGCAGACCAAATCTTCCGTCTCATGGACCCGGATTCGCACCGGATGATGGGCGTTCGTGCAGACATGACCCCGCAAGTCGCCCGCATCGCCACCACCCGGCTCGGGGGCGTGCCGCGCCCGTTGCGCCTGAGCTACGCTGGGCAGTGCCTGCTTTCCCGCGGCAGCCAAATCCTGCCCGACCGCCAAGTCGCCCAAGCCGGTTTTGAGCTAATCGGCTGCGATAGCCTTGCCGCCGACGCCGAGATGGTGCTGGTCGGCGCCGACGCGCTGGCGGCGCTCGGCCTCACCCGGGTGAGCTTCGACCTCACTCTGCCGCGGTTGGCGCCGACATTGCTGGACGAAGCCGGCTTTGCGGGCCCGGCGCGTACCGCGCTGCTTCGCGCGTTGGATCGCAAGGACATCGCTTCCGTCATGCAGCAAGGCGGCCGTCTCGCCGGAACGCTGAGCGAGTTGTTGCTGACCGCCGGGATCGCCGGCCCCGCGCTGACACGGCTGGAGCGGTTGGACCTGCCGCCGGCATCGGCCGCGCTGTGCCAACGCCTGGCCGCGACGGTGCGCGCAATCCAAACGCGCGCGCCGGGCCTGAAGCTGACCGTCGATCCGCTCGAGTTCCGCGACCTGCCCTATCACACCGGGGTTTGCATGGCCGTCTATGCGCTCGGTTTCCCTGAGGTGCTCGGCCGCGGCGGCCGCTACCTTTGTGGCGAGGACGAGCCCGCGACCGGGTTGACGCTTTATCCAGACCCAATCCTGCGCGCGTGCCACCCGCCGCCGCCGCGCAGCCGCGTGTTTGTCCCCGTCGGCACCGATCAAGCCGCTGCCGCCAGGCTTCGTGCCCAAGGTCATGCGACCGTCGCCGCGTTGGATCCAGTGGAAGACGTGGCAGCCGAGGCGTGCCGCCTCCATTGCACCCACATCCTGCGCGATGGTTCGGCGGTTGCGCTTTAACCGAATTTTAGGACAGTCATGGCAAACGTCACGGTGATCGGCGCCCAATGGGGCGACGAGGGCAAGGGAAAGGTGGTGGATTGGCTCGCCAGCCGGGCCGATATCGTGGTGCGCTTCCAAGGCGGGCACAACGCCGGGCACACGCTGGTGGTTGGAAACCAAACATATCGGTTGAGCTTGCTACCCTCCGGTTTGGTGCGGGGCAAGCTCGGCGTCATCGGCAATGGCGTCGTGGTGGACCCGGTGGCCTTGCTCGCCGAGATGGACCGTGTTCGCGAGCAAGGGCTGGATGTATCGCCTGCCAGCTTGCGCATCGCCGACAATGCCGTGCTGATCCTGCCCTTGCATGCGGCGCTCGACCGGGCCCGCGAAGAGGCTCGCGGAGAGCGCAAGATCGGCACCACGGGGCGCGGCATCGGTCCGGCCTACGAAGACAAGGTCGCACGCCGGGCCATCCGCGTCTGTGATTTGGCGGAGCCGCAAACCCTGGCGGACAAGCTGGACGAACTGCTGCTCCACCACAACACGCTGCTGCGCGGCTTGGGTGCGCAGACGTTTGAGAAGCAGGCGCTGTTGGAAGGCCTGCTAGCGCTGGCCCCGCGCATCTTGCCCCATGTCGAGCCCGTTTGGCTCCGGCTGGATGAGGCCCGCCGCACCGGGCAGCGCATCCTGTTCGAGGGCGCTCAGGCGGTGATGCTGGATGTCGATCATGGCACCTACCCGTTTGTCACCAGCAGCAACACCATCGCAGCGACAGCCGCCAGCGGGTCTGGCATGGCGCCGGCGGCTGTCGGTTTCGTTCTCGGGATCGCCAAGGCCTATTGCACCCGAGTCGGCAGCGGCCCGTTTCCCACCGAACTGGCGGACAGCACCGGCCGTCTGTTGGGCGAGCGCGGGCACGAGTTCGGCACCGTGACTGGCCGGCCGCGCCGTTGTGGCTGGTTCGACGCTGCTATGGTGCGCCAAGCGATCAAGGTCGGCGGGATCACCGGCCTGGCGCTCACCAAGCTCGATGTCTTGGACGGATTGCCCGAGTTAAGGATTTGCACCGGTTATGAGGTGGACGGCACCGTATGGCGCCATCTTCCGGCCGCTCCCCGTATGCAGGCCGCGGCCCGGCCGGTTTTCGAGGCCATCGAAGGCTGGTCCGGCTCAACTCGGGGGGCACGGTCGTGGGCCGACCTGCCGGCGCAAGCGATTAAATACGTTCGCCGTATTGAAGAACTGGTCGAGGCGCCGGTGACCATGCTGTCGACCAGCCCGGAGCGGGACGACACGATTCTCATGCGCGACCCGTTCGAGGGCTAGGGTGGTCGGCTACACGCTTTGTTAACTCTCGCGGGAGAGAATGACGCCATCCAGGTCGAGTAGGCCAGAATGGCAAATCCCCCGGCAATTTCCGCCTCAGGTCCCGGCCTGTTTGGCGGCGCCTATCGCATCGCGTTCGATCAAGTGCTGCCCGGCGTCGCACCCCCGCTCACCGCGTATGCCGCGCACGGTGAACGCGCCGGAGACACGGGGCTCATGGCGGTGTCGGTCGCCAGGGGGTGGTCTGCGCGCCCGCGTGCGCTCGTTGGCCTCACCGGCGCAGCGGTGCCAAACCTCATCACACCGCTTGCCCATGGTCCGGGGCTGCTGCCATCGGGAGAGGGAGGATACTTCGTCATTTCCCGCGCCCCGCAGGGTGCGTCGCTGGCGGCCGCGCTTCGCCCCTGGGCGGAGGCGGATTTGCTGCAGAACCTGTTGCGCCCCCTTGCCACCGTGCTGGCAGAGCTGCAGGAGCGCAACCTCACTCACCGTTCGCTCCGGCTGGACAACCTATTTCAGCTCGAGCAACGCGGGCCCGTGACGGCCGGACAAGCCTGGGCAGCGCCCCCTGCAAGCGCCCAGCCCGATTGGCTGGAGCCGCCGTATTCGGCCAGTTGCCTGCCCTGCGGCCGCGGCAACGGCTCTATCGCAGACGATGTCTACGCACTGGGTGCGATCATGGTCATGCTGGCCATCGGGGCAAACCCCTTGGAAGGCCTTGCGCCGGATGAAATCCTACAGCGCAAGCTCGAGCTTGGCAGCTATGCCGCCCTCATCGGAACGCATCGTCTGCCGACAATGATTGCCGACTTGGCGCGGGGCATGCTGGCCGACGATCCGGAGCACCGGCCATCGCCGGTCTTGCTTAACGATCCCCAGGCCGCCCGTGCCCGCCGAATTGCTGCCCGTCCGCTCCGCCGCTCGCCCCGCCCGATTGAACTCGGCGGCTATTCCGCATCGACGGCGCGTACGCTTGCCTCCGCGATCAAGCGCCATCCGGGCCAGGCGGTGGCGCTGCTTCGCAGCGGAGGCATCGATCGTTGGTTACGCCGGGGCCTCGGCGACAGTCAGATCGCCAGCTTGATCGATGAGGCGGTGAAGCTGCGCGAGAATGACGCTGCCCACGGCGATGGCCGGGCCGATGCGCAGCTCATCGTCCGCGTCGTCGCGCTCCTAGATCCGTTGGCGCCACTCACATGGCGGTCGGTCTCACTCTGGCCGGACGGGCTGGGCTCGGCATTGGACCATGCGCTGCTGCACGATCAGGGCACGGTGGAACCATTGTGCGAAGTGGCGGCTCGCCAGGTGATCCGCCTTTGGGGCGAGCGAAGGCCCATGCGGGATACCGCGCTGGCTCGGCTCGAGGCTAAGGACGTCGCCAGCTGGGCTCAGGTCATTCAGGGCGAGGGGGGCGCCCTCCGCCTGCACTACATGCTGAATGTGCTGTCTCCATGCGAATCGCCGTCTCTCGGGCGGCGCTGGATTACGCGGCTTCAGGAGTTTTTGCCCGCCCTGGAGTGGACTGCCGGGCAGGCGGGCCGAGGTGACCGGCCGCTCGTGGACTCGCACCTTGCCGCCTTCATAGCAGCCCGGCGGGACGAGCGTCTGGACGTTGACCTAAGCCAACTTTGCGGTGCGCTCTCTTCGACCGATCCGATGTCGCATATTCGTCTGCTGGCACGACTGCAGCACAAGCTGCACCACGAAAACCTTCCATACCTCAGCAAATGGGCTGCCGAAGCAGCCAAACCGCTGCTCGACATCTTCAGCAGCCGATCCCGTCGAGAGCACTTGACCGCGACCCTGGACGCAATGTCGGCAGCTGGACAGCTGCCGCCTATTGTAGCCCTAATGGATGACACGACAGAGTTGGCGGCTGACGAGCGCGGCCTTGCTGCGGCCCGCGTCCGGATTACCGCGATCGATGCCTCGTTGGCTGCCGTGGAGGCGTCACGGCAAGAACGGCCATTTCGGGCACGGCGGCTGTCGCAGGATGTAGCGGGTGCGCTTGGGCTACTCGCTTGCGTGGTCGCTCTCGCGTTCGCGGTGTTTGCCTGATGGCTAAGTCCAGGCCGACTGCAGCGCCGGGGCGATCCTTTCTGTGGCTGCAAGGCGCGGTTTGCGGCGCCATTGTCGTTATGGCGCCGGGCACCGCGCTGGTGGCCACCACACTGCTCGCAGCCTGCCTGGCGATGTTCGCTTTCGAGCAAACAGCTGGCCGTCCAATCACGCGGTCTATGCTGCTAATGGGTGCCGCCACCGCACTCTCGCCGCTTCAGCATCTCTGGGCGCATGGCGGTTCGCTCGATGCGGCAATCGACGTGCTGAGCGACCCGATGGTGCCGCTGTGGTCGTGGGTGGCCAGCGGCTCGGCTTGGCTGATTGGTCAGCTTTGGGAGGTCGTCTCGGTGTTCGTCATGCAAAAATCCGATGACCATACCAGCCATCGGCTCCAGGAGGAACGTGCCAAGCTGCTGGAAGAATGGCGGAACACGCGATAACGGCGTCATCGTCCGGGCACTCACGGTGCCCGGACGGCTCCTCTGGATCAAGCTGCCAGTGGCACAGCGAGCCGTTGCTCAACCACTTGCTGCTTCATCGACTTTTGCAGTTTCTCAAACGCACGCACCTCGATCTGCCGTACCCGCTCCCGTGAGATGCCGTATTGCTGCGAAAGCTCTTCCAGAGTGGTCGGGTTATCCTTCAATCGACGCTCAATGAGGATGTGTCTCTCACGCTCGTTGAGCGTGCGAAGCGCGTTGGACAACAATGCCTTGCGGCTGGAAAGCTCCTCCCGGTCAGCCAATTCGGACTCTTGACTCTGACCCTCATCGACCAACCAGTCCTGCCATTCGCCCTCGCTATCTGCCCGCACAGGGGCATTCAGGCTATGATCGGGCGCGGCGAGGCGGCGATTCATGCTGATGACATCCTGCTCCGGCACCTGTAGCACTCGCGAAATTTTCGCCACATGTTCCGGCCTCAGGTCACCGTCGTCGATCGCCTGCATCTGGCCCTTCAACCGGCGAAGATTGAAGAATAACTTCTTTTGAGCGGCGGTCGTGCCCATCTTAACCAACGACCAGCTGTGTAGGATGTATTCCTGAATGGCTGCGCGGATCCACCACATCGCATAGGTCGCAAGGCGAAAGCCACGATCCGGGTCAAACCGCTTGACCGCTTGCATCATACCGACGTTACCTTCGCTGATCAGCTCACCGACGGGAAGACCATAGCCGCGGTAACCCATGGCAATTTTAGCGACGAGGCGAAGATGGGAGGTTACAAGCTTATGCGCGGCATCCATATCCTCATGGTCACGCCACGCTTTCGATAGTGCCAACTCCTCATCAGGAGCAAGCATCGGAAACTTACGGATTTCCTGTAAGTAACGGGATAGATTGCCCTCGGGGGCAATATTCACAATCGCAGAGGCCACCACCCGGCTCCTTCCATCCTCGACTTCACCACGCCCACCCATTACGGCGAAGGCCTGTTCTGGTTGCAGCCGAGGACCGCATTGATGCACTGCAGCACCTCACAGCTCGGAGATCGCCCCAACAAGCGGCAGCGATAAGGAGCTTGGCACCTTCCCGGGCATCGTCGGGACCGAACACGGTATTATCCATACCGGACCGCGCCGGTCCTGTCAAGGCCGTTGCAACAAACTCGGTTTCGACATGGCCTCCAAGGTGGTGAGCAAACGGCCGAAATCCTCGGGTGGCGCGGTCTCGAAGCGCAGTGGCTCACCATTGCGAGGGTGTCGGAACCCCAGGCTGGCCGCATGCAGGGCTTGCCGCGGAAAATCCAGCAACTCGCTTCGGACGGGGACAGGAAGCAGCCGGGCGGCAGCGGGAACGCGGCGGAGATAGACTGGATCGCCGATGATTGGATGACCCGCTGCGGCGAGGTGAACCCGGATCTGATGCGTTCGCCCGGTCGCAAGGCGGCATTCCACCTGGGCCGCCGCCAAGCCCCAAGCTCGCCTCACCCTGTAGAGTGTCAGCGCCGCCTTGCCGCCACGAGCGACGACCGCCATGCGCTTGCGATCCTTGGGGTCCCGCCCAATCGCACCGGTGAGCCCGCCCTCGGCCGGCGACGGCACAGCCCAGCAGAGCGCGAGATAGCTGCGCTGCAAGTCTCGGGAGGCGAATGCGGCCGACAGCGCAGCCATCGCGAGCTCACTTTTCGCCACCACCATGACCCCTGAGGTGTCCTTGTCCAGCCGATGGACGATACCGGGCCGCCTTTCGCCGCCAATGCCCGGCAAGCTGTCGCCGCAATGCGCCAGCAACGCGTTGACCAACGTGTGGTCGGGATTGCCCGGCGCCGGATGCACGACCAGGCCAGCAGGCTTGTTGAGCACCAGCAGGTCGGCATCCTCGAACAGAATCGCGAGGTCGGCGGCCTGCGGTTGGGGCGAAGCGGGCAAGGGTGGCGGCTGGTGGAGTAGGTAGTGTTGGCCCGGCTCAACCGTTCGTGCCGGGTCGGTGATAACACCGCCGGCCACCGACGCTTGGCCGCCCTGGATCAGCCTCTTGACGCGGGAGCGTGAAATCGTGCCGATCGCCCGGGCGAGAAAGCTATCGACTCGCTGGCCGGCATCCTGCGGCCCGGCGGTGATGCATTGGGCGTTATCCGGCCGACAGGTCATGGCCAGAGCCTAGCGGCGTTTGTGATGCAAGGGGAGAACCGATTTCGTGCGCGCTTTGGTGACGTTGGTGACGGTGATGGGCGTGCTAATCATCCTGGGAGTGGTCACGATCGCGGTCACGATTGTCCATCGCTTGTCAGAGCCGGCCCTGACCGCTGGCGCCGAGACGTTGCTGGAGGAGCCAATGGGCACGAGAATGGCTGCAGTCGCGGCATCTGGGAATCGATTGGCGGTCGTGTTGTCCGGCGGCGGCCCGGACCGGCTGCTACTAATCGATCCGCAATCGGGCAAGGTGGTCGGCCGGCTTGCGCTGGCGCGATGAGAAAGGCGGAGTTGCCGAAGAAGGTTTGCGCCGCGTGCGGCCGTCCGTTCGTCTGGCGCCGCAAGTGGGCGCGCGATTGGGAGCAGGTACGATACTGTTCCGATGCGTGCCGGCGTGGCCGTCGCCCTCGCGCGGGTGGCGATGCACTGAAGACTGGGCCGACCGGGGTTGCGAAGCCGGGCGGTTCGTCTTAACAGGCCCTTCGGCTCAGTCCTGTTCGTCTAGAGGCCTAGGACACCGCCCTCTCACGGCGGTAACAGGGGTTCGAATCCCCTACGGGACGCCAACGAAATCAATGAGTTAGCGGGTTTCTGGAGCGGCTACGTCCAACATTCGGCCAATATACTGGCGTGGATTGGGTTGGACGGATACGGTAAATGCGAGGGTCAATCCCGCAGAGCGAACACGAAAGTTGAGCCGGAAATGACATCCAAGGAATTGCCGCTCGGCGAAATCGTGGAGAACCTGAACGCGCCGGAGGTGTATTGCACCTCAGCCGCCCTATACTCTGCCGTCGCCGGCGTATTGACCGTTACCTTGCTCTCTTCACGGTTCGACAATTCAGTTGCCCCTGCAGTGCGGAAGCAGGTTGTTGTCGGAAGGCTATCCATGCCGGTGGGGGCCGCAGCCGATTTGGCAACGGCTCTTTACACTTTTCTCAGCGAGGCCGGCTTCAAATTTGTCAAGGCAGCCGAGAAGGAGCGCATGCAGTGAAAGACCGGGCGCCATGTTGCTCCAAGCATCAACATGGCGCGAGATGTGATCGGTATGCCACAGAAAGTGGTGCGGCCTGCAAATAGGTTAACGGATGGTTCAACCGCATCACTACCACGTCGAGGTCTATCGGCCGGCCGCTCGGAAGGTAGAGGCCCGCTATTCGGCCGATACCTTTGCCGAAGCGAGTGCGTGGTTGGAGAGCCGCCTGCAAGCCGATCCGGCGATCATCGGCCGCCTGTTCGTCGCGAAGACGCTTTCATCGGACGAAATAGCCTGGCTGGGAAAATGGCGGGTTGAGCGGACGTTAAACCCAAAGGGTGCGTGTCCGCAGCAGGCTTGCGCATCAGCACGAACCCTTGCCGCTCCAATCAATTGTCCATCGGTTCCGCGAGGCTAACGGTTATAAGGATTTTCGTAGGGGTTCTTTGTGCCCAGTTGCCCCGTAAACGGATTCACGTTCCCCTGGCTTGACCAATTGTCCGGCCGCGAGCTGTCCGGATTGGTCTGGTAGTGTGGCTCTACATAGGTTCCGTTCTGCCGAGTGTAGCCGTTATCGTAGTGGTAGCCCTGGGCCATGGCCGGCACTGTCGCGAGCAGCAAACCGAGCGTCAAGAGTGCGGTGGTGTGCTTCATGCTGGCTGCTCCGTTCATTGCACAAGCATTATGTCAGCATCGCTGCGAATGCGATAGTAGGAAACGCTAGCCGCCCCACCCGTGAGGGGTGGGGGACGGCTGCCAGGTCAAGTTCTCAACTTGAGAACTTGATCACCCGCCGGGCGCACCCCCTTCCATCCGCCCGGCCCGTCTAGCGCCTCCACCTCCATCGCCGGCACCACCGGCAAGCCCAGTTCAAGCCAAAGCTGGCGCGCCGCCGCCATTCCAAACGTGTGCCGGGCCTCAGCAACTAACCGCACCCTTGTGACATGGGCTTGGTGGGCGAGCGCCACCGTCCCGCAAAGGCGCTGGCTGCCGGGTGGAAGCTCGACAATGCCGTATGCTTCCCCCCCGGGGTTCGGGCTGTCGTTCATCCTCCCGCCCTCCCGCCCAGCACTCGCGCCGCATCACGCAGGAATGCCACGGTCATCGTATCATGGTATTCAACATCCTCCGGATCGACTGAGGGGCGCTCGATGAAGCTCCAAACGTCCAGCGCCACCAGCATCTTGCAGTAGATGCCCTCGACTGAGGTAGCCGGCGTGACCTGCATCGCGTCGATCTGGCTTGTGCTCTTGTCAGCCAAGTCGTTGCACTCGGCTGTGAGCGCGGTCAACTCGGGGCGGCGCGGATCACGCTCCCAGCGATCGTATCCCTCGTCCGATGCCCAGCATTCACCATACCGCCGCACGAAGTCAGCCCGCAGATCAGTGTGCTGCTTTTCGACGACGGCCGCCGCGTCTTCGATCGCGCGCCAGCGGTTATAGATGAGGACGACGGGATCGGAGGCCATAGCGGTCAACTCGGCATCAGGGTGCGTTGCGGTGGCAGGCCGCGCGGTCGAGGGCGTTGAAACTTCGCGGCGCCGCGAAGTTGTCAGGGCGGCAGCGGCGCCCAATAGGCCCCGGCGGGTCGGGACGATCATGCCACCGATCCCGCATAAACCAAGTCGCACAAGCCTGCCACCAAGCTGACGGCAAGCCGCTGATCGGTGGCGAGGTCATCTTCTTTTATCTCATTGTACGACCAGAACAACTGCCAATCTACCGGCGCGCCACCCCGGCACCAGTAAATGGCCTTGGCCTTGACGAAGGCGCCGTCCAAGCTTCGAAGCGGCGTCTCCTCGATCTGGTGAATGAGGTAGGACACGACCCCCCACTCCGGCAATTCGTCGCAATCCTGCTCAGGGTCCATAACCTCCAAGGCCTCGTTCAGCGCAACGCACGCCGCATCTAGCGCGGCGCCCAAGCTCAGAAGGTGGGCGTCGGGGTGCGTGGAGGCGATCGGCGCAGCACGGGCTTGCAAAGGTGTTGCGACGGCCGCCAAAGCAGGCAGCAGTGCGGCGCCGAAAAACAGACGGCGGCGGGTGGAGTGAGCGAGCGAGAGCGGCGCAGCGGCCGCGGGTGTGGTAAGGTTGTAGTCAGCCATAGCCTGCTTGCCTCCAAGCGGTTGCGGTTAGGCCGGGCGAGCGGTTACAGCCGCGCGTTCGGCCGATTGCGGCAATCGTGCTCATACGATAACCTGGCCTCATCGTATTCATAGGTCCGCTATGCGGTCAAGGTGCTCGTATGATAACAGGGGTTCAGGCGCGTATGGCGCGAGCAGCCTTGAAGTTGGGCGTTCGCGACGTTGCGCTTCTCGCAAAGGTTTCGCCAGCCACAATCACCCGAATAGAGGCTGATCAGACAGCCAATGCCTCTACTCTCGCCGTGGTTCGCACCGCCCTCGAATCGGCTGGCGTTGAGTTCATTGAGGAGAACGGGGGCGGACCAGGGGTACGATTGAGGACGGGCGCGTGACTGAGGTGGACAGGCACGAACGGGCGGTGCCGCGTTGCAGTTTAAGGCGATATGCCAATGTGCCTGAACACCAGCAACGGGGTAACGCCGTAAAGCCCATCGGAGCGCCCCACGTTTCTAAGCAAGCCTGCATAACCACAAGCACTCTTCAGCGTTTGGCTCTGGTTAAGACAGAACTTCGTTGCCAGATCCTCGATGTCAACGTCGGCGTTATCTGGTTTGGCATCATAGATGCCCAAAATGTGCCATATGCCCTGAACTTTCGCGCCGTGAGTCATGGTTATTTCTGTGGCAGACGTAATCAAGCCGGTCTCGACGATTGGGCAATGTATGACTTGTCCACCCTCAGTTCTTACGCGCAGATGCACACTATCTGGCAAAGTAGCAATCAAGGCGTTCATTAATTTTACGTCACGCTGCGCGCGCTTCTCCCTGCTTCTTTTGTCCAAAGAAGAAGTAACCGGATCATCCAGAAGTGTTATAGTCTTGTCTTCTTTAATGAATAGAGACACCAAGCTTCGATTTAGGTGGTTCTTCACCTCTGGGACCGTTTGAGACGGACGAGAATGAGTTGTGTCGAGGATTAGTATTTCGCCGGATACCAATACAAAAGAGCCTAATCCAACATGATCTAAGTCATACTTTATGATGTCGCGTGCTTGCAGCAAATCCAAAAGTTCAACTGCGTTTGACCAAAGTGGATCAATCGTGCGTTCTAGTGTGTCCCTGTTTGTATTTCCGGAATGATCTATAAAGCCCGCCGTCGCTTTTGCGACCGCTGCCGAAGCGCCTGCTGTGATGCTTGCATTACGACTTCCGGTTTCCTCCGTTTCCAGGATTTGCTTCACGCCGCTTATGTGACCAGCGGGATTTAGTTGAGCTAGATAGGAGGCCACCCGTCGAGCATCTTGGTAAAGAAAATCAAATACGGAACCGCTTTCCTGCCGTTCGTCCGGCACGCTGGATGAAAGCTCTTCTGTCTGCTGCTTCACGCCTTGTCTCCTCGACCGCCTCTTTCACCTTTGTAATATCCTGCGCAATAGGGGAAATAACAGTCTCTGAGAGCTTTGAGACGTGCTTTTCAGCTTCGGTATCGCTGTCTGCCGAACCGAGCTTGGTTTTCTTAGCCATCATCCACGCTCCAATCGAGTTTCCGGCGCCGCCTCACTGGAAGTGGTAGCCTCACAATTAAATGCCAGATTGGTAGACAAATCCTCAACGCCCTGTTGAGCATCACAGCGGTTAACGCCGCATACGAGCGTCGCGACTAGCTGCTGGTAGCGCTTCGTTTGCACAAACATTCCCCACCACCTCTCCACCGCCTCGGCAGTCGGGACCGTCCGCCCCGACGGCCGGCAAGCTACGACGGCGCCGAAAACAATCTGGACAGCCCGGCGTCCTGCTGCTATGCACTTTCCCAATTGCTGCGTCCAACGACACGCAAGGGGCATGGTGTGGCTAGGCGTGGCGCGGCCGGTGTGGCTTGAATGGCATGGCGCAGCAGAGATCGGCATGGCGGGTTTGGCAGGGTTTCTGCTTAACACGATGCAACTAGCGATATAGAAAACGACAGCCTCGCTCTAGCACAGCGAGGTTTGTCCATTGCTCCCCCATCAGCTCTCACCACTCCGCCGCATCGCCAGTCTCCGCCAGCGCCGCCCGCCGCAGCGTCTGCAGCGCAATCCCCACCATCGCCATGTCATCGCTCTCCGCCAGCACCAGCAGCGCCCGCCTGGTCGCCTCACGGAACTCCTCGCGCATGCCCGGTGCAAGCCGCCCGCGCGGGTCGCAACGACCGTGGCCAACGTTGGCCACGACTTGCACCATCGGCTCAATCGCTGCCGGGCACGTCGCCCGGGCAAACGGCCCCGATCAGCCGTAGCGTCTCAATCGCGTCCGCCTGCGCGGCCACAGTGGCATCGACCGCCTCTTGATCGACCCCAGCGCTCAACAGCAAGTGCCGCATGGCTTCCAGGTGAGACGCGACATCCGCCGCCGCCGTCGGCACTCCCTCGCGCAGCTTGGCCGCCAGTTCAGTAGGGGTATGGACCAATCTGTCGCTCATGCGATCGGCACCGAGCCCGGGCGCGCCGCTTTCATGGTCGAGAACCATTCACCTCCAGGCGTCTCGCTCGCAAGCGAATGGTTGATGTGATAAACCCGCCACGTGCCACAGGCAGGCTGAAGGCTACTCTTCACCATCACGTCGCTCCCGTACGCAATTGTGGGATTGAACAGCGTCCTCAGGATGATGCCCAAGCTGTCATAGGCGGGATATCCAACCATGCCGGTTTCTGGTGAAATCACCGGCACGGTCGAGCCACGGGCTGCATTCTTCGGCCAGATATCCAGACGATTGTTCTCAATGATCCAGTTGATATTGGCGGCTTCAGCGCAGCGGATAATCTGATCCCGTCCCGTCCCCGCGTAGTAGGGGCTCGCGAGCTTGACCGACACGCCCCAATTCTGGAAGCGGAGGCCCATCTGCTTGGCCAGCCCGGACATGATCAGCGCAACGTCAGTCGCACCGGGATAACTGCTTGGTGGGACTGGTTTGACTGCCTCCAAAGCCCCTACAGAGGCCTCGACGTTGAAGGACACCTGAGGAGCGCCGTCGAAATCAACATAAGCGTTCGTTATGGTGCCAACGAAGACCTCGCTCATCCCGGACTCGTAGTCACCCGCGGAGAGCGCGACACTATTCTTCCGAAGCTCGGTTATCAGCAGCCCCAGCGTGGAAAGCTGGTTCATCTGCGATTGCGTCATGCCGTAGATGCGAGCTAGGAGATGGCCCATTGAGTTACCGCCCTCAGTCGTGATGGTCGCAATCACGCGGAGCCCGGAAACGGTGATCGTGTTCGCACCAGTCTCCCCGAATGATCCTTTCCCGAGTGAGAAGGCGACGTCGATCCGCTTTTTTGTGTAACTCATGGGCTACCGATCCGGTACCGCGGGCGCTACGGCCGTCTGCCGCGCCATCGCGGCGTTCCGGTGCCGGGTCATCACTACTTCTGCCGCCTGCCGGTAAGTCGCGCCACCGGCGAACCCGAGCAAGCCCGAAACCATCTCAGTCACGTGCAACGGACAGTCTTTCACCGCCTGCGCAAGCGCCACGCTGCAGGAGCCGGTGTTCTCCACCGCAAGGATGAAGTTCAGCCGATCGGCCACCGTGCTGGTATCTGTGCTGCCGCTCATGCGCCTTCACCCGGCAGGCTAGCGTTCGCATCCACCTGCAATGCCTCCAGCGTCGCTTCCCAAGGCCTCGCGCCCGGCATCGCCTGTGTCAGCTCATGCCAATAGTTCGCGGGCGTGTAGTACCGACGCAAAGCCTCCGCTTGCGCCCGGTCGGCCGGCTTGCCGAACGTGCTGCCAGGCGTCTCGACCCGCGGGTAAGCACCCTGATTGAGGAACCATGCGAACGCTGCGCCCGCATCGGCGAGGTCGCGCTCCGCCTGCTCCAACGCCTCCGCCACGGCCACCACCGCTGGCGACTGCAGCAGCACCGCCAGCGCCGCATCCTTCGCCCGGTCGGCCGCTCGTCTCACCTGGCTGCGGGCGGCCTCAATCCGCTCGCTCAGACCGTTGCGGGCAGCCTTGGCAGCATCCAGCCCGTCCTCCGCCTCCAGCAAGGCCGCACGGGCCGCCTTGACCGTCTGCGGCGCCTCCCCAGCCTCGCCAATCGCGCTGGCTAGGACATGCTGGCTAGCTGCGGCCTTGGCCACCTCCAGCGCTTCCGCAGCCGCAGCAACCGCCTCGTCAGCGGCATACTGCGCATCACGCAACTGGCCGGCCGCGCCCTCCAGCTTGGCAAGCTGCTCCTCCGCCGCCTGGCGCTCCGCAATGGCCAGGCCAAGCTCCGCCCGCTGTGGCGAAGCAAACCCGCCGCTCACCAGCTTCGGCCGCGCCGAGACTCGCGCGCCTAGCATCAACGGCCCAGCCGCGACGCGTTCGGAAACATTTCAGTCCGCGCCGTTGAGGCCTTGGCGTCGGTGGCGAGCTTTCGTTGCGCTAGTTGCCGCCGCAACCGCCTGTCCATCGCCGCAGTCACGCTGCCCGTCTCGATGTCCAACATGCCATTCAGCTTGATTGCGATGTCGTCCAACTCTGGCGAGGGCATCTTCTCTTGCAGGAAGGACACGAGGTCACTGAGGGCTTCGGCTACTTCGGCTAAAGGTGCTGGCATAATGGGGTTCCTAATGATAAAAACGTGTCAGGCAAATGCAAGGCGGTGAATAAGAAGGTGCCGGCCGCCGATAGGAAGCGAACCCTCGCGCCGGCTGTCGGGGTTAGTTGCATGCCGTGGCCACTCGCCGACTTACGCCACGATCCACGCGTCTGCGCGCGCGAATGCTGTTGAACGGCGGCCATCACCGGCCCGCTCCGAAAGTGAGATAGAGCGGCTTAGACCGCTTCTGCGCGAACAGCTTCACCGCGTCAGGGTTGATGTTGAGCGGCGCTTGCACGGTGCCCATCATCATCACCGCGCCTGCTACTGCGTTCGCCAGGTCATCGTGTCCGCCCGGACCATGGTCGATTGAATCCCGGCCGCCGCGCGCGGTGCGCCGCTCTAGGTCGCAAAGCTGCTTCACCAGCCTTGGCAGGTCCAATAGCTCGACCTGGTGCGAGTTGAGCAACGGCAGCAATGCCCCATACAGATCACTGCGAGGCTTCTCCGCCAGCTCATACGTGATGCCTCGTTTCGTAAACGGCTCGCGGCACCATTCGCCGCCGTATCGATCACCCTGCACCTTGGTAATGCGATAGGACTTCAGCACATTGCAGAAATCCTCGACCACGGCGGCCGGGCTGAACGGCGGCTTCACCTCGCGCACCAGGTCCAGCACGATCGGGCCGGGCGGGTCGGCGTAGGGCTTCTCGCGGTGCGCAATCGCCAACGTCATGGCGTCGCTCGAACCCCCGCTCGGGTCCACAAAGGCGACGTATCTGGTCCCGGTGATCGGCGGTAGTTCATGCCGGTTCGGCACCGTGCAAGCCTCCACCACCTCGCGCGCGACAAACGCGGCAATGTCGTCACGGAACTGCGCACCATACTCGGCCGAAGCTCGCGCCGGGTCATCCTCGTAAGCCGCCTCAATCACCGCCGGGTCTATCGTCGGGTTCATCTCCGCCGTGCTGCCGCGCCATACCAGCACCCGGCTGCCGTCCTGCGCCCAATGCTTGCGGAAGGCGGCATACAGCGCACCGCGCTTGGCGTAGGGGCTGGAGGCGATCAACAGCATGCTGCCGGGAATGCTCGATAGCCCAGGGCGCACCGCGGCAAGGATTTCCTCATCCGGGTTGGCAGAGGTCTCGTCATTGCGGAGGAACGCCACTTCGTCCACCAGCATCGCCGCCAACGTGTACCCTCGCACACCGCGATAGGTGGCGGTGTGAATCTCGATCACCACGTTGCAGTTAAGCTCCACGCTCTCCGCCGTCTCATCGCCCTTGATCGCGGCCAAGGCGGGCACATTGTTCAGCAAGCCCAGCACGTAGCGGAAGATGGTTCGCGCCTGCTTCCGGTCCGCCGCAACGATGGGAATGGTGGCGATCTCACCCGGCGCGAGAAGCGGCGCATAGTCGCGATAGGTGGCCAGGTAGACGGCAAGCAAGGCCAGGATGCGGCTCTTGCCACCACGCCGGCCACAGATGAGCGCCGCCTCGGTAAACGCGGCCGTAGGAGCCGCTGCGCGACCCGTGTGGTGCCGGTAGAGGGCGAGGGCGGCGTCATCCATCGGCAGGGCGAACAAGGCCGCCAGGAAGGCCCGCCAGGCGGCCCAGGAGGGGGCACCGCCTCGGAAATGCGGGGCATACACCTCCGGGTCGTCCAGGTCCGCCAGAATGCTCACGCGGCAGACTTCCTAGCCCGGTCAGCATGGATGTCCGCCAAGGTCCGGGGCCGCTCGGCCACGCTCTTCATCCCAAGGTCACGAAGCACACGCGACAGAGATGCCGACCACGCAAGGTAAGTCCGCGAATCAAGCTCGGTCTGCTCGCCCGTCTGCGCAAACTTGCGATCCATGGTCGCGATGCGAAGGGTGAGTTGCACAGCCCGTTCGATGAGAGCGCGTTGCGTCGCGCTGGGGGCGCCACCGATGTGCGCAGTCATGGCGGCGCGGGTATCTCGCACCAGCCGCCCTTCCTTGGTGCGACCGTCAAGCTTCGCCAGTGCAGCGGGGCGGGAATAGGGGAACACGGCGGGCAAGATTGTGGCTCCATATGCAGCAGATATCGGCCGGATATTGGACGGATGCATTGAGTGAGTGCAAGTCTCGCCCACAAAGTCGAGAATAACGAGGTAGTATCTACCGCTGTTTACCGCCTTGCGTAAGCGGCTACACGCAATCACTGCAATCCATGTATGTCTGAGATTTGCGCTGTTCACGTTTTTCGTGAGGTCAAGGATGATGCGAACATGCAGAGCTTCTGTCGGGTGGCAGAAGCATTCGGGAAGCAGGGTTGTGAGTTCGTCAGCACCGCAGCACTCTGATTCCGGCGGTTCATCTGCCGTCTGGCACGCAGTGGCACGCGTGCCAGACCATTGCAGGCGCTTTTTTGGAAAACTCATTACGTATACGGATATGACGTGTGTAGAGGAGGCTCGTCAGAGAGTTGGCCGTACAATGCAGTGGCACGCGTGCCAGTGCGTGCCACCTGCTCGACGGGAAGGAACCCGATGCCTTCGTATTCGGCTGTGCGGCTCCCGTCAGATTGCCGCGGCTGCGTCCTTTTTAGGCCTGGCACGGCGGCGGCGAGATCGCGGCCAAAGGTTTGTTTTGTCCCGCTGTGATCTCTGCCTTGTTCCTCGCACCAAGTGCACCAGACGCGATACAGCATGTCGCAATTGACCGCTTGACCCTGTTCCACGATGCAGCGATCGCGGATGAAAGCGCCGATCGGGCTGCCCAAGTCCTCCAACTCTTGCTGTGCTGCCGTTGACGATGCTGGGGGGATGAAATGGCCGCGCGCCTCAAGCCGCTTCCAGCCGGCGATGGCCCATAGCAAGATGCCGGGGAGTTCTGGGGTAAGCTTGGAGCCCAGCGCTAAGTCCTCTTGCCCGTAGAAGGACTGCACCATGCGCAGGATAATGAACCGGCTGGCGAGAGCGCCGCTGCTGTCGGTCAGCCGCGGCAATTCGTTGGTCAGGATGACGAAGCGCACGTCCAGCTTGCCCGTCCAAGCCTCGCGAAACTTTCGGTCGATGGTGATTGCATCCTCACCGGTAATGGACAGCAGGCGCTCAGCGATGACGGCTTGGTCCGCTTTCCCGGATAGGCGAGCATCGGAAATGATTGCCACCCGCTTGCCGATCAGTGGCGCCAACCCGAAATTCGTGCTGAGGCCGGACAGAGTAGGGCCACCCACGTTCTCGGCGCCGAGAAGTTGTGTGAGCACACGGGCGATCGTGCCCTTGCCGCTTCGCTTCGGGCCGACGACCAGGAATGCTTTCTGAAACCGCGTGTCGCCGGTCAGGCACAGGCCGAATAGCTCTTGCAGGGTATCAATCGACTGCTGATCGCCCGGCCACACGCTGGCGAGAAACGTGAGCCAATGAACCGGTTCGGGCGCCGTTGGTTGGTAGTCGAAGGGCAGGGCGTTGAGCGTCCAGAAGTGGGGCGTGTGCGGGCGCGTCTTGCCAGTCGGCAGGTGCAGCAGAGCGTTCCGGCATGCGATTACTTCGGAAGCAGCGGGGTAGCTGCCGCCCCCAAGCCACGCTGGCGGCCGGATCAATCGGGACAATTGCGCCTCGGCCGCCAGCGCTTCCAAAACGTTAGCCACACGGTTTTTCGTCGGGTCGAAGTCTATGACCTCGCCTTCGTCGGTGATCGTCTTGGCACCGTCCAGGAAGGCATACAGCGAAGCCCGGACCTCCTCCGGCGCGCGCTCCACGTAATGGCTGGCCCTCCAAGTGTAGAACGTAGCGTTCTGGTGCAGCATGGTCCGCACGCCGCCGAGAGTGTGCTCTCGCAGCAAGTAGCGCCGGGCGCTATCAAGCGGCTTGCCGCGGGACAGGAACAGTGCGCTTGTTGCCGGGTCCGTCTTCTCCCAAATGTTCCGAAGCTCGCGACCGCCATTGGGTTCGCCTTTCTCGGCGTACCAGTCTGCGGTGTCGGGATGCTCGCGGAGCGCTGCGCACATCTCCTCGAAGGTGGCACCATCCCGCCGGGCCTTGCCGCCGATGCGAAAGGCCTTTGCACTGCGGCTGCCATCTGTGCTGGCCTGCCGCTCCCGTTTTTCTGCTGCGCCCTTTGCGGCCAAGCCGACGAAGGCAGGCCCGGTCTCGCGCAGAAGGCGAATGATGATCTCGGGTCCGACCTGACGGAGATCAGGGCGGCTGCCGTGGAGCAGCGCATCGGTGACGGCGAAGTAGCGGTTGCCCAGATGCAGTTCGATGGCCGGCGGGTGGTCTCCGCCGCCACGTTTAAACTGCTTGCCGAATTTCGCATTGCCCAGGTGCGGACGAAGCGATGACATCGCCTCCGTGTCGAAGGTGAAAAACAGCTTCACTCCCGTGCTGGACGGCGAGACTTCCGCATAGCTGTCGAAGCTGGCGAGAACGTCTTCCGCCCAGCCCTCCATCATGCTGCCCGTTGCGGTGCGGCAGGAATCAAGATCGACGCCGGCCAAGTTCCGGCCATCGCCAAGGCTGCTCAACTCGATGCCAACTCCACCCGCGCCGTACGGCTTCGGAAGCCGCCGGGCGCGCGCTTCCGCCGCCGGCCGCGTGCCCCACGTCGCGGGCTTGTCTGCCATGGCCTTCCGGCCGTCTGGCGCGTACGGCACCTTGGTGGGCTTGCCGTCCGGCCGATCCTCAGTCTGCCAGGCTACCCAAAGCGGTTTGCCAGCAAGGTCTGCGAGTGTCAGGCCTTCGCTCATTGCATCGACCCCAGCGGCTGGCCGCGCAGGATGGTAAGCAGTTTATCGATGTGCCGGCTGCTGCCCCATGCTTGCCTGAGCAGCGCCTCAAAGATCGGGCGTTCCTCTTCAAGTGCGAGCTTGGCGCCATCATCAGTGTTTGAAATTTCTGGCCGCATGTAGATGTTGGACATGCTCCATGCGCGCCGGTCTTTGGAGACTTGCATAACTTCGACAGAAACGAGCCCCCAGCCGATCGGCTTGTTGGTTGGTGTGATGCGATACCAGCGATCGGGATGAGCCTTAATCCAATCGCTATGGCCAATCGGGTCGGGAAATAGCGCACTCACGCCCGGCCTCCCGTAGCGCGGCAGCGCGCTTCCAGGGCTGCATGGGATAGCCGTTCGGCTGCTGCAAACTGGCCCTCGGCGAGCAGGGCGTCCGCCTGTCGATCGATGCGGATGGCGAAGGCCATGGCGGCGGCGGCATCACGGGGAATGGTGAGCGGCGTCGGCTCGCTGACAAGAGCCCGGCCATATTGGGTTGGAAGGCGGTGGTCGATGAACATTAGGTGCGTCCTTCAAGCGGACGCGGAGACGCTTGCGAAATTAGCCCATGTGGTCTACTTGTTTGGTGCCGCCGAACATAGACCGAGACGAGCTGACTCCCGCACGCCGCCGCGTTGCGGGAGTTTTCGTCAGGTGGCGATCAGTTGCGCCGTATGGCGGCGCTTCCAGTCCGCCTCCGCTTCCTCGGTGATTGTGGTACGGGCACCGATTTTCAGCACGTCCGGCGCTTGGCCGCGCTTGGCGAGGTTGTAGAAGGTGGCGCGGGATATGCCATTGCGATCGCAGAAGGCATCCACGCTACGGGCATGCGGCGCCGGCTTTTGCGCGATGGTTTCGGTTCGGCAATAGACAGGCATCGTCGGCCTCCAACAATGTTTGCTGAGGCCGAACATCAACGCATCTAGGTGGACGGTTAACCGGAAACCCCCGGAAACCTCCAAAAACTCCTAACCCTTGTGCGGCGCATACTTTACCAGCCAGCTATCGACGGTCGAATCGGTAGGCAAATCGTTCGCAAAGGTCTGACTGAGCCAGCCCCACATTTCCGCCTTCAACTCCCTCTTAGATTCAGGTAACCCGTCGGGTTGGTCTGCCCGTCGGACAAGCTCCGCAAGGAAGGCTTCAAAGGTGTTGTGGTTAGGCCGGCCGCCTTTGTTTTTCTTGGCCGGCTCAAATGGAGCAACAGTGACCGCATCCTGCGGCGTAGGCGTTTCATCCATCGCAGATGCAAGCCCACGATATTCGTCCACATCCATGACCCGGACGTTCCAGAACACCGCGCCAGCCCCGCTCACCGGCTCGGATACATTCCGGGCATCGAACCTCAGTTGCTGCCACTGGCGCCGGGCGATCCAGCGCGGTTGCGCCCCCGTGGTTTCAGGATCGCCGAAGGCCACCACCCGCCCGGCAATCAGTTTACACAGCAGCGCCGGAGTATGGACATCAGAGGCGTCCCACCATGCCGAAATGGCACCCGGCATTAAAGCAGGTGTCCGCCCGGTTGGAAGGACGCTCCCGTGCTCCCAACGCTCATTACCGTCCTGGTCTACAAACATCCAAGGTTCGCTTTCCTGAATAGCGGAGGCGAGGATGTCCTGCGTGAGCGTGACTAGGGCATCCCGTAAGCACCAGCCTGCGGTTTCAACGTCAAGCCATTCTGGAACAGAGCCAGAAGGTGAGCTTGGTCGCTTGCTCACGCCGCAGCCCCGATCACCGCTACATTGCTACTCGGCATGATCCCGTAGTTCGGCACCGCCGCCCGGATCGCTTCGGCTACATAGCTCGCGCTCAAATGGCCATAGTGCTTCTCGACCATGCGCGTGTCGGCATGTCCAAGGTTCCGCGCCACCACCATCAGCGGCGCTGCGTTCATAATGGCCAGGCTGGCGTAGGTGTGCCGCAACGTGTGGAACGTGGCCGGCGGATCGAGCCGGGCCGCAGTGCTGGCCTCGCCCATGGGGCGGGCTTGCTGCGATGTGTTCCACCGGCTGCCGTCCGCCTTGGCGATCAGCACGTCCCTAGCAGCCCGGCCGGCACACAGCCCGGCGAAAAACTTCTGGCCTTCCTCCGTCAACACGACGTGGCGGGCCTTGCCGCCCTTGCTGCGGCGAACCTGCAAGGTGCCGCTGTCCGGGTGGAAGTCCCCAACGTTGAAAGCCGTAAGCTCGGAGTAGCGGCAGCCGGTGAGGAGGGCAGATTGCACCATCCCTCGAAACGCCGGGTCGGCCGCGTTGATCAGCCGCTTGGCCTCCGCCACCGTCAGGTAGCGCACCCGTGCCGCGTCGGCCTGGCCGAAGGGAGAGAGTGCCCGCCATGCTTGGTCAGAGGGTATCTTCTGCTCCCGCCAAGCATGGTTCAGGGCTGCCTTCAGTGTGGTGAGCACCCGATTCGCGTTGGCCTGCCGCTTGCGCCGCGCCTCCTCCGGGTCCGCCGGCTCCTCCGCCCGAAACCGCTGAGGGGCGCCTTTCTTGGTGCGCAGCCGGGCAGGGGCGTTTGCCACGCCATCCCGCCAGTCCCGCAGCAGTTTCGTGGTCAGCTTGGCGCACTCCACCTCCCCAAGGGGCGGGATGATCAGCGCTTCGGCTCGCACCCGTGCGTCCTTGGCTGATTTGCGGTTCTGCTCTAGCCAGGTAAGATATTCGTCCAAGCAGAGCCGGACGGTGTAGGCGCCCCCCTTGGCTGGCAGCCCAGCCGCAACCCGGCGGGTCTCCACGAAGCGATTGCGGGCGAGCGTTTGCGCCTGGCTAAACGAGAGGACTTCGGCGCCATCGGCATCAAGCCTGTCGTCCGCGGTGCCGATCGTCTCGACCTTGTACGTTTGCTCGCCGACGTACCAGCGCATTACCCACTTGCCGCCGACCTTGTTCCGCCGGTAGCCGAGGTGCAGCCCCTCATCGATTGCCCGGTAATAAGGCTTGTCGGAGACCTTCAATTGCGACCGTCCGGCCCGGCTGCCGAGGTTTGCATCACGCACTGTTCTGGGCACGGCGGTAACCCTCCCGTCCAACGTCCGTCTAATATACGGTGTTGGACGGACTTAGACAAGCCTTGTCACGGCTGTTCTGAACACAAGGAAATCAGCACTTTAGGTAGACCATGTTAGACGCTTTTAGACGCTTGTTCAGCCCTCTCACGGCGGTAACAGGGGTTCGAATCCCCTACGGGACGCCACGCTGCGGTGAATACGCAGTGATAACAGAGACTTATTAGAAGGGTTGACACTGCTTGCAATGGCGCGTGTCACCGGCCCTGTTCCGTCTTCGGTCTGCCGATGTGCAGCACGGCGTCGCGTGCAAGCCTCGCCTGGTCGGCTGCCTGAGTGTAGCGCTGCACCTCCGCCAACGTGCGATGGCCAGTGATGCTGGCGATTTGGTGTGCGCTGCAACCGGCCTCAGCAAGCCGGCGCGCGGCGGCTTTGCGTAGGCCGTGCGGGCTGCGATCGATCGGCAGGCCGGCGTCGGCGCTCCAAGCCTTGAAGCGCATGTAGAAGCCGTTGGGGGTGAACGGGCGACCTTGCTCAGTCATTAGGAACGTCAGCCGGTCAGTTTCCGCTTCAATCATCGCCGATAGCTCGGGGTGCAGCGGGATGAACAGGCGTGTGCCAGTCTTGACTTGGCGCACCTCAATCGCGCCCTCGCGGACGTGCTGGCGGCCCATGCGCACCACGTCGCTGCGGCGCTGCCCGGTGTAGAGCAGCAACGCCAGCGCCAGCCGAGGGCGGCTGCCAGTGGGCCAGTGCGCCTCGAATGCGGCGACGTCCTGCTCGGTCCAGGTCTCGGCACCGCGGCCGCGTTCTTTAAGCCGGTCCACGTCGCGGGTTGGGTCGCTTGGTATCCAGCCGAGTTTGACGGCATGCCGCAGCATGGCGCGCAACGTACGAAGCAGGTGGTTGGCCGCGGCCGGCGTATCGGCCTTTGCCTCGACCAGCTTCGAAACCTGCTTGGCATTGAGGAGCGCGATTGGCTTGTCGCCGTGCCGAACGCATAGGTCCCTGATAATGCGCGTATAGACGGCTCGGGTCGATGACCCAAGCTGCTTGAATTTGGCCGTCGCTTGGTAGCTGCGAGCGAGCGCTTCGAGACTGCCGGCTGGGACGCGGTTGACCCGGCAAGGCGGCTCGGCTGCGGCTAGCGCGGTCTGATAGGCTGCCATGAACGCTGGGTCTGTCTCGGCTGGCAGTCGGATCGGCTTACAGCCCTTGCGGCGAAAGTACAGCCGCGTGTGCCCGTGGCGATCCTTGAACTGCTGGATGTAGCGCAGCCGGAGGATCACGGGTCATCCCAGGGGTTGTGGAGGTCCGATCCTGGCACCTCTCCGGCCTGCCGCGCAATCCAGGCGTCGAGGTCAGAGCGCCGCCAGCCCTGGCGGCGAGTGGAGAGGCTGATCGGTGGCACCTCGGGCACCACCCGAGCGCGGAACGTGCTGGTGCTGAGGCTGAGATAGGCTGCGGCCCATGCCTCATGCAGCACGGCGGGCCAGCCGGGCAACGCGGCGGGATCGGCTTGGATGCGGCGGCTAGCCATCGGCGCTCGCAGCCAAAATGGCGCGGCCAATTAACTCTGGGATTTGCGGAACAAGCGCGTTTCCTAGCGCTTTCGTTCGGTCCACCCAATTGGAAACCCCATCATCCATTCCAAGAAGCGCGGGTTCGTTCGGCCAGATCGATTCTGTGCCGCTGCGCTCAATGTCTCGTTCAGCGGGCGAGAGTTCTTCGTGTGTGTCTCTTGCGACGCTTTGCCCGAACGCCAGTCGCGCGCCGTAGGGGTCGGCAGCGTTCCGGCGTGCCTCGTCTCGTATCCTCGTAAAACTGTCAGGAGGTCTCCCCGTCCGCCCTTGTCCGCGTCCGATGATTGGAGCGTGGGCATCGTCGGCAATCCGAATTTGTTCAGATGCGCTTTCAAATCCACCTGAACCTTCTTGCCCTTGTGGTATGCTGACGAGCCCCGCCAATCCGTTACATGAGCTACTGAACGACCGCCGTTCGGCGTCAATGGCGTCGGTATCAACCCTAGAGCACGCGCCTTCGCTCGGCCCGCACTGCCCCCATCGAACGGGCTGTGTCCGCCCGATCTGTTGCTCCCGCTGGTTATCGTGGGCAACAATCCAAACGCGATCCCGTTCGTGACAGGCGCCGAGGGCGCACGCCGGAACGCAATCCCATTCAACACTATACCCGCTCTCGGCCAAGTCTCCGAGAACAACGCCCATCCCGTTTCTAAGCAACTCTGCCACGTTCTCCAGGATTGCGTAGAGCGGTCTAACCACGCGAATGGCTCGCACCAATTCCCAGTAGAGTCCTGAACGGGCACCGGACAGTCCGGCGCGCTTGCCGGCAACAGAAATGTCCTGGCACGGAAATCCTCCGACGACGACATCCGCTTGTCCAATGGTAAACTCCATAGTGCAGACATCGTCGTGACAGGGCACACTAGGCCAATGCTTGGCCAACACTTGCTGGCAGAACGTGTCCGACTCGCAAAACGCTACGGTCTCAAAACCACCCGTCCGCTCTAGACCCAAGTCAAACCCGCCAATGCCAGAAAACAACGAGAGGACACGAAGTTTAGGCATCGCGCGCCCCCGTCGAAGCAATTGCCGGCGCACTGGCGGCTTGCACACCGGCAACCTGCGGAAGACTTTGAAGGTAGCCCTCCGCTGCCTCAGGACGCGCGCACCTACCAATAGCACGCACGCCCTCCAACCGCGCCCAATCGGACACGAGTTGACCTGTAATTCGCTTGGCAATGCTCCGAGCCTGCCGCTGCGTTACCCCGGCCTCGGGATGGTCGGCCGCGAAGCTACGCACCTGGCCCTCGGTGAGCCGCAGTAGCGCTTGCACAAACGGGTCGGGGGATTTGTAGAGGCTAGGCATCACGCGCTCTCCGTGCCGCTCTGATCGCCGGGTCGGCATGCCAGCCCCAAACAGTTTTACTACGCCCCTTGCGCTGACTGCGGGCATCTGTGCCACTGCGCGATCGGCCAAGCGGTATCCAACCGTCGAAACGGTATGTGTCGCCCGAGTGCAGCGCCTCATCCTGGTAGCTAATGGCCCATGGGTAGCCGTAAGCTGGGAATATCATCTCGCGCCAAAGCCGCAACATCACGCGACATAAGTCAGTGCGAGCTGCGCATAGACGGGCGAGCTCCATGGCGTCATCACGAGTCAAACCATCGACAGTCTGCTCTCGGATCAGGCCTGCACCGATCGTGACTGCCACCAGCTTACCATGCTCAAACATGCCATGCGCCCACATGAGACCGTTGGGCCGGTTGCAGGCACCCATGCGATGCCCCCAGTGCACGAGTGCTGCATTGGCTTTGGCAAGCTCGATTGCTTCCAAATGCTGGATGGGGGCAATCAGCATTTAGATGCATCATCCCTCCGCAGCACTTCCCCGCCGCCGTGCATCGGCCCCCACACATTAACATTTACCCACTCAACAAATGCCTTAACATAGCTGTCAGTAAATCCCGTGGCATCGTCGATTATGGCGTCCAGACCGCTGCGCGCTGGTACATACCGCATGCCGCTGTCCTGCTCGAATGCAGCTTGCACGTCCGGATTGACAAGAGCCCAAGACATGCACGATGCCCACGCTGGCGCCATGTAATCGGGCGTGTCGGCTGGCATCATTGACGGGCGCTCGTTCATGTCGCCCTCGCCGGAAACTCATGCCACTGGCGACCATCGAGCTCGTCGCCGCGGGCCTGCTTGCCCCACTGCTTAAACCAATAGGCCACGCCTTGGGCCTGACATTGATCGCGCAGTCTACGCGGCCAACGCGGCTCCATGATGCGGGCGCGCGGGCCGCTCTCACCGCCCGCAATGACCCAATGGATATCACTCAAGTCTGGCGTAATCGCCTCTAGCATAGGCTCGCAAGACAGGAACCGCACCCGCGCCTCGATGGCTCGTAAATGATTAATGCGGATATCGGCTTGCAATTGATCCTCGACAGTGGTGCCGAGCCATACGTTCGGCCAGCCATCGTCCCAATCTGCGGGAAGCATCTTAGCGATGTTTTGCGGGCGCTTGGTGAGCAACTGCCAGTCCAACCAAGGGGTAGACCGAATTAATTGCCACAGTCGGTCGCGAACGCCTTCCGGCCAACGGTTGTCGAACACGTCAGCCATCGACGCACAAAACACCCTCGACCTGATGCCCGCCTTTTCGGCAGCCCGGTTCCATCGCAGCGGTTCGTTCCAGTGGCCGTCGCCAAATTCACGAAAGCCACCATGCGGCCCCCATAAGCCCGCGTGGAAGCGGTTTGCCAATTCCTCGGCATAGCAATGGTCGCAAGCCGGACTCACCTTCAAACACCCCCAGACGGGGTTGAAAGTGTGATCCGTCCAACTGATGCCGGTGTGCTCACCCATGGTCTGCACCCGGCGGCGCGGGCAGCGGGCGCCAATGCGTGGGGTTGCGCACGTAGCTATCGAGTCCCGTTGCCCACCAATCGTTCTCGTCTTCCCACCAGCCAACATGCTGAGACATGGCGCGCAGCAGAATGCGTGAACCGTCTTTTGGCGCGGTCTCGATTGGTTGCCAAGCCGCGCGCTCGGCTGCTTCCAGAGCGGCGCGCATGTTTTGGGCAAACCGGCCCGCGATCGCATTCGTCGGCCAAGTTTCGCTAACGGCGAACGCATCGCAGGCGGCTTCCACCATTTCGTCCGTGATCACGATGCGTCTCCCGTCTCTGCCACCCACGATTCGCCCGTCACTTTGGTCAAGGCCGCGGCAAGATCATGACGCCACCGCGGAGCATAGCGATGATCACGCGGTTGATGCTGATCCACGAACGTTTCCAATGAAGTAAGTGAACTGAAAGATTTATTGCTGCATTCTTCCTGCGTTGGAAGCATGATCGTCGGCCTTGAGACCGCCCGGTCGTCTGCACTACATGGGAACGGATCGGCCATACAGCGCTCAAACGTGAGGCATTGCTCATCTCGGCAAGACTTCCAACTCATGATGCGTCTCCCGCACGGTCTAGCCGCTCGATCTCGGCAACGATCAATGCCCCAGCCTTAATGAGGTCGCGGCGGCACGTCGTCGGCTTCCACCACTCCGCGCTCCATGGCCAGACTACTACCGGTCGTCCAACGTTCCACTTGCGAGTAGTCTCACCTTCGCCGGCGTTGTAAGCATAAGCCGCAGCAGCAAGGGCCATTTCACCGTGCACATGCGTATCGTCGTGCTCCGGTGTCCAGCCCTCGATGATGGTTTGCCGTTCGCGCTCGCGGGCGATTTCGAGGATGACGTACTCATGCGGTTTCACAATGCGTCTCCCGCTTCCCGCCACCGCTTCGTCAGCGTGCGCGGGCTCAAACGCCTACTCCTCGTCTTCGCCAAGATCATCGCTCTGATCCGTCAATTTTGGCGCATCTCGATAATCCAACGGCCGGGCCGGACGCGGATCAGCGCCGTAGCGGCCGATCTGTTCGCGGACGATTTCTTCCGTGCACGGTCGAAGCGCATAGACCGCCGATGCGCCGTAGTACTCAGTCACCGTCACATCCTGGCCGACGTCATCCTTGCTGACGGGAATATCGATCCGCAGCATCTTGCTACCAGCGATCTCCACCTCGCGCACGTAGCCCGGGCGCTGCCGGTGTCCCATCAACTCGACGATTGCATAACCTTCGTATTCGCTCATCACGCCACCTCCCCAAACACCGCCCGCAGATCGCACGCGGCAAACACCCATCCCTGCGGCACCGTCGCCTGCAACCCGTCCCGCAGCAGCACCGCCACGTTGTCGCCAGCCGGGTGCAGCACCACGCCGTATTCGCCCTCGGCAAACCGGGCGTAGCGGCGGGACGGGTCGCGGATTAGGACCTCACCGGTCACTGGGAAGATCGCCCGGAAACACGTCATCCAGCGGCGCATCGATCGCGGCGCGAGCCGCCGTGAACGCCTCCAGCAACTGATCACGCAAGTCCAGCGCGCCGGCCTGCTCCAATTCCTCTAATAGAGGCCCGGCTTTCTTCTGGATGCGCGCTAGCCGGTCTGTTGTGCCAGCGCCGTTGGCCGCAGTGATCACGGCCGCCACGCGTTCGGGGAACTTCGGGTCTGGTTGTTCGGGGATTGTGTCGCCATCCAATGCCGCGTCCATCGCAGCGCCCGGCCGAACTGTGGATTCGATCGTGCGGCCGGTGTGCGGCGGCTCATAAGACCGGTCGAACTCCTCCGGCGCGTAGACGCCTAGAATGACCGATGGCGTCCAACGCCGCGCCCAAATCCGAGATGCGCTGTAGACGAGCTGCTGATCCGGCTGCTTTTTCCACATGCCGTTGTCGGTCCGCACATCGCGAAACACCACAGTCACTTCGCGAGGAGTGCTTTCGCCGCGTCTTGTTGCCCACGCGCGAACCTTGCGAGCATCGCCATCGCCGGTGAACTCGTAGTCCATAAAGCCAACAATGGCGCCGCTGGTCTCCACCGCTGCCGCCACCAGTTTGCCCTCAAACATCAGCTTGCCACCGATGCTGCTGGTAGCTTGAGCCACGGCAAACGGGCTCATGTTCCAACGCAACGCCTGCTCGATGACCATGAAACAATCGCCCGGCTGACCTTGCAAATGCTTCGGCACAAGCCTGGCGCTGGCCATGACATCGGCAAGCTTAAGCACGTCTGACATGTTGGACGGCATCAATGCGGCGCTTCCGGTCACTGATGCTTGGCGGTTTGGTATCGTCACAAGATTGCTCATGCTGGCGTGTCCTTTTTGGCCGTAATCCTAAGATGCTGCTCGCCACCGTTCCCGAGCTCCGCGCCTGCCACGGGTCCGCGTTTGAGCGCCGCCGCCAGCAGTCGCTTGTCCGGTGCGGGTTGCGTCAGATATTCGAGTGGCACCGCGGCTGCATCGGTCACAAGGACTTTGCGAGCGGCCGCGGTGAGGCTCACGACGTGGTGCTGGCAGTCGATTTGCGTGGCTCCGGTCTCCGCCATCTGCTGCGCAAGCGTCTCGCGCAGCGCGCGCGGATCGGCCGCGTCGTGCAGCGCCTCTAGGGCAACGATTAGCTCCGTGGTGCTGCGCATTGCGGCTACGATGTCGGTGTCTGCCAACAGTGCACCATAGGGGGCCTTGGTCCGCGTCACCGCAAGCTTGATCGGACCGAGCGCGTCGCGCCCGGCGTCCTGCAGCAGCGCCACGACTTCGGCCGCGCCGCTCACGCCGCCCCTCCATCAATCGCCACCACCTGCGGCTTGCCCCGCTCCCGCAACATTTCCAGCGCCGCAACCTTGCAGTCGAGCAACGCAATCCGCTCGGCCGTGTAGCGCAGGAAATACCGCGCCTCCTCCAAATCGGTCGCCTGCTCCGACCACGCCTGCGCATCGGCGGCGATGTTGCTCAGTCGGATTGCAATCGGGGTGCGGATCATGCGTCACCTATGGCTGCGGTTGTTGCCTCGTCACGGCTGCACCGGCATTGCGCCATGACGCGGGTGCAGACTTGCTCCACGGGCAGGTAGGGGTTCTCGGTCTCGATGCGCTCCCAGGCGCGGGCGATGGCGACCCGGCGCGCAATGCGGCGCACGGCCAAACGGGTGCGGAACCAGCGGAGCATTAAGACGGCTCCTCTGCATCGACAATTGGCCCAGCCGCATGCTGTATCAGCGCTTCGTGCAATGACATCGTATCAACATGGCTATTGAGGCACATGGCAAGCATGACCGCGCAATTCTCGATGTTGAACAAAGCATCACCCTCGATCGAAACACGAAGCACTCTACGAAGCTGCGTGAAGGGACTGTCGCCTACTTCGACGATCACGGCTGTTAAGTCGTCCGAACAAACGGTTCGGTAGTTACCCGCTCGAATGGGGCTGACCATCATCACATGCATTCCTTCGGAGCCACCGCGCCGCGCCCATACGCGCCGCAATACGCAGGCTTTACCGGCGCCGCCGGCACGATCGCAGCCGCCGTCTGCACGTGCGCCACTGTCTCCGCTCGCGACAGATAGGCCGTCACTTCGCGCCGATCGTCGTAACAGGGCTCGCCACGCCCCAGCATCGCCACGTGCTTGCGAGCCAAGCGGTAGTCGTCGCTCTCCACGCACAGCGTCTCCATCGCCACGTCATCACCGTGCACGCGCATCGCTTGGCAACTGCGGTCCATGTTGCCGATCGAGAGCGAGGTCGAACCGACGGGAAAGCTCGCACCTGCCGCCACGCCGCCGCCGCTGCACGGGCTGTTGTTGACGATAGTGGCGGGGGCAACGCCCGGCGCCTCATAGGGCACGCGATAGCTGGTGCCGTAGCCGCCTGCGCCCTCGACCGTGACCGTGCTGCCGTAGCTGGTGCCACCGGACGCGCGTGAGGCGCCGCCTGCGCCGCCAGCTCCACCGGCGGCCGTGACCGGGCCGTTGCTGGCGGTGGCCGCGCCGCCGCGGGCGATGGCTGCCGAGCCGGACAGCGCGGTTGCGTTGGACGCCACGCCGATTCCGCCGCTGCCCGCGTTGGGGCTGGTGATGTAGCCGATGCCGCTTTGCGCGTGCGCCGCCAGCGGCAGCGCGGTGGCTAGCAACGCGAGGCGGAGTGTGGACGTTAGAGTGATAGCCTTGGGCATGTCATGTGCTCCGGGTTAGGACTGACCGGGCGGGTTACAGCGTCCGGTCAGTCCGGTTGTTGCTTGTGTTGTTAAAATTCGGGCGCGGTTTCGGACGCGTGGCCAATCGCTTCGGGCGCATTGCCAACCGGATCGGGATTTATGGCTGCTACTAAGTCTACGTCATTAAAACTGATGTTATCCAACCAAGACTCCTGATTGTCTGAAATGACGTAAGGGCCTTTGTAACTGTCTCGCTTTAGTCTTGTCATACGAGACGCAATCTGCAGCAAGACGCCGACGTCCTGCGGATCGATTGTATATTCGTGATATAAAACTCGGACTGTCACCATTCTCGGCATTGCTGTGCTCCGGGTTAGAGCCGGCCGGGAGTTTCCGCCTCCCGGTTGGCTCGGTTGCGATTAGAAGCCTTGCGGAAACGCGGGGTGGATATGCACGGGCAGACCGGTGAACAGCGGCGCCCGGATGTGGCACGATGTCGTTAGCGCGGGCGGCGCAGGCGAGAGATAGCGACCCAAACCGTAACCGACCCCGATTTCTACGAGTCCTAGAGAGACACCGAGCAACCACGTAGCGAGCTTCCACGGGTCGGCCCGGCGGCGCTGCGACGGGTTTGGGTCGCACGCGGCGGCGAGCTCAGCCTCGGTGAAATCGGGAGAGTAAAACACGCTGCCGCCTATCTCATTAGGAGCAGCGGAGTCTGGATTTATCACGGTTGCACCTCGATCATGCAATGCACCAAGCGCAACGCAGATTGCTGCAGAGCCTGACGCGTAGGGGCAAGGGCGGCCCAGGCTGCGTCCCTGGCTGCGTCCCAGGCTGCGTCCCCGGCTGCGGCCCAGGCTGCGGCCCTGGCTGCGGCCCTGGCTGCGTCCCCGGCTGCGTCCCTGGCTGCGTCCCAGGCTGCGTCCCCGGCTGCGGCCCTGGCTGCGTCCCCGGCTGCGTCCCCGGCTGCGTCCCTGGCTGCGTCCCCGGCTGCGTCCCCGGCTGCGTCCCTGGCTGCGGCCCTGGCTGCGTCCCTGGCTGCGGCCCAGGCTGCGGCCCAGGCTGCGGCCCTGGCTGCGGCCCTGGCTGCGTCCCCGGCTGCGTCCCTGGCTGCGTCCCAGGCTGCGTCCCCGGCTGCGGCCCTGGCTGCGTCCCCGGCTGCGTCCCCGGCTGCGTCCCTGGCTGCGTCCCCGGCTGCGTCCCCGGCTGCGTCCCTGGCTGCGTCCCCGGCTGCGTCCCTGGCTGCGGCCCCGGCTGCGTCCCCGGCTGCGTCCCTGGCTGCGGCCCTGGCTGCGGCCCAGGCTGCGTCCCTGGCTGCGTCCCAGGCTGCGTCCCCGGCTGCGTCCCTGGCTGCGGCCCAGGCTGCGTCCCAGGCTGCGGCCCTGGCTGCGTCCCCGGCTGCGTCCCAGGCTGCAGCCCTGGCTGCGTCCCAGGCTGCGGCCCTGGCTGCGGCCGCATCATTACGCGTTGCCGTTAGGACCGGCATAAGCGAGGGACATTGTGCCATATCTGTAATCTCAGGCAGAGACGCCACCGCGTCTGCTTGCGTCACCAATCCAGCCAATCGGAGCCAAGCGGGTGTATGCTGTCGCACAAGCCAATCTGCTGCTAGCAACGCACGCTGGCGCTCGATCGCCTGAGTAGACCGAGTATTCAGGAGCAACGGGATTAGCGGCCGCAACAAGGCGTCGCGCTCGTCGTCGGGAAGTCCGTCGTTCCAGGCGCGGAGGAATGCGCCGATTATCGGGCAGACACATTTTGGATGATCAGACCACGGCTCACTAGCGATAAAGCTGATAGCCTCCATGATACACATGCCGCTTTCGGGTTTGGCGTGTGCACCTTCCGAAAGCGGAGGAATTGCAGATAGATCAATACCGCCCGCTGCGGGAGGAACTAATGGAATGTTCATCTTAGTGCTCGATCCTTGCCCAAGTCAGAGCGTTACTAGCGTTGACGCGGCTCACGCCCATTTTATGCGCAACCCAACCAACAAGATCGACGCCGCTATTGTCGCTCAGTGATTGGTAAGCATTCTTTTGACTGCGCAACCAAGCGCGCATGTCTGCTTCGGTCTCATCAAACTCAGTCATATACTCTTGCACCGAGCGAGGCGGCTTTCTGTTCTTGCCGCCCGTCGCGGTGGGGACGGGGCGCTCATGCCGCCTCTCCCGCCAACATCGCCGCGAATGCCGGGTTCGCCTGAGCGGCGAGCTCGCGAGCCCGGCTGTTGACCTGGTCGAGTACCTTGCGAACTTCCTCGGCAATCATGCGATCCGCCACAGGCTGAGATATGCTTTTGTCCTGCACCCTGGTTGCGGTGTATTTGACGATCCAGGTCAGCGCGGCGATGGGCGTGGTCTCGACAGCCAAGCCGTAATACTGACGGTCGCTCATGCCGCCTGCTCCTGCTCGTCGAGCATCGCGATCAGCTCGTCCAGCAAGTCATCGCTGGCGTCGGAATTGCAGACGCGCGAGTTGCACAGCCGCGTCATCAGGTCATCGTGCCGGCGCTGAGCGGACCGGAGTTCGGCCCGCATCCGCAGCACCGTCTGCGCCACGTGGGCAACCTCGCGCGGGCTCATGCTGCTGCTCCCATCCGCTCGGCCTCAATCGCCTGGGCCAATTCCGCTTCCAGTTCGGCAACCCGATCCGCCGCCCACTGCCACTGCACAACCGCCAAGTGATGATCGCGCGGCGTCGGGGCCGCGTCGGCAATCCGGCGGAAATTCGCCATGTCTTGGCGCTTGGCGACGAGGAGGTAGCAAATCTGCGCCGTCCCGGAGAGGTGCATGAACGCCGCCATGCTGGCGCGCATCGCGGTCTCCTGGGCGGCAGAAAGCGGATCGTTGGTGTCCATCGGGCGGCTCCATGCCAGGTAGTCGGTGGCGATGGAGGGATGTTAGTGTAGTGAGGCTACACCGTCAATTGAAAAGTGTATCCTGCCTACACCTTCTTTCAGGGTCAGCGTCGTTCGCGTCTGACGGCGCTTTTCTTATCCGCTACGCTAACCTGATGAGAACCGACCTGCCGTGACCGGACAGCCTCTTAGCTCTTACAGGGATATCGGGAGATAAGCTGGTAATGGCGGTTTGACCGGCTTTTCCCTTGACCTTCTCTTAAGGTTTATCGGACAAACTAGCCTCAAGCGACCGCCGCAGCGTGAGGGGCAGGCATGAGCATCTTTGTCGTCAGAGCCCATTGGGATGCCGATGCAACTGTATGGTGGGCGGAGAGCGATGATGTCCCTGGCCTAGTGGCAGAATCGGCGTCGCATGATGGTCTTGTGGCCGAGCTGCGCTTGCTGGTCCCAGATCTTGTCGCCATGAACATGCCCGGCTATCGCGACCAAGGCATCGACGTTCAGCTTGTGTCAGACCAAGTCGAGCACCTGCACGCCGCTTGAATGGCTGATACGTTCGATCGCGAGCTTCTAGATCTTCTGCGGGATGCGGGATGCCGCTTGGTTCGCCAGGGGCGCCACGCCATTTATTATAGCCCCGTAAGCCGGATTAACTTCCCCGTTCCCGCCGGGATCAAGAGCCGTCATACCGCTAATACGGTTCTGAAACAGGCCGGTCTCCCGAAGGCGTTCTAGCCCCACTCCGCTACAGAACCGGCGCATGAAGGACGGACTTGGCGCCGTAGCCATTTCGTACCTATTGCGTCCACACTGACGTGTGAAAATTTCCCGCTTGCACGTTTTACGCGAATTGGCGTGACATATGCGTGTCAAAAAGACGCTAATCTCGCGCTATGGTAGGCAAAAGGCCATCTGAGGTGAGGAGGGAAGACGGCGATGGGCAAGATTGCGACATCGAGAATGGACCTGCGCGCTAGGCTTCCTGGCGCTCCTGCGCCGAAACAGACGCCAGTGTGGCTTGCATATCTTCCTCCATCGCTTTTGCAAGAGAGTAAGGAAGCCGAGACCAATCCCCCAAGCCGACATAGTTGAAATCGACCCCTTTCGCTCGGCAAAGGCGATATAGGCCATAAGGCTGGACGGGGTTTTCTCCGGCAATCCAGTTGCGAAGAACGTGCTTGCTGATCCCCATCAGTCTTGCGGCTTCGGTTTGTGTCATGCCGAGTTTACCAATTAGGTTTTTGAGCCGCTGTCCGGCCGCCGCCTGATAATCGCTTTGGGCTAGAATGGGCGTTTCCATGGCTAGTTAGTCTGCCGTGTAGTCACGCTGCACGCAGTGAAATTCGGTCTTGCGTCCGATGGTGTAGTATGGCTACACTATCACCCATGATGAAGCCTTCCTCTGACGAGCGTTTGCCCTTGGCCGTCAATGCGGCCATTGCCCGTGTTGGCAGTGGTGCCGAATTGGCGCGCAAGTGCGGTGTCACGCGGTTTGCCGTCCAACAATGGAAAAAGGCCGGCGTATCCCCGCAGTATGTTGGTAAGGTCGCGTCAGTGACGGGATTGGCGCCGGGAGATATCCGGCCTGACCTGTTTCCGCCTCCGGTAGAGACGAATATTGCAAAGGCGGTTGCCTGATGCCCGCCCCCCGCACCCTGCCGGGCGAGGCCCTCCGCAATCTGCGTCACGACTTGGCGCTGGCATGGGCGGCGATCACCGGACGCACGCGGCGCCAGACGGAAGCGCAGCGGGTGAATGACAGGCTCACCCTGCTGACTTTCGGCGAGCGGCGTCACCAGCGCGCCGACCTCGTTGCAGCGGCAATCTACCAGCGTCCTGTGCTGGCATACGTTAACTGCACACCGCCGGACCGCGCCGCATGACCTGGGCTGTAATCCTGTTTGCCGCGCTCGTCCTTGCGGCGCTGGCGGTGGACGCATTGGTCGAGGCGCGTGCGGTGTTGCGCGACGACGAAGCAGAGATGCGGGAGGAGCGGCGGTAATGGCGGTCGAGGGCGATTTCGTATGGGATGACGTTGCTTCCAAGCGGCTGACGGCGCTGTTGGCGCAAGGGCTGACGCGAGCGCAAATAGCCGAGCGTTTCGGCATTTCGAAGTCGGCTGTGTGCGGCCGAGTCAAGCGCATGCAGGACAAGGACACCGGTTACACCAGGCAGGAAGGCTTTTGGCTCACTCACTGGCCGCAGGCGCAGCGCATGGCGACCGAGGGCGCCAACGGTGCGATGATCGCCAAAGCGCTGGGCACGACCTACACGGCCGTGTTTCGCAAGTTCCGTCGGATGGGTGTGCTGTTGCCTGTGGCAAAGCGATCGCCGCGACGCCGGGCGGCTCCAGTTCATCGGCAGCGAGTGCCGGTCGAGCGGCCAAAAATGGTTGCAGCGCCCATCATTGCGATCGCCGAGCCGCCACCGCCGGTCTATCTCGGACGCATTCAGCCGTGTTGCTACGTGGTGCGCTCCGAGGGGCGGCGGCACTGGCAGTGCGACGCCCCGTCGCGACCGCGCAGTGCATATTGCGAAACGCATCACGTTGCTTGTCACAATCGTCTAACGGCGGTCGCACCGTCGTTGCCACCCATGGTGCAATACAGCGAGATCAAGCGCGGGCGTTTGGCTGCCGGGTGCGGACCGTGAGCGATACAATTATCAAACGGTCGCCATTGGCATTGGACACTGAATTCCTTGTGCTTGCCGGCCCCAATGGAAGCGTCCCCCTTACTCACCAAGAGACCGAAGTGTTGCGTCGCGTTATGCGCGACGTTGCCGGGGTTTCGATGAAGGTTTTGATTTACGAGATTTACGGTCCGGCAAGTCGAGCTAGCAATCCTGGTGCTTGCATTCGGCAACTGATTTCTCGGCTTAGGAAAAAGGCTGCCTTTGTCGGAGCGCCTGGTGTGATCACTGCAGATTACCGTGGCGAAACGGCCTACAGCGTGAAAGATGGCCGCCAAGTGTTGCGCGCCGAGCGGGTGAAAAGATTGGTATGCTGGGCGGCGGAGGAAGGCGATGCGTAGTCGTCTCACCGTCCGCCGCGTGCTTAGCGAGGCGCTCCTGCTCGGGTTTGCGTCCATCGTCATGCTGGTGATGGTTGTCATCATCCATTGGTGTTCGTGATGGCTCACGTCGTCACCATTGCCAACAATTCCCGCACGAGCTGCGCAACTTGGGCAGCGGGCGGGTTTGTCGCCAGCCAAAGCTGCATCAGTGCTGTAATGCCGTCGCGCAGTGGCCGTTCGTCCACGCCGGTTCCCGCCGGCGCGCTACGCTGTTCCGATCCGCTAAACCGTGACACCTCCAATTGCTCCCGCTCCATCACCGCAGCGTCAATGCCATGATGGAGCAAGCGGTGTCACTCTGCCCGATCACCAGACATCTTCTCGGTAGCGTATGTTATTCCTCGCCATCCGAGCGCATTTGCGCAGCAATCCAGCGCATCCCGGCCAAGGTGCTGGCGCGCGCTACCGGTATGACGCCCAAGGCGGCGGAACGCTGGAAAGCGGGCGATAACTCCCTATCCGCAGCAGCGATCTTTGCGCTCGCGCGGACTTACGAAGAGGTCTGGCTCATCGTGCGCGAGGCGTGCGGCCGGGCGGAGACAATCGAGCATGCCGAGGCGCAACTGTGCCAGGCCGCAAACCTGTTGGAGGGAAAAAGCCCATGACGCCATCGCCTGGCATGATTCGCTCCCGTGCGTTGTTGCGGCGCCGCAGCCGATGGTCCGGTTTGTGGCCGCAGGTTGATCGCAGCGGATTGTGGACGCAGGTGCGGTGGCTGGTGTGGACATTCGATCATTTGCCGGAGCCGATCGCGACGCAGACCGGGCGCATGGTCGATGATTTGCGCGGGCGGCGAGGGAGAGCGGCGTGACCCGCTAGCGCACCAACAAGATACGGCCTGCCTCTCGGCAGACCGCACCCTGTGAGCCGGATGGGCCGGCTTACTTAGTCAGGATACACCAAATGCTTGATACCGTAGAGACCGAGACAGACGCACCCGCCGCCGCCGCGCCGCGGAAGCCGCGAGAGACCACTGCGATCGACGGCTCCATCCTCACCATCACGCTGCCAGACGGCACGGTCGAGACCTACGATGCCCACAAGGTCCATAACGATTCGGCCCACACCCTCAAGATGGTCGGATTGCGGCATGCGATGAGCACATCAATCGATCGCGCCAAGACCTACGCCGCTCTGCAGGCTGGCACGTTCGGCGTGCGCGCGCCGGCTGCGGCCAAGGCACTCGATGTCAAGCGGCAGGCGATTGCGTTGGGCTTGGTCGACAAAACGCGCAAGAGCGACAAGCCGATGTCGCTTGGCGGGGCGGAGGCGATCGCGCGCAGCCTGGATCGCAAGCACGTCGAGGATGCGCTGCTCGATCCGCTCGCAAACAAGCACCTCCTACGGCTGACCGGCAAGACGGGGTTGGACGCGCTGCTTTCGACGACGGCGGGGGAATAATCGTGACGGGGCCGGTCACGTCGTTGCGGCCGGCTTCGTGTGGGGGCGTGGACAATTACGCCGCGTTTTTAGCGGCTAAGACGCTGATCCCTCGCCCGCGTGGGATCGAAGCAGAGGCAATGGGTGCGCATCTAGCCGATTTCCAACAATACGCCGTGCGGCATTGCCTCAAGCAGGGTCGCGCCGCGTGCTTTTTTGACACAGGATTAGGCAAGTCGCGCATTGCCATGGAGTTTTCCCGCCAAGCCGCAAAAGTGACGAATGGGTATGCGCTCATTCTCACGCCGCTGGCTGTCGCGCGTGAGATGCAGCGGGAAGGCAAGCTTCTCGGCTATGATATCGGGGTCGTGCGGGAGGCAGCCGATGTTCGCCCCGGTATTAGCGTGTGCAATTACGATCGGCTGGACACGCTCGACGCGAATATGTTCGGCTCGGTCACACTAGACGAGTCTAGCCTGCTAAAGTCCTTCACAGGCAAGACGACGCGCGCCCTCATCGACACATTTCGCGATACGCCGTTTCGACTATGCTGCACGGCCACCCCGGCGCCGAACGATCACATGGAGCTAGGGCAGCATGCCGAGTTCCTTGGGATCATGCCAAGCAACGAAATGCTTATGCGGTGGTTCACGGCGGATCAGACGCAAATGGGTCGATATCGGCTCAAAGGGCACGGCGTTAACGCTTTTTGGGATTGGATGGCGGCGTGGGCCGTCATGGCATCTAACCCGGCGGACCTTGGGTTTGATGGATCGCGCTACAACCTTCCGACACTTAACGTAGTGCGTCATCGCGCTGCGGGGGACAGTCGAGCCCCTGCGGGTGAGTTGTTTATGTCGGACGTTTCAGCAACAAACATGTTTGCGGTCAAACGAGATACGGAACAGGCGCGCGCTGCATTGGCAGTCGAGCAAGTTGCCGATAGGCCTGGTGAGCCGTGGGTGATTTGGGTTGATACCGACAGCGAGGCTGATGCGATCCATCGGTTGCTTCCCGGCGTGATCGAAGTGCGCGGCTCGCACACGGCGGACCGGAAAGGGTCTGCCATTGCTGACTTCATTGCCGGCCGAGCGCTTTACCTGCTTACCAAGCCAAGCATTTGCGGCTGGGGGCTAAACTTCCAGCATTGTGCCAACACTGTATTCGTTGGACGATCGTTTAGCTACGAAGCATGGTATCAAGCCGTTCGGCGTTTCTGGCGATTTGGCCAATCGCGTCCGGTCAATGTTCATCTCGTTGTTGGTGAGGGCGAGGATCAAATCGGTCGGGTTATCGACCGCAAGGCTGACGACCACGCCAGCATGAAAACCGCGATGGCGAAAGCCATGAAGCGCGTGCGGGGAGATGCGTCGGTGAACAGAGTTGCCTACCAGCCAACCTTTAGCGCGGAGATGCCGTCATGGCTCAAGTCAGTTGCCTAGATGGTATGGCGGGAAACGGGTTTGCAGCTTACCAAGGCGACTGTGTGGACGTGCTACGGCAGTTTCCCGACAATAGCATAGATTTCTCGGTCTATAGTCCCCCGTTTTCCGGTTTGTATATCTACAATGACTCTCTTGCGGACATGGGCAATAGCGCGACCGACGAAGAATTCGTTAAACATTATGACTTCCTTGCTCACGAGCTAATGCGCGTGATGCGACCCGGTCGGTTGATCGCTGTCCACTGCAAGGATCTGGTATTCTATCGCACCCAACGTGGCACGGCCGGACTCCGCGACCTGCCCGGCATGCTCATTCGTTCGCACGAAAACGCTGGGTTTACGTTCCACTCCCGTGTCACGATTTGGCGGGACCCGGTGCGCGAGATGACCAAGACAAAAGCCCATGGGTTGCTCTACAAACAACTTCGGGCCGATGCGTCATTCTCTCGTCAGGGATTGCCGGAATACTTTGTTGTGTTTCGTAAGTGGGCCGATGATGAGTCAACCGAAGTTTCGGCCGTTCAACACGTCAAGCTTGGTGACGACCCAGGCGCCCGCGCGATTGCCGCGCAAGGGCTAGCACGGACCGGCTGGAGCGAAGAATCAGCCATAACCGAAGCGGCGCAAAACGTCGTGTTTCCGCTGCCGCAGTGGCAGGAATGGGCCTCGCCAGTTTGGATGAAAACCCGCGAGACCGACGTATTGAATGCTCGACGCGATGCGGCGGACGAGAAACACATTTGCCCGATGCCATTGGACCTGACTGAGCGGGCTGTGACGTTGTGGAGCAATCCGGGAGATGTCGTTTTGTCCCCGTTTATGGGCATTGGCAGCGAAGGCGTGGTTTCGCTCAAACTGAAGCGGCGGTTTGTTGGGATCGAACTGAAAGAGACTTACTTTCGTCAGGCGTGTCGGCATTTGGACTTAGCCGAACGTAATGCAGTCGGGTTGTTTGATCAGCCGTTGGCGGCCGAATGACCCGCGCCCCGGTCCTCACCGAGCGCGAGATCGCCCGCAGCATCGTGGCCTGGCTGCGGCGCGTGCTGCCCGCTGGGTCGATGGTGGCCGCAATAGTTAACGAGCAGCGCGGCGCCGGCACCACGGCATTGCAACGGGCCAGGTATGGCATGGCGCGCAAGAAATCGGGTGTCGTGACCGGGTTTCCCGACGCTTGCATTGCCCTCGCCAGCGGGCGGGTGATTTGGTGCGAGTGGAAGCGGCCGCGCACTGGCATCGTCAGTGACCAGCAAACCAAGGTCCATGACCTGCTCCACGCATTGGGGCATAGCGTCATTCTCGCCAACTCAATCGAGACCGCGCGTGGCGAGCTGCAGCGTTTGGGCGTGCCATTACGCGAGGCGGCCGGACAGGCGGTGGCGGTGGCCAAGGTGCGACGGGCGCTGCCTCGCGTGCGGCTGCCGGAGGATGCTTTGCCGTGGTGAATGATATGTCCGCAACCGTTTGGACAACTGGGACGCTGACGCGCGATCTGGCGACCAAGTTGCGCCTAGACGGCTATTTGGTGGTGGCCGAAGCAACTCTGCGGCCTCAAACGGGCCAGCGGGCCGATCTGCTGGCTATGCGGCGCAAGCTTAGTCACAGCCCAATGTTAATTGTCGAGATTAAGACCGGTCGGGGCGATCTGCTGGCTGACATCAAACGCAATAAGTGGCGCGGCTACCTTGCCGACGGGGCCGTGGTGTTTGCTTTTCCGAAGGGGTTGGCCGAGCCTGCCGAAATACCGACCGAGGCCGGTGTTATGGTCCGCACGGTCCATGGGTGGACGTGGAAGCGTGCGCCGCGCTGGTCACAGGCTCCTATGCCGTCGAACTACCTATATCGCCGCATGGCCCTTACCGTTTCGGATCAATCGGCCGCCGCCGTCAGAACGCAGATGACGCCCAAAGCGGCGTCGTTGTGGCACGCGGCGCGGCAGGCACGGCAGGCACAGGGAAGACGCTTGGCGACGATCGCGCAGGATGTAGAGACCTGGGCCGGAATTGTCCAAAAGGACAAGGATTGGTTCGACGCTCATTACCAGGAGCGGCGCGAACTTGAGCGAGCAATTGCCGAATTGAGGCTTGAGCGTTTTGCGTTGGAAAATGAAATCCACCGCTTAGGGGCAGCAGCATGACCACCCGCGCCCCCGCCAAGTCCCGCACCTACCAGGACCACGCCCGCGAGGCCGCGCGCAACACCCCGTCGCCCGCCACCATCAAACGCGTCACCGACGCCTACTACTTCGGTCAGGACGTCCAGCCGATCGGCACCCACGAATACCGCGGCTGGACCATCCGGCTCTACAACAGCTTTATCGTGCCCGGAAACATCTACGTCTCGGCCGATCGCGTCATGCTGGACGGCCGTCCCGAGGCGCTCAGCGAGGACTTCGCCAGCATGGACGAGGCGCGCGCCTGGGCTCGCAAGCTGCCCCCGCCAGGAGCCGTCCCGTGATGTCCGCGTCATGTTTTCATAGCGCATTCGTCACACCCAATAAACACACCGTAAACGTGTTACAAACGTCAAGTAAACACTCGCCATCACACACTATAGGCGTGCAGGGGTTCTTGCCGACGGTGGGGATTTGTGTGTATAGAAGAGGGATCGGACCGGGAGGCGCTTGGCACGCCTCGACCGGTCCTGAGCAAAGACGCCTATGCGGAGTAGACGAATGCCTGTTGTGAAAATGCTCCCTGACGTGACGGAAAGCAAGGGCCGCTATCCGGTCTATGAGGAATTGCGCACCGCTCGGCGCGCGCTGAACCGCGCCTGGTATGCATGGCTGATGACGGCGCCCAACCCCAGGCTGGTGGCGGTCGAGATGCTGCTGATGCAGGGCGCGATCGAGCAGCTGTATGACCGGGCTGCCGGACGTTTCGTGTCGGACGACCGCGGCACATCATGAGCTACGTCCTGCGCCCTTGCCAAGTCGATCTAATCGACGCCGGTTCGCAGGCCTACGCGAAAGGCGCCCGTCGCGTCTTGATGCGTGCCGATACCGGTTTCGGCAAGACGGTTTGTTTTGCCGAAATTACTCGTCGCGCCTTTGCGAGGGGCAAGCGCATCATTATCACGGCGCACCGCATTGAAATTGTGCAGCAGATTTCCCGCGCTCTCGACGGCTTCGGCGTGCGGCACGGCCGCATTCAGCCGGGCCATACGATGACGGGCGATCCCGTTTCGGTTGCCATGGTTCAGACGCTGGCCCGGCGTTTGGATGACGTGCCAGAGCCTGACTTACTTGTCGTGGATGAGGCTCATCATGCTGTAAGTGGAACATACGAGCGAGTCTCAAGCCGATGGCAGCGCGCCCGCATCCTAGGTGTCACGGCCACGCCGCAGCGCATGGACGGCCGCGGGCTAGGCGATGCCTTTGACGCTATGGTTCAGGCCATCCCAATGGCCGAACTTATCAAACTCGGATACCTCGCGGCATACGACTATCTCGCGCCGCCCGAAAAGTCTGATTTGTCTCACGTCGGAACGCGGGCGGGCGACTACAAACTAGACGAGCTCGCCGCCGCCATGGACAAGGCCGTCGTTACGGGCGATGCGGTAGAGCATTACCGCGATCACTTGCGAGGCCGTCCGGCCATCGCATTCTGCGTCAGTATCGCCCATGCCGAGCATGTCGCAGCGCAGTTTCAGCAAGCCGGATACCGAGCCGCGTCCGTGGATGGGACGCTGAGGCCAGACATCCGAGCCCGGCTGATCGCCAGCATTGGCGACGGGCGGCTGAACGTGCTGACCAGTTGCGACTTGATCAGCGAGGGCACCGACATTCCGGCAGTGGCGGGCGCGGTGCTGCTGCGGCCGACCAAGTCCCTAGGGGTTTATTTGCAACAGGTCGGCCGTGTACTCCGCCCCAAAGCGGACGGCAGCCGCGCCGTGATTGTTGACCACGTTGGCAATGTGCACCGGCACGGCTTGCCTGACACGCCGCGCGAGTGGACGCTGGCCTCACGGTCGAAAAAAGCCGCCGCGCCCGATATGCGGACGTGCAAGGCCTGCTTCCAGGTGTTCCGAGTCGCCCCGGGCTGGATGCAGGAGGCCTGCGACGACGAGCCGGAATGCTTGTTTGCCGAGCGCGGTGGTGCATCCCGTCCGGCGCCGCAAGTGGTGGACGGCCGGCTAGAGGCGATGACGCCGGAGAGGCTGGCGGAGCTTCGCGCCAAGCCGTTGCGGGAGGTTCTGACCGGGCACGAGACGCGGGCCGAATTGCTCGAAATCGCCCGTGCCCGCGGCTATGCTCCGGGCTGGGCGTGGCATGTCATGCAGGAGAGACGGCAGCGTGCCGCAGGCCGGCAAGCGGCATGACCGAGGCCGCCATCCTGTCTGAGGTTCTCGTCGCAGTGACGGCGCTGCCGGAGACGGTTGCTTGGCGCTCAAACTCGGGAACGTTTCTGACGCTTGATGGCGCTCGCTACGTCCGCGCCAATGTCCGCGGCATTGGCGACGTGACCGGATGCCGCCGCGGCCGGGCATTCGTGATCGAGACCAAAACCCTCCGCGGTGCCCAACGCAAGACGCAGGAGAACTTTCAACGCCGCTGGGAAGCCGCTGGCGGCGCCTACATCATCGCCCGATCAGGCCCGGCTGCCGCCCAAGCGGTGGAGGCGCTGTGATGCAGCAATTCACTGGCCGGCTGGCTCATTTCAACGCTCCCCGCACGCCGCCTGCGACGGCAGCCGTCGCCGATCCGCCGGTATTGCACACGGTTGCCACCCAATACGGCCGGGCCATTGCTGCCGGCGAAATCACGCCAGAGACCGCCCGCATCGGGCTGGCGCGTATCTGCCTCTACCATCCCGACATCGGCATCAATCGCATGGACGATGCGCTCGGTCGCGCCATCACCACCTGTGACCGCGCAACCTACGCGGATGAGGCGCAGGCCGCGCAGGACATCCGGCTGGGCATTCAGCCGTTGCTCGACCGGCGCGCGCCAACGGCGGCCATCCGTGCCGAAGCCTACCGCTTGTCGGCAGCGCGGCTACTCCGCCACGACTGTGACGCCATCGTCAGTCACGAGCTCGCCAAGCGCCTCGGACGCGATCAATCCAAGGCAAAGAGAGTTGCCTGATGATATCTCACTGGTTTGGGATGCGGGCGCGGATTTCGGCGATGAAGCGCCGGTTAGCATCGCGCAACCGCGCGAAGGAATTGTGGCCCTCGGACACGACCGCGGCGTGTTTTACTACCTCAGTCAGGCCGCTGGCCAAGTGTTTGACTTGACGCCGGCCGCTCACAACAAGTCCAGCCTGATGGCGATGGCGTCCGTTCCTTACTACTGGGAGGGGACCCGTTTCCGGGGCAAGAACGGCGTCCGGTGGGAGGAAGCTGCGGACAACCTGATGACCGAGTGCCGCAATGTCGGGATATACAATCCAGACCAAATACGCGGCAGAGGAGTGTGGATTGACGCCGGCCGTGCGGTTTTGCACCTTGGCGATAGGCTTATTGTGGACGGTGCCGTTGCGTCGCTACGGTTGTCGGATAGCAAACACATCTACGAACTCTCGCGGCCCATGGGTCATCTCACTGCCCAACCGCTCGATACGGTTTCGGCGCACCGGCTTGTGCAAATCTGTCAGAGACTTCGGTGGGAGCGGGGCATTAGCGGAGTCTTGCTTGCCGGCTTTATCGCCGTGGCACCAATCTGCGGCGGCCTTAGCTGGCGTCCAGGCATATGGATCGTCGGAGGCACGGGAACCGGCAAGACATACCTGAAGGACAACATCCTAATCCCCGCTCTTGGTGGCATTGCTTTGCAGGTGCAGTCAAAAACGTCGGAGGCTGGCATCCGCCAAACGCTCGGTTGCGATGCCAGGCCAGTCATTTTCGATGAAGCGGAAAGCGAGGACCAGGCGGCGGCTCATCGAATGCAGAGCGTTCTCGACCTTGTTCGCCAATCATCAAGCGAGGGCGGTGCTGATATCGTCAAAGGCAGCGCCGATGGTCGCGCCCGCCGCTATCGCATACGCAGTTGCTTTTGCTTCTCAAGCATCAACTCCGGCCTGCTCCACGAAGCTGACTCAAACCGTATTACGACGCTGGCATTGCGCGCGCTCGAAAAGTCCGACGAAGCTGCGTTCCAATCGCTTCACGCCGCAGTCGTGAGCACGATCACACCAGCCTTTTCGGCCGGCCTCATCGCCCGATCCGTGAAGCTGCTACAGGTTATCCGCGAGAATTCCGAGACCTTCGCGCAGGCCGTGAGTGTTCACCTCGGCAGCCGCCGGGCCGGCGATCAAATCGGCACACTGTTGGCAGGCGCCTATTCGCTGCATTCCGAGCGACGCATCACCTATGAGCAAGCCGTCGATTACATCAAGCGGCAGGACTGGTCGGATGCCTCCGTTGAAGAAACCAGTAAGGACGAGCAAAGGCTGCTAGGCTACCTCACTCAACACCGGCTGCGTTTCAGCACCGGCAACGGACAGTCAAATGAAGCCACTATCGGCCGCCTGATCTTGGCCGCCAGCAACACCGATCACCAGATCATCGGCGATGTCGCTCATACCGAGCTGCTCGCAGTGGGCATACGATTTGAATGGAGGACCGACAGCGAACCCGGGGTTTACATTTCCACCCGCCATCCCGCGCTGGCACGTATTCTCTCGGACACACCATGGGCTAAGCAATGGTCCAGAGCCCTGTTGCGCTTGTCCGGTGCGGAGGCCTGCCAGACCGCAAAACGGTTCGGACCGGGCTTTCAGAGCAAAGCCACATGGCTGCCAATGGCGGTAGTGGACCCGGAAGAACCCATAGAATGGTCCCCGTCCCACCCAAGTCCCGCAGGAAGTCCCGATGCAACTTATTGATAAGAAAAGGAAATTCCGACATTGGGACCAATGGGACCGAAAAAACCGAAAACAACAGACACGTTCACAAATGTGCATGGGGGTATGCATGGATAAACACGTCCCAATGGTCCCATGTGTAGTCCCATATATATATATCTTATTGATATCTTTATATATATATAGGGGCAGACGGTGGGACTTTGGGTGGGACCTCGGTGGGACCGGAGCAAAATACGGTTTCAGCGGCGTCCCGTCTCGCATTATTCCCCCCACCCCCCCCTCACACTCCCAACGCCAACGCCGCGCGGGCGCGCTCCATCGACCGACCCGCGAGCGCGGCCGAAAGCGGGCGCTACACGGGCGAGAGGGGCTGGGGGGTGTTGTGATACCGGCCGCGCGTTTAGGGTCGCCAGCGGGCCGGATTTCGGCCTATCCGTTGAAGTTGGTCGCGGGGCGGTATCTCAGGCTGCTGCCAGCACCTCGTCCACGACCTCGGGATGGGTGGCGATGACCAGCAGCAGCACCCTGGCGGCAGCTTCCGGTTGGCGCCGGCCTTGCTCCCACTCGCGCACCGCGCTGGCGGAGAAACCGAACCGCTTGGCGAACCGGTCTTGGCTGAGGCCGGTGCGGGCGCGGACGGCGCGCACGTCTACGGTGGCGGGAGGGTTCCAGGAGCGGGAGGGTGCAACGCGACCCTCCATGATGGCGACACCCTCTTCGAGGGAGGCCACGAGTTCGTCGGCAATGTTCACACGCTTGGCCATGATGGTTTCCTTACGCGCTCTCGCGCCGTTGTTGTTTCAGACGCTCCACGGCTGCCAGCATGGCGCGACGCTGGGCCGAGGACGGGTTGGCTTGTTCGTTTTTCCCGTAGATCAGCAGCGCCAAGACAGGCAGATCAGCCGAAGTCACAAACCAAATTACACGCACGCCGCCACGCTTTCCCTTGCCCCCGGCCGCAAACCGCATTTTGCGAATACCGCCCAACCCTGGGATCAGGTCGCCGGCAGTGGGGTTGGCCGCAAGCATCGCTATCAGTTCCGCCCGCTCTTCCCGCGACAGAAGCGCATCGGCACGACGGGTAAAGATCGAGGTTTCCAGGACGGAATGCATGCTGGCACCATACGGCAATGCCGCACGTATGGCAATGCCACATATGCAAAAGGTGTGAAATGACCGACCAGGGGAGCGACCATGACGTGCATGCGCTGCTGGCGGAGGTGGAGCGGCTGCGGGCGGTGATTACGCAGGCGCGTGTGGAGTTGTCTGCGGCGCCGGACGTGATCGCCACGCAGGCGACCCGTGGTGAGGTGACGTTTATAATGATGGCGCAACATGCGGCCTGGACGACGCTGGCGGACGTGCCGCCGTCGCAGCGAGCCGAGCCGTGAGCAAACCCGGCGGCCCGATCTGGACGCCCGCTCGCGTCGTCTACTTGCGGGAGCACTACCCGGCGGGCATGTCGCTGCGGGAGTTGCACGCCGCGCTCAGTGCCATGCCGGGGCGGCCGGTGTCGCGGGACAATATCGCTGCCACGGGGCCGGCGCAATGGCACGGCGTTGGAGCGCTTCGTCATGGCACACGCCCCGCTCAACGATTACCGCTGGAGGGCGATGCTCGCCGGCGCCCTGACCGAGGTGACCGGCGACCAGTGGGTAGCCGAGCCATGACCACCGCGCTGCTGTGCCTACTGGCCGCAATGCTCGCTGCGACGGTGGCGTCGTGAGCCGGGACGCTGCGGTGATGACCGACTACGACCGGTTCTATGCGGCGGTGGGTGCGGCAGCGGCCATGCTCGACCGTGACGCGGTGGCGTTGCAACTGCGGCTGATGCTGCCGGTGCGGACCGAGCGGGAGTTTGGGGCTGCCGACGCGCTGGCCGATCGGCTTTGGGAGTTGCGACCGTGACCGTCCACGATCCCGCCCTCGCCGCGCGCAACCGGCAGGCGTTCGAGGCCGCCAAGCGCCGCAATGCCCGCACCGACTGGCAGCGCGTCCGCGACATCGCCGAAGCGCAGGCCGCTATCGTCGAACCCGTCCGCCTTGGTCGCGACGTGGAGGCTGCCGAGTGGCGAGACCCGGAGGACACCAACCCCAATCGTCGCGAGCCGCGGCGTGTAAAGGGTCATCGGCGGATGGACGTGCTTTACCACCTCTATCACGGCCGGCACATGCTGACGCGGCGGCAGGCGGCGGCGGGCGTGCGGCTGCGGGACGACTACGAGGTGTCGCAGGGGGCCAAGCCTGGGGCCGAGCGATCGGAAGTGCGCGGTGGGGGTACGCTCGGTCCCGCGGAGGCGCAGCTTGCGGCGGTGGCACGGTATCGAGCAGCGATGCAGGCCATGGGGCCGCAGTTATCCGGCGTGGTGCTGCATGTCGTGCTGCACAACGGCACGCTCCAGGAGTGGCGGGAGGTGCAGCGGGCGGTGGCGACGGACAAGCCGGGCAAGGTCTACGTCGCAGCCCAACGTGCGCGGGCGCAGCTGATCGAGGGGTTGGACCGGTTGGAGGCGCACTACGGCGGGGGGCTGGCACTGGCGGACGAAATGCGGGTGGAGGAATAATCCGCACGCCACTGCATTTTGCTCTTGTGCCCGGGAAACGGATCAAGTAGAGGCGAACGCAACATCACGATAGTGTGTGATGCCCGATCCGAAGGCGCCGCCAGCAATGGCCAGGCGCCTTTTGCATGTCTGGGGGGCTTGGATGCCGGCACCGATCCAGTGGACCGCCGCCATGGACGCGCAGGTGTTGGCCGAGCGCGCCGCCGGCCGGCCTTGGTGGGCGATCGCGGTCTCCATGGGCCTCGGACGCAACACCGTCATCGAGCGCTGCCGCGAGTTGGGCATTGCTCCGAACCGTCCGACCAAGCTTGTGCTGCAACCGCAGCAAGAGCGGCTGCCGACGGCGCTGCCGCCTGGTGATCCGATCACGTGGGGGCTATTGTTGGCCCTCACGCCGAGCCTAAGCGCGGCCTGAGCCACGCGACGCAAACCACGTAATCAGGGGCCGCCACTTCCCCCGCGCGCCAGCGACCGCGCGAATCGAGCCGATCCTCCCTAACCGCACCGCTCCCTGGCCTATGAACAGGCGGCCGGCATGGGCAAACCACCGCGGCTTAAAGCATACGCGGTAAGGTCGGCAGTCGCTCTACGCAGGCAGTCGCTTTACGCAGGAGGCATCATGCCGGCACAGACCTACGCGCTGCTGCTCAACAACGTGGTGACGGCGCTGCACACCGCCGCCTCTGGCAACATCGCCAACGACGTTCCCGGCCCAGCGGCGGCGGCCTATGTGCCGGTGCCGGCCGGTGCCACGGTCTCGGTCGGCATGCTTGCCACCAACGTCAACGACGTGTGGAGCTTTGCCACCGCTCCGACCGTGGCGTTGTCGCAGGCGCAGCAGGCGGCGGTGCTGCTGGCGGGCGGGCTGGCGATCACGTCCACCTCTGCCCCGGCGCTCAATGGCACGTATCCGTGCGATGCGGCGACGATCGCCAATATCGACAGCATCCAGCTCGGCATTGCGTCCGGGGACGGCCTGCCCAAGGGCGCGTCCACCGTGCCGTGGTTTGACGTGACACACACGCCGCACGCATTCACGGCTGGGCAGTTCAGCGCTTTTGCCGTGGCAGCTCGAGATTTCGTGGCGGCGTGCGACCTGTTTGGCGCCGGGCTGGCGGGTGCGACGGCGCCCACCGCTGCGGCAACGATCGCCTGATGGCGCGCAGTGGCGGGACATGGCGCAAGAGTGCCAACGGGGCGCCCAAGGGTCTCGGCTACGGTGGCGAGGCCAAGGGCGCGGGCAACAACAGCGAGCCCAAGCCGTTCGAGCTGGGCAATCAAGTAGCGCTCAACCGGTTCAAGCCGGAAAACGTCAGCAAGCGCGAATGGGATCAGCAGCGGACCGAGGAGCTTGAGGCGCTGTTGCTCGAGGCAGCAAGAGGCGCGAACACATGGGGCAACATCCCGAGCGAATCGGCCGCGGCCAAGCTGCACGCCATCATCAACGGCCAGCCTGTTGCCCGGCACGAAAACAAGGACGTAGATGAGTTCAGCAATCTCACAGACGACGAGGTTGCCGCCAAGCGCGCCGAGTTTGAACAGGCACTACGTGAGGCTGCTGGCGGAGCAGCATCGCCGTCTACAGAGGAGGAGCTTCCTCGCGTTCGCCACTGAAGCGTTGCGGCCATTGGGGCAAAAGCCGGCGGCGCATCATCGGCTGCTGATTAGCAAGCTGGAGGCGGTGGCACGGGGTGAGATACGGCGATTGATGGTGTGCCTTCCGCCAGGTTCGGCCAAATCGACCTACGGCAGCAAGCTGTTTCCTGCGTGGTTTTTAGCGCAGCGGCCGTATCAAAACATCATCGGCGCGGCTAACACGGCCGATTTAGCGATCAAGTTTAGCCGCGGCGTGATGCAACACGTGCGCGATCACAGCGCAGCGCTCGGCTACAGTCTTACACGGGACGCGGCGGAGGATTGGCAAACCAGCAACGGCGGTGCGTATCGCGCGGCGGGCGTGGGTGGCACCATCACCGGCACCCGAGCCGACGTCGCCATAATCGACGATGCTATTCGCAGTGCCGAGGAAGCCAACAGCGAGGTTGTACGAGAAAAACAGTGGGATTGGTTTACCAACGACTTGCGCACTCGGCTCAAACCAGGCGCGTCGATTGTGATAATCGGCACCCGCTGGCACGAGGATGACCTAAGCGGCCGTCTGCTGTCTCGGCAGCGCGAGTTGTGGGACGTGGTGTCGCTCCCGGCCATTGCCGGCGAAAACGATCCGCTTGGCCGCAAATCGGGTGAATATCTGTGGAGCGATGACGACTACCGCTATGCCGACGATTTGCGGGCTGCGCACGCCGAAGCCGAGATGTCCGGCGCAATGCGGACCTGGGGCGCGCTGTATCAGCAGGACCCGCGGCCGGCCGAAGGGGCGCTGTTCAAAACGCACATGGTCACGGTGCTTCCTGCTGCACCGGTTGGCACCAACGCCGTGCGAGCTTGGGACTTGGCGGCAACGAAGCAGACCGGTTCGGCCAATCCCGATTGGACCGTTGGGGTAAAGTTGCTGCGGACCAATGCGGGCGGTTACGTGGTGCTGGACGTGGTTCGTTTGCGCGGAGGGCCTGACGAAGTGCAACACGCTATCGTCAATACCGCGCACCAAGACGGCCTGAGCGTGCGCATCAACTTGCCGCAAGACCCCGGCCAAGCGGGCAAGGCGCAGGTGTTGAGTTTCACGCAAAGCCTCGCCGGTTTCCGCGTGGAGAGTTCTCCGGAGACTGGCGATAAGGCCACCCGCGCCGCGCCGGTTGCGTCGCAGGTGAACGTTGGTAACGTGTCGCTCGTCAAAGCCGATTGGAACGCTTCGTTTCTGGACGAGCTTTCTGGGTTTCCGAATGCCTCCAAAGATGACCAAGTCGATGCGCTAAGCCGGGCGTTTTCGGTGGTCGGTTTGGCGCAAGCCCCGCTCAACATCAACCCCGCGGCCGTGGCGCTGTTCAGCCGTCGTCGATGATGTGGCCGTTCAGGCACCGCGCGGCGCCAGTCTATCGCATTGAGCCGCAGGCGCCGCTACCTGCTTCGCCGGCGCCCATGCGCATCACGCCAGACGTAGTAGCGCAGTTCCGGGCCAAGAAGTCAGTGCTGCAAGTGGATACGTTCCGGCCGCCACAACCGCCGCCGGGTGTGCTGCCGGCCAACGCCAGCGGCATGGCGCAGGACGACGCGCTGAGTTCGGTCTACGGCTTTGCGTCCGGTGGCCTGTATGGAGAGGGTATTGGGTTCGTTGGATATCCCTACCTAGCCGAACTTACGCAGCGGCCAGAATACCGGAAGATGTCCGAGACCATTGCGGAGGAAATGACCCGCAAATGGATTCGGCTCGAAGTCAGTGGCAATGAGGATAAGTCGGATCGACTAGCCGAGCTAGAAGATGCTCTCGACAAGCACAAGCTACGTGACGTGTTCCGCCGGGCAGCCGAACTCGACGGCTTCTACGGGATGGCGCACATTTACGTTGATACGGGTTACTCCGACGATCCGGTAGAGTTGCGGACCGAACTCGCGACAACAGACGTTAAAATTGGACGCGGCGGGTTGAAGGCGTTTCGGGTGATAGACCCGACGTGGACCTATCCTACTCGCTACAACTCGACGCAACCGCTCTTGCCGGATTACTACAAGCCGCAAGCCTGGTTTGTGATGGGGAAAGAAGTTCACGCTTCGCGGTTGCTGACAATCGTGTCGCGCCCGATGCCGGATTTGCTGAAACCGGCCTACAACTTTGGCGGCCTGTCATTATCGCACATGTCTAAGCCTTATGTGGACAATTGGATACGCACTCGGCAATCGGTCTCGGACTTGTTGCATTCGTTCACGGTATTTCTGCTTAAGACTAATCTGGGCGCGTTGACTCAAGGCTATAGCGGTGGCGAACAGGCAGCGATGCGGCTGCAATTGTTCAACGAAATGCGAGACAATGCCGGTCTGATGGCAGTTGATCGTGATACAGAGGACTTTGCCAATGTGTCCGCGCCGCTCGGAGGGCTGGACCGTTTGCAGGCGCAGGCGCAAGAGCAAATGGCCAGCGTGAGTGGCATTCCGCTTGTCAAGTTACTGGGCATCACGCCGAGCGGGCTGAATGCTTGCCTTACAGGCGACACGCCAATTGAGACGGATGTTGGGCAAATAGCCATACGAGACGTTACCGTAAAACACAAAGTCATGACGCGGGAAGGATGGGCGCCGCTTGCATGGTCCGGCAAGACCGGATACTCTACCGAACTAATTGAGATCAAGACTGCGGGCTGTCTAATACGATGCACGCCGAATCACCCGATCTACCTTCCTACGATAAACGAATTTGTTCATGCCGAGAATGTCTGTCTTGGCGACCTTCTATTGTGCCGTCCTACAAGCCATCACCAAAGCCTAACTGCAGATACGGTGAATCAGTCGTATGGCGAGGAATATACTGGTGGTCGCGGCAAGACGGCTATTACGCCGCCAATAAATCAAACGGCAGGGAAAATCTGCTCCACCGCGAGATTTGGCGCGTGCATAAGGGACCTTTGCCACAAGGGCATCACATCCACCATATCGACCGCGATAGAAGGAACAATCAACTCAGCAATCTCAGGCTGCTCTCGGCTATTGAGCATGCCAAGCATCATGGGGTGGCGGACGGGTTCTTCGTTCATAAACATATTGAATATGAGAGGTGTTGCCGTCACTGCGGCAAGTCTTTCACCATTCCCAAACCATCGCGGCTCATCTTCTGCGACGACTGGTGTCGCCTCGCTGATCGACGGGCAAACCGTGAGTCGGCGGCTCGGCCACATCCTATCGTCAATTGCGCTGTTTGCGGCATATCTTTTGAGGCGATCCGCCGTGACGCCAAGCATTGCTCGCGAAAGTGCGCAACTGCAAGCCAAAACCGCTCGGGCTACATGCAAAACTATTACAAACAAAATTCAGAACGATGGACTGATTACGCCGAAGCCCGCAATGCAAAGCGTCGTCTCAATCGTGCGCTTGCCTGCGAAAGAACCCATCTATGACCTTCAGGTAGCCGAAAACCATCTGCCGGAGTTTTTTGCTAACGGCATTTGCGTGCATAATTCAAGTGACGGGGAAGTTCGGGTTTTCTACGACCATATTGAGGCGTTGCAAGAAAAGGTATTCCGCGAGCCCTTGACTAAGGCGCTTAAGGTTTTGCAATTGTCGCTTTGGGGCGAGATAGACCCCGGTATTGGGTTTCGGTTTGAGCCGCTATGGTCTCTTGACGAGACGGCCAAGGCGGCTATCCGCAAGACCAACGCTGACACAGCGGCGGAATACATTGCGGCCGGCGTGTTGATGCCGGAAGAGGAGCGGACGCGGATCGCGGCCGAAGACGCCAGCCCCTACGCGGGCCTGGACCTATCGGTGATCCCCGAGCCGCCCGCGCCGGAGAATGATCCGGAGATGCTGCCAGACCCGGCACAATCGGCCGAACCGAGCGGTGAGGAACGCGACGGCGAATGAAGCGTCCGCTGGTATCCCCAACCGGCAAAGCAGTCACGATCGGCCCGGTGCATCCCAATGCCGGGCTGCAAGCGGCCTACCGAAAGAAACTCGACGCGCTGATCGACGAGATGAACGCTTCTCTGGTGTATTGGCTGACGGTAGCATACCGGACGAACGAGCCCGAGATGGCGCAGGACCGCTCCCCAGCCGCCACCATCAACGCGGTGATGAAGCGGCTCGCGCGGCGGTGGCAGCGGCGGTTCAATCAACTGGCGCCGGACTTGGCGGCTTACTTCGCGAAGGCGGCGGCGGATCGGACGGATGCGGGGTTGCGAGCTGCGCTGCGCAAGGCCGGGTTCACGGTCGAGTTTAAGCTGTCGGCTGGCGTGCAGGACGCGCTTACGGCTTCGATCGCAGAGAACGTTGGCCTCATTAGGTCGATTGCCCAGCAGCACCTCACGGCGGTTCAGGGACATGTGCTGCGCTCGGTGCAGCAAGGGCGCGATCTCGGCGGACTGGCAAAGGCACTGCAAGCGCAGCACGGCGTGACGAAACGGCGGGCGGCTTTCATCTCTCTCGACCAGTCGAACAAAGCCACTGCGGTGATCACGCGGGCTCGGCAGAAGGAACTCGGAATTACCGAGGCGATTTGGCAACACTCTGGCGGCGGAAAACATCCCAGGCCGGAGCATGTGGCGTTTAGCGGCAAGCGCTATGACATCGCCAAGGGCGCCTATCTTGAAGGCGTATGGACCTTTCCGGGTCATGAAATCCGATGCCGGTGTGTGTCTCGATCAGTGGTGCCGGGGTTTAATTAGGCGGGAATGTTTATGGACCGGGAAAGCCACGAATCTGTAATCAGAACGCAGGCCGCGCAGAGCGTCGTTATACGGCACTGGGAAGAAACCGAACTCATACTGCGCGGCGTCGGTTTGAGTAAACAAGACCTCACCGAATCGCTCGATGCCTTGAATGCCGCCGGGGCCATCATCCGCAATGCACTTCAGGTTCATCGGGAAACGAGCGCGCAAGCCCGAAGCCCGACAGCCGTCAAACCGGGTGGGATTACGTGGTTCCGCCGTTCATTCCGGTTGTGGCCAATGTTTGGCTAGGGAATAGAAGACCGCTTGCCTAACCTCTGTCTAAAAGACCCTGCAAGACCTCTTTCATTGCAGACAGTCTCCGAAGAGCGTCGTCTCGCTCTGCCATAAGCGCAACCGTTAGTCTGTCCTGGTTTACAGACTCATCGTCTTGCCAAATACCAAAAGTTTTCTTTAGTTCCCGAACTGCCTTCATCCCGGCTTGGTCAAGTTTGAGAAATCCCTTCATACCAAGCGCCTCAAGGTCGCCTACTATTTTTAGACTCGCCCGGTGACAGATGCGCGTTGTGCGAACGCTTAAACAAGCGTCCGCGATGGCGCGGTCAAAGTCGATGCATGAGTCGTTCATGGCTTACCGTAGCACCTTGGAGGCGTCTCTGTCATGCCAGACAAGCTCCAGGATCACATAGCGCTTGACCGCGCGAGCGTCCGCACGATCGACTCGACATCAGGCCACCTCCACGTCAGCGTCACCAACATCAGCAAGGCGAACGTCTGCCCTTACAACGGCAGCGAAATTCCCGATGCTGAACGCCTAGGGCTGCAACCGAACCGCGTCTACATGCTGTTGCGCGATCCTGCGGAACTCAAAAAAGCGGCGCCGACATTTGAGGGCAAGCCCTTACTCGACCTTCACAAACCGCAATCTGCTGCGGACCACGATCACAACCTGACGGTTGGCAGCGTCAGCAACATCCGATGGAGCGAACCATACCTGCAAGCATCGCTGGCGGTATGGGACGGCGAAGCCATCGAAGGCATTCAGGACGACAGCGCAAGAGGATTGTCGTCTGGATACTATTACGAAGCCGACATGACACCAGGCGAATACAAAGGCGTCAAATACGACGGCGTGATGCGGAACATCCGCGGCAATCACGTAGCGCTCGTGGAGCGGGGTCGCGCTGGCCCCGATGTCATGGTTGGCGACAGCGCGCATCTTCCACCTCCAAGCCGGAGCTTTAGCATGCAACTTTCTGCATCCAAGCTGTCGCGCCCGGCTCTGTTGGCCGGCACCGCGCTGCGGACTTATCTCAAGCCAAAAATGGCCACCGACGAAGCCAAGTTTGACCTAACGCCCATTGTGGCAAAGGTAAAAGGCGGCAAGGCGTGGAAGGCCGAAAAGCCTGCCATCAAAGCTGCGCTTGACAAGGCCACCAAGGGCAAGCTGGCGGCCGATGCCGACATTGGCGACGTGATCGAGTTGCTGGACCAGCTCGACGATGTGGCCGAGGAGGTCGCGCAGCAGGACGACGCGCCGATGGACGATGACGACGGCGCCCTCGACGACGACAAGGACATGATGGAACGACTTGGCGAGGTGCTGAAGGCAAAGGGCATGTCCGACGAGGACATTGCCGCAGTCCTGGCCGCCATGAAGCCGGAAGTCAGTGCAGCGCCGCCGGCCCCTCCAGCTACGGACACGCCCATGCCGCCCAAGCCCGAAGTGACCAAGGCCGGTATGGACGCTGCTATTGCAGCCGCCACACGAAAAGCCGCGCAGGACGCCAAAGCGGATACGATCAAGCACATGCGCGCCATTCAAGCGGCCGAGCGCGACGTGAAACCGTTCATCGGCGAAATCGCCATTGCGCAGGATAGCGCGGCGGCCGTCTACAAGCTGGCGCTCGATCACTTGAACGTCGAGTTGGATGGCGTGCCACCCGAGGCATATGGCGCCGTGTTGAAGGCGCTGCCGAAGCCGTCTGACAAGCCGGTTGCTACGGCTCGGCCTGCCATGGATGCCAAGGCGGTGAGCGCCAGGGCGGAAATGTTCCCCCATGCCAACCGCCTGAAGACGCATTAAGGAGCGCCCCGGCAATGTCATTTCAGCGAGTTATTAATGTCACTCAGGCGCCAGGTGTTGCCGGAGATTTCGCATCCGGCAACCCGCGTCATTCCGTATTGTCGGTGCCCGGTGGGTTCGTCGCAGGGCCAAACGGTCTCACAATCGGCCTTTTCGCGTGGGCTGACACCGCGACCGGCACCATCCTAAGCAACGCCGGGACCGGACTGCCGACCTGCTTCGTGCATCGCGCAAACCAAGGGCTGCTGACGGCATACCTCCAGGAATACGGGATGACGATTCCGGCCGGCATGGGCGTCGGTGAGATGTTCAGCGGGGGCGATTTCTTCTGTGTCAATGCGGGCGCGGGTTCGACCACCATCGGCATGAAAGCATTCGCCAACCTGACAAACGGCACGATCTCGTTTGCTGCGGCGGGTGCGACCGTCACGGGATCGATTGAGACCAAATGGTATTGCTACACGATCAACGCCGCTGGCGAATTGGTCAAAATTTCTTCAACGGCACCGGGCTAAGGAGGCGACATTATGAACCGCAATTCGCAATTCGCGGCCGATGCCGCTTGGCTTGAACAAGAATGGGGCATCGTCTCCCCATTCGCGGCCGATTACCTGCCGCAGGAGTTTCGGCGCAACTTTTCGCTCGCGTTGGACGCACAGCCGACGCTAGTGACAAGCCCGAACTCAGGCATTCCGTCGTTCTTCACGCAATTTGTGGACCCCGAAGTTATTCGGGTGGTGCAAACGCCAAACAAGGGCGCCACGATCCTCGGTGAGGAAAAGAAGGGCGATTGGACAACTCAGACCGCTTGGTTCCCGATGGTGGAAAACACGGGCGAGGTCAGCAGCTACGGCGACTTCAACGAAAACGGCCGCTCTGATGTCAACATGCAGTTCGAAAGCCGCCAGTCCTACCTGTTCCAAACGATCCTTGAATACGGCGACTTGGAGGTGGATCGCGCTGGCGAGGCCAAGCTAAATCTTGTGTCCGAAAAGCAAATGTCTGCGGCCAAGACGCTCGACAAGTTTCAGGACTACACCTACCACTTCGGCGTCGCCGGGCTTGAAAACTACGGTCTGTTGAACGATCCAGGCCTGCCCGCCGCGTTGACGCCAGGCACGAAGGCGGCCGGTGGCGTCAAGTGGGTAAACAACGGGCAAATTGTGGCAGCCGCAGCCGAGGTCTATGCCGACTTTCAGACGCTGTTCTCACAGTTGACGGCCAACACCTTCGGAGCCATCGACGAAAATACGGCATTCACCTTCGTGTTGCCGAACTCGGTCAATGCAGCACTCACGGCAGTAAACCAGTATGGCATCACCGTGCGAGCGTTTATTGCTGAGACATTTCCAAACGTGGAGTATGTAACCGATCCGCGTTACGCCACTGCGGGCGGCAACGTCATCCAGCTTTGGGCCAAGACGTTCGACGGTAAGCAGACGGGGTATTGCGCATTCAACGAGAAGATGCGCGACCACCTCGTCGTCCGCGGAACGTCAAGCTACAAGCAAAAGCGCACCGGCGGCACCTTCGGGGCGATCATTCGCTATCCGTTGGCCGTCGCTCAGATGTTGGGCGTGTAACCATGCCCGGCACCGTCACTGTGGCTTGCAAACTTCCTAACGGCTTGGTGTTGCAGCTCTTTCAAATGGAAGACTACGACGAACCTCTGCTTGCCGGCGGTTACCGCCGTGTGAAGCGCGCGCGACCCGAAACCAAGGACGGCTTCACGCACAAGGTCAAACTAAACGGGTGCGCGCGCCGGATCGGGCGGGACTCTCCGCACGAAATCCGCAACGGCGTCGGACTTACGTTCGGCGTGGATGCGGACTTTTTTGATGAGTGGTTGAAGCGCAACGCCGATGCCGATTTCGTTCGCAAGGGTCTGGTATTCGCACAAACCAAGGCAAGGGAAGTGGAAGCGCAAGCGCGCGATCACCGAACGCTAAAGAGCGGTTTCGAGCCACTTGATCCCAAAAGCCTACCGGACGAGTTCAAGGGCAAAATCGAATCAACCACGGCCTCGGCATAGGAGCTAAACCATGGCAGACACAATCATTGTCGGCAGCCGCGCGCACACCGCCATTCAAATCCAGGAACCGATGCCGGAAGAGTTTCGCGAGAAGCCGGGCATGGCGCCAACGTTGCGCACGGCCGTGCTTAACGGCGCCAACCATTCGGAACTGCATAGTGACATGGGCGTGACCCGCGGTGTTGATCCCGAGTTATTCCATGCGTGGCTTGATGAGCAGAAGCGCGTGAACAGTCCGATCGCGGGCATGGTGTTCGAACTCACCGATGCCGACCTGAGCGACGGCGAAGCAGTGGCCTACGGGTTCGAGCCGGGCCTAGAAGCCATGAAGTCAGAGGTCGGTGATGCGGCCGCAGAAGGCAGCACCATCACTCACGAAGGGCCAGTCACGTCAGACGAAATGGCTGCTCATAGTGACACGCCGAACGACGACACGCCGCGCGGCGATCCGGACGTTGTGCCGGTGGCGCATACCGAGCAACCGGCAACAGCGGTCACGTCAGAGGTCGCGCCGGAAGCCAAGCCCGAGGGCAACCCGTCCTAATCCGATGAGCGGAGCCGTCACGCCGGGCGTGGTTACGTTCGTCTACGCGACGTGGTGGGCTCGTTATCCCGAGTTGGGCGCCTGGGTTGGCCCGGCGCAGGCGCAGCAGTACTTCAACGAGGCGTGCCTGTATCTCGACAACACGGGATGCAGCCGCGTTCAGGATGCTTCACCGGGCGGCGCGCGGGCAACCATTCTGAACATGCTCACGGCCCATCTGGCGAAGTTGAATGCGCCGATTAACGACGAGCCGCCGTCCGGGTTGGTCGGACGTGTGGCATCGGCCGGAGAAGGGTCGGTCTCTGTCAGCACCGACTTCGCCGTGCCGGGCACGGCAGCGTGGTATGCGCAGACGCCTTACGGCGCGAGCGCATGGCAGGCGTTGGCACCTTACCGGATGGCCTGTTATGTGCCGTCTTGGCGATCCGCGCGGCTTCGTGGCGGCTATGGAGGCTCCCCATGGCTGTGAGGTCGTTGAGCGGTGGCGAAGCGCTAGAGGCTAAGCTCAAAGAGCTAGCGCAGAAGATCGCCAAGCCGCGCACGCTTCGAGTGGGTTTCCTAGAGAATGCCACCTACCCGGACGGCACTAGCGTTGCCATGGTAGCGGCTATCCAGGAGTTCGGCGCCCCGTCGCGCAACATCCCGCCCCGGCCGTTCTTTCGGTCGATGATTGCGGACAAGTCCCCGGATTGGGGCAAGCAGCTTGGCGGTCTCGTGACAGGAACCAACTATGACGTGGATCAAGCGCTTGGCCAATTTGGCGAGGGCATCAAGGGGCAGCTTCAGTCGTCTATTATCGCGACTAACTCGCCGCCCCTAGCGCCCGCCACGATCGCCGCCAAGGGGAATGCAAAGCCTTTGGTGGACACAGGGAACATGCTTAACAGCGTGAATTATCAGGTCAAGTCGTAATGACTTACCTTAAAGGACTGTCTGGCCGGTTTGCGTCAGCATTCGCATCTGCGCTCGGCATCAGCGCCGGGTTAATAGTCGCGTGGTTGGCGGCCCGATGGTTTCTTTTGCCGTGAACCTTCGCGCCGTGGCCAATGGCCTGACATCGGCCATCAATCCCAACACAATGGGCACAATCCAAATTAGCACCGGATCGACGCCCGGAGTGGCGGGGCGCCGCGTGCCGACCTATCGGACGTTCCCAGCCAGGATGCAGGTGCAAGCGTTGACCGAGCGCGACATTTTTCATCTCGACGCACTGAACGTGGCCGGGTCCAGTCACAAGGTTTACGTCAATGGGCGGCTCGACGCGCTGGTGCGGCCGCAGAACAAGGGCGGGGACTTGCTGACGTTCGGCGGGCAAACTTGGCTGACGACGGCGGTTCTAGAGGACTTTCCTGACTGGGTTTGTGTAAGCGTGACGCTCCAGAATGCGAGCTAGGCCATGTCCGCAACCCTCAGTATTACCGACGATGACATCCTAGCCGGACTGCAAGCGTTCCTGGCGACCATTCTGCCAATGCTGGTAGTCGTCCGTGGCCAAGATAACCGCGTGCCGGAACCAACGGCCTCAGACTTTGCTGTGATGACGCCGTTGCTCCGCTCGCGCATCGCCACCAACCGGCTTAGCTTTAACGATCCGGGCACGCCGACCGGCGGCACACGCGGCGCGTTGCAGGCCACGCGCGTGACGGTGCAACTCGACGTGCATGGTCCGAACAGCACAGACAACACTCAGGTCATCGTGACGCTGCTGCGGGATGACTACGCTTGCCAAGCGTTTTTGGCCTCCACGCCGGGCGTGCAACCGCTCTATGCCGACGAGCCTAAGCAGATGCCGTTCGTGAATGGCGAGGGGCAGTATGAGGACCGTTGGACGATTGATGCGGTGTTTCAGGCCAACCCGATTGTCACCACGCCCCAGGATTTTGCCCAGACCGTGACGGTGATGCCGGTTCCGGTCGATACGCTGATTTCCATCCCATGATTGCCCCGCTTGGAGGCCCGTAGATGCCTAGCATTCCCGCCTCTCAAATCGTTCAATCGACGCCAAGCGTTCTCAGCGGCGGGGGCACCGCGCTTGACGTTATCGGTCTTGCGCTGAGTTACAACACGCGCGTGCCGATCGGCACCGTCGCGTCCTTTCCGAGCGCTGCGGCCGTCTCCGCCTATTTCGGCCCGACCTCGGTCGAAACCGCATTCGCCAACACATACTTTCTCGGCTTCACCAATTCCAACAAGAAGCCTGGCGCGCTTTTGTTTGCGCAATATCCGATTGCAGCTGTGCCTGGCTACACGCGCAGCGGAGCCGTGTCAGGAATGACGCTGGCGCAGCTTCAAGCCCTCAGCGGCTACTTGGTGATGATTGTAGGCGGGGCTGCGGTTACGTCCTCGGCAATCAGCCTTTCGGCCGCCACCAGCTTTTCCTCGGCAGCGGCGATCATTCAGGCAGCGTTCACCTCCCCCGGTTTCACGGTGGCTTACGATAGCATCTCGGGTGCGTTTGTGTTCACCAACACCGCAACCGGGCCGACCTCGACTATCATAGCGGGCGGCGGGACGCTCGCAGCGCCGCTCATGCTGACGACAGCGGCCGGAGCCGTCAGTTCGCCGGGTGCGGCAATCGCCACGCCGGTGGCGTTTATGAACGGCATCATTGGCGTTACGACCAACTGGGTTGCCTTCGCCACGATCTTCCAACCGGTCATTGCTGATATGGTCAATTTCGGCAATTGGACCACGGCGCAGGATAACCGCTACCTGTATGCCTTGTGGGATAACAACGCGACGCCAACGCAGACGACCGACAATAGCTCGGCAGGCGCGTTGCTTATTGCGGAGCAGGCATCGGGCATTGCGCCGATATATGCACCTACAAACACCTATCTCGCGGCGGCCTTCCTGATGGGCGCGATTGCGTCCATAGACTTCACCGAAACGCAAGGGCGCTCGACGCTCGCGTTCAAGGGCCAGAGCGGCGTGGCGCCGGACGTTATCAACGGCACCATTTCGGCCAATCTGAAAGCGAACGGTTACAACTTTTATGGGCAGTACTCGACTGCCAACGAGAATTTCAACTTTCTCTATCCCGGTTCGGTCACGGGGCAATACGACTGGATCGACAGCTATATCAACGAAGTATGGATGACGAACCAGTTTCAACTGGCGATCATGGTGCTGTTTACGCAGGTCAAGTCGATTCCCTATAACACCGCTGGGTATGCCTTGATTGAAGCGGCGCTTGGTGATCCGATTCAGGCTGCGCTGAACTTCGGCGCCATTCAGCCGGGCGTGCCGTTGTCTCAGGCGCAGGCTGCCGAGGTCAATGGGGCGGCTGGGGTGGCCATCGACGGAACGCTTTCGACGCGTGGGTGGTATTTGCAAGTGCTCCCGGCCAGCGCGCAGGTGAGGACGGCGCGACAATCGCCGCCTTGTACGTTTTGGTATACGGACGGCGGTAGCGTCCAATCGCTGAACATCGCCAGCGTGGAGGTGCAGTAAGATGTCCGGTAGCATCGGGACGACCATCACCTCAGCCAACTCGGTCTACATGCTGACCGTGGCCGGTTTGTTTCCTGCTCCCGTGCAACTGCAGGGGTTTGCGACCGATAGCGCGATTGATACCGAGGCGGTGGAAGTCTCGGAAATCAAGCTCGGTGTAGACGGCTTTATGTCCGCCGGCTGGATACCGCGCATGACCAAGCAGACGATTGCCTTGCAGGCGGACTCGCCTTCAGGTTTTCTGTTTGAGACGTGGGCACTGACACAGGATGCCAATGAAGAAATCTTTATCGCCAACGGCGTGATGATTGTGCCCGGCATTGGGCGGAAATACACGCTTGTCCGCGGCGTGCTGAGCAGTTTTCCAGCGGCGCCTGGATTGAAAAAGACGCTAGAGGCGCGGAACTTCGTCATCACGTGGAACGAAATCCAGCCCGGCCCGGCCTAAATGCGCAAGACAATTGTGGTGGCAACGCAAGACGGGCGCGATGCAGGCAAGGCGTTTCTGATCACGGAAATGAGCGCACGGCAGGCCGAAAAGTGGGCAGCCAAGGCGTTCCTAGCTCTTGCCAAGTCGGGAGCCGACGTTCCGGACGATTTGGCCGGGGCTGGCATCGTCGGCTTGGTCACAGTCAGCCTCAAGATGTTTGGCGGCATGTCGTTCGCCGATGCCGAACCGCTCATGGACGAAATGGCGACGTGCTGGCGGATGGTGCCGGACCCGAACCGGCCGGACATCACCCGGCCGCTGATGCCGGATGGGTCGGATATTGAGGAGGTTCGAACCTATCTGCGCTTGCGGCGGGAGACGCTAGAGCTTCACACGGGTTTCAAGTGGGCCGACGTGCGGTCGAAATCGGCCCAAGCGTCGGCAGCAGCCGGCACTACCACGAATACCCCAACGTCCCCCGCGGCATAGGACTTGTCGTCTCGTCTCATCTCGCGACGCTTGCCGAACTCGATACGATCTACTCGACCGAGGACCTCTACGATCTGATTGAGGTGTATGTGGTCGATGCCGAGAACCGGCGCATAGCCTCCCAGCCCAAGTAGGAGGCCGCCTTGAACGTTATCGACGCGCTTGTTGTTACTCTAGGACTCGACCCGTCCGGCTACGTCAAGGGCACAGCGGCGGCTCAGGCCAGCCTCAAGCAGATGAACGCGGAGGAGTTGAAGGCCGCCAAGGAGCAAGAGGCGGCAACAAAGCTTAGGACCGAGGCGTATCGCAAGCTCGCGACCGAGGTGTTGGGCTTGTTTGCTGTGTTCACCGCCGGCCGCGGCGTGGCTGATTTCGTGCGGGACATCACCGCTGGCGACGCGGCGGCCGGGCGGCTGGCGCACAACCTCAATATGTCCGTTGGCGACTTGCAGGCCTGGGAAGGCGCCGCGCAACGGGCAGGTGGATCGGCGGCCGGGATTGACGCCGCTTTCAGCAGTCTGACGCAACAGTTTCAGCAGTTTTCGCTAACCGGCCAGTCGGCGGTGCTGCCGTATTTCAAGCAGCTCGGCATCGACGTTTCGGACGCGAACGGCAAGCTGCGTCCGATGTCCGACCTTATGCTGGACCTGGCGGATAAGTTTAGCACTATGGACCCGGCGCGGGCGCAAACGATTGGCGCGGCGCTCGGTCTCGACAGTGGCACCGTCAACTTGTTGGAACAGGGTCGCGGCGCGGTTCAAAAACTGCTGGACGCGCAGAAGCAACTTGGCGTTGCCAACGAAAACGATGCCAAGAACGCGCAAAACCTACAGAACGACTTGCTTGATTTGCAGCAAGGCGTCACCTCGCTGGCCCGGACGATCCTCAACGACCTTTCGCCAGATATCCACGCCGCGCTGTCCGGCATGGACGATTGGTTGAAGGCGAACCGCCAGTGGCTTGCGGACAAGATCACCGAGGACATCAAAGAGTTTGCTGCATGGTTGAAGTCCATCGACTGGCAGGCGGTTTTAACCGGCATTAGGTCGTTCGTTGATGGTGCGGACGGTGCCGTCCATGCGCTTGGTGGTTGGAAGGACGCCACCGAAGTTCTGTTCGGGTTATGGCTCGGGTCCAAGTTCCTTGGTGTTCTCGGAAGCGTCGGCAAGCTCAAGTTAGCCTTGTCTGCTTTGCTTGTGGACAAAGCCCTCAGCGCCATCGATCCAAACGACGACGTCGGCACTTGGATTGACCAAAACATTCCCGGCGCAGCGGCCATCGACAACTTCTTTTCCAGGTTCGGCCTTGGTCGCAACTATCAGCAACAGGGTACTGCCGCATCGCAGGGTGGAACCGCCGCACCGACCACGGCCGAGCAGAACAAGCTTTCCACGCAAGCAATCGACTATTTCATCAGCAAGGGTTGGACCCCGGAGCAGGCGGCCGGCATTGTCGGCAACCTGCAACAGGAAAGCAGCTTTAATCCGCAAGCGGGCGCTGGAACCGCGCATCAGGGCCTAGCGCAGTGGAGCGCCGAACGCCAGCGCGACATCGAACAGCACTTCGGCAAAGCGCTGATGTCGATGTCCTACGAGGAGCAGCTCGCCGCCATCCAGTGGGAGTTAACCGAGGGCAAGCAGAAAGCAGCGGGGGATGCGCTGCGGCAAGCCAAGTCCGCGCGCGAGGCGGCTTCGGTTGTGGATCATACCTACGAGGTGCCGGGCAACTACGTGGTAGAGGACGTCAACCGCGGTGCCAACGCAGAAGCCAGGCTAAGCCGCTACCGAGCCGACGCAGCGACCCCGCCAGACAACACAGACACGGGTTCGCCCACGTCGTCTAGAGGCTTGGGCTGGTTTGGCAGCAAGGGAACGCCGCCGCCCGCCGGAGCGCCCTCGGCCGACGCGCGCTATGGCAGTCAGGCAGGCAGCAACGTCTCGAACGACAATTCCAGCGAAACGCACTTCCACGGGCCGATCACGGTAAACACGCAGGCGACCGACGCCAAGGGCGTGGCCAACGATTTGCATGGGGCGTTGTCTGACCGGTTTGCGGTGCAGGCCAACTCGGGGCTGGCGTAAGTGTCTGGGACGGCGTTGATGACCTCGGACGGGTCGGGGCTCGACGCCTACACGGCCGGGCCGCAATGGGGCATCTTTGATGCCAGTGGCACCCCGGTTGTGCAGCCGGATTCGATCTTTGGTTTTGAATATCGAGTGGACTTCCGAGTTTCTGACTACCCCGTTGAGCAAGGCGGGTTCGGCACTTACGACAAGGTCTCGTTACCCTATGGTGTGAAAATTGCCATGACCAAGGGCGGGGCCGATGCCGACCGCGCGCAGTTCTTGAACGCCATCCAGGCTGCGGTGGCGTCACTCGACCTCTACACTGTGGTGACGCCGGAGATCAGCTACGCAAGTGCCAACGTCGTGCATTACGACTATGCCCGGCAGTCCCGCGCGGGAGCGACGCTGTTGACGGTAGACGTTTGGCTTGAGGAGGTCCGAGTCACCGGCACCTCGCAAACCAGCAACACGGCGGTGCCAAGCGGCGCTGATCCGGCGCAAGGCGGCACTATCAGCCCGCAGAAGCCCTCGCCAAAGCAGGCCGGCGCGTTGGCACCGACACCCACGCCGGACTCGCCACACGACACGCCAACGCCGGCCTCGACGGTCATCTCGACGTGACGACTGAGGTCATTCCGCTGCTGGTGGTGCCGTCGCAGCAGTTCACCGTCCCGCTGGGCAACCAGACAACGCAGCTTTTCATCTATACCAAGTCAACCGGCCTGTTCATGGACGTGGGCGTGGATGACGCGCTGATCATCGGCGGGGTGCTGTGCCGGGACCGGACGCTGATCGTGCGGGACGCCTATCTTGGGTTTGTAGGTGATTTCTTTTGGGCCGATACACAGGGGACCGATGACCCGGTTTACAATGGGTTTGGAACGCGGTGGTTGCTGGCGTATGTGAGTTAATGGCGTTCTCTGATTGCTTTATCAAGAGCTTCCAATTGACCGCTTTCCCGAAGGTCTTCACAGTCCATCGGGCTAACCGGTAAGTCCATCTCATAAGCGCGGGCGTCTGCAGAGTGGTGATATAGATCGTCCGATAAGTTTTGATATTCGACCTTGGACTTGGTTTCTTCCATCCACCCCTTCTGCGCTACCATGATTTGTCTTTCTGCCATGTTCACAACAGCAACGGCCCATTCGGCGCCTCTCAGGCGGCACTTTAAGGCCGTATCCGCGGCTTCCATGACGTTGACATTGACCTGCATTTCTCCACGAAACCCGCGTGCTGCCTGAGCGGCAGTTTGAGTCTGCGCTTGCGCATCAGTGACGACGGCGATCATTGCCAGCGTCATGCTGGCGGTCAGGACCATGCGACGCATAAAAGACACCTTTCGAGGGTTAGACTGGAGCGTTAATGTCCGGCTCCTACACCCAAAAGCTCTTGACAGTCCAGTTCGTTTTGGGAACTGGAACGTTTGGGGAAAGCGGTCAAAACACTCTGACGATTTCGGGCTTGCGGGTTGTGGCCACGGTCGTGAAGTCCGGCGGCGCTTCGCTGGGCAATGCGCAAATCCGCATCTTCGGCATGACGCAATCGCACATGAACCAGCTCTCGACGTTGGGATTGCTCATCACGCAAACGCGGAAAAACACCGTCATCCTAATGGCTGGCGACGCCACTAGCGGGATGAGCCAAGTCTTCATGGGAACGATCATCAACGCGTGGAGCGACTACCAGGGTGCGCCGGACGTGTCGTTTAACGTGGAGGCGTTTGCTGCCTACCTCGATGCGATCAAGCCTGTCCCGCCCGCCAGCTTTCCGCCGGGAGGAACAGACGTAGCAACGATCATGGCGGGCTTCGCCGCACGGATGGGGCTCAAGTTCGAGAACAACGGAGTCTCGGTCAAGCTCGCCAGCCCCTATTTTGCGGGCACGGCTCGCGACCAAGCGCAGCGCTGTGCCGATGCGGCCAACATTAACTGGCACATCGACAACGGCACGCTGGCAATATGGCCGAAAAACTCCGCCCGATCCGGCAGCGCCGTCGTGGTGTCTCCCGAGACCGGGCTTGTCGGCTATCCGATATTCGACAGTCTCGGGGTCATCCTTCGCACGCTGTTCAACCCGCTGATCCGCTATGGGTGCTTGGTGCAGGTGAATAGCAGTCTAACCCCGGCGAATGGGACTTGGTTCGTGTATGCCCTTACTTACGAGCTTAGCAGCATGACCCCCGGCGGCCCTTGGTTCAACACGATGAAGACGGCGCGCCTCGGCTCGGTGCCCGTCGCATGAGCGGCTTTACCGGCATTGCCGATGCGGCGGCGAGGTCAGGAGACTTCAATCAGCATGCGTTCTTGATCTCGCAAATGCTGTCGAAGGTGGAAACATGCGCTCTCGTCCAAGTGGTTACGGTTACGACCACAGGGGGCATCAACCCGGCCGGCACGGTGGACGTGCTGCCGCTCGTCAACCAGATCGACGGAGACGGCAACGCCATGCCGCACGGCACCGTTCACGCGCTGCCGTTTTTTCGCCTGCAAGCGGGCGCCAACGCTATCATCATCGATCCGGTGGTAGGAGATATCGGTATGGCCGGGTTTGCCAGCCGAGACATTTCATCGGTCAAGGCCAACAAGGCACAGGCGAATCCAGGCTCACGGCGACGGCACGACTTTGCTGATGGGCTCTATTTTGGGGGATTCTTGAACGGCCAAGCGACGCAATATCTTGCTTTTCTCGCCAGCGGCATTTCCATTGTGTCACCTACGGCCGTGACGCTTCACGCGCCTATGGTCAGCATCGCATCGCCAACCGTCGCCATCACCGGCAATGTGTTTACGCACAACGGCGTGAATGTCGGATCGACGCATCGGCACGGTGGGGTTCAGGCCGGAACCGCGAACACGAGCTTCCCGCTATGAATACGCTGCTTCTCGATCCCGTGGCATGGGACTTGACGCTAGACACGTCCGGCAACATCGCGGTGGCAAGCGATCCCTATTCGGTGGCGCAGGACGCCTCCAGCGCCATCCGCACGTTTCAGGGGGAGTGCTGGTATAACTCCGCGCTCGGCATACCTTTTCTGACGACAATCCTAGGCAAGCGTCCGCCGCTTTCAGTCATCAAAGCGCAACTCACGGGCGCCGCCATGACCGTGCCCGGTGCGGCCAAGGCGGTTTGCTACATCGCTTCTATCGCGGGCCGGAATGTGGTGGGGCAGGTGCAAATGACCGACACCAACGGCATTACGGCCGCAGCCGGGTTTTCGACGTGAGCGGCAGCAATGTCCCCACGCCCGTCTTCGGCCCGACCGGCTTTATTGCGCCGCTGGAGAGCGCCATCCTCGCCGGCGTCACGGCAGACTTTTCGGCCGCGTTTGGGGGCAACCTCAACCCCGCTCCGAACACCCCGCAAGGACAAATCGCAGCCAGCGAAACGGCTATCATCGGCGATTGCAACGCCAACTTCCTGCTTTACACCAACCTTGTGGACCCGGCCTATTCCTATGGACGGATGCAGGACGCGATTGCCCGCATCTACTTCCTGACGCGCAACCCGGCTCAGCCGACCGTGCTGCAAATCGCGTGCGTAGGATTGACTGGCGTGGTCATTCCAGCCGGAGCACTGATCCAGGACCAGACCAGCAACATCTACGCTTGCATCACGGCAGGGGTTATTGCCGCGTCCGGCACGGTCACTCTGCCGTTTGCCAACCAAAACACGGGACCTCTTGCGGTGCCGGCAGCGAATGCGGTGTCAATCTATCAAGCTATTCCGGGATGGGATTCAGTTAGCGTCGTGTCGGGTGTGCTTGGCAATGTCGTCGAGGGATCGGCTGCATTTGAGTTGCGGCGGCAGAGCACGGTCGAAGGCAACTCGCTCGGCTCAATCGGGTCGATTATCGGCGCTGTGGCGAAGGTTCCGGGCGTGCTCGACTATTACGGATACGACAACGCAGCCAATGCCGGCGTTACGTTTGGCGGTCAATTCATCGCAGCCAATTCGATTTACATTTGCGTGGCCGGGGGCAGTCAGGCTGCGGTAGCGCAGGCGATTTTGTCCAAGAAGGGACCGGGCTGTTCCTATTCCGGCAACACCACCATCGTGGCCTATGATAGCAACCCGCTTTATGCCAACCCGGTCGCTTACAATGTGACCTATGAGGTTCCGTCTTCGCTGCCTATTGCGTTTACCGTCACGATCAAAAACAGCGCGCTGGTGCCGTCAAACGCGTTGGCATTGATTCAAGCGGCAATCTCGAATGCCTTTTCCGGCTCCGATGGAGGCCTGCGGGCGCGCATCGGCTCCGAGATTTTTGCTAGCCGCTTTTATGCTGGCGTAGCCTCCCTTGGATCATGGGCTCAGATCGTGTCTATTCTAATCGGCTCCCCTAATACATCAGCAGCCTCATTTACCGGCAGCATATCGGGCTCCACACTTACAGTGGCCTCTGCTGTGGTTGGAACGATTGGCATAGGTCAGATTGTCATAGGGGTAGGCGTTCTGGGAGGGACGCAAGTGGTATCCGGTTCGGGCACCACTTGGACCGTCACCAATGGCCAGACGGTTGCCAATGAGGCATTGTCTACGGTGCTGCCTGCGCTGAACGACCTCACGGTGCAAATCAACCAAGTCCCGACCTTGGACGTAAACGACATCATCCTCGTCCTGCAATAATGCAGAATTATTTACAGACGATCCTAAGCCAATACAGCAGCAGCTCTGCCATCAATGGCATCATTGGCAGCTTTAATGCAGCGGTCGATCCGCAGGCTAACCTCGACGCCTTTTATGACAACGTTTGGAACGTTGCGACCGCTCAGGGGGTCGGGCTCGACATCTGGGGGCGCATCGTCGGCGTCCAACGCGTGTTGCAGGTTTCGTCGGGAACCTACTTCGGTTTTGCCGAAGCGAACGACAATTCGGAAACGCCGTTCAACCAAGCTCCGTTCTATTCCGGCGCTCCGACGACTAGCAATTACGCCCTGACCGATGATGCATTTCGCACGCTCATCTACGCCAAGGCTTACGCCAACATATCAGACGGCTCCATTCCTTCAATCAACAACGTCCTGATGACGCTGTTCGGATCGCAGGGAAATTGCTACGTGACCGACCTCGGCGGGATGCGAATGACCTACACTTTTTCGTTCCAACTGAGTGCGGTGGACTACGCCATCGTTTCGCAATCCGGCATTTTGCCAAAGCCGTCAGGCGTAACTCTCTCTATTGTCCAAGGGTAAGTTATGCAAAGCACCGGGATACCAGCAAAGTTTCCCATCCCCTTTGCCAGCGCAGCCGCAGCAGCAAATGTCAGGACGATTCCGCAGACCTCGCAGCAGGGCGTTCAGAACGGCGCCGCGTCCCTCACAGACGGATTTCCGCCTAACTGTTTCGCGCCGATTTCGGCCGGTGGCTCCTGGCCGTTTGGCCAGGACTTTAACGGGCTGTTAAAGCAAGTCACGCAATGGTTGCAGTGGAATGCGGCCGGAGCGCCGATTAAATACGACTCTGCGTTTTCGAGCGCCATCGGCGGTTATCCTCAAGGCGCGCTGATATCGTCCGCAACCCTAGGCAGCTTTTGGCTTAGCACCGTGGACAACAACACCAGCAACCCGGATACGGGCGGCGCAAACTGGTTGTCGTTCCCTTTTGTGTTCACACGTAGGTTCGTGTTCACCGCCAGCACAACGTTTACCTATCCTGCCGGTGCGCTTTTGGCACGGGTGCGGCTTTGGGCTGGCGGCGGCGGCGGCGGCGGGACATCCGGCGCAGGATCGGTTGCGTCCGGTGGCGGCGGTGCCGGCTTTGCAGAAGGCGTCTTTTCCGTCACACAAGGTGCCAACGTGGCCGTTACTGTGGGCAGTGGTGGTTTTGGCGGCGTGGGCGCTGCCGCTGGTGGTGGTGGCGGTTCTTCGTCCTTCGGCTCTCTGATCTCAGCCTCTCCGGGCGGCGGCGGTGCGGGGGCAGGGGCTGGCGTAATCGCCACGACGCCAGGCGGCGGCGGGACCGGTTTCGGAGGCAGTCTTTCCCTGCCTGGTTATGGCGGCGGGACTGGCGTTCAAACTGCGACTGGCTCCTACATGAGCGGCAGTGGCGGCGGGGCTTTCCAAAGCCAAGGCGCGCAATTTGTCGCATCCAATAGCAGCACGGCTCAGGCAGGCGGAAGCGGATTGCTTCCCGGCGCTGGCGGCAGCGGCGGTATTTCTGGCGGCGGTGGCGGTGGCGGCGCGCGCGGCTTGATCATTGTGGAGTGCTGATCATGGCCTTGTTCCTGCTCGTCGCGGATGGCGTTGTGGTTGACGAGACGCCGGCGCCGTTTGATGTCAATGAGCAACTGACGTGGACCGGCGACGTGTCTGCGGTGCAGCCGCTTCCGCAACGCGGATGGTCTGCGACCGAGAGCAACGGCGCCTGGAGCTTTGCGGCGCCAACCGCTCCAGCGCTGTCGGCGTCTGAACAGGCGCAGCAAGCCTATGACGCCGCAATCGCTGGTGGCATCGTCATCACTTCGACCAGCGCGCCCGCGCTCAATGGCGTGTACGCCGTCGATCCAGTGAGTGCTGTGGATATTTCTGACGAGGCGCAATTCATCGCGCAATTCAAAGAGTTCACCAACGGCTTAAGTACAAACCTGCTCTGGGCACTGCTGGACGGGCAACCGGTGACGTTCCCCACCACGGACGCATTCATGGCGTTTGCCAAGGCGGCGGCGCAAGGGGTGGCCGGGGCCAAGCTGGCGCGGCTGCAAGGCGTGGCAATTCCGCCTTTGGCTGCGACCATCGCCTGATGCCCTGTCTGTCCGACGTGGTGCTGTTAAGCCCAAGCGGCTTTAACGCATGGCGGCCAAAGGACCCGACCGAGTATCGTCAGTATTCAGCGGATTTCAGCCAGGTCATGCGATCAGGCGCAACGATCGCAAACCTGGCCGTTCTTTCGTTTGATCCTACTCTTGTTGTGGGTCAGCGGAGTTTTAGCGGCACAATGGCTCAATTTTATTTTGGCGGCGGCATTGATGGGGCCGTAACCGACATTGCGATTAAAGTCGTATCGACTTCTGGCGAGACGATCATTCGGACGGTCCAGTTGCCTGTCATCGCTCAGCTGTGGGCTTCCGCAACGTCGCCATTTCCGCAATCTGCGCCGGGTAGCTCAATCACGGTGACGGACCAGACCACTGGCAACGTCCTTGACGATGCCAATAGCGGGCAGCCGGTCACTCTGCCTTAGCGCCTTCCTACCTTTCCCGACAAAGCAGGTCCGCATGAACAGATTTACCCTAGTGGCATCTGCATGTCTGTTCGCGTGCCCAGTGGCGGCGCAACAGACAATTCAGTCCATTGCAGGACCGTCGCTTACTTACAATGCAAACACCGACAAGCTGGACGTGGCTCCCGGTTCGCCGACTCAAATCGGCGGCTACATGGTCTCGACGGGTTTGCAGGCCAATGGCGGCGCCCTCAGCGTTAATTATGGCACGACGGCGGGCACGGCCGCGCAAGGCAATGATCCCCGCATAGCTCTTGCTGCCACCGCAGTGCAGCCGGCCGCCATGACGGCTGCAATCGCACAACAGGTGACGGCCGCGCTCGGCAGCACCCTCTCGCTTGGCGGCGGCACGCTTGTCGGTCCGCTTGTGCTGTCTGCCAATCCCGGCGTGCCAATGGGTGCCGCCACCAAGAAATATGTTGATGATTCTGTTGCGGCTGTTTCTGTCGGGACCGGCGCGATCAACTACACGGCGACCGCGCCTCTGTCGGTTGCCGGTGCGAACATCACTATCTCGCTTGGCACCGCGCCGGGGACGGTTGCGGCGGGCAATGACAGCCGCATCGTCGGCGCGTTGCAGGCCGGAAGCAATCTATCGGATATTGGCAGCCCGTCTTTGGCCCGAGCGAATCTTGGGCTTAACACAGCGGCAACTTTACCTGCTTCGGCTTTTGATCCGGCCGGGTCCGTTGCGGCCGAACAGACGCGCGCGCAGGCCATGGAAGCCACTTTGGCGCCAGTGGCATCGCCGATCCTTTCGGGCACGCCTACGGCTCCTACGGCGGCGGCTGGCGTCAGTTCTGGGCAGATTGCGACTACGGCGTTTACCACTAGCGCGGTGCAGACGGCTCGCAATGCGACAATCCCGAATGCAGCCACGTCAGCACCGCTGTGTGGCACCGGAAGCGCGGGTACGGCAGCGGCCTGCCCTGCGACAGCCTATGTGGCGTCGGTTGCAGGCTATATCGGCGCTCCGACAGCGGCGCAGCTAAACGCGGCCTTGATCGGCAACTCAGTCGGCACGTCCCGCGACGCAGGCGCCGCCATCGCAGCGGAGACCGCGGCGCAAAACACGGCCAACAACGCTCAGACGCTCGCGACTGCCGCCGCAACGCCCGCCTCGGTCAGCAGCGCGGTGGCGTCCGAAACCTCCCGCGCGCAGACGACGGAGGCGACGCTTACACCCAAAACCGCCACGTTCGGCGGCCTCGCCATCGGCAGCGCCCCCACAGCGGCGCAGGTTGCGACCTCAATCGGCGCCGTCACAGCTACGCCGGGCGACACGACGCACCTGCTGCTCAACAACGGTCAGCCGGTGGGGTTGGGCAATCTGACGGTGCAGGGCGGCGCCTTGGTGGCACCCTCCGGCGGAGGCGCCACCACGGTCGTGACCAGCTCGGGCCCGGTGACGGTGAGCGGACCGGCTACCAGCCCGGTGGTGAGCCTCGCGTTTCCGAACGGCGTCACCGCGCCCTCTACTTTGCCGAGAGTGGTAGCAACCGGCGCTTATACCGACCTGACCAGCCTGCCCACGCTGCTGACCACGGGCACCAACGCAGGACAGGCGCGGGAAGCTTCTGCTGCCATCAGCGCGGAGCAGGCAGCGTCCACGGCGGCCTCCAACGAGGCGAGCCGGGCGCAGACGGCGGAAGCGGGTTTGACGCCCAAAACGGCGACGATTGCGGGGTTGCAGGTGGGCAGCACGCCTACCGCCGCGCAGCTTGCGGCGCAGCTTGCGGGCACCACTTCCAGCACGCTCGCTGCAGGCAATGACACCCGCGTTGTGGCCGGCGGGACGGCGCTACAGCCCGCTGCAATCCCGTCCGCCACCACGACACAGCTTTACGGCGGCACAGGCTCAGGCGGGGCCGTGGCGCCCGTCACGCTGGGCACCGGGCTCAGCATGTCCGGGAGCACGCTCAACGCGACCGGCAGCGGCGGTGGCGCCACCATCCCGTCTGCCACCCCGGCGCAAGTCTACGTCGGCACCAACGCGGCCAACAGCGCGGCCGCGCAGACCATCTCGGGCGATGCGTCGCTAGCCACGTCAGGCGCCTTGACCGTCACCAAGCTCAACGGCCAAGCCGTCTCCCTGGCGGCGCCGCTCAGCACGTCGGGTGCCAACCCGCTCACCATGACCACGACGGGCACGACGGCTGTCACGCTGCCCACGTCCGGCATGCTGGCCACCGTGGCGCAGCTCGCCAGCTACACGCCAACCACCGCCACGCTCGCCGGCCTCACCATCGGCTCCAATCCGACCGCCAAACAAATTGCGAGCTCACTCGCCAACCAGTCGGTCATTGCTCCGAGCACCACCACGGTCGGGACATCCGCCACCGTGATTTACCCCGCTGCCAGCGTGCCCGGCTACATCTCGGTCAGCATCGGAGTGCCTAGCAGCGCGGCCAATCCGATCGCTTGCACGTCGAACGGTATCACGCCTGTCATCGGCACGTCCGCTACGGCTTATCCGAACCAGCTTTTCCTCTGGCCAACGCAGGCAGGCGGGGCGGTTCCGGCCGGTCCGTATCAGTGCATCGCCAGCGCCCCTACCACCATCACGACGGAGGCTCACTGACATGCGTGCATGGTTGATTGCGTTCTTGCTGCTTTCCGGTGCTGCGGCGGCTCAGTCGGTGGGGGGCACGCCAACAAACAACTTGGGTCAGGTGCCCGTTATAGCTCCGATGGTTACTTACGTAGGGGGCCAAGGGTCTGTGACAACCGGCGGAACCGCAGTCACGGCTATTGCAGCCGGAAGCATGACGCATGGGTGCGATTTGGTAAACCCGGCGACGACAACAGAACCGCTGTATTTCTCAATCGGCGGCACGGCTGTGGTTGGTTCCGGGCCGCCGCCATTGTCACCTGGCACGTCCTATCACTGTCCGTTCGGAACCGCTCAGGCGCTAAGCGTCAATGCCGCAACGTCCGGCCATCCTTTCCAGTATTTGGGGTATTGAGCATGTTTAGGATGGCCCTTATCGCGGCGGCGTTCGCGCTTGCGACAGCCGGTGGTGCATCGGCTCAGTATGCTGGTGGAGGCGCGGCAATCATGCCCGGGTCTCTCGCGTGGATTGACGCTAGCGCCACGATTACCACCACGGCATCCACGGTCATTGCTGCCGCAGGCTACCGCAATGGTCTGCATATCTGGAACACCGGCGCCAACTTAGCTTGCTTGAATTACACCACCACGGCGGCAGTGAGCGGCGCGGCCTGCGCGGTCGGGTCGGTGCCAATTCCGGCCGGCGGTGCGTATTTGGAAGATCAACCAGGGAACGTATCTCCCGAAGCGATCAGCATCATTTGCGCGACCGGTTCGTGCCCTCTGACAATTAAGGTTCGCTGATATGGCACAATGGTCCGGCGGTAGCACGTCAAGCGGCGGCACCGGTGGTGGCACGTCCACGCCTGCCACGGCCGCAGCGTTGGGGCTGGTTTCGGTTCCGGTGGCGGGCAGTCTGCTTGTCAGTGGCAGCGGTGCGCTGTCGAGCTTGGTGGGATCAGACGATCCCTCAAACACCAGCGGTCTTGGCGCTCCGGCGATTGTTCGCGGGACCATTCGCGGTGCGACGGTCAATGGCCTGACAGTTGGGGTCGGCATGTCCGCCGCCGTGCGCACTGCCAATCACACAGCATTGCAGGCAGCGCTGAACTACGCGGTCAGCAACGGCAAGTTCTTTGAGCTTGAACCCAACGTTTACGAGATTATCAGTCCCACAGGTGGCGTGGGGTTGCAGGTCACTCCCACGGCGGTAAACAACGACTTCGTATGGCGCGGCACTCGCCAGAGCCGCATCATCCAATACGGCTCCAACGTGTCGGTCCTCACCATCGGCGATCCGACCGGCGGCACTTTAGCGCGCGGGTTCGACATGCGCGGCCTCCGCGTGGAATACGGCGTGGCGCAGGGGGCGGTCATCACCGGGTCGATTTCGGGCACGACCTTGACCGTCACCGCGGTGGCGTCGGCTCCTGCCAGCTACGCCAACAACGTGGCGGTCGGTCAGACGCTCAGCGGCAGCGGCGTGACGGCCGGCACCACGATCACCGCCCTGGGCACCGGCACGGGCGGCACCGGCACCTACACCGTGAGCGCATCGCAGACCGTCGCCAGCACCACGATCAACGCCGTCGCGACCAACGCCAACACGCTGCAAATGGGTTCCATGGTCAATTGCAACGTCAGCAGCGTTAACGTTGGAGGTCCCTACAGCGGCACCGATGCATACTACCCTGGCTATTGCGGCGTGTTGTTCAACGACGGGCAAGGCACTGGCAACCCGTATTACACCGGTTCCGATCAGTTCTTCTCTTGCACATTCGAGGACTATCGCGTTGATGGCGCCACCTACTGTCTTGTCTACGTCGGCTCTGAGGGCACGGGCTCGATCTTTCGCAACTGGTACTGCCACAATGGGTTTTTGAACGATCCGCAACCGCTCTACACAGGTTGGCTGTGTGCGGGCGCGGTCGATGGCATCTTCCAGCAAATCAACATCGAGGCGGTTTCGGCCAACCAGATTATGACGCTTGGCACCATGCGTGGATCGCATTGGGACGATATTCATATCGAGTCTGCTCTGTTGACTGGCAACAACCCGACGTTCCTCTCGACCGGTTCCAATCGCTGCACCTTTGAGAGCCTAAACTTCGGCGGGACAATCTCGCCCTCCGCGACGGGGACGGCCTCGCTGATCAGCACCTATCAAGAGGACGTTGACGTATTCCGCAACGTCCAGATTGGACTGTCTGCTTCGCCGTCAATCCCGTTCTACATCTTCAACCCCGGTGGCCTTGGCGACACCAACCCGCTGCTTGTTGCCGAGAACATCATCGCCGACGATTTCAACGCATCGGGCTGGCGGGCCAACTGTGGCATTGATCCCAACCTGCCAATTGCCAACTTCGCGATGCCGCAAGCCGTGGCGCGCTATCGGTTTGGCGTGGCGGGTTCCTACATTGAAGGCGCACAAATCCCCAGTATCACGGCCAACTACACGCATTACGCATGCAGCGAGGATGCGCTGATCTACGTGCCGGCCAGTCTGGCAGCCAGCATTACGATAACCCTGGCCAACAAGCGACGCTTGTCCGGGCTCGGATCGAGCTTGACCCCCAGGCTCGGGGCAACCGTCACAATCCGTCGCCTCACTGGCGCGGCCGCCAACAGCCTGCTCATCGTAGATCAGGCCGGCAGCACCACGCTCGTCACCAACACGGCGGCGGGGACGAGCATGCTGTTTACTTGGAATGGCACTAACTACGTGGTGGTCACATGAGGCGGCTCGTATCTTTCACAACGGCGCTCGTCTGTCTGGCGAGCACCGCGCACGCTCAGTTCTCCGGTGGAACGCCTGGCGCAAGCCCAAGCTACGTCGCATCCTCGATTGCGAGCGAGACGACGCGCGCGCAGACGCAAGAAAGCCTGCTCCTGCCCAAGGCGGCTACCATTGCGGGGCTGACGGTCGGCAACAATCCGTCCGCTGCCGCGCTTGCCGCGCAAGTAGCGCCGCAGTTGCCAATGGCGAGCACGTCGGCACCCGGCCTGTTCCAATTTCCCGGCGGCACCACGAACTTCATCCGCGCGGACGGCACGGCTGCGGCACCTCCGGGTGGTGTGCCCGTTTCGACATCGGTTGCAGGGCTCGTCCCGGCGCTGCCCAACACGGGAACAAAGTTCTTTCGCGACGACGGCACCTACGCCACGCCGCCCGGCAGCGCACAGTTTACGTCGAGCGCGCCCGGTGTTGTCCCGGCCTATGGTGCAGCGGCTAGCACCAGCGTGCTCTCGGCGGCGGGGACATGGGTGTCGCAGGCGGGCGGTGGCAACGTCAGCACCGACACGGCGGGCACGATCGGTGCGCAGGCGGTCCGCAGCACCAACGGCATGGTGGCACTGACGCTGCAACAGCGCGCGTCGATGACGCTCACGCCTCTGGAGTTCGGCGCGCAAGGCAACGGCTCGACCAACACGATCGGCACGACCTACGGGAGCAACCTACTGGCGGTGTGCGGCTACACAACCCCGAACACGAGCCTTCATCCGTTTCAATATCTCTGCACCGACCCGCAGATGGGGCTTGAGTTTTCGTTGCCGACGAGCGCTGCCCAGAGTGGAACCGGTACGACCCTTATTTTCATTTCGCCTAATACCAGCGGCGGGTTTGGTTGGAACGCGCACTACGCGCTCTTTGACGACCCCGGCTACCAATATGCGGTGCTCACGCCGAGCATGGTTGTGAGCGGGCCCGGCATCCCGGCCAACACGACGCTGGTGTCGGTTCCGCAAATCCCGCAGCGAACACAGCGCGCAGTCCCGGCTAACGCGACGGACTGGACACCCAACACGTCTGTCGCGTCCGGCCGAACCATGATGTTTAATTATGGGTTGTGGCAGGCGACCGCTGCTGGAACAACTGGGGCCGGCAATCCGTATTCGGCGGGCGCCGGGGGCAGCACTCCGACCAACACTTTGCCTGCGACTGTGACGGTCTCGCCTTGCACCTATGGCAATGCATCGACCTACAACAACTTTCACCCCGGCGGTAACGATCCTGGGGTGTGGGTGGCAAGCTACGCCGGAACGACTTGCAACGGTGTCGATGGCAGCGTGTCTTGGACGTTGCTCGGTCCCATCGGCTACGCACCGGTCGATCTGGGCACGGTGGTGCTCTCGCAGGCGACAACCACCGCGGTGCCAGCCGCGTCGGCTATTTCGTTTGCGGTCGGGAGTTCAACGATCCAGGGGCTCACACAGGATACGCTTGGCTGGATGGGGGCGCTGTCCAATGGCGCGCACGCTTCTCCGGGCGGTTGTTCGGGCGTGGACATCGACATGCGCGCAGGAGACTACGCGATCAACTACCCGCTGTTTAACGAGGCCGAATACGGCAACATTCATTGCACGACACCCTCGATCAGCATTACCGCGCGAGGGGCGCAGACGGCGCGATTGACGGCCTATTTCGACCCGGGCTTTGGCCATTGCGTGCTGTCCGAAAGCTCGGTCTACAACGTTTCTCCGATCACTGGCACCCGGTATTCTGGTTTTGATATTAGCGGCACGGTTGTGTCTCAAAGCGGCGGATTTTGGGGAGTAGATAGCGCCAACACAGGGCGCGGAATGGGCTTGTGCGTCGGAGAATCCGCCGTGCTCGATCACATCGAAGCGCAAGGGTTCTACGCGGGGGTTGGGATCGTCGATGATCACCAATCGTTCAACAACGTCAACATCCACGACAACGAATATGGCGTTCTGTTTCGGCCTTATTCGCCCGTGCTGGGGAACCAATCGTTTCGAGATAGCGGGCTGGCGGGCAATGTAATGGCCGGGATCGGCATTGCCGCGTCAAATCAGTTCGACGCCGGTCAGATGAGCAACGTGCATACTGGGTTCGGCACTTACGGCTTTTATGCATTACCCGCGCCGCCGAATGTGACTTCGAACGGTTCTGGTGTTTTGAGCAATCTCACGCTCAGGGACGTTTGGATCGAGGATCTTTTCCAGTGGATTGACGGCGGCAATCGCGGCGTGGGTAAGGATACGTTTTCAGGCGGTGGATACGACGACTTCGGCCGCGCGGACAAACTGCCGTCCAACTACCAAGGCGGGACAATCCCGGTTGTTGGACTAATTACAGCGGCGGACTTTTCCGACAACACGCTCATAGGGACGAGTTGGTCTAACTTTGGTGTGCTTTCGACGGCTTCGTCCAGCAACATCCTTGGCGTCATCAACCTCACGGCCTATGGCAACAACGGGACCTGCGCGCGTAACAAGTTGGACGATGTTGGGCTGATCACGTTGGGCACGTCAACGCAACTTGCCATGGCCTGCAACCATGGCGCGGGCACAAACGGCGGCACGGATAGCAACACGTTTAACACCGCAGTGGGTTCTGGCGTGTTTAAGCTCAGCAACAACAACAATGGTTATGTTGCGCAAAATTATCCAGTATGGGAGTGGGGCCAATACGCACAACTCTACCAAGACGGGCAGCCGTTCGGGGGCATTGCAGCCGCGCCGCAGCCGACGGTCAATAATTGGTCGGTGCCGGTCTACACGCAGGCGAACTTTATTTACCCCGTGCCCAAAGCCAACATCAATATCGACATCCCGAACGGCGCATCGGTGTATCCGACGAGCGCCATGGGCAGCGGTGCCACGGCATCGGCCGGCGTCGGTGGCAGCGTCGATCAAGACGGCGCCATTGGCGTCAGCATCAACGATTGCAGCGCTGGACTGACGGTTTGTGGCATCTCGCTCAATCCGCTGGCGTCTGCGGGTAACGGGAGCTACGCGGCCAACCTCACTGCGTCCGGTCAGACGCTCGGGGCTAAAATGAATACGCTCACGACCGTGGCCAGCGGGGCGTCGGTCATTCTGCCGCCAAACGTGCCGATTGGTGCTAAGGGTTGCGTTCGAATCAACAATTACGGGGCCAATGCGCTCACGTTGGGCGTGCCGAGCGGCTGGACGCTTTCGAATGGCGCGTCCGCCGCTACGACGATCGGCGTCAACTCCGGCGCGCAGCACTGTCGCAACGGTCCAGCGAGTTACGACTGATGAGCACGCGTCGCGCTCGCTGGAAGGCGCCCGTGTCGATGCCGGACGAATGGGGGCCAGGCGGTCAAGCCTGGACTTCGGGTGGCCAAGCGTGGACTGCTACCGGGCTCGTCGGCAACGTCACAAGCGGCGGCTCCGGCAGTGGTCCGGCGGCGTGGGACGGGCACACCCGCTTTAGCGCCGGCTCTCGCGGCATCGCCATCGTCGCCCTCGGTTTTAACCAATACTACGCCTGGACCACCGCCTACTTTAACCAGCAAATCACCAGCACGATGCTGGCGAATTGGAAGTCCGCGGGCGTCGATTGCATCCGCCTCACCATGGACCCGGCGGCACTGTGCAAGGCCATTGCGGCGGGCACGAGCACGGCCGGGCCGGTTGGTATCATCACCACGGCGATCACCACGCTCGTCAACGCAGGGTTCGCCGTTATCCTCGACTCGCACGTGGAGACCGCGGGCACCGACTACGTCAACGGCGGCAACGTCATTTGGTATGATACCGCGATCGAAAACGCCTACCCATCCGGGTCGATGTGGACGGTCTACGTCCAGGCGATGCAGCAATACGCCACGATTTGCGCCGGCTGGACGACGTCGCAGGTGGCGCTCGAAATCTTCAACGAAAACACCTACAACAATGGCTCTACCACTTGGCAGACGCTGGCGGTGGCATTGTGCACAGCCATTCGCACCGTCAACAAGATCACCACGCTGCTTGTAGGCGGAACCGAATACTGCAACATTCAGGGAATCGTCGATCTCAACCCGGCCGGGTTTCCCGACACGAATATGGGATGGGTGATCCACGACTACACGCCACGGGCGTTCGCGCTGGGCACGGTGGCGGGCGATGTCGGACACGTCAACGGCACCAGCGGCGCGAGCGGCGCAGCGGCGCCGAACCCGCTCTACTATCCGCCGATCGCGTCGGACCAGACGGCCCAGACTGCGACCGCCACGGCTGCGGGCATGTCTTCTGGCAGCGCCGAAGCGACCACCTTGGGGCAGTATTTCACCACGCCAGACAACAAGGCTTGGATGCTCAACGAATACACGGTCAACAACACGTTGGGCGTCAACGCGGTGGAGACTTGGCGCACGGCCAACGGCATCGCTGCGGCGCAGATATTCGTAACCGAGTTCGGCTGCCGGGGCGGTGCAAACCCGACAATGGCGATTAATCCGGTCTCGCGCTCAGCTTGGTATCAGGACAAGCGCAAGATTTTCGACCAGTTAGGCTACAACCGCTTTGTGTGGGATGCCGCGCCTGGGCTGAGCAACGACACGTTTCAGAACACGAACCAGGATAGCAGCGGCAATTTCATCGGCGAAATCGCGGTAGCGCTCGGGCTGCAATGCCGAGAAGCCTACCAAGCCGAAACCACGGCGCTGCTCAATCGGATGACGGTCACGCCCTCGACGGCGCATCAGGACCTCATCAACATCACGATCAAGCAGCTCAAGGCGCAGGGCCTGTGGACGCTGTGCGATGCGATCTACGTGCTGGCGGCGGACGGCCCGGCGAACGCGTTGCTGAACTGGAAAGGCACGTCCTACCCGCTCACAGTGACGGGCGCGCCGGTGTTTACCGCTGGCGGCGGTTATGTGTCGTCGGCATCGGCCTATCTCGCGAGCCCGGCCACGCTGGGGACAAGCACGCAATGGGCGCAGAACAGCGCGCATCTCGGGATTTGGCAAAACACCGCCTCGACGACGGATAATCCGATTGTGGTAGACGGCGCGGGCGTGAACGGCATCGGCGCCGGGCAGTATTCGTTCATCACCGGGCTTAACTCATCGAGCGGCCGGAACTACGGCAGCGAGTCGCCCGTGGTGGCGTTCCCGGCGCATGTATGCGCATCGCGGACGGCCTCGACAGGCTACAACGATTTTTACAATGGATCGGTGGAACTCGCGGTCACAAACAGCTCGGTCGCGACCTCCGGGACCACGTTGAGCACGTCCGGCGGTAACACGGGGCAGCTTTCGGTCTGGCACTTCGGCGCTGGCGTCACCAACGCGCAAATGCGCGACATAGCGACGATCTGGCGCATCTACATGCAGGGGCTCTAAGCAATGATGGGCCATGCTGAATGATCCCGAGTCCTGTGCTGCTTTGGGCCAACCGCGCCATTACGGTCCTACAATGGTGTGGAGTCACATGAGCGACGAACGCCTCACGCCATCCGACCGGGAGGAGCTTCACCGGCTCCGCAACGAGACGCAAATCCGACTTTCCATCCGTGTGGAAGTTGAAAAGACACTTTGCCAAATGTGGAAGGTAGACTACCAGCCTGATGGTAGTCATTGGAAAGACTTGCGCGTCATACGCGATGAGTTGGAGCGAATGCGCGATGAGAGACGCACCCGCAAGGGATGGCTCAACACGGTTGTGACCGCCGCCATTGCAGCTATTGCGTCCGGCATTACCGCCTTTCTCAGCGGGGCATTCGGAGCCCACAAGCCATGAACAAAGCCGTCTCGAAGGCATGGGCGTTTACCCAATCGTCTTGGGTGACGATGTTGTTCGGCGCCACTATCGGTCTCATAGGCGGTGGCGGAATTGCTCGGTGGTATTGGTCACGTCCTGCCGTCGTCGTCATTAGCAGTTACGAAGACGACAATGTCGCTTTCAGCGGTGGCGATCTGGAGTTTATCAACACCAAAGTCGACAACAACGTGTGCCAGACTTCGGTCGCGCGCTGGCTTTGGCGATTGGACCCTACCGATCCGTTGCCGGACAGCGATCCCCGCAAGCGGAGGCAATGGCGCGCGGTGATCAGCACGCCGTTCGGGCCTCCCTCGATAGGGAAAATTTCGACGTATCGCTTGAGCGTGCCGCTACCCGACCATATCGAGCCCGGCTATTGGCATCCGCTGAACGAAAGCATCGATACGTGCTCAAGCCTCACTCAATCGGCGCCGCGATTCATTGAGGGTAAGCCTATTCTTATCAAAGCAAATCCGGCGGATAGTGCAGCGGTGGCAGGTGCAAAACCATGACCGGATTTAGCCTCAACAACGAGCTAGACGTGTTGACCGCAACTATATGGGGCGAGGCAAGAGGCTGTATGCGCAATGCGATGGAAAATGTCGCGCAGTGCGTCCTCAACCGCGCGGCTGACGAATGGGATAGAGGTGGCGTTATCGGCGTGTGCTTGGCTCCGTTGCAATTCAGTTCATGGAATGAGGACGATCCGAATCGCGCGGACATCTTCATCGCGGCCAAGCAACTCAACCCCGAACCGTCCTGGAAAATCGCGCGCTTGGTGGCGACAGTCGCGCTAGCTGGACATAACCCCAATCGCATCCAAGGGGCCGATAGCTACTTTGCGGTCGGCATGGCGCGACCGCCGTATTGGGCCAAGGCGCCGGCGATCAAGGTCTACAGCGATGGGTGGCATGCCTATTGGGTAACGCGCAATCCGCCGCATGCGCCGGTGATATCGGTCAACTCCAACCTGACGGCGGACGATCTCAACAAGCAAGAGCTTACCAACTTAGGGGGCGCCTAATGGACCAGACCGCATTGCAGGCGGTGTTCGCCGTGCTGCCGGAACCGTGGCGAACCTACGCCGCGTCCGCGCTCGGCATTGCCGGCGTGGTGAGCCTGCTTTCCTCCACGTTCGCCGCCGCGGTCAAGCCGCCGTCATCTACCGCGCCGAGTTGGGTGCGCACCGCCTATGCGGTCGCGACTTGGCCAGCCATCAACCTCGGCTGGAGCCGCAACGCGGTGGTGCCAGGCATGCCTCCTGCCGTGCAGCAAGCTGCCATCATCAGTGCCAAGCTTGCGGCGGCCGTGCCGGAAACCACCGTTGTGCAATCGTTCCCCGAGGTGCGGCACGGCAACATCATGCCGACGCCACCGTCGCTCGCGATACCGCCAACGCCGTTCAACACCTGAGGACTTCGCCATGATCCGCCTCGCGCTTGCGTTCGCCGCGCTACTCGCACTGTCCGGCTGCATCTTTCCACCGGGTGGGCACGACCGGCCGGAGTTTCGTCACGACTGGCATCGCTATTAAAGCGAGCGGCCGATCTCTTTAACAACAATTTTGCCTATTAAAAGAAACTACACCATGCACACCTCTCGTCGTCACCTGCTTACCTTCGCTTTCGCGCTCGCGTTGGGCGCCTGCACCGTCACCACGACGGGCGGCGTCACCACCGTCACCCTCGACACGGGCAAAATCCAGACCGACGGGCAGGCGCTGCTCACGGCCGGTGCGCAAATCCTGGCCTCGCCTGGCGTGGCGCCGCAGCTTGGCGCCAACCTGCTCACGGCACAAAACGCGCTGCAATCGGCCAACACCGCCTTTGCCAGCGTGACCGCGCAGCTTGCACCGTCCGTCTCGGTCTCGCTCAATACGACCAGCGTTCAGAACGCGATCAAGTCTGTGCTGGCGGACATCGGCACCGTGCTGCAACTGGTGACGCCCATCGTGTCGTTTATCCCCGGCGGTGCGGCGGTGAGCGGCATCATCATGGCGGTGCAGGAGCTGATCCCGTTTGTTGAGGTGGCGGCCGCGCTGGTATCGGCCAAGCCGGGTGCCACGGCATCGGGCGACGAGGCCGGCGCGCTGCGCACGATCTACGGGCGATAGGCCGATGGAGCGCCGGTTAGGGCTCATCAAGCGGCCGGTCCCGCCCGGCGCTCCCACGCTGGCCGGGCACGGGTTCGGCGCCGTCCAGGCGCCGCCTCGGCTCGATCGCTCGCACGTCGCCTACGCCCCGCAACTCCAGGGTAACGGGGTCTGCGGAGACTGCACGTGGGCCGCCGTGGGCAACGCCATCCTCGCGCAGGCGGCGCTGCTGCGATACCGCGCCAATGTGCCGGACACGGCAGCGGTCACGATGTATCAGCGGCAGGCGGGCTATGATCCGGCCAACCCCGCCACCGACACCGGGGCCAACGAGGTGGACGTGCTGACTTGGCAAGCGCAACACGGCTTCGACGCGTCGCAGGAGGCGCCCTACGTTGGGCTGTGGGCCAACTTGGCGCGCGACGATTGGAACGCACAGCGGCTCGCAGCATCGAGATTTGGCGTGTGCTACTATGCCATTGACCTCGCGCTTGCGGACCAGTCCCCGGGCACTTGGGACATCACCACGCCGGGCGATCAAACGCCAGGGGGATGGGGCGGACATGCGGTTGTCGGTTGTTGGTCATACACCGGCATTGAGGATACCGACTTGGTGACGATCATCACTTGGGGAGCGCCGCAGCTCGCCACGTGGCGGTGGATGCGCTCGAGAGTGGTGGAGGCGCACGTGCTGGTGCATCCGCAGATTTGCGGCACCGACCGGTTCACAGGCGCGGGCATTGATCGGGATCGGCTGGCGGCGGACGTCGCGGGATTCGCCGTGGCATGAGCATCAGTTCTGCTGTTAATCAATCGACTGGGTTCTCCGTTTCGATTCCAGTTTACCCCACTATCAGCCCGTGTTGGAGATGCGCTGGGATGGGGACGATACAAGCAATCCATTACACTACCGGTGGAATGGTTGTCGGAAGACTGACTTGCGAGGTGTGCAAGGGGGTGGTTGCTCAAACCACCATGGCTCTCAAATTCGCATCGCCATGAGAGGCACCCGGCGTTGGCTTGCACCGATCGCACTCACAGCGTTGCTTGCCGGGTGCGGCGCGCTCGACACGCACGAGGCGCGCAAACCGTGGGGAGTGCTGATCGGCATGGCTCTGCCTGACGTGCTCTCGTGCATGGGCAAGCCGGACGACGTGCAGCAGACCGGGCCGGACACGGCCATCATCGAATACCGCCGGCAAGACACGGTGGACGCGCTCGACCTGACGCTGGCGTTGCTCGGCTCGGTCAGGCTTGGTGGCGGCGGCGGGTGCCGGGCGGTGTTTACCGTGCTGCGGACGGGCACCGTGGCGGATGTGGCCTTTGCGCAATCCTTTGGCGTGGGGTTGATTAGCGCGCCCTACGAGGCTTGCCGACCGCTGGTAAGCGAGTGTTTGCGGCATCCATCGGGTGCCGGGCTGAGCCCTGGATATGACGCTTGGAAATGGCTGCTGCCGGGGGCTAAGGCATGAGCGCGATGGTGGAGTGGCAAACTATCGACACGGCTCCCCGTAACGGCGATGAATTTCTCGCGTGCAACGCAGGATATATTGGCGGTTGCATGGAAGTTGTGAGTTATTTTGAGCCAGATACAGTTAATTCGGCGTGGATATGGGCGACAGCGGATGGCCCAATATTTCACGAGGACAGGTTTACCCATTGGATGCCTTTGCCCAAGCTTCCGACACTATGAGCGCGAGCGGCGACCCCTACGCGGGCCTCAATTATTGGGAGCGCTGCGGGGAGGAATTCGACCGGGCGATTTGCGTTCTGACCGGCGGCCCGCTTGGCGAGACGGTCAGCATGCGGGCGGCGCTGGCGGCGGAACATGGGCAGCGTTGGGGCGTGATCCTATGCCTAGTGCTATCCTACGCCGTTCAACGCGATCACTGCCGCGCCACGCTTAGCAGCGCGCCCTCGCCGTGGTTTGTCTACGTCCGCGCTGGGATTGCCTTTGGCGTCGCGATCGGGGCGGTGAGCGCGATGGTGTTTTCGCTGCTACGGCTGGTGCTCGCTGTGCTATAGACGGGTCAGACTAGGTTTCCTCCCTGCTATCAACCTCGCCCGTCTCTCCGAAAGGGGAGGCGGGTTTTCTTTTGGGGGGGTTGGCGGTTTGACAATCTCCTGCCAACCCATTGATGCGCCTATGTGCATAAACCTGGGTATGATCGCGTAGACCGTTGAAAACGGCTATTCGGGCGATCCCCTACGGGACGCCAGTGATGTGAACTGATCAACGGGTTTCTCAGGGCGCATCGTTAGAAATTCGCCTAAGTCGCAGACTTGGATGAGGTATACCAGCGGCCTCATACGTTTCACCGTGTTGCCCCGCTTCGGCGATGGGTCGCATGTGTCCGGAACTGCTTCTAACTCATTCCAAGCGGGGCAACGCGTTTCCACGAAGCGGCGTCAGTCTTAAGGCAATGTAGTTCTAGCCGCTCCCTGCGACCGTAGCAGCATGCTGGAGCGCCACCGTCAGTTGCTGACGTTATACCATAAGCCGACAACCGCTTGGTCGGGGTCTTGCCAGTGCCGGGCGCAGCACTGACCCCCGAGGCGGCAGCCTTCGAGTTCCTGCGCCGCAATCCGGACTACAACGCCGCCTATCGCATTCTGCTGGACGAATCGGGCGGCGGTTCGTCGCCTGCGGTAGCGCCATTCGCGGCGCATTGGGGGTTGCGATTTCGCGGCCGATCCGCAGCTGCGCAGCGATCGGACGCCAGTCATTTGGCTGCCCCGGCACAATCCCAGGATGACGGTGCTGACGGGGGTTCTGCCCAACCTGTTCGACGGACCGCCGCTCTCAAACGCGAGACCCACAATCATCCGCGGCGCGCCTGAAGGCCGGTACGCCGACCTAGTTGCGCTCGCGCCGCCGCACCAGGCCCTGATTGTCGGCGAACCTTCCGCGACGTCTGCAATCGCGGTTGTGATACCATTGGACGGCATGTTCGGGGACCGCATCGAAGCGGCACGCCGTGTCTGCCGTGCGATAATCCGCGAGGCAAAGGTGCAGCCGGCCGGCTTCACAGCGCAACGCGCGCGACGACTGAGGCTCGTGCTTCGGGCGCTCGACGCCGCTCTTCTCGACATTGGCTATCGCGAGATCGCGCGCGGCTTGTTCGGCGACCGCTTCTCGGATGACGCCGCCTGGCGAACAAATCCGCTCCGCGCCACCACCATCCGTCTCGTGCAGGACGGCCGCGCGGCTCATGCGCGGCGGGTACCTGCGCCTGCTCCGCCCCGATCGCCGCAAGCGCTGACGACTGCCGGACGTGTTGGCGCCCGACAGTTGGACACAGTGCACCGGGGTGCCGCGAACAAGAAAATAACTCCGTCATCCACCCCTTTGATCCCCCTCCGCCAGGGTGCTCGCGAGCCGCCGGCCTGAACCGGTGGCAACCGTCAGACCCACGGAGATGCGCCCATGCCCGACCCGCTCGCCGGCCTTCCGCCATGCTACCTGCGCACGCCCGAGGCCGCGCGGTTGCGATAGCGGTTTTCCTGGGCCTGTCCGGCCGCACCCTGGAAAATCATCGCACCTACGATACCGGGCCGGGCCGAAACTGGCGGCCGCGTCGTCTATCAGGTCGACGACCTGCAAGCCTGGGTGACGCGCGGCGCCAAGGCGTCCACGTCCGATCCCGGCATCGGCGCGGTGCTTTCGGCGAAGCGGCACGCCGCCGTGTCTCCCAGCTACGCCGTCGCCGCGCACGTCGCTGATCTGACCGCCATGCCGATATCCGTGTCCGGCAGCCGCCGCCTTTCATCCCGCAGCGAGCGAGCGAACCTCGACCCATTCGCTGCCTTGGCTGGCGATATCGCGTTTCGCGACCAGCGCGACCTCATGGAGCGGCCGTTCTTCTCACTCGCCAAGACGAAGCGCCTGACGTCGATCCCATACCGAGCCGGCAATACGGAAGTGCAGGTCTACGCCGTGCCGGGGCACGGAATGGCGACGATTTGGGATGCCGCCGTTCTGATCTGGGCTGCGGCGCATCTCGTTAAGGCCGCCGACCGCGGGCTACCGACGTCCCGATTTTTCCGGAGGCGAACTTGAGGTCTCCGACGCGATGAATCAGCGGCCTTGTGTCAGGCGCCATGCAAAGTAGGCCGGAGGCGACAGGTAAAGCTGGGCCACCCTCGTTTTGGTGGAGGGATGGATTGGTTGAGGTAACTTAGGGGAGGGCGCCTTGCGCCACTTCGGCGGTGTTTCCGAGGAAGTGCTGCTCGACAATGCGCGGGCTCTGGTGCCGCAGCACGACGCGGTGACGCGGGAGAAGCGCCGGTCAGGGCTTCTGAAGGCAACAACAGCAGCCGCAGCGATCCACGCGGTATCATGATGGTGGCCTCGTTTTGAATGTCGCCAGCGGCCTAGTTCACGTTTCAAGGCAGCGATGAAGGCACCGATGTCTCAGGCCACGGTGATGCCGACCTCGTTGAAGATGGCACCCTCACCGGCGAAATCCGCTTCCACGACGGCGACGACATGCCATTCATTGCCCGGCGTTGGTGAATTTCCGCAGCCTGCTAAGGCACGGGTCATGGCATTCTCCGGACGTGAGCGCCGGGATAACTGCTTGAAGGCAACGGTATGTCAACTCCTACTTACAGTGTCGTAGGGCGGAAGAGCGCAGCGTCATCCGCCACTCCAATGCCGCAAGAGACCGGGCGATGACGCTGCGCTCTTCGCCCTCCCAATTACAAACCGAGCAGGTCCAGCGTCCGCGCCACCGTCGCTGCCTCGTCGTATTGCTCCAGCGCGCGAGCCCGTCCGGCGGCGCCCATGGTGGCCCGTAAGCCGGCATCCGCCACCAGCCTGTGAAGCGCCTCCGCCAGCGGCGCCACCGCGCCCGGGGGCACCAGCAGGCCGGTCGTGCCGTCCACCACTTGCTCGCGAGGGCCGCGGATGGCGGTGGCCACCACGGGAAGGCCGGTGAGCATGGCCTCGATCACCGACATGGGCAGCCCCTCGAAATGGCTCGGCAAGGCGAAGATATCCGCCGCCGCCAGCACCGCTGACACGTCGCTGCGATAGCCGAGCCGCCGCGCCCGGCCGCAAGCCGCCGCTTGGTCGAGGGCCGGGCCGAGATCGAGCCCGCGGTCGCTCGCCAGCCGCTCGCCCACCACCCAAAGTTCGGCACCCGGCACCTGCTGCATGGCTGCCAGCAGCTCGGGGTAGCCTTTGTGCCGCACCAGGCGGGACACGGCGGCGATCACCACCCGGTCCGCGGCCACGCCCAACTCGGCGCGAATCCGGTGCCGCGCCGCCGGGTCGGGGTGGAAGATGGCCGGGTCACGCCCGTTTCCCACCGCCACTGCCCCGCGAGCGATGCCGAGCCGGCGGGCGTCGGCCGCTTCCTCCTTGGAGACGGTAAGGAACACGTCCGTGAAGCGGCCGCCCAGCCACTCCGCCAGCAGCGAGGCGGCCCGGCGCTGCCAGGGTCCGGGCTGGTTGAACAGGAAACCGTGGCAGGTATAGGCCACGCGCGGCACCCCGGCGACGCGCGCCGCCAACCTGGCGAGCAGGCCGCTGATCGGCATGTGGCCGTGCACCAGGTCTGGCCGCTCCCGCCGCAGCAGCGCCACCAGGGCCAAGAACGCCCGGATTTGGACGGCCAGCGAGAGCCGCCGCGCGAACGGGGCCGGCTCGATCCGGAAGCCCTCCGCCCGCACCTCGGCCAGCAGCGGCCCGTCCGCCGCCACGCCCACCACCTCGTGCCCGCGGGCGCGAATGCCGCGCATCAGCGGCAGGAGGAAGTGACGCAGGGAAAAGTCGACGTTGATGACTTCGACGACTTTCACCAGCCCCTCTCGAGTCGCCAATTAGAACAGCTCGTTGACCATCTCCTCGCTCCGGAGCCACAGCGCTTTTGCATGCTCGGGATCCAGAGCGTAGGCCCGCACACCGGAGGCCTGCGCGGGATCGTCGTTCACGCCGGCGACGTGACAATCTTCGCAATAGCGGCCGCCGACCGTGTCCGCAGCAGCGACGAACCCCGCCCACACCGATGTCGCCGCCCCCTGCTCGACCGTCTTCCACTGGAAGGCAGCGGCGGCCGCCGGCTGGTGCTCAATCATCGTGCGGGTGGTCTCGGTCAGCACGGCGCCAGGGTGCACGGCGGTGGCGCGGACACCCTGCACCTTGTGACGCCGGTCGAACTCGACCGCGAAGAGGATCGTCGCCGTCTTAGATCGGCGATAGGCAACCAGGGGCTCGTAGGGCGTGTGCTCGAAATTGGGATCATCGAGATCGACATCGGCACCGCGATGGCCGGCTGAGGCGACCATGACGAGGCGGCCGCCGGGCTTGATGAGCCCCGCAATGCGATTGACGAAAACGAAGTGCCCGAGGTGGTTGGTCCCGAACTGCGTTTCGAACCCGTCAGCGGTCACGCCTTTCGGGCTCGCCATCACACCGGCGTTTGCAACGACGACGTCGAAGCGGCCGCCCTCCTCGAGGAGGGCGTCGGCGCACGCATGAATGCTCGCCAGAGAGGCGAGGTCGAGCTCGACAAGGCCGAAGCCTCCTCCCGGTGCCGCCTGGGCGCGAACCTGCGCGGTTGCTCGCCGAGCCTTGCTCAGGTCTCTGGCAGCGCCAATCACGTGCGCCCCATGAGCCGCCAGGACACGAGCCGTCTCCACGCCGATCCCGGAGGAGACGCCGGTCACGAGCACGCGCCGGCTGCTTAGGTCGACTCCCGCGATCACCTCGTCGGCCGTCGTTGTCGCGCCGAAGCAGGCAATGTTCATGTCGGACCCATCCTGGTCAGTGCGGGGGTCGGCGTTGGGCGCTTTTGGCCGAGTGCCTCAACCGACCTTGGAAATCGCCCATTTCACCTGTTGCGGCCCGTCCGGGTAGCCGGTCAGCACCACCTGCTCGCAGCGCTTGGGCTCGGTGCCGCCGAGATAGATGCTCTCCTCCAGCGACATGCTCGCACCCTCTGCCCGCAGCCGCCAGCCAGCGCCGGACGGCAGGCGGAACAGCACCGCCTCGCCATCCTGCTGCAAGCTCGCGTTCACCGCGGGATGGAGATGGAAGCGCAACGTGAACGGCTGCGGCGACGCCGCTTCGATGGCGTCCTCGCCGCGCACGTCCTCCCCGCTATCGGCCAGGTAGAGGCGGCGGCGATGCACTGCGCCGAATGGCTTGAGGTAGCCGTCATGGCTCGCCTCCAGCCAGTGCGCGCCGTTCGCCTCCTGCCGCTGCGCGTCCACCTTGTCCGGCTGCCGGCCGAGTCCGCCGGGTTTCAGCTCGGAGGAGTTGGTGTCGGCAATCACCAGGGTGGAGTGCGCCGCGGTGGCCCGGCTCGCATCGCGCCATTGCGGCCCGGCGGCGGGGGCGCCACCGCAGTTCACGATCAATCGCTCCCGCCCGACCGAAATCTCCAGCGACAGGGTGCCGGCATGGGCGAGCCGGTCGATCCCCGGCGGCGGCGGGCGGCCGCAATCGATCACCATCACGGTACGGCCGGCCTGCATGCGCTGGAATCCGCCCTCCGAGAGGCTGTGCGGCAAACGGCCCCCTCGTCCTGCCTGGGCCAAGACCAGGTCGATCAGGCCGGACGTGTCTTCCTTGCTACCGTTGAACAAAGCGAGGTTGCCGTCGCCGTGCCGCAGCGCTCGCAACGCCGGGGCCATCCGCTCGATGGCATTGGCGAGCTGTGCCGGCGGTTGCGCCTGGGCGGCCTGTAGCAGCGCGCGGATTTCGATGAGGTCTTGCAGCGCCGAGAGTTGCGCCGCTGGGCTGCGTTCGGCATGGCAGCCATCCGGCAGCACCTGACGAGCCATTTCCTGCGGCAGGAAGCGCAGCGCGCGGGTGAGGAAAGCCACCTGGTCCGGCAGGGCCACGGCGGCGGCAATCAAGCCTTTCAGCGCCGTCAGCGCCCGTGCGTCCATCTCCTCTGCGGGGAGGCTGGCGGCGAGGCTGCGGGCATCGCTCACCAGGCGGGACATCATGCGCTGGCGGAATGCGTCGTCGGCGGACGCGGCGAAGAAATCGTAATGGCCGAGCCAAGCGGCCAGCCGCGCCCCTGCGACATCCGGCCGCTGCGCCAGCGGGTCAGTACCGGTGGCGAGCCAGTCGGCCAGCAAGCTGCGCGCCCGGGTGCGCGCCGCGTCGGTGCCGAGCGCCCGCAGGTCGCGCAGCCAGGTGAAGCCATGCGCCGCCGCCCGCAGCGCCGGCGCAGCCGCCGTGTCGCTCCAGACGCCGGGCCGCAGTGCCAGCACCCCGCCGCCGAGTTCGAATTCGCCTTTCACCAGGCGGGTGCCGCGGTTGGGGTCGCCGGGCCAAAGATCGCGCACCGGCAGCATGGGAGCGTCGGGAACGCGACCCAGGCGGAAGCTCGGCAGCCGCGCCATGACGCGCCGCGCATCGCGCAGCCAGCGGGGGTTCATCACTCGGCGGGGCGCAGGGCGCGGATGGCGGCGGTATAGTCCGGCGTGCCGAACACGGAGGTGCCGGCGACCAGCCCGTCACAGCCTGCCGCCAGGATGCGGGGGGCGGTGTGCTCCGTAACGCCGCCATCGGCCAGGATGTGGATGGGGCGCCCGGTCGCCTCCGCCATGGCGCGCAGGGTGCGGATTTTTGGCAAAGTCGACTCGATGAAGGCCTGGCCGCCGAAGCCGGGATTGACCGTCATCACCAGGATTGTGTCCACCAAGCCGAGCACCTCGCCTAGGGCCATAGCTGGGGTGGCGGGATTGATCGCGACGCCCGCGGACTTGCCCAGCGAGCGGATCAACTGCAGCGAGCGGTGCAAGTGGGGGCCGGCCTCCACATGGACATGGATGTGGTCCGCCCCCGCTTCGGCGAAGGCGGCGATGTAGGGGTCGGCAGGCTCAATCATCAAGTGGACGTCGAACGGCAGGCGCAGGGAGCCGCGCAGCGCCTTCAGCACCGCGGGCCCAAAGCTGAGGTTGGGAACGAAGTGGCCGTCCATGATGTCGAGGTGAAGCCAATCGGCCCCGCCGCGCTCGACCGCCATGGCTTCGTCGCGCAAGCGGCCGAAATCGGCGGCCAACAGACTCGGAGCAATCAGTGCCGACCTTGCCATACTGCCGAAGGTTCTAGTGCCCACGCAGTCGGCAGCACAAGCCGTCACCGACAGCGGTGTCTCAGCGCCGTACGAAGCGGGCGATGAAAAATCCGTCCATCCCACCGCGCTCCGGCCAAAGCCCCGGGTGGGTGCGCACGCAGCCGTCCGGCGTGAGCGCCTCCGGCAGCGCCGGCAAGTCCGCTGGCGCGAAGGGGGCGAGTTCTAGCCCGGCCGCCGCCGCCGTGGCGAGTTGGGCCGGCCCCTCCTCGGGCTGCAGCGAACATACCGCGTAGATCAGCCGGCCGCCGGGCGGCAGCATGGCAGCAGCGGCCGCAATCAGCTTGGCTTGTTGCGCGGCCAACATCTCGACGTCGCGCGGGCGGCGCAAATGCGGGATGTCCGGATGGCGCCGGATGGTGCCGGTGGCGCTGCATGGCGCATCGAGCAGCACGGCGCTGGGTGGGGCAGGCGGGCGCCAGTCGAGTGCATCCGCTTCCACTATCCCGGCGTCCAGACGCAATCGGGCCAGGTTGCCGCGGAGCCGGGCGAGGCGCGCGCCATCGCGATCCACCGCCGTCACGCGGGCGCCCGCCGCCGCCAGTTGCGCGGTTTTTCCGCCCGGCGCGGCACAGAGATCGACCACCGGCTCACCCGGCTGCGGCGCGAGCAGGCGGGCGGGCAGCGCGGCGGCGGCGTCCTGCACCCAGAAGGCGCCCTCCGCGTAGCCGGGCAGGTCGGTCACCCGCGTGCCGGCGGGGAGGCGGACCGAGCCGGTGGGGAGCACGTCACCTATAAGCGCCCGTTGGGTCGTGAGGTCGAGCGGAGCCTCCATCGCATGCGCCGTGGCGATGGCGCGCGCCTGGGCGCCCCAGCTCGACCAGAGCCAGGCGGGGGTATCCAGCCGGGGTCCGTCCAATTCGGCCAATGCGGCCGGGCCGGCTGCCGCCACACGGCGCAACACGGCGTTCACCAGCCCGGCGAACGGCGCCAGGCCGCGAGCCCGCGCCAGCGCCACGGCGGTCGCCACCGCGGCATGCGCCGGAGTTTGCAGCAGCAGCAGTTGCGCGGCGCCCAGCCGCAGGATGGTGCGCGCCGGCTCCGGCGGGGCGCGGCGCAGAAAGGGTTCCAGCACCGCATCCAGCGAGCCGGCGCGGCGCAGCACGGCGGCCGCAAGCCGGTGCGCTGCTGCGCGATCCCGGGCATCGCCCGGTGGGAGCGCGGCCAGAGCGTCTTCCAGGGTGTGGCGCTGGCCGAAAACGGCGTTGAGCAGGTCGAACGCGCCTTCGCGGGTCGGGTCGATGGGGGCGGGTCTGGCCATGGCGGCGGTTCATGGCGCGGATTGAGGCTGCGTGCTAGATCGCCGCGCCATGGACCTGCTCGACACCAGGCGGCCCCGCTTGCTGCTCCTGGCTTTCTGCCTGCTTACCTGGTTGCCCGGCCTGTTCACCCTGCCGCCGACCGACCGCGATGAGAGCCGCTTTGCTCAGGCGAGCAAGCAGATGATCGAAAGCGGCGACTACGTCCGCATCATGAACGGTGAGGAGGCACGCAACCGCAAGCCGATCGGCATCTACTGGCTGCAGGTCCCGTTCGCCGAGGCCGCCCGCTCGCTCGGGCTCGCGACGGCCAACCCGATCTGGCCCTACCGGCTGCCCTCGGTGCTCGGCGGTTTGCTGGCGGTGCTCGCCACCTACGAGATCGGGGTGGCGCTCGCGGACCGTCGGGCTGCGCTGCTGGCGGCGGGGATGCTGGCGGCCAGCGTTATCCTGGTGGTGGAAACCCACCTCGCCAAGACCGATGCAGCCCTGCTGGGTGCCACCACGGTGGCGATGGCGGTGTTGGTGAGGGCCGCTTTGGGCCGGCCAATGGCAGGGTGGCAGATCGCAGTGTTCTGGCTGGCGATGGGCGCCGGCATCCTGCTGAAGGGTCCGATCACGCCGATGGTTACTGGCCTGACGGCTGCGAGCTTCGCCGCCGTGCAGCGCCGAGCGGCCTGGCTGAAGGCGCTGCGTCCGTTGCCCGGCGTCGGGCTCATGCTGCTGGTCGTGCTGCCGTGGTTCGTGGCCATCGGGCTGGCAACGCATGGCGCCTTTTTCAGCGACGCGGTGGGCGGCGATCTCGGCCGCAAGCTCGCCAGCGGCGATGACGCCCATGGCGCGCCGCCGGGCACCCACCTGCTGCTGCTGCCGCTGCTGGCGTTTCCGGCGACGCTGCCCGTGCTGCTCGGTCTGCCGCGCTGGTGGCGGGAGCGCCGCGACCCGGTGACTGTGCTGCTGCTGTGCTGGATCGTGCCGTCGTGGATCGTGTTCGAAGCCGTGCCCACGAAGTTGCCGCACTACACGCTGCCGCTGTACCCGGGAATTTTCCTGTTGGCGGCGCGGCTGTTGCCGCCTTGGGAGAGGGTTCGAGGCGGCTGGCATCGTGCCTGCGCCGTCGTTGCGGCTGGAAGTGCCGGCGTGATCGCGATTGCGGCGACTGCCTTGCCGGCCGTGCTGCACATGAGCGTGCTGCTTGCCGTGCCCGCCGTGCTCGCCGCGCTGTTGCTGGGTTTTTTGGCTCAGGGTCGCCGCGTTACGCTGGCTCTGGCGGCGATGCCGCTGCTCGCAGTGGGGCTGCTGGGCTGGGAACTGCCGCAGCTCCGCCCGCTCTGGATCGCGCCCCAGGTGGAACACGCTTTGGCTATGGCCGGACTCAGCAGGCAGACGCTGGCCGCAGTGGGTTTTCACGAGCCGAGCCTTATGTTCCTGGTTGGCACCGAGACGGTGATGGCACCAGACCCGGTCGCGGGGGCCGACGACCTGGCCGACGGCCAAGCGGCGGCCGCCCTAGTGGACGCGCGGGATGCACCGGCGTTCAAGGCCGAAGCCGCCCGGCTTGGCAACCCGCTTCGGGCGGTGGCCATCATCCCTGGCTTCAACTATTCCCGCGGCCGCGCCATGCTGCTTACGCTGTATGCCCGCGCCATCAACGCCACAGCCGCCAGCCGGTAATTTCGTAGTTGAAGCTTTCGAGGCGCTAGCTCGTCGCCCGAATGAACGACAGCACTGACGCCGCGAGCGTCTGCAACGGCTCGGATGAGTCCAGCCGAAGCACCGGGACGGCGCGCGCAGTAAGCCACGCCTCATGTGCAACGCCGCTCCTCTTTTCTGGTCCTGCGATGTCGTATGGGGCCGCCCAAGCTAGAAATTCAGCACTTGTCTCCACCATGTCGCCGCCCCGTTCGATGCGGCGGCCATAGCGGGCTCGTTCACGCTCACGAAGCCGGTCCATCCGCAAAATAGGGTCCAAGCTGAGAACACGATGAAGTTGAAAAGAGGTAAAAGGGGCTCTCCCCATGTGAGGGCAGACCGGGCACGGTCATGTTGAAGCTGACGGATGGCCGGGTGTTTGGCGCCGAACACGGCTTCATCCCGTTCCTGCAAGAGGCACCGGCAAAGCAGCTTACCGGCTGCAGGCGTCAGACGACGGGGCGTACCTGGTCATCGAAGCCCTAGATGTGGTCGCTCGCAATCATTCGGGCTTGTGCTCGCAAACAGAGCGGATTTCTGCTCAGATTAGCTGACAACAGGCTGAGCATTGTGCTCACATTACCTGCCACCATGCTCGCCATCATCACGTGGTGCTCGCCAACGAAGAACTATGCTCACATTCTTTGGCAGTGGCCGAACTGGGGTCGGGACGGTCCCGGCACGCGCGGAAATTGCCTCTTAGGAGACAACTATGAGCCTGGACATTCATCTGCTCCGTTTCGTGCTTGGCGAGCCGGCCGATGCGGCGTGCGAACCAGCGTTGACCATCCTCAAGGCTGCCTGTCGAGACCCTGACGGCGCGTATTTTGACAATGTCGATGACGTCGTCTTGCGTGATGGCTCATGGATTGAGATGTCTGCGAAAGGGATTTTGTCGTGCGATCGGTTTGATGGCGTCGGCTTCTTTATTCGTGCCGGCGGGTGTTCCCCAATGGCAGTCACATTAATGTTCGATGTCGCGCACGCCAGCGACATGGTCATCATCAACACGGGAGGCGAGCACGGTGACCCGACAAGCCCGTACGTCATCATAACGGAGGAGCGGCAGCGCGAGAACCTGCTTCCAGACTGGGTATCAACTGCAGTTCTGTGTGAGTCCGCCCAACGACTCGGAGAAATTTTGGGCATCAGCTTCGATAAATGGCATCGGTGGGTGTGTTCGGACTCCACTGCATCCACGTAGGCCGTGTCTATGGGAGTAAAGAAAATGCGCTTTCCTGCGAGTAAGCGCCTGCAATCATGAGGGGTCTATATTCGCCAGTGACGGAGCGTGCTCACATTTGCTGCCAACAGGATTTGACCGCCGCGAGATGGCTGGAGCGTTCTCGCAAACGATGGTGTTTTGGGAAAGTAAGCTTGGACCTGCGGTACATCGGGATACAGCATCATGCCAATGCGGCAAGTCGGTCACGTAGCCAGCTCTGTGCCGGGTGGGTAGTCGTCCGTTCGTGCCAGATGCTGGCGATGACGAATCCAGGTATGGTGAGCGGCGGTTCCAGCACCTGCACCCGTTCCGACCAGCCTTCTGCGATCCGGCGCGGGATCAGTGCGATCATGTCGGATCGCGACACGATCTCCGGCACGATCAGGAAGCCCGATGTGGACAAGGCGACGGTGCGACGACGGCCGATTGCTTCAAGCGCTGCGTCGGTAGGCCCGGTAAAGCCGCCACCCTGAGGCGATACGACGACGTGGTCCAGCGCGCAGAACACGTCCAACGCCAGATCGCCCTGCACGCTTGGATGCCCCTGTCGCGCGATGACCGCGTAACCTTCTTCGTAGAGTCGGCGCTGGCGCATCGCCGCCGGCGCGTGTTCGGGCGCAGCCAAGGCCAGGTCCACCTCACCACGCTCTAGCTGCGTCGTGAGTGCCATCACGTCGAGCGTCCGCCACGCGATGCGGACCATCGGCGCCTCGGCCCGCAACGCGACCAAGAAGCGCGCCAGTAGCGCATACTGAACGTAGTCGCTCGCCGCGATCACCAGGGTTGCCTGCATGCTCGCCGGATCAATCGGCGCTCCTTGCTCGATAACGCGGCGGACACTCTCCAGCGCCTCGTGCAGTGGCTGCATCAGCTCAAGTGCCCGCTGGGTCAGCACCATCCCGCGCTGGGCCGGGATCAGGAGCGGATCGCCGAGCGCCTCACGGAGCCGCGCCAGCCGCGCCGACAAGGCCGGCTGACTGAGGTTCAGCCGGCGCGCGGCGCGTGTGACGTTGCGTTCCGCAAGCAAGGCTTCGAGCGTCACGAGCAATCCGAGATCGAGGTTTCTGGTATCCATTGTGTCGATAACGGCACGCAAAAGGTTCGATTTCAATGCCCAAGGCGGCTGGGTCATATGCTTTAGGAGCGGGCTGGAGCCCGTGACACTCCAATCGTTATCGGCCTGCCGCGCAGGCTGCATCACTCGGGATGGGAGAAGCTCTTGGCTACAGCCGCGACAAACGATCTGAAACAGAACCTCGTCCTAGGATACCGGATCATGGGCATGCTGGGGCTGGGCAGGGGACTGCTCGCGCATCTCACCGCCCGGTCCCCCGACGCGGACACGTTCTGGGTATACACCTTCGGCCAAAGCGTCGAGGAAGTCAGCTTGGCGACCATTTGCGAGGTCGATTTCGACGGCAAACCGAAGGATCCCGAGGCCCGCATCAATCCTACCATGGCGGCCCACGGCCCGGTCTACCGCGAGAACCCCAAAGTGATGTGCATCGGGCATCATCACGGCGACAACGGCGTCGCGGCCGGCGCCATCGCCACCTCGCTGCTGCCGATCGACAACAATGCGGCGCGCTGGCACGGCGACGTGCGACTGGTCGAGGATTACGAAGACACGTTCAGCATCGCTGAACAGGGCAAGATCATGGCGCGCGAGTTTGCGAGCACGAGCGGCCTGATTCTGAAGCACCACGGCCTCATGGTAGCGCATGTTTCCATCGCGCAGACCGTGCTGCGGGTAATCGAGCTCGAAGCCTCGCTCGGGGTACAATTTAAGGCGATGGCCGCCGGCGAACTCCATCTGATGCCCGACTCGGCGATCGAGGAAGCCAAGAAGTTCCTCAATTCCGACTTCTACTTCGACAACATGTGGGCGTATCTGGTTCGACGCGCGAAGCGCGAAGGTTGGGCCGATGACGTCGGCTTCTGACACCGTCAGGGAACTGCGGGTCAACGGCGAAACGCGCCGGGTCGCTGCGGAACCTGACACTCCCCTGCTTTACGTCCTCCGCAACGATCTGAGGCTGAAAGGTACGCGCTTCGGCTGCGGGGTCGGCACGTGCGGCGCCTGCACGGTGCAGATCGACGGCCGTGCTGTCGCGTCGTGCGACACGCCGCTGTGGGCGGCGTTCGATCACGATGTCCTGACGATCGAGGGAATCGGCAGCGTCGAGCAGCCGCATCCCCTGCAGCGCGCCTTCCTCGACACGCAGGCGGCGCAATGCGGCTATTGCATCAACGGCATCATCATGCGCTGCAAGGCGCTGTTAGAAGAGGACGGAGCGCCCGACGAAGGGCGGATTCTGGAGGCGCTTGACAAGCACCTTTGCCGATGCGGAACTCATGTCCGCATCCTACGCGCGGTGCGGCGGGCGGCGGGCCACGCATGAGCCGGACCGGGCTGGCGCCGCGACCCGATCTCGATCGGACGATGACGAGCTGGGTCGGCGTCAAGCCCGATGGCAAGATGGCGGACTGGGTTCGGTTCGAGCCCGGCGGCCGGGTCCAGGTCCGTAATGGCAAGGTGGAACTGGGTCAGGGGATCGGCACGGCGATTGCGCAGATCGCCGCCGAGGAACTGGGGGTGCCGCTCGACGTGCTCGACCTTGTGTCGGGCGACACCGGATTATGCCCGAACGAGTGGTGGACGTCGGCAAGTATCTCGATCGAACGCGGCGGCCTGGCGGTCCGCATCGCCTGCGCCGAGGTGCGCGAGACGTTCGCTGCAGCGGCGGCTAGGCGCCTCGGAGTTGATCCCGCCACGCTGACGGTGCGCGACGGCTCGTTCGTGTCGGCTACGGGCGGATCGATCGACTATTGGCGTCTTCTCGACGAGGTCGATCTACATCAGGAGATCACTGGGAATGTCGCGCCCAAACCTTCCTCGGCGTACCGCGTGGTTGGGCGAAGCGTCCCGCGGCGCGACCTGCCGCGCAAGCTAAGCGGCGCGGCCTATGTCCATGACCTCGACCTGCCGGATATGTGGCACGGACGCATCGTACGGCCGCCATCGAGCGATGCCCAGTTGGCGGGCGTCGACGAGGAAAAGCTGCGGTCGCGCGTGCCGGCGTTGCAGATCGTCGTCAACGGGCGATTCGTCGGTGTCGTTGCACCGCGCGAGGAGGACGCCTTACGCGCGATCGCGGTCGCGCAAACGGCGGTCCGCTGGACGACGCCCGCCGACCTGCCAGACCCGTCCGGCATGGTCGACTGGCTGCATAGTCATGTGCGCAACTCGACGGAGCTCGCCGAGCGATCCTCGTCTAAGCCGAACGACACACAGTCGTTCCATGCGACCTACAGCAAGCCTTATTTAGCCCACGCGTCGATCGGCCCGGCCTGCGCGGTGGCGGAATGGCGAGAGTCCGACGGGATCGTACAGGGGCTAACCGTCTGGTCGCAGACGCAGGGAAATTACGGGCTCCGGTCGCAGCTGGCGATGGCTTTGGGGGTGCCGGAGGAGATCGTCCGCGTCATTCATCAGGACGGCGCCGGCTGCTATGGCCACAACGGCGCCGACGACGTAGCGCTCGATGCCGCCTTATTGTCACGCGCGCTCGGCCGGCCGGTCAGGGTGGTCTGGTCGCGCGAGGACGAGCTGGTCAGCGCTCCCTTCGGTCCCGCCATGACGATGGACCTCTCGGCAGAGCTCGCTGCCGACGGCGCGATCGTCGATTGGAAATATCAAGTTTACAGCCCGCCGCATCTTTCGCGGCCGGGCTGGGGCGAAGGTGTCGGCTTATTGGCCGCGTGGCATCTTGCCGAGCCGTTTGTGCGGCCGGCGGTGGAGAACCCGTCGCTGGCGCTGGGCGGCGGCGGCGATCGCAACGCGGTGCCCCCCTATCTCTTCCCCAACCAGTCGGTGATCCACCATTTCATCCAGCGCGGGCCGCTGCGCAGCTCCGCGCTGCGCGGGCTCGGCGCGTTCGGCAACGTGTTCGCGATCGAGTGCTTTATGGACGAGCTCGCCGCGGCGTCCGATGCCGACCCACTAGCATTCCGGCTGCGCCACCTCACAGACGAGCGAGCGCGCGCGACGCTGGAGCGGGTGACGGCGGTTGCCAACGCCGCGCCGACGGCTCCCGACGACGGCGAGGTGCGCGGACGGGGCCTCGGCTTCTCCCGCTACAAGAACAGCGCGGCCTATTGCGCGGTGGTGGCGGAGGTCCGGGTCGACGAGCGCGTGCACGTCGAGCGGGTCTGGGCCGCCGTCGATGCGGGGCTGGTGGTCAATCCCGACGGCCTGCTGAACCAGATCGAGGGCGGAATCGTCCAGGCGGTCAGCTGGACGCTGATCGAGGAAGTCAAATGGGACGAGAACCAAGTCCTAACTCGCGATTGGGAGAGCTATCCGATCCTGTCCTTCTCCGAGGTGCCCGCGATCGAGGTGGCGCTGCTCGATGCTGATGATCGGCCCTCGAGCGGCGTCGGCGAATGCGCCGCCGGTCCCACCGCCGCGGCGATCGGCAACGCGCTGTTCGATGCGCTGGGCGTACGGGTACGCGACCTGCCGTTGACGCCCGAACGCATCGCCGCCGCCATGTAGACGAGCCGAGCTCGTCGACGCGGGCGCCCCATCAATCCCGGTGGCGGCCTGCGGTCACCCATCAAATTTCCGATTGGGAGGATTGCACATGAAATTGGTCAGATTCGGCGTCGGGGGCGAAGGACGGCCCGGGCTTCTCGACGGCAACGGCAACGTGCGCGACCTGTCCGGCGTGGTCGACGACATCACCTACCTGTCCCTGAGCGTTCCTCCCATCGCCGCCGACTTCTCCGTTCCGCTCATCGGCTTCCTGGGCACAACCCAGGCCTATCTCGGCGCCGTCCTGGTCGTGTCGGCGACGGCAACCGTCCTGCAATGGCTGCCCTCGCGCAGCCGAGGAGCACCCGCATGAAGGCCATCCAGGCTCATCCGCAGCAAGGGCTCGACGGCCTAACGTCGGTGGACCTCCCCGATCCCGGCGATCCCGGACGGGACGCCATCCGCGTGCGCGTGCATGCCACCTCCCTGAACTTCCACGATCTGGGCGTGGTGACGGGACGGTTGCCGGCCGCCGATGGGCGCATCCCCATGGCCGATGGCGCCGGGGTGGTGGAGGCGGTCGGTTCCGAGGTCACTGGGTTCAAGCCCGGCGACCACGTCGTATCGACCTTCTTCCCGACCTGGCTGGACGGTGAGGCCACCCTTGCCAATTTCGCCACCACGCCGGGCGACGGGATCGACGGCTTTGCCCGGGAGGTCGTGGTGGCGCCGGCCACGTCCTTTACGCGTGCGCCGGCCGGCTGGAGCCACGCCGCCGCGGCGACCCTGACCACGGCCGGTGTGACCGCCTGGCGCGCCCTGGTGGTCAACGGCGGCCTGAAGGTTGGCGACAGCGTGCTGGTGCTCGGCACGGGCGGCGTGTCGATCTTCGCGTTGCAGATCGCGCGGGCCATGGGCGCGACGGTGATCGCGACCTCCTCCTCCGACGAGAAGCTGGAGCGACTTCGCACCATGGGCGCGGCGCACGGCATCAACTACCGCCGGGACGAGAACTGGGGCGACCGGGTGCGGGAGCTGACCGGCGGCACCGGCGTCGACCACGTCGTGGAGGTGGGCGGCCCGGGCACGCTGGCGCAATCGATCAAGGCCGCGCGCGTCGGCGGCCACATCTCGCTGATCGGCGTGCTGACCGGGAGGGCGGGGGCTGTGCCGACAGCCATGCTCATGGCGCGGCAGCAACGGCTCCAGGGCCTGATCGTCGGCAGCCGCCGTCATCAATTGGACCTGATCCGCGGCATCGACGCCGTCCATGGCCACCCGGTGATCGACCGCTCCTTTCCTCTGGCCGAGATCGTGGACGCTTTCCGGCTCCAGGAGTCTGGCGGCCATTTCGGCAAGATCGTCGTCGAATTCTGACAAACCCCGACCAGCAGGAACAGGCCACCATGAAGGTTTTTCTCGTTTTCGCCCACCCGGAACGCCACTCCTTGAACGGCGCGCTGCGCGACGTTGCAGTGGCCGAGTTGCAGGCACAGGGGCATGAGCTCCGGGTCAGTGACCTTTACGCCGATGGATGGAAGGCGGCCGTCGATCGATCGGACTTTCCGGGCGTGGCACCGGACGAGCGGCTGCGGGTGGCTGGTGCATCAGGCCAGGCCTTCGCTGCCGGTGCACTAACGGAGGACGTGAAGGCCGAGCAGGAGAAGCTGCTCTGGGCCGATGCCCTGATCCTGCAGTTTCCGCTGTGGTGGTACTCCATGCCGGCCATCCTCAAGGGATGGGTGGACCGCGTGTATGCCTTCGGTTTCGCCTACGGAGTTGGCGAACGGAGCGACACGCATTGGGGCGACCGCTTTGGCGAGGGCACATTGGCCGGCAAGCGGGCGATGCTGATCGTGACCGTGGGCGGCTGGGCGACGCACTACGCCCCGCGCGGCGTGAACGGCCCGATCGAGGACATCCTGTTCCCGATCAATCATGGCATCCTCTATTACCCCGGCTACACCGTCCTGCCGTCCTTGGTGGCTTACCGCGTGGACCGGATGGACGAGGCCGGCTTTGGGCGGGTGGCGGAGCAGTTGAAGGAGAGGATGCGGACCATCGAAACCGCTGCGCCCATACCCTATCGAATGCAGAACGGTGGCGACTACCAGGTTCCCAGCTTGGAGTTGCGGCCAGAGCTGGGCGACTCTGGCGTGTCCGGCTTCGCCTTGCACGTGGACCAGGGGCGGGTAGGGTAATTCGTCCTGCGACTCCTCGAAGGCATCATCAAATCCGCTGGGCCTGAGCGACGGGCGTATTCAACGGTCGCTGCTAAGTGACACCGATCACGAGGGTGCTTCGGGCCGCTTCTACAACGTCGTCGGTGATCGCGTTCAGGCCATTGATCCGCAAGATGCGCTCGATCTGAACGAACAGCCGGTGGAGCAGGCGGAAGTTGCCACCCGTGATCCGCACGATGGTGGCGACCGCCTGCGCGTCTGTAAAATCCGCATCGTCCATCGCTAACCCGAGGTCGCGCCAACGCCGCGTTAGAACGAAGGTCAGTTCCTGATCCTGTAATGGCCTGTAATGGTGAGCGAAGCCGACGCGGCTGAAAAGCTGAGGGTATCGTTCCATCCGCTTTTCGATGCCGGGCATTCCGATCAGGAGGAGGCCGACGCCCTGCCGATCGAACAGGTCACGCAGATATTCCAGCCCCGTGTTGGACAGGCAATCGGCTTCATCGACGATCACCAATTCGACGTGATTTTTGCGAGGCGAAACGAAGATCTGGTCTTTCGGCCGGATATGTTCGTCGATGCAGACATCGACCCGATCGATGAGGCGGGGCAGGTCCTGACGAAGCTCGCGCAGCGTGCTTCCGAATGTCGGTGTGTAGAACACAGCACGGGCACGCGCGAGGTCCGCATATATCTTGAGGTCGGATGGCTGTCGCGGGCCCCAAGTCATAAGTAGCTCGACTGCGCCGTCCCAGCGGACGTAGCGTCGCGCAGACAGGGTTTTGCCGACGCCGGCCGCGCCGTGGCACAAGCCGATGTAGCGGTGCTTGCGGACGGCGTTGGTGAATTCGGTGAAGCGGCGATGTTCCTGCGTCGAGATGAAGCTGGTGGCGCGGGCGCTGCCGTCTGCCATCACTCGCCCTCGTAATAGGTGCGGAGGCGCAGCTTGTTCGGTATCGCTACGGGTTTTACGGCACGCGCGGATTTCAATGTTGGCCCCTGCGTCGAGCCGGAACCGGGCGGACGCAGGATCGCGGGCAGATAGTCCGCAACGCGGACCTTCCGCTCTCCAATCTCACTTCGCAGACGACGACGATAGGCAAGGCGCGCAGATTGAACATCCTTGAGGGTGATGTTCAGACCGGCATGATCGGGGCTGACGGCCTGGCACAGAAAGACGTTGCGATGAAACACGCGAACCTCGCCTACGTCGCGAGGATCGTAGCGGATCGTCACCGGCTCGCCGACATAGGCGGCAAGCGTAGGGTTGAAGTAGCGCAGCCCTTCGAAACGGATGCCGTCGCGGTGAACGATGCGAGGCTTGGCGACCATGACCAGCAGCGAGTCCAGTTCCTCCAGTGTTTCCGGCATCCGGGACAGCCAGCCATCGCCACGCCACGCATCTAAAGGCGGTACACCGATCGCGCGGTGCGGGCGGACGTTATAGGTCGCCACGATGTAAGCCCCGATCGCGGCGTCTAGTTCGGGGAGAGTCAGGCGGGGAGGCGAAACGGGTTTGCCGTTGCGGAGGTTGCCCGGCAGTTCCGCCAGCAGCTCCGTGTTGATGGTGCGGAACAACCGCTCGATCTTGCCGCGCCCCTGTGGACGCGCGACGGCGGAGTAGATCAGCCGGATACGAAGATCGGCCGCAGCTTGTTCGAGGTGGAGGCTGGTGAAGTCCGATCCGTGATCGACGTACAGCACATCGGGAATGCCGCACACCTGCCAAGCCGGATCGACCTTGCGCCAGGTCGCCTGTCGCAGTGCGAGCGACGTGTTGAGCGCGGAGGGCGCGCCGAGAAAAACCATGTAGCCCGCGATCACGCGCGAATAGTCGTCCAGCACCGTCGTCAGCCACGGCCGCACCGGGCGACCGCCTGCATCGAGGATCAGGACATCGAGCTGGGTATGATCGGCTTGCCAGATTGCATTGGCGCGCTCGGCGCGGTGCCGATGCATCAACTCGAACTTGTCGCGGAAGGCGGCAGCACCTTCATGTGCCAAGACCAGCATCGCCGGATCGATCCGCCGCACGATAGCGCGCACGCTGCCGTAGGACGTCATTCGCCATTCCCGTTCGCCGACGATGCCGGCGAGACGACGATGGATGGTCACGATCGATGGCGGCGGTTTGAGCAGCGCCATGCTCTCGATCAGTTCGACCATGTCTTTCGGGAAGATACGCTTGCCGGCTTCCGGTCGGGTGGGACGCGCCAGCCCCGCCGGACCATCGGCACGGTAGCGGGCAGCCAGCGTCGGGCCGTGCGGATCGATATGCCGGCATCGATCGCGGCTTCGCCCAGCATTACCGCATCATGCAGGTGCCGACGAAGCACGGCCATTCGTTTCGCGACTTCGGCACTCCCCGATACTGGCTTTCGATCATCGGTCATGGTGATCTACCCCGTCCGAAAGAGGATCGTTCAGCGGACGGTCGCTGTCTGACCTGTCGAGGCATGGGAAACCGCCAAAAGCTGAGTCTCACATAGATGGTACTATATCTTTTGCGTTGAGGGACCCTTTTACGTTACACAATCGACCATGACGCACACGCTGATCGGTTACGCCCGCTGCTCCACTGACAAGCAGGATCTCGCCGCTCAGTAGGAGGCGCTGGTCAAGCTCGGCGTCGGGGCCGATCGCATCTATACCGACAAGGGCTTCACCGGGACCAACCGGACCCGTCCCGGTCTGGATCAGGCGCTCGCGGCGGTACGGAGCGGCGACACGCTGGTGGTGCCAAAGCTCGACCGTCTCGCGCGGTCGGTGCCGGATGCGAGGGCGATTGGCGACGAACTCGCAAAGCGGGGCGTAAAGCTCCAGCTTGGAGCCAGTGTCCATGATCCGTCCGATCCGATGGGCAAGCTGTTCTTCAACATCCTCGCGACATTCGCCGAGTTCGAGGCCGACCTGATCCGGATGCGAACCCGCGAAGGTATGGCCGTCGCACGCTCGAAGGGGAAACTGCGCGGCAAGAAGCCCAAGCTGTCGGATCGCCAGCAGAAGGAGCTGCGGCGCATGTACGATACGGACGATTATTCGATCAGCGATCTCGCCGAGGTATTCTCGATATCGCGGCCGACCGTGTACCGGACGCTTGGGCGTCAACCTACCGGGCCTGCCGCTGAGCAGCCTGATCGGTCGTGAAGCGCCCTGCACCCGACCGTGAGCCGTTCCTCTAATGGAAGTCCAATTGGCCGGATCGCGTCGAACGATCCGACCAGTAGTAGATTGAGGTCAGGCGCTATGCGACCTTTGCGGCAAGCGTCACAGCGTCTGCACCGGCCAGGATGCGAAGCGGCCCTGATGCATCGGTCACTGCTCGCCAAACCGCTTCCGCCACATCCATCGCGGTGGTGACTTCGGCGGGCTGCTGGGGCGCTGCGGAGAACATTTGCTTGGCCCAGGTGGCATAGGCTTCGGGAACGCCGTTCTGCGAGCTGGCACGGGCGGTCGCACTGAATGAGGTTTCCGGTGCGCGTCCGGGAATGACCAACCGCACGCGGACGCCAAACGGCTCTACTTCCAGCGCGAGGTCTTCGCTGAACGCCTCCACGGCGGCCTTGCTGGCCGTGTAAGCGGATAGCATCGGCAATGGCTTAAGCGTTACGGCCGACGACACGTTGACGATCACGCCCGACCCTTGCGCGCGAAAGCCGGGCAGCACGGCTTGCGTCATCGCCATGGTGCCGAACGTGTTCAGCTCGAAAAGCTGACGCGTCGCGTCGATCGACACGCCTTCCAGCGCACCCATGAGGCCGGCACCCGCATTGTTGACCAAGGCGTCGATCGGGCCTGCTTCTTCCACGGCGCGAGCGATGCTGGCAGCGTCGGTCACATCGAGTGTGATGACCCGCAGGCGTTCGGACGCTGGCAGCACGTCATTACGAGGCGTGCGCATCGTGGCGATGACGGTCCAGTCGCGATCGAGGAAGTAGCGGGCAGTCTCAAGCCCGAAGCCGGACGAACTGCCGGTGATGAGGATCGTGTTCATGCAATAGCTCCTACGGTGATGTTGGTGGCGCGATGGACTTACTTTGTCTCGATTCTGCCTTCCGGCGTCGCATCCGCTTCCAGCGCTGCGACGGCCCCGACCCAGGCGAGATCGCCGGGGTAGAGCGCACTTCGGAGGAACGCTGTTGAAAGGCGCTGGATCGCCGATACGCGCTGGGGTCGTTCGTCCGTCGTCTCACGCGCCTCGTATCCGGGGATGCCTCCAAGCGCATGTTCGCCACCAAAGGCCATGAACAGCGCCTTGGGGGATGGGCTTAGATCGTAGGCGTCGCGCCACCAGTCGGCACCCCGTGTCGAAAGCCTGCCCATGTCATGGTCGCCCACGACGATCAGGGTTGGTGCCGTCATGGTGGAAAAATCAGGGTACATGAACGGGAAGGTGCGAGCTGCATGTTCGGTCAGGTCATTGCCGCTGCCAGGTGCCGCGAGCAGCACGCCCGCCTTGATGCGAGCATCCTGCCTGTCGACAACCGATCCGTCGTCAGGATCTGGATGGGTGACACCGAGCAAGGTGCCAGCGGTCTGCCCACCCCAGGAATGACCAGCAACCGCGATGCGGGAGCGGTCGAGCCGTCCCTGGATCATCGGTGCCTCGCTCTCGATGCGATCTAGTCCGTCGAGAACGGCCGCTAGGTCTTCCTCCCGGAAGCGCCAGAGATGCGGGCGGCGAGGATCGTCCGGAGCGAGGCCGAGCGTTCGCGAGTCCAGATGCGTCGGTTGGATCACGACAAAGCCATGCGCCGCCCAATGATCAGCGAGGGGGCCGTATGCATGAAGCGACTGACCGTTGCCGTGCGAAAAGATGATCACGGGCAGCGCGTTGCCCGTGATCGGTGCGGACACCCGAACGCTCAGGTCAGTGCCCCTACCCGGTGATGGCAAGACAATGGGAGCGATGGAGACGACAGCGGATGGGCCAGCCTCCACGAGCAAAATGGACATGAGACGGCGTACCTCCGAACTAGCAAGCGGATCGATGTTCCGCTATGCTGTAATACGGATCAACGGTCCGCTTATCAAGGAGGAATGCGAGAAATGGTGTTGGCCAAATCTCGGAATACGGTCGAGGTAGGGTCGTTGACCGTGGGTGATGCCAAGACACCCGCGCCGCGAATGCGCGCCGATGCTCGAAGGAACGAGGAATTAGTTTTAGAAGCCGCCAAGATTGTGTTCGCTCGCTCGGGTGTCGATGCGCCCATCCGGGAGATCGCGACACAAGCAGGCGTCGGGCTGGGGACGCTGTACCGCCGGTTTCCTACTCGTGCCGATTTGGTGGCAGCGGTGTTCCGTCGCGAAGTCGATGCGTGTGCCAACGCGGCGGAGTCGCTTGCAGCAGAACACGGGCCCGCAGACGCGCTGGCTGGTTGGTTGATGCGATATACGCGCTTCCTTGGGACCAAGCAGGGGCTGGCGGCTGCGCTTCATTCTGGCGATCCGGCATTCGCTACCTTGCCCGACTATTTCCGGAGCCGGTTCGAGCCCGCCTTGTCGATGCTGCTAGATGCTGCCGCTCGTAGTGGAGAGACCCGTGCCGATGTTGCACCTTATGACCTGCTGCGCGCGATCGGGAACCTTGCCGTGGCTTCGGGGAATGATGGGGCGGCACACACCGAACGGATGGTCATGCTGCTGCTCGATGGCCTGCGCCACGGTGCGAAGATGCCGGGTGAGGCAGGGTAACTACGAGAACACGTATAAAACTGGATGCTCGATTTTTTCGAGACGTGACATTTATCTCTTACAGCGCGTGCCAATTAGCGATGACATCTACAGACTAGCAAGACACTTTCCTTTCTCATAACTGTTCTTGGTTGCTATGTTCCAAAACGCTAGCAATTGGACGGGTTTCGAGAACAGGGCGTCGGATGCGGGTCGGGTATGCCAGGGTCAGCACCAGTGACCAGTCTCCGGAGCTCCAACTCGACGCACTCCGCCGGGCCGGATGCGAGAGGATCCATTCGGAGAAGGCGTCCGGCGCCAAGGCGGACCGTCCTGAGCTGACGCGAATCCTTGACGACGTGCTGCGCCATAGCGACGTGCTGGTCGTGTGGAAGCTCGACCGGCTCGCCCGTTCGCTGAAAAAGCTGATCACCACGGCCGAGGACCTGGAGGGTCGCGGCATCGGACTGGTGTCGCTGACCGAGAGCATCGATACCACCACGCCAGGGGGCGTGCTCGTGTTCCACGTGTTCGGGGCAATTGCCCAGTTCGAACGGGCGTTGATCCGCGAAGGCACTGCGGCGGGGCTCGCCGAGGCGCGCCGCCGCGGCCGCAAGGGTGGACGGCCCCCAGCCTTCAAGGCGGCGGACGTGACCGCGGCCCGCGCTCTGATGAGGGAAGGCAAGCTGCCGGTGCGCGATGTCGCCAAGCGCATGGGTGTGTCGGTCGCTACCCTCTACCGCCACGTCGGCAAGCGCCGCACGGACGACCGCACTCCAGAAATCCCGGTTCCCCTTGCCTGACCGCTCGAAACGGCCACCAGGCGAGGCGCTGGTCGATCTGCGGCGGCGCCTGGCGCTGCTCTCAGCGCGTGACCCGGCCCGCACTGAGGTGATCGCGCGCGCCGCCGAAGCTTATGGCGTGTCGGTTTGGACGATCTACCGCACGCTACGCGAACTGACTCGGCCGAAATCGGTGCGGCGTTCCGACCACGGCTCGACGCGGGCCGTGCCTGCCGCTGGGATGGAGCGCTACGCCGAGATCGTTGCAGCCCTCAAGATCAGGACCTCAAACAAGAAGGGCCGCCACCTTTCGACCGCGCGGGCGATCCGGCTGCTGGAGGACGATGGTGTCGAAACGCCGGTTGGCTTGGTGCGGGCGCCAGTAGGCCTGCTCAAGCGTGCGACCGTCGATCGCGTTTTACGTGCTTCGGGTCTCGACCATGCGCGCGTGGTGCGCCCGATCTCGGCCGTGCGCTTCCAGGCCAAGCGCCGCACGCCCGCGCGGTCCAAGGGCAAGGTCGAGCGGCCGTTCCGCACCATCAAGGAGGTGCATGAAACGCTGTATCACTTCCAGAAGCCGAAGGACGAGGCGGAAGCGAACCTGTGGATGCGCCGCGCCCTTGCCACCTACAACAACGGCGACCATCGCGCCGAGCCGCACAGCAGGGTCGAGGATTGGTTGCGGCACCTGCCGCCGAACGGAGTGCGTGCGATGTGTTCGTGGGAGCGGTTCTGCGCGTTTGCGCGCGAGCCCGAGCGCCGGGCCGTGGCGGGCGATGCGACCGTGTCGGTCGACGGCGCCGCATCTGAGATCGAGCCCGAGCTAGCTGGCGGGCGAAACGGTGACGCTCTGGTGGGGGCTGTTCGACCAGTAGCTGTTAGTGGAGTTCGAGGGGAAGCGCTTCGGGCCATACCAGCCCTCGCGCAGCGCGGTTCCGCTCTATCGCTACCGTAAGTACCAGAAGAGCCGGGCCGAGGAGCGGCTGGACAAGGTCGTGACGCTGGCCAACCAGCTCGGGCTGCCGCGCGCCGCGGTCACCGGCGGGGACAGGCCCTTGCCGTCGTTGGCGCCGGGCGCTGCCTCCATGCCCGTGCCGCGGATGCCCTTTCCCGAGCCGGAGGCCGAGGTCGCGTTTCCGACGCCGCTGGCGGCTAGGCTCGCGATCTCCGTCCAGCTCTCGCGGCCTCTCGGCAGCCTGCCGGAACCCGACCGCCTGTTCATCGACGCGCTGCTGGCGGAGACGCTGGACCGGGATGCCGTGGCTGCGCGCGTGCGCAAGCACTTCAGGACAGGAGGAAAAGGCTGATGCTCGCCGACGTGCAGGCACATTTCGGATTGGCAAAGCCTTTCCAGCGCGTCGGCAACTTCGAGACCTATCATCAACGCGCGCTGGTCCGCGAGGTATACGCCGTGGTGCAGACCGGCCGGCTGGTCGTCGTCGCGGGCCTGGTCGGCTCTGGCAAGACGCACCTGCTGACCCGCATCGAGGAGGAGCTCGGCCGATCCAACAGGATCGCCGTGGCGAAGCCGCTGGCCATCGACAAGCGCGTGTCCGCCGCCGTCGTCGAGCAGGTGTTGTCGCGGGCCATCGACGACCTCGAGCCGACGTTGACCCAGAACGGCTACGACGCGCCCGCGCTGGTCGTGCTGCTGCATGCCAAGCCCGCCGAGGTCCGGGACTTCCTGGCCGGAACCCTTGCCGGCGACCGCACCCACGAGTTCACCGAGAAGCTTCGCGTGGCAGGCGTTCCCATTTGAACCGAACCGCGTGGGTCACCGGCAGCTCATTGGCGGCCAATCTGAGCACGACCGTTCGTTGGCGAGCACGGCCCGATGATGGGGAGCACATTGGCGGGTAACGTGAGCACGACGCCCGCCCCAGTGTCAGCTAATACAGTCTGCGGTTGAGCAAGCCTGGGCTTACAGCCGCCACCCCAGCGATTGCCAAGCCCAGCGAGGCCGGCCGCACTGAACCGGTGCACCCAGTCGCGCAACGTCTGGCGCTCCATCCCGCAGGCGCGCGCAGCATCGCCACGCGAATGACCTTCCAGCAACAGCGCGATGGCCAGCATGCGACGCACCGCATTGGCATCACGGCAGCCGCTCGCCGCAAGCCGCAACTCCTGCGCCGAACACTTCTCAGCAGAAACCTTCACCGCAGCAGGCATGACCAATCCCCATCAACCATTCAGGAAACCGAATTACACCCACCGTGACCGCGCATAGCCCCCGTGAGTCAGGGCATGCGGGCGCTGGTATTAGGTCGCCGTGGCGTCGGGCAGCGTCCAACGCCCGGCCGAGATAGACGGTGTTCCACAGCACGATGGCAGCCGTGACCAAGGCGAGGCCGCTGGCACGGTGCTGCTGGCTTTGGGCGGTGCGGTCGTGCAACCGCCCAAGACGATGGAAGCACACGGCGCGCGACAGCGCGTTGTGGCTTTCACCCTTGTTCAGCTCCGCCGTAGCCTGCCGGCGCAGGGCGGGCTGCTCCAGCCAGTCCAAGGCGTAGAGGGTCCGCTCAATGCGCCCGATCTCGCGCAGCGCCAGCGCCAGGCCGTTCTGCCGGGGGTAGGCGCCGAGGCGCTTGAGCATCAGCGAGGCCCTGACCGTGCCAGTACGCACCGAGGTTGTCAGCCGGAGCACGTCGTCCCATTGCGCCGCGATCAGCTTGGGGGTCCAGTAGCAGCGGAACCGAAACTGCATTTCAGCTCGCCGACGGGGAAGAGAATGACGGCTTCCGACCGCATAGCGGAAGATCAGAGATTTGGAGACGGTATTTTCCACGACGCTGCGGTGACTTCCTCCTCATTCACATACACCCGGACGCGGCAGCCCGAACCGAACCACCAGACAATCAAAGTTTCCGTAATCTCGACCTCCGGATACAACATAGTGGGCTTGATGCACTCGTAATGCAGCTTGAGCGTCGAGCCGGGAGGAACCTCGTATTCTTCAGCCCAAGGTTCGAGCCAAAAATGAACGGACGTACTTCCGGAGTTTTTGAGCAAGGTGGTGTGCATCGATCTATGCTGCCCTCTCTAGAGCAAGGCCGCTACAGACGGAGCGCCGTATCTCGATGTCCGCTCACCACCGAGATTGTGCGAAAACTCAAAGTTCGTAGCGGGCCTATCAGGAGACAGAGGGCTTCGAAAGGCGCACAGGTTTGATCGAGACGCGTGCCTTGGCCTCCTGGGTCAGTGGGTAGAGTAGTGCTCCGACGTCGTTCCCCTGCTCTATGCAAGAGATCACCTCGGGGATGATCGCCCACTTGTGGTTCGACGTTCGCTTCGTTTGATCCGGGAAGCGTTCTATGGCTCGTCGCAACAGGGGGAGCGCACCGGCTCCATCACCGTCTAAAGCTCGCATGATTGCTCGCTCAACCCACGGGTGCGGCGTGGTGTTCTCCTCTCCCGTATAGAAGCGTGGATCGAAGAGGAACGGCTCGCCCGGGTCGGCCATGATACAGCGCCTGACCCCGTCATCGACTTTGAGCTCGTGACGGAAACCGTCCAAGATCCGATCCAACCCGCCACGAAGCCAGCCTCGTAGTTCGATTGAGTGATTGAGGTAGACCGTCTTCTCGATCATACACCAAAGCGTTTGCATCGCCCGCAGCCGATAGACGCCAGGTGAGGACGTGCGGTCTATATGGAGACCGCGCAGGTAGGGCCCATCGACGGCGCGGCAGACCACGCGCCGGTCTACGACAAACCGCGAACCTATTTCAGGCATCTTGGTGATGGCGCGGACGACTTTCTCCACCGAAGGTGCCTGGCTATTCTGCGCCAACGCTTCCTCCGTCACCTTTGCGGCCATGGCCCGTAGATGCGGTAAATCGATCAGCGTGGGATCCTTGGACGGATCGTGAATAGCCGCGCCACATGCTTCGGCCAGGCCGGCGATGGCACTGAACGCGCAGGCACATTCGAGCATATCGCCACCCCACCGGAACACGACGACCCGGTGTGGGGCGTTGATCGGCACGTGACCGGGCAATGCATCCAGCGTGTCGTCTAGGATTTCGACCCCGCTTACGACCTTTCCGGCCCGCATCGGGCAAAAGCCCTTTGTCACCGACGGGTCGGGGGAGATCTCGAATTGCCATGGCAGGCCGAGCGTGATGAGCGCGCTTTGCCAGCGCCTCCGATCAGGCAGGTCGGAGCCAGGCATGATGGCAACAAGCTCGATGGACATGCAATTAACCTTACAAGCCGCCTTACCCAGCCAAACGCGTTTCCACACGGTCTCCACGACGAACGGCCATAGCCCGTTGGGGTATGCCTTTTCGAGACATGGCGTGTGAGACGGGGTCATTACGGTGTTGTCGGGGGAAAGGGCAATTTCAGGCGTTCGGCCGTGGTGATCCAAAGATGCCCCAAGGGAAATGCTCGGTTAAGTCACTGAAATATACTGGCTCGTCTCGTATGGGTCTGGACCGCGCTATGCGACGTGCGGGTTTTCCCATCTGAGCTTGCCTCCCCCGCATCGATAGCGCGGTAGAGAGTCGCTGCATGGACCTTCAGCATCTTGGCGATCGAGCGAACAGGGGTCCCTTCCTCCATGAGCCGTCGGGCGAGTTCCACCTGATCGGTCGCCAGCTTTGGCAAGGCGCGCGGCGTGTAAACCGGCCGCAAGCCGCGCATCGACCCCGCAGCGGTCCGGCGCTTGCACGAAGAGCAGAAGCTCGGCCCGGCCACCATCGCCAAGCAGCTCGGCATCGGCCGCGCCAGCGTCTATCGCGTGCTCGCCAAGATGCAAGCGGCATAGCCGTGCCGGTCCGCCCGGAGCTGCCCGCTCTCCCAAGTCGCGGTGAAGGCCGCGGCCATGTTGCACAGCTTCGCGGTCACTGGGCGGGAACGGGGCACGCTATGCCGACGCGCGCCGAGCCGCAGTCGCTGGCACGAGCTGAGCCAAACCGCGCGCTTTCAGCACGCCGGCGACCGCCACCAGGGATGCGGCCGCTCCTTGATCGCAAGCCGACGATGACCGTCTATAGCAACTACATCGTCTATCTGGACGAGAGCGGCGATCACAGCCTCGACGTGATCGACCGTCAGTACTCGATCTTCGTGCTGAGCGCCTGCGTATTCCGCAAGAACAATTACAGTGCCACCGTTGTGCCGAGCTTCCTGGACCTTAAGTTCCGGTTCTTCGGGCATGACATGGTGGTCCTGCACTCACGCGACATTCGCAAGGCGCAGGGGCCATTCTCCATCCTGCAGAATGCCCAGGTGCGGCAGGATTTCCTGGCCGCCATCAACACAGCCGTTGCAGCCGCGCCCTTCAGCTTGGTGACCGCAATCATCGATAAGCGGCGGCTGACCCGGCGTTCCGCCCAGCCCGACAATCCCTACGAGATCGCGCTGACGTTCTGCATGGAGCGCGTGTTCAGCAATCTTCGAGGCCTGCAGCAGCACCAGGTAAAGACGCCGATGGTCGTGGAATGCCGGGGTAAGAAAGAAGATGCAGACTTGGAACTGTCGTTTCGCCGCACGGCCCAGAGCAACAACGTCCACGGCTTGTCCTTGCCGTTCGAGATCGTGTTTGCTGACAAGAAAACGAACTCGAGGGGGCTTCAGCTTGCCGATCTGGTGTCGCATCCGGTCGGACGGCACCATCTCAATCCGGCCCAGCCTAACTACGCTTATGGCGTCGTGGAGCCAAAGTTCCAACGCAGCCCGTCCGGATCGATAGACGGCTGGGGGGCAAAGGTGTTGCCCTAGAAAAGCGAAAGGCCCCGGTCTTCACCGAGGCCCAGCGCCGACCGAGCATTCCCGATCCACTTGCCCAGCAAATCGACTTTCAATTACCCAAAGTCAAGCAAAACAAGGCTGGACAGACCACTGGGATGTCTCCCTTCGGGGGCCGCGCTGGCGGGCGTTGCCCGTCATACGGGAACTCCAACCGCCAAGCACTTCACGCAGGCGAGGAATCCACCCATCCTGGGCTTCTGCGCCAGCCTCGCCGCCACGAGGGACGGGTTGCACCCGTCGATGACAAGGGCGTGGTCGCCAGAGCTAAAGCGCAGGGAACCATTCAGGTTTGCAATCCCGATGAACAGCGGTCGGAAGCTCCTGCCCTGGCAACCGGCGGCGCCCTGCTGGCGGCCGCAACGCTCCGGGTGTCCGGCGTAGGCCTTCTGCCGCTCCTGTTGCTGCGGGTGCCGGGGCGGCGTTCCTGGTGGCGACCGGCACGTAGGGGTTTGTGAGCCGTCGCTACGCATGACGGACGCAATCACCATGGCACGGTCGCCTGAACCGCGGCGGACTCGCCACGGCCATCACGATGATAGTCCGGCGGCCCAGCGCTTCCACCCGGCGCAGAACCTGTCCGCGCCGGGGCCGGGCGTGCACCTCCCGCCGCCGATCGCTTAAACCTTTGTAGAACGGCGGATCACACCGCCCGCAAATGCCGGATCGGCCGGCCCGGCGCCACGGCCGCCACCGCCCCCGCGATCGACTGCGCGTCGATGCCGGCGTTGCGGTAGAGTTCGCCAATCGTGCCCGTCTGACCGAACCGGGTGACGCCCAGGGCGCGGGTGCGATGGCCGTGCACCGAGCCCAGCCAGCCGAGCGTCGCCGGGTGGCCGTCCAGCACCGTCACCAGCCCGCAGTCGCGGCCCAGCCCGGCGAGCAGCCGCGACACGTGGCTCGTCCGGCCCGACGTCGTCCAGTCGCGGTGCAACCGGTCGGCGGACGTCACCGCCAGCAGCCCCACGTCGCGCCGGTCCTCCGCAATCAGGCCGACCGCCGCCACCGCCTCGGGCGCCACCGTGCCGGTGTAAACGATCACCACCTCCGCGTTCGGGCCTGGGTGGCGCACCCAGTAGGCGCCGTCGGTGATGTCTGCGATCTCCGCTGCGCCCAATTGGCGCTGCGGCTGCAGCACCTGCCGGGTCGACAGCCGCAGATAAACCGCCCCGCCATCAGGCGCCTGCATGTGTTCGAACGACCAGCGCAGGATGACGGCCAATTCGTCGACATAGGCCGGTTCGAAGCTGGTGAGCCCATCCTGCGCCATGCCGATCAGTGGGGTCGCGATCGACTGGTGCGCGCCGCCCTCGCCGGCCAGGGTGATGCCGGAAGGCGTCGCCACCAAGATGAAGCGCGCGTCTTGGTAGCAGGCGTAGTTCAGCGCATCCAACCCGCGCTCGATGAACGGATCGTACAGCGTGCCGACCGGCAGCAGCCGCTCGCCGTTGATCGCATGCGACAGGCCGAGCGCCGAGAGCATGAGGAACAGGTTCATCTCGGCGATGCCCAGTTCCATGTGCTGGCCCTGCGGCCCGAAGCGCCAGTGGAAGGTGGACGGAATGCGCTCCGTGCGGAAGGTGTCGGCCAGCTCCTCGCGCGCGAACAGGCCGCGGCGGTTGACCCAGGCGCCAAGATTGGTCGACACCGTGACGTCCGGCGAGGTCGTCACAATGCGCCGGGACAGCGCGGTCTCGCCTTTGGCGAGGTCGTGCATGATCAGGCCGAAGCCGTGCTGAGTCGATTGCTCCCGCCCGAGCGGCACGGGCAGCGAGTCTGGAACGGGGATCGCCGGCGCCTCGGTGCGGCGGCGGCCGTGCGCGTTGAACGGCACCGCGGCCAGGAACGCTTCCAGCTGCTCGGGCGGGGTGTCCAGGCCTTCGAAGCGGTCCCACTCATGGCCCGGGCGGATGCGCAGCGCCGTCCGCAGCGTATGCACCTGCGCCGGGTTCATCAGGCCGGCATGGTTGTCCTTGTGGCCGGCGAGTGGCAGGCCGAACCCCTTGATGGTGTAGCAGATGAAGCAGACCGGCCGATCATGCGCGCGCGCGGCGGCGAACGCGTCCAGCAGGGAGGGCAGGTCGTGGCCGCCGAGATTGCCCATCAGCGCTGCGAGTTCGTCGTCGGTGCGCCGGCCGAGCAGCGCGGAGACCTCGCCCTGGTCGCCCAGCTCGTCTTGCAGGCGCTTCCGCCAAGCCGCACCGCCGCTGAAGGTGAGCGCCGAATACAGCTGGTTCGGGCAGGCCTCGATCCATGCGCGCAGCCGCTCGCCGCCGGGCTCCGCGAAGGCGGCTTCCTGCAGGCGGCCGTGGCGCAGCACCACCACGTCCCAGCCGAAATTGCGGAACATCGACTCGAACTTGGCCCACAGCCCCTCGCGCACTACCGCGTCCAGGCTCTGACGGTTGTAGTCCACCACCCACCAGGTGTTGCGCAGGCCGTGCTTCCAGCCTTCCAGCAGCGCCTCGAAGATGTTGCCCTCGTCCATCTCCGCGTCGCCGATCAGGGCGACCATCTTGCCCTCGGACCGGCCGCCCCCGGTCCAGTCGCGGGCGCGCAGGTAGTCCTGCACCAGGGAGGAGAACAGCGTCTGCGCGACGCCCAGCCCGACCGAACCGGTGGAGAAGTCGACGTCGTCGGTGTCCTTGGTGCGTGACGGATAGGATTGCGCGCCGCCGAAGCCGCGGAAGCGCTGCAGCTTGTCAAGCACCTGGTTGCCGAGCAGATACTGGATGGCGTGGAACACGGGGCTGGCGTGCGGCTTGACCGCCACCCGGTCCTCCGGCCGCAGCACTGCGAAATACAGCGCCGCCATGATGGTTGCGATGGACGCAGAGGAAGCCTGGTGCCCGCCGACCTTTAGGCCGTCATCGCTGGCGCGCAGGTGGTTTGCGTTGTGGATCGTCCAGGTCGAAAGCCACAGCAGCTTGCGCTCCAAGTCGGCAAGCGTGGACGTGTCTTGCATGGTCGCTTCCTTGATCCCGGCCAACCGCGTTCATTCGCTTCTAGAGCATGATCGCTTCTGATAGGTGAAGTGCCCATGCTCTAACCCTTTGTTTAAGAAGCTGATTCACGCTTCAGGTTGAGCCAACCTGAAGCGATCAGGCTCTAATGCGTCACACATACTGTCACCCGGGCCACCGGGCAACGTCGCGCTGCAGCGGCGTCACTTAGGCTAGACATTATCAGCCGAGCATGAGAAGCGTTTAGCATCACGCAACCGGCGGAGGGGGATCAACGTGCGGATCGTCGCGCTCGAAGAGCACTGCACATTCCCAGCCCTCACGGCGCGGATCGGCGCGGAGCACATTCGCGCCCGCGGGCTGACCCCCGGTGGCCTGCAGCCGCCGATCGTGGCCCGGCGCGAGCAGCTGCAGGATCTCGGCGCCAACCGGCTTGCCGACATGGACGCCGCCGGCATCTCGATGCAAGTGCTATCGGTGGCGCAGGCCGGGGCCGACCTGGTGCCCGGCGAGGACGGCGCCGCGCTCGCCCGCGACATCAACGACGCGCTGGCGCGCACGGTCGCCGACCACCCCGAGCGCTACGCCGCCTTCACCCACCTGCCGAGCTCGGCACCGGAGCTGGCCGCCGACGAACTGGAGCGCTGCGTGACGCAGCACAAGTTCCTCGGCGGCATGGTCAACGGCACCACAGGCGGCCTGTTCCTCGACGACGCCAAGTTCGAGCCATTATTGGCCCGCTTCGAACGGCTCGGCGTTCCGCTGTACATACATCCCGCGCCCCCGCCGCCGGCGGTGCGCGAGGTTTATTACGACCGCCTGCCGGGCCACTCGTCCCTGCTGCTGTCGATCGCAGGCTGGGGCTGGCACTCGGAGACGGCGATCCACGTCTTGCGCCTCGTGCTATCGGGCACGCTGGACCGGCATCCCGGGCTGAAGCTGATCATCGGCCACATGGGCGAAGGCTTGCCGGCCATGTTCGCCCGCTGCGACCAGGTGTTTGCTGACGAAGCGCGGGACCGGCTGAGCCGGACTGTGACCCAGACGATCACCGACCAGGTCTGGGTGACCACCAGCGGGTTCTTCAGCCTGCCACCGCTGATGGCGTTGCTGATGACGTTCGGCGCCGACCGGGTGCTGTTTTCGGTGGATTACCCGTTCAGCCCGAACCTGCGTGGAACCGAGTTCCTGCACGGGCTGCCGATCCCGGAATCTGACAAGATGAAGCTGGCGCACGGCAACGCTGACCGCCTGCTGGGCTTCACCAACGGGTGAGCGACGGCAGACTGTCAGGCAGCTTGATCAACCTGGCGCCGGCGATCCAACGCCTAGCCGGCGCATCATACGGGAACTACGCGGCGAGCGCCCCGCGTCCAGCTTGCGCCCGCTGAATGCCGCGCCCGTCGCGCGGCCGGCATTTTGTATCCGCAAGCGGCATTGTCGCCGGACATAGCCAAGCCATCATCGGAACCGGTACGGTGGTCGCCGGTGTAGACGGCCAGCTTCTTGTGCATCCGGGCCAGGAAAGCGGCTCCGGTGACGGCGGCCATATGCTGCTCCGCCTCGGCGACGCCTTTCCGCAGCCGCCCCATCATGCGCGCGCCGCTGGGCGTGATGGCGACGATCTTGGCCCGGCGATCATCCGGGTCGGGCCGACGCCCGACCAACCCGAGCGCCACGGCCTTGTCGACCAGCTCCAGCATGCTCTGCTTGGTCATCTGCGCCCGGGCCGCAATCAAGGTCAGCCGATTGCCGTCTAGGTCCAAATTCTGAATCAACGCGATATGCACCTGAGTGGCCGGGCCGTATCTGCTGTCATTCACCTTGCGCAGCTTGTCCGTCACGAACGCGTCCGCGGCATACAGCAACAGGTGCCCGATATTGCGGGTCCGCCGTTCACCTACGTCGTCCAACCTTGACAAGCCGCCCGGGCCATGGTGCAAGCCGCGCCTTCCCTGCTGGGGGCGAGGCAGCCCCCGGCTATGCCCATTCCGGGCCGATCCAGCCATAGGGACCAACCATGCCACTTTATGAATGCGTGTTGCTCGCACGCAACGACGTTACGCAACAACAGGTCGAGGCGGTCGCCGACACGGTAGCGGCCCAGCTTGAAGCTGATGGCGGCACCGTGCAGAAGCGGGAGTATTGGGGGCTGCGCTCCCTCGCCTACCGCATCAAAAAGAACCGCAAGGGTCACTACATGCTTCTCGGGCTCAACGCGGCCCCCGCCTCCATCAACGAAATGGAGCGCCAACTCGGCCTCAACGAGGACGTGCTACGCTTCATGACCATCCGCGTTGATGAGATCAGCGAAGAACCCTCCTCCATCCTGTCGCGCAAGTCCGACGACCGGGAGCGCAGCTTCCGCGGCCCCAAGCCGTCCGGACGCTTCGAGAGCGGTCGCAAGCGCGGCTTCGACGATCGCGAGGAGTTCCGCGCCCGCGACGAGTTCAGCCGCGAAGGCAGCTTTAATTTGGTGGAGGAGTAAGCCATGTCCGACGCCACCCTGGACAGCGACGTCAATCCCGCCGCCCGGCGCTCCGCCGTTGGTGCCCGCCGCCCATTCTACCGCCGGCGCAAGTCCTGCCCGTTCTCCGGCCCCAACGCCCCGGTGATCGACTACAAGGACGTTCGCCTCCTATCGCGCTTCCTCAGCGAGCGCGGCAAGATCGTCCCCAGCCGCATCACCGCTGTGTCCGCCAAGAAGCAGCGCGAGCTGGCCCAAGCAATCAAGCGGGCGCGCTTCCTCGCCCTGCTGCCCTATATTCTCTCCTAAGGAGGCGCCTGCCATGGCCGCCGTCGAACTGATCCTGATGCAGCGAGTGGACAAGCTCGGCCAAATGGGCGACGTGGTCCGCGTCAAACCGGGCTATGCCCGCAACTACCTGCTGCCGCAGAAAATGGCGCTGCGGGCCAGCAAGTCCAACCGTGAGCATTTTGAGACCGAGCGCGTGCAACTCGAGGCGCAGAACCTGCGCCGCCGCGAGGAAGCCGAACGGCTGGCCGAGCGCATCGGCGAACTCACCGTCGTGATCATCCGCCAGGCCAGCGATGCCGGTAGCCTGTATGGCTCCGTCTCGGCGCGGGACGTGGCGGAGGGTTCCACCGCGTCCGGACTGACGGTGACCCGGCAGCAAGTGGTCCTCGAACACCCGATCAAATCGCTCGGCCTGGCCAGCGTGCGTATCGTGCTGCACCCGGAGGTGTCGCTGCCGGTGACGGTGAACGTGGCGCGCAGCCCGGAGGAGGCGGAGAAGCAGGCCCGCGGCGAACGAGTCGGCCAGAGCACTGAGGACGAGGAGGCCGCGGCAGACCAGGAGATTGCGGCCTTGTTCGAACCAAGCGTGGAGCCTGGCACACTGCCGAGCTGAGCCCGGGTTGCCCGCCGCCCCCCAATCGCGTCACTCATTGGCCACGCATAGGCCGGCCTTGCTTCGTGCCACGGTTTTGCCGTTCGTCTGAGGCTGCTTCCGGGCTATAGCTGCCACCTCACTTGAACCCGGCTGCAAACCGCTTCACGAGGATGCATGGCCACTGCTGCCCCCGCCCGAACCATCGCCTCCCCTGCGATCCGCGCGCTTATGGGGCGTCGGCTGGCCGAACTCGGCGGCCTGGCGCTGGGGTTGGGCGGGGTGGCGCTACTGGTGGCGCTGGCCTGCTACAACCCCAACGATCCCTCGCTGGACACCGCGACCGATGTCGCGCCGACCAATCTGGCCGGGCCTGCCGGCGCCATCGCGGCGGACCTGTTGCTGCAGGCATTCGGTGCCGCTGCAGCGTTACCGGGCGTGGCCGCGTTGGCCTGGGCCTGGCGCATCGCCTCCCATCGCGGCTTGGGCCGGCTCTCGCTGCGAATCGCCTGCGTGCTTGCCGCGATGCCGGTTTGGGCCGCGCTTGGGGCTGCCGTTCCGGGCGCAGTGCGCTGGCCATCGAGCGCCGGATTGGGCGGCGCAATAGGGACTGCACTGGCGAAGACGGCCGGCGGCACCGCCAGCGCTACGCTCGGGCCACTCGGCGCTGGCACGTCGGTGCTGCTCGGCATGGCGCTTGCCCTGATGCTCGGCTGGGGTAGTTTCGGTTTGTCTGCGGGGGAGTGGCGGGCTGCGGGGGGCACACTCGCCCGCGGCCATCACGCTGGCCGTATGCTGGGGCGCACCCTGGCCGCCTCGTTCCGCCGCCTGAGGCTGACTTGGCGCCGGCACCCGCCATACAACACCGAACTTGAGGAATTGCCTTCGCGCATTCCTGACATGGCGCCGCGCGAGCCACTTCCGCCACCGCCGCAAGCGGCTGTGCCCACGCTGCCGGCGGCGATCAAGGCGCGCATCAACCTGCCCCCGCGCAAGCCGGCGCCGCCCCGGCAAGAAAGCCTGGCATTGCCGGAAGAGGGTCAATGGCGCACCCCGCCGCTGTCCTTGCTAAAGGCGCCGCCGCCCCGCGCCGGCACCGGGCCGAGCGAGGACGCGCTACAGGCTAACGCCCGGTTGCTGGAGTCCGTGCTCGACGAATACGGCGTGCAGGGCACCATCCGCGACATCCGGCCTGGCCCGGTGGTCACCCTCTATGAGCTCGAACCGGCCCCCGGCATCCGCTCCGCCCGGGTAATCGGCCTGGCGGACGACGTGGCGCGTTCGCTGTCGGTGACCGCCGTGCGGATTGCGACCGTGCCGGGCCGCAACGTGATTGGCATCGAGGTGCCGAATGCCAAGCGGGAGACGGTGTTCTTGTCCGAACTGCTCGGCGCCGAGGCGTATGAGAAGCATCCGGCCCGGCTGGCGCTCGCCTTGGGCAAGGATATCAGCGGCAGCCCTGTACTGGCCGATCTCGCCCGCATGCCGCATCTGCTGGTGGCGGGGACCACCGGGTCGGGCAAGTCGGTCGGCATCAACGCGATGATCCTGAGCCTGCTCTACCGGCTCAGCCCGGACCAGTGCCGCATGATCCTGATCGACCCGAAGATGCTCGAACTCTCGGTCTATGACGGCATCCCGCACTTGATGGCGCCCGTGGTGACCGAGCCTGCGAAGGCGGTGACGGCGCTGAAATGGACGGTGCGCGAGATGGAGCGGCGCTACCGGGCGATGAGCCAGTTGGGCGTGCGCAACGTGGCCGGCTACAACGAGCGGGTGGAGGAGGCCAGCGCCCGCGGCGAGTTAGTAACCCGGCGGGTGCAGACCGGGTTCGACGCCGACACCGGCAAGCCGGTGTTTGAGGAACACCCGCTCAAGCTGGAGAAGCTGCCGTTCCTGGTGGTGGTGATCGACGAGATGGCCGACCTGATGATGGTCGCCGGCAAAGAGATCGAGGCGGCGGTGCAGCGCCTGGCGCAGATGGCGCGCGCGGCCGGCATCCACGTGATCATGGCGACGCAACGCCCCTCGGTGGACGTCATCACCGGCACCATCAAAGCCAACTTTCCGACCCGCATCTCTTTCACCGTGATCAGCAAGTTCGACAGCCGCACCATTCTGGGCGAGCAGGGCGCCGAGCAACTGCTGGGCCAGGGCGACATGCTCTACATGCAGGGCGGCGGGCGGATTGGCCGCGTGCACGGCCCGTTCGTGACCGACCAGGAGGTGGAGGACGTGGTCGCGTTCCTGCGCGAACAGGGCGAGCCCGCCTACCTTGAGGAGGTGACCGACGGCCGCGACGACGGTGAGGAGGGGCCCGCGCTCAGCGGGATTGCCGGCGCCAGCGACGGGGATAAGAGCCTGTTCGACCAGGCTGTGGCCGTGGTGGCGCGCGAGGGCAAGGCCAGCACGTCGTTCATCCAGCGGCATCTCTCGATCGGCTACAACCGTGCGGCCAAGCTGATCGAGCAGATGGAGCGCGAGGGGATCATTACGCCTGCCAACCATGTCGGCAAGCGGGAGATCCTGGTGCGGCGGACCAACGAGGACGATTGATCGGCGTCGTAGCGGGATGCCCAAGCGCGCATTGATTGCGGTTTTGGTGCGCTGGGAAAGAGAAAGTGGATCACAGAGGACGAGGAGGAAGTGGAGGACACAGAGAAGAAGGTTCAGCAACTGACTTGCGGCTACTAACCGGCTTGATTGTCGATGCCGGCTTGAAGGTGCACCGGGCGCTTGGGCCAGGTTTGCTTGAATCGGTTTATGAGCAATGCTTGGCTCATGAATTCGCAACGTGAGGCGTTCGGATTCAACGCCAACTGATGCTGCCAGTGATCTATGAGGGCCTGCAGATAGATGCAGGCTACCGCATCGACATCCTTATTGAGGGCCAAGTCATTGTTGAAGTCAAATCGGTGGAGGCGCTCTCGCGCCTGCACCATGCTCAATTGTTGACCTACTTGAAACTATCCGGCTGCCGCACTGGACTACTGATGAATTTCAATGTCGTGCTCTTCAAGGACGGGCTAAAAACGCCTTCTCCTCTAATCTCCTCGTCCTCTGTGTTCTCTGTGGTTCCTGTAACTCTGCCACCCGCACCAAGCCAAACGTAGGAGCGAGATTTGAGGCCGCTTAACGCAGCCTGATACAACGGCGTCTCGCGCACCAGGCTCTGCCTGTGGATAATGAGGAAGCGCTTACGCGGGCCGCACTGGTTTCGCTCACCGGCAGCCAGCGTTGTTTGGATTTGCACCGCAACCACCGGCCGTCGCATTGGATGCGGCGCTCTTGCGCACCGGCGCGGTGACGACGGTGCCGCTTTCCGTGTTGCCGCGGGCGGTGCACTCGCAATAGCCGCCCGGCGGCATGGTCGTGGCGCAGGTCAGGCCGTTCGCCTGGCAAGTGCCGGCGAGCGCCGGGCCAATCGCCAGCGCCGCGTTGACCGTCAGCGCGCAGGCAAGATACCCTATGAGTCGCACGTGATTTCCTCCGCATTGAAACCGCTGAGGCGAGATGATCACGCCTACGCCAGTATGGCAACGTCCTCCGATAGGCGCCTGGCTGAGAACGGCGGCGGGACAATGGACACCTACTTGTCAGGACGGACAACCGTTTTTCTGACCCGGACCATGAACCTGTAAACTGTCGAGGATAAGCTTTCTTTAGCAATTTGACTTTATAGACAGGAGCGGACGCCCTCAGCCAATTGCTGGAGTTTCGATGAGTCTTCGTTACTGTTTGCGCGAGCCGATACCTGAGATAGAGTGCGCGGCTCAATGCCTCCAGCGAGCTTTACATGCGCATCTAGTAGGCGAACGGGAGCTCGCAGAAGGTCTCTTCCGTCAGGCCGATGACAAGGTCGTGCGAGAGTGGCTCGAGTCGGTTTGGGCCAAGGCAACGATTTATAATAAACCATCTGGTTTGATCCAAGGATTTCCTTGTCTGCCGCAGCATCAACGTTGCCGGCCGCGCCATCCAACCGACCAGACAAAACGTCGTGTTCACGAACGAGATGGGTTTTACTGTCGCTTCTGCCGGATACCGGTGATACGTGGCAGTGTCAGGACAGCGATCTGTTCCGAATACCCGGACGTCGTCAGATGGGGATCGACTAACGCCACGCAACATGCGGCATTTCAATGCATGTGGGCGCAGTATGATCACATATTGCCGCACGCTCGTGGGGGAAGCAGCGACATTGAGAATCTCTATCTAACATGTGCGGCGTGCAATTACGGCCGGGGCAACTATCTGCTGGAGGAGTTCGGCTTATCCCATCCCTCCGTGCGAGACCCTCGGCGTGGAGATTGGGAAGGTCTTGAAGGCTTTGTTGACCCGGATAAATCGCGGGACCAGTTGGTGTGCGATAGTGACACAACACTGGCTGCTTCCCAGTCAGCCAAGCCCTTTCCATCGAAGCCGCACTTTTCGCACAGCGGCTTTGCTGCTACGCCGAGCCATGAGTAGCGAAGCCGTGGGCTTCAGAAGCGCTGGGGATCGCGCAATGGACTTCACCATCGGCTGCACCCTGTCCTACTCGGTCTCCACCCTCACGCCCTTCGTCTTCAACCTCGAAGCAGGCCAATTTCCCCGCCAGCGCGTCCGCTCGGAGCGGCTGACCACCACGCCAGCGCTCGGCGAACCGGACCGCTTTCTCCAGCCGGAAAGCAGCAACCGCATCCTGCGCTACCTCGTGCCACCGGGCGAGTTCCGCATCGAGTATGAGGCCGAGATCGCGCTCGACCCGCTGATGATCGACCCGACGGAGGTGACGGAGATTGCCGCCGGGTCGCTGCCACTGGACGTGCTGACCTACCTCAACGCCAGTCGCTACTGCCAATCTGACCGGCTGAGCCGGTTCGCCAATAGGCAGTTCGGCCGCGAGCCCGCCGGGCACCAGCGGGTGACCGCCATCTGCAACTGGATCCGCGACAACGTGGACTACCAAGCCGGCACGTCCGACGCGTTAACCAGCGCCTACGACACACTCGGCGACCGCGCCGGCGTGTGCCGGGACTTTGCCCATTTGGCCATCGCGCTGTGCCGTGCGGTGGGTGTGCCGGCGCGCTACATCAGCGCCTATGCCTGGCAGTTGCAGCCGCCCGATTTCCATGCCGTGTTCGAGGCCTACCTGCACGGGCCCGGCGGCGGCGCGTGGTACCTGTTCGATCCCACCCGCATGGCGGCACTCGACGGGCTGGTGCGCATCGGCGCCGGGCGGGACGCGGCGGACGTTGCGTTCTGCTCCATCTACGGCAGCGCGCAGGCCCAGCCGCCTTCGGTTTGGATCAAGGGGCCGCCGCCCGCGCCCGTGCGCACCACGCTGGCCGTGAGCACCCAGGCACCCTAATTGAACGCAACATCGCGTTGGTTGCCGGTGCTGCTCGGGTTTCTGACGGCGGTCGGGCCGTTATCGACCGACATGTACCTCCCGGCTTTCCCGGCCATTGAAGCCGATTTAGGGCTGCAGCAGGGCACCGCGCAGATCACCTTGGCGAGTTGGTTCGCCGGGCTCGCTGTGGGGCAGATTATGCAGGGCACGCTTGCCGACCGGTTCGGCCGCCGCGCGCCGTTGCTCGCCGGACTGGTGCTCTACACGGTGGCCAGCGTCGGCTGTGCGCTCTCGCCAAATCTGACCAGCCTCACGCTGATGCGCGCGCTCGCGGCATTCGGCGGCTCGGCCAGCACCGTGCTGCCCCGCGCCGTGGTGCGGGACTTGGCGGATGGCAACGCTGCGGCTCGGCTGATCTCGCAACTCATGCTGGTGATGGGAGTGGCGCCGATCCTGGCGCCCACCCTCGGCGGCGCCTTGCTTACCGTGTTCACTTGGCACGCGATCTTCTGGGTCGCGGCCGGTCATGGCGCCTTGTCAATGCTGCTGGTGTGGTGGCTGCTGCCGGAGACGCTGCCGAGCGAGCGCCGGGTCCGGCTCGGGCCGGCGGCACTGCTATGGCGCTACCTCAACATCCTACAGGAGCGTGGATTCCTGCTGAACATGGGCATCGGTGCCTGCGCCATGTTCGCTCTGTTTGCCTATATCAGCGGCTCGCCGCCGGTCTATCTGGTCCGCTACGGGCTTTCGCCGCCGCAATATGGCGTGCTGTATGGGCTGTGCGCCGCCGGGTTCATCCTCGGCTCGCAGGTGAACCCGAGGTTGGTGCTACGCTTCGGCCTGCTGGCGGTGTCGCGATGGGCGTTGCGGGTGGGCGCAGCAGGCGTGGCAGTGCTGGCGGCAGTGTCGTTCGCCGGGCGTTTCGGCCTGATCGGGCTGGTGGCGCCGATCGTGGTGATCATGACCAGCTTCGGCCTCATCCTGCCCAACACCACGGTCGGCGCCCTGTCCCGCCACGGTGCCCATGCTGGCAGCGCCTCGGCTCTGATGGGCACGCTACAGTTCCTGCTGGCGGCGGTGAGCGGCTCGGCCATGGGCTGGCTGACCGATGGGACGGCGCGGCCGATGGCGGCCCTCATGCTGCTGGGCGTGGGCGGTGCGCTGCTGCTCGACCTCGGCCGGCGCGGTTGACCGGAAGCCTCCCAGGCGCTGTGCCCATCCTTCATCAGGACCGACGCTTTGTCGTGCTGAACAAGCCGGCCGGGCTGCCCGTGCATGCAGGTCCGCGCGGCGGCCCCAGCGTGGAGGATTGGTTCCCGTTGCTGTCCCGCCGCCGCGATGGCCCTTGGCTGGCGCACCGACTGGACGCCGATACTGCCGGCTGCCTGGTGGTGGCGCTGCGCCGTGCGGCCTTGCTGGCGGCGCAGCAGGCGTTTGCGGCTGGCCGGGTCGACAAAACCTATTGGGCGATCGTGCGCGGCCAACCGAGCGCCCTGGCCGGCTGCGTGGAGCTGCCGCTGGCCAAGCGCAACCATCACACCGGCTGGCGAATGGTGCCCGACTCGGCTGGCGCCGCCGCGGCCACGGCTTGGCGCCTTCGCGGCGTGGCGGAGGGGCTGAGCTGGTTGGAACTCCATCCTCTCACCGGCCGCACCCACCAGGTCCGCGCGCATTGTGCGGCACTTGGCTGCCCGGTGCTTGGAGACTGGGTGTATGGCGGCGGGGAGGGGCCGCTCCAGCTGCTGGCGCGCGCCATCGAGCTACCACTGGTGCCACCGCTTGCCGCCACCGCGCCAATCCCGCCGCACATGGAGCACCGGCTGCGGCAATGCAGTGGAACGCCCGAGCATGCCGACTGACACGCCCCTGTCGTCACCATTCTTTGTCAAGCGGCACGTCATAAGTTTTTGACGCCAGCATAACGGCCGGCCCAAGCTAGCTCGCCGAATCAGGGGAGTGAGATGGAAACGCTGCTCGACCTCGTACTCAAACGGTTTATCCAACGCGGCCGCCTGTCGGTGCGGTATCCTAGCGGCCGCTTCGTGACCTACGCCGGCCCGCAGGATGGGCCTGCCGCTGGGGTGGAATTCCGTACTCCACGATGCGTGCGCCGATTGATCACCGACCCGGCGCTCTCGGTCGGTGAGAGCTACATGGATGGTGAGTTGCTGCCGCTGGGCGGCACGATCTATGACGTGCTCGATGTGCTGATCGATAACCAGTGTTCGGGCGGCCCGCATCCCGGCCTGGGCGTTCTCGGCGCCGCGCGGCGAGCGTTGCGGCCGCTGGCGCAATGGAACCCGGCCGGCCGTGCCCGCCGCAACGTGGCGCAGCACTACGACATCGGCGACCGGCTGTATGCTTTGTTCCTGGACGCCGACTGGCAATATTCCTGCGCCTACTTCCGCACCGGGTCCGAGACGCTGGAGCAGGCTCAGGTTGCCAAGAAACGCCACATCGCGGCCAAGCTGCTGCTGGACCGGCCAGATTTGCGCGTGCTGGACATTGGCTGCGGCTGGGGCGGCATGGCGCTCACCCTGGCGCGCGACTACGGGGCGCGGGTGCTCGGCATCACGCTTAGCAGTGAACAGCTTGCCCGCGCCCGCATCCGCGCCGCCGAGGCTGGGCTGGAAGACCGGGTCCAGTTCGAACTGCTGGATTACCGCGACCCCATGGTGCCGGGCCCGTTCGACCGCATCGTGTCGGTCGGCATGTTCGAGCATGTCGGGGTGAACCACTACCGGACGTTCTTCCAGCGCATGCGCACCCTGCTGGCATCGGACGGCGTGGCGCTGCTGCACGCCATCGGCCGCAGTGATGGGCCGGGCGAGACCAACCCCTGGCTGCGCCGCTACATCTTTCCGGGAGGCTACTCGCCGGCCCTGTCGGAGGTGTTCGCCGCGGTGGAACCCAGCGGCCTGGTGGCGACCGACGTGGAAATCCTGCGCCTGCACTATGCCGAGACGCTGCGGCATTGGCGCCGCCGGTTCGCTGCCCGCCGCGCCGACGCGGCACTCCTCTACGATGAGCGGCTGTGCCGAATGTTTGAGATGTATTTGGCAGGCTGCGAGCTCGCCTTCCGTCGCGGCGGCCAGATGGTCTGGCAGTTGCAGGTGGCGCAAAGCGTCGACGGCAGTCCGATCACCCGGGATTACATCGCCGCTGCGGAAGCGATCTCGGTGCGGTCCCGGGAAGATGCGGATTAGCGCCGCCCTGCTGTCCTGCGAACTTGCGACATCGAGGGGTCGTCACTCCCGGCTACAAGCTGCCGCAGTGGCACGAGGCGATCAAGGTTGCGAATTCACGGGACTCGGTCAAGGTGCTGATGAAGTCGGCGTAGCGACCAATCCTAGCCGACATGCTTCACAGAGGACGGGCGATGCTGACAATCCACCATCTGGGGCACTCGCAGTCTGAGCGGATCATCTGGCTCTGCGAGGAGTTGGAGATCGCTTATGAACTCAAGCGCTACGAGCGGGATCCCGTGACAATCCTGTCGCCTCCTGCGTTGAAGGCGCTGCATCCGCTCGGCGCGGCACCGGTGATCCAGGATGATGGGCTTCTGTTGGCGGAGTCCGCTGCGATCACCGAATACATCATCGTCAAGCACGGAGGCGGCCGTCTGCGGCTGGGGCCAGATCACCCCGATTTTGCATCCTATCTTTATTGGTTCCACTTTGCCAACGGCAACCTTCAGCCGGTCATTGGGAGATTGATGATGGTGCGCAGGGCGAAGCTGGCGCCGGACCATCCTATTCAGATCGCGGTGCAGGATCGGCTAGACCGGGTGATGGCCTTGGTGGAGGCGCGTCTGGCCGAGGCGCTTTATTTAGCAGGCGAGGAGTTCACGGCGGCGGACATTATGAGCGTGTTCTCGCTGACCACGATGCGGCTGTTCCAACCGATGAACCTTCAGCCTTATCCCAGTATCCTGGCTTATTTGCAGCGGATCGGTGCGCGCCCAGCCTACCGCCGCGCGATGGCAGCGGGCGACCCGGACCTCACGCCGATGCTGACCTGATTGTCGGTAACAAGCTTTAGGCCGGCCGCATGGCCCCTTTGGGCGATCACCTAAACGGACCCGCGCGGCGAGCTGGATGCCCAGGCAGCGGTCAATGCTGGAAAGAGTCTTGGTCCAACTTTAGGGCAACAAGCTCCACGATGATCCGCCGGTTTGAGATCGGCTCCGGACCGTTTACGTTCCCACCTGCGGCATCACGACCGGAAATCCTCCAGCACAGTCTTCCCGCGGGTCTTGCCGGTTTCCACCGCCGCATGCGCCCGGATCAGGTTCGCCGCGTTGATCGGCGATAGCCGCTCCGTGACCGTGCTGCGCAACTCACCACTGTCGACCAAACGCGACACCTCGCTCAACAGCACGCCCTGCTCGCCCATGTCGGGAGTGCCGAACACCGGCCGGGCAAACATGTACTCCCAATGGATCGAGGCCCCCTTGGCTTTGAACAGGCCAGCATTGGCCAGCTCGTCAATCACGCCCAGCCGGCCCTGTGGCGCGATCAAGCCCGCTATCTCGGCGGCGTGCCGGTCGGTTTGAGTGGTGGAAAACACGAAACCAGGTGCGCCGAGCTCAAGGCCGGCCACTTGGGCGGCAAGCGGTCGGCTATGGTCGATCACGTGATGTGCGCCCATCTCCAGCGCCCAGGCCCGGGTCTCTGGACGGGAGGCAGTGGCGATGATGGTGAGATCGGTCAGCCGTCGGGCCAATTGCACCGCGATGGAACCAACCCCTCCCGCGCCGCCAATAATTAAGATCGCCCGGGCCGCTCCCGGCACCGGGCGGCGCACGTCCAGCCGGTCGAACAAGCACTCCCAGGCGGTGATGGCAGTGAGCGGCAGCGCCGCAGCGGCGCCCCAATCGAGCGAGCGTGGCTTGGCGCCGACAATGCGCTCGTCTACCAGATGAAACTCGCTGTTGGCGCCGAGCCGCGCGATCGACCCGGCGTAGAACACGGCCTCCCCAGGCGAAAACAGCATCACTTCGGGGCCGGCGGCCACCACCACGCCGGCGGCGTCATAGCCGATCACCTTGGCGGCGCCGGGCTCAGGCGCTGCGCTGGCGCGGAGCTTGGTGTCCACCGGGTTGACCGAAATCGCCTTCACCTCCACCAGCAGGTCCCGGCCGGTCGCCACCGGAGTGGGCAGATCGAGATCCACCAGCGCGTCCGGCCGGTCAATGGAGCCCGGTTGAAAGTAGCCGATGGCTTTCATGCGGGATCGCTCCTGGTTGCAGCGCCCGCTATTTGGGTGGCTTTGCGGCCCGGCGCAAATGGTTGCGCGCCATTGACAGCAGCGGCCCGGCTGGCGAAACGGCACACATGAATGCAGCCCTCATCGTTGCGGCGGGGCGTGGCCACCGCATGGGCGGCCCAATTCCCAAGCAATACCGCGACCTCGACGGCACGCCAATCCTGCGCCACACGCTGGCTGCTTTTCTCCGCCACAGCGAGATTGGCCACATCCGCGTGGTGATCCATGCAGACGACCGCGAGTTGTATGATCGGGCGGTCCAGGGCTTGAACATTCCGCCGCCAGTGATGGGCGGAGCGACCCGGCAGCAATCGGTGCGGCTCGGGCTGGAATGCATCGCCGAATTGCACCCGGGCAAGGTCATCATCCACGACGGGGTGCGCCCATTCGTGGATCAGGCGTCCATCTCGACCGTGCTGGCAGCGCTGGACCATGCGTCCGCCGTGATCACCGGCCTACCGGTAGTGGATACACTGAAGCGTGCGCCGGGCGGAGTGGTGAGCGCCACGGTGGACCGAGCCGACATATGGCGGGCACAAACTCCGCAAGGCTTCCAGTTCGACCGCATCCTTGCCGCGCACCAGAAGCTGCGCAACTCGTCCGACCTGACCGACGACTCCTCGGTGGCCGAACGCGACGCCATGCAGGTGGCGGTGACGCTTGGCAGTGAGGACAACATCAAGATCACCACCGAGCGGGATTTGGAGCGTGCCGAGCTCATTCTCGCCCGCGGCCGGTATCAATTCCCGTTGGGCTAGGCTACCCGGCGAGCGCCGCCACCGTGCTCACCAGGCTTGGCTCCCAAGCTGGCAATTGCACGCCGAACACGCGGCTCAGCTTGGTGCAGTCCAGGCGGGAGTTGGCGGGGCGGGCGGCGGGCGTGGGCCAATCGGCGGTGGCGATCGGGACCACAATGGGCTTGCGGCGGCCGTGCTTGGCGGCTTCGGTGAAGATCGCCTCGGCGAAGCCGTGCCAAGTGGTGCTGCCGGTGCCGGCGGCATGGAACACGCCGCCGTATTCGGGGCGCCAATCGGCCATGCGGTCCAGCACGGCCAGAATGGCGACGGCCAAGTCCGCGGCGTGGGTCGGGCTGCCTTGCTGGTCGGTGACCACGCGCAATGTGTCGGTTTTCAGGGCGGCGGCGAGCATGGTGCGGACGAAGTTCTTGCCGGTGGCGTTGTAGACCCAGGCGGTGCGCACCACCGCGGCCCGGCCGCCCGCGCCCAGCACGGCCGCCTCGCCGGCGAGCTTGCTGCGGCCATAGGCGCCCATCGGTCCGGTCGGGTCGGTCTCGACGTAGGGGGTGGGCTTGCGGCCGTCGAACACGTAGTCGGTAGAGAGATGGACCAGCGGCACGTCCGCCGCGGCGCATAGGCGGGCGAGGGCGGCCGGGCCGTCGCGGTTGGCGCGGAAGGCGGCGGCTTCCTCGGTCTCGGCGGCGTCGACAGCGGTCCAGGCGGCGGCGTTCACCACGGCGGCCGGGCGGACGCGCTCGAACGTGGCGGCGATGCTGTCGGAGCGGTCGAAATCGAACTCCGGGCGGCCGACGCGCAGGACGCGGTTGCCGCCCAGCGTGGCGAGTTCGGTGGCGACCTGGCCGGCGCCCCCGGTGACCAGGATCATGCCGCGAACCAGTCCGCCGCCGCATGCCAGCCCGGCAGTTCCTTGTCTTTGTCGGACAACTGCACCTCGGAAGCTGCCATTGGCCAGGTGATGGCCAAGGCCGGGTCGTTCCACATCACGCCGCGTTCGCAGGCGCGGTCGTAGGGGGCGGTGGTCTTGTAGATCACCTCGGTGTCCGGCTCGAGCGTGACGAAGCCGTGCAGGAAGCCGGGGGGCACCCAAAGCTGGCGCCAGTTTGCGGCACTCAGCTCAGCGGCGACGTGCTGGCCGTAGTTGGGCGAACCCCGCCTGGCGTCCACCGCGACGTCCCAGATTGCGCCGCGCACCACCCGCACCAGCTTGCCCTGCACGTTCGGGCCCACTTGGCAGTGCAGCCCGCGCAGAACGCCGCGGGCCTGCGACATGCTGTGGTTGTCCTGCACGAAGGGCAGCGCGATGCCGGCCTCCTGCATGCTGCGCGCGGTCCAGGTCTCGGAGAAGAAGCCGCGCGAGTCGCCGAACCGGGCTGGGGTGAACAGCATCACGTCGGGGATGACGAGCCGCTCGACGCTCATCCGTGCACCCCGTCGGCCAGTTCCAGCAGCAGGCGGCCGAGTTCGGTCTTGTGCAGCGTCCGGGCCCGCTCGCGCAGTGCGTGGGAATCGATAAAGCCCATCCGATACGCCACCTCCTCCGGGCAGCCCACCAGCATGCCCTGGCGCGACTGGATGGTCTGTACGAAGTGCGACGCCTGCAACAGGCTGTCCGGCGTGCCGGCGTCGAGCCAGGCGTAGCCGCGGCTGAGCCGCTCGACGGCGAGCGAGCCCTCCTCCAGGTAGATGCGGTTGAGGTCGGTGATCTCCAATTCGCCGCGGTCCGAGGGCTTCACCTGGCGGGCAAGCTCGGTCACGCGGTGGTCGTAGAAATACAGGCCGATCACCGCCCAGTTGGAGACCGCATGGCTGGGTTTCTCGACGATCTGGGTGGCCCGGCCGTCCGCGTCGAACTGGACCACGCCGTAGCGCTCCGGGTCCCGCACCTGGTAGGCGAACACGGTGGCGCCGGCGCGGCGCGCGGCGCATTCCTGCAGGGTGTGACTGAGGTGGTCGCCGAAGATCATGTTGTCGCCGAGCACCAAGGCGCAGGCCTCGCCCGCCAGCCAGTCGGCGCCGATCAGGAAGGCTTGCGCCAGGCCGTCGGGGCTTGGCTGCTCGGCATAGTCGATGCGGCAGCCGAGATGGCTGCCATCGCCCAACAGGCGGCGGAAGCCCGGCAGGTCGACCGGGGTGGAGATCACCAGGATGTCGCGGATGCCGGCCAGCATGAGCACGGAGAGCGGGTAATACACCATCGGCTTGTCGTACACCGGCAGCAACTGCTTGGAGTTGGCCAAGGTCATCGGGTGCAGCCTGGTGCCGGAGCCGCCGGCGAGTAGGATGCCCTTCATGCCGCCGTCCCAAGCCGTTGCCCAGCGTAGCGGCCGGCGCGAATGCGGCCCCACCAGGCCCGGTTATCGAGGTACCAGCGCACGGTGCGCTCCAGCCCGCGCTCGAAATCGTGCGGCGCCTTCCAGCCAAGGGCGACTTGGGCGCGCGCCGGGTCGATCTCGTAGCGGAAATCGTGGCCGGGGCGGTCGGTGACGAAGTGGATCAGCCGCTCGCGCGGGCCGGCTGGGTCGGGTTCTATCCGGTCCAGCGTGGCGCAGATGGCGCGGACCACCTGCAGGTTGCTCCGCGGCTGCTGAGCGCCGATTGCCAATGTGCTGCCCGGCTCGGCCCGTTCCAGCGCCAGCACCAAGGCTTCGGCGTGGTCGTCCACGAACAGCCAATCGCGCTGGTTGGAGCCGTCGCCATAGACCGGCAGCGCCTTGCCCTCGAGCGCGTTGAGCGTCACCAGCGGGATTAGCTTCTCAGGGAATTGCCACGGGCCGTAGTTGTTGGTGGTGTTGGTGACGAACGTCGGCAGCCCGTAGGTGTGCCACCAGGCGCGCACCAAGTGGTCGGAAGCGGCCTTGCTGGCGGAATAGGGACTGCGCGGATCGTACGGCGTGGCCTCGGTGAAGGGGGGGTCGTTGGGACCAAGCGCGCCGAACACCTCGTCGGTGGAAACGTGGTGGAAGCGGAACGCTGACCGGCGCGCGCCGGTCAGCCCCGACCAATATTCCCGCGCGGCCTCAAGCAGGATAAAGGTGCCGACCACGTTGGTGGTGACGAACGGGCCTGGGCCGTCGATGGAGCGGTCTACATGGGTTTCGGCCGCCAGGTGCATTACCGCATCCGGCTGGTGGGTGGCGAAGGCGGCGCGCATGGCGGCCGGGTCGGTGATGTCGGCCTGCAGCAGCGTGTGCCGCGCATCGTGACGTGCGCCCTCCAAGGCGTCTTCCGAGGCGGCATAGGACATCTTGTCGACGTTGATCACGCTGGCGCCACGGTCCCGCACCAGGTGGCGAATGACGGCCGATCCGATGAAGCCACACCCTCCAGTAAGCAAAACCCGCATGTCAGTGTCACCTGCTGTGATTGCGTGCACGGCTTTTGAGATTGTTGCGATAACTTGCCAGTTCGACCGCAGCGCAGCAATGTCTTATTTGCGCCCGCAATTGTGTGCCTTGACACGGCTCCTTGCAACCGCAGGGGGCTTGCAGCGCGAACCGCCGCGCCCGTATCACAGGGCGGATGCGGCCGCACGACAGAGAAAGGCCAGGATATTGACGTCTGCCGACATTCGACACCCAGACATCTCCGGCGCCGCGCCGCCCAGCGTGTCCATTGCGCTGGCGACGTGCCAGGGCGGCCGCTTCCTGCAGCAGCAGCTCGACAGCCTGGCGTGCCAGACGCGGCTGCCGATGGAACTGGTGGTGGGAGACGACGCCTCCACCGATGAGACGATCGCGATCCTGGAAGCGTTTGCCAAAACCGCGCCGTTTCCGGTGCTACTGCACCAGAACCCGGTGCGGCTCGGATTCCGCGCCAACTTCTTCAACACCGCCGAGCGCTGCCGCGGCGACCTGATCGCGTTCTGCGACCAGGACGACATCTGGCACGAGAGCAAGATCGAGCGCTGCGCGGCGCCGTTCGCCAACCCAGGCGTCACCATGGTGTGCCACGACGCCGCCATCGTGGACAGCGAGGGCCGTAGCGTCGGCCAGCGCCTGGTGCCGCGGCCGAATGGACGCTGGACCGACTACCGCAAGCCGCTGCACCTGGAATACGGCATGAGCATGATGTTCCGGCGCTCGCTCAATGACTGCAACGATCTCTGGCCGCGCACCGCCCACCTGGAGGAGACGGGTGAGATCGAGCGCGACACGCACGACCAATGGTACTACTTCGTGGCGGCCGTGCTCGGCGAGGTGGTCAATATCGACGATTGCCTGGTGGACTACCGTCAGCACGGCTCCAACGTCATCGGCGCGTTCACCCGCAAGATCGAGCGCACGCCGGAGTCGCGGTCGCGCTACTTCAACGTACGGGTCGCGCGTCTGCGTAACAACATCGCCCTGTGGGCGGACCTGCGCGAGCGGGCGGCGCCGGCGTTCCGCGAGCGGATGGACCGCCGTCTCGCCGCCTACCAGCAGGCGCTGCAGATGTATCAAGGCCGCACCGCCATCTACAGCCAAAGCGGGATTTTCACCCGGGTGCGCGGGATGGTGCAGATGGCGCAGGCGGCCGGCTACGGCAGCGAGGAGTTCGGCCTGCGCGGGCTGGCGCCGGACGTGATGTTCGGCATCCTGCGGATCACGCCCGGGCCACGCACAACCAAGCTCTACTCCAAGCTGAGCGGGATTGTCCGCTGATCCGAAACGTCCGGCCGCTTTAGAAAGAAGCCGCTGTATTCCGGTGCCGATAGCTCCGGATAGCCCGGGATGGTCAGGCCAAGTTCCGGCGCCCGCCATTGGTCGACCAGTTCGTAGCCAATCCGCTCGAAGCCGCGGATCATGTCGGAGCGGTTGTAGACGAAGCAGGCGACCTGGATGCCGATGCTGTCCTGCACCGCCGCGACCGCCCGGTCCTCGTTCAACGGAGTCCGGTTGACCAGGATGTAGCGGGGCTTGTTCGACAGCTCTGACACCATCGCCCAAAGCGGGGCCTCAAAGTAGTGCAGCGAGCCGGCGGCGATCAGCAAGTCCGAACCGTCTGCGTCCTGCCAGGTGGAGGTGAAGCGGACCTGGCTGGCGTTGCGCTTGCGGGCCAGGGCGGTCCCGCTTGCCACCACGGCCGGCAGATCGAACACCTGCCAAGTCAGCTCGGGCGGGAACTCGACGTAGCCGGCATAGCTGTAGAACAGATTGCCGACATTGCCGCCCAGGTCGAAGATGCGAGTCAATTGTGGCAGCAGCGGCCTGAGCTGGAACAAGGCAGCGTAGTCGCTGGGCCGTATCGCTGCTTGCATGCGGGAATGCCAGTCGATGTTGCTGGAGCTTTCGTGCGCCGTGCCGTCGAGCTGACCGATCGCCTGCCTGGCGTCGTGCAGCGAGGCGAACGGGCGTCGATAATGCAGCAGCGCCGCGTAGGCGCGGCGTGTCAGCACAAACGAGCGCACGAAGCGCACCAAGCGCAGTCCGGCTCCGGTCCGGCTCACCTGCTCGACCAGCGCCGCCGTGACCCTGATCTGCTTGATCCGCCATCTACCGTGGGGCTTTGCTACGCGCCGCTCCTTCTCCTCACCAACTCGCGGTATCGACAGGGACGCCATCACGGCTTTCCTTTCACCAGCGTGCGGCGGTAGCGCCGCTGCCGCGCCCGCAACGCGGCGTCCGTCCCCACCAGACGCGCCACCGCCTCGTGCACGCGTTGCACCTCGGCGGCTTGCTCGGCGGGGGGCATGCGGGCGGTGACACTGCGTGTGTGGCGGCGGTGATGGTTTAGCGGCCGGGCGACATAGGCGAGCTGCGCGCCCGGCCTGGCCAATACCTGGGCGTAGAGCCGCCAATCCCCCGCCATGCGCAGCCGGCGCAACTCCGGCTCGCAGCTCCGCAGTGCGTCCAGCAGGTCCGCCCGGCGCCACAGCACCGCGCTGGCGTTCAGCATCAGGTTGCGTTCGGCCAAGTGGGTGCGCAGGAAGTCGGCTCCCTCGAACACCGCGTCCTCGGCGAGGACACCCGGGCCGTAATAGTCCCGGTGGTCGGGCCAAAGGGTGGCGCCGCGTTCATCGATCGCCCGGCTGTCGCAGAACGCCATTGCCGGGTCGCGCGCGCGAGCGGCGGCTGATGCCACCGTGGCCAGAAACAGCGGGTCGGCGTCATCGTCGGCTTCGGCGATCCAGAGCCAGTCGCCGGCCGCCGTCTCCGCCGCCCGGCGCCACTGGGCGAACACCGAGCCGCTGTTGCGCTCCGCCCGCTCGACCCGGATGCGGCGCCCCCAGGCTGCGGCGGTGTGCTCGGCGACGGCCACGCTGTCATCGGCGGAGGCGTCGTCCAGCACCACGACCTCCCGCACGGGGTAAGTTTGGGCGAAGATGGAGGCCAGGCGGGTGGCCATGAAGCGGCCGTAGTTGAAGCTCGGCACGACCACGGAGACCGGCAGCACCGCAGGGCAGGCGAGCGCCAGCAGCCGGGCGGTGTAGCGGTCGAAGGCGAAGGCGGCTTGGGCGGCGGCGGCCAATTGGGCGCGGCGGGCCGGGTTGGCCCTGGCGGCCAGGCGCAATGCGGCGGCTGCCATGGCGCTGGCATCACCGAGCGGCACGCTCTCGCCGCCGTCCAGCCGGTTGAGCAGCTCCGGGATGCCGCCCGCGTCGTCGAACGCGACCACCTGGGTGCCGACCGCCATGGCTTCGAGCGCGGCGGAAGGCAGGGGGTCTTCGCGCGACGGCAGGAGGAAGACATCGGCGGCCGCGAGCAAGGCCGCTGGGTCGGAGCGGTGGCCGAGACAGCGGAAGCTGCCGGTCGCTTCCGCGGCCGCCACTTCGGCGCCGAGATAGGCCTGCACCGCCGGGTCGACGTTGCCGGCCCATAGGAACAGCACTGGCCGGCTGGCGGTGCGGGCGGCGCGCCAGGCCTGCAGGAACAGGTCGAAGCCCTTGCGCAGGTCGCCGAAGCCCATGCCGAGCACGACCAGGGTCTTGGCACTGGCTCGCAGCGCCTCGCGTGTCGCGGTCCGGCGTTGCGGGGCGGCCGCGGGCGCTGCCAGGTCCAGCGCCACGCCTTGCGGCAGGATTTCGGTGCGGGCGGGGGGCAGGGCGGCCAGTTCGCTGCAGCGGTCCCGCACCAGCTCGGCCGGGAACACCACGGCGGCGGCCTCCGCCAGAGCGCTGCGCAGCGGCTCCAGCAGGCTCTTTTCACGCAGCAGCCGGGGCAACTCGTGCACCAGCAGCACGGTGCGGATGCCGTGCCGCTCCAGCCCGGCGACCGCATCCGCGCTGGCGGCACTGTTGACGATGGCAGTGCTGCAGCCAGCGTGCCGGGCGGAGCGCACCAGGGCGTCGAGCTGGACGCGCCCGTTGGCGACGAAGCAGGGCGCCACGGCGCGATACTCCGGCTCCAATGGGCCGCCCGCCAGCAGCAGGAACGCCACATCCACCCCGTGCAGCGCCCGCAGCGCCTGGCCCAGCCGCAGCAGCAGGGTTTGCGCGCCATGGGCCAGCGCATCGTGCCCGACCAGCAGGATGCGGGTGCGCGTGCCCGGCAACGGCAGCCCGGCGGCGGCGCGGGCGGTGGCGTTGAGATAGGCGGCGCCCCAATGCACGTCCGGCTCCAGGGTGGCGCCCTCCGCCCACTCGTTCCAGGCGTTGATGCAGACGATCGCCTCGCCTTCCACCGGGTGGCGGCGGGCGAGGCGGATCAGCTCGGCAAGCCAGGCCTGATACAGCGCCGGGGTCGAGCCGTGCAGCACGGTGCCGGCGCCCTGCCGGCGCGGCTCGTTGTCCCAGTTCGGCACGGCGGTCTTGATCAGGGGGTAGTCCGGCGCCGGCTCGCCGGTGGAGGCCTGCGCCACGGCGGCATAGTCGTACACCTCGGCGTCGAACTTGGGGTCCAGCACGTCGAGGCTGGCGTTGATCAGCTCCGCCCCGCCGGTGAGCTTATGGGGCGGGAACTCCACCGCGGCGTCCATGCCGAAGCGGCGCGGGTCGGTGGCGCCGAAGCTCTGCGCCATGATGAAGACCGGGTCCTCGCCATGGCGGTCGCGGAACAGCCGGCGCCAGCGGGCCACGGTGCCGGCGGCGTCCGGGATCAGGGGGGCGCGATAGACCATCAGCACCGGGCGGCCGCGCAGGCGGATGTAGCGCGGGTCGGCGAAGTGGCGGGCGAACTCGGCCAATAGGTCGGGCTCGTCGGCGGCGAGGTAGTCCTGGCTGATCAGCACCTGCTGCTCGGAGCCGTCCCAGCGCCGGGTCCAGTTCTCGTTGGCCCACATCAGGCAGAACGGCATGTCGATGCTGCGGTCGGCGAGCAGGGCTTCGAGCGGGGCTTCGAGCAGGCGGCGGCCGTTGAACCAGTAGAAGTAGAACACGAAGCCGCCCAGCCCGGCGCCCTTGGCCAGCGCCACCTGGCGGCGCAGCGTGTCGCCGCTGTCGAGTCGGTAGTAGCCGAGGTCGCGCGGGATGCGGGGCTGGTAGTGGCCGGCGAAGCGGGGCAGGGCGCGGCCGAGATTGGTCCATTCGGTGAAGCCGCGGCCCCACCAGGCATCGTTCTCCGCCACCGGGTGGAACTGCGGCAGGTAGTAGGCCAGCAGCATGGCTTGCGGCGCCATGCCCGGCGGCAGGGGTGCGATATCCTCGCACTCGGGGTGCGGGCTGGTGGTGCGGCGGACCTCGTCGGCCACCGTGGTCGCCCCGTCGAAGCCGGACTGCTCGCGCCACAGCAGCAGGGCGACCAGCGGGTTCGGGTCGAGGCCCGCGCCGGGCGTGCGCTGCGGGTTGAAGCGGCGGTTCGGCAGGCGGCCCTCGCGATGGCCCTGCACCAGGTAATGCTCCATCGGGTCCATGCCGGCTTCGGCAATGTCGCTGTATTCGCGCAGGTAGAAGAGGGCGTCGAACTCCGGGATCGGGCTGACGCTGGACGTGGTGCGCGCGCGCAGGTAATGCGCCAGACAGAGTTCACCGGGCGGCACGCGGTGTTGCGTACGATACCAGGCTGGATCGAAATACGGCACGGGCCGGCGGCCCGCCGCCTCGCCGGAGCGGATGTAGTGCAGCAAGGGGTCGCCGGTGCAGCCGGGATTGCGGCTGACATAGTAGGCCGGGTCAAAGTAGGCGTTTGGCCAGCGGCCCTCCTGCCAGCCGTAGCGGTGCCAGTGCAGCAGGGCGCCGTGGTCGCCGCCGGCCAGGTCGGGGTTGCGGGCGATGAACCATGTGCCATCGAACAGGCCCGACCGGAGCAGGGTGGCCAGGCGCTGCTGCTCGGCGCGGTCGGCGACGGTCGGTTCGGGCGCGGTTTGTCTCGCCATTTCGTGAGCCAGAGGTTAAAGCCGGCGGCCTGACCGCAGCGCGATACATTGGTATGCAAGCTGTCGACCAAAGGCTAACGTAAAAGTGAGGAGTGGCTGCCATCGATCCCGATTTGACGGCGAAGTTACGGGCTGCGCTCTCCAAGCGGCTGCTGGGGCGGGTGCTGGCGGTGCTCTCGGCGGTGTTCGTCGCGTCCTGCGACCGGCCTGGCTTGCTCAACCACACCGTCTACACGGGTGATCTCACCATCACGCGCAATGTGGCTTACGAGCCTGGGCCACGGCAGGACTTGGACATCTACCAACCCAAGGGCGGCGGGACGGACCGTCCGCTGGTGATTTTCTTTTATGGCGGATCGTGGCGTGGCGGCAGCAAGAGCTACTATCCGTTCGTCGCGGCGAGCCTGGCGCATGAGGGTGCCGTGGTGATGGTGCCGGATTACCGCGTCTGGCCGGAGGCGGTGTATCCGGAGTTCCTACAGGACAATGCCGCCGCCGTCGCTTGGGCCATCGCCCATGCCGCTGCTTACGGGGCGGACAGCCGCCGCGTGTTCCTGGTTGGGCACTCCGCCGGGGCGTACAATGCCGTGATGCTGGCCTTGAACCCGGCGTGGTTGCGCGGGGTGGGGCTCAGCCCCGGCGACCTGGCCGGCGTGGTGGGCATTGCCGGACCCTACGACTTCGCCCCAATTACCGACCCGAACTACACCGTCGTGTTCGCGCCCGGCGGCAATGGTGCGGCCACCCAGCCGATTACCTATGCCAACGCCCATGCCCCGCCGATGCTGCTTTTGGTCGGCGACGACGACCACACCGTGGGCATGCGCGATACGGTGGCGCTGACCAGCCGCATGCAGGCGCTTGGCGGCACGGTGGCGGACAAGATCTATCCCGGCATTGGCCATCTCGGCATCATCGGCGCCTTCGCCCCCATCCTGCGCTGGCGCGCGCCCGTGCTACGCGACACGTGGGACTTCATTGCCGGCCATCCCGCGTTGGCAGGATAGCCGCCGGCTGGACCGTTTCACCGCTCTGCTGTACCAGACCCGGCGTGGCCGCTTCCTCCGCCTCCAATCGCCCCACCTTGTTGACAGGCGCCACCGGGTTCGTCGGCTCCGCCGTGGCGCGGGCGCTCCTCGCGCGTGGGCACATGCTGCGCCTGCTGGTGCGCGAGGGCAGCAATCGCAGCAACATCGCGGGATTGCCGGCCGAACTGACAGTGGGGGACTTGCGCGATCCGGCTTCGCTGGAACGGGCCGTGCAGGGGTGCCGCAGCGTGGTGCATGTCGCGGCGGACTACCGGCTCTGGGTGCCGGACCCGGCGGCGATGAACCAGGCTAATGTGGACGGCACCCGCGCCCTGCTGCTGGCGGCGCAGGCGGCGGGCGTGGAGCGGATGGTGTACTGCAGCAGCGTCGCAGCCCTGGGCCTGGTGGGGGACGGCACGGCGGCGGACGAGACCACGCCCAACGCGCTGTACAAGGTGATCGGCACCTACAAGCGATCCAAATACCTGGCCGAGCAGGCCGTTTTGGCGCTAGTGCGCGAACAAGGCGTTCCCGTGGTGATCGTGAACCCGAGTGCGCCGGTCGGGCCGCGCGATATCAAACCCACGCCCACCGGCAAGATGATCGCCGACACCGCCGCCGGGCGTATGCCGGCCTATGTCGATACCGGGCTGAACGTGGTGCATGTGGACGACGTGGCCGCCGGGCACGTGCTGGCGCTGGAGCGCGGCCGGGTGGGCGAATGCTACATCCTGGGCGGCGAGGACATGGACATGGCGAGTTTGCTGGCCCTGGTCGCCGAGGCGGCCGGGCGCAAGCCGCCGCGGATCAAGCTGCCGCACGGCGCGCTCTACCCGGTGGCGCTGGCCAGCGAGGCGCTGGCGCGTGTGGCCGGGGTGGAGCCGCTGGTGACGCGGGAGATCCTCGCGATGGCGAAGAAGAAGATGTTCTTCTCGTCTGCCAAGGCACAGGCGGAGCTGGGCTACGCCTGGCGCCCGGCGCGCGAGGCGGTGGCGGATGCGGTGGCCTGGTTCCGCGCCCAAGGCCGCATCCCGGCATGACGGTGCTGGCGGTCCTGGCATTGCTGACTTGGGCGTATCTGCTGCTGGGGCATGGACGGTTCTGGTCGGCCGGGCCGAGCCTGGCGCCCGCCGCACCGCGGGCCGCCCCCGCGGTGGACGTGGTGGTGCCGGCGCGGGACGAGGCGGAGAGCATCAAGGCGGCCCTGCGCTCGCTGCTTGCGCAGGAGTATGGCGGGGCATTGCGGGTCATCCTGGTGGATGACGGCAGCACGGATGGCACCGGGGAGATCGCGAGAAGCGTCCCCACCGTCGTGGCCGGGCTTGACCCGGCCATCCACGCCGGGCCCCGGAATGACGCCGGCGCGGCACCGGGAGAACGCGTGCCAATCGACGGCTTGCGTCACATGCCGTTCCGCGTGGATGGCCGGATCAAGTCCGGCCATGACGGGCTGGGTCAGGAAACTGGGTCGGTTGCATTGGAAATCATCACCGGCCGCCCGCGCCCGGCGGGATGGAGCGGCAAGCAGTGGGCGGTGCACCAGGGCGTGGAACGCGGCAGCGCCCCGCTCATACTCCTCTGCGATGCGGACATCGTGCACGATCCGGCGCACCTCGCCACGCTCGTGGCCAAGCTGGAGGCGGACAACCTCGATCTCGTCTCCGAGATGGTCGCGCTGAACTGCAGCAGCCTTGCCGAGCGCGCCCTCGTGCCGGCCTTCGTGTTCTTCTTCCAACTGCTCTATCCGTTCGCCGCCGTGAACGATCCCTCCAAGCCCCTAGCCGCCGCGGCAGGCGGGACCATGCTGGTGCGCCGGGCCGCGTTGCAGCGGGCCGGCGGCATCAAGGCGTTGCGCGGCAAGCTGATCGACGACGTGGCGCTGGCGGGCCTGCTGAAGTGCCGCGGCCGCATCTGGCTCGGGCACAGCCGGTTGGCCCGCTCCATCCGCCCCTATCCCACCGCGGGCGAGGTGTGGCGGATGGTGGCGCGCACCGCCTATGTGCAGCTCCGCTTCTCGCCCCTGATCCTGCTGGGCACGGTCGCCGGATTGGCGCTGGTCTGGCTGGTGCCGCCGGTTGCCGCCGTGTTCGGCCACAGCTGGGCGCGCGCCGCCGGGCTCGCCGCCTTCGCCGCCGCGTGTGGCAGCTACTTGCCGACCTTGCGCCGCTTCGGGCTCAGCCCGGCTTGGGCGCTGCTGCTGCCCTTGGTCGCCGCCTTCTACATGGCAGCGACGATCGGTTCGGCGATCCAGCACCATCGCGGCCGCGGCGCCGTGTGGAAGCGCCGGGCCTATGGCGAGGTCGGGTTGTGAGCGGCCTGTCGATCGAGGCGCCATCGGGCAAGGGCCGCAGCGACGAGAACTTCCCGGTCGGCTCCCGGCTGATCCGCGCCTCGCTGCGCCCGCACGTGCATGCGTTCTACGCGTTTGCCCGCAACGCCGACGACATCGCCGACAACCCGGCGCTGGCGCCGGCCGAAAAGCTGTCCCGGCTCGACGCGATGGGCGCGGCGCTGCTGGGCGAGGGCGACGCTGCTGCGCCAAGTGCTGCCCGGCTCCGGCAGAGCCTAGCCGAAACCGGCGTCACCGCGCAGCACGCGCTCGACTTGCTGCGCGCCTTCAAGCAGGACGCCAGCAAGACCCGCTATGCCGACTGGGACGAGCTGCTGGACTACTGCCGCTACTCGGCCATGCCGGTGGGCCGCCACGTGCTGGACCTGCATGGCGAGCCGCGCGCGGCTTGGGCGCCCTCGGACGCACTCTGCGCTGCGCTGCAGGTGCTGAACCATCTGCAGGATTGCGCCCGCGACCTCGCCGAGCTCGATCGCTGCTACCTGCCGCAGGACTGGCTGGCGGAGGCGGGGAGCCAGACCGAGGACGTGCGCGCCCCCGCCGCTTCCACCGGCCTGCGCACGGTGCTGGACGCCTTGCTCGACCGCACCGACGCTTTGAACCAGGCCGGCGCCGACTTGCCGGGCTGCGTGGGCGACCGTTTCCTGCGAACCGAAACCGCCGTGATCGTGGGCCTGTCGCAGCGCCTGGCGCGGCGGCTGCGGCGGGGAGACCCGCTGGCCCGGCGGGTGAAGCTGCGCGGCCGCGATGTGGCGGCCAGCGTGCTGCTGGCATTGCCGCGGCTGCGATGAGCATGTCGGTTTTGGGAGCGAGCCCGGCGGACCTTGCCGCGGTGGAAACCATTGTGCAGCGCGCCGGCACGTCGTTCTACCGCGGCATGCGCGTGCTGCCGCCGGACCGGCGGTCGGCGATGTATGCGATCTACGCCTTCTGCCGCCTGGTGGACGACGTGGCCGACGAGCCGGCGGCGGTGGAAGCCAAGCGCGCGGGCCTGGCGCAATGGCGGGAGGCGATCGCCGCCGTCTATGCCGGCATTGGGCACGACCCCGTCACTCGGGTGCTGGCGCTTGCCGTGCCCCAGTTCGCGCTGCGCCAGACCGACTTCCTGGCCATCGTGGACGGCATGCAGATGGACGCCGAGACGGTGATCGTCGCGCCCGACCTGGCCACGCTGGACCTATATTGCGACCGGGTCGCCGCGGCGGTGGGGCGGCTCTCGGTACGGGCGTTCGGCGATGCGTCGGAAGCGGCCGACCAGGTGGCGCACGCGCTGGGCCGGGCGCTGCAGCTCACCAATATCCTGCGCGACATCGCCGAGGACGCCGGGCGCGGCCGGCTCTATCTGCCCGCCGAGTGGCTGGACGCGGCGGGCGTTCCGCGTGACCCGGCGGCGGCCCTTGCGTCGCCCGGCTTGCCGGCGGTGTGCACCCGGATGGCGTCTCAAGCGCACGGCCAGTTCGCCCGCGCCGCCGCCGCGATGCGCCGCTGCGATCGCTCTGCCATGCGCCCAGCCCGGCTGATGGGCGCTACCTATGACGCGCTGCTGGCCCGGCTGGAGGCGCGCGGCTGGCAGGACCTGCAACGGCCGGTGCGGCTGCCGAAGTGGCAGAAGCTTTGGATCGCCGGGCGGAACTACTGGTGAGACGGGCGCATGTGGTCGGGGCCGGCATGGCGGGCTTGGCGGCGGCGCTGGCCTTGGCGGATGCTGGCTGGGCCGTATCGGTCTACGAGGCGAGCCCCGCTGCCGGCGGCCGCTGCCGCTCCTACCACGACAAGGAACTCGGCTGCCGCATCGACAATGGCAACCATCTCTGGCTGTCGGGCAACCAGGCGATTGCCGGGTTTTTGCGCCGGGTCGGCGCCACCGACCGCACGGCAGGGCCGCGCGAGGCGATGTTCCCGTTCTTCGATCTCGCTACCGGCCGAGGCTGGACGGTGCGGCCCAATGCTGGGCGGCTGCCTTGGTGGATTCTGTCGCCGCGCCGCCGGGTGCCGGGGGCGCGACTCGGCGAATATGTTGCGCTGCTTGGTCTGTTGCGCGCTGGGCCATGTGCCACGGTGGCGGAGGTGCTGCGGCCCGGCGCGCTCTACCACAAGCTGCTGGAGCCGTTGGTGATCGCGGCGCTCAACACCGCGCCGGTGACCGGCAGCGCCCGGCTGATGGCGGCGGTGGTGCGCGAGACCCTGGCCAAGGGTGGGTCTGCCTGTATTCCAGCCTATCCGAGCGAGGGATTGTCCGCCACCTTCGTCGACCCGGCGCTTGCCGCCTTGCAGCAGGCCGGGGCCGACGTGCAGTTCGGCCGCCGAATCACGCATCTCGGCATTATCGGGGACCGGCTTGAGGCATTGGCCACGGCAGAGGGCGCTATCCCGTTGAGCCATGGTGACGTGGCCGTTCTGGCGCTGCCGGGCCCGGTGGCGCAGGCGCTGCTGCCCGGGCTCAGCGCGCCCAACTCGTTCGAGGCGATCGTGAACGTGCACTACCGGGCGAGCGTGGACCCCGGACCGGCCGGCTTCGTCGGGCTGCTCGGCGGCACGGCGGAATGGGTGTTTGTCAAACCCGGCGTGGTTTCGGTCACCGTCAGCGCGGCCAACCGCCTGCTTGACTGCGCTGCGAGTGATCTTGCTGCAACAGTGTGGCCAGAATTGTGTGCCGCTCTCGGCATTGCGCACCCGCAACCGCCCAGTCGCGTCGTAAAGGAGCGGCGGGCCACGTTTGCCGCGACTCCTGAGGAAGATCGCAAGCGGCCGGCGGCCCGCACCGGTCTTGCCAATGTCGCCTTGGCCGGGGATTGGACGAAGACCGGCCTGCCCGCCACCATTGAGGGTGCCATCAGGTCGGGACACACCGCAGCGGCAGTACTTCAAGCTGCCGCGTGAGCCTGGATGTAAGATGCCGAGCGAAACGCTTCTCCGACCCCAGACCGACCAGCTTCAAGTCGCCATCGATGCCGCCTCGGCCACCCTGCTCGGCAAGCAGGCCGCGGATGGCCACTGGGTGTTCCCATTGGAGGCCGATGCCACCATCCCATCCGAATACGTCCTGCTGGAGCACTTCCTGGACCGGATCGACGCGCCGCTGCAGGCCAAGATTGGCGTCTATCTGCGGCAGATCCAGAACGCCGATGGCGGCTGGCCGCTATTCCACGGCGGCAAAAGCGACGTTTCCGCCAGCGTTAAGGCCTACTTCGCGCTCAAGGCTACCGGGGACCAAGCGGACGCGCCGCACATGGCCCGGGCCCGTGAGCGGATCCTGGTGATGGGGGGCGCCGAACGGTCCAACGTGTTCACCCGGGTGCAACTGGCGCTGTTCGGCCAGGTGCCTTGGCGGGCGGCGCCGGTGATGCCGGTGGAGATCATGCACCTGCCGCGCTGGTTTTTCTTCCATCTGTCCAAGGTGTCATATTGGTCGCGGACCGTAATGGTGCCGCTGCTGGTGCTGATGGCGCTGCGCCCGCGCGCCCGCAACCCGCAGGGCATCGCCATTCCGGAGCTGTTCCGCACCCCGCCCGAGCACGTTCGGCTTTGGATCCATGGCCCATACCGATCGGCCTGGGGCTACGTCTTCAAAGCGCTCGACGTGCTGCTGCGCCCGATTGAGCCGCGCTTCTCCAAACGCAACCGCAAGCGCGCGATCGACGCTGCAGTGGCCTTCGTGACCGAGCGGCTGAACGGCGAGGATGGGCTCGGTGGCATTTACCCCGCCATCGCCAACAGCGTGATGATGTTCGACACGCTCGGCTACGCGCCCGACCATCCGCATGCCGCCACCGCTTGGCAGGCGGTGCGCAAGCTGCTGATCGTGGAGCCGGACCGGGCGTTTTGTCAGCCTTGCTTTTCGCCGATTTGGGACACCGCGCTGGCCGGCCACGCCGTGGCCGAGGCGGAAGGGGAGGCCTCCGCGCCGTTGGCGGCCGCGTGCGACTGGCTGCTGACCCGGCAGGTGAGCGCGCTGCGCGGCGATTGGTCGTTCGTGCGGCCGCAGTGCCCGCCCGGCGGTTGGGCCTTTCAGTACGCCAATGACTTCTACCCGGATGTGGACGACACCGCAGTGGTCGCCATGCTGCTGCACCGGGCGGGCGACGCCGCCTATGCCCCGGCCATTGCCCGGGCTCGCGACTGGATCATCGGCATGCAAAGCGCGAACGGCGGCTGGGGCGCGTTTGACGCCGACAACCAATACGACTTCCTGAACCACATCCCCTTCGCCGACCACGGCGCCCTGCTCGACCCGCCCACCGCGGACGTGACCGCGCGCTGCGTGTCGTTGCTGGCTCAGCTTGGCCATACTGTGAGCGAGCCGGTGTTGGCCCGCGCCATCGGCTATCTGCTTCGCGAGCAGGAAGCCGATGGGAGTTGGTTCGGCCGATGGGGGACCAATTACATCTACGGCACCTGGTCGGTACTCTGCGCGCTGAACGCCGCCGGGCTGCCTCATTCCGACTCGGCGATCCGGCGCGGAGCCGGCTGGCTGCTGGCGCACCAGCGGCTCGACGGCGGCTGGGGCGAGGACGAGGAGAGCTACGACGGCGCCCCGCCCGGCACCTACCGGGAGAGCACGCCCTCGCAGACCGCCTGGGCGCTGCTCGGCTTGATGGCGGCGGGCGAGGTGGCGAACCCGGCGGTGGCGCGCGGCATCGATTACCTGCAGCAAACCCAAGCGGCGGATGGCGAATGGGCCGAAGCCGCCTACACCGCCACCGGTTTCCCCCGCGTGTTCTATTTGCGCTACCATGGCTACCGGCTGTTCTTCCCGCTGCTGGCGCTCGCCCGCTACCGCACACTGTTGACCGGCCAGGCCCACCGGGTGGCGTTCGGGTTCTAGCCGCGTGATTGGCATCGTCGTGGGTTTGGCCGCGGAAGCCCGCGTAGCGCGCCGTTTGGGCGGCCGGGTGGCAGTGGGCGGCGGCAGCAGCAGAGGCGCCGCCCAAGCGGCTCGGGCCTTGGCGCAGGCGGGTGCGACCGGCTTGCTCAGCTTCGGCCTTGCCGGCGGGCTCGCTCCAGACTTAGCGCCGGGCGCCCTGCTGGTGCCCGAGTTCGTGCTTGCGGCAGACGGCTCGCGCTGGCTGACCGATCCCGATCTCGCGGGCCATTTCGGCAAGCGCGAGGGGACTGTGTTTTCCGCAGACGCGGTGCTGGCGTCCCGCGCCGAGAAACAGCAAGCGTGGAGCCGCACCGGCGCACTCGCGATCGACCTCGAAAGCGGCGCGGTGGCCCGCACGTCGGCGGCGTTCCGGCTGCCTTTCGCGGTGCTTCGCGCCGTGTGCGACCCGGCGCAGCAGGACTTGCCGGCCGCAGCCCTGCTTGCATTGAGCGGAGCCGGTCGCATCCGGCTGTTCTCGGTGTTGCGCTCGCTCGCCGTGAGCCCGGGGCAATTGCCGCAGTTGCTCCGCCTTGGGCGCCAAGCCGCCGCCGCCCGCCGCGCGCTCCGCATGCGGGTTGCCGCGGTGGGCGCACTCGATTAGGTCTGTGGCCATGGTGCCCCCGATCAAGCAACCCGTCCGTTACGGGGACATGGCCGACCCGCAACTTCAGCCGCGTTTCTCCGGCATCCCGACGTTTTTCCGTGCGCCATACGAGCAGGACTTGGAGCAGGTGGATATCGGCGTCATCGGCGTGCCGTTCGATGGCGGCGTGACCAACCGTCCCGGCACCCGTCACGGCCCGCGCGAATTGCGCAACCAGTCCAGCCTAGCGCGCCGGATCAACACCGCCACCGGTGTGCAGCCGTTCGGTCTGTGCCGGGTGCGGGACCTTGGGGATTGCTGGATCGAGCAGCCTTACGAGCTGGTGGGTGCGCTGGGCGAGATCGAAGCGTTCTATCGCCGGGTCGTGACAGCCGGGGTGGTGCCGCTTTCGGCTGGCGGCGATCATTCCATTACCTTGCCCATCTTGCGCGCGGTGGCGGCAGGCGGCCCGGTGGGGATGGTGCACATCGATGCTCATGCCGATACCGGCGACGAATACATGGGCTCCCGCTACCATCACGGCACGCCGTTCCGCCGCGCAGTGGACGAGGGCTTGCTGGACCCGAAGCGGGTGATCCAGATCGGCGTGCGCGGGCATAGCAACGTGCCCGGCGGTTTGTGGGGCTTTAGCAGCGCCAGCGGCATGACCGTGGTGCCAATCGAGCAACTGGTGGACCGCGGTTGGCGCGCGATCATGGAGCAGGCGCGCGCCGTGGTAGGGGATGGCCCCACCTACCTCTCCTTTGATATCGACAGCCTGGACCCGATCTACGCTCCCGGCACCGGCACGCCTGAACCCGGCGGCATTACCATGCTCGACGCGTTGCGCATGGTGCGGTCGCTGACCGGCCTGCGCTTTGCGGGCGGAGACGTGGTGGAGGTTTCACCGCCCTTCGATGTGGGCGGGATCACCGCCATGCATGGTGCGGCGATGCTGTTCGAGGTGCTCTGCGTGCTTGCGGCAGGGCGGGACGCAAGGCACTAGACGGAAGCTGTAGTGCATTCGATATGCTGTCATTGACAGCGCAGAGGCTATCATGGCCACCCTTACAGTTCGCAATCTCGAAGAGGATATTGTTCGGGCGCTTCGGATTCAGGCGGCCGAGCATGGCCGCTCGGTGGAGGCTGAGCATCGGGACATGCTCCGCTCCATTTTGGGGCGCGGCCACGCAGGCGCCGACCGCGCCACGGCCGCAGAACGGCTTGCCGAATTCCGCCGCCGCACCGCCGGGCGGGGCTCCGACACGGCGCAGCAACTGCTCGATGCCTCTCGTCCTGGCTGACCCCTCGCGTGAGCCTGGTGGTCGATGCCAGTGTCGGGCTGAAATGGGTGTTGCAGGAACCGGACAGCCACCTGGCGAACGCCTTGGCATGCGGCCGGAAAATGCTGCTGATGCCAGACTTTTGGCTCAACGAAGCGACCAACGTGCTCTGGCTGCAGGTCCGCCGCAAAATCCTGCAGCCCGAAGAGGCGCGGGAAGGCCTCGACCTGCTGCGGCAACTTATCCAGCCGACGCCGACCGGTGACCTGACGTTGCACGACGTGGCCCTGGATATCGGCCTGGAGGTGAACCACTCTACCCATGAGACGCTCTATCTGGCGTTTGCCGTTGCCATGGGCGCGCGCGGCGTGGTGATGACCAACGGACCGTTCGCCGCAGCCATGAAGCGCCATGGTTATCCCGCATTGAAGGCGATGGTGCTCCCGCTCGACACATGGGCGCGTGAGGAGGGGGTGGATTAACTGGGTCGATGAGGAGCATCCGATGGATGAGGTCCAGCTTGTCGACTATGATCCTCGCTGGCCGGCCATGTTCTTGGCCGAATTGGAGCGCCTACGGGCTGCGCTTCCGCCTGGGCTGATCGTGGCCGCCGAGCATTTCGGCAGCACGGCGATCCTGGGCATGATGGCCAAGCCGATCATCGACATCCTGATTGCAGTGGCTTCGTTGGACGACGCGATACGGCGTGCGGTCCGGCCGATGGAGGCGCTTGGCTATGCATTTTGGTCGGATAACCCAAAGCGGGATCGCCTGTTCTTCGTCAAAGGCCTACCGCCGGCCGCGCCGCAGCGCACTCACCATTTTCACATGACCGAGCCCGGCGGCGAGATGTGGCTGCGGCGCTGGGGTTCCGCGACTACCTTCGATCGCATGCGGAGGAGGCCGCTCGTTACGCCGCGCTCAAACGGGACTTGGCGGAGCGCTACGCCACCGACCGAGAGGCCTATACAGCGGCCAAGGCGGACTATGTCGATGCGGTGCTTGCGCTGGCTTTGCGGGAAGTTGGCCTCTACACCTCATGCGACCTCTTAAGTCAAAGCTTTGATAATAGCGTCGGCACATCACCCATAAGCAGTTCGTCCAGGCTGAACGGACATGTCATGGGAACAGCACGCGCCGCGCCTGACTCGTCTGAAAAACGCCGAACGCGGCGACACGCCGATTCATAGAGATCGTCGAGGTCGACATGCTGCCTCATGGAGGGAGAAAAGGCTCGCCTTGCGTCGTCGGCAAACCGATACGCTTCGTCCTGCCAATGGTTTACAGCCTGACTGTCTGGCCACGCGGACAGTTTTAACAAATGGACGATCTGCTGCTGCAGGAAGCTCTTGGTTGCGCGCATTTCCGACCGGCCCACGTCACCCACCTCTTCAATGACGTTGGCCCAATCAACCGCCTCGTTCAGCCGCTCCCCGTCGGCAAGCCGTCGCAGCAGGTCCGACTGGCGCTCGGACCAGGCTAGGATGTCATGGTCATACAGCCCGTCCGGCATGGCACCCCCTTACTCTGCCTCCATCGCCACCGGCGGCTTGTGCTTCAGTTCCGCCATCTTTTCCTGCACGTGCCGGCTGAACACGTAATCCGCCGGGCGCTGGTCGTTCAACGCAATGTCCGGTGCCATCGGGCCGGACAAGCGCGGCCCCCGCATGGCAACGGTCAGCGTCTTGAGCGGGCTCTTCACCGCGTCCATAACCGCTGTCGCCTCATAGCCGGAATGCACCATGCAGTCGGCGCATTTTTCGTAGTTGCCGGTGCCGTATTTGTCCCAGTCCGTGCTGTCCATCAGCTCGGCAAAGGTCTTGGTGTAGCCCTCGCCCAGCAGGTAGCAGGGGCGCTGCCAGCCGAACACGTTGCGGGTCGGCTTGCCCCAAGGGGTGCAGTGATAGGCCTCGTTGCCGGCCAGGAAGTTCATGAACAGCGGCGACTGGGTAAACTTCCAGCCCTTGCCGCGCCCGCGCGTGAGGATGTCGCGGAACAGCTGCTTGGTCTTCTGCCGCGAGAGGAAATGCGCCTGGTCGGGCGCCCGCTCGTAGGCATAGCCGGGCGAGGTCATGATCCCGTCCACGCCCATCGCCATCACATCGTCGAAGAAGCGGGCCACTCGCTCGGGCTGCGCGCCGTCGAACAGGGTGCAATTGATCGAGAGGCGGAAGCCGCGCTCCTTCGCCTTGCGGATGGCCGCGATGGCGCGGTCATACACGCCCTCCTGGCTCACCGCCCGGTCGTGCATTTCGCGGTCGCCGTCCAGATGCACGTCCCACGAGAAGAACGGGTTGGGTTTGAAGGAGTCCATCTTCTTTTCGAGCAACAACGCGTTGGTGCAGAGATAGACGAACTTCTTGCGCGCCAGGATTTGCTCGACGATCTCGGGCATCTCGCGGTGCAGCAGCGGCTCACCGCCGGCGATGGCCACCACGGGCGCGCCGCACTCGTCCACTGCGCCCACCGCGTCGGCCACGGAGAGGCGCTGGTTCAGGATTTCCGCGGGGTAATCGATCTTGCCGCAGCCGGAGCAGGCCAGGTTGCAGCGGAATAGCGGCTCCAACATCAACACCAGCGGGTAGCGTTTGCGGCCTGCAAGGTGTTGCTTGACCACGTAGGCGCCCACGCGAACGACCTGTTGCAGCGGAACCGACATGAGGCAGACACTCCTAAGTTAGCCGCGGCGAAACGGGGGCGCCGCAAGACCACAGTCATGTAAGGTGGCCGTCATCCCTGCGCCACCGTGCAGGCGCTATGCAAGGCCCTTGAAAGCTCGCCGGTCCCCCACCAAGACAATCGCGGGCTTTTTAGCCACACAAGGAGGCACTCATGCAGCGTTCCGTAAAAACCGCCCTTGCTGGCGTGGCTGTCGTAGGCGCCGTGGCGCTCGCAACCGGTGCCGCGACCCCGGCGACGGCGCGGGATGACAACAGCCACGCGCTTCTGGTGCAACTTCCGGATGGTGCCCTCGAACAAATTGAATACACTGGGCCTGTCATCCCTCAGGTGACGCTGTCTGGCTCACCCGCCGGCGCAGAGATGCCCTTGGCGGCACCTGGCGCTGACCAGGCCTTTGCCGCCTTCGAGCGGATGGCCGCGCTGATGGACCAGCAAGCGGCCACAATGATGCAGCAAGTGGTGCAGATGCCGGGCTTCCCCGCTGCAGTGCCAGGCCTGCCGCCGGGCGTGAGCGGCTACTCGGTCGTCACCACGGTGAGCAATGGCCATGCTTGCACGCGGTCCACCGAGGTCCGCTACACCGGCCGCGGCCTGCAACCGCAGACCGTGTCCAGCCTGTCGGGCGATTGCGATGGCGGCTCGCAGACCGGCACGGCGCCCGCCGGCGCGCCCGCTTCCAGCGAGCCGGCAGCCCGAGCGCACACGATCCGCGTGCGGTATGACGCGCCGGCGCTTCGTCATTCCTTGGTGCGCCAAGCGTTCTACCAGCGGGGCCAGAACCGGGCTGACTAAGCACGGTCACGACGTCGCTGTTAAGCTGAGCTTAATCGTTCTTGTCTTATGCTGCGTCGGGGACGTGTCACTAGAAGGAAGCTTGGCGATTGGTGCAGCATAGTGACAGGGTCGTCCGGCCAATCGCGACTGTCCCGTTCCGGATCAAGCTGCCGCAGTTTGCCGCCGCGTCCGATGCTAAGCATGGATGGCTTGGGCGTCGCCTGCGCCGGGGACTTGCCGAGACGGAGGCCTTGCGTGCGTCCTGCGCTGATGTCGCGGCCGAGCGGGCGCTATTGCAGCGGGAGTTGGACAGCCGGTCCGCAAGGCATGCCCAGGATCTCGACGTGCTCCGTGATCAGTATGCGAGGCTCTGGGACGCTTTTGAGGAAGGTGGGCGCTTGGATGGCGCGGCAACCCGGGCTGTTGCCGCAATTAGCACAGGCCTTGGGCAGGTTTCCAGCGCGGTGACCGAGGCACGGGGTGCTGCCGAGATAACGGCGTCCGGCGTTGCCGTGGCAGTGAGCGCGTCGATGCAACTCTCCGCTTCGGTCGGAGACATAGCGGGACAGGTTGCCAAGAGCGCCGAGAGCGCGGTGCAGGCAGCCATCGAGAGCAAGCGGACGGACGCCTGGATCGAAGAGCTCGACCAAGCCGCCGGACGAATCGGGCATGTGGTGCGGCTGATCGGCGACATAGCCGCACAAACCAACTTGCTGGCCCTGAACGCCACAATCGAGGCCGCACGGGCCGGGGCGGCCGGTCGCGGCTTTGCCGTCGTCGCCGAGGAGGTGAAGAGCCTGGCCGCGCAGACCGCACTGGCGACCCGGGAAATTGCGGGCCAGATCGCCGCCATGCAATCCGCTGCCCAGGGCAGCATTTCCGCAGTACGCGACATCTCTAGGCGGATCGATGAGATCAGCGGGTTGGCCGCCGACGTCGCGGTGGCCGTGACGACCCAGCGCGAGGCGGCTGCCGACATCGCGAACAGCGTCCAAGACGTCGTGCGAGGCACGGGCTTGACCATGGATTCAATCGACAAGGCGGTTGAAGCGGCGACGACGGCGAGCGGCAGCGTCGGAGTGGTCGCCAGGATCGTCGAAGGCTTGCCGGAACGACGCAGAGAGGTCGGTGCCCTGCTGAGCAGAGCCGATAGCATTTTTCAGGCCCGCGCGCCCTAACCGCGGCAGAAAGCACTGCTTCAGCCGGCCGCGTGGCGGCGCATTGCTCGCCATTGCGCTTGACCAGCCAGGGGGACAAATGCCGAACGATGCCGACATGCGGGCCGACCGCGCCACGTTGCGGGAGATGATCGAGGCCTGGGCGGTGTGGCGAGACAGCGGCCAGTGGGACCGGTTGCTCAGCTTGTGGGCCGATGACGGGCTGATGTCGGCGACTTGGCAGCAGGCGAGCGCGGCGGATTTCGTCGCAGCGTCCCGGGCGGCTTGGGCGCGGGGCGTCGATGTGCAGCATCTCCTCGGCGGCACGGCGATCGATTTGGCTGGCGACCGCTCAATCGCACAAACCAAGATGACCATCTCGCAGCGTGCCGAGGTCCATGGCTTGGTGGCCGACGTGACTTGCCACGGTCGCTTCTTCGATTTTTTCGAGCGTCGGCAGGGAAGCTGGCGGCTGGTGTGGCGCCAGCCTACCTACGAGCGCGACCGGATAGACCCGGTCGATCCTAGCGCCCGGCTGACCCTCGACCCGGCGCTGCTGAACGCTTTTCCGGTTGGTTACCGTCATTTGGCATATTTGCAGACACAAGCGGGCATGACGGTGAGGCGCGATATGCCGGGGCGGACCGGTCCGGGCGTCGAGGCACTTTACCGCCGCAGCGAAACCTGGCTCGCCGGCAAGGCTGGCCATCCGGCCGATGCGGATTACACAAGCGGGCTGGACGCCAGCGCGTCCGCCTGACGCCGGCCGCCCAGTTCCGCCGCCTGCAATCCCGCACGCGTCGCGTCGCCGCAGTCGCTATCGGCAGCATGGTTCGCTTCATTGAGAATGGTTCTTAATAGTATTGCGGTTGATAATCATTATCATTAAAGGCCTGCAGGCAACTGCAAGAGCGATCAAGCCGCATGCAAGACGCCCGTATCCAGATGGGGCGAAATCGGGGCGCAAAGCTTGCGGTCGCAGGCCTAGTCGGCGGCCTGGCCGCTGGCTCCGCGCTCGCAGCGCCACCGCCGCTGTCGGTCCCAATCAATCCCGAGGCAAATGGCGAGCCTGTCGCGTCGTCCGGCCTCTTGGGCAGCCTCGACCGGACCAACTTTCTGCTGGGCGACCTGTTCGGGCTTCGGAGCGCGCTCAGCCCCTATGGCATCACCGTTGCGATCCAGGAAACCAGTGAGGTTCTCGGCAACCCAATCGGCGGTGTGCGCCAAGGCGCCGATTACGATGGCCTCACCCAGGCCGTGCTCCAACTCGACACGCAGCGTGCGTTTGGCTGGCATGGCGGCCTGTTCAACATCTGCGCGCTACAGACCCATGGCCGCAATCTCAGCGCCGACAACTTGACCAACCTGCAAACCGCCAGCGGCATCGAAGCCGACCGGGCGACGCGGCTATGGGAGTTCTGGTACCAGCAAAAGTTTCTCGAAGACGACCGGCTGGACATCAAACTCGGCCAGCAGAGTGCCGATCAGGAGTTCATCGTCAACCCGAACGGCGCCTATTTCATCAACACGATGTTCGGCTGGCCGGGTGGTGCCTTCCTACGACCTGCCAGGGGGCGGCCCCGCCTATCCTCTGGCCGCGCCCGCGATTCGCGTTCGCTACCGGCCGGTGAACCAGCTGGCGGTGCTACTCGCCGTGTTCAACGGCAGTCCAGCCGCCACCAACGGGGGCGACTCGCAGCAGGTCAACGCATCCGGCGCGCAATTCCCGGTCAATCGCGGCCCGCTGGTGTTCACCGAGCTGCAATACACCTATCCGTCGCTTGGCGGCCTGGTGGAACCAGGCGGGGGCGCGCCGCTCGGCCACACATACAAGTTGGCCGCATGGTTTGGCGCGGAGAACGTCAGCGATGTGCGTTACGACAACACCGGCGTTTCGCTGGCCGCACACAGCAGCACCGGGCTGCCGCGCCAGCACTTCGGCGACTACTCGATCTACGCCGTCGCCGACCAGGTGGTGCCGGAACGCACGTGGGGAGACTTCTCCGTCCAGGCCTGCGGCGACAATCCGCAGGCGGTGATGCATGCGGTGCGGCAGTTCATGTGGCTGGCCAGCGGCGTGGCGGCGGTTCGCTGGGTGCAAACCGGGTTCTTGCCCGGCTATGCTCCGAACGCGACCCCGCGCAACCTGATGGGCTTCAAAGACAGCACGGCAAACGTGAACGTCTCCAACCCGCAAACGCTCGACCGCTTTGTATGGGTGCAGGACGAGGGCGGCACTTGGATGAAAGGCGGCTCCTACGTGGTGGCTCGAGCCATCCGCATGGCACTCGAGCATTGGGACCAGATGAAGCTCGCCTTTCAGGAGCAGACGGTTGGCCGCGAGAAAGCCTCGGGGGCGCCGCTCGGCGGCAGTCGGGAGTTCGACGCACCGACTTCGAGGCCCAGGATGCGGACGGCAACCAGATCGTCGTCGAGACCGCGCACATACGGCTGGCGGCGCCCGTGAACAACGATGGCGCGCAAATCCTGCGGCGCGGCTACTTCTACGACAACGGCGTCAGCATGGTTGCCGAGCGCTGGCCGCCGTGGCGCCACGCCCTGGAGATGGATGCTGGATTGCTGTTCATCTGCTACCAGCGCGACCCGCGCACCGGGTTCATCAAGATCTTCGACCGGATGGCGAAGTTCGACATGCTGAACCAATTCGTGACGCATGTCGGCGGCGGCCTGTTCGCCTGCCCGCGCGGCGTTCTGGACGGAGAGTATCTAGCGCAGGACCTGTTTGAGGCGGTCTAGCGCTGACAAATCAGTCCACGACGATGTCGAGCAGGGGGGCATGCTGCTGGGTGCCGAACGTATCGCGCTCGCCGACGCTGCCTTGGGCCCAAGCCCGGCGCAACGTCAGCTTGAACGCCATCGCCGGGTCGAAGAACATGCAGGCGATGACGTCCTCGGGCGGGACGTTGTAGAGCAGCGCCAGCTTCGCTTGGTCCAAGGCACCGCTCGCCTTGACCTGTTGATAGGTGTCCTCGTCGTCAAAGATTACGTCGAAGGTGATCTCGAACGGGCCGGAGTTCTTGCTGCGAATGACCTTGGCCAGGTCTTTCAGGCGCGCGTTGCGCATGTCAGATCTCCAACAGGCGGATGGGGAACAGCTCCTCGGGCGATTCCACTTCCATCAGGTGATAGATATTGAAGCGGCAGACGGGGCCGATCGGGTTTTCCGGCGGGTTCAAGGGAATCGCGAAATTGCCCCCCGTCGCCAGTTGGCCCGGGTAAGGGAGATGCAGCACAATGATGCGTGCCTGGCTGCAAATCGCGTTAGCCTGGTCCTGCGTGGCCGCCGTGACCTCGCCCATCAGCCCGATCTCGTGCGGGATCTCGTGCCGCTTCGGCTCCAGCGGCCCCATCACGGCATCGCGGCCATAGACGTGAAAGTGCATCGTCGCCTCGCCGGTTCCTAGCTCGGGGAAGAAGCCGACCATCCGCCTGCGCACCTCGTCGAGGTAGTTGTCGAGCTGTCCCAGCAGGATCGGGTCGCGGATGCCGCCGATGAAGATCGTGCGGTGGCCGACGATGTCTGCGCCTTCGAGCTTGACGCTGTAGCGCTCCGACGGGTGGAACACGCTGCCGCTGACCCGGACGCGACGATTGTCCAGCGCTTCGTAGCGGGAGCCGCGCAGGTCCAGCACACCGCCGGGCCCGGATAGCAGGTCGGGACGGGTCTTCTCGTAGAGCGTGTGGGCCGCCACCGAGGCGGGCGTGCATCGTTCCGCCGGGTTCATCGGCTCCAGGTCGAAGCTGTCGCGGCGGACCTTCGCCAGGATCACCCGGCCTTTGGGTTCCGCGCACACCGCCCCGCATTCGACGATCTTGCCCATGTGCCAGTAAACGCCGGGGTCAATGCCGTGCAGCATGCAGAGGCCGGCATAGGGCGCTGGGTCATAGGCACGGCCGCTGACGATAATATCCACATCCGGATGCTCGCGTAGCACGCGGGCGAATGGCTCGGCTCCCATCTGCGCCACGACGTTCACCGCGTCGTCGATGGCCTGGTGAGTCAGCTCGCCCGATGGTCCGCATTCGGTAATTCGCCCGGCCGCCAGCCGCTCGTGAATGACGGCGCGGTCGATGTCGGCATAGATGGCCGCCACCTTGAAGCGGTAGCCCTTGGCCGCGGAGATGTCGCGGATCATCTCGATCATGTCGTCTACGTGCCGGTTGATACCTGGCCCCCCGGCGGAGCTGATCACCACCGGAATGCGGCGCTCGCTGGCTGCCTGCAGCACCAGGGCCAAGTCGCGCATGTAGCCCCGGCGGTCCACGATCATCTTGCCCAAGCCCAGCAGATAGGGGCCGGGGTCGGTCGAGCCGGCGTCTACGATAATTGCGTTCGGGCCATGCTCTACGCCGCGCCAAAAATGGTCCGCGGGGATGCCATAGCCGAGGATACCGGCTGGCGTGAGGATCGTCAGCTCTTCCGTTTGCCCGCTCATCGCGCCCTCCAGCGCGCCCGCTTCATCGACGCGAGCGCCTTTACGAGCGAGTTATGGTCCGCTCACCCCATCGCGCCCAATCGATAACCGCTGTGACAGGATAGCGGAAATCGAATTGTCTCCTTCGCCAATCAACCGGCTATGTACGGGAAATCAACCCGTATTTCGCGGCAAACGGCAGGAGCAACGTCATGGCCCGGGATTTGCGCAAAGGAGGCATGGCGATGATCGCCTTCCTCCAGGCTCAGAACTGCAGCAACTTCCCCGGTTCGTGGCGGCACCCGGCCGGGATGCCGGATTTCTTGTCGGCCAAATACTACCAGCGTATCGCCCGCACGCTGGAGGAGAGCAAGTTCCACCTCGCCTTTTTCGACGACCGGCTTGCCATGCCGGACTTCAGCGGCGACTACGACATGGCAGTGCGCTATGGCGTTCGCACGGTCAAGATGGACCTCATCCCACTGCTCACCGCGATGGGCATGGCGACCAGCCGCATCGGTTTGGGCGGCACCTACTCCACCACCTACTACGAGCCGTTCCACGTGGCCCGCCTGTTCGCCACGCTGGACCTGATGATCGAAGGCCGTGCGGCGTGGAACGTGGTCACGTCGCTGAACGACTCCGAGGCCGCCAATTTCGGCCAGGACGAACACCTGGAGCACGACCTGCGCTACGACCGCGCGGACGAGTTCATCGCGGTCGTCATGGGCCATTGGGCGACCTGGGCGGACGACGCCATTGTCGCCGACAAAAGCACGGGGTTCTTCGCCGACCCGGCCAAGGTCCGTGCGCTGAATCATGCCGGCAAGTGGTTCAAGTCCCGCGGGCCGTTCACCGTGCCGCGTTCGCCGCAGGGGCATCCTGTCATCATGCAGGCCGGGCAGAGCGGCCGTGGACTGGCGTTCGCGGGGCGCTGGGGTGAGCTGATCTTCGCGTCCATCAAGGCCAAGGAGCCCGGCCAGAAACAATATCGCGAGCTCAAGGATGCCGTGGCAAACGCCGGCCGCGACCCAAGCCAAGTCAAGCTGGCACCGGCGATCTACGCCATCGTCGGCGAAACCCGCACCATCGCGGAGGAGAAGCGCGCACTGGCCGAATCGCTCTCCGTGCCCGAGGACAGCCTGACGCTGATCTCGGAAGTGACCAACTTCGATTTCAGCTCCGTGCCACTCAAGCAGCCGCTCAGCGATGCCGAGATGGCCAAGGTCGGCGGCCACCTCGGCCTCAAGGCCCGCGTGGTGGAGCGCAGCGGCAAGTCCAACCCGACGCCGCAGGAATTCATCGATTGGAGCAAGCGGGGCACGATCAACGAGAGCCAGGTGTTCTGCGGCACTGCGGCCGATGTGGCCGATCAGCTTGAGGATTGGTTCATGAGCGAGGTCTGCGACGGCTTCGTCCTCTCCGCCACCCACCGCCCCGGCGCCTACGAGGATTTCGGCCGCCTGGTGGTGCCGGAGCTGCAACGCCGCGGGCTGTTCCACCTCGACTATGCCGGCGCCACGTTACGGGAGAATCTCGGCCTGAACCGGCCAATCGTCACGCGGGCGGGCTTGTCGAATGCCGCCGAGTAGCAGCAGCGACCAGGAGCCCTCCGTGTCCGACGCCGCCATCGCCCGAACTTCAGCCGCCGCCCAACTCGCCAGAACGGAGGCGGAGGCTATTGCCGACTTCGTGCTGGAGCTGGACTTGGACCACGTTCCCACGCCCGTGATCGAGCTGGCCAAGGAGCACCTGCTTGACGCGCTCGGCGTGGCACTTGCCTCCTCCACCTGGGACTTTGGCCGCGCCGTGCTGGACGGGGTAGGGGAGCTGGGCGAAGGCACCAAGGCCACCGCCATTGGCAGCGGGGCGAAGTTGCCGTCCGCCTCCGCCGCTTTGGTGAACGGCGTGCTGGCCCACGGCCTGGATTTTGACGACACCCATATCGGCGCCATCTATCACGCCAGCGCGCACGCGCTCGCCGCCTGCCTGGCCGCGGGGGAAGCGGCTGGCGCAACCGGGCGGGAGTTGCTGACCGCCTTCATCGCCGCCATCGAGGTCGGCTGCCGCATTGCCATGGTGGGTGCGGGCGAGTTCCACGAGCGCGGCTTTCACCCCACCGCGGCATGCGGTTCATTCGCGTGCACCGCCGGGGCCGGCCGGCTGACGGGGGCAACCCGGCAGCAACTGGTTTGGGCGCTCGGTCTCTGCGGCAGCCAGGCGGCAGGCATCCTGGAACAGAACGGCTCCTGGCTGAAGCGATTCGGACCCGGCTGGGCGGCGCACTCCGCCTTGTCGGCGCTGGCGCTCGGCCGGGCCGGGTTCCTCGGGCCGGTCACCGTGCTGGAAGGTCCGCGTGGCTTCTACGTCACCCATCTTGGCAAGGCCCCGAGCGGGGCGGCGCTGCCGAGCTTCGAGCTTGGCTCCACCTGGTTCACGCTTGGCATCGCACTGAAGCCCTATCCCTGCTGCCACTACATCCACGCCTTCGCCGACGCCGCGCTGGAGTTGCGCGAGCAGTTCAGCCTGGATGAGGTGGACCACATCGACTGCCTGCTCAAGCTATCGCTGCACAAGGGCGTGGCGGAGCCGCGGGACCGGCGCATCCGCCCGCGCACCGCCTATGAGGCGCTGTTCAGTGTACCGTTCGTGGTGTCGACTGCCTTGCTCAAGGGCCGGGTGGACCTGGCCGCGTTCCACGACGAGCCGCTCGACGACCCGGCGCTGATGGCGCTCACCGCCAAGACCTTCGTCCTCGACGACCCCCAGAGCGATTACCCGCTGCATTTCCCGGGCGAGGTGATCGTCTACCTGCGCGACGGACGGGTGCTGCGCTGCCGCAAGCCGGTCAGCTATGGCTCGCCGGACCGGCCGATGGCGCGGGAGGCCGTGGTAGCGAAGTTCATGGGCAACGCGACGCGTGCCATTGAACCCGCGGCGGCCGAGCGCCTGGCTGCGTGTGTCCTATCCCTAGATGCCGCGCCGTCTCTGGGCGAGCTCGTGGCCCACTGCACCGCGGTCGCCTGACCACCATTCACCGAGGAAACAAGCGATGACCGCCGGGCTGACGAAACGATCCTTTCTGTCCGGCGCCGGCCTGGCCTTGTGCTGCGGCAGGCCTGCCATGGTCCGGGCTGCCGAGCCTGCAACGGGACCGCTCCGGTTCGGCCTGTTGCTCGACCTGAGCAGCGCCTACTCCGAGAACTCCGGACAGGGCTGCGCCACGGCGGTGCGGATGGCGGTGGAGGATTTCGGCGGCACCGTGCTGGGCCGTCCAATCGAGCTGCTGGTCGCGGACCATCAGACCAAGGCCGACATCGCGAGCACTCAGGCCCGTAAATGGTTCGACGCGGATGGCGTGCAGGCCATCCTGGAAGTGATTGGGACTGGCCCGACCGTGGCGGCAATCGCCGCTGCCAAGGACCACAACCGCATCGTCATCTCGAACGGGGCAGGCTCCTCCAGCCTGACCGATGAGGACTGCACGCCGACATTCGTGCAATATACCTGGACCACCCGCGCCGTTGCGCGGACTATCGGCAAAGCGCTGGTCGAGCGTGGCGCGTCGAGCTGGTATTTTATCACCGTGGACTACACGTTCGGCCATCAGTTCGAGGCCGACATCACGGCCGTGATCCGGGCCGCGGGCGGGACGGTTCTCGGCAGCGTCAAGACGCCGCTTGGCACAACGGACTACTCCTCGTTCCTGCTGCAAGCCCAGGCTTCGGGCGCCAAGGCCGTCGGCTTTGCCATGGCTGGCGGCGATACGGTGAACGCGCTGAAGCAGGCGCACGAATTCGGGCTGCCGCAGCAAGGCCAGCAAATGGCAGCCCTCACCATTACTGTGAACGACGTCCATGCCCTGGGGCTGGATATCGCCCAGGGAACGTTGCTCACCACCCCGTTCTACTGGAACCTCAATGACGGCACGCGGGCCTTCGCCCAACGGTTTTTTCAACAGCGGCAGCGCATGCCCAACTTCATCCAGGGCGGCGACTATTCATCGACGCTCACCTACCTCAAGGCGATACAAGCCGCTGGGACCATAGACGCCCAGCCCGTGATGGCGGAACTGCACCGGACGCGCATCGACGACATGTTCGCGACCGGCGGTCACATCCGCAGGGGCGGACTAATGGTGCATGACATGCACCTGTTCAAGGTGAAGGCTCCGGGGGAGTCCAAGGCGCCGTGGGACTTCTACGACCTGGTCGCGACCATATCAGGCGAGGACGCTTACGGCCCGGAGAGCCAATCCAAGTGCCGCCTCGTCGGCTGATGGATAGCCTTGCTCTAACCTGTGGGCCGCCCCCTCATCCATCCTCTCCCGCCCGCGGGCAACGTACTCGCATTTGCACCGTCATGGCCGGACTTGATCCACTGCTGTCCGGTTCATGTTATTGTTGGCGAGCAAGTAAAGTTTTACCGTCATGCCCGTGCTTGACACGGGCGGAGCAGCCAAAGGTTCCGCGGGTAACGCCCGTGGAATGGCTGCGGAGGGATTCACGGGGTTTGGCTGGTGACGTCGATCGGTTCTTGGCGAGGACTGGCTTTTAACGGGTTGGTCCGGTGACGTTGGGACGCCGTGGATGCCCGGATCAAGTCTGGGCATGACGATAAGGTGTTGTATTACAGTGGCTTTCTTAAACTGGACAGCCGTGGACTTGATCCGGCCATCCACGCCGAACCAGCAGGTGACGTCGATCGATGCGTCAGTGAACGCTGTCCCAACAATTGCTTACGTAAGGTGCGGCACCCCGTGGATGCCAAGGTCAAGCCTTGGCATGACGATGTTGGGGCGGCCGAGAGCCATAAGCGATACCCCTGCGCCCGCCGGAGAGCTAGACGATTCTACGCCGGAAGATGTGTGAATGCTCAAGCCCCGGCGTTGCCCACGGTCATGCCGCCGCACACATAGAGCACCTGGCCGGTGACGAAGCCGCTGCGGGCGTCGAGCAAGAACGCGACCGCGTTGGCCACATCCTCCGGCTCGCCGATGCGCTTGACCGGAATGGCGTCGATAATGGCTCGGGTCGCCGGGCTGTCGGGCGGGTTCGCGCGGTCGAACAAGACGGTGCGGATCGGCCCCGGACCGACGGCGTTGGCGGTAATGCCATGCGCGCCGAGCTCAAGCGCCCACACTTTCGCCATGCCTTGCAAGCCGGCCTTGGTGGCCGCGTAAACCGTCCGCAGTTCCTTGCCGATGGCGGCACGGGAGGAGACGTTGACCACGCGGCCGAAGCCTGCCTGCTTCATGCCGGGCAGCAGTGCCTGCAAGCATTGCAGGGCGCAGCGCAGGTTCAGCGACACCGCGGCGTCCAAGTCCGCGGCCGTCTGCTCTTCCACCGGGCCGGGCCGCACGATGCCCACGTTGTTGACCAGCCGGGTGATCGGCCCGCTCCGCAGCACCTCCTGCAAGGCGCGCGCGGTGTCTTCGGGATCGGCCAGGTCGGCCCGTATAACACCGTCGCCGCCCTCGCGGTCGATCACCACGGGGTGCAGGCCATCCGCATGGCAGCGTGCCGTGATCGCCTGCCCGATGCCTGCGGCGCCCCCGGTGACGAGGACGCGCCCGGCGCTTGCCATGCTCATGCCGCCAACTCCGCAGCGCCGGCGCGCGGGACGTAAACGAACCCATCCATGACGCGCCGCGCCGTTCGGCTAAAGCCGAGCATGGTGAAGCGCACGCCCCCGTCCGCGTTGCACGGCTCCGATTCCACGCTGACCGTCATGGTGCCTATCGGATGGCCGATCCGCAGCCGGCCCGTCTGTGCCGCTTGCGCCCCAATCACCTGGTTGACCACGGAACCGGGAATACATGATGCAGCCGCCGTGCACATGGACCCGGTGCCGGCCATGCTCTCATGGCACTTGCCGTACCAAACCAGCCGCGCCCGCAGGTCCATTGCGGCGGGATCGACCGGCTGTCCCCGGATGTTGATGTAGGCGTGCGGCGGGGCCACGGCGACGAACAGCGGCAGGCTGGTGCAGCGGATCGCGACTTGATCGGGTTCGTCCATCACATGCCTCCCTGTTTAGCCGCAGAGATCACGGCCTCTGCAGAAGTGCCTGTCCTACACCTGGACGCGGTATACCCTCGTAGCCGTGCCGCAGAACAGTGCCAGGCGCTCGTCGGTCGAGGCCCCTTGGCTCAGCCGCTTCAGCGCGTTCCATAGCGAACGCCAGGTCACCCCCAATTTCTCGACCGGGTAATTGCTCTCGAACATGCAACGTTCAGGCCCGAAGGCCTCGATGCAGGGCTCGACCCACTGCCGCCAGGCATCGGCCAGCACCTGCGAGGGCGCAGGCAGGTCAGCGGTGAGGTAGTTGAATGCTGTGGTGCGGTTCAATATCCCACCCAGCTTGCAAACGACGTTCGGCCGCCTGGCAACCTCGACCAGGCCACGCCGCCAGCTTGCGTAGTGCTCCGCCTGGTTCTCGCTATAAGGGCCATAGCTGAGCGGGCCGCAGCAGTGATTGAGCACGATGGTCAAATCGGGCAACGCGTCCGCAGTCTGTGCAACCTCGGATAGTTGCGTAAAGAACGGGTAGCAGTCGAGCACCAAACCCATGTCGGCCAAGACCTGGAGCCCGGCCTGCACGGCCGGCTCGAGCAGGATCCCGGGGCGCGTGCCGAACGAGCCGTTGCGGATGTGATCGCTGGCGTCCCAGCCGGATTGCAGGCGGATGCCGCGGAACCGGCCATTGGCAGCCGCGACGTGCGCCTCCAACACCTCCCGCACCGCAGCTCCGAGCGTCATGTCGGCGAAGCCGAACATCGCGGCCGCGATCTGGGTGGACCCATAGAGGCCGCTGGCGCTCTGCGCCGCCTGACCGACCACGAATTCCGTCTCGCCAACCGGCTTCATGTGCTCCGGGCCAGTCGCGCGATACATGGAGCGGCATTCAGCGAACACCGTGGCGACCACATTGTGCCCGGTCGCCAAGTCAGCCGCGAATTCCGGTACCAAATAGCGGTAGCTCGGCCTAACCCACAGGTGATGGTGCGTGTCGATGATCGGCAGATCGGGAAACAGTATCTCCTCGGGCAGTTCCCGCGCCAGCCATTCCTTGTCCGGCGGCAATAGCAAGCCGAACTCGGACGGCAGTACGACGCCGTCACGCTTGAACACTGGTCCTGGCATTATGTCTCCCTCAATCCTTTTCGATCGGACCGATACCCGGCCTATCCTGGCCCATGACGCCGGAGATCAGGGTCAGGCCGCTTTGTCCGGCCTGCAACGGTCGCATCGGGCGTTCTCGCGCCGGCGTGGCGCCGGCGAAACGGCGCTGGCCGGCATCACGTTCGGCACTCACCCCTCAAGACGGAAGCCGACCTTCAGCGTCACTTGATATTGCGATACCTTGCCATCCTTCACCTGCCCCCGGATCTCGCCAACCTCGAACCACTCGACGTTGCGCAGCGTTCGCGTGGCCCGCGCGACCGCCGTCTCGATGGCGTCGCTGACGGAGGTGTCCGAGATCCCGACGACCTCGGTCTTCCGGTAAACGAGTTCACTCATCCGATCCTCCGTGAATTTGAGGGTCCACCTTGGACCCGTGCTTCAACGAACGCTGGCGGCACGGCGCACAAGCTGCTTCAGCAACTGAACCTCGCTGGGATCGAATGGCTCAAGCACCTGGGCTTCGCTTGCCTTCAAGATCGCAATGATCTCGATGATCTCCCGCCTGCCTTCCTGCGTCAGTTTAATCATCACTTCGGGATCGGCGGGCGCCCCCATAGTGACCAGGCCGCGCGCAGCCAGTTGTTCGGCGGTCTCAACCGTGATCGTCCGCCCCCGGGTTCGGCCCTTCGCGGCAATAGCGCCGACGCTCAGTCCATCCTCGCGGCCCAGCATGCTCAGCAAGGCGTACTCGTCGTCGGTCCATCCGCGGCGGCTGCGCTCCGCGATCGCATTCCGCCTGATCCCGAAATACAGGTTGGAGACGTGGTAAAGCAGGTCGTCGGGGGACAAGCTGGTTCCCGCTTCGTCCGGCGCGGAGGGGGGCGCAGCCTCCTTGCGCAGCAGCATCCCGTAGCGGCCGCCATGGAACACCAGCGGTGGCCGCTCGGAATGCAGAAAGTCGAGAACCTCACCCACGAAGATAACGTGGTCGCCGCCTTCGTGCCGGTGGGCCGTGCGGCATACGAAGCGGGCGGCACAATGCGTTAGCAGGGGGATGCCACCCGCGCCGCGCTCAGTCGGAACGCCCGCGAACTTGTCCGTCTCCTTGGCCGCGAACCGCTGCGAAAGCGCCTCCTGCTCGGCGGAAAGGACGTGCACGGCGAAATGCGCGGCATTGTTGAAGGGGCCGATGCTGGAGGATGTCCTGGACAGGCTCCAGAGGACCATCGGCGGCTTTAGCGACACGGACGAGAAGCTGTTTGCGGTCAGTCCGGCATCGGTGCCGGCGAGGTCTCGTGTCGTCACGATTGTCACGCCGGTGGCGAACGACCCGAAGGCATTCCGCAGGCTCCTCGCGTCTATGGGCGCGGCGGACGGGGGTGTTTCTGTCATGCGCCGGGCGTCCGAGCCTGGCAGGAGACGGCTTGCCCGGCCTCGCTCGAGTGCATGGGCGAATGTCCGTCCCTGGCGCGGCCAGCCTGCGACGCCGGGAGGCCTACATTGCCGTGCCTGCGCGCCTGACCGATACTACGGGCTTCGGGCACGGCAGAGGCCCAGGATGGGGGGAGCAACGGGACAGGCGATGTCATGAAAGCTCGAATCAACATTGGCCCCGCCGAGCTGGAGACGTTCCTGGTCATCGCCGAGTTGGGCAGCTTCAGCAAGGCGGCGGACCGGCTTGCGCTGGCGCAACCCTCGATCAGCAACCGCGTCCAGCGTTTGGAGCGGGCGATGCGGACGCGCTTGTTCGAGCGCACCACGCGCGCCGTCGTGCTGACTCCGGCCGGTGAACGCCTCCGCACCCGGATCGGGCCGCTGATTCAGCAGCTGCAGCAAGTGATCGACGAATTCTGCGCCGATGCCGACGCCCGCAACCATTCGGTGGTCGTCGCGACCACCCCGATGCTGGCGACGGTGCTGTTGCCTCCCATCATCAACCGCTTCGCGCACGAGAACCCGTCGATCAGTGTGCAACTTGAGGACAAGGTCACGCCCCAGCTCGCATCCGATATCCGCTCCGGCCGAGTGGATTTCGCTGTCGTCGCGCGGCGCCCGCCCACCGAAGGCATCGAATTCGAGATGGTCGCGGCCGACCGCTTGATGGTGGTGGGGCCGCGGGGGCACAAGGCGCTTGCGGGCGGATCGGTCTCGGTCGAACAGTTGGCGAGATGCCCGTTCTTGCTGCTGGAGGCCTATAAGGGCTTGATCGGCCCGTTGGCGGCCAAAGCTGCCGAGCAAGGTTTGGACCTGTCCCCCGTCCGCACCGTCACCAACGTGTTCACCTTGCTGGGCCTGGTATCGGCCGGGCTTGGCCTCACCCTGCTTCCCGGGCTCGTGCTGCGCATCGGCGGCTTGATCGACGATTCCCGCTTGGACATCGCAGCGCTCGACGGCGCCGTGCTCACCCGCGATTGGGGCATAGCGTCGCTTGCCGGGCACGCTTGGTCCCCAGGGGCGAAGGCATTCGCCGCCGCGCTGCGGACCGCGCTCTGCGCCTACTCCGCCAGCGGCCCGATCCACGAGCTGGCTTGAACAGCTCATTGGCCGCATTTTAGCGGGGCTCCACCAACGACGTGGGCGTCGCGCCGGACCGAACCGCCGGGCCGCGCACCACAGCCAGGACGCCGAGCGCGCCCAGGAAGGCGACCGCGCCCGCGAGGACGAACGCCCCAGCAAAGCTGCCCGCGGACTGCACCATGAACCCGGTGATGGAGGGTGCTACGATACCGGCGCAGGCGGCGAAAAAAAGCACGAAGCCGCTGACGGCGCCGACCCGCTCGGGCTCGACCAGGTCCATGATAATGGCGAAGTAAGTCGGATTGGTGACATACAAAAAGAACACCGAGGCGGCCATGAGCCCGACTGCGCCGCCGAGGTTGTGCACAGTGCCGGCAAGGGCCACGAACACGCCCGCAAGGCTGAGGCAGATCACCAGGATGAGCTTGCGGGCTTGCAGCGTCTCGCCCGTGCGGCGGAAAGCAGTGTCCAGGATCCAGCCGCCGAGAAGGTTGCCCACGACCCCCAGAACCCAGGGAATGACTGCCGCAATGCTCATGCTCTTGATGCTGAGATGCTGCTCAGCCGTGAGATAGGTGGGAAACCAGGATAGAAAAAAGAACAGCAGGTAGGCATAGCCAAAGAAAGCAAAGCCGGTGACCAGGACAGCAGGACGCAGAATGACGCTGGCTAATGGCGCGGGATGGCGACTCGACCCGGCGCCGGTCCCGCCCACGCTGACTGCGGCACTCGTCGAACCAGGAGTCCACGCCGAGCCGCGAGCCGGCTCCGCCGTAACGAACAGCCATATTGTGGCGACGACCAGGCCGATCACGGCGGCGACGATAAACGAGGCGCGCCATCCGTACTGGAATGCGATGAAGCCGAACAAGGGCGTTGCAATCACGCCGCCAAGCGGTGCGCCAGACAAAGCCACCCCGAGCGCTCGGGCCTGTTCGCCGCGCGGGAACCAGTCGCTGATGAACTTGTTCTGCGCCGAAGGCAGCGATCCCTCGCTCATCCCGAATAGCACGCGTATGGCAAGAAGCGACGCGAAGCCGACCGCGGCCGCGGTCAAGCCGCAGAACAACGACCATGCGATCATCGCCATCGCAATGACGACTCTCCCGCCGAGGCGGTCCGCCGTCCAACCGCCGACCAAGGCGAACAGGGCGTAGCCGATGAAAAAGCTGCTGAACACGAGCCCGAGCTGGGCTGCATCGAGGTGCAGCTCGCGGGACACCAAGGGTGCTGCGACCGAAAAAGCCGCCCGGTCCATATAGTTGACGATGCTGGCAGTGAAGAGGATGGCCACGGCCGCGTGTCGGCGCTGCAAACCCACTGGTTTCCTCCATCTCCCAATCGCTGGTATTGGGAGAGCATCGTATGATTGTTGTGGCTCGACGCCAGAAAACGCCCCGGACGTTGGTTCGGGGCCGTTGGCGGATGCAAACCGAAAGCGCCTATGGGTTGATTGGCTCAACTAATGAATGATGGTTGACGGCTAGATCCCATGCTGGCCGCCCGGCCATCGGCGGCATCGGACTGCTCCGCCGACGCGTGGCATGCGCTCGTTACGGAACGATCAGTTCCGGCGAGTGGTAGCAAATTTCCAGTCATGTGTCCGCCGCGCAACAGGCGATCGCGGCCGGGTTGCGAGTGCTTTCGCACCGTCCCAGCGGACGGATTGGATTGCGTGTAGCGGCCTATCTGCCCACGCCGGCCGCAGTCGAGCGGGCTTTTCGACAGTCGCGCTGCTCACAAAGGAACCCGCTGCGATTGCACCGACACCCCGAGCCCCATGGGTCAATCAGTCCATCAGCGCTGCAGCGCAGCATTGACTTTCGGCTCAACGCGTCCTATTGTAAAGGCTTGAAATGCTTCATTAATTTTGCGTTACTTGCGGAGAGATGCTCCGAGGCTGGGTTGCCCGGGGGTCAGAGGAGAGGCGGCGATGCGTGTTGACGACAAGACTCGCCGGAAGCGGCTGATGGGTGCGATGTTGTTCGTTGTGTTCTCCACCAGCGGATATGCACTCCTGCTGAACTGGAGCATGCTCTCCCGCGCTGGGGCTTTGCGTTCGATCCTCTAATTCTCTACGTGCGACGGACCGCCCCCTAACACTCGAACCTCCGGGCTGCGCAAGCCTAATCAGGAGGACTGCAAAGCCCGCTCTAACTCGGCTTTGCTCATTCTTGAGCGCCCAGTAATGTTGCGCTCCGAAGCCTTGGAATACAGTTCCTGCCGTGTGGCGCCGCTTCTAACGGGGGAGCCGCCGCGGGACCGTGTCCGTTGCAGATTGTGTTTGTTCTGGCCCGGCGTCTCGCGATTGGACGCGCCGGCCTCGCTCAACCCGATGGCGATCGCCTGTTTCGGATTGCGAACCTTGCCACCGGCTGACGTCAGTTCACCCTGCTTGAACTCCTGCATGACCCGGCCAACGATCTGCTGCTGCTCGGTGTTCTGTTTGGCCATGTCGCAACCCTCCTGTTGCCGCACTAACGACATCGTTTGCGGCCGGTTGCTCACCTGACGAAGCATGGCCGCATCACGCCGCGTATGCCCGGGCGGAAGCAGAATATGCCGCCGGCATGCGGCTCGTCGTGCAATGCCGCCGCGGATAGACTATCGGCCGCGCTGGTGACGAGCATCAGATCCAGCTCGGCCCCGGCAAAGGCGCACATGGTCGGTTGGCTTACGGGAACCGGCACCGTCCGGTCCAAGCTGCCATCTGCCCGATAGCGCCGGACTTGCCAGCCGCCATGCACGGCGCACCAGTAACCGCCCTCGCAATCCACGGCTGCCCCGTCCGGAATGCCGCCTTGGACGCGCGTGAACGTCCGCCGCGGGCCAAGCTGGCCTGTCGCCGCGTCAAACAGGAAGGCATACACGTCCCCCCGGTAGCTGTGCGAGAGGTAGAAGGTGCTTCCATCTGGGCTCCAGGCCATGCCATTGTGCAAGTCGGCGGCATCGCGTTCTCGGCGCAGCCCTCCGCTTAGGGTGAAGCTGTGCAGTGCAGCGGCGAGCGGCTCGGTCGAGACGCCGGGCAATGGATCGAACATGGTGCCGACCCAGAACCGGCCCGCGGCATCGCAGGCGCCTTCGTTGAAACGGGTGCGCGCCGGGTCAAACGGCGGCTCGGCCAACTGGGTCAGCTCGCCCTCCGGCGTTTGCAGGCGGAACAGGCCGTCGCGCAGCGCAACGATTGCATCCGGCTGCGCGGCCTCCGTCTGCACGAGGGCGAAGGCCCCGACTTCGCTGGGCAAAGCCCACTGTCTCGTCAGCGCCCCGGACAGCGTCATGCAATACAAGGCCGGCGCCTTCACGTCGATCCAGTAGATCGCCTGCTCGCCACTGACCCATGTGGGCGACTCACCGATTTGTGCGCGGGCATCAAACAGCAACTCGACGCTCATGATCGGTGCTCCGGGCTGTCAGCCCAGCACTAACGCGGGTGAGGCAATGCGGCTGCATGCCGAATGACATGCAGAAAAGCACGCATTCGACGGCGAACTGCCAAGCCCGTGGCGGCTTAAGCGTTGCATCGAAGCGGGGGATTGGCCATGGCGATGAACGTCAGCGACTTCGTTTGGCACCGGCTTGGTGAGTGGGGTATCTCGCGGGTGTACGGCTACCCGGGCGATGGCGTCGGTGGGCTTGACGTGGCGCTCGAGCACGCCCGCGACAAAATGCAGTATGTGCAAGTGCGGCACGAGGAAATGGCGGCCTTCATGGCGTCGGCCCATGCCAAGTTTACCGGCAAGGTCGGGCTTTGCTACGCCACATCAGGGCCAGGCGCGATCCACCTGCTCAACGGTCTGTATGACGCCAAGATGGACCATGTTCCTGTTGTGGCGATCGTCGGTCAGCAGGCACGCACTGCGCTCGGTGCGCACTATCAGCAAGAGGTGGACCTGCAATCCCTCTTTAAAGATGTCGCCTCCGATTACGTGGCCATGGCCAGCGTGCCGAGCCAAGTGCGCCATCTCATCGATCGTGCGGTGCGCATCGCCAGCACCCGGCGGACGGTGACCTGCGTGATCCTCCCCAACGATCTGCAAGGGCTCGCCTACGAGGACCCGCCGTTGGTGCATGGCACCACGCATACTGGCATCGGCTATGCCGGGCCCGCGCTCCTGCCTAAGGACGAATTGCTGCACCAGGCCGCTTCGGTGCTGAACGCGGGCAAGAAAGTGGCCATCTTGGTCGGGGCCGGAGCGCTATCCGCGACGGACGAAATCATCGACGTAGCACAACGGTTGCAGGCAGGCGTGGCCAAGGCTTTGCTCGGCAAGGCCGCCGTACCGGACGACCTGCCGTTCGTCACCGGAGGGCTTGGCTTGCTCGGCACCAAGCCGTCTTGGGACTTGATGCAGGACTGTGACACGTTGCTGATGATCGGCTCAAGCTTCCCTTATAGCGAGTTCCTGCCCAAGCCCGGCAGCGCCCGCGGTGTGCAGATCGACATCGATGGTTCGATGCTGAGCCTGCGCTACCCGATGGAGGTGAATATGGTGGGTGACAGCGCCACGACCTTGAGTGCGCTGCTGCCTATGCTGGAGCAAAAGCCTGCGGATAGCTGGCGCGAAGGTATCGAGACAAACGTCGCGTCGTGGTGGAAGACGTTGGAAGAGCGGGCGATGCAATCGGCCTCCCCGATCAATCCGCAGCGTGTGTTCTGGGAATTGTCGCCGAAGCTGCCGGAGAACTGCATCCTCACTGGCGACAGCGGCTCGGTGGCGAACTGGTATGGCCGCGATATCAAGATGCGCCGCGGCATGAAGGGCTCGCTCTCGGGCAGCCTCGCCTCGCTCGGAGCAGCCACGCCCTACGCGCTGGCGGCCAAGATGGCGTTTCCAGAACGTGTCGTGATCGCCTTCATTGGCGATGGAGCGATGCAGATGAACGGCCTCAACGTGATGATCACCATCTCGAAATACTGGCGGGAGTGGTCTAATCCTAGCTTGATCGTGATGGTGTTGAACAATCAGGACCTGAACCAAGTCACCTGGGAGGAGCGGGTGCAGCTTGGCGTCGGCAAGACTGAGAGCACGCAGAGCATCCCTGATTTCGCCTATCACAGCTATGCTGAATTGCTCGGCCTAAAGGGCATTGTGGTGCGCAAACCGGAGCAAATCGGCCGCGCGTGGGACGAGGCGCTCGCGGCGGACCGCCCCGTGATCATGAACGTCTATGCTGACCCGAACGTGCCGCCTTTGCCACCCCATATCACGCTTAAAGACGCCAGAAACTTCACCACGATGATGGCGAGCGAGCCTGAGCTGGGCAGCGTGCTTAAGAACAGTGCAAAGGAGATGTTGGCGAGCGTGTTGCCCGGCAAGCAATAGGGCATCCACGATGCGGCCAGCAGCGCCGGTGTCGAAAGTTTTCGCCACCAGCTATACCATCCCGACCGACAGCCCCGAAGCCGATGGCAGCTTCGCTTGGACATCGACCACGTTGGTGTTGACCGAGGTAGAGGCTGGTGGTGAGACCGGGTTAGGTTACACCTACACCGACGGCAGCATTGTCCCGCTCGTGAACGGCAAGCTGGCTGAGGCCCTGCAAGGTCGCGATGCGATGGACACCGTTTCCGGCTGGCAGGCAATGACAAAGGCCGTCCGCAACATGGGCCGGCAAGGGCTTGCTGCCACCGCAATCTCGGCACTGGACATTGCTTTGTGGGACCTGAAAGCCAAACTGCTGGGCTTACCCCTGGCGCTACTCCTTGGCCGCGCGCGCGAGGCCGTGCCGATCTATGGCAGCGGCGGTTTCACCAGCTACAGCGACGAGCAACTGCGTGAGCAACTTTCCGGCTGGGTGCAGCGGGACGGTTGCGCCAGCGTGAAGATCAAGATTGGCAGTAACCCGGCAGCAGATCCCCATCGGGTGTCAATCGCAAAGCAAGCCATCGGCGACAATGCAGCTCTTTTCGTCGACGCGAACGGTGCATTCACGCCGCGGGAAGCACTGCGGCTGGCAGATATTTTTGCCCGAGATCAAGACGTACGCTGGTTTGAGGAGCCGGTGTCTTCGGACGATCTGGCCGGTATGCGTTACGTCCGCTCGCGTCTGCCGAAAGCGATGGAGCTCGCGGCGGGCGAGTACGGCTACGATGTGGATTACTTTCGCCGCATGCTGAGCGCCGAGTCGGTAGACGTGCAACAGGCGGACGCCACCCGGTGCGGCGGGATCACCGGCTTCATGCTGGCGGCCGCGCAATGTGAGGCGCACCACGTGGACCTTTCGGCGCATTGCGCACCGGCGCTGCACTGTCATCTCGGTTGCGCCGCGCCGCGGTTCCGCAACCTGGAGTGGTTCCATGATCATGTGCGCATCGAGTCGATGCTATTCGACGGAGCCCCGGTGCCGTCACACGGCATGATTAGGCCAGACCTGAGCCGCCCGGGCCTCGGCCTGGCGTTCAAGCGGAAGGATGCCGAGACATTCCAGAATTGACCGTCACGGCACCGCTCTCGGCGCAATCGCGTCAGGAACGCCTCGCAGCGATTGTCTCGCAACTCGACGCACTTGAGGGCCGCCTCATGGCGGCAAGTCCTGTTCCGAGCCAGGCTGCGACGATGCGTGCGGCTCGCCGGCTCAACCGCGCCAGCTTCATGCTTGCTCTCTCGGTGCTGCTCGACAGCGCCGTGGAGCATTATCGCGGCGGGTTCCATAACAAGGCGATGTACACGCCGCTTGCGGTCTCGGCACTCGCCGTAGGGGTCAGCGTGCATGGCACTGCGGACAAGCGGCGTGGCGCCCGCTGGCTGCGGGATGGGAGTTATGTCGTTGCCGCGGCCGCCGGCGTCGTCGGCACCGGCTTTCACCTCTATAACGTGCTGAAGCGGCCGGGTCGGCTGGTGTGGCAGAACCTGTTCTATGGTGCCCCGCTCGGCGCGCCGGGGGCCATCCTGCTGTCTGGACTGCTGGGCGTGTACTCGGAGCGCTTGCGCGAGCAAGAGGGTGTTGCGCCGACGGTTTTCGGCTTGCCGGCGGGGCGAACTTTGGCCTTGCTGACTGGAGCCGGCTTGCTTGGGACGTCGGTCGAGGCTGGCTTGCTGCATTTCCGCGGCGCTTACCATAACCCGTTCATGTTCGCGCCGGTCACCGTTCCGCCGGTGGGCGCCGCCTTGCTCGGCGCCACCGCGCTCGGTCCGGCCGGGCGGAACCGCTGGCTCACCCGGTGGTGGATGCGGCTGACCACACTGCTGGGGTTCGCCGGAGTCGGCTTCCATGCTTATGGGGTGTCGCGCAACATGGGCGGCTGGCGCAACTGGAGCCAAAATGTGCTGAACGGTCCACCCCTGCCGGCGCCCCCCAGCTTTACCGGCCTGGCGATGGCCGGTCTTGCCGCGCTCGGCTTGCTGGAGGATCACCCCGATGCCTGACCGCTTCCCTGGATATGACGTGCTGCGCAAGCGGCACACGCCATCGTGGAACCAGAAAACCCGCGAGGTAATCGACCAGCGGCTCTCACTGGGCGTGCAGCCGAACTTCTTCACGCAGCTGGAATATGAGCTCGTCAGCGCCATTGCGGACCGGATTGTGCCGCAGCCGAGAGGCGAGCCACGCATCAACGTCGCCATTCTAGTCGATCAGAAGCTGCATCTGGATAAGGCGGATGGCTTCCGCCAGCCCGGCATGCCGCGGGAGCGTGAGGCCTGGCGGATCGGGCTGCAAGCTTTGGAAGCGGAAGCAAGGCAGGCGCATGGGGCTGGGTTCGCCGCTCTCAGCGACGATGACAAGGATGCTCTGCTTAGCCAAATGCAACAAGGCCAGTTTACGAATGCGGCTTGGGGCGAGATGCCATGCAAGACTTTCTTCAAGACCCGCATGGCCCACGACATAGTTTTCGCCTATTACGCCCATCCTACCGCCTGGAACCAGATCGGCTGGGGTGGCCCGGCAAGCCCACGCGGCTACGTCCGCATGGACACCAACGAGCGCGACCCATGGGAGGCCGCCGAGGTCCACGATGGCGACGTCCAAGCCGCCCGCCGAAAGAACCAGCGTGTTGGATGACCCCTTGCAGGCGCCGCGGGCGAAGGATGGCCGTGCGCCGGACGTGTTCGAGCCCGGCGGTTGGCTGCCGATGCGCGAATACCGCGGGGACGAAGCGGTGGATTTCGTCATCGTCGGCACCGGCGCCGGCGGCGGCACCTTGGCCTGCAAGCTGGCCGAGTATGGTTTCTCCGTGGTGGCGATGGACGCCGGGCCGTATTTCCGCCCTCTGGAGGATTTCGCCTCTGACGAATCCGAGCAAACCAAGCTGTATTGGACCGACGACCGCATCGTAGACGGCGCCAATCCGCTGGTGATGGGCAGCAACAACAGCGGCAAGGCGGTCGGCGGCAGCACCGTGCACTTCGCCATGGTCTCGCTGCGGTTCCGGCCGGAGTGGTTCAAGGCCCGCACCGCCCTTGGCTACGGCGCGGACTGGCCGCTCGATTGGCGCGAAATGTGGGGCTATTACGAGGAAGTCGAGCAGTCGCTGAAGATCGCCGGACCGGTGACCTACCCCTGGGGCCCACATCGGCCCCGCTACCCATATCGCGCCCATGAGATGAATGCGGCGGCGCTGGCTTTGGCCAGGGGTTGCGAGGCTATGGGCATCGCGTGGACGGAGACGCCGCTTGCGACGCTATCGGCCCCGCGCGGCCGGGCGCACCCTTGCGTCTATCGCGGCTTCTGCGTCGCCGGCTGCTCCACCAACGCCAAGCAGAGTGCGCTTACGACCTGGATCCCGCGCGCCATCGGCGCGGGCGCGGAGATTCGCGACTTGGCCATGGTGGGCCGGGTAGACGTGAACGAGGCAGGCCTGGCCAGCGGGGTGCACTATCACCGCGAGGGCCAATGGCGATTCCAGCGGGCCCGCAACGTGGTGGTGGCGGGCTACGCCATCGAGACTCCTCGCCTGTTGCTGAACTCCGCCACGGCTCGTTTCCCGGACGGCCTGGCAAACAGCTCCGGGCTGGTCGGCAAATACCTCATGGCGCAGTCCAACCAAGCCGTCTGGGGCGTCTCGAAGGACGAAATCCGCTCCTATAAGGGGCCACCTTCGCTGTCCATCACCGAGCACTGGAATTACGACGATAATAAGGAGTTCTTCGGCGGCTACAGTTACATGAGCCAAGGCCCGTTGCCGCAACTCTGGGCCAACACCCAGCTGAGCGCGCACGGCCTGTGGGGTGAGCGCCTGCAGCGCGAGATGGAGCGCTACAACCACGTGGTCGGCCTCAAGATCGTCGGAGAGATGCTGCCGCAGGAAGGCAACCGCGTCACCTTGGCCGACGCCAAGGACCAGTATGGTCTGCCCGTCGCAAGGATCACCTATTCCTGGTGCGACAATGACCGCGCACTCATCAATCACGCGCTGAAGTTTATGACTCAGGCGCTCGAGGCGGTCGATACCAGCGAGATTTGGACCCAGGATGACGACACCTGCCACCTTAACGGCACCGCCCGCATGGGCGACGACCCGCGCACCAGCGTGGTGAACGCCGATTGCCGCAGCTGGGACATCCGCAACTTATGGATTTGCGACGGCTCCGTGTTCCCCACAGTGGGCGGTGTCAATCCCTCGCTCACCATCCAGGCCGTCGCCTGCCGAACGGCGGACCGCATCCGCGCCATGGCGGCCCGGGGGGAGTTGTAGCGAGCGCTTGACGGCGCAGCCCCCGCCCGAAACACTCCGGCCGCAACCGACTGGGACGCTGAAATGACCCCGCTTACCGCCGGCATTCTATGGAATCGCCTGATCGCCGTGGTGGAGGAGCAGGCGCAGACCATGATTCGCACGGCTTTCTCCACCACCGTACGCGAGGCGGGAGATTTGTCGGCAGGCGTGTTCGACCTGCAGGGCCGCATGCTAGCCCAGGCGGTCACGGGCACGCCGGGCCATGTAAACTCAATGATGGAGAGCGTGGGCCACTTCCTGCGCCGCTTCCCCGCCGAGACCATGCAGCCGGGCGACCACTATATCACCAACGACCCGTGGCTCGGCACCGGGCACCTGCACGACCTGACGGTGGTTTCGCCCGCCTTCCACGGCGGCCGCATGGTGGGGCTGTTCGCCAACACCGCCCATGTGATCGACATTGGCGGGCTCGGCATGGGCCCGGAAGCGCGCAGCGTGTTCGAGGAGGGGATGTATATCCCGATCGTCCGCTGCTTCCATCAAGGGGTCGCGAACGAGACCTTCTTCGACATGCTGCGCGCCGGCACCCGCCTACCGGTGGAATTGGAGGGCGACGTCTACTCGCTCTGCGCCTGCAACGACGCCGGGATCCGGCGTCTGGCCGAAATGATGGCCGAGTTCCAGCTCGATGGGCTGGACGCGTTGGCCAGCCATATCTTCGAAAAGAGCCGCGGCGCCACCGAGGCCGCCATCGCCGCGCTGCCGCCGGGCACTTACCGCGCCAGCATCGGCAGCGACGGCTACGAGGCGCCGGTGACGCTGCAGGCCGCCATGACCATCGGCAGCGACGCCATCACGGTGGATTTCACCGGCACCTCCGGCCTGTCCAGCCGCGGCATCAATGTCCCCGCCGCCTATACCCGGGCCTACACCGCCTTTGGCCTCAAGGTGGTGGTGGCGCCAGACATCCCGAACAACACCGCCTCGCTCGAGCCGTTCCGCTGCCGCATTCCTGAGGGCTGCGTTCTGAACGCGCCGCGGCCCTACCCGGTGGCCGTGCGCCACGTCATCGGCCATTTGCTGCCGGACCTGGTGATGGGCTGCCTGGCCGGCGCCGTACCAGATCGGGTGGCGGCGGAGGGTGCCTCCTGCCTGTGGAACCCGCCCTTGCGCGGCGGCGGCTCGGTGTCGGGGCAGGGCACCCCGAACCGCCCTGTGCTGCCCGATTTCGAGATGATCACCTTTAACTCCGGCGGCACCGGCGCGCGCGCCGGGCTGGACGGGTTGGACGCCACCGCTTTCCCCTCCGGCGTGCGCACCATGCCGGTGGAGGCGACCGAGGCCGTCGCCCCGCTGGTGTTCTGGCGCAAGGAACTGCGCCCCGGCAGCGGTGGCGCCGGGCGCACCCGTGGCGGCATGGGCCAGATCATGGAAATCGGCGGCCGCGACGACCTGGAGTTCGCCTGCAACGCCACTTTCGACCGCGTCGCCAACCCGCCCCGCGGGCGCGACGGCGGCAAGGATGGCGCCGGCGGCCGGGTGATGCTGAAATCCGGTGCCACGCTGCGCACCAAGGGTTTCCAGGTGATCCCGGACGGTGACCGCCTGGTGCTGCAACTGCCCGGCGGCGGCGGCTTGGGGGACCCCAGCGAACGCGACCCAGCGCTGGTAGCCCGAGACCTGCGCGACGGGCTGATTACCGCCGAGCAAGCTGCAACCGATTACGGGTTTGTTGCTTCTACCGAGTAACAAACTCAGGGATTATCGTTGCAGATCGTCGTCATCGGGCTGTCCATCACCTCGTCCTGGGGCAATGGGCACGCCACTACCTACCGCTCCTTGCTTGCTGGCCTGGCGCAGTTGGGCCATCCAACGCTGTTCCTGGAACGCGATCGCCCGTGGTACGCCGCCCACCGGGACCTGCCGGCGCCGTCCTTTTGCCGCACGGTGCTGTATTCAGACGCGGCTGAACTCGACGCCTTTAGCGCAGTGATCGAGATGGCAGACCTGGTCATCGTCGGCTCCTACGTGGCGGATGGCCCGGCGGTATGCCGCCTGGTGCAAGAGCGGGCGGCAGGAGTCACGGCATTTTACGACATCGACACGCCGATCACCTTGGCCGCGTTGCAAGCCGGGCGTTGCGAGTATCTCACTGCCGAGCTGATCCCGGGGTTCGACCTCTATCTCTCTTTTACCGGCGGCCCCACCTTGCACCATATCGAGCAGCACTATGGCGCCCGTGCCGCCCGGGCGTTGTATTGCTCGGCCGAAGCGCTGCAGCCCCTGGTGACGGCAGCGCAGTACGATCTGGGTTATCTCGGCACCTACTCGCCGGACCGCCAGCCGACGGTGGAGGCGCTGCTCTGCGAGCCGGCGCGGCGCTGGCCCGCTGGGCGGTTCGCCCTGTTCGGGCCGCAATACCCCTACAGCATCGCGTGGCCCGGCAACGTGCGGCGCGCCGACCACTGCCCGCCGGACCAGCATCGCGCTTTCTACGCCGCCCAACGCTTCACTCTCAACGTCACCCGGGCGGACATGGTGCAGGCCGGGTTCAGCCCCAGCGTGCGCTTGTTCGAAGCGGCTTCCTGCGGCACGCCGATCATCAGCGATGAATGGGACGGGTTGGAGACGATTTTCACTCCAGGTGAGGAGATCGTCGTCGCCCGCAGCAGCCAGGACGTGCTGGCGACCTTGTGCGAGATGCCTGAGGCAGACCGGACGCTGCTCGCCGAGCGTGCCCGCGCTCGCTTCCTGGCCGGTCACACTGGCCGCCAACGCGCCGCCGAACTCATCAGCTACGTCGGCGAGGTACGGCAATGACGGAGTGGACGCAGGATAGGGTCCGCTCGCGCGTGGCCGAGCTCAGTCCCTGGTTCCACAACCTCACCCTGCGCGGGGTGCGCACTGCGCCGGACCACTTCCTGCACGACTTTCCCGCGGTAAAATGGCAACGTTTCGCCCATGCGATTCCGGCCGATTTGCGCGGGCGACGGGTGCTGGACATTGGCTGCAACGCGGGCTTCTACAGCCTGGAGCTGGCCCGGCGCGGCGCCTGTGTGCTCGCCATCGATCATGACGAGCGTTACCTCGCTCAGGCCCGTTTCGCGGCCGAGGTGGAGCAGCTGGAAATTACGTTCCGGCAGCTCTCGGTCTACGATGTGGGCGCACTCGGCGAGCGTTTCGACATCGTGCTGTTTCTTGGCGTTCTCTACCATCTTAGGCATCCCCTATTGGCGCTCGACCTCATCCACGAGCACGTCGCCGCGGACATGCTGGTGTTCCAATCGCTGCAGCGCGGCGCGCACACGGAGATGCCGATTGCGGACGACTACGATATCCACGAGAGCGCCATGTTCAGCGACCCGCGCTGGCCCAAGCTGCATTTCGTCGAGCGCCGCTACAGCCAGGATCCGACCAATTGGTGGTTGCCGAACGCCGCCGCCTCGGCCGCGATGCTGCGTTCCGCCGGCTTCCAAATTATGGACCAGCCCGAGCAGGAGATCTTCATTTGCCGCCGCGTGGATGCCCCGGCCGGCGCGGTCTACCCGAAAGAGCGGGCATGATCGAAGCTGCGATGATTTGGAACGAACCAAACAACAAGTCCCATTGGGATTTCGAGAACGACCCGGACTGGCGCATCTTCGCCGAAATGGCGCGCCTGGCCGGCGAGGCGATTGCCGCGGAAAAGCCCGGCCTCACGCGCGTGCTCGGCGGCATGTCGCCGATCGATCCCGGCTTCATTCGCCACATGGCGCCCGCAATGGCTGCGTTGGACGCGGTGGCGGTGCATGGCTTCCCGCTAGACTGGAACCATTGGCCGATCGATGAGTGGCCGGCCAAACTTAGGGAAATCCAGGCCGTCACCGACAAGCCGGTCTGGGTCAGCGAGGTCGGCGTGAGCACGTTCGGGGCCGAGGAAGTGCAGGAATGGGGTCTGCGCCGCACGGCCGAGTTGCTGATCGGCGAGGCCCCCCGCATCCATTGGTATAGCTTATACGATCTGCCAGCGGCCTGGCCGGCTACCACGCGGCACCGCGAGGCGGAAGGATCGTCCTATTACCGCCACTTCCACATGGGCTTGCTGGATGAGCACGGCCGGCCCAAACGCGCCGCCCGCGTGTTCCACGAGTTCGCCCCCGCGCTCGGCATCTGCCAGTGGGTGCATTTCGAGGACCACCGGCTGGACGATACGGTGCGCTGGCTGCGCGAGTTCGGCGTCACCACCTTGCGCACCGGGCTGAGCTGGGCCGACAGCTTCCGCCCCGATGCCGACCGATGGTTCGACCGGCAGATGGCAGCCTTGGAACAATTCCAGGTAACGGTGACGTTCTGCTTCACGCCGGAGCATCGCGGCACCTGGCCGCACTACACCGCCGCTCCGCAGATTCCGGCCGAGTTCGCGGAGTTTTGCGCACGCATGATCCGCCGCTACGCCTAGAACGGCGCCCTACCCACGGCGACCCCAAGGAGGCCCACCATGCCGAGCGACGCCCCCGTCTGGTTCATCACCGGCTGTTCCACCGGCTTCGGCCGCGACCTGGCGCAGGCTGCACTCTCCCGTGGGCTGCGCACCGTGATCACCGCCCGCGACCCCGATCGCCTGACCGGCCTTGCCGCGGAGGCGCCGGACCTCGCTCTGCCGCTGCGGCTCGACGTGACGGATACGGACCAAATCACGGCCGCTGTGAAGGAGGCGGAGGGCAGCTTCGGGCACATCGATGTGCTGGTGAACAATGCCGGCTATGGCTATCAATCGTCGGTCGAGGAGGGCGAGGACGCGGAAATCCGGGCCCAGTTTGAGGCCAACGTGTTCGGCCTATTCGCGCTCACCCGCGCCGTCTTACCCGGCATGCGCGCCCGCCGCTCGGGCCACGTCATCAACATCACGTCAGTGGCCGGCTTCGTGGGTTTTCCCTCGTCAGGCTACTACTCCGCCAGTAAGCATGCCGTGGAAGGCTGGTCCGACTCCTTGGCCGACGAGGTGCGCCCGCTCGGCATCCGTGTCACCTGCGTGGAGCCGGGGCCGTTCCGCACCGACTGGGCCGGCCGGTCGTTGCGCCGCACCGAGAGCCGCATCGCGGACTATGCCGACACCGCGGGCGCGCGCATGAAGGCCACCTCGGGCTATAGCGGCAGCCAGCCCGGCGACCCGGCGCGCGCAGCCGACGCCATGATCCGGCTGGCGGAGAGCCACAACCCGCCGCGCCACCTCGTCCTCGGCAAGTTCGGCGTCGAGACGGTCACCGCCCGGCTGGAAGCTCGCTTGGCGGAAATTCGGGCGTGGCAGGAGGTCGGTCTGGCGACGGATTTCCCGTCCGAGTAGGACCACGATTGCGGTCAGCGATTTGACAAGCACCATGAGCGGACGCGATACGCGGCGCTTTGCAGCTTTTCGGACCGCGCCGCCATGCCTGTTCACGCTTTCATCTTCCCCGGCCAGGGCAGCCAGGCCGTCGGCATGGGCCGCGACCTCGCGGCTGCTTTTGCCGCTGCGCGCGAGGTGTTCGAGGAGGTCGACGACGCGCTAGAGCAGAAGCTGTCCAAGCTGATGTTCGAGGGACCCGCCGACGAACTCATGCTGACGCACAACGCCCAGCCAGCCCTGATGGCCACGTCCTTGGCCGTGTTGCGGGTGCTGGAGACGGAGGGTGGTTGGATCCTCAAGCAGAAGGCGGCGCTGGTCGCGGGCCACTCACTCGGCGAATACAGCGCACTGGCCGCTTGCGGCAGCCTGGAACTCGCCGATTGCGCCCGGCTGCTCCGTCATCGCGGCGAGGCCATGCAGCGCGCCGTGCCGCTGGGCGAGGGGGCGATGGCGGCTCTGCTCGGTGCCGAATTGGAGACGGTGCATGAAATTTGCGCCGAGGCCGCCGAGGCCGACGTGGTGCAGGTCGCCAACGACAATGGCGGCGGCCAGGTCGTCATCTCGGGCCATCATGGTGCGGTGGAGCGTGCGGTGAGCCTGGCCAAGACGCGAGGGATCCGCCGGGCCATGCTGCTGCCGGTATCGGCCCCGTTCCATTGCGCCCTGATGGCGTCCGCCGCAGAGGCCATGGTGCCGGCGCTGCAGGAGATTGAGGTCGTGCGGCCTTGGGTTCCGCTGATCGCCAACGTCACCGCCGCGAAAGTCACCGAGCCGGAGGACATCCGCCGCCTGCTGGTGGAGCAGGTCACGGCGACGGTGCGGTGGCGCGAGAGCGTGCTGCAAAGCGTGACCTTGGGGGTGGACAGCTTCGTGGAACTCGGCGCGGGGAAGGTCCTGTCCGGGCTGATACGGCGGATTGCTCCTGACGCGCGGGCCGCCGCTGCGGGGGTGGCAGCGGACATTGAGACTGTCTTGAAGATTATTTAGCGCCATTGTCTTTAGTCCGAAAAGGTCTGGACAAAAGAACGGCCAGGTTGTCTAATCACAGCAAGAATAGCGCACCCAGTTAAGCTTTAATTCATTCGCATCGGCGAAGTTCTCCTCAAGGAGAATGAAATGGTGGCCGCACACCTCGCTTATGACGAGCCGGAACGGCTAAAGCGGCTGGCAGATTTTTGCCTGCTGGATACGCCGGCCGACCCTCGCTTCGACTCCCTGGTGGCGCGCGCACTAGCCCTGTTCCCCGGCGCATCGGCGGCAGCGCTGACATTGGTGGCTGCTCAGCGGGTCTGGTTCAAATCAGTCCGGGGCATGGAGCCCGGCGAGGCGCCGCGCGAGAGCGCGTTTTGCTCGCACGCCATTTTGGGCAGCCGGATGATGATTGTGCCGGACCTGACGCTGGATTGCCGCTTTGCCACCAACCCGCTGGTAACCGGCAAGTCGGGCTTGCGCTTCTACGCAGGCGCTCCGCTCACCGGCGGAGTCGGCACGCTTTGCGTGTTCGGCACCCAGGCCTTGCGCCCAAGCCCGGCTCAGGTCGACGGCCTCGCCAAGCTTGCCTTGCTCGCGGACACGCAAATGCTGATGCACGCAGCATTGCACACCTTGGCACATGCCGCGCCGGCGAGCGCAGCCGAGTGAGCATGATCACTTCTGATCGGCGAAGCACCCATGCTGTGATATAGGTCGGCGGATATCAGGCGATTAAGGCAGACACGTGTGGTGGATCTGTGAGTGCTCCGGCAAAAACGTGGGGGGCTCCATCAGACCGGGTTAACGTGACTTCAGTCATCCCCCGCTGCCAAGCTGCCTCCCAATGGCGCAAACTCGTCCTGCGCCGGCTCGAACCGGCCGAAGCGCAGGGCGAGGGTGGGTAGCACGAGCAGGTTCAGCGCCATCGATGTGAGCAGGCCGCCGAGGATCACGACTGCCATCGGCCCTTCGACCTCGCGCCCTGGGTCGCCCATACCGAGGGCAAGTGGCAGCAGGCCGAGCGCGGTGACGAGCGAGGTCATCAGGATCGGCACGAGTCGGTTCGCGGCACCCTCCACCGCCGTCTCCGGCCCCCAGCGGCGATCCTCTGCCTCGACCAGGTGTTCATAATGCGAGATCATCATGATCGAGTTGCGTAGCGTGATGCCAAAGAGCGTGACAAAGCCCACTATGGAGCCGAGCGACATCGTTCCGCCGGTCGCGAACACCGCGAGCACGCCGCCAACGAGCGCGAAAGGCAAATTGGCCAGCACGAGCAGCAGGTTGCGCCAGTTGCGGGTAACGATGGAGAGCAGCAGAACGACGCCGATCCCGCCGAGCAGCCCGTTGACGAGGAGGGCGCGCCGCGAGCGCGACTGCGCCTGGGCGGCCCCGGCGAATTCCAGGTAGCTTCCTGCCGGAAGCGTCACGCGGGCGCGGATCGCCTGCTCGGCATCCCGCGCGAAGGAAGCGAGGACGACGCCCGGCCGGCCCTCGACGGAAGCGCCGCCGATGGGCGGCTCGGGCGCGTCCGCCACGGTCGCCACATCGCCTAGCGTGACCACGCCCGAGGCTTGGCGCAGGAGCACCGTGCGCGCGAGGTCCGCGGTGTGGAGCGACTGGCCTCGCGTCCGGAACAAAACGCGCTGGTTGCGGGTATCCACAAACCCGGCGCCGCGCACGCCCGTTGCGCGCCGGGCGGCGGCGAGCACGTCGTCGAGGCTGAGGCCATAGTGAATCAGCCGGTCCGGGTGGACCTGGACCTGCAGCGAGCGCACGTCGCCGCCGAACACGGCGACGCCCGCGACGCCCGGCACTGCGAGCAGCCGCAGGCGCACCGTCCAGTCGGCCGCGGTGCGCAGGTGCATGAGCGAGCGCGTGGCCGAGGTAAGGCCGGCGACGAGCACGATGCCGGTCGAGGAGGTGAGCGGCGTCATGGTGGGCGGCCGCACGGTGGCAGGGAGCCCCCGTGCGGCGACGGCGAGCTGCTCGGCGACGACCTGCCGGTCACGATACACATTACTTTCGGGATCGAAGTAGGCGGTCACCACGGAGAGGCCCTGGATGGAGCTGGAGCGCAGCGCAGTGACGCCGGTCACGCCGTCCACAGCGGTCTCGATCGGGCGGGTGACGAGCTGCTCGACCTGCTCGGGGGCGAGGCCGGGCGCCTCGGTCTGGATTGCGACCTGGGGCGGCGCGAATTCCGGGAACACGTCATAGCGGGCGTGGCCGAGCGCGTAGAGGCCGTAGCCGAGCAGCACGGCGGCGAGCGTCACGACGATGCCGCGGAAGCGGATCGCCAGGCCGATGATTGCGGCCTGCGGACCGGAGGAGAGCGGGGGCACGGCGCTAGTCCGCGTCCACGTGCAGCTGCGCTCGGAACTCCTCGGAGAGCAGCGCCTGCGCGCCCTGGGTCACGACCGGGGTGCCCGGCCGCAGGGTGGTCACGACGTAGCCGCCGCCCGGCGCGGGCAGCCCGGTCGCGACCATCACGCGCTGGTAGCCGCCCGGCGAGACGCGGCGGTAGGCCCAAGCCCGGTCCTTCCACCACACGACGGCGCCCGCCGGCATCACGGCTCCACCCGTCGCGGCGCCGGCGGGTAGGTCGGTAAGCACGTTCATGCCTGGCAGCAGCATGCCGGAGCCGGCAGGGACGGTGTAGTAAAAGCTCATGCCCTGTATCCTTGGATCGGTGCGGGCCGCGTCGGACAGGAAGGCGGCTGGTATGCGCTGGCCCCCGGCCTCGACCACGGCGGCCGCGGGCGGCGACGGGAGGGAGGCGCCCGGCGGCAGCGTGACCTGGACCAGCAGATTCTCGCGCTCGATCAACCGCGCGAGCGCGGGCGCGCCGTCCACGAGCGCCTGGCCGAGCACGGTGCCCCATTCCTGGCGCGTCGTCGCGGCCAGGGTGCGCAGCTCCACCGCCGCCATGTCGGCCGTTGCCTGGTCGGCGAGGAAGGCGGCTTGCGCCACCTGCATCTGCGCCGTGGAGACGGTTTGGTCCCGGTTGAGGGTTCGTGCCCGGCCGAACGCCGTGCGCGCCGCCGCGAGTTCGGCCTCTGCGCCTTGGAGCTGCGCGCGCGTGCGGGCGTAGCTGTTGGCAAGGTCCGTGAGCCGCGCGAGGTCGAGCACGGTGCCGTAGGCGCGGACCTGCTCTTGGTGGGGCGCGGGCGCCAGTGGCGCGGTCTCGACGCCGCTGCGCGCTTGCTCCCGCGCGTCAAGCGTGACCAAGGGCCGCCCATCCTTGGTCGAGACGCGCAAGGGCTCCGCGACCGGCTTCTCGCGCTCGGCCTCGGCCGCCGCCTCGCCGCGGCCGGCGACGAAGCTCCAGACCGCAAGACCGCCGGCGCCCGACATGGTGACGAGGAGCAGCAGTGCACGCAGGGCGCTGGCGCCACGCGAGGACCGGGCCATCACCGCGCCCCCTCCCGCGCGGCGGGCGGCGTGAGCGGGCCGGGAAAGTCACCCTCGGCCCTCACCGAGAGCTGCGCCTCGAATCCAGTGAGCGATTGCACGCGACCTTGCTTCCTGCTGTCCGGGGTGCACTTCTGTCCCGCCCCGCTGACACGAGGCTGACAGACGGCAGAAATCCCGTCCGGCCCGCGCGGGGCGTCGCGTTGCCGTCAGCGTCGTGTCAGGCTCGCATGGATCACTGTCGATTACGGGCTGCTGCGATGGAGGGCGAGGCGACGTGAGAGTGCTGCTCGTCGAGGACCATGCAACCATGCGCGAGATGATCGCGGCGCACCTGCGCGAGCGCGGATTCGCGGTGGACCCCGCCGCACGCGGCGACGAGGCGCTGGCCGCCGTCGCCGCAGCGCCCTACGACGCCGTGATCCTCGACCTCGGCCTGCCCGACATGGACGGCATGGCAGTGCTGCGCAGCTTGCGCGGCGGCCGCCATCCCGATCTGCCCGCGCTCATCCTGACCGCGCGCGACAGCGTCGCGGCGAGGGTGGACGGCCTCGACGCGGGCGCGGACGACTACGTCCTCAAGCCGTTCGACCTCGCCGAGCTGGACGCGCGGCTGCGCGCCGTCCTGCGCCGCCCCGGCGCGCGGCGCGACGCTGTCCACCGCATCGGCGACCTGGTGTACGACCCGGCCTCGCGCGCGGCGACCGTGAACGGCGCGAGCCTGGACCTGACCCGGCGGGAGGCGTCCGTGTTGGAGGAGCTGATTCGCGCCGCCGGGCGGATCGTGGTCAAGGACGCGTTGGAGGACCGGCTCTACGGCTTTGACGACGACGTGAGCGGCAACGCGCTGGAGGCGTCCGTCTCGCGACTGCGGCGCAAGCTCTCAGCGGCGGGCTCGGCCGCCGGCATTGAGGCCACGCGAGGCGTCGGCTACCGTCTCACGGCGGGGTCCGCGTCGTGAGATTGTGGCTGGAGAGCCTGCGCGGCCGGCTGGTCGCGTCCATGCTCCTGGTGTTCGCGCTCGGCCTCGGCGGCGCCATGGCGCTGCGGCCGTTCGAGGCTCACCGGGCCGCCCTCGGCCCGCAGGGTCCGATGCTGCTCCGCGAGCCTTACCAGGACTTTTCGGTCCTGATACCGTTCAGCGTCGGCGCCGTTGGGCTCATCTGGCTCGTCAGCGGCTGGAGCCTGCGCCACCTCGCCTTGGCGTCGCGCGAGGCCGCGGTTGTGGGCCCAGCGAGCCCGTCCTCGCGCATCTCGACAGCGCGGTTGCCCGGCGAGGTCCGCCCCCTGGTGGACGCGGTCAACGGCGCCCTCGACCGCTTGGCCGAGGCCTACGCGGCGGAGCAGCGCTTCGTCGCTGATGCGGCGCACGAGCTGCGCACGCCGCTCACGGTGCTGAGCCTGCGCCTGCAGCGGGCGCGGCTGGACGGTGCGGTGGACTGGGCGGCGATCGAGCGGGATCTCGGTCAAGTGGATCGGCTGGCCGGCCAGCTCCTCGATCTCGCCCGCAAGGAGCACGCCCGGCAGACCGGCGCGGCAGCGGGCAGCTTCCCTGTGAACCTGTCGCGCGTCGCGCGCGAGGCGGCGGCGGCGGTTGTCCCGCTCGCGGAGAAGACTGGCCGCACGCTTGACGTTAACCTGCCCGTCTCCCTGCCGGTATATGGCCGGGCGGACGACCTGCGCGACATGGTGCGCAACCTCCTGGACAACGCCCTCGTGCATGGCTGCGGCGCGATCCGCCTCACGGGGCTGGCTTGGCCGGCACCCGGCGGCCGGCAAGCCTGGATCACCGTGGCCGACGAGGGGCCCGGCGTGCCGGCGAAGCTGCGCGAGGCCGTGTTCGAGCGCTTCTGCAAGGGCGATCCAGCGTCTGCCGGCCACGGCCTCGGCCTGGCGATCGTGCGCGAGGTCGCCCGCGGGCACAGGGGCGCGGTCGAGTTCCTGCCTGGTCCGGGCTGCGAGGTGCGGGTCGCGCTGCCGGCCGCGGGAGACGCGAGTTGAGCGCTATAAAATCCCGCAGTTGCATGAGACGCTTTCGGCGTACGTCCCTAGGTCGACCGAACCGGAGCCGCGAGCCACGCCGAGGCCGCCTCCCCCGCGGCAAAGCCCGTGCTGAACGCGGCCTGCAGCAGGTAACCCCCGGTCGGCGCCTCCCAGTCAAGCATCTCTCCTGCCGCAAAGGTGCCCGGCGGCGCGAACGGCGGCCGGAGTGCGAACCCGTCCAGCGCGTCCCAGCGCACGCCACCTGCTGTGGAGAGGGCGCGCGCCAATCCCGTCGTCCCGGTCAGCCGCAGCGGCAGCGCTTTAATGGCGCCCGCAAGGTCCTGTGGCGCTCCGGCGCACTCCCGTAGCAGCGCGATGGCAGGGGAAGCCAGGCCAGCCGCTTTACGCAGGAAAGTAGATAGCGATTGTGCCCGGCGCGGCGCTTGCAACCGCTGCTGTAGATCGGGCCGCGACACGTCCGGCCGCAGGTCCAGCCAAGCCACGGCCGCACCCTTTGCCTGGATCGCCTCCCGCAACGGTGCCGACAAAGCATAGAACGGACCGCCTTCGAGACCGGCTGCGGTGATGGTGGCGTCGCCAGGCACGGTTCGGCCGGCGAAGGTTAGGGCGATTCGCTTCAGTGGCGACCCAGCGTGCCGCGCCATGTGCGGGCTCCAGCCGGCGATGAAGCCGCAATTGGCCGGCTGAAACGGGCGAGTGGCGCCGGGCAACGCCGCCACCCAACCGCCATCGGAGCCCAGTCGCGGCCAACTCGCTCCGCCCAAGGCCAGAACGACGGCGCCCCGGGGCAGTGCGGTGGCCGGCTCAAACCGGGGCGCGCCGGATTGATCCCAGCCGAGCCAGCGATGGCTAGGCCGCAGCGTGACCCCGAGTCCGCGCAGCCGGCCCAACCACGCCCGCAGCAATGGGGATGCTTTCATGGCGCGGGGGAACACCCGGCCGCTGCTGCCGACGAACGTCTCCTGCCCCAACACATCGCACCAGGCGCGCAGCGCGGCCGGTGAAAACGCGGACAGGGCCGGTGCGAGATGCTCCGCCGCCGGGCCATAGCGCGACAGGAGTTGTCCGAACGGCTCGCTATGAGTGAGATTCAGCCCGCCCACGCCTGCCATGAGGAACTTGCGGGCAGGCGAGACCATCCGGTCCAGCACCATGACTTGCGCGCCGCCCAAGGCCAGCCGCTCCGCCGCCATCAGCCCCGCTGGTCCGGCGCCGACCACGACTGCTGCCCTGGTTGTCAAGCCCTGGCCTTCGCGCTGGTGTTGGAGGATGCTACCGTCATGGTGGAGCGGGTCGAAGCGGTGGTCCTTGGCGCCGGCGTGGTGGGGTTGGCGGCCGCGCGCGCGCTGGCTCTGTCCGGGCGCGAGGTGCTGGTATTGGAGGCGGCGGCCGCGGTCGGCACGGTCACGTCCTCGCGCAACAGCGAGGTGGTGCATGCCGGTATCTATTATCCCAGTGCAAGCCTCAAGGCCAGGCTCTGCGTCGCCGGGCGGCAGGCCCTATACGACTACTGCGCGAGCCATGGCGTTCCGTTTGCCAAGCTTGGCAAGCTGATCGTCGCCAGCGACCCGGCGGAAGCGGCGGCGCTCGAAGCCATTGCGACCCAGGCCGCCGCCAACGGCGTGACGTTGACGTTGCTCTCTGGCGCCCAGGCTTGCGCGATGGAACCGGCATTGCGCGCTGCGGCCGCGCTGCATTCACCCGAGACCGGCATTGTGGACAGTCACGCCCTGATGCTGGCCTACCAGGGCGAGGCGGAAGGCGCTGGCGCCATGCTCGCCTTCAACGCGCCGCTGCTGAGCGGCGAAGTCACCGGGACTGGCCTGCGGCTGGAAGTCGGCGGCGAGACGGGGATGGCGCTGGAATGCTCCATCCTGGTGATCGCCGCCGGCCTGCATGCGCCGGACCTCGCCCGCCGCATCCGCGGCATCCCAACGCAAACCATCCCGCGCTCCTACTTGTGCAAAGGTAGCTACTACGGCTTGTCCGGCCGCGCCCCGTTCCACCGCCTGATCTACCCGGTGCCGGAACAGGGAGGTCTCGGCGTGCACCTCACGCTCGATCTCGGCGGGCAAGCGCGGTTCGGCCCGGACGTGGAATGGGTCGACCAGGAAGATTACGACGTGGATGTGCGCCGTGCCGCCGGGTTCTATGCCGCCATTCGCCGCTACTGGCCTGGCCTGCCGGATGGCGCGCTGCTGCCGGGTTATGCCGGTATCCGCCCCAAAATCAACGGACCCGGCGAAGCAGAGGCGGATTTCGCCATTATCGGCCCGGCCGTGCACGGTGTGCCGGGTCTGGTCAACCTGTTCGGTATCGAGAGCCCCGGGCTCACCGCTTCCCTGCCCCTCGGCGACGCGGTCTTACGCTGCCTGGAGGGCAACCAAGTTCTGACGGAGCATGCTACATGAGCCAACAAACCGCCCTGATCATCGGTGCCTCCCGTGGCCTCGGCCTGGGCTTGGCCCGCGAATACGTTCGCCGCGGCTGGCGCACCATCGCAACCGTGCGCGACAGGGCAAACCCAGGCGCGCTGGCCGAACTGGGCGATGCCGTAACAGTCGAGGCGGTGGATATCAACCACACCGGCGAAGTGCTCGCCCTCGGCGAGCGCCTGGCGGGCACCGCGCTGGACCTGCTGTTCGTGAACGCGGGCGTGTCCAACGGCCCCGACGAGACGGTAGGGGAGATCGGCACGGACGACTTCGTTCGCGTTCTGACCACCAATGCGCTGAGCCCGCTGCGGGTGATCGAGGCGCTCTCCCCGTTGGTGGCGCCACAGGGCACGATCGCGGCAATGAGTTCGGGCTTGGGCAGCGTCGCCAACAACGATCGCGGTGGTTGGGAGGTGTATCGCGCCAGCAAGGCCTCGCTGAATACGCTGCTGCGAAGCTGGGCGCTGCGGGCCGGAGCGCAACGCACGGTGCTGGCGGTGGCGCCGGGCTGGGTGCGCACCGACATGGGAGGGCCACACGCAATGCTCGACGTGGAAACCAGTGTCGGCGGGATGGCGGACACGATTGCCGCGCGCGCCGGGCAGGGGGGCTGCAGCTTTGTCGACTATCGAAACCAGCCAGTCGCTTGGTAGCTGGTGCCGTGCTCGCCGACACTTGGAACGCGCAGCTTTATCGCCGCTTTGAACGCGAACGCACCCGGCCGGCGCGCGACTTGTTGGCCGCGGTGGCGTTGGGGGCGCCGAGCAAGATCGCCGATCTCGGCTGCGGCCCAGGCAACTCCACCGAACTGCTGGTGGAGCGGTTCCCCGCAGCCGACGTGCTCGGGATCGATTCGTCGGACGCGATGCTGGCCGACGCCCGCACCCGCCTGCCGGCGCAGCGCTTCGAGCTTGGCGACATCGCGACATGGCAGCCGGCTTCGCCGCCGGATTTGCTGTTCGCCAATGCGTCGCTGCAATGGGTGCCGCAACATGCGGAGCTGGTCCCGCGCTTGTTCGGCCTGCTGGCGCCGGGCGGTGCGCTCGCCTTCCAGGTGCCGGACAACCGCGACGAGCCCTCGCACCGCCTCATGCGCGAAACTGCGGCCGCGGGGCCCTGGGCGGACAAGCTGACGGGTGCCGGGGACCGGGTGCGGGTGCTGGCGGCCTCTGCTTACTACGATGCGTTGGCGCCCCGAGCGGCAAGCGTGGAGGTTTGGCGCACGGTCTATCACCACCGGATGGACACGGCTGCGGCCATCGTCGAATGGGTCCGCAGCACGGGGCTGCAGCCCTTCCTGGCGCCTTTGGAGGACGCGGAACGGGCCGCCTTCCTCCAAGCCTATGAGGCCGGCATCGCCAAAGCCTATCCAGTTCGGGCCGATGGCAAGCGGCTGCTGCTATTCCCGCGATTGTTCGTCGTCGCCTACCGATGAAATCCACCGGGGAACGCCGCGCTTGAGCTTGCGGACGCGCCTGAAGCAAGCGATTTGGCTGTCCGCGCGCCTGCCGCCGGTTCGTCGCGGGCTGATCGCGTATTTCGAGGCGGTCAGCGCCCGCGACAAGGGATGGAAGCGCGCCCACCCGTTCGACCGTGCCCATGGCGTGCGAACCAGCGGCATGATTCCCGGCTACGTGCTCAAGCCCGGTGACCCCTGGGATGCGCCCACCACGGCCTATGCCGCCGCCCAGCCGAGCATCATCCGGTCCGCTTTGGCCACCGTGCCCGAGCCGCAACGCTGCCACTTCTACGATCTCGGCTGCGGCAAGGGGCGGCCTTTGTTGATCGCTACCGAATTCGGCTTCGCCAGCATCACGGGCGTGGAGCTATCGCCGGCGGTGGCCGCCATCGCCCGGCGCAACGCTGCCGTGTTCGCCCGCACCTTCCCAGAGCGGACGGCGGTGCACATCCAAACCGGTGACGCCACGACGCCGGCGTTCCCGTCGCAGCCGTTGGCGATTTTTCTCTACAACTCGTTCGAGCGCTCTCTGGTGGAGCGGCTACTCGCCACGCTGAAGGCTTCGCTGCACGCGACGCCGCGCGAGGTCTACTTCATTTACTACAATCCCACCAACGCCGACCTGCTCGACGCATCACCGGAGCTTGAGCGACGCTACGCTGCGCAGTTACCTTACGACGCGAGCGAGTTCGGCTATGGCTCGGCCACCTCCGACACGGTCGTGGTGTGGCAAGACCGGGGCAACCCCCACCCCCGTCCGCCGGGCGACGCCGAAGCGCCCGTGACCGTCAGCGAGCCCGGCTGGCGCGCCGACGTTCCCACGGAAATGTAGGGCGGAAAAGCGCAGCGTCATCCGCCGCCACGTTCCCCAGCTTCCTCCACGCCATCGTCCCTACCACGCCAACTCACTGGATAAAGCCCCCGCTCAACGCACCGCTGGAAGGTCGAGTGCCTCCATCCGCTTGGATGTTGCGCATACCCATGTTTCACCGGGTTAAAGTGCGTGTAATCCACATGCGCGGAATAATCGCGGTCATCGCGAATGATATGTTCCCAATACCGTGGCTGCCAAACGCCTCGCTCACTTGGCTGCGCCACCATCTTGGTGAACCTGGTCTTGATCGTGCGCCAGCGCCCGGGGAAGTCGTCATCGCCCTCCGGCAGCGTCCAGACGCAGTGCATGTGGTCCGGCAAGACGACCCAAGCGTCGATGTGGAACGGCCGGGCTGCCCTCGCGGCGCGGATGGAAGCGCGCAACGCGTCGATTTGGGTCACCAACAGGTCCGCCCGCCGGTCCAGGAGGTTCACGGTGAAGAAATAGGTGCCACCCAAGACCCGGTTGCGACGGTAATTAGGCATTGGGCTGTGGGACCGAGAGGCAGTGCGAGGGGCGGATGACGCTTCGCTTTTCCGCCCTACGTTCACTGGAGCCCTTGGATTTCTGCCAGCAGGAAGTCGCGGAACACTGCGACGCGTTTGGAGTTGCGCAGCTCCTCCGGATAAACGAAATACACGTCGATCTTCGGCGCCTTCAGGTCCGGCAGCAGCCGCACCAAGCCGCTCACCTCCTCGTCCATCCAGCTCGGCAGCACGGCGATCCCCACCCCGCCATGCGCCGCCATCGCCATCGCATGCAGCGAGTTGACCTCCAACGCAGCCCGGCGCGGTTGCCCGGAGCGGCGGCCCGCTTCGGCCAGCCAGTTGATGTCGTTCACCGGCGGCCGGTAATCACCGAACAGGATCAGCGCGTGGTCATCCAACTCCTCCGCCCGGGTGGGCGTGCCGCGGCGGGCCAGGTAGTCCTTGGAGGCGACGACGCTCCAGCGGATGGTCATCAGGTGGCGCTGCACCAGGTCGGGCTGCCGTGGCGTGTGCATGCGGATGGCCACATCGGCTTCCCGCATCGCCAGGTCGAGGTCGGAGTCGTCCAGCAGCAGCGTCATCGTTACGTCCGGATAAGCGGCCAGAAAGCCGCCGATGCGGGAGGACAGCCAGTGCGAGCCGAACCCGACCGTGGTGGTCACCTTGAGCCGTCCGGTCGGACGCTCCTTGCTTTCGGTCAGCAACGCCTCGGTCATTGCCAGCTTGGCGAACACATCGCGCACCGTGCGGTTCAGGCTTTCGCCCTGCTCGGTCAGGATCAGCCCGCGGGCATGGCGATGGAACAGCGAAACCTGCAGGTTCTCTTCCAGCGCCGAAATCTGCCGGCTCACCGCCGACTGGCTGAGGTTCAGCGCGTCGCCTGCATGAGTGAAGCTACCGGCCTCCGCGACAGCGTGGAACACCCGCAGCTTATCCCAATCCATAGAGCCCAACCCCTCCCGACTCGCGTCCAATCGCCGGAAGAGTAACAGGCTGAGCAGCTATGTCTTGCGCGAAGTGCTGCCGAGCGCCGGAATCAGGCTAATCCCAGGCGCCGATCATTTGACCGGTCCTGGCTTCGCGCGCCCGCAGCTTCGGCACGGGTGAGTGCTCAGCCAGGTGTTTTTCCGCCTCCAGCGCCGCCATGCAGCCCATGCCCGCGGCCGTGACGGCTTGGCGGTAGCGTGGATCGGCCACGTCTCCGGCGGCGAACACGCCGGGAATATTGGTGGCGGTGGACCAGGGCGCGATGCGGATGTAGCCGCCCTCATCCAACTCGACCTGACCGCGCACCAGGGCGGTCGCCGGGTCGTGCCCGATGGCGACGAACACGCCATCCACCGGAATGTCGGTCGCCCGGCCGGCTCGGTCGCGCACCCGCACCGCCTGCACCGCCTTCGGCGAGACTGTGCCCAGGATGTCCTCCACCACGCTGTTCCATATCACCCGCACCTTCGAGTTGGCGAATAGCCGGTCCTGTAGGATGCCTTCGGCGCGGAAGCTGTCGCGGCGATGGATGACGGTGACGGAGGCGGCGTGATGCGTCAGGTACAGCGCCTCCTCCACCGCCGTGTTGCCGCCGCCGATCACCGCCACCGCCTTGCCGCGGAAGAAGAAGCCGTCGCAAGTGGCGCAGGCCGACACGCCGGCGCCGGCGAACAGCCGCTCGCTCGGCAGCCCCAGCCAGCGCGCCTGAGCGCCGGTGGCGAGGATGACGGTGTCGGCAGTGTAGGCGTCGCCGCCATCGCCTTCGGCGCGGAACGGGCGCGCCGACAGGTCGAGCCGGGTGACGATATCGCCCACCAAGCGGGCGCCAACATGCTCCGCCTGGGCCGCCATTTGCTCCATCAGCCAGGGACCCTGGATCGCCTCGGCAAAGCCGGGGTAATTCTCGACCTCGGTGGTGATGGTGAGCTGCCCGCCGGGCTGCAGCCCCTGCACCAGTAGCGGCTGCATGTTGGCGCGAGCGGCATAGATGGCCGCCGTGTAGCCAGCCGGGCCGCCGCCGATGATCAGCACCCGGCTGTGGATCGTCTCTACCATCACCCGACTCCGCAAACTGGCTCAGCATATCAGCGCGGCGCGGGCGTGGCGCAAGCGAGCCGTTGCCGCCACGCAGCAGCGGAAAATTGTCTCGCCTCCTTGCTTTGCGTAACGGTTGATGAAAACTTGCGTGCCAACCGCATGAAACATAGTCCCAGAACCGTTCCTGAACTGGACGCGATCGACCGCCGCATCCTCGCCGAGCTACAAGAAGACGGCCGCATGACCAATGTCGAGCTCGCCCGGCGGGCGGACATCTCCGCTCCACCCTGCCTGCGCCGGGTGCGCCGACTGGAAGAGGCGGGGGTGATTCGCGGCTACCACGCCGACACGGATCCAGCGACGCTGGGCTGGCCGATCGAGTTCTTCGCCATCGTGGGTCTGGAGAGCCAAAAGCAGACCGTGCTCTCCGCCTTCGAGCGGCTCGTCGCGCGCTGGCCCGAGGTGCGGGCGTGCCACATGATTCGCGGCGGCGGCGACTTCCTGCTTCGTCTGGTGGCGCGGGACACGGCGCACGAGAACAGCCTCACTCAGGCACTGACGGGCGCGGAGTCGGTCACCCGGGTGCAGACGCTACAAACGATCCACACCAGCCATAATGTTGCCGGGGTTCCAATCTAGCTGGAGCGGTGTTGGCACGTGGCGTGCTTGTAGCGTAGGGCCTGCCGGTAGGATGCTGGCGAGGCCAGCGCGCGAGGAACCATGTCGTATCTGATGCCGGCGGAGTTCGTGGTGAAGATGGTGGACGCTGGCGAGGCGAAGGTCCACATGGCGACGCGGGATGCGTTCATCCGCGCCACTATGGCCGGAGCCATCCTCGCCCTGGCCGCGGTGTTCGCGATCACGGTGACGCAGCAGACCGGCTACCCGATTATCGGCGCGATCTTGTTCCCGGTTGGGTTCTGCATGCTCTACCTACTGGGCTTCGACCTGCTGACGGGCGTGTTTATGCTGACGCCGCTGGCGCTGATCGACCGGCGCCCTGGGGTGACGCTTGGCGGCGTGTTGCGGAACTGGGGCGTGGTGTTCCTGGGCAATTACGCCGGGGCGCTGACGGTGGCGGTGATGATGTCGGTGGTGTTCACCTTCGGCTTCTCCACCGACCCGAACCCGGTGGGCAAGCTGATTGCCAGCATCGGCGAGGCGCGCACGATCGGCTACAAGCATTACGGCGCCGCCGGAATGCTGACGCTGTTCATCCGCGGCGTGCTCTGCAACTGGATGGTGTCGACCGGGGTGGTGGGGGCGATGCTGTCCAACTCGGTGAGCGGCAAGGTGATCGCGATGTGGATGCCGATCATGGTGTTCTTCGCCATGACGTTTGAGCATTCCGTGGTGAACATGTTCCTGTTCCCCTCGGCGCTGATCATGGGCGGCAAGTTCTCGATCGCGGATTACATTATTTGGAACGAGTTGCCGACCGTGGTGGGCAATGCGCTCGGCGGGATCGCCTTCACCGGGCTCACGCTCTACGCGACGCATGTGCGAACGGCGCCGGGTCGAGCGGTGCCGACGCCTGCGGTGACGGGAGGGCAAGTTAGGGCGTGATGTCCGTTATGCGGCTTAGTAGTGGTAGCGGCATTGGATGATCTCGACGCGCTGGGCTTCACCTTGGCGTCCTTGCACCCGGTAGACCAGCCGATGCTCGGCCGTGATCCGGCGCGACCACCATCCCGACAAGTCGCCCTTTAGAGCCTCGGGCTTGCCAATGCCGGTGAACGGGTGTCTGCGCACGTCCTCGACCAGTTCGTTCAGGCGCCGGAGTGTGCCGGTATCAGCCTGGGCCGCCCAATGCAGGTAGTCCTCCCAGCCGTCGTCGGTGAACCAGACATTCACCCTTTGGCCGGCAGCAAGTCACGCGGACGGGTCTGCCCCGCCTGCGCCTGCCGCATGCCGTGAAGCAGCCGCTCAGCGTTTCGTGGGCTGCTCAGCAGATGCACCGTTTCCTGCCAGCCGTCGAACTCGGCCTCGGCGATCATCACCACGTTGCCCTTGCCGCCCTGCCGGGTAACAACAATTGGCGCATGGCTCTCTTCGGCCTGGTCCAGGTAACGGGACAGGTTCTGTCGCAGGTCGGTGTAAGATACATGGGTCATGGGGCACCTCTTGGTGTCACATAGCACATAAGTACGGGTACGTGTACGGTTTTTTCGTCTGCTGACTGAAACACGACCAAGAGGGGGCCGGGCAACCGGGCTCGGTTCATGCCCAAGCTAGAAAGGCTCAGGCGCGGATGAGCCGAGCATTGTGCGCAGCGATGTCGCGATGCTGGCCAGATCCGCCGTAGACGCCGCTGGTATCGGCTCCAATCACAACGGCAGCTGCACGCTAAACACCTATCCGATCACGTATTCATCGCGTCGAAGAAGTCCTGGTTGGTCTTGCTGTATTTCAACTTGTCCAGCAGGAAGTCCATCGCATCTGTGGTGCCCATCGGGTTCAGGATGCGGCGCAGCACCCACATCTTGGATAGCATGCCGCGCTCCACCAGCAACTCCTCCTTGCGGGTGCCGCTCTTGGTGATGTCGATGGCGGGAAAGGTGCGCTTGTCCGACAGCTTGCGGTCCAGGATGATCTCGCTGTTGCCGGTGCCCTTGAACTCCTCGAAGATCACCTCGTCCATCCGGCTGCCGGTGTCGATCAGCGCGGTGGCGATGATAGTGAGGCTGCCGCCCTCCTCGATGTTGCGCGCCGCGCCGAAGAAGCGCTTGGGCCGCTGCAGCGCGTTGGCGTCCACGCCGCCGGTCAGCACCTTGCCGCTTGACGGCACTACCGTGTTGTAGGCGCGTGCCAGACGGGTGATGCTGTCCAGCAGAATCACCACGTCCCGCTTGTGCTCGACCAGCCGCTTGGCCTTCTCCAACACCATTTCTGTCACCTGGACGTGCCGGGTTGCCGGCTCGTCGAAGGTGGAGGCGACCACCTCGCCCTTGACCGAGCGGGACATGTCGGTGACTTCCTCCGGCCGCTCGTCGATCAGCAGCACGAGCAGGAACACTTCCGGGTGGTTTTCGGCGATGGCGGTGGCCATGTTCTGCAGCATCACCGTCTTGCCGGTGCGCGGCGGCGCCACCACCAGGGCGCGCTGGCCCATGCCAATCGGGGTGATCAAGTCGATCACTCGTGGGGTGAGATCCTTGCCCGGACCCTTGGCGACCGATTGGAAGTTCTCCACCTCCATTTTGAGACGCCGGTCGGGGTAGAGCGGCGTGAGGTTGTCGAAGTTGATGCGGTGCTTCACCGCGTCCGGCGGCTCGAAGTTGATGGTATTGGGCTTGAGCAGGGCAAAGTAGCGCTCGCCGTCCTTCGGCGCCCGAATTTGGCCTTCCACGCTGTCGCCGGTGCGCAGGGCGAAGCGGCGGACTTGGCTTGGGCTGATGTAGATGTCGTCCGGTCCCGGCAGATAATTGGCCTGGGCGCTGCGCAGGAAGCCGAAGCCGTCCGACAGGATTTCCAGCGTGCCCTCGCCGTGGATGGCCTGCTCGTTGTCGGCCAGGTTCTTCAGGATGGCGAACATCATGTCCTGCTTGCGCAGGGTGGATGCGTTCTCGATCTGCAACGACTCGGCGAAGGATAGCAGGTCGGACGGCGATTTTGCCTTGAGTTCGGCAAGGTGCATTGGGGGCGGGCCTCGATGGACGGGGTGAGTGCAGATGAGACGCTGCTACCGGTCTGTCGGCGCTATGGGCGGTCTGGGCCGCGCATGACGACTATCCGGGCGGGTGAGAAGCAGAGACGGGGCTTGGATGGCCCTGCCGCCGGAGGCACCCTATGCATGGTCTTGCCATGGCGTCAACCTTGGGAAGAGGAGACGTAGAGCGGAAGAGCGAAGCGTTATCCGCCTCTGGCCCCCATCGCACGAGCCGGCGGATGACGCTTGCGCTCTTCCGCCCTACAATCGGCTCAGCCCGGCTGGACGATCGCCATGATCACAATTACCACCATCAGCACCGTCGGCACCTCGTTGGCATAGCGGTAGAATCGTTGCGGCCGCTGATTACGGTCTTCCAGGAAGTCGCGCCGCCACTTCGACACTGCGCCGTGGAAGCCGCTCATCAGCACCGCCCCGGTCAGCTTCACATGCCACCAGGGCGCGCTCCAACTCACCGCACCCGGCGTCAGCACCATCAGGATACCGAAGCTCCACGCGGCAATCATCGCCGGGGTGGTGATTTGTTTCAGCAACCGCCGTTCCATCACCTTAAACCGCTCGCTTTCCGCCGAGCCGCGCGGCACCTGACAGTGATACACATACAAGCGCGGCAGATAGAACAGCCCGGCCATCCAAGCGATCACGGCGATGATGTGGAACGACTTGACCCACAGGAAATACGGCGCCAAGGCGAGAATGGTCACGCCGCGGCGGCCTCGGCTTGGCCAAGCAGGCGCAGGAAGTTGCCGCCCCAAAGCGCCGCGATCTCCGAGGCGTCATAACCCCGGCGCTGCAGCTCGGCGGTGAGATTGGAGCTCTGCGAAGCGTCCTGCCAGTCCAGCAGGGCGCCCCCGCCATCGAAATCCGAGCTGATGCCGACATGCTCGATTCCGCACCGCCGGACCGCGTATTCGACATGGTCCACGTAGTCGGCCACGCTCACCCGGTCGATCTTGCCGCCGGGCCGCAGGAAGGACGCGACGGCGGTGATCTGCACCACCCCACCGGTGGCGCGCAGCACGTCCAGCTGCTCGTCGTCCAAGTTGCGCGGCACCGGACAGATGGCATGGATGCAGGAGTGCGTCGCCACCACCGGCACGCTGGAGAGCTCGGCCGCCTGCAGCATGGCCGTCTTGGACACATGGCTGACATCGACCAGCATGCCGAGCCGGTTCAGTTCCGCCACCGCCCGCCGCCCCAGGGCGCTCAGCCCGCCATGCAGCGCCAGCCGGTCGCCCAGGTCGGCGCGCGGATTGCTGCTGTCGGCCAGCATGTTGTGGCCGTTATGCGTGAGGGTGAGATAGCAGGCGCCCAGCTTCCGCAACTCTGCCAGTCCGCCGATATCCTCGCCCAGCACATGCCCATTTTCCACCGCAGGAATGATTACCGAAGCGCCGGCGCCGGCCACGTCGTGGATGGCGGAAGCGGTGCTCGCCACGGCCGCACGAAGGCCATTCCGTTCGCCTGCCATCGCCCGGATGGTGGCGAGCATGTCGGTCGCCCGGCGCCACGCGCCAGCCCATGCCTCGGGGGTGCGCGGCCCTTGCGGCACGTAGGCGGCAAAGCACCCGGCGCGCAGGCCGCCCCGGGCCATCTTGCCAAAATCCACCCGCCGCGCGGTGGGGGCGAACGGGTCCGGCGGCTCCGGCCAGGGAATGTCGATATGAGTATCGATGGTCAGCAGTCTGGCATGGAGTTCGAGGTCAGCAACTTGGCTCATCGTGCTTGGCCGGACGATGCCGGACGCTCCTTCGCGGTGATCGGGGGAACAGACTGCGCCGGCGGGGCCGCTTCGGCTAGTGTCCGGCTGCGAGCGACTGCGAGGGACAGCGGGCGTGACGGGCCGTCTTGGCTGCGCTATGCCCAGGCTTGGGCGTCTCCGTAGCTCAGCAGGATAGAGCACAGGATTCCTAATCCTGGGGCCGTGGGTTCGAATCCCGCCGGGGACACCAGCACGCTTGCCTAGGTGAACGCGGGAACGCCTCAGCCGATGGCTGTCCCCGTCGCTGTGCCCAGCCCTGCCAGTTCAAGCGAGTTCAGCACGTCCGCACCGGTTTCGCTGCCGCGCATGAGCTCACCGCCCGGGTTCTGGCTGATGCCATAGGCGGCTAGTTGACTGGCGGACCAACCGGCGCCGGCGGGAGCGGGCGCTGCAGCGGGCGGCGAGTTTGTTTGGGCGACAAGATTGGAGGCGGCAGAACTTGGTCCGCCAGGATTGTTGCTCGGAGGCGTGGCGCCGATGCCCAGCCCGTGCAGAAGCCGGGTGCCGATCTGCTCAGGGTCGATGCCGAGCAGGTGCTCCAACGCCGTGGCGCCAACATTGATGCCGATACCAACCGGGCCGCCGGTGAGCCCGCTGACCACCAGCGAGCCGGCGAAGCGCGCCGATTCTGGGATCGTGTCACCGGTAACGGCCCGGTAGATTGTGCCGACCACGGGCACATATTGCAGCGGGTTCAGCTCCGACAGGAAATGGTCGAAGAAGCCCGGCTGGGGCTTGGTCGCGGCTGCCGGCGCGGCGGGCGGGGCATTGGCGGTGATGGTCAAGCTGGCATCGAGCACGGCGGCCTCCGGGTTGCCGCAACTGCTGCAAGCGGGATGCCAAAGACCTGCAACGGTATGATGGTGCCCCGTACGGGATTCGAACCCGTGTTACAGCCTTGAAAGGGCCGTGTCCTAGGCCTCTAGACGAACGGGACGGAGGCAGCCGCTCATGTGCCCCCGGCGATCCGCCGGGTCAAGCAAGTGGCGATCCGCCGGGTCAAGCAAGTGGCGATCCGCCGGGTCAAGCAAGTGGCGATCCGCCGGGTCAAGCAAGTGGCGGTCCGCCGGGTCAAGCGAGCCGGTGCGCTATAAGAAGGCGTGCACCCCCGCGATGGCGAGCACAACAAATACCACGAAAATAATTAGGAAGAGAAAGAAGAACACCCGGGCGATCGTCGCCGTGGCAGCCGAAACGCCGGAAAACCCGAAAAAGCCGGCAATCACCGAAATGACTGCGAAAATCAGCGCATAGCGCAACATGAGCGGTCCCCCGGCTTAGCCCTGGTAGCATGGCGCTGGTTGCCAGCCGGTGAGCGAACGCAAGGCCGGCGGCATCGTTGCGCCGCCATCTTTGCCGCAGCGGCGGTTAATGCTTTAACCCGCGCGTTTCGGGGAACGAGCCGATGCGCGCAGGGCAGACGTGGGCCTGGCTGGGATTGTTATGTTTGCTCGCCGCACCGGCCGTGCAGGCGCAGAAGGCGGACAACACGCTGCGGATCGCCTGGCGGGACGCCATCCCGGACGTGGACCCCTACTACAACCAACTGCGCACCGGCTTGGTGCTGGCGCATCAAGCCTGGGACACGCTGGTCTACCGCGACCCCGACACATTCCAGCTCAAGCCGCTTCTGGCCCTATCCTGGCGCCAAGTGGATGCCACCACTATCGAGTTCGAGCTGCGCCAAGGGGTCAAGTTCCACGATGGCAGTCCGTTCACGGCCGATGACGTGGTCTATACCGTCAACAGCGTGATCGCCGACCCCCAGGTCGCCGTTCCATCCAACTACGCCTACCTGGCCGGAGCCGACAAAATCGACGACTTCCACGTGCGGGTCCGGCTGCGGCAGGTGTTCCCCGCGGCCTTGGAATACATGGCAATGACGCTGCCAATTTGGCCCAAGGCCTACCGCGAGCGGGTGGGCGCCGACGGCTATGGCCGCGCGCCGGTCGGCACCGGGCCGTTCAAGATCACCGCTGTAAACGGCACCAGCGAGATCGATTTGGCGCGCAATGACGACTATTTCGACGGGCCGAAGGGCCACCCAGCGCTGGCCCGCATTGTCATCCATGAGGTGGCGGACGGCTCGGACGAATTGGCGCAATTGTTGTCCGGGCAGGCGGACTGGATCTGGCAGTTCGATCCCGGCAAGCTCGAGACCATCACCCGCATGCCGACACTCCAGGCGTTGCAGGCGGAGAGCATGCGCATCGGTTACCTCCAGTTCGATGCCGCCGGCCGCTCCGGCGCCGGCAACCCGCTCACCGACGTGCGGGTCCGCCAGGCCATCGCCCACGCCATCGACCGCCAGACCATCACCCGCCAAATGGTGGGTGGCGGCAGCCGGGTGCTGGATGCCGCCTGTTTCCCAACCCAGTTCGGCTGCGACCAAACGGTGGTGCCGCACTACGACTATGACCCGGCGGCGGCCAAGAAGCTGCTGGCCGACGTCGGCTATCCAGACGGCTTCGATACCGAGATCGTATCGGACGTCCTGCCGCAGATCAGCAGCGCGGTGCAGAACTACCTCAAGGTGATCGGCATCAATGCCCGGGTAAGCCAGATTCCGGCTGGCGAGGCCATACGGCGCACGCGGGCCGGGACCGCCCCCACGGCGATCGGGAGTTGGGGCAGCTTCTCGGTCAACGACGTGTCGGCCATCTTGCCGGTGTTCTTCGGTGGCGGCAGCAGCGACTACAGCCGTGACCCCAAATTGGAGGCGCTGGTGGCAGCCGGCGGCTCCACCGTTGACCCCGACGAGCGCCGCAAGGACTATACCGACGCGCTGCGGCACATCGCGGAGCAGATGTACTGGCTGCCGCTGAATACCTACGTCACGACCTACGGGTTCTCCCGCGACTTGAACTTCAAGCCATACCAGGACGAGATTCCGCGCTTCTTTCTGAGCAGTTGGAAATAGGCTTTCTTTTCCCCGCCCCCACGCCATACCTTGCGGCAAACCGCCCGCAAGGCGCAGACCAAAAAGGGGGAACGTCGTGGATCTCGAGAGCCGGACTCTTCGCCGGGTGACGCTGCGGCTGCTGCCGTTCCTGGTGGTGTGCTACTTTGTCGCCTATCTCGACCGGGTGAACGTGGGCTTTGCCAAGCTCACCATGAGCCACGACATCGGCCTGACCGAGACCGCCTTCGGCTTCGGCGCCGGCATCTTCTTTCTGGCGTATTTCGTGTTCGAGGTGCCCTCGAACCTGATGCTGGAGCGGTTCGGTGCGCGCAAATGGATCGCCCGGATCATGTTCACCTGGGGTCTGCTGTCTGGCGCGATGGCCTTCGTTACCGGGGCAACCAGCTTTTATGCCGTGCGCGTGCTGCTGGGGTTTGCCGAAGCGGGCTTTTTTCCCGGCATCATCTTCTTTCTTACCTTGTGGTTCCCGGCGCGGGAACGGGCCCGCATCGTCGGCCTGTTTATGGCCGCCATTCCAATGTCATCTGTCATCGGTTCGCCGATCTCCGGCGCGCTGCTCGGGCTGGACGGGGTGTTTGGGTTGCACGGCTGGCAATGGCTGTATCTGCTGGAAGCCGCGCCGGCGTTGCTGCTGTCCTTCGTCGTGTTTGGTTACCTCACCGACCGGCCGGCGGATGCGCATTGGCTGCCGGCCGACGAGCGCCAGTGGCTGATGGACCGGCTGGCGTCGGAGCGGCGCCAGCGGGAGGCGCAGCGCACGTTCAGCGTGGTGCAGGCGCTCATGGACCCAAAGGTTCTGGCGGTGGCACTGGTGTATTTCGGCGCCAACGCAACCAATTATGGGCTGAGCTTCTTCTTGCCTACCATCATCAAGGGGTTCGGCCTCACCAATCTACAGACCGGCTTCGTGACCGCCATTCCCTATGCGGTGGGGACGGTTGGAATGATCTGGTGGGGCCGCCGCTCCGATCGCCGGGGTGAGCGCAAGGGTCACGTGGCTTTCGCGCTGTTCGTTGCCGGCGCTGGGATCGGCATCTCGACCCTGTTTCCGGACCCGGTGCTCAAGATGATCAGCCTGTCGATCGCCGGCTTTGGCATCTTCGCCTGCCTGCCGGTGATCTGGACGCTGCCCACGGCGTATCTTTCCGGAGCGGCGGCGGCCGCCGGGATCGCCACGGTGAACGCGCTGGGCAATCTCGCCGGGTTCTTCGGACCGGCCATCATGGGCACAATCCGCGACCGCACCGGCAGTTTCAACGGCGGCCTGTGGGTGCTTGCTGGTGCGGGCTTTCTCGCCTGCGGCGTAGTCTTGATGTTGCGCCACGATCCCCGTCTGGAGCGGGCGCCACAACCGGAGGCGATCCCGGCGGAATGAGTTGTATTTGGTAGCGGTTGCTTAGCCTCGCCCGCCGGCGGGAGAAAGGGAACAGGATAGGAGCATGCCATGATCCGCGACGACCTCGAAGTGGCGCTTCGTGCCAAGCTGCAATCGGCGGCGCCGATCGACGCCGTAATCCGCTTCGATCTCGGAACCGACGGCACCATGGTGCTGAACGGCCGAGCGGCCCCGCCCAGCGTGGCGGAAACCGGACCAGACCCGGACACCACCATCACCGTCTCCTCGGCCGACCTGCAGGACATGCTAGCCGGCCGACTCGACGCCATGGAGGCCTACACCACCGGACGGCTGGACGTCGCCGGCGACATGGGCCCGGCGATGCGGCTCGGTTCCCTCCTTGGTTAAACGCGGTTCAAAGGCTTCCCAGCGTCCGCACCAGGGCGTCTGCACGCGCGTTATGCCCCTCATGGCGCAGCACAATCTGCCCGCTGGTCAAAGGATGCCCGTAATAGTCGCGGTCATCGCCCGTGTCGGCCGAGATCACCGTGCCTTGCAGGCTGATCCCGGCATAGGCGCCCGAGGATGACGCCCATACCACGATGTCTGCCCCGGCAGCGGAGGTGGTGCCGCCCTCGACGGTCGAGCCGAGCGTCGCAATCGCCAGCCCGGCATTCGCGCCGATTTCGAACTTGTTGCGCATCAGCGCCCGCAACGCCTTGTCGCTCATAACGAACATGATCAGCTCCGACTCTTGCGCGCCGATTTGCAGGCCGAAGCTCGCCGAGCCGATGGTGTAGAACGCCGGGTCGCTCCAGCCTTGCGGGCCGCGGGTCATCAGCACCGCCGAGCCGCCCTGGCCGCCGACGAAGAACCCGGCCTTGAAGATGCGCGGTGCGATCAGGACGGCGCGCGCCGTCTGCAGCAACTGCCGCGCGTTGCCGAACTCCTTGTCGCTCCGCAGGTCCTGCAAGGTGCCGAGCGCGTGGTCGATCGTGGCCTGCTCATCGCCGGCTGCCAGCACGGGCGTTTGGAACCCCCCAGCCAAGCCGAGTACGACGGCTGCCGCCAAGATGGAGCGGGATGTCCTGGTCACTGCGTTATCTCCTGTCGAAGCCACTCAACTATTCCGCGGGCGCTACCACAATCCGCGCCCGCTTGCCACGCGCCAGCCGCTCCAGCGCCAGGTAGACCACCGGCGTGGTGTAGAGCGTGAGGGCTTGGCTCACCACCAAGCCGCCAATGACGCACAAACCCAGCGGCACCTGGTATTCCGACCCGGTGCCGGAGGCCAGCGCCAGCGGCAACGCGCCTAGTAGAGCCGCGAACGTGGTCATGATAATCGGGCGGAAACGCTCCAGGCAGGCGGCGTGGATGGCCGCCTCCGGCGATAGGCCGTGCTCCCGCTCCGCCTCCAGCGCGAAGTCCACCAGCATGATGGCGTTCTTCTTCACGATGCCCATCAGCAGCACGATGCCGATGATCGACAGCAGCGACAGCTCCGACCCGGTGACGATGATCGCCAGCAACGCGCCAAGGCCGGCCGAGGGTAGGGTGGAGAGGATGGTCAGCGGGTGCAGCAGGCTCTCGTAGAGCACGCCGAGCACGATGTAGATCGTCAGCAGCGCCGCCCCGATCAGCGCCGGCTCGGACGCCAACGCCTTCTGCAGGAACTGCGCGTTGCCGGCGAATTGGGTATGCACCCCCTCCGGCATCCGCAGCGACAGCGCGGTGCGCTCCACCAGGCTGCTCGCCTCGCCGAGCGACATGCCCGGCGCCAAGTTAAAGCTGATTGCGGCGGCCGGGAACTGGCCCTGATGGGTCACCTGCAGCGGCGCCACGCCGCGGGCAAAGCGCGCCACCGCCGAGAGCGGCACCTGCTGGGCATTCGGCGCGCCGACATAGACCGTGCTGAGCATGGAAGGGTCCGCTTGCAACGCCGGGTCGACTTCGAGCACCACCTTGTACTGGTTGCGGTCGGTGTAGATGGTGGAGATCTGCCGCTGGGCGTAGGCATTGTTCAGCGCGTTGTCGATCGCGGTGGTGGACAGCCCGAGCCTGGCCGCGGCATCCCGGTCGATCACCACGTTGGATTGCGAGCCAGGATGGTCCTGGTCGCTGGTGACGTCCGTCAGGCCCGGGACGGTCTGCAGCGCAGTCTCCATTCGCTGCGCCCACAGCCGCAATTCGGCGAGGTCGGCGTCCAGCAGCACGAACTGGAACTGGCTGCCCCCGGTGCGGCCACCGCCGCGCAGGTCCTGCGCGGAGAACAGGAAGGTGCGCACATCGGCCTTCGCCTGCAGCTTGGGGCGTAGCCGATCGATCACCCGCTCGCTGCTGAGGCCGCGCTCGGCGAGCGGCTTGAGCTGGATGTTGAGCAGCCCGCGGTTCAGCGAGGCCCAGCCGCTGCTAACTCCCACCACCGAACTCACGCTGGCCACCGCCGGGTCGGCCAGCAGCACGTTCACCACCGCCTGCTGGCGGGCGGACATGGCGGCGAACGAGACCGACGGGTCGGCCACCGTGCCGCCTTGGATCAGCCCGGTATCCTCTACCGGCAGGAAGCCTTTCGGCACCTGTCGGTAGAGCCAGACATTGGCCACCACCGCTCCTAGCGTGATCGCCAGCATAAGCCGCCGCCAGCGTAACGCCCAGCCGAGCGAGCGTGCGTAGCCGGCCAAGACCTGGCGGAAGCCCCGCTCAATCGCCGCATCCACGCGGGCCCACCAGCGCGGCGGATGGGCGATCTGCAGCCGGCTGAACTGCCCGCACATCATGGGCGTGAGGGTGAGCGACACCACCGCCGAGACGCCGATGGCCACCACCAGCACCATCGAGAACTCATGGAATAGCCGCCCGAGCAGGCCGCCAAGGAAGATGATCGGGATGAACACCGCGACCAGTGAGATCGAAATGGACATCACGGTGAAGCCGATCTGGCGCGCGCCTCTCATCGCGGCCTGCATCGGGGGCAGCCCGGCCTCACTGTAGCGGGCGATGTTCTCGATCATGACGATGGCGTCGTCCACCACGAAGCCGACCGAGATGGTGAGCGACATCAGCGAGAAGTTGTCCAGGCTGAAGCCAAGTTTCCACATCATCGCCAGCGTGCCCGCGATGGACAGCGGCACCGTCACCGCCGCGGCCAGCGTAGGCAGCAGGCGGCGCATGAAAATGAACACCACCAGCAGCACCAGTGCCACCGAGATCAGCAGCGCCCGCTGCACGTCCCGCACGCTGGCGCGGATGGTGGAGGTGCGGTCCGAGGTGATCGACACGTGGATGTCGGGCGGCAGCCATTGCAGCAGGTGGGGGAGTTCGGCCTTGATCTCGTCCACGGTGGCGATCACGTTGGCGCCGGCGCTCTTGGTGACGGTGAGCAGGATGGCCGGCGTGGTGCCGTCCCAAGCGGCGAGGCGGCTGTTGGCCACGCCGTCCACCACGGTTGCTACGTCCGACAGACGCAGCGCCGCGCCGCTTTGTGACTTGATCACCAGCCCGGCGTAGTCGCGGGCCCGGCTGATCTGGCCGTTGGCAGCGATCTCCTCCGCCCGGTTTGGCCCTTCAAACGCTCCGGTCGGCTCGATGACGTTGGCGTTGCGGATCGCGGTGTAGACGTCTTGCGCCGAAAGCGCGGCCGCGCGCAGCGCCCCCGGGTTTAGCCGCACCCGCACCGCCGGCTTCTCCGCGCCGTTGATCGTCACCTGCCCAACGCCGTTCAGTTGCGACAGGCGCTGGCCGAGGATGGTGTCCGCCGCATCGTAGATCTGGCCGAGCGAGAGCGTCTTGGAGGTGAGCGCCAGCGTCAGGATGGGGGCTTCGGCGGGGTTGATCTTGCGATAGATCGGCCGGGTGGGCAGATCGGACGGAAGGTCCGGCGTGGCGGCGTTGATGGCGGCCTGCACGTCATGCGCGGCGCCTTCGATGTCGCGGTCGACATCGAACTGGATCACGATGCTGGTGGAGCCGATCTGCGAGGTGGAGGTGATTTCGGTGACCCCCGCGATCTCGCCGATATGGCGTTCCAGCGGGGCGGCGATGGAGGTGGCCATGGTCGCCGGGTCGGCGCCGGGCCGGTTCGCCAGGACGACGATGAAGGGGATATCGATTTCGGGCAGCGGCGCCACCGGCAGAAAGTTGTAGGCGACCGCCCCGGCGATGAACAAGCCGAGCGCCAGCAACAGTGTGCCCACTGGGCGCAGGATAAAGGGGGTGGAGACGTTCACTGAGGGGACTATCGCATGGGACGGCGGGCCTCACCACCATCGGCGCCGGACGGTCACAGCCAAGGCGGTCATGCGGTTGACGGCGCCCCGGCTCCGCAGCCAGGCTGCAGTAGGGTAGGAACTAGGAGCGTTCGGGTGCGATCTTTGGCGGCCGTGACGATGCTGGGGATGGCGCTCGCTGGTTGTGCCGCTGGGTCGGGGATCGTCCCAGTCGCGCCGGGCGTGTATGCGCTATCGGAGATGCGCGCCCCTGTTCTCGGCGGCGGCGGCGAGGCGGAGCGGGTGGTGCTGGCCGAAGCGTCGGCGTTCTGCGCGCAGCGAAACCTCGCCTTCCAGCCGCTGGACCTACGGCCCGACGGCGACCCGTTCACGCCCTACTACCCCACCGCCTTCGACGCGACGTTTCGTTGCGTAATGGCCAACGACCCGGCGTTGCAGCGCCATAGCACCCCCCGACCGTCCCCTTTGGTTCGGTCGCCCTCTCTTGCCATGCCAAGCTCCGCCAGAACCGCATCATAGAGTGTCGCGGATCGCTGCAAGTCGCAGGAGCCAAGGACGATGTGGCGGAACATTTTCGATCCCCATGCTTGCCGGTTCAGCTTTCAACCGAGGCAATTCCGCCAGGGCGATTGCCGATGATCCCTCGCTATTTCAAGGGATCAATCCAGCACCAGTTGAAGCTCTGTGCTCCAGCTAGAAAAACCCCTCGAACCACTCGATCACGGCATCGGGCGCCTGCTCGGGCAGGAAGTGTCCGCTGTTGACACAGCCGCCGCGGACTTCAGCAGCGCAATGCTCGCGCCAGATCGCTACCGGGTCGTACCATCCGCCGAGCCTGCCTTTGCCGGCCCAGAGCACGAGCATCGGGCACTGCACCTGGCGGCCCTCGGCGCGGGTGATCCGGTCATGCATCAAGTCGATCGTGCAGGCGGCGCGATAGTTCTCGCACATGCCCACAAGCGTCGCCGGGTCGTGCGCGGCGGCCAGGTAGTCCTCAAGGGCTTCGGGTGCGAAGAACGGCGGAATGCCGGCGCCCGCGCCGGTATGCGCGGCAAACCAGGTTTCAGGAGCGTGACTGATCAGGTCCTCGGGAATGGGATGCGGCTGGGCGAACCAGAACCAGGGATAGGAGCCGAGGGCCGAGGCCATGTCCGCCCGGTCGAGAGATTCCAGAGAGGGGACGTTGTCCAGCACAGCCAACTTGACGACCCGCTCCGGCGCATCGAGCGCGAGGCGGTGCGCGACCCGGGCGCCGCGGTCATGCGCGCCCACGGCGAAGCGAAGGTGGCCGAGTTGAGTCATCAAGTCGGCCACGTCGCGCGCCATTGCGGTCTTGGCGTACGGCGCATGGTCGGGTGTGGCCGGCGGCTTTTCGCTGCCGCCGTAGCCGCGCAGGTCCGGGCAAACGACGGTGAAGCGCTTGGCCATGGCGGGCGCGACGAGATGCCACATCGCATGGGTTTGCGGGTTGCCGTGCAATAGCAGCAGCGCTGGGCCGGCCCCACCGACCCGGTAACGGACGGTTCCGCCCGGCACCCTTGCGCTATTGAGGCGGAAACCCGGGAAGAATATAGGCGCTCCTGTCATGATGGCGGGAGTAAAACCGCGGCGAACGGCGGCTTGGGCGCGCCCATTGGCCCGCACTGGAGTCCAATCATGCTAAGGCTTGCGGCGAGACGGCATTTGCACGAGTTGGCACCCCGCCGCTTTCGCCACGCAGAGGCCTGGCCGCGATGACCAAGCCCGCCGCGAGCGTCGTCGTGGTGGGCGCCGGCGTCGCTGGGTTGGCGGCCGCGGCCGCGCTGCGCCGGCGCGGCATCGCTGTCACGCTGATCGAGGCTGCCGACCGGGTGGGAGGCCGCGCCTACACCACCGTGCCGCCCCTGCTGGAGGCGGCGTTCGACCATGGCGCTGCCTGGCTGCACGCAGCCGAGCGCAACCCGCTCGCGATCCTCGCGCGCCGCGGCGGCGAGCGCACCATTGAAACCGCGTCCGAGCGTGTCGAGCGCACCCGGGTTGGCGACCGCTTCGCCACCGCTGCCGAGCTGGAGGCCTATTCGGCGACCGAGGCCGCGTGGACCCAGTGCGCGGAGCGGGCTCTTGCCGGCCCGGATGTAAGCCTTGCCGAGGCCGCGGCGCCACTCAACACCATGCCTTGGCTGGCATCCGTGCTGAATTGGGAAGCGCCGACGATTGCGGCGGCCGACGCTGCCTCGCTGAGCCTGCGGGACTGGCACACCAATCTGCTGCAAGGGGCCAATCTTGAAGTCCCCGGCGGTTTGGGCGCTTTCGTTGCGCGTCGTCTGGTCCCCGAAGCAGCGCCGGTGCGGCTGAGTTGCCCTGCCACCGCAATCCGTTGGGATGGTGGCGGTCTGGCAGTGGAGACGCCGGCCGGAACGCTGCACGCGGACGCCTGCATCGTCACCGTTTCGACCGGCATTCTGGCGGCGGGCGTAATCGCCTTCGCGCCCGCGCTGCCCGCCTGCGTGCAGGACGCGGTTTGGGGCCTGCCGATGGGCGTGCTGAACAAGGTGGCGTTGCGAGCCGCGGGGGTCGACCGCCTCGGTCTGCCGCCCTCGTGCGGGCTGGACCAGCGCGTTCACGCCGTGGATGCCCCCGCCATGACGACCGTGGCATGGCCGCATGGGCAGGACCATGTCATCTGCTATCACGGCGGCAGCCATTCGGCCGAGCTGGACCGCGCCGGCAACGCCGAAGCGTTTGCCCGCGAGCAACTCCGCGCCATGTTCGGGGCTCGAACCGACGCCGCTTTTCGGCCTGGCGCCGTGGTGACGCGCTGGGCCAGCGACCCTTGGTGTCGAGGTTCCTACGCCTATGCCCGGCCTGGTTATGCCTGCGCCAGGCGGGCGCTGGCCACGCCACTCGCAGGCGGCCGGCTGGTGTTTGCCGGTGAGGCAACGCGCACCGACGGTCTGGCTGGCACGGTTGGGGGAGCCTTCCTCGCCGGAGAGGAGGCAGCGCGGACGGTCGCTCCGGAGTAATCGGGAGCGTCCTGCGGCCTTAGTCGGCCGCAGCGCCCATTTTCTCGGCAAGGGTTGGAAGCTGCCTGGCGCGGCGGGGAGCCAGCCAATGCTGCAGCCTGTCGAGGTAAAGATAGATCACCGGTGTGGTATACAGCGTCAGCACTTGGCTCAGCAGTAGGCCGCCTACCATGGCGTAGCCAAGCGGCTTGCGCAGTTCCGACCCGGCGCCGCTGCCGATCATCAGCGGCAAGCCACCCAACAGAGCAGCCATCGTGGTCATCAAGATCGGTCGGAAACGCAGCAGGCAGGCCTGGCGAATGGCGTTCAGCGGGGTTTCGCCGTCACGCCGCTCGGCCGAGATGGCGAAATCGACCATCATAATGCCGTTCTTTTTGACGATTCCGATCAGCAGGATGACGCCTATCATTGCGATAATGGACAGTTCGTAGCGGCCGATCATCAGCATCAGCAAGGCGCCCACGCCGGCGGAGGGCAGCGTGGATAGAATGGTTAATGGCAGGATGTAGCTCTCATAGAGGATGCCGAGAATTATGTAGACCGCAATGATTGCCGCCGCGATCAGGTACGGCTCGGAGCTTAGGGAGGATTGGAAGGCCTGCGCGGTGCCCTGGAAGGTGCCGGTGAGCGAAGCTGGCGTATCGAGTTGCGCCATGGCGGCCTGTATCCCGGTGACGGCATCGCCAAGCGCCGCTCCCGCGGACAAGTTGAACGACAACGTCACCGAGGGGAATTGGCTCTGGTGCGACACCGAAAGTGGCGCAACCTGGGTGGTATCCACCTTCACGAACGTGCTGAGCGGCACCGCCATTCCGTTCGAGGACTTTACGTAAAGCTTGCTGAGCGTCTCCTTGTCGCCCTGCATGCCAGGCGGGACCTCAAGGATGAGATGGTAGGAGTTGATCTGGGTGAAGTATTGAGTGATCTGGCGCTGGCCGAACGCGTCATAGAGCGTATCGTCGATCTGCTGCGGACTGACGCCGAAGCGGGAGGCCGCGTCCCGGTCGATCGTGAGTGTGGCGGTCGCGCCGGCCATCTGCTGATCCGTCGCCAGGTCTCGCAGCGCCCGGATCCCGCGCAGTTTCTCCAGCACCTTCGGCGCCCACTGATAGAGCGCGCCGCTGTCGGCGTCTTGCAGGGTGAACTGATACTGCGTTTTGGCCAGGCGGCCGCCGATGTTGATGTCTTGGCCAGCCTGCATAAACAACTGCGCACCCGGCACGCTGCGCGCCTTCCCGGCCAAACGCGCAATGATCTGCTGGACGTTTGAGTGCCGCTGATCCCAAGGCTTTAGGCTGATGAAAATCTTCCCGTTGTTCCCGGTCTGCCCGCCCAGGCCGGCCCCGATGGAGGACGAATAGGCTTGCACATCAGGATCGTCCCCCACCACCTTGGCCAGCGCCATTTGCCGCTGCGCCATTTCGCCGAAGGAAATGTCCTGCGAGCCCTGAGTGATCGCGACGATGATGCCGGTGTCCTGGGCTGGAAAGAAGCCCTTGGGAATAATGATGGCGAGATAAACCGTAACGCCCAAGGTGGCGAGAAAGGCGCACAACGTGATGAAGCGGAAGCGCAGCGCGACATCGAGGGTCCGCCGATAGAACCCGATCATGCCGTCGAATACGGCTTCGACGGCGCGGTACAGCCAGCCGTGGCTGCCGTGATGAGTGCGCAGGAAGCGCGAGCACATCATCGGCGTCAAAGTGAGCGAGACGATCGCGGACACGACCACGGCGATGCCCACCGTCATGGCGAATTCGCGGAATAGCCGGCCGACGATGCCGCCCATCAGCAGCAGCGGGATGAACACGGCAATCAGGGAGACGCTGATCGATATAATGGTGAAGCCAATCTCGCCGGCGCCCCGCAGCGCCGCATCCATCGGCTGCATGCCTTCCTCGACATACCGGTAGATGTTCTCGAGCATGACGATCGCATCGTCGACCACAAAGCCCACTGCGATCGTGAGCGCCATCAGAGACAGATTGTCCAGGCTGAAGCCCAGCAGGTACATCACCCCAAACGTACCAACCAGGGCGAGCGGCACGGTGATGCTGGGGATGACGGTCGCCCAGAAACTGCGCAGGAACAAGAAGATGACCATCACCACCAGCGCGATGGACAGCAGCAGGGTGAACTGCACGTCTTTGACCGAGGCCTGGATGGTCAGCGTCCGGTCCATCACCGTGCTCACCCGCACGGCGGGGGGGATGGCGGCCGCGAGCCGAGGAAGCTGCGCGCGGATGCGGGCAACCGTATTGATTACGTTGGCGCCGGGCTGCTTGTAGACCAACAATTGGATGCCGCGATGGCCGTTTTGCCAGCCGGCCAGGCGGGCGTTCTCCGGGCCGTCCACCGCGACCCCGATGTCTCTCACCCGGACAGGGGCACCGTTTCGGTAAGCGATAATGGCGTCCTGATATTGCCGGGCGTCGGTCAGCTGGTCGTTGTCATAGAGGGCGAACGATTGGCGTAGGCCATCGATGCTGCCTTTTGCGCTGTCAACGGTGACGTTGGTCAGCGTGTTGCGCACATCCTCCAATGTCATGCCCATCGCGGCCAGCCGCGCAGGGTCGACCTGGATGTGCACCGAGCGTTTCTGCTCGCCGCCGATCGAGACTTGCGACACTCCGGCGATTTGCGAAATCTGCTGGCTCAGGATGTTATCGGCCCAGTCGTCCACTTCGATGAGCGGCAGCGTGTCGGATTGGACGGCCAGGATTAGGATGGGGCTGTCCGCCGGGTTGACCTTCCAGTAGACTGGCGGGCTAGGCAGAGCCTTCGGGAGTTGCCCCCCGGCGGCGTTGATTGCTGCGAGGATGTCTCCCGCTGCAGCATCGATGTTACGGTCGAGGTCGAATTGCACGGTGACTTGCGTCGAGCCGAGCACGCTCACCGAAGTGAGCTGAGAAACCCCAGATATTTGAGAAAAATGGCGCTCGAGCGGCTGCGCCACGGTCGATGCCATCGTCTCGGGACTGGCTCCGGGCAGTGAGGCGCTGACGGCGACCGTCGGAAAGTCCACCCGGGGCAGGGGAGCGACGGGGAGCAGCGGGTAGGCCGCGATCCCAACCAAGACAAGCGCAGCCATGATCAGCGACGTGGCGACCGGCCGGCGGATGAACGGGGTTGAAATACTCATAGGGTCAAGACGTGCCTGAGCTAACCGCCCGCGCCCGCGTCGGTCGCGTCTGCATTATTAGCAACCCGCGTACCATCTGTCAGGCGAGACTGGCCACCGGTCACGACGACGTCCCCCGCTGACAGTCCCTTGGTCACGATTGTGACGGAGCCATCATCCTGACCGATCGCCACCGGCTGCACGCCAGCCACGTCACCCGGCTTCACGACATACACGTAGAGGCCGTTCACGCCACGCTGGATCGCGGCAGAAGGCACCGTTACCGCGTCATGCGCCACCGAAAGCTGCAGATGCATGTTAATGAACTGGCCCGGCCAGAGCCGGTCATCCAAGTTCGGGAAGATCGCCTTCAGCTTGATCGTGCCCGTGCTGGTGTCGATCATGTTATCGATCGTCAGCAACGTGCCGGTGCCGAGTTGGCGCTTGTCACCACCGGTGTAGGCGACAACTCTCAAAGGAGAGCCGCTTGCCTCCCGCATGGCATCCTGCACAGCCGGGAACTCGTCCTGCGGCAGGGTAAACAGGACCGCGATCGGGTGGATCTGGTTGATCACAACGATGCCAGTTGCATCGTTGGCGTGCACCAAGTTGCCCGGATCGACCAGTCGAAGCCCGATCCGCCCCTCGATGGGAGAGACGATGCGAGTAAAGTCGAGGTTAAGCTTGGCAGCGGCAATGCCCGCCTCATCGGCTTCGATGTTGGCGGCGAACTGCGAGACCGAACTGGTCTGGGTGTCGACGCTTTGGCGGGAGGCAAAATCGCTGCGCGCAAGGTCGGCATAGCGCGCCAGGTCTTTTCTGGCATTGCTGAGCTGCGCCACATCGAACGCTTTCTTCGCGACCGCTTGATCGTAGGCTGCTTGATACGGGCGCGGGTCGATCGCGGCCAGCAGGTCCCCGGGCTTTACGGTCTGGCCTTCGGCAAACGCGATTCGGTCCACTGTACCGTCCACCCGGGCACGAACCAGCACAGATTGGAACGGCTGCACCGTACCGAGACCGCGCTCGAAGATCGGCACATCCGCACTGGCCGCCTTGCCGATGCTCACCGGGACCGGGGCCTGCTGGGCAGACGCGGGCACGGCCGCGACGGCAGCGCCGGCGACGAGCCAAGGGATCAGCAATCCTTTCGCCAGCAACACGCTCCACGCCCCCTCAAAACGCCAACGTGCACCTAACAGGTCTGCTTGGCTGACGCATCAGCTAAAACACAGAACAGGTTCAAACCATGCAACCCGTTCGATCTTGCAACAACAACCGTAAATGCGCGGGTTATGAGGCATGCGGCGGCGGCCGCGACGCCAGCGAAATTGGAGTGGCCCGGTAACCATCCAATCCGCGGCCGGTTATACCCGGCGCCATCGCCATTCGGGGCATTGGCAACAAGCGCGTGGCCTCATGGCCCGAGGGCAGCACCGTGGCGGCACGGGCCGGCTCGCTCGCAGGCGGCCCGACACGGACCAGACCAAGCCCAGTATTCGCGGCAGCGCGCACCGGGACGTCGCTCCCGTTGGTGATGGCTTGGCTGCCAACCGGGAGTTGCGGCACACCCCAAGCGGTCAGGACCCGGCGCGCGTATTCGGCGCCCAAATCCGGGGTGAAGGAGTGATAGGCGGCGGCGGCGAGCGGCCAAGCGTTGGTCTGCTGGAACAACTGCACGAGAAAGCGCGCGCCGTATGCCGCGTTCGCCACCGGGTCGAACGCCTGGTCGAGATTGGCGAAGGCGTCCGGATGATAGAGCAGGCTGACCTGCATGCAGCCGACATCGATGGAGCGCACGCCGGCTGCCTGAAATGCCTGAACTGCTGCGACCGCTTCTGCCTTGGTCTCGTAGAAATGGCCGATGCCGTCCGCATTGATTGTCCAGGGCCACGGGTAGGTGGCGCCGCTCACCGGGTCCCGGCGGCCGCTTTCGACCATGGCAATGGCGTCCAGCAAACGATCCGGCACGTGGGTGGCGCGCTCCGCCCCCAAGATCGCGGCGCGGCAGAGTGCGGAGGGAGCGGGAATGCTGACGGCCGGCATGGGGCGGCAGCCTCCCGGCCAAGGCCAGGCTGACACGGCAATCAGCAGGAGGAGGCAGAACCGGAGCATCCCCGCCAGAATGGCGCAAAAGGGTTGCCGAATGGTTTCCAGAGCGGTCGCGAGATGGCTTTCAGAGCGGTCGAGAGACCGGGCGAACAGGCGTTTGCAAACGCTTTGCTGCACTGCAAAAAAAGACTTGCAAACCACCGCCGCCCGCCGTAGATATCGCATCGCAGCAGGGCTTGGCCCTACTGCTTCTTGGACGTTTCCTCCCTAAACTTGGCGGTGCTGCAAGGCGCCGCCTTCTTTTTTTGTCCTATAGCAAGCGCGGTAATTCTGCCGCCACGCGCCCGATAAATGTCCCAAGTTGCTGTTGCAGCAGGGTGAAGGGCGCCGACTTCTCCAACGTCGCCTCGCTCATATAAAGCCGGCGTGCGACCTCGACTTGCAAGGCATGAACCCCTTCCCGAGGCCTGCCATAATGCCGGGTGACGTATCCGCCGGCATACGGGTCGTTGCGGCGGACGCGATAGCTGAAGTTCGACAGCACGGCCTCGGCCAGCGTGGTAACCCGCGGCATGCAGGCGGTCCCGTGCGCGTCGCCAAGCACGAAATCGGGCTCGGCGAACCGGCTGTTGCTGGCAGGCATGGAATGACAGTCGATCAGCAAGCAAGCGCCGAACTGTGCCTGCGTTTGTGCGATCAGCGCCGCCAGCGCGTCATGGTAGGGTTGCCAGTAGGCGCTTACCCGTTGCTGCGCCTCCACGAAGCGCAGCTTGCCGCGGTAGATCGCCTCGCCCGAGGTGACCACGCGAGCGATCGTGCCGAGGCCCGCGCCCACGCGTGGGCTGGTGGTGTTGACCCAGTCGGGCAATTTGTCGGCGAACATTGCCGGATCGAGTTCCCACGCCTCCCGATTCGGGTCGCAATAGGCACGCGGAAACTGGGCACAGAGCATGGGGGCGCCATGGGCCACCGCGCCGGCGAACAACTCCTCGACGAAGGTGTCCTCGCTGCGCCGCAGGTCGAGCGGGCCGAGCCGGGCCGACCGCAGGAACTCGGCTGCGTAGCTCCGCCCGGAATGCGGCGATGCCAGCACCATCGGCACGGTTTGCCGCACGGGATGCAGAATGACGTAGGGCGCGGCGAACTCGTCCGCAGTCTCGGTGTTTTGGGCGCCGGGTGCGGGAATGGGCAGGTCCATACGCTATTGAAGCCTTCCAGCGGCCCCGTGTCACGCGAGCCCTGCGGGCTGTCCGCTTGCGTGGCCAAGGAGGCGAGTGTTAGGGAGTGCGGCCGGGGTATGGGCGCGTAGCTCAGCGGTAGAGCACTGCCTTGACATGGCAGGGGTCACAGGTTCAATCCCTGTCGCGCCCACCATCGCTCCGGCGGACGTTTGCAGTTCGCGCCAAGCCGCCGGAACCCCTCGATGCACCTCTACCGTACTCATACCTGTGCCGCCTTGCGGGCGTCGGACGCGGGGTCAGCCGCCCGATTGTCCGGATGGGTGCACAGCAAGCGCGATCATGGCGGGCTGCTGTTTATCGACCTGCGGGACCACCACGGGCTGACCCAAGTGGTGTTTCCCGCCGGGTCCGCCGCTTTCGCCGAAGCCGATGCGCTGCGCGTGGAAAGCGTCGTCACCGTCACCGGCACCGTCGTGCTGCGCGAGCCTGGCACGGTGAACCCGAGGCTTCCCACCGGCGAAGTGGAATTGCGGGCCGAGACGCTCGCGCTGCAGTCGCCGGCGGCGGTGCTGCCATTCCCCGTCGCGGGCGAGGCAGCCACCTCGGAGGAGCTACGGCTGCGCTACCGATACCTGGATCTGCGGCGGGAAAAGATCCACCGCAACATGATGCTGCGCGCCGGCGTGATCGCCTATCTGCGGCGCCGGATGATCGAGGCCGGCTTCACCGAGTTCCAAACACCCATCCTCACCGCGTCGTCGCCCGAGGGCGCGCGGGACTTTCTGGTGCCGTCGCGCATCCATCCGGGCACGTTTTACGCCCTGCCGCAGGCGCCGCAGCAGTTCAAGCAGCTCGCCATGGTCGCCGGGTTCGACCGCTACTTCCAGATCGCCCCCTGTTTCCGCGACGAGGCCGGCCGGGCGGACCGGTCTCCGGGCGAGTTTTACCAGCTCGACTTCGAGATGAGCTTCGTCACGCAAGAGGACGTGTTTACCACGCTCGAGCCGGTGATCGCCGGGGTGTTCCGTGAGTTCGGCGGCGGCCGAGTGGTGACCGAGGGGGCATTCCCGCGCATTCCCTACGACACGGCGTTGCTCGAATACGGCTCGGACAAGCCCGACCTGCGCAACCCCCTGCGCATCACCGACGTGACAGAAGCGTTCGCCGGCTCCGAGTTCGGGCTGTTCGCCAGGATCGTGGCCGGAGGCGGCGTGGTGCGGGCGATCCCGGCGCCTGGGGCGGGGGGCCGGCCCCGCGGGTTCTTCGACAAGCTGAACGAATGGGCGCGGGAGCAGGGCGCGGGCGGGCTCGGCTACATCGTGTTCGAGGCGGAAGGCGGCCGCGGCCCGATCGCCAAAAATCTCGACCCGGCGCGCACCGAGGCCATCCGCCTGGCCTGCGGGCTGCAAGCCGGCGACGCGGTGTTCTTCGCCGCCGGGCCGCGCGACGAGGCGGCCAAGTTCGCTGGCACGGTGCGCAACCGCATCGGGCAGGAGCTCGACCTGGTCGAGAAGGACGCGTTCCGGCTGTGCTGGATCACCGACTTCCCGATGTACGAGCGGGTGGAGGAAACCGGGTTGATCGACTTCAGCCACAATCCGTTCTCCATGCCGCAAGGCGGGCTGGAGGCGCTGGAGACACAGGATCCGTTAACCATCACGGCGTATCAATACGATATCGTCTGCAACGGGGTGGAGCTTTCGTCCGGCGCCATCCGCAACCATCGGCCGGATATTATGGTGAAGGCCTTCGCCATCGCCGGCTACAGCGAGGCCGAGGTGGAGGCACGGTTCGGCGGCATGCTGTCGGCGTTCCGCTACGGCGCGCCGCCGCATGGCGGCTCGGCCCCGGGGATCGACCGGATCGTCATGCTCTTGGCGGACGAGCCGAATATTCGCGAGGTGATCTTGTTCCCGCTCAACCAGCAAGGGCAGGACCTGATGATGGGCGCGCCCTCGCCGGTTCCGCCCGCGCGCCTTAAGGAGCTGTCGCTCAGGCTAGACTTGCCGCCAGTTAAGAAGGGTTAGCCATGCCGGATTGGTCGGTCAGCGACATGCCGGATCAAACCGGCCGGGTGGCGGTGGTTACCGGTGCCAGCAGCGGGATCGGTGCGGAAGCGGCGGTCGCGCTGGCCGCCAAAGGCGCGCAGGTCGTGCTCGCTGTGCGCAACCAAGGGCGCGGCGACGCGGTCCGCAACCGGATCCTGCGCCGTTGGCCGGCTGCCAAGGTATCGGTGGAACTCGCCGACATGGCCAGCCTCGCCAGCATCCGCAGCTTTGCCGACCGCATGAACGATACCCTGCCGCAACTCGACCTGCTGCTGAACAATGCGGGTCTGGGCATGCAAGCCGCCCGCAGCACCACGGCGGACGGGTTCGAGCGGCAGTTCGGCACCAACCATCTCGGCCACTTTGCGCTCACCGGGCTGCTGCTCCCGGCCCTGCTCCGGGCGCCGGCGCCCCGCGTGGTCACCATCGCCAGCCTCGCCCACCGCCGTGGGCGGATCGAGTTCGACGATCTTTCGGGCGAGCGGCGCTACGGAGGGAGCAAGGCCTACAGTCAGTCCAAGCTGGCCAACCTGCTGTTCGCGCTCGAACTCGACCGCCGGGCAAGGGCGCAGCAATCGCGCTTGGTCAGCGTCGCGGCGCATCCAGGCCTCTCAGCCACCGGCTTCCTCGCCGCAACTGGGATGCCGCGGATCATGGCGGCGCTCGGCACCGCGGCGATGGGCGTGGTCGGTCAGGATGCCGCCTCTGGCGCGCGGCCGGGCCTGTATGCCGCAACCATGCCGGATGTGACCGGCGGACAATACTGGGGGCCGGATGGCTTTCAGGAGATTCGCGGCGCGCCGCGGCTGGCCAGATTGGCGCCGCAAGCGCAGGACCAAGCGGCGGCCGCCCGGCTTTGGTCGCTGTCCGAGCAACTGACGGGTGTGGCCTATCCCCCGTTGGCATGACCGAGTGGAGGGCTCCTCCGGTGCCAATCCGTGCTGCGCTGGTAGGCATCGGCGATCCGCAGCACGCGGGCTTCGGCAAACGGCCGCCCGGCGATCTGCAGGCCGACCGGGCAGCCCTGCGGGTCGAACCCGCAAGGGACGCTGACCGCCGGCAGGCCCAAGTAGTTAAACGGGCGGGTGTTGGCGCTTAACGCCATAAACCGGTGCTCGGTGCCCGGTGGTCCATGGTCGATGTCGGTCTCGGCCAGCGTGGGCAGGCAGGTCTTGATGGTCGGGCAGACCAGCGCGTCCACTTGGCCGAACACCTCGGCGGCAAAGGCCTGCAGGATCGGGCCGCGCCGGCTCAGCGCCTCCACATAGTAGGTGCCAGGAATGGCGTTGCCGGCGTAAATCCGAGCGCTGAGATGGACGGCGTAGTCGCCGGGCCGCTCGCGCATCCATTGCGCGTGGATGGCGGCCGCCTCCACCCGCGAGACGATGCCGCCATAAGCCAGTACGGCCTCCATCAAGGGCAAGGGCAGGCGGATCACCGTGGCCCCCCGCTCCGCCAGCACCGCTAGCGCCTGCTCCAGCGCTTGTTCGACGGCGGCGTCCAGGCCATCGAGGAAATAGGTCGTCGGAACGCCGAGGCGCATGCCGCGCAAATCCCCATCCAGCGCGGCTTCGTAATCCGGCACCGGCTCGGCAGCGCTGGTCGGGTCGCGCGGGTCTTGCCCGGCGATCACGCGCAGCACGCGGGCGCAATCCCGCACCGTGCGCGCCAGCGGCCCCACGTTGTCGTGCGAGAACGACAGCGGCATCACCCCCGCGCGGCTGACGCGGGTTTGCGTGGGCTTGATCCCGCTCACGCCGCAGGCCGCGGCCGGCAGCCGGATCGACCCGCCCGTGTCCGAGCCCAAGGCGGCATAGGTGAACCGGGCCGCTACGGCGGCGCCCGAGCCGCTGGAGGAACCGCCCGTGACGTGCGGCAGGTTCCATGGGTTGTGGCAGTCGCCGTAATGCGCGTTGTGGCCGGTCGGGTTCTGCGCGAACTCCGCCATGTTCAGCCCGGCAAAAGCGTAGGCGCCCGCCGCCGACAGCCGCTCGACCACGGTCGCCGTGGTGGTTGGCACGAAGTCCCGCCGGATCGCCGACCCGCAGGTGCAGCGGCGGCCGGCCTGGTAATACATGTCCTTGTGCGCGAGCGGCAGGCCATGCAGCGGCCCAAGCGGCTGCCCGGACGCCACCGCCGCGTCGGCTGCTTCAGCCGCCCGCCCGGCGCCCTCGCGATCGACCCAGATGGTGGCGTTCACCTGGTCGTTGTGGGCGTCGAGCCTGGCGAGGCAGGCCTCCAGCAGGGCTATGGCGGTCACGTCACGGTCGCGTACCGCGGCCGCGGCCTCGACCAGGCTGAGCTGGGCCAAGTCCGCCGCGGCGCTCATACCTCTTTGGCCGCTTGCAGGGCGGCTTCGAAACTGGCGGGCTCGTCCTCGAACCGAAGGCGGCCGCGGAGCGCTTCGAAGTCCGCGATCACGGACATGAGGTCGGCAGCCATGCGACGGGCCGGCTCGTTCGGCGGGGCGATGCCGCTCCAGGCGGCGATGGACGCCTCGATCAGCTCCGGCACTTGCGGCATGGCGTGGTCTCCCTCCAAATCGATCCAGAACAGCAGCTTGCCCGCTTCAGTGGATGCGGCGGAATAGCCGCCATTCGCCTCGATAACCCGGCGCGAGGGCAGGTTGTCCAGGTCGCACGTCACCGACACCCGACGCAACCCGCGCTGCCGGGCGATCGGCAGGAGCTGGCGCAGCGCCGCGGTGGCGTAGCCGCGCCGGCGCTTGCCGGGCACCACGCTGTAGCCGAGATGGCCAGAGCAATGCGGCGGCAGTGCCTCGGTGTCTGGCTGGTAGCGCAGGTTGATGGAGCCGCAGAACTCGCCGTCCCACAGCCAGAACACCGCGCCCGGCAGTCGCGCCACCACGCTGCCGTCCGCCAGGGTCACCGTGCCCTGCGTTTCGCCGCGCTGGACGCGCAGGAAACCGGCCGCATCCTCTTCGATTTTGACGAGCTCTTCCGCCCGCGTGTCGCGCGTGCTGTTGGGGGACCAGCCTGCTTCCATGGCCGCGACATAGGCGGCCAGGAAGCGGATGTCCGGGCTGACCAGCTTCAACATGCGGCCAGCGCCTTTGCCACCCTCAACAGTTCCAGATCAGCCCCGCGCGCACCCACCAGGGAGAGGCCGACCGGCGCGCCGTCCACCACTGCGCCCGGAATGCTGACCTGCGGCACGCCGGTGAGCCCGCCATGGCTGGTGAGGCAGGACATGCGGTTGCGAAACCCGTCCAGCGTGCTCACCGGCAGGCCGCGCAACGGCGCCGGGAACGGCGTGGTCGGCAAGCACAGCACTGTGCCCGGCGGCACCAGGTGGCGCAGCCGGGCGCGCGCCTCCTCCCGCATCAGCACGGCGCGGGCGCGTTCGGCGTCGGTAATGGCAGAGGCCTGCGCCAGGCCGCGCGCCACCGTCCAGGCCAGCCGGGGATTGGCGCGGTCCAGCCAGGGTGCGAAGGTGTGCCAGGCCTGGCTCGACTGCAGCACCCGTTGCGCGTTCTGCCAGGTGGACAAGCCAGGCGGCGCCAGCACCTCCTCGTGGCACTCGCCGAGCAGCGCCGCCAGCCGGTCCACGGCGGGGCGCAGCGCGTCGGCGACGGCCGGGTCGGCAAACCCGAACGCGTCTACCGCCACAATCAGCCGCGTGGGCAGCCGCTCGGGGCAGGGCGCGCCGAACAGCACTTCGCCCACCCGAGCGAACATCGCGGCGTCCCGCGCGAACCAGCCGACCGTGTCGCTGTCCGGTGCCTGCACGGTGATACCCCCGAACGGCAGGCAGCCATGGGTGGGCCGGATGCCGTAGCGGCCACAAAAGCTGGCCGGCACGCGGACCGAACCGCCCGTGTCGGTGCCAAGCGCGAAGTCGCACGCGCCGGACGCCACGGCGGAAGCGGAGCCGCTGGAGGAGCCGCCGGGCACGCGGACGGGCGCCGCCGGGTTGAGCGGCGTTCCGTCATGCGCGTTCTCGCCCAGGATACCGAGCGAGACCTCGTCGGTGATCGTCTTGCCCACGACCGAGGCTCCTGCCGCGAGCAAGCGCTGCACCACGGCCGCATGTGCGGTGGGAGTGGCCTGCGCCTCGGCCCAATCCGGCGTGCCGCCCAGGGTCGCGGTGCCGGCGACGTCGATCAGGTCCTTCACCGCGAAGCCGAGCCCGGCCAATGGACCGGTCGGCAGCCCCGCCACAAAACAGCGCGGACCGGCAAGGAAAGCGGAGGCGGGATCGCTCATGCTGGCCTCGAACAACGCAAAACCCGTGCCGCCGCGGGGTTCGGCTCAAGCAAGTCGCTAGGCTACAGCGCTATGGGTTCGGTCCGCTCCGATCATGTGCCCCACTGCGCTGAGGCCGGGGAGATGGTCGCACACGATTTTCGTCACCGCGAGCAGCGGCACCGAGAGCAGCGCGCCGGGGATGCCCCACATCCAGTCCCAAAAGAACAGCGACACGATGACCAGCACGGGATTGAGCGTCAGCCGGCGTGCTAACAGCATGGGTGTGATGGTCTCACCCTCCATCAGGTGAAGCGCTAGATAGATGCCGGCCGGCACGAGGGCGAACAGCGGCTGCGAGAAGGCGAACAGGCCCACGATGAAGAAGATGGCGATGCCCACCATCGGCCCCAGGATCGGGACATAGTTCAGCAAGAAGGCGAGGGTGCCGAACAGCAGTGGGTTCGGCATGCCGAGCAGCCACACCGAAACGCCGTTCAGCGTCCCGACCAGCGTGTTCATCACTGTGATGGTGGCGAGATAGCTGGCGACGTTCTCCTCGATCTCGCTGGCAATCTCCACGGCGCGGCGCTTGTCCTCCCAGGTTGGCAGCACCTCCACCAGGCGGCGCAGCAGCGTGTCGCCGGCGTAGAGAAAGAAATAAAGTAGCAGGAGGATGGTGAACCCGTCCGCCAGCATGTTCTTTGCTCCCGACAGGATGGAGCCGCTGAGCGAGCTGAGGCTGGATAAGCCGGGTACGCCGCCCGATGATTGGTTGGGGGAGCCGCCCATCATGCCGGAGAGCCGGTCATAGCCGTGCTGCACATAGTTCAGCGGTTCCCGGAGGAAACCGAGCCGCTGCTGGATTGTGGGCAGGCTTTGCGGGATCCGCCCCACCCATTCCGAAGCCGGCAGCGAGATCGCGGCCGCCACCCCGCCCACCAGCGCAAACAGCACGACGATCAGCAGCAGCGCCGCCAAAGCGCGCGGGATGCGCAGCCGCCGGGTCAACAGCCGCATCGCGGGCGACAGCAGCAGGTAGAGCACGACGGCGAGGGTGAACGGCAGCAGGAAGGCCGCGGCGAAGTAGACCGTGTAAGCGACCGCCAGCACCGCCAGCGTTCCGAGCGCCTTACTGCCAGGCGAGGATTTCAGGCTCTGCATGTCCGTACGCGCCTGATCGATCGGTTTTCGCGGGCTCTCATGGCTTGGGGCCGGCGCCTGCTCGACGATGTCCATGCTCATGTCCTTGCCCGATCTCACAAGTCAGCGCGCCATTGCCGGTTCAAGTTGCAGCAAGGGCGGCCTCGATGGGAGCCTGCAGGCTATCCGGGCTGGCGGTCGGCGGGAAGCGCCCGGCCACGTGGCCGTTGCGCCCGACCAGGAACTTGGTGAAGTTCCATTTGATCGCTCCCAACCCGAGCAGGCCGGCCTTCTCCTGCTTCAGCCATTTGTACAGCGGGTCGGCACCGGCGCCGTTCACCTCCACCTTGGCCAGCACGGGGAAGGTCACGTCAAACTTGCCGGTGCAGAACGAGGCGATCTCGTCCGCGCTGCCGGGTTCCTGGTGGCCGAACTGGTTGCAAGGGAAGCCGAGCACGGTCAACCCGGCGTCGCGATACCGGCGGTATAGCGCTTCGAGCCCGGTGTATTGCGGGGTGAAGCCGCATTTGGACGCGGTGTTGACGATCAGCAGCGCCTGGCCGCGATAGCTGGAGAGCGGGTGCTCGCTGCCGTCGGCGGCGCGAGCGATGAAGTCGAACGCGGTGGACATGGGGCGAACTCCGGTTGATGGGTTGCACCCATCCTACGCGTTCTACGCGTTCGGGATCGTAGGATGGGTGCAACCCATCGCCTCACCCAAGGTATCACCCACCCGTTTTCGGCTCGTATTTCCCCCCGCTTCCCCCTATGTGTGCGCCTGCAACATGAGACAGGCGCGGCTGCCCTCCAAGGCGGGCCCGATAGTAGACGCATGGATATCCGCAACATTGCCATTATCGCCCATGTCGACCACGGCAAAACCACACTGGTCGACCAGCTCCTGCGCCAATCCGGCGCGTTCCGCGAGCACCAGCAGGTGGCCGAGCGCGCACTGGACCGCAACGATCTGGAGCGTGAGCGTGGCATCACCATCTTGGCCAAGGTCGCCAGCGTGGACTGGCGCGGCACCCGGATCAACATCGTCGACACGCCGGGTCACGCCGATTTCGGCGGCGAGGTGGAGCGCATCCTCAACATGGTGGATGGCGCCATCGTGCTGGTGGACGCCGCCGAAGGGGTGTTGCCGCAGACCAAGTTCGTGGTCGGCAAGGCGTTGGCGCAAGGCTTGAAGCCGATCGTGGTGGTGAACAAGGTGGACCGGCAGGATGCCCGGCCGGACGAGGTCCATACCGAGGTGTTCGACCTGTTCGCCGCCTTGGGCGCCACCGACCAGCAGCTCGATTTCCCCATGCTGTTCGCCTCCGGCCGCCAGGGCTGGGCCGATCTCGAGCTAGAGGGCGCCCGGCGCGACCTCGCCCCGATGTTCGACCTGGTGCTGCGGCACGTGCCCGCCCCGGCGCTCGACCCGGCGGCTCCGTTCGGCATGGTCGCCTCCATCCTCGACTATGACAATTTCCTCGGCCGCGTGCTCACCGGCCGGGTGGAGCAGGGCACGGCCCGGCTGAACATGCCGCTCAAGGTGCTGCGCGCCGACGGCTCCGTGGTCGAAACCGGCCGCCTGACCAAGCTGATGAGCTTCCGCGGCCTGGAGCGGGTGGCGGTGGAGGAAGTTGTGGCCGGCGACATCATCGCCGTCGCCGGGCTCACCGATGCGACCGTGCCCGACACCGTCGGCTCTCCCGACCTGGCAGCGCCGTTGCACGCAACCCCGATCGATCCGCCGACCCTTGCGATGACGTTCCGGGTCAATGACGGACCGTTGGGCGGCCGCGAGGGCAAGAAGGTCACCTCGCGCCAAATCCGCGACCGTCTGTTGCGCGAAGCCGAAGGCAACGTCGCCATCAAGATCACCGAGAGCAACGAGAGCGAGGCGTTCGAAGTCGCCGGCCGTGGCGAGCTTCAGTTGGGCGTGCTGATCGAGACCATGCGGCGCGAAGGGTTTGAACTCACCATCGGCCGCCCCCGCGTGCTGACCCGCAAAAACGAGGCGACGGGGGAGCGCGAGGAGCCGATGGAGGAGGTGCTGGTCGACGTTGACGATCCCTACTCCGGCATCGTGGTTGACAAGATGAGCCGCCGCCGTGGCGTGATGCAGGACATGCGGCCTTCCGGCGGCGGCAAGGTGCGGCTGACCTTCCACATCCCCTCACGCGGCCTGATCGGCTACCATGGTGAGTTCCTGACCGACACCCGAGGCAGCGGCGTGATGAACCGGCTGTTCGCGGGATACGGTCCCTGGGCTGGCCCGATGGAAGGGCGCCGCAATGGCTCGCTGATCTCGACCGAGGGGGGTGAGGCCATTCACTACGCTCTGTGGTACCTGCAGGAGCGCGGCACACTGTTCGTCAGCCCTGGCGACAAGGTGTACGAGGGCCTGATCTTGGGCGAGCACTCGCGCGAGAGCGACCTGGACGTGAACCCGATCAAGGAAAAGAAGCTCACCAACATCCGCGCCGCCGGGAAGGACGAGGCGATGCTACTGATCCCGCCGCGCAAGATGTCGCTGGAGCAGGCGATCTCCTACATCGAGGACGACGAACTGGTCGAGGTGACGCCCGCGGCGATACGGTTGCGCAAGCGCCATCTCGATCCGCACGAGCGCAAACGGGCGGGACGCCAGGCGGACTCAGCGGCGGCGTAGGTCCATTTGGAACCATGCCAGCATAGGTTTGTTACTAGGCTGAAGGTGCGCGAACCAGCGTCGCTGGTGGCGTTGGCCTGATGGAGAAGACAATGAGGGTATTTTCGATCCTGGCGACCGGCATCTTGCTTGCCGCTGGTGTTACGGCCGCCGTGGCTGCGCCGCTACCGCAGAACAATGCCACCGTGTCCGGCGGAGCCACCGCGCCCGGCAATTCGAGCGGTGACCCGAGTCCGCAAACGCCGCAAGGCCAGCTTTCCACCACCACGCCGGCGCCGTCGCCGACGTTGCACAGGAGGGGGCGCCGGGTTGCCCTGCGTAGCAGGACGCACACTACAGGGGCTGCTCCAGCTCCCAAGGTCGGCGCCGACCCGGCCTCCAACAAGTAGCGTTTGGCCGGCTTGGTCCGGCCTCGGCGCAGTGTCTGTGATGGGGAACCATGCTGGCGGCGGACCGTTCCGCTGCCACCGGACTTGCGCCTAAAATCCGCTGCGGTGCTCTCGCCTGATGGAGAAGTTTATGAAAAATCTGTCGATGCTGGCTGCGGCCGGGTTGTTCGTGGCCGCCGCCGCGGCTCCCGTGCTGGCACAAACCACCAATTCGACCACTGCCGGGACGGCCACCGCTCCAAGCGGTTCGCAGGGCGCTCCCGGCGCTGCCGCGCCCGCCGGCAAGGTCGCGACCACCGGCAGGGCGACGAAGCGCAAAGGCAACTACAAGCGCTTTCCGAGTAGTTCGGCCAACACCTCCACCGGCACAGCGCCCGCATCCGTGCCGAAGTAGCTTGACGTCGATGCTGCAACCGGCGAGGCCTGCAACGACATAGTTCGGGCCTCGTCTTTGCAGCGACCGATCCCGCGCCGCGCCTTCGCGATCATGGCTGGTTACGGCTTCGTCGCCGGGCTGCCGTTTCCGCTGTCCGGTTTTACCTTGCGGCAGTGGCTCAGCGAGGGTGGCACGCCGCTGGTTGTTATTGGGCTCACCGCCAATATCGGCATCTCCTATAGTTTGAAGTTCCTATGGGCACCTGCGCTCGACCGGATGCGTCCGCCGGGCAGGCTGGCGCGCTTGGGCCAAAGGCGCGGCTGGCTGATGCTGGTGCAGCCTCTGCTCGTGGTGGCTTGCGTTGGGCTTGCGGTCGGTAGCCCTGCCGCGCCCTGGAGCTTGCTCGGAGCCGCCGCAGCCGTAGCGTTTCTCTCCGCCACCCAGGACATCGGCATCGATGCCTGGCGCATCGAGTTGTTTCCCGAACGCCTGCAGGGTAGCGCCTTGGCGGCCTATGTTTGGGGCTATCGCGCGGCGCTGCTGGTCGCCGGGTCGGCGGCGATCGGGTTGGCAGGGCGGCTGGGGTGGCATGGCGCCCTGCTCGCCGTCGCCACCTTGGTTGCCATCGGGCCGGCTTTGACCCTGCTCGCGCCGGTCCCCAATCGCGGCGAGCTTAGCTCGACGGCGGCAGACCGCATGCCAGGCCTGGCGGGATCGCTGCGCCAAGCCGTCCTGACGCCGATCCTCGAGTTTCTCAGCCGGCCCGGCGCTGCCGCGACCTTGGCGTTCATCATGCTGTTCAAGCTGGGCGAGGCGATGGCCGGCACCATGGCGCCACCGTTCTACCGGTCGCTCGGCTTCGACCGGGCGCAGGTGGCGCTGGCGATCGGTATTCCGTCGCTGGCCGCCAGCCTGGCCGGGGCCGCGGTGGGTGGCGCGCTGGTGGCATGGCTGGGCGCCAAGCGGGCGCTGATCCTGACCGGTTTCGTGCAGATGGCCTCGATGGGGCTCTATTTTGCCCTGGCCTATTCCGGCGGCAATCCGGTCATCCTGGTCGCCAAGGTGGTGCTGGAAGGGTTTGCCGAGGCCATGGCGGACGCCGCCTTTCTAACTTTCCTCTCGAGCCTGTGCGCGCCGGGCTATTCGGCGACCCAGTATGCCTTGCTGTCATCGCTGGCAGTGCTGCCGCTGCGCACGATCGGCGGCTTGTCCGGCCTGCTGGCGCAATCGCTCGGCTGGTTGCATTTCTACGGGCTGGCCATCTTCGCCGCCGTGCCGGCGATGCTGATCATGATCGCGATTACCCGCTTGGGTCGTGTCGTCGAGCGGAAGAGCAAGGCGTAATCCGCCATTCCCGCTGGACTGCGCGCTTTGCCGCCCGGCGCGTGTCATGCAAAGTGTCGAAACCAGCTATGCAGAAGGATTGGGACATGTGGCGTAGGACGTTCATAGGCGGAAGCACGGCGCTTGCCGGCCTGGCGCTGGCGCGCCGCAGCCGGGCCGCTGGCGCGGCCACCACGCTCCGCTTCGTTCCGGGAGCTGACCTCTCCACCCTCGACCCGGTCTGGAGCCCGGCGACCGTGGCCCAGAACCATGGCCTTATGGTCTACGACACGCTGTATGGCATCGACGCCTCGCTCACCCCGCAGCCGCAGATGGTGGCCGGCCACGAACTCAGCGACGACAAGCTCACCTGGGTGTTCACCCTGCGCGACGGCCTGCTGTTCCACGATGGCAGCCCGGTCCGCGCGATCGACTGCGCCGCCTCGATCAATCGTTGGGGCAAGCGCAAGGGCTTCGGCCAAAAGCTCCTCTCGCTCGCCAACGAGATCAAGCCGCTTGACGACAAGCGGCTGCAAATCCGGCTGAAGACACCGTTCCCGCAGATGACCTTCGCGCTCGGCAGCCCCGACATCTGCATGATCATGCCGCAACGCGTCGCCGAGACCGACGCCTTCACCCAGATCACCGATGCCACCGGCAGCGGGCCATTCCGGTTCCTGCCCAACGAGCGCGTCTCCGGCTCGTTCGCGGCTTATGCCAAGTTCGACAAATACGTCCCGCGCCAGGAGCCGCCCTCCTACTTGTCCGGCGGCAAGGTGGCCTATTTCGACCGCATCGAGTGGCACGTGACGCCCGATCCGGCCACCGCGGCCAGCGCGTTGCAGCGCGGCGAGGTGGACTGGGTGGAGAACCCGTTGATCGACTTGCTGCCGATGCTGAAGGCCGCGCAAGGGGTGCAACTGGTTGCCATCGACCCGCTGTTCTCCCCGGCCATCATCGTGCTGAACCACAGCCAGCCGCCGTTCGACAACCGCAAGCTCTGCCAGGCGATCCTGCCGGCGATCAGCCAGACCGATTTCATGACGGCCGTCGTCGGCGAGCAGACCGACCTGATGAAGGTACCGACGGGTATTTTCACGCCGGGCACGCCGATGGCAAGTGATGCCGACATGCAGGTGTTTACCGGCAAGCGGGACGTAGCGCTGGCGAAGAAGCTGGTGGCGCAAAGCGGCTACAAGGGCGAGAAGGTGGTGCTGATGTCGGCCTCCGACCAGCCGGCGCTAATGCCGCTGGGGGAGGTAACCCAGAGCGTGTTCGGCGAAATCGGCCTCAATGTGGATTTCCAGAGTATGGACTGGGCCACGCTGGTGGCGCGCCGCGCGCTCGACAAGCCCGCTGCCGAGGGCGGCTGGAATTCGTTCTGCACCTCCTGGGGGGGCATCAACTTCTCCAATCCCGGCAGCCACCTGCCATTGCGAGGCAATGGTCGCAATGGTTATTTCGGCTGGCCCAACAGCCCGAAGATGGAGGCGTTGCGCGATCAATGGTTCAACGCGTCCGACCAAGCCGCCCAGAAAGCCATTTGCGACCAGATGCAAGTGTTGGCCTTTCAGGAGGTGCCGTATATCCCGATTGGTGCCTACCGCCAGCAAGCGGCGATGCTGAGTTCTGTGCAGGGCGTGGTCCATGCGGGCAACACGGTATTCTGGGGCGTGCGTAAGACCTGACCCTCCACATACGGGCCGCGACTAGGACTTACGGCCGCTACTCCCCCGGCACCAGTTCGGCCCTTCGCTTGCGGCTCGGCCACCGCATCGACATGACCGGTGCATACAAAGATGGCAGCACCAGCAGCGTCAGCGCCGTGGCGGTGATCAGACCGCCGATCACCACCGTGGCCAACGGCCGCTGCACTTCGGCCCCCACCGTGGTCGAAACCGCCATCGGGATGAAGCCGATGGTCGCCACCAAGGCCGTGGTCAGCACCGGGCGCAGGCGCTTTTCCGCCGCATCGCGCGCTGCCTGCTTCAGCTTGGTACCGGCTTGCCGCTCGTCCTCGATGTAGCTGACCAGCACCACGCCATCCAGGATCGCCACCCCGAACACCGCGATGAACCCGATCCCCGCCGTGACGCTGAACGGCATTGCGCGCAGCACCAGGGCTGCGACGCCGCCAGTCGCTGCCATGGGCACGTTGAGGAAAATCAGCAGGGCCGGCCGCAAACTGCCGAAGTTCAAATACAGCAGCAGGAAAATCACGGCGAGCGCGATCGGTACCATCAACGCGAGGGTGGCCGACGCGGCCCTCAGGTTCTTGAACTGGCCCGACCATTCCAGCGTGTAGCCCGGCGGCAAATGCACCTGACTAGCCACCGTCTGCTGCGCCTCGGCCACGAAGCTCGACATGTCGCGGCCTTCAACATCGATGTCGATCGTCTCCTGCCGCCGCAGCCCGTCCCGCTTGATCTGCCACGGGCCGGAGGACACCGACACATCGGCGACTTCGGACAGCGCCACCGAGCGGCCGCCCACCAGGCCCACCGGCAGTTCGCCGATGCGTGAAGCATCGACCCGGTCGGCGGCCGGCAACCGCACCACGATCGGCGTCTCGGAGTTATCGCCGCCGTAGACGATCCCCGTCTCGCGGCCGCCCATCGCCTGGACCACGTCGAGCGCATCCTTAGCGGACAGCCCGTAGCGCGCCAGCCGAGCCCGGTCGATGGACACCGTCACCTGCGGCAGGTCCCCCTGGGACTCGTCCTGCACGTTGCTGGCGCCCTTGATCGCGTTCAGCACCTTGAGCGCCTGATCCGAGATCTGCCGCAAGGTTCGCAGGTCCGGCCCGTAGATGGCGAGTGAAACCGGCGTGCGTACCCCTTGCAGCAGATCGTCCATCCGCATGCGGATCGGCTGCGAGAACTCAAAATCCACCGCGGGAATGCTGGCCTTCAGCTTTGCCTCGATGGCGTCCTGCAGGCCCATCTGCGTGCTGGCGGTGGTCCATTGGCCCGGCGGTTTCAGCATCACGTAGCTGTCGGTGCTCTGCACGCCCATCGGGTCGGTCGGCACGGCGGCGCTGCCAGTCTGCGACACGACTTTGTCCACGTCGCGGAAGCTGCGGATCACCTGTTCGATGCGGGTGACCAACTGCAGCGAGGCGTCCAGGTTGATGCTCGGCGGCTTGTTCGAGGTCACCACCAGGGTGCCTTCCTGCAAGGTCGGGATGAACTCGCCGCCCAGGGTCGTGGCGAGGAACAGCGCCCCCGCGAGCAGCCCCGCGGCGATGCCGCCGGTGATCCAGGGATGCTCCGTCGTCCAACCGAGCATCGGGGCGTACCCGCGCCTGGCATGGCGGATCAGCCACGACTCGCCGTCGCGCGGCTTGCGGCTGAGGAACAGCGCTGCCAAGGCCGGAACCACCAGCATGGTAATCAACAAGGCGCCGGCCAGCGCCATCATCACCGTCAGCGCCATCGGGCGGAACGTCTTGCCCTCGACATCCTGCAGCGCCAGGATCGGCACGTAGACCGAGACGATGATCACCACCGAGAAGATCACCGGCTTGGCCACTTGCGCCGCCGCCTTCGGCACGATGGAGGCGAGGTCGCCCCGGTTCGGCGCCTCCAATTGGCGGCGCAGCACGTTCTCGATCAGCACCACGGCGCCATCGACCACCAGGCCGAAATCAATCGCGCCCAGGCTCATCAAGTTGCCGGAAATGCCGAACAACCGCATGCCGGCAAACGCGATCATCATGGCAAGCGGGATGACGGTGGCCACGATCAGCCCGGCCCGCACGCTACCCAGCGTAAGCAGCAATACGCCGACCACCAGCAAGGCGCCCTCGCCCAAATTATGCGCCACAGTATGGATGGCGCGCTGGATGAGCTTGGACCGGTCATAGAACACGTCGATGCCCATGCCGGGCGGGAGTTGCTGCCGCAGCTCCGCCAGCTTGGCCTTCACGCCGGGCAGCACCTGGCTGGTGTTCAGCCCGTATTGCATGTCCACCACGCCCACCAGGGTCTCGCCTTGGCCGTCATGCGTCACCGCACCCAGCCGCACCTTGGGCGCAAGCTTTACATTCGCCACGTCCCCCACCGTGATCGGAGCGCCGCCGGGCGCGGTGCGGATGCCGATCGCAGCGATGTCGGACGTGCTTTTCGCCAGCGCCAGGCCACGGATGATTTCCTGCTCGTCGCCGCGGTCGAGATACGCGCCGCCGCGGGCGGTGTTGTTGCTCTCCAGCGCGGAGAACAAATCCGGCAGCGTCACGCCATGCGCCAGCATCGCCTCGGGCGACGGCTGCACCTGATAGGTCTGCAGTTGGCCGCCATAGATATCGACGTTCACCACGCCGGGCACCAGCCGCAGTTGCGGCACCAGCGTCCATTGCAGCATCTGGTAAAGCTGCATTGGCGTGTAGCCCGGGCCGCGCAGCTCGAATTCCATGATCTCGCCCAGCCCGGTGGCGAACGGGCTCTCCTCCGGCGTGCCGATGCCGGGCGGCAGCATGGCTTGGGCGAGCTGCAGCCGCTGGAACACCTCGGCCCGCGCGGTCTGCACGTCGGCGGAGTCCTTGAAGGTAACGTAGACCGCCGAAAGACCGAAATGCGACACCGAGCGGACGTCTTGCAGCAGCGGCAGGCCGGTCATTTGGTTCTCGACCGGCGCCGTCACCAGCCGCTCCACGTCCAGCGGCCCCAGCCCGTTCGCTTGGGTCAGGATCATCACCTGCTTGGGCGAGATGTCGGGCACGGCATCGACCGCCAACTGGCTCAGGTTCCACAGCCCGGCGCCGATCAGCGCAAGCGCAAGCACCAGGACCAAGCCGCGCTGACCGACGATGAGCTTGAAGAGACGGTGCATCACGACCTAACCGCCGTTGCCGAGCATTTGTTCCTGCAACAATGCCTTGAGTTCGAAGCTTCCTTTGGTGACGACGGTATCGCCAGGGGAAAGCCCCTGCGTCACCTCGATCCAGTCCGGCTGCTGCACACCCAACGTCAAGTCATGGCTTTTAAACCGGTCGTCCCCGGCCGGGGTGAACGCCACCCGCTTGTCGCCAAGGAACTGCACCGCACCGGCCGGCACCACGACGCCGTCCCGCTTGCGGTGGCTGGTGATCACCACGCTCACCGCCATGCCTGCCCGCAGGCTGGCGTCGGCGTTGTCCAGCACCACGCGGGCCGGCAGGGTGCGCGATTGCGGGTCGAGTTCGGCGCCGAGCGACGCCACCCGGCCGTTCCAACTGCGCCCCGACAGCTTCACGCTGACCGGATCGCCGACCGCGATCAGCGCTGCGCTGTCCTCGGGCACTTGCGCCAGCGCCATCACCACCGACAGGTCCGCCACCGTGAAGCTGCTGGTCCCGGAATCCAGGAACTCGCCGGTGGTGACGCCGACATTGGCCACCACCCCGTCAATTGGCGAGACGATGCGGGCGCTGCCGGTGTCGCCGTCCGGGCTCAGCCGCTTCACCTCGGCTTGTAAGGCTGCGGCCCGGCTGCGATTGGCGTCCAATGACGCGGTCGATTGGGCCAGCACCAGCCGCCGCCGCTCCGCCTCGGCTTTTGCCAGCGAGCCGTCCCGCGCCAGGATTTCGGCGCGGCGGAGCGACTCCCGTGACACGGCGACGGCGGTCTGCGCCTCCACCGCGGCGGCGCGGGCGGCAGCCAGGCTATCTTCGGCGGTGACTAGGCTCGGGATGTCCACCGTCGCCAGCACTTGCCCGGCATGGACCGCTTGGCCCGGCTGGGCCAGCAACTGGATCACTCGCTCCGGCGCCAGCGGGCGGAGCACGGCGACATGATCCGGGTCGAAGCTGATCGTGCCGGGCACCTGGACCGGCTCCAGGATGGCCTGCTGCTCTGCCGTGGCGGTCGTCAGCCCCATCGCATGCTGCTGCTGCGGGGACATGCTGACGGTTCCGGGCGGCGCGTGGTCCGCATCCGCCCCGCCGATCAGCATGGCGGCGGCGCACAAGCACGCCGCCCAAGCGCGGTTCACGGCAGCTTCCCCTCGGCCAGCACCAGCCGCAGCCGGGCCGCAGCCAGCATGGTGCGGCTGCGCGAGGCATTGTAGGCGGCGTCCGCAGCGGCGGCATTGGCGCGCACCACCTCGATCAGCGGCATTTCGCCTAGCCGGTAGGCGCGCTCGATCATGCCGCGGCGGCGTTCCTGGTCATCGGCCGCCCGCGCCACCACCGCGTCGGACGCTGCCGCGGCCGCCGCTGCGGCATCGGCCTGGCCAACCGACGCCAGCACCGCCCGCCTTGTCTGCTCCAGCGATACCTGCGCCTGGGTCACGGCCTCTTCGGCGGCGGCCCGGCGGGGCGCGTTGCGGGCCTCGCTGGCGAAGTAGAAATGCACCGTCACGCCGAACCGCGTGTCCCAGCGCGTGCCGGGCTGCTTCTCGTTGATGCCCAGCACGCCGATCGACGGATCCTGGCGGTCTTCGATCCGCACCAGCCGCGCATTTGCCTCTGCTGCCGCCACCTGCTGCTCGGCCGCTTGCACTTGCGGGTGTCGTTCGACGGTCGCGGGGCCGGCCGCCGTCGAGTGGGCCAGGGCGGGCGGCAATGGGCCGAGCCGCGGGATACGCCTTTCGCCCGTCACCACCGCCAAGGCGGCCTGTGCCGACCGCACCTGGGCTTGTGCGTCCAGCAGGCTCGCTTGCACCCCTGCCTCCTCGGCCGACGCCGCCAGTGCATCGGCCTGCGCGCCCTCGCCGGTTTGGAACCGGCGCTGCGCATCGGCTGCGAGGGCCTGCGCCGTGGCCAGCCGCCTGGTGGCGATCGCCTCCGCGTCGGTGGCGAGTTGGCCTTGCTCCACCAGGCTTAGCAGTTGCGTGGCCAGCGCCAGGTGCGCCGCGGCCGCCTCCGCCCCGAGTGCCGCAGTCTGCGCGCCGGCGGCCTTTTGCGTCGCCGTACCCTCGCCGGGCAGCCAGACCGGGGTATCGAGCTCGATCTGGCTGGTAATGTAGTTGTAATTGCTGCCGGCGACCTTGTCGTTGACGTAGGTGCCGGTGGTTTGCGGCGCATCGGGGAACAGCGCGCCGCCGGCGGCATAGCGGGTCTGTGCGGTGGCTTGCTGGGCCGCGATCAGGTTGCGTTGCGGCAGCCGCTCCCAAGCCAGGGCCAGCGCCGCGGGGAAATTCAGTTCGGGGCTCGCTGGCGCCGTGTTGGTCAGGCTCGGCGCCGGCGGCTTGGCCGCTGCCGTGCCGATCATGCCGAGCCCTGCCAAGGCAAATACCGGCCAAGCCCGTGTCGCGAGCCGTCCCTCGATCTGCCGACGCATCCCACGCGCTCCTTCCAGGCCAGCCCTGTTGCTAAATGCCAGGTTCGGGCAGCCGATCAAGGCGATTGCTGCGCCTTGTGTCGCCTAGGGGAACACGATCCAGTTTTATAATGGGCCGCCACGGTTAAGGTGGCCTCATGACCCCCCTGACGGCTATTGGCCCGCACCCGACCCAGCTTGAAATCTCGCTTCCCGCAATCGTGGCCAATTGGCGCAAGCTTCGCGGCGGCCCCGGCGCCGCCGCAATGGCGGCCGTGGTCAAGGCCGACGCCTACGGCCTGGGCGCCGCGGCCGTCGCTCCCGCGCTCTATGCCGCCGGCTGCCGCCACTTCTTCACCGCCCACCCAGCCGAGGCAATCGCCATCCGGCCCCTGCTTCCCGGCGCCATGCTGGCAGTGCTGAACGGCCTTTGGCCCGGCTGGGAGGCGCTGTTTACCACCCATGACCTGCTGCCCGTGCTGAGCTCCCTGGCCGAAGTCGCCCGCTGGCGCGCCCATGCCGGTGCGCTCGGCCGCACGCTGCCGGCGCTGCTGCATGTCGATACCGGCATGAACCGGCTCGGCCTCGATCCGCGCGAGGTGGCGATCCTGGCGGACAACCCGGCGCTGCTGGAGGGCATCGGGCTGCAGTATATCATGACGCATCTTGCCGCTGCGGAGACGCCGGACGATCCGCTCAACGACCTGCAGCGCACTCGCTTTGCCGCCGCCTGTGCCCGCTTGCCGGCCGCGCCCCGCTCGATGGCCGCTTCGTCCGGCCTGTACCTTGGGCCGGGGTTTGGCTCCGATCTCGGCCGGCCGGGTGCGGCGCTGTACGGCGTCAATCCCACGCCGGGCCGGCCCAACCCGCAACGCCCGGTGGTGCGGCTGCGCGCCCAGGTGCTGCAATTGCGCACGATCGCGGGGGGCGAGACCGTCGGCTACAACGCGGCCTGGACGGCGGAACGGCCCAGCCGCATCGCCACCGTCTCGATCGGCTATGCCGATGGCTACCTGCGCTCCCTCAGCAACCGGGCGACCGCCTATTTTGACGAGCAGCCGCTCCCGCTGGTAGGTCGCGTCTCCATGGACCTTGCCACTTTCGACGCGACCGACACTCCCCGCCTGCAACCCGGCGACTGGCTCGACTTGATTGGGCCCGGCGGCGTGGACGCGCTGGCCGAGCAGGCCGGCACCAACGGCTACGAAATCCTCACTTCGCTCGGCCATCGCTACCAGCGCATGTATCGGTGATCATGCTTGATCTGCTGGCCCTGCTCGGGCGCGCGCTGCTGGCGGTCTGCCGTGGCGCCGGGCGGGTGGCGGTGTTCGGCGCCAGCGGGCTGTCGCACCTGCTGCGGCCGCCGCTCTACGGGCGCATGTTCGGCCGCGCCTTCGTTGAGTTCGGCTTCTTTAGCCTGCCGGTGGTGGCGCTGACCGCCATCTTCTCCGGCATGGTGGTCGCGCTGCAATCCTTCACCGGCTTCTCCCGCTTCAACGCGGAAAGCGCGGTGGCCTCCGTCGTTGTGCTGTCGGTGGTGCGCGAATTGGGGCCCGTGCTGGCCGGCCTGATGGTGGCCGGGCGGGTGGGGGCGGCGATGGCGGCTGAGCTCGGCACCATGCGCGTGACCGACCAGATCGATGCGCTGACCACGCTGTCTACCAACCCGATGAAATACCTGGTCGCTCCCCGGCTGCTGGCAGGAACGCTGGCGTTGCCGCTGTTGGTGATGGTGGCGGACATACTGGGCGTGATGGGCGGCACCATCATTGCCACCATCAGCCTCGGGCTGAACCCGCATGTCTACCTCAACAACACGTTCAGCATGCTGACGACGGTGGACGTGGTGAGCGGTTTGGCCAAGGCAGCGGTGTTCGGCTTCCTGATCGCGCTGATGGGCTGCTACTTCGGCTACAACAGCCGCGGCGGCGCGCAGGGCGTGGGCGCGGCCACCACGGCGGCGGTGGTGGTGGCCTCGATCCTCATCCTGTCCAGCGACTACGTGCTGACGGAGCTGTTCTTTGCCCGCTGAGACGCAGCCCAAAATTCGCATCCGCGGGCTGAAGAAGGCGTTTGGCAGCAAGGTCGTGCTGGACGGGGTGGACCTGGACGTGATGCCCGGCACTTCCATGGTGGTGATCGGCGGCTCCGGCACCGGCAAGTCGGTGTTGATCAAGTCCATCCTGGGCCTGGTCGAGCCGGATGCGGGCCGCATCGAGATCGACGGCCGCGACGTGTTGCGCATGCGGCGGCGGCAGCGCGAGGCGGTCAACCAGCAGATCGGCATGCTGTTCCAGGGCGGCGCGCTGTTCGACAGCCTGCCGGTTTGGGAGAACGTGGCGTTCGGCTTGCTGGCGCAGCAGGCCATGCCGCGCGCCGCCGCCCGCGAGCGCGCCGGCGAGGTGCTGGGCCAGGTCGGGCTTGCGGCGAGCGTGGGCGACCTTTCGCCCGCCGAACTCTCCGGCGGCATGCAGAAGCGGGTGGGGCTGGCCCGCGCGATCGCCGCCCAACCGAACGTGCTGTTTTTCGACGAACCGACCACTGGGCTCGACCCGATCATGGGGGCGGTGATTGACGGGCTGATCGTGGACTGCGTCAAGCGCCTTGGCTCGACCGCGGTGGCGATCACGCATGACATGGCCAGCGCCAGCCGGATCGGCGACCGGGCGGCCATGCTGTATCGCGGCCGCATCGCCTGGGAGGGCCCGGCGGCTGACCTGCTGCATAGCGGCAGCGAGGTGGTGGACCAGTTCACCCACGGCCGCCGCGAGGGCCCGATCCAGATGGAGCTGCGCAAGTAGCCGGGGCGCGTTTCACCCGGCTGGCCCCTGCTCACTGGCGCCGCGTTACTAGCGACGTTGCTGCTCTCGCTGCAGCTAGCATGCTCTCCGGTCGCTCTCCCGTCTTTCACGGGAGAGCGACCGGAGTGAGACTCGTCGAGCGCACTAATGCAGTCTGCTCGTCCTAATCAATGACTTAGAAGTTATAGTTTACACTTATGGAATTAGTTTGACCGAAGACAGGTGGACTGATGGCCGAGCCATTTCCAACAACCTCAAAGTCGAATGCGAAATCGCTCGTCGCATTATCACCTGAAAACGCCGTTGTACTCCCGCTTGCCCCGCTGCTCGACGTATTTGTCGCAATTTGCACGCATCTGGCGTTATCGCAGAGAAATACGTAAAGTCCAGCTATAGACCGACTTACGGCCCAAGAAAAGAAGACAGTGCTTGTCTGAGCGGTTGATGGGACTGAGGCCGGCGCAACCATGTCGGCCGTAGCATATGCGACATTGGTGTTAGACAGAGTTGGTCCCGCAACAGAACTTGACCAACCACCCGAGCCAAGCGGCGCAGGTGTGATTGTCTCGGAGGTGATGCTTTGAGGCGTCGGCTGAGTTGCATGAAGCTCAGCTGCCGAGCCATTTAGGACTCCAGTCAGAAGGATGCTACCAAACGCAAACAACTTCAAGAATGCCTTTGATTTGTTGGGGATTTGTTTGTTTCCCCGGTTGCTCTTGCCCTCAGAACTGTGGGCCAGCGAGAGGTTTGTGTCTAACTAATTTTGTGTAAATACAACGTTATTGATTATTGATTTCACGACTGTGACGGTGCCATTACACTATACGGTCGTAACATCCTGCTGGATTTTATGCTACCAAATCCAGGCTGCCGCTATCCCCACTTCGTTGTGGAAACGCCTCATCATTCAAAAAACTTAGGGCCTTGTTGATCGTCGTAGCTCCAATCTGCGGATCAGAGCTATATTTTTGCAGGAATGAGGCCGTCACGGGACCCTTAAGGGTGCCCAGCGATCTGGATATGGCGATGGCGTCTGCAAGCGCCGGTACTTGCTTGCCTTGACCGATATCGGAGCCGGTCGCCGCCTTGACAATCCTCTTGTCGTCAGCGGTTAAAGTGGTATCTAGATTGATAACCTTGTAATTGTTCGTATCAGGACTTGAGGTCTGTGATACGGACGTGTTCAAGAGGCCGGAGATAACCATCGGAATCTTCCTTAGCAATGTATCTACCGTCAACGAGCAAATTGTATGCCAAAGACTCAAGATCTGAGTAAAGTATCTCGTATTGTCCAAGGTGCGAGGCGGTAAGTTTTGGCCCGGCATTTAGTGCCTAGCGGCGCTATTTTCCCACCGGACACCTAACCCCTTTTCGCTTATAGCCCGCGGACCCGTTGGTTAACGGCCACGCTGCAGGATGTCCAAATGATGATCCAGGCTGGCGTCGAGCCGGCTTGCCATGAACCGGCGATAGGCGCCGGGATCGCCGCCCGCCGTCAACAGGGTCAGCCCCTCGATGTAAGCCGCGCGGTGCTCCGGGCCGATCACGACGGGCGGGTAGCCGGCTCGCAGGAGCACCAAGTTCATCAACAGCCGAGCCGTGCGGCCGTTGCCATCATCAAACGGATGGATGACCGCGACCCGCTCATGCGCCGTGAAAGCCGCCTCGGCCGTGGCGGGCGTCGCGGCCAGCCACTGCCCGAAGTCGCCCATCAGCGGCACGACCTCGACCGGCGAGGGCGGGACGTAGGACGTGCCGGAGATCAGACGTTGGTGACCCGCATAGCGGCCGGCGCTCTGGGGATCGACGCGGCCCATGACCAAGTTGTGGATCTGCCGCACGTCGTGTTCCCGGATGCGACCGGGTGCAGCCGCGACCTGCCGCACGTAGTCCAAGGCATCCTTGTGACCGATCGCTTCGAGGTGATCCTTGAGCGGCTTGCCGCCGATGGTGATGCCCTTGTCCAGCACGATCGCCGTTTCCACGCGCGTGAGGGTGTTTCCTTCGATCGCATTGGACGTGTAAGTCAGCTCGACATCATACCAAGACGCCAAGGCCTGCAGTCCTTGGCCGGAAACCGGCCGCAACTTGTCCAACTCGGCTCTTTTAGCGGCAACTGCCTCATCTATAGTGTCCATATCGGCAAGATAGCAGATCACCGCCGGGTTGGTAGCGCGCTGGCGACGCGGTGCTCCGCTGCGGCCAGCAATGCGGCGACGGCCGCCTGGCTGGACTGGGCGATCTGCTCCGGCGCAGGCCCGGCCAGCGGCGCCTCCGCGGCCACCTCCGCCTGCAGCAGCACGCGGGCGGGGGAGGGGCGCAAGTCGATCAAGGTGAGTGCCATGGCCGCGCGGCTGATGCGCTGGGCGGGGATGGCGACCAGGGTCTGCAGCTCGCCCTCCAACGCCAGGTCGGCGCTGGCGCGGGTGCCCGGCGCCACCACGGCGGCGAACAGCCCGCTGGCTGCGAGCCAACGACGCAAGTCGTCTTCCACGGCTTCGGCGGGAGGCACGTTCCACTCCTCGTAGAACGCGGTCTGAATGCTGCCATCGGCGTTCAGCGTCTGCAGGCCGCGCGATTCCAGACCGGGCGCGGCGCCCAGGGTGCGGACGAGCAGGGTCTGGCCGCGGGACGGCGGCAGCAATGCCACGGGCCGGCGCACCGCGAGCGGCCAATCCCGCCGGTTCAGGTAGGGGCGGCTCGGCAGCACGCTGCATCCGGCCGCCAGCACCGGGACGGCCAGCAGCCAGCGCCGCCTCATGGCCCGGTTCGGCGCGGCGGCGGACTGCCGAGCAGCACCTGGGCCGGGTCCCGCCGCAGCGCCTCGCTGGTCTCTCGCAGCGCCGCCACGGTGGTCCGCGCGTCCTGCAGCAACGGCACCAAGCCCGCCTCCAAGTCAGCCGAGCCGGCATTGGCCCGCCGCGCCACCGCCGTCAGCGACGCGATGAGCTGCGGCAGGGCCGCCGTGGCCTGGGACAAGCGCTGGGTCGCCTCGGTGGCCGAGCGCAGCAGCTCCTTGGTTTGCGGTCCCTGCTCCAGCCCGCGCGTGGCGGCCAGGGTCTGGCGCAGCTCGGCGGCTAGGCCGGGCACGTCCGCCTGTTGCAATGCGGTCTGCACGGCCTGCAGCGTGTCGGTGGTTTGGCCGATCAGCGCGTCGGCCCGGCCGCCGGCCTGCAACTCGCCGCGCAATTCGGTGATCAGCGTCAACGCTCCCGTCGCGAGCCGCACGATATCCACGTGTTGCAGCTTGCTGAGCAAGTCGGTGGCGCCGTTCTGCACCACCGACAGGGTGGAGGGCATGGCGGGGATGTATTCGTAACGCGGCGTCCACGACAGGTCGATCGGCGGATAACGCTGCGGGTCGGCAAAGTCGAGTTCGATGTAGCTGACGCCGGTCAGTCCCTGCGGCGCGATGCGGGCGCGCAGGCCGCGGGCGACGCTCTCCTTGCTTGGCAATTCGCCGACGCGCTCAGTGTCCACCTGGAAGCGCACCAGCACGGTGCGGAACGTGGTCCGGCGCAGCGCGTCCGGCATGTCGCGGCCGTAGACGGCGCTGGTGAGGGCGATCTGCGTCACCGCCCCCACGGTGACGCCGCGGTATTTCACCGGCGCGCCGACATCGAGCCCCTGCACGCTGTCGCGGAAATAGGTCTCGTAGTTGCGGCCGTGCTGGATGCTGTTGCCGCCGAGCAGGATGACCGCGCCGATCACCAGCGCCAGCCCCAGCAGCACCAGCCCGCCCACCCGCAGATAGGTGCCGCGCATCAGGCTGCCTCGCGCCGAAAGAAGCCGCGCACGGTGGGATGGTCGTTGTCGCGCGCCAGCACCCGCGGATCTCCCTGCGCCACGATCCCGTCGGCGGCGGTGTCGAGCATGATGCAGCGGTCGGCGATGGCCAGGATGGAGGCGAGTTCGTGCGACACCACGACGAAGGTGGTGCCCAAATCGTCGCGAAGCTGCAAGATCAGCCGGTCGATGCCGGCGGAGATCACCGGGTCGAGCCCGGCGGAGGGCTCGTCCAGGAACAGCAGCGGCGGGTCCAAGGCGAGCGCGCGGGCGATGCCGGCGCGCTTGGCCATGCCGCCGGAGAGTTCCGCGGGCGATGCCGCTTCGGCCTCGGCCAAACCCACCTGGGCAAGCTTGGCCCGCGCGATGACGGCGCAGGCGGCCGGGGGCAGGGTGGTCAGCGAGCGCAGCGGCAGCATCACGTTCTCCAACAGGCTGAGCGAGCCGAACAGCGCGCCCGATTGGAACAGCACGCCGATACAACTCCGCACCGCCTCGGGTTCGCTGCGCACGTCGTGGCCCAGCACCCGGATTTGCCCGGCGGTCGGGGCCAACAGGCCGACGATCTGGCGCAACAGCGTGGACTTGCCGGAGCCCGAACCGCCCAGGATGGTGAACACCTCGCCGCGGACGACGGTGAAGCTCACATCCTGGAACACCGTGCGGGTGCCGAAACGCTGCGCCAAGCCGGCCGCTTCGACGGCGTGGGTCACATGCCCGTCCGGTAGAACAGGATGGCGAACAGCCCGTCGAGCAGGATGCTGGCCACGATGCCGCCCACCACGGCCGTCGTTGCGGCCCGCCCGACGGCGCGCGGGCCGGCCCCCGCGGCCAGACCGGCGCGGCAGCCGATGCCCGCCACCACGGCGCCGAAGCACAGCGCCTTGAACAGGCCGCCGAACAGGTCCCGCCCATGCAGCGCGCGCAGCAGTTGGGCGAAGATCGCACTGGGGGCGAAGCCGAACGCCAACATCACCGTCAGCATGCCGCACAGCCCGGCGGCTTCCAGCAACAGGGTGAGCACGGGGATCACCAGCGCTGCTGCCGCCAGGCGGGGCAGCACCAGCATGGTGGTGACGCTGACGCCCATGGTGTCGAGCGCGGCCAGTTCCTCGTTCACCTTCATGGTGCCCAGTTCGGCGGCGAAGGCCGAGCCGGTGCGCCCGGCCAGGATCACCGCGGCCAGCAGCGGCCCCAATTCGCGCGTGAGCGACAGGGCGACCAGGTTAACCACGAACAGGTCGGCGCCGAAGCGGCGCAGCGGGATGGAGGATTGGAACGACAGGATCAGCCCCATCAGGTAGCCGAGCAGCAGCACTAAGGGGATGGCGCTGACCCCCGCTTCGTCGGCGACGCGGGCGAGATCGGCGAAGCGGGTCTGCCGCCGTCGCCGGCGCAATTGGGCGATGGCGACGAGGCTCTCGCCCAGGAAGGCGATGCCGTCCAGGGCACGGCGCTGGAGCGAGCGGAGCGCGCCGCCGTAGGTCCAAGGTGCGGCGGCGGGACGGGGATGGCCGGGTTGGCGGGCCAATTGCGCCACGGTTTCGGCCAGGCTGGGGGAAGCGCCTCGCAGCGTGGCGGCACCATGGCGGACGATGGCGGCGGCCAGCAGGGCGGCGCCGGCGGTGGTGATATCTTCGGCAGCGGCCACGTCCAGCACGAGCGGCTTGCCCCGCGCCGTCTGCGCCGCCCGCATGGCGCCGGGCCAGAGCCGGGCTGCGGCGGCGGTGTTCAGCGCGCCCTGGAACACGAGCGCGCCGGGCTGAGCGTTGACGCAGGCGGCAGGCGGCGGGCTGACGACGAGCGACATCGGGCGCGAGCGCTCCAGCGCAACGATTGGCTCCGAGACGAAGCAACCTGGCCAAATTGCCTGGACCGGCCACATTTGCCAACGGACGGGCTGCTGAGCGACGGTCCTTCAGCAGCAAGGAGAGGACGACGGCTCAATCACGGGGGAAGCCGCCACCGCAGTCTTCAGCGCCTCTTTGGACCGTAGGCGGAAGGTTGTCCCAAGATCGAAGGCCGCGACCACCTTTGTAGGGGTCCGGGAGCTATCCTCGCCGGAGGAAGAGAGCGCCGGCGCAGACGAAGGCCGTTTGCCATTGCTCGCTCTGCAGCAATGCATCGCCAACGCGGCGCGGACCGTCGCCAAACGGCCAGTCATAGTCGTCCAGCACCGCCCAGCCGCCGGAGCAGAGCAGCGGCAGCCAGTCGGCGACGTCGCGCGCCACTGCAGTGAGATCGTGGTTGCCGTCGATGTGCAGCAGCGCAATTCGGCCGAGATACTCCGTGCTGCCAAACTCGGTGGGGCCGACGCGGAACCCGGGCCGGTAGCTAGGGCGCACCACGCCGGAGCCACTCCGCAGATAGTTCAGCGAGCCGTGGAAGCACGGGACCAGGTTTGCCAGGAACTCGGCAAAGAACCCGCCGAAATCGAGCGCCTTGGTGCTGTCCAGCAAGACCTGCGGCGCGTCATGCTGCATCGCCTCGGACTGGCTCCATGGGTCCATCACCAGGACGGGCCCAACCCCGTAGCGCCGCGCGGCCCAGCCCAACACAAACGCCGACCGGCCAGCCAGGGCGCCAATCTCGACCACGTCGCCCGGCGGCAGCAAGGGTGCCAAGGCAAGGATATAGGCCAGCTTGACGAGCGAGGACTCGCTCCGCATGGCGAGCGCACGCTGCAGCACCGCATCGAGTTCGACAGGCCCGATCACGGCTGAGCCAGCGACGCCGAGCCCGGCTGCCAGCCATTGCAACTCGGCGTGCGACGGACCGCTTTGGCGCGGCTGGACCGGCCGATCCAACAACGTGACGGCCGGCGCCAACTCGGGCAGCAGCCTGGCCAGGCATTGGCGAACGACTTCGTGGGACGTGAACACGCTGCTGATCCCGAATTGCGTCAAGACGTGACCGAGTTCGCTCGCAAAGCCGTCCTCGTACACGTACGGCAGCCGCACCCAATGGCGGTAATCGCCTTTGGCCGGATCGGCGCTGACCGATGAGGCGCCAACCAACTCACGGCCAAAGGACTGCGCGGTCGCGGCAAAGGCGGCCGCTTCCGGCAGCCCAGCCGGGAAGACCAGGATCCGATCCATCGCGCCCATCAGTTTGCCCCCATCGCGATGAACACATATGCCTTCATGGGCCAGATTGCTTGCAACGACTCATGCCCCCAACAATCCCTCCGCCCGGAAGCTCAGCCAGCGCCCATTGCCGATGATGACGTGGTCGCGCACCTTCAGGCCCACCACCGCGCCCGCGTCCACGATGCGCGCCGTCATTTCCAGGTCCTCGCGCGAGGCGGTGGGGTCGCCGCTCGGGTGGTTGTGCACCAGGATCACTGCAGCCGCCTTCAGCTCCAGCGCGCGGCGTACCACCTCGCGTGGATAGACCGGGGTGTGGTTCACCGTGCCGCGGGCCTGGGCCTCGTCGGCGCGCAGCCGGTCCTGGTGGTCCAGGAACAGGATGCGGAACTGCTCGATGCGTTCGCGCGCCAGCACGGCGGTGAGGTAGGCGATCAGCCGGTCCCAGTCGTCCAGCACCGGCTGGTCCATCACTCCGGCGCGGGCCAGGCGCAGGGCGGTGGCGTGGAACAGCTTGATGGCGGCGATGCTGTGGGTGCCGAGGCCGCGCACGGCCCGCAGGTCGTCGGGCGGGGCGGCCAGCACGGCGGCAAAGCTGCCGAACTTGGCGAGCACCTGGGCGGCGAGTTCGGACGTGTCGCTGGGCAGCACCAGGGCGAGCAGTTCGGTGAGCAGCGCCGGGTCGTCCAGGCCGGCCAGATCGGAGGGCGGCGAGGCGTCGAAACCGGGCAGCACCAACTCTGGCAGCGGTGCGGACGAGACCGGCGGCAGGAAGTCCTGCCCGTCGGCAAAGCCGGTGGCGCGGCCGGGGCGGGATGCGGCTGGGCCCCAGCCATCGGCCGGTTCGGGCGGCAGCGGGGTGCGCCGGCGCAGCCAAGACGGTAGCAGCGGCATCTATAACAGGTGCATGCCGCGGAAGCTGAACGGCTCGCCCCCGCCGATGATCAGATGGTCGTGCAGCGCCAGCGACAGGATGTCGGCCAGGCGGCGGCACTGCTCGGTGATGGCGCGGTCGGTTTTCAGCGGACGCGGGCGCGCGTTCGGACGGCTGCGCACCAGGATCAGCGCGGTGGCATGCACCTGCACCACCAGGCGTGCGATATCCCCCGCCAGCGCCTCGGGCTGCACCTCGTCGGGCCAGCTTTCCTCCGCCAGCAGTTGGTTGCGGTTGTTGAGGAACAGCACGGCCAAATGCGGGTCGCGCTGCAGGCGTTTGGGCGGGTCGAGATAGGCCAGCAGCTTCTCCGGCGCGTTCAGCAGCGGGCGGGACAGCGCTTCCGCCTGTACCAGCCGCCGCCCGGCCTCCGCCACCATGGCCCAGACCCGCTGGCTGGTGTCGTTCAGCCCGGCGGCGGCCAGCGCGTCCGGCTTGGCAGTGAGGGTGCGCAGCAGGTCGCCGAAGCGGTTGACCAGCGCCTTGGCGAACGGCTTGGTGTCGCGCCGTGGAATGCCGAGAAACAGCAGCATCTCGAGCAGCTCGTAATCGGCCAGCCCGTCCGGGCCGGCGGTGAGCAGGCGGGTGCGCATGCGGCCGCGATGGCCGTGCGGCCCGGTGCTGGCAAAAGGCGCGCTGGCAGACGGCCGCTGCGCCGGAGTGATCTCGAATGCCCACTCATCTGCCATTGCGCGCCCTGCCTCGCCCCACGAACGCTATTGTACTCTAAAATTTTGATTGCTGTTAAGCACCGTTTTCGGGTTTCTTGCGCCGGTATGCTGCACTGCACCCAAGCCGTCGTGATCCGCGCCGCGAGACGGGAGTGTTGTCTCCGATACGGTTTCCGGCTATCGATCCGCCGGCCCGGCAAATATGGATGGTTCTATGCATCGCATCGGCCTGTATTGGCTGCCGAAGACCTCCCTGTTTGAGCTGCCAGATGTGACGGGGGAGGACCCGGCGGCGCTCTGGTCCGCTTTCTGCGGCGTGGCGAACACCCGGTTGGACGCGATCGGGACCATGCGGCTGGACCGGCGCCGGGCCAAGCTGCTGCCCGAGGCGCCGGCGGGGCTTGCCACCAAGCCGGTGCGGCTGGCTGTGCTGGCCTCCTCGACGGTGGACCATCTGCTGCCGGCGCTGCGCGTGGGCGGGCTGCGGCGCGGCCTCTGGGTGGACAGCTACACGCCGCACTATGGGCAATACGCCCAGGACCTGATGGATCCCGGCTCCGAACTCTACCGGTTCCGGCCGACCGCGGTGCTGTTCGCGATGGACTCGCACCACCTGGTGCAGGGGATTCCCGAGACCGGCGATGTCGGTGCCTGGGCCGAGCAGGTGGCCGGCCGGCTCGCCGACCAGTGGGCCACCGCTCAGCAGGCGTTTGGCTGCCAGGTGATCCAGCACGCCCCCTTGCCGATCTTCCTCTCGTTGGCCGGCGAGAACGACCATCGCCTGGCATGGTCCCGCAACGCCGCCCTGCGCCGGTTGACCGCGCTGCTGCGCGACCGGGCCGACGCGGCCGGGGTGGACATGCTGTCGCTCGACGAATGGGCCATGCGGGACGGCACCCCAGCCTGGTACGACCCGGCGCTGTGGCATCGCGCCAAGCAGGAAATCCACCCGAACGCGGCGCCGCTCTACGGCGACCTGGTCGGCCGCATGCTGGCCGCGGCACAGGGCCGCTCGTTCAAGTGCCTCGTGCTCGACTTGGACAACACGCTGTGGGGCGGCGTCATCGGCGATGACGGGCTGGCGGGCATCAAGCTCGGCCAGGGCAGCGCCGCCGGGGAAGCCTATGCCGCCTTCCAGCACTACGCCCGCGATTTGGGCCGGCGCGGCATCATCCTGGCGGTCTGCTCCAAGAACGACGAGGCCAACGCGCTCGAAGCCTTCGCCAAGCACCCGGAGATGGTGCTGAAACGCGACGATATCGCCTGCTTCGTGGCGAATTGGACCGACAAGGCCACCAACCTGCGCGAGATCGCCAATCGGCTGAACATCGGCATCGACAGCCTGGTGTTCGCCGATGACAACCCGGCCGAACGCGCCATCGTGCGCCGCGAACTGCCGATGGTGGCGGTGCCGGAACTGCCGGAGGACCCGACGCTGTATGGCGCCTGCCTGGCCGATGCCGGCTATTTCGAGGCGTTGCGCATCACCGCCGACGACCTCAGCCGCGCCGGGCAATACCAGGACAACATCCGCCGCGAGAGCCTCGCCGCCACCGCCACCGACCTGCCCAGCTACCTGCGCAGCCTGCAGATGCGCGCGATCTGGAACCGGTTCGACGCGGTGGGGCATGCCCGCATCGTCCAGCTCATCAACAAGACCAACCAGTTCAATCTCACCACCCGCCGGGTCTCCGCCGATGATATCACGGCGATGATGCGAGACCCGCTGGCCCTCAGCCTGCAGGTGCGGCTCACCGACGAGTTTGGCGACAATGGCATCGTGGCCATCGTGGCCGGGCTGCTGGACGGCGATGCAGTGCGATTGGACATCTGGCTGATGAGTTGCCGCGTGCTGGGCCGCGGCCTGGAGGAAGAGACGCTGAACCTGGTGGCGGCCGAGGCGCTGCGGCTGGGTGCGCGGCGGTTGATCGGCCGCTACATCCCGTCTGCCAAAAACGGTATGGTGCGCGAGCACTACGCCAAACTGGGCTTCACCCGTGTGAGTGATGAGGATGGCCGTACCGAGTGGGAATTGTCGCTCGACGGCTGGGTTCCGCGCCCGACTTTTATTGAGAGCGTGCAGGTCGCTGGGGAACTCCAGCCGGCATGAAGTTCGACCACATTGGCGTCACCACGCCAGACTTGGACGCGGGCCGGGCCCTGCTCGCCGGCTCGGTCGGGGTGACCCGTTGGACCGAGGCGTTCGATGACCCGGTGAACGATATCTGGGTGCAGTTCGGCGTCGACGCCTCGGGCATCTGCTACGAGCTACTCGCCCCACGCTCCGAACGCAGCCCGATCAACCGGGTGCTGTCCAAGAAGATCAACGTGTTGAACCATGTCGCCTACCTGGTGGACGACCTGGCAGCGCGCAACGGGCACCTCGTCGGCATGGGGTTCGCCGCGGTGGCGCCGGCCAAGCCCGCGATCGCCTACGGCAACAAGCCGATCCAGTTCTTCGTCTCCCCATCGCGGCTGCTGATCGAGATGATCGAGGCGCCGGAGCACCAGCACCGCTACAGCCAGAGGGCCGCATGACCGAAGCCGAGATCTACGACACGCTCAACCAGGTGTTCCGCGAGGTGCTCGAGGACGACACCATCAAGCTGACGCCGCAGACCACGGCCGAGGACGTGGATGGCTGGGATTCGATGAACCACATCTTCATCGTGGTGGAATTGGAGAAGCGGTTTGGCGTGAAGTTCCACGCCGCGGAAATGGAAGAGCTGAAAAATGTCGGCGAATTGGTGAGTTTGCTGGAAAGCCGGCTGGCCAAGGCCTGACCGCCCGGCGCTGCCGCTTGAGGACTCGATCTTGGTATTTAGCTCCTATCCTTTTATCTTCGTCTATTTGCCGTTGGCGCTGTTGGGCTTCCATGTTGCGACCTGGTTTGGCAGGCGCGCGGCGGCGTTGTGGCTGGTTCTGGCCTCGCTGGCGTTCTACGGCTATTGGCGGCTCGACTTCCTGCCGCTGCTGCTGATCTCGATTGCGTTCAACTTCAGCATCGGCTGGCTATTGGCGCGCACGCAGGACCGGCCTCGCGCGGCATCGCTGTTGCTGCTGTTGGGCATCGCCGCCGACCTGCTGGCGCTGGTTTACTTCAAATACGCCGTGGCGATCGCGGCCAGCCTCGGGTTCCACTCGGTTGCCGGCACGCCGTTCCGCGACATCATCCTGCCGTTGGGCATCTCGTTCTTTACCTTCACCCAAATCGGCTACCTGGTCGACGTGAAGCAGGGCGTGGCAAAGACGCGGGATTTGCTCAGCTACGTGATGTTCGTCACCTTCTTCCCGCACTTGATCGCCGGCCCGATCCTGCATAACCGCGAAATGATGCCGCAATTCGCCAATGCCGAGACCTACCGGTTCGACATCGGCAACATCGCGGTCGGCTTGAGTATTTTCTGCATTGGCCTGGCCAAGAAAGTGCTCCTGGCGGACCCGCTCTCCCTCGGTGTCGCCGACGCCTTCGGCAGTTACGCCCATGCCGGCTTGTTTACCGCCTGGTATGCCGTGATCGGCTACTCCTTGCAGCTTTACTTCGATTTCTCCGGCTATTCCGACATGGCGATCGGGCTGGCGCGCATGTTCAACATCCGCTTTCCGCTCAACTTCAACTCGCCTTACAAAGCCACCACCGTGATCGACTACTGGCAGCGTTTCCACATGACGCTGACCCGGTTCATTACGATGTATATTTTCAGCCCGCTGGCGTTATGGGTCACCCGCTACAGGTCTGCCCATGGCTATGACAATTCACGCAAGGCGTCCTCGAGCTTCGGCGGCTTCACCTCCCTGGTGGCTGGCCCGACCTTGATCACCATGGCGCTGGCCGGGGTTTGGCACGGCGCCGGGTCGCAATACCTGATTTTCGGGCTGTTGCATGGCTGCTACATCACGGTCAATCACGCGGCCAAGACCTTCTTCCCCAAGCCGAAGCACCAGCCGCCACCCAGACCAGCGCGGGCCGTTTGGGACCGGGTGTGGAAGACTGCGGCGGTCTACGTGGCCGCGCTGGTGGCGTTCGCATTTTTCCGCGCTCCCTCCACCGCAGCCGCCATCGACATCGTGGCCGGCATGGCGGGCCTGCATGGGCTCGAGCAGAGCCTGGTTCCGTCCACCGCGACCGCGTTCGACATCCTGCGCCTGCTGGTGCTGTTCGCCCTGGTGTGGTTCGCGCCCAACACGCAGCAGATCATGACGCGCTACGAGCCGGCGCTCGGCCGCCCGATTGCCAACCCGTACCGCAAGCTGGTGTGGCAACCGAGCTATAGCTGGGCCGTGCTCGGTGCGGTGGTGGCGGGCCTGTCGCTGATGGAGCTTGGCAGCGCTTCGGAGTTTCTCTATTTCCAGTTTTAAGGGCGCCAAGAACAGTGCAGCAGGACGCTGCTCAACGATGATGTTCACCGGATAGGGCCATACTGGCCAGGGCTCCGGTCCGGTCTTGTCAGCACGAAAGTTGCCCTCGATGCCCGCTCGCCGATTTCGCCGCTATACGGTCGTCCTGCTTGCGGTGCTTGTGTTGACCGTTCTGTTCCCGTTCCCAACCGACGAAGCCAAGGTCCTGCTCCGGCAGGCCGTGCAAACCAGCGCGCCGACCATCGTGCTGGGCTCCTCCGGCGTGGACGAAGTGTCCCGCTGCGATGCCGACCAGCGGCCCATTCCCGCCATGTTGGCAGAGCGGCTGGGGGAGCCGGTCATCGATGCGTCCCGCAACGGCATGACCATGGAAACGGCGGTGAACGTCGCGGCACTGGTGGCCAAATACCGCGATGTGAAGCAAGTGGTGCTGGCCGCGGGCTGGCTGGACATCGTCGAAAACGATGCCCTGTCAATGCACGACTACATCGCATTCCGGCAGCTCAACCCGGAGCTCTCGTTCGATCCGCCGCTGGCCTATTACCACGGCCTGCAGTCGCTGTTCGCCACGCACCAGCATATCGATCAACCGTTTGTCTATAACGGCGTGACCTATCCGAGCTACGTGCCTGGCTTGTTTGAACAGGAAATCAAGCTGCGAACCTGCCCGGAGAATGACGGGCATGATGTGAACGGCATAGCTGCCACGTATTTCCATCGAGTGGTCGAGTATAGCCCGAGCCGGTCTTTGGCGCAGCTGATCGCCTCACTCAGCCGGCATTTGCAAGCGGAACAGAAATCACTGGTGTTTGTGTTGCTGCCGTTGAACTTCGACTATCTGGGCCGGCTCGGACCCACCTGGCCGGATCTGGTCAAGCAGCGCCGTGAGACGTTCCTGGCGGAATTGCGCACCGGCGGGGTCCGGGTGCTGGACCTTTCCGAGCTGTTGCCGAATGCCGAGTTCATCGATCGTTGGTGCGGCTGTACCCATTTTTCCGATACCGGCCGCAAACAGATCGCCGGCAGGATCGCCGGGCTGCTAAGTTCGGTGAAGCTGGCGCAGGACCAAGATTAGCCTCGCCATACATCATCGTTGCACCGCGGTAACCCCCGGGTAACTCTTTGCCGCTATGATAGCTGCGCTGCGGTTCTCTTGGCGGAGCGGACGATGAACGAAATTGCTGCAACAATGGTGGCGACGGATACCAAAGCCTCAATGTCGGTCGAGGAGGAGGATGCTGCCTTCGCGCCGGGTATGTTGTCCCGCGCCAGTGTTACGGCCCTGCACAAGCAGTTCGTTAGCGCCAAGCCGTTCCCCCATATGGTGATCGACGGCCTGTTTCAGCCGCGCTTTTTGGACAACGTGTTGGAGGACTACTCCGCTGGCTTTCGGGACTGGGTGCATTACGACTCAGCCAACGAGGTCAAAACCGGTACGCGCCCGAACGCCAAGCTCGGCCGCGGCGCGCAGCGCTACTTTGACATGGTGCATCGCGGCGCCTTTATCCAGTTCCTGAGCGCGGTCACCGGCATCGAGGGCCTGCTGCCGGATCCGAGCTTGTTCGGCGGCGGCCTGCACAAGATCGACGTGGGCGGCCGTTTCTCGACGCATATCGACTTCAACAAGCATCCGGTCACCTTGCTCGACAACCGGCTCGTGTTCATCACCTACCTGAACAAAGGCTGGGAGGCCGCATGGGGCGGCGCACTCGAGCTTTGGGACGCCGAGACCAAGCAATGCGTGGAGAAGGTCGTGCCGGTGTTCGGGCGCTCTATCCTGTTTGCGCACTCGCAAACCAGCCTGCACGGCCATCCAGACCCGGTGGCCACGCCCGACAAGCGCCCTCGTCGGTCGGTGGCTGCCTATTACTACACCAGCAGTGCCTCTTCCGTCGCCGTCGAGAGCAAGGCCGGCACCCAGTTCCTCGCTCCCGTGCCGAAATCCGAGCTGCACGTGAAGCTGGCGAAGGCCGGGGATTACGTGTCGCCGCTGCTGATGGACGCCGCCCGCCTGGCGCTCCATGCCGGTAAAAACGTCATCCGCAGAGTGCGGGGTTAGACCTCATGTCCGTCAGCGGGGCGGGTGACCCGCCTCGCTGACGTATGCCGTATCGAGGGTTGCGCCGGATGGGCCGGTGCCAAGCCTGAGGCATATCGCAGACGGGTCATGGAAGAGGCTACCCCATTGATCGGGCTTGACGTGCACAAGGCGACGATTACCCGCTGGCATGGGTCTGGTTGCTGCGCGTCTGTCCGCGCCAGTCCCGCTCCTGGTTGCGGCCGGCCGGGGTCGGGGCGGCCGGGGCAGCCGGTCCACCGCCGTTGTCGTCCGGCGGCTTCGGCTGGAAGGACTTGTGCGATGCCCAGGCTTGGATCAGCGTGCCGTCCACCGAGACGTGCTCGTCCGGCATCAATGCGTGGACCCGCGGTTGATCCAGGATCGCCGTCAGCAGCCGCTGCGCCACGTCGCCTTCGAGAAGGCGCTCGCGGTTTTTGCTGAAGGTGCTGGCGTCCCACACCGGCGCGTCCATCGACAGGCCGACAAACCAGCGGAACAGCAGGGTGTGGTCGAGCTGCTCCATCAGTTGGCGCTCAGAGCGGATCGAGTAGAATGCCTGCAGCAGCAGCCCGCGCAACAGCTTCTCCGGCGCAATCGCGGGACGGCCAGCTTGCGCATACATCCCATCAAAGTCCGGCGAGAGCCCATCAAGGGCTTCGTCAACGACCGCACGAATGCGGCGCAGCGGGTACGACAAGGGCACCCGCGCCTCGCCACTCACGTCGCTGAACAAAGACGACGTCTGCCCCACCGCGCCTCCCACCATCCTCAACCCACAGGACGCAGGCAATCACATCAACCGACTGCAAGGCGAGGGCAGGGCAATCGCCGTACCGTGCCACTGGCCTGTCGAGAACCGCCTGCACTGGGTGCTCGACGTCGTGTTCCACGAGGATCTCAGCCGGCTGCGATCCGCTGCCGGGCCGCAGAACATGGCCACCGTCCGGCACATGGCCATGAACCTGCTACGCGCGCCAAAGGACAAGCACAGCCTCAAGCTGCGGCGGAAATCGGCCGCTTGGGACACGGCTTACCTGGCAGCTTTGCTACGGCAGTCCGCTTGACCTTAGCTTCGAGCGATTCCCCTGAAGGCGAGGGTTTTTCAGCAACCTGCTAGCGCATCAATCCCGCGGCATGCCTCTCGCCAAACGTTCCAACAACTCATCGAGCAGGGCCAGTTCGCCTCTGCTCAAGCCGGCCGGCTGTTTCAACGTCGTCCGCAATGTGGCAGCCGCGGTTTGCCGGGTCGTCGCAGCGGCATCGGCAGCTCCAATTGTAATGGCCGCGAGAACCGCCTCGCGCGTGGCGCGGGAGAGATCGTCGGCCTCAGTCTGGCCATCGGCAACGAGCGTCAGCACGAGCCCCGTGCAGCAAGCGTGCATCATCGCAACGGCGCGTTCCTCGCTGGTCCGCAGCCGCCCCGCCGCTGCGACCGCACGGATGCGCTGCTGGAGGATGTGCAAGCCTTCCGTGGCAGCGGGCGAGTGCGGATGGCTGCTCATGATCGCGAACAGGCCGGGGTTGGCGAGCCCAAAGGCAACATGGCTGTCCCAGCCGTGCCGCATCTCCTCGACCGGGTCGGCACTGGCTATGCGCTCGGCCTTGGCCGCGACATAAATCGCCATCCCGTGTTCCGCCACCGCATCGAGCATGCCCTGCTTGTCGCCGAACAACCGGTAGATCGTCGGCACCTGCACACAAGCCGCCATCGCAACCGCCCGGGTCGTCGCAGCCTCCGGCCCCTTGGCCCGGGTCAGCGACAGCGCGGCCTCAAGGATACGCAGCCGGGTGGACTGGGCGGGCTCCTCCGCATCTGATTGCATCGTCGTCATCCTATTCGGCGTGGTTCAAGCCAGCCGTGCGCGAAGGCCGCTCTTGCAAACAGGCGTTAACACAGCTAGCTCTTCTCAAGATATCGCTGTTATTATGTCCGCAAAAGCATCGGAGGCAGCTATGATCGTCATCACCACACCCACCGGGCAAATCGGCCACACCGTCGTCCGTCATTGCCTCAATCGCGGTCAGGCCGTCCGCGTGATCGCGCGCGACCCGTCCCGCCTCGAAGGCGATGTCCGCGACCGGGTCGAAGTGGTGCGCGGCTCGCATGGCGACCCCGCCGTGATCGGCGACGCGCTGGCGGGTGCCGACGCGCTGTTTTGGCTGGTCGCGCCCAACCCGCGGGCGCACAGCATGGAGGCGGCCTATCTCGACTTCACCCGCCCCGCCTGCGAGGCGATCAAGCGCCACGGCGTCACCCATGTCGTCGACGTCAAGGCGCTCGCCCGGGGCACGCGGTGGGAGCAGCGCGCCGGCTTGGCGACCGTGTCACAACGCATGGACGAGTTGATTACCGCGACCGGCGTTGCGGTTCGCAGCCTCGCCGCGCCCTCGTTCATGGACAACATGCTCATGCAGCTTCAATCGATCGTGGAGAAGGGGCTGTTCTTCGGGCCGGTTGATGCCGACCGGCCGATGCCGCGCATTGCCACCCGCGATATTGGCGCCGTCGCCGCCGGTCTGCTGTCCGAGCGCTCCTGGAACGGCCAGGCAGATGTGGCCCTGCTCGGCCCGGAAAATTTGTCGTTCAATGACATGGCCGCGACCATGGCCGACGTGCTGGGCCGGCCAGTGCGCTATCAGCAGGTGCCGTTCGACGCCTTCGAGGCGCAGCTTCGCGATGGCGGCATGCCCGATGCCTTCGTGCGGGCCATGTCGGACATGATGCGGGCCAAGAATGAAGGCTTGGACAACGCCCAGCCGCCTGCCGCGGACGCCGCAACGCCCACGACATTCCGGCAATGGTGTGAAGAGCGGCTCACGCCGGCGGCTCGAGCCTGATCGCTTCAGGTTTGAATCAGCCTCAACGATCGTCGCCGGCCGCAAGTGAGACCAGCGGTCACGCTGCGGTCGATAGCCACCAATCCCCGCCGTCGCACCAGCAGCTTTCGTCCGGACGGCTATCCAGCCGGAGCGAGCGGACGCGGTCCCAGCCGTCCTTGCGAAAGGCCTTCGCCAGCGCGCGGCCGGTGGCGTCGTCCTGCCGCGCCTGGCAGGCGATGAACGCCGCCCGGGAGACGAAGCGGGCGGGCCAGCTCAGCCCGCCGGATGTGGGCTTGGTGATCAGCAGCATGCCGCCATACCCGCCCTCCGGCTGCAACGGGAACAGCAGCCGGCCGCCCGGCAGCAGGGCGTCCAGCCAGGCGAAGCTGGGTTGGGTAATGCCGGCACTGACGTACACGGCAGCGGCCTTGGGCAGGCCGTCCGCGATGCCCGACCGGGCATGCAGCAGCACGTTCGGCCAAGCAGCCAGGTTGGCGGCCGCGCGGGCGGCCAGGTCCGGGTCAATCTCGAACGCCTGCACGCGGCCGCCCGGCCCAACCAGCTCCGCCAAAATCGCGCTGTAGTAGCCCGTGCCGGCCCCCACATGCAGCACCGTCTCGCCCGGCTGCGGCGCAAGCGCGTGCAGGCAACGCGCGTGCAGCGTGGGCTCGCCGTTGTGAATGCCGCGCGCCCGATCCAGCGCAATCAATTGATCGGCATAGACGAAGGCGGGGTCGTCGTCCGGCGTCTGCACATACTCCAGCGCGGCATTGCGCAGCCACCAGGGAGCGTGGACGGGAATCCACCAAGGCGCCGGGCCGAGAAACGCCTCGCGCGGCACGGTGGCAAAGGCGTGCTCCACCGCCGTGTCGCGCGCGCCCGCCTGAACGGCGACCACCCGGGCATAATGGGCGCGCAGCTTGGCAGCACGGGCAGTGGCCAGCTCGGTCATGGCGCCATCCAACGCATCCAGGCCGTCCGCGTCCAGCGCCTTTTGCATCGCGTCCCATCCATTTGGCATCTTGCCGGCCGGCCGGCGAACCAGCCGCCAGCAGCGCCGTTGCCGCGCCATGGACATCGCTTCGACCCCCCTCAGCCGCGGCACTGAAGACCCGCAGCCTCGCGCGCCGTGGCAGAGCGTCCTGCTCGCTCACGCCGCCACCGTGCCGCTGGCCTGCCTTGCGGCGCCGCCGGTGCGGGCTACCTGGCTACAATGGCGCCGTAACATGGAGCCCCAGATGACCGATACCCTGACCAACACGGGCACCGAAACCGAGCTGAAAACCGAGCGGCCGCGGCTGCACAAGGTCATGCTGGTGAACGACGACTTCACGCCGCGCGAATTCGTCGTCCGCGTGCTGCGCTCCGAGTTCAGCCTCGGCGAGGAACAGGCCCGCCGGGTGATGAACACGGCCCATCGCCGGGGCGTTTGCGTGGTGGGGGTGTTCACCAAGGACGTGGCCGAAACCAAGGCGACCAACGCCACCGACGCCGGCCGCAAGCAAGGCTACCCGCTGCTGTTCACGACCGAGCCGGAGGAGTAGGCGCCTCGCTGGGCCGTGCACCGAAAATCGCGGTGCCGATGCGGACATGGGTGGCCCCGTAGCGGATGGCCGCCTCATAATCCCCTGACATGCCCATGGAAAGCACCGGCAGCCCATGCTTGGCCGCGCACTCCGCAAGCCACGCGAAATGCGGCGCCGGATCGCCCTCCGCAGGAGGAATGCACATCAGCCCGCGCAGCCGCTCGCCGAACCGGCCCTGGCAGTCGCCGATGAAGCCGTCCGCGTCCTCAGGGGCGATGCCAGCCTTCTGCGGCTCCCGCCCGACATTGACCTGCACCAGCAGTTCCGGCAGCGCCGCACCCCGCTCCGCCGCCGCGGCGAGCGCGTCGGCCAGGCGGGGACGGTCCAGCGTCTCCAGCCGGTCGGCGGCGGCAATCGCATCGCGCAGCTTGTTGGTCTGCAATGGCCCAATCAGGTGCACCCGCAACGCCGGATGCGCCGGCCGCAGCGGCGGGAACTTCGCCGCAGCCTCCTGCACCCGGTTTTCGCCGAACGTGGTTTGCCCGGCCGCCAAGGCCGCGGCCACGGCATCCGCGCCATGGAACTTGGAGACCGCGACCAGGGTGACGCTGTCCGCCGGCCGCCCGGCGGCAGCAGCGGCGGCGGCAATCCGGTCGCGCACGGTGGCGAGCCGGCTGGTGAGAGCGGCGAAATGGGGATCGGTCATGGATGACAGGCTGTTGGCTTGGGCCCGCGCGGTCAAGGCACGCCGGGCAGGGCGGTCGCATGTCGCTGCCAGCCCCACCCACTTCACCAACCCCGTCATGCCCGGACTTGATCCGTGCATCCCCGCGGTCCGGCTGGTGACGTCGGCCGCGCGTTCGCACCCTTCGGAGGTCCACACCCCGAGCCGGCGGCGTCCGCACGCCGTTCTCCCGCCGCTCTGGCTGTTTACCGATTGGCACCGCCTGCCCGACCCGGCCGCCATCGTCCGGCGCCTGCCCCCCGGCCTCTGCGGCGTCGTGTATCGGCCCGCCTTGCCGCGCGCTGCCCCGGCGGCGGGAGCGAGGCAGCTGCGCCGCTTGCGCCAACTCTGCCGCGCCCGGCGCATCGCGCTCTCAGTGGCCGGCCCCCTCGGTGCCGCGGGCTGCGGCGAGCACCGGCCGGGCAGTCGGCGCAGCCTGCCGCGCGCGCGCGCGGCGTTCGTCACCGCCTCGGCCCACGGCATGGCGGAGCTGCTGCGGGCGGAACGATCGGGCGCGGCGCTGGTGTTCCTGTCGCCGGTATTCCCGACCGCGAGCCACCCCGGCGCCGGGGCGATTGGGCCGCGCCGCTGGGCCGCGCTGGCGCGGGCGCGTCGCCTGCCCATCCTGGCGCTGGGCGGCATCGACGGCGTCACCGCGAGGCGTCTGCCCCGCTTCGTTGCGGGTGCGGGCGCGGTGGGTGCGATGCTCGCATAACCCGCAACGCCCGCTCCCCGCGCGGCGCGCAGTGACGGCGTGGGCCAAACGTCGATGCTGGGCTGAAACTTGCTGCCATTGTTACTGCCCTGGCGGCATTGTTGCTGCAGCGCCACAGTGTTTCAGTATTGCCATGCGGGTGGCGTTCTATCAATTGCGGGACGTGAACGGCACGATAATACTCTGTCCAGGTCTGGCGGCTCCCGCCCGGCCGCATGGGTTGGATTGGGCTCGGTGTTTGCGGGCTTGTTGCTCATGCGGCGGGTTGCCCGCGGGTCCACGTTCCCGGATGGTCCGGTGACTGAAGGAGGGTTCTATGCGCAAGCTCCTGCTGGCCACAACGGCCGCACTGGGCGTTTCGATGGGAGCGTCTGCGTATGCCGACGCCCAGGTGGTCACCACGTCCGACATCGGTCAGGCATCCGACGATGGCCAGGGCTTCCCGACGCCGGGCACGGTGACGGTGCGGCTCAACGGCCGTTTCCGGTTCTATATGGGCGCAGTGGCCCAGGACAACTCGCGAACCAGCTTCAATCCCGCCTCGCCATCCGCCAACGCCGCCACGAATTCCGGCGGAGTGACGACCAATAGCCCCAGCTCCGGCTACAACAAGCTGGGCAATTACGGCATCGTCGAGTTAGCTCGGCTGTACCCTGGCTTTGACGGCGTCGCCGCCAACGGCCTGAAATATGGTGCGTCGATCGAGATACGGCAGGACAACGGGTATGGCTCGGGTGGCGGCGTCTATGGGTCCATCAGCGGCAGCAATAGCAAGCAGGGCGTCCTCTACATCCGGCGTGAATGGGGCTATCTCGGGACCGATAAGCTTGGAACGCTGCGCCTCGGCGCTTCGGACCAGCCGACGAGCTTGTTCCTGACCGGCAACTTCGAAACGTTCGACTCCGGCGGCTTGGACGGTGACCTTCCGTTCGGTTATTTCACCAGCGCTGCCACTCTCGCCTTCCCGTTCGCCGACCAAGGCGGCCTGTACTCCACCAACAAGATCGTTTACGTCTCACCGCAAGTCTACGGCTTCGATGGCGGCTTGAGCTTCGAGCCAAACACTCAGGCCGTCGGCGGCGATTCGAGTTCGTGCCCGCCTTCGCCCGGAATCGGACAGTTTACGTCCGGTGGTCAGGCCGCCGCCGCTGCCGGTTGCCCCTTGCTGTCCTCCACCAGCACGGGCGACGTCGCCCGCCGGCGCAACACCTACGAGGCGTTGCTGCGCTATCGCGGCACGTTCGGCCCGATCGGGGTTGCGGCAACGGCTTCCTACACCGGGTCTGGCCGCGTGCTGGACAGTGGCATTCAGGGCTCGGCAATCAATCCGAAGCATTTCCCGCTGGAGGATTTGAGCGTCGGCGATTTCGGCTTGGTGTTTACCTATGGCGGGTTGTCGTTTGGCGGCAACTACCAGTTCGGGCGCTACAACGTCAGCGGCGGCGGTTTCAACGCTCTGATCGCCAGGGGGCAGCCAAACAGCAGTGCCGCCATCGTCGGTGCGACCTACACGTTTGGCCCAATAATCTTCGGTGCTCACTACCTCAGGTCCTGGTCGGAGGGCGACCAGCAGACCGCCACCGGCTTCAGCCCGGCCAACAACACCGTCCGCGAAGTGTTTAACGCAACCACCGGCCTGGTCCCCGGCGGCCAACGCTACGAGACGGGGGCGGCAGCGGGCGCCACCTACGCTCTGGCACCTGGGCTCGCGCTCTACCTGTCCTATGTCTGGGAGCAGCGTCGGCAGAACGGGTTCAACTTCCTCACCAACCAGTCCAACAGCCCGAACGGTAACAAGACAGACGCGTCGGTTATTGCGGTCGGTTCGTCTTTCGCCTGGTAGCCTCAGCGCCAGCTTGAAATGCGTACCACGGGCGGCAGGGCAACCTGCCGCCCATTCTGCTTCGAAGCTCTCTCTCGCGGGAGGCAGGAGGCCACCATGGAATACTCCAGCAAAACCGCCCAAACCCTCTACCGCGAACTCCCACGCGGCAAGCGGTTCGGCTTCGGCACCAAGCCCGCCGTCGTGAACGTGGACCCGCAGAACGCCTACACCCGCCCCGCCGAATTCCCCACCGCCTACCAGACCGACCCGGACCAGATGCGCCACATCAACGAGGTGAGCGCCTTGTGCCGCGCCGCCGGCGGCCCGGTGGTGTGGACCTACGTCGCCTACCTCGACTCGGCCGAGGATTGCGGCGTCTGGGGCACGCGGACAAACACGCCCGACTCGTTGCAGAACATCAAGCACGGCTCCCGCCGCGCCGAGTTCGACCAACGGCTCGAAATCGACCGAACCCGCGACGTCATCCTGCACAAGCGCATGGCCTCCGCCTTCCACGAGACCAGCCTGGCCTCGCTGCTGGTGTGGCACCGGGTGGACACGCTCATCGTCACCGGCGGCTCCACCTCCGGCTGCGTGCGGGCGACCGTGGTGGACGGGCTGTCCCACGGCTACCGCATGGTCGTGCCGGAAGAATGCGTGGCCGACCGGCACGAAAGCCCGCATTTCGCCAGCCTCTACGACATGGCGCTAAAATACGCCGACGTGCTGCCGGTGGCGGAGGTAAAGCAGGCGTTGCGCCAGTAGGGCGCCGGGCCAGCCCAGCGCCCCGCCAGTCCCCGCCTGAGAACCGGCCTGCTGACCCGACCTCGTCCGGCTCGTCGCTCCCGCTCTCACCCGGCGCAGCATCATGGTGCCCGCAGCAAGTTCGTCCCCAAGCTGCCCCACCCGGCCTAGCAACGCAGATGCACTACCGCACCGGCCGCACGCTCTCGAACAGCACCATGGGGTAGCCGCCCTGCACGAACCGGTCCACTTCGCGCATGCCAATCGCGCCCAGCACGATGCGCGAGCCCAAGTTGGCCGCTTTCGCCACCCCCACCACCCGCGTCAGCCCCGCCCGCGCGTGGGCATCCTGCAGCACCGCCCCGGCCGCCTCCCGCGCCAGCCCCTGGCCGCGCACCGCCGGGTCGAACGCCACCCGCAGCGCGATGCCCCGCGCGTCGGGCCGTTCATGCAGCCCGGTCACCCCCACCAGCGCGCCCGCCGCATCCCGCGCCGTCCACATGCCGACGTCGTGCGACGCCCAGAACGCCAACTCGCCCGCAAGGTCCTCGGCGGTTTGCGCCGGGTTGCGCACCCCGCCGAGCATGCTGGCCCAACGCCGCGGGTCCGCCTTGAACGCCTGCAGCTCGGCCAGGTCCCCCGCGCCGTAGGGCGCCAGCACCAGCCGCCCGGTGCGGATCGGAGACACGGCGCGGGAGGCTTGGCCGCAGCCGGGCTTACCGGGCGAGCGGCCGGTATTTAATCCGGTGCGGATCGGTGCTGCCTTCCCCAAGGCGGCGGCGCTTGTCTTCCTCATAGGCCTGGAAATTGCCCTCAAACCATTCCACGCGGCTGTCGCCTTCGAAGGCTAGGATGTGCGTGGCCAGCCGGTCCAGGAACCAGCGGTCATGGCTGATAATCACTGCGCAACCGGCAAACTCCGCCAGCGCATCCTCCAGCGCCCGCAGCGTATCCACGTCCAGGTCGTTGGTCGGCTCGTCGAGCAAGATCACGTTGCTCTCGCTCTTCAGCATCTTGGCCAGATGCACCCGGTTGCGCTCCCCACCAGACAGCACGCCCACCTTCTTCTGCTGGTCGCTGCCCTTGAAGTTGAACGCCCCCACATAAGCGCGCGACTGCACGGGGCGCTTGCCGAGGTAGATCACGTCCGTGCCGCCGCTGATCTCCTCCCAAACGCTCTTGCTGCCATCCAGGCTGTCACGCGACTGGTCGACATAGCCGAGCTTCACCGTGTCCCCCACCCGCAACTCGCCGCTATCGGGCTTGTCCTGCGCCGTGATCATGCGGAACAGCGTGGTCTTGCCGGCGCCATTCGGCCCGATCACCCCCACGATGCCCCCGGGCGGCAGCTTGAAGTCCAGCCCGTCGAACAGCAGGTGGTTGCCAAAGCCTTTGCGCAGGTTCTCCGCCTCGATCACCGTGCCGCCCAGCCGCGGACCCGGCGGAATCACGATATCCGCCACGCCCCCCGCCAACTCGGCCGATTTCGCCAGCATCTGTTCGTATTTCTCAATCCGCGCGCGGGACTTGGTCTGCCGCGCGCGCGGCGAGGACTGAATCCACTCCTGCTCGGCCGCCAGCGCGCGCTGGCGGGAACTCTCCTCCTTCTCCTCCTGCTTCAGCCGCTTGCGCTTCTGCTCCAGCCAGGACGAGTAGTTGCCCTCGAACGGGTAGCCGCGGCCGCGCTCGATCTCCAAAATCCAATTGGTGACGTTGTCCAGGAAGTAGCGGTCGTGGGTGACGATCATCACCGTGCCCTGGTAGGTGCGCAGCGTCTTCTCCAGCCAAGCCACGCTCTCCGCGTCCAGGTGGTTGGTCGGCTCGTCCAGCAACAGCAGCTCCGGCTTGTCCAGCAGCAGCCGGCACAGCGCCACCCGCCGCCGCTCCCCCCCCGAAAGCATGGTCACCTCGCTCTCCGGCGGCGGGCAGCGCAAGGCATCGAGTGCGATCTCGACCCGGCGGTCCAACTCCCAGCCGTCCTCGGCGTCGATCTTCTCCTGCAGCGTGGCTTGCTCCGCCAGCAGGTCGTTCATCTTGTCCTCATCCATCGGCTCGGCGAATTCCTCGCTGATGGCGTTGAACCGGTCGATGGCAGCCTTGAGCGGCGCAAACGCCTCCATCACGTTCTCGGCCACGGTCTTGGAGGCGTCGAGTTGCGGCTCCTGCTCCAGGTAGCCCACCCGCACCCCCTCTGCCGCCCAGGCCTCGCCCCCGTACTCGGTCTCCATCCCGGCCATGATCTTGAGCAAAGTAGACTTGCCCGCCCCATTCACCCCCAGCACGCCGATCTTCACGCCGGGCAGGAACGAGAGGGTGATGCCTTTGAACACCTCGCGCCCGCCGGGATAGGCCTTGGTGAGGTCCTTCATAACGTAGGCATACTGGTAGGCGGCCATGGCGGGCTCCTGCGTCGGCGATCGTCTCGCCCGCAGGTTTAGGGGCGCCGGATGCCCACGGCAATGCGGCTGTTCAACGCCCCATCAGCAGGGCCTCAGCCGCTCTCCGCGGCACCCCAAGCCGACCGCGTCAGTCCTGCTTCGGGGCGATGGACATCGCCTTCTCGCTGAGCTTGGTGGCGTATTCATCAGCCTGGTAAATGTCGCTGACGATGCTCTTGAGCTTTTCGACCTGCTGCTTCATGCCCAAGGCAGATGCGTACGCGGCCGCGGACCCGAACCCGGCAATACCGTAGTGTGACATACGCTGGTATTGGGCGATGATCTCGATATCCAGCAGCTCACCGTTCGTTGGAGCTCCATCGGTCGTGTGCTTCAGGGCCTCTTGAGCCAGCCCCTCCATCCCCCTGCAGTGATCGGGCTTAACGTCGCCGCCCGCCTCTTTGATCAGGGCCTGCAGCGACGTCGAGTGTTTCTGGATGCCGGCCACTGACTGCTCGAGCGTGGTCTTGAGCTTGGCATCATGCGCCCTCCCCGCCATCGCCTGCACCGCTCGGGCCATCTGGTCGTTGGCGGACCACAGGTCCTGCATCTCCTCGGCATAAAGTTCGGTTAAGCTTGCGGCTGCGGCCATGTCAGTGCTCCTGTTGTAACTCCGAAGACTAACCCGACCGCGGGACGGTTGTTCCCGGCGCAGCGCAAATAAAACCAGCCAGCCACTAAATGACCGTGTCGGCCTTATGCACGACAGACCAGTAGTAGCCCAGCAATGTGACGGCAGCCGGTCAGGTCCAATACAGCACCCGCGCTTGCGGCAACCAGCGGCCGAGCGAGGCAGTGAGCGCACCGCGCAACTCCGCCATCTGCTCCGGCGGAAACACCCATTTGGTCGAGCCGAACTTGGTCGTCTTGCGCGCCCGCTGCGCCTCGTCCATTTCCAGCGCGCTGCCGGGATACCAGCTCTCAAGCACCGCCTTGGACTTGGGGGTGAAGCGATGCGTAATCAGCTCCACCGTCAAATCCGTCTCCAACCCGGCCAAAACAGCCGCGACGTCGGCAAACAACCGGTCGTACGCGCCCGGCCACTCGGGCAAGCGCAGGATCGGCGCCACCGTAAGCCCCACCTTATAACCCGCTTCCGCCAAGCTGCGCAGCGCGCGCAGCCGCTCGGCCATCCGCGGCGCGCCCCCCTCGAACCGCTCTGCCCCCGCGGCATTGACCGAAAAACGCACCCGCGTGCGCCCATGATGCGGCAAACCCGCCAGCGCCCCCACCGCATCGAACTTGGTGGTGAAGCGCAATTGCACCGCCGCATCCCAGGCGCCGAAATGGCGGATGCAGGCGGCGAGATGCCCCGTCAGGTGCTCGATGGCGAGCGGGTCGGTGTAGCACGAGCACTCGAACGTGGTGCCTTCGCCCGCCCGCGCGGCCGAGCGCGACGTCACCCGTCCTTGCCCCACCGCCGGCGGCAGTTCGGCAAGGATCTCCGGCAGGTTGGCATAGGCCCGGATAATCGGCGGCCCGGCCAGCGAACCGGCCAAGTAGCAATACGCGCAATGCGCCGGGCAGCCCTCCGCCAGGTCGAACCGCCAATCGGCGCTCGGCGGGATCGGTTGCAAACGCCGCCGGCTCGGGCTGGCAGTCACCACGGCGAGCGTGGTCTTGGCATCGCGATAGGCGTCCGGCAGCCCGCTGAGCCGGTCGGCGGGCAAGCGGACGATCTCCGCTCCGAGGGCCGCGGCGCGGTCCACCATGGCTGCGCCCGCGGGCCAAGCGAGCGCGGCCGGCGTCACCAGCACCCGGCGTGGCACCCACAGCCGGGATTGGGTTGGGGCAGGGAGCGTAATGGCGTTCACCGGGCGGCAACGCGCCCGCCCGGCCCAGGGTGCCCCGGCCACCGCGCCCCGAAGCGATCACGTCGCGGCTAGGAGGGCGACGAATGGGGGCGCCAAACGTCTTGCCCATGCCACGGCGATCTCTCGCCGCAGGAGGAGCAAACAAAATGTTCATGCGCATCGACAAGTTGCAAGCTGAGTTGCCAGAACCCAAAACGCCCAACCCCAACGCCGCCGCGGCGCTGCAGGAACTATTGGGCGGCAAATACGGCGAGATGTCCACGCTCGGCAACTACATGTTCCAGAGCTTCAACTTCCGCAGCAAATCCAAGCTGCGCCCGTTCTACAGCCTGGTCTCCGCGATCTTCGCCGAGGAACTCGGCCATGTCGAACTGGTGAGCACCGGCGTCGCCATGCTCGCCAACGGCCCCGGCGACCAAACCCAAGAGGTCGACATCTCCAAGGCCCCGTTCAAAGCCATGCAGGACACCGCGCTGCCCGGCGCCTTCTTGTCCAACGGCGGCGGCGCCACCCCGGTGAACAGCAACGGCCTATCGTGGAACACCGACATGGTGACCACCACCGGCAACGTGATCATCGACCTGCTGCACAACTTCCACCTCGAATGCGGCGCCCGCATCCACAAGCTGCGCGTCTACGAGACCATGACCGAGCCCACCGGCCGCGAGGTCTGCGGCTACTTGCTGGTGCGCGGATCGGTGCACGCCCACGCCTACGCCTTGGCGCTAAAGCAGATCACCGGCGTCGAGATCGAGAAGATGCTGCCCACGCCCAACATCGATCTCAGCCGCGTTCCCGAGTGCCAGAAATACCTCAACGAGGGCAGCCACCGCCGCCTCTACAAGTTCAGCCCGCACGATTACAGCGAGGCCGCCGGCATCTGGGGCGGTGGCGAGCGGGCTTTGCCGGGCGACCCCCCGGGCGAACTCGAAGTGGTCGACGGCCACCCCGAGGGCGGCAAGATCCCCGAACTCGCCGGCAACTACGGCGCCTTCACGCCGGACTACGCCCCGCAAGAGATGTTCGAAATCGCCACCAAGCTCTACCAAAAGTCCCGCTAGACCATCGTCATCGCCAGCAACCGCTAACTCGTCATCGCGAGCGCAGCGCGGCGATCCAGGCGCCACACACCGCCGTGGCGGACCCTGGATCGCCACGCCTGCGGTTCGCGATGACGGTGCGTGCCGCAACTCAGCATCCACAACGCCGCTTGAAACTCCCCCCATCGCCGGTGTTGATAATCGGGTCATGCCCACGCAGCCCGCACCTCCCGAGCCAAATCCTCTCGCCGCCCAGCGCGCCGAGAACCGGGAGCATGCCCGCGGCATCCTGCGCCGCTTTATCGATATCGGCGCCAACATCGCCGACTCGCTCGATCCCGGCCCCTCGGATCCTTCCTTGCCCCCGCTCCGGCCCGACATCGAAGCTGCCCGCGCCTACGACCATGTCGCGCGCGCCGTCCGCCAAGCCATCATGCTGGCCGACAAGCTCGCCGAGCCGCTGCCCCCAGAACCGCCCGAACCAGCGCCCGAATCAGCGCCCGAACCCCATCCAGAAACCAACGCCGCCGCCCGCACCCGAATCCTCCGCGAGGTCGGCGACGTCATCCGCCAATGCGCCAACGGCGAGCGGGTCGAAAAACTCGAAACCGAGCTGCTCGAGCGCCTCGACGCGCCCGAACACCAAGACCAACTCGCCGACCGCCCGATCGAAACCATCATCGCCGGCATCCGCCGCGACATGGGGCTCGGCGCCGTACCGCTCACCGGCCCCTGGAAGCGCCCGACGCCCGGCATCGACGAATTCGCCCGCTTCGCCCCCGCTTCACCCACGGCCCCGCCCACTGCCCACGGCGACCGCCCCGTCCCCTTCCTCCACGGCAAGCACGACCCCTAACCCCAGCGCCGCGTCACGACTCGCTTGACGTCTGACGCCTGACGTCTGACGTCTGAATAAATGCCCGCCTCCCCCGTCATCGCCCAGTGGCTCGCCGCCAAGGAGCAGCAGCCAGACGCGCTGCTGTTCTTTCGCATGGGCGATTTCTACGAGCTGTTCTTCGACGATGCCGCACTGGCCGCCAGTGCGCTCGGCATCGCGCTCACCGCCCGCGGCGAGCACGAGGGCAAGCCCATCCCCATGTGCGGCGTGCCGATCCATGCCGCCGAGGGCTACCTCGCTCGCCTCATCAAGCGCGGCTTTCGCGTCGCCGTGGCCGAGCAGATGGAGGCCGCCTCCGCCCGCGCCGGCAAAGCCCCATTGCGGCGGGAGATCGTCCGCCTCATCACCCCGGGCACCCTCACCGAAGACACCCTGCTCGAAGGCGGCCGCCCCAACCTGCTGCTCGCCCTGGCACAAACCGGCCGCCAGCTCGGCGCCGCCTGGCTCGACATCTCCACCGGCCTGTTCGAGACCGAAGCCGTCGCCGACCTGCCCGCCCTGCTCGGCCGCCTCGACCCGGCGGAGGTGCTCGCCCCCGCCGGCCTGCCGCTCGGCGATCACGAGCCCCGTCGCGCCCCCGAAACCCTGCCGCCGCCCCCCTTGGCTGCCCGCGCCCGCGTGGCCGAGGCGTTCGGCGCCAGCACGCTCGACGGCTTCGGCAGCTTCACCGATGCCGAAGCCATGGCCGCCGCCGCCGCCCTCGCCTATGTCCGCAGCACCCAGGCCGGCAAGCTGCCCGCGCTCTCGCCCCCCTCCCGCCACGAGCCCGGCGGCACCCTGCTGATGGACGCCGCCACCCGCGCCAGCCTCGAAATCACCCGCGCGCGGGACGGCTCGGCCGACCACACCCTGCTCTCCGCCGTCCGCCGCACCCTCACCCCCCCGGGCGCGCGCCGGCTGGCGGACTGGCTCTCCGCCCCGCTGACCGACCCGGCGGCGATCGCCGAACGGCAGGAGGGCTGGATCGCGTTGCTGGCCGAACCCGCCGCCGGAGCCACCCTGCGCGGCCTGTTGCGCGGCGTGCCGGACGCAGCGCGCGCGCTCGGCCGCCTCTCCGTCGGTCGCGGCGGCCCGCGGGACCTGCAGGCCGTGCAACTAGCCCTGTTCGCCGGCGGGATGATTGCCGACGCCCTGCCGCACACCCCCATGCTCGACCGGCTGCGTGCCAGCCTGCAGCTCGACCCGGCTTTGGGCGAGCGCCTGCGCTCGGCCCTGGTGCCACAGCCGCCCTCCCGCCGCGAAGGGGGTGGCGCCATCGCCGAGGGCTTCGATGGCGAGTTGGACGCCGAGCGCCGCCTGCGCGACGACAGCCGCCGGGTCATCACGGGGCTGCAACTGGATTTCGCCCAGCGCTACGGCGTGGCGTCGCTGAAGATCCGCCACCACGCCCAGTTGGGCTACGTCATGGAGGTCCCCGCCGCCGCCGCCGAGGCGCTCCGCCGCCACGCCGAGCTCAGCCTGCGCCAATCCATGGCCAGCGCCGCCCGCTTCACCAACCCCGAACTGGCCGAGCTCGACCGCCGCATCGCCGAGGCCGCCGAGCGCGCCGCCGCCCGCGAGGCCGCCATCCTCGCCCGCCTGACCGAGGACACCCTCGCCCACGCCGCCGCCCTGCGGGACGCCGCTGCGGCTTTGGCCACGCTCGACGTGCTGCAATCCTGCGCCCAACTGGCCGAGCCCGGCGCCTGGTGCCGCCCATCGGTCACCGAGGATGCCGCCTTCCACGTCACCGCCGCGCGCCACCCGGTGGTGGAGGCGGCGCTGCCCGCCGGCACCGCGTTCCAGCCCAACGACTGCGACCTCTCGCCCGCCCGCCGCATCCTGCTGCTCACCGGCCCCAACATGGCCGGCAAGTCCACCTACCTGCGCCAGAACGCGCTGCTGGTGATCCTGGCCCAGGCCGGCCTGCCCGTGCCCGCCGCCCGCGCCCGCATCGGCGTGGCGGACCGGCTGTTCAGCCGCGTCGGCGCCGCCGACGACCTGGCCCGCGGCCGCTCCACCTTCATGACCGAGATGACCGAGACCGCCGCCATCCTGCACGGCGCCAGCCCGCGCAGCCTGGTCGTGGTGGACGAGATCGGCCGCGGCACCGCCACGCTGGACGGCCTGGCGATCGCCTGGGCCGTGCTGGAGGCGCTGCACTCGCACATACGCTGCCGCACCCTGTTCGCCACCCACTTCCACGAGCTGGCCGGGCTCAGCCAGTCGCTGCCGCAGCTCTGCCCCCACGCCCTGCTGGTGCGCGAGTGGAAAAACGACATCGTGTTCCTGCACGAGGTGGGGGAGGGCGCCGCCGGGCGTTCCTGGGGCGTTCACGTCGCCAAGCTGGCCGGCGTGCCTGCCCCCGTCGTGCGCCGCGCCGCCGGCTTGCTGGCGGCGCTGGAGCGCGGCCACGCCACCGGGCCCGACCTGCCGCTGTTCGCCGCTCTGCCCGCAACCAATGCGCCCCCCGACCGGCTCGGCCCGGCGCTCGACGCCATCGAGCCCGACCAGCTCACCCCGAAAGAAGCGCTGGAGGCGCTCTACCAATTGAAGGCATTGAGGTTATCATCTGATGAATGCTGACCATCCTCCCGCTCCCCGCAACGCCTGACGACGCCGCTACCGTGCTGGCCGAGGCCCTGACCGAGATCCGCCGCCCAGACGGCAGCATGCCGCGCGACGAGGCGCTGGCGGTGTTCCGCCGCCATCTCACCCGCGTGCAGCACCACGTCCGCGAGGCGTTCGAGCACTACCAGCTCTCCGGCCTGCAAGGCGCCCGCCTGCTCGCCTCCCTGATGGACGGCATCATCGCCGCCCTGCACCGCTACGCCCAGGAGGTCACCGGCGCCCACCCGGCGCAATCGGCCGTCATCGCCACCGGCGGCTATGGCCGCGGCATGCTGGCCCCGTTCAGCGACATCGACCTCCTGTTCATCACCGCCGACCCTCCGCCGGCGGAGACGCTCGCCGCCGTCGAGTTCAGCCTCTATTTGCTCTGGGACCTCGGCCTCAAGGTCGGCCACGCCACCCGCTCCCTCAACGAGTGCATCGCCGAGGCCGAAACCGACGTGACGGTGCGCACCTCCATGATCGACGCCCGCCGCCTCGCCGGTTCCCAGGCGCTGTTCGACAGCTTCACCGCCCGCTTCCTCGCCGCTTGCGCCGCCCGCACCCCCGAGTTCATCACCGCCAAGCAGGCCGAGCGCGACGCCCGCCATCGCCGCTACGGCGAGAGCCCGTTCCTGGTCGAGCCCAACATCAAGGAGGGCCGCGGCGGCCTGCGCGACCTGCAGACCCTCTACTGGATGTCCCGCTACGTGTTCGACGCGCGCATGATGGGGGACCTGGTGGGCGCCGACAGCCCCAGCGGCGGCATCCTGATCGAGCGCGAGGCCAAGCACGCCCGCCGCTCGTGGGACTTCCTCTGGACGGTGCGCTTCCACCTCCATTACGTCGCCGGCCGCGCCGAGGAGCGCCTCACCTTCGACATGCAGCCCGTGGTCGGCGCCCGCATGGGCTACACCCGGCACGGCCGGCAGGACGGCGTGGAGCGCTTCATGCGCCACTACTTCCTCACCGCGCGCGAGGTGGTGCGCATCACCGCCGTGCTCGAGCCCGCCATCGTGCGCGCCGCCTTGGGCCCGCCCGCCCTGGAGGAGGAAACCGACGCCGCCTTGCTCGCCCAGGGCTTCGTCCTGGCCGACGGCAAGCTGCTGGCCGCCCCCGGGCGCGACTTCCACGCCGAGCCGCTGCAGATGCTGCGCCTGCTCCAGGTCGCGCGCGACCGCGGCCTCGCGTTGCACCCGCTGGCCATCCGCGCCCTCATCCGCCACGAGCGCCGCGCCTCCGGGCTGCGCAACGACCCGGCGGCCGGCGCCATCTTCCTCGACCTGCTATCCTCCGGCCGCGACGCCTCGCGATGGCTGCACGTGATGAACGTGACCGGCTTCCTGGGCCGCTACATCCCGGATTGGGCCCGCATCGTGGGCCAGATGCAGTTCGACACCTACCATGTGTTCACCGTCGATGAGCACACGATCGAGGCCGTACGGGTGTTGGACAGTCTGGGCGGCGGCGAGATGGTCGACGTCGCGCCGATCGCGAGCCAACTAATGGTCGATCTGCAATCCCGCCGCGCGCTGTACGTCGCGGCACTGCTGCACGACATCGCCAAGGGCCGCGGCGGCGACCACTCCGCATTGGGCGCCGAGCTGGCGCTGCGCATCGGCCCGCAACTCGGCCTTTCCGCCGAAGAGACCGAGATGACCTCCTGGCTGGTGCTGCAGCACCTGCTGCTCAGCCAGACCGCGTTCCGCCGCGACATCGACGACCCCAAGACCATCCTGGACGTGGTCGAGACCATCCAGTCCCCCGAGCGCCTCAAGCTGCTGCTGGTGCTCACGGTGGCCGACATGCGCGCGGTCTCCCCCCGGGTGTGGAACGGCTGGAAAGCGACCCTGCTGCGCGAGCTCTACTCCCGCACCGCCGAGGTGCTCGCCGGGGGCCTGGCCACCACCGAGCGCGACGTGCGGGTGAGCCGCGCCAAGCAGGCCGCCGCCGCGCTGATGCAGGGCTGGACCGAGGCCGAACGCGACTACTTCCTCGCCTTGGGCTACCCCAGCTACTGGCTCGGTTTCGAGCCCGAGACCCACCTGCGCCACGCCCGGCTGGTCCGCGAGGCCGAGCACACCCAGACCAAGCTCACCGTGCAGGCCGACCCGCTGCCCGCCCGCGCCGTCACCGAGATCACCGTCTACGCCGCCGACCACGCCGGCCTGTTCAGCCAGATCGCCGGCGCCTTGGCCGTGGCCGGCGCCTCCATCGTGGACGCGCGCATTCACACCCTCACCAACGGCATGGCGCTCGATACCTTCTGGGTGCAGGACGCCGCCGGCGGCGTGTTCGACGCACCGCACCGCCTGGCCCGCATGTCCGTGCTGGTGGAGCAGGCGCTCTCCGGCCGGCTGGCGCTCGCCACCGAGATCCGCCGGGTCAGCGAAGCGCTGCTCGGCCGCCGCATGCGCGCCATCCACGTGCCGCCGCGGGTCGTGCTGGACAACCGCGCCAGCCACACCCACACCGTCATCGAGGTGAACGGCCGCGACCGCCCCGGCTTGCTCCACGACGTTACCGCCGCCATCAGCGCCCAGGGCCTGCAGATCGCCTCCGCCCACGTCACCACCTACGGCGTGCGCGCGGTGGACGTGTTCTACGTCAAGGACGTATTCGGCCTGAAGATCGAGAACGAGCGCAAGCTGGCCTCCCTGCGCACCGCACTGCTGCATGCCCTGGGCGGCCCCGACAACCCAATCGAGCAGATCGACGTGCTGGCTGCCGCCCGCCGCCGCCGAGCCAACGCCGCGTAGCTGCGCGCCCTGGCGCCAGGAACCCGCCGCAAGCCAGGCCGTATGGAGTTCTCTCAGTGGTTTAGGGGAGCATCCGATGAAACCCGATCCAGTCTACTACGACCAGTCCGAGAAGCTGAACGCCCAGGCCGCTCACGACGTAGCCCTCTACGACCCGGCGGTGCATGACGACCAGATCGTCGCCATGTTCGAAACCCCTGCCGACGCCCGCGCCGCCTTGGACACCCTGGCCGCCGAAGGTCTCGCCGCCGACGCCGTCATCACCGACCGCACCGCGGACGGCGCCAATGCCGGCGTCAACAGCGAGGGCGGCAACAAAGGGCTGCTCGGCGCGCTGAAAGGGCTGTTCGTGCCCGATGACGAGGTGCACGGCATGGCCGAAGGCGTCAATCGCGGCCACGCGTTGCTGGTGCTGCATCCATCGCTGGAGACCCGGCCCCGGGTGATCGAGCTGCTCGAAGCCAGCCACCCGATCGACTTCGACGCCCGATTGGAGCAATGGCGCACCGCTGGCTGGCAGAACCTGCGCGCCGCCGAGCCAGCCCGCGAGCGCGTCGGCACCAGAGACACCACCCGCGGCGGCGAGCGCGTGCGGACCTACTACTCCCCCCGCCCGTGACTTCCTACCAGTCTCCGGCGCACTCTGTTGCCGGTTGTAACAACCGATTATCGTCATGGCCGGACTTGATCCGGCCATCCACGCGGTCCCGCTTGTGACGGCGGACGCGCTTGCGCCCGCGCACCGCACCGGTGGCATCCGCGCCAGATGTGCGCTCTGGCTGCACCACCCTCAGCACCCCATCATCGCGAGCCGCAGGCGCGGCGTTCCGGAGCCGCAAGCACCGCCTTTCCGCCCTGGACCGCCCTGCCGCGAGTCACCCCGCACTAGCCGCCTTCACCGGGCCGCAGCTCTGCAGCCCAGGGTAGCGGGCGGCCATGATGTCCTGCGTCAGCCGGTCCGCCACCATCGCGCTGCCAGCGCCAGTAATGTGGTCGTCCACAGCGTAGAACAGCGGGTTCAGGTCACCCGCGGCAGCAAACGTCGGCGTCATGTCCAAGAACCCGGCCCCATTGCTTTGCGCCATCTTGGCCAAAGCGTGGTCGAGCGTGAGCGGCGCCATGTCGGGGAACTCGGCATGGTGCTTCAACAACACCGCCTGCGCCCGCAACGGGACGAACATGAGCAGCAATGGCACATTCTCGGCGTGCGCCTTGGCCGCGAGATCCTGGATCAGCGTATCGGTGTAGCCTAACTGCTGCTGCCAGAACGCAGACAGCGGCTGGCGCAGGTAGTCGCTGCGGGACGGGTCGCGCAGGAAGAACCGCAGATACGTCACCGGCAGGTCCGCGCGATAATGCAGCACCGCCATCCACAGCGAGCTGCCCTGCACGATGCTGCGCAGCCCACCGACGATGGTGCCGATCAAACCATGCGGCTCCGGCCCGCCGAGCAGGTGCAGGTCGAGCGGCTGGCGCATGTCGAACGGGGTGATCACCGATACAACGAGGTCGGGCTTGAGTTTCAGCGCCTCGTCCATGCGGGTTTCCAGCCGCCGCCACTGATAGCCGAGCCCGCCCATGCTCTGAAACTCGACCGGGCGGCCGCAGGTGTTGCTCAGGATTTTTTCGCTGCGGACGGCAAAGGTTTGGTCGTAGGGTACCAGGTAGCCCATGCTGGTGGAGGAGCCGATCAGCGCCACGCGGAACGTATCGGCAGGTTTGCTAAGGCAGGACTCGTTTGAGCGATAGCCGCACTCGTTGTAGTCGTTCTCCGTCCACGGGCCTTCGCCGGGCTTGTAGCGGGATTGGCAGTTCGGCAGCGCCCGGTCCCCAAGCACCGGGTCGGGCCGCAAGCACGCGTCGACCTTGTGCTCATAAAACGAATGCTCGGCAATCAGCTCGGGAATGCCGACCATCAGCAGCAAGGTCGCGATACAGATCGCGGGCAGCAAGATGAAGTCCCGGCGCGGCAGACGGCCCTTCTCGCTCATGCGCGACGACTCTCCTCAGAACGCTTTATAGACAATGTCGGGCGCCGGCGCGTTCAGCAGCACGACGTTGGCGGCAATCAGTGCCGCCATGGCCGTGGCGGTGGCGCAGCGGACGTAGCGTGAGTGGACGACCGCTTCGCGCACCCCCGGATCCACGCTCCAGTCCAAACGGGCAAGCGCCAGCCGCACCGCGGTCATCGCCCACAACACCACCGTCGCCACCACGAACAGCCCGGCCAAGCCCGCAGCCACGCCCACCGGCCCGACGAAACTCGCGGCCGCACCGATGTCATGCCAATTGGACCAGAACCACAGCAGGGTAAACCCGAACCAGGTGAAGGTGAGACCGCGCATGCAGGCGGTGTACAGCGCGTCGTTGCACAGCGCCCGGTAACGCTGCCGGCCCAGCCGTTGCGTCATCACCACCTGGTAGAATTTGTTGGCCGCCACGCCGCCGCCTTGCAGGAAGCCAAAGAACAGGAACTCGGAAGTCTGCCCGTGCCACAAGCCGACCAGGAAGAACGTGACGAAAAACGCGAACGCCGCCAGGTAAGGCGCCACCGACCGCTGCGTGATTCGCTCCATCAGCACCATGATGAGCGGATTATAAACGTAGGTCTTCAGCCAGCCCGACAGCGTCATGTGCCAGCGGCCCCAGAAGTTGATGAAGTTCTCCGCCGAGAACGGATGGTCGAAGTTCTCCGGCAGCACGATGCCGAAGAACCGCGCCACGCCGATCACCACGTCCACATAGCCGGAGAAGTTGAAGTAGAGGTAGATCGGATAGATCCCGACCACCTGCATGCCGATCGCAACCCGGCTGGCGAAATCATGCGAGCCAGCCATCCCGTCCAACACCTGGTGTTGCCAGAAGCTAAGCAGCGCCGACATCAGCGCCACCTTGAAGTAGCCCACGATGATCCGCTCCACCGCGCCACCCGCCGCCGCCAAGGTCAGCGGCAGCCGAACGGCTTCGGTGGCGTGATAATCCTCGTAGCGCTGGATCGGGCCGGAGACGAGGCTGGTGAAATTCAGCGTGTAGTTGATGTAGGAGATCGGGCTGATCCGCTCTGGCAGGTTGCCCTGGTAACTATCGATGATCACGTGCAGCACGCGAAAGAAAACGTAGGACAGCCCTATCAGCAGGAACACGTTCGGCAGCAGCAGCGAAGCCGGCACGAACGTGTAGCGCTTGAGCCAGAAGAACACCGCGATGGTAATCATCGTGGCTGCCACGAACAGCGTCTTGCTGGCGCCATTGCGCACCAGATACTGCGAGGCGACGTAGCCAAACAGCAGGAACCCGGCGAACGGCAGCAGCGCCACCGGGTTGTGGGTGAAGCTGGCGAGGAACGCCACGTTCCACAGCAGCAAGACCGACTGGCGCCACCAGCCCGCGCGGCCCAGGTTGAACAGCAACGCTCCCACGGCGGCGAACCCCAGGAACTGGAACGACGGTACAATCATAGGTCAGCCCTAATGCAGCGCACCCGCCCGGCGAACCGTCATCGGCGCCGCCGGAATAACGACCGAGCTGTCCATCTCCCACCGCGTCACGCCGCCCGTATCCGATATCAAGCTGAAGCCCAACTTCTGGTAATGCTCGCGCACCAGGGCGTTCTTCTCGCTCGGGCGATACACCCCCACCACTCGCTTGATGCCGGCCTGCTGCGCCTGCGCCAGGATTTCCCTAAGCACCATGGCTTCCACTTTGCGGCCAAGCACGCGGCAGCTCATCAGCCAGGTATCGATCTCCCATGTGTCCGCGCCGCCAGGGCGGCAGATGATCACGCTGATCATGCCGTTGTCGCCGAACTTATCCACCAGGCGGACCTGCAGCGTAAACGCCCCGGCGTCCGCTTCCGCCGTCGCCACCTCGGCCTCGCTGTAGCGGCGCGTGGTGAGGTTGAACTGGTTGGACTTGTTGATCAGTTGGCTGATCCGCGCCCGCCCGGTGCGGTCGAACGGCGCAAAGTCAATCGCCATCTCCAGCGAAGCCAAGTAGCTGTCGATGTCGCCGGCCTGCTTCTGCAGCGCCACGCGGTCGGCGTTGGACTGATACATCGCCGCGCGCTCGCGGTCCTCTTTGGAGAAAGCAACGCTCTCGAAATAACCGGCGGCAGCCAGCGTCCGGGCATAGGTCGCCGGGTCGTCCGGCAATTCCGGCACCGCCACCTGCGGCAGCATGCGGCGCACCAGGTCGCGCTCCATCGGGTTGTCGTCCAGGAACACCATGGCGTCCAACCCAAGCGACAACTCCTCGGCGATCGCCTTGATGTTGGTCGCCTTGTCGTTCCAGTTCGCCTGGAACACGGCGATGTGGCTCTCCTTCAGCAGCATTTCCGGATGCTGGCGGAACGGCGTGCGCGCCACCTCGTCGGTGTTCTTGGACGACACCGCCAGCACAATCCCGCGCTGGCGCAGCGACAAGGCCATCTGCTGCACGGCAAGATGCGCCTCGCCCGTGGCGTCGCCCTGGGCGATCTTGATGCCCTCCAGCCCGTCATCGCCAATCACCCCGCCCCACACGGTGTTGTCGAGGTCCAGGATGAGGCATTTGCGGCTGCGCCCGCGCAGCGCGGCGAGCAGGCGGCCGACATGGTCGGCGTAGATCGGCAGGCACGTGTCGGCGAACGGCAGCTTGGCCAGGTTCCACTGCGCCGGGGAGTGCCAGGTGGACAGGCCCACCGTCTCGGCCAAGGAGGCCACATCCAGCAGCAGGTCGGGCGTGCCGGCCATGCTGTCGGCGATGGCATGGTTCAGCCCTTCCACCACCCGGCGCGTCGTGCCCGGCACCAGCCGGTCGAAGCTGCCGAACAGGCTCTCCGGCGGCGGCGCCATCGTCGGCACGATGCACACCGCGCCGGAATGGCTGCGCAAACTGTCGCGGATCAGCAGCAAATGCGCCAGCGCGCCATCGATCTCCGCCTGTTCGCCTTCCGCACTGCCAGGCTCGAACCGGATCGGCAGCCCGCGGTGATCAATCACCAGCAGCACGGCTTGCGGACGCGCCGTGTTGATCCGGCTGCCTGGGTCCAATGCCTCTTGGGTGGTCATGCCGAAATCGGCCTGGATGCATTCCAGCGCGATGCCATGGCGGGCGGCGCTGCCAACCAGGATGGGCACCAGCAGGTCCAGCGTGCCATTGCCAATCAACCCGAGGCGGAACGACTCCAGCGGTGCCAAAGACCGGCCATCGGCCTGCGCCCGGGCAATCGCGCGTCCCAGCCGGGCCAGTTGCGAGTCCGTCAGCGCGTGGTTGGCCAGCGCGCGAACCCGCGGCCCAGCTGCGTCATCGCCGGCGAGCGCCTTGCAGGCCGCCGCAAAATCGTTCGGTGGCGGGGGCAGCCAGCCGAGCTCGGTATAGAGCGCCGCGCTCATTGCGCCCCGGCTTTGGCGCGCACCAAGTCCGTCAGATCGCCGACATTCTTCAGATTGGCGATCTGGGCCGCGGAAAACTTGACGCCGAACGCCTTCTGCACCGCCAGGATCAGCCGGACATGGCTCAAACTATCCCATTCAGGCACATCGCTGGCGGTCAGCGCCGGCGTCACGACGATATCGTCGTTGTCGAACACATCGTGGAAAATATTCGTCATTTTGGACAGCATCTCTTCCACAGTCACGACGACTCCTGTGAGAATATAACAAAAAATGTTGTTTGAGGCTGCCCGGCAGGACAGTCAGCGAGACCCGCGTAACTTTTTTCTGTGCAGCGCACAAGAACAGGATTTCGCCGTGATCAAGGCGTTTTTGCACCGGCTATCAAACCGTCCGTCTCACGCCGAACCACACCAGGAAAGTGTATTATACCGCGAAGTTCTCGCGCAGGTTGACTGTGTGAACGAGCTAAACAACTGGTGGAAAATGAATTTCCTTTCCTCGCCACCCGTCAGTCTCTTTTCTGATCGCGCCGGACGCATCGGCTGTGCTGCCAGCCAGCCTTGCCTATAAAGCCGCCAGCGAGCGCAACAGCTAGCGCAATCGTGAATTGCCAAGCATGCGTGCGTGATCGCTCCGTTACACTCACGTATGCAGCGTCGGCATCCGGCTAGCCGAAGCCCAAAAACCCCGGCATGGCCGCAATCGGCGGCGCGGCGCTCAGCCGGCCGAGGTCTGGCACAGGCCGCGCCGTTCGCGCGTCTTGCGCCAACGCCGCCTCGATAGCCGCCGCCGCAGCCAGCAGGGCCGCATCCGTCCCGCGCTGGCCGATCAACTGCAGCCCGAACGGCAGTCCCGCCGCATCCAGCCCCACCGGCAGCGACAGGCACGGATGCCCCGCCAGAGTCCCGGCATAAGCCAAGGCCAGCCAATGATAGTAGCTGTCCAGCACCTGGCCATCGATCGTCGCCGGATACAGTTCGGACCAGGGCCGCGGCGAGATGCTGATGGCCGGGGCAAGCAGCAGGTCGAACTCGCGGAAGAACCCATGCCAGCGCCGCTGCATTGCGGTCTGCGCGGTCAGCGCGCGCGCAACGTCGGCGGCGGTGTAGCGCAGGCCCTCCGCGACATTGGCCGTCACGTTCGGGCCGACCTCATCCGGATGCGCCCGCACCCGGTCGAGATGGTTGGCCAGGAAATACACCGCGCGCAACACGGCAAACGCGTCGTCGGCGCCGCTGCAATCGGGCGTGGCCTCGTCCGCGCGCGCGAACAGCCCCCGCAGCAGTGCGGCCTTGCCGGCGAACGCCTCCCGCACGATCCGCTCCACCGGGGCGAAGCCGAAATCCGGCGTGAGCGCCACCCGCAGCGAGGCCAGGTCCACCGGCGGCAACGGCGACAACGCCGCGGCCGGACGGCTCCAAGGGTCCCGCCCATCGTCGGCGGTCATGGCGGCGAGCAGCAGGGCGCTGTCCGCCACCGTGCGCGCCATCGGCCCATTGGTGCCCAACGGCAGCCAGCCGTGCACGCGGGTTTCGCTCGGCACCACGCCGGGGGAGGGGCGGAACCCCACCACGCCGCAGAACGCCGCCGGGTTGCGCAGGCTGCCGCCAGTGTCGGACCCGGTGGCCAACGGCACCATGCCGCAGGCCAGCGCCACCGCGGACCCGCCCGATGACCCGGCGGCCGACCGGGCCGGGTCGAACGGATTGCCGGTGGCGCCCCAAACCGCGTTGCGGGTGTTGGCGCCGGCGGCAAATTCGGGCGTATTGGTCTTGCCCACCACGATCGCGCCGGCCTGCCGCAAGCTGGCCACCACCCGCTCGTCCGCGGGTGCCACATGGTTGCGAAACAGCGTGCTGCCGCGGGTGAACGGCAGCCCCGCGGCCGCCATCGTGTCCTTAACGGCGAGCGGCAGGCCGTGCAGCGGCGGCAGAGCTGCCCCCGCCATCATCGCCTGCTCGGCGCGCGCGGCCGCCGTCCGCGCCGAAGCGAAATCGCGCGCCGGCATGGCGTTCACCGCCGGGTCGACCGCCTCGATGCGGCCGATGCAGCTTTCCAGCAGCTCCACCGGAGACAGCGCCCGGCGGCCGATCAACGCGCGGGCCTCCACGGCCGTCAGGTCACACGGTTCGCTCATCGGTCAATACCCCAGCGCCATGCCATCCTTGCGCGGGTCCGACCCGCCCACCAGCGTGCCAGAGGCGCGGTCGATCCAGATCGCCTGCCCCCCGCCATGCGGACGCACAATCGAGGCCGGGCTGTGCCCAAGTGCGGCCAACCGCTGCACGGCGGCAGCAGGAATGCCCCGCTCCAGCTCCAGCTTGCCGCCATACGGGAACAGCCGCGGCAGGTCGAGCGCCTCCTGCACGTCCATACCATACTCGATCAGGTTGCCGAGGAACCAGCTCTGCCCCATCGGCTGGAAGTGCCCGCCCATCACGCCGAACGGCATCACCGCCTCGCCCTCCTTGGTCAGCATGCCCGGGATGATGGTGTGCATCGGCCGCTTGCCGGGCGCGATGCAGTTCGGGTGCCCGCGCTCGATCACGAACCCGGTGCCCCGGTTGTGCAGCATCACGCCGCAGCGCTCCGCCAGCAGGCCGGAGCCGAAGCTCTTGAACAGCGAGTTGATGAACGAGCAGGCGTTGCCATCCCGGTCCACCAAGCAGAGATAGGTGGTGTCCCGATGCCGCGGCAGCACGCTCTCGCCAGCCCGGGGCAGGTCGGGCAGCGCACGCCCCGGGTCGATCAGCGCGCGCAGGCCGGAGAGATAGCCGGGGCTGAGCAGCCGCTCCAGCGGCACGGCGGACTGTGCCGGGTCGGCCAGGAACGCATCGCGGTCGCGATACACCAGCCGGGCGGCCTCGGTGTGGCGATGCAGCCGCTCCACGTCCAGCGCGCCGGCGGCCGGCGCGAACCCCTCCAGGATGCCGAGCAGCATCAGCACCAGCAGCCCGGAGCCGTTGGGCGGGCATTGCCACACGTCGTAGCCGCGCCAGGCGGCATGGATCGGCTCCACGAACTCGGCCGCGGTGCGCCCGGCGGCGAAGTCGGCCATGCTGTGCAGGCCGCCGGCTGAGCGCAGCCGCGCTACCATGTCCTCCGCCACCGCGCCCTCGTAGAACGCGCGCGCTCCATCCCGGGCGATGCGGCCCAGCGTGTCCGCCAGCGCAGGCTGCTTGAACACCGCCCCCGCCCGCGGCGCCGCACCGCCCGGCAAGAACGCCTCCGCCCCGGTGGCACGCAGCTTGTCCACCACCAAGCCCCAGTCAAACGCGACCCGGTGATGCACCGGCCAGCCCTCGGCGGCAAAGCGGATCGCGGGCTGCAGCAACTCGCCCAGTCCCCGCGTGCCATGCGCCGCCAGCAGCGTCTCCCACGCGCCCACCGCACCCGGAATGGTGACGGAATGGGCACTGGACTCGCCGATCGCTGCGATGCTCTGCGCCTCATACCAGTCGATTGTGGCTGCCGCAGGAGCGCGGCCGGACCCATTGAGCGCCACCACCGGCTTGCCGGGCTGCTTCCAAAGGCAAAAGCAATCGCCGCCAATCCCGGTCGCTTGCGGCTCGATCACCCCCAGCACCGCCACGGCAGCGATCGCGGCATCCAGCGCATTGCCCCCCGCACGCAGCACGTCGAGCGCGGTGAGGGTGGCGGCCGGCATCGAGGTCGCGGCCATGGCGCTGGTGGCGTAGACCGGCGAGCGGCCCGGCAGGTGCAAATCGCGCATCGGCCTTGCTCCCACGCCCGAGCGTGCTTGGCAACGCCGGAACATCAGGCATGATCACACCATGACCCAGGCAAGCATCGAGGACTTCCACCGGCTGGACATCCGCTGCGGCACGGTGGTGGACGCGCAGCCCTTCCCGGAGGCGCGCAACCCGGCGCTGAAGCTGTGGATCGACTTCGGCGCCGAACTGGGGGTGAAAGCCTCCTCCGCGCAGGTCACTGTGCACTACACGGCGGACCAGATGCTTGGCCGGCAGGTCTGCGCGGTGGTGAACTTCCCGCCCCGCCGCATCGCCGGGTTCGTCAGTGAGGTACTGACCTTGGGCATGCCGGACGAGAACGGCGCCGTGGTGCTGGTGCGGCCGGATTTGGCCGTGCCCAACGGCGCACGGTTGTTCTAGCCATGCCGAACTACGCCACCGTCACCTGGGACCAGTTGCACCGCGACGCCCGGGCGCTGGCCACCATGCTGGCGCCGATGGGGCCCTGGACCGGCATCGTGGCGATCACCCGCGGCGGCATGATCCCGGCCGCGATCGTGGCGCGCGAGTTGGAGTGCCGGCTGATCGAGACCATCTCGGTGATCAGCTACGATGAGGAGAACCCGGGCGAACCGAGCGTGATCAAGCCCGCTGCCGCCGCCGGGGATGGCACCGGTTTCCTCATCATCGACGACCTGGTGGACCGCGGCGCCACTGCCCGGCTGGTGCGCAACCAACTGCCGCGCGCCCATTTCGCCTGCCTCTACGCCAAGCCGGAGGGCCGCCCCGCCACCGACACCTTTGTGGCCGAGGTGGCGCAGGACACCTGGGTGCTGTTCCCCTGGGACACCGCCCCGCTCTTCGTGCCCCCGATCGGGCGTCGGCCTACGAGCGGAGCGTCTCCTCCAGCAGGGTGAACACTCGCTTGAAGTGCAGCGCGTCGGCGGCGGGGTGATAAACCGGCGCGTCCTTGGCGGTGAAGCCGTGCATCGCGCCCTGGTACAGCTCGGTGCTGAAATGCACCCCCGCTTCGGCCAGCGCCTGGTCCATGCGCCCGATCTGGTCGGGGGGCATGTGTTCGTCCTTGTCGGCATGCCCGAAGTAAACCCGCCCCCGGATCGAGGGCACGGCGGCCAATAGCCCGCTCGGGTCTCCCTCTGGGGCCAGCCGGGCAGAGTGGAACCCGGCCGCAGCCGCCACGCGGTCCGGGTGGAGCGCTGCCATCCGCACCGCAAACCCACCCGTCATGCAATAGCCGATCACAGCCACATCGCCGGCAGCGAACTCCGGCTCCGCGTCCAGCCCGGCGAGCAAGACCGTGAAGTCTTCCGCCTGCGTCGCGGGGCTAAGCTGGCCTGCGTAGCCGCTGATCTTCGACCAAACGTCAGGGTCGCGGAACGACTTGCCCTCCGGCACGATCTGTCCTGCCGCGCTGCGATAGTAGATGTTGGGCATCAGCACGGCATAGCCGCGGTCGGCGATGGTCTGCGCCTTCTCGTCATAGCAAGGCCGCAGCCCGCCGATGTCGGTGAACAGCACAACGCCGGGGAACGGGCCGTTTGACCCGGCGGGCGTGAACACGCGGGCGTCGATCGTGCCATTCGGGGCGGGGAGGGTGAGGCTGCGCATCAAGGTGTCGTCCTGACGGTGGGGGAGCGGGTAATGATCTCGCGCAAGAAGCCGACGTGCCAGCGCGCGTAGCCATCCTGTAGCACCCCGAGCCGCTCCCGCAACGCCCGGTGCGCCGCCGGCAGCCGGTGGAACGGGATGGAGGGATAGAGGTGGTGCTCGGCATGATAGCTCATGTTCCACATCAGCAGCCGTACTGCCGCGACGGTGAGCGTCGTGCGTGTGTTCACCAGCCCATTCGGCGTCTCAGCGCAGCCGGTGTGCTCGGTGAGCAGGTAGAGCCGCAGGACCACTTGGCCGGCCAGTTGCGGCAGCAGCCAGAACAGCACGGGCGCGGCCCAACCCCAGATCGCGGCCGAGCCGAGCGCCAGCGCCGCGACGAGCAGGCTCATCGCCCGCACGCTGGCAATCACGCGACTGTGCGACGAGGCTGGGATGTAAGGATAGCTCGACAGATCGCCGCGCCAGCAATCCGCAATCACCGTCAGCCGCGCCCGCCAGTAGTTCACCGCCAGGATGCGTAGCAAGTAACCGTCCAGCGCCGCGGGCGGCGGCGGGCTCAGCTCGGGGTCGCGCGCCGGGTCCTGCGTGAAGCGGTGATGCGCCAGGTGGAAGGCGGTGTAGAAATGCCAGTTCAGCAGTGCGGGACAGGCCGCCAGCCAACCGACCACCGCATTGGCGCGCCGGCTGCGAAAGGCGGTGAGATGCATGGTCTCGTGCACCGGCGCGAACAGGCTGGTTTGCGCGATACCGAGTAGCAACACCGCGAGCGGCTTGGCCCAAAGCGGGACCGTGGCCACCAGCCACCCGGCTGCCCCGATCAGCGCCGCATGCACTGTAAGCCGCCCAGCACCAAGCCCGTCCGACCGCACCGACAGCGCGCGCACTTCGGGGCCGGACAATACGCGCGGCGTGGCAGTGTTCATCGCCAGGAGCCTATCCCGGCTGGAACGCCAGTGACACCCCGTTCATGCAGTAGCGCTCGCCTGTCGGCGCCGGGCCGTCGGGGAACACGTGGCCGAGATGGCCGCCGCACTGGCTGCACACCGCCTCCGTGCGTACCATGAAGTGACTGCCATCGGTCCGGGTCACCACGGCGCCGTCGATCGGCTGGAAGAAGCTGGGCCAGCCGCTGCCGCTCTCAAACTTCGTATCGGAAGTGAAGAGATGCTGCCCGCAAGCGGCGCAGGAAAACACGCCCGAGCGCTTCTCGTAGTTCAGCGGGCTGGTGCCGGGCCGCTCGGTGCCCTGTTCACGTAGCACGTGGTATTGCGTCGGGCTCAGTTCCTGGCGCCAGTCCTCATCGCTCCGTTGCACCGGGAACTCGACCTGGTCCGCTTCTTGCGGCGACTTGCCAAATACGTTCATCCGCGAATCTCCTCACTCTCCGCCGGAAATGGGGTCGGCCGCCGCGGACGGCAACCTTACTCAGCCGCGAGTGCCACCGGCTCCAACGCCTGCAGCCCCGCCGCCTGCGCCAGCAACGCGTAGGAGCGCCGGCGCGCTTCCGGCTCGGGCACCGTGGTGAGCACCGCCACGTCCGCCACGCCAACCGACTCCGCCAATCCGGCAAGCTGCTGCATCACCCGCTCCCCGGTGCCATAAAAGGCACGCGCCTTGGCCTGCTCGATGCGGCGCAGCTCCAGCTCGGAATACGGATAGGCCGCCGCCTCGCTGGCGGTGGGCAGCGCTGCATAGACGCCCCGATCCCGCCCCAGCCGCCACAAGGCGCGCGGCGCGAACAGCCGCTCCGCCTCGGCCGGGCTCTCAGCCGCCATCGCCCAGACCGCGACCGCAGCCTGGGGCAGCGGATTGCGTGCGCTGGGACGATAGTGGCTGCGATAGATATCGAGCGCCTCCGCCGTCCCGTCCCCATCGGTGATGAAATGGGCAAAACAGTACGGCAGCCCGAAATGCGCCGCCACTTGCGCGCCATAGGCGGAGGAACCCAGGATCCAAACCTCCGGCGCGGTCGGGCCGGCGGGTTGCGCCACCACCTCGCGGAACGGATGGCCTTCCGGCAGCGTGTCGCCGCTCACCCAAGCCAGCAGGTCCCGCACCTGCGAGGGAAATAGCTCGGCGGCGGTCGCCGCGTTCGGGTTGAGCGCGAAGGCGGTGCGGCCGTCGCCGCCGGGCGCGCGGCCAAGCCCGAGGTCGATCCGGCCCGGCGCCAGCGCCTCCAGCACGCGGAACTGCTCGGCCACCTTCAGCGCGCTGTAATGCGGCAGCATCACCCCCGCGCTGCCGACCCTGATGCACCGCGTGGTGGCCGCGATGGCGGCGATCAGGATTTCCGGCGCGGTGCCCGCCTGGCTGGCCGAGGCGTGGTGTTCGGCCAGCCAGTAGCGGCTGTAGCCCAACGCCTCGCAATGCCGCGCCAACGCCAAGCTCTCGCCGATGGCGTCCGCCGGGGAGCGGCCGGAGACCACGGTCGACTGGTCCAGCACTGAAAGCCGCATCGCTCACCTCTTCCCAGTCATCCACATTTAGGCCGAAAGGCGGAAAAGCGAAGACGCAATGCCACCGCACCCAACCTTGAACCGTGGCGCGGCTGCGCCGTTGCCCCGCAAGAGGTGCGCTGTGGTCCGACGCGTTTTTGTTATCGCCTGCTTGCTCAGCCTCACGGGCTGCAACGTGACGCTTGGTGGGCCGCCCCTCATCTCCGGCCAATCCCCGGCCGCCGCCCAGTCCCACAACAGCGAGCCGCAACCGGTGAACAGCCTGCCGCCGGGTTTCGCCGGGCTCGACGGCGGCCCGAACGCCAGCGCCCCCAACTACGGCAGTCTCACCTTTTCACCGCGCAAGTAACCACCCGCTTGCAACGCCGCCGCTGCGGCGCGAGACAGCGCCCATGGCGCCCCCCCTCCTGCTGTTGCAGAACATCCATCTCACCCTCGGGACCCAGGCGCTGCTGAACGGCGCCGAGATCGGCGTCGGCGCCGGCGAGCGCATCTGCCTGGTCGGCCGTAACGGCTCCGGCAAGTCCACCCTGCTCAAAATTGCCACCGCGCAAATCCAGGCCGATGCCGGCACGCGCTTCCTGCAACCCGGCGCCACTGTCCGCTACCTGCCGCAGGAGCCCGACCTGTCGGGTTTCGCCACCGTGCTCGATTACGTGCAGGCGGATGGCGGCTCGGGCGGCGACGCCTTCCGCGGCCGGGCCTTGCTGGATCAACTCGGCTTGAACGGCAGCGAGGACCCGGCCCGGCTGTCCGGCGGCGAGGCCAGGCGGGCGGCCCTGGCGCGCACGCTGGCGCCGCAGCCGGACCTGCTGCTGTTGGACGAGCCGACCAACCATCTCGACCTGCCCGCCATCGAATGGCTGGAAAAGGAGCTCACCGGCTCGCGCGCCGGCATCGTGCTGATCAGCCACGACCGTCGCCTGCTGGAGACGCTAGGCCGTGCCGTGGTGTGGCTGGAAGACGGCGTGACCCGGCGCTTGGATCGCGGCTTCGGCCATTTCGAGGCGTGGCGCGAGGAAGTGGCCGAGCAAGAGGCGCGCGACCGGCAGAAGCTGGCGCGCCAGATCGTGCGCGAGGAGCATTGGCTGACCTACGGCGTCACCGCCCGCCGCAAGCGCAACGTGCGCCGGGTCGCGGAACTCGCGGCGTTGCGGCAAAAGAAGCGCGAGGCCGGCGGCCCGGCGGCGGGCCTGAAGCTGCAGGCGGCGGAGGGCGATGTGTCCGGCAAGCAGGTGATCGTGGCCGAGCACGTGCGCAAGGCTTACGGCAACACCCTGATCGTGCGGGATTTGTCGCTGCGGGTGATGCGGGGCGACCGGCTCGGCATCGTGGGTCCGAACGGCGGCGGCAAGACCACGCTGCTGCGGCTGCTCACCGGGGCGGACAGGTCGGACAGCGGCACTGTCACTCTCGGCACCAACCTGCAGGAAGTGACACTCGACCAGCAGCGCGCCGCCCTCGACCCGGGGCGCACCCTGCAGGACACGCTGACCGGCGGCGATGGCGACCAGGTGACGGTAGCCGGGCAGAAGCGCCACGTGGTGGGCTACATGAAGGACTTCCTGTTCCGCCCGGAGCAGGCGCGCACCGCCGTCGGCACGCTGTCCGGCGGCGAACGCGGGCGGCTGCTGCTCGCCTGCGCGCTGGCAAAGCCGTCCAACCTGTTGATCCTGGACGAACCCACCAACGACCTCGACCTGGAAACGCTGGACCTGCTGCAGGAGCTGCTGAGCGACTATGCCGGCACCGTGCTGCTGGTGAGCCACGACCGCGACTTCCTCGACCGGGTGGTGACGTCCACCCTGGCGCATGAGGGCGGCGGACAATGGACGGACTATGCCGGCGGCTATAGCGACATGCTGGCGCAGCGGGCCCCGTTGGTCGTGGACGCGGAGCGGCGGCGAGCGGCGGCGCCAGCGAAAGCCGCCGTGGTTCGGAAAATGTCGTTTAAGGACAAGCAGACGCTGGAGTCGCTTCCGGTGGAAATGGAGGAGCTGCGGCGGCGCATTGGACTGCTGCAAGGCAAACTCGCTGAGCCTGGGCTGTATGCCCGCAGCCCGGCCGTGTTCGGCAAGGCCACGCAAGCCCTGCAGCAAGCGGAGCATGCCCTAGCCAAGGCGGAGGAGCGCTGGCTGGAACTCGAACTCATGCGCGAAGCGGCTGAGGCCTGACTTGCATCGTTCATGGCGGGTTGACCCCACAGCTGTCCGGCAGGGGTCTTACTTCGCCTCGTCGAGCGTTTAGAGAATACAATAGAACGTCATGGCCGGACTTGATCCGGCCATCCACGGCGTCCGGACGCCGCCGCCGCCACCTGGAGCGCCGAACAGTGCGAAACCGACCTCGACGTGAGATGGAGGCTACATGCCGCCAAACGGCCACACCCCGATCTTCTCCCAAGGGCCGCCGAGATAGCGCCAAAGCGCCACCCCCACCGCCTGCACCGGGCCGGGCGGGCGCTGCCCCGAGAGGCTGGCGAACGTCCGGCGGGCTTCGTCCGGGGACACTTTGTTCTGCACCGTCACGTGGGGCGACCAGGGGGCGCTGTCTTGTGCGGTCAACGTGAGAGACACGCGGGTCAGCAACAGGCGGCGCAACCGGTCCGCCGCCGGTGCGCGTAGCGTGAAGGCCACCCCACGCCCGAGCAGCCTGAGCCCGGTGACCTCCACCGCAAACGCGCCGGCTTGCGCGCAAGACGCTGACAGGACCTGCGCAATCAGCCCCTCCTGCTCGCCGGGCAGAGCATGGAACAGCGTGACATGAGCCCCCACCACCAGACGGTCGGCCGGGAAATAGGCGCTCCGAAGCGCATCGAACCAGGCTTGCGACGCCGGGTCCAAGGTCAACGTCAGGATCAGTGGCGGATTGAGCATGATGCCCCTTTACATCGCCCCCGCGACACCCCTGTCTAGCACCATGCTCGACACTCCCCGCTTGGTCCCGCCGATCCATGCCATCCGCTCCTCCGACCCAGGGGCGCTTGGCACCATCCGCATCCTGCAGCGCAACGCGCTGGAAATGTGGGGGCGGCGGGCCTACGAGCGGCGCGCCATCGTCGGCAGCTTTCTTGGCCGCGTGCAGGTGCTGATGAACGACCCGGACGGCATCGGCCACGTGCTGGTGCGCAACGCGGCCAACTACCGCCGCCCGCTGGTCTCCCGCCGCATCCTGGCGCCGTTGCTCGGCCAAGGGCTGCTGCTCAGCGAAGGCGCTACCTGGCGGCACCAGCGCCGCACCATCGCGCCCATCCTGGCGCCGCGCTCCATGCCGGTGCTCACCTCCCACGTCGCCACCGTGGCGCAAGAGTGCCTGGAGCGGGTGCGCGGGCAGTCGGATGTGCTCCTGCTGGGCGAGATGCAGCGCACCGCGCTCGAAATCGCCGGCCGCTCCATGTTCTCGCTGGAGATGGACGAGCATCGCGGCACCATGCGCGACCTGCTGACCCGCTACGCCATGCAGCTCGCCCGCCCCTCCGTGCTGGACCTGCTGCTGCCCGCCTCCATGCCCAGCCTGCGCGACCCGGCGCGGCGGCGCTTCCGCACCGAATGGACCGGCATCATCGGCGGTATCGTCGAAGCGCGGGAGCGCATGCCCCCCAAGCACGGCCCGCGCGACCTGTTCGACATGCTGATGGCCGCGCGCGACCCAGAGACCGGCGAAGGCTTTAGCCGCGAGGTATTGTGCGACCAGGTCGCCACCATGATCCTGGCCGGGCACGAGACCACGGCGTTGACGCTGTTCTGGTCGCTGGCGCTGCTCGCTCAGTCGCCGCTCTGGCAGGCGCGGGTGAGCGAGGAGGCCGCCGCCAACCCGTATGGCCCGGCGGACGCTGCGGAGGTGCTGCCCCGGCTCGTCGTCACCCGCGCCGTGGTGAGCGAGGCATTGCGGCTCTACCCGCCCGCCTTCATGATCACCCGTGAAGCGATCGCCCGCGACGTCGCCAATCGCACTCTGGTGCCACGTGGCGCGACCGTGGCCATCGCGCCCTGGGTGCTGCATCGCCACAGCACCTTGTGGACCGACCCGCATGCCTTCGACCCGGCGCGGTTCATGCCGGACGCGCCGCCGCCACCGCGGTTCGGCTATCTCCCGTTCGGCGCCGGTCCCCGGGTCTGCGTCGCAGCCCAGTTCGCGCTGGCGGAGGCGGTGCTGGTGCTGGCGAAGCTGATGGCGTCGCAATCGGCGAGTTCGGCCGACATCGCCAGCGTGCGGCCGATTGCCAGGGTCACCACCCAGCCGGACCGCCTGACCCACTTCAGCTTCCAGCCGCGCGGCTGAGCCGCAGCAAACCCCTCGACAGCTATTGCATCGCAGCATATGTGGAACGATTAAACCCTTTCGGGCGGCATCGCGAAGGACCTCTATGCAGCGCATTTCCACCAATGGCCTCGCGGTCATGGCCTGTCTGTACGACTTCATCGAAACTGAGGCGCTGCCCGGCACGGGTGTGAGTTCGGCGGCGTTCTGGGCGGGGTTTGCGGCCCTGGTGGCGGAGCTTGCGCCGCGCAACCGCGCCCTGCTGGCGCAGCGGGACGAGCTTCAGACCAAGCTCGACGCCTGGCACCGCGGGCACGCTGCGGCCGAGTTCGATGCCGCAACCTATCACGCCTACCTGCGCGAGATCGGCTACCTGCAGCCGGAACCGCCTGCGTTCGAGGTGCAGACCAGCGGTGTGGACGCGGAATTTGCCACCATCGCCGGGCCGCAACTGGTGGTGCCAGTCAGCAACGCCCGCTACGCGCTGAACGCTGCCAATGCGCGCTGGGGCAGCTTGTACGACGCGCTCTACGGCACCGACGCCATCGCCGCCGAGACCGCGGGCGCGGAACGCGGCCGCAGCTACAATCCGGGGCGCGGCGCCCAGGTGGTGGCCAAGGCCAAGGCGTTGCTCGACGAAGTCGCGCCCTTGGTGCGGGGCTCGCATGCCGGCGTGACCGGCTACACGGTCGCAGACGGCCAGTTGGCGGCCCGCGACAGCCAGGGCCCAGTCGGCCTAGCCAACCCGTCCCGATTCGCCGGCTACCGCGGCGACGCTGCGGCGCCGACCGCGGTCCTGTTCAAGAACAACGGCTTGCACATCGAACTGGTGATCGATCGCAGCCACTTCATCGGCAAGGACGACCCAGCGGGCGTGGCCGACATGGTGATCGAATCCGCCATCAGCACCATCATGGATTGCGAGGACAGCGTCGCCGCGGTGGATGCCGAGGACAAGGTGGCGGTGTATCGCAACTGGCTTGGCCTGATGAACGGCAGCTTGTCCGCCAGCTTCGAAAAGGCCGGCAAGACGCTGGAGCGCACACTCAACCCCGACCGGGAGTACACCGCCCCGGATGGCGCCAGGCTGGTGCTGCCGGGCCGCAGCCTGATGCTGATCCGCAATGTCGGCCACCACATGTACACGGATGCGGTGCTGACCGAAGCGGGCGAGGAAATCCCCGAGGGCATGCTGGACGCCGCGGTGACCTCGCTAATCGCGATGCACGACCTACAGCCCGGCGCTCGGCGCAACAGCCGGGCCGGTTCGGTCTACATCGTCAAGCCCAAGATGCACGGGCCGGACGAGGTGGCGTTCGCCGGCCAAATCTTCGGTCGGGTGGAGCAACTGCTCGGCCTGCCGCATGCCACCCTCAAGATGGGGATCATGGACGAGGAGCGCCGGACCAGTGCCAACCTCGCCGCCTGCATTGCCGCGGCAAGCGACCGGGTAGCGTTCATCAATACCGGCTTCCTGGACCGCACCGGCGACGAAATCCATACCTCGATGGAGGCCGGCGCCTTCATCCGCAAGAACGAGATCAAACACACGCCCTGGATTGCCGCCTATGAAGACCGCAACGTCGACATCGGTCTGGCCTGCGGGCTGCGCGGGCGGGCGCAGATCGGCAAGGGCATGTGGGCGGCGCCGGACAAGATGGCGGACATGCTGGCGCAGAAGGTCGTTCACCCGCAGGCTGGCGCCAACACCGCCTGGGTGCCGTCCCCCACCGCGGCCACGTTGCACGCGCTGCACTACCATCAGGTAAACGTGGCCGAGCGGCAAACGGCCATTGCCGAGCGCGCCCCGGCCAAGCTGTCGGATTTGCTGACCATCCCGCTCGCCGGCCGCGCCAATTGGGCGCCAGACGACGTGCAGGCCGAGCTGGACAACAACGCGCAGGGCATCCTGGGCTACGTGGTGCGCTGGGTCGACCAGGGGGTCGGCTGCTCCAAGGTGCCGGACATCCACGACGTGGGCCTGATGGAGGACCGCGCCACCTTGCGCATCAGCAGCCAGCACATCGCCAATTGGCTGCGCCACGGCGTGGTCAGCAAGGCTCAGGTAACGCAAACGCTGCGCCGCATGGCCGAGGTGGTGGACCAGCAGAACGCGGGCGACCCCGCCTACACGCCGATGGCGTCCGGCTTTAACGGCCCGGCGTTTCAGGCCGCCTGCGACTTGGTGTTCCATGGCCATACCCAGCCGAACGGCTACACCGAGTTCATCCTGCATAAGCGCCGGCGCGAAGCCAAGGCGCGCTGATCATTCCAGCAGCCAGCGTAGCGAGCGCTGCAGCGCCGCGGCGCCGTCGCGCTCGAACGGTTTGCCGTGCGCGAACAGCACGCGTTGCGGCGCCAAGGCCACCAGCGCCGCCGCGGCCAGCGCGGCTTCTTGCCGGCGCAGCTTAATTACCGCGCGCACGTAGGGCGGCGGCATGCCCTCCGGCGTCACCATGCCGAAGCGCCGTGCCACCGGACGGAACCAGCCCGGGAGCTTATGCGGCTCCAAGTTCAACACGAGATCGGTCAGAACCAGGGTGCTGGAGGGGCGGTGGAACAACGCCACTTCACGAAAGCCCAGACCACCTGGGACCGTGATGAGTTCGATACCGTCCCATGCCATCGGCGCGTTGGCGGGCAGGTCGTGGTCCAGCCGCAGCCCGCCGCGACGCACCTGCCAGCGCTTGCGCAAGCCCGGTGCCGCCCAGGTGCAGGCCGAGGGGCAGGCGCGCTGCCAATCCCGCAGGAACAGCCAATGCACGCTGTTCGGCGCAACCAGGTGGCGAATGACCCCCAGGCCTTCGAGTTCCGCCTGCAGGCTTGGGCGAAAGCGGGTTGGAGAGTGCAACACAAGGTCGCCAGACGGCAGGCGGATCACGGCCATGCGCGCCGGCAGCAGCTTGCCGAGCAAACCCGTCAGAAGGCTATCCACAACCCAGACATCGTCGGCCAAGGCTTTGACGGTATCGAGCGGCGGATAGCCGATGCGGGCGGCCCTATTCAGCGGGGCCCACGCCCAGCGACTTGGCGTGCTCTTCGAACCTGTCGCGCACGTCGTGCAGTGTCGGCAATTTCAGCGTGTGCAGTTTATCATGCACCTTCTTGGCCGGCGTCGAGGTCAGATCGCGACGGAAATTGGTGAACACCTCGTCCGCCGAGCGGTAGTGGCGATAGCGGAGGACCTCCTTCTCCGTCGCTTGCTGCACCTCTGCCAGCATGCGTTGCTCGGGCTCAGACCGGCCCGCCGGTTTGGCCTGCATCACCGGGTCGAACGCCTCCCGGACCAGAAACTCCACCAACTCATGCTTCGCGTCACGGGCCATGCGTGGCTCTCCTTGCCGGTGCAGCGGTTAACGGCCGCTCCTGCGCCGGGGTTCACCGCAAGAGTTTTTGCGTCCGCGTTGACGCAAGCCCAGGCGGTCCGCTTAATCCTTCGGCCCCAGCCCGCGAGTCCGCCATGACCTTCCGCGCCGCCCTAGACCCTTATCGTTCTGACTGTGCAAACCCGCAGTGTCGGATGTAGTTGGCGCACTCCTGCGGGGTGAAGCGCTTGAGCAGGCGGCCGATTGCGGTCCAGAGGTCCTCGATGGTGCGTTCGGCCGCATCGCGAAGCAGGCGTTTGAACTTGGAGAACGTCAGCTCGATCGGGTTGAGGTCTGGACTGTAGGGCGGCAGATAGATCAGGCTCGCACCGGCAGCCTCGATGGCCTCGCGCACGCCGCTCACCTTGTGCGAGCTGAGGTTATCGAGCACCACGACGTCGCCTGGCTTGAGTTCCTTGACCAGGAACTGCTGGATGTAGGCGAGGAACGCCGCTCCGTTGATCGCGCTGTCCAGCACCAACGGAGCAATCAAGCCGGTTGTGCGCAGGCCGGCCAGGAAGGTGGTTGTGTGCCAATGGCCGTGCGGGACGATGCCGACCAGGCGCTCGCCCCGTGGTGCCCGGCCGCGTGTGCGGGTCATGTTGGTCGTGGCCCAGGTTTCATCGAGGAAGACAAGGCGCGCTGGATTGAGAGTGAGCTGGCGCGCCGCCCATTGTCGGCGCGCTTCGGCGGTGTCCTCGCGCCGCTGTTCCTCGGCCTGCAGGTGCTTTTTTTATATGTCAGGCCCAGCCGGGCGACGACTTTCCACATTACGGAGTAGCTCACACTGACTTTGTGGGTTTGCGACAGCCACAACCGCAGCTCGTCCAACGTGGCATCTGGAAACCGATGGATTTGTGCTGCCAAGTCCTTGGTGACGCCGGCCAATCGCAACGGAACATGGCCATGCTGCGGGCCAGGGGCCGGATCGCCGAGCTCGCGAAGCCGGGCCCGCACTTTCGAAACATAAGACGGGCTCACGCCAAAGCGCGTTGCCGCCTGCACCAAGGTCAGATCGCGGCATGCCAGCACCCGATCCCGCAAGTCCTGCCCGTAGGCCTGTCCACGCCGCCACGCCATCCTCGCCTCCGGTATCAGCCGGAAGCCTTCGAATCACACGTCGCTCCCGTTTCGGAAGGAGAAAACTGCGATTCCAGTCAAAGCGATTTGAGTCTAGCCCTCGTTCTCGCCACCGCAGGGCTCGCGCACGCCGCCCCAGCGCATGATACGCTCACCATCGGCATCGCCCAATTCCCCTCCTCGCTGCAGCCGGACATCGACGCCGAGGTGGTGCGCAGCTACGCACTCGGCTTCGTCATCCGCCCCATCACCGCCTTCGACGCAAGCTGGAAGAACACCTGCCTGCTCTGCACCGAGCTGCCGACCTTGGATAACGGCCTGGCCAAGATCGAGGACCGGCCAGACGGCAGCAAGGGCATGGCGGTCACCATCAAGCTCAAGCCCAACCTCGCTTGGGGCGACGGCCAGCCCGTCACCGCGCGCGATATCGCCTTCACTTGGAAGCTGGGGGCCGACCCGGCCAGCGGCTTCTCCAACAACAATCCCTGGAACCGCGCCACCAGCGTGGACGTGGTGGATGACCACACCGCAGTGCTCCACCTTGGAAAGGTCCGGGCCGACTACAACCAATGGGACCAAATCCTGCCCGAGCACGTCGAAGGCGCGGTGGTGGCCAAGGACAGCAGCCCCGGCGCCTACATCAACGGCACCAACTACAACCGGGCGCCGGTCAACCCAGGGCTCTACGACGGCCCCTACATGATCACCGGCTATGACAGCGGCAATCAGATCGTGCTGCAGCCCAATCCGCACTGGACCGGCACCAAGCCCGGCTTCGAACGTATCGTGCTGCGCCACATCGAGAACACGGCGGCGCTGCAGGCCAACCTGCTGTCCGGCGATGTGGACATGGTGGCCGGCGAAGGCATCGGCCTCACCATCGACCAGGCCCTCGCGCTGCAGAAAGCCCATCCGGACGAGTTCCACTACGAATTCAAGCCGAGCCTCACCTACGAGCACGTCGACCTGAAGCGGGAAAACCCGCTGTTGGCCGATGTGCGGGTGCGCCGCGCCCTGCTGATGGCGATGGACCGGCAGACCATGGTGGACCGGCTGTTCCACGGCACCCAGCCCGTGGCCGCCACCTGGGTCAATCCGCTGAGCCCGTATTACGACCCGGCGATCCCGGTGGTGAAATACGACCTGCCCGGCGCCAAAGCGCTGCTGGCGCAGGCGGGATGGACGCCGGGCCCGGACGGCATCTGCCGCAACCCCGCCGGCGACCGGCTGTCGTTCGAACTCGGCACCACGGCCGGCAACCGCCTGCGCGAGCTGCAGGAGCAAGTGCTGCAATCCAACTGGAAAAACGCCTGTGTGGAGATCACGCTGAAGAACGAGCCGGCGCGCACCCTGTTCGGCGACACCATGAAGCACCGGACCTACACCGGAATGGTAATGTATGGCTGGAGCAGCAACGTGACGGAGACGCCATTCCGCACCCTGGATTCGAGCCAGATCCCCACCGAGGCCAACAATTACGGCGGCTCTAACACGCCGGGCTTCAGCAACCCCAAGATGGACGCCGACATCGCCGCTGCGGAAGGCGAACTCGACCCGGCCAAGCAGAAAGTGATCTGGGCCGACATGCAGCGCATCTATGCCGAAGCCGTCCCCGTGCTGCCGCTGTTCTTCCGTGCCGAGCCGCACGTCACCCCCATCTGGCTGCGCGGCTACGTGCCGACCGGGCAGGGCGACATGTCGAGCGAATGGGCCGAGGATTGGCACCCAGGTTGATCGGCTGGCTCTCTCGCGTACCAGCGCGTCAATCGCCTATGGCGCCGAAGCCGACCAATCACGTCATGCCAGGGCTTGACCCTGGCATCCACGGCGAACCCGCAAAGGACGTCGTCGGAGATCCCGCAAGGCGGTCCAGGCGGCGTATTACGTCATGTGCCGCACTCCGTGGATGCCAAGGTCAAGACCACTGCTGTCCGGTTCATGCTATTGTTGGCGAGCAAGTAAAATTTTACCGTCATGCCCGTGCTTGACACGGGCATCCACGGGGTTTGGCTGGTGACGTCGATCGGTTCTTGGCGAGGACTGGCTTTTAATGGGTTGGTCCGGTGACGTTGGGACGCCGTGGATGCCCGGATCAAGTCCGGGCATGACGATAAAGTGCTGTATATTGGCTTTCTTAAACCGGACAGCCGTGGGTCAAGCCTTGGCATGACGGTATTGGTTCGGTTGGCTGCCACTGCCGCGCAGTTCGGAGTGCAGTCGGTTTTCCGCTACCTCATCCTTGCCCTGCTCGCACACCCCGCCTTCGCTCAGCCGCACCACACCCTCACCATCGGCGTGGCCTCGTTCCCCTCCACGCTGCACCCGGCCATCGACCCCGAGGTGATCAAGTTCTACGTCCTCGGCTTTGCCGACCGGCCCGTCACCACCTACGACGCGAACCACCAGCTCGTCTGCCTGCTCTGCACCGAAATCCCAACACTGGCGAACGGCGGTGCCAAGCTCGAAGGCCAAGGCATGGCCGTCACGGTGCGCTTCAAGCCGGGCCTCACCTGGGCCGACGGCGCGCCGTTGGGGGCAGCGGATCTCGCCTTTACCGCCGAAGTCGGCCGCGACCCCAACAGCGGCTTTGCTAACACCCACGACTGGACCCGCATCAGCCGGGTGGACGTGGTGGACCCGCTCACCGCCGTGCTGCACTTCTCCGAGCCATTCTACCAATACAACGTGCTGGCCGAGATCCTGCCGGCCCATCTGGAGCAGCCGGTCTATCAGGCGGCGCGCAACGCTGGGGGCTATATTGACACCAGCCATTACAATCGGGACCCGACCAATCCGGGGCTATACAATGGACCCTACCGCATCACCCAGGTCGACACCGGCAGCGACCTGATCCTGGACCGCAACGAGCATTGGGCCGGCTCGCGCCCGTATTTCGACCGCATCGTGATCAAGACCATCGGCAACACCGCAGCCCTGCAAGCTAACCTGCTGTCTGGGGACGTGGACCTGGCGCCGGCCGATGGGGTGGCGCTGACGCTGGATCAGGTGCTGGCGCTGCAGCGGCAGGACCCCGGCCGCTTCACCTACGCCTACAAGCCCAACCTCTCCTACACCCATGTCGATCTGCAACTCGACAATCCCATGCTGGCGGATGTGCGGGTGCGGCGCGCCCTGCTGCTGGGCATCGACCGGCAGAGCATTGTCGACAAGCTGATGGGCGGCCGTGCGCCAGTGGCAAACAGCTTCACGAGCCCGCTCGAGCCGCAATACACCCCGGACATCGTCACCTACCCCTACGACCCGGCGCGCGCCCGGGCTCTGCTGGCCGAGGCGGGCTGGCATCCGGGGGCAGACGGGATCTGCCGCAACGCCGCCGGGCAGCGGCTGAGTTTCGAGTTCACCACCAGCACCGGAGTGCGGGTACGGGAATTGCTGCAGCAAGTCATGCAGAGCCAGTGGCATGACATCGGCATCGAGGTGACCATCCACAACGAGCCGCCGCGCACGCTGTTCGGCGAAACGCTGAAGCACCGCGCCTTTACCGGGCTGGCGATGTTCACCTGGAGCACGGCGGTAGAGAGTTCACCGCGGCAAATCCTCTCCAGCGGCCAAATCCCCGTTGCCGCAGATAATTGGGGCGGCACTAACTACACCGATTTCCGCAGCCCGAGGATGGACGCCGATATCGACGCCATGGAACGCGAGCTGGATTTTGCCAAGCGCAAGCCGATCTGGGCCGACATGCAGCGCCTCTATGCTGACCAGCTCCCCGTCTTGCCGCTGTTCTTCGGCGTTGACGCGCATGTCTGGCCGCTTTGGCTGCACGGCGTCACGCCAACCGGCACCAATGCCCCGTCGAGCCTCTGGGCGGAGTTTTGGCGCGCCGATGACTGATGTCTTGACGGTGAGCGACCTCTCGGTCGCGTTCCCCGTTGCCCGTGGCATGCGGGAGGTGGTGGCCGGCGTCGGCTTCCGCGTTGCGGCCGGGCGGACCTTGGGGGTGGTGGGGGAGAGCGGCTGCGGCAAGTCCATGACAGCGCTGGCGGTGATGGGGCTGGTGCCGGGCCCGGGCCGGGTGGGCGGCTCAGTGCGGCTGCAAGGGCGGGAGATGCTGGGCGAGCCGGCCGCGGTGTGGCGCAAACTGCGCGGCGAACGCGTGGCCATGGTGTTCCAGGAACCGATGACCGCGCTGAACCCGGTGATGACGGTGGGGCGCCAGATCGCCGAGGTCATGGTGCTGCACCAGCGTATGAGCTGGAAGCAGGCGGGGGCGCGGGCGGTGGAGTTGCTGGCCGATGTCGGCATCACCTCGCCGCGGGAGCGGGCGGCGGCCTATCCGCACCAACTGTCGGGGGGCATGCGGCAACGCGCCATGATTGCAATGGCGCTCGCCTGCCGCCCGGCGCTGCTGATCGCCGACGAACCGACCACGGCGCTGGACGTGACCATCCAGGCGCAAATCCTCGACTTGATGCTGGCGCTCCAGGAGGAAATCGGCACCGCGATCCAGTTCATCAGCCACAACCTGGCGGTGGTGAGCGAGATCGCGCACGAGATTATCGTGATGTATGCCGGCCGAGTGGTGGAGCGCGCGCCGGCCGACGCGCTGTTCGGCCAGCCGCTGCACCCTTACACGCTGGGCCTGATCGCGACCTTGCCCGATCCGGCCCGGCGGCAGGCAGAGTTGCCGGTGATCCCGGGCGGCGTGCCGAACCTGGATGCGGGGTTTGTGGGCTGCCGCTTTGCCGACCGTTGCGGGAGGGGGGATGCGAGCTGCCGCCGCGCCGAACCGCCGTTGGAGGAGGTGGAGCCGGAGCACTGGGTGGCATGCTTCAAGGTCGGGATGTGACGGTGCCGGGTCCTCGCCGCTATTCCAGGAAGTGCCGGAACCGCGTCGCCTTGGTGTGCAGGTAGCCGTCGTTCCAGCCGTTGCCGGCGAACAGCAGGCTCTCGCGGCCCGCGACGTCGATGCCGTGCGCGGCCAGCGTCGCAATCTTATCCGGATTGTTCGTCAGCAGGCGCACACGCACCAGGCCCAAGTCGCGCAAAATCGCCGCCGCGACCTGGAAATCGCGTTCGTCGGCGGCAAAGCCGAGCGCGCGGTTGGCGTCCACCGTGTCCAGGCCGTGGTCCTGCAGCGCATAGGCGCGCAGCTTGTTGGGCAGGCCGATCCCGCGGCCCTCCTGCGCCATATACAGCAGCGCGCCCGCCCCCTCGGCGGCCATGCGGGCGATGGCGCCGCGCAGTTGCGGCCCGCAATCGCAGCGCAGGCTGCCGATCAGGTCGCCGGTGAAGCATTCCGAGTGCACCCGCACGAGCGGTGCGGCGGCGAGTTCGGGCCGGCCCACCAGCACGGCGTAGTGCTCCGCGCCGGTGTCGCTGGAGCGGAACGCCACCACGCGCGTGTCGGGCGCCTGTTCGAGCGGCACCTGTGCCTCGCTCACCCGCACCAGCACGCTGGCGCTGAGCGCGGCATGCCGCAGCACGTCGGCCGGGGGCGGCCCGACCCGGCCCGGCGCCGGGACACAGAGCAACGCCGGCAGCACCCTGGCCAGCACCGCCAGCGCCAAGCCCGCCTCCGCTCCCGGCGGCGCCACGGCGGGCATCACCGGTGGGTTTGGCCCAGCCAGGCGATGGGTTGGGTCCGACAACGCCCGCACCTCTTCGAGCGTCAATCCGGCGGCTTCCAGGGCCACGATGGGTCCGGGCGGAAGCGCCGGCAGCAAGGCTTTCGCCCGCTCCGCAGACAACAGCAGCAGGCGTGGGCCGCCGGCGCTGCGGTCCAGGCTGGCCAGGCCCGCAAGGTCGGCCGTTTCCGCGGCCAGCAACGCGACCGCCGGGTCGGAATCTCCCCCGAGAATGGCGGGCATGCCGCGCCGCAGCGCGATCACCGCGGCTTCAACGGCGCGGAGCCGGTCGGTGGGCGCGGTCAGGGCGGAGGGCACGTCGGGCATTGCAATTGCGCCAGGACTGGAGAGGACCGCACCGGCGCGCCGGCAGTGGCGAGCACGGTCGCCACAGCAAGTATGATCTATCCCTCGTTCAAACGAGGGGCAAGGTCACGGAAATGTGTGCCATCGGCGGTAAGCGGCGTCCGATTGGTCGGGCCGCCGCCGCGTTGTGATGCCGACCTGGACAAGCTCACGAAATATTGGGCACACCTTAACGGCTGCTTGCTGCGCAGCCAGAGATATCGGCAGTCGCGGCCGCCAGCTGGGCCGCTGAACGTTAGTATGAAGGAAGTCGCTGATGGCGGGCGAGCGCCCAATCCTGATCGTGGACGATGACCTTTCGTTACGCGAAACGCTAGTCGAGCAGTTGCAGTTTGACGGTGAATTTACTGCCGAGGAGGCCGGGTCGATCGGCGAGGCAGAGACCAAGGTGACCGCCCGCGACTCACGGTTCGATGCGGTGATCTTGGATGTGGGCTTGCCCGATGGCGACGGACGCGACCTGTGTGCGGCCTTGCGGCGCCAGGGCATGCGCATGCCGATCATCATGCTGACCGGTTCGGACGACGAGGCGGATGTGGTGCGCGGGCTGGACGCAGGCGCCAACGACTACATCGCCAAGCCCTTCCGCCTCGCCGAACTGCTGGCGCGGTTGCGCGCGCAGTTGCGTATTTTCGAGAACAGCGAAGACGCCGTGTTCACCATTGGGCCCTACACCTTCCGGCCGTCGGCCAAGCTGCTGCAGGAGCCGATCCGCAATCGGCGCATCCGGCTGACCGAGAAGGAAGCGGCCATCCTGAAGTTCCTCTATCGCGCCGGCACGCGTCCGGTGGCGCGGCAGGTGTTGCTGAACGAGGTTTGGGGCTACAATGCGGCGGTGACGACGCACACGCTGGAGACCCACATCTACCGCTTGCGGCAAAAGATTGAGCCCGACCCGGCCAACGCGCGCCTGCTGGTCACGGAGGGCGGCGGCTACCGGCTCGACCCGCAAGGCGTGCCGCCGGTCGCGTAGTTGCCGCTCTCGATCGTAGGGCGGGTGCAACCCGCCTCTTCCTTGGCACCACGGCGGGTCTCACCCGCCCTACGCCTCCTCACGCAGCGGATACAAACCGTTCCAACCAGTGGATGTCGTAGTCTCCGGCGTTGAACGCCGGGTCGGCGGCGATGCGCTGATGCAGCGGGATCGTGGTCTTGATTCCGACCACGGCAAACTCCTCCAACGCCCGCCGCAGCCTGGCAATCGCTGCCGGGCGGTCATCGGCGTGCACGATCAGCTTCGCGACCAGGCTGTCGTAGTAGGACGGCACGGCATACCCGGCATACAGCGCCGAATCGACCCGTACGCCCAAGCCGCCGGGGGCGTGGAACACCTCCACCAGGCCGGGAGTCGGCACGAACGTCTCCGGGTCTTCCGCCGCCACGCGCACCTCGATGGCGTGGCCGCTGAAGCGGATGTCCGCCTGGGTGTAGCCCAGCGCCTGCCCGGCCGCGATGCGCAACTGCTCCCGCACGATGTCGATGCCGGTGACCATTTCCGTCACCGGATGCTCCACCTGCAGCCGGGTGTTCATCTCGATGAAGGCGAACTGGCCGTCCTGATACAGGAACTCGAGCGTGCCGGCATTGCAGTAGCCCAGCTTGGCCAGTCCGGCCGTGACGGTGGCGCCAAGGGCATCGCGCTCCGCCGCCGTCAGGGCAGGGGAGCCGGCCTCCTCGAGCAGTTTCTGATGCCGCCGCTGCAGCGAACAGTCCCGCTCGCCTAAATGCACCACGGCGCCGAATCGGTCCGCCAGCACTTGCAGCTCGATGTGGCGTGGGCGGTCGAGGTATTTCTCCAGGTAGACCTCGTCGCGGCCGAACGCCGCCCGTGCCTCTGCCCGTGCCACCCGCCAGGCTTCCGGCAGGTCGGCCGCGGTCTGCGCCACCTTCATGCCCCGGCCGCCACCGCCGGCCGCGGCCTTGATCAGCACGGGATAGCCGATCCCGTCGGCAACGCTGGCGGCCTGCGCCAGATCGGCCACCGCGCCCGGGCTGCCCGGCACCAGCGGCACCCCCAGCGAGGCCATCGCGGCCTTGGCGGTAATCTTGTCCCCCATCATGCGGATATGCGCCGCCGAAGGGCCGATGAAGGTCAGGCCATGTTCCTCCACCATCTCCGCAAACCCGGCGTTCTCCGACAGGAAGCCATAGCCCGGATGGATCGCGTCCGCCCCGGTGACGGACGCTGCGGTCAGGATGGCCGGGATGTTGAGGTAGCTGTCCCGCGCCGGGGGCGGCCCAATGCACACGCTCTCGTCGGCCAGCCGGACGTGCATCGCCTCCGCATCGGCGGTCGAGTGGACGGCAACGGTGGGGATCCCCAACTCGCGGCAGGCGCGTTGCACCCGCAGCGCCACTTCGCCGCGATTGGCGATCAGGACTTTGCCGAACATCACTCGATCACCAGCAGCACCTCGCCATACTCCACCGGCTGGCCTGAACTGACCAGGATCTGGGCCACGATGCCCGCGCGGGGGGCCTTGATCTGGTTGAACGTCTTCATCGCCTCGATCAGCAGTACGGTTTGGCCCACCGTCACGGCTTGGCCCACGGTGACGAAAGCGGGTTGGCCCGGCTCGGGCGCGAGATAGGCCACGCCCACCATCGGGCTGGTGATGGTGTTGGCCGGATCGATTGCGAGCGTGGCCGGGGTAACGGCCGACGGCGTCGGGTAAACCGCAGCGACGGGCGCGGGTGCCGCGGCGACCGGGACGGCTGCGGCGGCTGGCATGCGGGCGACCCGGATGCGGCTCTCCCCGTCCTCGATTTCAATCTCGGTCAAGCCCGTCTCGGCAAGGATCTCGGCCAGAGCACGGATTTCTGCGGTGTCAATCGGGAGGCGGCTCATCCGTGGCGATGTCCTTCAGCGGTCCAGCAGCATATCGGCCATCGCGGTCAGCGCCAGGGCGTAGCCACGCACGCCTAGGCCGCAGACCACACCCAGTGCCACGCGGGAGATCAGCGAATGCTGCCGGAACTCTTCACGGCGATGGATATTGGTCACATGCACCTCGATCACCGGCAGCTCGCAAGCCAGCAGCGCGTCCATCAGCGCCACTGAGGTGGTGGTGTAGCCCGCCGGGTTGATCACGATCCCGGCGGCGTGGCCGCGGAACTCCTGCACCCAGGACACCAACTCGCCCTCGTGATTGGACTGACGGAAATCGATGGCGATCTGCAGCGCCTCGGCGGTCTCAGCGCAGAGGCCCTCCACGTCGTCCAGCGTGTCGCGCCCGTAAATCTCGGGTTGGCGCAGGCCGAGCAGGTTCATGTTGGGCCCGTTCAGGACGGCGATCAGCGGGATCGGACCGGGCGGCAGAGCGGCGGACATAGGCAGGGCCGTAGCATGGCGCGTGTTGGCGCGTCCAACGGCCTCATGCCGCGCTTGCCGGCGCAAGCGTCAGTTCCCACTATAGGCGCATGCCGGCACCCCTCACCTTGACGCTGAACGGCGAGACCCGCGAGCTCGCCGGGCCCGCCAACGTCGCTGCCTTGCTCGCCAGTCTCGGCCTCGATCAGCGTAAGGTAGCAGTCGAGCGCAATGAGGCCATCGTGCCGCGGTCCCTCTATCAAGCCACCGAACTGGCGCACGGGGACGCGCTCGAGATCGTGCATTTTATCGGAGGCGGCTGAGCCATGGATGGGATGATTGCGGCAGAGGGCGATAGTTGGACGGTGGCTGGTAGGCGGTTTCACTCGCGCCTGGTGGTGGGTACGGGCAAGTACCGTGACCTTGTCGAGACCGCCGCCGCCATCGAGGCGTCTGGCGCGGAGATCGTGACGGTGGCGGTGCGCCGGGTGAACCTGTCGGATCCGGCCGCGCCCATGCTGCAGGACTATGTGGACCCGAAACGCTACACCTATCTCCCCAACACGGCCGGCTGTCACACCGCCAAGGACGCGGTTCGCACGCTCCGGCTGGCGCGCGAGGCGGGCGGCTGGAACCTCGTCAAGCTCGAAGTGCTAGGGCCGCCGCCACATCTCTACCCCGATATGGCGGCGACCTTTGAGGCCGCCGAAGCGCTGATCTCCGACGGGTTCGAGGTGATGGTCTACTGCGCCGACGACCCGGTCGCCGCCAAGCGGCTTGAGGACATGGGTTGCGTCGCCATCATGCCGCTCGGTGCGCCCATCGGCTCCGGTCTTGGCCTGCAGAACCCGGCTATGCTCAGCATGTTGATCGAGCAGACGGGAGTTCCCCTGTTGGTCGACGCGGGCGTCGGGACAGCTTCGGATGCTGCCATCGCGATGGAACTCGGCTGCGACGCGGTGCTGTTGAACTCCGCCATTGCCCATGCGCGCGACCCGGTGGTGATGGCGCGGGCCATGAAGGCGGCGGTGGAAGCCGGTCGGCTGGCTTACCTGGCCGGCCGCATGCCCCGGCGAATGGGGGCTGATCCGTCCAGCCCGTTGACCGGGCTCATCCGCTAGACTCCGCCCGCGTCCAGCGGTTTTCGCCTCCGGGCCACTTTGGCGCGGCATAGAGAGCAGAAAAACGCGTCGGAGCGATCACAATTATTGTGATCGACGCCTTTCGGCCACAAGTCCTGTGTTCGATTAGCAACACGCCTCTATGCGGTATGAAATCCTAGCCGCAATGCCCGGCTTGTGTCGCATTGACTTGCAATTACCTAAGATCGAGGAGATCACCGCGGGCCATTAATAAGTCGTGATTAGAAACTTGATAAAGAACCTATAGAGATTTTCCCGCACTCCGCCATCAGTGTGGTCTCTGAGGCACACGGTAGAGCGATCAGTAGATCATTCTATTTTTTGATTTCGCCTCTGCATCTTGCTCTTAAGCACTGGGCTGGGGAGTATCCCTCAAGCCGCTTATTTCAGCGGATAGGGACTGCGATCGTATGAAAAAATACCATATGCTCCTCTCTGCTCTCCTCGGCCTCACACTGAGTCCGTTTGCCGTTGAGGCAGAAAGCACGGGGGTCGCATCCTGGTATGGTGCCGCTCATCAAGGCCTGTCGACCAGCAGCGGCGAAGCGTTCGACCAGGAGGCCATGACAGCCGCCAGCCGAAACCTCCCGCTTGGGGCGCGCGTGCGCGTCACCTTGCACGCCACCGGCCGCTCAGTGGTCGTGCGGGTGAACGACCGCATGGGCGCGCATAGTGCGGTCATCGACTTGTCGCGCGGGGCAGCCCGGGAGATCGGCCTGCTTGGCCGCGGCCGCGGTACCGTCTCGATCGAATCCGCCTCCAGCGATCCGGTCGAAGTTGCCGAAGCACCGGACGACCAGGCCGCTGCCCGATCGCTGGCCCACCGCCGGCGCACCGCGCACGCCTCGCAGAGGCTGGCTGGCGGCCATCGGATCGGCCATGGGGCGTCCCTGACCCTGGCGCGCCGTGTCATTGACCAGCGCCCCGCCCGCCACCGGATCTAGTCTTCGACGCATTCAGCGGGTGCAGAATGTGTTGCAGCACTCGCTGCGCTGCAGCCCGCTTCGCCCAATGCCTGGCCAACTTGCCCCAGCGGCCGCGTTGCTGGGGCGGCAAATGTGGCGGCAAGCCTTGCGCCGCCGAGGCACTGAATGATGCTCGGTTAATCCTTCTTTAGCAGCTTGTTCTTACAGGGCTTTGCAGCGTCAGGATTTTTTCCGCCACAGCCGATATTTTCGCTTGCGCCACACCCAACCCGGCCCTATTTGCCCCCTCCACGCAGCAACGCACGTGCCTCTGGCCCTTGGGGTTACGCAACGACGTCAAGCGTTCTGGCAATTGACTTTGTTTTTCGCTGGTTCGTTCGACCGTTCCGTCAACTCCCGCCCACCGCCTGGAAAGGTGGGCGCTGCATCAGAAGGCTCCGTGCGATGACCCCAAAGATCGCGCAGTTCCTGGCCGACTCGCGTCCGGCCACGCCCTGCCTCGTCCTCGACGTGGACCGGGTGGAGGAGAACTATCGTGCCATCCTGCGCGCCTTGCCGCTGGCGCGGGTCTACTACGCTGTGAAGGCGAACCCGGCCGCGCCCATCCTGCAGCGCCTCGTGGGCCTGGGAAGCGCCTTCGATGCCGCCTCCTACGAGGAGGTCGGCATGTGCCTCGAGGCGGGCGCCGCACCCGGCGCCATCTCCTTCGGCAACACCATCAAGAAGGTGTCCGCCATCCAGCGCGCCTACGAGGCGGGGGTCACGATGTATGCCTTTGACTCCGTGGAGGAACTCGAGAAGCTCGCGCGCCACGCCCCGGGCTGCCGCGTCTACTGCCGCTTGCTGGTGGAGAACAGGGGCGCCGATTGGCCGCTCTCCCGCAAGTTCGGCACCACCGTGGAGAGCGCCCGCGCGCTTATGATGCGCGCCGGCGAGCTCGGGCTGGACCCGTATGGCCTGTCCTTCCACGTCGGCAGCCAGCAGCTCGACACGGCCGCCTACGAGGCCGCCATCGGCCGCGTCGGCATGCTGTTTACCGACCTGCGCCGCGCCGGAGTAAACCTGCGCATGGTCAATCTCGGCGGCGGCTTCCCGGTGCGCTACCGCGAAGAGGTGCCGGCGGTGGACTGCTTCGCCCACGCCATCATGCACGCCATGACCGAGCATTTCGGCAACGACCTGCCCGAAATCCTGATCGAACCCGGCCGTTCGATGGTGGGGGACGCCGGGCTGGTGCATGCCGAGGTGGTGCTGGTCAGCCAGCGCCTGCCGGACGATCCCACCCGCTGGGTCTATCTGGACATCGGGCGTTTCGGCGGCTTGGCCGAGACCGAGGGCGAGTCCATCAAGTATCACATCGCAACCGGTCATGACGGCGAGCCCACCTGCCCGGTATGCATCGCCGGGCCCACCTGCGATGGGGCGGACATCCTGTATGAACGTGCCAATTACCGCCTGCCCGTGGCGTTGCAGCATGGTGAGACCGTGGATATCCTCTCCACCGGCGCTTACGTTACCACCTATGCCAGCCAGCGTTTCAACGGGTTTGCTCCGTTGGCGGAGCACTACATCTAACGTGGGCTCTCAAGCCGCCTTCCTGAACGTCACCACCAGCACGTCCCGGAAGGCGGCACCCGCCGGGTCGCGCGGCTCTACCGGGGTGACGCCGTGGAGCACGCGGCGGTCATCCACCCAGGCGGCGTCCATCGGGCGGGTGAGGGTGAAGGAGCCGAGCAGGCGGCCGCCCTCATCGTGGATGGTGGTCTCGCCGCTGGCCACGTTCTCCCGCCGCACCATCAGCACCAGCACCCAATCGACGCCGTCCCGGTGCATGCCCTCGGGCGTCGGGCGGCCCACCAGGCCGGGCTGCGCCTCGATGCGGAACTGGTGCACCTCCGCCTCCCACTCCGCCACACCGGGGGAGAGCGCATCGAACACGCGTTGGCAGGTGCGCAGGATGGCGGTGAAGGCCGGCATGCGCTCCACCGCCTCGGTCACCGGCTGGAACCAGCGCTCGACGCCGCCATTCAGCAGGTTGTAGTCCCGGCTCTGATAGTGCGGCTGCGCCGGCAAGCGGGCGATGCCCGCGGGGCCGGCCGAGAAGGCGGCATGGTGGCGGCGACGGTAGCGGCCGCCATCGGCCATGTAGGTGTCCAGCCCGAGGTCGTTCCAGCTCTCGGCGAAGGCAGGCCAATCCTCCAACCCGGCGCCCTCCAGCACGCCGCGCATCTCCGCGTCGTGCACGAAGGCGAAGCCGTCGCGGGCGATCAGCGCGGCGATGGTCGGGCGGTCGGTCATCGGGTTGGTCGTGGGCTCGGTCATTCGGCGGCATCCTGCATCGGCGCCGCGGCCTGTGCCGGCGGCGAGGGCGGCTCGGGCGTGTGAATCGGGCGTTCCGACCCGGGCGGCAACCAGCCTTGCACTCTATAGGAGGTGATCGGGCTCTGCACCGCGTTCTCGTCAAAGCAGTACTTCACCCGGCGGTTGAACTCCCGGTTCACCGCCCAGCGCTGCGACGGCAGGGTGCGGATACGCACCCGCATGGTCCAGTTCGTGTCGGTAAAGGCGTAGACGCCCATCACTTCAAGGTCGGCGGTGATGGCGTCCTCCCAGCGTGGCTCGCTGCGCATCGTCTTCACCGCCTCGCTGAGCAGGTTGGCCACCCGGTCGGGCTCCTCGTCCAGCCCGATCGGCAGGTCGACCACGGCATAGGCGTAGTCCCGCGTCTGATTGGTTACCGTGGTGACGGAGGAGAACGGGATGATGTGCAGCGAGGCGTCCACCGCGCGCAGCCGGATGGTGCGGATGGAGAGATACTCCACCGTGCCGGTCAGCCCGGCGAGCGTCACCACATCGCCCACCTGCATGGTGTTCTCCAGCAACAGGAACAGCCCCGTGATGAGGTCCTGCACCAGTTTCTGGCTGCCGAAGCCGATGGCCACGCCCAGCACGCCGGCGCCGGCCAGCAAGGGGGCGATGTTGACCCCGATTTGGCTCAGCACGATCAGCCCGGCCATGATCACCAGCGCTACCAGAAGGCTGGTGCGCAGCATGGGCAGCAAGGTGCGCAGCCGGGCGGCGCGGGCGGTTTGCGCCGCCCGGGTCAGCGCCGCCACCTTGCTCTCCACCGCAGCATTGGCGGCCTCCCACACCACCACAGCCAGCACCACCGTCACCACCGAGGTGAGCAGCGCTTGCACCAGGCGCGCGCCCAATTGGCCGACGCTAAACCAGGAGAGCGGCGCGAAACCCCACACCTCCAGCAGCGTCACCGCCGTCGCCGCCATGATCAGCGCGACCAAGCAGGTGCGGATCGCCGGGTAATACTGGCTGATACGCTGCTCGATGGCGGGATACTGGCTAACCGTGTCCGCGTCGGCGCGCAGGCTGCGATCCAGCGTGCCGAGCAGGACGATGCCGACCAGGCGCGAGACGATCAGCGTGCCCGTGGTGACGAGGAAGAAGTGCAGCAGCCGGACATAGCCGTCGCGGATTTCAGCGGCTGCCACCAGCCACAGCGCGATAATGTAGAAGTTGGCGATGTGGTGCCAGCGCCGCGCGAACAGGTTCTGCAGGCTGGCAATGGCGCCTGTGGCATGCCGCCGTGCGCGCAGCCGGGCCTCCACGGGGTGCCGGATCTGCAGCACCAGAACGACCAGCATGATGTGAACGACAAGCGCCACCAGCTTCAGCAGCACGTCATGGGCCGGGCGGGACAGGCCGAACAGCAGCGCTGTCTCCGCCACCGCATAGCCCGACACCGCAACCAGGCTGAGTCGGCGCACCCAGCGCGTGGTGTAAGCGGCGGTCTCGTCGCTGCAGCGCAGCAGGCGCATGCTCGGCTGCCCAGGGCTCATAATCGCGCGGGTCAGGCAGAGGATCAGGCGGCAAACCACATAGGCGTCCACCACGGCCATCACCACCAGCCGGTCGTTCGCGGTGGTGCCCAGCGGGAGGGTGAGTAGCGCGTTGCCGAGGGCGGCGAAAACGGCCACGGGAACCAGGTCCAGCAGGAACACCAAAAGCACGAACGGCAAGCGGCGGAGCATGCGCCATGCCACGCTGAACCGGCGCTGGCGCTTGCTCAGCACTGCCGCCGGCACGTCATTGGCGTCCGTGTCGGTGTCGGCGGGCTCGTCGACCGCGCCGTCCAATGGCACCCGCGTCGCCAGAATGCGGCGGAAGCCGGCGAGCAGCCGTTGCGTGGCCCATTCGGCCGCCAGCCCGATCGCCATCACAGCAGCCAGCTTCCATAAGGCGCTAGCTAAAGTGGCGATCGCCTCCGGGCTATTGACGGTGGCGGAAAGCCACACCCCGATTTGCGGCAGGCCTTGCAATGCCGACGCCGCCGCCCGGAGTTGGATGGCCATCCGTGTCGCCCAGCTCTCGCCCTGCACCAGCAACTGTGCCCCAACGCTGTTGGCCGCCAGCGGCACCGGAGAGTGCGGCGCCACCGCGGGCGCAGCGCGGATCATGTTCTGCAACACGGCCACAAACTGGGTGCGCTTCTTGTCGTCCTGCAGCACATCCAGCACGGTTTGCGCCTGCGCCGGGGTCAGCGTGGGGGCGGCCGCGGCGGCCGCTTGCGCCAGCGCTGGTGGCGGAGCAGCACAGCACAGCATGAGAGCAGCGGCGAGAACCAGGGAGACGTAACGCATGGCGCTTCGTCCCGCCCGAACATCAGGCTGTCAACCAAAGCGCCGCGAAGGAGGCTGCACATTTCGTCGACCGGGCCTAACTGTGCCTCATGAAGATTGTGCTCATCGTGATGGTGGCGGCGCTTATGCTCGCGACCCTCGGCGTTCTGGTTGCCGGGCTGCTCGGCTTGGTGCGGGGGGGCGGCGATCCGCGGCGCTCCAACAAGCTGATGCAATGGCGCGTGCTGCTACAGGCAGGGACGCTGCTGCTGTTCGTGCTGCTGCTGCACCTGCTGCGGAGCTAGCCGGGTTTGACCTGTTACGGTCTCGCTTCTAGGATTTGCGACTACGTCGCTCGAACGCGGGGCTGCGGCCCGGCGCGGCTCACTCATTCCTCATCCGAGGCTTTAGGAACAGCAGAACGCCGATGAAGGTCCTTGTCCCCGTCAAGCGGGTGGTCGATTACAATGCGAAAGTCCGCGTCAAGTCCGACGGGTCCGGGGTGGACATCGCCGGGCTGAAACTGTCGATGAATCCGTTCGACGAGATCGCGGTGGAAGAGGCGATCCGGCTCAAGGAACGCGGCGTGGCCACCGAGACCGTGGCGGTCTCGATGGGCGTGGCAAGCTGCACCGATACCATCCGCACCGCACTGGCGATGGGGATCGACCGGGGCATCCTGGTGGAGACCGATGTTGAGCTGCAGCCGTTGGCGGTCGCTAAGCTGCTGAAGGCGTTGGTGGCCAAGGAGGAGCCTGGCATGGTGCTGATGGGCAAGCAGGCGATCGACGACGACATGAACGCCACCGGCCAGATGCTCGCAGCCCTGCTCGGCTGGCCGCAGGGCACCTTTGCCTCCAAAATCACAGTCGAGGGCGAGGCCATAACCGTCACGCGCGAGGTCGATGGCGGATTGGAGACGCTGGAGTTGCGCCTGCCCGCGGTGATCACGGCGGATTTGCGGCTGAACGAGCCGCGCTATGCCTCGTTGCCGAACATCATGAAGGCGCGCAAGAAGCCGATCGAGACCATCAAGCCTGAGGCGCTGGGCGTCGACCCGGCGCCGCGGCTGCACCTGGTGAGCGTGGCCGAGCCGCCGAAGCGGCAGGCTGGGCAGAAGGTCGGCTCGGTGGGCGAGCTGGTGGCCAAACTCAAGACTGAAGCCAAGGTGATCTGAATGACAACGCTGGTCCTGCTGGATTTTGAGGGCGCCGAGATCAAGCAACCCTCGCGCAGCGCCGTGGCGGCGGCCCGCAAACTAGGCGAAGTGCACGTGCTGATCGCGGGCTCGGGCGTCGATGCGGCTTGCGCCGCGGCGGCCAAGCTTGACGGTGTCAGCCGGGTGCAGCGAGCCGACTCTCCGTCTTACGCCCACAGCTTGGCCGAGCCGCTGGCAGAACTGCTGGTCTCGCTGGCGCCGAACTACGACCATCTGCTCGCCGCTGCCACAGCGACCGGCAAGAACGTCATGCCGCGCGTCGCCGCCCTGCTGGACGTGCAGCCCATCAGCGACATCTCCGGCGTGGTGGACGCGGACACCTTCATCCGCCCGATCTATGCCGGCAACGCCATGGCTACGGTGAAGTCCATCGACGCGAAGAAGGTGCTGACCGTGCGCGCCGCCTCGTTCGACCCGGTGGCGCTCGAGGGCGGGTCCGCCAGCATCGAGGACGTGGCGGCGACCGCTGAGTCCGCCTTGTCCAAGTTCGTCTCGGCCGATCTGTCCAAGTCGGAGCGGCCGGAGTTGACGGCGGCGCGTGTGGTGGTCTCCGGCGGCCGCGGCATGCAGAGCGGCGACAACTTCAAGCTGCTCGAGCCGATCGCCGACAAGCTGGGCGCTGCCGTGGGCGCCTCCCGCGCCGCGGTGGACGCCGGGTTCGTGCCGAACGACTACCAAGTTGGGCAAACCGGCAAGATCGTGGCGCCTGATCTTTACATGGCCATTGGGATTTCGGGGGCGATCCAGCACCTGGCGGGCATGAAGGACAGCAAGGTGATCGTCGCCATCAACAAGGACGAGGACGCGCCGATTTTCCAGGTGGCCGATTACGGCCTGGTAGCGGATCTGTTCAAGGCGCTGCCCGAACTGGAGGCGGAGCTCGCGCGGCCCTGATGCCCGGCCCGGAGATCCAACGGCTCGGCGTCATTGGCGCCGGGCAGATGGGCAGCGGCATCGCCCATGTCTGCGCGCTGGCCGGGCTGACTGTCGTGATGATGGACGCAAAGCCTGAGGCGCTCGCCAAAGCGGCGCCGGGAATCAGCAAGAACATCGAGCGGCAGGTCGCAAAGGGCACTGTGACGGCAGAGGCCAAGCAAGCCGCGCTGGATCGCATTACCACGACCCGGGATTACGGCGGCTTCGACGGTTGCGACCTGGTGATCGAAGCGGCCACGGAGAAGGAAGAGGTCAAGCGCGCTATCTTCCGCAGCCTGGTGCCGCATCTGGCGCCCGCCTGCCTGGTGGCGAGCAACACCTCCTCAATCTCGATCACCCGCTTGGCCGCCGTGACCGATCGGCCCGACAAGTTCATCGGCATGCACTTCATGAATCCCGTGCCGCTGATGAAGCTGGTGGAGATCATTCGCGGCATCGCCACGGCGGAAGCGACCTTCCAGGCGATCGAGACGCTGGCGCAGCGGCTGGATAAGACGATTGCCGTGTCGGAGGACTATCCCGGCTTCATCGTGAACCGTGTGCTGGTGCCGATGATCAACGAGGCGGTGTATGCGCTGTATGAGGGCGTGGGCAGCGTGGCCGGGCTGGACACCGCTTTGAAGCTGGGCGCCAACCACAAGATGGGGCCGCTGGAACTCGGCGATTTCATTGGGTTAGACACCTGCCTCTCCATCATGCAGGTACTGTATGAGGGGTTGTCGGACAGCAAATACCGGCCGTGCCCGTTGCTGGTGAAATACGTCGAGGCCGGCTGGCTCGGCCGCAAGACCGGGCGCGGCTTTTACGACTACAGCGTAACCCCGCCCAAGCCGACGCGATAATACCAACGGTCCCGTGCTCTGAGCTGTTCCGCCATGGCGAGAGCGGAGCGGCGTGGCCGCTCGGGACGGCGCCAGCGTGCGGGTGGGCTTGGATGCCGCGCCTTCGGCTGGCAATGCCGACGGTGGGCTGGGGGTGCGCAGGTTGAGGCGGGTGGCGCCGATGCATCCCCGCATCAAGATGCAGGCTATTTTGCTTGTCATGACAAACAGGGATCTATGTGGCTGGGCCGCTGGGTGGCGGCAGGGGGGCAGCCGCGTAGCGCAGCGTCACCTCCGGCCCAGGGCCGCTCACCCGGCGGGTTTGCAACGCCGGTTGGCTGCCCGGCTGTTGCCCGAACCAGCCATCGTACAAGCCGGGGAGCAGCGCTGCCAGCCAGTGGCCGGGCGGCGTGCCCAGCGAGCCGACACGCGGCAGGCCGCTATGCACGACCGTCAGCGCCGGGTCGGTCTCGTCCAGTTCCAACTCCACCGTGCCCCAGCCCACCTCGCCTAGCGCGTCATTCATCTCGATCTGCAGAGCCTCCAGCGTGCTGACGCCGGGCAAGGGCATCAGTTCGGACATGCGGCGGCCCACCCCGCGTAACAGGGCGTCGCGCTCGTCCGGCCCGGAACGGCTGTCTACCTCCTCGGCCAGCGCGCGCAGGAACAAGCGCCATCGGCCCGTGTCCACCCGCGCCGGGGCGGGGGCGGGGGTATCGAAGGTAAGCGTCACGGAATGGGTCTCAGCCTGTTTCATCTCACCCTCCGTCCCCGAACACGTAACGAGCGTAGACCATCCCGGTGCCCTCGGTAAAATTGCCAGTACGATCGAACCCGGCCTCGGCGCCGACATGCAGGTTTCCCACTGCGCGATAGTCGATGCCGGCATGCGCCCCGCCCGCCGGCCCCGTGCTGTGCGTGCCGGGCAAGGCAGTGGCCGTTCCCGGACGCAGGCGGGCTTCGGCCAGCAGCGTTTGTTGCAACCCGCTCTGCTCGAACACCGGCGCGCTGGCCTCCCTGAAGCTCTGCACACCCAGCGACCCGCCGAGGCTGACCTTGAGCTCGGGAGAAACGCTTTGGCGGTAGGTGATCGGGATCAGCCCGGCGACAAAGCTCTGCGGGCTGAAATAGCCGCCGCTGCCGAAGCTGAAGTTCTGCAGGTTGCGCCGGTAGGCGGCGTAGGTCAGGTCGAGCCCGGCGCGAAGCTCCTGGCCGCCGCTGCGCCAGATCGCGATGCTGAACCCGGCGCCCGCATCCGCCTGCGTGTTGTCGCGCACGTTCTGGCCGGTAAGCAGGCCGCCGCCCGCACCTAGAGTGTAGGTTAGGCTGCCCGCCGATCCTTCGAGCTGCACATGCCCGTGGTCGCGCGTGACGCTGCCCCAACTCGCTCCCGTGCGGGGATCCCGCTCGCCGCTGTAGGAGAGCAGGCTGTCGGTGACGGCGCGGCGGTCCAGCGTGGCGCGCAGGGTAAGGCCGGGGGCCAGTTCCGGCGCAAATTCGACGCCGCCAACCGCATTGATGCCTTGGAAGCCGAGCGGCGTGGCGCCGAAATCGGCCGTGGCGAACCGGTCGCTGAAGCCGAGGTCCAGGCCGACGCCGGTGGCGCTGGCCTGCCCCTGGCGCAGCGCGCTCCTCGGGGCGGCCAGCGGGTTGGTGCCGAAATCGGCCGCGTTGGCGGTGGAGCGAGCGCTGCCGAGGTATTCTGGCGTCACCGCCAGTTGCAGCCGGCCATATCCGGCCAGGGCATAGCTCGCTTGCAGCGGGGCCGTCAGGTCATACAGTGAGGGCAGGCCGTTCGGTTCGGAGCGGCCGCGCAAAGCCAGGGATGCCTCTACGCGGGGGGCGTCGTCGGTTGAGGCCTGGTCGATGCCGCGCTCGATCTCGGCCATCACCAGGTCGAGTGGTGGCTTTGCGCGCACCTCGCCGTTCAGCGTAGGAAGACCGACCGGCTGGCCGGGTTGCGCGACGGTTGGCGGCGGGCTGGAGGCTGCGCCGTCTTGCACTGACGCCACGGCGCGCGTGCCCGGCGGCAGAGACACCGATGGCGGGTCGAGCAGCGTGTCGAGCGCCGCAATTGGCCGCGGCGGCGGGGTTTGCGCCGCCGTTGGCAGCGCTAGCCCGGCGAGCGCAGAAGCCAATAGCCCGATGCGCGATCGCGTCACGGCGGGTTGCGTTGGGCCGCGCGGCGGCGCAGCACGGCGAAGCTGCAGCCCGCCAGCAGCAGGCAGCCGGCCACCATGGCGCCGATGAGCGCGAACGGCTGGTCCCGCAACAGCCAGGAGGGATAGAGCCATAGCGGCAAGCTGCCGACCGCATAGGTGCCGCCGACGCGATAGGAGGAGATACGATCCCCCGTCAGCAAGGCGAGATCGCCGGCGATGACCGGCGCCTGGTCTGGGTCGTGAAAGGCGGCGACCAGGCTGTCGACCGCCTCCGGGCTGGAGCCGAGCAGAGCGACCAGGCTGGCGTGGCCGTATGGGCTTTGCGCCCCCACCAGGGCGGCCGAGCCGTTGCCCGCCATGGCACTCAGGGTCGCCACCGCACTGTCCCGCGCGGCCCGCTCCGGGTCGCCGAACAGCCGCGCCACGCTGGCCAGCGCGCTCGGCAGGCTCACCTGCAGGCGGCCGCCCGCCACCTGATAGGGCGAGCGGGCCAGCAGGCTTGCCGCGGGACCGAGATGGTCCAGGGCTGCGATCAGCAGCAGGTTGCGGCTTGCGACCTGCTCGACGGTCTCGGGCCGGGTCACGGCCAGGCGGATCACCGGGTAGCCGGTGAGCGCTCCGAAGCGGCCCATCAGGTCCAGAAAGGCGCTGGTCTCGCCGGGGCTGGGTTGCGCCGGTAGCACGGCGGCGGTGTCGGCCAGGTCGGCCAGCCGGGTGAAAGGGAAGCCGGAGCTGGTGAAGTAGGCCAGGTTGGGCAACTCGGCGAACCGGTAGGCGCCGCTGAGATCAATCGTGCTGTCGGGGTCGACCGCCTCGTGCATGTCCTCCGGGATGGCTTTGCAGCCGCCGCGATGCAGCGGGCGGGTGTCGAAGGTGAATTGGAGGTCGTCCTGACCGGACACGTCATAGGCCGGGATATCGACACGTGTGGCCGGGGTGGCCGAGCCGGAGCCAAAAAGCTGAGCCAGCCAGGAGGAGCCGCCGGCGCGCTGCGCGTTCAGCGGCAAGCTGGCGAGAAACAGGTTGTCGATGCCGACGTCGAGCCGTGAGGCTGCCAGGTCCGCGGCGGGGCCGGGCGGCGCGCGAACGTGCAGCCGCAGGGGAACGGTGCGGTCTCGCCAGCGGTATAGGTCGGGCGCGGTCCGGACCGGCACGTGGATGGTGGCGGCGGCATAGCCAGTCCCCTGTAGAACGGTGGCGTCGACCAGCTCGCCCAATTTTACCGGCCGGTCGGTGGGCAGCCAGGCGGGCGCGTCGTACGGCAGGCGGTAGGGGGCGTCTGGCATGCCGACGGTGGCCACGCTGCCGGCAAGCAGGCGGCTGCCGAGGCTGAGGGCGGTGGCGGCGGTGACCGCTTCGGCGCCGCTGCGGCCGCCCACCAGCAGCAAGGAGGCGCCGGGATCGTTCGGGTTGGGGATCACCGCCAGGGTGGGGCCGCTCATCGGCGGCAGCGGGATGCCGGCGGGCCGGTCCAACCCCGTCACCACCAGGATGCCATTGCCTTGCGCCGGCGCCTCGGGCGTGGCGGGAAAGCGGGCGCCGCGGGTCCCCGCGAGTTGGCCGAACCAGGACGCGACGATGCCGGCTGCCAGGAGCGAGTCGTTGGAGGGTGTCGCCGGCAAAATCATCGGCAGGGTGGGCGCCGAGGTCTCGTGGGGGTCGAAAAACGGCAGCGGCAGCCACGCTAAATCCCGCCGCGGCGGCAGGCGCTCCAAAGTGAGGCTAAGCGCCGAGCGGTCGGAGATAGTAGACCATAGCAGCCCGGAGAGCGGATCGTCGCATTCGGCTGGAGTGCGGCCGCTGAAGCGGATGGTTAGGCGGTTGCTGCCGGTGAAGAACGCCGGGTCGATCGGGAACGCCAGGTTCTGGAAACGCGGCTGGTCCGGATTGGTGGGGATGGTGCCGACATAATGGTCGTTCAGCGTGATGGTGTCGTTGCTGAACGTGGGGACCATGGCGGGTGACATCGCGCCGGATAGGCTCAGGGTGGCGCCCGTCACCACCTCGTCGCCGCGGATGCCGAATTGCACGCCGCCCAGCTTGTTAGTGCCGCGCAGGGTGAGCGGCCCGGCGGCGCCGAGCTGGTGTAGGGTGAGCACCAGCGTGCGGGTTCGCCCGGGCGCGGAAGCCGACGGTGTAAAGGAGGCGTGCAGCGTTTGGGCCGGCGGCTCGGGCCTGGGCAGGCCCGGGGGTGAGGCCATGGCCGGGTGGGGCGGCTGGGCGGTGGCGAGCGAGATCGTCGGGATCACGGCGGGGGGCGGCGGCACGCCGAACAGAGTTGGCAGGTTCATGCGCACCGCCGGCTCGCTGCCGCGCGGCGCGGCCTGCGCCACGGGGGGGACGAGCAACACCAGGGCGAGGGCCGCGGCCCGGCCCGGCCAATGCCGCCGCCGCGGCACCGCCGGATGCAGCGTGGGCGGGGCAGGCGAGCGCTCCGGCGGCCGGAACAAGCCGCCGATGCTTGCCACCACGTGGACGAGGCTCACCAGCGGGCGGTCCGCCGGATAGGCGTTCCACGCCGTCCAGGCATCGGCGCGGCCGAACACTGCCTCCACCACGGCGGCCTCGTCGGCGAGGTCTTGCGGCTGGAACTGGGCGAGTACGCTGCCGGCAAACCAACCCTCCAGGCGTGCTGGAATCACCACCGGCTCGCGGCCGACGGCGAGGGAGAGTTGTGCCATCGTGCCATCCATCACGCCGGCCGGGCGCTCGGCAGCGATGAAGCCGCCGGTCTGCGACAGGTCTCGCGTGACGCCCGCCACCACCCGGCCGTCCGGCAGGTGAACCTCCACCGGCATCGAGGCGGGCACGGCGCTGCGATGCCGCGTTTGGCGGGCTTCGCGCCCCACGGCGAGCGCCGCCAGCACCGTCAGCAGGCTGAACGAGCCCCAGACCGTGTTCAGCAGCAGGGCCTCGAAGGTGAGCCGTTCCGGCTGGCCGAACGCCATGCCGGCGACGCCGCGCAACACGCCGGCCGCCAGCAAGACGGCAAGGATGAGGTTGGGATACACCGCGGCGAGGTCGAAATAGCCGTTCTCCAGCGCGCCGCCCTTCGGTGTCACGTCAAACCGAGCTCGCCGAGGCCGGATCAGCGTCGCCACCGTCACCCGCAGCAGGAAGAGGGCGACGACAGTCTCGTAAATCCCGGACCAGAACGAATGCCGGTGGCGGCCCTGCAGCCGCGACTGGGTCGCTACCGAGTGGAAGAGGTGCGGCAGCGCATAGGACAGGATGGCCAGCGGCGAAGCGGCAATCACGTGCAGGCCCAGGAGCAGGAAGGCGAGCGGCGCGGTGAGGAACAGCAGGCGGGGCAGGGCAAAGAAGAAATGCCCCATCGCCTGCAGGTAACATAGCCGCTGCGCCAGGCTGAGGCCGGGGCCAAGCAGCGGGTTGTCGAGGCAGAAGATCTGGATCATCCCGCGCGCCCACCGCGTGCGCTGGGCGATGTGCCGGATAAGCCGTTCGGGGGCGAGCCCGGCCGCCAGCGGCAGGCGGAGGTAGCAGCTCTGCCAGCCACGACGGTGCAGCTTGAGCATGGTGTGGGCGTCTTCGGTCACGGTCTCCACCGCGAAGCCGCCGACCTCGGCCAGGGCTGCGCGGCGCAGCACGGCGCAGGAGCCGCAGAACAAGGCCGCGTTCCAAAAGTCGTTACCGTCCTGCACCAGGCCATAGAACAGGTTGGCTTCGGCCGGCACGCGGGCGCCGGCGGCGAGGTTGCGCTGGAACGGGTCGGGCGAGTAGCAATGTTGTGCCGTCTGCACGGCGGCGCAGCGCGGTTCGGCCACCATCCAGCCCATCGTCATCTGCAGGAAGGCGCGGGTGGGAATGTGGTCGCAGTCGAACACGGCGACGAACTCGCCCTCGGTCTGCTGCAGGGCGTGGTTCAGGTTGCCAGCCTTGGCGTGGCGGCGGCCGGCGCGCGCGATGTAGCCGATGCCGCACGCGCCGGCAAAGGCCTCGAACTCGGGGCGGTTGCCGTCGTCCAGCAGGGTGATGCGCAGCTTGTCCGGCGGCCAGTCGATGGCCGCCGCGCCCAAGACGGTGGCGCGGACGATGGCGAGGGGTTCGTTGTAGGTTGGGATGAGCACGTCCACCGTAGGCCAGTGCGCCGGGTCGTCGGGCAGGCGGATGGGCGCGCGGTCCAGCGGCCATAGAGTTTGGAGATAACCCAACGCCAGGGTGAGGATGGCGTAGGCTTCGGCCAGAGCGAGCCCGGCGCCGAGCACGAACTCGGTGGCGCTGCTGAAATCCAGCGTGTCGGTCATGCGCCAGACGATGTAGCGCAGCGACACTGCCAGGCTCAGCGCCACGAGGAAGCAGGAGACGCGGCGGGTGGAAAGGCGGTTGGCGGCCAGGAAGATGGCGGCCGAGAGGATGCCGAGCATGGCCTGTTGCCGCGGCTCGAGCGGGACCGAGGCGGCCGCCAGCAGCAAGACGGCGCCAAGCGCGCCGCAAGCCAGGTTGAGGGCGACCGCTGCCGGGCCATCCCGCGCAACGCCGCCCTGGCGTGCCTGCCCGTATCGTGCTGCGTGAGGCATGGGGGTGTTTCCAGTCGCGAGCGCCGCAGGGATCAATAATCCGCGATCTCATAGCCGCGGTGGGTCGCATGCAACTGCGTGTTTGTGTTGGGAAGCAACGGATTTTTGCCTCATCGCGCCAATAGTGGCTGATCAGCAACACTGCGGCGTCGGTGCAACGGTGGCTTGACGCACAAATGATGATCGGGCAGTGCCGCTTGGATGAGTGGTCTGGATCGCCGGAGATGGCCCGAGCCTACGTCTGGCCTGATCTGCGCTGCGTAACAGTCGAAACGGCGCACGCAGGCCGACTACTCTGGTGCTGCATCGAAATGCCTCATACGATCGTCTGCACGTAGTCGGAATGGTACCATGAGCAAACGGTCCCGCGGCGCGGGAAGCATGAACAGGCTCCGAACGCAGCTAACCGACTCCACTCCAAGCGCCACGGCGTTGCTGCGTGTGCTGCTCGCCTCCTCGTTGCTGTTGCCGCTGCTGCTGTTCGTGTTCGCGTCCTGGCTAAACTACCGGGCGGCGTTTACCGAGGCGACCCGGGACTTGCTGCGCACCAGCGAGGTGGCGCGCGAACAGGCCGCCAAGGTGTTCGACAGCGAGAGCCAGGTGATCGACCGGGCCAATGAGCTCATGCGCGGGCTGGATGCCCGCGGCGTGCGCCAGCAAGAATCGGATTTGCACGATGCGTTCGAACGCATCGTGGTTCACCTGCCGGTGATCCAGAGCGTCCTGGTGGTCGATGCCGACGGGCATCCGCTGGCCAGTGCGGCCGAATACCCGGTGCCTGAACAGGTCGACGTCAGCGACCGCGACTTCTACCGCGCCATTGTCAAGCAACATGCCAACACGTTTGTCACCGAGGTGCAGATTGGGGAGGTGAACAAGCTGTTGTTCTTTGGGCTGGCGCGGCCTTGGGTGGGCACGGATGGGCTGCTTCGCGGCGTGATCGACGTTTCGGTGTCGCCGTCGTCCTTCGAGGAGTTCTATCAGGCGCTGTCGGGAGAGGAGGGGAGCGGCGGCGATGCCAAGCTGCTCGCGCTGGTGCGGGACGATGGCCAAATCCTGGTGCGCTACCCGCAAGGCCCCGCCCCGTTGCCCCACTTGCCGCCGGAAAAGCGGCTGCTCGCCGCGATGCGGACCAATAGCGCATCCGGAGTTTATCGCGACGTCTTGACCTCCCAGCCGTCCGAGTCTCGGATCTTCGCGTATCGTAAGGTGCAGGGCTATCCGGTCTACGTGGTGGCCGCCCGCACGAGGCGGTCCATCATCCTGGGATGGCGCAACACCATGGTGAGCCACCTGGTGTTCGGCATCCCCGCGACGCTCGCGCTGTTCGCCGTAGCCCGGACCGCACTCGTGCGGACACGGCGCGAAGGCCGCGCCTTGGCCCGGGCGCGGCACGAGATCGCCCGCCGCAAGACGGCGGAAGCCTCCCTGCTGCGCTCGCAACGGCTCGAAGCGATCGGGCAGATGACCGGCGGCGTGGCGCATGACTTCAATAACCTGCTCACCGTCATCCTCGGCAGCGCCGATATGCTCGCCCGCCGCCCCAACGACCCGGCGCGGGTGACCCGGGTCGCCGAGCAGATCGCCCTGGCTGCGCGCCGCGGCGGCGAGGTGACGCAGCAGTTGCTCGCGTTCTCGCGCCGGCAATTGATCAATCCCGAGCTGCTCGACCTCAACGCGCGGCTGCAGGACTTCAAGCCGCTGCTGGACCGCGCGGCGCGGGAAGCCGTGCGCGTGGAACTCGACCTGGATCCGGGGCTCGGGGTGGTGCGGCTCGACCCGGGGCATTTCGAGGCGGCCATTCTGAACCTGGTCGGCAATGCACGCGACGCCATGCCGCATGGCGGCCGCGTAGTGATTTCGAGCCGCAATGTCTTGCTCACCACCGCGCAGGGAGATCTGGGTCCGGGCGACTATGTCCGTGTTGCCGTGACCGATACCGGCAGCGGGATGGACCCCATCACCATGGGCCGCGCCTTCGAGCCGTTCTTCACCACCAAGGAAATCGGTAAGGGCACCGGGCTCGGGCTGAGCCAGGTCTACGGCTTTGCCAAGCAGGCCGGGGGCGATGCCCGCATCATCTCCGCGCCCGCCGAGGGGACGACGGTGGAGTTGCTGCTGCCCCGCGCAAGCGAGTCGCCCACCGCTTCCTCGGGGGATGCCGCGGGCAGCTCGGCGAGCCATCGTGGAGACGGCGAGGTGGTGCTGGTGGTGGAGGACGAACCCGGCGTGCTCGACATGGCGGTCGAGAGCCTGCACGGGCTTGGCTACACCACGATGGCCTATGGCTCGGCGCGCGCCGCCCTGGACCGGCTGCGTTCGCCCGACCGGGTTGACTTGCTGTTCTCGGACGTGGTGATGCCGGGGGGCATCAACGGGTTCCAATTGGCGGCCGAGGCGCGGCGGTTGCGGCCGGGGTTGAAAATTCTGCTCACCTCGGGCTTCACCGGCAGCTATCGTGACGAGGAACTGCGTGACCTGCCGCTGCTGACCAAGCCCTATGACCGCGAGCGGCTCGCCAGCCAGCTCAGTGCGCTTTTGCAGGACTGATCGCGGGCTTGCGGGTGGCCGCGCATTTTTTCAGGAAGTGTTGCCCATGCAAGACCGTCGATAATGGCGCCCATGATTGCCCTGCCGCGGTTCCTCCGTTTCGGCGCTGGGGTCTCTGCGACGCTGGGCGAGCTGCTCGTCTCGTTGGGCTTATCGAAGCCGTTGATCGTCACCGACGGCTTCTTGTCCAAGCAGGACGGTTTGGGTTCCTTGCTGCAGTCGCTCTCACGCGCGGGGATTGCGGGCGCCAGGGTGTTCTCCGACTGCGTCTCGGACCCGACGGACGCCTCGGTGGCGCAGGGTATCGCCTTCCTGCGCGAAGGTTTGCATGACTGCGTGGTGGGCTTCGGCGGCGGCAGCCCGCTCGACACGGCCAAGGCGATTGCGGTGTTCGCCGGCCTGCCCGGGGCGATCCGCGAGTATCGGGCACCGCATAGCCAGGATGCGGGCGGCTTGCCCATCATCGCCGTGCCGACCACGGCCGGAACGGGGTCGGAGGCGACGCGGTTCACCATCATCACCGATCAGGCGTCAAATGAGAAGCTGCTCTGCGCCGGCTTGGCCTATCTGCCGATTGCGGCCCTGGTCGACTTCGAACTCACGCTTAGCATGCCGGCGCGGCTGACTGCGGATACTGGCATCGACGCGTTGACCCACGCCATCGAAGCCTATGTCAGCCGCAGGGCTAACCCGTTCTCGGACACGTTCGCGCTACGCGCCATGTCGGAGATTGCACCCAACATCCGCATGGCGGTGCGCGAGCCAGGCCACGTTGCCGCGCGCGAGGCGATGATGTTCGGCGCCACGCTGGCCGGCATCGCCTTCTCCAACGCATCCGTGGCACTGGTCCATGGCATGAGCCGGCCGGTCGGCGCGTTCTTCCATGTGCCGCATGGGCTGTCGAACGCGATGCTGCTGCCGGCCGTCACCGCCTACTCCGCGGCCGGCGCGATGGACCGGTATGCCGCGTGTGCCCGGGCCATGGGCATTGCGCCTGCCGAGGAGGGCAATCAAGCGGCGGTCGCGCGCCTGCTAGCGGAACTCGCGGCGCTGAACGCCGATCTCGACGTGCCCTCGCCTGAGCGGTTCGGCATCGCGCGGGCCGAGTGGGAGCGAGTGCTGGACGTGATGGCGGAGCAGGCGCTGGCCTCGGGCTCGCCCGCCAACAACCCCGTCGTTCCGAGCGCTGCCGAGATCCGCGCGCTGTACCTGCAAACCTATGGATGAGACAAGGCTGGCGCTACAGCTTCACCGGCTCCAGAATGGAAACGCAGTTCGCCACCGCGCCGCCGCCCATGTTGAAGCAGAGCCCGAGCGAAGGTGAGCCGGCGAGCTGCATGTCGCCAGCCTCGCCAGCCAACTGCCGGGCCATAATCGCGTGCATCGACACGCCCGTGGCGCCGACGGGGTGGCCTTTGGCCTTGAGGCCGCCAGAGAGATTGATCGGCAGCTTGCCACCGCGCTCGGTCTGCCGCTCCGCCACCAGGGCGGGCGCTTGACCCGGCGCGGCGAGCCCCATCGCTTCCATCGTCAGCAGCTCGGCGATGGTGAAGCAATCGTGCACTTCGGCGAGATCGATGTCGTCGATGCCGACGCCGGCCTGCTTGTAGGCGCGCTGGAACGCCTCGCGCGGGCCCTCAAAGCTGGCGAGCGGCTTGGCGGAGAGCGGCAACACGTCGCTGACGTGGCTCACGGCACGGAAGCCGATCGCACGCTTGAAGTCGCCGACCATGTCCCGGTCTGCCAGGATGATGGCGGCCGCGCCGTCGGTGACAAGTGAGCAGTCGCTTAGCTTCAGCGGGTCGGCAATCATCGGATTGCGGTTGGACACTGTGCGGCAGAACTCGAGATCAAGCGGGCGGTGCATCTGTGCCAAAGGATTGCGCATCGCGTTGGCGTGGTTCTTCACGGCGATCTGCGCCATGGCCTCGGCCGGGTCGGTAAACTCCTGTTTATAGGCCTGGGCGAAGCGGGCGAAGATTTGCGGGAAGGAGAAGTCGGCCTCCTCCTTCTGGTAACTGGCGCGGCCGAGCGACTCGGTGACGCCAGCGGTATCGCGGGCGGTCATTTTCTCTGCACCGACCACCAGGGCGACGCGGATGCGGCCGCTGTTGATCGCGTCAATGGCTGCATACACGGCGGTCGCGCCGGACGCGCAGGCGTTCTCGCAGCGTACGGCTGGCTTAAAGCGCAAGGCCGGGTCGATGTGCAGGATCATGGATGAGCAGAAGCTGTCCGGCACCAAGCCGGCATTGAAATGGCCGAGCCAGACCGCGTCGATCGCCTCCGCGGATAGGCCGGCATCGGCGATGGCGGCGCGGCCCGCCTCCGCGATCAGGTCCTCCAGGCTGCGGTCTTCGAACTTACCGAACGGGGTATGGCCCCAACCGACGATGACTGCGCTCATTCCTGGTCCCCCATAATGCCGTCCGGCCGCAGCCTGACGTGGGCGTTGCAGGAGCGATATTTCAAGCATGCTAGCGCGGAAAGGTGGTGGGCCTCGGGTTGAAGTCGGCCGGCACGGCGTTGCGGTAGCCCTGGCGGGCGTCCTCGGGCGTGATGCCGAGCTTGGCGCAGCCCTTGTCGCCATAAGGCGGCACAGTGGCGACGTCGATGTCGGCGATTTCGGCGAAACTGGACGGGATTGGCGGCGCTGCCCCGGTGAGACGCGCCGGGTCGAAGCCGGAGAGCAGGTCCCCCGTGCCCGGCGTGAGGTCGTCGTGCGGGCCGAGATTGGTCTGCTTGATGCCGCTCTGGCTGGCAAAAGCGGGGCTTTGCCCGGCCATGCGCGCCTGCAACTCGTCGGGCAGGTCGGCCAAAGGCGGCAGGTTGTAAATCTCGTTGATCAGCCGGATCACGGAGGCGTGGTCGCCCTCCTCGTGCGAGGTGGCGTGGGAGCGGGCATAGGGTGAGATCAAGGTCAGCGGGATGCGCGGGCCGCGGGACAGCGGCAGGCCGGCCGGGTCGAACGAGAGGATGCGTGGCGGCACATGGTCGTAATCGCCCTCGCTCTCGTCGTAGGTGATGACGATGGCGCTCTGGTCCCAATACGGGCTGCGAGCGATGGCGTTGACCTCGCGCGCCACTAGCGCCTCGGAGAGGTGCGAGTCGGAATAGCCGGGGTGGTCGTCGTCGCCGAGGAACTGCGCCTCCACGCGGGCCGCCTCCGGGTTGCCGGGATAAGCACGCGTGTTGAGCGCGGGCAGCAGGCCGGCAATATTGGTATAGCCGCCGCGGACGAAGATGACGCCGCCGCCCGGCGGCATGCTTTGCGCCTGCAGGTCGGCAAAGAAGTCGCCCAAGCCCTTGAGGTTTTGGTTCAGCTCAGGGTTGTTGGCGATGTAGCCGAAGTATTGAGCGCCGTTGTGGTGGCCGATGTAGCTGGCGTGGGAGGCGAGCGCCGAGCTGTCGGTCGGTTCGTGGTCGTAGCCTTCCTCATACCACCGCCACTGCACCTGGGGGCGGTGCAGCTTGCCGATGGCGGGCACGTCCTGCGACACGTCGGCCAGGTCGGGGCCCGGGGCGGCATCGGCTTCGGCGATGGTGCTCAGGTCCTTGCCGCTGAGGGTGAGCGGCAGGCTGGCGAAGGTGAGGTTCGGGGCGGTGTTGGCGCCGGCTTTGCCGCTGCTCTCGCGCTTGGTGTTGGCCGGCTGGCGCAGCTTGCTGTCGGCGGCAGTCGTGTCGAGGGTGGAGCCCCAAAACGGGATCGGGTCGGCGGTGACGGGAATGCTGGTGCCGATTTTGTCCGGGTGCTTGACCCATTGGGTCTCGCCCGACTGGCCGGCGATCATGGCGATGGCATTCGGAGTGGAGGGGCCGATGGTGGTCTGGAAGATGTTGTCGAACAGGGTGAACCGGGCGGCGTAGTTCCACAGGAAGGGGATGGTGTCGCAATCCGCATAGGCCATCGCGAGTTCGCCGTATTGCTTGGCCGGCAGAGTGGGCAATCGGGCGCCGGCGGGCGTATATTTGGCCTCTTCCACCAGGGCGAACTTGTCCATCAGCGGCGTGCCGGTGCCGCCGGGCAGGTCCATCTTGGCGGCCATGCGGGTGTGGCCGTGGTCGATGTCGTCCAGGTCGGCGGCGAATTGGGCGGGGCCGATCAGGAACGGGCTGATGCTGCCGGTGCTGCCGTCCAGGTTGGTGATGGGTTGGACAAAGCCGGGAGTGTCGGCCGGGGAGCGTGGCTGCTGACCGTCGGAAAACAGGCCGTTGGCGCCTGGAAAGCTGCCGTAATAGTGATCGAACGACTCGTTTTCCTGGAACAGCACGAACACGTAGCGGACATGCTGGCGCAGGGCTGCGAGCAGGCGGGCGGGCGGCATCGCCGGGTCGGCCGCCGGGTCGCGCAGGTAGGTGGCGTAGGCGGGGTCTTCGCCTTGGGTGGGTTGGCTTATCACCAGCGGGGCGGGCGGGGTCTGCGCGGCCAGGCGAACCGGCAGGCTAGCGGCGATTGCCACGGTGAAGCAGGTCGGCAGCAGGGCGCGGCGCATAAAACCTCCGGGTTGGGTTATGCGGCAGTCGCGGGGTTTTGCAAGGAAGACTGCATGACCATCGTGTTGCAGCGCGTTCGGCACGGGCCGCCACGCGGTCTGGCTGCGAACAGCAGTCCACCTTGCGTTTCTGAGCGAACTCCTGGGTTCTGCTATCGGTCCGTCAGGCGCAGTTCGATACGCCGGTTCTTCGCGAATGCTTCCGGCGTGTCGGCGTTGTCGAGCGGCTGATATTCGGCAAATCCCGTTGCCGCCAGGTGCTGGGCAGGGACGCCCTCGGCGATAAGGAGCTTGACCACATTGATCGCCCGCTGCGAGGACAGCTCCCAATTGGAGACGAACTGGCCGCCTCTGGTGGTCGGGTTGCGGTCGGCATGCCCGTCCACGCGCAGAATCCAGGGTTGATCCGCCGGTATTTCGGTGGCGATTTGCTTGATGGTCGCGGCAAGCGTGCGCATTTCGTCCTGCCCGGCCGGCGTGAGATCGGCGCTACCGGTCGGGAACAGAACTTCCGACTGAAACACGAACCGATCGCCGACCGTACGCACGCCCGGCCGGTTGGCAAGCAAGTCCCGCAGCCGAGCGAAGAAGTCGCTGCGGTAACGCTGCAGTTCCTCGACTTTGGCCGCGAGCGCGGTGTTGAGGCGGGACCCCAGGTTGGTAATCTGGGCATCTTTGTCACGGGCCGACTGTTCCGACAGGTTCAGCGCCGCGGACACTTGCGCCAGTTGCAGGCGGAGCTGCTCCACCTGCCGGGTCATCAGCGCCAATTGTGCCTGAGCCGTGTTGGACAAGGTCTGCTGATCGGCCATCGTCTTGGCCAGCTTGTCCTGCGTCTCGGCCAGTTGCTGGCGCGCCTGCGAGAGCTGCGTCGCGGTAATGCCTGCGGACTGCATCGCCGTATCGGCCTTGCCGGTGGTATCGGCAAGCTGTTGTTGCAGCTGCTTGGTTCGCGCTTCGGACGACTGCGCTTGCAGTGTGTTGTCGGCCAGTTCTGCCGCCAAGCGGTCCCGTTCGCTTTGCAGAGCACTTTGCCGGGCGCCGTTGTCGGCCAACGCCGCTTGCAGCGAGCCAAGCTGGGCTTGCAACTGGTCGCGTGCGCCGGTTGCCGCCTGCAGGTCGTGCGTCAGCCCTGCGACCGAGGCCTGCAGTTGCGTATTGTGGCCTTTCTCCAGCGACAGCATGTCCGTCAGCTCGGCCATTTGCCGGTTGAGCTGGTCTAGCGCGCGGTCCTTGCCGGAGAGCGACACCGATAAGAACGCCTGCGCCAGCACAAACACCAGCAAAACGAAGATGATCACCATCAGCAAGGTGGACAGGGCGTCCACGTAGCCGGGCCAGGGGTTGAGCGCCTCGGTGCCGCCGCGTCGGCGCAGGCTCATTGCGGCTGCCCGGCCAGGCCCGCGATGGTACGGGTCAGGACACGGATGTCGCTGCGCAGTTCCGATGTCGCTTGAACCCGGCCTTGCTCAAGCTCGTGCGCCAGCCGCCCGAGCGTCGTTTCGATTGAGCGAAGATGGCCGCGGACAGCGTCTTCGCCGCCGCGCTCGCCGAGGCGCTGCAAAGCGGGGCCGAGCGAGGCCTGCGTCTCGGCGATGCGCAGCATGAGTTGCTGATTGGCTCGCAGCGAATCCGACAGCGCCCCGACCCGGTCTGCCAGCGCCATGGTGGCTTGATTGGCCTGAGCCCGCCCGTCTTCGCCTCGCGCCAAGGTGCGATGAAGATTTTCCATGTTTTCCGCGGTCTGCTCCAGCAAAGCCTGCACGTAGAGCGGGACCGATCCCTCCCCCTCGGCGCCGAGCACGCCGGATGAGAGCCGGGTGAGGCCTGCCAGCCACTCCTCCAACTCGTTGAAGAAGCGGTTCTGCGCTTGCCCGGCGGTCAAGTCGAGAAAGCCGAGCACCAAGGCGCTGGCCAGGCCGAGCATCGAGGCGGAAAACGCGGTGCCCATGCCTTGCAGCGGTTTGGCCAAGCCTGCCTTCAATTGGTCGAACAGCGAGTTGATGTCGCCCGAGCCGACCGACATGCCGTTGATTACGCTGGCGACGGCGCCGACCGTGAGCAGCAAACCCCAGAATGTGCCAAGCAAACCGAGGAAGATCAGCAGCCCCGTCATGTAGCGGGAGAGTTCGCGGCTTTCATCAAGCCGGCTGGCCAAGCTATCGAGTAACGAGCGCATTGTCGGCGCCGACAAGGTGAAACGCTCCTGCCCATCGGTGCCTTTGAGCGGCCGGGATGACAGCATTGAGGCCATCGGCGCCAATAGGATCGGCGACGGCAAGGCGGCCAGTCGCGCGCGAGACTGCTGGAACGTCTCCACCCAGCGCACTTCCGGCGCCAGCCGGACCACTTGACGGATGTTCCAGGCCACCCCGAGCAGGGCGACCAGGGTAATGAGCGCGTTGAGCAAGGGGTTGGTTTCGAAGGCTACCAGCAAGGCCCGGTACAGGAACGCCGCGACGACCAGCACGGCGGCGAGGAAGACCACCATGCGGAGCAGATAGGTCGCGGGCCGGGTCATGTGCGCTATGGGGCTTTCGCAGCCGGGCCTTGGGCGCCCGTGGAGACGACGGCGTCCACCCGGTCGGGCGGGTCGGCGGCCGGGCTGGCGGGTCCGGCGGCGGTCGGCGGCTGGACCCGGGGGTAAATCCGCGTGGACGCGACGCCGTCCGAGATGAGCACCGCGCGCACCGCCAAGGCGCGGGACAGCGCAAGCCGCCGCGGCGTCGAGGGATCGTCGGACGGGCCGGACGAGTATGAGTAGAGCGTGACGTCACTCGTGGCCTGCGCTTGCATCTGGCGGGCAAGCGACAGCAGCGCATCGACGATGGTTTGGTTGAGATCGGAGGAGCCGCTGCCGAAGATGACCCGCAGGCCGTCCTTCACTGCGTCCGCTTGTCCCACGGCTCCTGCGACGACGGGGACGGGCGGCGGGGCGCTGGCGGGGTGAGGCGAGGCCTGCGGAGTCGGCGCGAGGGTGGCTTGCGCCGGTGGTGCCGGCGCCACGGCAGGAGGGATCGCCGGGGCAGGTGCTGCGGGCGGCCGGGCCGGCGTGGCGGGGGCGGGCTTGCCCTTCGGGCTGGCAGCCGCCGCTGTTGCGTGACTCTGCTGACGGTGCGCCGGCGCGCGATGGGCGGGATGTTTCGCAGGCGGCTTGACGGCCTCGTTCGGCGACGCCGGGAGCTGGGAGAGCGCATCCGGGTTCATGCTGACTTGCGCCCGGCTCGCGGGTGTGGCTGCGAGGGAGCCGATCACGATCGCGGCGAGGCAGGCTTGGAGGCGCCGCGCCGGACGTGCCCGGCTGTTCGGCCGCGTTCTTGCACCCCATGGCCAGGCGATGGAAAGATACATTTGCACGTCATGGCCGGACTTGAGCCGGCCATCCACGACGTCCGGATGGCGCCGATCCGACGCCTGGAACGCGGAACGGCGCCAGACTGAGTCTACCGTCATCAGCCGGGCCGCGTGGATGCCCGGCTCAAGGCCGGGCATGACGATAACCCCTTGTTCGGCAATGTCTCCGGAACCGGACGGCCCTGCGCAAGATGCTGGTGAGCTCACCGGCTCAAGTCGCCCCTGCGGCGGCAAGGCCCTCGGCAACCACCTCAAGCAGGCGCGGATGCAAGTGCGGGTTGGCCGCGACAACGTTGACGCCGTCCATATTCCAGCGAAGCTCCGCCCCGGCGGCGTCGGTGACGAAGCCGCCGGCCTCGCGCACAATCAGCGCGCCGGCGGCGATGTCCCACGGCTTGGGGCCGAATTCCCAGTAGCCATCATAGCGCCCGGCCGCCACCCAGGCGAGATCGAGTGCCGCGGCGCCGAAGCGCCGGATGCCGGCAACCGACGGCATCAGCGCGCCGAGCGTGCGGGCAAACGCCAGCCGCCGCGGCGGCGGAACCGACGCGAATGGAATGCCGGTAGCGAACAGCGCGTCCTGCAGGTCGCGGCGTGCAGAGACGCGCAGGCGGCGTTCGTTCAGGAAGGCGCCACTCCCCTTCTCTGCCCAGAACATCTCGTCGTTGACAGGGTTGTAGATGCAGCCGGAGACAATCTCGGAGCCTGTGTCGGTGCGCCGCTCCAGGGCCACGCTGATGCACCAATGCGGCACGCCATGGAGGTAGTTGCTGGTGCCGTCGAGCGGGTCCACGATCCAGCGCCAGGACCAATTGGGGCTGCCGACCAGGCCGGCTTCCTCCAACATGAAGGCGTAGCCCGGACGCGCGCGGTCCAACTCGGTGCGCAAGGTCTGCTCGGAGCGGAGGTCAGCCTGGCTGACGAAATCGCCCGGGCCTTTGATGCTGACTTGCAGTTGCTCGACCTCGGCAAAGTCCCGCACCAGGCGCCGCGCGGCTTTTTGCACCGCGTTCTGCATCACGGTCATGTGGGAGGACAGTTGAAGGGCCACGGTTCAGCCGCTTGCGATCAGGATTTTGCACGCTCGACATAGCTGCCGTCTTCGGTCTTCACAACGATCCTCTCGCCGGCCTCGATGAAGGGCGGCACCAGCGTCTTGACCCCATTTGATAGCTTGGCGGGCTTGTAGCTGCTGGCCGCCGTCTGCCCTTTGACGACGGGGTCGGCTTCTTCCACGGTCAGGATGACGTTTGGCGGCAGATGCATGCCGACCGGGTCGCCCTCGACGGTATCGACTTCAACCTTCATGTTGTCCTGCAGGAACGCCACTTTCTCGCCCAGAATTTCCGTCGGGATGAACGCCTGCTCGAAGGTATCCGGGTCCATCAGGATCAGGTTGTCGCCCTCGGTATACGAGTAGGTATACTCTTTCGTGTCCGTCATCAGCCGCTCGACCGTGTCGGCCGTCCGCCAGCGCTCGTTGGTCTTGTTGCCGGTCTTCATGTCGCGCATCTCGACCTGGATGAACGCGCCGCCCTTGCCGGGGGTGATGATCTGCTGCTTCAGCACCGACCAGCGGCGGCCATCATGTTCGATCACCTGGCCGGCACGGATCAGGTTGGCCTGCTGCTTCATGGACCTCACTCACTCAGGCTGTTCGGAAGCGGGCTGTCTACCCCTTCCACGCCTGGGCGAGCAAGAAGGCCAGGTCAGGAAGTGCTTTGGGCAAGGACTGAGCAGACATCCGGCGGGATGCCGAGCGCTTGGGTTAGCCGAGCGAGCCTGTCTTGAAGGCGATCCGCACCAGCAGGATGGCCGCCGGAACAAGGATGGCATAGACACCCACCACCATTGTCCGCAGGACGGCCACCTGGCTTGATAGGCGTTCAATGGTAAGTTCCAGGCCGGTTATCTTGAGTTCGAGACCAGAGAATCGACTGTCGTAGCCGGCGAGTTCTTCGGAAGCCTTGTCGGCCAGGTCCGCGGGAGTGCCGCCTGCCATGAGGGCTGGTCGAAGGGCGCCGAGCTGTAATGCCATGAACTGTTATCCGCGGTCGGGAGCAATACTACCGTGTAAATATAACGTGGTTGTTGCCCTGTGGATCGGTCACGGTCTGTCCGCTTAAATACTCCGGCCCGATCGGCACCTTGCCATAGCCGCCCGGGATGTCGAGCACGTAGGTCGGCCAGGCCAGGCCGGTGACCCGGCCGCGCAATTGGCGCAGCAAGGCGTGCCCCTCCTCGATTGGCACGTGGAAGCGAGCCGTGCCGGGCGCCGGGTCAAGCTGGTGCAGATAGTAGGGCTTGATCCGGGCCGACAGCATCGCTCGCAGCAACGCTTCGAGCGCCGCGGCGGAATCGTTCACTCCACGCAGCAGCACCGATTGGCCGAGCAGGGGGATCCCCCGCCGGGACACCGCCAGCAAGGCCGCCCGCGCCGCCTCAGTCAGTTCCCGTGCATGATTGACATGAACCACCAGCCAGAGCGGTTTGTCGGTTTGCAGCGCCCCCGCCACCGTAATGAGCCGATCGGGCTCCGCCGTTGGCACGCGTGTGTGGATGCGCAGCGTCTCGACATGGGGGATCGCGTCCAGGGCGCCCAAGATTGCGCGCAGCCGGCGTGGTGACAGCAGCAGCGGGTCGCCGCCGGTGAGGATCACCTCGCGGACCGCAGTGTTGGCGCGGAGCCACTCTAACGCCGTGGCCAGATCGGCGTCGGAGAGAATGCCGCCGCTCGGACCGACATGCTCGCGCCGAAAACAGAACCGGCAATATACCGGACAGACCAGGAGCGGCTTAAGCAGGGCGCGGTCGGCATACCGGTGCACGATGCCGGGCACGGGCGAGAAGGCGCTGTCGCCGATCGGGTCGGGCCGTTCGTGCGGGGCGGTCTCGAGCTCTTCCGCACTGGGGATGACCTGGCGGCCGATCTCGTCGTCTGGGTGCCCGATCAGGGCGGCAAAGGCTGGGGGGATCGACACCGCGTAGCGTGCGGCAACCTGGTCCAAGCGCGTCGCGTCGCTCGGATGCGCCAGGCCGGCATCGATCAGCCCCCCGGTGGTGTGGATGCGGCGGGGTGCCGTGTGGGCAGGAGGGGCGCCGTCCGGCATGATAGGCGCATCTAGCGTGGGACGCTCAATGCCGCAACTTGCAGCCCCGAAGCCAGCATGGCACCCGGACAGTCTCGCCGCGCGCTTGCCGTTCCTTCGGCGCCGGGGTTTGGCCGTCGCGGCGGCACGCGCCTTTTTCTGCGCGCGCGGCTATACCGAAGTCGACACCCCCTACGCTGTCGCGGCTCCCGGCGAGGAGGTGCATCTCGCGGCTTTCAGGACCGAGCACATCGCCACCGACGGCAGCCGCAAACCGCTTTGGCTGCACACCAGTCCGGAGTTTGCCATGAAGCGCCTGTTGGTCGCGCAAGCCGGCCCGGTGTTTCAACTCGCCCGGGTCTGGCGCAATGGGGAGGGCAGCGACACCCATGCGGCGGAGTTCACCATGCTGGAGTGGTATCGCCCGCATCAGACCTTCACGGAACTGATGGACGAAACCGAGGCGTTGCTGCGAGCCGTGCTGCCCCCGCTGGTGCACTGCCGGGGGGTCACCACCAATCTGGCGCAGTTCGAGCGCCTCACCGTCGCCGACGCCTTCAGCCGCTACGTGGGCGCCGACGTGCTGGGAACGGCCGGGAACCCAGCGGCGCTTGCCGCGCAAGCGGGGGCTCGGTTGCGGCCCGGCGAAAGCTGGGAAGATCTGTTCTTCCGGCTGCTGCTGGAGCGGGTGGAGCCTCGGCTGGGCCGGGAGCATCCGACCTTTCTGACCCATTGGCCCATCGCCCAAGCCGCCCTCGCGCGGCAGGACCCGGCCGATGCGCGCACCGCTTTGCGGTTTGAGCTGTTTGTCTGTGGCTTGGAATTGGCCAACGCCTTCGAAGAACTGACCGACGCCGTGGAGCAACGCGCCCGCTTCGTGCAAGACCGCGGCCGCCGGCATGCGCTCTACGGTGCCGATTGGGAGCTGGACGAGGATTTTTTGGCCGCCTTGGCCCATGGCATGCCGCCGGGCACCGGGATCGCGATGGGGTTCGACCGGTTGGCGATGATTGCCTCCGGTGCAGACCGCGTGAGCCAAGTCCAGTGGCTGCCAAGCCAGGATTAAGCTCGGCCGATCGCTGAGTAGTTTAACCCCGCCTGGCGCATCGCCACCGGGTCGAACACGTTCTTCAGGTCGATCACGACTCGGTCGCTGAGTGCCGCGGACAGGTGGGCTGGCGAAATCGCTCGGAATTCGTTCCACTCAGTCACCAACACCAGGGCGTTGGCCCCTTCGATAGCTTGGTTGGCGTCGCGGCAATAGCGCACGGCGGCCGGGAGCAAGGGACGCGCCGCGCCCATTCCTTCGGGGTCGAACGCTTGGATCACGGCGCCCTCTTCGACCAGCCGGCTGACGATCGGCAAGCTCGGCGCGTCGCGCATGTCGTCGGTTTCCGGCTTGAAGGTCAGCCCAAGCACGGCCAGCGTCTTGCCGCGGACGCTGCCGCCGCAGGCCGCGATCACCCGCGCCGCCATGCCGGCTTTGCGCGCCTCGTTCACCGCCACCGTGGTCTCGACCAGCCGGGAGGGCGCACCCCAGTCCTGAGCGATCCGTGCCAAGGCCAGCGTGTCCTTCGGAAAGCAGGACCCGCCATAACCTGGCCCCGGGTGGAGGAACTTGCGGCCGATCCGGCCGTCCAGCCCGATGCCGCGAGCGACATCGTGCACGTCGGCGCCGACCTTCTCGCAGAGATCAGCCATTTCGTTAATAAAGGTCACCTTCATGGCCAGAAACGAGTTTGCGGCGTATTTAATCAGCTCCGCAGTTTCGATGGCCGTGAACAAGATCGGCGCCTCGATCAGGTAAAGCGGCCGATACAACCGGCGCATGACCTCTTGTGCCCGATCGCTTTCAGCGCCGATCACGACGCGGTCGGGCCGCATGAAGTCGCCAATGGCGCTGCCCTCGCGCAGGAACTCCGGGTTGGAGGCGACGTCGAAGGCCAGGTCCGGCCGGACCCGGCGGACGATGTCGGCAATCCGCCGGCCGGTGCCGACCGGCACGGTGCTCTTGGTCACGATCACCGCATAGTCCGTGAGCGATTGGGCCACCTGCTCGGCGGCGGCGTTGACAAACGACACGTCGGCATGGCCGTCGCCCCTGCGGGTGGGCGTTCCGACCGCGATGAAGACCGCTTCGACGCCGCGGACCGCGCTTGCAAGCTCGCCTGTGAAGCTCAGCCGCCCGGCCGCGACGTTTTCGTGCACCAAGCGGTCGAGACCGGGCTCGTAAATCGGCATCTTGCCCTCACGCAGCAACGCGAGTTTGTCCGCGTCGCGTTCGACGACGCAGACACTCACGCCCAGGTCAGCAAAACAGGCTCCCGAGACCAGGCCGACATAGCCGCCGCCGATCATGGCAATGTTCATGGTGGATTCCGCCTATCGTTCTGCGATCTCTGGGGTGAAGCGCTCGCCGGCACTGCCGCGCTCGGCCAATAGAAGCTGGAAATAGCCGATGGTGCGCTGCAATCCGTCGTCCAGCGCGACGGTCGGTTCCCAGCGCAGCAGCGTGCGAGCCAGCGTGATGTCCGGGCAGCGCTGAACGGGATCATCCTGTGGCAAGGCGCGATAGACGATCTCTGACGTCGATCCGGTGAGTTTAATGATCCGGCTGGCCAATTCGCGCACCGGTATCTCGTGAGGGTTGCCCAGGTTTACCGGTCCAGTCACTTCATCGTCGGTCGCCATTAACTGAAGGAAGCCATCGACCAAGTCGCTGACAAAGCAAAATGCCCGAGTTTGACTGCCATCGCCGTATAAGGTGATGGGGTCGCCCCGCAGTGCTTGGACGATGAAGTTGGATACCACGCGTCCATCGTTCGGATGCATGCGTGGGCCATACGTGTTGAAGATGCGGGCAACTTTGATGCGAACGCCGTGTTGCCGGTGATAGTCGAAAAACAGCGTCTCCGCCGCTCGCTTGCCCTCGTCGTAACACGCCCGCGGCCCTAAAGGATTGACGTTGCCGCGGTAGTCCTCGGTCTGCGGGTGTATCGTGGGATCGCCATAAACTTCACTGGTGCTGGCCTGAAACACCCTGGCCTTCACCCGCTTGGCCAAACCCAGCATGTTGATGGCACCGATTACACTGGTTTTGGTGGTTTGTACCGGGTCGAACTGATAGTGAATCGGGGAGGCTGGACAAGCGAGATTGTAAATCTCGTCCACCTCAACATACAGCGGGAACGTGACGTCGTGGCGCATCGCCTCGAATTGCGCGTGGCTCAACAGGTGGGCGATATTGTCCTTGCGGCCAGTGAAGTAATTATCCAGGCACAGCACGCTATGCCCTTGCATCAACAATCGTTCGCACAAATGCGAGCCGAGGAAGCCCGCGCCACCCGTGACGAGAACGCGTTTACGGGTCAGGCTCATCCGTCGCTCCTATGTACAATGGTATTCTAGGCAAGCTTCGTTGCCACGGCAATCCAAATAGGGCTTGGGCGTGACGGGGCCGCAGCGATGCCACGGCCTCAGCCGAGCGGTGCAAACCGCCGTGAGGCGACGGCTTGCCGCGGCGCAGGGGAGACGCCACCATCCTGCTGTGCAACTTCGCCTTCCTGGATCCTCCGTGATGCTCCGCCCGGTCGCCCTTGCCGTCCTCATGCTGTTATGCGGTTGCATCGCCTCCAATGCCCAGGTCGGCGGCTCGGCCGCACTGCCGTCCTTTGCCCCTCTGGTGAAGAAAATCGTGCCATCGGTGGTTAACATCGCCGTGACCGAGAATGTTGGCTCAGACCAGCAACTTCCGGCCGCGCTACGCGGAACCCCGCTCGAGAAGCAGTTCCGCGACCGGCTTCGGTCCCGCCACGAGCAGGTCCAAGGCGCGGGTTCGGGCTTTGTCATCGACCCATCTGGCGTCATCGTCACCAACAACCATGTCGTGGGGCATGCCGACAAGATCGTCGTGTCCCTGTCGAATGGCACCGAGCTGCCCGCTCGGGTGATCGGGACAGACGAGTTGACCGATATCGCTGTCATCAAGGTCGACGGCGCCCCGGTGCTGGAGGCTGTGACGTGGGGCGACTCCAGCAGCGTGGAAGTGGGGGATTGGATCTTGGCAGCCGGCAACCCGTTCGGGCTCGGGTCCTCCGTCAGCGCCGGGATCGTCTCTGCCCGCGGGCGGGATATCGGCGCCGGCCCGTTCGACGACTTCCTGCAAATCGATGCACCGATCAATCCCGGGAATTCCGGCGGCCCGACGTTCAATCTGCAGGGACAGGTGATCGCGGTGAACACGGCCATCGTTTCGCCCACCGGCGGCTCGGTCGGCATCGGCTTCGCCATTCCCAGCGAGATCGTCGAAAAGATTGTCGAGGAACTTCGCAACAAGGGCCACATTGACCGTGGGTGGTTAGGGGTCGCCGTTGAGGATCTGACCATCCCGCCGGGCGTGGTCCGGCAGCGGAGTGAAGGCGTCGGCATCGCAACCGTCGACCCCCGGGGTCCAGCTGCGCGCGCCGGACTGCAAAGGGGAGACGTCGTGCTCGCCATTAACGGAACCTCAGTTGCCAGCTCGCACGACCTGATCAAGGCGGTCAGTGCGGCGGCGCCTGGGTCGAGCGTCACGCTCAAAGTTCGTCGCGCCGGCAAAATTATCACCGTGGAGGTGACGGTCGGGCGCCGGCCCAATGAAGGAAATGGTTGATGCGCATCCTGGTGGTGGAGGATGACAAGGACGTGGCGGGCTTCGTCGTCAAAGGTCTGCGCGAAGCTGGCCACGTCGCCGAGCACGCCGATAACGGCCGCGATGGGCTGTTTATGGCCGCCAGCGAGGCCTTCGACGCGATCATTCTCGACCGTATGCTTCCCGGCGGGATCGACGGGCTTCGCTTACTCGAGACGCTGCGCGGTCAGGACAACACCACCCCAGTGCTGTTCCTCTCCGCGCTCGGCCAAGTGGACGAACGGGTCCGCGGCCTGAAAGCCGGCGGCGACGACTACCTCACCAAACCCTTTGCCTTCGCCGAGCTGCTCGCCCGTGTCGAGGCGCTGACCCGGCGCGGCAAGGGCGAAGGCCCGCAAACCAAAGTCGTGGTCGGAGACCTCGAAATGGAGCGGCTGTCCCGCACCGTGCGCCGCGCCGGCCAGCGCATCGACCTACAACCGCGCGAATACCGGCTGCTCGAGTTTCTCATGAACCATGCGGGCCAGGTGGTCACCCGCACCATGCTGCTGGAAGGCGTTTGGGACTACCATTTCGACCCGCAGACCAATGTGATTGACGTGCATGTCAGCCGGCTGCGGCAGAAGATCGATAAGCCGTTTGCCTCGCCGCTCCTGCACACGGTGCGAAATGCCGGCTACATGCTGCGGGCCGAGTAGGGGCGGCTCGATCGGGACGGCGCTGCCCTGAAGACCACCTCACCCAGGCTGTGGCGATCGGCGGGGCTTCGCCTTGCCATGGTCTACGCCGTCCTGTTCGCCCTCAGCGCGCTCGCCCTGGTGCTGTTCCTGTGGTGGGCGACGGCTGGGCTGCTGGACCGGCAGGTTGAAGCGGCGATCGGGGCCGATGCGCAGGGGCTGTCCGAGCAGTGGCAGGAAGGCGGCGTGCCCGCGTTGCAAGCGACCATCGAGGATCGGCTGTCCGAGAATGCCGATGACGATGCAATCTACCTCCTGGTGGATGCCGTCAACCATCCGCTCGCCGGCAACTTGACGGCCTGGCCGCCAGCCGTGGCGACAACCGAGACCTCATACCAACTCCTGGTCACCCGGGCCGGCGTCACCAGCATGGCCCGGGTGGAGCGGTTTGATCTGCCCGATGGCAGCCGCCTGCTGATTGGCCGCGACATCGAGACCCGCGCGCCGCTTCGCGGGCTGCTAACCTCTGCCCTGCTATGGTCCCTCGTTTTGCTGGCCCTGCTTGGCTCGGTTGGCGGCCTGGTCATGCAACGGCTGTTCCGCCGCATGATCGCCAGCGTTTCAGATACGGCGACGGCCATTGCTCAGGGCGATTTGCAGCGCAGGGTTCGGCTGAGCGGACGTAAAGACGAGTTTGACCGGCTCGCCGAGACCATCAACGAGATGCTCGACCGCATTGGACGGCTGATGGACGGCGTGCGCGAGGTCTCCAACAGCATCGCCCACGACCTGCGCACCCCCATCGCCCGGGCGCGCACCCGGCTGGAGGACGCCGCCGCCCACGCGGCAAGTGCCGAGGACCTCCGCGCCGCCGTCGGGCGCGCGATCAGTGACCTGGACAGCGTGGCCGCCGTGTTCGACGCCCTGCTTCGCATCGCAGAAATCGAGGCCGGCACCCGCCGCTCCGCCTTTGCCGATCTCGACCTCGCGCCACTGCTGGCCGACTTGGCTGAGCTCTACGCCGCACCCGCGGAGGAGGGGGGCAGGGAGCTGGCATTCGACCCGGCGGCCTCGTTGCCGGTGCACGGCGACCGTGACCTGATCGGCCAGGCTATCGTCAACCTGTTGGACAATGCGCTGAAGTTCTCTCCGAGCGGCAGCACCGTTCGGCTGAAGGCCAGGCACTCTGGCGGTTCCGTCGAGATTACGGTTCAGGACGAGGGTCCGGGTATTCCGCTGTCGGACCGGGCCCGCGCCACGGAGCGGTTTTTCCGTGGTGAGACAGCCCGGCAAACCCCCGGCTCGGGGCTGGGATTGGCCCTTGTGGAGGCTGTCGCCCATCTTCACGCCGGCAGCCTTGTGTTGGAAGACGCCGCGCCGGGTTTGCGCGTCACGCTCAAGCTGCCTGCCCGCGCGGTCTTCCCCATCCCCTCTCGGCCGCTTGTGGCTCAGGTCGAGAATGCACGTTCATAGCTGCACGAACAGCGCCTCGATCTGCGGCAGAAAGCGTCGCCGGAACATGGCCATGGTGTCGTGATCGGGGTGCTCGTTGGCAGCAACGAAGCGCAACGCCACCGAATCATAGGTCGCCCGGTCCAGCTTGCGGCTGGAAAACACGCCGGTGGCGTAGCCGTAGACAATAATCCCAAGCACAGGCCGCGGGTGATACGACGCCTCGCCAGACCCACGATAGCTGCCGGTCACCGCCCGCAAATCCAGCGTTGCGATCACCTCCACCACAAACCGCGCCAGATGCCGCTCTGGCAGCCATTCGTCCACCAATGGCGGCAGTCAGAAATTGGTATCGCGGTCGATCGGACGGAAATTGCTCATAGCCCGATCCTACCGAACCACTTCGCGTCGTGTTAAGTCCGACAGGCTGCTAGAGCCTGATCGCCCTGACGTGTGTCAGCTCCATTCCGGCCTAGCGATAGTCAGATGGAGGAGGGCGAGCATGAAACAGGCAATGATCGTGCTGGTATGGCTCGCAGCCTTGGCCGGCCCGGCCGCCGCGGACTCGCCCGCGACGACGGCTTACAAACAGGCGATGGAAACCATGATGACGGGCATGAGCCAGCCCTATACGGACAATCCAGACCGCGATTTCGTTCTTGGCATGGTGCCGCATCACCAGGGCGCCATCGACATGGCCCGGGTGGAACTGCGCTACGGCCACGATCCGGCGCTGCGGCACCTTGCCAGCAGCATCATCGCCTCGCAGGACCGCGAGCAGGCGTTCATGCGGCAGTGGCTGGCGAAGCACCCGGCCCGGTGACCGGGCGGGACGGCGGCGCGCTGCTTGAAGCGATCCCGGGCAGCCCAGTCGTCATCCTGGTCCGGCCGCAATTGGCCGACAACATCGGTGCGGCCGCCCGCGCCATGGCCAATGGCGGCTTGTTCCACTTGCGCCTGGTCGCGCCGCGCGACGGCTGGCCGCAGGAACGCGCCTGGCGCATGGCCTCGGGAGCCGACCGCATCCTGGACGCGCTCACCCTGCATGAGACGGTCGCGGACGCAGCAGCGGACTTGCACCGGGTGTTCGCCACTTGTCCGCGGCCGCGCCACATCATCAAACCGGTCATGACCGCGCGGGCCGCTGCCGGGTCGCTGCACGAGGCGGCGGCGCGGGGGCTGCGTTGCGGCCTGCTATTCGGGCCAGAGCGTGCCGGGTTGGACAACGACGACATCGCTGCGGCCGACACGCTGGTGCGCTTCCCGCTGAACCCGGCGTTCATGTCGCTCAACTTGGCGCAAGCAGTGATGGTGATGGCCTATGAATGGTGGAGCGCGATGGAGCAGACGCCCGGCCGGGTGCTGATGACCAACGAGACCGAGGTGGCGACCAAGGCTGCACTGGACGGATGGCTGGACCACTTGGTCGCCGAACTCGACGCCTGCGGCTTCCTGCGCAACGCGCCGAAGCGGCCCGGAATGGTGCGCAACGTTCGCCACTTGTTCGAACGCGGCGAAGTCACGGCCCAGGAAATCCGCACGCTGCACGGTATCGTAGCCGAACTCTCGCGCGGACGCATGCGACGCGGCCGACCTGAGGACGATGGCGCTGCTTAATTGTTAGCCAATATCGATAAATCGCGAATGAGCCCGCTTCGTCGTAGGGCGGGTGCAACCCGCCTCTTCTGTCGCACCGCGGCGGGTTTCACCCGCCTCACGCACTTCACCGGCGCCATCGACCAGCTCGGCAGCACCCGGATCTGCTCGCCCAGCGCATCGCGCCGCGGGGTAACCTCGTCCATGACCCGTCTGCGATATGCCTCAGGCTCGGCACCGGCCCATCCGGCGCAACCCTCGATATCGGCATACTTCAGCAAGGCGGGTCACCCGCCCCGCTGACGGACATGAGGTCTAGCCACTACGGCATCTGGCGGGCAGCATTGCGATAGGGGCAATGCTGCCGCAGGATATGCGCATGACAGCCGACGTGATGGACCCGTTTGCCAGCTATGCTCCGGACGGTTATTTCTGCGAGTTGACGTCGCGACCCGGTGACCAAGGGGCCATCGAACAGATACGCCGCCGGGTCAGCGCGATTGGGCTCGACGCCCTGCGCTTGCGAGCCTCGAGCGCCGAGCACGATCTGATCAATCTCGGGATCACCTTCACGGTGTACTCCGCGGCAACCGCGATCGATCGCATTTTGCCGTTCGATTGCCTGCCGCGGGTTATCACGGCGTCGGAATGGGCGCATATCGACGCCGGAGTGAAGCAGCGGGTCAGGGCGATCAACGCCTTCCTGCACGATGTCTATCACGAGCAACGCATCTTGCGAGCGGGCGTGATCCCCGCGGCGCTGGTGCTCGGCAACCCGAACTATCGGCCGGAAATGCAAGGCTTCCGGGTTCGCTTCGATACCTACGTGCATATCTGCGGCATCGATCTCGTGCGCGATGGCCGTGGCGACTTCTGCGTCCTGGAGGACAACGCCCGCACGCCCTCCGGCGTCTCCTACGTGGTGGAGAACCGCAACTTGATGCGGCGCAACTTCCCGGACCTGATGGCCGGCATGCGGCTGCGGCCGGTCGACGATTACGGGCGGCGCCTGCGGGCTGCCATGGGTGACATTGCGCCGCAGTCCGTGGCCGACCCGCAAGTGGTGCTGCTGTCGCCCGGCATCTTTAACTCGGCTTACTTCGAACACGTGTTCCTTGCCCGCGAAATGGGCGTGCCTTTGGTGGAAGGAGCGGACTTGCTGGTCGAGCGGGACCGCGTGTTCATGCGCACCACCGGAGGCTTGCGGCCGGTGCACACAATCTATCGCCGTATCGGCGACGACTTTCTGGATCCGCAAGTGTTCCGCGCCGACAGCTTGCTCGGGGTACCGGGACTGATCGGCGCCTGGCGGGCTGGCAATGTGAGCTTGGCCAACGCCGTGGGCACCGGCGTGGCCGACGACAAGGCGGTCTATGCCTACATGCCTCGCATTATTCGCTTCTACCTGGGCGAGGAGGCCATTCTCCCGAACGTCGAAACCCACATTTGCGGCGAGGCGGACGGGCTGGCGCATACCCTGGCGCACCTGCGGGAGCTTGTCGTCAAGCCGGTGGGGGAATCGGGCGGCTATGGCATCACCATCGGGCCGCGCGCATCGGCGGCCGAGTTGGAGGGAGTGCGCGCCGCGCTGCAGGCCAACCCGGCCAATTGGATCAGCCAGCCGATGATCGAGCTCTCCGTCGCGCCGACACTGGCCGCGGACGGGCTGCGGCCGCGCCACCTGGACCTGCGGCCGTTTGCCATTACCGGGCGCGATACCTGGGTGCTGCCGGGTGGTCTGACGCGGGTGGCGCTCAAGCAAGGCAGCCTGATCGTGAACTCGTCTCAGGGGGGTGGCTCCAAGGATACCTGGGTGCTGGTGGACGCATGAGCGGCCATTTCAAGGAAACGCTGCTGCTGGCGCGGTATGCGGAGGGGCTGTTTTGGATGGCCCGCTACCTCGAGCGGGTCGAGAACCTGGCACGGCTGATCGACGTCACGCAGACCTTCGAAAGCCCGGGGCGCGAGGAAGAGGCCTGGGGCGCATTGTTGCGCATCCATGCCGACGAGCGGCGCTACCGCGACGCTGCGGGCAGCTTGGAAGCCCGTGACATCAAGCGCTTCTACCTGCTCGACCGCAATAATCCTACCTCCGTTCCCGCTTCGGTGGAGATGGCGCGCGCCAACGCCCGCACGTTGCGGCCGCTGATCTCGACCGAGATGTGGCTGCAGTTGAACGTGTTTCACCGTGAGGTCATTGCCATCGAGCCGGCGGAGCTTGAGGGTGACCATCTCAACCGGCTCTGCGCCCGATTGAAGGAGGGCATCCAAGCCCATAGCGGTATCACAGAGGGAACGTTCTTTCGCGACCAGGGCTGGAATTTCTACATGCTAGGCCGCCTGATCGAGCGGGCGGACCAGACCACCCGGCTGCTGGACATCAAATATCACCTGCTGCAAGCACGCGGCGACGAGGAGCGCAGGGTGACCGAGCTCACGCAATGGGGCGGCGTGTTGCGTGGCGTGGCGGGCTATCATGCGTTCCGCCGGGTCGCTCCGGCCGGGTTCGAGCCGGCGGACGTGGTCAGCTTCTTGCTGTCGGACCCCTCGTTTCCGCGCAGCGTCACATTGTGCGTCCAGCAGGTCGAATGGCACCTCATGCAACTGCGCAGCCGCTACGGCCTGCGTGGAACGCGGGCGGGATTGGAGCGGGTCGAGGAGGTTCGTGCAGCCCTGCAATCCATGTCCGCCCTACAGCTGGTGCAGAGCGGCCTGCACGAGTTTCTCGATGCGCTGCAGCGAGACCTTATCCTGCTCGCCGGTGAAATCGGCTTTGCGTTCTTCCGCGACTGGCGGCCAGAGCCCTCCAGAGCCCAAGCTCAATCACAAACTTGAGGAGTGCCGCGCTACTCCACCATGCCGTGAATGATCTGCATCGCGCGACGAAGCCGAAACAGGCCGCCGCGGACATGGCCGTTCTCGCACATCGATCGGCCAAGCTGCCATAGCGCGCGAGCATGCGGCGGCATCGGACCTGTCGAGTCCACGCGCGACGCAAGGCTGATGCAATAGTCCTTGGTGTCGGACGTCACCGTCATCGGTCCGTCCGAAGAGCAAAGCGACGCTGCCAGCAGCAGAGACGCCGTGAGGACGACGACCTTATGCATAAGGCTAGACCATAGCTGCGACGGGCTCATCCAGGGATGGGCCGAGCATGAACAGACGGTTACCGAACAACCGGGTGGCTAGGAGCTTGTCCGAGAATTTGCGAGCCGAAACGGGCTGAGGCTGCAGCCGTTGTTCGTGCAGGTGCTGCGGCTTTGCCAGGTGGCCGGCTTGGTCAAGCTGGGCCACGTGGCCGTGGACGGGACAAAGAAGCCGAGGCCGAGGCTGGCGCGGTCGCCCCCGACACGGACGGACCCGGCCCCGGCTCGGGCATGCAGGAGCGCGGCGCCCGCAAGGACCAGCCCGCCGACGCCCCGCCGGACAAGGCGCAACGTAACGTCACCGATCCCGACAGCCGTATCATGCCGAGCCAGGGCGGCTTCATCGCCGGCTGCCGAGCGCCGGGTCAGGGCCTACCTGTCGCCGGGCCGCATCCGGCATGGCGAGACCGACCCTGCGGCCGGGCGCGTGCTTATAAGCGCAAGCCGCGTATGCAGGCCATGGCCGAGACCATTCGCAGGGCCGGTCGGCGAAGTCGATACCGGCTGCGCAAGCAGGTCGTCGAGCCGGTGTCCGGACAGATCAAGCAGGCTAGAGGCTCCGACAGTTCCTCCTTCGCGGTCTCCCAAGGGTCCAGGGCGAGGGGGCGATGGTCTGCACCGTCCACAACCTCCTCAAGCTGCACAGAGCAACAGCGTGAGGAGGCGACACTCACCCGCATCCACCCAAACACCGATCAATAAAAATCGCGCTGTGGATCATTGTCGGACAAGCTCCTAGGGCGGGCATGCGCTTGCCCGGCGCATCCGCTTTGCCGCATTGTCCTGGCGGAGATCCTGTCGCATGACCTTCCACGCCACCGTCTGCCCGCATGACTGTCCCTCCTGTTGCGCGCTGGAGGTGGACGTGACGGGCAATCGCGTCGGCGCCGTGCGCGGCGCGGCGGCCAACAGCTACACGGCCGGGGTGATCTGCGCCAAGGTGGCGCGCTACGCCGAACGGGAGCACCATCCGGACCGGCTCACCACCCCCTTGCTGCGCACCGGGCCCAAAGGCAGCCGCCAGTTCCGCCAGACCTCCTGGGACGACGCGCTCGACCGCATCGCGGAGCGTTTCACCGCCATCGCGGCCGAACACGGGGCGGAGGCGGTGTGGCCGTACTACTTTGCCGGCACGATGGGCCACGTGCAGCGGGACGGGATCAACCGGCTGCGCCACGTCATGGGCTATTCGCGGCAGAAAATGACGATCTGCACCGCCATCACCGAGGCGGGCTGGCGCGCCGGCGTCGGCCGCATTACCGGGCCCGACCCGCGCGAGATGGCGCAGTCGGACCTCATCGTGATGTGGGGCGGCAACCCGGTCGCCACCCAAGTCAACGTGATGACCCACATCACCCGCGCCCGCAAACAGCGCGGCGCCCACTTGGTGGTGGTGGACCCCTACCGCACCGGCACCGCCGCCGCCGCCGACACCCACCTGGCGCTGCGCCCCGGCACCGACGGCGCGCTGGCCTGCGCAGTGATGCATTGCGCCTTCCGCGACGGCCACGCCGACCGCGCCTACATGGCTCGCTTCGCAGACGTGCCCGCCGAACTGGAAGCCCATCTCGCCAGCCGCACGCCGGACTGGGCCGCGTCCATCACCGGCCTCGGCGTGGACGCGATCGAGGCTTTCGCCGCAGCCTATAACAGCACGGCGCGCGCCTACATCCGCGTCGGCTACGGGTTCACCCGCGCCCGCAACGGGGCGGCCATGATGCACGCCGTCACCTGCCTGCCCACCGTCACCGGCAAGTGGCAGCACGAGGGTGGCGGTGCGTTCTGGAACAACCGCGACATCTACACCTGGGACAAGACGCTGATCGAGGGGCTGGACCGGCGGGACACCAGCGTGCGCCAACTCGACATGAGCCGCGCCGCCTCCGTGCTCACTGGCAGCCGGGCCGACCTCGGCACTGGCCCGCACGTGCACGCCATGCTGATCCAGAACACCAACCCGGTGGCGGTGGCGCCGGACAGCAACCGCGTGCGCCGCGGCTTTGCGCGGGAGGACCTGTTCACCGTCGTCCATGAGCAGTTCATGACCGAGACGGCCGCCATGGCGGACATCGTGCTGCCGGCCACCACCTTCCTCGAGCACGACGACGTCTATCACGCTGGCGGCCACAGCCATGTGCAGATCGGCCGCAAGCTGGTGCAGCCGCCAGGCGAGTGCCGCTCCAACCACGAGCTGATCTGCGCCCTGGCCGAGCGGCTGGGCGCCGACCACCCCGGCTTCCGGATGACGGCGATGGAACTGGTGGACGCGACCTTGCGCGCCTCCGGCTACGACGGGGTGGAGGCGGTGATCGCCGGCCGCTGGGTGGACCGGCAGCCGTCGTTTCGCGAGTCGCACTTCCTCGACGGCTTTTCCCATACCGGCGGCCGCTTCCGCTTTGCCCCCGATTGGGCGGCGCTTGGCCCGGACGGCGCCCGCATGCCGCGCCTGCCCGACCACTGGGAGTGCTTCGAGGGCGCCACCGAGCGGCACCCGTTCCGCCTGGTCACGGCTCCGGCCCGGCAATTCCTCAATACCAGCTTCACCGAGACGCCCACCTCGCAGCGGCGGGAAGGCCGCCCCACCGCCCTGTTGCACCCGCACGATGCCGCCCGGCTTGGCGTCGGACCCGGCGACCGCCTGCGCCTGGGCAATGCCCGCGGCGAAGTGGTGCTGCATGTGGCACTCGGCGAGGGGCAGCAACCGGGCACGGTGATCGTGGAAAGCGTCTGGCCGCACAGCGCCTTTGCGGGCGGGGTGGGCATCAACGCCCTGACCAGCGACGACGCGGCGGCCCCCAATGGCGGCGCGGTGTTCCACGACACGGCCGTTTGGGCTCGCGCCGAAGCCGCGGTGCTGGTGCTGGCGGCTGAGTAAGCGGCCGGGCCGATGAGATGGCTGCTGCTCGCCCTCGGCTGCTGCCTGCTGCTCGCCGGAGCGCAGGCCCAAGGCACCGGCGGCGGCACGCTGCGGCTGCTCGCCAGCAGCGGCGCCGGGTCGATCGATCCGCAGATCAACTACACCGCGCAGTATTGGCAGCTGTTCACCGTGGTGTACGACGGGCTGGTCGCGTTCCGGCGCGTCGCCGGGGCGGCCGGGCTGCAACTGGTGCCGGACCTGGCCGACAGCGTGCCAGAGCCGACGGACGGCGGCCGGCGCTACAGTTTCCATCTCCGCCCCGGCTTGCGCTTCGCCGATGGCAGCCCGGTGCGCGCCAGCGATGCCGCCGCCTCGTTGCGCCGCATCTTCCGCATCGTGGGGCCGACCGCCGGCAGCTTCTACGGCGGCATCGTGGGGGCGCAGGAATGCCTGCGCGACCCGGCTTCATGCAGCTTGCCCGGCGTTGCAGCCGACGATGCGGCGGGCCTGCTGACGATCCAATTGACCAGGCCCGATGCGGACTTCCTGCTCAAGCTCGCGCTGCCGCATGCCAGCATCCTGCCTGCCTCAGCACCGAGCCACGATACGGGGACCCAGCCGCTGGTCGGGACGGGGCCGTATCGCATCGCGCGCTACGACCCCGCCACGGGATTGCGGCTGGAACGCAATCCGCTGTTTCAGCCCTGGAACCCGGAGGCGCAGCCGCCTGGCATCCCCGATGCGATCGAATACCGCTTCGGCCTGGAGGACGAGGCAGAGGTGACACAGATGGAAAACGGCCAGGCCGACTGGATGTTCGACACGCCGCCGCTCGACCGGCTCGGCGAGTTGGGCGCCTCCTATCCCAGCCAGGTGCACATTAATCCATCGTTCGCGCTGTGGTTCCTGCCGATGAACACGCACGAGCCGCCGTTCGACGACATCCGGGTGCGCCGTGCGGTGAACCTGGCGATTGATCGCGATGCCGCGGTCAAGCTGTTCGGCGGGCCTCGGCTGGCGCAAGCTTCCTGCCAGATGTTGCCGCCGGGCCTGCCGGGCTATGCCCCGTACTGCCCCTTCCCGCACGATCTGGCGCAGGCGCAGGCGCTGGTGCGGGCGAGCGGGACGGCGGGGATGCGGGTGACGCTGGTGATCGACACCTCCGCGGTGCAGCTCGCCCTCGGTACCTACCTGCTGGACGTGCTGGCACAGCTGGGGTTCGACGCCCGATTACTGACGTTGGCGGGCAACCTGGAGTTCACCTACATCCAGAACACCGCCAACCACGTGCAGATCAGCCTCACCACCTGGTATGCCGACTACCCGAGCGCTACCGACTTCCTGCCGCTGCTATTCGGATGCGCCTCGTACCATCCTGGAACGGATGGGTCGGTGAATTTCAGCGGGGTGTGCGACCCGGCGCTGGATGCGCGGATGCAGGCGGTGGCGGACAGTGGCGATGCCGCGGGCTGGGCCGCCATCGACCGCGAGGTGACGGACCGGGCGGCGTTCGCGGTGCTGTTCAACCCGAGCTACATCGATGTCACGTCACGCCGGGTGGAGGAGTTTGCCTATCATCCGCAATATCATTGGCTCATGGACCAAGCGCCGCTCGGGAGCCTTTCGCCCCCGGCAGCGGCGGCAAGATAGGGCTTTGGGCGACCGTTTGTAAAAGTCTGCAATCTCCCGTCGCCACAATTGCAGCTGCCGGTGGAACCCCAAGCTGCTCTCGCCCTCTGGGCGCTTGTCGCCTAGACTCGTGCAATGATCGTCGGCCCCCTCTCGCGCTCGGAAGCGCTGTCGCTGCTTCGGGCTCATCAGACTGAGCTGCGAGCCCGGGGCGTGGAGGCTATCACCGTGTTCGGCTCGGTTGCACGCGGAGACTGCGCGAGCGGCTCCGACGTGGATTTGGCTACCCGGGCAAACGCCGGGTTTTCAAACGGTGGCTTCGACCATTTCGGCCGTCTGGAGGCGCTGCGCGAACGGCTAGCCGCCTTGGTTGGCCGCAACGTCGACCTCGTCGAGGAAACGGCTGCGCGCCCCCATTTGCGAGCGGTGGTCCGCCGGGAAGGCGTGCGTGCCTTCTGAGCGCCCCGCGTTACGTCTCAAGATATTCTGGACAATGCCCGTCTGATCCAATCCTACATGCAGGGGACGGACCGTGCGGCATTCGACGCCGACAGCCGTGCAAGGGATGCGGTCGAGCGCTGTCTTGAGCGATTGAGCGAAGCAGCCGCTAAGCTGGGGACGCAAGCTGAACAGTTGGCGCCGGGACCGCCGTGGCAGGCGGTGAGGTCCTTCGGCAACGTCTTGCGACACGCTTACGACCAAGTGGATCCCGGGCGGATTTGGGAGATCGCCACCCAAGATCTGCCGCCGATGATCGCAGCCGTCGAGGACGCGCTTCAGCGGCTCGGCACTATTGACGGCTAAGCGGTCGCGCTCATCTGCCCTGCTACGTAACACCCGCGCCCGACGGCACCGGCGCCGGGAACAACGCGCTGGTTTCGCCGGCTAGCCAGTAGGCCAGCAGCCCCTCCCACTCGTGCGCGGCCCAGTCCAGCAACGATAACTTGTCGCCGAGCGAGCCGGCGAGCGCGGTCAGGTGGTCGCGGGTGCGGTAGCCGACCGGGTAGGGCAGCACCGCCCAGCCGGCGCGGCGAAACACGCCCACCGCGCGCGGCATGTGGATTGCGGACGTCACCAGCAGCCAGGTCTGTCCCGGCTGCGGCTGGACCAGGTCGCGGGTAAACGCCGCGTTCTCGAAGGTGGTGCGGGAGCGGCTTTCGAAGACGATACGGCTGACATCCATGCCCAGTTGGGCGAGCAGGATGCGGACGAACTTGGCCTCGTTGGTAATGCCTTGCTCGATATGGCCGGAGCCGCCGGTGAACACCAGCTTGGCCTGGGGGTAGCTATGGGCGAGGATCATCAGCGTGGTCAGACGGTCTGCCGCGCCGGTGAGCGAGGGGGTGCCGCGATCTTGGCTGGTGAGGTCTTCGATGGCGCCGCCGAGCACGACCACGCCGTCCACCCGGTCCGGCAGGGTTACCACCCGGGGGAACCGGTCCTCCAACGGCCGGGCCGCCCAGACCTCCACCGGCAGGAACCAGCAGGCCACCAGCCCGGCCACACCCGAGCAGAGCAGAACCCGGCCGGCCCGCCAGCGGTGCAGCAGCAGGCCTGCGGCGGCGAGCAAGACCAAAAAGGCGGAGGGTCCCAGCACCATGGAGACCAGCTTGACGGCGGTGAAGCTCATGACTCGGCCTTAGGCCCGGGTTCAAGCTTGGCGCCGTCCAGCTTGCGCGCGTCCGCCTCGGCAGCCGTCCGGTCGCGTTCGCGCTGCTCGGCGGTGCGGCCGAAGCGTTCCCGATTGGCGGCGGCTTGTGCGCGCTCGGCCGCTTTGGTGCGGGCCTTGCGTTCGCGGCTCAGATTGATGATCTTGCCCATGCTCTCACCGTGGCAGGAATCGCCCGGCGGTGGAATGCATGCGGAACGGATGCATGGGGCGACTGCACGAGGCCGTGAAAACCACGAAGGCCAAAGTGCGTTTGGCAGGGCTGAGCAACACCGGAAGGGGTGTCATCCGTGGGTACTATTCTCGTCATTATCCTCATTGTCTTGCTATTGGGCGGCGGCGGCTACGGTCTCAACGCCGGGTGGGGTTATGGCCCGACCGGCGGCATTGGGCTGATTGTTCTGATCCTCATCGTATTGCTGGTGCTCGGGCGGATTTAGCGGACCGGTATTCACGGACGCAGGGCGCCCGCTGGCAGGACGGCAGCGGGCGTGACGCGTGTTGTAGGTCGCCCAGCAAGGAGACTGGCTTTGGGCAAAGTCGATATTTTTATAGGGTCCTCCACCGTCCAACTCTCGCCAGCGCCGATCCCAGCGGAATGGATCCTTGACGGTGCGCCGCAAGCGCGGGTGCAGGTGGTGGCCACCAGCGATGACAATACTGCCATGACCATCGTCTGGGATTGCAGCGCCGGCACGTTCAACTGGTTCTACAACCTCGACGAGACCGTGAGCGTGGTCGAGGGCGGCATGTCGCTGACCGATCACTCGGGGACCCGGGAGGTCGTGGCGGGGGACGTCGTGTATTTCCCGGCGGGAAGCCAAGCGACTTGGAAGGTGGACCGCTATGTCCGCAAGGTGGCGTTCATCCGGCAGCCAATCCCGGGCAGCGTCAGCTTGGCGCTGAAGGCGTGGCGCAAGCTGACCCAGCCGGCCAAGGCGGGCGGGTTTGTCATCGTGCGGCCGACACCCATCCCGGCGATGGCTGCGGAATAATCAGGCTGCCATGCTGCGCGCCAGAATGGCGTCCAGCTTGGCCATCAACTCGGGCTTGCGCGCGTCGGGCGGGGTGACGATGGCGAAGTCCAGTGCCCGGTCGCAGCCCGCCGGGCAAGGCGGCCGGGGTTCGCCCAGTGCGGGAACCACGGCCTGAACCAGGCGCCGCGCCGCGTCGGCGTTGGCGGAGAGCACGGCCTGGATCTGGCCGACCGTCACATGGCCGTGGTCCTCGTGCCAGCAGTCATAATCGGTGACCATGGCGACCGTCGCATAACAGAGCTCGGCCTCGCGGGCGAGCTTGGCCTCGGGCATGTTGGTCATGCCGATGACGCTGCAGCCCCAATTGCGATACAGGTCGCTTTCGGCCCGGGTGGAGAATTGTGGGCCCTCCATGGCGAGGTAGCTGCCGCCGCGGCTGACGGGCAGCTTCAAACCGGTCGCCGCGGTCTGCAGGGCGTCGCCGAGGCGGGGACAAACTGGATGGGCCATGGACACATGGGCGACGCAGCCATCGCCGAAAAAGCTCTTGTCGCGGGCGAAGGTGCGGTCGATGAACTGGTCGACAAGCACGAAGTGACCCGGCGGATAATCCTCGCGCAGGCTGCCCACGGCGGAGAGCGACAGCACGTCCGTCACGCCGGCCCGCTTTAGGGCGTCGATGTTGGCGCGGTAGTTGAGGTGGGTTGGTGACAGGCTGTGGCTGCGGCCGTGACGGGGCAGGAACACGCAACGCACCCCGGCGAGGCGGCCAAACAGCAGCCGGTCGGACGGCTCACCCCAGGGTGTGGCGACCTGGCGCCATTCCTGGTCTTCCAGCCCGTCGATAGCGTAGAGGCCGGAGCCGCCGATGATGCCAATGATTGGCTGTATCAATGGATGTTGGCCCAGACCTTGCGCTTGACGGCGTAGGTCACGCCGGTCATCCCCACCAAAAACAGGACGATGCGCACCCCCATCCGCTTGCGCTGTTCCATGTCGGGATTGGACATATACATCAAGAACGTGGCCACATCGCGCGACATCTGCTCCGTGGTAGCCTTGGTGCCGTCGGCGTAGGTCACGGCGTCGTCGTGCAACGGCGGCGCCATGGCGATCTGCCGGCCGGGAAAGTAGATGTTGTAGTTCATACCGGCGGCGATCTTCATGCCGGCGGGCGGATCGCGGTAGCCGTTGAGCAAATCGGCGACGTAGGTTGCGCCTCCCTCCCGGGCGTTGACGATGAGCGTGTGATCCGGCGGCAACGCGCCGTTATTGGCCGCACGCGCGGCTTTGTCGTTGGCGAAGGGGGACTTGAAGTGGTCCGACGGCAAGGCCGGGCGCTCGATGGGTTGGCCGTTGTCGTCCGTGCCGCCGGGAACGGTGACGTTGGAGGCAAATGCCTTCACCTGGTCGGCGGTCAGCCCGATGCCTTCGAGGTTGCGGTAGTAAGCGTCCTTCATGGAGTGGCAATTGGAGCAAACCTGCTGCCAGACTTGCAGGCCGCGCTGCTCGGCCGCGCGGTCGTAGGTGCCGAAGGGGCCGGCAAAGCTCCAGTTTTGCTTCGGCAGCGCCTCGGCCTCCATCTGCTGCGCCATTGCTGCGGCTGGTAAGGCCAGGCCGGCGGTGACCAGGAGGGCGGCGAGCCGCATCACGCCTTCTCCATCGGCTTGGCCGTGGCGCCTTGCGGCAGCGGCCCACCGCCGCCGGGGCCGCCGCGGTCGCGGTTGCTGAGCACGGGGCGGCTGATGCTCTCTGGCAGCGGCAGCGTCCGTTCCAGCTTGCCCAGGATAGGTAGCAGGACGAGGAAGTGCAGGAAGTAATAGGCGGTCGACACCCGGCCGAGCACCACCCAGAGCCCTTCCGGCCGGTGCGCGCCGACGAAGCCGAGCGCTACCATGGACGCGACCAGTACCAGGATCAGCTGGCGGTAGATCGGCCGGAAGCGGGCCGAACGGACGGGCGAAGTGTCGAGCCAAGGCAGTACGAACAGCACCGCGATGGAGCCGAACATCAGCATCACGCCGCCGAGCTTGTTCGGCACCGAGCGGAGAATGGCGTAGAACGGCAGGAAGTACCACTCCGGCACGATCTCCGCCGGGGTTGCCAGGGGGTTGGCTGGGATGTTGTTGTCGACGTGGCCCAGGTAGTTCGGCGCGAAGAACACAATGCAGGCGAAAATCAACAGGTAGACGCAGACACCGACGCTGTCTTTGACCGTGTAGTACGGGTGGAACGGGATGGTATCCTGCGGGCTCTTCACGTCGATGCCGAGCGGGTTGTTGGAGCCGGTGATGTGCAGTGCCACGATGTGCAAGAACACCACGCCGGTGATCATGAACGGCATCAGGTAGTGCAGCGAGAAGAACCGGTTGAGCGTCGCGTTGTCGACTGAGAACCCGCCCCATAGCCAGGTGACGATGCTGTCGCCGACGATCGGGATGGCGGAGAACAGATTGGTGATGACGGTGGCGCCCCAGTAGCTCATCTGGCCCCAGGGCAGCACGTAGCCCATGAAGGCAGTGGCCATCATCAGCAGCAGGATGACCACGCCGAGCATGAAGAGCAGTTCGCGCGGCGCCTTGTAAGAGCCGTAATACAGGGCGCGGAAAATGTGGATGTAGACCACGATGAAGAACATCGAGGCGCCGTTGGCGTGCACGTAGCGCAGCAGCCAGCCATAGTTCACGTCGCGCATGATGCGTTGCACGCTGTCGAAGGCGAGCGCGGTGTTGTCGGTGTAGTTCATCGCCAGGAACACGCCGGTGGCGATCATGATGCCCAGCGTGATCATCGCCAGGGCGCCGAAATTCCAGAAGTAGTTGAAGTTCTTCGGCGTCGGGAAGCTGCCGTATTCCTTCTGCATCAGCGTCAGGATCGGCATGCGGGTGTCGACCCAGTTCAGCACCGGGTTCTTGATGTCGCTCTTGTGCAGTCCGGCCATGTTGTGGGTCCTCAGCCGATCTTGATCTTGCTATCGGTTTCGAAAGCGTAGGGGGGCAGGTTCAGGTTGGCAGGCGCCGGGCCGTGCCGCACCCGGCCAGAGACGTCGTATTGGCTGCCGTGGCAGGGGCAGAACCAGCCGCCCCAGTCGCCGCGCGGGTCGGTTGGCTTGTTGCCTAGCGGCACGCAGCCGAGATGGGTGCAAATGCCGATCACCACGATCCATTGAGCGTGGCCCGGCTTGATGCGGGACTGGTCGGTGGCCGGCTCGATCAGCTGGTTGACCGGCACCGCCTCGACCGTCTTGATCTCGGCCGCCGTGCGGTGGCGCACAAAGATCGGTTTGCCGCGCCAGACGGTGGTGATGCCCATGCCCTCGGTGATGGGGGTGAGGTCGACCTCGATGGACGACAGCGCCAACACGTCGCCCGCCGGGTTCATGCTGTCGATCAGCGGCCAAACGATCGCGCCGAGGCCCACGACGGCGCCTGCCCCGGCAACGAGCTTGAGGAAGTCGCGCTTGCTGCCGTCTTGAACGCCATGGGCTTCGCCGACATGGCCGAGGGTCTGGCGCATTTCGGCGGCGGAGGTGGTAGACATGCTATTGCAACCCTTCTCAATCCCGGCGCCGATGTTCTAGGGGACGTGCAGCGCCCCTGCAACACGCTGCCCGTGCCGCACTAGCGTAGATTGGAGTGGTTCCCGATGCCGCAAGCGTTTGTTCCACCTGCCCATGTGGCGCTGCAGCCGGCGGCTGCGGCGTGGTTCGCGCGGTTGCGGGACGAGTTGTGCGCCGTGTTTGAGGCCATCGAGGATGAAGGCGGCGCGCTGCGGGAGCGGGCGCCGGGCCGCTTCGTGCGCAGCGATTGGTCCCGTCCGGGGCTGGCCGGCGGGGGCACCATGGCGGTGATGCATGGCCGGGTGTTCGAGAAGGTGGGGGTGAACGTGTCGGCGGTGTCGGGCGAGTTCAGCCCGGAGTTCCGCGCTGCCATGCCGGGTGCGGCGGAGGACCCGCGGTTCTGGGCGGGCGGGATCAGCCTGGTGGCGCATCTGCAAAGCCCGCTGGTGCCGGCGGTGCACATGAACACGCGCATGATCGTGACCACCAAGGGTTGGTTCGGCGGCGGCGGCGACATCACGCCGATGCGCCCCGAGACGGCGGCGGCGCAGGAGGACGCGGCCGAGTTCCATGCCGCCTTCCGCGCGGCCTGCGACGCGCATGACCCGGCGTATTACCCCGAGTTCAAGGCGTGGTGCGACCGCTACTTTTTCCTGCCGCACCGCAACGAGCCGCGGGGCTTAGGCGGCATCTTCTACGACAACCTCGACCGGCAGGGTGCGGAGGGGGATTTCGCGTTCACGCAGGATGTCGGCCGGGCGTTTTTGCGCGCCTACCCGGCCATCGTCCGCCACCGGATGGAAGCGCCTTGGAGCGCGTCGGACCGGGAGCACCAGCTGGTGCGCCGTGGCCGCTACGTGGAGTTCAACCTGCTGCATGACCGGGGCACGCTGTTCGGGTTGAAGACGGGGGGCAATGTGGAGGCCATCCTGATGAGCATGCCGCCGGAGGCGCGCTGGCCGTGAGCGCTGGCTGCCCAGGTCACGGAACCATTGTTGCACGACTGATCACCGCCATGGCGGAGACGATCTCAGCGTTCCCGCGATGAGAGCCGCACGATCACGCAACTCCTTGCGACGCCGTGTCCAGCCGGACGGCGTGGATGCCCGTGTCAAGCACGGGCATGACGGTATACTTTATTACGCGTGTAGTTTGCTTAGGGATGGACTGGTGCGGCGTGCTCGGCTGGTGGGGCGGCTTGCTGCGGCACGGGCAGATGCAGCCACCCGTAAAGCCGCGCGCTGGCAGGCCAAACCCGTGTGGCTGGGCCTCGCCATAGGATGGCGGCCACAACGAGGGCCGCGAGCAAGCAGGCGCTCGCCGTCCAAGCCAGCGTCAGGGCCGATGGACGCTGAAACCGGCGGGGGAGTGGGCGTTCGACGAGCGGCTCCGGCACGGCGGTGGGCGGCGTCACCAGCGCGGGCGGCTCTGGCGCGGGTGGCTCTGGCGCGGGTGGCTCCGTCGCGGCGACGGGCATCCATTTGTTTTGGCAGCGGGCGCACTTCACCACCCGGCCGGGCGGCACGTTGCCGGGGACATTGTACTCGGACTGGCACGAAGGGCAGGTAATCAGCACGCGACCATCCTGATAAAACGGCCATACTGTTGGCAATCCAACAAGGTTTTGGTTCCACCTCGCAGCATGCACGGCCAAACATACTAGGGCGTTAATCGGCGGGTCCGATTCGGAGGGAGCGATGATCCGGCTGGACGGGGTGGAACTTCGTTACGGCAGAAACGAGCCGGTGCTGCAAAACATCAGCTTCTCGGTGGCAAAAGGCGGGTTCCGCTGGCTGCTCGGCCCGTCCGGCGCCGGCAAATCGAGCCTGTTGCGCTTGCTTTACCTGGCCAGCCGGGCCACGGCCGGGCGGGTGGAAGTGCTCGGCCACGATATCGCCGCCGCCGCGCGGGACAGCCTGCCGCCGTTGCGGCGCCAGATCGGCGTGGTGTTCCAGGACTACCGGCTGATGCCGCATCTGTCGGCCTACGACAACGTCGCCCTGCCGCTGCGGCTGGCCCGGAGGCCGGAAAGCCAGATTCGGGCCGACGTGGAGGAGATGCTGCAATGGGTCGGCTTGCAGCGCCGGGCGGACGCACGGCCGAGCGAACTCTCCGGCGGGGAGCAGCAGCGAGTGGCTATCGCCCGCGCCGTGATCGCCCGCCCGCACCTGCTGCTGGCCGACGAACCGACCGGCAACCTGGACGACCTGCAGGCCAAGCGGCTGATGCAACTGCTGATGGAAATGAACCGGCTTGGCGCCACGGTGGTGGTCGCGACTCACAACGACGGACTGGTGCAGCGCCATCCCGGCCGCTCGTTGCGCTTGAACGAAGGGCGGCTGATGACCGATGTCTAAGCGGACCCGGCGGCCTGGGCGGACCCGGCGGCCCAAGCGGTTCGACGAGTTGGGCCTTCGCCGCGCGTTGTCGGACCGGCTGCTGCCATCGCTGGTGGCTGCCATGACCTTTCTGGCCGCACTGACGCTGGCCGGGGTGTTAGCCGCCGCCGGGATCGCCCGCCATTGGCAGAACGGCGCCGCGGCCACGCTGACGGTGCAGGTGCCGAGTCCGGGCGAGCCGGCGGCCGATGGCACCCGCCTCGAACGCGTCACCGCGTTGCTGCGCGGCTCGCCCGGCGTTACCCATGTTCGCGTGCTCAGCACGGGGGAGTTGGCGGACCTGCTGGCGCCATGGCTCGGCAGCGCGTCGCAAGCCAGTGCGCTGCCGTTGCCGTCGGTGCTGGAGGTGCATCTCGCGCCGGGTGAAACCGGGCCAGAGCCGGACCTCGCTAGCCGGCTTGCTGCCGCCGCGCCGGGCACCTTCGTGGAGGCTCATGGCGCGTGGCTGGACCGGCTGAGTTTGCTGGCCCGCAGCCTGCAAGCTTGCGCCGCGGCCGCCCTCGTGCTGGTCGGATGCGTCGGCGCGGCCGTGGTGGCGCTCGCCACGCGGGCAGGATTGGCGGCACGGCGAGACGCCATCGAGGTCGTCCATGGGCTGGGCGCGACCGACGGGTTCGTCGCCGGCCGCTTTGCCAGCCGGGCGACGTTGCTCGCCGGCATTGGCGCTTGCGCCGGCGTGATCCTGGCTTTGCCGGTGCTGCTCGGCCTCGCCGCGCTGGCTGCTCCGTTCATGGCCGCCGCTCCGCCCGACCTGCCGGACATGTTGCCCGCCTCGGTTTGGTTCGCCTTGCCGGCCTTGCCGCCGTTGATGGCCGCGATCGGCTGGCTGACCGCGCAGGCCACCGTCCGCGGCTGGCTGCGGGCGCTGCCCTGACGTCACTTGCTTGCCTGTGCGCTTGCCTCGGGTCACATCGCTGCAGCATCATACCATGCGATGGCCAACTTGATGATCGAGACCGTCGAACTGCCCCATGGGCCAACGCCGGTGCTCTGGCGCCGCAGCGTTCGCGCCCGTCGCGTCAGCCTGCGCATCGATCCCCGCGCTGCCGCCGTGGTGGTGACGTTGCCGCGCCGGGCGGCCCGGTCGGCTGGGCTGCGCCTGCTGGCCGATCACGCCGGCTGGGTTGGCCACAAGCTGGCGGCCCTGCCCCCGGCGCTGGTGTTTTCCGATGGAGCCAGGCTGTCGCTGAGCGGTGAGCCGGTGCGGATTCGTCACAAGCCTGAGTCGGTGGGGGGCGCCTGGTTCGTTGGCGGGGAAATCCACGTCGCCGGCGAGGCGGCCTTCCTCGCCCGCCGGGTCACCGACCTGCTTCGGGCCGAGGCAGCGCGCCGGCTGGGCGTGTTGGTCGAGGCGGTGTGCAGGGAAATGGCCCTGCGCCCGGCTCGCGTTGCCATCCGCGACACACGCAGCCGCTGGGGCAGTTGCTCTCCCGACCGCGCGGTGATGTTGAATTGGCGCCTGATCATGGCGCCAACGGCGGTGCAACGCTATGTCGTGGTGCACGAGGTGGCGCACCTGCGGCATATGAACCACAGCCCGCAGTTCTGGCGCCTGGTTGAAGCGTTTGCCCCAGATCGTGCCAACTCGACCGAGTGGCTGCGACACCACGGGGCGGAATTGATGCGCGCCGGCGCTCCCGCTTAGACCTCATTTTCGTCAGCGGGGCGGGTGACCCGCCTTGCTGACGTATGCCGATATCGAGGATCGCCTGGAAAGCTCAGGTTCGGCTGTGTGCGCGCTATCGGCGTCTGACCACGGCGGGCAAGCCGACGCAGACGCTAAAGCGAGCCCCGCCTCTTGGCCCGGGCGGCAGCAAACACCCCACAACGCCGGCGTAAATTGGCGAACGAATCATCACGGCCCACGCTCTTGAAGACAAACATGAGAGAGGATGATCGCTTCCGACAGGCGAAGCGCCCATGCTCTAACCCTTGTGCGGAAGACTTCACGCTTCAGGTTGATCCAACCTGAAGCAATCAGGCTCTAGCGCAGGATGATTTCCACGCGGCGGTTTTGTGCTTCCCGCACGCCAGGAGCGGTCGGCACGAGGGGACGGGTGTCGCCAAAGGCCTGAATGGCGATGGCGGCCGTGGGAACGCCATCGCGCACCAGCTCGGCCGCCACTGTTTGCGCCCGCCGCAGCGAGAGCCGCTGATTATACTGCGGCGTGCCCGACCGGTCGGCGTTGCCCTGGACCTCGATACGCGTGGTCTGCACCCGGGCGCTGGCCTGGGCGGCTTCGGCGACGATCTGCCGTGCCCGGTCCGACAAATCCGCCCGGTCCCAATCGAAGAACACGAGGTATGTGCGGGCGGGGGAGGGGGCGGGCGCTTGTGCGGCCGGCACCGGAGGCGGTGCGGGCGGGGCGGTGTTGAAGGCGTAGCGAACGCCGAGCAACAGACTGTGATTGTAGTCCCGGTTCAGGTCGAGGTTGGTGGGGCGATTGACCACCCGGATGGAGTTGGCGCTGACAACGGTCTGCGGCGAGTTGGACTTGAAGGAAGGAGCATCAAGCACGCTATAGAAGCGGTATTCCGCCGTCACCGACAAACCTGGGACCGGAGCGATCGGCAGACTCAGGCCAAAAATCCCCTGATAGGCAAAATTGGTCGACCATCCATTGCTGGTCTGCGAATAGCCCAGCCCCGGCGAGGTGACGTGCAGATTGTCGAAGTGGCTGTCGGCGATGCCAGCGCCGAGCCCGATGTACGGATACAGCCAGTTCAGCCCGATATCCATGTCGAACAAGACGTTGCCCATGGCACCGAAGCTGTATTGGTCGCCGCCGGCCGTCGTTGGCCGGGTGTAGCCGCTCCATTGGCGCACTTGGTTGTGGCGGAAGTCTCCCTCCACCTCGAGCCGCAAGCCGTTGCCAAAGCCGTAGCCGACGCTGCCGACGCCCACCTCACCCACATCGGTGCTGAGCCGGGTCTGCCTCGCATTCGGCCCTGGCGAGGTGGTGGTGCTGAGCCCTATGCGATTGACGGTGTTTAGCCCGGGTTGGGCTTGAACCGCCTCTTGCTGCAGGAAGTTTGCCCCGGCCCCGGCCCCGATATAGACGCCCTGTATCGGTTGGGCGGAGGCGCCCAATGGCACCCCCAGTATCGTTGCACCGATCAGCAAATCGCGGACTCGGCTCATCCAGTCAATCTCCTATTGGTCCGGCAATTGCCTAGACGCTGATGGCGGTCCTAAAGCAGGCCGCCAGACGCAAAGAAGCCGGCCTCAAGCGGGAGGCCGGCCCCTGTAGTGACACTGCACGATGGTCCTGGAAAGAGCCACCGAGCAGCCGTTACAACGCGATGTACGCTTTGCCGATCAGCGCAGGATAATTGCCACACGGCGGTTTTGCGGTTCGCGAACGCCGGGAGCAGTCGGCACCAGCGGGCGCGTGTCGCCGAAGGCCTGGATGTCGATGGCCGTGCGCGGAACGCCGAGGCGGACCAGTTCCGCCGCCACGGTCTGCGCGCGACGCAGCGATAGGCGCTGGTTGTAAGCCGGCGTGCCGGAGCGGTCTGCGTTACCCTGCACCTCGATGCGGGTGTATTGGACCTTGGTGCTGGCCTGCGCCGCTTCCGACACGATCTGCCGCGCCCGATCGGTGAGGTCGGCCCGATCCCAGTCGAAGAACACTAAGTAGGTGCGCGTAATGGCCTGCGGTGCCGGTGTTGCGGGCTGGGGCGGGGGCGGGGGCGTTGGCGCACCGAACGCGTAGCGCACGCCCAAGAGGATGCTGTGGTTGAAGTCGTCGCTGCCTTCCTTCAGCCGGACGCCCACCGCAGTCCGCGGGGCAAAGTATTGTTCGTGATAGTCACGGCCCCCGATCTCGCCCAAAAAGCGGTATTCCAACGTGAGCGCAAGGCCCGGCACTGCCATGACGGGCAATGCCAGACCGGCGATGCCCTGCACGCCAAGGTTGTCGTTGCGGCCATTGCCACGAATGAGTTGCGTGCCGCCCGGGGGGCCGCTGAAGTTTGCGCGGAAGCTGTTGAACTGATTATGCACATACCCGACACCGGCACCGATGTAAGGCTGAACCGGCAACGTGACGCCAGGGATCGACAAGTCATAAAGAACGTTAGCAAAAACGCCCTCTTTATACTCGTCCCCGCCAGCGGAGCCGATGCCAGCCGCACCGCCGGTTTTGTAGTTCTTGAGCTTGTTGTCGTAATACGCGCCCTGCAGTTCGAAACGCAGGCCGTTGCCGAGGCCGTAACCGACGCTGCCAATGACCACCGGACCGACATCAAACTTCAGGTTGCTGCCTTTGCCAAGGTTGCGCGGACCGCCAGACAACGAGTGCACGGTCTCGTTCTGCAAGAGGTTTCCGCCGGCGCCAGCGCCGATATACAAGCCGGTGACTGGCTGAGCACTGACTGCAACTGGCGCAGCCATCATGGTCGCTGCCAGAAGCGCATTGCGGAGCTTCATACTTTCTCTCCTCGTTACTAACCTGCGCTCACACGCAGCAAACCGAATCCGGGGACAACCATTCCGCCGAAGCCTTCAGCAGACGCAACATATCACCTCATTTCTCCAGCGGGAGACCAATGTAGCTAATTCCTCAATACTGTGGTAACCCCGCCACATACACCGGCGCAATCAAGCAACAGTGATGTTCGGCAGTGCAGCGCCGTTTCACGCGCGAACCAAGCGTTCAGACGATTTTGGCCTCAAATGGCGGCAAATAATCCGGCGACTCAAACTCCAAAACCCAGAGATCGGGATCGAACCGAACCTGTCGCGCAACGTACGCGTCTGCCTCGGCGTCAGTCACTGGGGTCGCGCCGGTCGCCTTCAGCCACGCGGCCGAGCCATCGGCGGCACGGAGTTGAGACATCACGACGCACCCATCCCGCCCGCGCAACACCACCAGGATGCCCCCTGCATCGGGATCTCCCGTGCGGAGCACCGCGCCGGGGCGTGCTGATTGATCCCCCAAGCGCAAGGCCATCTGGACCCATAATTTCGCTTTGACCCGCGGCTCCGCCATGGTGGCCCTCTGCTGTTAACGGCTCGCGAGCACGTCGAAGGTGTTGCCGCTCACATCCCGGCCCTCGATATGGGCGCGGTGCCAAAGCGCGTAAAACAGCAACGTCCAGGCCGCGAAGCCGCGTCGCCGGCCGGCCGCCTCGCGGAACAGCGCCACAACGCGCGCCGGCGCCGCTATTTCGGCCACCCCGGGCTGGGCGGCGACGAGTGGGCCCAATTGGCTCGCGCGCTGGGCAATCCAGTGGCTCACCGGGACGGTAAAGCCGCGCTTGGGTGCAAACGGCTCGGCTTTAGGCTGGGCGTTTTGCAGCCAGCGCCGCAACAGCCACTTGCCGCGGCCATCCCGCACCTTCAAACCATCGGGCAAGCAGAACGACGCCGCCGCGACTCCATTGTCCAGAAATGGCGTGCGGCCTTCCACTCCATGCGCCATCAGGCAGCGGTCGAGCTTGAGCAGCAGGTCGTGGGGCAGCCAATCGGCAACGTCCGTCGCCTGGGCAACCTGGAGGCGAGAGCGCCCATCCAGGGCGGCCCGCGCCTCGGCAGCCGCCACACCATCACGCCAGCCGGGCGCAATCTCGCGTAACACCTCCAGCCGGTCGAAGGTGCCGCGGCTGCGTATGTTACGGCCGCCGCGCCACCACGGGCGCATCGCGCTGCGGTAGCGGCCATAGCCTCCCAGCATTTCATCGCCGCCCTCGCCGGACAGCACGACCTTCACATCCTGGCGCGCCCGCTGGGCCAGGAACCAAGTGGGAATGATGGCGTAATCGGCCGCCGGGTCATCCATCGCGGCCACGATGCGCGGCAGCGCCTGCCACACCATCGCCTCGGTGACCGCGACCGTCTCGTGCCGGGCGCCAGCGGCGCGGGCCACGTCTGCCGCTGCTTGGCGCTCATCGGCCACTCCAGGGGCGTCGAAGCCGGCGGTGTAGGCCAGCACCGGTTCGCTGTTCAGGCGCGCCATCAGCGTCAGCAGGGCCGAGCTATCGATGCCGCTCGACAGAAACATGCCGTAGGGCACGTCGCTGCGCTGGTGGAAGTCGACCGACTGCATCAGCGCCGTGTCCAAGCGTGCCAGCGCCGCGTCCTCGCCGATGACCTCGGGCGGCCCGGCGGGCAGCGCCTCCTGCCGCCGGCGTTCCACCAGGTGGCCATCTACCGCCACCAGCGTTTCCCCGGGCAGGACGCGCTGAATACCTTCGAAGATGGTATCGGCCCCCGTGGTGAACTGCATCTGCAGCAGTTCATCCCGAGCGGCGGGCCGCAATTGCCGGCCAACCAGCCCAGCGGCGAGAAGCGCCTGCGGCTCAGAAGCAAAGGCGACGCCGCCGGCGATGGTGGCGGTATAGAGCGGCTTGATGCCAAACGCGTCCCGAGACAGCGTCAGCCTGCGCGTGGCGCGGTCGTGGATGGCGATGGCATACATGCCCCGCAGCCGGTCGGCATACTCCGCCCCATGTTGCCGCCAGAGGTGCAGGGGCGGCTCGCAATCGCTCGCCGTGGCGAGCGGCAAACCCGGCGACAACTCGCGGTAATTGTAGACCTCGCCATTGGCGATCAACGTGCACGGCCCAGCGAAGAGCGGCTGATCGCCCGTCTGCAGGTCGATGATGGCCAGCCGGGTCTGCGCCAAGCTGGTGCGGCCCACGGCGAAATGGCCCTCTCCGTCCGGGCCGCGATGGGCCAATGCTCGGGTCAGCAGAGACATAACGGTTGGGTCCAGCGCAGGGGCACCAGGCTCCAGCACCACTCCGGCTATGCCGCACATGGCGCCTTCTCCACGGCACGCAGGAACTGCCGCCATTGTGCCAAGACCGGTGCGGGGGCGAATTCGGCCTCCCACCGGGCGCGGCCAGCCGCTGCCAGGCCGGCGGCCAGCGCGGGATTGCTCAGGACCAAATCCAACGAATTGGCCAGTGCCTCGGCGTCGTCGACCGGCACCAGCAAGCCGTCCTCGCCTGGCCGGATCAGCTCCTTGGGGCCGGACGCTGCGGCAGCAACCACCGGCCGAGTGGCTGCGAAAGCCTCGACCACGACGTTGCCCAGCGCCTCGATACGGGAAGGGCAGACCAGCACGTCGCAGGCGGCCAGCAAGGCACCCGTGTCCTCGCGCCAGCCCGGCATCTGCACCCGGCCGGCCAAACCCTCCCGCTGCACCAGCGCCTGCAACGCCGCTCGCTCCGGGCCCTCGCCGGCAATCACGGCATGCACCCGCGGCAGCCGCGCCAATGCCTGCAGCAGCACGTCGAAGGCCTTGTTGCGATGCAGCCGGCCGAGCGCCAAGACCCATGGTGTGCCCGGCGGAATGCCGAGCCGTTCCGGGGCGACCGCTGTGAAATCGGGGGAGAAATTCGGCAGGTAGTGGGTGCGTCCCGGCGGCCAGCCCTCCGCCGTGATCCAGCGTGCCAAGCTGCGCGTATTGGCCACCAGGTGATCGCAATGGCGGAACGTGCGTAGCTGGTAGAATCCACCAAGCCGCCCCACCAGCACCCACGGGCCCAACGGAGCAAACCGAGCGGCCCGGCTCATCCAGGCGACCGCGACGCGTGGCTGGAACCGGTGCAGCGCCCGCCGCAGGCGCTGCCGGGTGAGCACATCGAGCGCCCCGCCAAACGGCGCTGCTTCCGGCAGCAGACCCGCCGCTCGGAGCCGGGTGATGCGGTCGCCGTTCGGCCGCACCAACGGCAAGACCAAGTCTCCAGCGCCATGCTGCGCAACCACCAGGCGCTCAAAAAATAGTTCGGCGCCGCCCTGCGCCGCTCCCGCCATGATATGGGCGACCTTCACAGCAGCGATTTCGCCGCCGCGAGTACCTGCGCCACCGGCAGGGCGGACATGGGGCTCCCCGCCGGCCCGGGCGCGACACTGGCCGCGGCTCGCCGGCCAGCCGGTGCGTACTCGGCGGCAGGCGTCGGTCCGAACAGCCCCAGCGTGGCTGTTCCAGTCGCCGCTGCGAGATGCATCAGCCCTGAGTCGTTGCCGATGAACAGCCGGCACGACGCCAAGCAGGCCGCCGCCTCCGGCAAGCTCAGGCAACCCACCAAGTTCACCGCGCTTGGCAGGCCAGCCAGCACCGGTTCAGCCATTCTGCGTTCCGCCGCACCTGGCCCGGCGAAAACCACCGGCCGCGCGCCTGGCAACGCCGCCTCCAACCCGCGCAGAACGCTCACAAAGCGGTCGGCCGGCCAAACCTTGCCGGCCCAATTGGCGGTTGGCCCAAGCCCAATCAGCGGACCCTGCGCCGGCAACAGGCTGCGGGCGCGGGCGCGATCCTCAGCGGCAAACCAGCTCACCGGTAACGGCGGCTTGGACAGGTTGAGCGTGCCGGCCAGATGGGTCAGCCGGTGCCCGGGCCGGCGACCGCCCCGCATCACCGCTCGCCGCCGGGCTGGCAGGAGGAAGGTTAAGGCCGAACCCCGCAAATCGACCGCGAGGTCCCACAACGTGGTGACGGTTTGCAGCCAAAGCGTCAGCCAGTGCCGGTCGTAGCGGCGCTTGTCGATCAGCAACGTACGATCTCGGTTCGGCATCCGCGCAAACACGCCTTCCGCCGGGCCGCCGCACGCCACGGTGAAGCGTGCATCGGGATGTTGGCGCAGCAGGTGAGCCGCCAGCCCCGTCGAAAGGACCGCGTCGCCAATCCGCGTCGCGGTGATGAACAGGATGCGCACGCGCGCTCTGTAACGCTCGCAAACGTGTTGGGAAAGGGCCGGCTTGCCATCGCCGGCTCGACAGCCCAGCTAGCCGCAATGAGCAAAATCGCGCACCTGCCGTCTCGTGCCGTAATAGCTATCACGGGTGCGGACCGGGTTTCGTTCTTGCAGGGGCTCGTGTCGAACGATGTCTCGCTTGTTGCGCCCGCCCACGCCCTCTGGGCGGCGATGCTGACGCCGCAGGGCAAGTGGTTGGCCGACTTCTTTATTTTCGATCATGGCAATCAGCTCCTGCTCGACGTGGAAGCCAGCGGCGCGGCTGCACTCATTCGCCGGCTGACGCGGTTTCGGCTGCGAGCCGACGTCCAGATCGCGCCGACATCGATGCACGTCTTTGCCTGCTGGGACGGGCCTCCTCCGAACGGTGAACTGCTCGCTGCCGACCCTCGACTGGCCGAAGCGGGCTGGCGCATTCTGGCGGCTCGCCTGGAGACCACTGCGACGCCAGACGATTATGACCGCCATCGCCTATCCCTGGGCCTGCCGGATGGCAGCCGGGACATGGAGGCGGAGAAAACGGTCTTGCTGGAGGCGGGATTTGACGCGCTTGGCGGGATTTCATGGACCAAGGGCTGCTACATGGGCCAGGAACTCACAGCGCGCACCAAATACCGCGGTCTGGTGAAACGGCAGTTGGTGCCCGTCCGAGCACGACAGGGCTCACTGCCTCCGTCTGGCACGGAGGTGTTTGCTGCCGGCCGAGAGGTCGGCCAGGTACGATCGACCAATGGCGATCTTGGCCTCGCGCTGCTGCGAATAGATGCTTTGCACGCCGAATTGGAGTGCGGCGGTCCAATCCACGTTGAGTTTCCAGCTTGGATGCAGTCTGGCAAGCCGTAACGATTTCAGATCCGTGGGGCGTAGTTGCCCGATCTAATGGGTCTGCTGAAATTCGCTTACCTGGCTAGAGCCTGATCGCTTCAGATTGGCTCAACCGGAAGCCTGAATCACCCTCTTAAACAAAGGGTGAAAGCGTGGGCGCTTCGCCTATCAGAAGCGATCATGCTCTCATCACGCCGGCCGATGCAGCAGCGAGCATGACGACCTGCACTCTCGGCGATCAGTCTTCGACGACTCGCTTCCAGCGGTGACTGGCGCTAAGCCGCGCGATGAGCGCCCTCGCGGACCGATATCGCCTTGCGCAACTGCTCCCGCCGGTTGTCGATCGCTCGGACGGCGCGGGTGATATCGGCGCTGCCAAGCCGGATCGCTTCGGACGCCTGCTCCGCGCGGCCAATCGCCTGGGCAACCGTCCCCGTGCCGACCGCCACGCGCTGCACGCTGCTGGCGATTTCGGCCGTGGCCGCTCCCTGCTCCTCCACCGCACAAGCCACTTGCGCCGCCAAAGCGCTGATATCCTCGATCCGCCCGCTGATAGCGCGGATGGCGCCGATGCTGCCTTGGGTGGCGGACTGCATGGCTGCGATCTGCTGCCCGATCTCCTCTGTCGCGCGCGCCGTCTGTGCCGCAAGGTTCTTCACTTCGCCCGCCACCACGGCAAACCCGCGCCCGGCGTCTCCCGCTCGGGCCGCCTCGATGGTCGCGTTGAGCGCGAGCAGGTTGGTTTGCGCCGCAATGTCCCCGATTAGTCGTACCACATCGCCGATCCGGCCGGCGGCCGAAGCAAGTTCCTCCACCGAAGCATCCGTGCGCTTGCTCTCCAGTGCCGCTTGCCGGGCGCTTTCCGCGCTACGCGCGACTTGGACGGCGATTTCGCCGATGGAGGCAGACAGTTGCTCGGAGGCACTCGCGACGTCCTGAATGCCCTTGGCCGCTTGCTCCGCCGCGCCTCGGACGCTGCCCATCTCGCGCGTGGCAACCTCAACCCCACTCACGACGCCGGTCGTGGCCGCACCCATGTCGGCGGCCGCGAGGTTGACTGCCTCGACCGCGTCGACCATGCGCTGCTGCAAGGCATGCAGCGCTGTCGTTTGCTCGCTTTCTGCCCGCTCTGCCTTTGCCACAGCGTCTTCGAGAACGCCGATTTTCTCCTGCAGAACGACCATCCGGCGCCGCAACTCTGCTTCACGGGCAAGCACGCGGCCGATCACGCCAAAGCCGGTGACCGGCGGATTGCTAGTTGCATGCAATGGAGCAAGCACAGCACGGGTGACGAACCATGCTATCAGCGCCCCGACGGTGACGGTTCCCAACTGAGCCGTCCAAAGCAGCGGCGGCGCGCCTATGATTGCTAGGCTGGCGTAAATCGCCGCGCCAAAGCCGACGACGGTCGTCCCGACAAAAACGGCATCCGCCGGCAGACGGCTGACTAGGCTGGGCGACTTCTGGGACATGGACCTACTCGGGCGGCTGTTCGGTTCCGATTGTCGCCCGATTTGGTTAAGACAGCCTGAAAGCTCTCGCGATCAGATCGAATTATCGTCAAAACCGCCACCACTGCCGCCGCCGCTGTCGAACCCGCCGCCACCGCTGTTATCGTCCCAGCTGCCGCCGCTATCGAAGCCGCCGGCATCGCCCTGAACATTGTTGTCCCAGCCAGGATCGCCTTGCCCCTGCCCGGTATCGCCGTAGTTGTTGACGATGGTCTCCTCGGTGGGTCCAGGCATGCCGTAGGCCCCCTCCATGCCGCCACCGAACATACCGCCGCCATGGTGGCCGGAGAACATGTCCATCAGGACGTTGCCAGCGACCACCCCGCCGGCCACGCCGGCCGCCGTGCGCAGGGCCGAGCCGAGGAAGCCGGATCCGGACTGTCCAAACATGCCCGGCTGCATATTAGGCGGATACTGCGGCGGCGGCACGGCAGCCGATGCGGCGCCATACTGCGTATATTGCGGCGATGCGCCAGCAGGCGGTCCCTGGTTCCATACCTGCGGACCAGGCGCCGGGCGGGCGGCCTGGCCGCCGCCGAACAGGTTGCTGAAAAATCCGCCGGCCTGACCGCTTTGAGGCGCGCTTCGCTGGGCCGATTGCTGCGCTGCCTGCAGCTCCGCCTGAAGCCGCTGAATGCGGTTCGCCGCCTCCGCCAGCGCGGCCTCCTGCACCACCGCCATCTGGGTAATCCGGTAGCGCGCATCCGGATGGCTCTGGAACTGATCTGCGATGAAGCGGTCCGCCTCCGGGTCGATCGGCGGCAGCGACGGCTGCGTCGCGGGCACGCTGCGGGCAAACCCGCCCCCCGCTGCCCCGCCGACGCGGGCGACGAATTGGGCAATAAGGTCGCGTTCCTCGTTGGTCATCGGATCACCTGTTGTTCAGCAATGTGAAGCAGACGGGCCGCCTGGTTGCACAAGCGACGTGGTCGGTCCGCCGGGCGGGTTCAAGCCGCGGGCCCAACGCCCAGCCGTGGCGCCTCGATCGCCGGGCATCGATCCATGATAACGTTCAAGCCCGCGCTTCGCGCCCGCGCCGCCGCCGCATGGTCGATAACATCCAGTTGAAGCCACACCGTCCGCGCCCGGAGCCGGATGGCCTCATCCACCACCTCGCCAGCCCGGTCGGCCGCCCGGAACACATCCACCAGGTCGAGCGGCCCGGCCTCGGCCAAGCAGGCTACAACCGCTTGCCCAAGCAGGCGTTGCCCCGCCAGCCCGGGATTGACCGGCGTCACCGCCCAACCCTGGGCCAGCAAGAACCGCATCACGCCATGGGACGGCCGCTGCGGCCGAGCGGAAGCTCCCACCAGCGCGATGCGCCGGGTGCTATGCAGAATGCTGGCAACCTGCGCGTCGGAAAGCCCATCCACTGCCATTCGCGCTCCCCGCTTGTCCTACGTTGCCGCTTCCGCGACTGTGCGCCGTCATGAGCTCGGCTGCACTCTCCTTCCAAGACCTGATCCTCCGCCTGCACGCTTTCTGGGCCAAGCAGGGCTGCGTAATCCTGCAGCCCTACGACGTGGAGATGGGCGCCGGCACCTTCCACCCGGCCACGACGTTGCGCGCGCTTGGCCCCCGCCCGTGGCGCGCCGCCTATGTTCAGCCGTCACGCCGCCCGTCTGATGGGCGCTACGGTGAGAACCCGAATCGGCTGCAGCATTACTATCAGTATCAGGTGATTATGAAACCGGCGCCCGAGACTGCGCAGGCGCTGATGCTCGCCTCCTACGCCGCCATCGGCTTGGACTCCGCCCGCCATGACATCCGCTTCGTGGAAGACGACTGGGAAAGCCCGACCTTGGGCGCTTGGGGCCTCGGCTGGGAGGTCTGGTGCGACGGGATGGAGGTGGGTCAGTTTACCTATTTTCAACAAGTTGGCGGCATACCGGTCGCTGTGCCCTCCTTCGAGATGACCTACGGCTTGGAACGCCTTGCCATGTACGTGCAAGACGTCGAACGGGTCTATGACCTTCAGTTCAACGGTGCCGGCGTGCGCTATGGCGATATCTTCCTGCGCGCCGAACGGGAATACAGTGCGTACAATTTTAGCTTCGCCGACACCGCCATGCTGGCCCGCCATTTCGCCGACGCCGAGCGCGAATGCGCCAACCTGCTGGCGACCCCGCCGCAGCCACTGGCGCTCCCCGCCTACGATCAGTGCATCAAGGCCAGCCACCTGTTCAACCTGCTTGACGCCCGCGGCGTGATCAGCGTCACAGAACGGGCCGCCTACATTGCGCGCGTCAGGGCCATGGCCAAGGCCTGTTGCGAAGCCTGGCTTGCAGGAGAGGACGTTGATTCCCTTGCCCGTTCGCAATAGCTTGCTGCGGTGCACAAGATGGGGTCCAAGCTTGCGGCGTCATGGCTGAACTGCTGCTCGAACTGCTGAGCGAGGAGATACCGGCCCGCTTGCAAAGCCGCGCCGCCGAGGATCTCGCCCGATTGGCGGCCAACGCGCTCGCCCCGCTCGCACCGGACCACGTGCAGAGCTTCAGTGGACCCCGCCGGCTCGCGCTCGCCGTGCGCCTGCAGCCCCATACCGAACCTTCCAGCAGTGTGGAACGGGGCCCGCGGCTGGCCGCGCCGGAGCAGGCAGTCAGCGGTTTCCTCCGCAAGCATGCTGCCACGCCGGACATGCTTGCGGCCGAGGGGGAATACTGGGTTCTGCGCCGGCAATTCCCAGCGCAGAACGCCGCCAGCCTGGTCGCCGCCGCCATGCCCGGCCTGTTGCGGCGCTTCCCGTGGCCGAAATCCATGCGCTGGGGCGCCACGGGCAGCCTGTTCACCTGGATCCGCCCGCTCCGCCGCATTCTCTGCCTCCTGGATGGTGCCGTCATTGCCTTCACCCTGGCCGAGGGCGGCGATGACGGTCACGGCTTGGCCGCGGCCTGCGAGACGGAGGGCCACCGCTTCATGGCGCCGGGTGCGTTTGTCGTCCGGTCCGCCGCGGAATGGCAGGCTGGGCTACTCGCCAAGCGCGTCATCGTCAGCGCCGCCGAGCGCGGCCGGCGCATCAGCGAGGGGGTCGCGGCGCTCGCCGCCGCCCAGGGCCTCGACGTGGTGCCCGACCCGGCGCTGCTCGACGAGGTGGCGGGCCTGGTGGAATGGCCGGTTCCCCTGCTCGGCCGCATCGATCCGGCGGCGATGGATCTTCCTCCCGAAGTCCTGCAAGTCTCGATGCGGGTGAACCAGCGCTACTTCGCGCTGCGCCAGCCCAACGGCGCGGCCGCCCCGTTTTTTGCCTTCGTCGCCAATATAGAGGCGGCCGATGGGGGCCAGACCATCGTTGCTGGCAACGAACGCGTGCTCCGCGCCCGCTTCTCCGACGCTCGCCATTTCTGGGACAGCGACCGGGCTATGAAACTCGCCGACCGCGTGCCGGGTCTGGACGCTGTCACGTTCCATGCCAAGCTCGGCAGCCAAGGCGCTCGCGTGCATCGCCTGGTGCAACTGGCCGAAGCCATCGCGCCGCTGGTGGGCGCCGACCCGCCGCTCGCCGCCCGCGCGGCCTGGCTCGCCAAGGCCGACTTGTTGACCGGCATGGTCGGCGAATTCCCCGAGTTGCAGGGCGCCATGGGCCGCTACTACGCCCTCCACGATGGCGAGAACCCGGCCGTGGCAGATGCAGTGCGTGACCATTACGCGCCCCGCGGCGCTGCGGACGCGGTGCCGGCCGCACCCGTGTCAGTGGCGGTCGCACTTGCCGACAAGCTCGACGTGCTGGCCAGCTTCTTCGCCGTTGGTGAAGTCCCGACAGGGTCCGGCGACCCGTTTGCGCTGCGCCGCGCTGCGCTGGGCCTGGTCCGCATTCTGCGCGACCACGGCCCCGGCCTGCCTCTGCGGCCGTTGATCGGCCTTTGCGGTGCGTCTTTGCCCGCGCCCCCGCCGGTTGACGCCGTGCTCGCTTTCGTCATCGAGCGAGCCCGCGTTCAGCTTCGCGCCGAGGGCGCCCGGCACGACGTGCTAGACGCCGTGTTCGCCGCCGGGGGCAGCGACGACTTGGCTGCACTATTGCTCCTGTCCGCCCAGCTTGGCGTCTTGCTGGCAACGCAGGCCGGGCAGAGCCTCCTGGTCGCCAACAAACGCGCCGCCAACATCCTGCGCATCGAGTCCGCCAAGGATGGCCCGCACGATGGAGCGCCGGATCCGGCGATGTTTCAGGCCGCAGAGGAGCGCGCCTTGAGCGAGAGCCTTGACGAGGTGGCTCAGCAACTCTCCAGCCTGATACAAGCGCTCGATTTTTCTGTTGCGATGCAGAAACTTGCCTCGTTGCGGCCCTATTTAGATGTATTTTTTGCAACAGTTACGGTAAATGACACGAACTCCGCGCTTCGCCACAACCGCCTGCGTCTGCTACATCGCGTCTGCCAGACCATGAACCGTGTTGCAGACTTCTCCCGTATCGAGGGCTAACGAATGACCAAATGGGTGTACAGCTTCGGCGCCGGGCACAACGAGGGCCGCGCCGACATGCGCAACCTGCTCGGTGGCAAAGGCGCCAATCTGGCCGAAATGGCGTCCATTGAACTCCCTGTTCCGCCGGGCTTCACCATCACGACGGAAGTCTGCACCGCCTTCTACGAGAACGGCCGCCAGTATCCCGGCGAGCTGAGCGACCAAGTGCGCGAGGCGCTGGCCCGGATTGAACAGTCTGTCGGGCTGCAATTCGGCGACCGCAAGCATCCGCTCCTGGTCTCGGTCCGCTCCGGCGCCCGCGTCTCCATGCCCGGCATGATGGACACGGTGCTCAACCTGGGGCTGAACGACGAGACCGTGCTGGGACTGGCCGACGCCAGCGGCGATGCGCGTTTCGCCTGGGACAGCTATCGCCGCTTCATCCAGATGTATGGCTCGGTCGTCCTCGGCGTGGACCATCATCGGTTTGAGGACATCATCGAGCATGCCAAGCTCGACGCTGGCGTCACCGAAGACACCGCGCTCTCGCCGCAGCACTGGCAGAGTGTCGCCGCCGAATATAAGGAGATGGTGCAGGCGGAACTTGGCAAGCCGTTCCCGCAAGACCCCGAGGAGCAGCTTTGGGGCGCCATCGGCGCGGTGTTCGGTTCCTGGATGAACCCCCGTGCCAACACCTATCGCCGGTTGCACGACATCCCGGCGAGTTGGGGCACCGCGGTGAACGTCCAGGCGATGGTGTTCGGCAACATGGGCGAGGACTGCGCGACTGGTGTCTGCTTCACGCGCGACCCCTCCACCGGCGAAGACATCTTCTACGGCGAATATTTGGTGAATGCCCAGGGTGAGGACGTCGTGGCCGGCATCCGCACGCCGCAGCCGCTGTCGCAGGGGCGCGCCAAGCCCGGCGAGAAATCGATGGAGGCGGCGCTGCCGGCCGTCTACCAGGACCTGGTGCACGTCCGCACCACGCTGGAGACGCACTATAAGGACATGCAGGATATCGAGTTTACCGTGCAGCAAGGCAAGCTGTACATGCTGCAGACCCGTAACGGCAAACGCACCGCCGCCGCCTCGCTGCGGATTGCCGTCGAGATGGCCGAGTCAGGGTTGATCGATCGGAAAGAAGCCGTTCTGCGCATCAACCCCGCCAGCCTCGACCAGCTGCTGCACCCGATGCTGGACCCGAAGGCGCCGCGCACGGCGATCTCCAAGGGCCTGCCGGCCAGCCCCGGCGCCGCCAGCGGTGTCGCCGTGTTCCATTCCGACGAAGCTGAAATGCGCGCGGCTAAGGGCGAGCCGGTGATCCTGGTGCGCATCGAGACCAGCCCGGAGGACATCCACGGCATGCACGCCGCCCGCGGGATCGTCACCACCCGCGGCGGCATGACCAGCCACGCGGCGGTGGTCGCTCGCGGTATGGGCCGCCCCTGCGTTGCTGGCGCCGGCGGTATCTCGGTGGATTACGGCGCCCAAACGATGACAGCGGGCGGCACCGTCATTCGTGCCGGGGATACCATCACTCTGGACGGCGCCACGGGGGAGGTGTTCGCCGGCGCCGTGCCGATGATCGAGCCCGCGATGTCCGGCGAGTTCGCGACCCTCATGGCTTGGGCCGACGATTTGCGCCGCATGAAGGTGCGCACCAACGCCGAGACCCCGCTGGATGCCGAGACTGCGCGCAAGTTCGGCGCGGAGGGGATCGGGCTGTGCCGTACCGAGCACATGTTCTTCGACCCGGCGCGGATCGGCGCCGTCCGCCAGATGATCATGTCGCAGGACGAAACCGGCCGCCGTGCCGCCCTTGCCAAGCTGTTGCCGTTCCAGCGCGACGACTTCCGCGACCTGTTCCGCATCATGGCCGGCCTGCCCGTTACCATCCGGCTGCTCGACCCCCCGCTGCACGAGTTCCTGCCCCACCACGAGGCGGAGCTTGCAGAGGTGGCTGCAGCCCTTGGCGAGGATCTCGACGTGATCCGGCGCCGTGGCGAAGAGTTGCAGGAAGCCAACCCGATGCTGGGCCATCGCGGTTGCCGGCTTGGGATTTCCTACCCCGAGATTTATGAGATGCAGGCGCGTGCGATTTTCGAGGGCGCGCTCGCTGCCAACGAGGAGGGGGCCGAACTCCCTGTTCCAGAGATCATGATCCCGCTCGTTGCCACCAAGCGCGAGCTTGAGATCACCCGCGCCCAAATCGACCGCGTGGCGGCCGCAGTGTTCGCGGAGACCGGCCGGACCATGGCCTATTCCGTCGGAACCATGATCGAGCTTCCGCGCGCGGCGCTGACGGCCGACAAGATTGCTGAAGTGGCGGACTTCTTCAGTTTCGGCACCAATGACCTGACGCAGACCGCCTTCGGTCTCTCCCGCGACGATGCCGGCAAGTTCCTGCCGCACTACATCGAGCAGGGGATCCTCGCCAAGGACCCGTTTGTGTCCATCGACGTGGAGGGCGTCGGCGCCTTGGTGCGCATCGCCAGCGAAAAGGGCCGCCATACGAAAAATGCCCTGAAGATGGGAATTTGCGGCGAACACGGCGGAGACCCGGCGTCCATTGCGTTCTGCGAGTTGGTTGGCTTGGACTACGTGTCTTGCTCGCCCTACCGCGTTCCGGTGGCTCGGCTGGCTGCGGCTCAGGCCGCGCTGGGCGTGACCGGTGACAAAACCGCCTGAAGCGGGCTCAATCGCTTTGTCCGCCTATGTGGCGCTCCTGCAACAGCCCACGCCATAAATTGGTCCAGCCTGAAGCGATCATCGCAGTCAATGCTCTGCACAAAGCCTGTCAGGCCGAACGAGTAGTCGTGTTTTCTTAGTTCGTTCTAACCTCTTCACGTTTGCTTAGTACAAAAAACGCTAAGATCGATTATCACACCATGGTGTTCCGTCGCAGGTTACGGTATGCCATCGTGCGACAAAATTTTTTGGGGTTGTGCTGATGCCTGGGATCACGGTGGGTGGCGCAAACGGCGCTACTTTGAATTATACGAGCGGGGACGCGCTTGCCGCTGCCAACGCGCTTGCCACGCAGATCACGACCAGCCTCGGTAATGGCAGCCTCACGAGTTTCAACTACACCGGCAGCGGCACCGTCGCGCCGGAACCAACGTCCGGCTCCGGCGGCGTCGTCAACTTTACCCAAACAACGACGACGCCGGTCTTCGTTAATGGTGCGGACAAGGCGATCATTATCGGCGCCAACGGCCCGGTGTCGGTTCAAGGGGGCGCGGTCGGCGTAACGTTGGTCGCCGGTGCCGGGCTCGCCGGTGCCGCGCTCAACGTTAGCTACACCAATATTACGCCGAGCGGGAGCGCGACCGACCAGATCGCGATTCTCGGTGGCAACAACCTCGTCCAAACCGCGACATTCGGCACCGGCAACTACAACGTGCAGACCGGGGATGGTAACGACTCCATCAGCATCCTGCTCGGCAACTCAACCGTAAATCCCGGCACCGGCCACAACGTGGTCAATGTTGGCGCGGGCAGCAGCGTGGTCTACTCCGAGGGTTACGACTCGATTACGGGGGCTGTATCCGGCGGCGGCTCCGATACGGTTAACATCGGCTCCGGCCAGACCTCCATCAATCCCGGCACCAGCAATTTCCTGCTCAACGATTCTTCGGCCAACCCTCTCGCAATCACCCTCGGTTCAGGCACCACGACCGTGAACTTCGGGGCGGGGGCTTCGGGTACGATTTCGGCCCCGAACAGCAGCGCTACCATTACGGGCGTAGGCACGGTGGTTGCGCACCCGACCAGCACCGGAGATGGCTACACCGTCACCGGTGCGGCCAATGCCAACATCGTCGCCGGGGCCCAAAATGAGACCATCTCGGGCGGCGGATCGTCGGGCAATGAGGTGTTTCGCGCTGGTACCGGCAACGACACGCTGATTGCGGGGCCAGGTGCCGCGATACTGAGCGGCGCAATCGGTCCGGCAGCCAGTGCGCTGCTGGTTTCCGGCACGGGTCTCTCCACCACCTTCGCCTTCGTAAACGGCCAGTTCGGCGGAGGCTCCGACACAATTAGCGGGTTCAAGCCAAGCGACGTCCTGTCTCTCACTGGCTATGGTAGTAATCCTCAGGGCACCGCTGTGATGACTGGCGGAAATACCGTCGTCACGCTGAGCGATGGCACCACCATCACCATCGCTGGAGCCACACCGAGCCAGGGCCAATATCGCATCGGCTGATCGGCCCATCTCAGCGGGGCGCCAGTGCTATCATATTGGCGCTCCGCTCCCGAGCCTCCGCTTAAGGAGCGCTCAATCGGGGCTCCTTCCCGCACGAAGCCTTCCAGAGTGATATCTCCGACTCGGCGCATGACGACAAGTGCACAGGATCATGGACGGGCGATAAAGTCCGCGCACTTCTTGAGAGTGAATTGGGCGAGCGATTCTGCAATGCGGGTCTAGGCACCCTCCGCTATTCTCTCGTTGGCTCTGCGCGGGAGCGTCTGAGCTTGAAGCGACACTGGCCACCGGAGACCGCTCCGGCCCGGCGTATCGCGGGGGCTGCCGAGTTGATGAAAGTAATAAGAACAAAGCATTCTGCGGCTGAGCCTCGGCGGGGCCAGGAGGAGGCTGCGAGACAGTTTTACCTTCCGCCGCTGAAGAACATGGGCAGGATCAAGTATTCCGAAGTGGTCGAGGCGATCAAAACCGCAGTGACAGCGGTTCGTGCTCGATCGGGCAACGTCTGCCCGGCCAACGTGAGCTCGCCGCCCATCTCGGCGTCACCAGCGCGACCGTAACGAAAGCCGTGGGCGAACTCATCCGCCGTGGTGTCCTGACGGCGAAATCCGGATCGAGTATTTCGTTGCCAGGCGGGTTCCGCTTTCGCCCAGCACAATCCAATAGGTCTGATCTCTGCACTTGGCGCTCAATCGGCGGCCGATGAACCCTATTCGGCCTATTTTGTCTCAAGTCTTCGCCCAGCTTAGGGCGAACCTGGCCCGTTTCCTCCTATATTTTCCCGAATTACCCAACCTTCTGCCCACTACTGCTTCGCGCCTTTGGTGAGCAGCCCCATGATCTGGAGCGCCGTTTCCGTGTCCACTTCGCGGTCGATTCGCAGGCGAACCTTCCCGTCGTTCAGGCTCTCGACCGCGAAGCTATCCGCGGCCGGCGACTTGGCCTCCAGCTTGATCGGCGAGTGGGTAGGGTTACCCCCCACCCACTCGACCGAGGGCGACGAAATCAAGTCGTAAGGCTCGACGCCGAGCGCCTTGGCAATCGCATCCAAGCGAACTTGCTGTGGGAGATGGTTGCCCTTCAGGTAGCTGCTGATGAGCTGCCGATCCATGCGCTGGCCCTGGAGATAGACCGCCGCGCGTCGCGCCAGGGTGGACTGGTTCCACCCCTTTTCGACCATCAGTTCCGTCACCCGGCGAGCAAACTGTTCTCCAATGTTCGTCGCCGGGGCGCCTTTGTCCGACGGGGTGGCGTAGTAGATTTGACGTGCCATCGTATATGCCTCGCCTCGTGTTTGTCACACGGGCATCAATACAGATGGTGGATCTGTCTGTCAATTAATTCCGTCTAAAATTGACTAAGGAGACATTCCGATACCATCCGAGTTGCAGGCAGTGCTGACCGGTTCACGGCTCGGAAATCCCGCCTACGTGGCGACGGAGTTCGGCAATCCGTTCAGCGACGCGGATTTTGGTAATTGGTTCAGGGAAAGGTGCGATGAGGCGGGGCTGTCGCACTGCTCGGCGTACGGACTGCGCAAAGCCCGCGCGTCGATATTGGCCGACGCAGGCGCCACCGCCTACGAGATCATGTCCGTTACCGGGCACCGAACGATGAAGGAAGTCGAGCGCTACACGCGCGAAGTTCATCAACGCCAATTGGCGGAGAACGCGATGTAGCGGATGCGGAATTGACCAACCGGCTCGAAGGTTGGACACTTTTAGAAAACTAAAATGAATGATTCAACAACTTCAAGACTACAATGGTGCCCAGGGGCGGAATCGAACCACCGACACTGCGATTTTCAGTCGCATGCTCTACCAACTGAGCTACCTGGGCGGCCGTGCTCAAGGCGCGCGGTGTAGCCGAAGCGGCGGAGCCTCGCAACCCGCGGCGTTACTCCTCAGACGGCTGGTCCTCCGGAGCGGGTGTGGGCGTGCGATATTGGCCGGTGAACCACCGGCCAAGGTCGATGTCGGCGCACCGCCGGGAGCAGAACGGGCGAAACGCCGGCTCGGTCGGAGCGTGGCAAACAGGGCAGGTTTCAGGCACTTCGGGTCTCCTCTACTCTCCAGTGGCAAGGCGGCAAAGCCGGGTCTGACCGAAGTAGCAGGGGATGGCCGAGCCGGTGCGCAAGGCCCGTCAGCGCCGCCGGGTCGGCGTGCAACGCGCTCACCACGTCCGGGGCGGCCCAAAGGACGGGTGCGCCTTGGGCCGGTGCGCCTGGCGCTGGACGGGAGGCGATCAGCCGCAAGGCCGCTAAGCCCGCGGCATGCGGGCCGGCCAGGAGCTCATGCAGGGGGGGATGGATGCGCGGCCGCTGTATCTCCGCCAGTCCGCCCACGGTAAAGCCGAGCAGCCGCGGGCGGGCCGGGTCCGGCGCGAGGGCGGCGCGAAACGGCTCGGCCAGCACTGTCCGTCGTTGCACCGTCATGCCCGCGAGGTCCACCAGGATCAGCCCGGCCAGGTTGCGCAGGCGGATTTGGCGGGCGAGGGCAGGCAAGGCGGCACGGTTGGCCGTTTCCTGCGCGTTGGCCTTCAGCTCCCGTGCACCGGTGGCGCTTGCCGCATCGAGGTCGATAGCAACCAAAGCGGCAGTCGGCTCGAAACTAGCGCGCAGGCCGCCTGGCATGGCCGCCATGGGGGAAGCAAGCGCCTCGACCGCTGCGGCAAGCGACTCGGTCCAGGCTTGCCCCGTTGCCACCCGGTCCCGCAACGAACCGCGCAGCGTGGCGGCGATACCCGGGTCGTCGACAACCACGGGGCCCGGATGCAGTGCGGCTAGCCGTTCAACCGGGTTTGGCCCGGGGCGGAGCAAGGCGGGGGCGCCGTTGCCGGGCGGCTCCGGCAGAGCCTGCAGGCGCGGCCCTTTGCCGCCTTGCGCCGCCCGCAACACGCGGACTGCGAGCCAGTCGCCCACCCCATGGCCAGTCGCCCCCGCCGTGTCCGGCAGAAAGCCCTCCTCGCCGCCGGACAGGCTGATGAAGGCGCCGGCCATCGCGGGCACGGTGGCGCTGACCCGGCCGCGATGGACGTCTCCGACCCCGTCTGGCCGGCCCGGCCGCCAGATGGCATAGTCGATCAAACCGCCGCCCTGGACGGCCGCCACCCGGATTTCGCCTGGGCTGCAGTTGCAGAGCAGGCTCATGGGATCGGCCAGCCATGGCCTCGCAGGAGTTGTGCCGTCTCGAACAGCGGCAAACCCACCACGCCGGAGTAGCTGCCGCCGAGCCAACGCACGAAGCTGGCCGCCTGGCCCTGGATGGCGTACCCGCCGGCTTTGCCCTCGCCCTCGCCACAGGCCACATAGGCTTCGACCTGCGCCTGGTTGAGGCGGGAGAAGGTCACCACGCTGTCGACCAGCCGCTCGGTGGCGCGGCCGTCTGGCCCGAGCAGGGTGACCGCGGTGAGCACATGGTGGCGCCGCCCAGATAGCAGGCATAGGCAGGCGCGCACTGTCGCCGGGTGGTCCGCCTTGGGCAGGATGCGCCGGCCGACGGCGACCACGGTGTCGGCGGCCAAGGTCAATTCACCGGGGACATGGGCGGCCAGGGCTTTGGCCCGAGCCAAGCGCTGCGCGTGGAGGCGCGGCTGTTCCTCGGGCCAGGGCGCCTCGTCGATATCGGCCGGCCGGATTTGCGATGGCACTACCCCGATTTGCGCCAGCAGTGCCAACCGGCGCGCGCTGGCGGAGGCAAGCGCGAGCGGGGGCACGCTACTTGAAGCGAAAGGTGATCCGGCCCTTGGACAGGTCGTATGGCGTCATTTCAACATTCACTCGGTCTCCGGCGAGCACGCGGATACGGTTCTTGCGCATCTTGCCCGAGGTGTGCGCCAGTACGCTGTGCTCGTTGTCCAGCTTCACCCGGAACATCGCATTCGGCAGCAATTCCTGCACCGTCCCGCTGAATTCGATCATGTCTTCTTTAGACATACATAGCCCTGCTGTCGCTCCATTGGCCCTTGACGAGCGGGAACATGATGACGCAGCCGTGCCGGGTCAAGCGGGCGGGCGTTGTCCAAGCCGCATGGCGACGCTGCGCGCATGCGCCTGCAGCCCCTCCGCCTCGGCCAAAGCCACGGCAGCCGGGCCAATCGCGGCGAGCGCGTTGGCGTTGGACTCTACCCAGGTGGTACGCTTGAGGAAGTCGAACACCGACAGCCCGGAGGCAAACCGCGCGGTGCGTCCGGTGGGCAACACATGGTTGGGGCCGGCGATGTAATCCCCCAGCGCTTCCGGGCAGTCATGCCCGAGGAAGGCGGCGCCGGCGTGGCGGATGCGGGCGAACAGCGGGTGCGGGTCGGCAACCATCACTTGCAGGTGCTCAGGCGCGAGCCGGTTGGCGATGGCCACGCCCTCGTCCCAGTCGCGCACCAGGATGATGGCGCCATGCTCGCGCCAGGACGCGGCCGCCTCGGTGCGAGACAGGCTGTGCAACTCCGCCTCGACGGCTTGAGCCACCGCCTCGGCCAGCGCGGCGTCGTCGGTGACGAGGATGGCCTGCGCGCTTTCGTCGTGCTCCGCCTGCGCCAAAAGGTCCATCGCGACCCGGCGTGGCTCGGCAGTCCGGTCTGCCAGCACCAGCACCTCGGAAGGTCCGGCGATGCCGTCGATGCCGACCCGGCCGAACACCTGCCGTTTGGCCTCTGCGACGTAGGCGTTGCCGGGCCCGACGATGCGGTCCACCGGCGCCACCGTCTGCGTGCCATAAGCCAGCGCCGCCACCGCCTGCGCCCCCCCGATGCGGTAAACCTCATTCACCCCCGCGAGCCGGGCGGCCGCTAGCACCAGCGGGTTGAGCGCCCCGCCGGGCGTGGGCACGCACATCGCCACCCGTGCCACGCCCGCGACTCGGGCGGGAATGGCGTTCATCAGCACGGAGGATGGATACGCCGCCTTACCGCCCGGCACGTAGAGCCCGACGGCGTCCAACGGCGTCCAACGCATGCCCATGCGCAAGCCGACGCCATCCACCGTGTCGAGATCGGCCGGGAGCTGCAGCCGGTGGAAAGCCTCGATGCGGGTCGCCGCCAGCTCGAGCGCGGCACGCAGCTCGGCCGGAATGCTATTGGCCGCCGCATCGATCTCGTCGGCGGTGATGCGCAGGCCGCCGGGCGGAACGCTGTGATGATCGTGTTCGGCGGTGAGGGCACATAGAGCGGCGTCGCCCTCCGTCCGCACGGCGGCGATAATGGCGGCCACGGCGCCGTCCACCTTGCTGGTCACGTCCCGCGCTTGGTCGACCAGCCGGGTGAAGGCGCCTTCAAACCCGGGCTCTGCCGTGCTGAGCCGCCTCACCGCGCCAGCGCCGTGCGGAACCGCTCGATCCAGCCGCTAATCACTTCGGGCCGGGTTTTCAGCGCGGTGCGGTTCACCACCAAGCGGCTGGTCACGTGGGCGATCACCTCGCTCTCCCGCAGGCCATTGGCCGCCAGGGTGGAGCCGGTCTGCACCAGGTCCACGATCAGCTTGGCCAGGCCAAGCCCGGGAGCGAGTTCCATGGCGCCGTTCAGGTGCACCACGTCCGCATGGATGCCGCGGGCGGCGAAGTGGCGGCGGGCGATGTTGGGGTATTTCGTCGCGACCCGCACCCGCGACCACAGCCGGGTCTCCGCCGTATCGATCCAGCCGGCCGGCCCGGCGACGCTCACGCGGCAATGGCCGATGTCGAGGTCCAACGGCGCGTAGAGTTCGGGGTAGTCGAACTCCATCAATACGTCCGCGCCACAGATGCCGATGTGCGCCCCGCCGAACGCGACGAAAGTTGCGACGTCGAACGGCCGGACGCGGACGACATCGAGCGCCGGGTCATCGGTGGGGAAGCGAAGCCGGCGCGAGTCCTCGTCGAGATAGTCCACGGCCGGCTGCACCCCGGCGCGGGCCAGTAGGCTGCTGCATTCGGCCAGGATGCGGCCCTTGGGCAGGGCAAGCACCAGGGGCGCGGTGTCCTCGGGCTGCAGGAATGCGGCCGGGAAGGCGGCAGTCATGGGGGCCTCGGGCGAGGGTTGGGGCGGCTGCCTAGCACTCTGGGCGCCGGATCGCTAGAGCGCTTGCTCCGTTACCGGACGTTGCCATAGGAGGGAGCGCCAAGCCCCGGGCAGGCGCAAGGCGAACCGAGCGGTGCCTGGGCCGGAAGCGTGCAGGTATAAACTCCGGCCGAACAGGTGTAGCCGTATGCGACGGGCTCGGCCCGAGGCGACTCGCCGTAGCCTCGCGGTGCGGCATAAGCGCCTGGCGGCGGCGGATTGGCGACGGGCACGCCGACGCAACCGGCTAGCCCGACGGCGGCCAGTGCCAGCGTCGGCAAAGTGCGGATGAGCCGTGACATCACCGAATCTCCTAGGGTTAATACACAAAGCGCGAGCCCGGCGAGAGTTCGTGTGACGAGGATCAAGTTACTATGTTGAGCGGCTCCCAGATCAATCGGAGACGCCGGGTCGTTATGCACACGTCCTCGCGGTTGCGCCACGTCGACGACAACAACGACTCCCGCCGCACAGAGGCCTTATAGAGCGTTCGTCTCGGGATATCAGGCGCAGCCTACCGAAGCTATCGCCATGCCAATTTTGGACCAGCTTGAGGAAGTCTGATCGTGAACGTCATCAATGTGATTGAGCTATATTGGTATCTCGATATGTGGGTATTCGATGATCCGCGCGTCGGTCTCGCGGCAGAGCCCTTTGTGGGCGGCGCCGACACGATGATAGATCGTGTCACCAGCCACATTCCGGACGCCAAACCTGGTTTCAACATGGTGTTCTCAGCTTATCCGTTTCCCGATCACCAATTTCGGCTGGAGTGGCGGCGAGAGGAAGGCACCGGCAACATCTATTATTCCAGAGAACTCAGTGTGGAGGGCTGGCTCTGCCCCGCGTTGCTCCGCTACTTCGACAACAGGCCTCCAGAAATATACGTCCGAGTGAGGCCGAAGGCTACCAGCACCTAACGTCAACTCCGCCAGGGTCTGGTTTACCTGCGGAACTCATCTACGGCTGTCAGCCTGGCTTTCGCTTGCTTCTACCATCCTTAGGAGGAGCACCGATCGGGCTCTGGCTGCGCTCCTCTAGCCGCCCGACTCGCAAAGCTATGTCCGAGGCCGAGACCATGAGCGCGGCCGAAGCTGCGGCGCTTGCGGCGGATTTCGCCTTTTCAATTGTGATCTCTTCCCTCGCCTCAAGGCGCACGATCTGCTCTTTAAGGCCGCTGAGTTCAGTCGCAAGCTTCTGGATCGCTGCCCCGTGCTTGGCCTCCAATGTAAGCAGCCGGTCGACGCTTCGCAGAAGCTCAACGAAATTCCCTAGTCCCATGTAACTTAATCAAGCCGAGCTAAAACCCGGTCTATCCTGTTTTCCGCTTCGGTTAAGCGGGCATCAAATGTCTCAACAAGCTTCCAAGCGTCCTCGATGCCTGTGCCCGGTTCATATTCAAGCGGCCTTTCCGCAAATAGAAAGGGAGCGGCGTCAAACGTCTCCGGATACGTCGTTGCGGCCGCTGCCCGAGCCGGCTGGCGGGAACCAGTTTTCGCTTTCGAACGACCACGCGTGCTTGAATCTGCCATTCCAACCCCTCCAACAACTCAAGATACCCACACAGGCTACTTGCCCGCCAACTCCGCCAGCAGCCGTGCATGGCTGCGCAGCCCGCCGTGGAAGCAGCGCCAGTCGAACTTCTCGTTCGGGCTGTGCACCTGATCGTCGGACAGGCCGAAGCCGATCAGCAGCGAGTCCAGACCAAGCAAGCGCCGCATGCTCTCCACCACGGGGATGGAGCCGCCGCAACCGCACAGCACCGCCGGGCGGCCGTACTCCTCCGCCAACGCCGCTTGCGCCGCGCGAACCCAGCGCGAGTCCGAGGCGACCTCAATCCCCGGGGCGGACGCGAACTGCGCGAAGCGGGCCTGGGCGTCCGGCGGCAGCCGCTCGGTGAGGAAGCGCTTGAAGCCCTCGAACACCGCCGCCGGGTCTTGGCCCGGCACCAAGCGGAACGACACCTTGGCCGACGCCTCCGACGCGATCACGGTCTTGCTGCCTGGCCCGGTATAACCACCCCAAATGCCGTTGATGTCCGCCGTCGGCCGCGCCCAGAGCCGCTCCAGCGCAGTGCGGCCGCGCTCGCCCACCGGGTGGGACAGCCCAATCTCGCCCAGGTATGCGGCTTCGTCGAAGTGCAGGCTGTCCCATTGCTCGCGCTGAGCCGCCGGCACCTCGCTCACGCCGTCGTAGAAGCCCGGGATTTGCACGCGGCCATCCGCGTCCTGCAGGTCCCCCAACACGCGGGTGAGCGCGTTGATCGGGTTCAGCGCCGACCCGCCATACATGCCCGAGTGCAAGTCGCGCTTGGCGGCCTGCAATGTGACCTCGGTATAGACCATGCCGCGCAGCCCGGTGGTAATGGCCGGCGTGTCGACGTCCCACATCCCGGTGTCGCTGATGATGGCGATGTCGGCCGCCAGCGCGTCGCGATGCTCGGCCAGGAACGGTTCGAGGTTGACGCTGCCGACCTCCTCCTCGCCCTCGATCAGCACCGTCACCGGGCAGGGTGGCCCGCCGGCGACGGCATGCCAGCCGCGCAGCGCCTCCAGCCACATCATCACCTGGCCTTTATCGTCCACCGCGCCGCGGGCCACGACGCGCGGCCCATGCGGCCCCTCGACGATCGCCGGGTCGAAGGGCGGGCTGGTCCAGAGCTCGAGCGGTTCGGCTGGCTGCACGTCGTAATGGCCGTAGTAGAGCAGGCGCGGCCCGGCGCCGGCACCTGGATGGTGCGCCAGCACCACGGGATGGCCGGCGGTTGGCAGCACCTGTGCGGTAAACCCAATTGTGGCCAGTTCGCCCCGCAGCCACTCCGCCGCGGCAGCGCAATCGGCGGCATGGGTCGGCTGCGCGCTCACGCTCGGGATGCGCAGCAACCTGAGCCAGCGGTCGCGGCTGCCATCCAACCCGGCTTCGATATGGTCTAGTACGGCGGCAACTGGAACGGTCATGGCGGCACTCCGTAAACCCGCAGGAACATATCGACAGCCGAATCGACGATACGCTGCGCCATGGCGTCGTCCAACTGGGTCAGCAAGCCAAGCCGGCGCAGCATGCCGACGCGGGTCTGGCACAGGGCGAAGAATTGGTCGGCGGCAAAAGCCGGGTCCTCGATGATGAGGTGGCCGTCGGCCACTTGCTGCTCCAGCCAGGCCGACATCACGGCGGTGGCGCGGGAGGGACCGGTCTCGTAGAAAATCCGCGCCAACTCCGGAAACTTGGCCGCCTCGGAAATCGTCAGCCGATACATCGTCAGCCCGTAGTTGGACATCATCATGTTCAGCATGCCGAAGCCGATGACGTGCAACCCGCTGCACGGCGAGCCTTCGAGCTTGGTGCCATCGAATACCACGGCAAGCCGCTGGGCGCATTCGGCGGAGACCCAGGCGGCGAACAGATCGGCCTTGTTTTCGAAGTAGTTGTAGAGCGTGCCTTTGGACACACCGGCGCGGCTGGCGATCCGGGACATGCTGCCGCCTTCGTAGCCATCCTGCGAGAACACGGCGGCGGCGCCTGCCAGAATTTGCCGCCGCGGGTTCTCTGGCAAGAGCACCTCCGGCTCTGTGACCAACTGCCTCCCTCCGCGCGCTATGGGTTGACCTTCGTCCGAAAGCATCGTTGTTGTCAAAGCGTCTGACCGATCGGTCAATGTCCTCGGCGGCGCCGTGCCGCCCCCCACCCGGAGCGAGATTTGCCGTGAAGCCGCATCGATTTGGCATCGGGATCGGGCTGCTGCTCGCCGGCTGCAATCTCGGCCCCAACTTTCAGCCGCCGCATCTGTTTTCCCCTGGCAGTTGGTTTGCCAGCCGCCCGCAACCGCCCAAAACTCCGAGCGTGGTCGCCAACGAGCCGGTCGATCCGGCCTGGTGGAAGCTGTTCAACGACCCGGTGTTGACCGAACTGGAACAACGGGCCGCGCACGCCAACCTCGACGTGCGCCTTGCCACCGTCCGGCTGCAGGAGAGCCGGCTGCAGCGCGGCGTCACTGCGGCGCAAGAATACCCGAACGCCAACGCGAACGGGTCCTACACGCGGGAAAAGATTTCCGATCGTGGCGTGATCGGTCTGCTTGGCGGCGGCGGCACCAGCAGCGGCGGCAGCGGCAGCGGCACCAGCGCCAACGGGTTGAGCGGCACCATGGGCGGCATTCCGACCACCGCCACTTCGCGCGGCGGCGGCAGCAGCTCTGGTTCGAGCGGCGGCAGCTCTGGGTCCAGCGGCAGCTCTGGCCCTGGCACCCACCTTCCCGCGTTCAATTTGTGGCAGGCCGGGTTCGACTCCACTTGGGAGCTTGATTTCTGGGGCCGAGTGCGGCGCCAGGTGGAGGCGGCCGATGCCACCATCCTCGGCTCCGCCGAGTCCCGCCGCAACTCGCTCATCACCGTGCTGGCGGAACTGGCGCGGGATTATCTGCAGTTGCGCGGCCAGCAACAGGACTTGCAAATCGCGCGGGACACGCTCGTGAGCGAGCAGGACAGCCTGCGCATCACCCGGGAGCGGCAGCGCGGCGGCCTGACCACCGGGCTCGACGTGGCCAACGCCGCAGCTCAGGTGGCGACCACGTCCGGGCAGATCCCGCAGTTGCAGCAGCAGATTGCCGCCAGCATCAACGCGATCTCCCTGTTGTTGGGGGAGCCGCCGAACGCGCTGCTGGCTCAGCTGTCGCCGGCCAAACCCGTGCCGCCGACGCCGCCGGTGGTGCCGGTCGGCTTCCCCTCGGAGTTGGCCGAGCGCCGCCCGGACGTGCGCCAGGCAGAGGAGCAACTGCATTCGGCCACCGCCGATATCGGGGTGGCCGAGGCGGACTTCTTCCCGCGCGTCACCCTGTCCGGGAGTGTCGGCGTGCAAGCGACGCAGTATAAGAACCTGGGCAATATCGGCGCATTCGGGGCGCTGCAGTATTCCGGCGGCCCTTCCATCACCATCCCGGTGTTTCAGGGCGGGCAGTTGAAGTTCACGCTGCAGCTCCGCAAGGCGCAGCAACAGGAAGCGGCGGTGCAATACCAACAGGCGGTGCTGCAGGCGTTCCACGACGTCGACAATGCGCTCACAGCGTATTCCACCGAGCAGCAACGCCGGGAGCAGCTCGGTCGAGCGGTGGCGCAGTCGCGCCAGGCGCTTGGCCTTGCGCGCCAGCAATATGTAACGGGCTTGTCAAGCTTCTTGGACGTATTGACCGCGCAACGGACAGAACTAGAGAGTGAGCAGGCGTTTGCCGACAGCACGACGACGGTCTCCACCAATCTGGTGCAGCTCTACAAGGCGCTGGGTGGCGGCTGGGAGAACGATTTCCCACGAGGGGGCCCGGCGGACAAGCCGCCGAGCTTGTTCTCTATGAAGTAGCGCGGGTTAAACCCACCGCCGTGGCACGGAAGCGGCGGGTTACACTCCCCCGACGACTTCTGACGACGTCGAACCATTCGCCGGCGTGTGGCTCGGTGTATTCACCGAGCCACACCAGAGTAGCGTGACGAGGGTTAGGAGAAGCCCACCACGCCCGCCTGTTGGTTCAGCCCCTGTGGGAAGAACAAGCCAGGCGTGCGGTTCGCACCCTCGTTACCGTAGACGATATTCAACACCTGTTGCACGCTGCGGCGGTAAGTCAGCCCGTTCGCGTCACGCGGCGCGGCGGTGGCGATGCCGCTCACCGGGTTGGTGACGCCGAAATCGTCGGCGTTGGGCTGGCCGGGATACGAACCGCTCGACAAAATCGAGCGTAGGTCGGCGATCGCATTGGCTTGCCCCGACAGACCTTCCATGAGGATGAAGCTGCGCCAGGTTGCCGAATGGTACGCCTCGGCCGCGAGGATAGAAGCCGCGTATTGGATGAGTTCGCTGCCCATCGAGATAAGCCCGGCGGCGCCCCCATAAGCTGTCACACCGACGTCTTCGAATATATACGAGCCGAGCAGGAAATTGCCTTCGCTGCCGTAAGGATTGAACGGGATCGGCAGAATGCCCTGTCCAATCAGGTTGTTGGCGGCATTGGCCAGGGTGGTGAACGCGCCCGCCGCCGTCACGTCGATCAGCGGCGCAGGCACTGGCGCCGCGCCGAGCATCGCCAGGCTGCCCTTGATGAAGCGAACATGCGCCTGCTCGTCCGCCGCCACGGCGCCGGCTAACTGAGCAACGATCGGATTCTGGAACGGCACCAGGGTTGAGCCCGCGGGGACTGGGGTTGCTCCTGGAGTGGCGTAGGTGATCGCCGCAAAGTTGCTCTGAACGTTGCTGGCCGTGCCGCCGGCCAGGTCGTTCGCCGACAAACCTGTGCCGAGCACCGCGTTGAGGTAGAACTGCGCTTCGGCATATTCCAGGTTGAGCGCGAAGTTCAGGATGTCCACGTCGGTGGCGATTGGCGGTGCTGTTGGTGGCAATATCTCGCTGGCCGCTCGCGCAGGTGTCGCTTGCAACGCTGTGCGTGCGACCGCAGCCGCGGCGATCGCACCTGCGATGCCGGTGCCGGCCTTCTTGAACATGGCACGGCGATGCAACCGCGTGATTGCGGCATCGATCAACTGATCATTTTCGGGCATTTACCAACCTTTTTCGACTGACGTTTGATGGCCCGGAGCGCCGGCGCTCTTAGGCACGCCGGCGTTGCCGTCGCTTACAGCAAACTCATCGGGATTGTGGAAGGATGCGTCGCGGAGCCGGAGTAAGTATCACCACCGGCTGACATCCGCGTGAACGCACAGACAGGAACGGCGGCTGGCGCAAGCGAGGGCGGCATGGCATCCCCAGCCCAGCCCAGCTATCCTGCCGCGCCAGGGAGGCGTTGCGATGGAACTCGGTCGGCCAGGGGCAGCACGGACAGGCGGCCGCGTGCTGGCGGATACGCTGGTGGCCCAAGGCGTGCGCCACGTCTTCGCGGTGCCCGGCGAAAGCTACCTGGACGTGCTGGACGGCCTCTATGCCGTGCGGGACCGCATCCAACTCGTCACTTGCCGGTTCGAGGCCGGGGCGGTGAACGCCGCCGAGGCGTTGGGCAAACTCACCGGCCGCCCCGCCGCCGCCATGGTCACTCGCGGCCCGGGCGCCTGCCATGGCGCGATCGGGGTGCACATCGCCATGCAGGACAGCACGCCGTTGCTGCTGTTCGTGGGCCAAATCCCGTTTGCGGAGACCGACCGCGAGAGCTTCCAGGAAGTCGACTACCGGCGGATGTTCAGCCCGCTTGCCAAATGGGTGACGCAGATCGACGACGCGGCGCGCATCCCCGAGATCGTGGCGCATGCCGTAGACGTGGCCACCTCCGGGCGGCCAGGGCCGGTGGTGATCGCGCTCTCCGAAGAAATGCAGAAGCACGTGGTGGAAGTGCCCGATCGCGCCGCCGCAACCGTGTTCCCGCCGCAACCCGACCCAGCGGCGATGGCGGCGCTCGCCGGTTTGCTCAGTGCGGCGCGCAAGCCGTTCGCCATCTTGGGCGGGGGCGGCTGGATGCCGCCGGGCCGCGCCGCCATCACCGCGTTCCTGACCGCCAACCACCTCCCGGTTGCAGTCAGCTTCCGGCGCCAGGCGCTGTATGACGGCACCCTGCCCAATTACGTGGGAGATCTCGGCGTCGGCCCGGACCCCGCCTTGCTCGCCCATGTCCGTGAGGCCGACCTCATCGTGGCGATCGGCACCCGGCTCGGCGAGGCGGTGACCCAGGGCTACACCCTGTTCGACCCGGCGGGCGCCATCCCGATTGTGCATGTGCACCAGGATGGCGGCGAGATCGGCCGCGTGTTCCGCCCGCGTCTCGGTATCACGGCCGACCTCAACGCCTTTGCCGCCGCAGCGGCCGCCTTGCCAGCGGCGGAGCGGCCCTGGCGCGAATGGACCGCTACTCTGCGCGCCACCCGGGAGCGTGGCCTCGCCCCGCCGGACTACCCGCACCCGCTCAATATGGGCGCCGTCATGCGCGAATTGGCAGCGTTGCTGCCGCCTGACGCGATCTGCACATGCGATGCCGGCAATTTCGCCGGCTGGCCGCAGCGCTTCATCCAATTCAGCGAGCACCAGCGCTTCCTCGGCCCCACTTGCGGCGCCATGGGCTATGCCGTGCCGGCAGCGGTTGGTGCCAAGATCGCCTATCCGGACCGCATGGTGGTGGCGTTCGTGGGCGACGGCGGCTTCCTGATGACCGGGCAGGAGATCGCCACCGCGTTCCATCATGGCGTGGCGCCGATCGTGCTGGTGTTCAACAACCGGATGTATGGAACCATCCGAATGTACCAGGAGCGCAGCTATCCCGGCCGCATTTCCGGCACTGAGCTCACCAACCCGGACTTTGCCCGCCTGATTGAGGCATTCGGCGGCCATGGCGAGACGGTGGCCACGACCGCCGAGTTCGCCCCGGCGTTCCAGCGTGCGGCGGCGAGCGGCCGCCCGGCCGTCATCGAATTGCTGGTCGATCCGGACCAGATCACCAGCCGCGCGACCGTGGCGCAATTGCGCGCGACCGGCTAACCCACACTTTCCCGCCGCCACGCCATCAACGTCAGGCCCAGCAGCAGCGGCAGGGCGGCCCAGGCCGGCAGGAGCGGGAATGCGTCCAGCCCGGTCACGAGGTGGTCGTGGTTGCGACGCAAGCCGATCCAACCGCTGCCCGAGGTGGACCGGTCTGCCTCCACCATGCGCAGCTCCGGCGTGCCAGCGGGCTCCAGCCAGTGCACGCTGCCGCCCGACGCCCGCGCAACCGGCCCGATGTGCTCGGCAGAAACCCGCAGATCGGCAATTTCCAGCGGGTTCGCCGTGCCCGCGGCAGCAAACGCGGTGCGGGTGCCGTCGCTTGCGCGCCACACGCCCGGCGCGGCCGCGGGAACCTGGCCAGCCGCCCGGCCTGGCCCGGCGGGCTGCAGCGCCAACATGGCGGTCTGCCCCGACGGCGAGGTCACGGTGATCGGCGGTGGCGGCGCGTCCGTCGTGGTCCGGCGTTCCACGCGCATCGCCTGCCCTTCGATGGACGCGGTCAGCGCCTCCTCCTCCAGCGCCGGCTCCTTCATCAGCCAATGCGCCGTGCGCCGCAGTAGCTCGGCCTGCGGACCGCCGCCCTCATGGTCGCGCGACCAGAGCCATATCTGATCCGACAATAGCAGGGCGGTGCGGCCCGCGCCGACCCGGTCTAACAGCAGCAAGGGCTGCCCGTCCGGCCCGCTCATCACCGCTTGCCCCCGCGCGCTGTTCGGCTGCAAGCGGCGATACCATTGGCCCCAGTTCGGCAGCCCGCCCGGCTTGTCGCCCGGCAGCCCGGCCGTCACCGGGTGGCGCTCGCCGAGCGCGGTCACCAGCGGGCGGAACGGCCCATCTACCGTGCCGGCATTGCCGCTGAGCGGCTCGGCTGGCAGCACCGGCGCCAGCGGGCTGTAGGCGAGCGAGGACGGCCCGCTGAACTCCGGCCCCACCGACAGCAGCAGCGCGCCGCCATCCCGCACGTAGTCGGCGATGTTTCGTAGATAGGGCGCCGGCAGGATGCCGCGGTTGGAGAACCGGTCCAGGATAATCAGGTCGAATTCCTTGATCTTGACCTGGAACAACTCCCGCACCGGAAAGGCAATCAGCGCCAGCTCGTTCAGCGGCGTCATGTCGTCCTTTTCCGGCGGCCGCAGGATGGTGAAATGAACCAGGTCGACCGCCGGGTCAGCCTTCAACAGGCGGCGCCAGGTGCGCTCCCCGGCATGCGGCTCGCCCGATACCAGCAGCACGCGCAGCCGGTCGCGCACCCCGTTGATCGACACCACGGCGTGGTTGTTGAGGTCACTCACTTCGCCCGGCATCGGCGCGGCGGTAAGTTCCAACACGGTCGGCCCAGCACGGGTGATCGGCACTTCGACCGGCCGGACCTCGCCCACCGGCACCCGCATCACCTGCGGCGGGTCCCCGTCGCGGCGGATGGTGAGCGTGGTGGCCGCACCGGCGTCGTTGGCGCCCAGGTCGTCCACCGCCACCCGTAGCGTGACTGACTTGCCGACGATGCCGTAAGCCGGCGCCTCCACCACGCGGATGCGGCGGTCGGTCTGCTCACCTGCGGCGGGGAGCAGCACATGCAGTGGGGCGGGCGGCGCGTTGGCCGGAACGTCGTGCACCTGCCCGTCGGTGAGCATCATCACGCCGGAAAGGCGGGAGCGCGGAATATCCGCCAGCGCCCGATCCAGCGCGGTGAACAGACGGGTGCCATCATGGCCCGCTTCCGGCACGGTGACGGTGCGCAGTTCCAGGCCGGGGATTTGCCCGGTCTCGGCGGTGAGCTTGGCAGCGGCCGCGTCCACCAGCGCCGATCGGTTGGCCACAGCCATGGAATCGGTCTTGTCCACCACCATAACGGCGATGTCGCTCAGCGGGTCGCGAGTTTCCTGCACCAGCCGCGGGCCAGCCAGCCAGAGCAGCACTACGGCGAAGCACAGCACGCGCAACAGCGACCCGCGCGCGCGCCGCCACAACGCCGGGGCCAGTGCCATCACGCACAAGGCCGCGAGCCCGGCGAGCAACGGCCACGGTAGGGTGGGCACGAAGCGGATCGCGCTGATCGCCTGCATGGCTACTGCCCTAGCCGTTCGAGGATGTGCGGCACGTGCACCTGGTCGCCCTTATAGTTGCCGGTGAGCGCATACATCACCAGGTTCACCCCGAACCGGTACGCCAGAGTGCGCTGGCGCGGCCCACCGTCCAGATCAATTGTGTTGCGGCCATTGGCGTCCACCGCCCAGGCGGAGGCCCAATCGTTCGAACCGATCACCACCGGGCTCACGTCGTCGTTGCTGCGGTCGCCCTGGCGCTGCACCCAGACCGTGTCGCCCGCCATGCGCCCAGGATATTCGCTGAGCAAGTAGAAGGCGCGGGATAGCACGTGCTCGGTGGTCAGCGGCGTCAGCGGCGGGATGGACAGTCCGGCGGCGGCCGTGCGCAGCGTGCTCGGATCGCCGCGGCTGTCGATCACGATGATGCCGCCGTCGCGCATGAACGCGTTGAGCGCCTCGACGGCCCCCGGGCCCGGGGGTTGGCCGGACGTGACCGGCCAATACAGCAGCGGGTAGAAGCTGAGGTCGTCGGTGCCGGGCGTGACACCGGAGGGGTCGCCCAGATGCGCCGCGGTGCGGGCGTTGACGTAGCTGGACAAGCCGGTGAGACCAGCTCGCGCCACCGCGTCCACGTCGGGATTGCCTGAGACGATGTAGGCCAGCCGGGTTTCCAGCGCGGCCTTCCACGGCGGCGACGGCAGTTGGGCGTGGCTTGCGGGGGTGGTCAGAAGCAGCAAGGCCGCGGCCGCTGCGGCCGGGCGCAGCAGGCCGCGCAGGCGCAGCGACAGCAGCAGGTCGATCGCGAGCAGGGCGAGGCCGATGGCGACCAGCCACGGGCCAATCGCCCGCTCCCGCGAGCCGCCGGCGAGCGTCTGGTGCGCGGCGCCGGCAACGGGGGCGGCGGCGGCCAAGGGCGGCATGGCGTTGCTCAGGTTTACCGCTCGCCGGCCCGCCTCCGGCCCGTAGAGCCCCGGCGGATGCTGCGGTGACACCGGCGTGGTCGCGAAGGCGCTGCCGGGCAGACCGACGGCAGCTTGCGGTGGGGTGCCGAGCACGCCAAACCCGTCCAGCGCCTCCGCCGGGCTCAACGGCCCGGTCTCCGGCGCGCCCGAAATGCCGGCGGACAGCGCCACCAGCCGCCGCAGCATTTCGGGAAACAGGCCGGACAGCGGCAGGTTGGACCAATCGGCGTTCGCGGTGACGTGGAACAGCACGATCCGCCCGGCGCCCCGCGCCGCTTCGGTCACCAGCGGGGTGCCGTCCACCAAGCGGGCCCAGGTGTGGTCGGTCAATTGCACCGAGGGCTCGGCCAAGACCTGGCGGTTCACCGTCACCTCCCGCGGCACGGCCAAGCCGGTGAACGGGGACGAGGCGGGGAAGGGGGCAAGCTGGGCCGGCTGGCTCCAGGACAGCGCACCGCCCAACTGCCGGTCCTCCGCCAGGAGGCGCTCCGGCATCAGCGGATCGGCCACCGGCGCCTCCCCGATCTCGCTATCCTGCGGCTCGGCGGTGCGCGGTCCGGCAAAGCGCACCAGCAAGCCGCCTTTCTGCACCCAGGCGGCCAGCTCCGGCGCTTCGGTGGGCGTGAGCGGCCGGTCTGCCAGCACGATCACGGCAATGTCGCGGGAGAGCAGCGTGTGCAGGTCGCCGCGGCGCAGTTCGGTGAACGGCGCCAGTGCTTTCTCCAGATAGTAGAGGGAGCCGATCAGCGGCGTGTCCGCTCCCGCCTCGGCCGTCACCAAGCCCACGGGACGGCGGCGGAACCCCTCGTCGAGCAGGAACACGCCTCCCGCGTTGGCCGGGCCGTCCAGCACCAGCCGGGTCAGCCGGTTACGTAGTTCGGGTGGGAGCACAACGGGCAGTTCGGCTTCGGCCGCGCCCGCGGCCACATGGGCGGTGGCGCGGGCCAGTGTGCGGCCGTCGCCGCTCTGCGCCAGTACGGCCAGGTCGGTGGGGGCGGGCTGCGGCAGCATCGCGGCGCGCGCCACGATCCGGTCCGCCTCGTTGCGCGGCGGCAGCAGCATGCGCACGGCGGGCGCGCTGGGGGCGATCTCGGTCACCGACCCGGCGGCGCGCAGCGCCGCGGCGAACGCGGCGTCGCCCGGTGCGGCCAATCCGTCGGCGATATAGACCACGCTGCCGCTCGCCCCAGCCAAGGCCTGCGCCGCGGCGGCGCGGTCGGGCGGCCAGGCCTCCGGATGCAGCGCGGCCAGGCGCGAGCGCAGTTCGGCGGCGGGCATCGCTGGGCTAAGCAGCGGGATGGTGTTCTGTCCCGAGCGCGCCGTGGTCAGCAACGCCACCGGCCGGCCGGCGCGCTCGGCCCGCTCAACGGCGGCGCCGGCTGCGGTCATCCGGGCGCCCCAGTCGGCGGCGGCGGCCCAGTCATTGTCCAGCACCAGGATCAGCGGCCCGTTGCCGGGCAAGGCGGCCGCGGCGTCCAGCACCGGCCGGGCCAAGCCGACGATCAGCAGTGCTGCCGCCAGGGTTCGGAGCAGCAACAGCCACAACGGCGTGCGCGCCGCGGTTTCTTCGCGCGCTCGTAATCCGGCCAGTAGGCGGATGGCAGGGAAATCCTGCACCCGCGGCGAGGGCGGCGTGACCCGCAGCAGCCACCATAGCGCCGGCAGCACCACCAGCGCGCCCAGCACCCAAGGCGCGGTGAAGATCAATGCGTTGTCCTCTGCGGGTTGCTCAAGCGGCACCACTCATCGCGGTGTAAAGCCCGAGCAGCGCCCGCTCCGGCGGCCCGTCAGTGCGGTGGGTGGCGAAGCCCCAGCCCGCTGCCCGGCACAGTGCCGCCAGCCCAGCCTGCTGCGACGCCAGCGCGGCGGCATAAGCGTCGCGGATGCCCTCCACTCGTGGCACCAAGGTTTCGCCATCCCCCTCGACGCCGCGGAAGCGCACCCGGCCGCTGTAGGGCAGCAACGCTTCCGCCGGGTCGAGCACCTGCAGCAGATGGCCGCGCACCGGGATCGCCGCCAGGTAGGCCAGGCTGACGCGGATGTCCTCCAGCGGCTGCAGGAAGTCGCCGATCAGCACGACCCGGCTATAGGCGGGAACGGCAACGCCATTCGGGATGCCGCCTGCTGAGAGCCCATCCAGCGCCGCTGCCATCGCCGACAGCGAGCCCCGGGTGCGTTCGCCGAGCAGCCGCACCCGCTCGCCGCCGCGCAACAGCAGCGAGGCCAGCGCCAACAGCAGCAAATCGGCGCGTTCCAGCTTCTGCGGCACCGAAGCGCCTGAGCGCCAGCGCATCGAGGCGGACCCGTCCCGCCATAGATGCACCGTCTGCGCCGCCTCCCACTCGGTCTCGCGCACGAAGGTGCGGGCGGACTTGGCGGATTGCCGCCAATCGATCCGGCTCGGTGCGTCACCATGCTGATACGGCCGAAACTGCCAGAAACTGTCGCCCTGGCCGACCCGGCGGCGCCCGTGCACCCCTTGCGCCACCGTCGCCGCCACGCGGTCGGCCGCGACCAGCAAAGGCGGGAGCTTGGACCCTAGTGCTTCGGCGCGAAGCACGGGCTGCTTGGTGTCGGCCAATTTGCTGTTTGACAGGGCGCTTGCCCTCACAGACGCTTCACAAGGCCGTCGATCACGTCACGGATCACGACACCCTCGGCCCGGGCGGAGAAGTTCAGCGCCATGCGGTGCCGCAACACCGGGTGCGCCAGGCCGGCCACGTCGTCCAGCGATGGCGACACCCGGCCGTCCAGCAGCGCGCGGGCCCGCGTGGCCAGCATCAGCGCCTGCGCCGCGCGCGGGCCGGGACCCCAGGCGACATGCTGGCGCACGAAGTCGTTGGCCGCGGTGTCCGGCCGGGCGCCGCGCACCAAAGCGAGGATCGCGTTCACCACGCTCTCGCCCACCGGCATGCGGCGGATCAGTGCCTGCGCCGCCATCAGCTCCTCGCCGTTCAACACCGGCCGCGGACGCGCCACCTGCGCCCCCGTGGTCGCGAGCAGCATCGCCCGCTCGTTGGCCTCGTCCGGATAGGCCACGTCGACCTGCAGCAAGAAGCGGTCCAACTGCGCCTCGGGTAGCGGATAGGTGCCTTCCTGCTCGATCGGGTTCTGCGTCGCCAACACGTGGAACGGCTGGGGCAGCGGGTGGTCCACCCCGGCCACAGCCACGCGCCGCTCGGCCATCGCCTGCAGCAGCGCCGACTGGGTGCGCGGGCTGGCGCGGTTGATCTCGTCGGCCATGAGCAGCTGACAGAATACTGGCCCCGGCACGAAGCGGAACGAGCGCCGGCCCGCGGCATCCTCGTCCAGCACTTCCGAGCCGGTGATGTCGGCCGGCATCAGGTCCGGCGTAAACTGCACCCGCTTGGGCTGCAGGCCCAGCACGATCCCGAGCGTCTCCACCAGCAGGGTCTTGCCCAGGCCCGGCGCGCCCACCAGCAGCACATGGCCGCCGGAGAGCAGGCAGATGAGCACCTCATCCACCACCGCGTCCTGGCCGAAGATGACATGGCCTATTTCCGACCGCGCCTGCGTTGCACGCGCGGCCAGCCCCTCCATCTCCGCCACCAGGCTATCGCTTACGGTCATCGACATGGCGAATGAAACCTCCTGCTGCGAGGCGATATGGCGAGGAGGGCTTTCATCACGAGGGGGATGCTACCTATATCCTGGGACGGTTACAGCAGTTCGGTGAGGCGGAGAGCAGGTTGTGAACAAGGCCATCCCGCCAGCGATGCATTCCAAGGGACCGGCGGCCGCCGCAGCCGACTATGGCGCGTTTTCCCGGATTGCGGCCGTGAGTAAGGCGTCAACACCGCGCGCTGACGGCCCGCGAATTCGGCCATCCGGGCGGGAACGGGCTGAATGCGGCGAACTGCCGTTTCTCATCAAACGCGATGGCACTTGGCTTTATCGGGGTTCCCCGATCAACCGCAAAGAACTCGTTTGCCTGTTCGCGGGCGTGCTCAAGCGCGAGCCGGATGGCAGCTTCTGGCTGGAAACCCCGGCCGAACGTGGCAAGATTGACGTGGAGGATGCGCCCTTTGTGGCAGTCGAGCTGCACTGGGGCGGCGACGCGCGCGACCAGGTGTTGAGCTTTCGCACCAACATCGACCAGATGGTGACCGCCGGGCCGAAGCACCCGATCCGCGTTGCGCACGATATCCTCACCTGCGAGCCGACGCCCTACTTGCATGTCCGCGACGGCGACGGGGCGGCGCCGGTCGAAGCCCGCATCGCCCGCGCGGTCTACTACGAACTGGTTGCGCTGGCCGTGCCGGGCATGCTGCGCGGCCGCAGGGTGCTGGGCGTGTGGAGCTGTGGCAGCTTCTTCTCGCTGGGCGACCTGCCCGCCTGCGAGGGTTGACGGCTTGAACCTCGGCGAGCTGCGCGCCCGCCTCCAGGATACCGGCGGCACCGTTCCGCAAACACGGGCGGACGCGGTGGCTCCGGCAGCCGCCAGCGCCGAGGCCGCGGACCTACTGGATCGGCCCGCCATTGCGGCGGCCGTGCTGGTGCCGATCATGCATGGAGCGGCTCCCGGCATATTGCTGACCAAACGCACCAGCACGCTCTCCTCCCATGCCGGGCAGGTCGCCTTCCCAGGCGGCCGCATGGATCCGGGCGAGGATGCGGAACAGGCCGCCTTACGTGAGGCGATGGAAGAGGTGGGACTGCCGGCCGATCTCGTCGAGATCACCGGCCGTTTGCCCGACCGGCTGACCGGCACGGGTTTCCGCATCACGCCGGTGGTGGGGCTGGTGACGCCGGGTTTCACCCCCGTGCTGGCGGCGGCCGAGGTGGAGGATGTCTTCATCCTGCCGCTGCAAACTCTGCTGGACCCGGCGGCGCCACAGCGCCAGCGGGCGCTCTGGAAGGGCCGCAGCCGCGAGTTTTGGGTTTGGCCGCACCATCAGCACTATATCTGGGGTGCCACTGCGGCAATTCTGGTGGAACTCGCGCAGCGCTTGCTTGTAGGGCGGAAAAGCGGAGCGTCATCCGCCGGGCACATTCCGAACGACCGAGTGGCGGATGACGCTGCGCTCTTCCGCCCTACCTTCGACTAATGTTGCGTTTCGGCGAAGCAATCACCGCATTGGCGCCTTTGTTCGTGGCAGCCTTGCTTTGGGCCGTGGTCTACCGCCGGCTGCCAAGCCGCCGGGCGGTGCTGCTCATCACCATGCTGGAGCTGGCCGTAGCCGGCGCGGTAGTCTGGCAGGGCACCAGTGAAGGCTTGGCCCCCCACCAGCGCTATGTGCCGGCCCATGTTCAGGATGGCGCGGTGACGGAGGGGCATGGCGGCTAGCGATCTGCTGGATGACCCGGCGACGTCCCGCCTGCTCGCCATTCTGCGCGTGGCCCGTCTGGTCGGCGGCTGCGTGCGCGACAGCCTATTGGGCCGGCCAGTGGCCGATATCGACCTCGCCACGCCGCAATCCCCGGAGCAGGTGGCCGCTGCCCTCGACCGCGCCGGGTTGCGGACAATCCCCACCGGCCTCGCGCATGGCACCGTGACCGCCGTGCTGAATGGCCGGCCGTTCGAGATCACCACGCTGCGGCGCGACATCACCACCGACGGGCGCCATGCGGCGGTCGCCTGGACCGAGGACTGGCGCGAGGACGCGGCGCGGCGGGATTTCACCATCAACGCCATGTCCCTGTCGCCCGACGGCACGCTGCACGACTACTTCGGCGGCGCAGCGGATTTGCAGGCCAAGCGCGTGCGCTTCGTCGGCGATGCCGCGCAACGCGTGGCCGAGGACTACCTGCGGGTGCTGCGCTTCTTCCGCTTCCAAGCCCGCTACGGCGCCGGGCCGCCGGATGCTGGCGCCATCGCCGCCATCCGCGCCGGCGTGCCGGGCCTGGCGCGGCTGTCGGCCGAGCGGGTGTGGAGCGAACTCAAGCGCATCCTGGCCGCGCCGGACCCGGACGCGGTCGTATCGTTGATGGCGGATACGGGCGTGCTGCCTGCCATCCTGCCCGAAGCGCGCCCGACTCGGCTGGCCCAGCTCCCGCCCGAGCCGCTGCTGCGGTTGGCCGCCCTTCTCACGGGCCATTCGGTGGTGGCGGCCACCCGGCTGCGCGCCTCGCTCGCCGAGATCGCCCAACTAGCCGGATATTGCGGGCCGCCGCCCCATGGCGACGACACGGATTTGCGCCGGCAGCTCGCCGACACCCAGAAGCAGGCATTGATCGGCCGGTCGTGGCTTGTTGGGCAGGCGCAAACCGTTCGAGACCGCCTCGCTGCGCTCGATACGCCCAAATTCCCGCTGGAGGGCCGCGACGCGCTAGCGGCCGGCATGAAGCCCGGCCACGCTGTGGGCGAAGTGCTGCGGCAAGTGCGGAGCTGGTGGTTGCAAGGCGGCTGCGTGGCGTCGGCCGAGGACTGCCGGGCGGAACTGGCCAGGCTCGCCGTCGGCCGCCAACGCTGTTAACACCGCGTTATGGACGCGCAAGCACCGAATCCGCTGCTGGGCAGCCCGCTCGAGGCCAGCACGCGGTCGCTGCTCCGCCGGCTGTGGCGCGAGCACCTGCGGCAGCATCGCGGCCGGCTGGTCGTGGTGCTGGTCCTGACCGCTGCGATGGCGGGGTTGACCGCGCTCTACCCCGTGGTGATCGACCGCGCCTTCTCCATGTTCGCCGCTCGCGACCGGCGCATCCTCTACCAGGTACCAGCCTTGGTGGTGCTGATCACCGGCGCCAAGGCGGCTGCCAGCTATGGCCAGACCGTGCTGACCCAGAGCCTGGTCCTGCGCGTGATCCGCGAGTTGCAGGTCCGTATGTTCGCCCATCTCACCGAGGCCGACCTGGCCCGGGTGGAGCGCGAGCCGCCCGCCCAGTTGGCCGCCCGCTTCACCACCGACGCCGCCATCATCCGTGAAGCGCTGACCCGGGCGGTGGGAGGTATTGCCAATGCCATCACCGTGGTTGGGCTGATCGTCTCCATGCTGTGGCTGGATTGGGCGCTGAGCTTGATCGCGGCAGGGCTCTACCCGCTGGCTGCCTTGCCAATCCAGCGCATCGGCAAGCGCGTTCGCCGCGCCTCGGGCGGCATGCAGGAGCGCATGGGAGAGACTGCAAGCCTGCTGACCGAAAGCTTCAGCCAGGCCCGAACCGTGCGCGCCTACCGTTTGGAGGCGGTGGAAGCGGAGCGCGCCAACAGCATGTTCCGCGAGCTCAACCGCGCCCTGATGCGCATGACGCGCAGCCGCTCGGGGGTGGACCCGATGCTGGAAGTGCTCGGCGGGGCGGCGGTGGCGCTGGTCATGGGGTTTGCCGGCTGGCGCGCCGCGGTGGGCAGCAGCACGGTCGGCAACTTCACCGGCTTCGTCGCGGCCCTGCTGATCGCCTCGCAGCCGTTGCGTGCGCTAGGCTCGCTGAACGCGGCGCTGCAAGAGGGGCTGGCGGGGCTGGCCCGAGTGTTCGGCGTGATGGACGAGCCACGCGGCATCGCCGAGCGGCCCGGCGCCGCCGCCTTGCCGCCGGGCCGCGGCCGGCTGGTGTTCGAGGATGTCGCGTTCAGTTATCCGGACGGCCGGCGGGCTTTGAGCGGGTTGAGCTTCACCGCCGAACCTGGCCTGACAGTCGCGCTGGTCGGGGCCTCGGGCGCCGGCAAGTCCACCGCCTTGGCGCTGATCCCCCGCCTGCACGACCCGGCCGCCGGCCGCATCACCCTCGACGGCGCCGACCTGCGTGCCGTGACGCTGGACAGCCTGCGGGACGCCATCGCCTATGTCGGGCAAGACACCTCGTTGTTCGACATCACGGTGAGCGCCAACATCGCGTTGGGCCGAACCGGAGCGGGCGCGCCCGAGATCGCCGCCGCAGCCGATGCCGCCGCCGCAGCCGGGTTCATCGAGGCGCTGCCCGGCCGCTACGAGATGCCGGTCGGCCCGGGTGGCACGCGCTTGTCCGGCGGGCAGCGCCAGCGCGTGGCGTTGGCCCGCGCCTTGCTGCGCAACCCGCGCATCCTGCTGCTCGACGAAGCCACCTCGGCGCTGGACGCGGAGAGCGAGGCGGCAGTGCAGCAGGCCCTTACCCGGCTGCGCGGCGGCCGCACGACGGTGGTCGTTGCCCATCGGCTGTCCACCGTTCGAGACGCCGATTTGGTGGTTGCGATGGCCGACGGCCGGGTCGCCGAGCGGGGCACGCACGCGGAACTGATGGCTCAGGACGGGCTTTACGCCCGTCTGGTGCGGACGCAAGCCTTGGCGGGATGAGCGAAAATGTGCGATGACCGATCGGTCAGTGCTGCGCGGCAGCTCAGCCGCACGGTGAGTGCAAGGGAGTTCGGCTGGTGAGCTTGGACGAGCAAGACGCGGGATCGCAGTCCGAGGTGGATGAACCTCGTTCCGAGGAGCAATCCCCGGACCGCCGCAATCCGCCCGGCCGGGAAGATAACGAGAACAAGTCTAAGCCCAGCAAAGACAAGGACGACGCGGGCGACAAAGGGGACGGCCAGGAGAGCGATCAGGAAAGGACCGCTCGCAAAGCGTCCCCCTGGGTCAAGATCATCGGTGGAGTGATCGCCGTGATCGCGATCGCCGGCGGCATCTACTATTATCTCTCGACGGCGGATCTCGAGACGACCGACGACGCCTATACCGACGGTCGGGCACTGACCATCTCACCGCAAGTGGCCGGCTACGTGACCGAGCTTCTGGTCGACGACAATCAGCGGGTGAAGGCCGGGGACGTGCTGGCCCGCATCGACCCGAGGGACTATCTCGCTTCCCGGGACCAGGCCCGCGCCAATCTCGTGATCGCGCAGGCGCAGAGAATGTCGGCCCAACTCGGTGCCGAGGTCTCGCGCAAAAACTTCCCGGCGCGGCTGCTGCAGGCGCAAGGCCAGTTACAGCAGGCCCAAGGCCAGTTGTTCCAAGCGCAAACCGAATACAAGCGCCAACATGGCGTCACCCGTGAAGCGACGACGCAGCAGAGCGTCGATCAGTCCACGTCGCAGCTGCAACAGGCCGAAGGCCAGGTTGCGGCGGCCGAGGCGGCCGTGCAACAGGCTGAGCCAGTGAAGCAGAACATCGGCCAATCGGACCAGCAGGTCAGTCAGCTCGATGGCCAGGTGCAACAGGCGCAGGCGCAACTCGAACAGGCCGAGGTCAATCTCAGCCGCACTACGATCACCGCACCGCAGGATGGCTGGATCACCCGGCGCAACATCGAGGTCGGCAATTACCTGCAAACCGGCGCCTCGATCTTCTCCATCGTCACTCCCCAGGTGTGGGTGACGGCCAACTTCAAGGAAAGCCAGCTCAATCGGATGCGGCCCGGCCAAAAAGTCGCCATCACAGTGGACGCCTATCCCGGCCTCAAGCTGGAAGGCCATGTCGATAGCATTCAGCTCGGCTCGGGGTCCCGCTTCACCGCATTCCCCGCCGAGAACGCGACCGGCAACTTCGTGAAGATCGTCCAGCGCGTGCCGGTCAAGCTCATCATCGACCGCGGCATGGACCCGGCGATCCCGCTGCCGCTGGGGCTCTCAGTGGAACCGAGCGTCACCCTGAAATGAGCCTGTTCGCCGCCGGGGCAGCCCATTAGCTATGAGCGACTCGCAGCAATGGCGCCCAAAGGCGAACCCTTGGCTCATCGCCCTCGTGGTGACGCTGGCCGCCTTCATGGAGATCCTCGACACCACGATCGTGAACGTGGCGTTGCCGCATATCGCCGGTGCGCTGTCTTCGTCCAACGACGAAGCGACCTGGACGCTCACCTCCTACCTGGTCGCCAACGGCATCGTGCTGCCGATCTCGGGGTTTTTCGCCAATCGGCTGGGGCGTAAACGCTACTTCCTCATCTGCATCGCGCTGTTCGGCATCTTCTCCACCCTATGCGGCCTGGCCACCAGCCTGCCGCAACTCATCGTGTTCCGCCTGCTGCAAGGCTTCTTTGGCGGCGGGCTGCAGCCGAACCAGCAATCCATCATCCTCGATACCTTTCCGCCGGAAAAGCGCGGTCTCGCCTTCTCCATCACCGCCGTCGCAACCATTGTGGCGCCCGTGCTCGGCCCCGTGCTCGGCGGCTGGATCACCGACAACTACACGTGGCGGTGGATCTTCTTCATCAACATCCCGGTCGCGACGCTGACGTTCTTTGCCGTGGCCGCGCTGGTGGAGGATCCGCCCTGGCTCACCAACGAGCCCAAGCGCCGGATCGACGCGATCGGGCTTGGCTTGATCGCCTTGGGTCTCGGCTGCCTGCAAGTGGTGATGGACCGCGGCGAGGACGACGATTGGTTCGGCTCCAACTTCATCATCGGCATGTCCATCGCGGCCGCCATCGGGATTTTGGGCGCGACCGGCTGGTTGCTGACGGCCAAGCGGCCCATTGTGGCGCTGCGGGTGATGGGAGACCGCAACTTCGCGCTCGGCGCGTTCTGCACTTTCGTCCTGTTCGGCATCGTCTACTCGTCCGCCGTGCTGATCCCACAATTTTCGCAAGAGGTGCTGACCTATAACGCCACCCTAGCCGGGCTGGTGCTGTCGCCCGGCGCCGCCTTGGTGTGTGTCACCATTCCTGTCGTGCAATGGGTGATGGGCAGGGTTCCAGCCAAATACATCGTGGCAGTTGGCTTCTTCGCCATCGGCGTCGGCTTGGTCTATTCGATGCGGCTGGTGCCCTCCATCGACTACGATACCCTGGCCAAGATGCGTATGGCGCAGTCCTTCGGCATCGCGCTGCTATTCGTCCCGATCAGTACTTTGTCGTACGCGACCCTGCCGAAGGAGCTCAACAGCGACGCGGCCGCGCTCTACGTGATGTTCCGCAACGTGTCAGGGTCGATCGGAATCAGCCTGGCGACCGCCGAAATCACCGAGCGCACCCAAATCCGCCAATCGTTCCTGGTCAACCACCTGAGCCCGTTCAATCCGGCCTACAACGACACCATCCAGCAATATCAAAACTCGCTGCTCTCCATGGGGCACGCCGCGGCCACCACCATGTCGACGGCGACCGGCCAAGTCCTGCAAATGTTGCGCACTCAGGCGCAGGTATTGGCTTATTCGGACGTGTTCATGTTCTGCGCAATCGGTGCGTTCTGCGTGGTGCCGTTCGCCTTCCTGTTCTCGAGCGTGGTCGCCAAGCCGAGCGGCGGCGGGCACTAGGGCGTGATCGCTTCTGGTAGGAGAAGCGCATGAGAGGCTTGTTTCTGGACGCCACCGACACGCTGGCGGACGTGTTTGACCGCAACGTGCAAGCGGACGACCCGGAGATTGTGGTCAATCAGCACGACCGTATCAGTGCCGAGGCGCTGCCGAGCTTGCTGGACGGTTATGACTTCATCCTGGACGATCACAGCTTCTTGCCGACGGAAGCGCTGCGGTGCTGCCCGGGTCTCAAGCACGTCATCTTTCTCGGCACCGGCGCCCGCTCCTACATGAACCCGGAGGAGCTCGCCGAACTCGGCATCACCGTCCACACCATCAAAGGCTATGGCGACGTGGCCGTGGCGGAGCACACGGTCGCGCTGATCTGGGCGGTTGCGCGTGGCCTGGCGGCGATGGATCGGGGGATGCGCGCGGGCCAGTGGCTGCGCACGGAGGGCGTGCAGCTTGGCGGCAAGACCCTGGGTTTGCTCGGTTTCGGCGGCATCGCCTCCGAAGTGGCTCGCATCATGGCTGGCGCCGGCATGCGGGTAATCGCCTGGAACCGCACGCCCAAGCATGCACCTGGCGTGCAGTTCGTGTCGCTCGACCAGTTGCTCAGCGCCAGCGACGTGCTCTCCCTGCATCTTCTGCTGACGGACGAGACGCGCGGCTTTCTCGGGGTGGACCGGCTCGCCCGGCTGCGGCCGAGCGCCATCCTGGTGAATACAGCGCGTGGCGCGCTGGTGGACGAGGCGGCCCTGGTCGAAGCGCTGCGAGCGGGGCGGATTGCCGGAGCGGGGCTGGATGTGTTCGACATCGAGCCGCTACCGCCAGGCCACCCGTTCACCACGCTGGACCGGGTCACACTCTCGGCGCACAGCGCGTTCCGCACCCCCGAAGCCAGCGACACGCTGCTCCGCCGGGCTTTGAACATAGCGAAGGCGCTTTGACTGCCGAAGCCGCCTCTTAGCGGCGGATTGCGTAAAGCTGCCCTGAGGCGCTAACAAACAGCCCGCTTGTCCTTGAGCGCAAGCCGCCGCAGCAGGTAATCGACCTCGTGCTTCGCCGTCTGCGTCATCGCAACAGCGGGGTTGCGCTGCGCATCGGACGCGATAATTCCTCGCTTGGCCATGACGTATTTGCGGACTGCCAGCCCAGCGCCCGGCTGCTGCTCGTAGCGCAACAGCGGCAAATGGGCGTCGAATAGATCGTGCGCCTGGTCGCGCTCCCCGCCACGTTGCAAGCGCACCAAATCCACCAGCATGTCCGGAAACGCATACCCGGTCATCGCGCCATCGGCGCCCCGTTCGGTTTCAAAATCAAGAAACAGCCCGCCATTGCCGCACAGAATCGATATCGGGCGCATTGCCCCGTCCGCCTGCCATTGGCGCAGGGCGGATATCTTCTCCAGCCCAGGCCAGTCCTCGTGCTTCAGCATCACGCAGGAGGCATTCTCGGCCGCGATGCGGCGGATCACGCCGGGCGTCATCACCACGCTGAAGTTCAGCGGGTAGTCCTGGATCACCCAGGGGATATCCTCGCCAATCGCCTCGACCGCTTGGCGGTAGTAGCCGACGATCTGGTCGTCGGTGCGCAGCGTATGGGGCGGCGCGATCATCACGCCGGCGGCTCCAGCGTCCATCGAGGCCCGCGCCAGGCCGCGCATCGCTGCAAAGCCCGGTGCCGACACGCCGACGATCACCGGCAGCTCCCCGGCGCGCCTGACGAAGCGGACCGCGACCTCCAGCGCCTCGGCGCCATCGAGCTTCGGCGCCTCCCCCATGACGCCCAGCACCGTCAGCCCGGTGCTGCCGGCCTCGCGGTAGAATTCGGTCATGCGGTCGATAGAGCCGAAATCGATCCCGCCATCGGCATCAAACGGGGTCGGGGCGATTGGGAAGACACCCTGAGCAGTGTGGTCGAGCTGCATGCGAGAGGATTGGGCCGAAGCGCTATTGATCGTCAACCTGCGCACCACCGCCGAGTGTTGTAATCATACAATGGTGGCCGGTTATCTCGCGGTTCACGTTGTGTCACGTTGACAACGATCCTGCGACCGACCAAGCGTACCATCGCACGACGACCCCGCCCGCCGGACGATGTCGGTTCGCCCACGCCGGTGAACCTGACGCCTGGTGCGGGCTGCACGACTGAGATGGATCGATATCCTAATGAAGCCAACAATTGTTTCCACCGGCGGGGGGCTAATCCTGCTCGCGGCGAGTTCCCTAGCGCCGGCGGCGGCCACCGAAGGCGGCAGCCAGGAATACCCGTTGGGCGTCAACACGGTCCTGCCGGCGCTGCTGCCGCCGCCGGGCCATGCGGCGCTGCTGAATTACTTCGAGTATTACTCGGCTCCGGTGGTGACAGACGGCAGCGGTCATAAAATCCCGGCCAACTTCCACCTCAATGTCGAGATCGAGGCGGCTCGGCTGCTCTATAGCTGGCCGGTGGACTTGGGCAATTTCGGTATCACCTCGGGGGTGGTCGGCACGGTGGAAAACGGCAGCTTGCATGACGAAGGGCAGAGCGACGGCCGGCTTGCCTTCGGCGACACTCTGCTGCAACCCATCATCATTGGCTATAACAGCCCGGACCACACCCTGTTCGCTTGGATTGACAACGACATCTGGGTCCCGAATGGACAGTATGCCACCAAGGACCTGTTCAACATCGGCCTGAACCGCCTGGAACTGTCGCCCTCCGCCACCGTGACGTGGTTCCCCAGCGAGCGCATCCAAGCCTCCCTGTTCGCAACGTTCGAAATCCCGTTCAAGAACCATGCGGATGGCTATCTCTCGGGCAAATCGATCGACATCGACTATGGCCTGGATTACCAGCCGGTCGCTGGCTGGAAGCGGTTCCACGTCGGCGTGGGCGGCTACGCGTTCCAGCAGGTCACCCCAGACCGGGTGAACGGCGTCATTTTTAACAACGGCAATTACGGCCGCGTGCTCGCGATCGGTCCGCAAATCCGTTACGACTGGAAGATGGGCGGTGTCGCGCTCAAGTGGCAGCACGAGTTCGACGCCGAGAACCGCTCCGAGGGCGATGTGGTGTGGCTGCAGGCCTCGGTGCCGCTGTTTTAGGGCGCGTCGGTGAGCGTGAGCATCAGCGCGCCGTCAGACTGCAGCACCGCCTGCCAAGCGGCGCCGACCAAGGTGGAGGTCTCATCCTCCGCCACGATGGCCGGCCCTCGGATGCAGGCGCCGGGCCTAAGGCTCGCCCGGTCATAGACCGGCCAATCAAGGGCCTCGGTCGAGACGGTGTCGCGGATCGCCTGCGTGCCGCGGGGCGTTGGAGCGGCGACGCCAAACGGTGCCGCAACCGCGTCCGCTCGGGCAAAGGCCTGCCCCGCCGTGCTGAGTGCCACGGCATAGCTCAGCACCTCCACGTCGGACCCGGGGACCGGGCGATCGTAGAAGCGGGCATACTCGGCGTCGAAGGCGCTGCGGATGCTGGCCCCGGCGTCCGTGGCGAGTGGGCCGTCCGGGAGTTGCACCGGGATCTCGTGGCCTTGGCCGACATAGCGCATGAACGCAGTCCGCGTGGCCACGGTCGGCGCGCCGAAGCGGCCGGGCTCGACCACGGCGGCCGCCTCCTCGCTCATCGCGGCGAGCAAGCCGTTGACGGCCGCGGCATCGAACTGGCTCAGCCGGCCGTACAGGCTTCGCACCACCTCGTAGCCGATCGGCGCGCGCAGGAAGCCGATGGCGCTGCCCACGCCGGCGCCGGGGGGCACCAGGATGCGGGTGGCGCCGATCTTCTCCGCCACGCGGCAGGCATGCACCGGGCCGCCGCCGCCGAAGGCGATCACGGTGCGGCCGGCAAAGCTCTTGCCGCTCTCGATGGAATGGATGCGGGCGGCATTGGCCATGGTCTCATCCACCATCTCCACCACGCCGCAGGCGGCCTGCTCCGCGGGCAGGCCGAGGGGTTCGCCCACCGCCCGGTGCAGCGCGGCATGGGCGGCGGCCGGGTCGAGCGCGAGGCTGCCGCCGGCGAAACGCGCCGGATCGTAACGGCCGAGCACCAGGTTGGCGTCGGTCACCGCCGGCCGGGTGCCGCCGCGGCCATAGCAGGCGGGGCCAGGCGAGGCGCCGGCAGACTCGGGACCGACCGTGATGCGGCCCAGCACGTCCACCCCCGCCAGGCTGCCGCCGCCGGCGCCGATCTCCACCATCTCGATCACCGGAATGCGAAGCGGCAGGCCGGAGCCTTTCTTGAACCGGCCGATCCGCGCCACCTCGAAGCTGCGGGCGGTCTGCGGCTTGCCGTCGTCGATCAGGCAGATCTTGGCCGTGGTGCCGCCCATGTCGAACGATAGCACGCGGTCGAGCCCGGCGGCGCGCGCGAGGGAGGCGGCAAAGATCGCACCCCCGGCGGGGCCGCTCTCCACCAGGCGGATCGGAAAGCGGCAGGCGGTCTCCACCGTGGTGAGCCCGCCGCCGGACAGCATCAGGAAAAGAGGGGCAGTGAAGCCCAGATCGCGCAAGGCGCTCTCCAGCCGGCGCAGGTAGCCCTGCATCAAGGGCTGCACATAGGCGTTGGCGGCGGCGGTGGAGAAGCGCTCCCATTCCCGCATCTCTGGTGACACGGCGGAGGATAGCGTGACCGCGAACCCGGCCGCTTCCAGGATGGCGCCGGCACGCTGCTCATGCGCCGGGTTGGTGAAGGCGTGCAGGAAGCCCACCGCGACCGACGCGACCGCCTCCGCGCGCAGCCCAGGCACCAGGGCGCGCACCGCCTCCTCGTCCAGCGGCAGCAGCACGCGGCCGGCGGCGTCCACCCGCTCCGGCACGGGCAGGCGCAGATGCCGCGGCACCAACGGTTCGGGCAGGCGGATGTTCAGGTCGTATTGATCGTAGCGGCTCTCGTTGCCCATCGCGAGCACGTCGCGGAAGCCCTGGGTGGTGACGAGCGCGGTGGGCGCGCCTTTGCGCTCGATGATGGCATTGGTGGCCAGGGTAGTCCCGTGCACCACGAGACCGATGTCGCCGGGCTGCAAGCCAGCGTTCTGCAGCAGGAGGGCGACACCGGCGAGGACGCCCTGCTCAGGGGCGTCTTGGGTGGTGAGGGTCTTGCCGGTGAACCGCCGGCCGCCGTGTTCGAGCGCGAGGTCGGTGAAGGTGCCGCCGATATCGACGGCCAGGCGGGCGAGGGACATGGCGGGAGGATATGCAATATCGCGTCCAAACGGGAGCCGATACCAGTTCGATAGCAACGGGTAAGCCATTCCCGCTACAAAGCCAGGATTGCCCTCAGCCCCTCCTCTAACAGGCTGCTGAAAAACCCTCGCCTTGCAGTCGGTTGATGTGATTGCCTGCGTCCTGTGGGTTGAGGATGGTGGGATGCGCGGTGGGGACGAGCAGACGTCCATGCTGCTGCCCAGCAGCACGCTCGCGTAAACCGAACCGTGAGCGTAGCTCCTACCCGGAGGTCATCGTTCTCGCCGCTAATGCTTTTCAGCAGCCTGCTAGGCCGCGAGCTCGTTGGCGCTGATCTTGTGTTACGCGTGGTGGTCTATTTTGTGGCGTATATGAGGGAGCATGGTGTCATCGAAATCGTCAGCATCCATTTCGCCGACTCTACGAGCGGGCGATCTTCTTTGGGCAAAAATACGGGCCTGCCCGCTCGGGCTGAAATCCCGTCCACGGAACCGACGCTGGACCGGGATGCGTTGGACGCCCTAGCCTGGGTTGAAGGTGGGATGCCGGATAGCGGGGTCGGCTATGGCCCTGATGCCCCCAAATCGACGGAGGAGCAGATCAGGGAGTTCAAGCCGGCATCCTACGTCCCCCTCGCCTCAAACTGTAGCCGCAAGGCGTCGCACGGCACGGAGCAAATAGCTCAGAAGGGCCTTGTCGTTTCTTGGAGGGTCATGCGACGACGTATCCCGCGGGCAGCGTGAAGCTGATCAGTTGGAACCTGCTCCGCCTCACCGGGGCGACGCTGCAGGAAGTGGCGGCGCTGGTGCGACGGGAAGCGCCGGACATCCTGCTGATGCAGGAGGCCACCGAAGACATCGATCCATTGCCCAAGCTGGTCGGGGGCGACTACACCCGCTCGCCGCTGCCCGGCCGGGTGCATGGTTTGGCGGTGTGGGTGCCCGAGCGGCTGCCGCAGCGCCCCGTGGTGATGCCGCTGCCCTCGGGCACGGTGGTGCATCGGGTGTGCCAAATCATCGACGTCGGGCCGTTCACCGTGGCCAACGTGCATCTCTCGCATGGGCAGTTGTTGAACCGCCGCCAATTGCGCCGCATCGCTGCCCGGCTGCCGCATCACGCGGCGGTGGTGGGAGACTACAACCTGGTCGGGCCGGTGCTGCTTGCCGGGTTTCGCGACGCCGGGCCGCGGCGGCCTACCCACCGGATGAGCGACGTGCTCCCGCTGCGGCTCGACCGCTGCGTGGTGCGGGGGCTGCATTGCAGCGAGGCGGCGGTGCTGCCGCGCGGGGCCTCCGACCATCGGCCGATCGCGGTGCGGCTATCGGTGGCGGCGCCGTTAGAGATACGGCAGCAGCAGGCGCGCGCCCGCGTCGCGTAGCCGGGCCGGCAAGCTCCGCGCGTCCAGGTCGGCTTGGGTGAGGGCGCGGCCGCGGCAGCGGGTCATGAGTTGGGCCAGGGTGGCGGCCAGGGTGCGGTCGTAGATCTCCAGGCACAGCTCGAAGTTGAGGCGGAAGCTGCGCATGTCCCAGTTGCAGCTCCCGACCATGCTCCACTCGCCATCCACCACGATCGCCTTGGAATGGCGGAACGGCGGCGGGCAGAGCCAGATGCGGCCGCCATCGGACAGGAACGGGCGGCAATTGGCGCGGGTGGCCCAGTCCACCAACCGGTGATCACTTTTCTGCGGCACCACCACGTCCACGCTCACGCCGCGTATGCAGGCCAGCGACAGCGCGGTGATCAGCCGGTCCTCGGGCAGGAAGTAGGGGGTCATGATGAGGATGCTGTAGCGGGCGCAGGCGACGGCTTGCTGCACGGCGAACTCGATCTTTTCCAGGTCCTCGTCGGGACCGGAATCGATCACCCGGGCGGAAGGGCCGTTGCCTTGGGGCAGGTCGGGGAACCAAGCGTCGCCATCGAGGTCCTCGTCGGTGGCGAAGGACCAGTCCTGCACGAAGGCTTCGACCAGTTGGCAGACGACGGGGCCTTCGACGCGGAAATGGGTATCCTGCACCGGGTCTTTCGGGTGGGTCGCCATGACGTTCTGGTCGGCGATGTTCATGCCGCCGGTGAAGGCCAGGCTGCCGTCGATCACCAGGATCTTCTTGTGCGAGCGCAGGTTGAGGAAGGGCATGCGCCAGGGCAGCGGCGAGTGCAGGAAGCGGGCGGCCGGCACGCCGCGGCGGCAGAGGCGGCGGTAGGCACGCGACAGCAGCCAGCCACCGCCGATACCGTCGATCAGCACGCGCACGGTCACACCGCGCCGATGAGCTTCGGTCAGCGCGTCGATAAAGCGGCCGCCCCAGTGGTCGGCGTAGAAGATGTAGGAGGAGAGCCCGATACTGCGCTTGGCCGCCTGGATGGCCGCCAGCATGGGCGGGTAGGCTTCGTCGCCGTTGTTGTAGATTTGCAATTGGTTGCCGGGCAAGGTGGGACGCGCGGTGATGCGGCCGACGCCGCGCTCCAGCGGGTCGAGATGGTCGTCGCCGTCTTTTGCGGCGCGGCGGCGGCGGCCGGGGCGGCGCCCATCCTGCGGCCGCAGCCGCCGGGCGCGGCGCTGCACCCGGTTGATGCCGAACACGAAATAGGTGATGGCGCCGGTGATGGGGGCGAACCAGGCTAGGCCGATCCAGCCGACGGAGGAGGCGACTTCGCGCTTGCGCAGCAGCACGTGGAGGGTGACGCAGGCTGCTACGACGAGGCCGACATAGAACACCACGTCCGCCCGTAGGCGGAGCAGCATCGGCAGCAGGTCGTTCATGGTCGCGGGTTTAGAGTGTCCACCCGCCGTCAATAACCAGGGCTTGGCCGGTGAGGAAGCGGGCTTCGTCGCTGGCCAGGTAGACCGCGAGGGCGGCGATCTCCTCCGGGGCGCCGAGCCGGCCCATTGCCTGGCGCGCGACGAAGGCGGTGCGGGCCTGCTCCATGCCGCCGGCAGCCGCGGCATTGGCGGCGATGCGGTCGTCGAGCGAAGGGGTTTGAATGGTGCCGGGGCAGATGGCGTTGCAGCGCACGCCGCGCGCCACCGTGTCGGCGGCGACGGACTTGGTGAGGCCGATCACGGCCGCCTTGGTGGTGCCGTAGACGCAGCGGTTGAGCGCGCCTTTGATGGAGGAAGCGGCGGAGGCGATGTTGATGATGGAGCCGCCGCCCTCGGTGAGCATGGCGGGCAGGAAGGCGCGGATGGTTCGGACCATGGAGCGGACGTTGAGGGTAAAGGCTGCGTCCCACTCCTCCTCGGTCGCGTCCAGGATGGTGCCTTGGTGGACGAAGCCGGCGCAGTTGAACAGCACGTCCACCCGGCCGGCTTGCTGGGCGGCGGCTGCGATGGCGGCGGGGCTGGTGGCGTCGAGCGTGTGGGTACGGATGCGCTCGCTGGCGAGCTCGGCGAGTTTGGCTCCGTTGAGGTCGGTGGCGATGACTTGGGCGCCCTCGGCGGCGAAGGCGAGTGCGGTGGCGCGGCCGATGCCTTGGGCGGCGGCGGTGACGAAGGCGGTCTTGCCGGCGAGACGGTCTGTCATGGCGGTGTCCTGGCGCTTGGTGCTGTTGGGGGCAGCATAGCGCATTCTAGGGACCTGGGTCGCCTCTCAGGGTTAGCGACGCTCGCGCCCTGGCGACCATCCTCATCGGCCATCCGCATGAAACTTTTTCAATAGCCCGTTGCTTTCCTGCGCCGCTCATCCGCGCCGGCGGTTTACTACTCACAGCTTTCAGATGCCAGACTTGGTGAGATATCACCCGCAAGTCCGATGGCAAAATCACCTCTGCTAAGCTTGCTAAGTCGTCTCGGCTTCTCTGACTGATATAAAGTAATGCTATAAATAGTCGGAACCGTAGTTTTCCAGTAGACCATGGCGACTGCGTAAGGATCATCCTTAGAAAAATTGCACAGCAGTATGTGATGATATGGAAGACTATAAACAAGCAAGTAATCCTCAAGAGAACTTCTAATTACTTTTCGAACATTCTCCAAAAAGATCTTTCTATGACTGTTTAATTTACTGCACCCTTTAGGACCAATACGAACCATGAATTTCGGTGATTTTTTAAATAGATCACGTTTATAGTCAGCATATTCAGATTTGTTATAAACAGAGATGAATTCCGAGTCATATACAACCGAGTCAATTTTGCTTATATTAAACACCCATAGATAAGTATTTCCTTCGGAGACACTCCCATCAATAAAATTTCCGATCATGCCGACTATCAGGTCTTTTCTTTTATCTATGATGCCGATCTCAATTCTTCTGGTTTCGATCCAATTCAAACTCAATCTTCCCCAGCGAGCTTGGGTACAAACAAAGTGCTCGATGCCAACGGCAAGTCCCAACCTAGTCTGCGCCTCAGAACGCATCGAAAAAAACATGAGGCACATAAAGAATATCAGTTTGAACTTTAAGTTCATCGACTTGGAACCAAGAAGTGCCAAACGCCTTGCTGAAATGTTGGTATTAGCTTACCCGAGTTTATTGATGCTGCAAGCAATCCGGGGCTATTTGAGTAAAACGATGTCGCTCCCCCGGTTGGGTCCACAGAGTTGCCGGTCAAAATCTGCGTAGCTGCGGTCACCGCCTGATTCCATGAGTCTAGGTTGGCGCCTGTTAATTGGCTTGGGTTGGCAGACAATCGCCAGGGAAGATTTCCGGAAAAGGTTGTTGTTCCAACTCCCTGAAACTGGTTAGGATAGCTAATGACACCAGCGAGCGTGTCGCTCGCACCATATACGTCGCTATTGATGCGGTTGACAATCGCCCACCCGAGGGCGGTGTAGGCGCTTGGTGTGTTAGAGCCCTCTGAAAACAAGGTCCGAGCCAGAAGATTGATGTCGTCGGGTGCTGGTTGATACCCAAGCGGAAGAGGAGTGGGTTTTGGCGAAGCCACTCCTCCGGTTGCGGCTACTTGGTAGGATGAGCTAAATGGTAACTGCTCACTCGGGTTGACGACCTGACCGGCGGTCGTATCAGTTTGCACGATAGGAAGTGATTGGCGCGATGGCGGGCGATTCGATCCACCGTCGTTGTCACTCCCGATATCGACCTCTGCAGATTGACCCGCCAAAGCTGGATAGATCGCATGGTCAAGTGCCTCCGGGCTCAAGCTGTTTGATGTCGCGCCTGGAGGGGAGGTGGCGTCCCCGTCCGCAACCCGGCGAACTGGTGCTTCGCCCATTGCACGCCGCACCCGCCGAAGTTCCGCCCACATCGCATCATCAATCGCAGCGAACTGCTCCGGCACAGTCTTGCGGTCTTCCGGCGGGACGGGCCGATAAATGTCATTGGTTCCCGGCGCGAAGCCATGCGGCAACTGGTCGATCGGGAACACCGGGCGGCCACGATGGCTCGGCCAATCCCGGCCCTTCTTATCGACCGGCCAGGGCTTGCCCTCGCGGGTCAGCTTGCCCGACCAAGGCAGCGTGATGCTGATGGGGATACGGAATTCGTTGGAATACCGAGTCTCGTCGGCCATGTGCGGCTCCTGCGGCGTACACGTTAGTAAGACTAACGCAGCGTCGCACACGGTCGCAATCGCTCGGCTCGTCGGTAGCGTAAGGGTGGTGCGAGAGGCGCTTGTTTTAGAGTGCTTTCAGCGAGCGATCGACGTCACTTGTGGGCTCGGCGTGGTTGGCCGGATCAAGTCCACTGCTGTCCGGTTCACGTTATTGTCAATGAGGAAGCAAAGTTTATCGTCATGCCCGTGCTTGACACGGGCGGAGCAGCCAAAGGTTCCGCGGGCAACGCCCGTGGAATGGCTGCGGAGGGATCCACGGGGGTTGGCTGATGACATCGCTCGGCTCTCAACGGGTTGGGCCGGTGATGCTGGAACGCCGTGGGTGCCCGGATCAAGTCCGGGCATGACGGTGAAGCATTGTATTTATCATGTTTGACGAACCGGACAGCCGTGGATCAAGTCCGGCCATGACGGAGCCGGATCAGTGGCTGTGCCGCGCTTCGCCGCGGCGGTCGATAATGTCCAGATAGAGAGTCGCCACTTCCAGGCAGGCGCCGGTGCCGTGTTGGCCCACCAGGCTGCGGGAAATCTCCTCCCAAGGCGTCTGGTTCGCAAGCTTGGGCGGCGTCCAGGCGGCTCGGCGGGCGGCCATTTCCGCGTCCGAGATCAGAACGTCCACCGTGCGGCGGTTGAGGTCGATGCGCACCGGGTCGCCGGTGCGCAACAGAGCGAGACCGCCGCCGACCGCGGCCTCGGGGGAGACGTTCAGGATGGAGGGGCTGCCGGAGGTGCCGGATTGGCGGCCGTCGCCCATGGTAGGAAGCGCGTCCACGCCGCGGCGGAGCAGGGCGGCGGGGGGTTGCATGTTCACCACCTCGGCGCCGCCGGGATAGCCGATCGGGCCGCAGTTGCGGACCACCAGCAGGGAGTGCTCGTCGATGGCCAAGTCCGCGTCCTCGATGCGGGCGTGGTAGTCCTCAGGGCCCTCGAACACCACGGCCTGGCCCTCGAACACGTTGGGATGCGCCGGGTCGGACAGGTAGCGGGCGCGGAACGCCGGGTCGATTACGCTGGTCTTCATCACCGCGGAATCGAACAGGTTGCCGGACATCACCACGTAGCCAGCCGCGGGCTTGAGCGGTGCCGACCAGGCGCGGATCACCTCGCGGTCCGGCTCGGGCACGTCGGCCAGGTCCTCGGCCAGGGTGCGGCCGGTGACGGTGCGCACGTCGCCATGCAACTGGCCCGCGGCGAGCAGCTCGCGCATCACGCCGGGCACGCCGCCGGCGCGGTGGAAGCCCTCGCCCAGGAAGCGCCCGGCGGGCTGGCAATCGACCAGCAACGGGATCTCCGGCCCCAAGCGCTGCCAGTCCTCCAGCGTGTGCTCCACCCCCATGTGGCGGGCGATGGCGACCATGTGGATCGGGCAGTTGGAGGAGGCGCCCAAGGCCGCGGCGGCCACCACCACGTTCTCGAACGCCTCCTTCGTCATGATGTCGGACGGGCGCAGGTTCTCGTGCACCATCCCCACAATTCGCCGACCGGTCTCGTAGGCCATCCAGGAGCGCTCGCGGTATGGCGCCGGGATGGCGGCGCAGCCGGGCAGCGCCATGCCGAGCGCCTCGGCCAGGCTGTTCATGCTGGTGGCGGTGCCCATGGTGTTGCAGTGGCCGGCCGAGGGGGCCGAGCTCGCCACCATGTTCATGAACTCCGGGTAGCCGATCTCGCCCTCGGCCAGCAGCTTGCGGGCTTCCCACACGATGGTGCCGGAACCGGAAAGCCGGCCCTTCCACCAGCCGTCCAGCATTGGCCCGCCGGAGAGCACGATGGCGGGGATGTTCACCGTGGCCGCGCCCATCAGGCAGGCGGGGGTGGTCTTGTCGCAGCCGGTGGTCAGCACCACGCCGTCCAGCGGATAGCCGTGCAGCACCTCGACCAGGCTCAGATAGGCCAGGTTGCGGTCCAGCGCCGCAGTGGGGCGTTTGCCGGTCTCCTGGATGGGGTGCATCGGGAATTCCATCGGGATGCCGCCGGCGTCGCGGATGCCGTCCCGGGTGCGTTTGGCCAGCTCGATGTGGTGGCGGTTGCAGGGCGAGAGGTCGCTGCCGGTCTGCGCGATGCCGATGATTGGCTTGCCGCCCTGCAGCTCCTCGCGGGTGATGCCGTAGTTCATGTAGCGCTCGATGTAGAGCGCGGTCATGCCGGGGTCGTGCGGGTCGTCAAACCAGCGGCGGCTGCGCAACTGGCGGGTTTGGCCGTGGATAGGGTCCATTGAGATTAGCGCCTTTCGCCGCGCTCAAGCCGGGGGACTGTTTCATCAAGGTCCAGCCAACGACGACCCGACACGATTGCGTCTGAAACCAGAAAGCCCTTGGTGTTGATAAAGTCCTGCTCCAGCCCGGCCAAGCGGTTTAGCAGCCGCTCCTGCCCATCATTGATCTCCCGCCGCATTGCGTCGAGATAGGCCTTGAGTTCCTCGTCCATTCTGCGACCTCGGTTGGAAGGTTCAAACTGCTGTGCTTTCGAGCAGTGTCCGTCAATTGCGGGCGGGGCCCGGCTCGTCCGGCCACACCAGGCGGGGACCCGGCGGCGTGACCAGTTCGACCCGGTCGTAGATGTCGGCCAGCCGGATGGTGATGCCGAGGTCCGGCACGGGGGCGCTGTCCTCCACCTGGCGCAGGTGCCGGACCTGCCAGGAGCCGCCATCCCGGGTCCAAAGCCCGACATCGGCGAAACGCGGATTGACCAGCAGGATGGTCTGCACCGAGCCGATCGCTTGGTATTCCTCGAACTTGATGGTGTTGTCGACCTCGATGGTCGAACGCGACAGCACCTCGGCCAGCAGCCTCGGGCGGTCGGACTTGGCGGCGGTCTCGTCGAACGGCGGGCAATAGACTGCGGCGTCCGGCCGGCGCAGCGTCCATTGCGTGACCCGGACGCCGATATCGGCGCCGAAGGAGTCGCAGGGGCTGCCGACCCGGCGCAACTCGTTCTTCAGCAGCCATCGAATGTTGCCCACCACCCGGTCATGCGCAAAGGTGGCGCCGGTCATCGCGACCGGGCGTCCGTCCACCAGCTCGAAGCGGAACTCCTGCCGCTCCTCCCAGGCCAGGAAGGTGTCCACATCCATGCGCCGGGTTGCGGGCTCGCTCATGGCGGCAGCGTAGCGCGCGGCGCCGGGTTTTGCCCAGGCCCGGCGCGGGCACGCTCGCCAAACCGCCTCGCACCGGCTTAGGCTTCCCACAACAACGAAAAACGAGGGGGCGCAGACATGTCGATAAAGCTGCTGGCGACGCCGCGGGTGAGGACGATCCAGCGCACCGCGCTTGCCTTGCTCGTGTTGTCGGGGGTGGTCAACTACATCGACCGGGCCACGCTGGCGGTCGCCAACCCACTGATTCGGCAGGAAATGGGGTTGTCGATTGCCGATATGGGCTATTTGCTGTCGGCGTTCCTGTGGGCCTACGCGTTCTCGCAACTGCCCACCGGCGCGATGGTGGACAAGCTCGGGCCACGGCTGTTGCTGACATTGGGGCTGTCGCTGTGGTCGGTGGCGCAGCTGCTGGGCGGGCTGGTGCAGAGCTTCGGGCAATTCTTCGGCGCCCGCATCCTGCTCGGCATTGGCGAGGCACCGCAATTCCCCACTGCCGCCCGGGTGGTGCGCGACTGGTTTAATCCGCGCGACCGCGGATTGGCCACCGGGGTGTTCAACTGCGCCTCGACGCTCGGCACGGCCATTGCGGTGCCGCTGCTGACGGCGCTGATGCTGCTGTTCGGCTGGCGCTGGATGTTTGCCATCATGGGCGTGGCCGGGCTGGGGATCGCCGCTGCTTGGTACCTGGTGTATCGCAACCCGAGCGAGATGGCCCTTACCGCGGCCGAGACCGGCTATCGCACCGAGGGAGACCCGGCGAGCCAGCGCACGGTGGTGACGCTGGCTGAGTGGAAGCGGCTGTTCCGCTATCGCACCACCTGGGGCATGATCCTGGGGTATTTCGGCACGATTTACCTCACCTGGATTTACACCGCTTGGCTGCCCGGATACCTCGAGATCGAGCGGCACATGAGCGTGAAGTATACTGGCATTGCCGCCGCCATCCCGTTCGCTTGGGGGGTGGTCGGCGGTGTGCTGGGCGGCTACCTGGCCGATGTTTTGGTGCGCCGGGGCGTCTCGCCGATGCGCAGCCGCAAGCTGCCAGCGGCGGCGGCGCTGCTGGGCACTGCGGCTTGCACAGTGGCGGCCGCATATGTTGCGAGCAACACGCTGGCGGTCGCGTTCATTTCGGCGTCGCTATTCCTGGTCTATGTCACCAGCACGTGTGCCTGGGCGCTGTCCTCGGTGGCCGTGCCGACCAACTGCACTGCGTCCATCGGGGCGATGCAGAACTTCGGCGGCTATTTGGGCGGGGCGCTGGCGCCGACGGTGACGGGGCTGATCGTGCAGGGGACGGGGTCGTTCGTCTGGGCGCTGGTGGTGGGGGCGGTGATTGGGGTGGGCTCGGCGGCGAGCTACCTGTTTCTGGTGCAGGAACCGATCACCACGGCACAGTTGGATGCGGGTATGCTGCCGGCGGCAGGGCTGGCGGGCGCAGGGGGGAGTATGTAGCGCGCAGGCCTATCTGCTGAACGCAATGATGATGGCGACGATGGCGCCAATAACACCCGTGCTGCCGAGCGTCGCGGTCAGGATTGGCAACCACTCGCGGCATCATAGGTCCAGTGACGTGAGGCTGCCAGGCTTCAGTCATCCTCCGGCCGGATCACGTTCTGTGGCCGGTTGCTCAACGCCGCCGCCATGGTCTCGGCGGACTTGATGCGGATGTCGTGTTCGGCCTCGGGCGTCCAGAATGCGGAGTGCGGCGTGATGATCAGCCGCCCTTCCAGCGCCGGGTCGCGGTTGCGATAGGCTTGCAGCAGTGGGTGGACCGGCGCGCGGGGCGGCTCCTCGTTCATCACGTCCAGCCCGGCGGCGGCGAGATGGCCGGAGCGCAGGGCGGCCAGCAGCGCGTCGAAATCCATGATCGGCCCGCGGGCGGTGTTCACCACCACGGCGCCCTGGGGCAGGCGGGCGAATTCGGCCGCACCCAACAGTCCGATGGTCGCTCGGGTGAGTGGGGCGTGAACCGAAAGGATGTCGGTTTGCTCCAGCAATGCTTCGAGGCTGCCGGCGCGACGTAGGCCCAGCGCGAGTTCGGTGCCGTTTGCCAAATGCGGGTCATGGAACACGACGTCGAAGCCCAGCGCCTTGGCCCGCAGCGCCGCCGCCGTGCCAATCCGCCCCAGGCCGAGCACGCCGAACACCCGGCTGCTGAAGCGGCGGATCGCCGGGTCGCGGATCACCAGCCAATCCGCCGCCGGGCTGCGCTGCCGTTCGTGATGGTGGATCAGCCCGCGGCTGAGCGCCAGAGCCAGGGCGATGGCATGGTCGGCCACCTCGGTGGTGCCGTAATCCGGCACATTGCAAATCAGCACACCCCGGCGCGCGGCCGCGGCGCGGTCGAGCCGGTCGTAGCCCACCCCCATCCGGACGATGGTGCGCAGCTTGGGGAAACGCGCGAGATCGGCCGCGCTGGCCCAGAAGCGGAAGATCATCAGCCCGTCGGCAGCCTGGCAATCCGCGTCAGACAGGTCGGCCAGCGCGCCCATGTCGCGCATCACCACCTGCACGCCCGCGCCGAAGATGCGGCGTTCCTCGCTGTCATCGGGATACATCCGCTCGGGATAGAGCACGGTCAGCATTGCGCCGCCTTTCGGTCGCTTCGGGGCTGTGGAGTCTGCGCGACGGGTTGATCGGCGGCAAGGCGCGAAAGGCTGGCGCCCGGGCGCGAGACCCGGCAGGCTGCAACGCCAAGGGAGGGCCATGCGATGAACGGAGCCGAAAGTCTGGTGCGCACCCTGCTGGCCTCGGGGGTCGACACGTGTTTCGCCAATCCCGGCACGTCCGAAATGCACTTCGTGGCGGCATTGGACCGCATTGCCGGGATGCGCTGCGTGCTGGGCCTGTTCGAGGGCGTGGTGACGGGGGCGGCCGACGGCTACGCCCGCATGACCGGCCGCCCCGCCGCCACGCTGCTGCATTGCGGTCCGGGCCTCGCCAATGGGCTGGCCAACTTGCATAACGCCCGCCGCGCCCGCGTGCCGGTGGTCAACATCGTAGGCGACCAAGCCACCCACCACCGCCCACTGGATGCGCCGCTGACCGCCGACACCGAGGGCTGGGCGCGCCCGGTTTCCGGCTGGGTGCGCACGGCCATGGCGGCGGCCATGGTGGGGGCGGACGCGGCGCAGGCGGTGCAGGCCGCGCGCACGGCGCCGGGCCAAGTGGCGACGCTGATCCTGCCTTCCGACACCAGTTGGGACGAGGGCGGCGAAGTGGGAGCGGCGCTGCCCGTGCCGTCGCCGCAGCCGCCCGACGCCGCGGCGGTCGAAGCGGCCGCGCGCGCGCTGCGCTCCGGCGCGCCGACCGTGCTGCTGCTGGCCGGGGCGGCGTTGCGGGCGGAGGCGCTGGCATCGGCGGGCGGCATCTGCGCGGCCACGGGGGCGCGGATGCTGGCGGAGCCGTTCAACACCCGGGTGGAGCGCGGCGCAGGACGGGTGCCGATTGAACGGATGCCCTACCCGCTGGACCAGGCGTTGGAGACGCTGGCGGGAGTGAAGCACATCATCCTGGTGGGGGCCGCTCCGCCAATCGCGTTCTTCGCCTATCCCGGGCGCCCGAGCCGGGAATACCCGGCGGATTGCGCCCTGCACGTGCTGGCCCGGCCCGAAACCGACGGCTTGGCGGCGCTGGCGGAGCTGGCGGAAGCACTCGGCGCACGTCCTGCCAGCCCGCCCGCCGCCACGCGCTCCGCCCCGGCGCGTGGCGCCGTGACGCCGGGAAGCATGGCGCAAACCCTGGCCGCGCTGCTGCCGGAGGGCGCCGTGGTGGTGGACGAAAGCATCACGTTCGGCTTCAGCGCCTTCCCGCTGACCCAGTCTGCGGCACCGCATGACTGGCTGCAGCTCATGGGCGGGGCGATCGGCAACGGCCTGCCGCTGGCCACGGGGGCGGCCTTGGGGGCGCCGGGCCGCCGGGTGATCGCGCTGCAGGCGGACGGCTCTGCCATGTACACCGTGCAGGCGCTCTGGACGCATGCCCGCGAGCGGCTGGACGTCACGACCGTGATCCTCTCGAACCGCTCTTACGCGATCCTGCAGTTGGAGCTGGCCAATGTCGGCGCCAACCCGGGCCGCACCGCGCTCGACATGATGGACCTGAGCAATCCTGCATTGGACTGGTGCCAGATCGGCGCGGGATTGGGCGTGGAGAGCGCGCGGGCGGACACGTTGGAGCAGTTCGCGGATTTGCTCACGTCGGCGAATCGGCGCAGCGGGCCGTTCCTGATCGAGCTGGTTTGCTCGTAGCATGGGTGCAACCCATCATGCGCCGGCATGGATTGCAGCCACCCTACAGCGCTGATGGGTTGGCCGCTTAGCGGCGGCTTCGTTCGGCCTCGTCCCGGGGTGCCAGCAAGAACAACAGCGCGACCCCCGCGCCCACGATGGCGATGATCCCAAGCGGGAACTGGAACATCGCACAGGAGACGAACAGGCCGAATACCGCGAAGGTTTTCGTTCCCAAGAGAGCGGCCCAGGCCAGCAAGGCGGCGAACAGGATTAGCGCGATGCCCATCGTGGTTTCTCCCACTTCTTTGGGCCAAGTGTGGCGCAACTCGTTGCGCTCGATCAACCGGGTAGGCGTGCAGTGCAGCAAGGCGGTGACGGGCGTGGCTCGTCGTGCGGCGGGGCAGGGTAGGGGTTTTGTGCGCTGCCAGCGTGCCGTGGTGTGTTGGCCGTGATGCCGGTCACATACAGGTGTGCAGCTCGGCTCGTATCCTGCCCGCAGGAGAACGATGATGCACGGCCATCCAATCGAGTTTGTTGAGGACAGGCGACCAGACCCGTTGCTGCCACCGGGGTTTGACGTCGTTGTTATTATCTATGCGTTGTTCTTAGTCGGATGTCTGTTGTGGCTGTGGCCAAGCGACACTTCCTTTGCGTCGCAGGCCGGCGAAGCCGTTGCCGGATGGTCCTTGCTATGACCGAACGACATGCCCAAGAGCATGATCGCTTCTGGTACACGAAGCGATGCCGCTCTCGCTCTTTGTTTGAGACGCTGCTTAACGCTTCAGGTTGATGCAATCTGAAGCGATCAGGCTCTAGGCCGCGGACGGTTCGCCCGCCAGCGGCTCCAGCCCAAGCTCGCGAACCAGCGCCGTCACCTCGGCGATAGCCGCATCGGCCGCCGCCGCGTCGGGCCCCTTTGCCACCAACGCCACCCCGTTCCCGCCGATGCGATAGAACGGATAGGATCCTAGATCGAGCCCAGCGTAACGATCCTGGATCGCCCGCAACCCGTCTGCCACGTCGCCCTCCAGCAGTCCCATGGCATGCACCGCCCGTGACACGATCGGCGGCCCGCCTGCCAGCGACGGTGCCAAGGCCTCGAACATCGACTGCATGATGCGCGGCACGCCCGCCATGACATGGACGTTGCCGATGGTGAAGCCCGGCGCCACCGAAATCCTGTTGTCGATCAGCGTGGCGCCGCGCGGCATCGTCGCCATGCGCTGCCGGGCGGCGTTGAATTCACCCGGCCGGTAATGCGCGTCCAACCGGGCCCAAGCCTCGGGATGGCGTTCCCACGGCACGCCAAAAGCCGCCGCCACGCACTCGCTGGTGATGTCGTCGTGGGTAGGGCCGATGCCGCCGGTGGTGAACACGTGGTCGAACCGCGCGCGGACCTCGTTTACGGTCCAGACGATCGTTCCGGCAACGTCTGGAATCACCCGCACCTCCCGCAGCGGCAGGCCGATCTCGCCCAAGCGGCTGGCCAGGAACTTGATGTTGGCATCCTGCGTGCGGCCCGACAGAACCTCGTTGCCAATCACCAGCAGGCATGCGGTCGGGTTGGTCATAGGAAATCCCTCAGCAATGGAACCAGCGGCTTGTCGGCGGCCGGCATGTCGTAGTCCGACAGGCGGGCCGGCTGCACCCAGGCCAGCGCCTGGCCCTCCAAACCTTTAGGGCTGCCCTTCCACCGGCGGCACAGGAACAGCGGCATCAGCAGGTGAAAGCGGGCATAATCGTGCGAGGCGAAGGCGAACGGGGCGAGGCAGGCTTCCGCCACGTCGATCCCCAACTCCTCCTTCAGCTCGCGGATCACCGCCTGCTCCGGTGCTTCGCCCGGGTTGAGCTTCCCGCCGGGGAATTCCCACAGCCCGGCCATCTTCTTGCCTTCGGGCCGGCGGGCGAGCAGCACCCGGTTGTCGATGTCGATCAGCGCACAGGCGGCGACCAGCAGCAACGGCTTGGCCGCGGGCGCCTCCGTCGCCGCAGGGGTCTCGACCGCGCCGAACAGGTCCTCACGGGTGGCCTGGAAGCGGATCACCGGGTGCTCGCCGCCGCGCGCCAGGAAGCTCTCCCGCCCGTGCCCTACTTCGCGCAAGCCCGCCCGGCGCAGCACGGCCGCCGATGCCGGATTGTCCTCGGCGACATGGGCCTCCAGCCGCGCCACCGGCAAGTTTGCCAGCGCCCAGCGCGCGACCCGGCTGGCCGCTTCAGTCGCCACGCCGTGGCCCCAAAAGCGGCGGCCCACCCAGTAGCCGAGATTGGCGCTGCCCGGCGCCAGGTCCAGCCGCAACCCGACGCAGCCGATCACCAGTTCCTCCCCATCCTCATGGCCGGCGATCACCAGGTGATAGCCGGTGCCGCGTTCCCGCTGCTGCACGGTGGAAGCGATCCACTCATCGGTCAGCGTCCGCGGGTAAGGGAAGGGCAGGTTGGACAGCATGCGCACCACCGCCCAATCGTTCACCAGCCGGTGCAGCTGCTCGGCGTCGCGTGGCACGGGCGGGCGGAGCAGCAGCCGCTCGGTACTGAGGGTGAGGTCCGCAGCCGAGATGCTGTTCGGCGTTGGCGGCAGGTCGGCAGGAGGCATTGGCGCCGAACCTGGCCCAATGGGCGGGACCGGGCAAGCCTCCTGCTTGGCTGGTGTCTTGAGGCCGGCCGCGCTAGGACTTGCCGCAGGCTTTGCCGCCCGCCGCCGTGGCTCCGGACGCCTTCGCCGCCGCTTCAGTCATGTAGGAACCCTTCTTGGTCTTGCCGTAACTGCGCGACCCGGCGCAGTGATATTTCTTGGTGCCCGCGTTGACCCAGACCTGCCCGGGCCCGGGCGTGCCGCTGGCGCTCGGTGCCACAGCCGGCGCGCTGGGCGAAGCGGCGGGCGCGGCCGGAGTTGCCGCGGGCGCTGCGGGCTTGGCCGGGGTCTGCGCGGCTGCGGCCGCGATGGTCAGCATCAGCACTGCGGCAGCAACGAAAGAACGGACGATCGGCATGGAGCGACTCCTAGAAGTTGGCCAAGCCTAAGTCAGGACCTCACGGCTCGCTACAGCCCCGACGCAGTTTTTCAGGGCGCGAACAACGCAGCCAAGCCGGCTGGCGAAGTAAACATCGCCCCGGCGTCATGGCCGACGCCGGGCACCTCCACCAGGCGCTGGCGCAGCCGGCCGCCATCGCGGGCCCGCAACATGGTGAAGTAATTTTCGGCGCGGTCGAACCGCGTGGCGCCCTGGGCCTCCGCCATGCAACTCCGGTCCAGCGCCGGATGCGCCGGGTTGCGGTCCAACTCTCCCGCCAGATAGGTGACGTCCCGCGCCACATAGGCGGCCTCCAGCAGCGATGGCGGCGTCTCGGCAAAGTAGGGCGGCCGGTGATCCATGCCGTATTTCCAGTCGTTGGCGCGGGGACAGGAGGCGGCAACGGGCGGGACTGGCCGGCTGGCATCGAAATAAGCGTAGGAGGACGGGTTGGCGACCACGTAGCGCACGAAAATCCCGGCCGCCGCCAAGCCGGCCGCGGCTTTACCGGCGATGGCGTAACGCTGCACCAGTTGGGCGCCGCCCGAATGGCCTGCCAGCACGACCGTGCGCAGGCTGGGGAACCAGCGTTTGTCCGCAAGCCGGGCCAGGATGGCGTCCAGCGCATCGAACGAGCTTGCTGCGGTCGGCCCTTCCGCTGGGTCGCCGCCCTCCCAACCCGCGAGCGACCAATGCAGCGTCTCGGGTGGCAAGCCATGCGCGGCGAGGTCGGCTTGGACGAGGAATTGCGGCGCGATCATCAGGCTGCCGCGGCCTGCCGGACCAGCCGCAGCGAGGGCAGCCTGCGCGGTACGATAGTACACGTTGGCGTCGCGCAACTCGCCATGCAGCACCAGCACCACGCGCGTGACGCCCGGCAGCGGCCGCGACCAATCCTGCGAGAGGTAGAGCGGCAGGCTGGCATCCCCCACCGCCAGGCGGGCCGGCGCGACCGCCTTCACCGGCTTGGCCGCCGGGCTCGCCGCCCATCCATCGGGCGCAGCGAGCGCGAACGCCGCCAGGCACAGGGCAGCCAGCTTCGATCTGCATGCCACGTTATGGTTTCCCCCGCTTCAAGCTATCAAAAGCAATCATGCTTTAACCAAGTCAGGATGTCTGGCATGAGCCGCAGCCACGAGGCCGTTGTCACTGCGCAATATTCCAGTCAAGCCGCCACCTATGTCGCCAGCACCACCCATGCGGCGGGGGAGGACCTCGACCAGCTCGCCGCCTGGGCGCAGACCCATGCCGGCGGCCGCGCGCTGGACCTCGGCTGCGGCGGCGGCCACGTCGCCTATCGCCTGGCGCCACACATGGCGGAGGTCACCGCCTACGACCTCACCCCCGCCATGCTCGACGCCGTCGGTGCCGAGGCGGACCGGCGCGGATTGCGCAACATCCGCACCGAGCGGGGCGCCGCCGAGCGCCTCCCCTTCGCCGACGGCGCGTTCGACCTGGTGGCGAGCCGGTTCTCCGCCCACCATTGGCGGGACTTCGCCGCCGCCTTGCGCGAAACGAGGCGCGTGCTGGCGCCCTCCGGCCGGGCGTTGTTCATCGACACGGCCTCGCCGGGCTTGCCGCTGCTGGACACCTTCCTCCAGGCCATCGAACTGCTGCGCGACCCGTCGCACGGCCGTAATTACAGCCCGGCGGAGTGGCTGGCGGCGCTGGCGGCGGCCCGGCTCACGCCCGTCTCGTTGGTGGCCCGGCGGTTGCGGCTGGATTTCGCAGCCTGGGTGTCGCGGATGAACACGCCGCCGGCCCATGTCGCGGCCATGCGCTCGCTGCAGTCCGGCGCGTCCGAGCCGGTGCAGGCCCATTTCGCCATCCAGCCGGACGGCAGCTTCACCCTAGACACGCTGGCCGTGGAAGTCACCGCCGCCTGACCGTGCCCCCACCGGACCGCGCCCCAGGGGGCGCCTATGCTCGCGCCGCGCGCGCGATGGCCAAAAACTCCGCTGCTACCAGGCTGGCGCCGCCGACCAGCGCACCGCCGACATCCGGCAGCGCGAGCAATGCTGCGGCATTGCCGGGTTTCACCGAGCCGCCATACAACACCCGCATTCCGGCGCCAGTCCGCGGATGGCGCCGGGTTAATTCGGCGCGGATGAAGCCATGCATCGCCTCGACATCGGCCTCCGTGGCGCTCTTTCCGGTGCCAATCGCCCAGATCGGCTCATACGCCACCACGCCGGCAAATCCCTCCGGCAGGCTGCCCGCCAATTGGCACCCAACCACGTCGGTCTGGTGGCCAGCACTGCGTTGCGCGTCGGTTTCGCCCACGCATACGATCGGCGTGAGCCCGGCCGCAATGGCTGCCACTACCTTGGTGTGCACCGCTTCGTCTGTTTCGCCATGCCCGGCGCGGCGCTCGGAATGGCCGAGAATCACCCAGCTTGCCCCGGCGTCACGCAGCATGACCGCCGAAACGTCGCCGGTGTGGGCGCCGCTGGCCTCGGCGCGGCAATCCTGCCCGCCGGTCGCCACCGCGGAGCCGGCCAACAATCCGGCCACGGCGGCAAGCACGGTGGCGGGAGGACAGACCAGCAGGTCGCACCGCCCCGCGATACCCGGCGCTGCAGCCGCCACCGCCTGCGCCAGCGCTGCCGCCTCACCCATCAGCCCGTTCATCTTCCAGTTGCCGGCAATCAATTGGTGCATCGCAAAGACTCCCACGCCGGCCTGTAACCAAGCCCGGCGGGGCTGGCAATGCGGCACCGGCCTCCGTATGGTTCGCCCCTTTTCGACGCTCCGCCCTGTTCGACGCTCCCAAGGGTCGCCCCATGCTCGCCTCGCTCCGCCGTTTCGCCGCCACCTGGCCCGCCCGCGTGTTCTTCGTCGTCCTGGTGGGCGCGTTCGGCCTATGGGGCGTCTCCGGCGTGGTGCTCAACGGCTTTGGCAACGGGGACCCGAACGTGGTCGCGACCGTCGGCGGCAAGCCGATCGCGGCCAGCGAGCTGCAGGACGGCTCCCGGCGGATGCTGGCGCAGTACATGCGCGCCACCGGCACCACCACGCCGCCGGGCCCGGACATCCGGCAGGCCGTGGCACAGCAGGCGCTGCAGGAACTCACCATCCAGGCCGCAATCGCCGGCGAGGTCGCCCGGCTGCACCTGGCTGTCACCGACGACGCCATCCGCCAGGCCACCTTCGACACCAAGGCGTTCCAGGGACCGAACGGCCGTTTCGATCGCGGCACCTTCAACGCCGTATTGCGCAACAACAACCTGACCGAGCAGCGCTACCTGGCCTTGCTGCGCAGCGATCTCGGCCAACGCGAGCTGATGGAGGCGGTGCGTGCCGGCGGCACTGCGTCGGACCTGCTGTCCCGCCGGGTGTTCGCGTTCCAAGGCGAGACCCGCACCGCCGACTTGGTGAGCCTGCCGTTCGCCGCCGCCACCGAGCCGCCCCCGCCCACCGATGAGCAGATCCAGCGCGAATACGACGACAACAGCACCGCCTACACCTTACCGGAAGAGCGCCGCATCAAGGCCGTGCTGCTCACGCCCGAAGGGGTCGCGCGCGATATCTCCGTCAGCGATGCCGACGCCCGCGCCTATTACGACAGCCACCCGGAGGAGTTCGGCGCCGCGGAAACCCGCTCGGTGCAGACCGTGGTGGCACCGACCGAGGACGCCGCCCGCAGCCTGGCGACGCAATGGATCACCGGCGCCGACTGGGCCGCGATGCAGCAGGCGGCCAGCAGCGCCGGCGCGTCCGCGATCGAGCTGGATGACCAGACCGCGGCCAACTTCCCCTCGCCCGATTTGGCAAAGGCGGTGTTCGCCGCGCCCGCCGACGTGGTCACCGGCCCGGTTGCCAATGAGGGGGCCTGGGCCGTGTTCCGCGTCAGCAAGCTGCAGCCCAGCAGGGAGCAATCGTTCGAGGCCGTTGCAGCCGCAATCAAGCAAAAGGTGGCCCTGCAACAGGCCGCCGACGCCGTCTACGACCGCGCCAACAAGCTGCAGGACGCCTTGGCAGGCGGGGCCAAGCTGGACGAGCTGCCGGCCAGCCTCGGTCTGCTCGCCGTCACCGGCACGCTGGACGCTGGCGGCAATACCCCGGACGGCACCCCGGCGCCGATCCCAGGGCCGCCTGCCTTGCGCAAGGCAGTGATCGATCACGCCTTCGCCATTTCGCCCGGTGACCAGCCTACGCTCGAAGACGGGCCCGACAACACCTTCTACGCCGTCGCCGTGGACAGCGTTACGCCGCCGAAGCAGCAGCCGTTGGACGCAGTGCGGGACCGGGTGCGGGAGGACTGGCTGCGTGATGCACGCCGGCACGAGCAGGATGTTGCCGCCACCGGGCTGCTGACCGCTGTCAACGGGGGCAAAAGCCTGGCCGATGCCGCTGCGGCCGCCCAGGAGACGGTCACCCACAGCTCCCCGATCGGTCGCACCACCCCGCCGCCGGGCATTCCCAGCCAATTGGTGCAGCCGTTGTTCGCCACCGAGATCGGCCGTGCCACCATGGTGGAGTCGCCAACCGGCTTCACCGTGGCCGTGCCCACCGCAGACACCAAGCCCGACCCGATGGCCAGCACCGCCGCCGTCGATCGCGTGCGCAGCCAATTGGCCACCTCGATGAGCAATGACCTCGAAATCACCTATGCTACGGCGCTGCGTCAGAAGGCGAAGGTGACGGTGAACAGCAAGGCCGTGACCGAGCTTAGCCAATGACGCCCGATTTCGCGGCCGCATACGCCGCCGGGCAGGGCAGCCTGGTCGCCACGTCGGACGTAGCCGACCTGCAGACGCCGGTCGCCGTTTTCCTCAAGCTGGCGCACGGCCAGCCGCATTCCTTTCTGCTGGAGAGCGTGGAGGGCGGTGCTGCGCGCGGCCGCTACTCCATCGTCGGCATGGCGCCGGATTTGATCTGGCGCTGTCACGCCGGCCGCGCCGAAGTGAACCGCAACGCGCTGGCCGCCCCGCACGCCTTTGTGGGCGAGGACCGCCCGGCCTTGGACAGCCTGCGCGCGGTGATCGCCGAGTCCCGCATGGCCGTCCCTGCCGGCGTGCCGCCCATGTGCGGCGGCCTGTTCGGCTACCTGGGTTACGACATGGTGCGGTTGATGGAGCGCTTGCCCGCCAAGAACGCCGACACGCTGGGCCTGCCCGACGCGATCCTGACCCGGCCCACCTTGTTCGCCGTGTTCGACACGGTAAAGGACGAGCTCACCCTCGCCACCCCGGTCCGGCCGGCCGAAGGCGTCTCGGCCGAGGAGGCTTGGGCCGACGCGCAGGCGCGCATCGCCGACGCCCAGGCGGCACTCGCCCGCCCGCTGCCGCGGGCCGCCCCGCCGGTGGCGCTGCCGCCGCCCGAGCCGGTGGCGAACATGCCGCGCGCGCAATTCGAGGCCATGGTGTCGCGGATGAAGCAGTACATCGTCGCGGGCGACATCTTCCAGGCGGTGCCGTCGCAACGCTTTGCCGCACCCTTCGCCCTGCCGCCGTTCGCGCTCTACCGGGCGCTGCGCCGCATCAATCCGGCGCCGTTCCTGTTCTTCCTCGATATGGGCGGCTTCTGCATCGTCGGCAGCAGCCCGGAAATCTTGGTCCGCCTGCGCGACAACACCGTCACCATCCGCCCCCTCGCCGGCACCCGCCCCCGCGGCGTCACGCCCGACGAGGATGCCGCCTTGGAGGCCGAGCTGCTCGCCGACCCGAAGGAGCGCGCCGAGCACCTGATGCTGCTCGACCTCGGCCGCAACGACGTCGGCCGCGTGTCGGCGCTTGGCACGGTGCGGGTGACGGAGAGCTTCGCCATTGAGCGGTTCAGCCACGTGATGCACATTTCGTCCAACGTGCAAGGCCGCTTGGGCGACGGGCTGGACGCGGTGGATGCGCTGGTCGCCGGTTTCCCCGCCGGCACCCTCACCGGGGCGCCGAAAATTCGCGCCATGGAGATCATTGAGGAGCTGGAGCCGGTCCGTCGCGGGTTGTATGGCGGCTGCATCGGCTACTTCGCCGCCGACGGCACCATGGACACCTGCATCGGCCTGCGCACCGCTGTGGTGAAGGACGGCGTCATGCACGTGCAGGCCGGCGGCGGCGTGGTGGCCGACAGCACGCCGGAAGCCGAATACGAGGAAAGCCGCCAAAAGGCCCGCGCGCTATTCAGGGCAGCCGAAGAAGCCGTTCGCTTCGCCGCGGTGGGACGCTCGTAGAATGGGTAAGCGCAGCGCCACCCATCATCCCAAGCCCGCAGCCGCCGTTTCGGCGATCGTTAGCGTCGTTCTGGTTCGATCGGAGTCAGCAATGCTCCATGAAGCTGAAAGTCCCATGACTGCCAGTATCCAACGCAGCAATCGTTCCGGATGCAGCGTTGCCCGCGCGGACACCAGCGACACTTGGCGATCAAAACGCCCTGGCTGAAGTGCGGTATTATCGTCCGGGTTGCGAAAGAGATTGGCGTAGTCGTAGCCGCGCTCACCCCAAAGGCCCTTCGGGTCAATGGCTCGCCATCCATCTGTCTGGAAGTCCAGGATGTTGTCATGGTGGATATCGCCATGCAGCGCCACGATCTCCCGCTGTCCGGTCATTAAATCCCGCGCGGCCCGCCAAGCCGTATCAAAGAGACCGCCGTGCAAGGCGGCTGCTTGCTGCAGTTCAACGAACCACACGCTCAGCGGCACCAGAGTTGGTAGCGGCGCTGGGCGTGGCGCGTGAAGCGCAGCAACCACGTCGCAAATGACCTCGCTCGCCTGCAAATCGAGCCCGCCACGTGCCAGGGCTGACAACGACCGTGATCCACCAGCCCACTCCAGGAGAACTGCTTCGCTATCATGAACAAGCACCCGGGCTGCGCCGAAGCCAGCCCACCAGGCCATCAACGCACCTCCTGCTTTCTCCTCGTCCACAACCGCAACCTTAAGCATAGCCCGTTCACCATTGTAGCGGACCGGCAGCAAGCGGCTGCTTTGCGTCACCAAAGGCTTTCCCTCTGGCGTTAACCGCCAGAGACGGAGATACCGATCAAACCCGATCGGGAGTTGAGTGCCGGACATAAGCGCGACTTGGTCGGGACCTGATTGGTTGAACGCTCGCTTAGCCTACTTGAAATACCTCAGCGAAAACGAAATCTGCCCGCCCCCGGGGCCTAACGCAAACGCCGCCGCATCAAAACTGGGCGGCCCGAAGCGCATCGGCGCGTCGTTGGAAAACCCGATTCCCTCCGTTGGCACCCCGAACAGGCTTCGGTCAATCCTGCCGTTTTCGTTTTCGTCCTGGTACGCCTGCGCCGCGTAGGTGCCCGGCGGGACGCCGGTGATGCGCACCGTTACCGACCCCATGGTCGCCGGCGCCCGCCCTTTGTAGCGGCAGGTGGGCTGCAGGAACGCCGCCCGGTCGCACACCGCCACCAGCACGTGCCCGGCAGCCGAGCGGACCCCGGTCACCGTGACCTCCAACACTCCGGGCTCGGCGGCGGCGGGTACGGCGGCCAGCATCGCCAGCGCCCACCAGCCTATTGCGCGGGGTATGCGCGGCCCCGCCACGTTGCCGGGCGGCCCCGCAACGCTCGCAGCAAGGCCGCCCACTGCACCACCAGCAGCGCCGCCACGCCGAACGGGTGCAGCAGCGCGCTCAACTCCGGCTGCCGGAAGCGCGCCGCCAGCACCAGTCGCAGCCCGACCGACAGCACCAGCGCCGTGACCGAGGCCGTGCTGGGTGCCACCAGCACCAGCACCAGCGGCAGCACATGCCCCCCGCCCAGCAAAGCCGTCCAAATCAAGATGGCGCCGGGCTTGGCCATGCCCTCGGTGGCGTTCTTGCCGAGCCCCTCCCAGAGCTGCGCGGCCGAAGAATACATCCGGCATTCGGCGAACCGGGTGGCATCGAACAGACCGGTCATCTCTCCCGCACGCCGGAACGCCCGCGGCAAGGTAATCCCATCGTGCAAGGAGGCGCAGATGGCGCCATGTCCCCCCGCCTGGCGATAGGCGGCCCGGCGCGCGATGAACAACTGCCCGCAGCCGGCGCCGAGGCCCGGGGCCGCCCTCCGCCGCGCGAGCGCCATCGGCAGATAGCCCAGCAGCAAGAAGTGGATCAGCGGGAGCACGAGCTGTTCCGACCAGCTCTGCACCACCTGGTGCGGAAAACCGCTCGCCAAGCCCACCGGGTTGCGCTGCATGAACCCCAGCATGCGAACCAGCGCGTCCGGCGCCAGCCGCACATCCGCGTCGACGAACACCAGCATCTCGTTCAACGCCACATCCGCCAGCGCCGCACAAGCGTGCTGCTTGCCCGACCAGCCCGGCGGCAGCGCTCGCCCGGTCAGCACCCGCAAGCGCGGGTCGGCGATGCCGGCCAGCAGCGCCGCCGTGCCGTCGGTGGAGTTGTCGTCCAACACAACCATCTCCAACGCCACATCCTGGCTGGCCAGCACGGCTTGCACTGCCGGCACGATGTTGGCGGCCTCGTTGCGCGCCGGGATCAGCACCGAGACCGGCGGAGGGTTTATCGCCGGCTTGGGGGTGCGATACAGCGGCAGGTTGGAGAGGGCGAGCAATACGGGGAGCAGGGCCAATGCCAGCGCAGCCAAGCTCAGCGTCGTGATCACAGCTCGCCGCCATGGCTCGGGTCGAAGCGCCGCCCACGTGCGGTTGAGCGCAGCCAGCGCCACGAATCGTAGAGGCCGCCCACGCCGGCGCCGCCGCGCAGCAAGGGTTCGAACAGCGCCGGGTTGCGGGTCGCCGACTCGTCGGCCAAGGTGTCCATCGTCCGGGTCAAGCCTTGCTCCAGCCGATCCGTCCAGGCGCCGGCGCCGGTCAGCATGTTGGTTTGCAGCGGCTCACCGAACCGAAGCAGCGCTTCCGGGCTGCTCTCGTTCCAGAACGTGTATTCGATGGCCAGCGGCAGGATGGTGGCATCCGGCACACGCCGGGCCAGATGCGCCAGTCCGGGCCGCAGCCGAACCGGGCGCGGCCGCGGGTCGGTGAAGGCGCCTTCCGCGGTGATCCACATCATCGCGCCCGGCCGCGCCAGCACCGCGAGCGAGGTGCGCAGGAAGATGGCAGCCCCGCGCTTGTCGTCGAGCGGCACGCCGAACACTCCCATGCGCTCCAGCACGCGATACCGTCCCAGCGCCGCCGAATCCATCGGCCCGAACCCGGCCCGGCCGCGGAACAGCATATCGCACAGCAGGATGTAGACCGCCGGGTCCCACCAGGAGGGGTGGTTGGAATACACGATCAGGGGGCGGTTGGCCGGGATGCGGGGGATCCCGGTGCGCGACAGGCGGACGGCGTGAAAATTCCGGCTGATGTACCAGCGCAAGTAAAGCGCAAACAGACGGAACAGCGGCTCCGACCGCCGCGCCAGGATACGCTCGGGGTCGAACCGGTCAGACACGGCGCTGCCCCAGCGCTCGCAAATGCCTGCAACTCATGCGCGCAACGGGGCGGTGTTGCTGGCGCGGTCGCGATCCAGGCTGTCGGCGGCAATCCAACCGGACATCAGCACCATCGGCATTCCCGGCCCCGGATGCGCCGCACCCCCCGCCAAGTACAACCCGGCGAGGTCGCGCGAGCGGTTGCCCGGCTTGAACGCGCCGAAGAACTTGCCGTGGCTCGCCAGGCCGTAAATTGCGCCGTTCAGGACGCGGTAGCGCTCGTGGATATCGGCCGGGGTGAGCGTACGCTCGAACACGATACGGCTTTCCAAATCCGGCATGGCGGCACAGCGCTTCAGCTTGTCCAGGATCACCTGGCGGTAAGCCGGCAGCATCGCGCCCCAGTCGTGATGCGGCCGCAAATAAGGCGTGTGCACCAGCACATATAGTGCCTCGCCGCCCGGGGGGGCGACCCCGGGCTCGGTGCGCGCCGTGGCGGCGATGTAGCAGGTCGGGTCCGGCGCCGGTTCCCCCTTGTGGTAAATCCAGTCGAACTCTTCTTCCGGGTCGCGGGAGAACACGAAATCGTGGTGCAGCAGGTGGTCGTAGCCGCGGTCCAGCCCGAGATACAGCACCACGCCCGAACACGCCGGCTCTCGCTTCCAGCGTTTGCCGAAGCTGCGCGCCGCCTCGCCGCCGACCAACTCGCGATAGGTGCGCACCGAATCCATGTTCGAGACCAACGCGGAGAGCGGCACCGTCTCGCCCGCCTCCGTCTCCACCGCGCTCACCGCCCCCCGGTCGGCCACGATGCGGCGGATGCCGGTCGATAGCCGCAGCTCCACGCCCAAGTCTTCTGCCAGCTTGGCCAATGCCACCGGCACCGCCCGCGTGCCGCCCATCGGATACCACACGCCGCCATCGGTCTGCATATGCCCGATCGAACACAGCACCGCAGGCGAGTTATAGGGCGAGGAGCCGACATACTGCACGAAATGGTCCAGCATCTGCGCCACCCGCGCGTCCGGCACCCGCTTGCGGATTTGCTTGGCCACGCTGCTGCCCATGCGCAGGCTCATCACGTCGCGCAGGGTGGCCAGGTCCAAGTTCTTCTTAAAATCAAGCGTGTCGCGAACGTCTTCCACCGAGCGCCAGAAGAAGAACCGCTCGCTGACGTCGTGCAGCCCGTCGCTCATGCGCAGGAAGTCGCGGTAGCCTTGGCTGTTGCCGGGGCTGAAGCGGTCGAGGTTGGACGTCATGGCGGCGGCGTCCTCGGTCAGGTCCAGCACGTCGCCATCGTCGAAGAAGCAGCGCCATTGCGGGTCCAGCCGGCGCAGGTCGAGTGCCGCGTCCAGGTCCCGCCCGGCTTCGGCGAAGATGCGGCGCAGCACGGTGGGGACGGTGAGGATGGTGGGCCCCATGTCGAAGCGGAACCCGCCTTCCTCCAGCACGGCCGCCTTGCCGCCAAGCCAGTCGTTCTTCTCGAACAGGATTACCCGGTGGCCGCGTGCCGCCAGCACGCACGCTGCGGCCAGGCCGCCGAGACCGCCCCCCACCACGCCCACCGGGTCCATGCTGGTCATGCCACCTCCGCGATGGCGGGCTCATAATCGGGTGCGGCCATCAGCGACCGGCCCCAATGCGGCTGCAGCCCGAGGTCGTCCACCATCAGCTTGCTGGTTATGCGGGCGCCCTCGAAGATCACCGGCAACCCGCTGCCCGGATGGGTGCCGCCGCCCACCAGGTAGACGCCGTCCAAATCCTCGAACCGGTTGCGCGGCCGCCAATGCAGCATCTGCCGCAGCGAATGCGCCAGGTTAAAGGTCGCGCCGCGGAAGATGTTGAGGTCCGCCTCCCAGTCGCTCGGCGTGAGCACCTGCTCGAACACGATGCGTTCTTCGATGCCCGAAATGCCCAGCGCCTCCAATCGCCGCAGCACCAGCGCGCGATAGCGGGCTTTTTCAGCCGCCCAGTCCACGCCCTCGCCGACCCTGTTGCCCACGGGAACCAGCACATAGAGGGTGGAGCAGCCCGGCGGTGCCAGCGCCGGGTCGGTGACGCACGCATTCTGCACGTAGAGCGAGGGCTCCTCCGGCGGCGCCACGCCCGCCTCGATCTCGGCGATGTTGCGGCGGTAATCACGCGCCAGCAAGATGGTATGGTGAGCCAAATCAGGGAGATCGCCCTTGATGCCGAGATATAGCATGAAGGTGGAACAGGAGAACTTCTTGCCCGCCAGCTTGCGGTCGGTCCAGCGACGGCGCAGCCGGTCCGGCACCAAGGTCGACATCGCCTGGGCAAAGTCCGCGTTGATCACCAGGGCGTCGACCGCTTCCACCCCGGCGTCGGTACGCACGCCGGTGGCACGCCGGCCAGCAAAGGTGATCTCCCGCACCGGCTCGGCCATGCGGAAGCGCACGCCCATGCTGCGTGCCACCCGCTCCATCGCCGTCATCACCGCGCCGCAGCCGCCGCGCGGATGGAACACGCCGAATTCATATTCCATGAACGAGAGGATGGTGAACAAGCTCGGGCAGCGGAACGGCGACATGCCCAGGTATTTAGACTGGAACGAGAATGCCAACCGCACCCGCTCGTCGCTGAAATAGCTCGCCAGGTCGCTGTCCACAGTGCGGTGCGGCCGCATTAGCTTGAGCGAGCGCAGCATGTCCGGGCGCAACAGGTCCAGCGCGCCGTGGAAGGGCGACTCTAAAATCGGCTTGAAGGCGGCCAGCTTGGCCCGGTTGTCGGCCATGAAGCGAGGCAGGGCAGCAGCGTCTGCCGTGGCAAACCGGCCGATTTCCGTGGCCAGCCGGTCCAGGTCGTTGGTGGCGCGGATTTCTCCGCCGGCCTCGAATATCAAGTGATATTGGGGATCCAGCCGGATCAGGTCCACCTCGTCTTCCAGCCGGCGCCCGCAGGCGGCAAAGATGTCCGCCAACACCTTCGGATACAGGAAGAAGGTCGGCCCGGTGTCAAACCGGAAGCTGCCCGCCGGGCTCGGCGCGTCCAGCGTGGCGGAGCGCCCTCCCACTTTGGCGTGACGCTCGAACACGGTGACCTCGGCGCCGGCCTGGGCCATAAGCATTGCCGCAGCCAACCCCCCCGGACCGGCCCCTATGATGCCGACCCGCCGTTGCAACCCCAAGCTCATCAACCCCAGGAACCCTCCCTTGCCGACTGGACCCGCCGAGCCAGTCACCCACCCCTAACGAATTGGGATGAATGTCGCTCTTGTCACGGTTGCGTAGGTGCGCATTCTCCGCTGCGGCCGATTAGCCACGCTTGCAGGCCCCGCTGCGCTTCAGCCAAGCTGCGGCCGAGCCAATATGAGCCCGAGTCTCCCCCAACCCCCCATTCTCGGTGTCACGTGCAGTCTTACCGGCCGCCGCTGGACCTGGCGCGGTGGCGCCGAGCATGATGGCCTGCACATCGCCCAGCGCGAAGGCGTCTCCGAGGTGGTTGGCCGCCTGCTGGCCGCGCGCGGCATCCCCGTCGAGGGCGTGCACGAGTTTCTCGAGCCTACCCTGCGCGCCCTGCTGCCGAACCCTTCCGTGCTGGCGGACATGGACTGCGCGGCCGACCGGTTGGCCCGCGCCGTGCAGGCGGGCGAGACGGTGGCGGTGTTCGGCGACTACGACGTAGACGGCGCCTGCTCGGCCGCCATCATCGCCAGCCTGCTGCGCGATTTCGGCTGCCCCGTGCTGACCCATGTGCCCGACCGGCTCACCGAGGGCTACGGCCCCAACGCACCCGCTCTGCTCGCCCTGGCGCATCAGGGCGCCACGCTGGTGGTGTGCGTGGATTGCGGCACCGCCGCCGCCGGGCCGCTCGCCGCCTTGGCCGGGGTCGCGGACGTGCTGGTGCTGGACCATCACACGGTGGAAGGCCTGCCGCCCCCCGTGCTGGCGACGGTGAACCCGACCCGGCTGGACGACGGCTCCGGGCTGCGCGGCCTCTGCGCCGCCGCGGTGGCGTTCCTGGCCGCCGTCGCCACGGTGCGCAGCCTGCGCCGCGCTGGCTGGTTCGCGCGCCGCGCCGAGCCCGACCTGCGCACCATGCTGGACCTGGTGGCGCTGGCCACCGTATGCGACGTGATGCCGCTCGCGGGCGTCAACCGGGCGCTGGTGACACAGGGCTTGAAGGTGATGGCCCGTCGCGCCCGGCCCGGCATCGCCGCCCTGCTGGAGGTTGCCGCCGCCCGCGACCAGCCCAACGCCGCCACGCTGGGCTGGGCACTGGGGCCGCGCATCAACGCCGCCGGGCGCATCGACGAGGCGGACCTTGGCCTGCGCCTGTTGCTGACCGAGGACCCGGTGGAGGCGCGCGGCTTGGCCGCCCGGCTGGACGCCATCAACGGCCAGCGCCAGGAGGTGGAAGCGGCCATGCTGGACACCGCCCATGCCCATGCCCACGCCCAGGCCGATGCCGGCCGCGCCGTGCTGCTCGTGCATGGCGAGGGGTGGCATCCCGGCGTGGTCGGCATCGTCGCCGGGCGCATCAAGCAGCGGCAGAACCGCCCCACCTTGGCCGGCGCGCTGCTGGATGGTGTGATCAAAGGCTCTGGCCGCTCGGTGCTGGGGGTGGATCTCGGCGCCGCCGTGCTAGAGGCGCGGCGCGAGGGGCTGCTCACCACCGGCGGCGGCCATGCCATGGCCGCCGGGTTCAGCCTGGCAGCCGGTCGCCTGACGCAGTTCCACGCCTTCCTGGAGGACCGCCTGGCCCACGCCGCCGCCCTGCCGCGCTGCCCAGACCTGCCGGTTGAGGCGACGGTCGCGGTGGCCGGCGCCACCGTGGAACTCGCCGGCGAGATCGCCCGCCTGGCCCCGTTCGGCGCCGGCAACGAGGAGCCGGTGCTGGCCATTGCCCGTGCCCGCGTGGTGCGCGCCGACCGCATCGGCCGCGACGGCAGCACGGTGCGCGTGTTTGTGGAAGGCGAGGGCGGCGGCCCGCGGCTGAAGGCGATGGCGTTCCGCGCCGCCGACACCGCTTTGGGTCAGGCGTTGTTGGCCGCGTCCGCCCCGCTGCATCTGGCCGGCCAATTGCGCGCGGAGGCCTGGAACGGCAACACCGCGCCCTGTTTTGTGCTGGCGGATGCCGCTGCGGCCTGACGCTCGGTCGCAAGCATAGTATACCCGCCGAAACCATCCGGGAGCACGCCATGGACCCCATCCCCCTCAGCCGCGCCGCGCTCCCCACCATCGCCCCGCCGGTCCAAACGCCGGGCTTCGACCTTGCCGCCGTGCAACCTGGCATCGTGCATCTCGGCCTCGGCAACTTCCACCGTGCGCATATGGCCCGCTACACCCACACCTTGATGTCCCAGCACCCTGACACCTTGAAATGGGGCATCCTCGGGGCTGGCCTAATGCCCGGGGATCGCCGCATGGCCGACAGCCTGCACCCGCAAGACAATCTCTACACTTTGGTGGAGCGCAGCGGGCAGGATGAGACCGTCACCGTGATCGGCTCGCTCGCCGGCGTGATCTTCGCCGGCGAGGACAGCACCGCCCTGCTCGACGCCGTCACCCAGCCGCCCATCCGCATCGTGAGCCTTACCGTGACCGAGCACGGCTACTGCCTCAATCGCTCGACCAAGCGGCTGGACCTGGAGAACCCGCTGATCCAGGCCGACCTCGCCCAGCCGGAGCGGCCACGCAGCGCCATCGGCATTGTGGTGGCGGCCGCCCGGCGGCGGCGGGACGCTGGCATGGCCCCCTTCACCGCGCTCTCCTGCGACAACATCCAGCACAACGGCACGGTGCTGCGCGACGCCGTGCTCACCCTGGCCGAACGGCAGGACGGGGCGCTCGCCCGCTGGATCGAGGCCGAGATCGGCTTTCCCAGCACCATGGTGGACCGCATCACCCCTGTCACCGCCGGGGCCGACGTGGCCGACCTCGCCCGCCGCTACGGCATCGCCGACCGCTGGCCGGTGTTCAGCGAGGCCTTCACCCAGTGGGTGATCGAGGACCGGTTCGTCGCCGGGCGCCCGGCTTGGGAGGAGGTGGGCGCGCAATTCGTGGCCGACGTGGCGCCGTACGAGTTTATGAAGCTGCGGCTGCTCAACACCAGCCACCTCGCCGTGTCCGGCCTGGGGCGGCTGGCCGGCACCGTCACCGTGGATGAGGCAATGGCCGAGCCGCTGCTCACCCGCTACATGCGGGCGCTGATGGACCGGGAGACCGGCCCGACGCTGCCGGCGGTGCCGGGCATCGACCTGGACGCCTACAAGCAGACCCTAATCGAGCGCTTCGCCAATCCGGCCATCAAGGACACGGTGGAGCGGGTGAACACCGACGCGCCGGTCAACATGCTGGTGGACCCGATCCGCGACCGCTTGGCCGCCGGGCAGAGCGTGGATCTGCTGGCGCTGGGCCTGGCCGCCTGGCTGCGCCGGGTGCGCGGGGAGGACGAGCAAGGCCAACCAATCGACGTGCGCCACCCCTTGGCCGCCCTGCTGCGCGAGCGCGCCATCGCGGGCGGGGCGGACCCCTTGCCCTTGCTCTCCCTCACCGAGTTGTTCGGTACCACGGGAGCGGACCCGCGGCTGTCCGATCCGGTCGGCCGGTGGCTGGCCTCGCTCTATCGCCAGGGGAGCCGGGCCACCCTGGCGGATGCCGCCAAAGCGCTTGATTTCTAACATCCGGTTGACGCGACACCGTGGCAGTGACACGGTTCGAGCCGCCTGCCGTAACAAGCGGCCCATAAACCAGTCCTTGGGAGGACCTTATCGATGCCTCGACCCGGAGCGCCGCTGCGCGCCGCTTTCGCCTCGGCCGCGCTGTCTGCCGCCATGTTTGCCGCCGCGCCGGCCTGGGCCGACGCCACGCTCACGATCGCCACGGTCAACAACGGCGACATGGTGGTAATGCAGAAGCTCTCCGCCCAATTTGAGCAGCAGCACCCGGACATCCACCTGCGCTGGGTGGTGCTGGAGGAGAACGTGCTGCGCCAGCGGGTGACCACCGACATCGCCACCAAGGCCGGCCAGTTCGACGTCCTCACCATCGGCAACTACGAGGTGCCGATCTGGGCCAAGCAGGGCTGGATCGTGCCGATGGACAACCTGCCCGCCGCCTATGATGTAAACGATTTGCTGAAGCCGGTGCGCGATGGGCTGACCTATAACGGCAAGCTATACGCCCTGCCGTTCTACGGCGAGAGCGCCATGACCTACTATCGCACCGACCTGTTCAAGAAGGCCGGCATCACCATGCCGGCGGCGCCGACCTACACTGAAATCCGCAGCTTCGCCGACAAGATCACCGACAAGTCCAACCAGGTCTACGGCATGTGCCTGCGCGGCAAGCCGGGCTGGGGCGAGAACATGGCCTATGTCACCACCCTGGTGGATGCCGACGGCGGCCAGTGGTTCAACGAGAAGTGGCAGCCAGAGCTCGACACGCCGGCTTGGAAGACCGCCATCACCTATTACGATGACATCCTGAAGGCCGATGGGCCGCCCGGGGTATCCTCCAACGGCTTCAACGAGAACCTGGCCCTGTTCGCCAGCGGCAAATGCGGCATGTGGGTGGACTCGACGGTGGCCGGCGGCCTGCTGTACGACAAGAAGCAGAGCCAGGTGGCCGACCAGGTGGGCTTCGCGCCCATCCCGGCCGGCAGCTTCAAGGGCGGCCCCACTTGGCTGTGGTCGTGGAACCTGGCCATCCCGGCCACCTCCAAGCAGCAGGACGCCGCCCGCACCTTCGTCACTTGGGCGACTTCGAAGGACTACATCCGCTTGGTGGCCAAAGAGAATGGCTGGGTCGCGGTGCCTCCCGGTACACGGCAATCCACCTATAGCGATCCGGACTACCAGAAGGTGGCGCCGTTCGCCGGCTTCGTGCTGAAGGCGATCGAGTCCGCCAACCCGGACGGGCAGACCGAGCACAAGCGGCCTTATACTGGCGCGCAGTTCGTGGCCATCCCGGAGTTCCAAGGCATCGGCACCCAGGTGGGGCAGACCATCGCCGGCACGCTGACCGGGCAGAGCACGGTCGATACCGCCTTGGCCTCGGCCCAGTCCGCCACCGCGCGGACGATGCGCCAGGCGGGGTATCCGAAATAGCCAGCGCCACCACCGCTACGCTGGCCGGCAGCGACGCGACCGCGGCCGGGCCGCCCCGCAGCGTGGGTACGGCCCTGGTCGCGCCCTCGGTGGCGGTGCTGCTGGTCTGGATGATCGTGCCGCTGGCGATGACGCTGTGGTACTCAGTGCGGCGCTACAACCTGCTGGACCCGACGGTGACCGGGTTTGCCGGCATCGACAACTATCAGTACCTGGTGACGGACCCGGATTTTTGGGCGTCGCTGCGCAACACGCTGGTGCTGGTGGGCTCGGTTCTGGTGATCACCGTGTGTGGCGGCGTGTTGCTGGCGGTGCTGTTCGACCAGGGGTTTCCCGGCCGCAACATCGCCCGGGTGCTGGCGATCTCGCCCTTCTTCATCATGCCGACGGTGAGCGCGCTGATTTGGAAGAACCTGATGATGCACCCGATCTACGGCGTGCTGGGCGCCGTGGCGCGTGCCTTCGGGCTGCAGCCGGTGGATTGGTTCGCGCAGTTCCCGATGGCGTCGGTGATCGCCATCGTGTCGTGGGAATGGCTGCCGTTCGCGTTGCTGATCCTGCTGACCGCGGTGCAGTCGCTCGACCATGAGCAGCGCGAGGCGGCGCGGATGGACGGCGCCGGGGCGATTGCGCAATTCTTCTACATCACCCTGCCGCACCTGCAGCGCGCCATCAGCGTGGTGGTGATGATCGAGACCATCTTCCTGCTGACGGTGTTCGCCGAAATCTACGTCACTACCGCGGGCGGCCCCGGCAATGCCACCACCAACCTGGCGTTCCTGATCTACATCCGTGCCCTGCTACAGTTCGATGTGGGGGGCGCCTCGGCCGGCGGCGTGGTGGCGATCATCCTGGCCAACATCGTGGCGTTCTTCCTCGTCCGCAGCATCGGCAAGCGGCTGGAGGTGTAGCGCGATGATCTCCACCCTTCCTGTCATGACCGGACTTGATCCGGCCATCCACGGCGAACCCACGAGTGACGTCGGCCGATGTGTCGGGCAAGCGTCGCCTACTGAGAGCCTACGTCTCGTGCCGGACTGCGTGGATCCCTCCGCAGCCATTCCACGGGCTTTGCCCGCGGAACCTTTTGGCTGTTCCGCCCGGACCAAGTCCGGGCATGACGGGCGCTGGCGGCATGCCGCCAGCGGGGCATAGCGGCGATGGAGGACAGTTTCGCCCGCCGCATCGTCACCACCATCGTCGGCTGGGGCGTGGCGCTCGCGCTGTTCTTCCCGATCCTCTGGATGGCGCTGACCAGCTTCAAGAGCGAACGCGAGGCGGTGACGGTGAGCTTCGCGTTTGCCCCCACCCTCGAATCCTACCGCGACGTGTTGGCACGGGCGAACTACTTCGGCTTTGCCTGGAACAGCGTCGCCATCGCGGTCGGCGCCACCGTGCTCGCTTTGCTGCTGGCCATCCCGGCCGCCTACGCCATGGCGTTCCACCCAACCCAGCGCACCCGCGGCACGCTCCTGTGGATGCTATCGACCAAGATGCTGCCGCCAGTTGGCGTGCTGGTGCCGATCTACCTGCTGTATCGCAACGCCGGGCTGCTCGACACCCGCACCGGGCTGATCGTGATGGACACGCTCAGCAACCTGCCCATCGTCGTGTGGATGCTGTTCACCTTCTACAAGGAAGTGCCGAACGAGATCCTGGAGGCCGGCCGGATGGACGGCGCGCGCACTGGCGGCGAGGTGTGGCACTTGCTGTTGCCGCTCACCATGCCCGGCGTCGCCTCCACCGCGCTGCTGTCGATCATCCTGTGCTGGAACGAGGCGTTCTGGAGCCTTAATCTCACCTCGTCGCAGGCCGCACCACTCACCGCGTTCATCGCCTCGTTCTCGTCGCCGGAAGGCCTGTTTTTCGCCAAGCTCTCCGCCGCCTCCACCATGGCGGTGGCGCCCATCGTGCTGTTCGGCTGGTTCAGCCAGCGGCAGTTGGTGCGGGGGCTAACCTTCGGCGCGGTGAAATAGGAGCATCCTCATGGCAACGTTGACCCTGCGCAACCTGCGCAAAGCCTATGGCCCGGTCGAGGTGATCAAGGGCGTCGATCTCGACATCGCCGACCGCGAATTCGTGGTGTTTGTGGGCCCGTCGGGCTGCGGCAAGTCCACCCTGCTGCGCATGATCGCGGGCTTGGAGGCGATCACCGCGGGCGAGCTGCAGATCGACGGCCGCCGGGTGAACGAGACCCGGCCGGCCGATCGCGGGCTGGCGATGGTGTTTCAGTCCTACGCGCTGTATCCGCATATGACGGTGCGCGACAACATGGGGTTCGCGCTGCGCCTGGCGGGGGTGGCGAAGGAGGAGCGCAACCGCAAGGTGGCGGAAGCCGCACGAATCCTGCAGCTCGACCCCTATCTGGACCGGCGGCCGAAGGACCTCTCGGGCGGGCAGCGGCAGCGCGTGGCGATTGGCCGCGCCATCGTGCGCCAACCGAAGGTGTTCCTGTTCGACGAGCCGCTCTCCAACCTTGACGCCGCGTTGCGCGGCCAGACCCGCATCGAGTTGCTTCGGCTGCACGAGGACCTGAAGGCCACCATGATCTACGTCACCCACGACCAAGTGGAGGCAATGACCATGGCCGACAAGATCGTGGTGCTGCAGGCCGGCCGGGTGGAGCAGGTGGGCTCGCCGCTGGAACTGTATCACGAACCGGCCAACCTGTTTGTCGCCGGGTTCATCGGCTCGCCTCGGATGAACCTGCTGCCGGGCACCGTGGCGGAGGCGGATGGCAGCGACGTGGTGGTGGCGCTGCGCTCCGGCGCCCGCGTCGCTGTGCCGGCCGCGGGGGGCGCTCGGCCAGGCGAGGCCGTGACCCTGGGCATCCGCCCCGAGGCGCTGCGGCATGACCCCGCGGGCGTGATTGCCGGCGATGTCCGCCTGGTGGAGCGGCTGGGCGGGCTGACCTTGCTGCATGTCTCGGGCGAGGGCGGCGACGCGCTCACCGTGCAGACGGACGGCAGCGACCCGACCAAGCCGCATAGCCAGGTGCGGTTCGCGGTGGACAGCTCCGCCTGCCACGTGTTCGATGCCGACGGCCGGGCCATTCGCCGCGTGGTGCAGCACACGCTCGCCGCGTAATGTTCCTCGGCCTTGACTTCGGCACCTCCGGCGTCAAGGCGCTGCTGGTGGATGGCGGCGAGCGGGTCGTCGGCAGCGCCACTGCGCCGCTGACCGTGAGCCGCCCGGCGCCGGGCCACAGCGAGCAGGACCCGGCGGCTTGGTGGCAGGCCATGCTGCAGGCGGTCGGCACGCTGCAGCAGGCGCACCCGGCCGAACTGGCGGCAACCCGCGGCATCGGCCTGTCCGGCCAGCAGCATGGCGCCGTGTTGCTGGATGCGGCCGGCCAGGTGCTGCGCCCGGCCATTCTGTGGAACGACGTGCGCGCCGCCGCCGAGTGCACCGCGCTCGAGGCAGCCGTTCCCGGCCTGCGGCATATCGCGGGCAGCATCGCCATGCCGGGCTTCACCGCGCCCAAGCTGCTCTGGGTGCGCCGGCACGAGCCGGAGATATTCGCCCGCACCCGCACCGTGCTGCTGCCCAAAGCCTATATCCGCTTGCGTCTCACCGGCGAGTTGATCGAGGACATGTCGGACGCATCCGGCACGCTGTGGCTGGACGTGGGCGCGCGGGATTGGTCGGATGCAGCGTTGGCCGCCACCGGGCTGTCCCGCGCCGCCATGCCGCGCTTGGTGGAGGGCAGCGCTCCGGCGGGGCGGTTGCGCGGGGAACTGGCGGCCGAATGGGGCATGGCGGCGGCGCCGATTCTGGCAGGCGGAGCGGGGGACAATGCAGCGGGCGCGATCGGGCTGGCCGCCATTCGGCCCGGCGACGCGTTCGTGTCGCTCGGCACGTCCGGCGTGTTGTTCGCGACCACCGACCGCTACCGGCCCTATCCGCAAGGCGCGGTGCACGCCTTCTGCCATGCCATCCCCGGCACCTGGCACCAAATGGGCGTGACGCTGTCCGCCGCCGCCGCGCTCACTTGGTGGTCGGGCGTCACGGGCGCCAGCGAGGCGGCACTGCTGACCGAGCTCGGCATGCCGGGCGCACCCAGCCCGGCGCTGTTTCTGCCCTATCTCGGCGGCGAGCGCACCCCGCACAACGACGGCACCTTGCGCGCTGGCTTCCTCGGCCTGTCGCACGATACCGGACGGGCGGCACTCACCCAGGCCGTGCTGGAAGGCGTGGCGTTCTCCTTACGGGACTGCCTCGACGCGCTGGCCGCCTCTGGCACGCGGATAGAAATGGCGGACGTGATTGGCGGCGGCTCGCGCTCGAGCACCTGGATTGCGATTTTGGCTTCGGTGCTGGGGATGCCGCTCCGCCCCTTGGCTGCGGGCGAGCATGGCGGCGCCCTGGGCGCGGCGCGGCTAGCCCGCATGGCGGTGACGGGCGAGACGCCCGAGGCGGTATGTGCGCCGCCCGCGCGAGAAGCCGCCGTGCCGCCGCGCCCGGACTGGATTGAGGCTTATGCCGCCCGCCTGGCGCACTACCGCGCCGTGCACGCAAGCGGCATCCTGCGGCGCCGCGCCTGATCGACTGCGGCTCCACACCGTCCGCTTGGGATCTCTGACGGCTTCGCGAATCGAAAAGGCTGCTAATCGCGCATCATGCCTGATTTTACCCTGGAAGCCGCCCATGGCGGCCGCGTCGCGGGTGTCGACGAGGTGGGCCGGGGTCCGCTCGCCGGCCCGGTGATGGCGGCGGCGGTGGTGTTCCCTCGCGGCGTGCCGCGCAAGCTGCGCCCGTTGCTGAACGACTCCAAGGCGCTCACTGCCGAGCAGCGCGAGCGGGCCTATGCCGCCTTGCGCGCGTCCGGAGCCGAGATCGCCATGGGTGCCGCTTCGGTGGCCGAAATCTCCCGCATCAACATCCTTCGCGCCGCCCTGCTGGCGATGGCCCGCGCCGTCTCCCGCCTACCGACCCCGCCCGATCTGGCGTTGGTGGACGGCAACCAGCCCCCCGCGCTCGCTTGCCCGGTGCGCTGCGTGACCGGCGGGGATGCCACCTGCTTCTCCATCGCGGCGGCCTCCATCGTGGCCAAGGTGGTGCGGGACCGGGCGATGGCGCGGCTGGCGCTGCGTTTTCCGCATTACGGCTGGGCCAGCAATGCGGGTTATGCCACTCCGCCGCATCGGGCGGCGCTGGCCCTGCACGGCCCCTGCCGCCACCACCGCCCCACCTTCGGCAGCGTGCGGCTGCAACTGGCCGAGCTGGACCTCGCGACCGTCCTGGTAGATTGACGCGGCTTGCGGGCCCTCGGCAGAGTCCCGCGCCTAGCAACGAAGGACTCGATGCGTGGAAGTCGTCCGCGAACTGCCGCTGGACCAGGTGTTGCGCGGAGACTGCCTACGTCTGATGGCCATGCTGCCGCCGGCCTCGGTGCACTGCGTGTTCGCCGACCCGCCGTATAACTTACAGCTCCGCGGCGAGTTGCGCCGTCCGGACGACAGCCTGGTGGACGGGGTGGACGACGACTGGGACCAGTTCGAGGGTTTCGCGGAGTATGACGCCTTCACCCGGGCATGGCTGGAGGAATGCCGCCGCCTGCTGCGCAAGGACGGCACGCTCTGGGTGATCGGCGCCTACCACAACATCTTCCGCATCGGCGCCATCCTGCAGGACTTGGGCTTCTGGATTCTGAACGACGTGGTCTGGCGCAAGTCCAACCCGATGCCGAACTTCCGCGGCCGCCGCTTTACCAACGCGCACGAGACGCTGATCTGGGCGGCGCGCGGGCGCGACAGCCGCTACAAGTTCAACTACCAGGCGATGAAGGCGCTGAACGACGACGTGCAGATGCGCAGCGACTGGCTGCTGCCGCTGTGCACCGGGCCGGAACGGCTGCGCAACCAGCATGGGCTGAAACTGCACCCGACGCAGAAGCCGGAGGCGCTGCTGCACCGGGTGCTGCTGGCCTCAACCGCGCCGGACGACATCGTGCTGGACCCCTTTCTCGGCACGGGGACGACGGCGGTGGTGGCCAAGCGGCTCGGGCGCCATTTCATCGGCATCGAGCGGCACCCGGCCTATGCCGAGGCTGCCATCGGCCGGGTGCTGCGGGAGCGCGCGGCGCCGCTGGTGGGGCTCGCCACGGCGCCCTCTCGCCGCGACACGCCGCGGATTTCGTTTGGCAGCTTCGTGGAGCGGGGCGTGGTGCCGCCGGGCACCGAGTTGCGCGACCGCACCCGCCGCGCCACCGCCACGGTCAACGCCGACGGCACGCTCACCAGCGGGACGCATCAGGGCTCGATCCACAAGGTGGGTGCCGCGGTGCAAAACGCCCCGTCATGCAATGGCTGGATGTTCTGGTACATCGAGCGGGACGGCGGTTGGGTGCCGATTGACGTGCTGCGGCAGCCAGTTTTCCCCTAAAGCCTCAACCCGCTCCCAAATCGGCGGAGATCGCCCGGGCGGCCGCCATGACCAGCTCGGCCAGTGGCGCCATCCGGTCGTCCACGATCCGCGCCATCGGCCCGGACGCGGACACCGCCGCCACCACGTCGCCGGTCTCGTCGAACACCGGGGCGGCGATGCAACGCAGCCCCACCGCGTGTTCCTCGTCGTCCACTGCGTAGCCGGCGGCGCGGGCGCGCTGCAGGTCGGTGCGCAGGACAGTCGGCGTGATGATGGTCTTCACCGTCAGCCGCGGCATGCCTTGCTGCTGCAGGACCTTGCCCAGCGACTTGTCCGACATTGCGGACAGGATCGCCTTGCCCACTGCCGAGCAATGCAGCGGCACCCGCGAGCCCGGCCGGGCGAAGGCGCGCATCATCTGGCGGCATTCCACCTGCGCCAGGTAGACCGCCCGGCCGTCGTCCTCCACGGCCAGGTTCACCGTCTCGCCGCCATCCTCCATCAGGTGGCGCATATGCGGGCGGGCCAAAGCCACCAGGCTGCGGGTCTTGGTGAAGGCGGCGCCGGTGACGAAGGCCTGCACCCCGACCGACCAGAGCCGGCCCTCCGGGTCAAAGCGGACGTAACGCTCCCCCTCCAGCGTGGTCAGCAGGCGGTGGGCGGTGGAGGACGGCAGGCCCACCTGCTGCGCGAGTTCGGTGAGGCTGGCGCCGCCATCGGGTGCTTCGCCGATCCGGTTCAGCAAGGCCAGCGCCCGCACCAGCGACTGCACTGTGTCGCCCGCCGGCGCCGGTTTGGCCTTCATGCCCTCTGCTCCGCCATGGACGCCGTTAACAGGTTGATAGCACGAATGAATTCCATTGTCTTTCCAGCATACGGGATGTTTTCCCATTGCCGCGCCAAACCCGCCATAGTGTTGCCAACGAGACAAGCGTTGGGAGAAACACAATGGCAAAAATGAAAGCCGTGGATGCAGCGGTCCTGGTGCTGGAGCGCGAAGGCATCTCGGTCGCGTTCGGGGTGCCCGGCGCCGCCATCAACCCGTTCTACGCCGCGCTCCGCCGCCATGGCGCCATCCGCCACATCCTCGCCCGCCATGTCGAGGGTGCCTCGCACATGGCCGACGGCTACACCCGCGCCAAGCCGGGCAATATCGGCCTGTGCATCGGCACCTCCGGGCCCGCCGGGACGGACATGATCACCGGCCTCTACACCGCCCAGGCGGATTCGGTGCCGATCCTGTGCATCACCGGCCAGGCGCCGCGCGCCAAGCTCTACAAGGAGGACTTCCAGGCCGTCGACATCGAGACCATCGCCAAGGCCGTCACCAAGTGGGCGGTGTGCGTGCGCGAGCCCGCCTTGGTGCCGCAGGTGTTCCAGCAGGCGTTCCACCTGATGCGTTCCGGCCGCCCCGGCCCGGTGCATATCGACCTGCCGGTGGACGTGCAGACGGCCGAGATCGAGTTCGACATCGACAGCTACGAGCCCTTGCCGGTCTACCGGCCCGCCGCATCCCGCAAGCAGGCCGAGCGCGCGCTGGCGATGCTGAACGCGGCCGCGCGCCCGCTGATCGTGGCCGGCGGCGGCATCATCAACGCCGACGCCAGCGAGCTGCTGGTCGAGTTCGCCGAGCTCACCGGCGTGCCCGTGATCCCGACCCTGATGGGCTGGGGCTGCATTCCTGACGACCACGACCTGATGGCGGGCATGGTCGGGCTGCAGACCAGCCACCGCTACGGCAACGCGACTTTCCTGGAATCAGATTTCGTGTTCGGTATCGGCAATCGCTGGGCCAACCGGCACACCGGGTCGGTCGAGGTCTACACCAAGGGACGGACCTTCATCCATGTCGACATCGAGCCGATGCAGATCGGCCGGGTGTTCGGCCCGGACCTCGGCATCGTCTCGGACGCCGGGGCGGCGTTGCGCATGTTCATCGCAGTGGCGCGCGAGATGCAGGCGGCCGGCACGCTGCCCGACCGCCGCCAGTGGGCCGGCGCCTGCCTGCACCGCAAGCAGAACATGCTGCGCAAGACGCATTTCGACCAGGTGCCGCTCAAGCCGCAGCGCGTCTATCAGGAGATGAACGAGATCCTGGACCGCGAGACCTGCTACGTCAGCACCATCGGCCTGTCGCAGATCGCCGGCGCGCAGTTCCTGCACGTCTACCAGCCGCGCAACTGGATCAACTGCGGCCAAGCCGGCCCGCTCGGCTGGACCCTTCCCGCCGCCCTCGGCGTGCGGGCCGCGGACCCGGACCGCAAGATCGTGGCACTCTCGGGGGACTACGACTTCCAGTTCATGCTGGAGGAACTCGCGGTCGGCGCGCAGCACAAGCTGCCGTACCTGCATGTGGTGGTGAACAACTCCTATCTCGGCCTGATCCGCCAGGCGCAGCGCGGCTTCCAGATGGACTTCGAGGTCAGCCTGGCGTTCGACAACATCAACACCGCGCCCGGCGGCGACGCCGTCGCGGGCTACGGCGTGGACCACGTCGCGGTGGCGGAGGGGCTCGGCTGCAAGGCGATCCGGGTGAAGAGTCCCAACGAGTTCAAGGACGCCTTTGCCCGCGCCCAGGCGCTGATGGAGCAGCACCAGGTGCCGGTGGTGCTGGAGTTCATCCTGGAGCGGGTGACCAATATCGCCATGGGCACCGAAGTGGACAGCGTGAACGAGTTCGAGGACATCCTCTGCCTCGACCCGTCCTTGTCGATCCGCAAGAGCCAGGACATGGCCCCGGCGGACCCGCCCGCCCGCACGCTGGAACCGACTGCCGCGCGTTAATCGTGCTCGCAAGAGGAGGCATTCATGCCCAAATTTGCTGCTAACCTGACCATGCTGTTCACCGAACGGCCGTTCCTGGACCGCTTTGCCGCCGCGGCCGACGCCGGCTTCGAGGCGGTGGAGTTCTTGCTGCCGTACGATTTCCCCAAGCACGAGATTATGCACGCGGTGCAGTCGAACGGCTTGCAGGTGATTTTGCACAACCTGCCGTGTGGCAACTGGGCGGGTGGGGATCGCGGGATCGGCTGCTTGCCGAACCGGATGGCGGAGTTCCGCGCCGGCGTGGCCCGCGCCATCGACTACGCCCAGGAACTCGGCTGCCCCCGGTTGAACTGCCTGGCCGGCATCCTCCCCGCCGGCACCGACCCGGCGGACGCCCATGCCACGCTGGTGGAGAACCTACGCTTCGCCGCCAGCGAACTGCACCGCGCCGGGCTGCAACTGGTGTTGGAGCCGGTGAACACCCGCGACATCCCGGGCTTCTTCGTCACCCGCACCAAGCAGGCCATCGCGATCCTGAACGAGGTGGGCGCGCCCAACCTCAGCCTGCAATACGACATCTACCACGCGCAGGTGATGGAGGGGGACATCGTCCGCACCATGGAGGCGAATTGGAGCCGCATCGGCCACATCCAGTTGGCCGACAACCCGGGGCGGGGCGAGCCGGGGACGGGGGAGCTCAACTTCCCCTTCCTGTTCGACCGCATCGACGCGTTGGGCTACGACGGCTGGATCGGCTGCGAATACAAGCCCACCGACGCCGGGCTGGCCTGGTTCGCGCCGTTCCAAAGCAAGACCAAGAGGGAGACGGCATCGTGAGCAACATCGGTTTCATTGGCCTTGGCATCATGGGGCGCCCCATGGCGATGCACCTGGCCCAGGGTGGCCATACGCTGTTCGTCCATACCCGCAGCGGCCCGCCGGCCGAGCTGCTGGAGGCGGGCGCCACCGCCTGCGCCAACGGCGCCGACGTCGCACGGCAGGCCGAGGTCATCATCACCATTCTTCCCGACACGCCCGACGTGGAGGCGGTGCTGTTCGCGGAGGGCGGCGTGGCCGAGGGCTTGTCGCCGGGCAAGATCGTGGTCGACATGAGCAGCATCGCGCCCATGGCGACCAAGGCGTTCGCGACGAAGATCAACGAACTCGGCTGCGATTATCTCGACGCCCCCGTGTCCGGCGGCGATGTGGGCGCCAAGGCGGCCAGCCTCACCATCATGGTCGGCGGGCCGGAGCAGGCATTTGCCGCCGTGAGGCCGCTGTTCGAGCTGATGGGCAAGAACATCACCCTGGTCGGTGGCAATGGCGACGGGCAGACCACCAAGGTCGCCAACCAGATCATCGTGGCGCTCACCATCGAGGCCGTGGGCGAGGCGCTGCTGTTCGCCTCCAAGGCGGGTGCTGACCCGGCGCGGGTGCGCCAGGCGCTGATGGGCGGGTTCGCCAACTCGCGCATTTTGGAAGTCCATGGCGAGCGCATGATCAAGCGCAACTTCGCGCCGGGCTTTCGCATCGAGCTGCACCAGAAGGACCTGAACCTCGCGCTGCAGGGCGCCCGCTCGCTAGGCCTGAGCCTGCCCAACACCGCCACCGCCCAGGAGCTGTTCAACGCGGCCGCGGCGGCCGGCGGCAAGGCGTGGGATCATTCCGGCATGGTGAAGGTGCTGGAGAAGTTGGCCTGCCATGAGATTGGCCAAACGGACGCGTCATCCGACACTGCGGGATGACGCCACTGGCCACGTCATGCCCGTGCTCGACACGGGCGGAGCAGCCAAAGGTTCCGCGGGCAACGCCCGTGGAATGGCTGCGGAGGGATCCACGGGGTGCGGCATGTGACGTAAGTCCTTGTTGGCGACCGTTGTCCGCACGTCGCCCCACGTCACCTGTTGGGTGGGCGTGGATGCCAGGGTCAAGCCCTGGCATGACGTGGTAAGTGAAGAGGAGGGAGGGAAGCTCGATCGATGGATGAGTGGGCCTTGTTGCGCGGGATGTTCCAGGCAGCGGTGAACGCAGCCGCTCCGGCACTCTGCGTGCCGCCGAACCTTCCGCCGCCGCCGCACGGCCGCACCGTGGTCGTGGGGGCGGGCAAGGCTGCCGCTGCCATGGCGCAGGCGGTGGAGGTGCACTGGCCGCCAGACCGGCCGCTCGCCGGCCTGGTTGTCACGCGCTATGGCCATGCCTCCCCCAAGCATCGACCCAGCCGGATCGAGGTGGTAGAGGCCAGTCACCCCGTGCCCGACCAAGCCGGCCAGGACGCCGCCCGCCGCATTCTGCGCTTGGTCGAGGGCCTGGGCCCGAGCGACCTGGTGCTGTGCCTGATCTCGGGCGGCGGCTCCTCGCTGCTGGCGCTGCCGGCGCCGGGGGTGAGCCTGGCAGACAAGCAGGCGGTGAACCGGGCGCTGCTGCGCAGCGGCGCGGGGATCCACGACATGAACTGCGTCCGCAAGCATCTCTCGGCCATCAAGGGCGGCCGTCTCGCCGCCGCCGCCGCGCCGGCCTCCCTCGTCGCGCTGGTGATCTCGGACGTGCCCGGCGATGATCCATCCGCCATCGCGTCCGGCCCCACCGTGCCGGACGCCACCACCCTGGCCGATGCCCGCACGGTGCTGGCGCGCTATGGCATCGTGCCGCCGCCCTCGGTGCAGGCCCGCTTGAGCGACCCGACGGCCGAGACCCCCAAGCCGAATGATCATGCCTTCGCCCATGCCCGCACGCTGCTGATCGCCACCCCGCAGGCCTCGCTGCAAGCCGCCGCCGCCGTGGCGCGGGCGGCGGGCGTCGCCCCGGTGATCCTGGGCGACGCGATCGAGGGCGAGGCGGCCGAGGTGGCGCGGGTGATGGCCGGGATCGCCCGCCAATGCGCCCGCTACGGCCAGCCTGCGCCCGCTCCCTGCGTGCTCATCTCAGGTGGCGAGACAACGGTGACGGTGCGCGGCCGCGGCCGGGGAGGGCGCAATGCCGAGTTCCTGCTCGGCCTGGCGGTGGCGCTCGACGGGCACCCCGGCATCCACGCCATCGCCGCCGACACCGACGGCATCGACGGCACCGAAGACAATGCCGGCGCGTTGCTCGCCCCGGACTCGCTCGCCCGCGCCGCAGCACTCGGGCTACGCGGGCGCGACCGGCTGGCGGACAATGACGGCTACGGCTTTTTCGCCGCCCTTGGCGACCTGGTGACCACCGGGCCGACGCTGACCAACGTCAACGATTTTCGCGCCATCCTGGTGGCTGGCTGACCGTGCGCAACGCTCTATATGAGTTGCACCGTCATGGTCGGACTTGATCCGGCCATCCACGCGGTCCGGCTGATGACGTCGGACGGGCTTGCGCACCGTCATGTGCTCCATGCGCCGAACCGGCGGTGTCCGGGCGCCGTGGATGGCCCGATCAAGTCCGGCCATGACGTGTGATGAGAGTCAACACAGCCCCGCGGACAACGCCCGGGCAAGGAGACGACCATGCTGACGATGCCACTCCCCGACCAAGCCGTGCTGTCCCGCCGGGCCGAGATCGTGGCGCGCTTGCGCAGCATCGTGCCGGGCGAGGGGGTGATCGACTCCGAGATCGAGCGCCGCCCGTATGAGAGTGACGGGCTGACCGCCTACCGCCAACTGCCCCTGGTGGTGGTGCTGCCATCCACCACCGAGCAGGTAGTGCAGGTCCTGCGCGCCTGCCACGACATGGGCGTGAAGGTGGTGCCGCGCGGCGCCGGCACCTCGCTCTCCGGTGGTGCGCTGCCGCTGGAGGACGGCGTGCTGCTTGGCATGGCCAAGTTCAACCGCATCCTGGAGATCGACCCCGCCAACCGCTGTGCCGTGGTGCAGCCCGGCGTGACCAATCTCGGCATCACCCACGCCGTGCAGGACCAGGGCTTCTACTACGCGCCCGACCCGTCCAGCCAGATCGCCTGCACCATCGGCGGCAACGTGGCGGAGAACTCGGGCGGGGTGCACTGCCTGAAATACGGGCTCACCACCAACAACGTCATTGGCATCGAGATGGTGACGATGGACGGCGAAGTGGTGCGCCTCGGCGGCAAGCACATGGACGCCGCCGGCTACGACCTCCTGGGCGTGATGGTCGGCTCCGAGGGCCTGCTCGGCGTGGTGACCGAGGTGACGGTGCGGCTGTTGCCGAAGCCGCCAGGCGCGCGGGCGTTGCTGCTGGGCTTCCGCACCGTGGAGGGCGCCGGCGACGCCGTTGCCGCCATCATCAGCGCCGGCATCATCCCGGGTGGCATGGAGATGATGGACCGCCTGGCTACCGAGGCGGCCGAAGCCTTCGTCCATGCCGGCTATCCGCTTGACGCCGAGGCGGTGCTGATCGTGGAGCTAGATGGCTGCGAGGCGGAAGTGGACCACTTGGTGGCTGCGGTGGAGCGTATCGCCGGCGAGCACGGCGCCAGCTCCTGCCGCATCAGCCAGTCCGAGGACGAGCGACTGTTGTTCTGGGCCGGGCGCAAGGCGGCCTTTCCCGCGGTGGGCCGCATTTCCCCCGACTATTACTGCATGGACGGCACCATCCCGCGCCGCCGCCTCGGCGACGTGCTGGCGCGCATGAAGCAGATGGAGGCCGAGCACGGCCTGCGCGTGGCCAACGTGTTCCACGCCGGCGACGGCAACCTGCATCCGCTCATTCTCTATGACGCCAACGTGCCCGGCGAACTCGACCGCGCGGAGGCTTTCGGCAACGACATCCTGCGCCTCTGCGTGGAAGTGGGCGGCGTGCTGACCGGTGAGCACGGTGTGGGCGTGGAGAAGCGCGACCTAATGGGCTCCATGTTCAACGAGCGCGACCTCGACCAGCAGATGCGGCTGAAATGCGCCTTCGACCCGGGCAGCCTGCTCAACCCGGGCAAGGTGTTCCCGCAACTGTGCAAGTGCGCCGAAATGGGCCGGGTTCACGTGCATGCCGGGCAGACCCGCTTCCCCGACCTGCCGCGATTCTGAGCGGTGACCCGGTTCCAACCGGCCGACGCTGCGGAGGCGCAGGAGGTGGTGGCCTGGGCCGCCGCCGAGCGCCAGCCACTCGAAATCGTGGGCGGCGGCAGCAAGCGGCGGCTGGGCCGGCCGATGCAGACCGACCATCGGATCGACCTGGCGCGGCTCGCCGGCATCGTGGATTACGACCCGCCCGAACTGGTGCTGACCGCGCGGGCGGCGACGCCGATGGCCGAGATCGAGGCCCAACTCGCCGCGCGGCAGCAGATGCTGGCCTTCGAGCCGCCGGACTGGCGCGGGCTGCTGGGCGGCGAGGGCGAACCGACCCTGGGCGGAACGCTCGCCTGCAACATCGCCGGCCCGCGTCGGGTGCGCGCCGGCGCGGCTCGCGACCACTTCCTCGGTTTCGACGCGTTGAACGGGTGGGGCGACGCCTGGAAGGCCGGCGGCCGGGTGGTGAAGAACGTCACCGGCTACGACCTGTGCAAGCTGCAGGCGGGCGCCTATGGCACGCTCTCCATTTTGACCGAACTCTCGGTGCGCGTGGTGCCGCGGCCGGAGACCGCTTGCAGCCTGGTGCTGCACGGCCTGTCCGACGAGGACGCGGTCGCGGCCTTGGCGCAAGCGCTGAACACGCCGCATGAAGTGTCTGCCGCGGCCTACCTTCCTGAGGTCGTCGGGCAGCGGGCAGGGTTGCCCGGCGCCGCCGCCGTGCTGCGCCTCGAAGGTCCGGCGCCGTCGGTCGCGTTCCGCAGCCGGGCGCTACAGGCGGTGTTCGGCGGCGACCCGGTGGAGCCGGCCGCCAGCGACCGGCTCTGGCGCGACATGGCTGCCGTGAGCCCGCTGTTGCGCCCTGCCGGGCGCTGCATCTGGCGCCTTTGCCCGACGCCCTCGGCAGCGCCCGAGGTGCTGCGGGTGATCCGCAAGGCGCAGGCCGGGGCCGAGGCGTTCTACGACTGGGGCGGCGGCCTGCTGTGGCTCAGCCTCGACGCCACGGAGGCGGGCCCGGATGCCGGGGCTGCGGTGGTGCGCGGCGCCGTGCGCCGGGTCGGCGGCCACGCGACGCTGATCGTGGCGGAGCCGCCGGTGCGCGCCGCCGTGCCGGTGTTCGAACCGGAGCCGCCTCCACTGGCCGCGCTCGGCGAACGGGTGCGCGCGAGCTTCGACCCGAACCGCATCTTCAATCCAGGCCGGCTCCGGGAGGCCCCCTAACCATGCAGACCAACTTTAGCGAGGCGCAACTCGCCGACCAGGACACCAAGGAGGCCGAAAAGGTTCTCCGCACCTGCGTGCATTGCGGTTTCTGCACCGCCACCTGCCCGACTTACGCGCTGCTCGGCGACGAACTGGATAGCCCGCGCGGCCGCATCTACCTGATGAAGGACATGCTGGAGAACGACCGGCCGGCGACCGAGAAGGAGGTCAAGCATATCGACCGCTGCCTCTCCTGCCTTGCCTGCATGACCACCTGCCCATCGGGCGTGAACTACATGCACCTGGTGGACCATGCCCGGCACCACATTGCCCGCACTTACCGCCGCCCTTGGCCCGAGCGGGCCATGCGGGCGCTGCTCGGCACGGTGCTGCCGCGGCCGGGATTGTTCCGCCTGTCGCTGTATGGCTCGAGGCTGGGCAAGCCGTTCGCCAAGCTGATGCCGCGGTCGCTGCGGGCCATGCTGGACCTGGCCCCGGCGCGCGTGCCCGCCGCGAGTGCGATGGACCGGCCGCAGGTGTTCCCCGCCGTGGGCGTGCGCACCCGCCGGGTCGCGTTGCTCACTGGCTGCGCCCAGCGCGTGCTGGCGCCGCAGATCAACGAGGCCACCATCCGGCTGCTCACCCGGCATGGCTGCGACGTGGTGGTAGCGAAAGGCGCCGGCTGCTGCGGTGCCGTGACGCACCATTTGGGTCAGGACGGCCAACGCTACGCCCGCGCCAACATCGCCGCATGGGGCCGCGAACTGAGCCAAGCGGGGTTGGACGCGATTGTCATCAACGCGTCCGGCTGCGGCACCTCGGTGAAGGACTACGGCTTCATGTTCCGCAACGACCCGGCGCTGGCCGAGCCGGCGCGCGCCGTGTCCGCGCTGGCGCGGGACATCACCGAACTAATGGCCGAGGTCGGCCTGCAAACACCGGTGAACCCTGCCGGGCTGCGCGTGGCCTATCACAGCGCCTGCTCGCTGCAGCACGGCCAGCAAGTAACGCAACAGCCCAAGCGCCTGCTGCAAGCCGCGGGGTTCACCGTGGCGGACGTGCCGGAGGGCCATCTCTGCTGCGGCTCGGCCGGCACCTACAACCTGCTGCAGCCGGAGATCGCCGGCCAGTTGCGCGACCGCAAGGTGGCCAACATCGCGCGCACCAAGCCCGATGTGATCGCCGCCGGCAATGTCGGCTGCATGACCCAGATCGCCAGCGGCACGGGCATCCCCGTGGTGCACACGGTGGAACTGCTGGATTGGGCGACTGGGGGGCCACGGCCGCGCGGCTTGCCGCTTGATAATGCGTGAATAACCCATCGAGATGGGTTATGTAGTGCGATGGTCACCGTCTTTCGCGCACATGGCTTGCGCGTGATCATCTCCGCCAACGACCACCGTCCAACTCATGTGCAAGTCTTTGGCGACGGCGAAGCGAAGATCAATTTGGTTGGGGACGGAGGCGCCCCACTCTTGCTTTGGGCAGACGGCATGAGCTTTGGCGATATCCGCCGCGCAATGCAGATCGTGACTGACCATCAGGCCATGCTGCTAATACGCTGGGAGGAGTTGCATGGCCGACTTGATTGACAAGCAAATCGAATTTGCTCTCGACCGTGGCCGCGCCAGACGGCGGGACGAGCCCCGTACCGCTGCCGCTCGATATGACCGGCAGCATGGTCGTATCGTGGTCGAACTGACGAACGGCTGTACCTTCACGTTTCCTTCCGCCCTTGCGGAGGGGCTGCAAGCCGGGAGCGAGGACCAACTCGCCGAGGTGGAAATCCTTGGCGCGGGCTCCGGCTTGCACTGGGAGTCGCTGGATGTCGACCTTTCGGTTCCGGGCCTGCTCGTGGGCCTGTTCGGAACCAAAGCCTTCATGGCGCGGCACGCCGGCCAAACCAAGTCCGCTGCCAAAACAGCGGCAGCACGGAAGAACGGCGCCAAGGGTGGTCGCCCTCGAAAAGCGAGTAGCGGCTAACTCGGCCGAATAAGAACAACAGGGAGAAACCATGTTCCACCAACTGCTGACGCCGGTCGCGGGCAACCTGCTGCTATCGTTCCTGGCCGCGGCCGTGCCGATCGCCGTCGTGCTGGTGATGCTCGGCGTGCTGCGGCGACCGGCCTGGCAGGCCTCGCTCGCCGGCCTCGTCGCAGGATTGCTGGTCGCCACCCTGGTCTGGCAGTTCCCGGTCGGGCTGGCGCTCAGCAGCGTGGCCGCCGGCGCGGTGTTCGCGGTCTGGCCGGTGATGTGGATCGTGGTCAACGCGCTGCTGCTCTATAACATCGCCGTCGTGTCCGGCCGCTTCGACGCCTTTCGCGACTGGGTGCTAGACCACTTGCCGAACGACCGCCGGGTGGTGCTGGTGGTGATCGGCTTCTGCTTCGGCTGCCTGCTGGAAGGCATATCCGGCTTCGGCACCCCGGTGGCGATCACCAGCGCGCTGCTGATCATGGTGGGCTTCCCACCGCTGGAAGCGCTCACCTTCACGCTGATCTTTAACACCGCCCCAGTGGCGTTCGGCGCGCTCGGCGCCCCGGTGACGGTGCTGGGCCAAGTGACCGGGCTCAACCCGGTGCGGCTTGGCGCCATGATCGGCCGCCAGTTGCCGTTCATGGCGCTGCTGCTGCCGTTCTACGTGATCGCGGTGTATGGCGGCTTGCGGTCGATCAAGGCGCTCTGGCCGATGCTGCTCGTCGCGGGCGGCAGCTTCGCGTTCGGCCAGTTCGTCTCGTCCAACTTCCTCGACTACGCGCTGACCGACGTGCTGTCCTCGCTGATCGCGCTGGTGGCAACGCTGCTATTCCTGCAGCTCTGGCAGCCCGCCACCGACGCAGCGTTCTCCGTCACTGCCCGCATGCCGCAGCCGGTGGGGGCCGACGTCGCCATCGGCTCGGCCATCGCGCGCGGCCCGCGTGGCGACGTGCCGGCATGGCAAGGCTGGATTCCCTGGATCGTGGTTTCCATCGTGGTGATCGCCTGGACCCACCTCAAGCTGTTCGCTATCGGCCAGCAAGCGATCCCGTGGCCCGGCTTGCACAACTTGGTCTCGATCACGCTTTATCACGATAAGCCGTACGCCGCGACCTGGGTGTTCCAGCCGCTGGCGACCGGCACCGCTATCCTGGTCTCCGCCGTCATCACCGCGGCGCTGGTGGGCGTGGGCCCGGGCCGCTTCCTGCAGTGCGTCGCCGCCACCTGGCGCCAGAGCCGCATCGCTATCCTCACCGTGGCGCTGATCGTGGCGCTCGCCTACCTGATGAACTACTCCGGCCTTACCTACACGCTGGGCCTGGGCGTCGCCTCCATGGGCGTGGTGTTCCCGCTGGTCTCGCCGTTCCTCGGCTGGGTGGCGGTGTTCCTGTCCGGCAGCGACACCTCGGGCAACGCGCTGTTCGGCAACCTCCAGGTGGTGGCGGCCAACCAACTGGGGCTAAACCCGGTGCTGATCGCGGCCACCAACTCGTCGGGCGGCGTCATGGGCAAGATGATCTCGCCGCAGAACATCGCCACCGGTGTCTCGGTGACGGACCTCAAGGGCCAGGAGGGCCTGGTGTTCGCGCGCACCTTCAAGCACAGCATCGCGCTGACCTTGCTGCTCGGCGGATTGGTCGTGCTCCAGCAGTACGTAGTGCCGTGGATGATCCCATAACCGCCCCCGCGTTCGACGCCGCGTTCCAGTCTCGCCTGCTGGATCTGTTCCGCTGGCGGCGTGACGTGCGGCATTTCTGCGCCAAACCCGTGCCGCTAGCGGTGGTGGAGCACTTGCTGGAGGTTGCGTGTCTGGCGCCCTCGGTGGGGCTGAGCCAGCCATGGCGCTTCGTGATGGTGGAGTCCCCAGTGCGCCGGGCGGCGGTGAAGGCGGACTTCACCCGCTGCAACGCGGCGGCGCTGGCCCGCCAGGCTTCGGACCGAGCGGCAGCCTATGCACGGCTGAAGCTTGCTGGGCTGGAGGAAGCGCCGTGCCACATCGCTGCGTTTGCCGAGCCCGAACCAGTCGAGGGGCATGGCCTAGGACGCCAGACCATGCCCGAGACCACCTCCTATTCGGCGGTACTGGCCGTGCACACGCTCTGGCTAGCGGCGCGGGCCGCCGGGCTGGGTCTCGGCTGGGTGTCCATCCTCGATCCGGCCGCGATCACCCGCGTGCTGGACGTACCGGGTGAGTGGGCATTCATCGGGTATTTCTGCCTCGGCTACCCGATGGCGGACGATGATACGCCGGAGTTGGAGCGCGCGGGTTGGGAGAAGCGGCGTATGGCGGTGGACATGGTGCTGCGGCGGTAAGTTGGCTACTTTGCTCGCGGCACGCCGGTGGTGTCCAACGCGGCGGCCTGCCGGGCGGAAACGGTGGCTGAGTCGAACCCCTCGATCATCTCATGGAACAGGCGGCACCAGTTCAGCCTTGCCTTCAGTCGCAGGAACACGCTGCCCAGCCCGATCGCCGACCGGTCCATCAGCACGAACTCGCGTGGCGGGCGCACGCCCCCGGTTGCCTTAAGGCCTGCATAGACCTTCTCCGCCACGTCGCGGCCGTAATCCGGATTGCCGTGCTCTTGGATCAAGCGCACCCGGTCGGTCAGCAGCGGTTCGTAAATGAACCGTGCCCATTGGTTGAGCAGCTCCATTTTCTCGCGCGACAGGCCGGTGAAGCCCCATTGCTCATAGGCGTGGTGCGCGCGGTCCATGTCCTCATCGCGGATCGCTTGGTAAAGGTCGATCACGCCGCTCACGAACTTGACCGGGAACACCCGGATGGCGCCGAAATCCAGCAGGTTCAGCCCGTAATCGGCGCGCACCTGGTAGTTGCCCAAGTGCGGATCGCCGTGAATCACGCCATATTGGTACAACGGCACGTACCAGGCGTGGAAAATAGATGTGGCGAGATGGTCGCGCTGTTCCTGCGCCATGCCGACGTCCAGCAACGGCTGCAGCGCGCGGCCTTCCAGCCAAGTCATGGTCAGCAAGCGACCGGTGGAATGGCTATCCACCGGGCGAGGGATGCTGACGAATGGGTCGCCCTCCAGCATCAGCCCATACAGCCGCATCTGCGCGGCCTCGCGGCGGTAATCCAGCTCCTCCCGCAGCCGTTCGGCCAGTTCGGCATAGATGTCGTCGGAGTTGATGGCGGCATCCATGCGCCGGTAGAGCGACATGGCCAGGCGAAGCTGGCGCAGGTCGGCTTCCACCGTGCTGGCCATGTCGGGATATTGCAGCTTGCACGCGATGTCGGTGCCGTCGGGCAGCGTGGCGCGGTGCACCTGGCCCAGGCTGGCGGCTGCGGCGGCGTCCTGGCCGAAGCTTTTAAACCGGCTCTGCCAGTCGGTGCCGAGTTCGCCCGCCATGCGCCGCCGCACGAAGCTCCATCCCATCGGCGGCGCGTTGGCCTGTAGCTGCGACAGCTCGGCCGCGTATTGCTCGGGCAGCGCGTTCGGGATGGTGGACATGAACTGCGCCACCTTCATCAGCGGCCCCTTCAAGCCGCCCAGGATGGCCTTCAGGTCCTCGGCTTGCGCGGCCTGGTTGCCCTTGCGGCCAAACACGCGCTGCCCGGCGTAACGCGCCGCGATGCCACCGACGGCGCCCGAGGTGCGCGCCATGCGACGTACCTCGCCGAAGATGTTGGGCCGGTCTTCGCTCACGCCGCAGCCTCCAATTCGTCGATGAACCCGGCGATCACGTCCAACCCGCGCCGCCAGAACGCCGGGTCCGAGGCATCGAGGCCGAACGGCGCCAGCAACTCGCGGTGCCGCTTGGTGCCGCCGGCGCGCAGCATGTCGAGATATTTGGCCTGGAATCCCGGATGTCCGTCCTGGAACACGCCATACAGCGCGTTCACCAGGCAGTCCCCGAAGGCATAGGCATAGACGTAGAACGGCGAGTGGATGAAGTGCGGCACGTAGGACCAGAACACGTCATAGTCCGGCGTGAATTCAAACGCCGGGCCGAGGCTCTCGGTCTGCACCGCGCGCCAGATCGCGCCGATCTGCTCGGGCAGCAGTTCGCCATCGCGGCGCTGGTCATGCACCCGGGTCTCGAACTGGTAGAACGCGGTCTGCCGCACCACGGTGTTGAGCATGTCCTCTACCTTGCCCGCCAGCATCAGGCGGCGCCGGGCCGGGTCGGTCTCGGCGTCCAGCAGGGCGCGGAAGGTGAGCATCTCGCCGAACACGCTGGCGGTTTCCGCCAGCGTGAGCGGGGTGCCGCATTGCAGGTAGCCCTGCGGCCCGGCCAGCACCTGGTGCACGCCATGGCCCAACTCGTGCGCCAGGGTCATCACGTCCCGGGCACGGCCGTGATAGTTCAGTAGTAGGTAGGGGTGCGCCGAAGGCACCGTCGGGTGGGCAAAGGCGCCGCCCGACTTGCCGGGGCGCAACCCGGCGTCGATCCAGGGCTTGCTGAAGAAGTGGCCGCCGATTTCGGCCAGCTCCGGGCTGAATGCACGATACGACGACAGCACCCGCTGCTGCGCTTCCTCCCACGGGATCGTGCGGTCGTCGTCGCCGGGCAGGGGAGCGTTGCGGTCCCAGTGCTGCAGCGTCGGCAGCCCCATCCAGCTGGCCTTCATGGCGTAATACCGGTGCGACAGCCGCCCGTAATCGGACGAAACCGCGGTGACCAGCGCGTCCACCACCCCGTCTTCCACCATGTTGGCGCGGTTGCGGCTGCTGGTCGGGCGGGGATAGTGGCGCCAGCCGTCGGTGATGGCTTTGTCCTTGGCCAGCGTGTTGGTGATCAGGCTGAACAGCTTGACCCGCTCGCCGAACGCCGCCCCGATGGCGCGGCCAGCCGCCTCGCGCACGCTGCGATCCCGATCCGACAGCTTGTTCAGCACGTCGCTCACGGTCAGCGTCTCGCCGTGCAGCGGGATGCGCATGCCGGCCACCGTCTCGTCGAACAGGCGCGACCAGGCTTGCGCGCCGGTGACGGATTTCTCGTGCAGCAGCTTCTCGGCTTCGTCGGAGAGCTGGTGGGGACGGAACACCCTCAGGTCGCGTAGGAACGGTTGCCAGCCGGCCAGCGCTGGGTCGGCCAGCTTCTGCTCGATGTCGGCATCCTCCAGCCGGTTCAACTCCAGCGTGAAGAACAGCAGGTCGGAGCTGATGGTGGTGACCCGCTCGGAGCACGACTGCATGAAGCTGCCGATGACGGCGTTGGTGCTGTCGCCGCTGAATTGCAGTTGCGCGTAGGACATCACCCGGCCGAGCAACTCCTCCAGCCGCTCGTATTCACCCAACGCCGCTGCGAGGTCCGCGCCGGTTGAGGCGCCGAGCCGGCCGCCGTATCGGGCCGCGAAGGCGCGCGCCGCATCGGCCGCCGCCGCAAGGTCGGCCTCGATCTGCGGGCTGGTGATGCTTGGATAGAGGTCCGAAAGATCCCAGGCGGGAAGCGGGCTGGCCGCGTCCTCTTTCACGGGCAGCGGCGATGGGGCGCGAGCGGGGCTTGATGTCATGCCGTCCATCTAAGGTGCCCGCTCGATCCGTCAAAGGTATGGCATCGGCCAGCAGGGAGGCGGTAGGCTCGGGCGATGTCGCCCGACCACAATCCTGGCCGCGGACATCACCATGGCCGCGACCATGGCGCGCTGCCTCATAGCCACGGCCCGCCAGCTTCGGCCGCGCGTTCGCCGCCTGGTTGGCGCTGAATGCCGGGCTGGTGGCGCTGCAGGTGGCGGTGTGGAGTTGGGCACATTAGACCGCGCTCAGTTGGCGCATCCTGTGCGACTCGGCTGGCCTGGCCATGGACGCCGTCCCCGCCGGAATCGATCCCGATGCCGTGTGCCGCGCCTGTTGACCTTGCCCGGCGTCACCGCAGTGCACGATTTACACATCTGGGCGCTTTCGACCACGCAGACCGCTGCCACCGCGCACCTGGTGTCGGGCGAAATTGGAGTGCTGGTGCCGATGGCCTGCAACCTGTTGCATGACGAATTCGGCATCGATCACGCGACGCTGCAGATTGAGACCGCCGCGATTGCAGACCGCTGCGCGCAACGGTCTGCGGACGTGATTGAGGCAAGTGCCTGCCTTGAACTACTGTTGCGTTGTTGGGGCGGTATCCGGAACGACCACGGCGATCGGTGCCGCAGACGCTATCTCAGTGCCGGCATTTACCAGCGGTCCAATGACCCTCGACAGCTGAGTTGTAAACTTGGGTGAGAGGCCCAGGCTCAGCGTGGGAAGCGTGAGAACGCCATTCACCGGCTGCAGCGGAAGCGACAGGTTGGGGTTCTGGTTGACAACAAACACTTCCTGACGCCCGAGCAGATTGCCATTCTCGATAACGTCTCCCGTGATCGCCGAAGCGGTCTGGCTCGCGTGGAGGATAAGGTTTTCAACGCGCACCGTCGTTCTGCCGATGTAGGCGACTTGGAAGCCGCCCTTGAAGACCACGTCGGTGACGCCTGTTTGCAGATCGATCGCGCCCCGGTCTGCCGGCAGCACTTCGATGCCGCTCTGCAGTGCATCCCCCTGTAAGTCGGTAACAGCGATCCCGCTTTCCTGCGTGTAGTCGAGAAACGACGAGGAGAAGGTCACGGTTGTGTACCCACCGACGATCCGGTCGGTTTGTGCGAAAGCACGGTGACTGGCGGAGACGGTCAGTGCAATGCCGAGGCCGGCCGCGCAGAGCGATTTCATGAGGATTCTCCAGGAAGACGTAATGCCAAAGCTGAGTTACATTCCGCGGTGGAGGGTAGTCGAGAAACGTTGCAACACGTCGGCCGGCTCAGCAACAGTCACACAAGCTTAACGCAGTCGCAGTCCGCAGGGCACCAGCAGACCTTTGTTTCTAGTGTGGTTTATGGTTCTGACGTTCGCCTCCGGCCCGACCGGCAAAGTGGTGAGGCACTCAGTGGCTGTCTGCAACGGCGGCCGATATCGTCGAGCAAGCGAGGCTACATCCCCAGCGCGCGGCGATAGACGTCCAGCAGGCTTTCCTGCTCCTCCACCTCCGCGGGCTCCTGCTTGCGGATGCGGATGATCTGGCGGATGACCTTCACGTCGAAGCCGGCGGATTTCGCCTCGGAGTAGACGTCCTTGATGTCGTTGGCCAGCGCGCGGCGCTCTTCCTCCAGCCGCTCGATACGCTCGATGATGCTGCGCAGCCGGTCGGCCGCGATACCGCCTACCTTGGTGTCGTCCTCTGCTACCGCGGCCTTCGCCATCCTGCCTGTCCCCTCGATCAAGGCGGCGGGGAGTAGCGGCGAGCAGGCACCGGGTCAATCGCTGGCCGAGCGGGCAGGGGCGTGCTGTAACCGCAATGCCGCATTCCAGGGAGAACCCGCATGTCCGCCATCGAGCAAATCCGCCGCTATCACGACGAACTGGCCGCGTTCCGGCAGGACCTGCACGCTCATCCCGAATTGGGGCTAGAGGAGCATCGCACTGCCGGCTTGGTCGCAGCGCAACTGGAGTCCTGGGGCGTCGAGGTGCATCGCGGCGTGGGCAAGACGGGGGTGGTGGGCGTGCTGCGCTCCGGCAACGGGCAGGGCCGCATTGGGCTGCGCGCCGACATGGACGCGTTGCCGATCGTCGAGGCCAACGACCTGGCGTATAAGAGCCAGTCACTGGGCGTGATGCATGCCTGCGGGCATGACGGGCACACCACCATGCTGCTGGGCGCCGCGCGCTACTTGGCCGAGACCCGCGACTTCAACGGCACGGTGCATTTCATTTTCCAGCCGGGCGAGGAAGGCATCGGCGGCGCCCTGGCCATGCTGGACGACGGGCTGTTCCAGCGCTTCCCCTGCGACGCCGTCTACGGCATGCACAACCGCCCCAACATGGCCGTCGGCGACTATGCCATCTGTCCTGGCCCCGCGATGGCGGGTGGCGCGTTTTTCGACATCCGCATCGAGGGCCGCGGCTCCCACGGCGCCTACCCCGAGCACAGCATCGACCCGGCGCTCACCGCCTGCCACATCGGCGCGGCGCTGCAATCCGTGGTGTCGCGCAACCTGCCCGCCTCCGAGACCGCGGTTCTGAGCGTGACCAAGGTGGTGGCGGGCGATGCCTACAACGTGGTGCCGCAGACTGCGCTGCTGGCGGGCACCGCGCGCGCGTTTAAAACCGAGCTTCTCGGCCGCATCGAGGAGCGGATGCGTGGGGTGGTGGAGGGTGTTGCCGCCGGGTTCGGTGCCACTGCCACGCTCGACTTCCGCGTGATCTTCGCCCCGCTGGTGAACGACCCGGTGCACACGGCCGCCTATGCCGACGCCGCGGCAGATTTGGTGGGGGAGGCGGCGGTGAACCGCCACAAGGAGCCAACCATGGGCTCGGAGGATTTCGCCTTCATGATGCAACAGGTGCCCGGCGCGTATATTTTGGTCGGCAACGGCGAGGGCTTCAACCCGCACCACCCACGCTACAACTTCAACGACGAGGCGATCCCGTTTGGAGCCGGGCTTTACGCGCGGCTGGTGGAGCGGGCGCTGCCGAAGGGGATGTGAGCGGGGCGCGAGCGGGTCGGTCATGGTCCGAGCATCGTGCTGGCGACGGGAGCGAGTGCTGACGTCTCCGACGGCGGCCGGGCTCGAAGGGCGTCATCGAGGCGGGTGCCGCCGAACCGGCGCAGGCAGAGCACGGCGATGCCGACCGCTGCAACCGCGCCGATGGCGAGCGAGATAGCGGGCGCCAGTAGCAGGTCTGACAGCGACAGGTGCATGCCGAGCAGGGCGCCCCCGATCAGCGGCGCGGCGAGCGAACCGAGCCGGCCCATCGCCTGCGCCCAGCCGGTGCCGACCGCCCGAACCGGGGTCGGATAGAGCAGGCCGAGCACCGCGCCCATGTTGAAATTGACCCCGGTGACGCAGAATCCGGCGCCGGCGATAATCAGGCCGGGCAAGCCCGGCGGCAGTCCCTGCTGCCCGATCGCCGCCATCAATGGCACGCCAAGCACGAACAGCAAGGCCATCGGCAGCGCGCCCAGCCGATCGACAACCAGGGTTAGCACCAAGCCGCCGGCCAGGCCGCCGATCGAGAACAGCGAGGCGCTGATGCTGGCATGCGCCGTGCTCGCACCAGCCGATTGCAGCAACGTCGGAAGCCAGCTCAGGGAAAAGAAGTTGGCCATCTGGGCGGCCGCGAGCGCCACCCAAAGCAGAGGCGTCAGCGCCGCCAGCCCGTCATTGAACAAGCCACGCGGCGAGCCCCGGCTGGCGGCCACGGGGGGCGGTGAGACGATGCGCGTCGCCTCCGTGATTGGCAGGTCCGGCCGCATGGCGCTCAATAGGCGGCAGACCTGCGCCTCGCGGCCAACGTTGGCGAGGTATTTGGCCGATTCCGGCAGCAGCACGGCACTGATCAACGCGACCGCGAGCGGCAGCGCGCCGCCGAGCAGCATCAGCACCGGCCAACCATGCTGCGGCACCAGCGCCGCAGCGACCAGGCCGGGGATGGCGATGCCGGCGGGCACGCCGAAATTGACAATGACGATGGCTAAGCCGCGGCGCCGCTTCGGCATTGCCTCGGCAACCAGGGCGATGATGTTCGGGATGACGCCGCCCAGGCCGACGCCGGCTAGAAAGCGCAGCACCGTCAGCTCGGTCAGATTGCCCGCGGCCATGCTGATCAGGGTGAAAACGCCCAGTATTACCAGGCCCAGCAAGATGGCGACCTTGCGGCCGAACCGGTCGCCTATGAAGCCGAGCAGGCCCGCGCCGCAGAGCAGGCCGATGATGCCGGCTGAGAACACAGGTACAAGCTGCGATGGCGCAATGTGCCATTGCTTGACGATCTCGGGGCCGACATAGCCGATCGCCGACAGATCGAACCCGTCGCTCAGCATAGCCAAGGTGGCGATCACGAGCAGCAGCACAGTTGCCGGCCGGATTTTCTGGCCGTCGATCGCCTCTTCCAGGCCCAATGTGACCAACGCCATCGCCGTTCCTCCGCTAGCCGTAACCGGCCTTCTTGCGTGCCACCCGTTCGCCTCTTAGGCGCTGCGGGCAGGGGAACAGCGTTGGCCGGTCTCGACGTATATGTCAATCTCCCAACTTGCTTGACGACATTGGGCGGGAACCGCCCAGGCACGCGCTTGGCCAGGAACCCCAACAGGTGCGCGCCGAGTTGGTTGGAATTCGAGCCACGGTGGCGAGATACATTACCCCGTCGCGCCGACCGAGTTCATCCAGCAGCGGCACGAAACGGTCGTCGACAGCCAGACGTCGCCGTCATTGGTGGGCAGGCCGACGCCGTCGACCCGCAGCGTGCCGAAGGCGTGATCCAGTTCGCGCAAGGCGGCGTCCATGTCGCGCAGCGGCAGGGCGGCCAAAAGTCGAGGCGGCCGCGGCAGAGTTGCGCCGCCCACTCGTTGCAGCGTCGTGCGAAGGAGCCGTTATCGGCCTGGCCGGGTCGATCCACCGGGGGCAGGCTGCCGATTGCAGCAGCGCCGTGGCGGTCAAGCTCGTCCAGCGTCCGGCCGAGTGACCAAGCGCGGCCCTCGTCCTGTCCAGCCGGGGCGGAATGATGGTGGATGTCGATGGTGCGCACGGTGGCTGCATACCGCAGGACCTCGACCTTTCAACGGCAGCGTCGACGCCTTGCGCGGACCAGCGTCAGACGGTAGCGTCGAGCTATCAACAACAACGACGGGCCACGCCTTGGCAGACCGACCGACCGCTGGGTTTCGCAACATGCCGGCAGTCGACGGCGTCGCCTTCGTCGCGCCGCATCCGGGGCAAGGCATCCTGCTGCTGAACTGCATCGCCCCCGGCCGTCGCCGACGAGGCCGATCCGCTCCCGACGATCCCAGAGCTGGACTTCCTGGATCCTGGCAACGGCTATGCCGACGGCGCCGCGCGGTATGCGCCGGACTTTGTGGAGCGCTTCCGCGCCGCCCAGCGCGTGCGTCGCCCGGCTAGACGCCGCGCGGCACATGATCGAGACCGCGGCTGGCGGCCCGCAAGCGATATCGCGAGAACAAGGCGCGGGCGGACCGGGTTGCGGGCGCGCATTCGCCGGCGATTGCAGCCGGACGAGCGATCCGGCCGGGCGCTGGCCGGAGAGGCCCTGCGCGAGTGGCTCGCACACTCCTTTCCCGCATAGGCGCTGCGGTTTAGTCCAGGAGCAGCGATGCCGCGCACCCAGAACACGAAACGGCCGGCACCCCGGGCCGCCGGCCGGCAGCCTGACCCTGCTGCCCCCGAAGAGCGTAATGGACCGCGCCGCAAGGTGCTGATGCTGGAGGTGCTGAACAAGGCCGAGGCGCTGTTTGCCTCGCGCGGCTTCGCTGCCACCAGCTTGCAGGACATCGCGACCGAGATCGGCCTCAGCCGCACCTCGATGTACTACTACTTTCCCAGCAAAGAGGCACTGCTCGGCGAACTCGTGCGGGGCGTGGCCGAGCGCACGGCGATTATCTTCACCGAGCTTGGCAGTGGCGCCGAGATGAGCTGTGCGGCCCGGCTGACAGCCGCGGCCGAGCGCCTGGTGCTGTGGGTGACTGATCCACAGACTTTGTTCAAGCTGCTGGACCGCAACGAGAGCGAACTGCCGGAGGAGATGGCGGCTGCCCATCGCGAGACGCGCCGCTGGATGCTGGCGGGTATGGCCGAGATCATCAAGGATGGAATCGCCGCCCGCGAGTTCAGGCCGGTTGATGTGCGAGTGGCAGCGTTCGCGATCCTCGGCATGTGCAACTGGACGGCCTGGTGGTACTCGCCCTCGCGCGGGCCGGACCGCAAGGCAGTGGCCGAGCAGATCGCGTCACTGGCTGTCGCCTCGGTGCGGACGTCCGAACCGGCAGGTCACGGTCAGGATGTGAAAACACTGGCCGCCGCCATCCGGGAGAACCTGGACCTGATCGAGCGTATAGCGGAGGGCTAGACCGGCTTGTTGGTCTCTACCAGACGGATCACGTCGCCGCTGAAGGTGTGAATTTGCCATCCAGCCCACCCGTCAAGCAGCCGAACCAAACCGCCTCGCCGAGCCCCGGTGTCCTTGCGGCGGATCTCGGTCGCACCGCTGAACTGGATGTAGCGATAGCTCCCGACCGCGGGATGGACGATGCAATCAGGAATTGTCTCGGCCGCACGGCCATCGCACCCGCGCCCTGAGCGTCACCCGGGTTCGCTCAGACGGGCACAATCGGCAAACTCTACCTAACGCCGGCATCGACGCGCAGTCGATCGCGGGGGCGGTGGCCCGTGGCGCCGGGCCGGCCGATCCGGCATTTGCGGGTGGTGTAATCCGAGCGGCGCGCATCCCGTAGCGTTCTGCGATCCAGCCGCCGGGGATGTGCGCGATGCCACAGCCGGCGATGAACATGCCGATGGACGCAGCATTTGGTTCCACCTGCCGTGACGCTCTCGCGCGGGGTCAGGTAGCCGATCACCTGCGCGTCATTTGGCGGCTGGCCATCCTTGCAGAGGCGGGCGGCTTCCAGGTTGGACATCGTGATGGTGCCTGGTCCTGCAGATCGGCCATCATGCCATGCCTGCGCACGGGCCGGCCGCCACATCGCAGGCGCCGAGCCGACACCGCCGTGCGCAACACGTCCCGAGTCAACAGCTGTCTCGGACACGGCAAGCCGATCCTGGAGAAACTACTTCGTAGGATTTGGCGCCGAACAAAGGAGATCTCCGCCTACGCACGGTCGCCAGAGATGCCGTTACTTCGCCAAGTCCGACTGCCCATCATGCACGCGCACCATTACCCGCGCACGATCATCTAGCGCGAGATGGTGGGTTGGGGACAAATCCACGACTCTAGTCGACTCCGCGAGGTCCTTGGTATTCTCGAGCGCGTCGCGGGTCGCCGCGCGAAATCCCTCTGTGCCCGGCTTCGCGCTCCGCACCGCGCGATCACGGCCAGCTTCGTTTTGAACGCCGCTTCATCCTCCTGCGCGCCCGACTCGCGGGCGGCCTCGATAAAGCGCGCGTGTTGACTCTGATCGGAGGGTGTAAACGACTTCATCTTACAGCATGGTTCATGACACACCGGCTGCGAGAGGCGGTGGCGACCGGCAAACTGCCTTCAATGATGGGAGGCGAGGGTGCGACCGTCGAAGTGGACGAGACCTTCAGCGGCACGAAGCGCGAGAAGCCGAAGAAGGCGCGCGGCTACGCTTACAAGCACGTGGTGCTCACTCTCGTCGAGCGCGGCAAGGGCGGCCGCTCCTTCCACGTGGACGGGACGAAGGCAACTGATCTCGAGCCGATTATCAAGGCGCATGTGCACCCGAAGCCTCAGGTGATAACGGATGAGGTCGGTCAGTGTGTCGGCTTACAGAAGCACTTTGCCGGGCATGAAGTCGTTCGCCATGGCCAGGGCGAGTACGTGCGCGGGGACGTTCACACGAACACGGCGGAAGGCTTCTACAGCGTGTTCAAGCGCGGGATGAAGGGCGTCTACCAGCACTGCTCGGAGAAGCATTTACACCGCTACGTGGCGGAGACCCGGCCATCGGAGCAGAGTCGTAGCCCGCATCTTGATGCGGGTGCTGCCGGCGCAACCCCGCATCGAAATGTGGGCTACACACTTAATACATATGCTGCCCACCATTAATCGACAGCGTTGACCCGGTGATGAAATCGGCGTCGTCGCCGGTGAGGAACACCACGCCGCGGGCGATGTCGCGCGCCTGGCCGAGGCGGCCCATCGGGATGCGCTGCACGATCTTCTCCAGCACATCGGGCGGCACGGCGCGGACCATCTCGGTGTCCACGTAGCCGGGAGCAATCGCGTTCACCGTGATGCCGGAGCGTGCGCCTTCCTGGGCCAGCGCCTTGGTGAAGCCGTGGATGCCCGACTTGGCCGCGGCGTAGTTCACCTGGCCATACTGGCCGGCCTGGCCATTGATCGAACCGATGTTGACGATGCGGCCGAACTTCGCCTTGCGCATCGCCTCGAAGGTGAGTTTGCACAGGTTGAAGCAGGAGCCAAGATTGGTGTCCATCACCGCATCCCACATGTCGCGGGTCATGCGGCCCATGGTGCCGTCGCGGGTGATGCCGGCGTTATTGACCAGGATTTCCACCGGGCCGTGTTCCTGGTGGATTTGGCCGACCCCTGCCTCGCAGGCAGCGAAGTCGCTGGCGTCGAACTTCACCACGGCAATGCCATGAGCTTCACTGAAGCTGTGGGCGGCGCGGTCGTTGCCGACATAGCTGGCCACCACCGTGCGGCCGGCTTCCTTCAGCGCAATGCTGATCGCCTCACCGATGCCGCGGGTGCCTCCGGTGACCAAGGCTACTTTTGCCATTGACGCGCTCCCCTTTTAACTGACCGCGAGTCTCACGCTGCGCTTGGCCAGACGTCCGATGCTCCTATCGTTCCAAGCACATTGCAACACCCATGCCACCACCGATGCAGAGCGTCGCCAGTCCCTTATGGGCGTCCCGCCGCGCCATCTCGTGCAACAGGGTCACCAGGACGCGTGCGCCGGACGCGCCGATCGGGTGGCCGATGGCGATGGCGCCGCCGTTAACGTTCACCCGGTCGGTGTCCCAGCCAAGATCCTTGTTCACCGCGCAGGCTTGGGCGGCGAAGGCTTCATTGGCCTCGATCAGGTCAAGGTCTGAAGCTTGCCAGCCGGCGCGTTGCAGCGCCTTGCGGCTGGAGGGAATCGGCCCGGTGCCCATCACCGCCGGGTCAACGCCCGCAGTGGCGAAGGAGGCGATGCGGGCCAGCGGGGTGAGCCCGCGGCGGGACGCTTCGGCGGCGCTCATCACCACCAGGGCGGCGGCGCCATCGTTGATGCCGCTGGCATTGCCGGCGGTGACGGTGCCGTCCTTGGCGAAGGCGGGGCGCAGCTTGGCCATCTTCTCCATGCTGCTGTCGTGGCGGATGTATTCGTCCTCATCCACCACCGTCTCGCCTTTGCGGCCCTTCAGGGTCACGGGGACGATCTCGTGCTTGAATCGACCGTCCTTCTGCGCGCGGGAGGCCTTTCGCTGCGACTGGTCGGCGAAGCTGTCCTGCTGGTCGCGGGTGATTTGATAATGCTTGGCCACGTTCTCGGCGGTGTTGCCCATGGCGTAGCCGTGGAAGGCGTCGATCAGCCCGTCCTTCATCATGGTGTCCACCATGGCGAGGTCGCCCATTTTCTGCCCAGCGCGCAGATAGGCGGCGTGCGGCGCCTGGCTCATGCTCTCCTGGCCGCCGGCGACCACGACGCTGCTTTCCCGGGTACGCACCTGCTGCGCCGCTAGAGCCACCGCGCGCAGGCCGGAGCCGCAGACCTGGTTGATGCCAAAGGCGGTCTTGCTTTCGGGGATGCCTGCGGCGATCGCCGCCTGCCGGGCCGGGTTTTGACCCTGCGCGGCGGTCAAGATTTGGCCGAGGATGACCTCATCGACATCGCCAGGCTCAAGCCGGGCGCGCTGCATCGCGGCTTTCAGCGCGTCCGTACCCAGGACATGGGCCGGAACCGAGCCGAACACGCCATTAAAGCTGCCGACCGGGGTGCGGGCGGCCGAAACGATCACGACGTCTTCGCTACTGGATGCCGACATGGCCATGCATTCCCGTTGTTTTGACGCCCAGTATAGGGTGTCAGAGCGCCCGTAACCAGTCCATCACCGGTTGCCAGAGCTGCTCGCGGGCCTGCGCGCCCGCCACCATGCCGACATGGCCGGCGGCGGGATGCAGCACCCGGGCGCCGCGAATGCGCTGGGTCAGCGGCTGGGCACTTTCCGGCGGTACGATGCGGTCGCGTGCGGGCAGGGCGATGAGCGTGGGCAGGTGCAGCGAGGCCGGGTCTACGGCGATGCCGTCCACGGTCCATTGGCCTCGCGCCGGCAAGTTCTGGCCATACCAGCCGCCGAAGCATTCCTTCGCGACGGGGGCGGCCAGGGGGACGCCGTCGGCCAGCCAATCCTCGATGGCCACGAACATGCGCGCCCGTTCGCAGGCGGGGTCCAGCCCGGCGAACGCGCGGTATTTCTCGGCCACGCCCGCGGGGTCGGCGAGGGCGAACAAGGTCTGGATCGCGTCTACCGGGATGGTGCTGCCGGGGGGGAGCGCTGCCGCTTGTTGCCCGAGGGTGGTCGCCGCGGCAGCGCCGTGAGGCATGCCGGCGTGGAAGTCCCACGGGGTGGCAAGCAGGATCAAGCCAAGCACCCGGCCGGGCTGGCGACAGGCGGCGGCGAGGGCGAGCAGGCCGCCCATGCAATAGCCCAGCAGGACGGCGGGCGTGCCAAGGGCCGTTATTGCCCGCTCCAGCCGCCCGACGTAGTCCGCCAGGCCGAACCGCCGTTCCTGCGGCCCGGGCCATCCCCAATCCAGCAGCACGGGGCGGCCGCCGGCAGCCGCCATGTGGCGCAGCATGGAGCGCTCGGGTGCGAGATCCAGCACGTAGGCGCGATTGATCAGGCTCGGCACCACCACGACGGCCGGGCCCGCGCCGCCGTAGTCGAGCAGGCGGGTCTCGCCCTCGGACCAGACGGTGGCTGGGTCCGTCAAGCGGCGCTGGTAGGGATGGCGGCGATAGGCGGCGACCCCGGCGACGAAGGCCGGATCAGGTGGGGCCGCGGGCGAGAGCTTCGAGGTGGCGGCGAAGCTGGTCCCATCCGTCCCGCACAGCATCAGGTGCAGCACCAAGGGCCGTGGGCCCAGCCGCCGCATCGGGGCCGGCGCGTCCGGCCGGTCCGTCATGCCGGCCGCCATCATCGGTGAGGCTGGCCCAGGCCTGGCCGTAGCGTGCCACGAACTCGTGCGCCTCCCGGTCGACCGCGCGTGCTGCGAGTTCGCTTTGCCAGATGGTGATCCAGTCGTCCGGATTGAATGCGCCGCTCATGGCGGGGGCCGCTCCCATCTCGTTCTAGCCCATCTCGTTCTAGCCCATCTCGTTCTAGCCCATCTCGTTCTAGCAATGTGACAACACCATGTCCCAACCATCCCTCTGGGACTACGCCGGCTGTACGGGATCGTGCTACGGTCAACAATATGGAGGATTCGATGTCAGTTTCCGAGCAGCTTCCAGCCCAGGAGACCCCCCAGCAGGCTCCGGTGGTGGTGAAGAAATACGCCAATCGCCGGCTCTACAACACCGAGAGCTCGAGCTACATCACGCTCGATAGCCTGGCGGGCATGATCCGCATTGGGCGGGACTTCGTGGTGTACGACGCCAAGACCGGCGAGGACATCACGCGCGGCGTGTTGACCCAAATCATCGTGGAGGAGGAGAGCAAGGGCCGGGCCATCTTGCCGACCGCCTTCCTCCGGCAAATCATCGGCTTCTATGGCGACAGCATGCAACAGTTGATGCCGGCGTATCTGGAGCAGGCGATGACCTCCTTTGCGGCGCAGCAGGAGCAAATGCGGGTGGCGATGCAACAGACCATGGGCAACCTGTTCCCGTTTCCCGGCATGCAGGAAGTCAGCCGGCAGAACATGGCGATGATGGAGCGGGCCATGAGCCTGTTTTCACCATTCTATCGCCAAACGGCGGGGCCGGCCGCCGGGGCAACGCCGCCGGCCACGCCACCGGTTCAGCAGGCGGACCCGACCGAAGCGCTGCGCCATGAAATCGAGAGCCTCAGGCAGCAACTCGCCGCGGCCCAATCTGCCGCGCCGGCCGAAACGCCGCGACCGCAATCCGAACCCGCCTCGACGGAGCCTGCTGCCGCCGACCCGCGGCCCGCCGGAGTGACGCCTCAGTAGTGCATCTGCGACGTCGGCGGCGGCAGCGGTTGACGCGTGACCTGGGCGTAAGGTGAGTTCGACGGCGGCGGCAAGGCGGCGGATTGCACCGGTGCTGGCGGCTGGGCTGCCGACAGGGGCAGCGGCTGCTGGGTCAATGGCGGCACGCTGCCATAGCGGCTCAACACCTCGCGCAGCGGGGCCGCGCCCGGATTGTTGGCGTCCATCGAAATGACGATCTGCTGCGCCGCCTCTTCGCGGCCGTAATAGGCCCGGTTGGACGCGCTGTCGGCGGCCATCACGCTGCCGGACAGCGAAATGCCGGCAAACAGGCCGCGCGACCGAGTGAACCCCACGATGTCCGCGCCGGCCGCGGTGGTGGTGTCGCCTTCCACGCCGCCACCCCATTGGACGAACACGGCGCCGGCATCGGCGCCGAGCTTGAACTGGTCGTCCAGCACCGCGCGCAGGCCGCGGTCGGTTAGGATTATAAGCATTAACTCGCTATCCTGCAGCCCGGCCTGAAAACCGAACGACCCGGCGGCGATAGTGTAGAACGCCGGCGACGACCAGGAGCCGTTGCCGTCACGCGCCACCAGCACGCAGGAACCGCCTTGCGCGCCGAACAGGAAGCCGGCCCGGAATACGCGCGGGCAGATCATGGTGGCGCGAGCACGCCGCAATACGGATTGGGCATCGTGGCCGTTCTGGTCGTTTAGCATGTCCTGCGCGGCGAGGGTGGATCGGTCGACCAATTCCTGCTCGGAGCGCTGCGCCTGCGCGAGGGCAGGAACTCCCACCAGCAAAGCGACGCCCGCCATTGCGGAGCAAAAACGGTTCATGGCAGCTTTCTCCCGTGTGCCGAGTCGCAGAGACTTATAGCGGGTCACGGGGGCGTTACAAAGAAAAGTTGAGGCGGCGCTGGAGATTTGTTGGCTAGCGTGAGGAAATGAAACCCGTTTGGCTCCGCATGCGCCTTCAATGCCGGCCGCTTCCGCTAGCGCGAGAGGGCCGATCACCTGCTTGCGTCCTGTGCGCCGGCATGATTTGGCTGGCTCGCCATAGCTTGGGTCACCGTCATGTCGCCGTCGCTGCATCTGGCGGCCATCAATCTCTTCACCGGGGACATCCAGGGCGGGCTGGGACCGTTCCTGTCGACCTGGCTGGCGCAGGATGGCCATTGGAGCCCACGCCGGATCGGCCTGGTCACCACCGTGGCGGGGTTGGCGACCCTGGCCTTGAACGCCCCCGCCGGCGCGCTCGCCGACCGGACCGGCCGGCCACGGCTGCTGCTTGGGCTGGCTTGCGGCGCCATCCTACTCGGCACCGGCCTGTTGTTCGCGGCGGACAGCTTCGTCACCGTGCTGGCCGCTCAACTGCTCGCCGCGTCCGGCGGCACGCTGTTGATGCCCGCGCTCACCTCCCTCACCTTGGGCATCGTCGGCAAGGCGCGGTTTCCGGCGCAGCAGGGCCGCAACCAAGCGTTCAACCATGCGGGCATCGTCTCCGCCGCGCTGTTGATTGCCGCCGGCGGCGCGCTAGGCCGCTCGGATACTGCGTTCCTGGTGTTCGGCGCCATGACGCTAGCGGCCATCGCCGCTGTTGTCGCCACGCCGGCGCGGGCGTGGAACGGCCGCCGGGCGCATGGCTGGCAGGAGGACGAGCCCGACGAGCAGGACCGCAGGCATCCGGTCCGCGCCGTGCTCGGCAACACGCAATTGCTGCTGCTGGCCTTGGCCTTGGCGCTGTTCAATCTTGGCAATGGCGCGATGCTGTCGCTGCTGGGGCAACACCTGGTGGCGAACGGCGCCAGAGCCACCGGGTGGGTGGCTACCTATGTGGTCGTCGCGCAGGTCACCATGATCCCGGTGGCACTCTGGGCCGGCTCGCTGGCCGACAAACGCGGGCGCCGCCACCTACTGGTAATCGCCTGCGCCGCGCTGCTGGTGCGAGGCGTCCTCTCCGCACTGGTCACCGCTCCCGGCTGGCTGATCCCGGCCGAAGTGCTGGATGGCGTCGGCTCCGGTTTGCTGGGAGTGGCCGTTCCCGTCTTGGTCGCGGACCTGACCTGGTGCAGCGGCCGCACCCAGACCGCTCTGGGCGCGGTGAATGCGCTGCAAGGCCTGGGCGGCGCGTTGTCGGGCGTGGTCAGCGGCCTCCTCGTCGATTGGCTGAGCTGGACTGGCGCGTTCCTAGCCCTCTCCGCCTGCGCCGCCGCTGCCTTGGCGGTGGCGATTGGGCTGGAGGAGACTCGCGAGAAGACCACCCGCTACGCCCCCGCTACTGCATCACGGGCGCCAGCTCGGTAACCGAAGGCACGTCCTCGCCCAGCCAGTCCGGGTTCTTGGCGGTGCCGTCGAAGGTGGCGCTGGTCTTGAACAGCTCGAACTTGCCCGCCAGCGCGTAGGGACGGCTGCGGCCGAGCAGCTCGGCCAGCGCCGCCGGGTCGAGCGGCTGGAAGCTGCGCACCGCCTCGAAGGCTTGATCGAGGTCGCGTTGACTTTCCATCCCCGTGATGACGGTGGAGGTGGGCAGGTTCAGCGAGTAGTGCAGGTACTCGACCGGCTGGATCGGCGCTTGGCTTTTCAGGATCACGCCGTCGGCAAAGGTTTTCATGCCGAGCACCGCAATGCCCTGGTCCACCAAATGCGGCAGCACGAGATGGGCAAAGCTGCGGAAGTGCGCGTCCATGACGTTGAGCGGCATCTGCACCGCATCGAAGTGGAAGCCGTTTTCGGCGGCCACTGCGAGCATCTGCAAGTGGATGCGCGGATCCTTATGCCCGGTGAAGCCGATGTAGCGCAGCTTGCCCGCCTGTTTGGCCGCCACGAAGGCTTCCATCGCCCCGCCCTCGGCAAAGATGCGGTCGGGATCGTCGAACCGCAGGATTTCGTGGTGCTGGATCAGGTCGATCCGGTCGGTGCGCATGCGCTTGAGCGAGGTGTCGATCTGGCTGGCGGCTTCCTGCTTGGTACGGCCGTCGATCTTGGTCATCAGGAACACGCGGTCGCGGTAGCCGCTCTGGTCGAGCGCCACGCCGGCGCGCAGCTCGGACCGGCCCTTGTTGTAGTCCCAGCAATTGTCGATGAAGTTGATGCCGCGGTCGATCCCCTGGTGAATCAGGCGGACGGCTTCGTCGTCGCTCACGGCGGACTTGCCGAGATGAAAGCCACCCATGCCGATGGCGGAGATGCGTTCCTCCGTGCGGCCGAAGCGGCGATACAGCATGTCGCCCCGCCGCTCTCCAGGGTCGGCGAGCCGGGGCAGGGCGGCCGGGTCGGCGATCACGGTCGTGGGCAGGGCGGGATGATCCATGGGCAAGTCCTCCAAGCCGAGCTAAGTCGCTTTGCCCGGCGCCAGTTGCAAGAATACGAGCGTCACCGTCCCCGCCGCATCGCGCCCATCAGGCCGAACGCCAGCAATCCGAGCGCCAAGCGCACGGGGGCCGGGCTCTTGGTTATGGACCAGTGCACGCTGCTGCGGAGCGACTCGCGGTCGAACGGCCCATGCATGCCCGCCGGGCGCGAGGACGCCCCATCGATGTTCGGGTCGCGCGCTGCCGCCACTTTCTTGTTGCGCGTGGTCTGGCTGACCTTGCCGACCGCGGCGCCGAGGTAATCCACCATCCCGGGCACGACCCTGTTAGCGCCAGCCAGGAGGTCGGTCACCCCCGTCACCCGCCACTCGCGGCGCCGTTCGCCGGTGGCGGCCAGGAAGATGGCTTCACCGATCAGCTCGGGCTGAAACACCGGGGGCGGCGGGCGCGGCGATTTCGCAAAACTGGTGCCGGCATGGCTGTAGAACGGCGTGTTCACCGCGGGCGGGTGAACCATCGTTACATGCACCGCCGAACGCTGGCTCAGCAGGTCCGACCGCAACGCTTCAGTGAAGCCGCGCAGGCCGTATTTGGAGGCGGAATAAGCCGACTGCATCGGCGCGCCGCGGTAGGAGATGGCTGAGAGCACCTGGACGATGGTGCCCCGGTTGCGCGGCTGCATGCGCCGCAGCGCCGTCCTGGTGCCGTTGGCGGTGCCGATCAGGTTGACCTCGATAATCCGGCGGAACGCATCTTCCGGCATATCGCTGAACGGCCCGAAGTAGCCGATCGCGGCATTGTTCACCCAAACCTCGAGCGGCCCGAGTTCGGCCTCGATCTCGGCCGCCGCCTGCTCCAGCGCTGCCGCGTCGCTCACATCGGCCGCGGCGGCATGGGCGCTGCCGCCAGCCTCCTCCACCAGCCGCTTGGCATCCGCCAGCGCCTCGTGGCCGCGCCCCACCAGCCCCACTCGCCAGCCATTGCCGCCGAAATGAACTGCCGCCGCCAGTCCAATGCCTGACCCGGCGCCGGTGATCACCACCGTTTTCGCCGGCCGGCTTGGGTGCGGCACCATCGCGGTGCCGGAGGGGGATTGTGCCACGCGCATTTCTCCGATCTGAGCCATTGATAAGCGCGCCAACGTTCCGGCCGGGTCACAGTTGGCGCTCCCGGCGCCTCCCACACGACACAGTGAGGTGGAGCGGCTGTGCCGGCGCCGATAGACTCGGGCTGCGCCGAGTCGATTGCGGAGGAACCCCATGCCCAAACTCACCACGCGGCAGACGGTCGTGCCGCTCTGGCATTATCAATGCCCCGAATGCGGTTTCGGCGATCAGGAGACTGGCTTTCACGCCGCAACCGAGGCGATCTACTGCGAAATCTGCCTCGAAGACGCCCGCAGCGTGCGGCTGAAACGCTGGCCGGCCGAGCCGCCGGAGCCAGCCGAGGGCTGATCGCGCCTCCGAGGGCCGGCCCCTGGCGCGGCACAACCGTTGCGGCTACAGCAGCGCGCCATGCGACCGTTCCTGGACTTCGAGAAACCCATTGCCGAGTTGGAAGGCAAGATCGAGGAACTGCGGACCCTGCAGGAACCCGGCGGCATCAACATCGCCGAGGAAATCGCCCGCCTTACCGACAAGGCCGACAAACAGCTTCGCGCCACTTATGCCAAGCTGACGCCCTGGCAGAAAACCCAGGTTGCCCGCCATCCCGATCGCCCCAAGGCGCTGGCCTATCTCGGCGCCCTGATCACCGACCTCGTGCCGCTGGCAGGCGACCGTGCCTTCGCGGAGGACGCAGCCATCGTGGGCGGCCTCGGCCGGTTTGCAGGGCGCCCGGTGGTGGTGATCGGCACCGAGAAGGGCGAGGACACGGAAGGCCGGGTGCGCCACAACTTCGGCATGGCCAAACCCGAGGGCTATCGCAAGGCGCGGCGGCTGCTGGAGCTTGCCGGCCAATTCCGCCTCCCCGTGCTTACCTTCGTCGACACCGCCGGCGCCTTTCCCGGCGTAGAGGCCGAGGCGCGCGGCCAGGCGGAAGCGATCGCCCGCTCGATCGAGGCTTGTTTGCAAGCGCCGGTGCCGATCGTGGCCACCATAATCGGCGAGGGCGGCTCCGGCGGTGCCATTGCCTTGGCAGCCGGGGATCGCGTGCTGATGCTGGAACATGCCATTTATTCGGTGATTTCCCCCGAGGGCTGTGCCTCCATCCTCTGGCGCGACACCGCCCAGGCGGCCGCGGCCGCCGAGGCGCTGCGGCTCACGGCCGAGGATTTGCGCACCCATCGCCTGGTGGACACGGTGGTGGGCGAGCCGATCGGGGGCGCCCATCGCGACCCGGCCGCCACGCTGGCCACGGTCGGGGAGGCGGTGCGGCTGGCGCTGGCAAGCCTGGACGGCCTGGACGGCGCGACCTTGATCGCCCGCCGACGGGAGAAATTCCTCGCCATGGGGCGGGAAGGGGTGGTTTGACCCGATCGTTCGACCCTGGCAGGGCGCCGTGCGCGCGGGAATCATCAGCCTCTTAAACAAAGGGTTGGAGCATCGGCGCTTCGCCTATCAGAAGCGATCGCGCTTTAACGGCTGGCTAACAGCCGGGAGAAACTCGCCAGCCCGGCGGCGCCCGCGAAGCATGCGGCCAGGATCAGCGCCAAAACCGGCCCGTGCAGCGCCGAAATGCCGAAGCAGAGCGCCACCAGGGCGGCCCCAGTGGCCTGACCCAGCAGGCGCGACGTGGCGACAATGCCGCTGGCGGAGCCGCTTCGCTCGGGTGGCGCCGAGTCCATGATCGCGCGCAGATTGGGCGACTGGAAGAAGCCAAACCCGCCCCCGCAAATCATCATGCGCCAGGCGATGTCCGCGGCACTCGGTTGCGCCGGCAGCCCGGCCATGAGCACCAGCCCCAAACACAGCACCGCCATGCCGAACCCGGCCAACACGGCTGGCGGATAGCGGTCCGACAACGGGCCCGCCACCGGTGCCAACAGGCCGGTCACCACCGGCCAGGGCGTCAGCAGCAGGCCGGTCTGCACCGCGCTGCGCCCGAGCACGTTTTGGAAGTAGAACGGCAACGCCACGAAGGCGAGGCCCTGTGCCGCAAACGAGCACATCGAGGTTACGGAGGAGAGCGCAAACAGCGGCCGGCGGTACAGGTCTACCGGCAGCATCGGCGCCGGCACGCCCCATTGCCGCCACACCAGCGCCCCGCCCACCAGCGCCGCCGCTGCCAGCACCGCGACCGTCATGCCCGGCCCGGCGCTATGCGTGCCCTCGCCGACGCCGAAGATCAGCAGGCTGAACGCTGCGGCGTTGAGTCCCGCGCTGAGCCCGTCGAACCGGTGGACCGCGCGGGGCGTGGCGGGAAGCGTGCGGGCGGCAAGGGCGAGTGCCGCCACCCCGAGCGGCACGTTCAGAGCAAACAGCCATGGCCAGGACCCGACCGCCAGCACGCCGGCCGCGACCGTCGGCCCGGTAGCGGTGGACACGGCCACCACCAGCGCGTTGAAGCCCAGGCCGCGACCAAGCTGGTTGCCGGGATAGATAAAGCGGATTAGCGCCGTGTTGACGCTCATAATCCCGGCCGCGCCGAGCCCCTGCAGGATGCGCGCGACGGTGAGGCTGGGGATGGACCAACTCAGCGCGCAGGCCAGCGACGCCACGGTGAACACCAGCAGCCCATAGCGATAGACCCGGCCATAGCCGATGATCTCCCCCAGCGAGGCGAGTGGCAGCAAGGTGGCGACCAGCGCCAGTTGGTAGGCGTTGACCACCCAGATCGAGTTTGCCGGGCTGGCATGCAGGTCGGTGGCGATGGTGGGCAACACGGCATTGGCGATGGAGGTGTCGAGCGAGGCCATCCCGACCGCGACCACGATGGTTGTGACCGCCCATCGCCGCCGCGCGGGCGGCAGGCCGTCGAGGAGAATGGGTTTGGTCATCGGCCGAACCATCGGTCGCAGGCGGCCCGGCGTCTAGCCTCGGCGGAGCGGGCGCGGGTCCGGCGGATGCGCCCGCAAGGCTACCACCGGCGGCGAGTCGCGTCTTCCACCCTGCCCGACACCGCCGCGACACCGTGGCGGACCGCTCGGCAGATCACACGCCGGATCCGCCGCTGACCTCCACCTGGTCGAGACGGCGATAACGGTAGATCACGACCGAGCCGATCCAGGCGGCGATGAACACGCCGATGATGATGAAGCCCAGGGTGTTAAAATTGTCGTTGAGCGACCCGATGCCGTCCCAGAACCGCCCTGATAGGCCGAGCTGGTCGGCAATCAGCCCGAGCGCCTCAATCCCGCCGATCAGGAAGGCGACCACCACCGACACCAAGGTGATGGTGAGATTGTAGTACAGCTTGCGGATCGGTTTCACGAACGCCCAATTGTAGGCGCCCACCATCAGCACGCCGTCCGTCGTGTCGACCAGCGTCATGCCCGCCGTGAACAAGGCGGGGAACACCATGATCGACCAGACCCCCACGCCTTGCGCCGCCTGGGTGGCGGAGATGCCGAGCACGGCCACTTCGGTCGCCGTGTCGAACCCGAGCCCGAACAGAAAACCGAGCGGGAACATGTGCCAACTGGCCGAGACCAGCCGGAACAGCGGCCGGAACAGCCGGGCGAGAATGCCACGGCTGTTGAGCAGGAGATCGAAGTCCTCGTCTACGTAGCGGCCGCCAGCGCGCACGTGGCGCCAGGTGCGCCAGACCGCGCGCAGGATGAGCAGGTTGGCGGTGGCAATGGCGAACAGGAACAGCGCGGACACGCCTGTGCCGATGACGCTGCCGACGCTCTTGAACTGATCGAAATGCGAGGACAGCAGCGTCGCGGTCGCCGCCACGCCCAGCGCGGCTAGGATGACCACCGTCGAGTGCCCGAGCGCAAAGAAGAACCCGACGGTGACAGGCCGCTTGCCGGCTTGCATCAGCTTGCGGGTGACGTTGTCGATGGCGGCGATGTGGTCGGCATCCACGGCGTGGCGCAATCCGAACCCGTAGGCGAGCAGGGCGGTTCCGAGGAAGAGCGGCTGATTGCGGAACACCAGGACGGCCCAAAGCCATGCCGCCAGGTTGGCGGCGACGAGCAGACCATAGAGGCCGATCAGCTTGCCACGCAGCCCTTGCGCGCTGTCGTTGAAAGCCGGGCTCAACCACGCTGCCATTCTCGTCTCCATGCGGGCAGACCAACCCGAGCCACCGGGCCGGGTTGCATGCCGGGCGGGAGCTTCAGCCGGATACGATCAGCTTCACCCGCTTGCCCGCCACACCGAGCGCCAGTTGGCCGCGTTTCAGCGCCAGTGCATCCTCGCCGAACACGCTCCGGCGCCAGCCGGCCAAGGCTGGAACATCCGGCGCGTCTTCCACCGCCAGCCGGTCGATGTCTTCCGACGAGGCGACCAGCTTGGGCGCCACGTCGTGCTCCTCGCACTTGGCCGCCAGCAGCACCTTCAGCAGCGCCACCAAGGCCGGGGATGGGCGGGGGCCGTCGCGCAGGCGGGGCGGCTCGGGCAGCGCGTCCTCGGGCAAAGCGGTGGCGGCGGCGATGGCCGCGAGCAGGCTGGCGCCGGTGCGGCCCTCGGCGAAGCCGCGCGACAGGCCGCGGCACCGGCCCAGGGCTTCGGCCGTGATCGGCGCGGTGGCCGCCACTTCCAGCAGGCTCTCATCGCGTAGCAGGCGTTGCCGCGGGATGTTCACCCGCTGCGCTTCCCGCTCCCGCCAGGCGGCGACAGCACGCAGCACCCCCAGCATGCGGCGATTGCCGGTGCGCGGGCGCAACCGTTCCCACATCGCCTCCGGGTCGGCGCGGTAGGTGGCGGGGCGGGCCAGCACTTCCATCTCCTCCAGCACCCACCCGCCGCGGCCGTCGCGGTCCAGCCGTTCCCGCAAGCGGAGATAAGCGGTATGCAGGTACGTCACGTCGGCGGCGGCGTAGCTGACCTGGGCGGGAGAAAGCGGCCGGGCCGACCAGTCGCTGAAGCGATGCGCCTTGTCGATGCTGCCGCCGACGAGGGCCGAGACCAGCGCGTCGTAGCCCACTTGGTCGCCAAAGCCGGCCACCATGGCAGCGACCTGAGTGTCGAACACCGGCTTTGGCACGGCGCCGAACAGTTCGAGGAAGATCTCGATATCTTGCCGAGCGGCGTGGAACACTTTGAGCGTGGTCTCGTCGCGTAGCAGGGCCCCAAGTGGCGCGAGGTCGAGCCCTGGGGCCATCGCATCGATCACGGCATTTTCGGCCGCGCCGCCAAGCTGCACCACGCAGAGCTCGGGGTAGTAGGTTCGCTCCCGCATGAACTCGGTATCGATGGTAACGAACTCTTCGCGGCGCAACCGGCCGCAGAGGGCGGCCAGGCTCTCGGTGGTGTTGACCAGGCTGGGCGCGGGGTAGTCTGGGCGGCTGGGCATCGGCAGGTTATCGCCGTAGCGGGCGGCATCGTCAAAGACTACTGGAGCATGATCGCTTCTGGTAGGCGAAGCGATCATGCTCAAGTGCTTTGTGTAGAGACTGATTCACGCATCAGGTCTTTCAACCTGGAGCGATCAGCTCTAAGGATCAAACGGCGCCGTGGATGCGCAGCAGCCCGAAGGCGGCGATGGTCGTGGCGTCGAGCAGGCGGCCATCCCGTATCATGGCCTCCACATCGCGCACCGGCACGGCGGCCGACACCATCCCCTGCTCGCTGGCTTCCCGCTCATGCGGACCCTGGCGCAGCCCGGTGGCGAGGAACACGTGGCCCAACTGGTTGCAATAGCCCGGGCCTTGCAGGAAGGCGCCGACCTTCTCCATGCGGGACGCAATCAGGCCCGTCTCCTCCCGCAACTCGGTCGCGGCGACCTCATCGGGGGGTGCGTCCGGCCTGTGTTCCAGAGTGCCCATCGGCAGTTCCCACAGCCGGCGGCGCACCGGGTAGCGGTATTGCTCCACCAGGGTGAGGCACCCTGCTGCCAACGCGGCCACCACCACGAAGTCCGGCCGTTCGACCACGCCGTAGACGCCCTCCGACCCGTCCGCCCGGCGGATGGTGTCCTCCCGCAAGCGCAACCATGGGTTTTGGTAGGCGATACGGCTGGTCAGCGGGACGATTTCGTGCAGCTTGGCACTCATTCGGGTTCTTCCGTTCGGTGGCATTTTGCAATGGTTCGAGCCGGTGTATGCCGGATTGGTAAACGGATCGCTACCGCGGTGCGGTGTCACGCTAGCTTCATGGTTTTGTCACATGCCCGTCGTGAGTTTTGCGTAGGGTCCGGCCGTGACTATCGGCCCTGCCGCATGCGGCGGTGCTGCCACCCACCATCCTGGAGGATGCATGACACTCTCACGCACGGCGATCGCGCTGGCGTTTGCTGGCTTGTCGCTCGCCGCCCATGCGCAGCAGATCACCGGCGCCGGCGGGACGTTCCCGGCGCCAGTCTACGCCAAATGGGGCGAGGCGGCGAAATCGGCCACCGGCATCGAACTCAACTACCAGGCCATCGGCTCCGGCGGCGGGCAAAACCAGATCACCAACCGCACGGTCGATTTCGGCGCCTCCGATGCCCCGATGGCGCCGGAGAAGCTCGAATCGGCGCACCTGCTGCAGTTCCCCACCGTGATGGGGGCGGTGGTGCCGATCGTGAACATCCCGGGCGTTACGGAGGACGAGCTGAAGCTCACGGGCGAGTTGGTGGCCGACATCTACGCCGGCAAGATCGTGAAATGGAACGACCCCAAGCTGGCCGAACTCAACAGCGGAGTGAAGCTGCCCAATCTCGCCATCGCTCCGGTCTATCGCGCCGATGCGTCCGGAACCTCGTTCGTCTGGACGTCCTATCTGTCGGCGGTAAGCCCGGAGTGGAAGTCCTCGGTGGGGGCAAACACCAGCGTGAAGTGGCCGGCCGGCGCCGGAGCTAAGGGCAATGACGGCGTGGCGGCGACGGTGGCGCACACCCGCGGCGGCATCGGCTACGTCGAGAACGCCTATGCGACGCAGAACCACTTGGTCACGGTGCAGTTGCGCAACAAGGCTGGCAACTTCGTCAAGCCAAGCATCCCGGCGTTCCAGGCTGCCGCCTCCGCCGCCGACTGGGCGAGCGCGCCGCATTTCGCGGTGAGCCTGATCGATCTCGGCGGCGCCACCACCTGGCCCATCGTCTCGCCCACCTTTATCCTGCTGCCGGAAGACCCGAAGGACGGCAATAGGAGCGCCGACGTGATCAAGTTCTTCGATTGGTGCTACAAGGACGGTGGCCCGATCGCCACCCAACTCGACTATATCCCGCTGCCGGCGTCGGTGCAGGATACTGTTCGCACCGCCTGGCGCAAGGACGTAACGTTCGACGGCAAGTCCGTCTACTAGCCTGGGGAACGGAGGCTTCGTGCAACAGGCGCTCGCCGCGAACCGTGAGGCGCAGCCGCCAGCCAGTGCCGCGCGGCGCCGGGCCATGGTGGGTCAATCGGCTGGCGACCGGCTGTTTGCCGGCTTGGCCACCGGGTCCGGCGTGCTGGTGCTGGTGCTGTTGGGTGCCATCATCGTAGTGCTGTTCCTGGGCGGGCTGAAAGCGTTCCACGCGTTCGGGCTTAGTTTCCTGAGCAGCACCGATTGGGACCCGGTGCAGAACGTCTACGGCGCCGCCGTGCCGGTGTATGGCACGGTGGTCACCGCGATCCTGGCCTTGCTGGTCTCGGTTCCCTTGGCGTTCGGGATCGCGTTTTTTCTCACCGAACTGGCGCCGGCCTGGCTCAAGCGGCCGATCGGCACCGCGGTGGAACTGCTGGCGGCGGTGCCTTCCATCATCTTCGGCATGTGGGGCTTCTTCGTCATCGTGCCGGTCATGGCCCAATACGTGCAGCCTTGGGTGATCGATACGTTCGGGGACCTGCCGCTCATCGGCGTGCTGTTCTCCGGGGCGCCGTTCGGCACCGGCATTCTCACGGCGGCGCTGATTTTGGCGGTGATGATCATCCCGTTCATCGCCGCCACGATGCGCGACGTGTTTCAGACCGTGCCGCCGATGTTCAAGGAATCCGCCTACGGCATCGGTTGCACGCGGTGGGAGGTGATGCGGTCCATCGTGTTGCCGTATACCCGCGCCTCCGTGGTGGGTGGGATCATGCTCGGCTTAGGGCGCGCCTTGGGCGAGACCATGGCGGTCACCTTCGTGATCGGCAACACCAATCGCATCTCGGCGTCGCTGTTCGCACCGGGCAACACCATCGCCTCGCTGGTGGCGCTCGAATTCCCAGAATCGCCCGCCGGCAGCCTGAAGCTGTCGTCGCTGATGGCGCTGGGGTTTATCTTGTTCGTGATTTCCTTCATCGTGCTGGCGATCTCCCGGCTGCTGCTGCGGCCGCGAGTGAAGGGCTGAGCCCGCCATGAGCGCCACCACGCTTTCCACTATCCCCGGCCGCGCGCTCGATCATGCTGCCGCGTCGCGGTTGGCCCGGCGGCGCCGCGTGTTCGACCGTGGCGTGGCGACGTTGTGCGTGGCGGCGACGCTGATCGGCCTGTTGCTGCTGGCCTCTATCCTGTTCACCCTGGTTTCGCGCGGCTTCGCCGGCTTGTCGCTGGGCGTGCTGGTGAAGAACACCGCGCCCGCCGGGTCGGGCGGCGGCCTTGCCAACGCGATCGTCGGCACAGTTTTGCAGACGGCGGTGGGCACGCTGATCGGCACGCCGGTCGGGCTCATGGTGGGCACCTACCTCTCCGAGTATTCCGGCGGCTCCGCGCTCGGCAACGCGGTGCGCTTCGTCTCGGACGTGCTGCTCTCTGCGCCGTCGATCCTGATCGGCCTGTTCATCTACCAGCTTGTCGTGCTGCCCTCCGGCGGCTTCTCCGGCATTTCCGGCTGCATCGCGCTGGCGGTGATCGTCATTCCCATCGTGGTGCGCACCACGGAGGATATGCTGCGGCTGATCCCGGTGACCCTGCGAGAGGCCGCGGTGGCTTTGGGCGCGCCTAAGTGGAAGGCGATCACCGCCATCTGCTATCCGGCGGCACTCGATGGCATTCTCACCGGTGTGCTGCTGGCCATCGCGCGGATTGCGGGCGAGACGGCGCCGCTGCTGTTCACCAGCCTGGGCAATCTGAACGCGACGGTGGATCTCCACCACCCCGCCACCTTGGTGAGCGCGTTCGGCACGGCGATGTCCAGCCTGCCGGTGACGATCTATCAATACGCCGGGTCGGCCTATCAGGACTTGGTGGACCTGTCCTGGGTCGCCGCGTTGCTGATTACTGTCGGCGTGCTCGCGCTGAACATCGTCGCCCGGCTCGCCGTGCGCCGCCGCCATTAACCCGCGCGGCGGGTGCAAAGGGACGCTATGAGTATGACCGAAGACGCCACGGCCCAATCCCCGTCCAGCGTTGTGCAGAGGCGGCCGGGCGTGGCGATCAATGCGTCTAAGATTGCCATCGACGCGCTCGATTTCTTCTATGGCAGCAACAAGGCGCTCAAAGGTATTTCGCTTAACTTGCCCGAGAAGCAGGTGACGGGAATGATCGGGCCGTCCGGCTGCGGCAAGTCCACCCTGCTGCGGGTGCTGAACCGGATGTACGACCTGTATCCCGGGCAGCGGGCCGAGGGACGGGTGATGATGGATGGCAGCAACATTCTCGAGTCTTCGGTGGACCTCAACGTGCTGCGCAGCCGCATCGGCATGGTGTTCCAGAAGCCGACGCCGTTCCCGATGTCGATCTACGACAACATCGCGTTCGGCGTGAAGCTGCACGAGCGGCTGAACCGGTCCGATATGGACGAGCGGGTTGAATGGTCGCTTACCCGCGCGGCGCTTTGGCCCGAGGTGAAGGACCGGCTCCGCACTTCAGCGGCCGGGCTTTCGGGGGGGCAGCAGCAGCGGCTGTGCATCGCCCGCACGATTGCGACCCGGCCCGAGGTGATCCTGTTGGACGAGCCGACCAGCGCGCTGGACCCGATCAGCACGTTGCGGGTGGAGGAACTGATCGACGAACTGAAGCGCGATTTCACCATCGCGATCGTGACGCACAACATGCAGCAGGCCGCGCGCTGCGCCGACCAGGTCGCGTTCTTCTATCTTGGCGAACTGGTGGAGGTGGCGCCGGCGGTTCAGATGTTCACAGCGCCCAAGCAAAAGCGCACACAAGAGTATATCACCGGCCGCTTCGGCTGAGGAGACGCAGCATGGCAGACGCACCGGCCGAACACATCGTCCGCTCCTACACGCAGCAACTGGCTGCGTTGCGTGACCGCATCACCCAAATGGGCGGCATGGTGGAGGCGCAAGTGGCCGCTGCGGCCGCCGCCGTGGTGCACCAGGACAGCGCCGCCGCCAGCCAGGCCGTAGAGCAGGACCCGGCGGTGGACGCGCTGGAGCGGGACGTGGAGGCGCAGGTGATCGCGATGCTGGCGCTACGCCAGCCGATGGCGCAAGACCTGCGCCAGATCGTGGCGGCGCTGAAGATCACTTCGGCGCTGGAGCGGATTGGCGACTATGCCTCCAACGTCGCCAAGCGCTCGATCGTGCTGCAGCAATTCTCCTTGCCGTTCAGCCTCTCCGGCGTCGCGCACATGACGCGGCTGGTGCAGGAGAACCTGAAGCTGATCGTGGACGCGGTCGGCGAGAACGACGAGGCCAAGGCGCTGCAGGTATGGCGGGCCGACCAGGCGGTGGACGACATCTACAACGCCCTCTTCCGCGAGCTGGTGACGTACATGATGGAGGATCCGCGCAACATCACACCCTGCACCCATTTGCTGTTCATCGCCAAGAACCTCGAGCGGATCGGCGACCACACCACCAACATCGCCGAAACGGTGCATTACACCGCGACGGGGGAGACGTTGCCGGAGAGCCGGCCCAAGGGTGACACCTCTGCCTACACCGTGGTGCGGCCACGGGACGAAGCGGCGCGATAAGGAAACTCCGAATGCGGGAAGCCAGCATGGCAGAGATGATGTCGAGCCAAGCCAAGCCCTTGGTGCTGGTGGTGGAGGACGAGGCTGCCTTGGCCACCATGCTGCGCTACAACCTGGAAAAGCAGGGTTTTCGCGTGGACGAGGCGGTGGACGGGCAGGAAGCGCTAACCCGCATCGCCGAGGCGCCGCCCGACATGGTGCTACTGGATTGGATGCTGCCGGTGATGAGCGGCATCGAGGTGTGCCGGCAAATCCGGCGGCGGCCGAACACGCGGGATTTGCCGGTGATCATGGTGACGGCGCGCACCGAGGATGGCGATGCGGTGCGCGGGCTGAACACGGGCGCGGACGATTACATCACCAAGCCGTTCAACATGGATGCGTTGCTCGCCCGCATGCGCGCGTTGTTGCGCCGAGCCGGCGCGATGCCGGCGAAGGGCCGGCTGGAGTTTCATGACATCGCGATGGACCTGTCGGCGCATCGGGTGCAACGCAACGGCCGGGCAATCCATCTGGGGCCGACCGAGTTCCGCCTGCTGGAGTTCTTTATGCAGCACCCGCGGCGGGTGTTCTCGCGCGAGGAACTGCTGGACGCGGTCTGGGGGCCGGACATTCACGTGGAGCCGCGCACGGTGGACGTGCACATCCGGCGGCTGCGCAAGTCGGTGAACGGGGCGGGGGAGTTGGATTTGGTCCGCACTGTTCGAGCCGCCGGGTATGCGCTCGATACCGAGACAATTTGATCATCGGTCGTAGCCTGAATCTCGATGCGGGAGTCGCCTAAAACCGCTCCGCCCGGTAGGGCGCCGGGTCGAGGTACGGGGCTTCGCCGCTCATCATCTCGGCCAGCAGCCGCCCCGTGCTCGGCCCCAGCGTCAGGCCCTGGTGGGCGTGGCCGAAGGCGCACCAGAGGGTGCTCTGGCCGGGTGCGCGGCCGATGATCGGAAGCATGTCCGGCGTGCAAGGCCGAACGCCCATCCAAGGCGTGCTCTCCACCCGGTCGCTCAGCGGCACCAGGGCGCGAGCCACCGGCTCGGCCCGTTGGAGCTGCACCGGGGTGGGTTCGGCGCCGTCGCGGCTGAACTCCGCGCCCGTGGTCAGGCGGACGCCGGCGCGCATGGGGATCAGCATGTAGCCGTTGTCGCTGTCCTGCACCGGGTGGTTCAGCACGGCGTTGCCGCGCAGGCCGAAATGCACGTGGTAGCCGCGCTTGCCGAACAGGGGCGCGGCCCACCCGAACCGCTGCGTCAGCTTGGCCGACGCCATGCCAAGCGCGACCACGGCGTGCTGGGCGGCCACACGGCCATCTACCGTCTCCACCTGCCAGCCGGCGCCATCCTGCGCCAAGGTGGCGGCATCGCCGGTTGCCAGCGTGCCGCCCAGGCGTTGGAACAGCCGGGCGTAGGCGGTGGTCAGCGCGTGCGGGTCGCTGACCGAGTAGGGGTCTGTCCAGTGGATGGCGCCGGCCGGCCCGGCCTGCAGGTGCGGCTCCATTTCGGCCAGGTCGGAGGGGTTTAGCACGCGGGAGTTCACCCCGTGGTCGCGGCGGGCCAGCTCCGCCTCCGCAACGCCGGCCTCGACCGCGGCGGCCGTGCTGAACAGGCGGAGGTAGCCAATCGGGCGCAGCAAATCGGTCGCGCCGGCTTCGGCGGCCATGGCCCAATGTTCGTCTAGGCAGGTGGCGATCAGCCGCGAATGGGCCGCCACAGCGGTGGCATAGCGGCTCGGCGCCGAGTTGCGCCAGTAGCGTAGCAGGGGAGCGGCCAGGCCCGGCAACGCACCGGGGTGATAGGCGACATCGATGGTTCGATTGATGGCGATGCGGCCGAGCGTGGCCAGGTCGCGGGGGAACGGATACGGAAACACCGCCTCCCGCTGCACCAGCCCGGCATTGCCGAACGATGTGCCCTCGCCCGGAGCTTGCCGGTCCAGCAGCACCACGTCCCAGCCGCGGCGGCGCAGGTGCAGGGCGACGGAGACGCCGACCACACCGGCCCCGAGCACGATGGCGCTGGAGGTCAACTGCGTGGCTGTGGTGCGTGGGTCATGCTTGGAGAGTTAGCACGCTTGGAGCGGGGCAAAAGCCCTGTAGGATCGCCGTCATGTCAGACATCGCCCTGCTCTCCTGCCAGCGCGCCCTGTTCGAGGTGCCGGAGGATGTCTGCTACTTGGACGCCGCCGCCTGGACCCCGCTGCCGCGCCCGGTGCGCGAGGCGGCGGAGCAGGGCATGCTGGCGAAGGTGCAGCCTTGGGCGGGCGGTCGGGACGAGAGCGTGGCGGAACCGGCCCGCATTGCGGCGGCCGCCCTGATCGGCGCCGCGGCGGACGACATCGCCATCGTCGGCGCCGTCAGCTACGGCATGGCGACCGCCGCGCGCAACCTCGCACCCGCGCCGGGCGGCCGGCTGTTGCGGGTGGCCGACGAGTTCCCCTCGCATCGCCTGCCTTGGGACCGGTTGGCGGCGGAGCGCGGCCTGCTCGTGGAGGAGGTGGACCGGCCCGCCGATGGCGATTGGACCGCCGCCTTGCTCGCCGCGATCCACCGCCCGGGCGCCGCCCCGCTCGCCATCGCTACGCTGAGCCCGCTGCATTGGTCCGACGGGACGCTCATGGACCTGGACCGGCTCGCCCCGGCGGTGCGGCAGGCAGGTGCCGCGCTGGTGATCGACGCCACTCAGGCGGTGGGCGCCATGCTGGTGGACGTGGCGCGGCTGCAGCCGGATTTCATGGCTTTCCCGACCTATAAGTGGGTGCTTGGCCCTTTCAGCGTCGCCTTTCTCTACGCTGCCCCGCATCGCCAGGATGGTGTGCCGCTAGAAGAGAACAGCGGCAACCAGGCGCAGACGGGCGCGCGCCGCTATGACAAGGGCGAGCGGAATGACCCGCTGTTGCTGCCGATGGCGTCCGCCGGCATGGCGCTGGTGGCGCGTTGGGGCGCGCCGGCGGTGGCGGGCCGATTGCGCCACCTCACCGATCTGCTGGCGGAAGGTGCCGAGCGGCTGGGCCTTACGATGGCGCCACGCGAGTTGCGCAGCCCGCATATCCTGGGCCTCGGCTGGCCCGGCGGCCTACCGTCTGGCCTGATCGAGCGGTTGCGGGCGGACAAGGTCTTTGTCAGCGACCGGCTCGGCACGCTGCGCATCAGCCCGCATGTCTGGGCCGACGAAGCCGACGTGGCGCGATGCCTGTACTCCTTGCAGGCCTGCCTGGCCTGACGCAGCCGGTGGACGACCCGCTTGCCCCCTTGCTTGCCTCCACTTCCGAGTTGCGCGGCGTTGGGGCGGTGACTGCGGAGAAGCTCGCCCGGCTGACCGGCGGCGCCCGCGTGCGCGACTTGCTGTTCCACTTGCCGGACAGCTTCATCGACCGGCGGGCCCATTCCAGCATCAAGGATACAGCGCCGGGCCAGGTGGTCACCTGGACAGTGGACCTCGCCGGGCACGAGCCGGCCAGCAAGCCCAACCATCCTTGGCGCGTCCGGGTAACCGACGGGACCGCCTTCGCCGAGCTGGCGATTTGGGACAAGCAACGGCTTGGCAGCCTGATCCGCGCCCCGGCCCGCAGCCAATGGGTGGTGAATGGCCGAGTGGAAGCGTTCGGCAACCGGCTGTCGATGCGCGACCCCGCCTATGCCGTGGCGCCGGAGCAAGCGGGCGCGATCCCGTCGGTGGACCCGGTGTGGCCGATGACCGCGCGCCTGTCGTCCCGCGAGTTGCGCGGCGCCATGGCCGCCGCCGTTGCGCGCGTGCCGGAGTTGCCGGAATGGCACTACGCGGCGTTGCTGCGCCGCCAGGGCTGGCCGAGCTTCCGCGCGGCGCTGATGGGGCTGCAGCGTCCGTCCGAGCCGCCCGCTCCCGTGCTGCGGGCCCGGCTGGGCTATGACGAAATGCTGGCGCATCAGCTTGCCATGGCCTGGATCAAGGCGCGGGAGCGGCAGCGGCCGGGGCGCGCGCTGGCGGCGACGGGCGCGTTGCAGGCAGAGGCGCTGCGCCGCTTCGGCCTGCCGCTCACGCCCAGCCAGCAGCGCGCCGCGGCCGAAATCACCGCCGACCTCGGAGCGCCCCGCCGCATGCTGCGGCTGCTACAGGGCGATGTCGGCAGCGGCAAGACGTTGGTGGCGCTGCTGGCCATGCTCGCGGCGGTGGAGGCGGGGGCGCAGGCGGCGCTGATGGCGCCCACCGAGGTGCTGGCTAAGCAGCATCTGCGCACCTTGGAGCGGCTGGCGCCCTGCCCGGTCGGGCTGCTGACCGGCTCGGTCACCGGCGCGGCGCGGCGCAACCTGCTGCTCGCCTTGGGCAACGGCCGCTTGCCGATCGTGGTCGGCACCCATGCGCTGTTCCAGGAGCATGTCGAATTCCGCGACCTTGGTCTGGCGGTGATCGACGAGCAGCACCGGTTCGGCGTGGAGCAGCGGCTGCTGCTCGGCAGCAAAGGCGCGCGGACGGACCTGCTGGTGATGACCGCGACCCCCATCCCGCGCACCCTGTTGCTCACTCAATGGGGCGAGATGGATGTCAGCCGGCTGTTGGAGAAGCCGGCCGGCCGCCAGCCGATCCGCACCAGCCTGCACTCGCTGGGCACATTGGAGGGGGTGGTGGAAGGGATCGGCCGGGCGCTGGACCGGGGCGAGCAGGTGTATTGGGTGTGCCCCATGGTGGCCGAGAGCATGGTGCTGGACGTGGCCGCGGCCGAGGCGCGGTTTGCCGAGTTGCGCGCTCGGTTCGGCGCCCGCGTGGCGTTGGCGCATGGCCAGCAGGAGAGCGGCGCACGAGACGCGGCGTTGGCGGGCTTCGCCGCCGGGCAGACGCGGCTGCTGGTGGCGACCACGGTGATCGAGGTGGGGGTGGACGTGCCCGGCGCTAGCGTGATGGTGATCGAGCATGCCGAGCGCTTCGGCTTGGCGCAATTGCACCAGTTGCGCGGCCGGGTGGGACGCGGGGCGGCGCAGAGCTACTGCTTGCTGCTGCACGATGACGGCCTGAGCGACACCGCCCGCCGCCGCCTGCTGCTGCTGCGCGACACCGAGGACGGGTTCGCCATCGCCGACGAGGACTTTCGGCTCAGAGGGGCAGGAGATTTGCTGGGCAAGCGGCAATCCGGCTTGCCGGGGTTCCGCCTGTCGGACCCGGAGGGACAGGAGGGCATGGTGCGGATGGCCAACCAAGACGCTGCCGTGCTGCTGGACCGGGACCCGGACTTGACCAGCCAGCGCGGGCAGGCGGCGCGGCTGCTGCTGCGGCTGTTCGACCGCCGGGCGGCGCTGGAGACGCTGGCTGCGGGCTAGACGCGTAGGTGTAGGCGCTCGCAATCGTCGGCGGTCGTGCTCGCAAACAGAGCGGATTGCTGCTCGGATTGGCTGACAACGGACGAGCTAGCCTGCTCACATTACCCGTCACTGTGCTCGCCATCATCGCGTCCCGCTCACCGACGGCGGGTCATGCTCACAATTGGCGCAAATGAGAGCAGACGGTTGTCCGGATCATACGGGGACGCCTGCGATGGGCAGTTGGTCGGCAAATCCGCAGCTGCGGTCGCTGGCGAGCGTGCCGGCGAGGACCTGCCGTCTTCAGGGCCGGAGCACGGTCATCCGGAACGGCCCGGCATGGGCCGCTGCGTGCGCAACGGCCTCGTTTGCATCATCCAGGGCAAATTCGGTGACGTCAAACTGGCCGAGGTCCAACAGCCCGGCCCGGACCAGCGCGATCATGCCAAGAACAGCGCTGGGCTCAAACATCCATTGGCCTTGGAGGCTGACGCAGTTTCGCATGATCCAGGGATAGGGCAGCGACAGGTCATCGCCGCCCAGCATCCCCACTCCGCCCATCAGCACGGCCCGGCCGTATGGGCGCACCGACATCACGGCGGTCCGCACCACCGTCGCGCTGACGGACGGCGGCAGGATGTCCAGCACGCAGTCGATCGGGCCTGACGCGGCCGCCTGCATCCGCGCGCGGTCCGCATCCTCGTTGCCGGCAAGGGTCACGGGCCGCACGCGCGAACCGAAGCGGCGCACCAGGTCGGCAAGCACTTGTTCGTTGCGGCCGGGTGCGACGACGCAGCCCGCACCCATCGCCAGCGCAGTCGCCACGGCGGCGCTGCCGTAGTTGCCGGTGGCGCCGCTGACCAGGAGTGTTTCCCCGGCTTGCAGCCCCGCCGCAAGAAGGCCGCCGTACGGCACGAGCGCCACGCCCGCCGCGCACCATCGTCCGGCGTCCGCCTCGTCGATGATGCCAAGCGGGATGGCGTTTTCGGTTGGCACCATCATGCGCTCGGCAAATGGGCCGTTGTGGAAGTGCTTCTGCAATAGCAGGCCCCCTTCGCCGCGGGAGCTCCAGCCCTGTAGCGTGATGTCAGGGGCAAGGCCGCCATCGCGCGACCGCACGGTAGGGTCGCAGAACACCCAGTCGCCGGGCGAAAGGCGCGTTGCATCGGGCCCGGCGGTGCGCACGCGGCCGACCGCCCCGCAGCCTGGCACCACGGGCAGCTCGAGCGGGTATTTGCGCGCGCCACTGAACACATCCGCCGTGTAGGGCAGGATGCCGGTTGCCACGACATCGACGACGACCTCGCCAGTGCCCGGAACCGGGTCGGCCACGGCGCCAATGGACAGGGGAGAACCGAATGCGAGCAGGCTGGCAGCTTTCATGGCGAGGGCAGTCCCATGGTGAAGGACTCCAGATGGGCGAGCTTCGCATGCGCATGAAGGACTGGTATTATCCTAGTATCAGTGACTACCTCCTAGGCGGCACGCATGACGGACCCGGTCCGCAACGCATTTGGCGACTTTCTCCGTTCCCGGCGCGAGAAGCTGGAGCCACGCGCAATAGGCCTTCCGAATGGGGTGCGGCGCCGGACCGCGGGGCTGCGGCGGCAGGAGGTGGCGGAGCTGGCCGGCATCGGCATCGACTGGTACATCCGGCTGGAGCAGGGTCGGGCTGTGCGCCCTTCCGCCGCCACGGTGGATGCATTGGCGCGAGCGCTGCGCCTGGACAAGGCCGAGCACGCCCACCTGCGCGCACTTGCTCCGCCCAACAACCGCCCGGCTTTCGTACGCGAAACCGTGCCGGACACGGTGCGCCGCATCGTCGAGCGTCTTGACCAGCCAGCCTACGTTACGGGGCGGCGGTGGGATGTGTTGGCGTGGAACGACGCCGCTTGTGCGCTGTTCACCAATTTCGGCCGGGTGGCGGAGGCAGACTGCAACATCCTCGTGTATGTGCTGACCGACCCGGACGCGCAGCGCGTGTTTGGTGCTGCCTGGGCCGGGCAGGCGGCGCGCATGGTGGCGCGGTTCCGTGGAACGCACGACCTGTGGGCTGGTGACCCGGCGTTCACCAGCCTGGTGCGCAGCTTGCGCGAGCGCAGCCCCGAGTTCGCCGGCTGGTGGGACGCGCACAAGATTGGCAGCAGCGCCGGGACCGGTGAGAAGATGCTGGTGCACCCCAGTGGCGGGCCGCTGCGCTACGAGTATGCGACGTTTCAAGTCAATGACGACCCGGCGTTGCGGCTCACGATCTACATTCCGGTCTAGCCTGAAACCGATCTGGCTGTACCAGGCCGACCTGGGTTCAAGCCCGGCGGCCGGCGTATGCCGGTGAGCGAGGGTCTGCGGCTCTGGAAACCAGGATTTCTGACGGTCCCCGGCGCGTGCTTGCCAGAGCGGCCTGGCACGGCACTTTCCCTTCTCATAACTGTTCTTGATTCCGGCTGCCCGAGGAAGACGGCATCGAGACACCGGACGGCTTGATGCGGGCGCCGACAGGCCTGCTCAAGCGTGCGACCGTCGACCGTGTCTTGCGTGCTTTGGGTCTCGGCCACGCGCGCGTAACGCGCCCGGTCGCCGCGGTGCGCTTCCAGGCCAAGCGCTCGAACGAACTCTGGCACTTCGACATGAGCCTGTCGGACCTGAAGCAGGTCGAAGCTCGGCTCTGGCCGACGCCCGCCTCATTGTCTGCTAATCCGAGCAGGAACCAGCGCTGTTTGCGAGCACGACGCTCGATGATTGCAAGCGCCTACACGTAGGTGCCACAAAAGGGACGGAGTGACTCGTGAACTCAGCAACGCAAGCACAGCATCGCCAGGCCATCGTCGAGGTTGCCCGGTCCATGAACGCCTTAGGCATCAATCAAGGCACTTCCGGCAACATCTCGGTCCGGTCCGGCGGCGATATGTTGATCACCCCCTCCGCCACGCCCTACGAGACCATGACTCCGGACCAGATCGCCGCCATGCCGCTCGACTTAGGCGATGGCCAATGGTGCGGTCCGCTCAAGCCCTCGACCGAATGGCGATTTCACCAGGCTATCCTGCGCGGGCGGCCGGAGGCGGGGGCGGTGGTCCATACCCATGCCACGTTTTGCACCGCGCTCTCCATGCTGCGGCGGGACATTCCGGCGGTGCACTACATGATCGCGGCGTTCGGCGGCGACACGGTGCGCTGCTCCGGCTACGCCACCTTCGGGACGGCCGAACTGGCCGCACTTGCGCTCACCGCGCTGGAGGGCCGTAACGCCTGCCTGCTGGCCAATCATGGCATGATTGTCGTCGGCCCAACTCTAGCCCGGGCGATGTGGCTGGCGGTGGAACTCGAGACGCTCGCCAAGCAATACGTGTTGAGCCTGCAACTCGGCACGCCGGTGGTGCTGACCGAAGCCGAAGTCGCCGACGCGGCGAAAGGATTTGCCACCTATGGCAGCCAAGCGTAGGGCGGAAGAGTGTAAGCGTCATCCGCCGGCTTCGTGCGCACCGTGGCGGATGACGCTGCGCTCTTCCGCCCTACTTCACTGCGCCGAGGGTCAGCCCCTGCACCAAGTAGCGTTGCAAGGCCACGAACACGATAGCGACTGGGGCCGTGGCGAGAAGGGTGGCGGCCATTACCTGGTTCCACTCCACCGTGTAGCGCCCGGCGACCAGGTTCACCACCTTGAGCGGCAGAGTAAGCCTGGCTGGGTCGCGCAGCATGGTGAGCGCCACCGGGAACTCGTTCCAGCAGCCAACGAAGGTGACAATGCCGGTGACCGCGATCGCCGGCACCGCCAGCGGCAGGAAGATCCACAACACCGACTGTAGCCGCCCAGCGCCATCGATCCAGGCCGCTTCCTCCAACTCGATCGGGATGGTGGCGAAATACGAGGCCAGCATCCAGATCGCGAACGCCAACTGGAACGCGGCATAGATCACCACCACCGCGCCGCGGCTGTCCACCAGCGAGCCGCCGCCGACATGGATCGACGCCGCCATCCGGAACAGCCCCAGCACCAGCAACACGGGGGAGAGCATCTGCGTCACCAGCAGGAACTGGCCGAACGCGTCCTTGCCGCGAAATGCCATCCGGCTCATCGCATAGGCCGCCGGGATCGACACCAGCAAGGTGAGCGCCGTCCCGCCGAGACTGACCAGCAGGCTGTTCACGGCGCCGGTGCCGAAATCGGCCGCTTGCCACATGGCAGAGAAGTTCTCCCAGGCCAGGCGGCTCGGCAGCCAGCGCGGCGGAAACGCGATCACCTCGCTCGCAGGCTTCAACGCTGTCGACAGCATCACGGCGAACGGGAACATCGTCACCACGATCAGCGGCGCCAAGGCCGCCCAGCACCACAGCGAACGGTGCAGCCTACTCCTCACGCCGCAGCCGCAAATACACGACCGTGAAGCACAGCACGATCGCCAGCATCACCAGCGACACCGCCGAAGCCTGCCCCGGCCGGCCCAGGCGGAACGACAGTTCGTAGAGATACGTCACCAGGATGTGCGTCGAGTTGTCCGGGCCGCCTTGCGTCATCACCCAGATGATTGGGAACGAGTTGAACACGTGGATTACGTTCAGCACCACGGCGATGGTGATGAACGGGCGCAGCAACGGCAGCGTCAGGAACCAGAAGCTGTGCCGCGGCCGCGCCCCATCAATGGCGGCGGCCTCGTATAAATCACCTGGGATCGACGACAGCCCGCCAAGCAGGATGGTGGTGGTGAACGGGACCGACACGACGATGCCGACCAGGATTTCCACCGGGAACGCCGTCTGCGCCTGCGCCATCCAAGGCACCGATCCGGTCATCAGCCCCAATTGCCGCAAGCTCGCGTTGACCATGCCGTAATCAGCGTTGAACGACCACAGCCAGGCGACTGCAGCCATCGCCAGAGACACCGCCCAGGGCAGCATGATCAGCGTGCGGGCTAGGCCGCGGCCGTAGAAATCCTGACGCAGCAGCAAAGCCACCGGGATCGACACGGCGAGGGTTCCACCCACCACGCATGCCGTCCAGACCCCGGTCCGCAGCAGCGCCGCTTGGAAGATGCCGTCCGACAGCACGCTGGCGAAGTTGGCCAGCCCGGCAAAGCCGCGCACCAGCCCGAAGCGGGACACGTCGGACAGCGACAGCACGACAATCTGGTAGAACGGGTACAGGATGACGACGCCCGACAGCGCCAAGCTCGGCGCCAGCAAGCCCCAGGCCGCAAGCGGAAGCCGGACGCGCGGCCGCGAGCCAGGCGGAGCAGAGGCGGCCAGACCCTCCGCTGCGCTCACTTGCCCAGCGAGGCGTCGGCCCGGGCGGCCGCCTGCTTGAGCGCCGCTGCGGGCTCGGCCTGGCCGATATAGACCGACTGCACCGCGTCGCTCACCGCCTTGGCGGTGTCCTCCCACCCGGTGACGGTCGGGGCGAAATGCGCGGAGGGCAGCAGGTCCACAAAAATCTTGAGCCGGGCATTGTCGGTGAACGCCGGGTCGGCGGCTTCGGCCTTGGTGGTGGGCAGGAAGCCCTCGCCGGCGGTGAACTCCGCTCGGGGCGCTTTGGTGAACAGGAAGTCCAGGAACTGCCACGCAGCCGGCTTTACCTTGGAGTTGCTGAACATCACCACCGAATCGGTCACCGCGTAGGTCGCGCTGTCGGTGCCTTTCGGCACCGGCACGATGCCATAGTCGAGCTTAGGCGCATCCTTGGCGAGCTGCCCGATCAGGAACGGCGCAGTGATCACCATGCCCACCCGGCCCTGCTTGAACAGGTCCTGGATGTCCGACCGGGTGTAATTGGTCGGGCCCGGTTGCGTGAGGCCCCGGTCCACCATCGTCTTGTAGAGTGTCAGCGCCTTCACCCCGGCGGGCGAGTCGAAGGCGGCTTGGGTGCGCGCGTTGACCACGTCGCCGCCATAGCTCCACAGCGCGTAATACCAATACACGTCGGTCTCGGTGCCCTTCGCCATCAGCCCGAAGCCCGGCACGCCTTTCGCCTTCAGCTTCTCCGAGGCGGCAACCACGTCGTCCCAAGTGGCCGGGCCATTGGGGTAACCCGCCTGGGTCAGCATGTCCTTGTTGTAGTACATCGCCCGGGCCGAGGCCGCGATCGGCAGGCCATAGACCTTGCCCGCGATGGTGCCGGGCGCCAGGAAGGGTGGGATGAAGCGCGCCTTGACGTCCGCCGGCATCATGCCGTCGAGCGGTTCGGCGATGCCGTCCTTGACGAAGTCCAGCAGCCAGCGCGTGCCGATGATCGAGATGTCGGGGTTGGTGCCGCCGGACACGTCGGTCTGCAGCGTCTGCAGCAGGTCGTCCCAGTTCACCACGTCGATTTTGACGTTGATATCCGGATGAGCCTGGTGGAACTCGAAAGCCATCTTGTTAAAATAGGGGCCGGTAGCGGCGCTATAGTAGGCCACGGTCATCCGCACCGTCTCGGCCTGCGCCGTGGCGGCAAACACCAGAGCGGCAAAGCCGAGCAAGGACGTCCTCAAGACGGTCATCGCGTTTATTCCAAGGCGCATCGTGACCGTGTGGCCGTGCAACTTCAATGCCATCCCGTCAGGGGCGATGCGCTACACCTCCGCCAATACCGGCGCCGGCCGGCTGCCCGTGAACAGGGCTGCCCGCAGCCCAGCCGGGCAGTCCGCACGCAGCGCCATGCCGAGTTCCACGCCCAGCCGTGTCGCGTCCTCGGCCGCGCCCTCAAGCATCCGCCGCGCCAGGAAGCTGCCATCCGGGCTCGCAATCAGCCCGGTCAACCGCAGCTTGCCGCCCGGGAGCAGGCGGGCATGGCTGCCGATCGGGGTGGCGCACGTGCCGTCCAGCACCGCCAGCAGGGCGCGTTCGGCCCGGCACGCGGCCTTGGCCTCCGGGTCGGACATCGCGTCCAGCATCGTCATCAGCTCGTAGTCCTCCGACCGCACCGTGATGGCGATGATGCCCTGGCCGGCGGCGGGCAGCATCTCCTCCGGGTCGAACACCACATGCGCGGCGCTCTCGAGCCCCAGCCGGCGCAGCCCGGCGAACGCCAGCGTGGTGCCGTCGCACGCGCCGGACGCGAGCTTGCGCAGCCGGGTCTGCACATTGCCGCGCATCGAGGCAATCCGCAGGTCCGGCCGGGCATGCAGCAACTGCGCCTGCCGCCGCACCGAGCAGGTGCCGACGGTGCTGCCCTCGGGCAACGAGCCCAAGCCCAGGGCGGCGCCCGGCTGGTGCGCCTCGGCCAGCACCATTGCGTCCCGCGCATCCTCGCGCCGCAGGGTGCAGGCGATGGTGACGCCGGCGGGCAGGGCGGTGTCGAGGTCTTTTAGGCTATGCACCGCCACATCCACGCGGCCATCCAGCAGCGCCTCGTGGATCTCCTTGGCGAACAGCCCCTTGCCGCCGATCTCGGCCAAGGGACGGTCTTGGATGGCATCCCCGGTGACGCCGATGACGCATTCCTGCAGCGCACCCGGCGCACGAAGTGGCGGGCAAACCGCCTCCAGCGCACTCAGGAATGCCCGGGTCTGCCACAGCGCCAGAACCGAGCTGCGGGTGCCGGCCCGAAGTGGCAGCGGACGCTGCTGGATCGGGCCACGGCGCAGTGCATTGGTGTCTCTCATAGGTCGCTCCTTACTGCGCTGCTTGCGGCACGCCGCCCAGCTCCGGGAAGTCTTTCGCCATGCTCACGCCGAACAGGGGCTTGTAGACACCCTGGTGGCAGGTTGCGCAGTCCACTTTCGCGACGTCCCCCAATGGGCCCAGCCGATAAGGCGGGAACACCGAATGCAGGCTCTCTAGATAGGCGTTGTTCACATCCCGCACCATGCGGATGCCGTACCAGGCGCTTACGCGTTGCGGCGTGCTCTGCGACCAATCGGCGAAGGCGCGGCTGTTATGGCAATAGGTGCAGTTCACCCCGAGCGATTGGGAGAAATGCACCATCAGCGCATAGGTCCATTCGGTCTGCTTGATGGACTGCCTGTCACCCGTCGGCAAGGCCGTGGTGGAGTTCACGCGGATGCTGTTGTCCTGCTCGAGAAAGGGCGTGAGCGGGTCGTAGGGCAAGGAGGCCAGGCCGACCGACGGCGAGGCAATGTTCTTGCCCGTTCCGGTTTCCACCATATTGACCGCGTGTGCCGGTCCCGGGTCGTTGTAGAAGATGTAGGCGGGCACGTTGTTGCCACGGTGGCAGGTGTAGCAGGTTACCCCCACGTTCTGCACATGGCTCTTCCAGTCGGTGTTGATGTGCTGGGTCATCTGCAGCATGCGGCGGGCGACCACCTTGGTGTATTTGTCGTCGGCCGCGAAGTTGTTGCCGACATGGCAGTAGTTGCAGCCCGCTTGCGGCGACACCCATTGCGTGATGGACGCCATGATGCGGGTGAACTGCCCTACGCTCAGGTCGCCCAACACCTGCACGTTCTTGTAGGCGACGTTGGCCTTCAGCCCGGCCGCCGGAAGTTCCGGCAGGTAGGCGGGGATGGCGTTCAACTTGCGCTCGTCGGCGATCACCTGCGGTTGGAAGTTCTCCACCATTCCCGTGCCGCGATAGCCGCGCTGCACCTCGTAGAGCGGCCCGGCGCGGAAGGTGGTGACGATGATGAGCAGGGCCACAAGGCCGGCCAGCCCGGCGGCCACCCAGAGGGGGAAATACCTCATTGCGGCGCTCCTGGCAGGGTCGCCGGGTCCACCATCGGGCCGAACACTGCGGGATAGGAGGCGGCGATGCCGTGCTTCACACCCCAGAGATACCAATTATCCACCACGGTGCCCGTCAGCAGGATGCCGATGCCGCCGCAGACCGGGCAGAGCACGGCGAACCACCAAGCCCAGCGATGCACCGATTCGAACGTGGCGTTGAACCCCATGGTCCAGCGCCAGAAAATGCCGGCGCGCTCGGCCGCGGTGCCGCGGTCGACGATCTGATCAATCTCGCGCTCGCCGCCGAACCGGCTGACCGCCAAAACGGTGGCGCCGTGCATCGCGAACAGCAGCGTCGACCCGTAGAGAAACACGATCGAGAGCATGTGGAATGGGTTGTAGAACAGATTGCCGTAGCGCAGCGAGAACGACGCCGTCCAGTCCAGGTGCGGGAAGATGCCGAACGGCACCGCCTCTGCCCAACTGCCCATCAGCAAGGGGCGGATGAACCCCAGCACGAGGTAGAGCCAGATGGCGCCGGCAAACCCCCAGGCGACATGCGTGCCCATACCGAGGGCGCGGGCGCGGCGATACACGCGGGCCCACCACAGCAGGATGGAGGCGGTGAGAAAGAAGCCCGCCATGAGCCACCAGCCGCCTTGGGCCAGGGGCGGCAAGCGCAAGCCCCAACCTGGCGCCGGGGGCTCCAGCGCCAGCCAAGGCAGTTCGCGCAGGAACTGCACCGGGTTCCAGTTCACCGACGCCCACATGTTGAGCCCGATGATCTCGAACGCGGTGAAGCCGCAGATGAGTGAGGCCACGCCTAAGGCGCCGAGATAGATCGGACCGACCTGCGCATCGCCGAATCGTCCCAGCAGGTGGGAAAACACCGGCTTGCCTTGGCGCGGGAACGCGCCCGGGGCGGTGGCCACACCCGAATAGGCCGGGCCACGGACCTGCACGCGGGTGAAAAGGTTTTGGTATTCAGCCATGATCGTGCCCCCTCACTTCCAGATCGGCAGGTTCAGCCACCAACCCCACCACTCCGGCCAGCCCTTGTCCCAGAATGGTCCGCTGATGACGATGCAGACCGCGCTCCAGAACCCGGCCGAGAGTGCGAGGAACAGGCCCAGCCGGTGGATGCCGAGTGTGCCGATGGACCAGCCGATGGTGTCGCGGAAGAAGCTGTTCTCATGCTCGCCCGACTTCACCACCTGCCCTTTCGGCGGATTGGCGGCGGACAACACCAGCGAGCCATGCAGCGACAATGCGAGCACGGTGGTGAAAAAGAACGTCACCGCCAGCATATGCGCCGGGTTGTAGTGGAAGTGCAGATACTGGTAGCCGGTGTTGGACACCCAATCCAAGTGGCTTAAGATGCCGTAGGGAAAACCATAGCCCCAAGCTCCCATCAGCACGGGCCGGATCACCACCAGGGTGAAGTAGGCAAAGATCGCCATGCTGTAGGCCACCGGGACATGCAGCCCCATGCCGAGCTTGCGGGAGATTTCGGCCTGCCGCAGCGCCCAGGAGATGAAGGCGCCCAATGCGCAGACGGTGATCGCCTGCCACAGCCCGCCCTCCCGCAGCGGGGCCAGCGCCAGGCCGTAGCTGATGTCCGGCGGTGCGATGTTGATGCGCCAGACGTTCCAAGTGGGGCCGATCGCCGCCCCGTAGATGATCAGCAACGTGCCCAGGATGGAGAAAAACGCGGCCGTCACGCCGAAGAAGCCGACGTAGAACGGGCCGGCCCAGAAATCGAACAAGTCACCGCCGACCAGCGTTCCGCCCCGTACGCGGTATTTCCGCTCGAAACTTAGCATCGCCACGGCTTTACGCTCCCCCTCTATGCCAAGGCGGCAGCCCGGTCTTGATGCCGGGCCGCCGCTGAGGCTGTGCCTATTTTGCCGCAGGTGGCAGCGGTGCCATCTGCTGCGCCACTCCGCCCGTGCGATGCGGGCCGTCCAGCCAGTTGAAGCGATCAGTGCTCAACAGGATGAAATGGATCAGAATTGCCAGAGTGAACAGGAATATGCCCAGGGAGATCAGTGCCCGCCGGGGGTCGAACAGGGTCCAAATGCGCCACATGGTGCTGTCTCCTCAGCCAAGCATGGTGAGTGCGTGATGCAGGGTCAGCATGCCGGTCTGATACCCGTTCGGGCCAGGCAGCCAGGGGCGCCATTGCCACACTAGGAAATGCGCGACGATGGCAATCACCGTGAACACGATGAAGCTCGTCATAAAGATGGTGTGGAATTCCCGCGCCTCTGGTTCCGTCAGGCCCGACAGCGTCGTCGGCCTTTCTCGTTCGATCATGCCACTCACGTCGTAGCCCTCCGTCTCCTGGCCTCTCGGCCGCTGCCGCGCACATCCCGCGGCGGGGAACGATGGTCCGCGTTCACGCGGGCACCGTTTCGGTCAGCCGGGCCACTCGGTCCAGGCAAACTTCGTCTTCGCCAGCCTCCCGCGCCGCACGCTCGATGCGGTCGCGCAGGCGCTTGGCGGCTGAGATGCGCAGCAGGAATGGTTCGGTCTGCACCAGCGCGTCGAGGCGATGCGAGGCGGCTTCGCTCCACACCATGGCGGGCCTCGCCGGCGTAGGCTCCACCTTATCCATCTCGGTGCCGAGCGGCAGGATGTGGAACAGCGCATCGAACAGCGCGTTGCAGTATTCCTGCACCAAGTAAGTGGCGCCGGCGTAGCCCATGAACGGCGTGCCGGTGGCGCGGCGGATGATGGCGCCTGGAAACGACGCTGGAACAAAACTGCAGCGCGCTCCCGCCTCGGCCGAATACATCCGCTCGTTGAAGGAGCCGAACAGCACCAGCGGCGGCGTCGCCTTGATGGCGGCACGAACGGCGGCATTGTCGGTCTTCTGCCCGGCCTGCCGCGAGACGGCGAAGCTGCAGGGGATGCCCAATTCGTCTTCCAAGAACCGGCGCACGCCGCGGGCGTAGGTGTCGGTGGCGACCACCGCGAAGGAGGCGGTGGCGAAGAAATCCTGTGTCACGGAGCGCCACAAATCCCACAGCGGCTTGATCGTGGTGTGCTTCTCGGCCGCGATGAACGGCTGCGGGTCCAGCCCCACCAGCTCGCCCAGGGTTTCCAGGAAGTTGGTGGTGGCAAACACTCCGATCGGGGCCATGAGGTATGGGCGATCCAATTCCTCGCACAGCTTGCGGCCGAACTCGCGATAGAGGCAGATGTTCACGTCCGCATCCGGCAGCCGGGCGATGTCCTCCACGTGGCAGCCGAGCGGGAACTGCAGGTTAACCTCGCAGCCGATGCCCTCCACCAGGCGGCGGATCTCGGTGGCGTCCGACGGCATGTTAAACGTGCCGTAGATCGGGCCGATAATGTTCACCCGCGGGCGGGCCCCCTCGGGCCGCTTGGCCGGCGCCCGTACGCCGCCCTTCTTCTTGGCGCCGAACTCGGTCCACAGCCAATAAATGGCACGGTCGGCGCATTGCCATTGGTCTTCGTCGATCGTCCGCGGCACGAAGCGCTGCAGGTTGCTGCCCTCGGGTGTCACGCCGCCGCCGATCATTTCGGCAATCGAGCCGGTCACCACCACGGCGGGCAAATCCGGGTCCTGCGTGCCGCTGGCCCGGCGCATCGAGGCCTCGGTGCCGTTCTGCGACAGCTCCTCCTCGGACAGGCCCGTCACCACCACCGGCAGCTCGTGCGGCGGCAGCCCGTCGGTGTAGTGCAGCACCGCCGTCACCGGCAGATTCTCGCAGCCGACCGGGCCATCGATCACCACGCGCAGGCCGCGCACGGCGGAGAAGGCATACACCGCGCCCCAGTACCCGCCAGCGCGGTCATGGTCGAGCACCAGCATCGCCTTAGGTCCCCACTGCTTCGTTGGCGCGCATCTTGGCCTCGCGCAGCTTGCGGTTGCGCTCGCGAAAGCCCGGCGATGACTTAGGCACGCCCTTCCAACCATAGCCGGCGCTATCCGGCGTGCCGACCCCCTCGAAGAAGCCGACCATCCGCGCGAACCGCTCCCGCCCGCGGGTCTGCGCGGCGACGATGCCAGCCAGCGAGGCCGCACCCGCCGGGCCGAACAGCGGCCGGGCGGAGACCATATTGGTGAAATAGAGCGCGGGGACGCCCAGCTCCTTGGCCTGTTGCACCAGTGGCGTGGTGCCGACGGCGAGGTCCGGCCGCACGTCCTTCATCGCGGCCAGGTCCTGCTCCAGGCTGGCGCGGAATTGCACGTGGGCGCCGTGGGCTGCGAGCCACTGGCAATCGGTCTCGCTCCACTCGGTGCGCGGGCAAGCGGTGCCGACGTAAGGGACCCGGGCGCCCGCCTCGATCAGCAAGCGCGCGACCAGAAGTTCGGAGCCTTCATAGCCGGACACGGTGACGGTGGCGTCGATGGGGTTGGCGGCCATCACCGCCTGGATCGCCGGCAGCGCGCGGGCTTTGGCGGCGTCCACGCGGGCATGCTCGATTCCGGCGGCGCGCCCGACCGCGTCCAGCCATGCGGCCGTGCCCTCCACGCCAACCGGACCGGAGCCGATTACCGGCCGCCCGGCGGCGCGGAATTCGCGCACCGTCGCCGTGTAGAACGGGTGCACGGCGGCCACCACATCGCAGTCCAGCGCCCCGTATAGGTCGCGCCATTCCCGGGAAGGAATCTGCGGCGCCACGGATAGGCCCATCGGCGCCAGCAGGGCGGAGACGCCCGGCGGATCGGCCGGGAACAGCTCGCCGATCAACGCCACGGTCGGCCCCGCGGCTGGTTGCCGCGTCCGCGCCACCGGGCCCGCTTCGGCTTCGTGCCGGGCGTAGCGCAGCATGGCGCCCGCCAGCACGTCCTTGGCCTCGGCATGGGTGGGCACGCCAAATCCCGGCACGTCGATGCCGATCACCCGCACGCCATTGATCTGCTTCGGCAGGAGATCGAGCGGCACGCCGGAGGCGGTGGGCACGCAGAGATTGATCACCACGATGGCGTCGTAGTCCGCCGGGTCGGCGAGTTGATGCACCGCCTCGCGGATGTCCTCGAACACCTGGCCGCGGACCAGTGACTCGCTGTTGAACGGCACATAACCGACCGTTCGCTTGGCACCGTAGAAATGCGCGGTGAAGGTGAGGCCGTAAACGCAGCATGCCGAGCCGCACAACACGGTTGCGGTGCGGCGCATGCGTAGGCCCACCCTCAGCGAACCGAATGCCGGGCACATCGATTGCGGCTGGTCGTGCGGGCCGCGCGGGTAGTCGGCGGCCAGTTGCGCCAGCGTGGCGCTCTTTCCGGCGGCGTCGGCGGCCGCCAGCAAGGTCTGCCGCCCGCCATGGCAATCGCCGTCCATCACGCGCCCTCGTACACCACTTCGAGCGACGGCTTCGGCGCCAGCGGCGTCACCCACATATCCTCCATGGTCGCGGGCGTCAGCACGACGTTGCGCCCCACCGTGTCGCCGGCGAACAGGCCGAGCAGCGCCTCATGCGAGAGCGGCGTGGGCCGCACCGGCGGGGCTGCGGCGGCTTCCGCCGCGAGTGCTTCAAACATCGGCGCCCAACGTCCGCCGGGCCGGCCGATGATCTCGTAATTGGCGCTCTTGCGGCGGATGTCGTCGTCGGCCGGGATGGCGGCGAGCACGGGAATGCCGGCGGCGGCGGCAAAGGCCTGCGCTTCACCGGTGCCGTCATCCTTGTTGATCACCAGCCCGGCGACACCCACGTTGCCGCCCAGCTTGCGGAAGTAGTCCACCGCCGAGCAGACGTTGTTGGCGACATAGAGCGACTGCAGGTCGTTGGAGCCGACCACGATCACCTTCTGGCACATGTCTCGCGCAATCGGCAGGCCGAAGCCGCCGCACACCACGTCGCCCAAGAAGTCCAGCAGCACATAGTCGAAATCCCAGTCGTGGAAGCCGAGCTTTTCCAGCAGCTCGAAACCATGGATGATGCCGCGGCCGCCGCAGCCACGGCCGACTTCGGGCCCGCCTAATTCCATCGCGAACACGCCGTCGCGCTTGAAGCAGACGTCGCCGATCTGCACTTGCTCGCCGGCTAGCTTCTTCTTGGACGAGGTCTCGATGATGGTGGGGCAGGAGCGGCCGGCGAACAGCAGCGAGGTGGTGTCGCTCTTTGGGTCGCAGCCGATCAGCAGCACGCGCTTGCCCTGTTGCGCCATCATGTAGGAGAGGTTGGCGAGAGTGAAGCTCTTGCCGATGCCGCCTTTGCCGTAGATGGCGATCACCTCGGTCTGCTTCTTCGCCGGCGCAGTGGAGACCGGGTCCGGTTCCATCGCCGCTTCGGCGCGCAATACCTCGGTCATGCCGGCTTGCGCCGGTTGCGGGCGGGCCATGGTGGCGTTCATGCGGCTTGGCTCCAATCGAGGATCATTTTCAGGCAGGCCGGGTCTTCAAAGGCGGTGGCATAGGCGGCGTCGGCATCCGTGGGTGCGCTGCGATGCGTGATCAGCCCGTCCAGCGACACCTGGCCGCGCTCCACCAGGTCCCGCACCGCCACCAGGTCCTGTGGCGCCCATTGCGCGGCGACCCGCAGCCGCGCCTCGCGCATGAAGGCGGGCGGGAACGCGAAGCTGAGGCGGTCGCTATAGAACCCGGCAAGCACGACCTCGCCGCCGGGTGCCAGGCGGGCGACCAGCTCGTCCAGCAACCCGGCGTCCCCGCTGACGTCGGCGATGCGGGCATAGTCGCGGCGCGGGTCTGCGGCAGCGCTGGTTACACGGTAGCCTTGCGCGCCCTCGCTGCGGGCCGGGTTGCGCTCCCACACCGTGGGCGCTCCGCCAGCCGCCACCGCCAAGCGCGCGAGCAAGCGGCCCAGCACTCCATGGCCCACGATCAGGTCCGGCAGGCCGCCCGCCAGGGCATGCTGCGCCGTGGCGGCCAGAGCCAGCAACACGCCGCGCTCACCCCAGTTCTCTGAAAGCGGCAGCGCCCGCGCGCCTGGCACCACCAGGCGGGAAGCCGCCGCGCCGAACAGCCCGCGCACCTCGCCGAAGCATTTGGCACCGGGCACGAACACGGCCTGACCCACCGAGAGGCCCGACTCGGCACCCGCCTGGCTGATGCGCCCTACCGCTTCATAGCCGGGAACCAAGGGGTAACCCATGCCGGGGAAGGGCGGCATGCGGCCGGACCAGAGCAGGCGTTCGGTACCGGTGCTGATGCCGCTATGGGTGACGTCCACCAGCACATCGGGTGGATCCATCGGCGCAAGGCTCAACCGCGACACGGTGAGTTGCTCCGGCGCTTGCAGCACGACTGCAATGGTGTCCACCCTCGCGCTCTCCTGTTCTGGCTTGCAGGCGTTCGTGGAGTGTCAGCTTACACAGACAAAAGAAACCGTCAATGCTAGTTTACACTTCGGCGGTGATAAGGCGAACCAGCATTGGGCGCCGGGTGCGCTGCTCCCGCACCTGGCGGAACCCGGCCATGGCGAGCATGGTGCGGATTTCCGCCGCGGTGCGTGGCCGTCCGCTGCCCATGGCAAGCAGGTAAAATCCGAAATAAGCGTGACCGACCGGCTCGGCGCCGGGAGTGCCAGCCATCGGCTCGGCCACCAGGATGCGTCCGCCCGGCGGGAGTGCCGTGTAGGCGGCGTGGAGCAGGGCCGCTGCGACCGCGTCCTCATGGTCATGCAGTACGCGGACGAGCGCGACCGCGTCGGCGCCCTTCGGCAGCGGGTCGGAACGGAAACTGCCGCCCACCGCCTCGGCGCGGCCACTCAGCCCGGCGGCGGCGAACCGGGCCGCGGCACGCTCCGCCACGGGTGGCAGGTCGAACAAAACGACCTGCAGATGCGGCGCATGGTGGGCGGCGGCGAGCAGGAAGCTGCCGTCGCCACCGCCCACGTCCATCAGGCGCCGGATACCGCCAAGCGGCGCTGCTTCCAGCACGTCGGCCGCCAGCAACGCTTGGGACTCGGCCATCAGCGCGCTGTAGCCGGCCGTCTCGGCCGATTGCGCCGGCTCGCCTGCTGCATAGGGCCAGAACTGAGCCAGCCGGCCTGGCGGGCCGCCCCGCAACAGTGCCACCGGATCTGCGAGGTCGTGGTAGAGCAGCGCGTGGTGCTGCACCATGGCGGCGACCGCGGGGTTGCCGAGCATGGCGGCGCCGAGCACCCCCAAACCAAACTGGCCGCGACGCCGGGACACCAGCCGCAGCGACGCGGCGGCCAGTAGCAACCGCTCGATATTGGCCGCCGAAAGGCCGAGCGCGGCGGCAAGCGCTTCGGCCGATTGCGGCCCCGCTGCCAGCCGGGTGAACAGGTCCAACTGGACGCAGGCAAACAGCACCTGCGAGTAGACAAACCCGGCGCATAGATCGAACAAGGCCCGGCTGCGGCGGGTTGCCACCGGCCGGGTGAGCGCGAACCCGGCCGCCCAGCGTTGAAACCGCGGGCTGGCCAACAACCGGTCGTGCAGCCCCCAGCCGCGGCCGAGCAGACTCACCCGGCGGGAACGAGCCCGGCCGGCAGCAGCCTGTGCTGCTCCTGCAAAATCAGGTGGCGCAGCATCGTCTCGCCCGGGCAAGGCGGGATCACTGCGGCCGCCTGTGCCGAAAGCAGGTCCAGCCTTCGGATGGCGCCCGCCAGCCCTAAAGTTCGGGCGGCGCTGGGCCGGCCGAGTGCCTCGTCCTGCCCCACCGGCTTGCCGAGTTCAGCCTGGGTGCAGACCACGTCGCGGATGTCGTCGGCGACCTGGTAGGCCTCGCCGAGATGCTCGCCGAGCAGACGCCAAGGTTCGCCCTCCGCTCCCGCCGCTTGGGCGCCGGCGACGGTGGCGGCGGCGAACAGCGCGCCGGTTTTGGTTTGCTGGTAATCGGCCAAGTCCACCTGGTCCTCGCACTCCCAGGCTTGCCCGGCGGCGATCCCAAACGGGGTTCCCACCGCGGCGCCCACGGTCTGCATCAGCGCCGCCAGCCGCCCCGGCGCGCGGGCGGCGCCGCGGGCCAGCACCTGGAACGCCATCACGATCAGGGCGTCCCCCGCCAACACCGCGAGTCGCTCGCCGAAGGCACGATGCACGGAAGGCTGGCCCCGCCGGGTCAGGGCATTGTCGAAGCACGGCAGGTCGTCATGCACCAGGGAGGCGCAGTGCAGCAGTTCGATTGCGGCGGCGGCGGCGTCGCTCAAGCCGGGCTGGTCGTCGCCACAAGCCGCGGCCACGGAGAGGCAAAGCCGCGAGCGGATGCGCGCGCCTTTGGGAAACACGGCAGTTCGGATGGCGGCGGCGAGCCGCGGCGGCGCCCCTGGCGTGTCAGCAACAGTAACGGCGGCGTCGAGCGCGCGCTCAATGCGGGCGGCGGAGTCCATATCGGTTCTCCCCAGCGTGGTAGGATTGTCAATCTAAATTGACACTTTTGGCTGTCAAGCCAATTTGCTTACAGCGGTGGATTCAGTAGAAGGCAGAGGTGAGCAGCGAACGTATCGTGGTGGTGGGTGCCGGCATCGGCGGACTGGTGGCCGCGCTGGATCTGGCGGTGGCGGGCCGCGAGGTGCTGGTGCTGGAGACGGCCGACAGCCCGGGTGGCAAGATGCGCCAGGTTTCGGTGGGGGGCAGCGTGGTCGATGCCGGCCCGACGGTGCTGACGATGCGCTGGGTGTTCGAGGAGATTTTCGCCGCAGCCGGCGCCTCCTTGTCGGACCATGTGCCATTGCGTCCGGCCGCCATCCTGGCCCGGCATGCCTGGCCGGCGGGTGAACGGCTCGATTTGCACGCCGATGTGGAGCAGTCGGCCGACGCGATCGGCGCCTTTGCCGGGCCGCAGGAGGCGCGGGGCTACCGCCAGTTCTGCGAGCGGGCGCGGCGCAGTTTCGAGCTGCTGGACGGCCCCTTCATCCGCGCCGCGCGACCAAGCCCGCTCTCGTTGGCAGCGTCTGGCGGCGTGGGCATGCTGGGGATTGCACCGTTCGCCGGTCTCTGGACGGTGCTGGGCGAATATTTTCGCGACGCGCGCTTGCGGCAGTTGTTCGGCCGCTACGCCACCTATTGCGGCTCGAACCCGTTCCAGGCCCCGGCCACGCTGGCGCTGATCGCGCATGTGGAGCGGGAGGGGGTCTGGCTGGTGGAGGGCGGAATGCATCGCGTGGCCCGCGCCCTGGCCGCCTTGGCCGAACAGCGGGGCGCGGTGTTCCGCTACAACACCCCGGTCGCCTCCGTGCTGGTGGGAAAGGGTCGGGCGGCCGGGGTCCAACTTGCCAGCGGCGAGCGGGTCGAAGCGGCGGCCGTGGTGGTAAACGCGGATGCGGGCGCGGTGGGGGCGGGAGTGCTGGGGCCGGGGGCCTCAGCCGCAGTTGCCGCCCTGCCGGAGGGCCAGCGTTCGCTCTCCGCCGTCACCTGGGCCATGGTCGCGGAGGCCGAAGGCTTCGAACTCGCCCGTCACACGGTGGTGTTCTCCCGTGACTACGCCGCCGAGTTCGACGCCATCGGTCGCGGCACCCTGCCGCAGGAGCCGACCGTCTATATCTGTGCGCAGGACCGTGACCCGGCGACCCCCTCCGGCCCTGAACGGCTGCTCTGCCTGGTGAACGCCCCCGCCACAGCCGATCGACACAGCTTGCGCCCCGAGGAGATCGCCGCATGCACCCAGCGGATGACCGCTCAACTCGCCCGATGCGGCCTGACCCTGCGCCCTCGGGCAACGGTGGTGACAACGCCGGCCGGGTTCGAGGCCCTGTTTCCGCGGACCGGGGGAGCGCTCTACGGCCAAGCTCTGGCCGGCTGGCGGGCGCCGTTCCGCCGGGCGGGGGCGAAGACACGGCTGCCGGGCCTGCTGATGGCCGGCGGCGGGGTGCATCCGGGGCCGGGGGTGCCGATGGCGGCGCTGTCGGGCCGGACGGCCGCCGTGGCGGCGATGCAGTACCTCGGTTCGACAGCGCCGTCCCGCCGCGTGGCTACGCGTGGTGGTATATCGACGCGCTGAGCGACGACGGGCAGCACGGGCTGACCGTAATCGCCTTTATCGGCAGCGTGTTCTCGCCGTATTACGCCTGGGCGCGCCGCGGCGGCGGGGGTGACCCGGCGCGGTTCTGCGCCATGAACGCCGCTCTGTATGGCCCCGGCGGCCGCTGGGCGATGACGGAACGGGGAGCGGGCGCGGTCCAGCGCAGCGCCACGGAGCTGGTGATTGGACCGTCCGCGATCTCTTGGGACGGGGCGGCGGTGGAGCTGCGGCTAGACGAATGGGCGATGCCGGTGCCCCGGCGCATCCGTGGCCGGGTGCGGCTGCATCCGGCGGCGCTCTATGGCGAGCGGTTCACCTTAGACGCGGCTGGCTTGCACCGATGGCAGCCGATCGCCCCCGGCGCTCGGGTGGAGGTGGCGCTCGAACGTCCCGGATTGCGCTGGTCAGGCCCGGCCTATTTCGACACCAACGACGGCAGCGGCCCGCTGGAAGAGTCGTTTCAGGCCTGGGAGTGGTCCCGTGCCAGCACGCGAGCGGGCGCGGCGGTGCTTTACGAGGCGCAACGGCGGGATGGGACCGGCCAGTGCTTGGCGCTGCAGTTCGACAGGGCAGGCGGCGTGACGCCATTCTGCCCGCCGGACCGGGTCAGCTTGCCGCGCACGCGATGGCGGATCGCGCGGAGCACGCGAGCGGACGGACCAGCTCGAGTGATGCGGACGCTGGAAGACACCCCATTCTACGCCCGCTCGGTCTTGACCACTCGCCTGCTGGGAGAGGAGGTGACCGCGGTGCATGAAAGCCTGTGCTTGGACCGATTCCGCGCACCCTGGGTGCAGGCGATGCTGCCATTCCGGATGCCGCGAGTATTTTGGCGCGGGTAGCGCGTACGGCGACACAGGACCATCCCTGATCGGGTGGTCCGGGGAGAATGGCAGTGCCTGGCTGGCCGATCTAACGACACCTTTCCCCGCTTCAGGCGCTTCTGGACAGGGCCGCAGCAGCAACGTCGGCAACGGCGAGCAGGTCATTGACCTCCGCACCGTCCTGCGCCGCAACGGACATGCCGACCACCATCGCGTTCAGATACAGGGCCAGCACACTGGTATTTACGCGGCTATCGAGCTGTCCGTCCATGACACCCTGATCGAGGCGCGCGTTGATAAAGGAGACCGTTTCCAGCCGTAGATCGGAAGCATGTCGAGCGACCGCTTCGTTCTCGCGCGATGAGCAGATGCCTGCCGTCGACCGCAAGCAGCCTAATGGTCGGTCGACCCGGGTGAACTCTCGCGCACATGCTTTTAAAGTCTCTCGGACCGCCTGAACGACGTCGCTCTCGCTGGTCAGCGCGTCCCTGACAGGCCGCGTGACTTCTCGATCGTACCATGCAAGCGCCTCGCGATGGAGCTTTTGCTTCGATCCAAAGGCCGCATAGAAGCTCTGCGTCGTAATGCCCATCGCCGTTGTGAGTTCGTCAACCGACACACCCTCGTATCCTCGCTCCCAGAACAGGAGCGCGGCCTTCGCGGTGACCTCCTCCAGGTTGAAACTACGAGGACGACCGCGCCTTTTCGGCGCCTCCATGATTCCCATAACGATCACTCTTGAAATGCAATGCGTCTCCATATAGCTATGGAACGGGCGTTACGGAATGGAGGTGTGAGTGCATCTCGGACGCCATCCCAGATCCAAGGAGTCTTGCCCTTGAGCACCCTTCATCTCGTCGCACCGGACTACCGCGAGACAGCCACGCTGATCCCTATCTTCGACTATGACACTCAAACAGTTGGGGAGATCAGGGAGGCACTGCTTCAGGCTTACGGACAGAAGTACGGTTCCCCGGATGCGGTCGCGAAGGAAGAGGTGTCCATCGCTCGGGAGGGCGAGCCGCCGGTGCGAGCCCTGCTCTACCGGCCGAAAACCGGCATGGCGCGTGGCGCGATCCTCCATATGCATGGAGGCGGCTGGATCGCGGGGACGGCCGACATGATGGCGGCGTTCTGCGCCGGTGTCGCTGACCGGCACGGCGTTGTTGTGCTGTCGGTCGATTATCGCCTCGCGCCAGAGTCTCCCGGCCACATCGCTTTGGACGATTGCTTCGCTGCATTGTGCTGGCTTCGAGCGGAGGCGGGACAGCTCGGTGTCGGTTCGGACCGCATCGGCGTGATGGGGGATAGCGCGGGCGGAAATCTTGCAGCGGGCATTGCCCTGCGAGCCCGCGACGCCGGCATACCGATCAAGGCTCAACTGCTGATTTATCCCGCGCTCGATGACCGCACCGGCGGGCCGGACGCGCCGGTCGACAATGCGTTCGCCGGCGAGTTCGTTCTTTCACCCAAGTATCTGCGGCAATTGTGGCAAGCTCGCCTGGCGCAGGCAGCCCCCGAGCAGCTTTCCTACATGGCACCTGCTAGGGCCAACAATCTCGCTGGCGTGGCCCCTGCCTTCATCGCCATGGGAAGCCTCGACATCCTCGTCGACGAAGCCATCGATTACGCAGGCAGAATGGGCCGCGCGGGCGTGCCCGTCGAGCTTCATGTCTATCCCGGCGTCTACCACGCCTTCGATCTGGTAACTGGCACCACGACAGAACGCTTCGCTGCCGACTTGGCCAACGCCATCGAGAGCAGCCTGGTGCCTGCAAGCCGATAGTCGCCTGCGCGCTCGCCCAGCAGGGTTGGCACGTCGCCTTTACCTTCATTAACTCGCAGGACTCGGCCGACGAGCCAGGACGAACCAGGCTCCGAACCACAAGAAACAAAACGGGGAAACGTCATGCGAAGGTTGCGGATGGGCATGGTGGGCGGCGGCCCTGGCTCGTTCATCGGGGGCGTGCATCGGCTGGCCGCCGAGATGGACCGCGAGATCGAGCTCGTTGCCGGTGCGTTCAGCAGCGATCCCGGGCGCTGCCGGACTGCCGGCGAGACCTACAAGATCGATCCCGGCCGCTCCTACCTGTCCTGGACCCAAATGATCGCCGGCGAGCGGATGCGCGGCGACGGCATCGATTTCGTCTCGGTCGTCGCGCCCAACCACCTCCATCTCCCGGTCGCGAAGGCGGCGCTGGAGGCGGGCCTGGCGGTGATGAGCGATAAGCCGATGACCGCGACCCACGCCGAGGCTCGCGAACTCTCGCAGGTGGTCTCCGCGGCGCAACTGCCGTTCCGGGTCGCCTACACCTACACGGGCTACCCGTTGGTGCGGGAAGCCCGCAAACTGGTGGCGGACGGCGCGCTGGGCACCATGCGCAAGGCCATCGTCGAGTACTCGCAGGGCTGGCTTGCGCGACCGATCGAGCGCGAGGGCAGCAAGCAGGCGGAATGGCGCGCCGACCCCGCACGCGCCGGCGAAGGCGGCTGCATCGGCGACATCGGCGTACACGCCTTCAACCTCGTGGAGTTCGTCACCGGCCATCAAGTGAAGCGGATCAACGCCGACCTGAACAGCGTCGTGCCCGGCCGGGTGCTCGACGACGACTGCAATGTGTTGCTGCGCTTCGACAATGGCGCGCCGGGCGCCCTCATCGCCTCCCAGATCGCGGTGGGCGACCTGAACGGGCTGCGCTTGCGTGTCTATGGCGACCAAGCTGCGCTGCATTGGCGACAGGAGACGCCGAACACCCTGACGATCAATCGGATCGACGGCACGACCGAGATCCGTCATGCCGGCGCGGCCTTGCTCGGAGCGGACGCGAGCGCCGCGACGCGGGTGCCGCCGGGCCATCCTGAGGGCTACCTCGAAGCGTTTGCCAACCTCTACCGTGACTTCGCCGGGCTGTTGCGCGGCGAGGGCGACGCCGCCCTGGTTCCGGGTGTCGAGGGCGGCCTCCGCGGGATGAGCTTCGTCCGGACTGCGGTCGACAACAGTCGTCAGGGCGGCGGCTGGACCGAGTTGGCATAACCGGAGAAGATCATGAGAACAATTAGGGGGCCGGCCATCTTCCTGGCGCAGTTCGCAGGGGACAGGGCGCCGTTCGACACGCTCGACGGCATCGCCGAATGGGCGGCGGGGCTCGGCTACAAGGGCATCCAGATCCCGACTTGGGACGCGCGCCTCTTTGACCTGGAGAAGGCCGCTGCAAGCACTGGCTACTGCGACGAGGTGAAGGAACGCCTCGCTCGCCGCAACATCGAGATCACCGAGCTTTCCACCCATCTCCAAGGCCAGCTTGTTGCTGTTCACCCTGCCTACGACGCCCTGTTCGACGGCTTCGCGGCGCCGGAGGTGCGCGGCGACCCGGCGAAGCGGCAGCCCTGGGCAGTGGAGCAGGTCAGGCTGGCTGCGCGCGCGAGCCGCAATCTCGGGCTCCGGGCCGCCGTTACTTTCTCGGGCGCGCTCGCCTGGCCCTACGTCTACCCTTGGCCGCAGCGCCCGGCGAGGCTGGTCGAGGCGGCATTCGAGGAACTCGGCCAGCGCTGGCGCCCGATCCTCGACGCTTACGAGGAGAACGGGATCGACCTCTGCTTTGAGATCCATCCTGGCGAGGACCTGCACGACGGCGTGACCTTCGAGCGCTTCCTTGCTGCCGTCGGCGGCCACGCCCGCGCCAGCATTCTCTACGATCCCAGCCACTTCATGCTGCAGCACCTGGATTACCTGGCCTTTCTCGACATCTACCACGAGCGCATCAAGGCGGTGCACATCAAGGACGCGGAGCTGCGCTACGACGGCCGCTCAGGCGTCTACGGCGGCTACCAGGGCTGGGTCGAGCGGCCTGGACGGTTCCGGTCGCTCGGCGACGGGACGGTGAACTTCGCCGGCGTGTTCTCCAAGCTCGCCGAGCATGACTACGACGGGTGGGCAGTGCTGGAATGGGAGTGCGCGCTCAAGCATCCGGAGGACGGCGCGCGTGAAGGCGCGGCGTTCATCCGCGACCACATCATCCGCGTCGCCGACCGCACCTTCGACGACTTTGCGGCGTCGGGCGCCGAGGAGAGCCTCAACCGCTCGCTGCTGGGCCTTGGCTGAAAGCGCCGGCCGATCCGTCCCGCGGACTCGCCCGGAGGTCCCGCGTTATCGCCCTGCATTGCTGCCCGCTTACATCTGCCATGACGGAAGCCATTGGGAGGCGCATGCAAATGCCTGAAAGCAAATACCGCGTCGAGACGCTGCAATCCAAGCCCAAAGGAAGGGTGCCCAACAGCCGCTTGCCCGTGCTCATCCACCGGGGCGCCGTGAGAGCCGATGCCGCGGCCGATCCCGCCAGCGCCATTGAGGCCCGCTTCAGGCAGCACGATTGGCTCAACAACTGGCGCTATCCAGGCATCTACGACTACGAGCATTTCCATTCGACGTCGCATGAGGCGCTCGGCATCGCGTGCGGAACGATGCGGCTGCGGCTTTTCGGCGAGGGCGGTTCCGAAGCACGCCTCGGGGCCGGCGACGTCGTCGTGATCCCGGCGGGCGTGTCGCACATCTACCTCGATGGATCGGACGACATCCTGGTGGTGGGCGGCTATCCCGACGGGCGCGATTGGGACCTGATGCGGGGCGAGCACCTGTCCGAGGCCGGCTGGCGCAGCGCCCTCAAGCGCATCATGTCCTTGCCGATCCCGCGCCAGGACCCGGTCACGGGCGAAGCTATACAGCAGTGGCGGCAGGCGCCCTCGTCTCTTGACTGGGGACAGCCCCGCGAGGAACTCGATCCCATCGCTTAAGTGTTTCACCGTCTCAGACGCTCGTTTGAGACAGTGATGCAGCGCATTGGGAAATATCAATCGGCCAGTCAACACTGCCCAATTTTGAGCGAGCTACATGGCCTCCACGAGGAATAGCGGAATGGTGGTCGCATTGGCGCGATGGATAGCGCCGTCCCGGAGCAGCCAACCGCGCGCGACATAGCTTCGCCGTCCAGCGGACGGCATCTTGCCGCCCAGCGGGGACAAAGGACAAACAATATGAATACCGACATCGTAAGAGTATTAGCAACTATCTGCCTGAGGGTGTGCAGACCGTGACCGTGGCTGCGCAGAGCGGCAAGGCCCTGGCAACGCACGCCGGCCCCGAGCAGGACTGATACGACGGGCGGCGGGCAATCCAATGAAGATCCTGGTGATCGAGGATGACGCGGAGACAGCCGCCTACATCATGCGCGGCCTGCGCGAGCATGGGCACTTGGCGGACCATTCGGCAGACGGTCGCGACGGGCTGTTGATGGCCGGCGACGGCGGCTACGACGTGCTTGTCGTGGATAGAATGCTGCCGGGCCTCGATGGGCTCGGCGTCGTGCGTACGTTGCGCGGCGCGGGGGTGAAAGCCCCCGTGCTGTTCCTCACTGCCCTGCGCGGCGTCGGAGATCGGGTGGAGGGGCTGGAGGCGGGCGGCGACGACTACCTGGTCAAGCCGTTCGCGTTTGCGGAGTTCCTGGCCCGGCTCAATGCGCTGGCCCGGCGACCGCCACTGACGGACAAGCCAACGACCTTGCAGGTAGGAGACTTGGTGCTCGACCTGCTGCAGCGAACGGTGATGCGCGGGGGCGACCGGATCGAGCTGCAGCCACGCGAGTTCCGCCTGCTGGAGTTCCTGGCGCGCCATGCCGACCGGGTCGTGACGCGAACCATGTTGCTGGAAGGAGTCTGGGATTTCCACTTCGATCCCAAGACCAACATCGTCGAGACCCATATCAGCCGGCTGCGCGGGAAGCTGAACCGTGGCGGCCGCGACGCGGAGTTGATTCACACCATCCGCGGCTCCGGCTACGCGCTGCGTGCCCCCAATTCCTAGGCTCTTCCGCACGGCAAGCTTCCGGCTTGCCGCACTGTATGTTGCCCTGTTCGCCGCTTCGGCGCTCGCGCTGGGCGCGGTCGTGTTCTTCACCGCGCGTTCTGCCCTTCAACAGCAAATTGCAGCTCGAATCGAGGGTGAGACCGCGTTGCTGCATGGCGAGTTTCGATTTGGGGGCTTGCCTCGCCTGCTTGCCGTCATCGAGGGGCGCGGCCAGGCGCCTGGTTCGCTGGATTACCTTGTGCAAGACCCAGATGGCCAGAAGCTGGCCGGCGACATGCGCCCAATGGCCGCGCCGCAGCCGGGCTGGATTACATTGTCCGTGGCCGCGCAAGACGAGGAAGGCGGCCAGCCGGAGCGGGTGCGGGCTCTGGTATCGGACCTGGGCAGCGGGTCGTTGCTCGCCGTCGGCAACGATATGAGCCGGATCGACGACATCGAGGAGGCGGTTGCCACAGCGCTCGCCTGGGCGGTCGGCCTTGCGATCCTGCTCGGGATCGGCGGGGGCGCCCTTTTGAGCAAAGCCTTTCTCGCCCGGGTGGACGCGATTGCCCGTACGGCGGAGGCCATCATCGGCGGCGACCTCACCCATCGCGTGCCGGTTCGCAACACGGGCGACGACTTGGACCGGCTTGCGGCCACGCTGAACCGCATGCTCGACCGCATCGGCGCGCTGATGGACAGCCTGCGCCAAGTTAGCAGCGACGTGGCGCATGATTTGCGCACGCCGCTTTCGCGCCTCTACCAGCGCCTGGAGGACGCGCGGATGCACGCCCGGTCCGCGGCCGACTACGAAGCCGGTATCGAGGGCGCGTTGCGCGAAGCAGAGGGTTTGCTGGAGACTTTTTCGGCGTTGCTGCGCATTGCACAGGTCGAGGGCGCTTCACCACGCTCCGGGTTCCGCGACGTCGATTTGAGTTCCGTCGTGGAGGCGGTGGCCGACGCCTACCTGCTGGACGCCGAGGCGGCTGGTCACTGTCTGACCGCCGCCGTGGAACCCTGCGTCGTGATACGCGGCGACCAGGAACTGCTTACCCAAGCCGCGGCCAACCTGGTGGAGAACGCGCTGCGCCACACGCCCCAGGGGACGCGTATTGCCGTCCGCCTGTACAGCGGTGCTGAAACCGGCGCGTGCCTGACGGTTGAGGATGACGGCCCCGGTGTGGACGCGGGCGATCTGCCTCGGCTGACGCATCGATTCTATCGCGGCGAGCGTAGTCGTACGTCGCCGGGCAACGGGCTGGGCCTCAGCCTCGTCGCAGCCGTGGCTGAGCTCCATGGCACATTCCTGCGCCTGCACAACGCGGCACCCGGGCTGTGCGCCGTGCTGCGATTCCCGCCAGATGGCGAGACTCGCCGCTGCGCCGGCGCCAGACGGCCATGATCGTGCAGACCCGATTGCTGTCCCCGTCTCGTCATGTCATCCCGATCGGCATCGCCTGTGCGCTGCTGGCCGGCTGCGCGACTGATCGGGCGCGACCACTCCCCATGCAGCCAACGCTCTCTAGCAGCGTGGAACAACTCAACCGCGCTAGGCCCGGGACAGAGCCGATCCCGGCTAACCAACCGCTGTCGGTCGCCGAGATCGGATTGCTCGCGGTGCAGAACAGCCCAGACCTGAAGGCTCTGCGGGCACAGAATGGCGTGGCGCGAGCGCAGGTCACCCAGGCCGGGCTGCTGCCTGACCCAGTCCTGTCGGGCAGCTACAATGTGCTGCTGGCCGGGCCAGCGTTTGCCAACGCGATCGGGGCCAACCTGACCGGTGACGTCACGTCGCTCATCACGCTCTCTGCCCGCCGGCAAGCCGCCAGCAAGGCAGCGCAACAGGTCGATGCCAACATTGTCTGGCAGGAATGGCAGACGATCAGCCGGGCGCAGACCCTGACGATCGACCTGGTCCAGCAGGCTCGCTTGCTGGGCAGCCTGCGGCAGACGCTCGGCCTGCTGCAACAGCGTGCTGCCACGACACGGCTCGGGGTCGCTCAAGGCAACGCCACGCTGCAGGTGCTGGCGCCCGATATCGTCGCCGTGACCAGCCTGCAGACGCAACTGGACGCCACCGTGCTTGCTCAGGAGCAGCGCTGGCAAAGCCTCGACGCGCTCCTCGGTCTGGAGCCGCAAGTCCGGCCATTGCTGGAAACAGAGCTCTCGGTTCCTGCGATCTCGGACGCCGAGGCGGCGGAACTTCTGGCGAGCCTGCCCTCGCGACGGCCTGACCTGATCGCCTTGCAGCTCGGTTACGCTTCAGAGGAGGCAAGCTTGCGCGCGGCCGTGCTGGGCCAATTTCCGGCGCTCACGCTGGGGCCGAACTACGGCAGCGATACCAGCCGGGTGCAGTCGGCCGGGCCGGCGATTTCAGTATCGCTGCCGATCTTCAACCGCAATCGCGGCGCCATCGCGATCCAGCGCGCCACCCGTGAGCAGTTGCGCGTCGAGTATGAGGCGCGCCTGGCGACCGCCACGGCTGGGGCGCGTGCGCTGCTGACCAATCTTGCGTTGCAGATGAACCAGCTTGCCGCAGCCAAAGCCGGGCTCGGTCCGGCGCAAAAGCTTGCCGCCGATGCGCAGACGGCGCTGCGTGCCGGGCTGATCGATGAGCTGAGCTACGTGCAGCTCGTGGTCACGCGGCTGGAGAAGGAGCGTCAAGTCATCGGACTGCAGCAACAGGTGCTCGACGAGCAGACGGCGCTGGCAACGCTGCTCGGAGCCGGGCTGCCGCCGGTTCGTCTGACCACGCCGAAGCAGCCGGGGTTGATATGAGGCTATCTGCGATTCTGGCACTTGTCGCGCTGCCCGCCGCGGCGTTGGCGCAGTCGAACGCCCCACAACCCAGCGTCTTGGTCAAAACGGAGGCGCCGCACCGCGGCAGCCTGCCTCGCACGATCGAGGCATACGGCACCGTGCAGGCCGGACCCGACGGGGGCAGCGAGACGATGAGTTTGCTGCGCGGTGGCCAAGTGCTATCGGTGACGACGTTTGCTGGTCAGGCCGTCCACAAAGGCCAAACGCTGCTGGTTGTCCGCGCGGACCCTGCAGCGCTCGCTGGCTATCGGCAAGCGACCGCCGCACTCACTCTTGCGCGCGGAGACCGGGCGCGTTTGGCGCAGATGCTCGCCCAGCACCTTGCCACGCGTGACCAGGTGGCGCAGGCGGACAAGGCAGTCAGCGACGCGCAGGCGGCGCTCGATGCGCTGAACCGGTCCGGCGGCGGGTCAGCGGAACAGACCGTCGCTGCCCCGTTCGATGGCATCGTCGCGGCTCTCCTGGTAGCACCCGGCGCCAGGATCGCAGCCCAGACGGCGCTGCTGACGGTGGTGCGATCGGCCCGCCTGGTCGCCACTGTTGGCGTGGAGCCAGCGCAACAAGCTATCGTGGCTGCAGGCCAGCCGGCGCAGATCATGGCCCTCTACGGGACAGGCAAACTGCAAGGCAGCGTAGTCTCGGTCGGCGCGATGCTTGATGCCCAGAGCCGCCTGGTTCCTGTCGTGGTCGATCCGCCCGACCAGCCTTCACCCAATGCAGGTGAGTCTACGCCTACGCCAGGCCTGATTGCCGGCAGCCCGGTGCGGGTGACGATTGAGGTCGGTCAGATGACCGGCTGGCTGATGCCGCGCGACGCCGTGCTGACGGACGCGAAAGGCGCCTATGTCTTTCAACTGAACGGCAGCAAGGCCACCCGGATAGACGTGACTTCGGTCGGCACCGTCGGTGATACGACTGTGGTTGACGGCCCGATCGAGCCCGCACAACTCCTTGTCGTGTCCGGCAACTACCAGCTTCAGGATGGCAGCGCCGTCCGGACCAGCCCAGCAGGGCTTGCCGCCAAGCCCGGAACGCAGCAATGACCGGCAGCGTCGTGCCCCGCGGATTTATGGCGCGGCACACCCGCTCGATACTGGCCGTGCTGCTGGCGCTGGCCGCCGCGGGGGCTTTCTCGGCGGTGCTGCTGCCGACCGGGCTGTTCCCCGTGGTGCAGTTCCCGCGCATCCTGGTCAACGTCGACGCCGGTGCACGCCCAGCCGACCAGACCGTGCTGCTGCTGACCATCCCGCTGGAGCAGGCGGTGCGCGCGGTGCCCGGCGTCATTAACATGCGCTCCACCACCAGCCGCGGCTCGGCCGAGATTTCGCTCGATTTCCCCTGGGGCACTGACATGATCACGGCGACGACGCAGGTGGATGCCGCGGTCGCGCAAACGCTGCCCACGCTTCCCTCAGGTGCGTCCTATCGGGTCCGGCGCATGGACCCGACCGTTTTCCCCATCATCGCCTACTCGCTCTCCTCCACCATGGTCAGCGCCGTCGCGCAGCGCGACCTGGTGCAATACCAGATCGTGCCGCTGCTGACCGCCATCACTGGCGTCTCCCACGTCTCGGTGCAGGGCGGCGAAGTGCGCGAATTGGAGGTGCTGGTCGATCCCCATGCTTTGGCGATGCGGGGACTGGCGCTGTCGGACGTGGCGGCCGCACTCGGCAAGGCCAACGTGCTGAGCGTCGTGGGCCGGATGCAGGACCACGACAAGCTGCTCCTGCTGGCGCTCGACGACACCATGCGCCAGGCCGAGCAAGTTAAGGACACGGTCGTGCAGGCAGGGTCCGGCGGCGTGGTCCGCGTGGGCGACATTGCCACCGTTCAGGACGGCGTCGTGCCGCAGTGGACCAGGGTGGGCGAGGACGGACACCCGGCGGTGCAGTTTGCGGTTTATCAACAGCCCAGCGCCAACAGCGTCGCGCTCTCCGCCGCCGTCCGCAAGGCGCTCGCCGGCTTCCAGCCGCAGATGCCGGCCGGGGTAACGCTGTCCAACTGGTATGACCAGAGCACGCTGGTCACTGAATCGGCGAGCAGCGTGCGCGATGCAGTGTTGATCGGGCTCGCGCTGGCCGGGGTGGTGCTGTTTGCCTTCCTGCGCAGCCTGCGGGTGACGCTGGTGGCGATGCTCGTGGTGCCGGCGACGCTGGCCATGACCGTGCTGCTGCTGCTGGCGCTGGGCATGACGTTTAATATCATGACGCTTGGCGGGATCGCCGCGGCCGTGGGGCTGGTGATCGATGACGTGATCACCATGGTGGAGCACCTGGCCCGGCGGGCCGACGCGGAGGGCGGCAACGACGGCGTGTTGCGCGCCGGGCGAGAGTTCCTGCCACCCCTCACAGGGTCCAGTATGGCGACGCTGCTGGTGTTCCTGCCATTGGTGTTCCTCGGCGGGGTGACAGGGGCGTTCTTCAAGGCGCTGTCGCTCACGATGGGTGCGGCGCTCATCATCTCGTACGGGCTGACGGCGCTTGCCGTGCCGGTGCTGGCTCGGTTGATCGTCAATTTCGACACGTGGAAGGACCCCGGGGCCGGCCCGGAAGGCCGGGTGGGGCATGCGCATCGCTGGCTGCTCGGCGCGCTGTTCGCTCGGCCCTGGCTGATTTTGTTCGGCTTGGTTCCGCTGCTGATATTGGGCTATTTCGCCTACAGCAATGTCGGCAGCGGGTTCATGCCGCAAATGGACGAGGGTGGCTTCGTGCTGGACTACCGCTCGGCGCCCGGCACATCCCTGGCCGAGACGGAGCGCGAACTTGGCCAGGTCGAGACGATCCTGAAATCGGTGCCGGAGGTCCAAACCTTCTCGACCCGTGTCGGCACGGGGCTGGGCGGCGGCCTGAGCGAGCCCAATACTGGCGACTTCTTCGTCCTGCTGAAGGGTGCCCCGCGCCGGGCGATCTCAGCCATCATGGCCGAGGTGCAGGACCGGGTGGACCAAGCCGTGCTTGGCCTGCATGTGGCGCTGGCGCAACTCATGGAAGATCTGATCGGCGACCTCACGGCGGTGCCGCAGCCGATCGAGGTCAAGCTCTACGCCAACGACCCGGCGCAACTGGCGCCCGCCGCGCGCCAGATTGCTGCGGCGATCAGCAAAGTCCCGGGCGTCGTATCGGTGCAGGATGGGATCGTCATTGCGGGGGACGGCCTGAACATCCAGGTTGCGCGCGCGCGGGCGGCGATCGAAGGCGTGGATAGCGCCGTGGTGGGCGCCGCGCTGAACGACTATCTGTCGGGCACGGTGGCGACCGAGTTGCCGCAGACGGTCAAGCAGGTCGGCGTCCGCGTCTGGCTACCCCCTGCGATGCGGCAATACGACGATCAACTCGCCCGATTGCCGATCCGCGCGCCGGACGGGCATGTCTTTGCACTTGGCCGGGTGGCCAGCGTCTCGCCGGCGCCGGGTCAGGCGGAGGTCGAGCGTGAGAACCTGCAGCGCATGGTCGCGATCACAGCGCGGTTGCAGGGCCGTTCGCTTGGCGCCGCCGTGGCCGACGTGAAGAAGGTGCTTGACCAGAACGGCACCATTCCGCCCGGCATCCGCTATGAGCTTGGCGGCCTCTATGCCCAGCAGCAGATCGCTTTCGCCGGGCTCGCGCGGGTGTTCGGGGCGGCGCTGGTGGCCGAGTTCGTGCTGCTGCTATTCCTCTATGAGCGCTTCTGGATCCCGCTGATCGTTCTCGGCGCTTCGCTGTTTTCCACCACCGCCGTGTTCGCCGGGCTGTGGTTCACCGGGGTGCAGCTCAACATCACGGCCATCATGGGCATGACCATGATCATCGGCATCGGCACGGAGATGGCGATCTTCCTGGTGTCCGAATACATCGACCTGGAACGCGAAATGCCGTCGCGACAGGCGTTGCTGGAGGCCGCCCGCAACCGCTTCCGACCGATCGCCATGACCACACTGGCGGCGATTCTTACTTTAATGCCGCTGGCGCTCGCGCTGGGCCAGGGTTCCGGCATGCAGCAGCCGCTCGCCATTGCAATCATCTCGGGGCTTCTGGTTCAGTTTCCTCTGGTGTTGCTGGCCATGCCAGTTGTTATTGGGCTAACCCTTCGGCGAGCAGCGCCTGAGTGAAGTTACCCCGTTTTCGTGGAGTGGTGAGGGGCCGTTATCGCTTTGAAGCTGTTGCTCAGCCACGTTCCTCTCCGATCGGGACTGTGCTTCTCGTCTCTGATGGCGAGTTCCTGCGAGCGCTCGATTTCCACGACTATGAACCACGCATGCGCCGGCTGCTTAGGCTGCACTACGGGTCATATACGCTGGTTCCGACGCCTGACGCCGGGCTAATCGGCCGATGCATACAAGCCTATTTTGAGGGCGAGTTGGGCGCGGTCGATGCCACGCCGGTTCGGACCGGCGGCACGATCTTCCAGCGCATGGTTTGGGATGCGCTGCGCCTGATTCCACCCGGCACCACCACCACCTATGGTTGCCTGGCTGAACGGATCGGTCGTGCGAATGCGCACCGTGCCGTGGGCTTCGCGAACGGCTCCAATCCGGTTGCGGTCGTAGTGCCGTGTCATCGGGTCATCGGCGCGAATGCGACCCTGACCGGGTACGGCGGCGGGCTGCATCGCAAAGAGTGGCTGATCGCCCATGAACGCCAGCACGCCTCACGGGCACAGCAGTCGGAGATTGCATAAGCAGCTCGGCAGTGATCTCACCCGTGCATAACGCGCATATATCGTCGGCAGAGTGGGCCATGCTGATCGGCTTGTCTGTGCTATGGGGAGGTTCGTTCCTGTTCTGAGCTGCCGCCTCTGACCATCGTGCTCGGTCGCGTCGCCCTGGCGTCGCTGATGCTCGAGGCAGATGACCGCGGCAGCATAAGCGTCATTTTCACACGCCACATTTTGTTGTATGCATACCATGGTAGCGCTATTTGCTGGCGCCAATGGCATCGATAACGCGGCAGGCTGGCATCTTCAACGCTCTCATCCGTAGCAATCTCGTCACCCGACTGCTCGTGCTCGTGCTCGTGGCGACGCTGCCCGCCTTCGCGGTCTTGCTCAGCCTCCAACATGAGGTGCGGGAGGAGCGGCTCGGCCGCGCGCGGGTCGTCGCGCGGCAGCAGGCGGCCCTGCTCGACCGCTCGTTGATGGACGTGATGACCGCCGTGCAGGGCCTGTTCACCGCCGTCTCCCGCGAGGGTTCGGTCGCCGCACTCGAGCCGGGTTGCAGCGAGCGGTTGGATGCGGTGCGGGCAGTGTTGCCAATCTACACGTCTCTAAGCGTGTTGCGGGCCGACGGAACGCTGGTGTGCAGCAGCGCATCCGCGCCGCTCCTGCCTGGCTTTATCGACCAGATCGGCGAAATGGCCATGCGCCCAGCAGGGTTCGCCGTTGGCCGCTACGCTTCGATGTTACCCGCCAGCCCGGTCCTGACGGTGGCGCTGGTCTGGCCGGGTGCCGCCGACCGCCCCGGCGGCGCAATCGTCGGCGGCATCAGCTTGCAATGGCTGAGTCAGCGCATTCAGCCACCACTGCATGAGCCGAATGCCGGCCTTCTCGTGGCAGACGGCGGTGGAACCATCCTGACAAACGTAGACGCGGATGCGCCCGCCGCCGGCAGTGCCATGCCGCCCGCGTTCCAACGCCTCTTTGCGGCCCCCAGCGCCGGCACCGAGCTCGGCCAGGATGCGGAGGGCGCCGTCGCTGGCATGCAGCGCGTCGTGGGCTTCATGCCCCCGGAGCGTGAACGGTATGGCCTGTTCATCGCCGTGTCCTTGGATGCCAGCGAGCTCAGCCTCGGCCTTAACGGCGCCGCAACCCGTGGCTACGTGCTCTTAGGGGTCGGCGCAGCACTGTCCGTCCTGCTCGCCCTGTTGGGTGCGCAGCGCTATCTCCGCAACCCGACGGCCGTCTTGCTGCGGGCGGCGGGTGAGTGGGCAGGCGGCGCCCTGAACGTGCGGGCCAAGCTGCCACCCGCATGCCCCAGCGAATTCAACCAGCTCGCCCACGCGTTCAACCGCATGGCCGAGATGCTGCAGCAGCAGCGGACCGAGCTGCAGCGCATGAACGACGCGCTGGAGTTGCGGGTGGCTGAGCGTACCGACGCCTTGCTCTCCACCAACAACCGGTTGCAGGTGGAGATCGCCGAACGGGAATTAACCGAGGCCAATCTCCGCCAGGTGCAGAAGCTGCAGGCGGTGGGCCAGTTGGCTGCAGGCATCGCGCACAACTTCAACAACGTGCTCGGCGCCATGCTCGGCAGCACCGAATTGCTGCAGAAGCGCTTGGCCGGGGCGGACAGCGCGCAAATCCGGCTGCTGGAGATCGCCAAGGCGGCGGTCGCGCGCGGTTCCTGGCTGACCTCTCAGTTGCTAGCGTTCTCCCGCAAGCAGCCGATGGTTGCCGCGCCCGTGAACATGGCGGACGCGATTGGCGGGGTGGAAGCGTTGTTGCGCAACACCCTGGGGCCAGGCACCCGCATTGTAGTGCGGGCCGAGCCCGAACTCTGGGCCGCTCTGATCGATGCCAACCAATTCGAGGTGGCGGTCCTCAACCTCGCCTTGAATGCGCGCGAAGCGATGCCGGACGGCGGCCGCCTGACCATTGCCGCCAGCAACACGACAGTCGCTCTCGGCGATATACGGCCAGACTTGCTGGGCGGCGACTATGTGCAGGTCGAGGTGGCCGACACCGGCCACGGCATGACACCTGAGATCGTCGCGCGCGCTTTCGAGCCGTTCTTCACCACCAAGAGCGCTGGGCAAAGCGCGGGCCTCGGCCTGTCGCAGGTCCATGGCATGGCGACGCAACTCGGCGGCGCCGTGACCATCGACAGCCGGCCCGGCGCGGGCACCCGCGTCTCGATCATGCTCCCGCGCAGCACGGCGATGCCGAAGGACTATCTTCGCGAGACGGCCGATAGCGGCCGTGCCGCCTTGAGCCACGATCAATGGGTGCTTTTGGTCGACGACGACGATGAAGTGCGTGAAGTGACGGCTGGGATTTTGGAGGAGGTCGGCTACTCGGTCGTGGCGGCGGCCGATGGCGCGGCAGCCCTCGCTGTGATGGACAAGGAGGGCGAGCGCGTGGCGCTGGTCATTGCCGACTATGCCATGCCGGGCATGACCGGGTTGGAGTTGCTCACCACCATCCGCCGCCGCAGGCCCGGCATGCCCATGCTTCTAGCCACAGGCTACGCTGACCATCAATCGCTCTCCGGGGACGGGTTGGAGAGCGACCAGATCGTCCGCAAGCCCTTCCGCAGCGCCGAATTGCTCGGCCGCATCGAGATGGTGCTGGAACGGCAGGCGGCGCTCGCAGAATAGCGGCCGGCGCCGAGGCCGATCTCACCGGGCACACTCCCCAGCCTGACCCGCAGAGGTGCTACAGCCGCACCAACTGCTTGCCGAAATTGCGTCCCTTCAGCAGACCCAGGAACGCGTCCGGTGCGCTGGCAAGCCCATCTGCCATGGTCTCGCGGTATTTCAGCTGTCCCGCCGCAACCAAATCCTGCAGCTCGCGCAAGGCGGCTGGCCAGTCCTCCATGTGCTCCGATACAATGAACCCCTGCATCAGCAGCCGCGCCGAGAGGATAAGCCGCGGCTCGGGGAGGGGGACCGCCTGGCCGTCATAGCCCGAAATGGCGCCGCAGACCGCAATGCGGCCATGGGCGTTCATCAACGGCAGGATCGCGTTCAGCACGGGGCCGCCGACATTGTCGAAATAGCCGTCGATGCCAGCAGGTGCGGCCGCGTGCAGGTCCTGCGCCAAAGCGCCGCCTTTATAGTCGACGCACGCATCGAACCCGAGTTCGTCCACCACGTAGCGGCACTTTTCGGCGCCGCCAGCCACACCCACCACGCGGCACCCCGCCCGCTTGGCCAATTGGCCCACCACGCTGCCCACGGCACCGCTCGCGGCGCTCACCGCCACGGTTTGGTTGGGTTCGGGGCGGCAAATCCGGTTGAGGCCATACCATGCTGTCACGCCCGGCATCCCGGCCACGCCAAGATAGGCCGACAGCTTCACTCGGCTTATGTCCACCTTGCGCAGCCCACTACCGTCGCTGGTGCCATACTCCTGCCAGCCAAACCGGCCCATCACCGCATCGCCGGGTTGCCAGTGCAGGTTGCGGCTTTCAATCACCTCGCCGGCAGTCTCGCCAACCATCACCTCTCCAAGCGGCTGCGGTGGAGCATAGGATTTGCCGGCATTCATCCGGCCCCGCATGTAGGGGTCGAGCGAGAGATAATGGTTGCGAACCCGTACCTGGCCCTCGGCGAGCGGCGCCAGATCAGTCTCCTGCAGCTGGAAATTGGCCGCCGTCGCCTCCCCGTCCGGACGGCTGGCAAGCAGGATCTGGCGGTTCGTCGGCATCGGCAGCCTCCTCCGGTTTCAGTGCTCTGAATGGGCTAAATCCAAGTCGTCGAACCGGGTGAACTCGCCCTCGAACAGCAGGTCGATCTTGCCTGTCGGCCCATGACGCTGCTTCTCGATCAACAGTTCCGCCCGATTGTGCACCCGTTCCATGTCCTGCTGCCACTTGTCCATGGCGGCGTTGAACTTGGCATCGTTGTCGAACTGGCTTTGCTTCGGGCCGCGCTGCTGCAGGTAGTACTGCTCGCGGTAGACGAACATCACGCAGTCGGCATCCTGCTCGATCGTGCCTGACTCGCGCAAGTCTGCAAGTTGCGGGCGCTTGTCCTCGCGCTGCTCGACCGCGCGGCTCAACTGCGACAATGCGATCACCGGGACCTGGAACTCCTTGGCGATGGCTTTGAGTCCCTGGGTGAACTGGCTGATCTCCAACACGCGGTTCTCCGGTTTGGTTCCGGCCGAGGGCCGCATGAGCTGCAGGTAGTCCACAATCACCAGGCTCAGACCCGCCGTCCGCCGCAGCCGGCGGCAGCGCGTGCGCAGGGCGGCAATCGAGATGCCGGGGGTCTCGTCGATATGCAGCGGCAACCCGGCGATCTCCCGGCTGACGCGCACGAAGGTGTCGAAATCGCGCTGGCTGATGTCGCCGCGACGAATTCGATCGGCCGAAACGCGCGCCTCCTCCGCGAGCAGGCGCAAGGCGAGCTGCTCGGCGCTCATCTCTAAGGAGAAGAACGCCACCGAGCCCTTCGCCACTTGCTCCGGCCCGGACGCTGCGCGCGCCTCCGCCAGCAGCGCGCGGGCGGCGCCGAACGCGATCTTGGTGGCCAGCGCGGACTTGCCCATGCCGGGCCGGCCAGCCAGCACAACGAGGTCCGACGGGTGCAGGCCGCCGAGCTTTTTGTCCACGTCGCGCAGGCCGGTAGAGAGGCCGGAGACGCCGCCGGGCCGGTGGAACGCCCGCTCGGCGCCGGTGATGGCGACGATCAGGGCGTTCTCGAACGTGACGAAGCCGCCGGCGGTGACGCCCTTCTCGGCGATGTCGAACAGGCGCTGCTCGGCCGCCTCCACCTGCGAAGGGCCATCCAGCTCCGGGTCGGCTCCGAAGGCGGCGTTCACCACCTCCTCGCCCACGTCGATCAACTGGCGGCGCAACCAGGCGTCATGGATGGCGCGGCCGTACTCGCCAGCATTGATGATGCCGACCATGGCCGAGAGCAGTTGGCCAAGATAGGCCGTGCCGCCGACCTCATTCAGCACCCCGTTATGCTCGAACTCTGTGCGCATGGTGACGGCATCGGCCAACTGGCCGGCATCGACCCGGCGTTTGATGGATTGGAAGATGCGGCCATGCACCGGGTCGGCGAAGTGTTCGGCGGCGAGGAACTCGGCGACCCGCTCGAATGCCTTGTTGTTGGCCAACAGCGCGCCGAGCAGGGCCTGTTCGGCCTGCAGGTTGCTGGGCGGGACACGCTCGGACAGACCGAGCAGGGGGGTGTGGATGTCGTTCATCGGGCGGACATCATAACCGCATCGGTGCCGCGCCAGGGAACTGATGGCTGTGGATAGCGGTGGATAGGGGGTATGCTTTGCGAATGGCTCAACCCAAGCCGCCGCTGCGTTTGCCCGCTATGTGCCCCGCTCGGTTGCGAAACCCGCGGCCTTGACCGAGATTGCCCCAGCCGAAACAGAGGTTTGCAAGCAATGGACATGACCGGCGAGCGGCGCATTCCCGCACCGCGCCAAAAAGTGTGGGACGCACTGAACGACCCCGTAATGCTGAAAGCGGCCATTCCCGGCTGCAAGTCGCTCGAGAAAGTCTCCGACTCGGACCTGCGCGCTACCGCCGCGGTGCGAATTGGGCCGATCGCAACGCAGTTCACCGGCAAGGTCCAGTTGCTCGACCTCGACCCGCCGAATTCCTATCGCATCGCCGGGGAAGGGCAGGGCGGCGCGGCTGGTTTTGCCAATGGCGGCGCCACCGTGCGTCTGGCCGACGAAGGCGCGTTCACCCTGTTGAGCTATGAGGTGAAGGCGCAGGTGGGGGGTAAGATCGCCCAGCTCGGCGCCCGGCTGATCGACGCCACCGCCAAGCAGATGGCCGACCAGTTCTTCGACCGCTTCAGCGCCGAGGTGGCCGGCCCCGCCGAGATCGGCGCAGAAGGACCTGCTGGAGCCGTTGCGGCGCTGACCACGCCGCCGGGCCCGCAAGCGCCGGCCGCCGTCAACCTGCTGGCGCTGATCCCGAAGGAACCTTATGGCTTTCCCCTCATCGCCTGGATCGGCACCGCGCTGTTCGTCATTATTTTCATCATGATCTTCGGAGCGTATATCTTTTGATACCGGACTCGGTCGATGCCACGCTGGCGCTGCTGGCTGAGCAGGGCTACGTCGCCGACCGCGGGCTCGCCACGACCGTCTATCTGGCTCTGGCCATGGCGCGCCCGCTGTTCCTGGAGGGTGAACCCGGCACCGGCAAGACCGAGATCGCCCGGGTGCTGGCTGTGGGATTGGGCCGCCGCCTGGTGCGGCTGCAATGCTATGACGGGATGGATCTGTCCGCGGCCGCCTACGAATGGGACCGGGCGCGGCAGTTGCTGGCCATCCGCTTGGCCGAAGCGACGGGCGCGCTGGCGTCGGTGGGGCAGGACATCTACAGCCGCAGCTACCTGCAGGCGCGGCCCCTGCTGTCTGCCATCGACCCCGACCTGCCGCCCGCCGTCTTGCTGATCGACGAGCTTGACCGCGCGGACGAACCGTTCGAGGCGTTCCTGCTGGAGTTGCTGGCCGATTTCCAGCTCACCATCCCGGAATACGGTACCGTGCATGCCGCCACGCCGCCCGTGGTGGTGATGACCTCCAACCGCACCCGCGAGGTGCACGATGCGATCCGCCGCCGCTGCCTCTATCAATGGGTGGATTACCCCGATGCCGCCCGGGAACGCGCCATTCTCGCCGCGCGCGCGCCGGGCTTGCCGGAGCGGTTGTCGGCCCAGGTGGTGGCGTTCGTGCAGACGCTGCGTGAAGCGGACCTGTTCAAGCTGCCCGGCGTGGCCGAGACGATCGATTGGTCTCGCGCGCTCGCCCATATGAACAGCACGGAACTCACGCCGGATGCGGTGGATGCCACACTGGGCGTGTTGCTGAAATACCAGGACGATCTGGCCCGGGTGCGGGGCGAGACGGCGAACGCGATGGTGCAGGCGGCGGCCGCGGCGATTTAACCCTCAAGCGGACCGGTCCAAATCGCGTTGTCCGCGCCGAGCGGCGCTCCGACGGCGCCATCGATGACCAGTGAGGTTGCGCCGGCGTTGCCGGTACGAAGCTGCAGGCCCGGCAGAGCTGGCGCCGTCCAACTCTCTCCCGGCTTAAGCAGTTTCTCGACCACGACCTTGCCGCTCGCGTCCGAAACGATGATCCAGCAGCTTGCACGTACGATGACGGCGAGATGCGGCACGGGGCCGGACGCAACAGGCGCGTCGCCCGGCGCCGCTGCCGTCGCATTTGACGGCGCGGCCGCTGGAGCGGAGTCGGATGCCGGAGCGGCCGCTTGCGCCTGGCCCGGCGCGGCCGGTCCCGGCTCTGGGGCCGTCGGCGTGTCGACGGCCGGGCCGGGGCCTGCTGCCGACGGGGCAGCCGCCCCCTGCACCGAGGCTGCAGGCTGCGTATCTGCCGGGGGCGGCCCCGCGGAACGCGGCACATCCGACGGCAACGCGGCCGGTGCCGATGCCGTGTCGGGCGCCGGCTCGGGATCGGCATGCGCCGGCGCTGCTGAACCCGGGGCCGCAAGAGGTGCCGCGGCCGGGTGGGCACCAGGCGCGGCCGAGCCGCCGGACGGCGACACGCGCGAGGAAATCGGCCCGGCAAACCACACGACGCTCCCGGCCAACGCCGTTACCAGCAGCACGGCGAGCGCTGCGGCCGCACTCGACAGGCCCATGCCGGTTTGCCGGCGGGGAACCGGTTCGCGACTGGTCCCGTCGAACAACGGATGCGGCTTGGATGCCGTCTGAGCACTGGTTGCAAGGGCGGCAGGCGAGTCGGGCCGCTTGGTCACCGGCGGAGCGTCTGGTTCGGTCTCGAAGCCGGGCGGAGGCAGCGCCGGCGGCAATGCGGCCACGGCGGAGCCGATTTCGCGGCTGAGGTCGTCGCGGAGTTTAACCATCTGCTGCGGCGTGAGGTCGATGGTGCCTAGCTCCAGAACTTCCATGCAGACCTCACGCCCAATGACGCCGAGATCGCTGCCGGGCGCTAAATCGATGCGCTGCGACTTCTCGTGATACAGGAACGACTGCAGCCGCAACTCATATTTGTCCGATTGATTGGCTGAAATATGGACAATGCTAAGTCGGTCGGGCCGGAAATGCGCGAAGCGGGCATCGCGGGTGACTGGCACGACGACTGAATTGTGGGTCGCCGCAGCGTCACTGCGCCGAAATTGTTCGACGCCCGCCACATGATCTTCCCGCGAGAAATCATCTCCCATGCAAGCTCACCCGATCCTCAATCCGCTCACAGTATCAAAACCGTATACAAGGCAGCGGTAAGCCGCCAATGATAACTATGTTGCGAGGAGGCGTCCGCTCTATTCCCGAGCGGGCGTTTGCCGATGACAGAGGGCCAATATGTCTCACGAAACTTGCAGTCGTACGACAACTCAGTCACTGCTTCGAGCGGGGTACATCCAGCACCATATTGAGACGCACATCATCGTCATAGTAGAGCATGGCTAAGCATACTCTTGTAAGGGTGTTTTCAACCCGGTTTCGCAGACAAGAAGAAATTGTGACATCTCTGCTCTGAGTAGCCGCATGCTTGACCTTGCCCCCCGCGTGATTTTGGTTACCACCTGTCGCCATCAAGTGGGAGCACCAAGCCGACATGCTTTGTTCGATCGCGCACCGGCTGAGCTGTCCCAGCCTCCTGGCCACCACGGCCTTCGCGCTGTGCATGCTGTCGCCCGCCGCCCGGGCCGCCGACCCGCGCGACCGCCCAGCGTCAAAGTCGCCGCTGAGCGTCATCGAGTTGGAAACGGATGCCATCCCTGGCGCCTCCGGCCCGATGGCCGTGGAGATGGCGGGGCTGTTCGACGACGGCACGACCCGTCGCGCGCTGCCGATCATCGGCCTGACCTCCGGACAAAACGTCCGCGACGTGGTGAGTTTACGGGGCGTCGACATGGCCATCGTGCAGACCGACGTGATCGAGCGCGCGCGGGCCGATAAGTCGCACCCTGATCCCGCCAGCGGCTTCACCTACATCGCCCCACTGTGGAACGAGGAGTTCCACCTGCTGGCGCGCTCCAACATCCAAGCCGTCACTGACTTGGCCAATCGCCGCATCGAAATCGGTGCGTTTGATTCGGCAAGCAATGCCACCGCGAGCCGCTTGTTCGGGCTGATGAACCTGCCCTTCACCGCCGTCAACGACAGCCTTGAGGTCGCGCTCGCAAAGCTTGCCCATGGCGATGTCGATGCCGTGGCCATCGTCGCGGCCAAACCGGCTCTGGTGCCGCAAGCCATTTCGCAGCAGGACGGCTTCCATTTGCTCAGCATACCGCCCGAAAAGGCGATCACCGATGCCTACAAGCCGGCCGTGCTGGATGCTGACGACTATCCCTCGCTGATCTCAAAGACTGACCCGGTGCAGACGGTCGCCGTTGGCACGGTGCTGCTCGCGGCAAACCTGGCGCCCAACTCAGAGCGCTACAAGACCCTCGAAGCCTACTGCGCGGTCTTGTTCAACGACTACGACGCCCTGCGCGCGCCGGGGCATGAGCCGAAGTGGCGCGAGGTCGACCTCCAGGCCGACGTGCCGGGATTGACCCGGTTTCCGGCCGCCCAGAGCTGGATTGATCGCAACCGGGCTGCCAGCCGAAGCGGCCCGAAAGATACGCAGTCAGTGTTCTCTCAATTTATCGATGCCCGCCAGCAGGCCCTCGGCGGCGCGACGCTCTCGGACCAGGACAAGCAAGTCCTGTTTCAGCAATTCCAGCGTTGGCAGGCGGCAAGCAACCCTTCGCCACAATGAGCGACCCCATCCGGAGCGGCCGCGCCGGTGCGTGGGCCTTGCCCGGCCTGCGCCGGGTCGCTGCCCTGGCGCTGAGTTGCAGTCTTGGTCGAAACCAACTACTCTCTTTATCGCCTACAGCTTCCGCCTAAGCTACCGGAATCGCTTAAGGCCTCGCTTCATATCTTCGATCACGTTATATGCAGCTTCAGCAGGAGCGGCGGCTGTCACGATGGGACGGCCAACCACAAGGTAGTCTGCGCCTAAGTCGATGGCCTGGGATGGCGTGGCAATGCGCGCTTGGTCCGCTTTCGCGCTCTGAGGCAACCGGATACCAGGTGTGACAACCAGCAGGTCCCTTGCTGCGGCCTCGCGCAACGCGTCTGGGTTATCGGCGGCGGAGGCGATGATGCCGACGCAACCCGCTTCGGCGGCCGCCCGCGCGCGACGCTTAACTAGGGCCTGGACAGTCATGGAGTGGCCATCCTCGTGCAACGCCGCGTCATCCAGGCTGGTCAGCACCGTGACTGCCAGAATACCCAGCGGCGACCCGGCGGCGCCCGCCACTGCCGCCGCCATCACCTGCGGCTCGGCGTGGACGGTGAGGAAACGGGCGCCGCGCTGGGCGATGCTGGCGGTGCCGTGGCGCACCGTCTCGCCGATGTCGTGCAGCTTGTAATCGAGGAACAACTGGTGACCGGCGGCGACGAGTTCGTCGATCAGTGCGTCCACGCCGGGCTGGAACAGCAGCCACATGCCCAGCTTGTAGAACGACACGGTGCCATCCAGCGCGTTGACCAGGCGGCGGGCCTCGTCCAAGGTGGGGACGTCGAGGGCCACGATGAGGCGGTCTTCAATCCGGTCCGGAACGCTGCGCAACGCGGTCGCCACCCTGCTTTCACCCTCTCCCGCCAGCGGGAGGCTAGCCGCTATTCATTCGCTTGGTCCGCGGCAGGCGGCGTGTCGTTCGGGCCGTAATACAGCGCGGCGCATTCATCCGCCAGTACCCCGCCGCGAATGGATACATCATCCCGATATGCGTCCCGGATGTAGTCCATTGTGCTCAGATGCCGGTCCTCGAAATACATTTTGTGGACTTGGTCCCGCTCGGCGCCATAGACGATGCGGCTGATGCTGGCCCAAATACTCGCCATGCTGCACATGCCGCAAGGCTGCAGCGTGGAGTATAGCGTCGCCCCTTGGAGTTGCTGACCTTCCATGGCTGCGCAGGCGCGGCGGATGGCGACCATCTCGGCATGCGCGGTCGGGTCGTGGTCCGCGTCGACCTCATTGTGTGCCTCACCCACGACGCGGCCATCCAGAACGACCACGCAGCCGATCGGCGAGCCTGGATTTTGCCGCCCCAATGCAATCGCGCGACGGATGTAATCTGCGTCGGTCAATGCCCGGCGTTCGCGCCGGAGAAGTCGGGCGCAGCCAGCCCGGAGGCCTCCAGTTGCGCCGACAACGCGGCCTTCAGCCGCTCCAGCCCGGCCTCGCTGGTGGCCTCGCACCGCGCCACCAGCACGGCTTGGGTGTTGGAGGCGCGCAGCAGCCACCAGCCATCCTCGGTGCTCACCCGCACGCCGTCGATGTCGGCCACCTCGGCACCGGCCTGCTTCAGCCGCTCCGCCACTTCGGCGATCACGCCGAACTTGCGGGTATCGGCGCAGTCGAACCGCAGTTCGGGCGTGTTGATCACGTGCGGCAGCGCTTCGCGAACCGCCGAGAGCGGCGTCTCCAGCCGCGCCAGGATGCCCAGCAGGCGGACGGCGGCATAGAGCGCATCGTCGAAGCCATACCAGCGGTCGGCGAAGAACACATGCCCGCTCATCTCGCCCGCCAGCGGCGACCCGGTCTCGGCCATCTTGGCCTTGATCAGCGAGTGCCCGGTCTTCCACATCAATGGGTTGCCGTTGGCGCGGGCCACCTCGTCGAACAACACCTGGCTGGCCTTCACGTCGGCGATGATGATGCCCTTGGGATGGGTCTTCAGCACGTCGCGCGCCAGGATCACCAGCAACTGGTCGCCGAACAGCATCTCGCCCTTGTCGTCCACGGCGCCGATCCGGTCGGCGTCGCCGTCGAAGGCAATGCCGACATCCGCACCCTGCTCGCGCACGGCGGCAATCAGTTGCTCGAGGTTCTTCGGCACCGTGGGATCGGGGTGGTGCGCGGGGAAATGCCCGTCGATCTTACCGTTCAGCACCGTGTGCTTGCCAGGCAGGCTGCGCACCAGGCGCTGCAGCACTTCGCCGGCCGCGCCGCTGCCATTGTCCCACACCACGTTGAGGATGCGGTCGCCGCCGTCCCAGTCGCTGATCAGCCGGGTGATGTAGTCGCTCGCCACGTCCACCGTGCGCTCGGTGCCCGGCGCCTCGTCCACCACGTCGCCGGCAGCGGCCATGGTGCCGATCTGGGCGATCTGCGCGCCGAAGAACGGCTTGCGGCCGAGCATCATCTTGAAGCCGTTGTAGTCCGGCGGGTTGTGGCTGCCGGTCACCATCACCGCGCCGGCGGTCTCCATCGTTGTCGCGGTGTAGTAGAGCATCGGCGTTGGGCACAGGCCCACCCGCAACACGTCCAGCCCGCAGGCGACCAGGCCGCGCACCAGTTCCGGCTCCAGCGATGGCGAGGACAAGCGGCCGTCATAGCCGACCGCCACCGTCTTGCCGCCGCCGCGCGCCACGATTGAGCCGAAGCAACGGCCGATGGCGAAGGCATCGGCCGGGTGCAACGTGCGGCCGACGACGCCGCGGATGTCGTATTCGCGCAGGGTCGTCGGGTCGAACTCATGGCGAAAGCTCATCCGCAGCTCCCCGTCCTTAGTAGCATCGCCTGTGTCGGCATCAGTCTTGATACTTGCGCAGGAAGGCGCGCACCGCCGCGCTCAAGTCCGGGCGCTGCAGGGCAAACGCGATCTGGGCTTCCAGGAAGCCCACCTTGTCGCCGCAGTCGAACCGTTCGCCTTCGTAGCGCAGGCCGTGGAACGGCTGGTTGCCGATCATCTTGGCCATTGCATCCGTAAGCTGCACCTCGTTGCCTGCACCGCGATCCATGCGGGCCAAATGTTCGACCACCTCCGGCATCAACACATAACGCCCGATAATGGAGAGGTTCGACGGTGCGTCCGCCGGGTCGGGTTTTTCCACCAGGCCGCGCACCTCCACCATGCGGCCATCGTCGTTGGCGATGTCCAGGATGCCGTATTTGTTGGTCTGCTCGCGCGGCACCTCGGTCACGGCGACGATGTTGCCGCCGGTCTGCTCGTAGGCGTCCGCCAGTTGCTTGAGGCAGGGCGTCTTGCTCAGCACCAGGTCGTCCGGCAGCAGGATCGCGAACGGGTCGTCGCCGATGAAGGCGCGGGCGCACCAGATGGCGTGCCCCAGCCCCAGCGGGACTTGCTGGCGCACCGTGGCGATGGAGCCGGGCTGCACCGCCATATCGTTCAGCGCCTTCAGCGTGTCGGTCTTGCCACGGTCCCGCAGCGTGGCTTCCAGTTCGAAGGCAATGTCGAAATGCTCGACCAGCGCGGTCTTGCCGCGGCCGGTCACCATGCAGAACTGCTCGATCCCGGCGGCCCGGGCTTCCTCGACCGCGTATTGGATCAGGGGCTTGTCCACGACCGGAAGCATTTCTTTCGCCGTGGCCTTGGTGGCGGGAAGAAATCGCGTCCCGAGTCCGGCAACAGGGAGGACGGCCTTTCGCAACGGCTTCATGGGTCATCCTAGGATGGCTAAAAGGGGCGCCCTTCTACGGGGCGATTGCCGCCTGAGTGCCACGGCCGCCGCCCGCCAGCAAGAGAAGTTGCATACCGTCCATGTTCGCAGCGCCGGGTTAAGCCGAGGTTAGCGCCTCCGTCGCGGCGATCGCGCTCAGGTTCACGATGCCTCGTGCGGTGACACTTGGCACCAAAACATGGATCGGCCGGCTCATGCCGAGCAGAATCGGGCCGACCGGCAGGCCGTCGCTGCTGGCTTTCAGCATATTGAAGGCGATGTTGGCCGCGTCTAGCCCCGGCATCACCAGCAGGTTGGCGGTGCCGGAGAGCTGGCTGTCCGGGACGGCGCGGTCCCGGATCGCCTCGCTCAGCGCCGCGTCGGCGTGCATCTCGCCGTCTACTTCAAGTTCCGGCGCCTGGTCGCGGATTAGACCCAAGGCTTGCCGCATCTTGCGGGCAGTGGGCGAGGTGCTGGCACCGAACGAGGAGTGCGACAGCAGCGCCGCCTTGGGCGTGATACCGAAGCTTTTCACGACCTCGGCCGCCAGCAGCGTCATCTCGGCGATCTCGTCGGCGGTGGGATCAATGGTCACGTGGGTGTCGCAGAAGAACAGCGCGCCATTGTTCAGGATCAGCGCCGAGAGGGCATAGACCCGCGAGACGGTGGCGCGCTTGGGGATGATGGGCAGCGCGTAGGTGAGATGGCGCGCCCAATCGCCGGTGCCGCCGACGATGGCCGCGTCGGCCTGGCCGCCATGCACCAACATGGCGGCGATCACGGTGGCGCGGTTGCGCATGCGGCGGGCGGCGGCGTCCGGCGGGGTGCCGCGGCGGCCCACCAGCCGCTGGTATTGCGCAATCAGCGGGTCGAACACGTCGCGGTCGGTGGCCGGGTCGAGCACCCGCACCGTGCTGTGCAGGTCCAGCCGCAGGCCCATTTCCGCCACCCGGGAGGCGATCACGCCGTGGCGGCCGATCAGGGTCGGTTGCGCGATGCCCTCGTCCACCACCGTCTGCACCGCGCGCAACACCCGCTCGTCCTCGCCGTCGGCATAGACGATGCGGCGGGGGGACTTGCGCGCCGCCTCGAACACCGGGCGCATGAGCTGGCCGGAGCGGTAGACGAACACCTCCAGCGAGTGCCGGTAGGCGTCGAAATCGGCGATCGGACGGCGGGCGACGCCGGTCTTCATCGCCGCCTGCGCCACGGCGGGAGCGATCTGCAGGATCAGGCGGGGGTCGAACGGCTTGGGGATGATGTACTCCGGCCCAAACACCGGCGCCGCCCCGCCATAGGCCGCCGCCACCACCTCGCTCGCCTCCACCCGGGCCAGCACCGCGATGGCCTCGACGCAGGCGAGCTTCATCTCCTCGTTGATCGTGGTGGCGCCGACGTCCAGCGCGCCGCGGAAGATGAACGGGAAACACAGCACGTTGTTGACCTGGTTCGGGTAGTCGGTGCGCCCCGTCGCCACGATCGCGTCCGGCCGGGCTGCGCGCACGGCCTCGGGCAGGATCTCCGGCTCGGGATTGGCCAGCGCCAGGATCAGCGGCTTGTCGGCCAGCAGCTTGAGCCACTCGGGCTTCATCACCCGCGGCGCCGATAGGCCGAGGAAAATGTCCGCGCCCGGCAGCGCTTGCGGCAGGGTGCGCGCGTCGGTCGGGTTGGCGTAGCGCGCCATGTTGGGCAGCATGTGGTTGTAGCTGCCCGGGTAGATCACGCCATTGATGTCGGTCAGCGTTACGTGCTCCGGCCGCAGCCCCATCTCGCAGAGCAGGTCGACGCAGGCCAGCGCCGCCGCCCCGGCGCCGGACGTCACCAGCCGCACCTCCTCCAGCTTTTTGCCTTGCAACATAAGCCCGTTGCGCACGGCGGCGGCGACGATGATGGCGGTGCCGTGCTGGTCGTCATGGAACACCGGGATGGTCATCGCCTCACGCAGCCGCCGCTCGATCTCGAAGCATTCGGGCGCCTTGATGTCCTCGAGGTTGATGGCGCCGAAGGTGGGGCAGAGCGAGGCCACGGTCTGCACGAAGCGGTCTGGATCGGCCTCGGCCACTTCGATGTCGAAGCAGTCGATGCCGGCGAATTTCTTGAACAGGACGGCCTTGCCCTCCATCACCGGCTTGCTGGCCAGCGCGCCGATATTGCCGAGGCCGAGCACGGCGGTGCCGTTGGTGATCACCCCCACCAGGTTGCCGCGGGCGGTGTAGTCATACGCGGTCAGCGGGTCGGCCTTGATCGCGTCGCATGCCGCGGCGACGCCGGGGGAGTAGGCGAGCGCCAAATCCCGCTGGGTCGCCATCCGCTTGGTGGGTGCGATCGCCAGCTTCCCGGGGTGGGGCAGGCGGTGGTAATCCAGCGCTGCCTTCCGGAAATCCTCATCCATGGCCATTTCTTCCTTTTACCGCCGGCTTGCGACGAAACAGTTACCGGTGGCGGAAGCGGCAATGCAACCTGGGGAGATGACGGAGTTTGGCAAAATGCGGTCGAGAAGACTCGAACTTCCACAGGGTTTCCCCCACAAGCACCTCAAGCTTGCGCGTCTACCATTTCGCCACGACCGCACCGTGGACGGCGGGCTATAGCCGATGAGTGCGGCCGTATCAACTCAAGCCGCTCTGGCGCCGCCGCTCGCCTGGCGCATGTCGGACGATCCGGTGGCCTATCCGGCCGCCCTGGCCGCCATGCGGGCGCAATCCACCGCCATCCGCGATGAGGGGGCGCCGGACACGGTCTGGTTGCTGGAGCACCCGCCGCTTTACACCGCCGGCACCAGCGCCCAGCCGGCCGACTTGCTGAACCCGGCGGGCCTGCCCACCCACAGCGCTGGGCGAGGCGGGCAATGGACCTATCACGGCCCGGGCCAGCGCACCGCCTATGTCATGCTGGACCTGACCCGGCGCCATGGCACCGTCCCGCCGCGCGACGTGCGCGCCTATGTTCGCGGACTAGAGGAGTGGCTGATCCGCGCTTTGGCCGAATTCAATGTCCGCGGTGAGCGGCGTGCCGGCCGGGTCGGGATCTGGGTGGCGGACCGGGGAGGGGGAGAGAGCAAGATCGCCGCCATCGGGGTGCGGGTGACGCGCTGGGTGAGCTGGCATGGCGTGGCGCTGAACGTGTCGCCGAACCTAGCGCATTTCGCCGGCATCGTGCCTTGCGGCATAAGCGAGCACGGCGTGACCAGCCTGGAGGCGCTCGGCATCACCGCGACCCTGGCCGACGCCGATGCGGCGCTGCAACGGGCGTGGACGGGTGTGTTCGGAGTGAGCTAGCTCACTTACCGGCCACGCGCGCCGTCCTAGCATACGCCGTCGCAGCAAAAGGCCTTGCGCCATGGCCAATATCGCCATCCTAGTCGCCTGCCTGCTGGCCGGCGTGGCGTTGCGCGCCGGGCGCCGCGCTCCCGACAACGCCCATATTGCGATCAACGCCTTCATCATCCACGTGGCCCTGCCGGCGCTGATTTTGGGCCAGCTCCACGGTTTGCGGCTGAATGCGCAGCTGCTGCTGCCGGTCGCCATGCCATGGCTGCTGTTTAGCGCCGCCGTCCTGTTTTTTGTCGCTGTGGGCCGCATGTTGAAGATACCCGCCGGGGTGGTCGGGGCGCTGATCATGACGGCCGGGTTGGCCAATACCTCTTTCGTCGGGCTGCCGATGATCGAGGCATTTTACGGCAGGGAGCACCTCGCCACCGGCATCCTGATCGACCAGCTCGGGACCTACCTTGTGCTGAGCACCCTCGGCATTACGGTGGCCTGCATCGCCTCATCGGCCAGCGCCTCGCCGGCGGTGATCGCACGCCGGGTGGTGACGTTCCCACCGCTGATCGCACTGGCCGCGGCGCTGCTGCTCGCGGCGGTGCCTTACCCGGCGTGGCTGGCGGAGGTGTTCCGCCGCCTCGGCGACACGCTGGCGCCGCTGGCGCTGGTCTCGGTGGGGTTGCAACTGCGGTTGGACCAGGTGAGCGGCTATCGCATGCCGCTGGCGCTTGGACTGGGGTTCAAGCTGCTGCTTGGCCCGTTGCTGATCACCTTGCTCTACGCCGGCGCGCTGTCCTGGAGCGGCGAGATGTTTCGGGTGACGATTTTTGAGGCCGCGATGGGCCCAATGATCGGCGGTTCGGTGGTGGCGATGCAGTACGGGCTGGCGGCGCCGCTGATCACGCTGATGGTGGGGCTGGGGATCGCCGCCTCGTTTGTGACATTGCCGGCCTGGTATTTGGGGTTAGGCTTGCTGTGACGGCGTGCGTCCAGCTGGTGCGGCCTGTTCTGGCAACGCGACAAGCTGCTAGTTTGACCCCCGTCAATAGCCCGGGACCGCCGACCCATGATCATCGACCAGCTTCCTTTCACAGACCCGGAGTTTGTGGAGAATGCCGAGCCGCGATGCCCGTGCCTGCTGCTGCTCGACACCTCCACCTCAATGAACGGCCGGCCGATCACGGAGCTCAACGAGGGGCTGCAAACGTTCAAGCGGCAGTTGATGGCCGACGAGATGGCCGCCCAGCGCGTCGAGGTCGGGATCGTCACCTTCGGCCCGGTGCGGGTGCACACGCCATTCCAAACCGCCGACGCCTTTTCCGCGCCCACGCTGGAGGCCAATGGCGACACGCCGCTGGGGGCGGCCATCGACGAGGGGCTGGACCTGCTGGAGGCGCGCAAGCGGGCCTACAAGGAGGCGGGCATCGCCTACTACCGGCCCTGGGTGTTCCTGATCACCGACGGTGCCCCGACCGACTCTTGGCAGCGCGCCGCGGCGCGGGTGCGCGAGGGCGATAGCAGGGCGCGCAAGTCGTTCAGTTTCTTTGCGGTCGGGGTCGAGGGCGCCGACATGGCAACGCTGGCCAGCATCTGCAGCCCGGACCGGCCGCCGCTGAAGCTGCGCGGCCTCAGCTTTCGCGAGCTGTTCACCTGGTTGTCCAGCTCGCTGGGTGGCGTGGCCAAGTCCCAGCCGGGCCAATTGGTCGCCCTGCCGCCGCCGAGCGGCTGGTCCGCCGTCGGGTGACGCCGGGGCCTTGGCGCACCGCCTATGCTTCGGCTGTCGGCACCGCCCACGCCCGAGCTTCGCTGCCGTGCCAGGACGACGGACGCTGCGAGACGGTGCTTGCGGCCGACGGCAGTGAAATCTTGCTTGCCAGCGTGTCGGATGGGTCTGGCTCGGCGTCGCAAGCCGAACACGGCGCCCGTCTGGTGATCGAGTCGTTTCATCGCAGTTTTGCGGTGGCAGCCCGGGAGGATCCGAGCCTCGACTGGCTTGATGCGGAGCGTGCCCGCGCGTGGCTCGCCGGGTTGCAAGCTGAAATTGCTCTCGTCGCGCTGCAGGCCGGGTTCGCGGCCGGTGAGTACGCCGCCACCTGCTTGGGCGCCGTGGTGACGCCCACGGCCGCAGCTTTCTTGCAGATTGGCGATGGCGCGATCGTCACCGACGATGGCGGCGCCGGGCACCACTGGGTATTTTGGCCGCAGCACGGCGAGTTCGCCAACTCGACCTACTTCGTCACAATGGCGGACGCCGCCGACATGCTCTGTTTCGACAAGCGGGAAGCGCCGGTGCGCGAATTGGCGCTGTTTTCGGATGGCCTCGAACGCCTCATCCTCGACATGCGGGCCCAGACGGTGCACTCGCCCAGCCTGCGGCCGGTGTTCGACTGGCTGGCCTCGACCGGCTCGGCACCAGCGAGCGGCCCGTCCGACGTGCTGGCCGCCTATCTAAACTCGCCCAACGTGAACCGCCGCACCGATGACGACAAGACACTGGTGATGGCCGTCCGCGCGGCGGACGCAGGCCCGGCGTGATCGGCACCCGCTTGCTGACGGCGCAGGGCGCCCCGGTCGGCTTGGGGAACGAATTGGCTCGGGGCGGGGAAGGGGCTGTGTACGATGTGGCCGGGCAGCCCGGCAGCGTGGCCAAGATCTACCTCAAGCCGCCCGATCGGTCGAAAGCCGAAAAGATCGCCGTGATGGCCGGCATGGCCAACGACCGTCTTACAGCCTTGGCAGCCTGGCCGACGGCGACCTTGCACCGGCCGGGCGGCGCGCTGGCTGGCTTCTTGATGCCGCGGGTGGACGCCCACCGTCCGGTGTTCCAGGTCTACGGCCCGAAGCTGCGGCTGAGGCAGTTCCCCACCGCGGATTGGCGCTTCCTGGTCCATGTCGCGGCTAACGTCGCGCGCGCATTCGGGGTGATGCACGCCGCCGGCCTGGTGGTGGGGGACGTGAACCACGGCAACCTGTTTGTTGCGGGCAAGCAGGGCACCGTCCGTTTCATCGACGTGGACAGCATGCAGGTGAGCCACCGGGGACGGACATGGCTGTGCGAGGTTGGCGTTGACACGCATCAGCCGCCGGAGATGCAGGGTGTCGCCAGCTATCGCGGCTTGGTCCGCACGCCGAACCACGATGCGTTCGGCCTGGCGGTGCTGATCTTCCAGCTTCTGTGCATGGGGCGGCATCCGTTCTCCGGCCGCTACGCCGGGCCGGGCGATCCGCCGGACATCCCGCAGGCCATCGCGCAGTCCCGCTACGCCTACAGCGCGGACACGCGGCGGACGCTGATGTCGCCGCCGCCGGGTAGTCTGAGGATGTCAGCGTTGCCGCAGACGCTCACCGCGCTGTTCGAGGCGGCCTTCTCTCCCACCGCCATGAAGGGGACCCGGCCGGCGGCCGAACGCTGGGCGGATGAGCTGACAGGGCTGGGACGTTGCCTGGTTCAGTGCGGCAGCAACGCCGCGCATTGGCATCCACGCGTGGCCGCATCTTGTCCCTGGTGCGAGGTGGAAGGGCGCAGCGGCGTCGTGCTGTTCCCCGCCGTGTTCGTCGCCGGCCGTGCTGGTGCGGGGATCGTGCTGCTGTGGCGGGAGATCGAGGCGCTGCAGGATCCCGGGCCGATGCCCGTCCTGCGCCGGCCGGATGCGAGCATGGCGCGGCCCTCCGCCATGGCCGCCGCCGCTGGTCGCCGCCTGCGCAACCGCAAGCTGGCTGCTGCCGCCATCCTAGTTGCCGGAACCGCGCTGGTGGTCGGCATGGCCTCTTACACGAGCCGGGTATTCCCCTTGCTCGCCTGGGCCTTGCTGGCAATCGGTTGTTGGCGGTGGCCACGTCTCGCCGATCAGGACCGCATCCGCAGCCGTTTGGCGCAGGTGCGCTCGCGGTGGCGGGACCTGGACGAGACATGGGCCCCCGGCCCGGCGGCGCGGTTTGCGGCCACGCGACAGTCGCTCGGAGAACTCAAGCGCGAGCACGATGGCTTGACCGAGCGCCGCGAGCGGGAGATGCGCGTATTGGCCGCAAATCGGCGCCAGGACCAACTCAAGCGGCATCTTGAGGCGTTCGAGATCGCCTCGGCCAAAATCCAGGGGATCGGCAAAGGCAAGGTCGCTGCCCTGCTGAGCTACGGCATTGAGACCGCGGCCGACATCAAGGAGGCGCGCGTCCTGGCAGTGCCTGGCTTCGGCGCCAAGACGGTAGCCAACATGCTCGCATTCCGCCGCGCCTGCGAGGCCGCGTTCCGGTTCGACGGCAGCCGCGCCGTGGCGTCTTCCGCGGTCGCGGCGATGGACGGCATGCTCGCGCAACGCCGGGCCAAGCTCGAAGCTGAACTCGCCGCGGGGCTGGCGCAGCTCAAGGCGATGGTCCAGGCCGAACAACGCCACCGCGGCGCGCTTGCTGCCAGGGAGGCCGCATTATCCCCGGTGTTGGCTCAGGCCTTGGCAGACGCCCGCGCTGTGAGAGTCGCGAAGTGACGGCCGTCACTTTCCCGCACCCCTAGCTTTAAAGCCGCCAGCAGCCAATCTCCAACCCCATGCTCCCGGACCCCCGCAACCGCCCGGTCTATATCGGCAGCGAGATTTATCGCGGCTCCACCTATGGCCCGAAACACCCGCTGGCGATTCCGCGCGTTTCCACCGTCACCGACCTGGTGCGCGCCATGGGGTGGCTGGACGAGGCGGTGTTCGTCGCAGCGCCCATGGCCAGCGTCGCCGAGGTGACCCGCTTCCACGACCCCGGCTATGTGGCAGCGCTGCAGCGGGCCGAACAGACCCAGGCGGTGAGCGACGCGGACCGGGCCCAATACCGCATCGGCGCCGAGGGCAACCCGGTGTACCGCGAGATCTACCGCCGGCCGATGACCTCAGCGGGCGGCGTGATGCTGGCAGCCCGCCTCACCGCGGCCGGCGGCACGGTGTATTGCCCGGGCGGCGGCACCCATCACGGCCGGCCCAACCGCGCCTCCGGGTTCTGCTACCTCAACGACCCGGTGCTCGGCATCCTCACCTGGCTGGATGGCGGGCTGCAACGGGTGGTCTACCTGGACATCGACGCGCATCACGGTGACGGCGTGCAAGATGCCTTTACGCAGGACGGCCGCGTGCTCACCATCAGCGTGCACGAAGCCGGGCGCTGGCCGCACAGCGGCCTCGCCGAAGACCGGGCCGGCGGGGCGGCGCGCAACTTCCCGGTTCCCGCCGGCTTCAACGACACCGAAATGCGGGTGTTGCTGGAGCAGGCCATCCTGCCGCTGATCGCCCGGCATCGGCCGGACGCGATCTTCCTGCAATGCGGCGCCGACGCGCTGGAAGAGGACCCGCTGGCCAAGCTGTCGCTGTCCAACAACGCGCACTGGGCGGTGGTGCAGGCGATTCGCGGCTTGGCGCCCCGGCTGATCGTCACGGGTGGCGGCGGCTACAATCCCTATACGGTGGGGCGCTGCTGGGCCGGCGTGTGGGCGATGCTGAACGGCATTCCGATTCCGCCGCGCACGACGCCTGCGGCCGAGCAGGTGCTGCGCTCGCTCAGCTACAACCGGGCCGCCGGGCGCAACCCGCCAGAGCACTGGTTCACCACCTTGCGCGACACCCCGCGCGAAGGCACCGTCCGCCGCGAAATCTGGCGGCTGGCCGCTGGGGCGTTGGAGGAGGCCGTGACCGCATGAACCGCCGAAGCCTGCTTTTGGGGCTCGCCCTGCTGCCAACCTGCGCCTCGGCCGATGATGGCCCGACCGCGGCACAGCCCGAACTGCCGAAGCAGAAGCTGGTGATCGTCACCGGCGACGGCGCGCGGCACGATTTCAACGTGGAGATGGCCACCACCCCCACCGAGCAGGAGACCGGGCTGATGTTCCGCCCCAGCGTGCCCGAGGGTGGCGGCATGCTGTTCGACTGGGGCGGCGTGCGCGACAGCTCGATGTGGATGCGCAACACGATCGCTCCGCTCGACATGCTGTTCATCAACCCGGACGGCAGCATCCGCCACATTGCCGAGGACACCACCCCGCAGAGTTTAGCGGTCATTCCGTCGGGCGGCGCGGTCCGTGCCACGCTGGAACTGGCGGCGGGCACGGCGGCGCGGTTGCACATCAAGGTGGGGGACAAGGTGGAGGCGAAGGTGTTCGGCAATTTGCCTTCGTAAGGCGGGTGTATAGCGAATTGCTATTGTAGAGGTCATAGCGAAGTGCTATATCGATGAAGTCGGTGGCCTACAGCCGCGACGCCGCCAGGGACCTTCGCCGGCATGGCAACGTCTCGGATCGTATCCGCCGGGCTATCAGGGAGTATGCCGCTGATCCGCAGGCGCATGGCAACAACATCACCCAGTTGGTTGGCTCGCCAGCGAAGCGGCTGCGGGTCGGCGACTTCCGGGTAATTTCCGACGAGACTGCAACGACGATCACTGTGACCAAGATCGGTCCGCGCGGTGGGGTGTATGACTGAGGGAGTAGAGGACATGGAACTTATCACCGCTGCCGGGCATGAGCGCGTGGTGCTGGACCGTACGGAATACGAGGATTTGGTCGACGCCCGGGACCATGCGCTTGCCATGCAAGACATCGCCGCCGGGGCGCCCGCGCTGAGCGAGGCCGAGCTCGACGAGTATCTCGCTGCCGCGACCCCGCTGGCCTATTGGCGCAAGCGCTCCGGCAAGACGCAGGCGGCGCTCGCGGCCGAGGCCGGCGTGTCGCAGCCTTTCCTGGCCCAGATCGAGACCGGCAAGCGCGAGGGCTCGGTCGGCGTGTTGGCCAAGATCGCCCGGGCGTTGCGGGTGCGGATCGAGGATTTGGTCGCCGACTGAGCGGGCATCGGGCGGCCTGCTGGTTTGACCCTTGCTGGGAAGCGCACTACATCCCGCGCCGGTTCGGGGCGTGGCGCAGCCTGGTAGCGCGCCTGTTTTGGGTACAGGAGGCCGCCGGTTCGAGTCCGGCCGCCCCGACCATGAGAGATCGAGAGGGAAGCCGAATGCGTGCCCGTATTTTCCAGCGCCCGAAGACCGCCATGCAATCCGGTACCGCCGGCGCCGGCAACTGGGTGCTGGAGTTTGACACCACCCGTGCGGAGGTGAACGATCCGCTGATGGGCTGGTGGGGCCGTGGCGACACGATCGGCCAGGTCCGCCTGCGCTTCGATACGCAGGAGCAGGCGACCACGTATGCGAAGGCCAACGGCGTGGCTTATGATTTGGAGATTCCGCCGGTTTCCGCCGAGCCCAAGCCCAAGATCTATGCCGACAACTTCCGCTTCGGGCGGTCAGAGAACTGGACGCACTAGAACCTCCGCGCGCCCTTAGCTCAGTTGGATAGAGCAACGGACTTCTAATCCGAAGGTCGGTGGTTCGAATCCACCAGGGCGCGCCAACGCCAGTCTCTGCCGGCTGAGGGATTTGAACCCCCGACCTTCGGTTTACAAAACCGCTGCACTACCACTGTGCTAAGCCGGCGCGAGCGACAGTATAGCGTTCGACCGTCGTCCAGCCAACGCTGTTACGAAGCCAGGCCCCTACACTCGGCGCACGAAACCCGGCTCGTCGGGCGGGTCGGCCCAGGTTTCCTCAATCCGGCTCACCGCGGCCATGCGCGGGCCGCGGCGGCATTGCCGCAGCAACTCCTCCACTGCCGCCGTATCGCCGTAGACCAGCGCCTCCACCGCCCCATCCGCGCGGTTGCGGACCCAGCCATCAACGCCCAGCCGGCCCGCCTCCGCAACCATCCAGTCGCGATAGCCGACGCCGTGCACCCGGCCCGTGATCAAGAGCTTCTTGGCCCTCACCGCACCAGCTCCATAAAAGTGGCGGCCTGCGCAATATCGGTTTCGACATAGCCCCGGCGGCGCTCCGCCTCCAGGTCCTCGCCCCACATCTCTGCCTGAAAGGCCTCATCGACTCGGGCCAGCAACGCCGCCTCTGGCGCCGGCAACGCTCCGCGGGCGAGGGCCAGGCCCAGCACCAAGCTCCCTAGCGCAGGCACGGCCACGCCCAGGCCCGCCAGCACCCAGCCATTCTCGGCCGCAACCGCCCGGCCCAGCGCCGCCAGCGCCGCCGGGTGCTGCGGCACGAACATCACACCAGCGGTGACCGTCAACGCCGCGCCCAATTCGCGCCGGGCCCAATCCAGCCAAGGGCGCCAAGCATGGTCCTGCCGCTCGACCAAAGCCGGAGGCGTACCCGCGCGGTAACATAGCAGGTCAGTCTCGCCATAGGCGGCAACGGCCGCGGCGACCGGCGCTGGATCCGGCACCACGCGGAGTTGCGCCGTGCCAGCCAGCCGGGTGAGCGGCACGTCCGCATAGCTCATCTCCCCGCTCAGCGCGCCGGCATTCTGCCATTCCTCCGCAACCGCCTGCGCCAGAGCCGGCTGCGGCAGCAACAATGGCGGGCCATCCGGCAGCCGCAGCGTCTTGCCGTCAAGCTGTACGCCCCAGCCCTCGGGCGAGGAGACGGCCCGCGCCTCCTGCCACACCCGCTTCACCGCACGCGGCTCATCGAAGCAAGCTCCGCAGCAGGTCGGCCGGCTTGACCGACTTGCTGGCCACCGTCGTCGGCATCGGCCCGGCTCGGCCGTCGCGTGCGGCCGTCAGCTCAGGCCCGCAATCCTCCGCCGGGGCGGACAGGCCGCCAATGGTGAAGCCGGAGCGGCCCGGCGCCCCGTCGGGGGACTCCATGCCGACCGCCGGATGCAGCAGCGTCCCGCCGAGCCGCAAGGGCGCCGCCACGCCGGTTCCGCCCAGGCGCAGAACCGGCCGCAACTGCAAGGCCAAGGTCTCGGCGGCCAAATCGGCCGTGCCGCCGCCCTCCAGCGACAAGCGGGAGGTATCGAGCTTCAGCGCACTGACCGTCACTTGGCCCGCTCGGGCATCGAGCCTCAGCGCCAGGCAGCGCACCGCGCTCTGGCCGCCGGGTTCCAGCCCCAGCCCGGCCGACTTCAACGCGTCGCCGAGCACTGCCGCGAGAGCAGCGTTGGCAATGGCGCCATTCACCAGCGCGACGCCGGCATGGCCGGTCAGGCTGGCGGCCAAGGCATGCGGGGTGTCTCCGGCGGCGTGCAAGGCCAGGTCCAATTCGGCGGCCCCGCTGGATCCGCCGGGCAAGCCGAGCGCCTGCAGCAGCGCGTCGATACTGAACCCGCCGGACTGCAGCGCGATGGCAACAGGCGGCGGCTCGGCGCGCGCATCGGCACTGGCAGAAAGCGCAATCGGGCCTTCGGGCGCAATGATGGCAAACGGCGACACCGCGAGCGCACCATCGTTCAAGCCGAGATGGCCGGCGGCGTTGTGATAGTCGGCGCCCCCGGCATGCAGCGCACCGATGGAAACCTGCAGGTCGGCGTCAGCCACGCGGAGCAGGCGCCAAGGCAGTGGGGTATCGGAAAACAGGCGTGGTGGGGAGGCGGGCTTGGCGGCCGGCGACCCTCCGCTGTCCGGGACGGGCGAGGGCGCGGGAGCCATAGCAGCAGGGCGGGAGGCCAGCATCGTGCGCAGCGCATCGGCGTCCAGCCGGGTGGAGACCAGCGTGCCGCGCAGCGCCGGCTTGGGCGCGGAGGTGAGTGCCACGTCCCCGGCAAGGTCCCCGGCCGGCGAGGTCACCTCCAGGCCACGCAATGCCACCGATGCGCCGGATGGCAGCAGGCTGGCGGCTGCGTGCCAGGCGCCGCCGAGAACTGTCCCGGCGACCTCCACCCGCACCGGTTGGGCCAACGCCCCGGACGTGGCGAGTGCCGATAAGGAAGCCGGCGGCAGCGTGGCGGCCAGCCGCACTTGCCGCATCGGCGGGGGCGTGAACGGCAGCAGCGGCGCCAAGTGACTTAGCTCGGCGGCCGTTGCGTCGAGTTGCCCGCTGACTGTGCCCGTCGCCGGGTCGTAACTGCCACCCACGGTCATGGCTGCGCCTGCGCCGGTCAGCGTTACCTTCGCCGGATAGCCGGACTTGGCCAGAGTGCGGCCGACCTCCGCCTGCCCGGTGAGGCTCACGCCGTTTAGCCCGGCCGTCACGTTGAGCTGCACCGGATCGGAGGCGAGATCGAGCCGAAGCTGCGGCATGTCCAGCACGATGGTGCGGCCCGGCAGCAGGTCGTGCAGCGTCACGCGCGCTTGCGACAACTGCAGCGTGTCGAGCCGGGCTGCCTTCTCTGGCCGATGCGGCTCAGCAGCGGCGATAGCAGACCCGGGCTTCGGCCCATAAAACAGCCAATTGGGATGGCCCGCCGCGTCCCGCTCCAGCACGATGTCGGGCTGCACCAACGTCGCGCTGGTGATCTCCACTTGCCCACGCAGCAACGGCAACAGCGCCAAATGGGCCTCGAAGCGCTTGGCGGTCACCATGTCCGGCCGGCTGCCGCCTGGGATGTTGGCCAGCGACACGCCCGTTACCGCGATGCCCGGCGACAAGCTCCACATCGGCCGCACCTTGCCGGCGATCAGCAATCGGCGCCCGGTGGCGCGATAAGCCGCCCGCTCGATGCGGGTCTTCAATGCACTCGAGCGCAGCAGCACGGTCGCCGCCACGCCGGCGCTGCCCGCCAGCACGGCCAAGGCCACCAGCGCGAACAACCAACGCCTGCCTGTCTCCGCTCCGGTCAACGGCGCCGGCCTTCCCACGCCACGGTCGCAGCCGATGGCGCGTGGAAACCCATGGTGGCGAAGGTTTCGCGCATATGCGGCGGCAAGTCGGCCGTGACGGTGAGCCGGCCCCCTGCCGGATGCGGCAACGTGAGCGCCCGCGCATGCAGGTGCAGCCGGTCGGGCAGCCCCTCGACGAACGAGCCGCCGGTGCCGTTGTCGCGCGGTTCGGCGTATTTCGCGTCGCCCACAATCGGCGTGCCGAGGCTCATGCAATGCACCCGGAGCTGATGCGTGCGGCCGGTGAGCGGCTGCAGCTCCAGCCAGGCCAGCTTGCGCCCGGCGGCATCGAGGGTGCGGTAGTTGGTGTAGGCACGCTGGCCCTCCTTGTCGCGGCGGTCGGCCGCCACAGTGCGCTCGCCGAAGGCGCTGGCGATGCGCTTGAGCGGCTGGTCGATTTGGCCTTCCTCAGGCACGGGGCGGCCAACGACCACAGCCCAATAGGTCTTTTCTACCTCGCGGGTGCGAAAGGCAGCGGCCAGTTTGGCGGCGACGCCCGCCGTGCGCGCCAGCACGATCGCGCCAGACGTGTCGCGATCCAGCCGGTGCACCAGGCGGGGACGGTCGCCGTCCTCGCGCAGCGTATCCAGCATGCCGTCCAGGTGGCGGGTAAGGCCGGGGCCGCCCTGGGTGGCGAGGCCCGAGGGCTTGTTCAACACGATGATCTGTTCGTCGCGGTGCAGCACCATCCGCTCGAGCTCGCGCGCCTCCGCCGGGTTCACAATTGGCATAGGCTTTTCGGGCGAGGCCGGCAGCGGCGGCACCCGCACCGCCTGACCCGGCGCCAACCGGGCCGACGCGTCCACCCGATGCCCATCCACGCGGATTTGCCCGGTGCGGCAGAGCTTCTGCAATGCCCCCTGGGTGAGGGCCGGGTAACGGCGGCGCAGGAAGCGGTCCAGCCGGCTGTCGCCTTCGTCGTCGGGCACGGTTTGCAGAGAGACGGCCATCGGCTAGGCGGCAACCGCCGGCAGTTCCACCCGCACGTCACGTAGCAGGCCGATCACCCGGCCTAAAGTCTCCCGCATCTCGGCGCGCGGCACCACCATGTCCACGATACCATGGGCATGCAGGTATTCGGCGCGCTGGAAGCCTTCGGGCAGGGTTTCGCGCACGGTCTGCTCGATCACCCGGGCGCCAGCAAAGCCGATCAAGGCGCCGGGCTCGGCGATATGCACGTCTCCCAGCATGGCGAAGGAGGCAGTGACCCCGCCGGTGGTGGGGTCGGTGAGCACGACGATGAAGGGCAACCCCGCTTCCTTCACCAGTTGGGTGGCGATTATGGTGCGCGGCATCTGCATCAGGCTGAGCGTGCCTTCCTGCATGCGGGCGCCGCCCGAGGCGGTGAAGATCACCAGCGCCGCTTCCTGCAAGACGGCCAGGCGAGCGGCGGAGACGATGCCCTCGCCGACTGCCGGGCCCATGGAGCCGCCCATGAACTCGAACGCCATCGCCGCCGCCACCGCTTTCTGGCCGCCGATCAAGCCATGCGCGACCACGATGGCGTCCTCCAACCCGGTCTTTTCCCGCGCCTCCCGCAGCCGGTCGGAGAAGCGCTTGGAGTCGCGGAAGCGCAGCGGGTCCGCTGGCGCTTTCGGCAGCTCGATGCGGGAGAACTGGCCGTCATCGAACGTGTAGCCGAGCCGCTCCAGCGCGGTCGGGCGCATGTGGTGGCTGCAATGCGGGCACACCTTGAAGCTGCGCTCGAGGTCCTTGTGGAACACCATCTGCTGGCACGCCGGGCATTGCCGCCACAGGTTCTCCGGCACCTCGCGCACTTCCTGGCCCAGCCAGGAGCGGATCTTCGGCCGGACGATCTCGGTGAGCCAACTCACGCCGCAATCCTCACGCGGCGGACGCCATCCGCCAGGGCGCGCACCTGGTCGAGCACGCGGCGGGCGCTGTCTGGGGCGGGGTGGCCGTGCGCGTCCAAGCTAGCGGCCAGCGTGTCGATCAAGGCGGAGGCGACCACCACCGCGTCGGCTACCGCAACCGCTTCGGCCGCCTGAGCTGGGGTGCGGATGCCGAACCCGATGGCGATCGGCAACTCGGTGGCGCGGCGCAGGCGGGGGATGGCTTCGGCGAGGTGTTCGGCCGTCGCCGAGCGCGTGCCGGTGATGCCGGTGATGCTCACGTAATAGACGAATCCCGAGCTGCCACTCAGCACCTGCGGCAGGCGCGTGTCGTGCGTGGTCGGCGCGACCAGCCGGATGATATCGAGCCCGTTCGCCTCGGCTGGGCCGGCGAGCCAATCCGCTTCCTCGCTCGGCAGGTCCACCACAATCAAGCCGTCCACGCCGGCGCGGGCGGCGTCGGTGCAGAAGCGCCCGCAGCCGTAGGAGAGCACCGGATTAAGGTAGCCCATCAGGATCACCGGCGTGTCGGCGTCTTCAGTACGGAATTCGGCCACCATCTCCAGCGTTCCGGCAAGGGTCGCCCCCGCCTTCAGGCCGCGCAGCCCAGCCGCCTGGATGGTGGGGCCATCAGCCATCGGGTCGGTGAAGGGCATGCCGATCTCGATCAGGTCCGCACCCGCCGCTGGCATGCCGCGCAAAATGGCCATGGCAGTGGCGCGATCTGGGTCGAACGCTTCGAGGAACGGGATGAGCGCGCCGCGGCCTTCCAACTTGAGCGAGGCAAACCGGTCGGCGATCCGGCTCACAGCTTCGCCCCCAAATGCTCCGCCACCGCAAAAATGTCCTTATCCCCGCGCCCGCACAGGTTCATCAGCACGATTTCGTCCGCCGCCATCCGCGGCGCGATCTTCGCCACATGCGCCAGCGCATGCGCCGGTTCCAGCGCCGGAATGATACCCTCGGTGCGGGTGCAGAGCTGAAATGCGTCCAGCGCCTCCGCATCCGTCGCCGCCACATACTCCACCCGGCCGATCTCGTGCAGCCAAGCGTGCTCGGGCCCGATGCCGGGATAGTCCAGCCCGGCGCTGATGCTGTGCGCTTCCTGGATTTGGCCGTCCTCGTTCTGCAACAGGTAAGTGCGGTTGCCGTGCAACACGCCGGGGCGGCCGCGGGACAGGCTGGCGGCGTGTTCCTGCGTGTCCAGTCCCCGGCCAGCGGCCTCCACACCCACCAGGCGCACGGTGGCATCGTCGAGAAACGGGTGGAACAGCCCCATCGCGTTGGAACCGCCGCCGATGGCCGCCACCACCGTGTCCGGCAGGCGGCCCTCCGCGGCGTGAAGCTGCGCTCGCGCCTCGATGCCGATCACCGACTGGAAATCCCGCACCATAGTCGGGTAGGGGTGCGGCCCGGCGACCGTGCCGATCAGGTAATAGGTGTCGGCCACGTTGGCGACCCAGTCCCGCATGGCGTCGTTCATCGCGTCCTTCAGCGTGCCGGCGCCGGATTTCACCGGCACCACTTCGGCGCCCAACAGTTTTATGCGGAACACGTTGGGCTTCTGCCGCTCCACATCTGTGGTGCCCATGTAGATGGTGCAGGGCAGTCCGAAGAGCGCGCAAACTGTGGCCGTCGCCACGCCATGCTGGCCAGCGCCGGTCTCGGCGATAATGCGGGTCTTGCCCATGCGGTTGGCCAGCATAATCTGGCCCATGCAGTTGTTGATCTTGTGCGAGCCGGTGTGGTTCAGTTCATCGCGCTTGAAATAGATTTTGGCGCCGCCGAACTGCTTGGTGAGCCGTTCGGCAAACCAGAGCGGGCTGGGTCGGCCGACATAATCGCGCAGATAGCGGTCCAGCTCCTGTTGGAACGCCGGGTCGCGTTTGGCCGCCTCGTAAGCGGCCTCTACCGACAACACGAGCGGCATCAGCGTTTCGGCGACGAAGCGGCCGCCGAAGCCGCCGAAGCGGCCGCGCTCGTCCGGGCCGGAGCGCAGGGTGTTGAGGCGGCCACGGCCGTCGTTGACAGGGCTGTCGTTCATGTGAAGCTCCAATGATGGGCATAGCGCAGATGGCGGCCTGGGCCAACTGCACGGGCGGGCGGACCTATCGGCTCGGCCCTCCCGTTGCCGGCTCGCTTCGCAGCCGATGTCCCAAAAACAACGGCAGCACCATCGCGGCCTTGCCGGCGTGAAGCAGCATCACGCTAGGCAAGGCATCGAGCCGGTCGAACTCACCGCCGAAGCGGGTCGATATCGCGGCCAAACTCTCCCGCGGCGCCACAATCAGGACGTCCTGCCCGACATGGTCGCGCACTGGCGAGACGAAGCCATACTCGCGCGGATCGGAGCCCAGGCAGATCACCTGGGCTTCACCTCGCAGCGCCAGGTCGATCTTGCCAGCATCCAGCCAGCGTATGGCCCCGACCACCCGGCCGGGCTGCAACAGCCCGCGTTGGTCGAGTTCGGTGCGCAACGAGACCCAGTCGACCGCCCCGAGGTCTGGATCGTTGCCGAGCGCAAAATCCTCGATGACGTCCGGCAACCAGTTGAAACGGACTTCGGTGCCGACGAAGAGGGCGGCCGCCGAGACCAAGGCGGCGGTTGCGGCGAGGCAGATTTGCACGGCGTGGCTACCCCGGCGCAGCCGCCCGATCGCGTCGCCCAGCAACGGGAGGGCCAGCATGGTGCCTGGCGCTGCCCAGTGGAACAGCACATGGCCGCGGAGCGACGCGACCTCGAACAGCAGGATGGTCGGCACCGAGAGGCAGACCAGCAGCCAGCCGCGCCGCTCGGCCGGTCCGCGCCGGGCCGCCTGCCACAGGCAAAGGGCAAGCGGCAGCCACACCCAGGGGAGAAAGAACAGCGCCTCGCCGGCCAGCGTGGTCAGGGGGCCGAACGGATGCCACTTGCCGCCTTCTGCCCGGCCGCCTTGGAACAGGAACGAGGCCCAACCGTGTTGCGAGTTCCACACCAGCACGGGCGAGAACAAAGCCAGCGCCACGAGCGCGGCCGCGTAGGGCTGCGGCCGTTTGAGCCACCGGCGGCTTTGCGGCTGGGTTAAAAGATAGATCAAGACGCCGAGAGCAACGGGCAGGGCCGTGTATTTCGACAGCGCGGCCATGCCCAAGCACGCGCCCGCCCCAAGCCACCAACGCCACGCCGACGGGCGTTCGGGCAGCGCGCGCACGAGGCAAACGGCCCCGCCGAGCAGTGCCGCGATCAACGGGCCATCCGGCAGCACCCAGCTTCCAGCCGCCAGGCTCAGGACCGGCGCCGCATTGAGCGCCGCCGCGGCCCACAGGCCGGCGCATTCGTCGAACAGATCGGTGGTCAGCCGGAACATCAGCCATGTGCTGAGCGCGAACAGCGCGATGAAAGGCAGCCGGACTGCGACGTCCAATCCGTTATGGGCAAGGGTTTGCGCAGCCCAGGCCAGCCACCAGACCAGTGGCGGGTGGTCGAAATAGCTGAGCTGGAGGGTGCGCCCCGCGGCGACCACGTAGCTTTCATCGACGCCCAGGCCGAGTGAGGAGGCGAACAGCAGCCGCGCGAGCAGTGTGGTGGCGATCAGCATGGCGACGCCCCCGCGTGGGGTGTTCAGCCACGCGGGGGTGCGAAGGGTAGGGGTCTGGGGTTGTGCCGCTGCCGGGTTCGCCGAACCCAATGCGGGAAAGATCACGCCTTGATGTGCCGTCACGAGCGATCCGCCCTCACCAGTGTCTGGCCGGAGTGTATCTCCGAGCGGTTCATTTGGCACGATGAGGTCGGTCGGGCTGGCGAGGCGGCCGATTCCCGCCTTCCGGGCGACGTGGCATCGCTGCACTAACCCGCGCTATCATTCCGTTCGTGACTGACCGGGTTGTAGTTGCCCCCGCTTGGCGGTTCGTGCCCGGGCCTGCCCGGCTGAATGGCCCAGCCAGCACAACCGGAGAGGCTCAGAAAAATCATGGCCGCGGCCGTCGCGATCAATTGCCGTCCCAAAATCATGGCTTTGCCTTTACGCCTAAGCGCCAAATAGCCTGTTTTGCGGAGTCACGTACAATTCTGTCAGCCACGAGAACAACGATGGCGAATAGGATGGGCGAAGCCGCGGCCGGCGAAACAGGAACTAGACGGCCGCCCCAACCGCAAGCAGCCGGTGCAGGCAGGCCATTGATAGCACGAGCCGCCGGCTTGCCTCGCCAACCCGTTGTGTAAGGCGCGTTTGGCGCCAAGTGACCTCGGTTGGTTGAATAGTTCAGCCAGTTGGCAGGAAGGCAGGATTATGAAGCTTGCATGGCCACTGATCGCGCTCGCCGGGCTCGCGCTGGGTCTGTCGAGTTGCGCGGGCTGGAGGATCCAGCCGGCGACACCGGGCCACGAACCTCCCAGCGGCGGCATTTACAATCCTGTTAGCCACGAAGAAAACGAACCCTAACCTGCGACGCCGCGGCTGGATGAAGCAGGAGCACTCTGTTCTTTTCGTCCAACGATTCGTGCTTTATTCCAATCAACGGAGGGCTGGCTCGCGCCGAGGCCGCTGTCGTCGTTGAAGGAAAATCGCAGCATGCAGCCAGTCTCGCTGACCGCAGCCCACTACGACCGGCGAACGATTTACTTTCACTGGGCGACGCTCATCCTTATTGCGTTGCAGTGGGTGCTCGCCCAGGAAATCGATAGCTTCACCCGGGGTGCCCCCAGAACAGCGGCGCGCTCAACCCATATCGCGCTCGGGCTGGTGATTGCCGCGGTCTTCCTGGCACGGGTGGTCTGGCGCGGCACGGCGGGGAGGCGGTTGCCGGCTGCGGACCGGGGCCTGCTGCACGTCGTCGCAAAACTGACCCATTGGGGCATGTATGCCCTGATCGGGGGTGCGCTGGTGCTCGGCGTCGTGACCGCGTTTGCTCAGGCGGACAGTATCTATGGCCTGTTTCGGCTCCCGGCCCTGGTGCCCGGAAACAAGGAGATTGGCGATCAGATCGCCGGCATTCACGGCACGGTGGTGACGATCTTGCTGATTTTGGCCGGTATCCATGCTGCTGCGGCATTGGTCCACCAGTTCATCTGGCGGGACCGGTTGCTGGTCCGAATGCTTCCCGGCCGTTAAGCCCGCTGCCCGGCTGCTTTCACCCCCACCGCGTCCACGGCGGTGCGGACGATGTCGCGGGCGGTGAGGCCGGCCTCGGCGAGTTGGCGCGGTTGGGTGTCGTGCTCGATGAAGCGGTCGGGCAGCACCATGGGGCGGATCGCCAGGCCGCCATCCAGCAGGCCGGACCAGGCCAGATGCTGCATCACCGCCGCACCAAACCCGCCCACCGCGCCGTCCTCGATGGTGATCAGCACGGCATGTTCACGCGCCAGCCGCTCGACCAAGGCGGTGTCCAGCGGCTTGGCAAAGCGCGCATCCGCAACCGCAGTGGGCAAGCCGCGGGCCGCCAGCTCGTCGGCCGCCAGCAGCGCATCGGCCAGGCGCGGGCCCAGGCTCAAGATCGCCACCGGACCCTGCGCCTCCCGCATCATGCGCCCACGCCCGATCGGCATCGGCGTGCCCCGTGAAGGCAACGCAAGCCCGGTGCCGTCTCCGCGCGGGTAGCGCACCGCCGAGGGACCGGCGCCATACGCCGCCTGGGTTGCCACCATATGCACCAGCTCCACCTCGTCCGCCGGCGCCATCAGCACCAGGCCGGGCAGGCAGCCGAGATAGGCCAGGTCAAAACTGCCGGCATGCGTCGCGCCATCCGCCCCCACCAGCCCCGCCCGGTCCATCCCGAACCGCACCGGCAGGCCCTGGATCGCCACGTCATGCACCACCTGATCGTAGGCGCGTTGCATGAACGTGGAGTAAACGGCGCAGAACGGCACCATCCCCTCCGCCGCCAGCCCGGCGGCAAACGTCACCGCGTGCTGCTCGGCGATGCCCACGTCAAAACACCGGTCCGGGAAGCGCTTGGCGAACCGGTCCAGCCCGGTGCCGGACGGCATCGCCGCGGTGATCGCCACCACGCGCGGGTCGGCGTCGGCCTCGGCGATTAACGCTTCGGCAAACACTTTGGTGTACGATGGCGGGCCAGGAGGGGCCTTCACCTGCTCGCCCGTCACCACGTTGAAGCGGCTCACCGCGTGCAGCTTGTCCGCACTCGCCTCGGCCGGGGGGTAGCCGCGGCCTTTCTGGGTGATGGCGTGGATCAGGATGGGGCCGCTCTCGTCGGCGTCGCGCACGTTGCGCAGCACGGGGAGCAGGTGGTCCATGTTGTGGCCGTCGATCGGGCCCAGGTAGTAGAAGCCCAGTTCCTCGAACAGGGTGCCGCCAGTCAGGATGCCGCGGGCGTATTCCTCGGCGCGCTTGGCGGTTTTGGCCATGCCGGAGGGGAAGCGCTTGGCCATGCGGGAGGCCAGGTCGCGCAGGTTGAGGTAGGAGTTGGAGGACAGCAGGCGGGACAGGTAGGCGCTCATCGCGCCCACCGGCGGGGCGATGGACATGTCGTTGTCGTTCAGCACCACCACCAGGCGGGCGCGCATGGCGCCGGCATTGTTCATGGCTTCGTAGGCCATGCCGGCGCTCATCGCCCCGTCGCCGATCACCGCGATCACGTTGCGCGGCGTGCCTTGAAGCCCGGCGGCCACCGCCATGCCGAGCCCGGCCGAGATGGAGGTGGAGGAGTGTGCCGCGCCGAACGGGTCGTAGTCGCTCTCGGAGCGGCGAGTGAAGCCGGACAGGCCGCCGCCCTGGCGCAGGGTGCGGATGCGGTCGCGCCGGCCGGTGAGGATCTTGTGCGGGTAGCACTGGTGGCCGACGTCCCAGATCAGCCGGTCATGCGGCGTGTCGAACACGGCGTGCAGCGCCACGGTAAGTTCCACCACCCCGAGGCTGGCCCCCAGGTGGCCGCCCGTGGTGCTGACCGCATCGATGGTTTCCGCCCGCAACTCGTCGGCCAGTTGGCGCAACTGCTCGGCCGAGAAATTCCGCAGGTCCGCCGGCAGGCGCACACGGTCCAGCAACGGCGTCGCCGGGCGCGGCGGCAGCAGGGGGGCGGTCATGCTTGAGCAAACTCCATCACGATGCGGGGATGTTCAGGCCAGCGGGCGGGTGGCCAGGCTGCCATCGGCGCGTTGCACGATCGCCTGCACCCGCGCTTCGGCCGCAGCCAGCTTGGCTTCGCAGTGCTGCCGCAGCACAGCGCCGCGCTCGTACGCGGAAATAGCGTCTTCAAGCTTCTGCTGGCCGCCCTCCAGGCCTTTGACGATGCGCTCCAACTCGGCCAGTGCATCCTCAAACGACAGACTTGAGATGTCTTGCGACACGCTCGACTCCTGTTGGTTTGGCGTCATTACGCCGTTCCTCGCCGCCGGACAATCGGCGGGAGGAGCAACAAAATCACAGTGTTGCCAAGTTACACTCGCGCGCCTGTGTTTTGCGTTTCGCGGCAGAGTTTCGGCCACGCAGCCCGCACCCTAAGCTGCCAACCATGACGATTTATTCGGCCGCCCGCGGCTGCGACTGGTCATCGAGCAGAGTGCGCAGGTAATTGACGTGACGCAGAAAAGCGGCACGCCCTTTGCTCGTGAGCATCGCCCGCGTGCGCGGCTTGCGCCCAACAAAGTCCTTCTCGACCTCCATGTAGCCGGCGGATTGCAGCGTGCTGAGATGAGCCCCGAGGTTTCCGTCGGTGACCCTTAACATCGCCCGCAGCCTGGTGAACTCCATCTTTTCCCCGACCGGCAAGGCGTTCAGGGTTGCCATCACCCGCAGCCGTAATGATTGATGGATGATCTCGTCTGGACCGCCGGAGTTGGGAGGGCTGGTCATACCTGCCTCAGCCACCAACCACCGGCCAGCAACGCGCCGCCGCCGACGACCGCCATCCACACCAGGAAGTCGCTCGGCAGGAGGAAGTAGCCGGTCATTGTCAGGGTGCCGAGCGCTACTCCGGTGAGCGTGAGGCGCTTCCCCATATCGAAACCGAGCAAGATATAAGCCGTCGCAACCACCAACGGCACAAACGCCGCAAGTGGCCGAGAGTCATGCATCTGCATAACAAAGGCAGTCGCCGCGATAAACGCGAGAAAGGTAGCCGCTATTCCAGCAAAAGTGGCCATCTGAGCACTATTTAGGCCGGTCGGTTTGCCTCGACGGGCGATCAGCAAATTGCCCAGGACTGCAGCCGGGACGGCGAATGCCCATGTCATTCCGGCTTGTGTCGGTTGAAGATAACTGCCTGTGTAGGCGCCGAAGTAGACAACTCCCCACAACATCAGGTGTGGCGAGGCCAAGCTGTAGCTGTGCAGTCTCAAACTCCGGGCGCTGGCTTCGTCGACCTGCCGCAACGCGTCCGACGCATCGGTCTGCGAGATGGACATGACCTCTCCTCCTAGGAATTCGGATACTCTGCGTCACAGAGAAGTCTGCCGCAAGCAAATAGTTCGCCTCACCGGCTAAAGCCGCATTAGCCGCCGGACGTGGGCGGCGGATGAAGCAGCGAGCGCGGCAAGTTCGTAGCCGCCCTCCAATAAAGAGACCAAGCGGCCGCCGGCGTGGGCATCGGCAACGGCAAGCAACCGGTCGGTCAGCCAGGCAAAATCCGCGGTTTCCACCCGCAAATCCGCCAACGGGTCGGCGCGGTGAGCATCGAACCCGGCGGAGATGATCAGCAGCTCCGGTCGCCAAGCCGCCAATGCCGGCAAAATCGTGCCCTCCCAGCCAGCGCGGAAATGCTCGCTGCCCGAACCCGGCGGCAGCTGCACGTTCACCACATTGGCGGCCACACCCCGTTCCCGCGGCGAGCCGGTGCCCGGGTAGCAGGGGTGCTGATGACTGGAGCCATAGAACAGCGCCGGGTCGGGGGCGACAATGTCCTCAGTGCCGTTGCCATGGTGCACGTCGAAATCCACCACCGCCACGCGTGACAGACCCCAGCGCGCCCGGGCATGCCGGGCAGCGATCGCGGCGTTGTTGAACAAGCAGAAGCCCATCGCACGTTCGGTCTCGGCGTGATGACCCGGCGGCCGCACTGCGGCAAAGGCGGCACTGGCCCAACCCTCCATCACCGAGTCCACCGCGGCCACCGCGGCGCCTGCCGCCCGCAACGCTGCCGCCTGGGTGCCGGCGCTCACCACCGTGTCGGGATCAATCGCGATGCGCGCGCCGGGTTCTGGCTCAAGTGCCAGCACACGCTCGACATAGCGGGCAGGTGGGCGCGTTCGAGCTGCTCGCGCGTGGCCTCGGGCACCTGCTCGCGCAGCAAGGATACGAAATCGGGGTGCTCCAGCGCCTGCAGCACCGCCTGCAGCCGCGCCGGGCATTCCGGGTGGTATGGTCCCGGATCGTGCCCCGCGCAGGCCGGATGGGTGAACAGCGCGACCGGCTTCATGCCGCCGGGTCCTCGGCGCGGCGGCGGATGGTGAACGAGAACACGCCGGCTTCCTCGCTAACGCTCATCAGCGCGTGTCCCGTTTCGCGGCAGAAGGCGCGGAAATCCGACACCGAGGCCCGGTCGGTGGCCAGCACGCGCAGCTTGTCGCCGGGAGCCAGGCTGCGCAGCGCACGGTTGGCGCGCAGCACCGGTAGCGGGCAGGTCATGCCCTTGGCATCGAGCAGGGTTTCAATTGCCATCGCGCCATCCTGCGGTGGCACGGCCCGCGCGGCAAGGGTGGGACGCCGGGTTGAGTTCAGCTACGATGCTGCGCGGGAGGGGCGCATGGCGCGGTTGGGAATCGACCTGGGCGGAACCAAGCTGGAATATGCCGTGCTCGGCCCCGAGGGCAGCTTGCTGCTGCGCCGCCGCGTCCCCACCCCGCCGGTCTATGACGAGACGGTGCGCGCCATGGCCGGCATCGTGCGCGCGGTGGAGGCGGAGCTGGGCTGCCCCGTCAGCGTGGGCGTCGGCATCCCTGGGGTGATCAGCCCGGTGACGGGCCTGGTGAAGAACGCCAACTCGGTCGGGCTGAACGGCCACCCGCTGGACCGTGACCTTGCCGGTTTGCTGCGCCGCCCGGTGCGGGTGGAGAACGACGCCAATTGCTTTGCCCTGTCCGAAGCCTCCGACGGCGCCGCGGCCGGGCTGCGCACCGTGTTCGGCGTCATCATCGGCACTGGCTGCGGCGCCGGCATCGTGGTGGATGGCAAGCTGATCGCCGGACGCAATCACATCACCGGCGAGTGGGGCCATAATCCGCTGCCTTGGGTCACGCAGGCCGACCGCCCACTGCCACTGTGCTGGTGCGGCAAGGAGGGCTGCCTTGAGACCCTGGTGTCCGGCCCCGGCTTGGCCCGCGATTGTGACGGCCCCGGCGCGCGCGACGCCAGCACCATTCCCGCCCGCGCCGCTGCTGGCGACGCCGCCGCCACCGCCGCCTTGGCCCGCCACGCCGACCGCCTGGCCCGCGGCTTGGCCCAAGTGGTCAACCTGCTGGACCCGGACGCCGTGGTGCTCGGCGGCGGGTTGTCCAAGATGGACCACCTCTACGACCGACTGCCCGCGCTCATCGGCCGCCACGTGTTCAGCGACGTGTCCAACACGCCCATCCTGCGCCCGGCGCATGGCGATAGCTCCGGCGTGCGCGGCGCCGCCTGGCTTTGGCCCGCTTAGTGGTGGGGCTATGCCGCGACTGCTTCACCGCCACCGAGGCGCTCGCCTGCCCGGTCTGTGCTGGCACCCGCCTGGTGCGACATCCGGAGCTGTTCCGCCTTGCCATCGCCCATATCGACTGCGACGCCTTCTTCGCCAGCGTGGAAAAGCGCGACCGCCCGGACCTCGCCAGCCGCCCCGTGCTGGTGGGCGGCGGCACCCGCGGGGTGGTGACGGCGGCCTGCTACGTCGCACGCATGTATGGCTGCCGCTCCGCCATGCCGATGTTCAAGGCGCTCAAGGCTTGCCCCGACGCCGTGGTGATCCGGCCGGATTTCGCCAAATACGCCGCCGCCTCGCGCGCCATCCGGGCCTTGATGGCGCGGCTCTCCCCCCTCGTGCAGCCGCTCTCGATCGACGAGGCGGCGGTGGATCTCTCTGGCACAGGGGCCCTGCATCGCGCCCCGCCAGCCGCGGTGCTCGCCCGCTTTGCGCGCGACGTGGAGACGGAGGTGGGACTGACGGTCTCGATCGGTTTGGCGCCCAACCGCCTGCTGGCCAAACTTGCCGCCGGGCTGGACAAGCCGCGCGGGTTTGCCGCCATTGGCTCGGAGGCGGCCGCCGTCCTGGCGCCGTGGCCGGTGCGCAAGCTGCCCGGCATCGGCCCGGCGCTGGAGCGGCGGCTGCTCGCCCGCGGCATAACCCATTTGGGCCACCTGGCCGCGATGGACGACCGCACCGCCCGCGAGCGATTGGGCGAGGACGGCCCAGCGCTGGCCCGGCGTGCCCGCGGCGAGGATGCACGGCTGGTGAGTCCGGACCACGACACCAAATCGGTCAGCGCCGAGACCACGTTTGATCACGACCTGGCGGATGTGTCCGAGCTCGAGCGCCCGCTCTGGCACTTGTCTGAGAAGCTGGCGCGGCGGTTGCGCGAGAAGGATTTATCGGCAGGTGGCGTGGTGCTAAAGTTGAAGACCAGCCGCTTCGCCTTGCGCACCCGCGCCGCCCGCCTGCCGAGCCCGACCGCGCTGCCCGACCTGCTGTTCGCCGCCGCCCGCTCGCTGTTGTTGCGAGAGGCTGACGGCACCGCGTTCCGGCTGATCGGCATTGGTGCCGCCCCTTTGCTGCCGGGTGCTGAGGCAGACCGGGGCGACTTGGCCGACCCGGATGCAAGCCGCCGGGTCGCCGCGCAGGCGGCGGTGGATAGGTTGCGGGCGCGGTTTGGCGAGGGCGCGATCGGGCGCGGGCGTGGGTTTGTCAAAACCAATGTTGAGCGTGGCCAAGCAGGCTAAGCAGCGCGGCAAAGGCAGCAATGCCGCCGCCGACGAGCCAGCGGAAATCGCTACGTTGGTCGGTCTGCAAGGCAATCAGCCGGAGACGTCACCCATGGCTGCTACGTATCGGTTGCTCAGTTGATTGAGTGGAGAGCCAAAGGGCTCGCTTTCGCCGTCCTTGATAGTGAGACCGGTGCCGACATTACGGACGTGTTGCTGGCCTGAGGCCGCTGCGCGAGGCCAGCGCGCCGCAATCGCCGGTCGCTTGAGCCGTTAACTCCAATCGATCGCCAGTGCTTCGCGGAACGCGAAACGCTGCAAGTGCTCCGAGACGACGCCGCAAAGCCGCTGCCTCGCGTCCTCGCACATGAGCCGCATCGCGAGTTGACCCGGCTGCGCATCAAACTCACAAACTGCCCCGTTGAGATGCACGACGCTGTGCGAACGGTCGAACTCGGCGGCATAGCGATGGCTCCAGTGCTTGCAGAGCTGTTGCAGGTAGCGGCTGGCGTGCTGCGTTGCGATGTCCGCGGTATACTCGACCATGCTCAGCTCCGCCCGACGGTGACGGCCGCCGCGTCCAGCGCGGCTACGATGGCGTCCAACGCCGTTTCCGGTAGCGGGCCGTTGCTCTGCCTAAGCCGAAGCGCCAGCCGCAGGTTTTCCCACGCCCGGATCAGTTGCGGCGGCGGCGCGCCATCGGGCCGGGCACGGCCCTCCGCCACACGGCCCATGGCGGTTGCCACGGCTGCCGCGTTGTCGGCAAGATAAGCTCGGCCGGCCTCGGTGATCGTGTAGAGCTTTTTGCCCGCACTTTCATGGACCGTCGCATGGCCGAGTTCCTCCAGCATGGTCAGGGTCGGATATACCACGCCGGGGCTCGGGCTGTAGCTGCCGCCCAAGCGCTCCTCGATCGCCTTGATCAGCTCGTAGCCATGCCGCGGCTGCTCGGCGATCAATGCCAGGATGACGAGCCTGAGCTCGCCATGATCGAACACTCGGCCGCCGCGGCCATGGCGATGGCGTTCGCCACGGTCCCGGTGGTGGTTGCCGCCGAACATGTCGTCGCGCGGCCCATGCCCGGCGTGGGCATGGCGGTGGAAGCAAGAGTGGGAATGCATGAACGATGTCTCACAGGTTGTATTACCCGCAAGATAAGATATATCGAAACTGTGTCAAGATCTACATCGATTCGCCATTAGCAATGCGCCGGCAATAGCGCAAAGCTGGCGAGCTTGCCGGCCACGACGAAGTCGATGAAATCCATGCTGAGTTCATCGGCCACCCCGTTCGCCCAGTAGCGCATGCCCACCTCGTAGTCGGGCGACGTTGCGGTGTCGTTGCGCGGAAAGAACGCGACCCGCACCCGGCCGGACGGCAGCGGCGCCAGCTCGGGGTCGGGGGCTGCTGAGGGGCCATGCCAATTGCTGATAAACACGGAAGTGTTCTGCGCGCCGTCCTCGCCGGTGCCGTCGAACAGCGGCAGCGTGAGAAACTTTTTGCCGCCCTCGGCCGCCGTAATGATGGCGGCGGTATGCGCCATTGGAAATAAGGTGCCGGACGGCAACGGCATCGTCTTGTCCGCGGGCGTGGTGTAGTGGATTTCGCCTGCGCCGCCCGGCTCTGGCAGCGACGCTTCACCCTCCACTTGTTCCGTCACCGCGATATCGGTGGTTTGTCTCATATGGAAGCGCAATTGCTTGCCGTCCTTACTTTCCCAGGTCAAGTAATCGGATGCCATTTGCACGTCTTGCCCGTCGCGATTGGACAGCGTCATCTGCAGCCGTTGCCGCACCGCCCACCCGTCGCACGCATCCGTAACCTCATAGGCCATGGTTCCGGCAACTCCGGTGATATCGCTCCCCCGCGCATCGTCCAGAGTGAGGTTATAGGTCGCCCGGTGCGCCGCCAAATGCACCGGCTGGGCGAGCGCGAGCGCTGGCATGGCAAGAACGACGAAGAACGCGGCCAATCGGCTCATACGGCGAAACTCCAATTAGTTACTCGTACACATAGGTCAGGCTGAACGCCGCCTCGGCAATCGCTTTGCAGTTTGCAAACGCATCATTAGCGCGGAAATACCACTCTCCCATCTAGCAATCCGCTAGCCAAACCCGGCACAAGTGACCACGTCGTAATACCCGGCTTGTGGCAGAGGCCCCCAATGGCACCGTTTCCACCGTTCCGAACCATCAAGATGTTCGACCTTGCAAATGCTCCGATCGACTTGCGGGAGGCCGACGATCTCTCCGCACTGAAGCCGAACCGCAGTGGCGGCGAGCCCGCCGTGCTGGAGTTGCAAGTCGGCCGCTACGAATCGCTGATCGAAGGGCCGCCCGGCGACACGATGACGCGGGAAGTCACCTACACCGAATACCAGTTGCACCGCTGGCTCGCCGAACACGGGGCCGAGCAGGGCGAACGCGTGTTGCTGATGTGGAGCAGCCCGCATTACGAACACGCGTAGCCCACGCGCGCCTCAGTAAGGACGGCCCTAAGCAAGCCGTCCACGTCGCATGTTGCGGTGCGATGATTGACGATGGCGGCGCGAATGGCGAGCCGCCCCGCCACACGCGTCGTCGATGGAGCGAATGCGCCTGCCTTCTGCAGCCGCACCACCAGAGCGGCATTGCCCGCGTCGTCCAAGTCCCGCACGCGGAAGCACACGATGTTGAGCCGCACCGGGACGAGCAATTCCAGTGCCGGCTGCGCCGCCACCGCCGCGCCCAAATGCTGTGCGAGAGCGCAACATCTCCCCACCACGCAGCCCAACGCATCCGCGCCATAAGCCGCCAAGGTCATCCAAACCTTCAGCGCACGAAAGCCGCGCGACAGGTCGGGGCCCAGATCGCACGGCCACGGATGGCCGCCCGCCAGGCCATGTGTCTCCCGCCGCAAATAGACCGCATCCTGCGCAAAGGCGTCCAGCGCACGCGCCTGCTCCCGCACCAGGATGCACCCGGCGTCGTACGGCACCTGCGCCCATTTGTGGAAGTCGAACGCCACGCTGTCGGCCTGCTCGATGCCGCGCAGCAACGGGCGTTGCGCTGGCGACAGCATCGCCAACGCCCCGAACGCCGCGTCGACATGGAACCACACCCCGTTGGCCCGGCTGCATTCGGCCAGCCCGGCCAAGTCGTCCACCGCGCCCGTGTCCACGCTGCCCGCGGTGCCCACCACCAGAAAGGGCTGGCATCCGGCGCTCCGGTCTGCAGCGATCGCGGCGGCAAGCGCGGCCACGTTCATGCTGCCATCCGGCCCGGCAGCGACGCTGCGCAACGCGTCCATGCCCAAGCCCGCCATGTCCATGGCGCGGGGAACGCAGCCATGCGCCGCGTCCGACGCGTAGGCCACCAGCTTGGCGCCTCCCAGCCCACCGGTCCGCACGCCGGCACCCAGCGCGGCCCGGCGCGCCACCAGCACCGCGATCAGGTTGGCCATTGAGGTGCCCGTCACCAGCAGCCCGGCGGTGCTGGCCGGCATGCCCAGCATCTCCGCTGCCCAAGCGATCACCTGCCGCTCAACCGCAATCGGCGCGTGGTTGCGTCCGCCGCAGTTCGCATTGAGCCCGCCGGCGAGCAGCTCCGCCAGCATCCCCACCGCCGTGCCACCGCCATGCACCCAGCCCATGAAGCCCGGATGCAGATTGCCCACCGAATACGGCAGCACGTCGCGGCGGAACTGCTGATAGACGGAAGCGAGGTCCTGCGGCGCGCGGGGCAGCGGCTGCTGCCAGGTCTCGCCATTTGGCGGCGGCTGCCACACCGGGCCGTCGCGCAGCCCGGCCAAGTGGTCCACCATGTCGTCCAGCATGCGATGGCCCAGCACGCGCAGGGCGGACCAGTCCTCCGGATCCAAGCTCATGGCGGCGTCATATCACCGTCTTCTGCAAACCACCCTCAATCTTTGTGTATCGAACCGTGTGGTCCAGCACCCGCCGGCTCAGGTGGCGCAGCTCAAGGAAGTCCGCATTCTCGCGCGCGGGCTTGTAGACGGCGAACGAGCGCAGGATCGGCAGCGTGGCGGCCGATTCGAGCGGCCCGGTGAAGGTGTCGGCATAGCGGCCGAACTCCGGATGCGCCGCCAGCACCGCCATTTGCTCCGCGCTGGCGAAAAAGCACCCGGCATGCGCGTTTTCCACCCGCCGGAAGGTGAAGGCGCGCCCGAACGCGGTCGCGATCAGCCGGGGACGCACGTGAATGTCCTGCAGCGCCGCCGCAGCCGCCGGGTCGGTGAGGTTGCCGTCGATGTAGAGCTTCGGCACCGGGCCGTCCGACACCTCGAACCGGTTGGGCTGGAGCAACGCGCCCAATTCGGCAAAGCTCTGGTTGAACCAGGCGAGCTTGTCGAACCACAGCGGGTCCGCCAGTTCGCAGTCGTCTTCCAGGAAGCCATACCAGTCGAACCGCCCCAAATTGGCCTTCAACAGCGCCTGGCACGCGAAGCCCAGCAGCCGCGGCGGCAGGGTGGTGCGCTCATGATGCACCAGGTCCGGCGGCAGCGTGTCCACCAGGTGCCGGTCTGCCGTGGTGACGACGGCGACCGCCAGCCCGGCATGGCCGGTGTTGCAAGCGAGGTCGTCTTGCCCGTGCAGCCGATGCCCGGTGCCGAACGTCTGGTGCAGCCCCGCCACGCAGCGCCGCAGCGCCGCCCCCCGCTCGGCCGCGTCCCCGCTCTCGGAGCCGTAGCGGCCGCCCGGCACATGCAGCAACGCGTGCGGAATGGTGATCAGGATTCTCACGCCGCCAGCCTAACGGCGATGCAGCGCCGCCAGAAGGCGCTATGGTGGCGCCCATGTTCAGCACCACGCTTGGCACCACGCGCCACAGCTTTGCCGATCTGGCCACTCTGCTCGCCCGCGCCACGCCGCATCGCAGCGGCGATGCCCTGGCCGGCCTGGCCGCGGACTCGGCCGAGCAGCGCGTCGCCGCCCAGATGGCGCTGGCCGACCTGCCCTTGCGCCGCCTGCTGGACGACCCGGTGGTCCCCTACGAGACCGACGAGGTCACCCGCCTGATCTGCGACACGCATGACGCCATAGCCTTCGCCCCCGTTGCCCACCTCACCGTGGGTGGGCTGCGCGATTGGCTGCTGTCCGACGCCGCCACCACCGAAGCGCTAGCCGCACTCGCGCCGGGCCTTACCCCCGAGATGGCCGCCGCCGTCAGCAAGCTGTGCCGCCTGCAGGACCTGATGCTGATCGCCGCCCGCTGCCGCGTCACCGCTCGCTTCCGCACCACGGTGGGCCTGCCGGGCCGCCTGTCCGTGCGCCTGCAGCCCAACCACCCGACCGACGACCCGGCCGGGATCGCCGCCGCCATCCTGGACGGCCTGCTGCTCGGCGCCGGCGACGCGGTGATCGGCATCAACCCGGCCAGCGACAGCCCGGAGCGCACCCACAGCCTGCTTTGCATGCTGGAGGAGGCGCGCACCAAGCTCGCCATCCCCACGCAAAGCTGCGTGCTCGCCCATGTCACCACCACGCTCGAGCTGATCCGCCGCCGCTCCCCGGTCGACCTGGTGTTCCAATCCATCGGCGGCACCGAGGGCACCAATCGCTCCTTCGGCATCGACCTCGCTTTGCTGGCGGAAGCGCGCGAGGCGGCCCTGGCGCTGGGCCGCGGCACGGTGGGCGACAACGTGATGTATTTCGAGACCGGCCAGGGCAGCGCGCTCTCCGCCGGCGCCCATCATGGCGTGGATCAGCAGACGCTGGAAGCCCGCGCCTATGCCGTGGCGCGCCATTTCCGCCCCTTGTTGGTGAATACGGTGGTGGGGTTCATCGGCCCGGAATACCTAGCCTGTGGCAAGCAGATCATCCGCGCCGGGCTAGAGGACCATTTCTGCGGCAAGCTGCTCGGCGTGCCAATGGGTTGCGACGTCTGCTACACCAACCACGCCGAGGCCGACGCCGATGATATGGACGGGCTGCTCGCGATGCTGGTGGCCGCTGGGGTGAACTTCGTGATGGGCGTGCCGGGCGCCGACGACATCATGCTCGGCTATCAAAGCACCTCGTTCCACGACGCGATGGCGATGCGCGAGTTGTTCGGCCGCCGCCCTGCGCCGGAGTTCGAGGCCTGGCTGGCCCGCCAAGGCCTGCTGGACGGCGCCGGCCGGGTCCGCCCCGCCGGTCTGCCTGCGCCGATGCGCGCTTTGCTGCCGTCGTGACCAATTCCCCCGCTTCTGATCCATGGGAGCGCATCCGCCCGCTCACCGCCGCCCGCATCGGCCTCTCTCGCAGCGGCGCCTCGCTCGCCACCGCCCCGCTGTTGGCATTACGCCTGGCCCATGCCCGCGCCCGCGATGCTGTGCACGCCGCCCTGGACGAGCCGGCGCTGCTCGCCGCGTGCGGCCCGGCCGTGGTGGTGAACAGCGCCGCGGCAGACCGCGCCGAGTATCTGCTCCGCCCCGACTTGGGTCGCCGCCTTTCACCCGGGACCGCGCTGCCCCAGGGCGGCCACGACCTGGTGCTGGTGGTGGCGGACGGCCTCTCCGCCACCGCCGTGCAGCGGCACGCCCCGCCCTTGCTGGCTGCCTTGCGCCCGCTGCTTGCCGGATGGCGCCTGGCCCCGCTGGTGGTGGTGCGGCAAGGCCGGGTGGCGATAGGGGACGCGGTGGCGCTGGCCACCGGGTCCGCCGCAGTGGCGGTTTTCATCGGCGAGCGGCCCGGCCTGTCCGCCCCGGACAGCCTGGGTGCTTATCTCACCTGGCAACCCCGGCCGGACACGATGGACGCGGACCGCAACTGCGTCTCCAACATCCGCGCCGGCGGCTTGGCTCCAGGCGACGCCGCTCTCCGCATCGCGTGGCTGCTCGCGGCGATGCGCTCCACCAACCGCTCCGGCGTTGCGCTCAAGGACGAAACGCAAGCGCTCCTGACACCACCTTAAGCAAGAGACAGCTCGCATGACCGACCCCGCCGCCCGAGACGCCATCTGCCGCCTCGGCGCCAGCATTTTTGCGCGTGGCCTCACCTTCGGCACCTCCGGCAACATTAGTGTCCGCCTGGAGGGTGGCGGATGGCTGCTGACGCCCACCAACGCATCGCTCGGCGAGCTCGACCCCGCGCGCCTCACCCATCTCGACGAGGAGGGCCGGGTGATCTCCGGCGATGCCCCGACCAAGGAAGCGTTCCTGCACCGGGTGATGTACGAAGGCCGCTGCGATGCCCAGGCCGTCGTCCACCTGCACTCGACGCACTCGGTTGCCGTCTCCTGCCTGGCCGATATCGACCCGGCGGATGTGCTGCCGCCGATCACCGCCTACTACATCATGCGTATCGGCCGCCTGCCGCTGGTGCCGTATTTCCCCCCGGGCGACCGCCGCTTGGCCGAAGCCGTGCGCCCGTTGGTGGGCAAGCACCATGCTGTGCTGCTGGCCAACCATGGCCCCGTTGTGGCGGGGACCTCGCTGGCCGCGGCATCTGGCGCCATGGAGGAGCTAGAAGAGACCGCCCGGCTGTTCCTGCTGCTGCAGGGCCGCCGGACGCGATACCTCGACCCTGGCCAGGTGAACGCGTTGCTGGCTACCCCCAATCCGGCGCGCGGCTAGGCCGCGATCAGGCCACTGCCGCGCATTAGAGCGGCCGAGGCGGTCATCGACTCGGTGACCGCCAAAGCGGCGGCAAGTGCCCGGCGGCCGGCGGCCGCATCGACCAGGACGGGCGCGCCGTCCAAGCAAGCAGCGACAAAGGCTGCGTGCTCGGCGGCCATGGCATCGCCGTCGTTCCAAGAGATCGCTTCGCGCTTGAAGCCGCCGGCGCCGGGGAGCGGAATACCGTTATCGCGGCCGATCATCACGAGCTCGCGGGCACCGAAATCCGCCGAGAGGTAGCCCTCCTGCGAGAACAGCCGCATGCGGCGCTCCGTTTTGATCGAGATGCGGCTGGCCGTGATGCTCGCAACGCAGCCATTGGCAAAGCGGACCCGGGCGTTGGCGATGTCCTCCGAGGCGGAGGATACGGCGGCGCCGAGCGCATCGACGCCAACCATCTCGCTGTCAACCAGCGAGAGCACCAAGTCAAGGTCATGGATCATCAGGTCCAGGATCACCGAGACATCGGTACCACGGGGTTTGTAGGGCGCGATCCGGGTGGCTTCGATATAAAGCGGCCGGCTGATGCGGCTGCGAATGGCTGCGTGCTCGGCGGAAAAGCGCAGCAGGTGGCCCACCTGCAACACGCGGGAGCGGGAGGCTGCGAGCGCCGCCAAAGCGTCGGCCTGGGCGATCGTGGCGGCGACCGGCTTTTCCACCAGCACGTGGCAGCCGGCCTCGAGCGCCTGAGCGGCCAACTCATGGTGGTATTCCGCCGGGGCGGCGATGACGACGGCGTCACAGGCCGCAAGCAAGTCGGGCAACGCCTTGGCAGGGGCGCAGACCTCGCGGCCGACACTCGCCACGCGGACGTTGTCCGGGTCGTAGAGCCCGACCAGTTCGGCGCGGGGGGACGCGGCGACCTTATGCGCATGGAAGCGGCCGAAATGGCCGACGCCAACCACCCCCATCCGCAACCGCCCGGCGGCTGTGCTCGTATTCATGCCGGCGAGCATAGCATGGGCGGCCCGGGGTTGCATCGCCCCTGCCCCCTCGGCATAGACACCCGCTTGCTGGAGTCACTTGTCCGCCATGCTGTATTTCGGTCGGCTGAAGACCGCATCTATTCTCATCGTGTGCCTGCTTGGGGCGCTGGTGTGTTTGCCGAACTTGCTGCCGCGCCCGGCGGCTTGGATGCCGTGGCCGCAGGTGCATCTCGGGCTTGACCTGCGCGGCGGCTCCTACTTGCTGTTGCAGGTCGACATGGATGCCGTGCGCAAGGAGCGGCTGGACACAATCCTGGACAGCGCCCGGCAAGCCTTGGCGGGCAAGTACCGTTCCCTGGTGGAGCCACAAGGCGAGGGCGACGTCACAGTCACACTTCGCGACCCGGCGCAAAGCAAGGCAGCGGTGGACGCGTTGCAGGGGTTGGCGATCGGGCCGGACGGCAGCCGCGACGTGGACATCAAGACCCAGCCCGACGGCACGCTTGCCCTCACGCCGAATGAGGTGGCGATGCGAGCCCGCGCCCTCGCCACCGTGCAGCAATCCATCGAGATCGTGCGCCGCCGCATCGATGCCACCGGCGTGCTGGACCCGCAGATCACCCGTGAAGGCGATAGCCGGATCGTGGTGCAGTTGCCGGGCATTGAGGACCCGGACCGGATCAAGCAACTGCTCGGCACCACTGCCAAAATGACGTTTCACCTGCTCGACGAAGGAGCCGACCCGAATCGCACCGCGCCGCCCGGAGATGAAGTCCTGCCGATGGAAAATAACCCGGCCCAGAAGCTGGTGCTGCGCCGCCGGGTCGAGGTCGATGGGTCGAGCCTGACCGATGCCAGCCCGGCGCGCAACTCGCAGACGGGCGAATGGGTGGTGAACTTCGTGTTCGACAGCAACGGGACGCGGCGGTTTGCCGAGATTTCGACCGCCAATGTGGGGCACCCGTTCGCCATCGTGCTGGACAACCAGGTGTTGACGGCGCCCGTGATCCGGGAGCCGATCACGGGGGGGCGCGGGCAGATCAGCGGCAGTTTCACCGCGCAATCGGCGACCGACCTGGCGCTGCTGCTGCGGGCCGGCGCGCTGCCGGCGCCGCTGACGGTGGTGGAGGAGCGCACCGTCGGTCCGGAGCTCGGGGCCGACAGCATCCGGGCCGGCGCGGTGGCACTCGGCGTCGGGTTCCTGCTGGTGATCGGGTTCATGGCCACGTTCTATGGCCTGTTCGGCTGGTTCGCGAACGTGGCCTTGCTGGTCAACCTGGTGATGATGCTGGCGGTGCTCTCTCTGCTGCAAGCGACGCTGACCTTGCCCGGCATGGCAGGGATCCTGCTCACGCTCGGCATGGCGGTGGACGCCAACATCCTGATCAACGAGCGGATCCGGGAAGAGACGCGGCATGACCGCAAGCCGGTTGCGGCGCTCGAAGCGGGCTTCCGAAAGGCCTACAGCACCATTATCGACAGCAACGCGACGGCATTCCTGGCGCATGTAATGCTGTTCGTGTTCGGGTCGGGGCCGGTGCGCGGGTTCGCCGTGACCATCACGGTGGGGATCGTCACCACGCTGTTCACCGCGACCGTGCTGGCGCGGCTGATGATGGTGCGGTGGTATTCGGCGCGGCGTCCGGCGCTGCTGCCGGTTTAGCAAAAGGGGGCGCGGCATGTTCTTTCGCCCATTGTTTCGGCTGGTGCCGGATGGCACGCAGATCCGCTTCATGCGCGGGCGCTTTTTGGGCCTCGCAACCTCGGCCGTGCTGTCGACCATTTCGATCATTGCCGCGTTTTACCCGGGGCTGAACCTCGGCATCGACTTCAAGGGCGGCATCGTGATGGAGGTGCGCACGCCAGCGCCGGCAGACTTCGCCAAGATCCGGGCGCAACTGAACGCCCACCAGGTGCCGCCCGCCGGGCTGCAACGGTTCGGGGGCGATCGCGAGGTGCTGATCCGGCTGGACCGGCAACCGACCGAGCAGGTGGTGACCCGGGTGCGGGACGCGCTGGAGGCGGCGCAGCCTGGCACCGTGATCGAGCGCAACGACGCGGTCGGGGCGTCGGTGTCGAGCGAGCTGTTCCGTAATGGGCTGCTGGCGCTCGGGATCAGCTTGCTCATGATCCTGGTTTACATCTGGTTCCGCTTCGAGTGGGAGTTTGCGGTCGGAGCGGTCGTCACGCTGTTGCTGGACGTGACGAAGGCGATCGGTTTCCTGGCGATCACGCGAATCGAGTTCGACTTGGTAATGGTGGCGGCCATCCTGACCGTGATTGGATACTCCACCAACGACAAGGTGGTGGTTTACGACCGGGTGCGGGAGAATTTGCGTAAATACAAGTCCATGCCGTTGCGCGAACTGATCGACTTCTCCATCAATGAGACGCTGAACCGAACGCTCGGCACATCGATGACGGTGTTTCTGGCGAGCTTGCCGTTGGCGTTGTTCGGTGGCGCGTCGCTCTCTGGCTTTGCGCTGGTGATGCTGTTCGGGATCGTGGTTGGAACCTCGTCGTCGATCTTCATCGCGGCGCCGATCTTGTTGTTTCTGGGAGAAAAGCGGCTGCGGCGAGACGCGCAGGCACCCAAACCGTCGGACCGGGTGTTGAAGCGAGCGGGTTGAGAACTCGTCAGCACCAGCTGGCGCGGAAGCGTCCCTCAGCCCGCGCGCCGCCGCGGGTCCAGCCACCACACCGCCGCATCCGCCAGCGCGTTCAGCGCCACCACCAGCACCGCCGCATACATCACCGCAGCCATAATCATCGGCAAATCCAGCGTCCTTAGCGCGTCATAGGTCAGCTTGCCCACGCCGTGCAGCCCGAACACCACCTCCGTCAGCACCGTGCCGCCACCCACCAGCGCGCCAAAGTCCAATCCGAACAGCGCCACCAAGGGCGCCACCGCCAAGCGCAGCGCGTGCCGCAGCAACACCGTGCGCTCGGGCAAGCCCTTGGCGCGGGCGGTGCGGATCGGGTCCGACAGCATCGCCTCCGCCAAGCCGGCATGCAGCACCCGGCCATAGATGCCGGCATAGAGCAGCGCCAATGTCGTCCAGGGCAGCACCAAGCCACGCAACGACAAGCCGAGTCCCAGTGGCGGCACCCAGCCGAACAACAAACCGCCATGCAATGCGTGTTGCGTGACCAGGTTCACCACTTCGCCCAGCCAGAACGAGGGGATCGACACGCCGACCAGCCCGGCGGCAATCGCCCAGCGCCCGCCCGCGCGCGCCGCAGCCAGCAGGCCGATGGCAAGCCCGCCCGCCAGCCACAGCACGGCCGCCCCGGCCGAGAGCAGCAGCGTCACCGGCGCAGCCGCCAGCACCGCCGGCACCACAGGCTCACCCTGGTTGACGAAGCTGGTCACGTCGCGGGTCACGAACAGGCCGCGCATCATCCGCACGTATTGCATCGGCAACGGCCGGTCCAGCCCATACTGCGCCCGCACCGCGGCCAGCGTCTGCGGGCTCGCGCCACGCCCGGCCAGGCGGGCTGCCGGGTCGGCGCCCGGCGTCGCGAAGAAGATCAGAAACACCATTATGCTGATGCCGCACAGCACGGCAAACGCCTGCCCGACCCGGCCCAGCAGCCTCATGCCCCAGCTCGCTGCCGCAATCCATCCGCCACCCGGTTCAGCAGCAGCACCGTCACCACCACGGCGAAGCCCGGCGCCAAGCCGACCACCGGGCGGTCGTAGATCAGCCCTTGCCCATCGGCGATCAGCGTGCCCCAACTGGCGCGGGGGGGCTGCACCCCAACCCCGATCACCGACAGCGAGGCTTCGGTCAGCAGGTCGAACGCCATCACAGTGGGCGCGAACAGCAGCAGGGTGGCGCCCGCATGCGGCAGGATATGGCGGCGCACCACATGCGGCCAACTGCCGCCGAGCGAAACGGCGGCCTGCACGAACTCGGTCTGCAACAGCGACAGGACTTGGGCGCGGACCGGGCGGGCGACATAGGGGACGAACACCACGCCAAGGATGACGGCGGTGAGCGCCGGGTTGTCCGCGCTGATGGCGACCGGTCCCACATGCAACCCCGCGGTGGCGAGCACGGCCGAGAGCGAGATGGCAAGCAGAAACACCGGAAACGCCCACACCATGTCCAGCAGCCAGCGCAAGGCCGCGTCCACCGGGCCGCCAGCCACCCCCGCGCCTATGCCGACCACCCCGGCCGCCACCAACGTCAGCGCCGCCGCGGCGGCCGAAATCAGCAGCGACGTGCGGCCGCCGTATAGCAGCCGGGAGGCGACGTCCCGCCCTTGGCCGTCGGCCCCCAGCGGATAGGCGCCCCACCCGGGGCCGATTGGCGTGGCTCCCAGCCCGAGCCCGGCCGTGTTCTGCAACAGCACGGGAACGGGTTTGCCGTCTCGGCTCACCGCGCCATCGATGTCGGAACGGAACGGCTGTGCGCTTGTCATACCTGCATAAAGCGGAGCGGAAAGGCACAGCAGCACCATCAATGTCAGCGCCGTGACGGCGCCCCAGGGCATTCTCGCGCGACCAGCCGCCATTTAGCCGGACGCGATGCCTGCGGCTTGGCTCGTCAGAGCGCGGCGGCACGAGACGGTGCGAATGGTGAAATACTGCGCGGCCACCAAGATGACTTTTGAAGCCAGTGGAAAGACGAGCAGGAACCAGCTCCACACCCGGGTGCTGAAATACGCCGCCACCAGCAGGTTAAGCCCGGCGGTTGCAAGCATCAAAGCCGCCCAGATGGTGCCGAACAGGCGGAACACGTCTCCGGCCAACTGCGTCAGCCGTGGCGTCGCATACCGGTTCATCCAGCCCGGCCGCAGCATAACCAAACCTATGGCGCCATAGGTAAAGCTCGGCTTGACCATGATGAAGCGGGGATTGTGGGTGAGCAGTGTCGCTCCGCCGAGTGCCACCACCAAACCAAGGCTGAGCCACTGCAAAGTCTCTACCGGCCAGTGGCTTAGCTTGGCGCGGATAATCTGGCCCAGTCCGACGGCAATGGCGATGGATGTTGCCAGCAGGACGTTGTGGAAGGTTATAAACAGCACGACGAACGCGAGGGTGGACATCATGTCCGCCGTGAGCAGTTGTATGGCTCGGACCATTGGGTGGGTCCATACGGCTGGCTCGGCCTCGCTCACGCTTCAGGTTGATCCAACCTGTAACTGCCGTGGAAGCCGAACGGCACCCGGCGGGGCAGGCTCACCTCCAGCACTGGGCCGTCAGCCAGCGCGGCCGTGTCCAGTGCCAGCAGCGCGCTTGAGTCAGTCTGCGGGCGCCAGACCAGCGTGAGCAGCCAGCCATCCGCTTCCTCCGCCGTCTCCGAACGGGGCACGAACACCGCTTCCCCCGCCCGCTGACCCGGCGGCAACGTGAACAGGTGCGTCTCTCCGCGGCCGATCCGGTGGTGGGCGATGCTGTCGCCCACCCCGTCGTTCGCCGCCGGCAACACGCGGAAACCGTCGCGATACGGCAAGCCGGCGCGGCGCTCGTCGATGCGGGGGAACTCGCCGGGCCGCTCGTCCAGAGTCTCACGCTGCACGCCGCCTTGCGTCAGGTCGATGCGCCAGCGCGCCAGGCGGGAGCCCACCTCGCCCGGCGGGCTGCCGTCGGCATTCCGAAACAGGGGCGCGGCGTCATACTCCACCACGTCCATCACCACGGTGTCGCCATCGTCAAAGGCGTTCATCACATGGAACGCAAAGGCCGGCGCGCCAGCGATCCAGCGCAAGCTGTTGACGCCCGCATCCCGCCGGATGACGCCGAAGAAGGTCTCCCGTGTCGCCTCCCACGCATAGGGCGGCCCACCCTCGGTCGCCCGGTCCAGGCTCCCGGCAAGCGGCATCACCGGCACCACCACATGCTGCGCGGTGACCGCGAAATCATGCACCATGCTGCAATACGGCGCTTCGAAGCTCTCGTAGGCAGAGACGCGGCCGTCCGCCTCCACGGTGCCCCAGGTCATGCCAGGCGACAGCGGGCCGCTGGCGGAGTAGCTGAAGAACACCAGTTGGCCGGTCGCCGGGTCATGCTTGGGATGGGCGGTAAAGCGGCCGCTGACAGTGCCGCCGAAATCCTCCTCCCCCAGCGTGTCGAGCCCATGCGGGTCCAGCCGCATCGGCAGATGCGCCTCCTCCAGCGCGAGCAAGCGCCCGGCATGGTAGAGCACATGCGTGTTGGCGACGCCCGTGCTCAGGTTGTTGGCCTCGGGAGTGAGCGGCTGCCCAAAGCCGGCAAACAGCGGCCGGCGCGCTGCAGCTTCAGCCATAAACCGGGGCGTGCGCACCCAGCGGTTGCAGTAGCTCGCGCCATCCTCGCGCAGAGTGATCGCATGCACCATGCCGTCGCCGGTGAACCAGTGGTACGGTTCGGCTGGGGGCCAGCGAGGATTGGCGCCAATACGGAACAGCGTGCCTCGCAGCGCGGGGGGCAGCTGGCCGGTCATGCTGCACGGTTCTGGGCCGCGCTCGTCCAGCACGGGGGCAAAATTGCCAGAGAGGAAGGGCGAGGATGCCATTGTGGCAGCTCCTATTGGAATTGGCCGCTGGTCGCTTGTCCGTACGCCGCAGCGGCGTCGGGGTTGCCTGGCCCGGCACTGGCGGCATCGTGTGGTAGGCTCGGCAGGTTAGCGCATCCGCTGAGGGCGGCGGCATTCAGCACGAGCGCCAAGGCGAGCGGGATGTGACGAAGCTGGCGCATCGGCTCTCTCCTGTTTCATCTTAGCTGGATTGGCCGCGGCGCGAAGCAATGGGAGCTCCGATGACGAATAGCCGAGCAAGCAGCGGAGTGCGGGCGCGTCCGGATGCCGCCAAGGTCGAGGCCCAAAGCCTGAAGGATCCTGCCATGAGCGCCATGCTATCGAGCCCACCCGCTTCCCGGTTTCTGAGCGAGGTTGAGCGCTGGAGCGCCCTCCAGCAACGCAACCCAGCGGCCAACGAGCATTTCCTCTACTCTGTTCGCAGCACGGGCGTGTATTGCCGTCCCTCCTGCGCGGCCCGCCCGCCGCTTCGCGCCAACGTGGCCTTCCACGCCACCCGCGCGGACGCAGAGCGCGCTGGATTCCGCCCGTGCCAACGCTGCCGCCCCGACCTGCCGCCCCGCGCGGAGCGCGAGGCCCAATGCGTGGCGCAGGCCTGCCGCACCATCGAGACCGCCGCCGAGCCGCCGAGCCTGGCGCAACTTGCCGCCGCGGCCGGCTGCGGCCCGCACCATTTCCACCGGCTGTTCCGCCGCATCGCGGGCGTGACGCCCAAAGCCTATGCCGCCGCTCAGCGCCAAGCCCGAGTGCAAGCCGGGCTAGCCGGCGGCAGCGGCGTCACCGCGGCGCTGTATGAGGCCGGGTTCAGCTCCTCCGGCCGCTTCTACCATGCAGCGGACGCGATGCTTGGCATGACCCCGACCGCCTACCGCGCCGGTGGTGCGGGCGAGGCCATCCGCTTTGCGGCCGGTCCCTGCAGCCTCGGCATGGTGTTGGTGGCGGTGAGCGGACGCGGCGTGTGCGCCATCCTGCTCGGCGATGACCCGGCGCCGCTCGAAGCCGACTTGGCCGCCCGCTTCTCCCGCGCCAACAGGGCGGTCGACCCAGCGCTTGCCGGCCTCTTGGCCGAGGTCGTGCGGCTGGTCGACACGCCCGCCGACGCGCCGGCCCTGTCCCTGCCGCTCGACATCCGCGGCACAGCGTTCCAGCGCCGGGTCTGGGAGGCGTTGCAGGCCATCCCGCTGGGCCAGACCGCCAGCTACGCCGCCGTAGCCGCCAGCCTGGGCTCGCCGCGGGCGACGCGGGCGATAGCCGCCGCCTGCGCCGCAAACCGCCTGGCAGTGGCGGTGCCGTGCCATCGGGTGGTGGCGTCCGGCGGCGGCTTGGTGGGCTATCGCTGGGGCGTGGAGCGTAAACGGCGGCTGCTGGCCAAGGAGGGCGCGTGAGCCTCGCCCAAGTGGATTGGGCCGCGGCGGCGGCCGGTTTGGAATCCGCCGGCTATGCCGTGATCGGACCCGTGCTGAGCCCCGCCGAATGCGCCGCTTTGGCGGCTTGCTATGACCAGGAGGAGACGTTCCGCAGCCACATCCTCATGGCGCGGCACGGCTTCGGCCGCGGCGAGTACAAGTATTTCGCCTATCCGCTCCCCACTCCGGTGGCCGACTTGCGGTCCGCGCTGTACCCGCATTTGGCAGCCGTTGCGAACGCCTGGGCCGCCAGCTTGGACGAGGAAGCCCGCTTTCCACCCGAGCATGCCGCTTACCTCGCCACCTGCCACACGGCCGGACAGACCCGGCCCACTCCGCTGCTGCTGCGCTACCGGCCCGGCGACTACAATTGCTTGCACCAGGACCTCTACGGCCCGCTGCATTTTCCCCTGCAGGCCACCGTCTTGCTCAGCCGCCCCGGCTCCGACTTCACCGGTGGCGAGTTCGTGCTGACCGAGCAGCGTCCGCGGATGCAGTCCCGTGCCGAGGTGGTCTCGCTGGCATTGGGGGAGGCGGTGGTGTTCGCGGTGCACCAGCGGCCGGTCCAAGGCACCCGCGGCGCCTACCGGGTGGCGATGCGGCATGGCGTCAGCCGGGTCCGCAGCGGGCAGCGGCACACGCTGGGGCTGATCTTCCACGACGCCCGGTGAAATCGCGGTAAGCTGCGGGCAAGATCGGCGCCAGCCGACCTGTCCTCGGGAGGAAGCCGCCGTGTCCCCGTTCGATCTACCTAAGACCGCCGCCAACTACGTCGCGCTGACGCCGCTGTCGTTCCTGGATCGCGCTGAGCAGGTCTATCCGCACCGGCTGGCGGTGGTGCATGGCGAGCATCGCAAAACCTGGGCCGACACGGCACAGCGCTGCCGCCGCTTCGCCTCCGCCCTGGCCCGGTGTGGCGTGCAGCGCGGCGACGTGGTGGCGGTGATGGCGCCCAACACACCGCCAGCCTTCGAGGCCCACTTTGCGGTCCCCATGCTGGGCGCTGTGCTGAACGCGTTGAACGTGAGGCTGGACGCCGACACCATCGCCTACATCCTGGGCCATGGCGGCGCCAAGCTTCTGGTCACTGACCGGGAGTTTGCCGGCACCGTGTCTGCCGCGCTGGCGCTGCTGCCGCCGGAGCGGCGGCCCTTGGTAGTGGACATCGACGATCCGCTCGCCCCATTGGGCGCTCGGCTCGGGAAGGTCGAATACGAGGCGTTCCTGGCCGGCGGCGACCCGGATTTCACACCTCCGGGGCCAGAGGACGAGTGGGACGCGATTGCGCTGAACTACACGTCCGGCACCACCGGGCGGCCCAAAGGTGTCGTCACCCACCACCGTGGCGCCTACCTTAATGCGGTGGGCAATCTGCTGGCCTGGTCGATGCCGCGCCACCCGGTCTATCTCTGGACGCTGCCGATGTTCCACTGCAACGGCTGGTGCTTCCCGTGGTCGGTGACGGCGATGGCCGGCACCCATGTCTGCCTGCGCCGGGTCGAGGCGGGTGTCATTTTGCAGGCGCTGGAGAGCGAGGGCGTCACGCATCTCTGCGCCGCGCCGATTGTGATGGGCCTAATCCTGAATGCGCCGGGAATGCCGGCCCGCCCGACGCCGGTGGCGATCATGACCGCCGGGGCCGCGCCGCCCGCGGCGGTGATCGAAGGCATGGAGCGGCTCGGCTTCATCATCACCCACACCTATGGACTCACCGAGTGCTACGGCCCGTGCAGCGGCTGCGAGTGGGATCCAGAGTGGAACACGCTTGCGACAGCCGACCAGGCCGCCATCAAGGCGCGGCAGGGTGTGCCTTACCTCACGCAGCAGGCCATGATCGTCGCCGACCCGGCCACCTTGCAGCCCGTGCCGCAAGACGGCCAGACCATGGGCGAGGTGCTGATCCGCGGCAACGTCATGATGAAAGGCTATCTCGGCAGCGAGGCTGCCACCGCCGATGCGTTCGCCGGCGGCTGGTTCCACACCGGAGACCTTGGCGTTTGGCATCAACGCGGCTTTGTGGAGATTCGCGACCGGGCGAAGGACATCATTATCAGCGGCGGCGAGAACATCTCCACCATCGAGGTCGAGAGCGTATTGTACCGGCATCCCGCGGTGCTGGAAGTGGCGGTGGTGGCGCGCCCGGATGCGACATGGGGCGAGACGCCGTGTGCGTTCGTCACCCTCAAGCCGGACCTGGACGCGACGGCGGAGGACCTCATTGCGTTCTGCCGCGCCAACATCGCCCACTTCAAGGCGCCCCGGACCGTAGTGTTCGGCCCGTTGCCCAAGACCAGCACCGGCAAGATGCAGAAATACCTGCTGCGCGACCGGGCGCGGCAACTCCCGACCTGAGCTACGCCACTGAGCCGCGCGCGGCCAGCCCCCCGTCGATGGTAACGACCGTGCCGCTGATGTAGCTGGCGCGCGGCGAAGCCAGGAAGGCGGCGAGGTCTGCCACCTCCTCGGCCGTGGCGGCCCGTTTGCCGGGGAAGCGTTCGAACAGTTCCTGCCAGCGCGCTTCGTCGCCGAACCGTTCCTGGGCCCGGTGACGCATCAACCGGACGATCCGGTCGGTGGCGACCGGGCCGGGATTGATGCCCACCATGCGCACGCCGTCGTCCAGGCTGCGGCCGCCGATGGCGCGGGTGAACGCCATCAGGGCGGCATTCCCGGTCGACCCGGCGAAGTAGCTGGCGTCCCAGTTTTCTCCGGAGTTGCCGATGATGTTCACGATCACGCCGCCACGGACTGCCATGCCCGGATAGAACAGCCGGCAAAGGGTTATGTAGCCGAACAGCTTGAGGTCGAACCCCGTGCGCAACGCTGCGTCGCTGACTGCCGTGAGCCGTCCGGCGGGAATGTCGCCGGCGTTGTTGACCAGGATGTCGCTATCGGCGGCGGCCGCGGCCAGTTGCTCCATGGCGGCGGTGGAGGACAGGTCTAGCGCATGCACGCTGACGCGGACGCCTCGGGCGGCGGTGAGTTCGGCGGCGGCTTGCTCCATCGCCGGGCCGTTGCGTGCGGCCAGATGGAGATGGCAGCCCTCCGCCGCGAATGTCCGGGCGCAGGCCAGTCCGATGCCCTTGGAGGCGCCGGTGATGAGGGCGGTCTTGCCGGTGAGGTCAAGCTGCATGAGTGTCGTTCACTCCCCCTCGCCTGCGGTCAGGATGATGGCATAGACACCGCCACGGCCGGACTTGATCCTTCGCAATTGATACAAGTCCTCGCAGGTTCCAGCCGTGAAGCACTGCGGCGTCAATGACGATCGGTCCAGATCCAGAAAATCCAAAGGCTGGCACCATCAAGGCCGGAAAAAGATGTGTGCATCGCGAAGGATCAAGTCCGGGCATAACGAGAACCCGTCCTACGAAGCTGGCGTGATCAGGCGGGCGTCGCCCGAAACGCGGATGCTGGCGCCGGGCTCGCCGGTGATCTCGGCGCATAAACGCGACGGCATGGCCATGTCCTCTCCTTGGATAATCTCAATTGCGCCGCCATGCGGCCAGCCAAGGTCCCGCAGGTAGCCGGCGAGGGCGGCGGCGGCGGCTCCGGTGGCCGGGTCTTCGTAAACACCGCCAAGCGGGAAAGGGTTGCGGGCGTGAAACCGGTGCGGACCCTCGGCATGGATCAGGCTGAATGTGCCAATGCTTTCGCGCAGAGCCAGTGCCCGCCCGGCCTCAAGCTCATACCGCATTGCGGACAGACACTCGCGATCACGGAGAGCCAGCACGAGGTGGTCCGCCCCGGCATGCGCGATGGCCGGCGGAATCCTCGGATCCAGCGCATCGGCGCGAATGGCAAATAGCTTGAGCGCTTCGGCGAGCAGCGTGTTGCCGGCCGGACGGCTGCGGGTCGGTGGCGATTGCAGGGCGGCAGACAGCCTATCCTCGACCTGGCGTCCCTCCACAGTGATCCGCACCCGGTTGAGCTGGAGCGGGAAGGTGCCGTCGCCATGTTGCATGGCCAGCGCGGCCCCGAGCGCGATTGTGGCATGGCCGCAAAAGTCGACTTCTAGCATGGGCGCAAAGTAACGCACCCGCCATCCGGTGTTTTGGGGCGCGGCGAACGCCGTCTCCGAATATCCGATGTTCGCTGCCACATGCTGCATTTTGGCCACGTCCGGCAGTTCGGCGCAAAGCACGACCCCCGCCGGATTGCCGCCACGCGCGCCGTTCGAGAATGCCGCGATGCGCTGGACGTCCATGCTGCCCCGAACCATGCTGGTCGCTGCCACGCCCCAGTTACCGGGGGGCGTCAGAGCCTCCATTCGCGACTTAACTCACCCGCTCCACATCCGCCCCGCATGCCGCGAGCTTCTGCTCCAACGCCTCATAGCCGCGGTCCAGGTGATACACCCGGTTCACCACCGTCTCCCCCGCCGCCGCCAGCCCTGCGATCACCAGCGATGCACTCGCCCGCAAATCCGTCGCCATCACCGGCGCGCCCGATAGCTGCGGCACGCCGCGCACGATCGCCGAAGCGCCATGAACATTGATATGTGCCCCCATCCGGGTCAGCTCGCTGACATGCATGAAGCGGTTCTCAAAGATCGTCTCGGTCAGCATCGCCGCCCCTTCGGCCACGCTCATCAGCACCATGAACTGCGCCTGCATGTCGGTGGGAAAGCCCGGATACGGCCCGGTCATCGCGTCCGTGCCGAGCAGCCCGCGGCAACGGGTCACCCGCACGCCCTCCGCCGCGGCGCTGAGCTCCACCCCGGCGCTGTCGAGCACGGTTTGCACCGCGGCCAGGTGCTCGAGCTCGGCCCCGCGCAGCAGCACCGTGCCCCCCGTGATCGCGGCGGCGCAGGCATAGGTGCCGGCCTCGATCCGGTCCGGGATGATCGGATGGCTGGCGCCATGCAGCGCCGGCACGCCCTCGATCCGCAGCGTGCCGGTGCCGATGCCCTCGATTCGCGCCCCCATCGCCACCAGGCAGCGGGCCAAATCGCCGATCTCCGGCTCCCGCGCGGCATTGGCGATGGTCGTCTCGCCATTCGCCAGGCTCGCCGCCATCAGCAGGTTCTCGGTGGCGCCCACTGAGGCGAACGGCAGCGCGATCACCGCGCCCTGCAGCCCGCCCGGCGCGGTCGCGTTGATGTAGCCGGAGTGCAGCTCGATGCGTGCCCCCATCTGCTCCAAGCCCTTGAGGTGCAAATCCACCGGCCTCGTGCCGATGTCGCAGCCGCCGGGCAGCGACACCCGCGCTTCCTGGCAGCGCGCCAGCAGTGGCCCGAGCACCAGGAACGAGGCCCGCATCTTGCGCACGATCTCATACGGCGCCTCCGTCGAGCGGATCGTGCCGCCGAGCGACAGGCTGCGCCCGTTATTTCCGATCGCCTCCACGGCGATGCCGTGCTGCTGCAGCAGGCTGCTCATGGTGTCGATGTCGGCCAGCCGCGGCACGTTGGTGAGCACCAGCCGCTGGTCGGTCAGCAGGGCTGCGGCCATCAGCGGCAGGGCGGCGTTCTTGGCGCCTCCGATCGCGATCTCTCCAGACAGTGGCCGGCCGCCGCGGATGCGGATTGCGTCCATGAGTCGTGACATCCTTTCGGCTCGTTACATCCTGGGCAAAGCGGTGCCGCGTTGGCGCATATACTTGCCGGCGCGGTCGGCATAGCTCACCTCGCAGGGTTCGGCCCCCTGCAGGAACAGGAACTGGCAAATGCCTTCTCCCGCGTAAATTCGTGCCGGCAGCGGCGTCGTGTTGCTGATTTCGATTGTCACCTGCCCCTCCCATTCCGGCTCCAGCGGGGTCACGTTCACGATGATGCCGCAGCGTGCGTAGGTGGATTTGCCGAGGCACACCACCAGGATGTCCCGCGGGATGCGGAAATATTCCATGGTATGGGCCAGCGCGAAGCTGTTGGGCGGGATGATCGCAACCGGTCCCTGCCGATCGACGAAGCTGTCGGGGGAGAAATGTTTCGGGTCCACCACGGCGCTGTCGACATTGGTGAAAATCTTGAACTGATCGGCTACGCGGGCGTCGTAGCCATAGGACGACAGCCCGTAGCTGATCACGCCATCCCGTTTTTGCGCTTCGGTGAACGGCTCGATCATCGCGTGTTCTTGCGCCATGCGGCGTATCCAGCGGTCGGCCATCACGGGCATGGGCGGGCACTCCAGGCGGGGAGGGGCTTGCCTACCGCACCCGACCGCGCCGCGGCAATCGCGGCCCGCCAGCTTCTTCCACGCCCGCCTGCGGGACAAGGCCGGGTGGTTCACTCTGCTGCGCCTTGCGCCGCCGCAAATTCGCCCGCAGCGCCGCGGCCTGCCGCTCTCGCCGCGCGGCCAGTGCTGCCTGTGCCCGCTCGGTCAGGCCCGGCTGCTGCTTGTCCACCATCACAACTCCGCCAACGCTTGCAGCACGGCCCGCTTGGCGTCCAGCGGCGCCGACTCCAGCGCCTCGCAAACCGCCCGCATCTGCCGCCGCGCCTGATACACCTGGTCCAGCAAGCCGAGCACCGTCGGCAACGCGTCCTCGTTCACGGCGAGTTCGTCCCGCAGCGCCACAATGAGCCGGACCCGCGCCACGTCGATCGGCTGGAACGTCCAAGCGCCGGGCCCGCCATCTGGGCGCACCCAGGCGTGCTCAATCCAGCGCTGCACCTCCGCCACTTGGGCGCCGCTGACATGAAGCGGCAGCATTTCCAACGTGACCACGCTCCCCTCCCATCACGTGAGCCCAAACAGTCTGGCGCGCGGGTCCACCTCCTTGACCGGCGACCAGCCGCGCAGGAACGCCTCGAGCTTGTCGTCGGCATCCGGCAACACCACCCGCAACGTCACCAATTGGTCGCCGGCCGGCCGGGTTCCCCGTGCCGCCACGCCGCGGCCGCGCAGCCGCAGCACCGTGCCGCTGTCCGACCGCTTCGGCACCGTCAGCGCCACGGGCCCGGTGACCGTCGGCACCTCGACCCGGCCGCCGAGCACCGCCTCCCTCAGCGTGATCGGCACCTCGATCAGCACGTCGTCGCCCTCACGCCGGAAGAAGCGGTGCGGGCGCACATGCACCTCGATCAGCGCATCGCCGCGCCCGCCGCCCAGCGCGCCCTCGTTGCCTTGCCCGCGCAGCCGCAAGGTTTGCCCGTCTTCCATGCCGGGGGGCACCCGCACGTCCAGCGTGCGGCCATCCGGCAGGGTGAGGCGCTGCTGCGCACCGGTGATGGCATCGGGGAACTCCACCGCCAGGCTATAGTTCGCGTCCCGCCCGCGCTGGGACCGGGCGCCGCCACGCCCCTCGTTCACATGGGCGAACAGGTCGGCAAAGATGTCCGACATGCCGGGCTCGCCCGCGTTGCTGTAGCGGGCGCCGCCCGCCATGCCGCTCATGTCGGCATAGCTGCGATAGCTCGGCCGCTCCTGCCGCGGCTCGCCCGCCGCGTCGATCTCGCCCCGATCGAACCGCGCCCGCTTCTCCGGATCGGACAGCAACTCGTTGGCGGCAGACACCGCCTTGAACGTGTCCTCGGCCGCCTTATTGCCGGGGTTCAAGTCGGGGTGATGCTTCTTGGCAAGCTTGCGATAGGCGCGGCGGATGTCCTCCGGGGACGCCTCCTTGGCCACGCCTAAAGTCTGATATGGGTCGGTCATTCCAGTTCCACGAGCATCGTGACGCTGAAATGGATTGCAGCGCCTTGCGGATCAACCGGTTTGACAGATTGGACACCAGTAGAGCCGCCGCCCGGCCATGTCTTCCGCCAGCACCGTGGTGCCGCAGACGCGGCATGGTTGCCCTTCCCGATGCGCGACGTAGCAGCGCGACCCCCGCCCGCCCGCCGCGCGCCCAGTGACGCCCGCTTTGCGCCGGTCGACCGGACGGATTGTGTCAATCCGGCCGCTCTTTACCCCATCCGACATCAAGCGGACCAGGTCCTGCCACATCGCCTGCCATTGGCACGCGGCAAGATCGCGACCCGGCCGGTGTGGGTCGATCCGGGCACAAAACAGCAGCTCGGCGCGATAGATGTTGCCGATGCCGGCCACCACGTCCTGCCGCATCAGTAATTGGCCGATCGCCGTCTTGGACTTGTCGATGCTGCTCCAGGCGCGCTCTGGGTCGGCGTCGCGGCGCAGTGGGTCGGGGCCGAGCTTGCGTTCCGCCGCAGCCTTACCCGACGCGTCCAGCAGCTCGCAGGCCGTCGGGCCACTCAAATCCGCCGCATGCCGCTCGCTCACCAGCCGCAGCCGTACCGCGCCGCGCGGAGCCGGTATTGCGTCCGCATCCACTGGCTCCGGCTTGCCGCGCCGCCGCCCGATCCCCTCCAGGCCCGGCCCGGCGAACCGCCACATGCCATACAGCCCCAGATGCACCCGAAGCCAGACCGGCCCGGCAAAGCCCCCGGCAAAGCCAAGGAACATCTGCTTGCCCCAAGCCGCGGCGCTCTCGAGCTCCAGCCCGTCGAGTGTGGCCGCGCCCTCGGCAAAGCGGCCCTGTGGCGAACTCGCCTCCAGCCGGTGGCCGACGAACTGCTCGGCAAATGCCCGCGCCAGGCGGTGCACGGTATGACCTTCGGGCGACGTCCGGCTCCCGGATGCTAGGGGTTGGTAGCTGAGGTGGCCCCATGCTGCTCTCCTGCAAGCGCAATTCAGCCAAACCCCAGCTCGTCAAGAGACCGGTGCGCCGCCCGTTGCAGCGCGCCCACCAGCGTTTGCAGGAAGTCGCCGCCCTCGGTCTCGGTGGTCCAGGGGTCCATCGTGGTCGAGATCAGGAAATCCACCCCCGACTCGGACTGCGGCAGCACGCCCAAGCGGCGGCAGAACGCATCGACGAAGTGGTGGCCATAGACCCGCGGCTCGAAGCGCGAGGAGGTCAGCACCAGATCCAGCCCAGCATGCTCGGCCCGCGGCTCCACGATGCTGCAATGGCCGAACACCCGCTCGTTAAGCGCATTCGCCCGGCCAAGATCGGTGTTCATGCGGCCGTCCGGCAGGCGGTAGTTCAGCGAGAAGGCCAGGATGACCTGGTCCGAGCCCAGCGCGGTGAACAGCTCCCGCGCCGCCGGGTCGGCATCGAGCAGGGCTTCCAGCGCCGCGTTGTCCACGTCCACGAAGCGGCGAATGGCGGCCCGCTCGGCGGCCAATTCGTCATCCGGCCGGCGGGCGCGCTCCGCCGGCGTGGCGTTGAACAGCGTCACCCGGAAGCGCGGGTCTTCCAGCGTGTGCAGCCGGCAGAACAGGCGCTTGGAGGTCCACATGCATTGCCCAAGGATGCGGCCGTAGCCCGACCGGTCCGGCCGGATCACCCGGTGCGCCAGCCATACCGCCGCGGCGGCAGACCCGGGCTTGGACCCTTCCACGCCGTAAATCCCCACCGTCGGCTCGGCTTGGCTGTGGAAGATCACCGGCGCGTGCAGCGACACGGCATCCCGCATCGCCGCATTGCGGTAGCAAAGCGCGCCGGCCGGGTAGGGGATATAGCCGGCCTTGTGCGGGTCCACCGTGATGCTGTCGGCCTGGCCCAGCACTTTGTATTGCCGCACCACATACGGGCTCATTGCGAAGGTGGGCACGCCGGCCTCGTCCGCCGCCTCCGATCCCGCCTCCCGCAGCATGGCGCGGAAGTAGCCGCCCCAGGCCGCATCGGCATGGATGGCGAAGTTCAGCCCGCGCCCACGGAACACCTCCCGCAGCGCCAGCAGCCCGTCCAACGGGTCGACCGCGCTCTCCTCCGTGCTGCCGATCACCGCCACCGCGCACAGCACCGGGACCCGGCGGCGGCGCAGCTCCGTCAGCGTCCATTCCACGTCCTCCAGGTCGAGTCGCGCGTCACGCGTCACCCGCTGGACGGCGACCGCGTTGGCGCCCAGGCCCAGCAGCGTCGCCGCCTTTGGCCAGGAGTAGTGGCTGGTGGCGGGGGCCAGCAGCACCGGCGTCTCCCGCACATCTCCCATGAACGACCGGTAGAACTCCACCAGCCCCACGCTCTGCACCGAGTAGCCGGTGAGGATGCGGGTGAGGCTCGCCGGGTCCACGCCCAATGCGGTGATGGCGCCCGGCAGCCCGGCCACCACGTCCAGGTCGAGGTTCAGCAGCGTCCAGGTGTCGAGCTCGGCGAGCCGCCCCATACTGCCGCCCCAAAGCGGCACCTCCAGCTCTCGCGCCGGGGCGAGGGCCGGGATTTCGCGGATCGCCTTGCGCAGGCTTACGGCGGAGAACTTCAGGTTCCGCGCCGCCCAAAGCGCCTCGATATTGGCCACCGTGCCGCCGCTGGTGATGTGCCCCCAAGGTGCTGGGCGCCCTGGACGAAGCGGCTCCCCAGGCTTGGGCACCTTGTAGCCCAGCATGCGGCAAAGATCGTTGCCGACTTCGATCTCGAGCCGCGTGGTGATCGGCGACGCCTCCGCGGCGACGTTGTTCTGGTTGTACAGCATGCCGGCGATCAGCCCGATCATCGCCGGCATTACCTGGTCCCACAGCATATGGCCCTGGTAGCGCATCGAGGCGAACGGCGCGGACAGCTGCAACACCTCGAACAGCGTGGCGGCCTCGGCGCGCAGCCGCTCCACCCCGTCCTGAAAGCCCGGCGATGCGCGCACCGCCTCGGTGACGTGGGTCGGATCCTCGGGGTGGAACTTGCGCCGGAAATGGGCGTGGCTGTCGATTGCCTGCGCCACCAACTCCTTCAGCAAGGGGGCGTTCTCGGCTCGCGACCCGAGGAACCAGGCCTCGGGGCTCCCATGCGTCGCCCCGCGCAGGCTCAGCGGGCCGCTGAGCCGCCGGTCCCAGGCGGCCCGCCCCTGGCCATGACGGTCCGGCAGCACTGCCTCGGGATCGTCGGACGGCACGTGCGGCGAGATCGGCAGCGGACTCTCCGTCATGCCCGGCCTCGCATTGGCGACGTCGGCCACGGGCGGGACGGCCCGCTCCGTCTGTCCGCGCAGCGCATCACAACCCCGCGCTTGTTAGACCGTTGCAGCATCGCTCACGTCCTTCAAATGTGGTGAAACACCGGTGTCCCGCGCATTCCGGGCGGTCCTTGCCAGGACTATGCGAGATTTAACCTCCGAACGATCTTGAAATAGGGCTTGCGATCATCGACAACATGGGTGAGGTCGATATGCAATTGTCCGTCTGCCCCACTAGCGCTGACGGCTTGCGTGCCGATCTGTTTGAGGGCGCGTTAGAGGCAAAGGACGGACTAGTTGAGATCCCCGAAGGATAGCCGGCAGCGGCAACCACGTCGTCGTGGCTTCGACGACGATAACTTCTATGGCAATGCGCCGCCGCCCCCGTCATTTCCGTCGTTTTCGGCGCCGATGTCCTCGGCTCCGCAATTACAGGCTGCGGTGAAGTGGTACAACCCCGAGAAGGGTTTTGGCTTCGTCGAATTGGCCGATGGGTCCGGGGACGTGTTCCTGCACGCCAATGCCTTGCAGGCGTCTGGCTTCCAGCAGGTGAGCCCTGGGGCTACTCTGCAGGTCCGCGTTGGCCAGGGCCAGAAAGGCAGGCAGGTCGAACAGGTGGTCTCCGTCGATGAGAGCACTGCCAGTCGCACCCCGCCGCGCGGCGGCGGCGATGGCTTTCGCTCACCCCGGCCACCCCGCGCACAGCAGGACACCGGCCCCGGCGTCGAAATGACCGGCACCGTGAAATGGTATGACCCGAACAAGGGGTTTGGCTTTATATCCCCGCAGGATGGCGGCAAGGACGTCTTTGTTCACGCAACCGCGCTCGAACGGGCCGGCCATCCCCCACTGACCGAAGGGCAATCGGTTCGCGTGGTGGTGGGGCAGGGCATGAAGGGCCCGGAAGTCCGCTCGATTCTTGGCGATTAGGCGCGGCCGCTGCCGTAAGCCGTTGTCGCGCAAGCCGCCCGGAGCCAAGCGGGCCGGGCGGTTTTCTTGGTGCATGACGGCAAAGCTGGCTGCGTTTATGGCGCTAATCTCCGCACTTCTCACCACAAGCTGCTCCGTCGTCGGCATCCGATCCGGCACTGAGGAAGCGCGCTACACCGTCATGCAAACACTGGGCGCGCTGCAAATCCGCGAGTATGCGCCCCGCCTGGCCGCGCAAACGACCGTGTCGGCCGACGAATATGGCGCCCGCGGCATCGGCTTCCGCCGCCTCGCCGGCTTCATTTTTGGCGGCAATCACAGCGGCGCCAGCATTGCCATGACCGCGCCGGTGGCTCAATCCGCCGGTTCCGACATTGCCATGACGGCGCCCGTCGGACAGGACCAGCTTGCGCCGGGTCAATGGCGGATACGCTTCTTCATGCCCGCCAAATACACCGCCGCCACTCTGCCGCAGCCCAACGACCCGTCAGTCCAGATCGTTACCGTGCCGGCGCAGACGGTCGGCGTTTACCGCTACACCGGCTCCATCGGCGCAGAGGCAACGGCTGCGGGGCGACGCGAACTGCTCCGCCTTTTGCAGGGCAGCGGTTGGGTGGCGGATGGGCAGCCGGTGAGTTGGTTCTATGATCCGCCCTGGACCATACCCTTTCTGCGCCGCAATGAGGCAGTCGTGCCGGTCATAAAGCCCGGCTGACGCCCACGCCGGATCGGTCCCGATTGAAGCAAGCTCGATCGGGCAGGAGCTTGGTCGCGGCACTTATAACAAGTGCCGTTCCTTGGACGATGGACTGATCTCCCGCCCCTCGTTTAACAGCTTCTTCAGTTTCTACTGGCATGCTTCCCGTGCTTTCCATCACGGCCGCCCGTCGCGGCCGGATGGTCCCACGCTGGAGGATGTGTGCGTGCCGCGTTCACCTGGTTGGATCAGTCGTCGTATCCGTAGCCCAGCCGGGCCAATTTGTGGCTGGGCGTCTTGAGCATGGCCAAGTCGCCCCGGCGCCGCACCGCGCCAGCCTCGGCTGCCGTGCTGCCGCCTATCCTCGACCTGCGGGCCGCGGCGCCCCTTGCCGCAGATTTGCTCGGCCGGCGCGGCAAACCGCTGACCATTGACGCGGCGGCCGTCGAACGCCTGGGCGGGCAGTGTCTGCAAGTGCTGCTGTCCGCCCGCAACACCTGGGCGGCGGACGGGCAAGCATTCCGCGTCCAAAACGCCTCCACCGCCTTTACCGACTCACTTGAAGCGCTCGGCGCCGCCGATCTCGCCTCATTCTCCGCTGGGGAGTTCCCACTATGACCAAGACCGTTCTGACCGTCGACGATTCCCGCACCATGCGGGACATGCTTCACATGGCTCTATCCGAAGCGGGCTATCGCGTCGTCCAGGCCGTCGACGGCGTCAACGGTCTTGAAGTGCTCGAGGGCGAAATGCCGGACGTGATCGTGACCGACATCAACATGCCCAGAATGGATGGTTTCGGCTTCATCGAAGGCGTCCGCCGCGACGCTCGGCATCGTGCGACCCCGATCCTGGTGCTCACGACTGAGAGCGACGCCGCCAAGAAGGCGCGCGCCCGGGATGCCGGCGCGACCGGCTGGATCGTAAAGCCGTTTAATCCCGTCAAACTGGTGGATGCGCTCCGGCGCGTAGCTGCGTAGGCCGCCATGGACCCCATGGAAGCCATCAAGCAGACCTTCTTCCAGGAATGCGAGGAGCAACTCGCAGAACTGGAGACAGGCTTGCTCGCCTTGCAGGCTGGCGAAGGCGACCACGAGACGGTGAACGCCGTCTTTCGTGCCGTCCACTCCGTTAAGGGCGGTGCCGGTGCGTTCGGCCTGGACGAGTTGGTACGCTTTGCCCACGTGTTCGAAACCACGCTCGAGGCCGTCCGGTCCGACCGGCTTGCGCCGGACGCCACGGTCCTGAAGGTTATGCTTCGGGCTGCCGACGTGCTGGCCGACTTGGTTCGCGCCTCTCGCGACGGCGGCGAAGTCGATCAGAGTCGCGCGCAAGCCTCGGCGGAAGAATTGGCGGCCTTGCTGGCTCCTCCCGGAACACCGGCAGCGATCCAGGCCGCAGCCCTGCCGCCGCCCGCTGCTAGTTTCGGCGACATGGACGGATTCGTGTTCCAACCGGTCCAGATTACCTTTCCGGAACCCGCAGCGTCGCCCGCTTGGCGGGTTCGGTTCCGTCCATATCCCGCGCTCTACGCCAAGGCGAACGAGGCAGGGATTTTATTGCGTGAGCTGGGCCGGCTCGGCAGCCTGTCGGTATCACTCGATGCCAGTGAGTTGCCCGACCTTGCGACGCTCGATCCAGAGGGCGCCTATCTCACTTGGATCGCCGAACTTGAGACCGACCAGCCCGAAGCGGCGATCCGGGACGTGTTCGAGTTTGTCGATGGCGATTGCGAACTTGACATCGCAGCGGCAGTCGAGATCGCGCCGGCTCCCCTCCTACAATCTCAACCGGCGTCCGCCCCACAACTGGTGCCGGCCCCTCAATCCGGCGCGGCTTCAATGCCCTCCGATGCCGATGTGCTCGCTTTGATACAGTCGCTGCAGACCGAGGCAAAGGCCGAGGTCGCAGCCCCCATGGCCGCCGCTCCCGTGCTCACGGCCACCAAGCGCGAGGACCCGGCCAATGCGCCGAAGCCCACCATCCGCGTCGATCTCGATCGCGTGGACCGGCTGATCGATCTGGTTGGCGAACTCGTGATCAACCAAGCCATGCTGGCCCAGCGGATGCACGAATCCGGTGTCGGGCGCTCCTCGACCGTCGCCGTGGGCTTGGACGAGCTGGAGCAACTCACGCGCGAAATCCAGGACAGCGTCATGGCGATCCGCGCCCAGCCAGTGAAGTCGGTATTCCAGCGTTTGCCGCGCCTGGTTCGCGAAGTGGCAGCACTTACCGGCAAACAGGTCCGCCTGGTGACCGAAGGCGAAGGCACCGAGGTCGACAAGACCGTCATCGAGCACCTCGCCGATCCGTTGACGCACATGATCCGCAATGCGATCGATCATGGCCTCGAACCGCCGGAGGCTCGTGCTCGCAAGGGCAAGCCTGAGGAAGGCACCGTGCGCCTGGCGGCGCTGCATCGCTCCGGCCGGATCGTCATCGAGGTGTCGGATGACGGCGCGGGCATCGACCGGGCGCGGGTACGGGCAAGTGCCATCTCCAAGGGACTAGTCGCTCCGGATGCGGTGCTTAGCGACGATGAGATCGACAACCTTATTTTCCTGCCGGGCTTCTCCACGGCCGAGAAGATATCGGACATTTCCGGTCGTGGTGTCGGCATGGACGTCGTACGACGCTCCATCCAGGCGCTTGGCGGAAGAATTGCGATCTCTTCGCGCCCGGGCGAAGGCTCCACCTTTACCATGAGCTTACCGCTAACACTGGCGGTGCTGGACGGCATGATTGTCACCGTCCGGGACCAGACATTGATCGTCCCGCTGACGGCAATCATCGAGACGCTGCAGCCGCGCGCCAAGGACGTCCACAGCATGGGCGAAGGTGCTATGGTGATTGCCATTCGCGGGACCTACGTCCCCTTGCTCGACGTGGGGGCCTCACTCGGCTGGCACCCGCCGGAGCGTCCATCTCCCGGCAGCGTTGCACTTCTGATCGAAGGTGAAGGGGGCAGTCGGGCGGCCCTGATGGTCGATGGCATCCAGGGCCAGCGGCAAGTGGTGATCAAGAGCTTGGAAGCCAACTACCGGCATGTTCCCGGAGTTGCCGCTGCGACGATCCTGGGAGATGGCCGGGTCGCGCTCATCCTGGACGTGGACTCGATTATTTCGGACGCGCGCCAGGAGCCAGGTTGCGCCGAGCATCGCACGGAGAAAGGACTGGCCTATGCTTGAAAAGATAGATGGTGCCGGCCACGAACGCGAGTTGATCGCGTTTCGCATCGGTGCCCAGGAGTTTTGCGTCAACATCATGGCAGTGCGGGAAATCCGTGGTTGGACCCCAGCGACGCCGCTTCCTCGCTCGCCGTCGTTTTTGCGGGGGGTGATCAATCTGCGCGGTGCTGTGCTGCCGATTGTCGACCTTGCCGCCCGGCTCGGTTTCGATCCGACCAGCCCGACCCAAAGGCACGTCATCATTGTGGCTCAGGTCGCGCACCAAATCATCGGCCTGCTGGTCGACGCCGTGTCGGACATTCTGACCGTCAACGACGACGCTATTCAGCCGCCACCTGACGTCGCTTCGGAAATGGTCCGGACATTTGTCCAAGGCTTGCTCGCTATGGAGGGTCGGATGGTCAGCCTCATCTCGCTTGACCACGTGCTGCCCAAGGCCGAGTTGGAGGCAGCCTGATGTCGGCCACCATCGCCGCTGACGGTGCTTCTCTTGTCCAGGGTGAGTTCGTGCTTACGGCTGGAGACTTCAGCCATCTGGCGGCGATGCTGCATTCGGAGACCGGCATTACCTTGCACGAGGGCAAGGCCACTCTGCTTTACTCCCGGCTCGCCAAGCGCTTGCGCGCACTTGGCATGAGCGGATTCGGAGAATACCGCAAGCTGCTTGCCGATCCGGCATCCGGCAAGGAGGAGCGCGGCCTAATGGTCCGCGCCCTCACGACCAACGTCACGCGGTTTTTCCGCGAGCCGCACCATTTCGACCATCTTCGTACGACCGTTCTGCCTCCGCTGTTGAAGGCGGCTGAACGCGGCGGCCGGGTTCGGCTATGGTCGGCGGCCTGCTCGAGCGGGCAGGAGCCGTACTCGCTTGCCTTGACCATCTTGCGCTTGCTGCCGGATGTTTCTCGTCTCGACATTAAGATTCTCGCCACCGACATCGATGCCAGCGTCCTGGCACAAGCACGCTTGGGAAGTTACACTGCCGAGGCCGTCGAAGCGATTCCAGCCGAGTTGCGGACGCGATGGTTGCAGCGTTCCGAAAGCGGCTTCCAGGTGAGCGAGGCGATGCGGCAGATGATCACCTTCCGCGAGCTAAACCTGATTGGAACCTGGCCCATGCGAGCCCGGTTCGACGCCATTTTCTGCCGCAATGTCGTGATCTATTTTGCCGAAGACACCCAAGCTCAGATCTGGCAGCGCTTTTCGCCCTTACTCACCCCGGGCGGCTACCTCTATATCGGCCACTCCGAGCGGCTGTCGGGCCCCGCGCTCGCCGACTTTTCCAGCGAGGGCATCACCACATATCGCCGTAAGGGTGCACCATGATCCGCGTCCTCGTCGTCGACGACTCGCCGACCATGCGAGCAATGATTGTCCGGGCCTTGGAGCAGGATAGCGGCCTTGCCGTGGTCGGGCAGGCCGCGGACCCGATCCAAGCACGCGCAGCAATCAAGGCCTTGAACCCGGACGTCCTCACGCTGGATGTCGAGATGCCGCAAATGAACGGTCTGGATTTCTTAGACCGGCTGATGCGGCTACGACCGATGCCGGTGGTCATGGTGTCGACCCTTACCAGCCGTGGCGCTGAGGCCACCCTGCGCGCCTTGGAACTGGGTGCAGTCGAGTGCGTCGCCAAGCCGCAGTTGCAAGATCATGCCAGTTTCGACCGCATAGCATCGATCGTGCGTGCTGCTGCCGCTGCACGGCCCCGCCCCACGCGCGATATGGCCGCGTTCGCTCCCGTGGCGCCGGACTTCATTCCCGCAGACAAAATTCTTGCGATCGGTGCGTCTACTGGCGGGGTGGAAGCCTTGCTTGCGGTGCTGTCGAGTTTTCCAGCCAACTGCCCGCCAACGGTCATAACCCAGCATATGCCCGCGACATTCACCACGTCGTTCGCCAAACGTCTCGATCGTTCTTGTGCCGCCACCGTGACCGAAGCGTATGACGGCGCCCCCTTGAGCACCGGCCAAGTCTATCTCGCGCCAGGCGGGACAGCGCATCTCGAAGTGGCAAAGACCGCAACCGGGCCTGGGCGTTGCCGTCTCGTCGACAGTGAGGCCGTGAATGGGCATCGCCCGTCCGTGGATGTCCTGTTCAACTCTGTCGCTGCTGTTGCACGCAACCGCGCTGTCGGCGTGATCTTGACCGGAATGGGACGCGATGGCGCTCGCGGCCTGCTCGCAATGCGCAACGTCGGGGCACATACCTTAGGTCAAGACGAAGCCAGTTGCGTCGTCTACGGGATGCCAAAATCGGCTTTTGAGCTCGGCGCCGTGGCAATGCAAGTATCTCTTCAGTCCGCTGCAGCGGCGATGCTCGCTGCTTGTCATGTCAAATCCGGAGAACGTACATGCCGTCCGCAGCTAGCCTCAAGGTCCTGATCGTGGACGACCAGCAATCCATGCGCCTGCTGATCAGGGGCGGGTTGCAGCAGCTTGGCTTTCGTGATTTCGACGAGGCTGCGGACGGTGAGGCCGGGCTGAAGGCGCTCGTCGCTAATCCGGCGCAACTCGTTATCAGTGATTTCAACATGCCCAAGCTTGATGGGCTTGGCTTGCTGCGCGCTGTTAGGGTTTATCCTCCGACGGCGAAGACTGCCTACATCATGCTCACCGGGCGAGGTGACATGGAGCTCGTCCAACGCGCCGTGCAGTTCGGCGTCAACAACTTCCTCGTCAAGCCATTCACGGTGGCCACATTGCGTGAGAAGATTGAAGCCGTGTTCGGACCGTTGCAGTGAAAGCGGCTGCAGCATCGTCGGGCGAAGAGCGTCGGCTTAATATCGTTCAGGGCGAGTTTTACGTCACGGACGAAGCCGGGCTCGTCTTGACCACGCTTCTCGGCTCTTGCGTCGCCGCTTGCCTGCATGATCCGGTCGCGGGTGTCGGTGGAATGAACCACTTCCTGCTGCCCGGTAGCGATGTGCCGGGAGCTCCGTGCGACCGCCACGGCGTCCACGCCATGGAGTTGCTCGTCAATGGCTTGTTGCAGAGGGGCGCGCGCCGCGAGCGGCTACAGGCAAAGCTGTTCGGCGGTGCACGCATGCTGCATGGGCTTACGGATGTAGGCACACTGAATGCCGAGTTCGCTGAGCGCTTCGTCAAGCGTGAGCGCATTGCCTACAATGGTGGCAGCCTTCGCGGGGAAAGGGGCCGGCGCTTGCAATTCTGGCCGGTGGCCGGACGGGCGCGGCAGATGATTATGACCGGCTCCGACGCCGCTGTCTTTGCCGCTGAACGGACCCGCCCTGTCGCCCAGCCTGACTTGGGTAGTGTGGAGCTATTCTAATGGAACAATCGCCCAGTTTGCATGCGGTACTCCACGCGACAGCGCTTGAGCTTGGAGAACTTGCTCTTCTAACCGATGATCTTGGCGGCGCTCGGGTCGTCTCCGCAGAGCAGTGGCAAGCGCTCGACCTGATTAGCCAGCGCCTTGCCGGGCTCGGCTCATTTCTGCACGCGCTCGTCTCGGAATTGCCGGACTGCAGACCTGATCTGGGTGGCGCGCTGGCAACTGTGCGCGTGGGCGCGCTGGTGCAGCGCTTGTTAGGCCAGCCTGAGCACAGCGACGAGGCCTCGGGCGACTTGGAGGTGTTCGGAGCGTGAGCGAGGCGCGGCCAGAGCTCGATACTCGGCTGTACTTTGGCCGCCTCTCGGTCTTGCTTGTCGAGGGCAATGCGCTTGAGGCAGAGATCGTCACCCAGGTCTTGACCGGCTTTAAAGTTCGTAGCGTCACCCGCTTCGACACGGCGGCTCGGGCTAGGGATCACCTGCAGCACGACTCCGCCGATCTCATTATGGTCGGCACGGTGCAACCCGTGGCTGGCGACATGGACGAGTATGATTTCATTCGCTGGTTGCGGCGCAGCAAGGTTCAAATGATCCAAACCGCATCCACCATTCTGCTAGCCGGCCATACCTCCGAGACAAACATACTGCGCGCCCGCGACTGTGGCGCCAGCTTTGTTATTGCCAAGCCGATAACGCCCCGAATCGTGTATGATCGCGTCCTCTGGCTCGCGCGAGATGGCCGCAGCTTCATTGACACGGAGACTTATGCCGGCCCAGATCGCCGCTTTCAAAAGCTCGGCCCACCTCCGAATACCGACGGCCGGCGGAAAGACGACCTCTCGCTCAAAGTCGGTGACGCCAAGCAGCCGAACATGTCGCAAAACGAAATCGACGCGCTCTTGAATGGTAGAGGATCTTTCCGCTGATGCCCAAGTCGTTGCCGAGCCAAGCCAGGCGGTTGTCGGACCTTGTGCACCGGCCGGGCGGCATGACTGTGAACGAGGCGGTATCGGCTGCCGAAGCGCGTCTCGATGTCATTCGAGATTCAAGTTTGAAAGAGCTCGCGGCAATGGTTGACCACATGCTCAGCCTTGGCGAGGAGATCGCAACCGTGCCGTCCATCGCAGCATTCGACGCATTGTATTCAGCCAGCAACACAGTGGTCGGCGTTGCGGGCGTGTTCGGCCTGCCGGAGCTCGGGAAGGTGGCGTTCAGCCTTTGCACGCTGCTCGATCGGCAGCGCTCCTTGCCGGCTTGGAACATGCAAGCCATCCAGCTTCATCTCGACAGCTTGCGCGTGATGTCCGGAGACGAAGACAACGAGCGCAAGCAAGCCGTGATTAAGGCTTTGCACCAAGTCGTCGATCGGCTCGCCGCGACGTCCGGTGCGGTTGCGCGCTGAACCGCGGCGGTCTTGTCACCGGGCGTGGCTCACGCGCCAGGTGCTCTCTGCGTATTCTCCGATGGTGCGATCCGAGGAGAACCAAGCCATATGCGCGGTATTGAGCACGGCCGAGCGCCACCAGGCGATCGGATCCAGCCATTTGGCATCGACTTCTTCTTGAGCGCGGTCATAGGCGGCGAAATCAGCGCATGTGAAGAAAGGATCGGCGAACTCCAGCCGGTCGGCCAAGGCCACATAGCGGGCTGGTTCCTCCGGGCTGAACACCCCGCTGCGCAGCGCGTCCAACACGGCGCGGAGCGCAGGGCAGGCGTCTACCGCCGCCGTCGCAATCAAGCCCGTGCTCTGCCGGCGCGCTTCCACCTCCTCGGTCGTCATGCCAAAGATAAACATGTTCTGGGCCCCGACATGCTCGCGGATCTCAACATTGGCGCCATCCAGCGTGCCGATGGTCAGCGCACCGTTCAGCGCCAGCTTCATGTTGCCGGTGCCGCTCGCTTCCATGCCCGCCGTGCTGATCTGCTCGGAGAGATCGGCGGCCGGAATTAACATCTCAGCCAAGCTCACGTTGTAGTTCGGCATGAACACAACTTGCAGCAGCCCGCGCACCGTCGGGTCTTCGTTCACGACCTTGGCCACGTCGTGCGCTAGCCGGATGATGTGCTTGGCCAGCACGTAGGAAGGCGCCGCTTTGCCGGCAAAGAACTTCACTCGTGGCCGCCATTCCCGCGTCGGCTGTGCCCGGATCGCGTTATACTGCGAGATCGCGTGCAAGATGTTCATGAGCTGCCGCTTGTATTCGTGAATGCGCTTGATCTGGACATCGAACAGCGCATCGGGGTTGATCTGAACGCCCGTTTGCGCGGCGGCAAGCCGCACCATTGCTTCCTTGCGCAAGCGGCGCTGCGCCCGGAATGCCTCGCGGAACCCGGCGTCATCGGCATGGGGTGCCAAGTCCTCCAGCGCCGCCGGGTCGGCCAACACCCGCTCACCCACCGTCTCCACCAACAGCCGCGTCAGGCCCGGATTGGTCTGGTGCAGCCAGCGGCGAAAGGTGATGCCGTTGGTCCGGTTAACAATACGGCCCCCGACCGCCGCGTCCAGGTCACGGAAGGTGGTGCGGCGCATCAGGTCGGTGTGCAACGCCGAGACGCCGTTGACGGAGTGACTGCCGAGAAAGGCGAGATGTCCCATACGCACGCGCCGGCCGTTGCTCTCATCCACCAAGCTGAGCGCGGCCAGCAGGCGGTCATCCGCGCCGCCGGCGCGTTGCGCGTCGAGATGGCGCGCGTTGAGCAAGTAGATGATCTGCATGTGTCTCGGCAGCAAGCGCTCGAGCAGCAGCACCGGCCACATCTCCAGCGCTTCCGGCAGCAAGGTGTGGTTGGTGTAGCTGAAGCTCGCCTGGGTGATGGCCCAAGCCTCGTCCCACTCAATGCCGTAATTGTCCAGCAGCAGCCGCATGAGTTCGGCGATGCCGACCGCCGGATGGGTGTCGTTCAGTTGAATGGCCACATATTGCGCCAGGTTGTGGATGGTGCCGTGCTCAACCAAATGCCGGCGGATCATGTCCTGGAGGCTGGCGGACGCGAAGAAATACTCCTGCCGCAGCCGCAATTCCTGCCCCGCCTGGCTGTCGTCGCCGGGGTAGAGCACGCGGCTGATCGCCTCGGCGCGCACCCGGTCGGTGAGCGCGCCGACATGGTCGCCGCGGTTGAACGCATCGAGCATCAGCGGGTCGGCGGCGCGGGCCGACCATAGGCGCAGCGTGTTGGCATGCTTGCCACCATAGCCGACGATTGGCGTATCGAACGCCACCGCAGAGAGGGTTTCCGCTGGGTGCCAGTGATAGGTCACGCGCCCCGCCTCGGTCGTGGCTTGAACGCTGCCGCCGAAGCCGATGCGATAGGAGAGTTCGGGCCGCTGAAACTCCCATGGGTTACCCGAGGAGAGCCAATCCTCCGGCTGCTCCTGTTGCCAACCATCGGCGATAACTTGGCGGAACAGCCCATGGTCATAGCGAATGCCGTAGCCGAACGCGGGGACGCCGAGCGTGGCCATGCTCTCCATGAAGCAGGCCGCCAGCCGTCCCAGCCCGCCATTGCCGAGCGCTGCATCTGGCTCTTGGGCCCGCAATTGGTCCAGATCCACGCCCTCTATCTGCAGGGCGGCGCGCAGCGGCTCGATCACGCCGAGGTTGCCCGCGGCATCGAACAGCAGCCGTCCAATCAGGAACTCAAGCGACAGATAGTGCACCCGCTTGGCCTTGTTGGTGCGGGCGAGCCGGGCGCTGGCGGTCCAGGTGTCGACAACCTGGTCGCGCACAGCCAAGGCGGTTGCGACAAACCAGTCCCGCTGGCTGGCGCGGTTTGGCGTCTTGCCGATGGAGTAGCGCAGCTTTGCGACCACGCCCGCTCGCAGCGCCTCCACGCTACGAGTGGCGTTGAGCTCTGCAGGCGCCTCGACGGGATGGTCCATTTGCTGCTCTCCGGCCATGCACGGCCTCCTTATGACACACACTTGAGCGCGAAGTTAGGCGTGGATCACATCCGCGCGATCAATAACGCTGCCGTCACGCGGAATGGTTTCGTTGCGGTGCGCTATCGTCCGGCGTTAGGATGGCGACCAGCGGCCTGGGAAACTGCCACTCCCTTGCGGTGGATTGGCGCACTATATACTGCGGGCCGAGGAGCCTCATCCCATGCGTTGCCACCGTCTACTCATTCCTGCCATGCTATCTGCCACCATCATCCTGGCCCCAGGTTTGTCGTGGGCACGGTTGGGTGGTGGATCCTCCATGGGAAGCCGCGGCAGCCAGACATACTCCGCGCCGCCGCCCACCTATTCGGCTCCTTATTCCGCTGCGCCGATGCAGCGCAGCCTGGCTCCGAACCAAGGCCAGCCGTTTGGCGCGCCGTCGCCGGGGCTGCAGGGCTTTGGCGGCTACGGTGGGCGTAGCGCGTTCAGTTCGGGTCTGCTCGGCGGCTTGCTCGGCGCCGGCATCGGCGGGCTGCTGTTCGGCCACGGGCTGTTCGGCGGCATGCACGGCGGCGGCAGCTTGCTCGGCCTTCTGCTACAGTTGGCCCTGCTGTATTTTATCGGCCGATGGCTTTACCGCACCTTTTTCAGCGGCCAGGCGATGTTCGCCGGCGGGGCGCGCGGCGCTGGGCCCATGCCCGGCGGCATGCCGGCTGGGGCCGCGTTCGCCGCGCGCCGAGGCCGAAGCGCTCCGCCGCCCATTGCCATCCAACCAGCCGACTACGCCGCGTTCGAGGCGCTGCTGAAAGGGATGCAGGCGGCCTGGAGCGCGCACGATCTCAACGCCCTGCGTGCCGTCGCAACCCCGGAGATGACCAGCTACTTCGCCGAGCAACTGGCCGAACTCAACAGCCGCGGTTGGCGCAATGCCGTGTCGGACGTGCACCTGACGAAAGGGGACTTGTCGCAGGCTTGGTCCGAGGGGCGGCGCGAGTATGCCACGGTCGCGATGCAGTTCTCGATGGTGGACGTCACGCGGGATGCCCAGGGCCGGGTGGTCGATGGCAGCCCGAGCGAGCGCCAACTCGTCACCGAGCTTTGGACGTTCATGCGCAGCCCAGGCGGGCGTTGGCTGTTGTCGGCGATACAGCAGGCGCGGTAACAGAGCGCGCCGTTATTGAAACGGCAGGTAGCGCATGCTGAAGAACACCATGCTGTCGTCGGTGGACTTGTTGCCAGTGCCGCCGGGTCCGGCGACGCCCTTGAAGATGTCGCGGCGGGTGTAGGAATACTGCAAGCCGGTCTGTAGCGTGCCGAAGTCGCCGTGCAGGAAGCGCCACCATCCGCCGATCGTGCCCTGGGTGATGCCGGAGGTATTCTGCGTGCAAATGGCCGTGCTGAGCTCGATATCGCAGCCGGCGTTGGAAGACAGCGGGTTGCCATAGCCGAAGTTCTGCGTACCCACGGTGAAATATTTGCGCCCAATCTGCTCGGTGCCGACATAGCTGTAGAGATCAACGGCCGGGACCGGATGGCCCACTAACCCGATCAGCGCCTCTACTTCCGGCAGCGGCGCCGGCGAGCCGTTGCGGTTAATAGTGGCATCCGGTAGCTGCGAGGTGCCGTAGCGGCCGATGCCGTAGCCGGCCAAGCCACGCGCCTCGACGCTCAGCGCACTGCCGGCGATTGGTAGAATGACGCCGCCACCCACCCCGCCGGCCAATTTGGTGTTGTTGACGCCGTCGCCGACCACCGAGGTGCGATCGGTAAAGAACCGCGCCAAGCCGTAGAGCTCATAATGACCGTAGCCCGGATCGGCCGCCACCTTAACGATCACGTCGGGTGCCACGTTGTTGCTATAGGCTTGGCCCGGCGTCAGCGTGCTGATCCCGGGGTTGGTGTTGTTCACTGTGCCGCCGGCGGTCCCGGCGCCGGCGCTGCTCACCGAGTAAGTGGTCTGCGGGCTCTCTATGGAGGCGGCGAGCCAATATTTGTCGTGGTCGAAGCTCTTCGCGACCCTGAATTCGGTCTGCCGGGCCCAGGTGAAGCCGGGTACGTATTGCTGGTCGATGGTGAGCGGCAGGTCCTCTTGGCGGGGCGTCAGGCCCACCTTGTACAGCGTGGCCAAGCTCCAGGCCTGCCCAGCCAGGGCGTGAAAGCCGGTCCGGTCGTCGTCATAGGCGAGATAGGCCTGGCGCAGCCGCGGATTATAGCTGTTGCTCTCGTTGCTGTTGGCGGTGCCCGCCGCTCCCTGCAGGTCCAGCTCGGCGTAGCCTGAGACGTGCTGCTGTTCGGAGACGTCGCCGTGCAACAGGATGGTGAAGCGGCTTTGCCGGGCGCTGCCGCGCAACTCGCCCTCGTGGTACAGCGGGCTCTGCGGCACCGGGATGCCGGTGTTGAAGTTGGAGGCGAGATCGGTGACCTCATTGCGGGTGCGATACACCGCGTCGCCATCGATGAAGCCGCCAAGCTGGACCGTGACGCCGCCGATATGGAATGTGCCGCCCGGCCCGGTCTGGCCCGCGCTCTGCGCGCCCGCAGCCGGCGCTGTGACATTGAGCGACGTCCAGTCGGTCCTGCGCCCGGTATAGTCCGGATGCGCGGCGCCGATGCCGAAGCCGATCTGCTGGTTGCCTCGTCCGTTGCCTGGCGTGAAGCCGGCGGGCGGCGGCAGGTTGGCCACCGTCGCCTGGGTGTGTTCGGCCGTGACGCGGGCGCGCTCGGCCTCGTCGCGGGCCACCCTGATCTGCGCATCCTTGGCCGCCATCTCGCGCTTGACTTGGGCAAGCTGCGCATTCAGCGCGCGGATTTGCGATTGGATGGAGTCGATCTGGCTGGCGGATTGCGCCCACACAGGAGGCGCCGGAAGCGCTATCAGCGCGATACCGCCCGCCAAAACCGCCCGTAGCCCACTGCCGTCGCGCATGCTTGCGTCCCGCATCCGTGAAGGCCTCGGCTATACCCGCCAGTTTTCATGGGCGATGTCACACTGCGATGACACTGGAGTGACACGGCGGCGCTGTGGCGAAAACGCGACATTTTTGGTGCGGACCGCCGCGCGCCGAAGCTGAAGCTTGGGCCGAAGCACTCTTCGCGGCCGCTCACGGCAGCCCTATGATGCGCCAATGGAAGCGATGGTCCTCGACGCCCTGGACTCAGACCCAAGCCCGGCGGAGCTGCTCGCCAGCAGGCCGGCCTTGCGCATGCACGCGATGGACGGATTGGTGCTGGAACAAGTGCCGCTGGCGGCCGTCGCCGACGCCCTCGGTACGCCTTGCTGGGTGGTCTCCGCCGGAACGCTGCGGGCGCGGCTGGCCAGGCTGCGCCAAGCCTTTGCCCCGGTGGGAGCGCAGATCCATTACGCGGTCAAGGCCAACGACCACTTGGCCATACTACGGCTGATGGCGTCCGAGGGCGCGGGGGCGGACGTGGTGAGCGGCGGCGAGTTGCGCCGTGCCCTGCTGGCGGGCGTGCCGCCGGGTAACATCGTGTTCTCCGGCGTAGGCAAGAGCGCGGAGGAACTCGCGTTGGCTGCCGCTACCGGCATCGCCCAGGTGAACGTCGAGAGCGCCGCCGAGCTGGACATGCTGGCCGCCGCCGCTGCAGGCCGCCCGGTGAACATCGCGCTGCGGGTCAACCCGGACGTAGACGCCGGCACCCACGCCAAGATCACCACCGGGCGGGCCGACAACAAGTTCGGCATCGGTTTGGCCGACGTGCTGCCGCTCTACGCCCATGCCGCGAGCCTGCCCGGCATCACGCCCATCGGCCTGGCGGTGCATATCGGCAGCCAGGTCGGCATCGCTGCCCCGTTCCGCGCCGCCTTCGACCTGCTCGCCGGGCAGGTGGTGGCCCTGCGCGATGCCGGCCACCAGGTGAGGGGAGTGGATTGCGGCGGTGGCCTCGGTATCCGCTACCGGGAGGAGACGGAAGGGTCTCCGGCCGCCTTGGCCGGCGCCATGGCGCAGGCGTTTGGCGGCCTGGGGCTCGAGCTGATGGTGGAACCGGGTCGCTGGCTGGCCGGCCCGGCGGGCCTGCTGCTTGCCAGCGTGGTGCTGGAAAAGTCCACCGCCGGCCGTCGCTTTGTCGTGCTGGACGCGGCGATGAACGACCTGCTGCGCCCAGCGATGTACGAGTCCTGGCACGCCATCGTCCCGCTTGCTGCCGCGGATGCCGCAGCCCCCACCACGCCCGCCGATGTCGTCGGCCCGGTGTGCGAAACCGCGGACACCTTCGCGCGACAACGCAAGCTGCCGCCGCTGCAGCCGAACGCGCGTGTAGCGATCCTGGACACGGGTGCGTATGGTTCGGTTATGAGTTCCACCTATAATGCGCGTCCGCTCGCGCCCCAGGTGCTGGTCGATGGCTCCCGCTGGGCGGTGATCCGCGAGCGCCAGCCGGTCGAGGCGCTCTGGGCAGGCGAGACGGTGCCGCAGTGGCTGGCGCCATGAGCGACGTCACGCGGGAATTGCAGGCGAGGCTGGCGCGCAGCCGGGCGCGCTCGCGCCAGGTGCTCTGGCTGGAACGCATTTGGCCGTCGCTGTGGCCCGCGCTCACCCTGGTCGGCGCCTGGCTGGCCGCCGCCCTGTTCGATCTGCCCTCGCTGCTGCCACCGGCCTGGCATCTCGGGGCGGAGGCGCTGGTGCTCGCTGCCGCAGTGGTTCTGTTGTGGCGCGGTCTGCGTCCGCTCGCGCGCCCCAGCGACGCCGAGGTGGACCGCCGGCTGGAGTTCGCCAGCGGCCTGCGCCACCGCCCGCTGGTGGCCATCGCGGACAGGCCCGCCGCCACCGATGCCGCCAGCGCTTCGCTGTGGCAGGTGCATGTCGAGCGGGCACGGGCCGAGGTCGCCCGGCTGCGGGTTGGCTGGCCCCATCCCGGCATCCCGCAGCGGGACGTGCGCGCCACCCGGGCGGCCCTGGCGCTTGTGCTGGTCGCTGGCGCGGTCATCGCCGGTGCCGACGCGCCGGCGCGGATTTGGCGCTCGCTCTGGCCCGGCCTGCCGCAAGGCCCCGTTACCCCGGTGCCGGAGCTGCAGGCCTGGGTCACGCCGCCGTCCTATACCGGCCTGCCCCCGGTCTTTCTCCGCGGCGACACGCCCGCCGTGGCCGTTCCCACTGGGTCGCACCTCACCATGAGCCTGACCGGGGGCACCGGCGCGCCCAGCTTGAGCTTTGGCGGCCAGACCATCCCGTTCACCGCCCTGGATGCCCAAAGCTGGCAAGGCGAGCGCGACATCGCACAAAGCGGCACGCTGGCCGTGTTCCGCCACGGCCAGCCGCAAGGCGTGTGGGATGTGACCGCGATTCCGGACGCGCCCCCCACCGTCGCCTGGGCCGACCCGCCGGGCGCCGGCCGCGACCAGCGCCGCCTGCAGACCCGCTTGCCCTGGACCGCAACCGATGATTACGGCGTGGTCTCGCTCCAGGCGCAGCTGCATCTGCGCGACCGCCCGGCGGCCGAGCCCATCGTGATCAACATCCCCGTGCCCGGCGGCTCGGCCAAGTCGGCGCATAGCGTAGCGAGCCAGGAGCTGATCTCGCATCCCTGGGCTGGGCTGCCGGTGCTGGCCACGCTGGTCGCCAAGGACGCGCCGGGCCAGCGCGCCACCAGCGCCCCGGCCAGCTTCACCTTGCCGGAGCGCAGCTTCAAGAACGCACTCGCCCGCGCTCTCATCGACATCCGCAAGCGCCTCAGCCTGCAGCCGGAGCAGCACGCCCAAGCCGCGTCGGACCTGGCCGCGCTGGCCGACGAGCCCGATGCGTTCGACAACAATGCCGGCATCTTCCTCACCCTCAGCGCCACCGCCAAGCAGCTCGACCGCAGCGGCGCGCCGGCCGACATCGCCGAAGCGCAAAGCCGGCTTTGGTCGCTGGCCTTGCAGCTTGAAGACGACGCCGTGGCGCGCACCGCCCAGGCGGTCCAGGCCGCCCGCGACGCGCTGCAGCAGAGCGTGCAGAAGGGCGACAAGTCGGACATCGAGAAAAAGGCCGATGCGTTGCGCCGCGAAATCCAGCGCCATATGCAGGCGCTCGCCGAGCAGGCCAAGCGGGACGGCACGTTGATGCCGTTCGACCCGTCCACCCGGACGCTGAACCAGCAAGACTTTGATAAGCTGACCCAACAGTTGCAGGATGACGTCCGCAACGGCCGCACCGCCGAGGCGCAGGACAAGCTGCAGCAACTGCAGCGCATGCTCGACCAGCTCAAGCAGGCCGAGGCCAACCCGGGTGCCGACCGCAAGCAAGCCCGGCAGCAGCGTCAGCGCGGTCAGCAGCAGATGGGCGCGGCCGAAGACATGATCGACCGCGAAGGCAGCATGAAGCAGCGGGCGGGGCAGCGCGCGCAACCCGCGCCCGCCGACAACAAGCCGGCCGCCCCTGCCACGACGCGGGAAGCCGATGGCCGGCAGCAACGCGCGCTGCGCCGGGCGTTGGGCCAAATGATGCAGAACTTCGGCGACCTGACCGGCAAGGTGCCGGACCAGCTTAGCCAGGCCGACATCGCCATGGACCAGGCGAACCAGGCTCTGGCGGCCGGCCGCGACGCAGACGCCGGCGCCGCCCAGCAACGCGCCATTGACGCGCTGAAGCAGGGCGAGCAGCAGATGAGCCAGCAAATGGCCAGTTCGCTCGGCATCTCGGTGCAGCCCGGCGAGGGGGAAGGGCAGGGCGGAGGCCCCGGAGACCAGATGACCGACGACGATGGCCAGGGCGACGAAAGCGGCCGCGGTCATGGCCCGCAGGACGCCGACAACGGCAATGACGGCCGCCCTGACCAAGGGCAAGACGCGCAACGTGACCCGCTCGGCCGCCCAACCCAGGACGGCACCGCCGGCCGCGCCGATGGTGGCGACGTCCATGTACCCGACCAGATGGAAGCGGCCCGCACCCGCGACCTGCAAGCCGAGCTCCGTCGCCGCGAGGGCCAGCGCACCCGCCCGGAGAGCGAACTCGACTACATCGGCCGGTTGTTGAAGTCGTACTGACGCCTGGTGCTCTCTCTCACTCGCGGGCAGTCTTATCGCGTATGCCTAAGGCTGTTACTTTCCCGCTCGCGCTGGTGGGAGACGAGGGGCTGGTGCCAGTGACGATGTTCTCGGATTCCGCCACGGCTTCAGCTTCGTCATCGTGAACCGAAGGCGTGGCGATCCAGCCCCGCAAACACCCTCCATCCCGCCAACATCCCGTCCCTGCTCCCGATGCCGCGGCACACCCGCACCCGCCGCAATGCCGCTACGCCACGGAGCGGCGCACGAGGCGGTGCCCGCTCACCTCCGCGCCGGCCGCACGCGGTAGCCGCAGGAACGCGGGCAGGCCCGCCAGCGTCACCAACGCCACGATCAGGAACGTCAAATGAAAATCGGCCAAATTGGGGCCGCCGCCATGCCGCAAAGCCGTCAGATGCAGCACGGCCGCCGCGACCGCCACGCCCAACCCATTGGCCATCTGCTGCGAGACGCTGGCCAGCGTGGAGGCGCTGCTCATTCCGGGCGGAGCAATGTCGGCGAACGACAGGGTGCCGAGCACGGTGAACTGCATCGAGCGCGCAAGCCCGCCGGCGAACAGCAGCGGCACCATCCACCATAGCGGCGTGCCCGGAAACAGCCGCGCGAAAGCCACCAGCACGAGGGCGCCTGCCACCCCCGTAGCGACCGCCACGTCGCGAAAGCCCCAGCGCCGCAGGATCCCCGTGGTGAGCGGCTTGATGCTGATATTGCCCAGCGAGGTCGCCAACACCAGCAGGCCGGCATGCGCCGCGTCCAGTCCAAAACCCACCTGGAACAGCAGCGGCAGCAGGAACGGGATGGTGCCGATCGTCACGCGGAAGATCGTCCCCGCCGTGACCGTCACCCGGAACGTGGCGATTGCGAGCGGCGAGGTGTCCAGCATCGGCTGACGCGCGCGCTGTCCATGGCGCAGCGCCAACATGCCAAACGCGGCGCCCAAAACCAGCAGGACCGGCCCGGACCAGGCCGGCCCCTGGCCCGCCACCAACTCGGCGCCCTCCATGATCAGCGCCAACGCCAGGCCGCTCAGCACAAACCCCGTCACATCGAACCGCCGCCGCTGCTCGCTGCGCAGGTTCGGCACCAGCCGCAGCGCCAGCACGATTGCGGCCAGCCCCACGGGCACATTCAGAAAGAAGATCCACCGCCATGACGCATACGTGGTGAGGAACCCGCCGACCGGCGGCCCAAGCAGCGGCGCCATCAGGCCGGGCCAGGTAATCAGCGCGATGGCGCTGGTCAGCGCCGCCTTCTCCGTGGTGCGCAACACCGCCAGCCGCCCGACCGGCACCATCATGGCGCCGCCCAAGCCCTGCACCACCCGGGCCGCCACAAACGGCCACAAGCTGCTGCAAGCGCCGCACAGCATCGAGCCGACGGTGAAAATCACGATTGCAGCCGTGAACACGTCCCGCGTGCCGAACCGGTCCGCCACCCACCCGCTCAGCGGGATGAACACAGCCAGGGTGAGCAGGTAAGCGGTAATCCCGATCGACAGCACCACCACCGGCCGGGCAAAATCTACCGCCATGGCGGGCAGCGCGGTGACGATCACCGTGCCGTCCAGATACTCCATGAAAAAGGTGGCCGCGACGATGAGCGCGACCAAGCGGGCGCGCCCCGGCGTCAAGGGCCGAGCACCAGTTCCGCCTCCCGCACTGCTGCCGCGAGCGCACCGGGCTCGAACGGGGAGCGCAGGCCGGCGCTCTGCACCAGGTCCCGGAACGGCGCTGAGCCGCCCCGGCCGCACAGGGCAACGTAGGCATCCAGTGCGGCTTGGAAGTCGCGGCGGGACTGCACCCAGAACTGCATCGCGCAACACAGCGCCAGCGTGTAGTCGATATAGTAGAACGGCGAGAGGTAGATGTGCCCCTTGGCTTGCCAGCGGCCGCCTTTGGCGGGGTAGGCGAGGTCGCCGTAATCCGTCCACGGCATGTAGCGCCGCTCCAGCGCCTGCCACATCGCGTGACGCTCGGCGGGCGTGGCAGCCGGGTTGGCATAGACCTCGTGCTGGAAGTGGTCGACGCACACGCCATAGGGCAGGAAGGCCAGCGAGGTGATCAGGTGCATGCGGCGGAACCGCTCCGCCTCCGCCTCGCCGACCAGCAGCCCGATCTGCGGGTAGGTGAGGAATTCGAGCCCCATGGAGTTGATCTCGGCCGCCTCCATGGTGGGCCAGAGATAGTCGATGCCAGGCTGGTCGCGGCTCTGCCAGTTCTGGAAGGCGTGCCCCATCTCATGGGTGAACACCCCGATATCGCCATGGGTGCCGTTGAAGTTGGCAAAGATGAACGGCACGCCGGCGGTCGGGAACGAGGTGCAGAAGCCGCCGCCCGCCTTGCCCGGCCGGTTCTTCAGGTCCAGGAAGCCGCCTGCGTTCATCAGCCGGAAGAACGCGCCCAAACGCTCGTCCAGCCGGTCGAACATGGCTTGGGCTTGAACCAGCAGGGCGTCGTGATCGCCCGCCGGCTTCGGGTTGCCCGCCGGATCGACCAACGCCTCGTCCCAGTTGCGCAGCCGGTCCCAGCCATGCTCCTGCCGCCGCGCCTCCATCAGCCGGGCGACCAGGGGCACGACGTGGGTGGCGACCTCGTCGCGGTAGCGCGCGACCTCCGCCGGCCCGTAATCCACCCGGCTGAGCCGACGATACGCCAACTCGGTGAAGCTATCGAACCCCAGCGTCTGCGCCATTCCGTGGCGAAGCCGGACGAGCTGGTCATAGAGCCCGTCCAACTCCTCGCCATGGCGTGCGAAGAAGCTCCAGCGGGCCTGCTCGGCCCGGTGGCGCGTCTGGCGGTCGGCGTGTTCGGCGAGCGGGCCCAGGCCGGCGAGGTTGAGGCGCTGCCCGTCGAGCTCCAGCTCGGCGCCGGCGAGCAACTCGGTGTAGCGGGCGCCGAGGCGGCTTTCCTCTTTGAGCGCCGGCGCGATCGCCGGGTCGAAGGTGGTGATGTCGGTTTGCCAAAGCCGCAGCGCGTGGCTGCCGGCGAGGGCTGCGGCGCCGGGCATCGCCAGCAACCGCCGCTTCATTGTCACGTCGTGGTCGGTAATGGTGGGGGCAAGCGCGTCGGCATACTCGCGCGCCGCTTGGGCCGCTGGATCGGTGGTGTTCTGTGCAAACCGCAGATGCACCAGCGAACTCCAGGTATCGGTCTGCCGCCGCAAGGCGTCCCACCTCGCGAGGCCGCCCGCCATGTCGGTGTCGAGTTCGGCATGCAGCGTGGCATACAGCTCGGCCAACCTCTCCCGCGTCGGAGTTGGTGCCGTGATATCGGCGAACTTGGCGGAGAAAACGTTTGCGGTCATGCCAGCGATGCCACGCCGGCCCTTGCCGCGTGTCAACCGGGAGTCTAGGCAGGGATGTGGTGAAATCGGCTAGTGCAAGGGTCTGGGCGTCAGGATCAGCCGATGGCAACCCTGCCGCTGCGGCTCATGTGGATGAAACCGGTAGAATAACGTTGCTGTGTTCCGCACCGCTGTCCTACGTTTGCGGTCGAAAAGGGAAACCTTGATGTCTGCCGAAAAAATCCAACACATCGACGAACAACTCTGCTTCGCGCTCTACGCAGCGACCAACGCGATCACGCGGAACTACCGCTCACAGTTGGGTGAGTTCGGCCTAACCTACCCTCAGTATTTAGTGATACTCACGCTGATGGAGCGGTCCAGCATGACCTCCGGCGACCTCGCCCGCACGCTGAAGCTCGATGCCGGAACGCTCACCCCGATGCTGAAGCGCCTGGCCGTGGCAGGCTTAATTCTTCGCACCCGGCGCCCGAACGACGAGCGCGTAATCGACAACCAACTGACCGAAGCTGGCCTCGGCTTGCGCGACCGCATGATCGACGCCCAACAGGCCGTGCGCCGGCGCACGGGGCTGACCGAGGAGACCGCGGCATCGCTGCGCAGCACGCTGCACCGGCTGACCGAGACCCTGGCCCACACCGAGGGCGAGCTAGAAGCCGCCTAAGCGGCTCCCGCCTCAATGCGGATCAGCCGGGCTCTCGCCGCTTTGGCTTTGCTGTGGCTGGGGACCGGTTTCGCACACGCCCAGCCCGCGCCGAACCCGCGCCGGCCGGCAGCGGCCTCACCACCCGCCTCAGCCATGCCAGCCTTGCCGCCTGATGCCGTCACCCACCACACGCTGCAGACCGCCGCCCGCAGCCTGGCGTTCACCGCCACCGCCGGCAGCTTCGAACTCACCGATAACGACGGCAATCCGCAAGCGCGCATCAGCTACTACGCCTATGGTCTGGATGGCGCCGACCCAAAAACCCGTCCGGTCACCTTCCTCACCAATGGCGGCCCAGGCAATGGCTCGGCTTGGCTGCAGATGGGTGCGGTCGGGCCGTGGCGCGTGCCAATGGATGGCGCCGCGCGGTCGCCCTCCGCCCCGCCCGATCCGCTGCCGAACGACGCGACCTGGCTTGATTTCACCGATCTCGTGTTCATCGATCCCGCCGGCACCGGCTACAGCCAGGTGCTCGACACGTCGGAGGCAGCGCGCCGCCGGGTCTGGTCTGTGGATGGGGATGTGGCGCTGCTGGCCGAGACCATCCGCCGCTGGCTGGTGGCGTCGCAGCGCCTGGCCTCCCCCAAGTTCTTTGCCGGCGAGAGCTACGGCGGCTTCCGCGGCCCGCGCCTCGCCCGCGCGCTGGCCGACCAGCAGGGGGTGGGGCTTTCCGGCCTGGTGCTGATCTCGCCTCTCCTGGATGGCGGCCCGTCGGCGTTCGAGCCGTTTGGCTTCGCCGCCACTCTGCCGACCATGGCCGCCATCGCGCATCACCTCGCCCCCGGCCAACTGGCCGACGTGGAGGCGTTCGCAACGGGCGACTACCTGCACTTCCTGCTGGCGGAGGGGCAAGATGACGCGGCCGTTGCGCGGGTGAGCGATCGGGTCGCCGCCTACACCGGGCTGGACCCGGCGGTGGTTCGCACGCATCGCGGCCGCGTCCCGGCGCCACTATTCTTGCGCGACCATGTGCCCGGCGCGGTCGGGAGCAATTACGACGGCACGCTCACCGCGCCCGATCCGTTTCCCGAGGCGGTGCTGTCCCGCATGCCGGACCCGGCGCTTGCCCAGTTCGGCCCGCCGCTCACCAGCGCCATCACCGGCCTGGTGACCACCCAGCTTGGCTGGCACCCGCAGGGCGGCTACCGGCTGTCCAACCAACAGGCCTTCCAGCAATGGGATTGGGGCCGCGGCATGCAGCGGTTGGAGTCGATGTCGGCGCTGCGGACCGCCTTGGCGCTGGACCCGAACTTCCATGTGCTGATCGGGCAGGGCGTCGATGATCTCGTGGTGCCCTACTTCGGCACCAAGCTGCTCCTGGGGCAACTGCCGACCGCCGAGATGGCGGCCCGGGTGACCCTGGCGCTGCACGACGGCGGCCACATGTTCTACAGCCGGGACGCATCGCGGCTGGCGTTGCACGACGAGGCGCGGGCGCTGGAAACGGCGAAATAGGAGACCGAGCATGCGATGGGCTGCGTTTGCCGTGATTTGCGTGCTGGCGGGCACGGGAAGTTCGGCTTCGGCGCAACCGCCCACTCCCGCGACCCAAACCCCACAGCCGCCTCAGAAAACCGACTTGCCGCCGACGCTCCTGCCGCTGCTGACCACGCCCGAGCATCGGGCCGCGCTGGTGCGGGCGACCCATGCGATGGATCCGCCGGGCACTCCCGCCTGTCCAGACGCGACCTACACGACCACGGGCGACATCGCCATCCTGGTGCCCCCCCGGCTCGACTCGGCCGGCAAGGTGGTGCAGGGCGTATGGAAGGAAAGCATCACCGCCAATGACTGCGGCCCGCCGCGGCTGCTGAACGCGATGACCCAGGTGCAGCCCGGCGGCGCGTTGCTGACCACCCCATTGCTGCCCGGCACCACCATCGCCGACCCACAGTTACAAAAGGATAGCGTGCAGTATGCCGCCGCCGGCATGGGCAGCCTGCCGCCGGGATGCAACCAGGGAGAGGTGGTCGATACCCAGTACGTCGGCCTCGACGGGGAGCCGCCTGGCACGCGCCTCGCACCCGGCCAGGCACCCCGCCCATGGACGGAAGTCTGGGCACTGGAGGCCTGCGGCAAGCGTGCCAATGTGACCATGCAATTCACCCCCGACGCCACCGGCACTGCCATCCACGCCACCCCCGCAAGTTCATAGCCACCAATTTGGCCGCTATCTTGCAGGCGCCGGCCACGAGTTCGCGCCACCAAGCCGGAGCCACGTATGCGCATCCATATGCAGAACCTGCCTGGCGGTCTCGGCCAGCCATTGACCATGGCCCAATGGGACGCCGCCGCCGCGCGCGCCGGTCTGCCGGCGGGCCGGCACAGCGTGTCGCTGGGGGAGAGCGTGGCGGACTTTGCCGGCGCCGCCCCCGACATGGAGCTGCTGGTCACCGCCACAGGCGCAACCCGGTCGCTGTTCCCGGCCGATGCGCCGCGGCTGAAGGTGATGTTCTGCACCTCCGCCGGGCTGGATGCGGTGCCCTTCGCAGCGTTGCCGCCGGGCGTTCAGGTGCTGAACAACCGCGGCGTGCATGGGCCCAAGGCAGGCGAATACGGCATCATGGCGTTGCTGATGCTGGCCAATCACATTCCCCTGGCGGCGACCAATCAGCACGCCCAATCCTGGCACCGCCAGAGTAGCACCATATTGCCGGGCCGGCGGGTGACGGTGGTGGGCATCGGCAGCCTGGGCGGTGCGGTTGCCGAGCATGCGGCCCGGTTCGGCATGCGGGTCACCGGGGTGCGGGCCCGGCCGCTGCCGCACGAAGCATGCGAGCGGGTGGTCCCGACCGCCGACCTGGACAAGGTGCTGCCGGAGACCGAGTTCCTGGTGCTTGCCTGCCCGCTCACTGAGCAAACTCGCAACCTACTGGACCGGCGGCGCATCGGGCTGCTGCCGAGCCGGGCCGGCGTGGTGAACATCGGCCGTGGCGGGCTGCTGGACCAGGACGCCCTCTGCGATGCGCTCGACGCTGGGTTGCTGTCCGGCGCGGTGTTGGACGTGTTCGTACCAGAACCAGTGCCGCCGGGCCACCGGCTCTGGACCGTGCCCAACCTACTGATGACGCCGCACGTGTCCAGCGACGACCACCACGCCTACAATCCCCGCAGCCTGGATGTGTTCATCCGCAACCTCTGCGCCTACGAGGCGGGTCAGCCGCTGCCCAACCTGTTCGACCGGGAGCGGGGCTACTAGCCGTAGCAGCTAATCGTGACGAGCGTGCGGGTAAGCCGGCAGGTCCCCGGCCAAGCTATCCCAATCGACCGCCTCGTGAACCCAAACATGAAACGTTGGCGGAACGCTGCCGGGGTCATCGAGGCTCACCGTCGTCACGTCCAGTTCTCCGGCAAGGTCCTCGCGGCGATAGGTGAGAGGTGACCCGCACTTGCCGCAGAAGCTTCGGGTGACACCGGGTGAGGAGGCGTAATCGACCGGTGTACCCTGGGTGAAACGAAAGCCTGCGGAGAGCACGCCGACAAACGGTAGCCGTGGTGCGGAGGCAGCGCGCCGGCAGGTCTTGCAGTGGCAGATGCCGCTGCTAATCGGCTGACCCTCGATCACTTAGCGGATCGCTCCGCACAAGCGACCCCCCTGCATCCCTCGTCCCCATTCACCAGTGTCGCGGGCAGGGTGCAGCGCAGTGCAACCCACCAGGTTCTCGCTCGGTGGTGGGTAGCAAAGAGCACCCACCGCATGCTTCTCAGTCCTCCGCCGGGGCCCCCATCGATTTGATCAGCTCGAACATCCGCTTGCGCACGACTGGGTCGGCGATGCGATAGTAGGCGCGGACCAGTTCCAGCGTTTCACGTTTGTTCAACATATCGTCCGCTTTGGCGCCATAGCCTTCCTGGCCCTCGGCAAAGCCAGAGACCGGCGACGCGCCAGGCGACGCACCAGGTTGGCCGCCAGGCATGTGGTCGTAAAAAAAACTGATCGGCACGTCCAGGATGCGGGAGAGATCGAACAGACGCGAGGCGCCGACGCGGTTGATGCCGCGCTCATATTTCTGCACTTGCTGGAAGGTCAGCCCAAGGGCGTCGCCCAGCCGCTCCTGGGACATGCCAAGCAGCGTGCGACGCAGGCGTATGCGCGCGCCGACATGAACGTCCACCGGGCTTGGTCGGCTTTCGGGGGGTGTGGCCATGAACTCCAGCTCTCGTGTCTGAGGGGTTCAATAGACCGACACCACACCCGCTGGTAAGAGCTTTGTTAACCCTCGCAACTCCGGATTGCCGTCAAACCGGCATGGGACGGCCCACCAAGCCCATCCTCGTCATTAGGCTTGACAGATCGCGCAGCATGTTACATGTAAAATGTAGAGGTGGAGTTCCACTGTTTGACGGCAAGTCCACCACGCTTCGACGCCATCATCTTCGACCTCCTGACGGCGCTCCTCGACTCCTGGACCGTGTGGAACCGCGCGGCGGGGTCCGAGGCAGACGGTCTGCGGTGGCGGCGCGAGTACCTTCGCCTGACCTACGGCTGCGGAGCTTATCAGCCCTATGAAGACCTGGTCGCCCGCGCCGCGCGTGCCGTGGGGTTGCAGCAGGCCCATGCTGATGCTCTGGCGGCGCGTTGGGACGAGTTGCAGCCCTGGCCAGAGGTCGCGGGCGTACTTGGCGCGCTGCGCCGCCGCGGCGTGCCGCTTGGAGTTGCTACCAACTGCTCCATCGCGAAGGGCCATCGTGCGGCGGCGCGCGTTGGCGTGCCGTTCGCGGCTGTCATGACGTCGGAGGAAGCCGGCTTCTACAAGCCACGCCCTGAACCCTACCTGGCCGTGCTCGGTCTTCTTGGCACCACGCCGGGCCGCACCCTGTTCGTCGCCGGCTCGCCTGCTGACGTTCCGGGTGCCACTGGCGCCGGCATGCCCGTGTTCTGGCACAACCGCGCGGGCCTGCCTTTTGTCGCCCATAGTGCACGCCCATTCCTAGTTGCCGACACGCTCACCCCGATTCTGGACCACGTATGATCGCCGACAGCTCTGGACTGGCCACCCTGGAGACGCCGCGCCTCCTGCTCGACCGGACACGGCTGGAGCGGAACGCCCGGCGCATGCGCGAGCGGTGCAGCGCCCTTGGCGTGTTGCTGCGCCCGCACCTCAAGACGGCCAAATCGGTCGAGGTCGCGTTGCTGGCTGGCGGCGGCACACCTGGCCCCGTCACCGTCTCGACGCTCGCGGAGGCGGAATACCTCGCCACGGCAGGCTGGCGCGACATCCTGTATGCGACGGCGATGGCGCCGGCCAAGGCAGCCCGCGCCGCCCGCATCCAGCGCGACACCGGCACAACGCTGCGGCTCGTGGTGGACAGCGTGGACGCTGCCTCGATGCTGGCCGCCCAGGCGTCGGAGTACGGGGCGTCGTTCGGCTGCCTGATCGAGGTGGACTGCGGTGAGCACCGCAGCGGCGCCGAACCAGCGTCCGCCGAACTGGTGGCCATTGGCGAGGCGATAGCGGCCAGCGCGCCCGCTCTGCGGCTGGACGGTGTGATGACGCACGCCGGGCACTCCTACGCCCTTGACGACGTCGCAGGGCTGCAGGCCATGGCCGAGGCCGAACGAGCGGCGGCCGTATCGTCGGCCGAGCTGCTGTGGTCGCACGGGCACGATTGTCCCGTGGTCAGCGTCGGCTCAACGCCCACGATTCTGTATGCGGACCACCTCCGCGGCGTGACCGAGGCGCGCGCGGGCATCTACCTGTTCTGGGACCTGGCCCAACTCTCCCGCGGCATGTGTGTGGAGGCGGATATTGCCGTCTCCGTGCTGGCCACCGTAATCGGCCACCAGCGGCGTGGACCTAGCCTGGTGCTGGATGCCGGGGCGCTCGCGTTGTCGAAGGACCTGGGCGCCAACCGCCTCATGCCGGATGCCCATTATGGTTGGGTGTGCGACGCGGAGACCTTGCAGCGGCTCGGCACCTTGTCGGTCGAGACGGTGCATCAGGAGCATGGCACCGTGCCGGTGCCGGACGAGGGCTGGTTCAAACGGCTGCCGATGGGCAGCACTGTCCGCATCCTGCCGAACCACGCCTGCCTGACCTGTGCGCCCTACCGGTCTTACGACGTGGTCGCCGGCGGCGCCGTGGTGGACCGTTGGCACCGCACCGGTGGGTGGTGAGGCGGGCTCGCACCGTTCCGCCCGCCGCATGGTGCCGTGCAGAGCGCACCGATGAGTGGAGGACTTACAAGCGTCGCGCAGGCAGGCGTGGCCCTGTAGCGACCGTTCCATGTCATCTCTCTCCGCGCTGAAGCGGGCCGAGCGGATCGTGGACTCGGTCCAGGCCGCCCTGCGCGCCGCGATCCTCGACGGATCGCTCCAGCCGGGCCAAGCCCTGTCCGTTCCCGAGCTATCGCGCCAGCTCGACGTGTCGCGCAGCCCGGTGCGCGAGGCGGTGCTCGCGCTGGTCGCGGACGGCCTTGCTGTCGAGCAGCCCCGGCGAGGGGCGGCCGTTGCCGAAATCGCGGCGGCCGACATGCTGGAAATCCACGAAGTGCGCGAGGGGGTGGAGGCGCAGGCTGCCAGATTGTGCGCGGAGCGCGCCAGCCCAGCCTTGCTGCGGCGGCTTGCAGAACTGCTGGACGAGCAGGCGACCGTCGTGGAACGGGGTGACGCTTCGGGTTGGTTCCAGACCAATGCCGACTTTCACCGCCTCGTCGCCACCGGAGCCGGCAACAACCGGCTGTCCGAAATGGTGACGGTGCTGGAAAGCCAAATGCGGCTGGGATTACGCCAGGTTTCCTCGGACCGGGACCAGCGCCGGCGCGGCTTGGCCGAACACCAGGCCGTCCTGAACGCAATCACGGGTCGCGAGCCGGACGTCGCGGAACGGCTGATGCGCGAGCATATACGGCGCACCCGGCAGACGCTCGCCTCGCAATTTGGCTGACAACCTAGTCGTCGACCCCCCATCACAATGCGTCATCAATCAGCCTTGAGCGGCGGCCGCGGCCGATGATGCGCAGCCCGGCCACGCAGGCGGCGAGCGCCAGCAGCAGCGGCGTTGTCAGTCCCTCGCGCGAGAATGGGGTGGGGCCGCGCGCCGCGGGCAGAGCAACCACCATCTCGGCCGCGGTGCGCGCCGGCAGGCGGCCAACTTCACGGCCCACGGCGTCGAACGCCGCGGTGATCCCGGTGTTGGCGGCGCGCACCATCGGCAGGCCCTCCTCCACCGCCCGCATCCGCGCGGCGGCAAGATGTTGCCGCGGACCGGTGGAATTGCCGAACCAAGCGTCGTTGGTGATGTTCACCAGCCAGCGCGGGCGGTCGGCTTCGTCCACGATCTGACCGGAATAGATCGCCTCGTAGCAAATTAGGGCGTCGAACGGCGGCAGTCCCGGCACATGGAACGTCTTCGGCCCGCGGCCAAAGCCGAAGCTGCGGCCCGGCACCATCTGCACCGCAAACGGCACCCAGGACGGCGCGAACTCCCCGAACGGCACCAAGTGCCACTTGTCGTAGACGCCGGCGACCTGCTCGGGGCCGGTCAGCACGAACATGCTGTTATAGGGCGTCTCGCCTTGGAAGCGGACGCTGCCCGCGAGCACGGCCGCTGCCGGCCGCGACGCCTGCCAAATAGCCTCGCGTGCACCCTCATCGCGGTCAAGCCAGAACGGGCTGGCGGTTTCGGGCCACACCACCGCGATGGCGGCGTCCGGTGCGTTGGCGCGGGCGCGGGCCACCCCTTCTTCGGTCAATCTCAAGTAGCGCTCGAACACCGTGTCGGCCGCGGCTTGGTCCCATTTCCGGCCCTGCGCCACGTTGCCCTGCACGAGCACCACGCTCACGCCGGGCGCCGGTGCGGCGGCTTCCGAGAGACGCCAGAGGCCAAACGCCACCCACACCGCCATCGCCGCCGCGCCGCCCGCGCAGAAACGCCAGCCCAGAGCCGGGGTCGCCGCCAGCAACACGGTGAGCAGCGTCAGCCCGGCCACCCCGATCCAGGCCGCCGGCTGGATCAGCACGTCGCCCATCGGACCCGCAATCGCCCACACGCTGCCCCATGGATTCCATGGGAACCCGGTGGCGATGAACTGGCGGGCCAAGTCCGCTAGCGTCCATAGCCCCGCCAGCAGCAGCACCCGTTGCCAACCCGGCACAGCCATGCGCGAGCCGGCGCAGGCAACCGCGATGAAGACGGCGAGCAAGGCGGAGAGCGCCGGTACCGCCAGCGGAACCAGCCACCAGTAACGGGCTGATTCGATCAGGATGGCTTCGGTGATCCAATACAGGCCGAGAACATGGTGGGCGAACCCGAACCAAAAGCCGCGGCGCAATGCCACCGGCCAACTCCGTGCCCCATCGATCAGCGCCAGCAAGCCTGGCACGGCGATCAGCAGCACCGGGATGGCGTTCACCGGCGGCAAGGCTGTTGCAGCGAGTGCGCCGAAGCCGGCGGCAGCGAGGTCGGCCCGCCATCCCTGCAGGGCACCCAGCCGCTGCATCGTGCCGCCTGGGCTAATGCTGCTGCTGGCGCTTGTAGTGGTCGATGTACTTGTCCGTTACCAGGTCGGTCTTGACCACGATGGCCACATCGATGGTGTTGAACTGGTGATCCACCACCGCACCCTCGCCCACCATGGCGCCCAATCGCAAGTAGCCTTTGATGAGCGGCGGCAAGCTCGTAACGACGCGCCGCGCATCCACCATCTCCGGCGGCAGGCGGTCCATGGCGACCCGGCGGTCAACGATCGCCATGGGGCGCAAGGCCGGTGGGGCGAGATGGTTGTGGTGCAGGTAGGTGAGTTCGGCCGCCACTGCGGCCGGGTCGGTGCCCCCAAGGCTGGCGCAGCCGAACATCAGGTCGATGTCATGGGCGAACACATAAGCGGCAATCCCGCGCCAGAGCAGTTGCATCACCGCGCGCCCGCGGTAACGCAGGTCCACGCAAGACCGGCCCAACTCGAGTATCCGGCCCGGAAAACTCAGCAGCGGTGTCACGTCATATTCGCTGGCGGTATAGAACCCCCCCGCCGCCCGGGCGCCCTCGCGCTGGAGCATACGGTAGGTTCCAACCACCGAGTTGCGGCCCTCGCCGAGCGCATGGTCGACCACGATCAGATGGTCGGCAAAGCCGTCGAACCGGTCGACGTCACGGCCCGATGCGGCCGTCCTGCGGTCGGGCAGCGCCCCCAACTCCTCATAGAACACGCGGTAACGCAGGGCCTGTAGCGCGTCGACCTCGTCCGGCCTGGTTGCCAGCCGCAAGCCTAGATTGCCGGCGCGCAGCTCACTGAAGCGAGTATGGGGGACGGCTTGCCGCCGCGGCAACAGGACGGCGGCGGCACGGTCCAGCGTCACCGGTGCGCCCGCCCGGCGGCGTGTTGCGGCGCGGGCGGCTCGGCGGGGCTGGGCCGTTCGACCCGGCTGGTGTCCCGCTTGGCCGGGCGGCGGCTGCCGAACAGTTCCAGGCGGTGCGAGACCAAGTCGAAGCCGAGCCGCCGGGCAATGGCCTGCATCAGCTCCTCGTGCTCGGCGTCTTCAAACTCGATCACCTTGCCGGTGTCCACGTCGATCAAATGGTAGTGCCGGCCATGCGCTGTCGGCTCGTAGCGTGCCCGCCCGCCGCCAAAGTCCCGCCGGGCCAAAATGCCCTTCTCTTCCAGCAGGCGCACCGTGCGATAGACCGTGGCGATTGAAATCCGGCCGTCCAGCGCCGTCGCACGGCGATAAAGCTCTTCGACATCAGGATGGTCCTCCGCTTCGGACAACACGTGTGCGATCACGCGGCGCTGCCCCGTCATCTTCAAGCCACGTTCGACGCACAGGCGCTCGATACGCGATTCCATTGCCTGCCCCGGGTTCCTGGCGGTCCTTAGAGGAGTGTCTGCCACATTCAGCCGTGGGTGGGGTAGCCGATAGCGGTCTGGCCTGTCGAATCGCAGGGGACTGAAGCCGGCCAGTCCGGGCTAGCCGCCAGCCCGGCCACCCGTGCCGAGCCCAATCTTCTTGGCCAAGGTCGAGCGATGCTGCGCGTAGTTGGGCGCCACCATCGGGTATTCCGGCCCGAGACCCCACCGCTCGCGATACTGATCGGGCGTCATGTTGTAGGCGCTCATCAGGTGGCGTTTGAGCATTTTCAGCTTTTTGCCGTCCTCCAGGCAGATAATGTAGTCCGGAAAGACGGACTTCTTGATCGGCACCGCTGGCTGCGGCCGCTCCGCGGGCGGCGGCGCCGCACTGCCGAGGCTGGCCACCGCCCGGTGCACATCCCGGATCAAGTCGGGCAACAAGTCCGCCGAAACGGAATTGGCTCCAACATGGGCTGAAACGATCTGGGCCGTGAGGGCAAGGATATCCGGCGGAGCCAGATCGTCTGACATAGTGTTCTCTCCAAGACCAAGTCGGCCGCGCTATATACCGGTGCATCACAGGGATTCGCAACGGCCCGCGCAAGTATCAATTTGGCAATATGGCTGGTGAACATGACGACTTACCTAGACATCACTCGCGACATCTGCCCAATGACCTTCGTCCGCACCCGTCTGGCGTTGGACAAGTTGCAGCCCGGGGAGCGATTGCAGGTGCGCCTGCGCGGCGACGAACCCCGGCGCAACGTGCCGCAAACCGCCGCCGACCAGGGCCATACCGTGGTCTGCGTGGCCGATGACGCGGACGGAACCAGCACGGTCCTGATCGTCAAGGGGCGCCAGGGCATGATCGCTTCTGGTAGGTGAAGCGCTCCCGCTCCAACTCTTTTCTTGACAGGCTGATTCACGCTTCAGGTCGATGCAACCTGAAGCGATCAGGCTCAAACCGCGGCCTCCCGCCGCAGCACCACCGCGTCGCCGCCGCCGGAATAGTAGTCCCGCCGCAGCCCGCATGGGGCAAACCCGGCAGAGGCGTAGAGGGCACGGGCGGCAGCATTGGCGGCGGCGACTTCCAGGAACCACGGCATATCCGGCACGGCCGCCATCGCTCGGCCAAGCAGGGCGCGGCCGACCCCCGCCCGGCGGAGTTGAGGCGCCACGCCAAGGGTGAGGATTTCGCCCTCTCGGGCCACGGCGCGGGCCAGCACCAGGCCGCCTCGCCGGTCCAGGAACCCGAACGCGCCCGGCATCGCCAAGACCTCGGCCATGGCCGCCTCGCTCCACGCTTCGGCCGGCGGAAAAGCCGCTGCATGGATCGCAGCTAGGGCGGCGGCATGGGCCTGGCCGGCGGCAATCACACCGGGCGCGGACGCAGCCCAGCCGCGACCCGGGCTTCCGGCGGCTCGACATAGAGTGGCTCCACGGGGCAGGGGGGCAGCTCTCCCCCCAAACGTCGCCGAGCCGCCAGGCCGACCTTGGCAGCGGACACCACGCCGCAGCCGACCGCGCCCGCCGTACAGCCCTGCGCCTGCAGCCGGTCCACCACCAGGCGGGCGGCGTCGCCCGCGACGAGCACCGCGCCTTTTGGCGAGGGCAAGGCACTCAGCGCCGCCACCTCCATGCTGCCGCCGCAGCTTAGGAAGACCCGCCCCCGCCGCGTGTCCAACGCGACCCAGAGCGCAGCGCCCGCGGGCACGGCCACGCCGACGGTCAGGGCCTCGGCTACGGTGACGCCCACAATCGGGACCGAACGGCCGAGTGCCACGCCTTGCGCCAAGGCGATAGCCGCACGCAGGCCGGTGAAGCTGCCGGGCCCGACCGTCACGGCTACGGCGTCGATGACGGTGTTGCCCAGCACGCCCGCCGCCATCGCCGGCAACTCCGCCAGGCTCTCACGGCCACTGCGCCGGTCTTCGGCGGCGACAACATCTTCGTCCAGCAGCGCCACCGACCAGGGGCCAAGCGCCGCGTCGAGCGCGAGCAGGCGGGTCATTACAGTAGCCGGCAGGCTTCGTCGAAAGCGAGGCGGGGAGCACGGGGGGCCAATTTGGCCGGGTCGCCGTAGCCGATACTGACCAGGAAGTTGGACTTCCAACCGGTGCTGGCAAAAAAGATCTCGTCGACCCGGCCATTGTCGAACCCGCTCATCGGTCCGCAGTCCAGCCCGAGCGCCCGCGCAGCCAGGATCAGGTAGGCGCCCTGCAACGTGCCGTTGCGGAACGCCGTCTCGGCGGCCAAGGCGTCGTTGCCAGCGAACCAGGACCGGGCGTCGGCATGCGGGAATAACTTGGGCAGCTGCTCGTAGAATTGTGGGTCGTGCGCCACGATGGCGACGACGGGTGCGGCCATGGTCTTGTCCACGTTGCCGGCGGACAAAGCCGGCTTGAGGCGCTCCTTGGCCTCTGGCGTGCGAAGGAACAGGAACCGGGCGGGAGAGCAGTTGGCCGAGGTGGGCCCCTCGCAAAGCGTCGCGTAGACCTGCTCGATCTGCTTATCGGCCACCGGCTCCGCCAGCCAATGGTAATGCGTGCGAGCGGCCTCGAACAGCGTCTCCCGTGCGGCTGCGTCCAGAGGCGGGGTATCCCGCATGGGCGGCTACAGCCCGACTTGCTGGACCGACACCACCTCCGGGACGTAATGGCGCAGCATGTTTTCGATGCCGTGCTTCAGGGTTGCCGAGGACGATGGGCAGCCGGAACAAGCGCCCTGCATGTGCAGCATCACCACACCCTCGCGGTAGCCACGGAACACAATGTCGCCCCCGTCGCTGGCCACCGCGGGGCGTACTCGCGTGTCCAGCAATTCCTTGATCTGCTCGACGATCTCCCGATCTTCGGGGGCCACATCCTCGTCCAGCGCATCCTCGCTGTGTTCCATGACCGGGCGGCTGGCGACGAAATGCTCCATGATGGCGCCCAGCACCTCTGGCCGCAGCTCGGCCCAATCCGCCAGGTCGGACTTGGTCACGGTGATGAAGTCGCCGCCCAGGAACACACGCGCAACCCCGGGAAGCTGGAACAAGGCGGCAGCGAGCGGGGAGCGTTCGGCCGTGGCGGCGGTCGCGAAATCCGCCGTGGCGGCACCCATCACGTCGCGCCCGGGCAGGAACTTCAGCGTGGCGGGGTTCGGCGTGCCTTCGGTCTCGATAAACATGGAGCGCAACCTTCTCTCTGCGGCGGGGAACGGGAAAGCGTACCGCCGTGGTCCAGGATGCCTCTTAATTGGCGCAACCGGATGGTGAAGCAAGGGCCAACACCAGCGATAGCGCCTGCGGTGCCCGCGTGATGAACCGAACGACCTTAGGACGGAATTTGAGACGATGCCGACGAGCCGTATACAACCTTCGGGTTTGACATCAGGTCGCACTCATTGCGACACGTCGCCTGTCATGCGCCCCAAGCCATTCTAAGTCATCAGACTAGGAATGGCGCTCAGAACCGGACAAACTACCGGATTTACAGACAATCGAGGGTTGGATTGTGGGTTTACAACGGCTTTGGGGACAATTACGGGTTCGCAGGCTTTCCATCAACGAAGTAAATGAGGTCCTGAATGACAGCTACTCCGATGCGCGCCGCTGATTTCATCGCCACGCTCGGGGTGAATGCCCATATCAACGATCCAAACTCAAGTTACGCAACGTCTGATGTACTGTCGCAATTGCGATACCTTGGTATTAGCAACGCGCGAGTATCTGATTACTCAGGTACCCAGTTGTCGGAATACCTGGCGCTCGGCGCTGCCGGGATCAAGTTTGACGCTGTCACCGTGATTGCCCCGCAAAACCCAATCAACCTTGCCAGCGAAATCGCCGACCTCAACCAGGTCGCCCCCTATGTCGAGCAGATTGAGGGGCCGAACGAGATCAACACAGATCCAGTCAGCTACAAGGGGCTGACTGGCGCGGCGGCGGGCGACGCGTTCCAGGCCGACCTCTATAACGCCATCAAGGCCGACCCGGCGCTGTCCGGCGCGCAAATCCTGCCGTTCTCGCTCTCGGTCGGCGGCAGCCTGACCGGCTATGGCAACGTCACCAACTATGCCACCGAAGCCAACGTGCACGGCTATGCCAGCGGCGGCGTGCCACCCTACTATTTCCTAAATTACGCCGTCTCCAGCGTCACCACCGTTACGGGCAAGCCGGTGGTGATGTCGGAGACCGGGTACTACACGCTGCAAGACGGCAACTCAGGCGTCACGCAGTACGTGCAGAGCGTGTGGGCCATGGACACCCTGCTGCAGAACGCGGCGAACGGGGTGGTTAATACTTACCTCTACCAGCTGGAAGACGGCTATAACGACCAGCCCAACAATCCCGAGGACCATTACGGGCTGTTCAACACCGATGGCACGCCGAAGCAGGCCGCGGTGGATATTCACAACCTCACCACCATTTTGGCCGATAGCGGCGCCGCGGCTGGCAGCTTCACGCCGGGCACGCTGAACGACTCGGTGTCCGGGCTCAATCCCGACTACGGCTTCCAGAATGTGTTCGCGAAATCCAACGGCGCCTATGACATCGCGCTGTGGTCTGAGCCGCAATTCTATAACGCCGCCACCGGAGCGCAGGCCAATGTCACGCCCAGCCAGGTCACGATCAGCTTGCCCGGCGCCTACACCATCAACGTCTATGACCCGGTGACCGGCACCGCGCCGATCCAATCGGTCAGCAACGCCACCGCCATCACGGTTGCGCTCGCCACCGACCCGCTGATCGTTGAGGTGACTCAAGCCGGCCCCTCCACGCTGGGCAGCGGCCAACCCGCCGCGGGCAGCACCGCGACAGCCGCCCCGGCCCCGGCTCCAGTCACTGCCTCGCCGCCGGTCACCACGCCTCCGGTCGCCACGCCGCCGGCGAGCGCCGGCAATACGGCCGCCACAACCACCCTGGGCAGCGGGCCGGACACTCTGGCGCTGCAGGTTTCGGAAGATGCCTATCAGGGGGATGCCCAATTCACCGTCTCGGTGAATGGCCAACAGATCGGCGGCGTGCAAACCGCGACCGCCTCGCATGGCAGCGGCGGTAGCCAGACGTTCGACGTGTTGGGCAACTTCTCCGGCGGGCCGCAAACGGCGATGGTCACGTTCCTGAACGATGACTACGGCGGCCCCGGGCTGGACCGCAACCTATACATCGACTCGGCCGCGATCAACGGGCAGACCATCAGCGGTTCGACGTTGGCGCTCGACTACAACGGCTCACAAACCATCAGTTTCAGCAACGGCGCCGCGCCGGCGGCAGCTGCCCCCGCGAACAGCACGCCCCCGCCCACGCCTGCCGCACCGCTCATGCCCGCTGCACCGCCCATGGCCGACGACACCGTCACGCTCGGTAGCGGACGGGATAGTTTGGCACTTGCCATGTCAGAGGACGCGTATAACGGGAACGCCCGCTTCACCATCAAGGTGGACGGCAAGCAGATCGGCGGCACCCAGACCGCGACCGCCCTGCACAGCACAGGGACGAGCCAAAGCTTCGACGTGCTGGGAAACTTTTCGGCTGGCCAGCATATTGCGACACTGACCTTCCTCAACGACAATTATGCCAGCCCAGGGCAGGACCGGAACCTGTACCTGAACTCCGCCACGATCGATGGCCAAGCCGTCAGCGGCGCGACCATAGCGATCCCCTATAACGGACCGGTGAACTTCGCCTTCGTCGCGCCCGGGCACTGACCGCGTCACCCCGGCCCTCTCCCGCCGGCGCGAGCGGGAGAGAGTTGGTTGCTGCGTCCGGCGGCGGCAATCCATAGTTCGACCGCGGCAGCGAGCAGGACAGCCACGAGCGCCGCACCGAGCACGGCGGCATAATTGCCGGTGCGTGCGTAGAGCCAGGCCAGACCGTAGGCAGCGGCGGCCTGGCCCAGCGCCCAAGCCACCGTCGCTTCAGTCCAGCCGCGTTGGCGGGCGGCCGGGTCGCTGCCGGCCAGCGCCTGCACCCGGCCTAGCATCACCGCGGTGATGCCGGGCACCAGCAGGCCGGCGCCGAACACCATCAGCCCCGAGATCACCGGGTCGCGCAGCCAGAGCAAGGCGAGGACGGACACGCCCTCCAACAGCAAGCCGGCGCGGAAAGTGGCCGCAGCGCCAACGGCGTCCGATAGTCGGCCGAGCAGGGAGGGGCCGCTGATCGCGCCAAGGCCGAACAGCACCCAGGTGAGGCCGCCTGCCGCCATGCCACGGCCTTGGCCGCGCGCCACGTAATCCACCAGGAACACCATGTGCGGCACCAGGCCCACCGCGCACAGCCCATAGCTCAGCGAGACGGCGCCAAACCGGCCCGGCGCCGTGCTACGGGCCAGTGGCGGCGGAGTGGCGGGCCAGGCGCGCCAGGTGAGTAAGGTCAACACCGCCGAAATCAGGCCGAGACCGAGCCAGGCGACTGTGAGCCCTTGCCGCAGCAGCAGCGGCACCAGGGTGCCCGAGGCCGCGATGCCCAGCCCCACGCCGGTAAACACCAGCCCGCTGGCCAAACCGCGCCGCGCCGCTGGCACCAGCGGCAGCACGGCCGGCGGTGCCAGGATCATCAGCACGCCGCCGGCAATGCCGGAAATCAGCCGCCAGCCGAAGAACCACACGAAGGGCAGTGGTATACAACAGGCCAGCAGGGAGGCTGCCGCTGCCGCCATGCCAAACCGCAGCGCGTTCGGCAGCCCGACCGCCCCGCTCACCCACTTGGACAGCAGGGCCCCCAGCAGGTAGCCAAGCAGGTTGGCCGCACCGAGATAGGCTGCCTGCCCCGGCGTGAACCAGCCGCTCGCAATCACCACCGGCAGCAGCGGCGAATAGGCGAACCGTGCCAGCCCGATCCCGACCAGCACCGCCGCCGTGGCGGCCGCGACGGACCGCCACGGCATCGTAACCTACCCGTGCGCCGCGGGCTTGAATGCGGCCTGTTGCTCGGGCGAAGCCGGGCGCTGATTCAACGCCTGCCAATCCTTGTAGGGCATGCCGTAGACGATCTCGCGCGCTGCGGGATCAGTCAGGCCGATGTCGCGCGCTTCCGCCGCCTCGCGATACCAGCGGCTGAGGCAGTTGCGGCAAAAACCGGCCAGGTTCATCAGATCGAGGTTCTGTACGTCGCTCCGTTCGCGCAGGTGCTCCACCAGGCGGCGGAACGCGGCGGCCTCCAATTCGGTGCGGGTCGCAGGGTCGAATTCGGTCATGGCAGGGGTCCTCCTGCCGCCAACATGGCGCGGCGCGGCGCTCTTCGCCATATGCCTCCCAGGGCCATATACTCCCGGGCGAGGGATGGAACGAAGAGCAGCACGCCATGGCACAGCCAAAATTGCGACGCCGACGCCGCACCAAAATCATCGCCACCGTCGGCCCGGCGAGCAGCACGCCCGAGATGCTCGGCCGCCTGTTCCGGGGCGGCGCCGATGTGTTCCGGCTCAACTTCAGCCATGGGGCCCATGAGGACCACGCCGCGCGGATCGCCACCATCCGTGCGCTGGAGGCGGAGACCGGCCGCCCGATTGGCATCTTGGCGGACGTGCAGGGGCCCAAGCTGCGAGTCGGCCGGTTCCAGGCCGGCCGGGTCGCGCTGCAGACCGGGCATGGCTTCCGGCTGGACCTCTCACCCGTGCCCGGTGACGCGCGGCGGGTGCAGTTGCCGCACCCCGAGATCATGGCCGCCGCCGCCATTGGCACCACGCTGCTGCTGGACGACGGCAAGCTGCGACTGCGGGTGACGCATAAGCGCGATGACCACCTGGAATGCGAGGTTGTCGTCGGCGGCCCGTTGTCGGACCGTAAAGGCGTGAACGTGCCGGACGTGGTGCTGCCGATCCCCGCCCTCACCGAGAAGGACCATGCCGACTTGCGGTTCGCGCTGCAGCATGGGGTGGATTACGTGGGCCTCTCCTTCGTGCAGCGCGCCGAGGACGTGGCGGAGGCGCGCAACATCGCCGGCGGCCGCGCCTGGATCATGACCAAGCTGGAGAAGCCGCAAGCGCTGGACAACCTGGACGACATTCTGGCGCTGTCTGATGCCGTGATGGTGGCGCGCGGTGACTTGGGCGTGGAGCTGCCGCCGGAGGAAGTGCCGCTGGCGCAGAAGCGCATCGTCCGTGCCGCCCGGCAGCGCGGCTTGCCCGTGGTGGTCGCCACCCAAATGCTGGAGAGCATGATCAACGCTCCCTCGCCGACGCGGGCGGAGGCCTCCGATGTCGCCACCGCGGTGTTCGACGGCGCGGATGCGGTGATGTTGAGTGCGGAGACCGCCGCGGGGCAGTATCCCTATGAGGCGGTGAACATGATGGACCGCATCGTCGACCGCGTGGAGCAGGACGCGAATTGGCGCGAACTCTGCGAATCGGGCCGGCCCAAGCCGGAGCATACTGTGGCCGATGCAATCGCCGACGCCGCCCGGCAGATCGGCAAGACCATCGGGGCGCGGGTGATAGCCGCCTACACCATGTCCGGGTCGACGGCGCTGCGCATTGCCCGCACCCGGCCGGATTGCCCGATTTTAGGCCTGACGACGGCGCAGGAGACCGCGCGGCGCATGGCCGTGGTGTGGGGTGTGCATGCGGTGGTGACGAGCGAGACCCACACGATGACAGAAACCGTCAACCGCGCCACCCGAATCGCCCGCATGGAAGGGTTCGCCAGCGGCGGCGATGACGTAGTGGTGGCGGCGGGCGTGCCGTTTGGGCGGCCCGGGACCACGAACGCGCTGCGGGTGGCGACCGTGCGATAGCGGCCTTGTTTGCAGGAATTTTGCCAACACACGGCATCGTGTGTGATAGTATTAAGGAAGCCGAAACGGTTTGTTTGCTATAACGCGTTGCAGCGTTGGCTTGGTTCGGGTGACTTGGGGGCGGTGTATCGCCGCAAGTCAGCTCGCGGCAGGCCTGCCAAGTCTGAACGAAGTGAGACATGTCATTATCCCGGGGCGGTGTGCCCCTTAGCTATCGTCGTATCGGCCGCTGTGAGCTGGCCGCCATGACCGCGATTGAATTGGACCCTGAGCAGATATCCCGCTTCCTCGGTCCCGTTGAAGCCATCGTTTCCGCCGTTGAGCGCGGCCTTGCTCACTCTGTGTTCGCGCTTTCGGCCGCTGGCAGCGTGGTTGGGTTCTACGTCATTCACCCCGATCTTCGCGATGGCTCCTGTTGGTGGCTGGGCTGGCTTGCCGTGGATCGTCGTAACCAGGGCTGCGGCTATGGCCGCCTTGCCCTACTGGACGCGATGCTGCGGTTGCGCCGGGTGCCGGGCTGCCGCCGTCTGCGGCTGCTGGTCGCGCCCGATAACGGGCCCGCTCTCGCGCTCTACGCCCACGCCGGATTTGGACAGGTCGGATTTTGGGAAGCCACTGGCGAGTGGATCCTCGAGCACGCCTTGCCCGACCCGGCCAACGTGGAAGGCAACGAGACCTTCCTGCTGCAGGCCGTGGCAGCCCGCGCCCGTCGCGTGTTCCGCCACCGCCGGCTGCGTGAAATCGCCGGCCCCCATGCCGCGTGGGTGATCGGGGTGGAGCGTGGGCCGCCGTCCCGCAGGCGGGTTGACAGGTCTGGCCGTCCGGCACAGGCAGCCGCATGCCGCACAGCCAAGCCGAAGCCGCTCATAGCGCCAAACCACTCGCTGTCGTAGGTTCGCTCCCGCTCATCGGCCTTCTGGCTCTGACGGGGCTGCGGCTCCTGGTCGCCGCTGCCGCACCGCTCTCGCCAGACGAAGCCTACTATTGGATTTGGTCGCGCGTGCTGCAGCCCGGCTATTTGGACCATCCGCCGATGGTCGCCTTGTGGATTCGGGCCGGAACCTGGGTTGCGGGGCAGGGTCCACTCGGCATCCGCCTGCTCGCTCCCCTGGCTGCAGCCCTCGGCACCTGGCTGTTGGTCCGCGCGGCGGAAGACCTCTTCCCGGGGCGGCGCGCCGGATTGCCTGCGGCCGTGCTGCTCAACGCCACTCTCCTGCTCGGTGCCGGCGCGGTAACGCTCACTCCGGACACGCCGCTGCTGTTGTTCTGGACCGCCGCCATCGCAGCGCTGGGACGCTTGATTGCCACCGGCCACGCTGTTTGGTGGCTTGGAGTCGGCCTGGCCGCCGGTTGCGCTTTGGACAGCAAATATACGGCGGCTCTGCTTGGCGCCGGGCTGGCGCTGTGGCTGCTTGCCGATCCATGGGGCAGGGCGTGGCTGCGTACGCCTTGGCCCTGGGCCGGGGGGGCGCTGGCGTTGGCTTGCTTTGCGCCCGTTCTCTGGTGGAACGCCAATCATGGCTGGGCCAGCCTATTGAAGCAGGGCGGCCGGACCGGAGATTGGCACCCGGCCGATGCCTTGCGCCACCTTGCCGAGTTGGTCGGCGGCCAACTCGGCTTAGCCACCCCGCTGGTCGCAGTTCTCTGCGCCTCGGGAATTTGGTCGGCTGTGCGACGTTGGCGGCAAGATTGCGCCGCGTCCTTGCTCGCGGCGATCACCTTGCCCGCTGTTGCGGTGTTCCTGCAGCATGCGCTGGGCGACCGGGTGCAGGCCAACTGGCCGGCCATCCTCTATCCCGGTGCCTGCCTGGCCGCCGCCGCCTATGCGCCGCGGCGGTGGCTAGCCGCGTCCGCGCTGGGTTTTGCCCTCACCGGGCTGGTTTATCTACAGGCCACGACGGCCGTGTTTGCGTTGCCGCGCCGGACCGACCCGACCTTGATCCAGCTTGGCGGCTGGCCTGGCTTGCTGCAGCAGGTGGCTCAACGGCCGGCCGCCTTCGTTGCCGCCGACAATTACGGCCTTGCTGCCATTTTGGCGCATGGCTTGTCAGGTCCCGTGGTCGGCGACGAGCCTCGTTGGGCGCTGTTCCGGCTGCCGTTCGCCGCCGTCGCCGGCCAAACCGGGCTGCTGCTGCGCAGCCGCCGCCGCGCCGGGCCGCCCGACCCGGCGCCTTGGCTGAGCATCACCCAAGCTGGCACGCTGAGCCGCAGCCGTGACGGGGTTGTTGCCGAGGATTACGACGTCTACCGCGTAACCGCGCGTGGCGACATGCTGCGCCTGCCAAGCCGGTGAGGAAACAGCCATGATGGATGAGCCAAGCTACCGGGATGTGCTTGCCGCGGCCGGCCGGATCGCTGGGCAGGTCGTGCGCACGCCGATGCTGCGCAATGCGGCTCTGGACGGCCGGACCGGCGCCACCGTGCTGATCAAGGCCGAACCGCTGCAGCGCACCGGTTCGTTCAAGCTGCGCGGCGCGACCAACGCCACCCTGCAGCTCTCCGAGGCACAGCGCGCGGCAGGCCTGGTCACGCATTCCTCCGGCAATCACGGCCAGGCCGTCGCCTGTGCTGCAGCCTCGGTGGGGGCGAAGGCCACCGTGTTCATGCCCGCCGACGCCCCAGCGGTGAAGGTTGACAGCACCAAGCGCTGGGGAGCCGAGATCGTGCACTACGACCGGCTGAGCGACAACCGGGAGGCCCTCTCCAGCGCCTACGCCGCACGCACCGGCGCCACGCTGGTGCCGCCTTACGACCACCCGCATGTGATCGCAGGCCAGGGCACCGCCGCGCTCGAATTGGCGGCCGATGCCGCCGCCGCCGGCTTGTCGATGGACGCGCTGCTCGTCTGCACCGGCGGTGGCGGCTTGGTTAGCGGCTCCGCATTGGCGATGTCCGGCGCGTCTGCCGGCACGGCGGTCTACGCGGTCGAGCCGGAGGGCTGGGACGATACCGGACGGTCGCTGCGAGCCGGCGCGCGGGTCGCCAATCCGCCCGGCGGTTCCATGCTTTGCGATGCGCTCCTGGCGCCGATCCCGGGCGAATTGACCTTCGCGATCAACCAGCGCCACCTCGCGGGGGGGCTGGCCGTCTCGGAGGCGGAGGTTTACGCCGCCATGGCGTTTGCTTTCGCGCAACTCAAGGTCGTGGTGGAACCCGGCGGCGCCGTGGCTTTGGCGGCCGTCCTAGCCGGCCGCTTTCCCGCCTGTGGCAAAGTGGTGGGCGTGGTTCTCAGCGGCGGCAATGTCGACCCAACGGTATTTCGCGCTGCCTTGGCCGCCTGAGCCACTTTAGCGCGGCGTTAAGCACTTCCCCGCATACTGGCGCCTCATCTCGGAGTGGGCGCATGGCAGGCGGGAAGGGCAAAAGCGGCGGCGGCAAGCCTTCCATCGTCATCCGCAGGGAGGAGGTTGTGGAGGGCGGCCATCATGGTGGCGCCTGGAAGGTCGCTTATGCCGACTTCGTCACCGCGATGATGGCGTTCTTCTTGCTGATGTGGCTTCTGAACGCCACCACAGCCGAGCAGCGCAGCGGCATCGCCGACTATTTCAGCCCGAGCAACTCGCTTGCCACCGTCAAATCCGGCTTTGGGGCCCCATTCGGCGGACACACCCCCAACGACGACGGCTCCCTCGCGTCCGACCGCGGTTATGTCACAATTATGAACGAGAAGACGCGCCCGGTCTTCGAGACGGAGGACGACGACAGCGATACGCCGGCCGCCGCCGCCTCCATCCCCAACGGGCAGCCGGGGGTGAACACGAGGACCTTGCGCGGTGCGCACCAAGTGGGCGGGCCGGCCGAAAAGCAGGCCCCGAAGCCGACCGACCAACTGAAACCGGCCTCCGCTGTGGACTCGCAGGACGCCAAGCCGCCGACCGACAAGCAGGCGCAGCAACGAGCGGACGCAGCGCAAAAGGAACGCGCCCGCTTCGAGGAGGCGGCCCAGCAAATCCGCGAACAGGTCATGAAGGACCCCGGGTTGGCAGAGCTTGCCCGTCAGCTTGCAATCGATGTCACCCCGGAAGGATTGCGCATTCAACTGCTGGATGAAGACAAGCAGCCCATGTTCGCCACGGGCTCGTCCGTGCTGAACGACCGAGCGAGGGCTTTGCTGCTCAAGGTGGCGCCGATCCTCATGAAGCTGCCCGAGTCGCTCTCGATCACCGGGCACACCGACGCGGCGCCGTTCCACGGCGGCGACCGTTCGAACTGGGAGCTTTCGGCCGAGCGGGCGAACGCCACACGACGGCTCCTGGCAGAGGCCGGGGTGCCGGAGGCGCAGGTGCAAACCGTCTCTGGCGAGGCCGACCGGGACCCGCTCCTGCCGGCCGACCCGCTTGCCGCTGCCAACCGGCGCATCGCCATCGTCGTGCTGCGGAGCAATCCGCCCAAGCCGGCGCCCTGAACCATGCTTACCCTGGGTGGACTAGGATTTTTGCTCGCCTGTGTGTTCGGCAGCTACATCATGTCCGGCGGCAGCCTGGAGCCGCTGATTGAGGCGATGCCGTTCGAACTGCTCACCATCGGCGGGGCAGCTCTCGGCACGTTCGTCATGTCCAACAGCATGCATGACGTGAAACATACTTTGGCTGCGTTCAAGAAGGTCCTGAAAGGAGCGTCATTCCACAAGAGCGACTACGTGGAGCTGCTGAGTTTGCTGTATTTCTTCACCCGGCTGGCCTCCACCAAGGGCGCCATGGCGCTAGAGGCGCACATCGAGAAGCCCGAAGAGAGCACGGCTTTTCAAAAGTTCCCCAAGATCATGGGCAATCATCACGTCACGCACCTGATCTGCGATTATCTTCGGATGGTCGGCATGAATGCGGACGACCCGCACCAGATCGAGGACGTGATGGCGCGCGAGCTGAAGAAAACCCTGCATGAGGAACTGCATCCGAGCCACGCCATCCAGTCGATGGCCGATGCGCTTCCCGCCCTCGGCATCGTTGCCGCGGTGCTCGGCGTGATCAAGACCATGTCCCACATCAACGAGCCGCCAGCAGTGCTGGGCGCGATGATCGGGGGCGCCCTGGTGGGGACTTTTCTGGGGGTGCTGCTTGCCTATGGCATGGCCGGGCCGGTTGCAGCGCGGATAAAGGGCGTGGTGGAGGAAGAGGCCAAATACATGGAGGTGATCCGGGCCGTACTCGTGACGCACTTGCACGGCAATGCGCCGCAGGTCAGCGTGGAGACGGGCCGCAAGATGGCCCCCAACGAGCACATGCCGTCGTTCCAGGAGCTTGAGGCCGCTGTTCAGGCTGTGCAGATGTAGTTGTTGCCACATGTGGGTGTTGCGGAGGCCGTGACGACAGTGACGAGTTGCGGCGTCATCGTGACGGATGGCGCTCGCGTCCTCCTCGGCCATGCGACAGCTTCGCCGAGGTGGGACATACCCAAGGGGCTGCAGGAGCCCGGTGAAGGCGCCCTTCCGACGGCGCTGCGCGAATTGCGAGAGGAGACCGGGTTGATCGCCGAGCCGGGCGCGCTACGCCCCCTCGGCCGGCAGCGCTACCGTTCCGGAAAGGATCTGGTGCTGTTCGTCTGGCGCCCAACCATCATGCCGGTGCCCGGCACACTGATTTGCCGCTCGTCCTTCCTGCTACGCGGGCGTGCTGCGCCGGAGTTTGACCGATTTGCTTGCCCGCTCTGGACTGAAGCTTGGACGATGCTGAGCAAGTCCATGCGCGCCGTGCTCGAGCGCGTGGCAACTGCCGAAACCTGGAGCGTGTAGCACAACCGCTCTCGCCGGCTCAGGCTGCTAGAGCCTGAGCGCCTCCGGTTGCGCTAACCTCAAGCGTAGAATCATCATATCAAACAGAGAGTTAGAGCAGGAGCGCTTCGCCTACCAGAAGCGATTAGGCTTTAGTGTGGTGGTTCTGAAGTTCGCCCGAGTTTACCGGTCGGTTCGGAGGCGAACGTCAGAACCATAAACCACATTAGAAACAAAGGTCTGCTAGTGTCCTGATCGATTCAGAAGTTCGCTCCGAGCCACCCCGCAGATGCAACGAAGTTGAGAATCGGGACACTAACTATACTTGGCCTGACGAGTCGCGTCCTGATTGTTCCAGTCACAGTCAGGACGATCGCGGGCTAATGAACCTGATGCACGGGCCAGCAGGGCGTGCGGAGCAACGGCCGGTAACGGGCATCGTCAATTGCCGTCACGATCGCCTCGAGCAGCCGCCCTGTGTGGAACGGCTTCTCGAAGAACATGTCGCCGGTGCCCAGTTGCCCGAGCGGAAACGAACCGGCACCCCCGATAAAAATCACCGGCCGGTTGGATAGGCGCTGGCGCCATTGATAGGCGAGTTGCAGGCCGGTCAGCCCATCCGGCAGGTCGAGTTCGGTCAGCAACACGTCAAATTCAGCGTCTCGCCCCATCAGCGCAAGCGCATCCGCTCCCCGGCATACGCTGCTGACGTCGAAACCCGCGTCGGTAAGCACGTCGGTCATGGTCCATTGCGTCATAACGTCGTCGTCGACAAACAGGATGGAGCGGTAAGCCATAGCAGTCACCTTCCCGGCACAGCATCGCGGAGTGAAGCTGGTACGAAGGCGCCAGCAGTGTACATTATCGACCAGGCTACTGGCGCGAGTGTGAACTGGGTCACATGGCATGACGCGGTCAAAGCGTTGTGTCCCACTCGACACAGTCGCCTCGCGCCCGTTGGCGACCGGCCGGAATTGCGCGGGGTTCTCGCTCGGATCAGCGGCTAAATGGTCACAGCTTCGGCTTGCTGCGGCTCTGCCGACTGAACGCCAAGATAGTGGTCCATCACCTCGTGAGCCGGGCCATCCTCCCGCACCCGGCCATGATCAAGCCAAATCACACGCGTGGCCCATTCCAGCACGATGTTCTCAAGATGAGAGGACAGCACGAGGATTTCCGCCGTCCGCACCAGCGCTTCCAGCCGAGTCCGCGCCTTGTCGAGAAACTTGGCATCGCCCGCCATGAACCACTCGTCCATCAACAGCACCTGGGGGCGGACTGCGGTTGCGATGGCAAAGGCCAGCCGCACGGCCATTCCCGAACTGTAGAAGCGAAGCGGCAGCTCGATAAACTCTCCCAGGTCGGCGAAGTCAGAGACGTCCTCGACCATGGCGGCAATCGCGGACCGGTTCATGCCGTTGTACAGGCCGCGCAGCATAATGTTCTCCCGTCCCGAGAGATCGCTGTTCATGCCGGAATGAACGTCCAGCAACGCGCCGACCGCGCCATCGACCCGCAGCCGCCCCATAACAGGCTCGTAGATGCCGGCGAGGGCGCGAAGCAGCGTGGTTTTGCCGGCGCCGTTGCCGCCCACCAGGGCCAGCCGGTCGCCGGGCTGCAGCGTGAACGAGACGTCCCGCAGCGCTTGCACCACCATCCGATGCTGCCGGTCCTCGCCCAGCCGCCCCGAAGCGGCGGCCAGCACCGTCTTTTTCAGGCTGCGGCTGTTGCCATGATACAGAGGGAAATCGACGCAAACGCCTTCCGCGCGGATACCGGCCGGCATGGCTAGACCCAGAACGCCAAACGGCCACGGATGCGGGCGAACAGCAGCCAGGCGGCGGCACACCAGAGGGCGCTCCAGGCTGCGGCCGAAAGCCATACCGAAGCAGGTGGCACCTGGTTCAGCAACGGCTCCCGCACCAGCGCCAGCACGGGATAGAATGGGTTGAGCAGCAAAAAGCGCGCCTTCGGCCCAATCAACTCGGGACGCCAGATAATCGGTGTGAGAAAAAACGCAATTTGCATGATGCTGCCGACGATGGGCGGAATGTCGCGAAAGCGGGCGCAAAAACTGCCAAGCAGCAAGCAGGCGGCAATCGAATCGACGACCCAGACCAACAAGGCCGGTAGTGCGAGCAGGGCGGCCGCCCCGGGCCACGTGCCATAATAGGCGAACACGCCCACAATGACCGCCACATTGTGCAGCAACACAAACCCGTTCCGGACCAGCACCCGCACGGCATAGATCGTGAACGGCATCCGAATCGAGCGGATTGTGCCCTCGACCGAGGTGAAGCAGACACAGGCGTCCGAGACAATGCCGCCGAGCGTGTTCCACAGCACCAGCGACAACGCCAGGTAGGGCATGTAGTCGTGCAGTTCCATGCGGAATAGCTGCGAGTAGAGCACGCCCATCGCCAGCACCATCACGGCCGTCGACAAGGTCAGCCAGAATGGGCCCAGCACGGAACCACGGTAGCGCAGCTTGATGTCGAGCCAGCCGAGGGTGACAGCGAGACGGTAGGCGGCCACGCCATCGCGCAGGTCGCGCCAGGCGATTTCCTGTCGGGCGCCGCGCGAGAGGTTGGCGACCAGGTCAATCGACAGCGCGCGCGTCTGCATGGCTGAACTGGACATTGCCCGGCGCTCGATAGCGGATCGCGCGGCGGCCCGCAACCAGTCCGCTCTCAGCAAGAAGGTAACAGCTGCCAGCCACGCTCTGTGTCGGTGGAGGCACATTGCTGCAAAAAGTCAGTCGCCCAGTTACGGATAGGTGCCAAGCCCACTTGCCTCGGTTCGGAGCCGTCGATAAGGGGTTAGCAGGGTTTCCTACCGAGTCGCGTGAGCAAGCGCTCGCCGGCCGGTTCCGCCACGGAGTTCTGCCCCGCATGCCCGTTCCAGCCTCGGCGTCCGCGAGCAGCAGCGATCCCCGGCGCCGTGGCGGCCGGGCTGCGCTGCGGGCGGCCGGGTCGCTGGCCATGTTGGCGGCATTGTCGGCCTGTGCTGGCGGGCAGCATATCAGCTCCATGCAGGAGGCCTCCCGTTACGAGCAGCGTGCCCATCGCAGCTACGCTCCGCCGGGCCGGCCCGGTGACCCTTGGGGGCCGTATATCAAGGAGGCCTCGGACAGGTACGATGTGCCGCAGCGTTGGATTCGTGAAGTCATGCGCGTCGAGTCCGGCGGCCATGTGGATGTGAATGGCAGCCCGATCACGTCGCCTGCTGGGGCGATGGGCCTGATGCAGGTGATGCCGGCCACCTATGACGAATTGCGCGGCCGTTATGCCGCCTTGGGCGACGATCCCTATGACCCTTACAACAGCATCATGGCGGGGACTGCCTATATTCGCGAGTTATACGACCTATACGGCTCGCCGGGCTTTCTCGCCGCCTACAACAGCGGTCCCGGCCGGTTGGACGATTACCTCACGCGCAATCGTCCGCTTCCAGACGAGACCCGGCGCTACGTGGCCATGATCGGGCCGAACATCGCCGAAAGTTTCCCCAGCCGGCGCTCGACTGCGGAAGAATACGCGATGAACTCGGTGCCTGCGAGCATTCCCGCCGGACCGCGCTACTCCTCGGCTGGAGCCGCTGTCTCGCAGCCCTCTCCGCCGGTCGAGGTGGCCTATGCGCCGCCCTCCGACTCGGATGCTGCATTCGATCCGCCGCCGGGATGGACGCCGCACGGGATGTCCAAGGCGGAGATCGCCGCCTACGTTCCGCCGCCCGCCAACCCGCCGGTGCAAGCCGCAGTGGCCGCGCCCTCCGCGCCGCCGTCTCCACACACGCCAGAGCCGCCGCCAGTCGCGATGGCGCACGACGAGCTGCCGCCATCGCTGGTCTACAGCCCGGCGCCGGTTCCGTATCGCCCGGGAATCGCGGCTGCGTCGCGTCAGAGCTATGCGAGCGCGTTGCCGACGCAGCCGCGACCTCAGCCGGAGCGCGCCGAGCCCGGACTGCGCCCGACGCAGTATGCGGCGCTACCGGAACCGCCCCGTTACGTGCAGCCTGCTCCTACCGTGCAGACGGCGGCGGCCGACACCGTCGCGGTTCCCGGCCAATCGCGTCGTGAGCAAGGCTTCCGGCTGGTTCGGCCTGCGCTGGCGGCTGCGGCTCCATACTACCACGGCACAACCCCGTCGCAGTGGGCGATCCAGGTGGGGGCCTTCGGCAATGAAGGTCTCGCCCATATCGCCGTTGGCACCGCGCGCGAGCAGGCCGGGCCAATGGTCGCGGGGGCGCATCTTGCCGTCGCAAGCGTGCACGAGCCGCATGGGACGCTGTATCGCGCGCGCCTGACCGGGCTGTCTCGCGAGGCGGCCACAGCAGCCTGCGAGCGGCTGCGCGGCCGCAGCAGTTGCGTGGTGCTGTCTCCGGACGCGCAGGACTGAGGCAGCCAAGCATGTCAGCCGGCAAAGTAAGCGGGCCTTGCCACCTGCAGCGCATGCGGTCAAACTTCAGCTCATGACAAGGTCGGCGCTTCGGGCATGATCGACAAACGGGTGGCGACCATCCCTGAGGCCCTCGCCGGAATTGCCGACGGCGCCACCATCTTGGTCGGTGGCTTTGGCACGGTGGGCCAACCGAACGACCTGCTGGACGGGCTGATCGAGCAAGCCACGCGCGACCTGGTGATCGTGACCAACAATGCCGGCGGCGGTGAATTTGGCGTCGCACGGCTCATCCGCCTCGGCCGGGTGCGCCGCCTGATTTGCTCGTACCCGCGTGCCACTGGCTCGACCGCGTTCGAGGAGATGCGCGCCGCGGGCCGGATCGAGTTGGAGTTGGTGCCGCAGGGAACCCTGGCGGAACGCATCCGTGCTGCCGGCGCCGGCATTCCCGCGTTCTACACGCCCACTGCCTTCGGCACCAAGCTGGCCGAGGGCAAGCCCACCGCCACCATCGACGGCCGTCCCTGCGTGCTGGAACATGCTTTACACGCTGATGTCGCGCTGGTGGAAGCCTGGGAAGGGGATCGCTGGGGCAACCTGACCTATCGCGGAAGCGGCCGTAACTTCAATCCGATCATGGCCGCAGCGGCTGGGCTGACCGTGGTCCAGGTGCAACGGGTGGTGGAACTCGGGGCCTTGGCGCCCGATAGTGTCATCACGCCGGGCATCTACGTCGATCGGCTGGTGGCGGTCGCCAATGCTGGTCCCCGTCCTGAAGGGCCCCGCCCGGCATGAGCACGATGACACGCAACCGGGTTGCCATGGCGGCACGGCTTGCCGCCGATATCCCGAGCGGCTGGTGGGTGAACCTCGGCATCGGGATCCCGACCTTGGTGGCAGACCATGTGCCGCTCGACCGTGAGGTGGTGTTTCACTCGGAAAACGGCGTCCTCGGTGTTGGCCCGGCGCCCGCTCCCGACCAAACCGACCCTTGGATGATCAATGCCAGCAAGCAGCACATCACGCTGTTGCCCGGGGCCGCGCTGATGCACCAGGCGGACAGTTTCGCGCTAATCCGCGGTGGCCATCTCGACCTATGTGTGCTGGGCGCGTTCGAAGTCGCGGAAAATGGCGACCTGGCGAACTGGTCCCGCTCGGCGACTGACATTGCCCCTGCCGTCGGTGGCGCGATGGACCTCTCGGTCGGTGCCAAACGGCTGTGGGTTGTCATGCAGCACCGGACCAAAGCGGGCGAGCCCCGACTGGTGGAGCGGTGCACGTATCCATTGACCGCGGCGGGAGTGGTCACCCGTGTCTACACCGACCTCGCCGTGCTGGACGTGACCGAACAGGGATTCACGGTCGCGGAAATCGTCCCTGGGCTGGATTTCGACGGCCTGCAAGCAATGACCGGCGCTAAGCTGAACCGGAGCTGAGCGGGCCTACCTGCCCAGGTTCGGCACCACTCCCGAACCGTTCGAGGCGGCAAAGGAGCGGTCGTGCTGGTCGGGCTGCGTGCCGCCCTCGCTCAGCGTGCCCGACGGGGTCGAGCTGAACGGCGTGCCATTAACCGGTCCCGCACTGTCGGCGTGGGTGCCGGGCTGGGCTGCACGGTCTACTGGCGGCAACGCTGAAGGGCCAAGCGCTGACAGCGGCGCATCGACCAACGGACGGCCGCCAACGCTGGCGGTGGGTGCGGTTTGGTCCGCAGCAAGGGTCGACGATACCGGCAACAGCGCCAGTGGTCCGGCTGCGAGCGCAACGGCGAGCGAGAACTTAACAGCGTGCATACCGGCCTCCTCGGCGGCAACAACTGACAACGCGCAGGATGGTTGCGGCCGGATCGTTCCCGTTCCGGTGATCGGCAGAGGCAAAATCCCCTCCGAAAACGAATTGACGTGGGTTTGATGGCAGAACGGTTTGGCGCGGAACGTGCATAGTTGGGACGGCGTATAGATGCCTCTCTGCGGCCGCAACGCCGCCATGCACCCTGAGGATGAAGCGGTAGACAGTGCCCCTACTGACTGTGCAACACCAAACCACTTACCGCTACCGCCATCCCGTGTCGTTTGGGGAACATCGCATGATGTTCCGCCCGCGGGATGCGCACGACCAAAGGCTGGTATTGCACCGGTTGGCAATCTCGCCCGAGCCGAGTTCGCTGCACTGGTCACAGGACGTATTCGGCAACGCCGTCACCTCGGCCCGGTTTGCCGAGCGCTCGGCCGTGCTGCAGTTCACCAATACGCTGCATGTCGACCATACCGAGGTAATCCCCAGCCAGGCAACGTTGCACGAGCATGCCCGCTGTTTCCCGTTCAGCTACGGGGCCGATGATATGCCGGACCTGCTGCGGTCCATCGAACGCCAGATGCCCGACCCCGGGCACCTCGTCGACCGCTGGAGCCGCAGCTTTCTCAATGAGCGTGGGCCGACCGCGACGCTGGACTTGCTCTGCGCGATAACACGGGAAATCCGTCGCCGTTTCACCTATCGCGCCCGGCACGAGCCCGGCATCCAAGATCCACGCACCACTCTGCGGCTGGAGGTGGGCACTTGCCGCGATTTTGCCTTGCTGATGATGGAGGCGGTGCGGGCGTTGGGCCTGGCCGCGCGGTTTGTCACCGGCTATCTCCACGTGCCGCGTCGCCGGGCACCGGGTGAAGCCGAGCGCCATGGCGGCGGCAACACCCATGCCTGGCTGCAGGTCTATCTGCCCGGCGCAGGTTGGGTGGACTTCGATCCCACCAACGGCATCGTCGGCAGCGGGGGGCTGATCCGGGTCGCTGTGGTGCGTGACCCGGCGATGGCTGTTCCGCTGTCCGGTAGCTGGACGGGTGCTGCGGGTGATTGTCTTGGTATGGATGTCAGCGTTCATGTCGCTGAAGCGGCAGAGAGCGCCGAACTAGCGAGCTGAGGGGGAAAGATCGCCATGCGAATCCGCTGCGGGTTCCGTATCGCCCATGAATGCGCCCAACCGGTTCCGATGCTGCTGGCGCTAAGCGTGCACCCGTCGCGGCAGCAGGACGTGCTGATCCAGCCGGACCTGCGGTTCGACCCCGTGCTTGCCGCTTACCGCTACTCCGACGATTTCGGCAACGTTTGCCACCGGGTGGTGGCGCCGAAGGGCCGCACCGAGATGAGCACCGAATTCGACATCGAGGACAGTGGGTTGGCTGACCCGATTGTGGCCGAGGCCGCCCAATTTGATGTGGAGGCGCTGCCGGACGGCGCCCTGGTCTACCTGCTCGGCAGCCGGTACTGCGAGACGGACAAGCTCTCCAACATCGCCTGGTCGCTGTTCGGTGGCACGGCGCCGGGGTGGGCGCGGGTGCAGGCGATTTGCGACTTCGCGCACGAGCGCATCACCTTCGGCTACGAGCACGCGCGGCCCGACAAGACGGCCTGGGACGGCTACAACGAGCGCCAGGGCGTATGCCGCGATTTCGCCCATTTGGCGGTGACGTTGTGCCGCTGCATGAACATACCGGCGCGCTATTGCACGGGCTATCTGGGCGACATCGGTGTGCTGCCAGCGGACGCCCCGATGGATTTCTCCGCCTGGTTCGAGGCCTATCTGCACGGCCCGGAGGGCGGACGCTGGTACACGTTCGACGCTCGCCACAATCAGCCGCGCATCGGCCGCATTCTAATGGCCCGGGGGAGGGACGCGACCGACGTGGCCTTGGTGACGACGTTCGGGCCGGCTTGGCTCAGCCTGTTCGAGGTGACGACCTATGAGGTGACCGAGTGATGGTCCGCGTGTTGATCGTTTTGGGGTGTCTCGCGGTGGGCCTGCCGCGGCTTGGGCGGGCGCAGGAGTTCGTCACCGGTGCGCAATTGGCCCAAGCCTGCTCTAGCCGCTACCCGACCGGCATGCGGGATTGTGACGGCTACATCGCCGGCGTGCTGGACACGGTGGCGTCGGCGCCCGAACTCAAGGGCAAGCTCTGCCCTCCCGCCCATACCCGCTTGGGTAGCCTGCGGGAAGCCGTCGGCACGTTCGGCCAACAGCATCCGGAGGCAACCAAGGGTTCTGGCGTGGCGCTGTTGCAGGCAACGATGAAGGCGATGTTTCCCTGTCCGGCAAGCTAGCCTAGCCGCGAACCAATCGGGCGGCTGCCGCCATGCCCGCGCTCACCGAGGCGGTCGGTTCCTGGCACGAGTTCTACAATCTCTTGGGTGAGGCCTCCGCCACGCTGGTCGCGCTGCTCTTCGTGGCCGCCTCGGTCGGCTCGGGCATGTTCAGCAGGGACCGGCTCGCGCCGTTGCGGATGTTTCTCTCGGCCAGCGTCGTGCATTTCAGCAGCACTCTTGCCGTGAGCCTTGCCATGCTGGCTCCATTGCCAAGTTGGACGCTGCTCGGCTCGGTCATTCTGGCATGCGGGCTCTATGGGCTGTGCTATTCGGGCGTGGCATGGCGAGGCGCTGTCCGGGAAGGTATCAGCGCGAAGATCGATCTTGAGGACCGTATCTGGTATGCCATCCTGCCATCACTTGCATACCTGGTGGAGACCGGCTCGGGCATGGCGCTCGCGATGCGGCGGGCTGAGGGCTTGGTCCTGCTCGCGGCATCGGTGGCTATCCTGCTGGCGGCCGGCATTCACAACGCGTGGGACATCACCGTCTGGAGCATCACGCGGCCGCGCGACTGACCGAGCAGCCGGCGATGCGGTGCAAGCATCCGCGTTGCGAACGCCGCATCTCGCCTTGCATCGGCCTTCGGGTTAGTATTCGATTTAACAAGCATGTCGTCCATGGCGGCGCATGAACGTGGGGGAAAGCATGTCCGAAGTAATCCGACCAGCCTTTCATCACGTCACCATCAAGACCAGCCGGTTGCAGGAGATGGTCGATTGGTACGTCATGGTGATCGGGGCGACCGTGAACTTCCAGGATGCCAACAACGCCTGGACGTCCAATGACGAGGCGAACCACCGGGTTGCTTTCCTGTCGGTGCCGGGCTTAGCGGACGATGCGGATAAGACCCGCCACAATGGCATGCATCACAGCGCCTTTGAATACGGCAGCTTCCAAGACCTGATGTCGTCCTATGAACGGCTGAAGCGCGAGGGGCTCCTGCCGGCGTTCTCACTCGATCACGGACTGACCATCTCACTTTACTATAAGGACCCGGAGGGCAATTTCGTCGAGCTGCAGAGCGACAACTTCGGCGACTGGAAAAAGTCCACGCACTTTATGCGGACGTCGGAGGACTTTCGCTCCAACCCAATCGGCACCTTCTTCGACCCCGAACGGGTTTCGCAGGCGCTCGCGTCCGGGCGGCCGTTCGCCGCAATGCAGCCGGCGATCCGTGCCGGGGAGTTCCAGCCGGATGTCATCCCCAACATCGGCCTGCCGGTTCCGACCACTCAAATCCCCTGAGCCCTTGGAGCCGAGGCATGGATGATGTGACCGATACCGTCGAGCCCGCAATCAGGCACGCGATTGAGGTGCTTGTCCAGGAGCACGCTTGGTTGATTGATCACGGCCAAGCCCGGCGGGTTACGGACCTGTTCGCCGAAGACGGGCGATTGCTGGGCATCGGGCCGGACAAGGTTGGCCGCGCCGCCATCGCCGACTGGGCGGGGCAGCGGGAAGACATGCAGGATCGCCGCTCCCGCCACGTGCAGACCAACTTGCGCCTTGAACGACGACCGGATGGCCGGGTCGGCGGCACGGTGGTGCTGACGCTGTATCGCCATGACGGCCCAGGCGCCGGCAGTGCGGCGCCGTTGTTGGTGGCGGAATATCAGGACATCTATCAACGCGGTCCTGACGGCGTCTGGCGCTTCGCCGAGAGACGCCTCTCTGTCCTCTTCGGCGGCTGACGACGATGCGGCAAGCCGTTGACGTGCTCGTGGTCGGCGCCGGTCCCGTCGGACTGGCGCTCGCCATCGAACTCGGCTTGCGCGGGATTTCCTGCCAGGTCGTGGAGAAGAATGACCGCGTCGGCTACAGCCCGCGGGCCAAAATGACCAACGTTCGCACGCGCGAACACCTGCGGCGCTGGGGTATCGCCGAGGAGTTGCGGCGCGCCTCGCCGATCCGGCGCGACTACCCGGCGAACGTCGTGTTTGCGACCCGGATGAACGGCCACTTGCTGGCTCGCTTCGAGCGGGCGTTCAGTTGCTCGATCGAGCGCAGCGATCTTTATGCCGAAGGTGCGCAATGGGTGCCGCAATACACGCTGGAGGAGGTGCTCCGGGCGCGCGCGGTGTCGTTCCCTCCAGTGGACGTGAGCTTCAACACGACCTTGGAGGCCTGCACGGACGAGGGTGACGGCGTGAGCGCGACCGTGCTCGATGCGAGCACGGGCCAACGCCGCCGGGTCCGCTGCCGTTACCTGGTCGGTGCGGACGGGGCGCGGAGCACGGTGCGCAAGGCCATCGACGTGCAATTGGTCGGCGATGGCGGCTACTCGTCCAACCTCAACTTCGTATTCCGTTCGGACGCGCTCGCTGGCATGCATGGCTTTGGCCCGGCGATCATGTATTGGATGGTCAACGCCGACGTCCCAGCCCTGCTGGGTCCGATGGCTGACGACGGCCTGTGGTACTTCATCGCCACCAAGGTCGACGCCGCCGCCGACCCGGCCGCGGTGGACGCGCCCGCCCTGATCCGGCGCTCGACCGGGCTCGACCTCGAAGTCGAGATCGTCCAGGCCGATCCTTGGGTCGCGCGGCGCCTGGTGGCGGAGCGCTATCGCCGCGGCAACATCTTGCTTGCGGGGGATGCCTGCCACGTCCACCCGCCATTCGGCGGCTTCGGCATGAACATGGGCGTTGGTGACGCCGTGGACCTTGGTTGGAAGCTCGGCGCCATGCTGGAGGGCTGGGGCGGTCCGCACCTGCTCGACAGCTACGAGGAGGAGCGGCGGCCCGTGCATGAATGGGCGATCAGCGAAGCGGTTGCGAATTACGCCAACGTCGCCAACCAGCTCACCCGCCCAGGGCTGGAAGACGAGGGCTTTCTCGGCGATGCCACCAGGCTGGAGGTCAGCGAGAGCATCCTGACCCAGAAGGCGCGCGAGATACGCTCCCTCGGCGTGGTCAAGGGATATAGCTACAGCCACTCCTCGCTCGTGCTGCAAGACGGGTCGATCGCGCCGCAGCAGGCTAGCATGGCCTATGAGCCGTCCGCCCATCCGGGCTGCGTGGCGCCGCATCTCTGGCTGGCCGATGGATCGTCGCTGTACGACCATTTTCATCCCGGCTTCAATTTGCTGGTAATGGAGGACGGGCACGCCAGTACCGTCGCAGCCTTCGAGCAAGCGGCCGCCGCGGCTGGCGTGCCGCTGAAGGTGATCGAGCCGAACGACGCTCGCCTGCGCTTGCGCTACCAGGCCCCGGTCGCGCTGATCCGGCCCGACCAGCACGTGGCCTGGCGCTGGTTTGAAGCGGCGGTTGACCCCGCCGCCCTGCTGGACATCGTGCGCGGGGGCCGCCCGTCATAGAACGAGGCCCGCGACACAGGGCTGTCGGATTGGGTGGCAAGCCTCGGAAAATTCGTCATGCCCGGACTTGATGCGGGCGGAGCAGCCAAAAGGTTCCGCGGGCAAAGCCCGTGGAATGGCTGCGGAGGGACCCAGGCGGTCCGGCTGGTGATGTCGGACGCGCTTTCGTGCCATTACAATGGGCCGGCGGCGTTGGACGCCGTGGATGGGCGGATGAAGTCCGGCCATGACGGTGCAGATGCGATAGCCCTGGACCCCATCGAGCTGGCGTGGAGAGCCCCGTGAAGCACCACCACCTCGCCGCCAATGGCATCACCCTTCATGCTGTCGAGCTAGGCGACGGACCGGTCGTGCTGTTCGTCCACGGCTTTCCCGACACCTGGCGTGGTTGGCGTCGGCAGATGATAGCAGTGGCGGCAATGGGCTATCGCGCACTGACGCTCGACATGCGCGGCTACGGCGGGAGCTCCTCGCCCGCCGATGCTGCGCTCTACACCTCGTTCTACACGGTGGGTGATCTGGTCGGGTTGCTCGACGCGCTCCAGGTCGAGACCGCCACGGTCGTGGGCCATGACTTCGGCGCCAGCGTCGCCTGGAACGCCGCGATGATGCGGCCCGACCGCTTTACCGCGGTGTTCGGGATGAGCGTTCCGTTTTCGCCGCCAGGAGCCAAAAGCTTCCTGCAACAGCTTCGCGAGGCCGGCAAGGACGACTTCTACATGTTCCGGCAGATGCGCCCGGATGCCGAGAGCGAGTGGGCGGATGCCGCCACCACAATCCCGGGCATGCTCTACTGGACCTCGGGATCGGCTCCCGGCGACCAGCGTTGGGACCCGTTCGACCCGGCGCGCGGCCTGACCCGCCCTTCTCCCGCCGGCATTCCAGCCTGGGCCGACGCCGACGACGTCGCGGCGGCCATCGCCGATTTTCGCCGGACGGGCTTTCATGGACCGCTTAATTACTATCGGGCGATCCAGCCATTCTCCGACATGGCTGGCGCATTCGTTGGCGCCACGATCCGGCAGCCATCGTTCTTCCTCATGGGCAAGGCCGACGGTATTGCAAAGCTGCGACCCGTCACGGAGGATGGCATCCGTACTGCGTTGCCCGGCCTTCGCGGTTTCGTTGCATTGGACGGAATCGGGCACTGGCCGCAGCTCGAAGCGACGAGCGCGGTGAACGACGCTCTCTTGGGTTTCCTGAAGGCAGCCTGAGCGGCCACAAGCACAGTCATCTGGCCTGGTTGCTTGGCGCTCGGCCGGTTTAGCGGCAGTCTCTTGTTCCATGATCCGAGTCTATCTGGCTGGCCCCGACGTGTTCCTGCCACAGCCTGAACGGCGCGCGGCGGCGATGAAGCAGGTTTGCGCACAGCACGGGCTTTGTGGCATCTCCCCGCTCGATCCACTCCCCGGTGAGCCCGGCGCGGACGCCGCCAGCATCGCCCGGCGCAACGAAGCCCATATCCGCGGCTGCGACGCCATCCTGGCCAACCTGTCGCCGTTCCGCGGACCTGGGGCGGATGCGGGCACGATCTATGAGGTGGGTTTTGGCCGGGCGCTTGGCTTGCCAGTGTTCGGCTATGCCACGGTCGCGATGGGTTACGCGGACCGGGTGCGTGCCTTGCCTGGCAGTGGGGCGAAGCATGATGCCGGTGGCCTGGCGATCGAGGATTTCGGCCTATTCGAGAACCTGATGATAAGCTGCGGCATCGCCGAGAGCGGCGGCGTCTTGCTGGCCGAAGACGCGCCGGGGGGCTGGCAAGACTTGAGCGTGTTCGAGCGCTGCGTCAGCCGGGCCGCTGCATTGCTGCGCCGGCGTGACCCATCTCATTCACGCACAGCACCCGCCATCCCGCTGGAACCCGCTCCAGCCGGGTGAGCGACAGGTTCTGCACCGACAGGTGCAGCGCGTTGTCCGCCGCGATGCCGATGGCATGCGCCACCGCTGCCCGGATGGCGCCGCCATGGCTCACCACCACCACGTCCCGCCCGGCTTGGGCTTCGACCAGCCGGTCCATCGCCTCGCCGACCCGGGAGATGACGTTCACCATGCTCTCGCCGCCCGGTGGGAGCTCACGGCCGCCCAGGGGCCAGAACGGATGCGCCGGCAGTTGCAGCTGCGCGGGCAGGTCGGCATGGACCAGGCCCTGCCACTCGCCCAAATTCTGTTCCATCAGCCCCGCCTCGACGGCGAGCGGCTGCGCCGGATAGCCGGCGCGGAACAAGCCTTCCGCGGTCAGCCGGGTGCGGGACAGCGGAGTGACCACCCAATGCGCCGGCCGCGGCAACTGGGCGGCCAAAGCGCGGTAGGTCGGCGCGTCCGCCACCAGCGCGTCCGGGCAGAGCGGCACGTCCATCGTGCCGTAGAGCATAGCGCGGGCATTCTCCTCCACCAGCGCGTGGCGGATCAGCCAAAACCGCGTTTCGGTCATTCATTCCCCAATGTTGAGCAGGGCGCCCCCTTGGCGCGCATGGCGGAACTGGCCGGCGAACACCAGGATGGCGGCGGCCATCCACGCGGCATTGAGCGCAAACGCCCAGATCAGGTGGTCCCACCGGATCACCCCGGTGGCGACCGCGGCGCGCATGCCCTCGAACACGTGCGCGGAGGGCAGTGCCAAGGCGATCGGCCGCACGGCGGCCGGCAGCACGGAAACGGGATAGAACACGGCGGAGAACGGGGTGAGCCCGAACAGCACCGACCAGGCCAGCGCCTCCGCCCCGGCGCCATGACGCAGGATCAGCGACAGCACGCCCAAGGACACCCACCAACCCATGATCATCAAGTTGGCGAAGAACAGCACGATGACCGGGCCGACGGCGAACAGGTTGAAGGCGTAGAGCAGCCAAGCCAGCAGGATCGCCGGCAGCACGCCCGTCAGCATCCGCACCACCGACATGGCGACCAGCGCGGCCAGCATCTCCCACGGGCGGATCGGGCTGACGAACACATGGGCGAGGTTGCGCGACCAGACCTCTTCCAGGAAGGAGATCGCCACGCCCATCTGGCTGCGCAGCGCCACCTCCCACAGTAGCACGCCGCCGAGTAGCGCCGCCGCCGCTACGGTGCCGCCGTTGGACAAGTTCGTGCGGCTGGCAATGAAGGAGGCGGTGAAGCCCCAGATCAGCATCTGCAGGGTCGGCCAGTAGGCAAGCTCCAGCAGGCGCGGCCAGGAGCGGCGGTACAGCGCCAGGTGGCGGTACATCAGCCCCCAAATCCGGCGTGCGCTGCCCGTCATCATGCCGCTTGCCGGCGGTTGCGGGCGATGTCGAGGAACACCGCTTCGAGGTCATCGCGCTTGTAGCGGGTGAGCAGGTCGGCGGGACTGCCTCGGTCCACCACCCGGCCCTGCTTGAGCATCAGCACCGTCGTGCAGAGGCGCTCCACCTCGGCCATGTTGTGGCTCGCGAGCAGGATGCTGCAGCCGCTGCTGGCGCGGTAGCGTTCCAGCCAGGACCGCACCCAGTCTCCGGTGTCCGGGTCCAGGCTCGCGGTGGGCTCATCCAGCAGCAGCACACCGGGGCGGTTGATGAGCGATTTGGCCAGGGCGACGCGGGTTTTTTGCCCGGCGGAGAGGGCTCCGGCGGGGCGATGCAGGAAGTCGCCCAGTTCAAGCTGCTCCGTCAGCTCGCCGATCCGGCGCTCGAGTTGGCGCACGCCATAGAGGTGGCCATAGACGCGCAGGTTCTCCGCAACGCTCAGCCGGCCGGGCAGGGCCACATAGGGCGAGGAAAAGTTCATCCGTGCCAGGGCGGCGAAGCGATGCCGGGCCATGTCGCAGCCCAGCACCTCGATGTCGCCCGTCGTGGGAATGAGCAAGCCGAGCAGCATGGCGATCGTGGTGGTCTTGCCGGCGCCGTTGCCGCCGAGCAGGCCCAGCGTTTCTCCCGCGCCAAGACGGAAGGACAAGCCATCCACCGCCGTCACCGCGCCATAGCGCTTGGTCAGCCCCGTTACCCGAATTGCGTCCATGCGGGGGGATTAGGCTGCGACAGCGGCTTCGCCAAGGCCCACCCGGTCCGCCGCTGGGCCGCTGAAATGGCGAATGCCGGCCTGTTGGCCCCAGGCGAGTGCCGCGAGGCTGTTGCAGCCGGTCAGGACGAGCTGCCCCGATCCGCCCGGCGGACGAAAAGGGCCGGATGGCAACTCGTCGCTCCAGGGAAGCTGCAGCGTGTCGAACTCGGGCGTGACCGGGGCCAGGACGGCGAGCAACGCGGGCGTCGCGTCCCGCAGCAGCAGGCGGTAGCCGCGGGAGCGGGCGAAGGCGCTGGCGAAGCCGAAGGTGCGGGCGTCGGCGATGACGTCGGCAGGCAGCAGGCTCACCGTCACGGTGCCACGCAAGCCGGGCGGCAGGTTGGCGTCGAAGCGGAGGAATTCCGGCCCGACCAAGGTGGCCACGTTCAGCTCGACCGCGAACGGCCCCGCCTGGTGCAGCTCTCCGGGGGAGGACAGCAGCGCCAGCATGCGGCGGTCCAGCGTGCGGGTGAGGCGGCGGAACAGCCAGGGCTCCGCGGTCAGGTCATGGCCCGGCACCAGCCCGTCTGCCAACTCGCGCATCGACAGCGTTCGCTCTTCCCAGGCCAGCGCAGCCTCCCCCTCGTCGAGCTGCCAGACGGAACGGCGGCGGGCGAACCGGGTGACATCGGCCTGCGCCAGGCTCGCCTCCAGGAGGGTGAGCAAGGCCGGGTCGAGCGGGGGGAAGTCGGCGTTGATCGGCGCGTCCGGTAGCCGGGGGGCACCGTCGAGCGCCTCCAGCAGCAAGTCCGCCTGATCCGGCAGCTCGTAGAGTACGGCAAAGTCCGGCAGGGGGATGGCGCTGCCTTCGAGCAGGTGGTCCAGCCGGTCGACGGCTTGGAGCAGCGCATCCTCCGAGTCGCCACGCCATACCACGGCCCAGCGCGGGCCGGGCAAGTGGAACAGCTCGGCGCGGGCTGCGCGCAGCAGCGGCTTGAGCGCCGTGTCCGCCAGCCGCAAGTGGTGCGGGCGGCTGAGCGCCGCGGGAAGGCGGTCGATCCGCAGCATCAACACCTGACGCTGCGCGCCGGAGGACATGCAGCTCCGCACCAGCGTAGTGAGCCGCGCGAGCGCACCGGCCGTCATGGCAAGTCCAGCAGGACGGTATTGAGGCAGCCTGCCTGACCGGCGGCGTCCGTGGCCGCAGCCCGGTCGGTGCAATGGCGCAGCGTGCAGGCGGCGGCGTGCTGGCAGCTGCGAAGCCGCTCGGCAGCCAGCATGGTATCGACGTAGCGGCCTTGAAAGCAGCGGATGCCGGCGGCGATCCCCCAGGTGAGCGCCGACTCGGTGTCGGCCTGACGGAGGATCACTCGTTCGAGACCGATCCGCTCGATGGCACTCAAGATGGCCCGGTGATCTTGGGCCGCGAGGGTGGCTATGCGTGGCGACCAGTCGAGTTTCAGCCAATCGAGCTGCAAACTTTCCGGCTGCGCCAGCAGCAAGGCGGCGTGATCGATCCCGCTGAACACCACATCGCATCCGGAGGCGCGGAGCTGCTCGCGGGCGCGGGCAAAGCCGGGCAGGTCCGCCACCACCTCCATGAATTGCAGTTCGATGCCAAGCTTGAGGCCGCCGCGCGCGGCGGCCGGGAGCAGGCGGCTCCACCCGTCCGATGCAAGGCTTGGCAAGGTCAGGTTCAGGTGCATCGACCCGCTCACAAACAAGCGGTCCCGCGCCAGGGCGGCGAGCATCTGGTCGTCCAGCTCGCGGGCCAAATGGCGGAACAAGTAAGGGTCCGCCCCGGCGGGCAGCCGCAAGCCGATCCGCGCCTCCAGCGCCGTGAGGGAAAAGCTCAGCTCGTGGTAGAACGCCGTGACCGTTCCGCCTGCAACGCGCGCGCCGGCTTGCCGCCGGATCAGCTCGCCGCCGGGCGCCGAAGCGAGCAAGGCGCCGACCGCCGCGATGGCGCCGATCGGCGCTGGCGGCTCCTCCGCCATGGCGGGCGGCACACTGGTGAGCCGGTCGATCTGCGCCAGCACCGCCGCTTCCTGCCCCGGCACAGTCCAACGGGGCAGCAAATCCCCGCGGCCGTCGGCTTCGGTGCGGAGCATGGCCGACAGCGTTGCCATGACCTCGCCCGCGACCTCGGGCGCTGCAAGCAGCACCAAGTCCCCATTGGAGGCGGTGAACACTTGGCCGGAGTGCGAGCGGACCGCGAGATCGATCACGGCGCGGCAGGCCCGGTAGTGATGTGGCCGCGCGCCCGGCGCATGCATGCGCGACAAGGCCACCAGCAATACCGTTGCTGGCCGGGCCGCCCGCGCCGCCCGGGTGAGCGCCTGCTGCAATGGGCTCTCCGCCGGGCCGGTGGCGAGGAAAACCCGGTTGCCGGCAGCATGCTTCCCAGGACTGAGACTCGCGAGCATCTTAACCGTCGTTCCAATCTCCTGCGCTATGTTGGAGGCAAATGGTTAGCCTCACCTTAACGATGCCCGCTCCCGGCTGGTTAAACCCGGGCCGCCGCGTTTACGCGATCGGCGACGTGCACGGCTGCGATGACCGGCTGGCGGCCTTGCACCGTGCGATCGAGCGCGATGCCGCCGCAGCCCCGGTGCAGCACGGGGCTGTGGTTCACCTGGGCGACTATATCGACCGCGGGCCAGCCTCGGCCGGGGTGGTGCGGCGGCTGATGGCGCTGCCGGCGCTGGCGGGGATGCCGGTGGTAAACCTACGCGGCAACCACGAGCAGATGATGCTGGACGGGCTGCGCACCGGCGGCCAAGAAGCGTTGCTGTGGCTGAGCAACGGCGGCGAGGCGACGCTGCAAAGTTGGGGCGTCTCCCCCGAGGCGCCGGTGGCCGTCTGGCGGACTGCCATTGCCGCCGAGGAAGGCGCATTCCTGCAAGCGCTGGCGTTCTATCATCAGGTCGATGGCTACGTGTTTGTTCATGCCGGGCTGCGGCCAGGGCGAGCCCTGCGGCAGCAGACGCCGGAAGACATGCTGTGGATCCGGGGCGGCTTCCTCGACTATGCCGGCACCATTCTCCCGGAGGCGCCCAAGTCGGGCGTCGTGCACGGCCACACCCCCGCCGCCAAGCCGGACCGCCTGGGTCAGCGGCTCGGCATCGACACCGGGGCGGTGATGGGCGGCAAGCTCACCTGCGCCGTGCTGCAGGAGCGCGGGGTGCGGTTCCTCACGGCCTAGCTGACGCGGTTCGCAACCAATTCGGTGACCACCGCCGGGTCGGCCAGGGTGGAAGTGTCGCCGAGGCCGTCCGTCTCGTTGGCTGCGATCTTGCGCAGGATGCGGCGCATGATTTTGCCCGAGCGGGTCTTTGGCAAGCCGGGCGCCCATTGGATCGCGTCCGGCGCGGCGATCGGGCCGATCTGCTGCCGCACCCAGGCCACCAGTTCCTTGCGCAAGGCATCGGTCGGCTCCTCGCCGTTCTTCAGCGTGACATAGGCGTAGATGCCCTGGCCCTTGACGTCGTGCGGGAAGCCCACCACCGCGGCTTCCGCCACCGTGCGGTGGGACACCAGCGCGCTCTCCACCTCCGCGGTGCCCATGCGGTGGCCGGAGACGTTGATCACGTCGTCCACCCGGCCGGTGATCCACCAGTAGCCGTCGGCGTCGCGCCGAGCGCCGTCGCCGGTGAAGTAGCGGCCGGGAAAGGTGGAGAAGTAGGTCTGCGCGAACCGGGCATGGTCGCCATACACGGTGCGCATCTGCCCCGGCCAGCTATCGGCGATGCAGAGATTGCCCTCGGCCACGCCCTCCAGCACCGTCCCCGCCGCGTCCACCAGCAGCGGCTGCACGCCGGGCAGCGGGAAGGTGGCGGAGCCGGGCTTGAGCGCGGTGGCGCCGGGCAGGGGGCTGATTAGGATGCCGCCGGTCTCGGTCTGCCACCAGGTGTCCACGATCGGGCAGCGCTCGCCGCCCACGACGCGGTGGTACCAGAGCCAGGCTTCGGGGTTGATCGGCTCGCCCACGCTGCCGAGCAGGCGCAGGCTCTCGCGGCTGGTGGCCTTCACCGGCGCCTCGCCCTCGCGCATGAGGGCGCGGATGGCGGTGGGCGCGGTGTAGAAGATATTGACCTTGTGCTTGTCCACCACCCGCCAGAAGCGGGATGCGTCGGGATAGTTGGGGACGCCCTCGAACATCAGCGTGGTGGCGCCATTGGCCAGCGGGCCATACACGATATAGGTGTGCCCGGTCACCCAGCCGACATCGGCGGTGCACCAGAACACCTCGCCGGGCCGGTAGTCGAACACCAGTTCGTGGGTGAAGCTGGCCCACACCATGTAGCCGCCGGTGGTGTGAACCACGCCCTTCGGCTTGCCCGTGCTGCCCGAGGTGTAAAGGATGAACAGCGGGTCTTCGGCGGCCATCGGCTCCGGCTCGCACACCGGCGAGGCGGCCGCGACCAGGGCGGCGTAGTCGTGATCGCGTCCGGGCGTTATCCCGACGTCGGCCCCGGTGACGCGCAGTACCAATACGTCCTTCACGCCGGGGCATTGCTTCAGCGCCTCGTCGGCATTGGCCTTCAGGGCCACGGTGCGGCCGCCACGGCGGCCTTCGTCGGCAGTGATCAGCAGGGTGGAGCCGCAATCCTGGATGCGGTTGGCCAGGCTATCCGGCGAGAAGCCGCCGAACACCACCGAATGGATGGCGCCCACCCTGGCGCAGGCGAGCATCGCCACCGCCGCTTCCACCACCATCGGCAGGTAGATCGTCACCCGGTCGCCTTTGCCGACCCCGCGTTCCCGCAGCACGTTGCCCAGGCGGCATACCTGCTCGTGCAACTCGCGGTAGGTTACGGCGCGCTGGGTCGCGGGATCGTCGCCCTCCCACAGGATGGCGGTCTGCTTGCCGCGGGCCTTCAGATGCGCGTCCAAGCAGGCGGCGGAGGCGTTCAGCACGCCGTCCTCGAACCACTTGATCGAGACCTCATCCTCAAAGCTGGTGTTCTTGATCACCGTCGGCTCGCGGATCCAGGGGATCCGGCGGGCCTGCTCGGCCCAGAAGTGCTCCGGGTCGCGCGCCGCGTGGTTCATCATCAGCCGGTACTTCTCGCCGTTGACATGCGAGTCGGCGGCGAAGCCGGGTTTGACGTGGTACAGAGTGGGCTCTGACATGCGCGTTTCCCCAGCCTTATGGCTGCGCCACCGGCTGGCGCGCCCTGATTGTTTTTGTCGTCCAACCACCCAGGCGGCAGATATGGGACCATTCCGCCTCGGTGACCGGGCCGACCGAGAGACGAGACAATCGCACCAGCGCCATGCTGGCAAGCGCCGGGTCGGCCTTCATGGTGGCGAGGCTGACCGGATGCGGCATCGGGCCCACCGCCTTCATGTCGACGGACAACCAAGCGTTGTCGGTCGGGTCCGGATAGGCTTCGCGGACCACCTCTACCACGCCCACGATCTCCTTGCCGATGTTGGAATGGTAGAAAAACACCCGGTCGCCCAGCCGCATCGCCTGCAGGTTCTTCTTGGCCTGGTGATTGCGCACGCCAGTCCAGGGCTCGACTCCGTTGGCGGTCTGCTGCTCCCAACCGAAGGCATCCGGCTCGGTCTTGACGAGCCAGAACGCCATCACACCTGGACCCCGTCCCGGAACACGGTGCGAAAGCCATGGATGGTGACGCTGGCGAACAGCCCGGCCTGCGCGTAGGCATCGGCCGCGGCGACATGCTCGGCTGCCGCTTGGTGGTCTGCCTCAATCACGAGCAGGGAGCCGCACGGCGCGCCATCTGGGCCGAGCAACGGCCCACCGAATACGACGCCGTGCCGCGCGGCGTGCTCCAGGTGCTTGGCGCGGGTGGCCTGGCGCAGAGCGGCGCTGTCAGGCTTGTCGAGACAGGTGATGGCGAACAGCAAATGCGATCTCCCCGCAGGCTACTGGTTAATACTAGGTCATTTGGCGGCCCGCGTGAACCAGCCGCACTTTTAACTCCCTGACACCATGCTAAGCTCATCACATGGACACTGCCGCTGTCACCCTGCCGCGCTCCGGGCGTGGCTTGCACCGGTTTGCCAATCCCGGCCGCTTCCTCCGCATGGCCTCCGTCGTGCAGCCGTGGCTGACGGCGAGCGCCACCCTGATCACGGGGATTGGCCTGCTGTGGGGGCTATTCTACGCGCCGGCCGATTGGCAGCAGGGCGACATGGTTCGCATCCTTTACATTCACGTGCCATCCGCCTGGCTGGCCTCGCTCGGCTATGTCGCCCTTGCCGCCTGCTCGGCCGCGTCGATCATCTGGCGCCACCCGCTAGCCGACCTGGCGGCGGCCGAGCTCGGGCCGGTCGGTGCCGCATTCACCGGGCTGTGCCTGGCCACCGGCAGCCTGTGGGGCAAGCCGACCTGGGGCGCCTGGTGGGTCTGGGATGCGCGGCTCACCTCGGTTTTGGTGCTGTTCTTCCTTTATCTTGGCCATATCGCCCTGGTGCGCGCATTCGACGACCCGCAGCGTGGCTATCGCGCGGGCGCCATTTTGGCACTGGTCGGCGTGGTAAACCTGCCGATCATCAAGTTCAGCGTCGATTGGTGGAATACGCTGCACCAGCCGGCCACCATCACCCTCACCGGCGCGCCCACCATGGCGCTGGCCATGCTCTGGCCGCTGCTGGTGTGCACTATCGGCTACACGCTGGTGTTCGCCGCCCTGGTGGTGGCGCGCACCCGCGCGGCCGTGATGGAACGGCGCATCCGCGGGCTGCTGATGGCCCGCATTCAGGCGGCGGCATGACCCATCCGGGCTTCGTCGCGGCGGCCTATGCGCTAGGCGTGGTGGTGCCAGTCACCTTTGCCGCCTCGATCGCGATCCGGCTGTCGGCGGCCCGGCGCAAGCTCGCCGCAATCGACCCGAGGAGCGAGCGATGACCCGCAAGCGGCGTCGCATGACCATCCTGGTGGCGTGTGGCCTCGGCCTGGGCTCGGCCACTGCGCTGTCGCTGTCGGCGTTCAGCAATGACATCGTGTTTTTCGTGGCGCCGTCGGACCTTGCCACCAAGGGGGTTCCCGGCCGGTCGTTGCGCCTGGGCGGGCTGGTGGAGGCGGGCAGCGTGCAGCGCGTGTCCGAAGCCGGCCAGCCGGTGGCGCATTTCCGCGTCTCGGACGGAAAGGCCAGTGTCGAGGTGGCCTATACCGGCATCCTGCCCGACCTGTTCCGCGAAGGCCAAGGCGTGGTGGCGCTCGGCACCTTGCGGCCGGACGGCACCTTCCATGCGTCCGAGGTGCTGGCAAAGCACGATGCGACCTATATGCCGAAGGATGTGGCGGACGCGCTCAAGAAGGCCGGGATGTGGGACCCGACGAAAGGCCCTCCCCCGCCCGCCGCCACGTGGAACGCGTTGACCACCAAAGTCTCGGGGTAAGGCGCCGCATGATTCCGGAACTCGGCCATTTCGCTCTGGCGTTGGCCTGCGCTTTGGCGTTCGCCCAGGCCGCGTTGCCGATCTGGGGCGCACAGCGGCGGGACGCCCGGCTGATCGCGGCGGCGCCGGGCTTGGCCATCGGCCAACTTCTGGCACTCGGCACATCCGCTTTTTGCCTGGTGTGGAGCCACGTGACCGACGACTTCTCCGTCCTGAATGTGGCGGAGAACAGCAACAGCCTCACTCCGCTGATCTACAAAATTACTGGGACCTGGGGGAACCACGAGGGCTCCATCATCCTCTGGACGCTGATCCTGGCGCTGTGCGGCGGCGCGGTGGCCGGGTTCGGCCGCAACTTGCCAGGGGCCTTGCGGGCGCGGGTGATTGGGGTGCTGGGCGCCTCCTCCGCCGGGTTCCTGTTGTTCTCGCTGCTCACCTCCAATCCGTTCATCCGCCTGGCGAGCCCGCCGATTGACGGCCATGACGTCAATCCGCTGCTGCAGGACCCGGGGTTAGCGTTCCACCCGCCGATGCTCTACGCCGGATATGTCGGCTTCGCCGTGCCGTTCGCCTTTGCCATCGCCGCCCTGCTGGAGGGCCGAGTGGACGCCTCTTGGGGCCGCTGGGTTCGGCCCTGGACGCTGGCCTCCTGGTGCTGCCTCACCTGCGGCATAGCGCTCGGCTCGTGGTGGTCATACTACGTGCTCGGCTGGGGCGGCTTCTGGTTCTGGGATCCGGTGGAGAACGCCTCCCTGCTGCCGTGGCTGACCGGGACCGCGCTGCTGCACTCCGCCATCGTTGTGGAAAAGCGGGAGGCGTTGAAGATTTGGACGGTGCTGCTCGCCATCGCCACCTTCTCGCTCTCCTTGTCCGGCACCTTCCTGGTGCGGTCGGGCATCCTGAACTCCGTGCACGCCTTCGCCAACGACCCGGCGCGCGGCGTGTTCATCCTTGCCCTGCTGGGCATCGTCATCGGCAGCAGCCTGCTGCTGTTCGCCATCCGCGCGCCCTCGCTCATGGCGGGCGGCGTGTTCTCCCCAGTGTCGCGCGAGGGCGCGCTGGTTCTGAACAACGTACTGCTTTGCTCGGTCGCGGCCGTGGTGATTACCGGCACGATGTATCCGTTGTTCAGCGACCTTATCCTGCACGACAAGCTCAGCGTCGGCGCGCCGTTCTTCAATGCGACGGTGTTGCCGCTCGCCGTGCCGGTGTTCCTGGCGATGGTGATCGGCCCGGTGCTGCCGTGGAAGCGGGCGGCGCTGGTCTCGGCGGTGACCAAGCTGTGGTGGGCGGCGCTGTTCGGCGTGGCGGTGTTCCTGGTGTTCTTCACCCGCATCCCCGTGCTGCCGGCGGCGGCGTTCGGCGGCGCGGCGTGGATGATCGTGGGCGCTGCGGCAGAAATCATCGAGCGCATCCGCTTGTTCCGGCTACCGCTCGGCCACAGCGTGGCCCGGCTGCGCAGCCTACCGATGGCCGCATTCGGCGCCGCCATCGCGCATGCCGGCTTGGGCGTGACCGTGGCGGGCATTGCCGGGATGTCGCTGGCCAGCCAACAAGTGGTGCTGGTGCATCCGGGTGAGACGGTGAAAGCCGCCGGGCTCACCTGGAAGCTTGACGGGATCAGCGACGCCGAGGGTTCCAATTACACCGCGCGAGTGGCCAATATTCGCGTCATCCGCCCCGGTGAGCCGGATTTGCTGTTGCATCCCTCGCGCCGCACCTTCCCGGTGCAGCAAATGACTACCACCGAGGCCGCCATCCATACCACGGGGGTCGCCGATATCTACGCGGTGCTTGGCGAGGAGCGGGACGGCGCCGCGGTGATGCGGCTGCATTACAACCCGCTGGCGCCATGGATCTGGTTCGGCGGCCTGATCATGGCCATCGGCGGCGGCCTGTCGCTCGCCGATCGACGGTTGCGAGTCGGCGCCCCCGCCCGCCGCGCCGCGCCGCTGGCAGTCGCCGCCGAATGACCCGGCGGCAAGCGCTTCTGGCTGCGCCGTTCGGCTTCGCAGCGCTGGCAGGCGCCGGGTTTTGGGGCATGCTGCGGGGGATGCAGCAGGGCACGTTCGACCCCCGCGGCGTGCCGAGCCCGATCACTGGCGAGCCGGTGCCACACTTCGATCTTCCCGCTCAGCCGCCAGGCGAGGGTTTCGGCAGCGCCGACTTGGCCTCGGGCAAGGCGGTGCTGCTCAACTTCTTCGCCTCCTGGTGCATGCCGTGCGCGGAGGAGCACCCAGCGTTGATGGCGCTCGCTGCCGCCGGCATGCCGATCTGGGCGATCGACTACAAGGACCCGGAGGACGCCGCCAGCCACTTCATCGGCCGGCATGGCAACCCCTATCAGCGCATCGCACGTGACCAAGCGGGCCGAGTGGCGATCGACTTCGGCTTGTCCGGCGTGCCGGAGAGCTTCCTGGTGGATGGCAGCGGCACGGTGCGCTGGCACTGGGCGGGCCCGCTGGATGGGCCAACCATTGACAAGGGGCTGCGGCCGGCATGGCACGCTTTGGCGTAGGGCTTGCCGGGGTGTTGCTGGCCGGCGCCATTCTGGCTGGCCCAGCCCATGCGGTGAGCGACCCGGCGGAAATGCTGAAGAACCCAGCACAAGAACAGCGCGCCGAGCAGGTCGGCAAGCAGTTGCGCTGCCTGGTGTGCCAGAACGAGAGCATCGAGGACTCCGGCGCCGATCTCGCGCGGGACTTGCGGGCGATCGTGCGGCAGCGGGTCGCCGCGGGCGATAGCAACCGGCAGATCATCGCCTGGATGGTAGCACGTTACGGCGACTTCGTGCGCCTGCGGCCGCCGTTCAATGCCGTGACGGCGCTGCTCTGGCTCTCTCCTGTGCTGGCGGTCGGCGCCGGGCTCGCGCTGGCGCTGGCCGGGCGCCCGCGCAAGCTCAGCGGTCCGGCGCCGCTGACGGAGGCCGAACGCGCCCGGCTGGCCGATCTGACGCGCTCATGATCTGGTTGGCCGCCGCCTTGCTGGCCCTGTGCGCCATCGCCCCCGCCGGGTTCGCGCTGCGCCGGCACCTGGCCGTGCGTGGCCGGGTGGAGCCGACGCTGGCGCTGCATCGCGCCCAATTGGTGGAGCTCGACCGCGACCGGGTGGAAGGCCGCATCTCCGCCGCCGACCACACGACCGCGGTGTTGGAGGTGCAGCGGCGCCTGCTCGCCGCCTCGATCATGACCGACCCGATCACCACGCCCCGAAGCTGGCCCTTGTTGGCAGGGCTGGCGGTCGTGCCTGTCGCGGCCTTCGGCCTCTACCTGATCGGCGGCCGCCCGAACCTGCCGGCGCAACCGCTGGCTTCCCGCATGAGCGCGGCGGACCGCGAACTGGCCGACACCAACGCCATGATCGACCAGCTTCGTGCCGCCGTCGCCACTGTCGACCCGCATTCGGACAAGGCGCGCCAGGGCGACCTGTTGCTCGGCAACCTGGAGGCGAGCCGCGGCAACTTCGCCGGCGCCGCAGATGCCTGGCAAAGGGCGCTGGACGTGCGGTTCGAGCCGCTCTTGGCCGCGCGGGTCGCGGATGCGACCAGCCGCGCGGAAGGGCGCCTTACTCCGGCCTCCGCCGCGCTGTTCCGCCGCGCGCTGGCCGCTGCGCCGGCGGATGCGCCTTGGCGCGGGCAGGTTGAGCAAATTCTGGCCCAGGCCACGCCGCAGTAGTTGCCAGCGCCGCCTCCGCATCCCAAGTCAGCGGCATGGAAGACAACACCAAGCCGCAGCCGGCGCCACAACCTCCCAAGCCCACGCCCGAGAAGGAGATCGGCGGTCCCGCCGGCCCCGAGCCCACGCGTTATGGCGATTGGGAGCAGAAAGGCCGCTGCACCGACTTCTAGACCCGCCCGGCCCGGGCCAGCACCACCTCCAGCAGCACTTGGCAGCCCGCCTCTGCTTGCTCCGGTTCGATATACTCCGCCTCGTTGTGAGACAGGCCGTCGCGGCAGGGCGTGAAGATCATCGCAGTGGGAATATGCTGGGCGACATAGATCGCATCGTGCCCGGCCCCGGAAACGATCTCGCGTGCGGACAAGCCCAGCCGCTCCGCCGCCCGCCGGACGAGGGCGATGCAATCAGGGTTGAACGGTTGAGCCGGGATGCGCACCCGCTCGGACAGGTTCAACCGGACACCGGCACCCCGCGCCAACTCGGCGGCTTGCCCAGGGAAGCTCACGACGATCGTCTCCAACTCCGCGGCGTCAGGATGACGGAACTCGACCGAAAAGCGCACCTCGCCCGGCACCACATTGCGGCTGTTCGGGCTGACGAAGAGCTGCCCCACCGTGCCGCGCCCGTCCTCGCCATGGGTCCGCATGGTGCGGTCCACCAGGCCGATGATGGCCGCAGCGCCGACCAGGGCGTCCTGCCGGGCACTTGGCGGCGTGGTGCCGGCATGGCTGTCCTGGCCGGTTACCACCGCATCGTACCAGACCTGTGCCTGGCCGCCGGTGACGATGCCGATCTGCTTGCCCTCACGCTCCAGGATTGGGCCCTGCTCGATATGGAGTTCGAAGTAGCTGTCGGCCGGAAAGACGCGGGCGGCGGCCTCGCCGCGGCAAGCGGTGGCGTCCAGCGCATCGGCTAGAAGCACACCGTCGCTGTCGCGCAGGCCTTCCACCTCCGCCTGGCCGAACGTGCCGGACCAGACGCCCGAGCCCATCATGGCGCGGCCGAAGCGGGCGCCCTCTTCGTCGGTCCAGTTCACCAGCTCCAACGGTGCCGCGGTCTCGATGCCGAGTTCGTTCAACGTGCGCATCACCTCGAGCCCGGCGAGCACGCCCAGCGCGCCGTCGAACTTGCCGCCGGAGGGTTGGCTGTCGAGATGGCTGCCGAACAGCACGGGCGCGCGCGCCGGGTCGCGCCCGGAGCGGCGGGCGAACATGTTGCCCATCGCGTCGGTGCGCAGCGCCAACCCGGCGGCTTCGCACCAGCTGGCAAAGCGCGCGCGGCCAGCCCGGTCCACCTCGGTCAACGCCAACCGGCGCACGCCGCCTTTCGGTGTCGCGCCGATTTCGGCCATCGCCATCAGCGCGTTCCAGAGCCTGCGCCCATCGACGCGTTGATTGTTGGCGGGCATGGCGGCTCCTTGGTGGAAAGAGGTGAAGTCTTGCCCGGCTGCGGGTTTGATGCAACGAGGCGGCATGCGCCCCTCGCTCGCCTGCCTGCTGGCCGCCACCCTGTGCGGATGTACGCTGATCGACCAGCGCACGTTCGACCCCAAGGCCGGGTTGCCGCCGGTGATCCCGGCGCCGGCAGGGCCGCCCGCGATCGTCCCCTTGCTCACCATCGACTTCAGCAAGCCCAACCCTGACTACACCGAGGCGGTCCGCCAAGCCGTTGCGGCCGCCGTAGCGCGCAAGCCGGACGTGGCGTTCGAAGTGGCCACTGTGGTGCCGAACACCGGCACGCCGGCGCAACAGGTGTCGGCCGCCGAGACGCTGACGCCGGACGCGCGCGCCATCGCCCGCGACATCGCGGAAGATGGTGTGCCGGACGAGCGCATTGAGCTTACCGCGCGGGCGCTGCCGGGCGTCACGGCCCGGCAGGTCCAGGTGTTCGTGAGATAGCGGTTCAGGCGAGGGCCGCGCTTGATCTGCTTGAGATAGCGTCCGGCCACATTACAGGCCTCGGCGAACGCTCCGGGTGAATGCCTACTTATGCAGACAATTGCTCCGGCTCGGTGCGTGCCCGCTTGACCAGCAGCTTATTGAGCGCATGCACATAGGCGCGCGCGGCCGAGACGATGGTGTCGGTGTCCGAGCCCTGGCCGTCCACCATCTTGCCGCCCTCCTCTAGCCGCACCGTGGTGCGGGCCTGGGCGTCGCTGCCCTCCGTCACCGCGCCGACCGAATACAGCACCAGCGTGCCGTCATGCGGGAACAGGGTGCGCAAAGCGTTGAACGTGGCATCCACCGGGCCAAGCCCCGCGGCGGTGGCGGCTTGCACGGTGCCGTCCACTTCCAGCTCCAGCTCGGCGGTCGCCGGGCCGCGGGAGCCGGCCTGCACGGTGAGCGAGACGAAGCGCAGGTGCTCGTTGTCGCGGATCACTGCGTCGTCCACCAGGGCCACCAGGTCTTCGTCGTAGACCACCTTCTTGCGGTCGGCGAGGTCCTTGAAGCGGCGGAAGGCCTCGTTCAGCCGGTTCTCGCCCACTTCGCCATAGCCCAGCGCCTGCAGCTTGTCCCGGAACGCGGCGCGGCCGGAATGCTTGCCCATCACCAGGCTGGACTTGGTCCAGCCCACGCTCTCCGGCGTCATGATCTCGTAGGTCGCGGCATTTTTCAGCACGCCGTCCTGGTGGATGCCGCTCTCATGCGCGAAGGCGTTGCGCCCGACGATGGCCTTGTTGGGCTGCACGTCGAAGCCGGTGATGGTGGCCAGCATCTTCGAGACCCGCAGGATGCCCTCGGTTCTGACCCCAGTGTGAAACGGCACGGCATCGTGGCGGGTGCGGATGGCCATCACCGCTTCCTCCAGCGCCGCGTTGCCGGCGCGCTCGCCGATGCCGTTGATGGTGCATTCCACCTGCCGCACCCCGGCGCGGATGGCGGCCAGGGTGTTGGCCACGGCGAGCCCAAGGTCGTTGTGGTTGTGGGTGGAGAGGATCACCTGGTCCGCGCCGGGCACCCGCTCGCGCAGCATGGTGAAGATGCGCGCGATGTCCTCGGGCAGGGCGTAGCCGACCGTGTCCGGGATGTTGATGGTGGTCGCGCCGGCCTTGATCGCGGCCTCGACGCAGCGGCACAGGAAATCGGGCTCGGTGCGGCTGCCATCCTCGGCGGACCATTCCACGTCGTCGGTGAATTGGCGTGCCAGGGTGACGCTGTCGAAAGCAAGCTGCAGCACCGCGTCCGGCTCCATCCGCAGCTTGTACTTCATGTGCAACGGGCTGGTGGAGACGAAGGTGTGGATGCGCGGCCGTGCCGCCCCCCGGACCGCTTCGGCGGCGCGCAGGATGTCCGCCCGGCCGGTGCGGGCCAGCCCGGCAATGACCGGGCCGCGCACCTTCTCCGCGATCAACTTGACACTGTCGAAATCGCCGGGCGAGGCGATTGGGAAGCCGGCCTCGATCACGTCCACGCCCAAATCCGCGAGCGCCTCGGCCATGCGCAGCTTCTCGTTGAGGTTCATCGAGAAGCCGGGCGACTGCTCGCCGTCGCGCAGCGTGGTGTCGAAGATGATGACGCGGTCATCGGCGAGTTCGCCGAAGCTGGGATGGTGGATTGTCATTCTGGCGGCCCTCTGGCGGATCGGTTTTGGATGCTTAGGCGGTCCCCTGAGCGGAGCCAGGCGCGCTCAGCGGCCCGGCGTCATGCCCAGGGGCACGTAAGGCGAAGCAAGCAGCCGCCGAGCCGAACCGGCCAGAATGCAATTGTAATCACGCCTAATACCCTACGGTGGGTTTTGCTTGGCTGACAAGTCCGCGTCCGCCAGCAAGGTTGCCACTGCCGCAAGGCTGCCCTGCGAGGCGGGGTCGAGCGCCAGGGCACCGGCGTCGTGATAGGCGACGACGAGGCCGGTCGGCGAGAACGCATGCAGGGCGGCGGCGAGCGGCGCGGGCGGCTCCAGCATGGCCAGATTCATCTGCACCAGCCAGACTTGCCCGGCGAATTCGCTGAAATTGCCGGCAAGTTCATCGCCGAAGCTATCCGCGAACACGACCAGCCGGCCCGGCCCCGGATGCTTGAAAGTGACCACACCTCGGGGGGGCGCGGGCGTGCAACGCGAGTCGCATTGCTGCACGCCGGCGTGACGCAGGTCCGGGGTGCGGATGCGGTCATGCAGCCCCGCGCCTGGGTAATAGCCGTTGAGGTCTGACGACCGATTGTCCGGCCGCAGGCGGAGGGTGAGTTCTTGCGTGAGCCCCATACTTTCGGCCACCTGCTCGGCCACTCGCAACGGGCCTTCGCCCGCCCAATGGAAATGATGCCGGGGCAACACGTCGAATTGGCGGTTCAGCGCCTGCATGAAGCCGAGCGGGTAGACGATGGCCGGGTCGTGCAGGGCCGCAACCAGGCGGTCGGCCGCCGGATCGCTGCAGGGCGTGCCGGGGGGCAAATCCTGCGGGTCCAGCCGTGGGGCGGTGGGCACGATCAGGAAGCGGAACGGCAGCCCGGTGGCTTGCCCCGCGCGCAGGATGGGGCGGATGCCGCCGACCGCCCGGGCAAGGGCCGCCGGGCCGACCGTGCTACCGCACACGTCCGAAATCAGCGAGCCCGGCAGGCTGCCGGCATGGTTGCCCAGGAACACGCGGCCATTCTGCCCCACCACCAAAGGCGGCGGCAGGTAGCCGGTGAGCCGGTAGTTCAGCCAGGCCTCTAGACGCTGGATGGGGCCGAAACGCAGCGTCAGCACGGCCGCGAGGACCGCCAGGACCAGCAAAACCAACGCGCGCCGCCGTTTTGGCGGCGGCTGAGCCCGGGCTGTTGCGGCGGCGTGGGGAGAAACGTCCAACGGTGACACTCTCTCTCGCTAGCGGAGGAGAGTTTTCGCAGACATAGCTAATTCCGTGCTTTGTCCACCAGGGCGTTCTGCTTGATCCACGGCATCATGGCCCGGAGCGTCTCGCCCACCTGCTCGATTGGGTGTTCGGCCATGCGGCGGCGAGTGGCCTTGAAGCTGGACTGGTTGACCCGGTTCTCCAACATCCAGTCCCGCGCGAAGCGGCCGGACTGGATGTCGGCCAGCACGCGCTTCATCTCGGCCTTGGTCTCGGCCGTGATGATGCGGGGGCCGCTGGTGTATTCGCCGTACTCGGCGGTGTTGCTGATCGAGTAGTTCATGTTGGCGATACCGCCCTCGTAGATCAGGTCCACGATCAGCTTAACCTCGTGCAGGCACTCGAAATAAGCCATTTCGGGGGCGTAACCGGCCTCTACCAGCGTCTCGAACCCGCCCTTAATGAGTTCCACCAAGCCGCCACACAGCACCACCTGCTCGCCGAACAGGTCGGTCTCGCATTCTTCCTTGAAGGTGGTCTCGATGATGCCGGCACGGCCGCCGCCAATGGCGCTGGCATAGGACAGGGCGATCTCCAACGCGTTGCCGGAGGGGTTCTGCGCCACCGCGACCAGGCAGGGCACGCCGCCGCCGCGCTGGTACTCGCTGCGCACGGTGTGACCGGGGCCTTTGGGCGCGATCATGAACACGTCGATGTCCGACCGTGGGTCGAGCAGGTTGAAGTGCACGTTGAGGCCGTGCGCGAAGGCGAGGGCGGCGCCGGGCTTCATGTTGGGGGCGAGTTTGTCGCGGTAGAGGTCGCCTTGGATTTCGTCGGGGGTGAGCACCATGACAACGTCGGCCTGGCGGGCGGCGTCGGCGGGGTCCATGACGGGAAGGCCGGCGGCTTCGGCTTTCTTGACGCCGGCCGAGCCAGGGCGCAGGCCGACGATGACGTCGGTGACTCCGGAATCGTGCAGGTTCTGAGCATGGGCGTGGCCCTGGCTGCCGAAGCCGATGATCGCGACTTTCTTGGCCTTGATGAGGTTCACGTCGGCGTCGCGATCGTAATAGACACGCATGGTTTTGGGCTCCTGCAGAATGACTTTAGTCATGGCAGGGCTTGACCCTGCCATCCACGCGGTCCGGGTTGCATCCGGCCTGGCGAGCAGGGCCGGATGCGTGGGTTCCGCGTGGATGCCCGGATCAAGTCCGGGCATGACGGTAGTTTTACGGTCGTGGTTTAGCCATCGGTGGCGACCAGATAAAGAATGAAGCCAGGGCGGATCCAAGGGCAAGCAGGGCGGCGATCATGCCAAAGTCGGATGGCGCTAATGACAAATACCGAGGAAGCCCAGTAAAATCGACACTTGGACGAAGGTGGTAGGCGAAGGCCGCCAAGAAGCCAAAAAAGTAGCCGATTACCCCCGTGGCCTTGGCCGCGATAGCGAGATGGAAACGCATGGCAGAGCCTTCATTTCGAAGCCGTGACGCCTGCGGCTCAGCGTTTGCACCCGATTCTGCCGCACCGTCATTACAACATGCTTGTCCCACGCGCGATGGCGGCCACCCCGCTGCGCGACACTTCGGCCAATCCCAGCGGCCGCATCAATGCAATGAACGCGTCGATCTTCTCCGTCCCGCCAGTCAGCTCGAACACGAAGCTGCCGACCGTGGCATCGACTACGCGGGCGCGGAACGCGTCGGCGATGCGCAGGCCCTCGCTGCGCTCCGTGCCGCTCGACACCACCTTGATCAATGCAAGCTCGCGCGCAATGTGCGGCCCCTCCTTGGTGAGGTCCGCCACCTTATACACCGGTACCAGGCGGCCCAGTTGCGCCTTGATCTGCCCGATCACCATTTCGGTGCCGCTGGTCACCACGTTGATGCGGCTGCGGCCGCGGTCGTCGCTCACCGGGGCCACGGTCAGGCTATCGATGTTGTAGCCGCGGCCGCTGAACAACCCGATCACCCGCGCCAACACGCCCGACTCGTTCTCCACCAGCACCGAGATCGTCGCGGTCTGCAGCGGCTCCGACATCACACTAGCATCAGACCGGCATCGGTCAGCCCAGCGGCACGGCTGTCGCCGCCAGGCCCCAGGATCATCTCGTTGTGGGCGGCGCCGGACGGGATCATCGGGTAACAATTCTCTGTCTCGTCAACGCAAATGTCGGCGATCACCGGGCCGGGCGTAGCCAGCATGCGCTCGATCACGCCGTCCAACTCGCCAACCGCCGTCGCCCGGAGCCCGATGGCGCCGAACGCCTCGGCCAGCTTGACGAAGTCCGGCAGGGCGGCGCTGTAGCTTTCCGAATAGCGGCTGCCATGCAGCAAGTCCTGCCACTGGCGAACCATGCCCATGTAGTGGTTGTTCAGGATGAACACCTTTACCGGCAGGCGATACTGCGCCAGCGTCGCCATTTCCTGAATGTTCATCAGGATGGACGCCTCGCCGGCGATGTCGATGCAAAGCGCATCGGGGTGCGCCACCTGAACGCCGGCGGCGGCGGGTAGGCCGTAGCCCATGGTGCCGAGCCCGCCCGAGGTCATCCAGCGGCGGGGCTGCTCGAAGCCGAAATGCTGCGCGGCCCACATCTGATGCTGGCCGACTTCGGTGCTGATGAAAGTATCTCGCCCGGCGCAAGCGGCATGCAGGCGGCGGATCGCATGCTGCGGCTTGATAATGGCGCCGGGCGCCGGGTCCTGCTCGTAGCGCATGCAATCGGTTTCGCGCCAGGCGTCAATCAGGCGCCACCACTCGGCCAAGGCGGCACGGTCCTGCCGCTGGCTGTCCTCGTTCCAGGCGGCGATCATGGCGCGCAGGATGCGTCGGGCATCGCCCACCACCGGCACGTCTACCGCCACGTTCTTGTTGATGGAGGACGGGTCGATGTCGCAGTGGATCTTCTGCGCGTGCGGCGCGAACGCGTCGAGCCGGCCGGTGACCCGGTCGTCGAACCGGGCGCCGATGTTTAGCATCACATCACAGCCATGCATGGCGAGATTGGCCTGCACCGTGCCATGCATTCCGAGCATGCCGAGGAACTGCGGGTCCGAAGCGGGATAGGCGCCCAGCCCCATCAGGGTGGAGGTGCAGGGCATGCCGGTCAGCCGCACGAACTCGCGCAGGGCGGCACTGGCGTCGTCCCCGGCGTTGATCACGCCGCCGCCGCTATAGACGATCGGGCGGCGCGCGCCCTTCAGCAGCGCCACGGCGGCGCGGATTTGCGCCGGGTCGGGCTCGGTGCGGGGGCGATAGGAGCGGTGCGGCTCGGTCGAGGGCGGTGTGTAGGGCGCCTGGGCGATCAGCACGTCCTTCGGCAGGTCGACCACCACCGGGCCGGGGCGGCCGCTGGCGGCGATGGCGAAGGCCTCGTGCACCACGCGCGCCAGATCCTCACTGCGCTTGACCAGGTAGTTGTGCTTGGTGGCAGGCCGGGTGATGCCGGTGGTGTCCGCCTCCTGGAAGGCGTCGTTGCCGATCAAGTGCGTCGGCACTTGGCCGGTGAGGCAGACGATTGGCACGCTGTCCATCAGCGCGTCCACCAGCCCGGTGACGGCGTTGGTGGCGCCCGGCCCGCTGGTGACGAGCACCACGCCCACCTTGCCGGTAGAACGGGCGTAGCCCTCGGCCGCATGGACGGCGGCCTGCTCGTGACGGACCAGAATGTGGCGAATGGCATTCTGCTGGTAGATCGCATCGTAGATCGGCAGCACCGCGCCGCCGGGGTAGCCGAATACGACCTCGACCCCCTGATCCTTTAAGGCCTGCAACAGGATTTCGGCGCCGGACCGGCGATGGGCAGTGTGGTGCGTCATGCGATCCATCTACGGGCGGCGAGCAGGAGAATCAATCCGGCAAGCACAGAAACTGCTGCATACCTGCTATCAATGTTGTCGAAAGTTGCGCAGAATGCTTATATCGCGAAGGAATAATACTGATTTGCGCCGCCGAGGCGAGCGTTTGATGGGCAAACCAGGTCGCCTGACGTTTGGTGTACTGCCCCGTGGCGAGCACCGCCCGGCGTTCGGCGTCGGCAAGGCTGATCTCGCCGCGCAGGAACGCAAGCAGGTCCGGCACCCCAAGCGCCCGCATCGCCGGCAAGGCCGGGTTCAGACCCTGGGCGGCCAAGGCTGCAACTTCCTCAACCGCCCCGGCCGCCAGCATGGCGGTAAAGCGGCTGGCGATGGCGGCGCGCAGTTCGGTGCGGGCCGGGTCGAGCCGCACGACCGTAAATTCCCAGCCTGGCGGGGCCGGCGCGGCGGAGAGCCATTCCGCCAAGCCTCGCCCGGTGCCGCGCCATACTTCCCAGGCGCGCGCGACCCGCTGGCCGTCGTGGGGGCGTAGGCCCTGGGCGGTCGCCGGGTCGATGGCGAGCAGCCTTGCGTGCAGCGCTGGCGCGCCCTCGGTGGCCACTAAGTGGCGGGCTTCGTCGCGGGCGGCGGCTCCCGGGTCCGGGATGTCGGCCAGACCGGCGGTGAGCGCGCGAAGGTAGAGGCCGCTGCCGCCACAGAGAATTGGTGTCGCCGCCCCGTCCATGGCTGCCAGCGCGGCGCTGCGCCACCAGGCGACACTGCCCGGCTCGGCGGCCGCGCGCACGCCGTAGAGCGCATGCGGCACCATCGCCTCCTGCTGCGGCGTGGGGCGCGCGGTGAGGATGCGCAACTCGCGGTATACCTGCATGGCATCGGCGTTGATCACCGTGCCGCCGAACCGCTGGGCCAAGTGCAGCGCCAAAACGGATTTGCCGCTGCAGGTCGGCCCGGCGACGATGATGGCTCGCTTTGGCAACCGTCTTGCCGCCGCCGTGCCACTCTGCCATTGCGCCGGCGCCATGCCGCATATCCTCACCCTGGTGGCCGCCCGCGCCGCCGCCACGCTTTCGCCCGGCACGATCACCCGGGTGCGCGACGCCGTCCAGGGCGGCACACCTCTCGTGCTCTCGCCCGGCGAGGCGGTGGACGTCCCCTGCCCGAGCGCGCCCGACATGGCCGTCGTGCGAGCGGCGCTGGCGGGCGAGGCGGTGGATGCGCTGCCGGTGCGCTCCCGCGGACGGCGCAAGGGGCTGCTGGTAGCGGACATGGACAGCACCATCGTAACCGGCGAGACGCTGGACGAACTGGCCGGGCAGGCGGGCTTGGGCGAGCAAGTGGCGGCGGTCACCAGGCGCTCGATGAACGGCGAGGTGGATTTTACCGATGCCTTGCGCCAGCGGGTCGCGTTGTTGCGCGGCTTGGAACTCGCGGCGCTGGAGCGGACCTGGGCGGGGGTGCGGCTGACCGAGGGGGCGCAAACGCTGGTGGCCACCATGCGGGCGCACAATGCTGCCGCGGCGCTGGTCTCGGGCGGGTTTAGCTTCTTCACCGCCCGGGTGGCGGCGCTGTGCGGCTTCGATGTGCATCGGGCCAACACGCTGCTAGACGATGGCACCGTGCTGACGGGAGATGTAGGCGAGCCGGTGCTCGACCGCAGCGCCAAGCTGGCCGCGCTGGAGGAACTGGCGGCTGCGCGCGGCTTGAAGCTCGCGGCCACGCTCGCGGTGGGCGACGGGGCGAACGACCTGGCGATGCTGGGCGCGGCGGGCATGGGGGTGGCATTCCATGCCCGGCCGGTAGTGGCGGAGGGCGCGCGGCTGCGCGTGGACCATGCGGACTTGCGGGCGCTGCTGTTTGCGCAGGGCTATCCTCTCAGCGAGCACGTTGGGATGCGATAGCTTAGGCAAACTTAAAGTCAGCGGGAACAATGGCGTTCTTGGGTATGCCTTGAAGATAGATCTCACCACCTTGGCCACCGGTAAAGACGATGCTGTCGCTGGGACCATTGGAGATGATGTTCAGGCTGGCAAATGAGCTGTTCCACTTGCTCTGGATTTCGAGCACATCGGCGGAAGGGTTAAATCCGCTGATCACGGCGCCGCCCTCAGTCCCTCCATACTGCAGCATCACCCTCTCCGGTGCGGCGGCGATCAGCGCATCATCGCCATTTATCGAGTAAATATAGCTCAGCCCGCTATGTGGCGAAGCAATGGTCTGCGGTGAGATCGCGGGAGCGAGCAATCCGTTTTCTGGCCGCGGCACCAGGCCGCCGGATAGCTCGCCCAATTCGGTCTGCAAGACTGAGAACGGCACGCCGGAGGTAAGCTCCGCCCGCGCAGCGGCGAGCTGAACCGTGTCAGGACCGTGCCCTAAACCGGATTGATATGCCGCAATTACATCACCGGTCAGTTCGGGGCTGTCGATCAGCGCGGTCTGCACTTGTGCGAGCGAGCCGCCACTCGCGAGAGACTGGGCCCAAAAGGCGAGCCCAGCCGAGTCGGGAGCGCGGCCCAAGGTCGTCTCGTAGGTGTTTACCAGGTCGTTCTGCGCCTCGGGGCTACTGGCGACAAGCGCGGCGATGCCGGCCAAGGATTGGCCGTTGGCAAGTGCTTGCTCGAAATTGGCCAAGCCGGCTGGATCGGCCGGGCGGCCGAGTTCGTTTTGGTAGATGGTGTTGAGATGCGCGCGGGCCTCTGGGCTGGCGGCGATGTTGGTGCGCAATTGCGCTTGGGTCAGGCCGTCGGAAAGAGCGTATTCCGACGACGCCAGCCCCGACAGATCGGCAGTGCGGCCCAAGACGGACTGATAGATGGCGTTGATGTGGACTCGGCTTTCCGCACTGAAGGCAAGCTCCTGCCGGAGGCTGGCAAGCGAGAGGAAATTGCCCACGGCAGCGGTGCTGTTGGCAAGCGCGGCGGCATCGATTGGCCGGCCCAAGACCTGCTGGTAGAGCTTCTGCAGGGCTGCTTGCCCTTCCGGGCTGCTCGCCAGCGCGGCTTGGAGCTGCTGGATGGTTTCGCCATTGCCCACGGCGGCGGTGGCGGCGGCCAAGCCAGCCGGGTCAGCATCCCGGCCCAGCGCCGACTCGTACGCCCCACGCACAAAGGCGGCGTTGAACGATCCCGACATGAAGGCTCCTTTCGCGGCGCTGAACAGCCAGGCAGGCGCCGTGGTTTGCTACCTAGAGTAGTAAAGTGCCGATTGCGCATCGTTTGTCAATGCGATCGAAAAAGCGATGGAACTGTGTTGCTGCACTACCTCAGTATGGAGTTGGGCCGCTGCGACACGCCCTTGCCTGCCACGCAACGGCGAAGTAAGCGGACGCGGCCCGGCACGCCATAAGCAAAGGGAAACGTTCTTTGGCCGCCTTACTGCTCATCCCGTTCATCGGCTTGCTCTGGCTGCCGTTCTACAACCACGCTGGCCCGGCTTTGTTCGGCTTCCCCTTCTTCTACTGGTATCAACTCGCCTGGGTGCCAGTCACCGCTTTGCTCACCTACCTCGTCCTGCTCGGCAGCAAGCGGCCGGGAGACGGCGCGTGATCAGCGCCAGCATCGACTGGCCGGCCTTTGCCGTGTTCATCTGCTGCTTCGCGCTGGTGACCGTACTGGGCTTCGTCGCCGCGCGCTGGCGCAAGCCGGCAACACTGGCGCATATTGACGAATGGGGCCTCGGCGGCCGTCAGTTCGGCACCTGGATCACTTGGTTCCTGGTCGGCGGTGATTTTTATACCGCCTACACCATCATCGCCGTGCCCGCGCTGGTATACGCCGCCGGCGCTTATGGCTTCTTCGCGCTGCCCCACACCATCCTGGTCTACCCGATCGTGTTCCTCATCATGCCGCGGCTATGGTCAGTGGCCGCCGCGGCCGGGCACGTCACGGCGGCCGACGTGGTGCACGCCCGCTATGGCTCGCGGCCGCTGGAGTTGGCGGTGGCGGTAACCGGCGTGTTGGCCACTATGCCCTATATCGCCCTGCAATTGATCGGCATGCAGGTCGTGATCAAGGCGCTGGGCCTCACCGGCGAAATCCCGCTGATCGTCGCCTTCCTGATCTTGGCGTTGTACACCTACTCGGCCGGGTTGCGCGCCCCGGCGCTGATCGCCTTCGTCAAGGACATCATGATCTACGTCGTGGTGCTAACGGCGGTGTCAATCATCCCGCTCCGGCTGGGCGGCTATGGCGCGGTGTTTGCGGCGGCCGAGGCCGGCTTCAAAGCCAAGGGGGCCGGCAGCACGCTGCTTACACCAGGCCAATACCTGCCATACGCCAGCCTGGCGCTGGGCTCGGCCTTGGCCGCCTTCATGTATCCGCATACGCTCACCGGTATCTTCGCCTCCCGCAGCGGCGATACCATCCGCAAGAATGCGGTGCTGTTGCCGGCCTACACGCTGTTGCTCGGGCTGATCGCGCTGCTGGGCTATATGGCCTATGCGGCGGGGGTGAAGCCGGCAACCGCCAACGAGGTGGTGCCGGCGCTGTTCAAGGCCTTGTTTCCGGGCTGGTTCGCTGGTTTCGCCTTCGCGGCCATTGCAATCGGAGCTCTGGTGCCGGCCGCGGTCATGTCCATCGGCGCCGCCAACTTGTTCACCCGCAACTTTTGGAAAGCCTATGTCAACCCGGCCATTTCGGCAAGGCGAGGCGGCGGTGGCGAAAACCACCTCGCTGGTGGTCAAGCTCGGCGCGCTCGGCTTTATCCTGTTCCAGGACAACTCGGTGGCGCTCAACCTTCAACTGCTCGGCGGGTTGTGGATCCTGCAGACCTTCCCGGCTGTCGTGTTCGGCTTGTTCACGCGCTGGTTTCGCAGCCCGGCGTTGCTGGCCGGCTGGGCGGTCGGCTTCTTTGGCGGCACCCTGGTCTGCTGGGGCGACGGCCTGAAACCGCTGCACACGCTGGGGGTTGGAGGCGGCCGCTACACGGTTTACGTCGGATTGCTCGCCCTGATGGCGAATGTCGCGGTCGTCTGCGTAATGAACGCCGTGTTAACCATGGTGCAGCGGGACGACCGCGTGAAGCTGCCCTCTCCCACCGGGAGAGGGCTGTAAGCATCGGACTACTGAACGCTTAATACCCGTACGACGGCCGCTGCGGTGTTGTGGCTGCTCCGGTGCCGGCACCCAGTGCGCTCCCGGCCAAGCCGCCGATTAGTGCGCCCTTGCCGCCGCCAGCCAGCGCACCCACCCCCGCGCCGCCCAAGCCGCCGATCACGCCGCCGCCGACCGCGCGTTGGCCGGGGTTATACGGGTCGGTGCAGGCGCCAAGCCCAAGCGCCAGAGACAACGCCGCCACCGGTAAAACTTTACGATACGTCATAAGACACACTCCTCACTGAGGGCCGTCCTGGCCGAATCTCGACTAGCGGGACGTAACGTGGGAGCGGACAAAACGGTTTGCCAGGTGCCGCAACTTGTTTGCCCCCACCGCGCCCGCAGGCTTGCCCAGGGCGGGGCAGGGGGCTAAGCCCTCGCCTCCATCGCTCACCCCCCTTCCTGGAAGTCTGCCGATGCTTGGACGATTGTTCGGGTTCATGTCTGCCGACATGGCCATCGATCTCGGCACGGCTAACACACTCGTATATGTCAAAGGGCGCGGCATCGTGCTGGCCGAGCCCTCCGTGGTCGCCATCGCCGACGTGCGCGGCAAGAAGCAGGTGTTGGCGGTGGGCGAGGAGGCCAAGCAGATGCTGGGCCGCACCCCCGGCAACATCTCCGCCATCCGCCCGCTGCGCGACGGCGTGATCGCCGACTTTGAGGTGGCGGAGGAGATGATCAAGCATTTCATCCGCAAGGTGCATGCCCGCCGGGGCTTCTCCTCGCCGATGATTATCGTCTGCGTGCCGTCCGGCTCGACCGCGGTGGAGCGCCGCGCCATCCAAGAGAGCGCGGAAAGCGCCGGCGCCCGCAAGGTGATGCTGATCGAGGAGCCGATGGCCGCCGCCATTGGCGCCGGGCTGCCGGTAACGGAACCCTCCGGCTCGATGATCGTGGATGTCGGCGGCGGCACCACAGAGGTCGCGGTGATCTCGCTTGGCGGTATTGTGTACAGCCGCAGCGTGCGCACCGGCGGGGACAAGATGGACGAGGCGATCGTCAGCTACATCCGCCGCAACCACAACCTGCTAATCGGCGAGAGCACCTCCGAGCGGATCAAGATCGATATCGGCGCCGCCTGCCCGCCGGACTATCACGAGGAAGGCCCGTACCGGGAGGTGAAGGGGCGCGACCTGATGAACGGCGTGCCGCGCGAGGTGCTGGTGAGCCAGCGGCAGATCTCCGAAAGCCTGGCCGAGCCAGTGAGCGCGATCGTGGAGGCGGTGAAGGTCGCGCTGGAGAACACGCCGCCGGAACTGGCGGCCGACATCGTGGACAAGGGCATCGTGCTCACCGGTGGCGGCGCCCTGCTGTTCCGGCTGGACCAAGTTCTGCGCGATGCCACCGGGCTGCCTGTTGTGGTAGCCGAAGAACCGCTATCGTGTGTGGCGCTCGGCACCGGACGGGCGCTTGAAGAGATGAAGCGGCTGCGTAATGTGCTCACATCCATGTACTGAGGACCCGTCCATCCTGTGATCCGGCTGTCCATCCCGGTCCGCCAGGCGCTCTCCCGGTTGACGTTGCCCGTGCTGATCGTGGCAGCGTTCGGAGTCTTGCTGCTCGGCCGGGCGGATGCAGGGGTGGCGGAGCGAATGCGCATGGCGCTGGCGGACGCGCTGGCGCCGATTTTTTCGCTGGCGTCCGCGCCGATCGCCACCGTGCATGGCATCATGGCCGACGGGCGCGACCTGCTCGCGCTGCGGGAGGACAACGAGCGGTTGCGGCAACAGAACGAGCAACTGCGCCGCTGGCAGGAAGTGGCTCTAGCGCTCGATGCCGAGAACGCGGCGCTCAAAGCCAACCTCAATTGGATCCCCGATCCGGCGCCCTCCTACGTCACGGCGCGCGTGGTGGCCGATGCCGGCGGCGTTTATGCCCGCGCCGTGCTGCTCTCTACCGGGCCCAACCATGCCATCGCCAAGGGCCAGATTGCGCTGGACGGGCGGGGGCTGGTGGGCCGGGTGACCGAGGTGGGCATGCGCAGCGCCCGCGTGCTGCTCATCACCGACATCAACAGCCGCATCCCGGTGACGCTGGAGGGCAGCCATGGCCGCGCCCTGCTGCTCGGCACCAACAATCCGCGTCCGCGGCTGATGTTCTGGCCCGAGGGCACCATGCCGGCGGAAGGCGAGCGGGTGGTGACCTCTGCCGAGGCCGGTGCATTCCCGGCCGGCCTGCCGGTGGGCATCGTGCACTACACCGCGAACAACGTGCCCGAAGTCGAGCCGTTCGCCCGGCTCGACCGGCTGGACGTGGTGCGCATCTTTGATTACGGCCTGAGTGGCATCCAGCCGCCCGAAGGTGCCAGGCTGCTCGCGGACCGTCGGCACTGATGGACAAGACCCCCGGCATCCGTCCGCGACCGACGCTGTGGCGGCAACTCGATGCCGCATCCCGTGCCGCCTTCCCGGCCGCCTGCACGGCGCTGATCCTGCTGGCAACCACCTTCCCGCTCGGCGCCCCGGGCCAAGCGGAGTGGCAGCCGGCGGCGGCGATTGCCTGCGTGTTCTTCTGGTCGCTGTTCCGCCCCGCCTCGATGCCGCCCGCGGTGGTGTTCGCTCTGGGGCTGCTGGCGGACCTGCTCGGCCTATCGCCGATCGGCGCCTCGGTGCTGGTACTGCTCATCGTGCACGGGCTGGCGGTGCGATGGCGGCGGGTGCTGGTCCGGCAGGGTTTTCTGGTCGTCTGGCTCGCCTTTGTGGGCGTGGCCGCCGGGGCGTCCTTGCTGGAGTGGGCGTTGATCTGCGGCCTCACCATGCGGCTGTTCTCCCCGGCGCCAGCACTGTTTGAGTTCGCGCTGGCTGCCGGGTTGTATCCTTTGCTCGCCACCTTGTTCATTCGTGCCCATCGCGGTTTGGCGGACCCGAGTCAGGCGTGAGAAAAACCAGCAAGACCACCCGCGTGTTCACGCGCCGCGCCCTGCTGCTCGGCGCCGGGCAATTGGGCGTGCTGGGGCTGCTGGCCAGCCGGCTCTACCAGGTGCAGGTGGTGGATGGCGCACGCTATGAAACGCTGGCCGAGAGCAACCGCATCAGCTCCCGCCTGATCTCCCCACCGCGCGGCCACATCCTCGATCGCTTCGGCACCGTGGTGGCGGGCAACAAGCTGAACTGGCGCGCGCTGCTGATGGTGGAGGAGACCAACGACGTGAACGCGACGCTGGACGCGTTCAGCCAGGTGCTGCCCCTGGCCGACCACGAGCGCGCCCGGATCGACCGTGAAATGCACCATCGCCGCCGGTTCATCCCGCTGGTGGTGCGCGAGTTCCTGTCCTGGGACGACATGGCCCGCATCGAGGTCAACGCGCCGGACCTGCCCGGCATCCTGGTCGATGTCGGCACGTCGCGGCTGTATCCCGCGGGGCCGGACCTCGCCCACGTGGTGGGCTACGTCGCCCCGCCCTCCGAGGCCGACATGGGCGACGACCCGATGCTGGCCTTGCCCGGCATCCGCGTCGGCCGCGCCGGGATCGAGAAGTACCATGATTTGCGCCTGCGCGGCCGGGCCGGCGAAGTTCAGATGGAGGTGAATGCCGTCGGCCGGGTGATCCGCGAGCTGGACCGGCAGGAGGGCACGCCAGGGCAGGACATCGGGCTGACGCTCGATTACGAGCTACAGAAGAGCGTGCTGGGCCGGCTCACCGATCTCAGCGCCTCCGCCGTGGTGATGGATTGCCGCAACGGCGAGGTGTTGGCGATGACCACCACGCCCTCGTTCGACCCGAGCCTGTTCAACTCCGGCGTGTCGCAGGCGCAATGGGTGGAATGGACCGACAATCGCCGCGCGCCGCTGATCAACAAGGCCACCGCGGGCGTCTACCCGCCGGGTTCCACCTTCAAGATGGCGGTCGCCATGGCGGGGCTGGACGGCCGCGTGATCGGTCCCGGCGAGCACATCAACTGCCCTGGCTACTTGGACGTGGGCGACACGCGGTTTCACTGCTGGCGCAAGGGCGGCCACGGCCTGCTGGACGTGCGCGGCGGGCTGAAGAACTCCTGCGATGTGTTCTTCTTCGAGCTGGCCCGCCGTTGCGGCATCGACCGGGTAGCGGCGATGGCCAACAAGTTCGGCATCGGTGTGGACCTCGATGTCGATCTGCCCGGCGCCCGCAAGGGGCTGATGCCCACCCGGGAGTGGCGGCTGGCACAGGGCCATTCCTGGGGCATCGGCGATACGGTGAACTGCGGCATCGGCCAAGGCTATGTGGAGGTGACGCCGCTGGCGCTGTGCACCTATGTTTCCCGGGTGGCTACGGGCCGGGCGGTGCAGCCGCACTTGACCCGGCTGGTGAATGGGGCGGCGCAGCCTGGTGCCGCGCCGGCGGACTGGCCGAGCATGGATCTGTCCGAGCGACACCTGCAGCTCTGCCGCGAAGGGATGTATGCCGTGGTGAACGAGCCGGGCGGCACCGCGCCGCTGGCACGGCTCTCCATTCCGGGCGTGCAGTTGGCGGGCAAGACCGGTTCGAGCCAGGTGCGCCGCGTGTCGCGGGAGCTGCGCGAGCATGGCAACTTCAAGTCCGAGAACCTGCCCTGGGAATACCGGCCGCATGCGTTGTTTGTGTGCTTCGCGCCGTATGACGCCCCGCGCTACGCGGTGAGCCTGGTGGTGGAGCACGGCAACGCGGGTGCCGCCGCTGCGGCGCCGCTGGCCCGCGACATCATGGCCGACGTGCTGACGCGCGACCCGGTGAATCGCGTGGAGCCGCAAGCGCAAACCGTCGCGGAGCAGATGTGAGCCGCCGACCCGTAGGGTGGGTAAGCGCAGCGCCACCCACCGCGTCCGCACGGCTCAGGCGATGGGTTCCGCTGCGCTGCACCCATCCTACGTCGCCGGGCTTGGAAGCATGATCGACGAGCGCCGTCTGATCCGGGCCGAGCCGTCGTTCGGGCTCACAACCAAGCTATTCCAGATTTCCTGGCTTTACGTATTGCTCATCTGCGCCCTGGCCGGAGTGGGCTACGTGGCGCTGTACTCCGCCGCCGGCGGGTCGCCCGAGCCCTATGCCTCCAAACAGGCAATCCGCTTCGCCATCGGGCTGGTGATGATGCTGTGCCTGGCCCTGGTGGACATCCGCTTCATCGCCCGCTTGGCCTGGCCGCTTTACGCCTTCTCGCTCGGCCTGCTCGTGTTGGTGCTGCGGGTGGGCCATGTCGGCAAGGGCGCGCAGCGCTGGATTGAGTTTGGCAGCCTGCAATTGCAACCGTCGGAACTGATGAAGATCGCCCTGGTGCTGGCGCTCGCCTCCTGGTTCCATCGCGCCACCTGGGAGCGGATCGGCAACCCCTTGTTCCTAGTCCCGCCCATCGCCGCCGTGCTGCTGCCGGTAGGGCTGATTTTGAAGGAGCCAAACCTAGGCACCGCCGTCATCACGGGGCTGGTGGGCGGGGCGGTGTTCCTGGCGGCAGGGGTGCGCTGGTGGAAAATGGCGCTGGTGCTGCTGCCGATCCCGTTTGCCGCCCGCATCGCGTTTAGCTACCTGCACGACTACCAGCGCGCCCGCATCGAGACCTTTCTCAACCCGGCGGGCGACCCGCTCGGGGCCGGCTACAACATCCAACAGTCCAAGATTGCGCTCGGCTCGGGCGGCATGTGGGGCAAGGGCTTCCTGCAAGGCACCCAGGCGCATCTGAACTTCCTGCCGGAGAAGCAGACCGACTTCATCTTCACCATGCTGGCGGAAGAGTTCGGCTTCGTCGGCTCGCTGGCGCTCTTGGCCTTGCTGGCCTGCATCGTGATGGGAGCGATGGCCGTTGCGCTGCGCTGCCGTCACCAGTTTGGCCGGCTGGTCGCACTGGGCATCGCCACCAACTTCTTCCTCTACGTCGCCGTCAACACGGCGATGGTGATGGGTGTTATCCCGGTCGGCGGCGTGCCGCTGCCGCTGGTATCTTACGGCGGCTCGGCCTCGCTCACGGTGATGTTCGGCTTCGGCATCCTGATGAGCGTGCACGTCCATCGCGACGTTGAGTTCAAGGATCGGCGGGAGGATTAGCGTCGGGATTGTCCGCCAGCAGGGTGATGGCGCGGTCGACCGATCGGACCACGATTTCGGCCGAGCGTTTGACCGCCGGGTCGGCGCTGGCCAGCAGGCGGTCCGAGGCGAGCAGGGCCGGGGAGAGCGCACCGCGGACATCGTGGCGGATCTGCCGCAGCTTGGTGCGGCGGGCGGTCACCTCCTCTTCAAGCTCTGGCACGCGGGCGGCTCGCGCCTGCAATGCCGCCATGGCGCTGCCCGACGCTTGGACCCGGCGCGATAGAATGCCACCGCCAAGCCCGCCCACCACGATGGACGCCAAAATCACGCAGCCCCAGCCAGGCAGGCTGAGCGGCAACACGCCAGCAAGGATGCCGCCGCCATAGCCCAGGCTGGCCGCAACGAGGGCAAGCAGAATGCTGGTCGCAGTCCATTCCCAGGTGGAGGGGGTGGGCAAGGGCGGCGGCGTCTCGGCTACGGCAGACATGGCACCCTCCTGGAGCGAACCGGCTCCTGGCACGCTTCATAGCTAGGCACGAGTTTGCCCCTTTGCGGACATTGCACGCGGCGAATTGACGGCAGCCGGCCAGCGCGCCTATATGCGGCCGCCTGACAAGGGGCCGCGCGAGCGAGCGCCCGATCTGGCATTCGGAGGCTCGCCGTGAAGCGCACCTATCAACCTTCCAAGCTGGTCCGCAAGCGGCGCCATGGCTTCCGCACCCGCAGTGCCACCGTCGGCGGCCGTAAGGTGTTGGCCAACCGCCGCCGGATCGGCCGCAAGAAGCTGTCGGCCTAGCCCGTCGCATGGCGCCCGACGCGGCGCCGGCGCCGCCCGCTCTTGCGCGGCTGAAGCAACGGTCGGATTTCGTCCGGCTTGCCAAAGCAGGTCGAAAAGCCGTCACCCAGGGGTTGGTGCTGCAGGCGATGGTTCGGGAGGAGGGTGGTCCGCCCCGGCTCGGCTTCACCGTGACAAAGAAGGTGGGTAATGCCGTGATCCGCAACCGCACTCGCCGCCGACTGAAGGAAGCCGCCCGCCTGTTGCTGCGCGATCACACGGTGAGCGGCGTCGATCTCGTGGTGATCGGCCGCGACGGGACGCGCGCGCGGGCGTTTGCGGAGTTGATGAGCGATCTGCGTCGTGCGCTGAGCAAGGTGGGCGTGCTATGAGCGCGGCCGCCGTGGCGCTGCGTGCTGCCGTGCACATTTATCAATGGACGATTCGCCCCGTGCTCGGGGCCAATTGCCGCTTCTACCCGGGATGCAGCGATTATGCGGCCGAAGCGCTGCGCGTGCACGGAGCACTGCACGGCACCGGGCTGGCCGTCCGCCGCGTCCTGCGTTGCAACCCGTGGCACGAGGGTGGTTTTGACCCCGTCCCAGACCGCGAGAGCTGACCGCCAGCATGGACCAGAAGCGACTCATCACGGCGATCGCCATCTCGCTCGCCATTCTCATCAGCTTCCAATTGCTGATGCCCAAAGCCCCCAAGCAGCCCCAACTGCAGCAGGCGGCGCAAAGCCAGCAGGCAGCCGCGCCAGCCAAGCCGGTCGTCAATCCCTCTTACTCCGGCACTGAGCCGGAGGCGGTCGCACCGCCGAAGAACACCCCGCGCGTGCCGATCAACGCGCCGAAGGTGGCCGGCAGCGTCAACCTGCGCGGCGCTATGCTGGATGACCTGGTGCTGCGCGACTACCACGAGGAAGTCAGTCCCGGCTCGCCGCTGGTCCGCGTGTTGGAGCCTCAATCCGACCCGGAGCCCAACTACATCCAGTATGGCTGGACCAGCGATACCCCCGGCATGAAGCTGCCCGATGACGCCACCATCTGGACGGCCAACGGCCGCGAACTGACGCAGGACACGCCGCTCACGCTCACCTGGGACAATGGCGCCGGCCTGGTGTTCTCGCTGACCTACACCATCGACGACAACTACATGTTTGGCGTGACCCAGTCGGTGAAGAACACCGGGCCATCGCCGGTCGCCTTGCATCCGTTCGAGCGCATTCGGCGCGACTATCAGCCGGTGACCGCGGGATATTACATCCTGCATGAAGGCCCGATCGGGGTGGTCGATGGCCGGCTGACCGACCCGAGCTATGCCACCGTCAAGTCCGAGGCGCAGAAGGCGGGTGGGATTGCGCAAAGCGCTCAGACCACCGGCGGCTGGGGCGGCATCACCGACAAATATTGGCTCACCGCCGCCATCCCGAGCCAGGACACGCCGCAGACCGCCTCGTTCCGCTTCGGCCCGTCCGCCACCGGGCCCATCCGCTATGGCGCCGACTTCATCACCACGGCGCCCCAGACGGTGGCCCCGGAGGCCAGCGCATCCATCACCTCGCGCGCTTTCGCCGGCGCCAAGGTTGTAAACCTGCTGGCGCATTATGAGACGGCGGACCATGTGCCGCTGTTCTCTTATGCTGTGGACTTCGGCTACTTTTGGTTCCTGACCAAGCCGATCTTCTACGCGCTCGACTGGCTGAACGGCGTTCTGGGCAATTTCGGCCTGGCGATCATGGTGTTCACCGTGTTCGCCAAGCTGCTGTTCTTCCCGCTGGCCAACAAGTCCTATCGCTCGATGAGCAAGATGAAGCTGCTCGGGCCGAAGATGACGGCGCTGCGGGAACGCTACAAGGACGACCCCACCAAGCTGCAGAGCGAGATGATGGGGTTGTACAAGGCGGAAAAGGTGAACCCGGCGGCGGGCTGCCTGCCGATGGTGGTGCAAATCCCGGTGTTCTTCTCGCTCTACAAGGTGATCTTCGTCACCATCGAGATGCGTCACGCCCCGTTCTTCGGCTGGATCCACGATCTCTCGGCGCTTGACCCGACCAATGTGTTCAACCTGTTCGGCCTCGTTCCATACGACCCGACTCAGATCGCGGCCTTCCTGCACCTCTCAGCCTGGACGCTGATCATGGGCGGCACGATGTATTTGCAGCAGCAGCTCAATCCGCCGCCGCCCGACCCGACCCAGGCCAAGCTGTTCAAGTTCATGCCGCTGATCTTCATGTTCATGATGGGCCGCTTCCCGGCCGGGCTGCTGATCTATTGGAGTTGGAACAACACACTGACGGTGGCGCAGCAATGGTTGATCATGCGCAGGACCCGGATGGCGGCGAGCAGCCCCACGCCGCAACCGGCGGCGGCTTTGCCCCGCAGCGTGAAGGCGAAGAGCTAGGCGAGGCGGCGCTCGAAGCGGGGCGGCTGCTATTTGCGCAGCCCTGCGCGTTCTTCTTTGCCGCCCAAAAGCTCGACCAGTTGCCGCCGCCCTCCGACGTGGAAATTGCCTTCGCCGGGCGCTCCAACGTGGGCAAGTCCTCGCTGATCAACGCGCTGGTGGGGTATAAGGCGCTGGCCCGCGCCTCCAACACGCCGGGCCGCACCCGGCAGCTCAACTTCTTCGACCTGGGCGGTCGGCTGACTTTGGTGGACATGCCGGGTTACGGTTATGCGCAGGCTGCCAAGTCGGTGAAGGAGGACTGGCAGGGGCTGATGTTCTCATACCTGCGCGGCCGGCCGACGCTGCGCCGGGTGCTGCTTCTGCTGGATGCACGCATTGAGGTAAAGGCGTCGGACATGGCGGCAATGGAGTTGCTGGACCGGGCCGCGGTGACGTACCAGCTGGTGCTGACCAAGGCGGATGACGTGAAGCCGCGCGCCCTGGCAGCGAAGCAGGCGGAGGTGGCCGGGCTGGCGCGGGCGCATGCGGCGGCGTTTCCGACCGTTACGGCAACAAGCAGCTCAACCGGCAGTGGGATTGATGAACTACGAGCCAGCCTCGCCGTCCTCGTGAATTAAATCAAGACTAGGGTGCGGCTACTGTGCTGCGAAGCTCGGCTCCCGACAACTCTGTGTGCCGAAGTAATAGTTTAACGCGAGCCTCCCTTAACTGCTGCTTCGTTACGGGATCATGGCTTAGTGTCTCCTGTTCTAGGAGGAGCGTCGCATCTTCGCGCGTCTCCTGACGACGGAGCCGTGCTAGCTCGACAGACTTGCCTGCTGTTAGACGATAGGCCATTGATCCCAAGAGCCCGCAACCGACAGCCATGATTATGGCAAACGAGACATCAATCGTCCGACCATATGTGGAGAATCTCGCCACTCCCACGCCAAGCCCTGCCACAAGCCCCAAACCTGACCAAGTTGTATGCGCCGAGTCCGATGCAATCGCGGCACTGGTGCGCCGCACGGTGGAAACGAACGGCTCTGTTTCCCGCACTGTTTCCTTAACGTAGTCAAGCGATACGGCAGGATCAGGGGGCGTCTCAGTGCCGCTCAGTTTCTGGCTCGACCATGGTGTCTAGGAGGCTGAGCGCTGCCCGGTTCTTTTCTAGAAGATCCAGGATTTTGAGAAGTTCGCCTTGTTGGAGATAGACCCCAGAAAAGCCAAAACATAGCAATGGGAGGGCGACCGCTACGTCGACAAGGAGAATAAGCCAAGCCCAGACACCAAACGGATCGATGAGTGGAGATGTGCCGGCGCTTAGCGAAACCAGGCCGCAACCGACGATAAACGCAACCCTCCGACGAATGATTGCGCGCCGCCGTAGTTGCAAGCGTCTCACCAGGCTGCTGGTGATGATCCGTTGCTGGCGGATCGTCAATGCGGCCCCCGACGCCTGAGTGGGTCGGTCGTCGTAAGCCAGGGTTGGCTGGTCCATGAATGCATCCTACTGACGAGACTGGTCTTCTTAAAGCTTCAAATGGGTGCAGTCCGATTGACCGGTGTACGGCGAGGCCGGTAGAGATGCTCATGCAAGATAACGATGAACTCATCGCCGCCGATGCTGCCGAGCAGGCGCGTATCTTGGCCCACGCCCTGCCCTATATGCGCCGCTACTCCGGCGCCACCGTGGTGGTGAAATACGGCGGCCACGCCATGGGGGATGAGCACCTCGCGCACGGCTTTGGCCGCGACATCGCACTGCTCAAGCAGGTGGGGGTGAACCCGGTGGTGGTGCATGGCGGCGGCCCGCAGATCAACGCCATGCTGAAGCGCCTGGCCATCCAATCCACCTTCGTCGACGGTCTGCGGGTGACCGACGCCGCCATGGTTGAAGTGGTGGAGATGGTGCTGGCCGGCAGCGTGAACAAACAGGTGGCCGGGCTGATTAACGGCGCCGGCGCCCTAGCGATGGGCATCTGCGGCAAGGATGGCGGCCTGATCCGCGCCCGCAAGCTCACCCGCACCGTGAGAGACCCGGACAGCCGGATCGAGCGCGTGCTGGACCTGGGCTTCGTCGGCGAGCCGGCCGAGATCGACGTCCGGGTGATCCATGCGCTGACCGGCGCCGGGATTATCCCAGTGATCGCCCCCGTAGGGCAGGGTGAGGATGGGCACACCTACAACATCAACGCCGACACGGTCGCCGGGGCGATTGCCGGCGCGCTCGGGGCCAAGCGGCTGCTTATGCTAACCGATGTGCCCGGCGTGCTGGATGCGGAGCATCGCCTGCTCCCTGAGCTCTCACTGACGGCGGTGGAGCGCCTGATCGCTGAGGGCGTGATCAGCGGTGGCATGATCCCCAAGGTTGAAACCTGCGCCGCCGCGGTGCGCGCCGGGGTGAAGGGTGCAGTGATCCTGGATGGTAAGCAGCCGCACGCCTGCTTGCTGGAGATGTTCTTACAGGGCGGGGTGGGGACGTTGATCCGGGCCTGACCTGACCGTCTCTATGGCTCAAACCTCTCTTATTCGACGTGGCTCAATACTGCGGCTCGCGCCGTGGCTGACGGTGGATATCGCTTCGCTCGTGCTGGCTTCGGCCTTCTTGGTAGCGCGCTTCCTGCAGCTTCATGCCGCCCTCGCCCCAAGCTTTGCGCCGCCGCTGCAGGCGCTCCCGCCTGGCGCCGCGAATAGCATGCCGCCGGGTTTTGGCTGGTGGTCGGCGTGGGACCAAGGCTGGTACCTCGAATCCGCCTTGGCCTGGGCAAGGCTGGATCTCAATCCCAACCTGCATTTGTATCCACCGGCCTACTCCCTGCTGGGCGCTTTGTTCACGCGGCTGACACCCGCCGATCCCTTTCTGCTGCCGGATTTGGGCTGTCTGCTTGGAACGATGTGGGTGTTTGCTGCCCTCGCTGGCAGTGTATTTGCCGACGTGCGGTTCTCCCGCAGCGTCGCCGCTTGGGTGTTCATCGCGACGACCTTGCTGCCAGAAACCGTGTTGTCAGTGTGGGTGCAGCCTTGGACGACGACGCCGGCAGCGCTCTGCCTCATGGGCTGTCTGTTCGGCACCGTGCGCGTGCTTGAGCACGAGCGGCCGAGGGACGGCTTTGTCGCCGGGTTTGCGGCCGCTGCCGCCTGCGCGTTCCGCCCCGCGGATGGTGCAATCGTGGGCGCATCCTGTGCCGCCGTCGCCGCGCTGGCCGCGACCAGGCGTTGGCCACATTGGCGGGTTTGTGCCGCCTCCGTTTTCGGCGCGGCCGTGCCGCTCGCGCTGTATGCGGCGGCCTATACCGCGGTCAACGGGCTGCAGCTCGACCGCTACTTGCGGGCGTCGGCAAAGTTTGGTTTCGAGTGGCGGCTGCTGCCATTGCGCTGGGTCGCGTTGATGATCGATCCCGCCCCCGTGTTCCTCGGCGGACACGGGCTGGCGTTCGTGTTCCCGTGGATTGTCCCGGGGTTGGTGGGCATGGCCGTCTGCCTGCTGCAGCCAGGCTCGGTGCGCCGGTTCGCGCATGGCGCCATCGTGGCTGCCACGATGGCCGACACTGTGCTGCTGCTCTGCTATCGAGACTTGCACTCGTCCACTCTATGGTACTACAGCCTGTATCATTACTTTAAGTGGATGTTGCCGGTGTTCGGCCTTTACGCCGCGGCGGTGCTGCGGGCGTTCGTCGCCGGCCCGCGATTGCTGGCCTTGGCTGCTGCCGCTGCCGTCGTCGCATGCCTGTTCATGTGGCGTTTGGAGCTCACAGACCCGGTCCAGCTCGCTCGCCCGCCGAACTCCCAAACTCTTCTGCTGCCCCATGGATTGTCGGCCCTGAACGATGTTCTGCTCGCCCGGCTGCAGCAAAGGGACGCGATTTTCTACCCGTTCGCCAGCGAAATACGCACCGGCACAAAGGTGTTTCCAAGCGCGTTCGCCTTTAAACTGACCCCCTTACCATGGGCGCTGATGCTGCAACCGGTCCGCCCGATGCCCGACGCGCCGAGCACCCTCTCCGTGCCCGCCCCGGTTTACGAGTTTGACCCGGCGAGTTCCCCAATCCTTGCACGACAGAGCGCTGTTTGGGGGTTACCCTGCTGGGTGAGGCCGGAGCGGCTGGCCTGCCAGGCGCCGGTGCTGTTGCCGCTGCCGGACCTGCCGTTTGGCAAGCCTCTTTCGTTCGGAGCCGGTGGCGCGGCGATGGTTTATCCCGTGACCGGCGTGGCGCAGCCCGAGCCAGAGGGGACCTGGACGCTCGGGCCCCGGTCGACAATCTCATTCCGGCTTGCGGGCGCCGCGGCGCAAAACGGCCTCAAATTGGCACTAACCGCATTTGCCTACATACCTCCGAGAGGCCGCCCAACGGTGGTGCACGTCTGGGTCAACGGAGTCCCGATCGCACGATGGATGTTTGGCACGACGCTGGTGACGCAGCAGGTCGCCATACCAGCGGCAGCGCTCCAGCCGGACGGCAACGTGCTGATCGGCCTCGACATCGAGAACCCACGTCGGCCCTCCGATACAAGCGGGAACGATACCAGATTGCTCGGTCTCTTCATGCGGTCGTTCGAAGTTGGCCCTGCCGCCTGAACAGGGCTGCGGTTTCAGGCGTTCATTTTGGGCTGCGGTAGAGTAGGCGCTGGATGGCCGCCGATCAGCGCCACTGCCACGCATCCAGCCGCCGACAACGCCGCGAGCGGCAGCAGCCCCAGCGGGTAGCTGCCCGTCGCGCCTTTGATAATGCCCAGCAAGGACGAACCAAACAGCCCGCCCAAGTTGCCCACCGCGTTGATCTGCGCAATCCCCGCCGCCGCGCCCACCGTCAGCCATTCGGTGGCCAGCGCCCAGAATGGGCCCTTTACGACATACGTCGCCGTCACCGCGAGGCACAGGATCAGCATCGTCGGCGCTAGCGAGTTCGTCAGCGTGGCCGCCAGCAGGCTGCCCGCGAGCAGGGCCAGGGGCAACGCCGTATGCCACACCCGCTCGCGCCGCTGGTCCGACCGGCGACCCCACAGCACCATCAGCACGGAGGCGATGCCGAACGGCAGCATGTTCAGCCAGCCAGTCTGCGTGGTGGAAAGCCCGAACGACTTGATGATCTGCGGCTGCCATAATGACAAGCACTGGCTTGCGCCCGATGCCCCGGCGTAGATCAGCGACGCCGCCAGCACGTATTTGTTGGTCAGCACCTGCCATAGCGAAGCACGCGGGTGGCCCGCTTGCCGGGTCGCGGCGCGTTCAGCGGCGAGCCGTTGGCGCAACCACTCCCGTTGCGGGCCTGCCAACCAGGCTGCGCCGTCGGGTCCATCGGGCAACACCGCCAAGGCCAGTACGCCCAGCAGGATGGCTGGCGCGGCCTCCAAAATGAACATCCACTGCCAGCCATGCAGCCCAAGCAAACCCTCGGTCTGCAGCAACGCCGCGGAGATCGGCGAACCAAGGAAGCTCGACACCGGGATGGCGACCATGAAGATCGCAACGATCCGACCGCGATACGCCTTCGGGAACCAATACGTCAGATAGAGGATGATGCCGGGGAAGAATCCCGCTTCCGCCGCACCCAGCAGCAGCCGCGCGGCGTAGAACGAATAGGGTCCCACCACGAAGGCCGTGCCAGCCGAAACCACGCCCCAGCTGACCAGGATGCGGGCAATCCAGCGCCGCGCGCCCACCCGCTCCATGGCGAGATTGCTCGGCACTTCGAACACGACGTAGGTCAGGTAGAACAGGCCGCCGCCCACGCCGAACGCCGCCGGCGAAAGCCCGATGGCCGGGTTCATCTGCAACGCCGCAAAGCCGGCATTTACCCGGTCTACGAAAGCGATGAAGTAGCCGAGCATCAGGAATGGCAGGATGCGCCAAGCCACTTGCCGCATTGTAAGCTGCTCGAGCTCGGCTGCCTCGGTCATGCCGCGTGGCGGGCAAACGAAGCGGTCAGCACCTCGTAGATCGGCCGCTTGAACGGCACCGCCAGGCCCGGAAGACTTGCCAGCGGCGTCCATCTCCAGGCGTCGAACTCCGGCTGCGGATCGAGGTCGAGGCGGATGTCGCTGTCCGCGCCGTCGAAACGCAACGCGAACCAACGCTGCCGCTGCCCTCGGTAGCGTCCGCCGAACGCCACGCCGAGCAAGTGCGGCGGCAGCTCGTAGCTGAGCCAGTCCGGGTGCTCGTCGATTACGGTGGCGCGGTCGGTGCCGATTTCCTCGGCCAGTTCGCGCAACACGGCGGCTCGCGCATCCTCCCCCGGGTCGATCCCGCCCTGCGGCAATTGCCAGCCGCCCGGCGCACCTTCCGCGTTTGGCAGGTTGGCGCGGCGGGCCACCAGAACCAAGCCGTCCCTATTGAACAGCACGGCGCCCACGTTCGGCCGATACGGCAACTCGCTCACGGCGCTGCCGGCGCTGCGGCGGGCACTAGGGCGCTGACCGGCACGAGGTCGATGCCCCTGCCGTCGAGCCCGCGGGCCCAGGCCGTGATCCGCTCCACCGTGACCGGCCGCACCCGCACGGCCAGCCCCACCGCCGTTCCCGTGTCGCGGGCCTGCCGCTCCAGCAGCGCCAGCTTGGCATCGACGCTGTCCCGGTCGGGCGGGTCGTCCACCACCATGGTCATGCCGACCGCGGCGCCTGCAACGGGAACGCCGGGACGCGGGTCCACATACAGGAGGCCGCGAGAGGCAAGCTGATCGCGCACCTGTCTCCACGCGCTGGTGGCGGCGGCGTAGCGCTCGCCCAACAGCCCGTCGGACCCACCGGTGACGCCCACCTCGCCCTGGATGCGGGACAGCGCCCATTCCAGGTTGCGATCGTTGTCGGCCGGGTCGGCCCCAGTGAGCAAGGCGCGTGGTCCGGAGTCGTTCAGCGGATAGCCCTGGCTTTCCATCGGCAGGGTGACAAGGAACTCGTGGCCAGTGGCGCGCGCGGCGGCGGCGATGCCGGTGCGGTCATGCGTGTAGGGCGAAATGCCGACGGTGATCGCAGGGGGCAAGGAGTCGAGCGCCGCTTTGCTCTCGCTGGCGGACAGGCCGAAGCCCACCACCACCATGGCGATGCGTGGCCGCTTATCCGCCGGGTCGAAAGCGCGGGCGTAGGTGCGCAGGGAGGTGCGCCCGTCGGGGGAGATACGTGGGAGCTGTGCGCCCGTGAAGTCCGGCGCGGGCTCCAGCAACGCGGGATCGGGTTCGGCGATGCCGGCCGGTGACGTGGCCAAAGCGGCGGCAGCTCGGGCGGCTGCGGCCGGAGCGGCCGCAGCGGCCGGCGTCGCGGGCTGCGGCTCGGGTGCCGGTTTGGCAACCTGGCTCGTCTGGGAACTCCCTGGCGCGCTTGCCGGAGCCGCTTCGCTGGCGTGCGCAGGCTGCGAGGCCAGAGACGCGGGCGGCCCCAGCACCTGCAGAACCGCTGCCAATCCGCCGGCGCCGGCGATCACCACGATCCAGGCAGCGCCGAGCGCGCGCCAGCCGCTTAACGGCCGCACGAGTCAGCGCTGGGCGTGACGCTGCTGCTGGGCGGCCATGGCACGCACCAGCACCAAGCCCTGCTGCAGTTGGAAGTCGGTATCGGGCTTGGCCGGGTCGAAGGCGGGCCAGGTTTCCGGCGGCAGTTTGGGGATGGTGGCCGCGGCCGGCGGCAGATCGGCTCGGGGCGCCGCCCCGGGGTCGGGCGGGGTGCCGCCCTGGTTCTTCAACACGTGGTTGAGGTCGGCCTCGCGCTCCGGGCCGAAATGCGGCGTCTCGGTGCGGCTCTCCGCCACCGGCACGTCCGGCGTGATGCCGAGGCCCTGGATTGACCGGCCGGAGGGGGTGTAGTAGCGCGCCGTGGTCAGCCGCATCGCGCCGTTGCCCGGCAGCGGGAACACCGTCTGCACCGAGCCCTTGCCAAAGGTTTTCTCCCCAAGGATCACGGCGCGATGCTGGTCCTGCAGCGCGCCGGCGACGATCTCGCTGGCCGACGCGCTGCCCTCGTTGGTCAGCACCACGACGGGCAGGCCGTTGGTGATGTCGGCACCGGGCTTGGCGTTCCAGCGTTGGCTGTCATCCGGGTGGCGCGCGCGGGTGGAGACGATTTCGCCCTGTTGCAGGAAATCGTTCGACACCGCGATCGCCTGATCGAGCAGGCCGCCCGGATTGTTGCGCAGGTCGAGCACGATGCCATGCAGCCGATCCCCCAGTTGCTGGCGGTATTTGGCGATGGCGTCCCGCATCGCGGAATCGGTCTGCTCGTTGAATTGAGTGAGCCGGATGTAGGCGATATCGCCTTCAAGGTGGGATTTCACCACTTGGATGTGGATGATCTCGCGGTTGAGGGTGAGCTGGATCGGTTGATCAACGTTCTCACGCTTGATCACCAGATGGATCGCGCTGTTGGGCGGCCCGCGCATCTTGTCCACCGCGTCGTTCAACGACAGGCCCTGCACCGTGGTATTGTCGATGCTGGTGATCAGGTCGCCTGCCTTGATGCCCGCGCGGGAGGCTGGTGTGTCGTCGATCGGGGAGACCACCTTGATAATGCCGTTGTCCTGGGTCACTTCCAGGCCCAGCCCGCCGAACTCGCCATGCGTCTGTACCTGCATGTCCCGATACGCTTTGGCATTCATGTACATGCTATGCGGGTCGAGCCCGGTGAGCATCCCGTTGATCGCGTTCTCGATCAGGTCCCGGTCGTTGACCGGCTCGACGTATTCCGCCCGCACCTTGTCGAACACGTCGCCAAACAATTCCAGCAACCGGTAGGTCTCGGTCCGGCTGCTATCCTGCGCCTGCGCACTGCTGACCGCCCACGGACGCGCCCCATGGAACAGACCGGACGCCGGGCCAACCCCCACGCCCGCCAGGAAAGCGGCGCCTACCAGCAATCCGGACCGGAACTTCATACCTTCGCCCCTCTTGGCGCCCGTCCGGCGCAGTTCAGCTCCGCGTCCACAGAACGCATGTCAGCATCCACACTGCCACATAAGCGTGTTCTCGGCTACCGTCACGAGCGCGAGCGTAAATATGGCGCAGGATTAACCGGCGTGCCGTTTTGCCGCAGCTCGAGATACAGCGATGGCCGTTGTCCGGGGACATGCGGGTCCCAGCTCGGCATCACGCCCACCGGTTCGCCGGCCTCCAGCGTCCGCCCCACCGGTGCGTCCAGCCGCTCCAAGCCGGCCAGGACGAAATGGTAGCCGCCGCCGCAATCGATGATCATCAACTGGCCGAACGAGCGGAACGGCCCGGCGAACACCACCCGGCCGCCGCAAGGGGCCGCCACCCGCGCGGCCGGAGGCGGGCCATAGGAGATGCCGGTAGCGGGCCCGGCGTCGCCGGGTTCACCCCAGGCCTTTATCACGGCGCCGGCGACCGGGGCGCCCAGTTGGCCGCGGGCCTCGCCCAGCCCTGGCCCGGCGGGCTGCAGCAGCGCGGCCTGCCGCTGCCGCGCCGCTGCCGCGAGGCCGTCCTGCCGCTGCCGCTCGGCCGCTGCAGCATCGGCACGGGCCCGCGCTTCCTCCTGCCGCCGAACGATGTCAAGTTGCGTCAGCGCCGCCTTGAGGGTTGCGGCCTGCGCAGCCTGCGCGGCCGCGTGGCGGGCTGCCAGACTGCCCGCGTCCTCCGGCTGGCGGATGGCGGCCAATTGCTGGTCAAGACCAGCCGCCTGCTCGGCCTGCGCCGATTGGGCGGCGGCCAGCCGGCCGTCCTGAGCCGCCATCGCCTCGCCTAGCCGCGCCACCTCGGTTTGCTCGGCACGCAGGCCTTCAGCCTCGGTCTCCAACTGGTGCGCCAGGCCTTTCAGGACCAGCAAGCCGGTCAGCGCCGCCTGCGGGTCGCCGCGGGTGGCGAGCAATGTCTCCGCCGGGTAAAGCGAGAGCCGTTCCATCAGCGGCAACATTGGCTGCAGCGCCTTGGCATGGGCCTGTAGCTGCGCTTCGGCATCGGCCCGGCGCCGCGCCAGCGCTTCCGTTGCCGCGGCAGCGTCGGCGGTTGCGTTCTCCAAGGTGCGCAAGGAGGCCGTTGCGGCAATCCGCCCATCCGCTCGACCAGCCAACTGCGCCGGCCGGTCTGGCGCATCGGGTTGCGGCGTCGTTTGCCCGGCGGCCATAAGGAGCAGGCAAAGCACCAAGCCGACCGCGAGCCAGGTCGCGGGCGGCGGGACTGTCATCACATCACGCGGATCGGCGCACCATCCAGCCACGCGAGCAGGTTCTCCACCGTGTCGTTGAAGAATATCTCATAAGTATCTGACGTAACAAAGCCCACATGCGGCGTCGCTAAAACGTTGGGCAGCGTGCGGAACGGATGCGTGGGCGGCAGCGGCTCGGTGTCGAACACGTCCAGCGCGGCACCGCCGATCCTGCGGTGTTGCAGCACGGAAATAAGCGCCGCCTCGTTCACCAACGGCCCGCGCGACGTGTTCACCAGCCAGGCCTGCGGCTGCATCAGCGCCAGGTCAGCCGCCCCCACGATGCCGCGGGTGCGCTCGGAGAGCACCAGGTGCAAGGTCACGACATCGGCCCGGCGCAGCAGCGTCTCCTTGTCGACCCAGCGGGCACCGGCCGCCTGAGCCTTCTCCGCGGTCAGGTTCTGGCTCCAGGCCAGCACCTCCATGCCAAAGGCGCCCGCCACCGCGGCCATCCGTCGGCCAATGCTTCCCAGCCCCATGATGCCCAGGGTGCTGCCATAAAGGTCGCGGCCGACCGCCACCTGCCAGCCGCCGCTGCGCAACGACGCGGTCTCGGCGGGGATTTGGCGGGCGGCGGCCAGGATCAGCGCCCAGGTGAGTTCCATCGCGCCATGGGCGGTGTAGCCGGTGCTGCAAACCGTGATGCCGCACTGCTTGGCCGCGTCGAGGTCGATAGCGACGTTGCGAGGGGCGGTGGAGCCGATGAACTTCAGCCGCGGCAGCCGGCGGAGGATGCTGCCGGGCAGGGGCGTGCGCTCGCGCATCACGCAGACGGCATCGAACGGCTCGAGCCGCCGCACCAGAGCGTCCGCATCGCCCTCGTGGTCCTGAAACACCGTCACCTCGGCGCGGGCTTGCACGGCGGACCAGTCGGCAGAACTCAGCGCGACACCCTGGTAGTCATCCAGCACAGCAATCTTGGTCATCTCGGCCTCCCCACTTCCGGCAGCCAACGCTAGGGCGATGCTGTCGGTCCGCGGCATTCAGGGTTTCTTTACCCGGCGCGCGTCATATGGCCGGGCAACCTTGCCGGAGTGCTTCGAGCTTGATGGCGTTCATCTCCAACTTCGCCGATCAGGCCGTCGTGCTGCCACTCGCCGTGGTGGCGGCATTCGGGCTACTGCTGGCGCGGTGGTGGCGCGGCTTGCTGGCCTGGAGCGTTTGCGTGGGAGCCGTGCTGGGCACCATGCTGGTGCTGAAAATCGCCGGCCTAGAACTGTCGCTGTATCTCGGCTGGGCCGCCGCGCTCAGCCCGAGCGGTCACGTTGCCGCCGGCTGCGTCGTTTATGGCGGCTTGGCGGTGCTGTTGCTGCGCGGGCGGGCGCCGCCTCTGCTCGTTGCGTCGATGCCGATCCTGGTGGTGACGGTGATCGGGTTCAGCCGGCTTCGGCTTGGCGCACATACGCCGCTGGAAGTGGTCGTGGGCGCGGTCGTGGGGCTGCTTGGCGCCGGGTCGCTGGCCTGGCTGGCTGGCCCACGCCCGGTGATCAACGCCTGGCCTCTGGTCGCGGCGCTCTCAGGCACCGTGCTGGCGTTCTACGGCCTGCATATCCCGGCGGAGCAGGCGATTCACCAGGTGTTCTGGGTACGCTGACCCGCTATTTGGCGATCATCACGTCAGAGGCCTTGATCACCGCCATCGCCTCGTCGCCCACCTGGAGGGCCAAATCGTCGATCGCCTCGTTGGTGATGGAGGCGTGCACGGTGGTGCCGTTGCCAATATCGATATGGACGTGCCCGGTGGTTTGGCCCTTGGTCACGGCGGTAATGCGGCCCTTGATCTGGTTGCGGGCGCTGATCTTCATGAGGGCAAGCTCCATTCTGCTGGCAAGACAACGTAGTGAATGCGCCCGCTCCGGTCGAGCCAGGGGTTGCGCCACACCGTGCGCAAGTCTACCAGACGCTTGGTCTGTCTGCCCCGGCGCTGCTGTAGCTCAGTGGTAGAGCACTCCCTTGGTAAGGGAGAGGTCGAGAGTTCAATCCCCTCCAGCAGCACCATGCAGGTGGCCATGGACGATAACGGACCACCCACCGCGCCCAGACGCGTGCTGGTGGTTAACCGCGTGGGTTACCTGGGCGGCGTCGAACGCATCATCCTCACACTGGCGGACTCGCTCGATGCGTTTGGCTGGCATCCCGTGCTGGCTTGCCCAGGCGGCGGTCCCCTGGCGCAGGCGGCGGAGGCGCAGGGCACGACCATCGCTCCGTGCGCGTTCAACCGTATGCGCATCACGCCCAATCCGCTGGTGCTGGCGCGGTATCCCCGGGCGATGAAGCAGGGCGCGGCCGATATCCTGCGGCAATGCCGTCTGCACCGGCCGGACCTGATCCATGTGCATCATCCGGTGACCGCGCTGTATGCATTGGCCGCCGCGCGGCGCCTGCGCATCCCTATCGTGCTGCACATCCATGAGACCCTGCCGGCCAAGCGGCTCTATGCGCTGGCGCTGCGAGCCGTGCTGCCCCGGGTCGCTAACGTGCTCTGCGTTTCCAACGCGGCGCTGGAATTAGCACTCGCCATGGGGGCGGACCCGATGAAGGCTTGTGTGGTGTATAACGGGGTGGACGAGCGTTTCCTGCACGCCGCCAGTCCGGCTGTTCCGCCGCTCGTGCAAGCCGCAGGGCCAGGGCCGCATGTGGGTGTGTTCGGCGTGCTGGAGCCGCGCAAGGCGCAGCACGTTTTGCTGCAGGCGGCCGCCTGCATCGCGGCTGAGTTCCCCACCGCGCATTTCTGGCTGGTCGGCCCGGCGGCGCAAAAGGACAAGCAGGCCTATGCCGATCGCCTCGCCGCGATGGCGGCCGCCGAGCCTCTCCAAGGCCGCGTCACCTTGGCCGGGTTCCAGCGCGACATGATCGGCTGGCTGTCGGCGATGGACCTGGTGGTGCAGCCCTCGGTCGCGTACGAATCCTTCGGCATGTCGCTCGCCGAAGCGTTGACGCTTGGGCGGCCGGTGATCGCAGCGCGGACGGGCGGCATGCCGGAGGTGGTGCTGGACGGAGCGACAGGGCTGATCGTGCCGCCCGGAGATCCCGCCGGTTTGGCTGAAGCGCTGGCGGCGCTGTTGCGCTCGCCGGAGCGGCGGCTTGCCTTCGGTGCGCGAGGCGCCGCCGATGCGCGCGCGCGGTTCTCCCCCGATGTCTTCCGCCGCAATGTCACCCGAGCCTATGGCGCGGTGATGACCGCTTCGTAACTTCGTAGCTCCGAGGATCAGTCGGCCAAACTCCCGGGCAGGTCACCCAGATCGCCAATCCAAGGCAGTGCCGACTGACACCAAATCTGTCGCTTTGGCGCAAGCTGCTCTCGTTGGCGGATGCTTCCCCATCGTATCCCCCACTCCGCGGCATCGGCACCCTCGCCGGTGGTGAACAGCGGAGAGCCGCAGTCAGGACAAAAATACTGCAAGCGCTTTCGCCCGTTGTCACCGGTCTTGGTGTAAATCTTTGGCGCATTGCCTGTGAGAACAACGCTGTCGCGAGACGTGACGAGTGTCACTCGGTAGGGAGAGCCGGTTAGCATTTGGCAGTCGGTGCAGTGACAGACTGATACCTGGCTTGGATCGATGTCGGCTTTGTAGGTGACGTGACCACAGTGGCACTGTCCGTCGACTTTCATCTCGCGCCTCCTACACTGCGCTCGCGCCTACGAGGCGGTCACCTCAGCAAATCTGTGCCGCGAATGCCATACCGTATGAGCCTGCGTGGGATGCGCGGAGTTCCATAGGCGCGAACTTAAGACTGGAAGCGACGCGGCCGCTTGCGTTTTTCGATGCGGTCTTGAACCCCTTTGTCCTCGCTGGGCTGCAGCAAGGCGGAGCTCTTTATACGACGCATCTGCAATCCACCGCGGCGCCACGCGTGCCAGGCGGCGCTCGCACAGTCGCGCGCGCCAATCCCGCCGTTGCGTCCGCATCAGTATCAACCATCGGCCGAATTCCGGCCTGTCATACCCGACCTCATTCGTTTCTCGTCGGCCGATCTGCCCGGCGAACCGAATGCCTCGCCGTTGTGCCTTCGGACAAACTGTCGTAGCAACAATCAACCCGGGCGCGGCGTCAGCGTGGAAGCGGGACCGAGTGCCAATAAACGAGCAACTGGCCACACTCGATCGCGAGCGGCTGGAGTCAGTGTTGCGACGCGAAAGTCTGCTTGGCGGCGCAACGGTGCGTGATCTCATTGTGGACAGCGCCCGACTGACGGTGCTGTCGCGAATCGTGCGGCTGCCAGTCGAATACGAGGGCGAGACTCAAGGAGCGCCGAAGCGGTTCGTGCTCAAAACCGGCCATCCCGATCGATTGGCGGTCGGCTGGAATGCGGCGCAGCAGCAGATAACGTACTACACCGAGATTGCTGGCGCCGCGTCGGGGCGTTTCGCGCCGCGCTGTTTCGATGCGTTTGCGGACTTTGGAACGAAAGCGTGGCATCTGCTGCTAGAGGATCTCAGCGAAACGCATGAGGTGCCCGGTGCTTGGCCGCTGCCATTGTCGCTTTCTGAGTGCGAACGTATCGTTGCCGCCCATGCGCGGCGGCAGGCGTCTTGCTGGGACGCACCGATCCTCAACCGCTTCGCCCCGAGCATGCGATGGCATGACGCGACGGCGGTGCGGGCCTATCAGGAACGACTCGGCGTGCAGGTCGCAAAATTCGCAAAACGGCTGGGCGACACCTTACCGTCGGAGCGACGGGACCTGTTTGCACGCCTGATCGAGGCGGCGCCACGTTTGTTCGCGCGCTATGACACCCGCTGCGATCTGACGATTGTGCAAGGCGACGCGCATGTCTGGAACTGCTTTCTTCCGCATGATGGCGGCGCCGATGTGCGCTTCTTTGATTGGGACAGTTGGCGTGTGGATGTCGGCGCCGCCGACCTCGCGTATATGATGGCGGTGCACTGGTATCCGGACCGGCGCCGCCGCTTCGAGCCGCATCTGCTCGACCACTATCACGCCGCGCTGCTGGGGGCAGGGGTACGCGGGTATGAGCGGGCCTCGCTGGACGCGGATTACCGTTTCGCGACGCTGTGGATGGTCACCTGGCCAGTCTGGCAGGAAGCCTATGGCGTGCCACCTGTGTATTGGTGGAACAATCTTGAACGGGTGTGGCTGGCAGTCGACGATCTCGGCTGTCGCGATCTGTTGTAAACAGTTGGCCCTAAGACCGCCCCGCCACCACCCAGCTGAAATCCATTCGGTTCAGCCACAGCCGCGGCAATTCCACACCCAACACCTTGCGGAAGCTCGCCAGCGCCACTGTCAGGCGCACCGCGCCGCCGAAGGCCGCGCCATAAGCCGCCCCGACCGTACCGAGATGCGGCACCAGCACCATCATGGCCGAGACCGAGCCGATTACGCCGGCCATCTCCATGGCCGTGACCGCGCTCGGGCGGCCGCTGGCGCTGAAGGCCTGCGCCAAGGTGCGGGCCGCGCTGCTCAAAATCGCTTCGAACAACAGGATTAGGAACGGCGCCACCGCCGGCTGGAACTTGGTGCCATAAACCAGCGTGAGCAAATACGGCCCCACCACCGCCAGCCCGATAGCGCCCAGCGCATTGACCATGCTGGTCACGCGCACCGCCCGGCCCACCATCTCAACCACGCTGGGAACGTCGCGCCCAGCAATGCTTGGGAACAGCACCGTAGAGACGGCCCCTTGTGCCACCTGCAACACCCGCGTCAGGCTGAGCGCCACCGCATAGTTGCCCACCTCGCTGGGCTGCAGGAAAAACACGACGATGAACTGGTCGAGAAAGCTCGACGCCACGCCGAGGATGTCCACCCCGTAGAACCGCAAACCGAACCGCAGCAGACGTTGCGGAAAGGGCGCGGCAAATGACCATTTCGGCCGCAAAATCCGCCAGGCCTGAACCGACAGGTAAAGGAAGATCGGGATCGCGAACCCGCTGTAGCAGAGTGCGGCCGCGTGCGGCGTCATCAGCCCGGTCCAGGCCAGCACGCCGAGCAAGCCTAGCGTCACCAAGCTCTGCACGTAGATGACGCTGTTGGAGGTGCCGAACTTGCCATTGGCCTCCAGCACGGCGTTGAACGAGGGGCTGATCACGTTCAGCGGCACGATCAGCAGGATCAGTCGCGCGAACGCGATGGTGTCCGCGTTATACTGGTTGCCCAGCCAGTACTGGATCAGCAGCATGCTTGCCGCCATGCCGGCCAGCCCGGTGCCGATCAGCATCAACAGTGCCGTGCCGAAGTAGCGCGAGGCGTTCTCCGGATCCCGCCGAACGTTGTAGATCAACGAGGCATGCAGCCCCAGGGTGCAGATGGGGCCGATGATGGCCGGGGCCACGATCAGCGCGGCCAATTCGCCGCGGCCGGACGGCCCCAGGAACTTGGCGGTGAGCAAGCCGGAGAGCACATTGCCCGCCAGCGCCACCACGCGGATGCCCATAAGCTGGGCCACGGCGCGGATCCGGGCGCGTTGCCGCAGCGTCTCGATCAGCCGGGAGATCACGCTCTGGCCTAGCGCGCCAGCCGCGAACTGACGGCGGCGCCGCGGGCCGGCCGCCCCCGGGACACCCCGCGGTACAGCGCCGAGGTCCCGGAGATCATCCGCGACATGGCGAATTTCTGCGCGGCATGACGCATCGCGGCGTCCCGCATGGCCGCGCGGTCAGGCGAGACGGCGACCTTTTCGATCGCGGCAGCCAGCGCGGCCGGGTCGTTGAACGGCACCACGTAGCCGGTCTTGCCCTCGATCACCTGGTCCTGCCAGCCGCCGCTCGGGGTGCGGATGGCGATGGTGCCGCAGCACATGGCTTCGGCCACCACCAGGCCGAACCCCTCCATCCGGCTCGGCAGCAGCACGATGTCGGACGCCCAATAGGCGTCCCGCAGCACGTCGCGCTCGACGAAGCCCAGGAACCGGAAGGTCTCGGCGTCGGTCCGGTCCGGCAGAATCTTGGCTTCGATCTGCTGGCGCTGATTGCCGCCGCCAGGGAACAAGCACACGATGTCGCGCTCGGGCCGGTCGCGGCGGAGTTGGCGCACCGCGGCCGCCACCAGGTCGTGCCCCTTGCTCAGGTTCAGCCGCCCCGGCAGCACGGTGGCCAGCGTACCCTCGCCCAGGCCGAACCGCGCGCGGGCGGCCCGGCGTTCGGCCTCGCTGGGCGGGCGGTAGAAATCGGTCTCCACCCCCAGCACCTGCTCGTGGATGCGGGCTGGCGCGATGCGGATCTGGTTTTGAAACAGCAGGGTGATGTCGTGGGAGAGCGCGATGTAGCGCTTCGGCCGGAACAAAAGGTCCAGCATCCGGTAGGCCAAAACCTGCTTGCGCGGGCGCTGCCCGGTCATCGCCTGGATTTCGTCGCCGTGCAGCGACGGATGGTAGTTCACGATCACCGGCCGCCGGGCCAGCCGACCCACTAGGGCACCAAGCGGCATGATGGTGAAGCCTTGCGGGCTTACGCTTTCCACCTCGTGCCGCTTCATGGCGGCCAGGATGGTGCGGATATGCGACAGCTTCGGCCGCGATGGCCGCAGGTCCTCCAGCACAATCCACTCCAGCGCGGCCGCGGCGATGGAGCGGCGCCGGGCCTCCGAGCCATCCGGCGTCGTCACCTCGCCGGACACGATCACCACCCGGTCGCCCACACCGCGCAAGCCGGTGACGAGGCTTTCCAGATAGGACGCCACGCCATCGACGCAATCGACCCGTTTGAGCAGCAGCAGGATGGTGGTCGGATTGCTCATTGCAGCGCCCGCGCACTGGGGGCCGGCGCGAACCGGTCCACCGGGCGGGTGGCGATGCGGTGGGTGATGCGGGCCTCCATGCCCAAGGCGGCGGCATAGGCCGCGCAGAGCCACATCTGCATCGCGCCGATGCCGAGCACGTTGAAGAACGGCAGCAACAGCACCATCGAGATCGCCGCCGCCGTGAGAGCAATCGCGGCGGAGGAGCGTGTCGCGCGGGCCGCGCTCCAGGCCTGCACCATCGCCAAAATCACGCCGAGGAAATACACCGTGCCGCCAACCCAACCGAGCGGCAGGTAGATGCCGAGCACGCCGGAGTCGACGATGGCGAGATCGCTGTTATCCTGGTCGACCACCGCGCCGCGCCCGATCGCGCCGATCCCGAGGCCCCAAGGTGCGGCGGCGATCGCCTTCGGCGTCGAGGCCCAGATGTCCTCCCGCGCATTGGCGCTGGCGTCATGGCTGAGGTCCTGCACGCTTTGCGCCCGTTGCACGATCATGTCGTTGACCTCCGGCAGCGTCGCCGAGATCACCGAGATCAGCAGCACCACTCCGACCGAGCCGAAGGTCAGCATCTTGAAGATGCCGCCGCGGCCGAGCAGCCCGGCAACCAGGTAGGCCGCCAGGATCGCCCCGGCCGCAGAGCGGGCAAAGCTCAGGATCACCAGCACGGCCGCCAACGGCACTAGGAAAGGCGTGATCCGGTTGCGGAAATGGAGGAACAGCAGCAAGGCCATGCCCAGCCACGACGCCAAGATGCCCGAAGCGTTCACGGTGCCGAAAACCCGCATCTGAAATGGCTCGGCCGTGCCCATCCCGGTCATCTGGCTGTTGGTAAGCCACGCCCCGTCCCAGGGTGGGATGGTGATGAACTGGAACACTGTGTAGAGCGCGAGCGCCGCGATGTTAATTGCCAGGAAGCTGGTGAGGAACGGCTCGAACTCGCGGATGCGCTTCCAGTGCGCGATGATGAAAAAGTAATACAGCGGCGGCCCGACCCAGTCCGCGCTGCCGACGACCGCTTGCACGATCTGGCCCTGCACGAAGCTCACGCCGATGGCGTAGCAGATCGGGACCAGAATGAACAACCCGACGACGGTCTCGCGCTGCCGCATCAGCTCGCGGCTGTTAATGATGTCCCACAGCATCAACAGCGAAATGAATTCCGGCGTGCCAAGCACCAGGTCTACCGGGTCAAACCCGGCGTGGTAGTCGATCAGACGGCGCGCCAAGGCCGTCGTGGTCCAGAACCACAGCGTCATGGTCAGGTAAAGCCAAGGCGACCTGCGGATGTAGTAGAGGCAGCTTCCAAGTGCTGCGAGTATGAAGAAAACTCGCGCGACGACGCCCGAGCCGCGGGCGAGCGTGTCGGTCACCAGCAGGATCGCCAGCATCAGGAAGAATTGCTGCCACATCGGGCTGAGCCGCCGCCCGCCGCGGCTGGAGCGGGTTCGCCGGCCGGTCTGTGGCATGGCGATGCTGGCGCCGGCTGTGCTCCGGATCAGGATAGGCGGCGGCATGCTGGCAAACCTTCGGTGAGGTGGGCGGCGTCATAGGCCGGAACCACCGGGTTGGCGATGGGCTGGCAAGCCGCCCGCGGCGTCGTCATGCCACCTCGCGATACACGTCGGCCACGCGGCGGCCGCACAGGCTCAGCGAGAACCGGCTGACGGCGTAGGCGCGGCAAGCGTCGCTGTCCGGCAGCCGAATGCTCCCGCTGAGCGCGGCGGTCAGCCCCTCGGCAAGGTGCTCGCTCCGGCCGGATTGGAAGATCAGGCCGGGCGAAAGCTCCCGCACCACGTCCGGCAGGCCGCCGACCGGGGTCACCATGGTGGGGGTTCCCGCGGCCAGCGCTTCCGCCGCCGACAGGCCGAAGCCCTCCAGCACGTCTGACGGCAGCAGGTTGATGTCGGCTGCGCGATAGGCCAGCGGCAAATCGGCATCGGGCACGAAGCCAACCAAACGGACGTTGCGGTCCAGCCCGAGCGACTCCGCCTGCGCCTGCAGCGCCGCCGCCTGCGGCCCTTTGCCGGCAATACAGAGCAGCACGTCCGGCTGGGCGCGCACGACGCTGGCCATGGCGACGACCAGCCGGTCCAGTCCCATGCGCGCCATCAATCGCCGGACGGTGAGCAGGATGGGGCGGTCGGCCGGCCAGCCAAGCGCCGCGCGGGCGTCGGCGCGGGATTGCGGGATGGCGAAGCGCGCCACGTCCACGCTGCCCGGGATCACCCGCAAACGGTCGCGCCGCACGCCGTAGTCCCGCTCCGCCAGGTCGGCGAAGGCCTGCGACAAGGTAATCACCCGTTCGGCCCGGCGATACACCAGCCGTTCCAGCGCGCGCTTGGCCAGCACGGAGGCGCTGCGTTCGCCCTCGCGGCCCGACTCCTCGGCCCACGGCCCATGGAAGTGATAGACCAGCGGCAGACGCCGGATGCGGTCGAGCACCGGCAGCCCATAGAGCGCAAAATGGCAAGCCACCACGTCCATCGGCCGTTCGCGCAATACGCGGCCGACTGCCCGGCGGGCGCCCTTCAAACGGTCGAACGTGGACGCACCATCGCGGGCAAAGCTCTGCACCCGGCCGCCGGTGAGCTCGGCCACGTTGTCCGGGCTGCACACCAATCCCGTGGGCTCAACCGCCATGCCGGGCAGGGACTTGAACAGGTCGGTGTAATAGCGCGCCAGGCCGCCGGGCAGGTTGGGAGTAAACCACTCCATGCCGATTTGCAGCACCTGCAGGCTTCGAGTAGCGCCGGTGGCGGGAACAGCCAAGCCGTCAAGCATCGCTGCGTTTCCGTTCCGCAGCGTCGCGCAGCAGGTCGAGGTAGCGCCGGGCCATGGCTGGCCAGGACAGCGACTGCCCCAGCGCCCGCGCCTGCTTGGCCATTTCCGCAAAGCGCGCATCGTCCGCCACGACGTGGCCGATGGTCCTGGCGAGCAGGTCGGCATCGTCGCAGTCGTCCACCATCGCGCCGACATCGGAGGTGACAAAATCCGCCGCCCCGGCGCTGCGCGACGTCACCACGGGCAGACCGGAGGCCAGCGCCTCGAGCAGCACCAACGGGCAGGCCTCGTAGCGCGACGGGAACACCATCAGGTCTACCGAGCGCATCAGCGCCGGCATCGCCGTCTGAAACCCGAGGAAGTGCACCCGGTTGGCCACGCCGAGCGACTGCGCCAACCCCGGGTAGGGCGTGCCCTCCTCGCGCCCCGCCACCGCCAGATGCAGCCCCGGCGTGGCAGGCAGCGCGCGCAGCACCGTGTCCAGGTTCTTGCGCGGCGACTTCATGTCGCCGGCAAACAGCGCCACCCTTACGTCGGGCGGCAGGCCAAAGCGGTCGCGCTCCGGCCTGCCGGGGCAGAACTCGGTGGCGTCGACCCCGTTCAGGATAGTCTGCACCCGGTCGGCCGGAACGCCGATCTGGATGAGTTCCTGCCGTACCTTCTCCGACACTGCCACCACGCGCTTGGAGCGGCGGAACGCGTCCTTTTCCAGCCGCGCGTTCAGCCGGCCGTAGGTCCAGGCGTAGAACGAGCGGGCGTCCCGCTTCAGCCGCCACGGGTGGAAGGAGTTCCGGTTCCACGCGCTATGCACGAAATGGACCGCGTTCACGTCGCTATCGGTGTAGGTGGCGAACCCGTTGGAGAGCAGCGCGTCGCACCGGTTGGCCGGATCGTGGATTTGGCGGTACGAGCGGATCGCAAACAACTGGTCCCGGATCATCCGGGTCGGCGCCCATTTTGGCGGTGAGGCCAACACGGGATGCACGCCGGGGCGCCCGGCCATGTCGGAGTCGACCTGTTCGGCGAACAACGTAACCTCGTGACCCTGGCGCAGCGCTTCGCTGGCGATTTCACGATTGACCCGGCCTTGCCCATCATTGAAGCCAATCCGGGCGGTCACGATACCCACTCTCATACGCAAAAATCCCGCCCCGGCCAGGTGATCAGCTTAATCGCGCAAGTATGCCATGATCGCGCGACGGATGCAGCATCGCCGGCGCCGCGTTAGTGCCCGATGGCGACGCTGTGCCCCTTGTAGCCGCGCGCATACAGCCCCTCGCTGGTGCGTTGCCGGGCAAATTGCCGCAGGTTCACCTTGGACAGCACAATGCCGGTGATCTCCATGTTGGCGCGCATCAGCACCTTGACCATCGCCATCACCGAGCGGCGCGGCGTCTTGCGCCAATCCACCACCAGCACGGTGTCGTCCACGAAGGGAGCCAAGCTGATCGCGTCCGGCACCGCGAGCAGCGGCGGCGTGTCGATGATCACCATCTCATACTGTGCCTGCAGATTGCGGATAATGGTCGCGACTTCGCCAGACCCGGTCAGCCGCTGCACGCCGGGGATTAGCGAACGCAGCGACAGCACGTGCAGGAACGACCGGTCCACCACCTTGCTGATTGCCTGGCCCGGCGTGCCGTCGCCGGACGACAGCGGCGCCACGATCTCCGGCTCGCCGCCGCGGGCGCCACGCCGGCCGCGTGGCGCGTCGGTACGGACATCGCCCTCCAGCAGGGCTGCCGACATGCCGAGCCGCACCGCCGCCTGGCCCAAGGCGGCAGACAGCGAGGACTTCCCCTCGCCGGGCAGGGCGGAGGAGACCATTACCACCCAGCCGCCGCCGGACGGGCGCATCGTGTCGCGCCCCCGAATCATGTTGGCCAGGGTGTAGTGCACGGTTTCCGCCTCCAGCGAGCCGGGGCGCGAGACCACCATTTCCTTGGCGGTGGCGCGGCGCGGCGGCTGCGGGAACAGGCCCAGCACCCGCACGCCGGTCTCCCCCTCCACCTGGTCCACGTCGCGGAAGGTGCGCGCCATCATGCTGAGCGCGAAAGCGATGCCGCTGCCGATGCCGATGGCAACCAGGAACACGCCGGTGAGCATCATCTTCATGCGCGGGAAGGAGGGCGACAGCGGCGACCGGGCCGCCACCACCACGCTCGATTCCGGCCACTGCATGTGCTGCTCGGCATCAACCTCGTGCAGCCGCGTCTGCAGCGACTCGTACAGCTTGCGCTCGCTTTCCGCCTCCCGCACCAAGGACTGCAACCGGACGCCGGCGCTGCCTTGCACACCGCTCTCGGACTGGAGCGACTGCACCGCCGCGGTCAGCTCAGCCTTGCGGGCGGACAAAGCCGCTACCTCCCGGCTCAGCCCGGACGAGATCTTGCCTGCTTCGGTTGAAATCGCCGCCCGTAGACGGGCCAGTTGCCCGTTCGCAGCTTGTACTGTCGGGTAGTTCTCACCAAAACGCGAGCTGAGCTGGGCCTGCTGGGCCGCGAGGTCCGCCTCCCGCTGGATCAAGCCCTGAATCACTGGGGAAGACAGCACCGCCGGAGCCGCGGCACTGATCCCGCCGCCCGAGGACTGCGATTGGTGCAATGCCGACTGCCTTTCCGCCAGCTGGCCGGTCACGTCCGCCAACTGGGCATTGAGGTCGCCCAGCCTCTGAGTAATCACCGTCTCGCCTTGCCGCAGCGGCGTCAGCTGGTTCTGGCGCTGGAACGCCTCCACCGCCGAGTCCGCTTTCTGCACCTGGTCGCGCAGCGTGGTCAGATAGTTGGTCAGCCAAGCGCTGGCCTGGTCAGTGGTGTCGCTCACTTGGCGCCGCTGCTCCACCACGAACGCGTGCGCAAAAGCATTGGCGATCTGGGTCGAAAGCTCCGGCGTGCTGGCGTCGGCGTTCACCTTGATGATGTAGGACTTGCCGTCGTTCGAGCTGGTGACGGCACCGAGCAGCTTGTCGGTCGCATCCGACAGCGACATGGTGCAGGTGGTCGGCGCAACCGGGACGGGGCGGCCGATCAAGCTATCGATGCTGGCCTGCAGCCGTTCCGAAAAGCTGGTCTTGGCGCAGAAGGCCGGGTTCTGCAGCAAGCCCAATTGGCCGATCACGTCCTCCGCAACGCGGGGCGAGCGAAGCTGCTCCTGCACCGTATGCAACTGCTCGATGTCCAGCGCCGGGTCGGACATCACGCTCGCGCCGTCGGTCACCCGCAGCTTGCGCGCGTCCACCATCACCGAGGCGGAAGCGGTATAGGTGACGGGCAATTGCTCGAACACCAACCCCGCAAGCGCGGTGAGGACGAGGGCGAAGACGAGAATGCCCCACTTGTAGCGCAGGGCGGCCTGCAACGGGGTGATCTCGACCGAGGGGCGCTCAAGCGCGGTCTCGCGATAGAGGCTGGTGGAAAGGTCGCTTTGCGAGCCGGGCGCTCTAATTAAGGCTGTCAATGGCTGCATCCCATCCTGATTGCGGGGCGCCCGATGTTTTGGCGCAAACTATGGCTTTGTTGCGAAACGTTGGCGGAAGCGTTCACTCGGCCATCACCACCGGCTGCGCCAGGCCTCTGACGTCGGCTGGCCTGCCGTAGAACGGCGGTGGGTTGACGCGGCTGCGGGCGGCTTCGGCCAGGTGACCGTCGATCAAGCTGCGCAAGCGGCGGCGGAACGCCACGCTGTCGAACCCCTCGGCATGCCGGCGCACCGCCTCCGGGTCGAACCGGTCCATGTCGAAATCGGCCAGCGTGTCCGCCACCGCGTCGGCCGACTGCTCCTCGAAGAACACGCCGGTCTGCCCCGGCACCACCGTGTCCAGCACGCCGCCACGGCCGTAGGCGATCACCGGGCGGCCGGACGCCATCGCCTCCAGCGGCGTGATGCCGAAATCCTCCTCGCTGGGCAGCACCAGCGCGCGGCAGTCGCGATAGAGCTCGCGCATCTGCACGTCGTTGACCCGGCCGGCGAACCGCACGGTCGGGCCAGCGCGCTCCCGCAACGCCGCCAACTCGCGGCCGTCGCCGGCGACGACGAGGTTCAGCTTCAAGCGCGTGCAGGCGTCCACCACGATGTCCGGGCGCTTCCAGCCCACCAGGCGCATCAGCATCAGGTAGAAGCCGCCCCGGCCGTCACCGACGTCGAACCGGGAGGTGTCCACCGGGGGCGGGATGATGGTGCTAGGCTGGCTGTAGGTGTGCAGGATGCGCTTCTGCACGACGTTGCTGGTGCTCACCCAAACATCGGTCCGGTTGGCGCTGGTCCGGTCCCATTGCCGTAGCTTGATCAGCTGCGAGGCCAGGAACGCGCGCACTGGGCCGGAGAGATGTTCGCGTTCGGCATAGCGATGGTAGTCCCACAGAAACCGCGGCGGCGAGTGACAGTAGCACACGTTCAACGTGTCCGGCTGGGTCAACACGCCATGCGCGAAGCCGCTGGAACTGCTGACCACGAGGTCGTATCCGCTCAGGTCAAAGCCCTCGAACGCCAGCGGGTAGAGCGGCAGCAGCATTTGGTGCTTGCGGTTCGCCATCGGAACCCGGTTGAGCCACGACGTGCGGATATCCCATTGCCGATACCGCTCCGGCATGCGCCGCGGATCATGGATCGAGACGTAGACCGGCGCGTCCGGATACATCAGCTTGAGTTCGTCGAGCACACGCTCGGCGCCCCCATACTGGTTCAGGTAGTCGTGTACGATGGCAACTCGCATCTTCACTCCGTGCGTGTGACCGCAAACCGCGCCGACCATGGCGGGCCCGGCCAAGACCGGTGAACCCGCAGCTCTGTTCCCGCCCATGACTTGTTATTGTTAGCTAAGAAACAAATTCGGTCGTCGCTCGAACAACGAAGCTGCTCATTTTAGCACGCCGAACGCCCAAGACCGATTTTCAGCCCGGGGCAAGCTCGACGGCGCCATCGTCGTCAACGCGTTTAAACCGGTTCCAGCGCGAATGCCAAGCCCGCAGCAGCGAAAAAGTTGCTACAAAATTGAGCCCCGTCTCTAAAGTTCCACTACCACACCATCACGAATATACAACTGTGTGGTTTTCGCGGTGCTTCAGTCGGCAGCGTACACTTGTGATGTCCTTCTCGCAAAGCGCTCTCGGCTTCAAGCGATCTTTCTATCAACATCGCGTGGTACGAGGCCGCCGCCGCGGCGCCGCCCAGCTCGCTTCAGGTCCGCCGTCCCGGCCAAAACAAACGAACGTTAGAACAAGTAAAAACCGCAATGTCGCCAAGCAATCATGCTAAGTTCATGCTGCAGCCATTGCGTGAGCCATGCGGTCGAGACGCTCCATTGAGAGCCATTACTCCGCCGCACGGCATCGGCCATTTCACTTCAGACGTCGTTCGTCCCTGGCGCCGCCTTGCTCCGCTCCCACCAGGCCATCCGGCGCCGCCAAGTCCGACATCAGCCGGTCGGCGACCGGAATGCGGTAATGCACCGGATCCCAGTAGCTCGTCACCACCGTGGTAATCGGGCTTGGGATCATGAAGTCCAGCACCTCCGTCCCCGGCACCGTGCGCGCAATCGCCGCTACTTGGCGCTTGCAGTCGTCCAGCATGGCGGCGAAGTCGCTGCCTGGGGCGCCCTGTTGCGCGACATGGGCCGGCGTGAAGAACAGGATTTTGCGGGTGGCCGCAGGCAGCGCCGCCAAGGCTTGCATCAGCATCGGCAAGGTGGGCACGACATGCGGCCGGCTCGCGGCCGGAACATCGGGCGGAATGCCCCAGCGGGCGAAAGCGGCTGCCACGCGCGGCGGGTTCCAACTGGCGTCCGGCGGCACGAAGCTGGTGTAGCCGTCCGACCCGTAGGGCGGCCGCTTGAGCCCGAGCATGACCGCGAATTGCTTCACCGCCTCTTGCAGCGCGAACACATTGGCGATGTGCAGGTAGCCGAGCCAGCGTGAGCCGCGGTACATCCACTTCGGAAACGGGCGCCCAGTCAGGCGCTGCGGCTCCAGCGTGCACCAGGCCGTGTCCAGACCGATAATGACGGTGCGCGCCGCAGGATGCGCTAGCCTGAACACGCGGAGCACCTGTATCTGCTCCCAAGCGGTGGAGGCGTTCATCGCCAGGTTCGCGAAGTGGCCGCCGAACAGCGCATCCAGCCGATGCGGCCGCAGCAGGCGGGAGGACGAGGTCCCGATCACGGCCGAGTCAAATCGGGGCGAGCGCGCCAGGGCCGGCATGGTGAAGCGCGCATTGCTGGTGATCGGCACCCGGGGCAGGGGCGGCGACAGCGGCAGCGTGTCCCATGGGTCCACCACGGCGACGAACGCATACAGCGCCACGAAACCAGCCGCGGCAGTGGCCAGGAACCACAGCAGAGTGCGGCGCCATGGGTTAGAATTGGAAATAGATGAACTCATTCGGCAGGCGGCCGCCAACCAGCAGCAGCAGCGCCACCAGCGCCAACCCCGCGGGCACCGCTAGCCAAGCGGCCGGCCGCAGCCAGCGCAGCGCCAGGTCCTGGCTGGTGGGCATCAGCAGCACGACTGCCACCGCGCCCGCAACCACGGCAGCATTGTCGACGTGGATGTGCCCGGCCCCGTTTGCCCCCGCCATGCCCGCCAGCATCCGTCCGGCCGCGGCAAAGCTCGGCGAGCGGAACAGCACCCAGCCGGCAATCACAAACAGCATCAGCAGCGCCCAGCCCAGCACCGCTGGCATCCGCAAGCCGGCCCGGCGCCACAGCGCGTTGGCCGCCAGCGCCAGCCCATGCAGCCCGCCCCAAGCGACGAAGGTCCAGGCCGCGCCATGCCAAAGCCCGGCGAGCAGCATGGTGACGACCACATTGCCCGCCTGCCGCGCCGCCCCCGCCCGGTTGCCGCCGAGCGGAATGTAGAGGTAGTCGCGCAGGAACCGCGACAGCGTGATGTGCCAGCGCCGCCAGAACTCGCGGATGCAGGTGGCACGATATGGCGCGGCGAAGTTCAGCGGCAGGCGCAGCCCGAACATCAGGCCGAGCCCGATGGCCATGTCGGAGTAGCCGGAAAAATCGAAGTAAATCTGCAGCGTGTAGGTGCCGGCCGCGGCCCAGGCCTCTGCCAGGCTGGGCAGCGACCCGGCCGCGACATGGGCGAACACCGGGTCGCAAACCCGTGCCACCGTGTCGGCCACCGCGACCTTCTTGGCCAGCCCGAGCAGGAACAGCGCCGCCCCCCTGGCAATGTTCTCCCACATCTCCGCCCGCCGCGGCGAGGCGGCAAACTGCGGGATGATCTCGTTGTGTCGCACCAGCGGCCCGGCGATCAGGGCGGGGAAGAAGGTGACGAACGCGGCGAACTCCAGCAGCCCGTAGACATGCCGGTCGCCCCGGCGCAGGTCCACCAGGTAGCTGATCTTCTGGAACGTAAAGAACGAGATGCCGAGCGGCAGGACGATCCCCCAGGCCCGATGCGGCGTGCCGAGCAGCCCCGCCACCGTATCGGCCGCGAAGTCCGCATATTTGCACACGCCGAGCACCGCCAGGTTCATCACCACGCCCGCCACCAGCACAGCGTCCCGCCGCCACGCCGCGTAAGCCCGCACCACCAGCCAGTTTGCCAGCGTGAGCGCGATCAGCAGCGGCAGGAAGCGCACGTCCCACCAGCCGTAGAACAGCAGCGAGGCGGCCACCAGCACGCCCTGCCGCGCTGCCCGCCGCTCCGCCACGGCGTAGTAGAGCAGGAGCACGCCGGGAGCGAAGCCGAGGATGAAGGCCTGCGAGTTGAACAGCATGGTATGTGAGGCCGCACCCTGCTACGGCGCGAGCAGCACGTCCAGGTCCGCCTCGGTCAGCGACAGCGCGGGCGCCACATCCGCCCCGAGCACGCCCGACGCCAACGCCTGCTTACGCTGCTTCAGCACCTCCATCTTCTCCTCGATGGTGCCGGCGGTGGTCAGCCGGTGCACAAACACCGGCTTGTCCTGGCCGATGCGGTGCGCCCGGTCGGTTGCCTGGTTTTCCACCGCCGGGTTCCACCATGGGTCGTAGTGGATCACGGTATCGGCCGCGGTCAGGTTCAGTCCCGTCCCCCCCGCCTTCAGGCTGATGAGGAACAGCGGCACGTCGCCGGCTTGGAACTTGCGCACCGGCTGTACCCGATCCTTGGTGTCGCCGGTCAGCAGCACGTGGGGGATTTCGAGCCGGGCCAGTTCGGCCTCGATCAGCGCCAGCATGGAGGTGAACTGGGAGAACAGCAGCACCCGGCGGCCTTCCTCCAGCATGGCCGGCAGCAGCTCGACCAACCGCTCCAGCTTGGCCGAGCCCGCGCCGTTTTTCTTGGCGCTCGCAAGCTTCACCAGCCGGGGGTCGCAGCAGGCCTGGCGCAGCTTCAACAGCGCATCCAGGATGATAATCCCCGAACCGGCGAGCCCGCGTTGGGCGATGGCGGTTCGCACCTTGGCATGCATCGCCAGCCGGATGCTCTCGTACAGCGCGCGCTGGCCCCGCCCCAGTTCCACCGTCTCGGCGATGTCGGTCTTCGGCGGCAGGTCGGGCGCCACCTGCTCCTTGGTCCGGCGCAGCAAAAACGGCGCCACCCGCTGCGCCAGCAGCGCCTGCCGCTCCGTGTTGCCCGCCTTCTCGATCGGGGTGCGGTAGCGCGCGCCGAACTGCTTGATATCTCCCAAGAAGCCCGGCAGCAGGAAGTCGAACAGCGACCATAGCTCGCCGAGATGGTTCTCCAGCGGCGTGCCGGACAGGCAAAGCCGCTGGCGCGCCCGCAAGGTGCGCGCCAGCTTGGACGTGGTGGCCCGCGGGTTCTTGATCATCTGCGCCTCGTCGAGCAGGACGATGTGCCAGTCCTGCTCCGCTAGCACCGCGTGGTCCCGGGCCAGCAGCGGATAGGTCGTGATCACCAGGTCGTGGCCGCCGATCGCCCCGAAGCGCTCGGCCCGGTCCGGCCCATGCAGCACCAGCGTGCGCAGCGAGGGCGCGAAGCGGGCCGCCTCCGCCTGCCAATTCGGCACCAGGCTGGTCGGGCATACCACCAAAGCCGGCCGGTCCAACCGCCCCGTGGCCTGCTCGACCGCCAGGTGGGCGAGTGCTTGGACGGTCTTGCCAAGGCCCATGTCGTCGGCCAGCACGCCGCTGAGCCCGGCTTCGCGCAGGAATTGCAGCCAGCCCAAGCCCTCTTCCTGGTAGTGCCGTAGCGTTGCCTGGAACCCGCCGGGCGCCGGGCAGCGCAGGATGCCGCCATGTTCGCGCAATTGCCGCCCCAAAGCGCGGACCGCCTCGCCGCCCACCCATGGAATGCCGCTGGCTGCTTCGAGCGCGGCCAGGTCGCCGGCGTCCCGGCGGGAGAGGCGGAGCAAGCCGCCGGTCTCTTCCGCTCGCCCGTCACCGAACAGCTCGAATAGCGGCGCCAAGAGCGGCTGCAACTGCTCAATCGGCACCGCGAGCAGCCGCCCATCCGGCAGCGGCAGCAAGAGCGGCAAGCCCACATCGTCGGAGCGGGCCGCCGCACCGCTCGCAATATAGTCCAGCAGGGCAGGGGCGAGGCTGACCCGCTTGCCATCCAGCATCACCCCGAGGTCGAGATCAAACCAGTCGATGCCCGAACTCTCGTGGATTTCAAACGATACGCCGCCATCCGGTTCGGCCAGACGCCAGGGGAAGTCGTCCGCGATGTCGACGCGCCAGCCGGCGGCCAGCAGCTCGGGCACGGCTTGCAGCATGAAATCGATCCAACCAGCGGGGTCGGGCTGCATCAGCATGAAATCGCCGGCATGGGGATGGCCGCCTGGGACGAAATAGGGCGGGATGCGCGACAGGCCGAGTTCGTGGATGCGGGTCACGGCCTGCGCCTCGGCCCGCACATCGTGCACCACCTCCAGCAGCACGCCCTCGTGCCGCAAGACCCGGCTGGCCTGGCGCTGCTGGTTGCTCCGGATCTTGACCGGCCCATAGCCCCAGGACAGCCGGGCCAACGCATTACGGTCCGAGTGATGCGCCAACGCTAGGTCGAGCGGCCGCTCGCTGGCCAGCAAGCGGAGCTGTGGCTGCAACCGGGCCTTCAGCCGTTTCGGGGGTGCCACCGGGGCGGGCGCGGGCAAGCTCCGGCCGGGCCAGCGCTGGCTCATCTCGTTCCGCACCCGCTCGGCCATGGCAGGGGGCACGGCCGGGCTGTTGAGCATGGCGGCCAGCAATCGCGGTGGCAGCGCGCTTGCCACCGGCCCCATCGCGCCGCTCGCTGGGTCCACATACCAGGGCGGGACAGTTTGCAGGGCGAGACACGGCCCAGGCAAGCACAGCCGCGCGTGCTGCAGGCCGTCCTCCGTCATCTCCCACGCGAGTTCGCCGGCAACCGGCTCGCCCGCGGTGACGACCGGCCCGTCGCAGCTCCCCCAGCGCGCCCGGCCGGTGGCGATCATGCTTTGCAGCGTGGCAATGAGGTCCTCGCCCCGCTCGCCGCCGAGAGTGTTCAGCCGCCGCAGGATGGCGCGGTCGGACGGGCGCAGAAACTTCGGCGCGTTGCCGGGGCGCAGCAGGTGATAGACCGATAGCCGGGTGGCGCCTTTGGCGTGCGTCCCGTCGCGCTTGATTTCGATAGATTGCAGGTCGATGGAGATGGTTCCGAAGCGTGGCTCCCGGAGGATCACGTATACTAGTCGCTTGCGGATGTTGGGCGGGAACTCCTCGCTTTCTTCTTCCTGCGCAGCCGCCAGGCTGGACAGCCAGGCCGCCATCTCCGGTGGCAAAGGCTCTGGCGCTGATGGCTGCGGCAAGGCGATGGTCTGCTTGGGGCCAGCCTGCCGTCGCGCTTCGAACAATACGGCGGCGACGTGCTTGCAGTTGTATTCGACTGGGCACGAGCAGGCGCCGGTGATGGTTGTATCGCCGCTTGGTTCGCGCTCCAGCATGATCGATTGGCGGTATGGCCGGTAGTGCCCGCCTTGCACTTCCGCCTCAATCCGGCTGCCGTCTGAGCGCACGCGCAGGTTGTGCACACGCCGCTCTCGTTGGTACTTTTGGCCAGCGTTGAAGGCGTTGAGCGACACTGCCCGGTGAATGTCGTCGTCTGTGATCATGCGCGATCCCTGTCGCCGTGCCGGACATCAGAGTCACGTCGGGCATGAGTCGGGTCAAGGCTTGAGGGCAGTGTGATACCGGCCAGCGCGGTTGATGACTCGCCTGTGATTTTGAGCGGCTCGGTGGAGCCTGCTGGCCTCGCTGGGGCTGTGCGGGGTAGGGGCGATGAAGGGCAAGCGGCTGGTGATCAGCGAGAAGCTGTCGGGGGCAGAACTGCGCAAGCGGGCGCGTGTAGAACCTGACCGATCAGCGGCGGCGCGGATGATGGCAATCGCCAACGCGCTGGAAGGCATGACGCGGGCCGAGGCAGCGCGCCTGGCCGGCATGGAGCGCCAGGCGCTGCGCGATGCGGTCATGCGCTACAACGCCGAGGGCTTGGACGGCCTGCACGACCGGCCCCGGCCTGGACCAAAGCCGCGGCTGGACGACAGCCGTATGGCCGAGCTGCGCAAGCTGGTGCTGGATGGTCCGGACATCGAGAAGACGGGCGTGTCGGCCTGGACGCTGGCCGAGCTGTGTGCCGAGATCGCGCGGCGCTGGAAGGTCGACTACCACGAGGCGCACATGTCCAAGCTGATGCGCAAACTGGGCTTGTCGCGGCAGAAGGCCCGGCCGTCGCATCCCAAGGCCGACCCGGTAGCACGACAGACCTGGTCAAAAGGGGGCTGCAGAGCGAGCTGGACACCATCGCGCAGGCGCATCCGGGCCGCCGCCTGACGCTGTGGTTTCAGGATGAGGCGCGGTTCGGCCAGAAAGGCCGCACCTGCCATCGCTGGTTCACCCGCGGCCAACGCCCGCCCGGCTTGTGCGACCAGCGTTACACCTGGACGCACCTGTTCGCCGCCGTGCAGCCGAAGACTGGCAGCGCGTTCGCCCTGGTGCTGCCAGAGCTGAACACCGCCACCATGCAGCTGTTCGTCGACCAGTTCGCCGCCACCTTGGCCAAGGACGAACACGCTGCCATGGTCATGGATCAGGCCGGCTGGCACGTCACCAACGACCTCACCATGCCGGCCAACGTGTCGCTGATCCTGCTGCCGCCCTACAGCCCCGAGCTCAACCCAGTCGAACGCGTTTGGCTCTACCTGCGCGAGCGCTATCTCAGCCACAGGCTCCTCAACAGCTACGACGCCATCGTCGATGCGCTTTGCATCGCATGGCAAAAGCTGACCGCAGCCCAACTGCAATCCCTAACTAGCTACCCCTATCTCAACCAAGTCAGTTTCTAAGCTGACCGGTATGAGAGGCTGGAGGAGGGGAAGGGATTCGAACCCTCGGTACACCTTGACAGTGCACAACGGTTTAGCAAACCGCCGCCTTCAGCCGCTCGGCCACCCCTCCGATGCATTCGTCATAGCGGAACGCCAATGTCAGGGCAAACCGTCTGTCAAACGCAATGCGGACCTGACTGCGGCCCTTCCAGCCGAACCGCCAAGTCTCGACGCATCAGCGTGACGGGCAATTTACCCTCGCGCTGGATGATCTCCGCCACAACCCAACCCGCCCGGAGGTAAACCCGCTCGGCCGTGTTGGTATAAAGCCAAGCCGTCCGGATTGATGCCGCGCGGCAGGCTGCATCGAACGCCGCAAGGAGGTGGCTTACGTAGCCTCGTCCCCGTAACCCGGGCACAACAAACACGCCGGCGAGTCAAGGTGTGAGGTCGGGTCTTTCATCGAGATCGTGTCGCGCGAGCGTGGCTGTCCCAACCGGACCGTCACTGGAGAGTAAGATCAGTGTCTGCGGCGGTCCGATCTCTGCGAAGCAGGCGCTATAAATAGCCTGAGTTTGCTCAAAGGACCGGCCTTTGCGCTGCCACCACTCCCGCCAGAGCCAATCGGCAATCACCGGCAACAGGTCAGGCCGGCGCGCGAGATTGGTCACGCTCAATCCATCGGATGCCTCAGCCCGAAGCACGATCGAAGTTCCCCTACGGCAAAATCGCGTCCCCCGTGTCCGCCAGCAACAGCGGCGCCCGGCCGGTCATCGCCGTCCCCCAGGTAATCCGCCCCGCCGTGTGACACGTCTCGCACACCGGCCGCCAGCCCTCCTGCACGCTGCCGCACGTCTCGCACCGCCACACCGGGTCCGGCTCCGCGGCCGCAGCCTTGCGCAGCGCCTCCTCGGCCATCGGCCGGTCACCCTCCTGCTCGGCGACCTGCGCCAGCACCAGCCAGACCCGGCGTTGACCCAGCCCCGCTGCCAGCGCCGCCTCGGCATGGCGCCGTGCGTCCGGCAATTGCCCCGCGGCCAAATTCGAGCGCGCCAGCAACAGGTGGCTCTCCGCATGCTCCGGCGCCGCAGAGGCCAGCGCCTCCGCCCGCCGCTCACGCGACACGGTATAAGTGCCGCCCGCCAGCGCTGCCTCCGCCAAGTCCGGGTGGGGGACCTTCGCCCAGCTCAGCCGTAGCACCTCCTGCGCCCGGCTTTCCTTGCCCGCATCCCGCAACCGGCCCGCATAGGCAATCGCGGCCGGAGCAAACCCGGGATCGGCCTTCCATGCCCGCCGCGCCAGCCGGCGCGCCTCGCCAGAATCGGTTGTGCTATTGGCGGCGGCCACGCTCAGCGCGGCGACCGGGTCGCCGGGCCCAGCCAGCTCCAGCGCCTCATGCCACGACCCGGCGCGGATCGCCAGGCGGCCGCGTTCCGCACGCAGCCAGGGAGTGCCCGGCGCGATCTCCTCCGCCCGTCGAGCAAGCGCGTGCGCCCCGTCCCAATCGCCGCGGGCGATCGCGCCCTGCAACAGGCCGCGCAGCCCGAGAAAGCCGGCGTCCTTGCGCGCGGCAAGCTGGTTGAACGCCTCGTCCGCCTCCTCCTGCTGGCCGGCTTGGCGCCCGGCATAGGCGGCCAGCAACAGCGTCTGCGGCGTGTCGCCCAGCAACTCGCGCGTGCGCCGCGCCTCCCGCCGCGCACCGGCCGCGTCGCCGCCAGCCAGTGCAAGCAGCGTGCGCGTCACCGCCCGCTCGCCGCTGGCCCGCACCCGCTCGCGCTTCATCCGGCGGGTGCGCGACGGCAGCCGCAGCAGGAACGCCAGCAGCCGCACCAGCGCATACAGCACCAAAAACAGCACGACCGCGGCCAGGATCGCCAGCGAGGTGGGCGCGGTGATGGCCAGCGTCCCAAGCGTGACCGCGACCGTGCCGGGCAGCCCGGCGATCCACCAAGCGATGGCGACCGCGACCCCTGCCGCCACCAGGAAAGCGATGATCCGGCGCATTAGCGGTCAGCCGCCGAGATCAGCGCCGCCCGGGCGTCCAGCAACGACTGGGCCTGCTCGCGCCACGGCGCCATCGCCTGCGCCGCCGGGCCAGACAGCGCGCCCAGTGCAAACACCGCCCCGGATAGATCGCCGGCATCCAGCAGCCCGTGTGCCCGCTGCAGCGTGTCCGACAAGGCATCTCCCACCACCAGCGTGTTGCCCGCCTTCACCGTCACGCTGGACTCCGCCCGCTGCCACATCCGCGCGAAAAACGGCACGGTCTGCGGCGCGGGTTGCCCGGCCTCGCGCGCCGCCTGAGCGGCGGAGTCGAAGGACAGGCGAAGCGAAGCCTCGGTCGGCGGCGCCTGGGTGGCGAACTTCGCCAGGGCAGCTGGCGCGTCCGGAATGCTGCCGAGCGGGTGCCCCGCCGCCAGTGCTGCTGCAGCCGCCTGCAGTTGCGCCGTGCGCGCCTCCTTGGCCGACAGCGCAGTCACCGCGCTGCTCGCCTTGGTGCTGGCGTCGGCCTGCGTGCCCACCGCGGCGACCTTGGCCGTGAGCGCGCTTATCTGGTCCTTCAGCTTGGCCACGTCCGACTGTTCCGCGGTGCCGAGCTGGTCCTGCCGTGCCGTAACACTATCGATGCGGCCCGACACCGCGGCGAGCTGCTGCCGGCTGGCGTCATCCAGCGTGGCCTGGGGCGGCGGCTTGTTGGCCAGCGCCGTCAGCTTGCTGCCCAGATCGGCGACTGACCGTTGCAGCGGCGTGAGGTCGGGCGGCGGCGGCAGCGCCTCCAGCTTGGCCACGCGGGCATCGGCGTCGTTCAGCCGGTCCCGCAAGGCTGCGAGTTGCTCGCCGCGGTCTTGCGTCTGGCGCCATAGCAGAATGCCGCCCACCACGACTACCAGCGCCAGCACCGCCACAGCCGCCCAGAGCGGGCGCAGCGCCAGGTCCCGCTTGGATGCGGCCGGCGTCGGCTCCGGATCAACGAAGGCTGGGGTAGAATCCGGCTCCTGGTGTGGTGTTTGGTCGCTCATAGCAGGGCCAAGATCCCCTCTTGGGTTGGTTGCGCGGCGACGCGGATGTCGCTCCACGGCAACGCGGAAAGCACGCCAGCGGCGGCAGCGCCAATCGCGATGGCGGCGGTTTTCTGCAGCCGCGGCCGTAGGCCCTGCGGCAACAGGCGCACAAAGGTGCGCGCCGTTGCGGCCGAGAAGAACAGGCCCGCGTAAAGCCCGCTCGCAATGGCCGCCGCTGCCGCCTCCGGGAACGCCCGCAAGCCGGCCGCCGCATACACCGCCCGGCGCTGCACAACCAGCCCTTGTCGCCGCAGCGCCCGCGCCAGCCGCGTGCTCTGCCCGAAGCCAGCCGCCAGCAGCACGGGCCCGCGCTCCGGCCGCAACAGGCAGGCGGCCAATGCCGCCAAATCGACAGCCGTCCCGCCCGCACTACGCACGTCGCTAAACCCGACGGCCCGAGCGCGCGCAGCGGTGCTGTCGCCCACCGCCAGCAAGGGCAAGCGGTGATAAGCGGCCGGCAAAGCCACTGCGTTGCCGCTCGCCACCACCACCGCCTGCAGCCTCGCGGCATCCGGCAGGCGGGCGCGGCCCGGCCGCACCGTCAGCAACGGCGCCAGCACGGGTTCAAAGCCGCCGGCAATCAAGCGCGCGGCGGTTTGCGAAGCCCCCGGCTCGGGTCGCGTGACCAGCACGGTGCGTTCAGCCAAAGATGTCGGCCGGGCTGTCGGCACGCAGGCTGCGGCCCAGTTCCGCGCCGATGCGCTCGGCGTCGGCCGGCGCGCCATGCAGGCTGCGCTTGAGCAGGAACGAACCGTTCGCCCGCGCCACCAGCCCGGTCAAGTGCAGCTCGCCACCGGGCAGCAGTCGTGCATGCCCGCCCACCGGCGTCCGGCAGGAGCCGTCCAGCAGGCTCAGCAGCGCCCGTTCGGCGGTGGAGACGGCACGGGCCTGCGGGTCCTCGATGCCGGCCAGCAGTTCGCGCAACTCGGTATCGTCCTCCCGCACCGTCACCCCCACAATGCCCTGGCAGGCCGAGGGCACCATCGCATCCGGGTCGAGCGCCGCAATCGCGAGCCCCGGCGGCGGCGCCTCGATCAGTCCCAGCCGCTTGAGCCCGGCCATCGCCAGCAGCGAGGCCTCCGCAGCGCCCCCCAGGATTTTGTCCAGCCGCGTTTGCACGTTGCCGCGCAGCAGAACGGTGCCGAGGTCGGGCCTGGCATGCAGCAACTGCGCCTGCCGCCGCACCGAGTTGGTGCCGATCGCCGCCCCGGCGGGCAGCGCCGCGAACGGATCGGCCGGGTCGGGCGGGCAGCAGAGCGGCCCCAGGATCAACGCATCCCGCGCGTCCTCCCGCCGCAGCGTGCATGCCAGCACGATGCCGGGCGGCATGGCCGTTTCAAGGTCCTTCAGGCTGTGCACCGCGAAATCGATGCGGCCATCGGCCAGCGCCTCATGAATTTCCTTAGCGAACAAGCCCTTGCCACCGATCTCGGCCAGAGACCGGTCCTGCACCGCGTCGCCGGTGGTACGGATCACGTGTTCCTGGAACACGTCCATGCCTCGTAGCACGGGGCAGAACCGGGTCAGCGCATGCAGAAAGAAGCGGGTTTGAACCAGCGCCAGCGGCGAGCCGCGCGTGCCGACCCGCAGCGGCAGCAAGCGTTCATGCGGTCGCACTCGCGGCGTGAAGACCGCGGCAGGAGGGTTCGCGTCGGGCATGGCCGTGTCCTATTACCGTGGCGATGAGATGGAAAGCCCACCCATGAAGCCGGTCTTAGGCATCGAGAGCTCCTGCGACGAGACCGCCGCCGCCGTGCTGGCGCAAGACGGCACCGTATTGGCCGAGGCGCTGCTGAGCCAAAGCGAGCACGCAAGCTATGGCGGCGTCGTGCCAGAGGTCGCCGCCCGCGCCCACCTGCACCACTTGCCCGGCTTGGTCACCCACGTGCTCGGCCAAGCCGGCTTGAGCGTCGCCGAGCTGGGCGGCGTCGCCGCCACCACCGGGCCCGGGCTGATCGGCGGGCTCATTGTCGGCAGCGGCCTCGGCAAGGGGCTGGCCCTCGCTGCCGGGTTGCCCTTCGTGGCGGTGAACCACCTTGAGGCCCACGCGCTCACCGCCCGCCTCACCGACCGCACCGCTTTTCCTTACCTGCTGCTGTTGGTGAGCGGCGGCCATTGCCAATGCGTGGCCGTCGAGAACGTCGGGCGCTACCGCCGCCTCGGCACCACCCTGGACGATGCGGTCGGCGAGGCGTTCGACAAGGTGGGCAAGCTGCTTGGCCTGGCTTGGCCCGGCGGCCCCGCGGTGGAGCGGCTGGCAGCCGGCGGCGACCCGGCGCGCCACCGCTTCCCACGCCCGCTGCTGCGCCGGCCCGGCTGCGACTTCTCGTTCTCCGGCCTGAAGACCGCCGTCGCCCATGTGGCGGCCGCCTTCCCGCCCGGTGCCCTGCCGGCGCAGGCCGCCGCCGACATCGCCGCGGGGTTCCAGGCCGCCGTGGCGGAGGTCATGGCCGACCGCGCCTCTCACGCCCTCGACGCGATGCCGCAAGCGGGCGCGCTGGTGGTGGCCGGCGGAGTCGCCGCCAACCGCGCCATCCGCACCGCCCTGGCGACCGTGGCGGCGCAACGCGGCCTGGCCTTGCTTGCCCCGCCGCTGCGCCTGTGCGGCGACAATGCCGTCATGGTGGCATGGGCCGGCATCGAGCGGCTTCGGCTAGGCCTGTCCGACCCCCTGACCACCCGCCCGCGGCCCCGCTGGCCGCTGGAGGAGCTTGCCGGCGCGTGAACTACCGCCACGCCTTCCACGCCGGCAACTTCGCCGACTGCACCAAGCACGCCCTCCTGGTCTGGCTGCTCCGCGCCCTCGCCCGCAAGCCCGCGCCCTTCGCCGTGCTGGACACCCATGCCGGCGCCGGCCGCTACGACCTCTCGGACGACGCCGGGCCTACCTGCGAGTGGCGCCGCGGCATCGCTCGGCTGCAGCACGCGCCCGCGGCGCCGCTGGCGGACTACATCGCTGTCGTGCAGGCCGCCGGGCTCTATCCCGGTTCGCCCCTAATCACCCGCGCCCTCCTGCGTCCCGGTGACCGGTTGAGCTGCTGCGAGCTTCACGCCGCTGAGGCCGCCGCCCTGCGCCGCCTCTTTGCAGGCGACAGCCAGGTGGCGGTGCACCGGCGCGACGGCTGGGCGGCGCTCACCGCCTTGGTGCCGCCCGCCGGCCCAAAGCGGGGCTTGGTGCTGATCGATCCGCCCTACGAGGCGCCCGGCGAGCACGCCCGCTTGGCCGAGGCGCTCGCGACCGTTGCGCGACGATTCCCCGCGGCCATCGTCGCCGCCTGGTATCCGATCAAACACCGCGCCCCCGTCCGCGCCCTGCACGAAGCTGTCTGCGTGCCAGACGTCGCACTGGCCGAACTCTGGCTCCGCGAACCAACCGACCCAGCCCGTCTGAACGGCAACGGCCTGCTGGTGCGCAACCCGCCTTACCGCTGGGAGCAGGACTGGCCGCCCCTCCTCGCCGCGCTGCTCGATCGGTTGGGAGACCGCGAGGTGGGCGAGGGATGGGCGGTCCGGCGGCTGACCGGAGAGTGAGCCCGCCGGCTCACCCCAGCCGCTCGCCGTGCAGCACCACGTCCAGCCCCTCCATCTCCTGGTCTCGCGACACCCGCAAGCCGATCACCGCGTCGATGATCTTGAGCAGGACGAACGACACCACGCCGCTCCAGATCAGCGTCACGCCGACCGCTTCGGCCTGCTTGATAAGCTGTTCGACGCCGCCCACCGTGCCCGCCGGGTTCGCATCGGTGGCGGACAGCGGACCATACGCGAACACTCCCGTCAGCAGCGCCCCCACGATGCCGCCGATGCCGTGCACGCCCCAGGTGTCGAGGCTGTCGTCGTAGCCCAGCATGTGCTTCAGCCCGGTCGCCGCCCAGAAGCAAACCACGCCCGCCACAATCCCGATCACCAGCGCCGGCCCCGGCAGCACGAAGCCCGAGGCGGGTGTGATCGCCACCAGCCCCGCCACCGCGCCGGAGATGATGCCCAGCACCGAGGGTTTGCCCTTGGCGAACCACTCGGCAAACATCCAGCCCAGCGCCGCCGCGGCAGTGGCGATCTGCGTCGCCGTCATCGCCATGCCGGCGCGCCCGTTCGCCCCCACCGCCGACCCCGCGTTGAAGCCGAACCAGCCCACCCACAGCAGCGAGGCGCCGATCACCGCATAGGTCAAGTTATACGGCGCCATGTTGTCCTGCCCGTAGCCCAGCCGCCGGCCTAGCACGAGCGCGCAGACCAAGCCCGCAACCCCCGCATTGATGTGCACCACCGTGCCGCCGGCGAAGTCGATCGCGCCGATGGTGTTGCCGACATAGCCGAGCGGGCTCCACACCAGGTGGGCAATCGGGCAGTACACCACGATCGACCACAGCACCATGAACACGCACATGGCGCTGAACTTCATCCGGTCCGCAAACGCCCCCGCGATCAGCGCTGGAGTGATGATCGCGAACGTCATCTGATACATCATGTAGACGGTTTCGGGGATGGTGAACGCGGTAGAATTCTCCGTCCCGGCGCCGAGGGTGAACGGCACGTCCACGCCCTTGCTGATGTGGTCGCCGATCCCGCCCAAGAAGAAGCGCGACAGGTCGCCGATAAACGGCGCTGCCGCACCGCTGCCATTGGTGAACGCCAGGCTGTAGCCGCACACCATCCAGACAATGCTGACCAGGCAGCACACCGCAAAGGCCTGCATCAGCGTCGCCAGCACGTTCTTCTTGCGCACCATGCCGGCATAGAACAGCGCCAAGCCCGGAATCGTCATCATCAGCACCAGGGCGGTGCTGGTCAGCATCCAGGCAGTGTCTCCGGTGTCGATCTTCGCCGCCTCGCTGGCGGCGGCCGCAGCGGCCGGCGCGGCGGTAGTGCCGGGGGCGGTCGTCTGCGCCAGCGCGGCACCGGCCAGCAACAGCATCGGCAGCAGGGCAGCGCACCAAAGCTTCGTTTTCGGGCGAATCATTGTCTTGGGGGTTCCTTACAGAGCTTCCGCGTCCACTTCGCCGGTCCGAATCCGGACGGCGCGTTCCAAATCCAGCACGAATATCTTGCCGTCGCCGATCTTGCCGGTCTGTCCGGCCTTCATGATCGCTTCCACCACCTGCTCGGCAAGGCTGTCCGGCACGGCGACCTCAATCTTGACCTTCGGCAGGAAATTCACCTGGTATTCGGCGCCCCGGTAGATTTCAGTCTGCCCCTTTTGCCGGCCAAACCCCTTGACCTCCGACACGGTGAGACCCTGCACGCCCAGCGGCGTAAGGGCCTCGCGCACGTCGTCCAGCTTGAAGGGTTTGATGATCGCCATGATGAGCTTCATCGTGTTCCTCGCTTTGCGTTTTGGCCGCCGGAGCCTACCGTGGGGCCCCGTCGATGCGACATGATAATCAAGAAGCGTGCCGTTGCACGGTGCTTCGTTCGCCCCAGGTCTACCGGCCGGGCGCCAGCGGCAGACGGCGAAAGGTTGTTCGCGGCAATCCATGAATTGCCCGTAATTTAGGCAGAGATGATGGCGGTGTTGAATACGGACGTATGTGTAGTCGGCGCGGGCCCGATCGGCGCTTCCCTGGCCTGCAGCCTCGCCGCCACCGGCTTGGAGGTGGCGGTGGTGGATCGGTCCGCCTTGCCGCCGATGGAACACCCCGCGTTCGACGGCCGCGCCTACGCCATCGCCGCCGGGTCCCGCGCCTTGCTGGAGGCCGCGGGCGTGTGGGCTCGATTGCCGATCGAACCCTGCGCGATGCTGGACATCAGGGTGTCGGATGGCCGGGTCGGCGGCCGGCCCTCCTCGCTGTTCCTGCATTTCGACCATGCCGATGCCGACGGCGGCCCGTTCGGCTGGCTGGTGGAGGCGCGCAGCCTGCGCATGGCCCTGAACGCCGAGTTGCACGCGGCGCTCCCAGGCCGGGTCTTTGCGCCCGCCCAAGCTCAGGTGGAGCGCAGTGCGCACGGCGCGGTGGTCGCGATCGCCGGCGGCCCGGTGATCCACACCCGGCTGGTGGTGGCGGCCGACGGGCGCGACTCGCCATTGCGCCAGCAGGCCGGCATCCGGGTGACGCGGCTGCCCTACCGCCAGCGCGCCCTGGTGGCGGCGGTGGCGCATGAGCGTCCCCATCACGGCGTGGCGCTGGAGCACTTCCTGCCGGCGGGGCCGTTCGCCCAACTGCCGATGACCGGCAGCGCGGACATGCCGCACCTGTCCGCCATCGTCTGGACCGAGCAGGCGGCACTCGCACCCCGCATGCTGGCATTGCCCGACGCCGCGTTCGGCCGCGAGATTGCCCGGCGGCTCGGGCCACATCTGGGAGCGTTGCGCCCGGTCGGGCGCCGCTGGATGTACGATCTCGGCGCGCTACACGCCCATCGCTACGTGGCCGACCGTTTGGTCTTGGTGGGGGATGCGGCGCATGGCATCCACCCGATTGCGGGGCAGGGGCTCAATCTCGGGCTGCGCGATGCGATGGCGTTGCGCGAGGTCTTGGCCGGGGCCGCCGACCCGGGCGATCCGGCGCTGCTGGCCGCCTACCAGGCCCGCCGCCGCCCGGCCAACCTGTTGATGCTCGGCGCCACCCACGGGCTGGACCGGTTGTTCTCGACCGATAACGGCCTGGTGCGCGCGGCGCGCGATATCGGCATCGCCGCGGTGAACCGCATCCCTGGGCTGAAGCGCGCGTTCATGCGCCAGGCGATGGGATTGGCTTAGCGTGGAGCTGCTCAAGAAACTCGAAATCCTGGCCGACGCCGCGAAATACGATGCGTCCTGCGCGTCCAGCGGCACCGCGAAACGCAACTCGGCCGGGGCAAAGTCGGGCGTCGGGTCCACCGAGGGCATGGGCATCTGCCACGCCTACGCGCCCGACGGCCGCTGCATTTCCCTATTGAAGATCCTTTTGACCAATTCCTGCGTTTACGACTGCCTCTATTGCATCAATCGCCGCTCCTCCAACGTGCGCCGCGCCCGCTTCACCGTGGATGAGGTGGTGCAACTCACACTCGGCTTCTATCGCCGCAACTGTATCGAAGGGCTGTTCCTCTCCTCCGGCATCATCAACACGCCGGATTACACCATGGAGCAGGTGGTGCGCGTCGCCCGCATCCTGCGCGAGGAGCATGGCTTTCGCGGCTATATCCACCTCAAGACCATCCCCGATGCCGACCCGGCGCTGTTGCTGGAGGCGGGGCGCTATGCCGACCGGCTTTCCATCAATGTCGAACTGCCCACCGAAGGCAGCCTCGCCGCTTTGGCGCCGGAAAAGGATTTGCCCGGCATCAAGCGCTCCATGGGCCGCATGCGGCTGCGCATCGACGAAGCCCGCGCCGAGCGCAAGGCGCCCCGCTTCGCCCCGGCCGGGCAAAGCACTCAGGTGATCGTCGGCGCCGATACGAGCTCGGACCGCACCATTCTAGCGATGAGCACCAATCTCTACGGCGCCTACGGGCTGCGCCGGGTGTACTACTCTGCCTTCAGCCCGATCCCCGACGCCTCCGCCAGCCTGCCGCCCGGCCACGCCCCGCTGGTGCGCGAACACCGGCTGTATCAGGCAGATTGGCTGTTGCGCTTCTACGGTTTCGCCGCCCCAGAGCTGGTGACCGACAGCGCGGGCAACCTCGACTTGGCCATCGACCCAAAGCTGTCGTGGGCGCTGGCGCATCGCGAGCACTTCCCGGTGGACGTGAACGCCGCCCCGCGCGAGATGCTGCTGCGCATCCCTGGCATGGGCGCCAAGTCGGTGAACGCCATCCTGCGCGCCCGCCGCCACCGCCGCCTACGGCTGGACGATCTTGCCCGGCTGCGGCTGCCGATTGCCAAGATCAGCCCCTTCGTGCTGGCCGCCGGCCACCAGCCGGGCGCCGCGCTGGACAGCCCCGCCTTGCGCCAGGCGCTCACCCCCAAGCCGGTGCAAACCGACCTGTTCGCGCCGGTGTCCAACATGGGTCATCGTCATGGCCGGACTTGATCCGGCCATCCACGCCGTCCGGCTGGTGACGTCGAACGCGCCTTTAACCCGTCCGGACCTCCACCCCCCGGACCGCTTGCGTCCGGACGCATCCGCATGACCCACAGCGTCGTCCTCGCCCACGAGGTGGATTGGGCCGGCTGGCGCGATGCCGCTCGAACCCTGGCGCTGGAGGGCGTGGCGCCCGAGGACGTCGTCTGGTCGATCCGCGCCCCGGACGACCTGTTCGCCGCCAGCACGGACGACCCGCCCGTAGCCGCGCCCACCGGCACCTTCAACGTGCCGCGCGCTTTGGTGGAGTTGGCGCAAACCGTGATCCAAGCCAGCGACCCGGCCCGCTTTGCCCTGCTCTATCGCCTGCTGGCCCGCGCCCATGGCGGCGAGCGAGCCCTGCTCGACCAAGTGACCGACCCCGAGGTGCAACGCGCCCAGCGCCTAGCCCAGTCGGTGCGGCGCGACACCCACAAGATGCGCGCCTTCGTGCGCTTCCGCGAAGTGAGCGAACCAGAGGGAACCCGCTACGTGGCGTGGTTCGAGCCCGAGCACTACATCGTGGAGGCCAACGCGCCGTTCTTCGTCCGCCGTTTCGCAACCATGGTCTGGTCGATCCTGACGCCCTACCGCAGTGCCCATTGGAACGGCGCGGCGCTGAGCTTCACCGCCGGCGCCGCCCGCGCCGACGTGCCGGACGACGACCGGCTGGAGGCATATTGGCGCGCCTATTTCAGCAGCATCTTCAACCCAGCCCGCCTCAAGCTCGGCGCCATGACCTCCGAGATGCCGCGCAAATACTGGCGCAACCTGCCCGAGGCTGCCGCGATACCAGAGCTGATCCGCTCCGCCTCCGCGCGGGTGGCCACCATGGTGGAGACGCCGGTGATCTCGCCCCCAAGACCTGCCCGCCCCACGCCGGCCCCGCCGGCGCTCGGCCACCTGCCGGACGCGCCGCTGCGCCAAGCCGCCCTCGACGCGGCCGATTGCCGCCGCTGCAGCTTATGGGAGCCCGCGACCCAAATCGTGTTCGGCGAAGGCCCCGCCGACGCCCGGCTGATGTTCGTGGGCGAGCAGCCCGGCGACCAGGAAGACCTGGCCGGCCGCCCCTTCGTCGGCCCCGCCGGCCAGATGTTCGACCGTGCCTTGGCCGAAGCCGGGATCGACCGATCCGAGGCCTACGTCACCAACGCAGTCAAGCACTTCAAATACGAGCCGCGCGGCAAGCGGCGCATCCATGCCAAGCCGGATGGCGGCGAAATCACCGCCTGCCGCTTCTGGCTGGACATCGAGCGGCAGGAGGTGAAGCCCGCGCTCACCGTGCTGCTCGGCGCCTCCGCAGCGCGCGCCGTGCTCGGGCGGGTGGTGACGATCTCCCGCGAGCGCGGCCGCCCCATGAGCCTGGACGGCAACAGCCAGGCGTTGGTGACCGTGCATCCGTCCTACCTGCTGCGGTTGCCGGATGAGGAGAGCAAGACCCGGGAATATGCGGCTTTCGTTGCCGACCTGCGCCATGCCAAACAACTGTTGGCGGGGTAGCAAGGTCAAACCTGCGATAGATGTGGGCATCGCTGCTGATGGCAACTGCAAACTATTCTGATGCGAGCCTGCCGCAGCCAGCGGACAGCCGCAGCGTTCAGCCGCCACAGCAATGGAGCAGGACATGAGCGACACCAACCTTGTGATGGACGTTTACTTGACCGGGCTGCGCAACCAGCACGCAGTCGAGACCCAAGCGATCGGCACCATTAAGAACGAACTCAGCCGCATGCAGCCCTACCCCGAACTGCATGCGAGGATGCAGCAGGATATGGACCGCTCGGTCGAGCAGGCTGCGCGCTTGGATCGGTTGCTTGAACAGCACGGCTCGAGCAAGTCGGTGGCCAAGGAAATGACGACTGGCGCGGTCGCTACGGTGGCTGGCTTCGCCCATGTCGGGGCGAACGACGAGGTGTTGAAGAATGTCCTCGCCGCTGTCGGCTTCAAGGCCTACGAGATCGGTTCTTACAAGGTGCTGCTCACCCTGGCCCAAGCGGCGGGCGCGACGGCTGACACGGCCGTACTGGAGCAATCGATGCAGGAGGAGCAGGAAATGGGGGATTGGCTCGGCAGCCATCTACCCGGCTTGGTGCAGGCTTACTTGACGCAGCGGGCAAACTAGTCAGCACCCCGCGATCGCCCGGCCGGCTTCCCGCTCCACCGTGATTGACGGCAAGCCGGCCGGGACGTAGCGGGATTGCGCCGCCGGCCTCAGCTTTGTCACCACCAGCCGAAGGCGCGGCGATCCAGGGCGTGCAGCACGACCTTGCTCGCAACCGCTCCTCGCAATGTTCTAGCCGACCGGAAGCGGTCAGCCGCTATCGGCCTCGGCCCGTCCGCCGGTCATCGCAGATTGGCCGGCCGGCCGGGGCAGGGCGGCCAGCAGCGCCGGAATGAACACCAGCGTGGACACGAGCGTGCAGCCCAGGCTGATCAGCAGCAGCGTGCCCATGCTTGCGGTGCCTGGATGCTCCGACAGAGCGAGCGAGCCAAACGCCGTCGCCGTGGTCAGCGCAGAGAACATCACCGCCCGTGCGGTGGGCGACGCAAGCCGGGATTGCTCACCCGCCCGCCAATTCATTACGAAGTAAATGTTGAACGACACGCCTACGCCCAACAGCAGCGGCAAGGCGATGATGTTGGCAAAGTTCAGCGGGATCGACGCCAGCAGCGTCACCACCACCGTCATCAATGCGGACAGCAGCAAGGACGCCATCACCAAAGCCGCGTCCAGCAAGCGTCGCAGCACCAGCAGCAGAATGGCGGCAATGGCCACGATCGCACCCACCGCCGCGTCGCGGAACGCGTTCACAATAGTGCGCGAGGTGGCAATAATGGTCACCGCCGATCCGCCCGCCTCCGGTGCCACTGCGGTGACCTGGCGAACGAACGCGCCGAGACCGCCGCCGCCGCTGAAGGCGGGTTTGGGGGTGACGTTCACCCGCGCCTGGCCATTCGGCAACACCCAGTCCCGCGCGACGTCCGCGGGCACCGAACTCGCGCTCACCGGCCCGGCGCCCAAGGCTGTGCGAAGCGCGTCGATCTGGCTCGGCAGAAACCGGATCAGCGCGGCGTTGGCGGCCATCAGCGTTGCGTCCGGCGACGCCGCCAGCGCATGCAGGTCGCTGGCGATCTTGGCCAGCGGGCTGTCCGCGGCAAGCTTGGCTGCAGCGTGGGACAGGGCTGCGGCGGTGCTGACCGCGGCCATGCGCAACGAGTCGGCCGTCACCGGGGCGGGCGGCGTGCGGTTGCTGATGGTTGCCGCCAGCAGGCTTTGCGTGTCGCCGATCATCGCCAGCTTGGCTTGCTGGTCGTCCGGCACGAAGCTGTTCAGCGACATCGCGCTGGCCACGCTGGGCAGCTTGCCCAGCTGTTGCGCCACCCGGTCCGCGGCGGCCTGGTCCGGCTCCAGCACGTCGATCGTGTACGGGTTGGTCACCGGATTGGCCATCAGGTCGCGTAGCGTCTCCATCGCCTCGGTATGCGGGTTCTTGGTGTGCAGCGGGTCGGCGTCGAAGCGCAGGAAGCCCACGCCGGCCGACCCGGCTGCCGCCAGCGCCGCGAACACCGCCAGGATCGGCAAGCGCCACCGGACGATCAGCCGGTCGACCGGCCGCAGCCGGGTGAAGCCAACCTCACGCTGCGCCGGGCGGGGCGCGAACAGCGTCAGCGCCGTGGGCAGGAACACAAGGGTGCAGGCAAAGGCGATGGCCATCCCCACCCCCGCGATCAACCCGAGCTGCGCCACCCCCACGAAGGCTGTGGGCACGAAGGCGAGAAACCCCGCCGCCGTGGCCGCTGCGGCCACCATCACCTGCACCCCGGCGCGCCGCGCGGTGGCAACCGATGCCGCCCGGTCATCCGGCGCTCCCTGCCGCATCTCGCGAAACCGCACGCTCCACTGGATGGCGAAATCCACCGCAATGCCGACGAACAGCACCGCGAACGCCACCGAAATCAGGTTCAGCGTGCCCACCGCGAGCGCTGCAAAGCCGGTGGTGAGCGCCAGGCCCAGCAACAGGGTGAGCAGGATCGGCACCACCACCCGCCAACTGCGCACCGCCAGGAACAGCCAAACCGCCACCAGCACCAGGCTGCCAACCAGCCCCGCCACCGCGCCATGCGCCACGGTGGCGAACTCCTCATCGGCTAGCGGCACGCTGCCGGTCAGCCGCACGGTGGCTTGGCCGGAGCGCACGAACTCCAGCTTGGCCGCGTCCGCCCGCAACACGGCGGTGGCGGCGCCGCCGGGCTGGAGCGCGTTGTAGTCCTGCACTGGCTGCACCAGCACGAACCGATACGGCCCCGCAGCGTCCGCCAGGCCGCCGCCCAGCAGGGCCTGCCACGACAAAGGCTGCGGCGTGCCGGCCAGTACCGAGGCGAGCGTGGTGTGGAACGCGTCAAGTGCCGCGCCGTAGCTCGCCAGATCGGCCTGGCCGCGCTCCACGCCCAGCGCGATCAGCGACAGCGCCGAGAACAGGCCGCGCGCGCTCGGGTCGGCGACCAGTTGGCCCAAGAACGGCTGCGCGTCCACCGTGTGGTCCAGCAACGCGCCGAGTTGCGTCTTGGACAGGAACAGCAGGCCATTCTGGGCGAAGTAAGGCGACGAGCCCGGCCGCTGCACGGTGCGGAAATGCGCCGGGTCGACGGCCAGGGCTGCGGCCAGTTGTGCCGCCGTGGCGTCCGCCTCCTCCGGGATGCGGCCGCGGATTACCGCCACGATCAGGTTGCTGAATTGCGGGAAGGCCCGGTCGAGCGCCAGCTTGTGCTGCTTCCAGGGCAGCGAATTGGCGAACAGCGCGTCAGTGTCGGTGGAGACGCCCAGCCGGCTGCTGGCCGCGCCCACTGCCAGCGCCCCGAGCAGCACGGCCGCCACGACCACCGGCACGGCATGGCGCACGCACCGTTCAACCAGCCAGGTTAGGATCAGCGCCACTCGCGGTTACCTCGGATGGAAAAGCCAGGCTGCCGAAGCAGCTTGCGGGGCGTTTCGGCCCCCGTGGCTATAACGACGCCGGACGCTTACGACGCTGCAAGATCACGAACAAGCTGCCGACCGCCACCACGATCAGGATGCCGCCGAGCCGCAGCACCTTCTCCACCGCAAGATTGTAGCGTCCGGTGGTGGAGTCGTAGTGAAAACAAAACAGCAGGATGGGGGCTGCAGGCGGCGCCACCACGTCGTCGCGCGCCTGCAGCAGCGCGCTATGCAGGTTCGCCGCCGTCGCTCCCACCCCCAGCAGATAGGCCGAGACATGGCCCGCCGGCGTCAGCACCACCATGCCCGCGGGATGCAGGTATTGCTGCAACTGGTCGTTCCAACGGCTGTGGAAGCCGGCCGCACTGGAGACCGCCGCCACCTCCTGTGGGCGGCCAATCAGGAAGTGCCACCCCTCGGCGGCTCCCGGCACCGGGAAACGCTGCAGGTCATCCGCCCGGGCGCTGGCGGCGTCAGCCGGGGTTTCGTGCGGATCGATGCTGATGTCCAGCACGCTGTAATCCCCCGGTGTGGTGAGCCCAGCGCCGGACAGCGCGGCGAACGCGTCGTCCCGCAGCACGCCGCACAGGCTTGGGCAATGGAAATAGCCCAGGATCAGCACGGCCGGCTTGCCTCCCGCCCAGGCCCGCAGCGTCTGCGTCTGCCCCGCCGCGTCGGTGAAAGCCGCGTCGAACGGGATGGGGGCGCCGGGGTGTTGGGTGAAGGCGAGGCCGTCCGTGCTGGGCTGCGCTGCCCGGCACGGCAGCACAGCCGCCACCAGCAGCACAGCCGCCAGCCGCACATGGCGGAACCACACCATTGTCCCCCTCAACCGCACCAACAATGTTGATCTCCCAACGCGTTGCCGCCACAAGCCGCATCGTGCCGCGCACTGCAACCAAATTGCCTGCGATCTCCCCGATCCACTGCGTGGTGAACGCGGTCGAGGCCGGAATGGTGCGCGGCTGGGCCACCGAGGCGGGCGCGCCAGCCGCCTTCTTCGCCCTGGTCGACGGCCAGCAAGTGGCCGAACTGCAATGCAGCTTGCCGCGGCCGGACGTGGCCCGCGCCGGGCTGGGTCCGGAGCAAGCCGGATTCGAGCTGGCGCTGCCGCCCGCCTGGCTCGACGGTGAGACCCACCGGCTGGAGTTCCGCGACCGCCTGCGCCGCCCGGTGGCGATGCAGGTAGGGGAGCGGACGGCGCATTCCTGCGACTTCGCCCATCGCTGGCGCCCGGCCATCCGCTCCTTCGTGGATGGCTGGCGCGGCGGCAGCTTCGAGGGCTGGGTGCTGCAGTCGCAACTGGATGCGGACCGTTGGGCGGGCGGCTGCCTGGTCAAGGTGGTGTGCAACGGCCTGACCATCGGGCATGCCCGGGCCGATCGCTACCGGGCCGACGTCGCCAAGTCCCTCGCCGCGGACGCCTATTGCGGCTTCCAGTTCGAGCCGCCGGCTTGGGCGCGCCGCTCGCACCCGCAGGCGTTCCACTTCTTCGCCTTGCCGGACGGCGCGGAGCTGCAGAACAGCCCGATCCTCACCAGCCTGATCGCCGACGAGAACGAGGCGCTGATCCTGGAGCTGTCGGAGACCATCGACCGGCTGCACGTGGAGCTGACCCGTGTGCGGCGGCGCATCAAGGACCTGCTGCCCAAGCCCGGCTTTAATCTCGGCAACTACGACGCCTGGTACCGCGCCTATGCGCCAGCGCTGCGCCTGCATGTGCTGGCCACCGGTGAGCCCGACGCGCCCCAGCCGCTGGTGAGCGTGGTCTGCCCGGTGTTCCGCCCCGGGCTGGCGGAGCTGGACGCCGCCATCGCCTCCGTGCTTGCGCAGACCTATCCACACTGGGAACTGCTGCTGGTCGACGACGCCAGCCGCGACCCGGCGCTCACTGCGCTGATGCAGCGCCGCGCGGCGGCCGACCCGCGCATCCGCCTGCTGCCCCGGCGTAAGAACGGCGGCATCGCCGCCGCCACCAACGCCGCCATCGCCGCCGCCCAAGGCGAATGGGTGGCGTTCCTCGACCACGACGACCTGCTCGCCGACGTCGCCTTGGACGTGATGCTTCGGGCGGCGCGGGAGGGCGGCGGCCGATTGCTGTATTCCGACGAGGACAAGATCGACGCCTCCGGCGCGTATAGCGACCCAGCGTTTAAGCCGGCCTGGAACCACCGCCTCGCTTTGGAGGTGAACTATCTCTGCCACTTGCTGTTGGTGCGGCGGGATGCCTTGGCGGCGGTCGGCCCGCTCGACCCCGCGCGGGACGGCGCGCAGGACCACGACCTCATCCTGCGCCTGGCCGAACACCTGCCGCCCGAGCAGATCACCCATGTGCCGGCGGTGTTATATCACTGGCGCCGGGGCGACCGCTCCACCGCGGCTGATGGAGCGGCCAAGCCTTACGCCATTGCGGCGGGCCAAGCAGCGGTTGCGTCGCACCTGGCCCGGCTCGGCCGGCCGGCCGCGGTCGCGAGCCGCCGCGGCACCACCGCCTACCGGATCGACTGGGGGTTCACGCACGAGCCCACGGTGACGCTGATCATCCCGTTCAAGGACGAACTCGCCACCACCCGGCGCTGCGTGCAGACTGTGCTCGATGGCACTGGTTACGACGCCTACGACGTGATCCTGGTGGACAATTGGTCTACGGCGCCCGAATTGGAGCGCTTGCGGGAGGAGATGGCACAGCATCGCCGCGTGCGCATGCTGCGGCTGGAGGAGGAGTTCAACTACGCCCGGCTGAACAACCTGGCGGCAGCGCAGACCAGCGCCGAGTTCCTGGTGTTCATGAACAACGACCTGTTCGTCGAAGGCCGCAGCTGGCTGCGCACCCTGGTGAACGAGGCCTTGGCCGACGAGCGGGTGGCGGTGGTGGGCGGCAAGTTCGTCTATCCCAACCGCACCGTCCAGCATGGCGGCGTGGTGCTAGGCGTGGGCGGCGTGGCCTGTCACGTCGGCACCGGGCTGGGCGAGGCGGAGCCGGGCTACAACCGGCGGCTGGAGTTCGCGCAGGAATACTCCGCCGTAACCGCCGCCGGCATGCTGGTGCGCGCATCGGTGTTCCGCGCTGTCGGCGGCTTCGACGAGCAGAGCTTGCAGGTCGCATTCAATGATGTGGACCTATGTCTGAAGGCGCGGACCGCCGGCCACAAGGTGATCTGGACGCCCGAATTCATGGCCGAGCACCACGAGTCGCTAAGTCGCGGCGACGACATCCGCCCGGTGCAGGAGAACCGGTTCTTTCACGAGATGCAGACCATGCTGGAGCGCTGGGCCGAGGTGCTAGAGCGCGACCCGTTCTACCACCCGGCCTTGTCGCTAGAGCGGCAGGCCTTCTTCGAGTTGGTGGACCCGGCGTCGGCAGCGCGGCACCGTCCAAGTCGTAGCGGGTGCCACCGGCTCTTTCATCGTCATGGCCGGACTTGATCCGGCCATCCACGGCGTTCGAACGCCACCGGCCCGTGACACGCAACTCCGAACAGGCCGAAAGCACGCTCGACGTCACCAGCCGGACCCCGTGGATCCCTCCGCAGCCATGCCACGGGCTTTGCCCGCGGCACCTTTTGGCTGCTCCGCCCGGATCAAGTCCGGCCATGACGAGGGCTGCTAAAACACCACCACCGAGCGGATCGACTCGCCCTCGTGCATCAGCTCGAACCCATGATTGATCTGCTCCAGCTTCATGGTGTGGGTGATCAGGTCGTCGATGTTGATCTTGCCCTCCATGTACCAGTCGACGATCTTGGGCACGTCGGTCCGCCCCCGCGCGCCGCCGAACGCCGAGCCCTTCCACACGCGGCCGGTGACAAGTTGGAATGGCCGCGTGCCGATCTCCGCCCCGGCGGGCGCCACCCCGATGATGATGCTTTCGCCCCAGCCGCGATGGCAGCATTCCAGCGCCTGGCGCATCACCGCCGTGTTGCCGGTGCAATCGAAGCTGAAATCGGCGCCGCCGCCGGTGATGTCCACCAGCGCCTGCACCACCTTCTCGGCACCCACCTCCTTGGGGTTGACGAAATCGGTCATGCCGAACTTGCGGGCGACCTCCTGCTTGGCCGGGTTGATGTCCACGCCGATGATCTTGTCCGCGCCCACCATGCGCGCGCCCTGGATCACGTTCAGGCCGATGCCGCCAAGGCCGAACACCACCACGTTGGCGCCAGGCCAAACCTTGGCAGTGTAGATAACAGCACCGATCCCCGTAGTGACGCCACAGCCGATGTAGCAGATCTTGTCGAACGGCGCATCCTGCCGCACCTTGGCCACCGCGATCTCGGGCAGCACGGTAAAGTTGCTAAACGTGCTGCAGCCCATGTAGTGAAACAGAGGTTTTGCCGGATCACAGTGGAACCGGCTGGTGCCGTCCGGCATCACGCCGCGCCCCTGGGTGCTGCGGATGGCGGTGCACAGGTTGCTGCGGCGGCTGAGGCAGGTTTTGCACTGGCGGCACTCCGGCGTGTAGAGCGGGATCACATGGTCGCCCGGCGCCACGCTGCTCACGCCCGCGCCCACCTCGCGCACGATGCCCGCACCTTCATGGCCCAGGATGGCGGGGAACAGCCCCTCGGAATCGAGCCCGGACAGCGTGTAGGCGTCGGTGTGGCAGATGCCGGTGGCCATGATCTCCACCAGCACCTCGCCCGGCCTTGGCCCGTCGAGTTCCACGGTCTCGATGGTAAGCGGCTGGTTGGCCGCCCAGGCGACCGCGGCTCGGGTTTTCATGGTGCTGACCTCTCCTCGTAGGTTGACCGGCTGCTTACCCTCATGCCCGATCCGCGGCGTGCGCAACAAGGCTTCTACGCCGCACCGGCATTGCTTTTATACGCGGGCTGATGGTTTCACCCGCATACGCTGGACGCAGCATCGCGTGGTGCGATGAGGCGGTTTGGCACGGCGGTTGCAACACTTCATGATCGTGCCAATGCGCTGGCCTTGGCCGGTTTCGATAGCCTCAAGAACCGTTCCGTAGCGGGCGCCAGATCAGCCGATCGGCGTATCGCCAGAGCCTAATGCGACCGCAACATCACTTTGGAGACCGACATGAGCCGTAGCAAGACGACGCTTTTGACTGTGTTGGCACTGGGTGCGAGCACGTCGATCGCGGTCGCCGACGAGTCTGCCCCAACGCCGCCGGCTCCGGCCGCAGCCCCCGCGCCGGCCGCTGTCACCTTGTCCACCCCCTCGATGGCTGGACCACTAAGCCAAAACCCCAACCCCTATACGCTGGATGTGGGTCCGCTCGGCAAATGGTATGTCACGGGCGTGGTCAGCGGCCTGGGACTGCTACAGAACAGCGCCGTGCCCGGAGACAGGTATGCCCTCGGGGATCTCAGCAATGGTGAAATCATCATCCAGAAGACCGAGGGGATCGTGCAATTCTACCTGCAGGCCGGCGCCTACACGCTGCCGTCCCTCGGCACGGCTTATGTGCCGCTCGACCGGTCGTTCGGCGACTTCTACACCGCCGTGCCACAAGCCTTTCTCAAAATCGCACCGACCGACCAGCTCTCCATCGAAGCCGGCAGGCTGCCCACGCTGCTTGGCGCGGAGTACACCTTCACCTTCGAAAACATCAATATCGAGCGCGGGCTGCTCTGGAACCAGGAAAACGTCATTAACCGCGGCGTCCAAGTCAACTACACGATCGGACCGGTTGCGCTCTCGGTCTCACTCAACGACGGCTTTTACTCGGACCGGTTCAACTGGCTGACCGGTTCTGCCGCATGGACGATCAACTCAGCCAACACTGTCTCGGTCACCGCCGGCGGGAATTTCGGCCATACCAGTTACTCCAGGTTTCAGACGCCGCTCAATCAGAACAACGGCCAGATCTACGACCTCATCTACACCTACAGCGCCGCCCCATGGACCGTCACGCCTTACCTGCAGGCCACGGTGGTTCCAACCGATACTACCGCGGGCATCTCCCGAGGTGCCAACACCTATGGCGCGGCCGTGCTTGCGAACTATGCATTTACCCCGAGGTTTAGCTTGGGCGGCCGCGCCGAGTATATCCTCTCGACCGGGAGCCTAAGCGATGGCGCGGCAAACCTGATCTACGGACCCGGCAGCAAAGCTTGGTCGCTGACCGTGACGCCAACTTACCAATTCGACCGCCTTTTCGTCCGGGCCGACGCCGCCTACGTGCGGGCGGCCAGCGTTGCCCCGGGCTCCGGTTTTGGACGCAATGGGACTGCCAGGGATCAGGTCCGTGGTCTGGTGGAAACCGGAATATTGTTTTAGGCGCAGCGGCTGCATCGAACCAGGCACCGCAGCCGCTGTATATTCTCGTTATATACCGGCCGCACCCTTTGCGTCTCGCTTTTATACGGGGAGCCGGTGTTAACACTTCCGCATTGAGCCCCACACCGGGGGCTGGCCGGAAAGGCGGTGAGCGATGCTGGATGTTGTCTTCCTTGTGAGCGGCTGTGCCTTCTTCGTGGTTGCAGTGCTCTACACCACCGCCTGCGACAAGCTGTAAGGACAAGCGCCATGATGTTCGACTACGTGCTGGGTGGCGCAGTCACGCTCGGGCTGCTGTGCTACCTGGTCTTCGCGCTGCTGCGCCCCGAGAAGTTCTGAAGGCCCGCAATCCATGACAATCAACGGATGGGTGCAGATCGCCCTCTTCTGCGTTTTGCTGATTCTGACGGTCAAGCCGTTCGGCGGCTACATGACGCGGGTGTTCACCGGCGAGCGGACCTTGCTGAGCCCAGTGTTGCGGCCGGTCGAGCGCGGCATCTACGCCGTCTGCGGCGTGCAGGAAGCAGAAGAGCAGCATTGGGTGACCTACGTCGTCGCCATGCTGTTCTTCAGCGTCGCCGGGTTCCTCTCGCTCTACGCGTTGCAACGCTTGCAGGCCTTGCTGCCGTTCAACCCGGCCGGCCAAAGCGCGGTCGGCACCGACCTCGCTTTCAACACCTCGATCAGCTTCGTCACCAACACGAATTGGCAGTCCTACACGCCGGAAAGCACCATGAGCTATCTCACCCAGATGGCCGGGCTGACGGTGCACAACTTCCTCTCGGCCGCCACCGGTATCGCCCTGGCTTTGGCGCTGATCCGCGGTTTCGCCCGTCGCTCGGCCAGCACGGTAGGCAACTTTTGGGTCGATATGACCCGGTGCGTGCTCTACATCCTGCTGCCAATCGCCTTCGTCATCGCTCTGGTGTTCATCTGGCAAGGCATGCCGCAGAACCTGCACGCCTACACCCAAGGCACCACGCTGGAGGGTGCCAAGCAGGTGATCGCGCAGGGTCCGGTCGCGTCGCAGGAAGCCATCAAGATTCTCGGCACCAATGGCGGCGGCTTCTTCAACGCCAACTCCGCCCACCCGTTCGAGAACCCGACCGCGCTGACCAACCTGATGCAGATGGTGATGATCTTCTCCATCGGCGCCGCCCTCACCAACGTGTTCGGCCGCATGGTGGGAGACCAGCGTCAGGGTTGGGCGATCTTCGCCGCCATGGCCATCCTGTTCCTGGCTGGAATCTGCGTCACCTATCCGGTGGAAGCCGGCGGCAACCCGGCTTTCGCCGCCATGCACGTCGACAGCGCGCCGAGCGCCATGCAGACCGGAGGCAACACGGAAGGCAAAGAGGTGCGCTTCGGCATCGCCAACTCCGCCCTGTTCGCCACCATCACCACCGACACCTCCTGCGGCGCGGTGAACACCATGCATGATAGTTTGCTGCCGCTGGCGGGCATGATCCCGATTGCCAATATCATGTTGGGCGAGATCATCTTCGGTGGCGTCGGCTCCGGGCTTTATGGCATGCTGGCGTTTGCCATCATCGCGGTGTTCGTCGCCGGGCTGATGGTCGGGCGGACGCCGGAATACCTAGGCAAGAAGATCGAGGCCAAGGAGGTCAAGATGTCCATGCTGGCCATCCTGATCCTGCCGCTGTCGATCCTCGGCTTCACCGCGGTGGCTGTGGTGCTCCCGGTGGGCACGGCGGCGATGACCAACGCCGGGCCGCATGGCTTTAGCGAGGCGCTGTATGCCTACACCTCGGCCACGGGCAACAATGGCAGCGCCTTCGCTGGGCTTTCCGCCAATGTGCCGTTCTGGAACAGCACGCTGGGCGCGGCCATGCTGATCGGCCGGTTCCTGTTCATCATTCCCGTGCTGGCGGTGGCGGGTTCGATGGCGGCCAAAAAGATCGTCCCCGTCTCGGCCGGCACCTTCCCGACCAATGGCGGCCTGTTCGTCGGCCTGCTGGTCGGCGTGGTGTTGATCGTGGGCGGGCTGACCTTCTTTCCCGCGCTCGCGTTGGGGCCGGTGACCGAACATTACGGTCTGCTCGCCGGCAGCACATACTGATCTCCGCTTAGGACAATCCGATGGATGTTTCGACCAAGCCGCGCAGTGCTGCGGCGGCCATGCTGGACCCGGCCATCCTGGTGCCGGCATTGGGCGACACGGTGCGCAAGCTCGATCCCCGCGCCATGGTGCGCAACCCGGTGATGTTCGTGGTGGAGGTGGTGGCGGTGCTCACCACCATCCTGCTGATCCGCGATATCGTCACCGGCGGCGCCCATCTCGGCTTCACTCTACAGATCGTGATTTGGCTCTGGATCACCGTGCTGTTCGCCAACCTGGCCGAGGCGGTGGCGGAAGGCCGCGGCAAGGCCCAAGCCGCCACCCTGCGCAAGGCGCGCACCGAAACCACCGCCAAGCGCCTGCGCGGCAACAGCGACCAGTTCGACCTGATCCCCGCCCCCGAACTTAAGGTGGGCGATCTGGTGCTGGTGCAGCCGAACGACCTCATTCCGAGCGACGGCGAAGTAGTGGAGGGCATCGCCTCGGTGGATGAATCGGCCATCACCGGCGAATCCGCCCCGGTCATCCGCGAGAGCGGCGGCGACCGTTCGGCGGTGACGGGCGGCACCCGGGTGCTCTCGGACCAGATCACCGTGCGCATCACCGCGGCGCAGGGCTCGACCTTCATCGACCGCATGATCGCGCTGGTGGAAGGCGCGCAGCGGCAGAAGACGCCCAACGAGATCGCGCTCAACATCCTGCTCGCCGGGCTGACCATCATCTTCGTGTTCGCCACCGCCAGTATCCCGAGTTTCGCGGCCTATGCTGGCGGCTCGATTTCGGTGGTGGTGCTGGTGGCGCTGTTCGTGACGCTGATCCCCACCACCATCGGCGCCTTGCTGTCGGCCATCGGCATCGCCGGCATGGACCGGCTGGTGCGCTTCAACGTGCTGGCCAAGTCCGGCCGCGCGGTGGAGGCGGCCGGCGACGTGGACACGCTGTTGCTCGACAAGACCGGCACCATTACGCTGGGCAACCGCCAGGCCTCCGAGTTCATCCCCGTGACGGGCGTGACCGAGCAGGAACTGGCCGACGCGGCGCAGCTCTCCTCGCTGTCCGACGAGACGCCGGAGGGCCGCTCCATCGTGGTGCTGGCCAAGGAGAAATACGGCATTCGCGGCCGCGACATGGCCCCGCTCGACGCCGAGTTCATCGCCTTCACCGCGCAGACCCGGATGAGCGGCATCGACATCGAGGGCTCCTCGATCCGCAAGGGCGCGGTGGATTCCATCCTCGCCTATGCCCAGGCCCCGCGCGCCACCCCGCTCAACGCCCGCACGGCCGCCTCCGTGGCCGAAGCGGTGCGCCCGGCGACCACCGACGCGGTCGCCCGCGACCTGAACGAGAAGGCCGATCGCATCGCCAAGGCCGGCGGCACCCCGCTCGCGGTGGCCAGGGACGGCCGCTTGCTCGGCGTGATCTACCTGAAGGACATCGTGAAGGGCGGCATCCGCGAGCGCTTCGCCGAACTGCGCCAGATGGGCATCCGCACGGTGATGATCACCGGCGACAACCCGCTCACCGCCGCGGCAATCGCCGCCGAGGCGGGTGTGGACGACTTCCTGGCCCAGGCCACGCCCGAGGCCAAGCTCAAGCTGATCCGGGACGAGCAGGCCAATGGCAAGCTGGTCGCCATGTGCGGCGACGGCACCAACGACGCGCCCGCCTTGGCGCAGGCCGATGTGGGCGTGGCGATGAACACCGGCACCATGGCCGCCCGCGAGGCCGGCAACATGGTGGACCTGGACAGCGACCCGACCAAGCTGATCGAGATCGTGGGCATCGGCAAACAACTGCTGATGACGCGCGGCGCGCTGACCACCTTCTCCATCGCCAACGACGTGGCCAAGTATTTCGCCATCATTCCGGCCATGTTCCTGGCGTTCTACCCGCAACTGAGCGCGCTGAACGTGATGCGGCTGGTCTCGCCGCAGAGCGCCATCCTGTCGGCCATTATCTTCAACGCGCTGATTATCGTGGCGCTGATCCCGCTCGCCTTGCGCGGGGTGACTTACCGGCCGGTGGGAGCGGCGACGGTGCTGCGGCGCAATCTGCTGGTTTACGGTCTCGGCGGCATCGTCGTGCCGTTCATCGGCATCAAGCTCATCGACCTTGTCATTACGTCCATCGGCCTGGCTTAGGACCTGCATCGATGCTCAAGCAAATCCGCCCGGCGATTCTTATGATCGTCGTCTTTACCGCGATCACCGGGCTGGCCTATCCGCTGGCAATGACGGGGATCGCGGGCGTCGTGTTTCCCCGCCAAGCAGATGGCAGCCTGGTCCAGCGGGACGGCCATGTGGTCGGCTCGACCTTGATCGGCCAGAGCTTCACCCAGCCGCAGTATTTCCACGGCCGGCCGTCCGCCACCACCGACACCGACCCGAACGACAGCAGCAAGACCATCCCGGCGCCGTACAACGCGCAGAACTCCGGCGGCTCCAACCTGGCCGCGACCTCCAAAACGCTGTTGGACCGGGTGAAGGGCGACGCCGGCAAGCTGGCCGCTGAGAACCCGGGCAAGCCGGTGCCGGTCGATTTGGTGACCACCTCCGCCAGCGGGCTCGATCCCGACATCACGCCGGCGGGCGCATTGTTCCAGGTGCCTCGGGTGGCGCAAGCGCGTAAGCTGCCGGAGGATCAGCTGCGCCAATTGGTGGCGCAGCACACGGAGGGCCGGCTGTTTGGCATCATCGGCGAGCCCCGGGTCAATGTCCTCTCGCTCAACCTGGCGCTGGATGCGTTGGCGAAGGGCTGACATCGGGTTTTCCGCTTCACGCTGGCGGGAGGGCCGGCCGCGTATCGGTTCAAGCGCCAACAACCTCGTCATGCCCGTGCTTGACTTGGGCATCCACGCGGTCCGGCTGGTGCCGTCAAGCGCGCTTTCGTGTCGTTTGCAGCGCCATGCCGCCGGCCGGAGCCGTCCGGACGTCGTGGATGCCCGGATCAAGTCCGGCCATAACGATGCAGATGCGATAGAGCTGGGTTGGCGGGCGTGGGAGTGGTTTCCGGCGCCGCCGATCCTACCTGTCTATCGCCATGAATGACGGTCGCCCTTCCCCCGATGCCCTGCTTGCGGAGGCCAACCGCGCCGGCCGCGGGCGGCTGAAGGTTTTCCTCGGCGCGGCGCCCGGCGTCGGTAAGACCTATGAAATGCTGATGACCGCCGCCAATCGCAAGCGCGACGGGGTGGATGTGGTGGTCGGCATCGCCGAGACCCACGGCCGCAAAGAAACCATCGCGCTGCTGGACGGGCTCGAGATCGTCCCGCGCCACCAGGCCGATTACCGCGGCCACACGGTGGAGGAAATGGACATCGATGCCGTGTTGGCCCGGCGCCCCAAATTGGTCTTGGTCGACGAGCTCGCCCACACCAACGCCCCCGGTAGCCGCCACCCCAAGCGTTACCTCGACGTGGAGGAACTGCTCGCGGCGGGCATCGACGTCTACACCACGCTCAACATCCAGCATGTCGAGAGCCTGAACGACGTGGTGGCACAGATCACCCGCATCCGGGTGCGTGAGACCGTGCCCGACTCCATCATCGACCGCGCCGACGACATCGAGGTGATCGACCTCACGCCGGAAGACCTGATCAAGCGCATGAAGGAGGGCAAGATCTACCTGCCGCAGCAGGCGGAGCGGGCGGTGAAGCATTACTTCCTACCCGGCAACTTGGCCGCCCTGCGCGAACTGGCCTTGCGCCGCACCGCCCAGCGGGTGGACGACCAGATGGTTGACTACATGCGCAGCCACGCCATCACCGGGCCTTGGGGCGTCAGCGAGCGCGTGCTGGTGGTGATCGACGGCAGCCAAGGCGGCGATGCGCTGGTGCGGCATGGCCGCCGGCTGGCCGACCGGCTGCGTGGCTCCTGGACGGCGATCCATGTCGAAGGTTGCGGCTGGCAGGACCAGGCCGGGCGCCATGTGATTGCCGAGGCGCTGCGGCTGGCGCAGCGTTTGGGCGGCGAGACCATCACCGTTCCCGGGTCCGACGTCGCCACCTCGGTGGTCGACTATGCGCGCACCAATAATTTCACTCACATCATCGTCCCGCGGTCCCGGCGGTCGCATTGGACGGAGCTGCTGCGCGGCTCCACGGCGCAGCGCATCATCAACCGGGCCTTCAACATCCACGTGCATGTGCTGGCGGACGATAAGCCCGTCAAAGTGCAGCCGCGCGGGCTGCTGCCCTGGTCGCTGCTGAAAGGGCTCACCCCCAGCGCCAGCGGTGGCAGCGTGTTGGCGGTGGCCGCGGCGCTCAGCGTGGCGCTGCTGCTGCATGAGATCGTCGGCGTCGTCAGCGTGGCGCTGGTGTTCATGATGAGCGTGCTGGCGACCGCAGTCACCTACGGGCTGGGCGCCTCGCTGCTGGCCTGCCTGCTCAGCGTGCTGGCCTACAATTTCTTCTTTCTCTCGCCGCTTTACACCTTCAGCATCACCGACCCCGAGAACCTGGTCACGTTGCTGGTGTTCACCATCGTGGCGGTGGTGGCCAGCAACATCACCGCGCGCATGCGCGACCAGACCGTGACCGCGCGCGGCCGGGCCAAGACCACCGAGGAACTATACCAGTTCAGCCGCAAGCTGGCCGCCGCCGTCTCGCTGGACGACGTGCTGTGGGCCACCGCGCACCAGGTGGCGCTCATGCTGAAGCTGCGCGTGGTGCTGCTGTTGCCGGGCGAGGCGGGCCTGGCAGTGCAGGCCGGGTTCCCTCCCGACGATATGCTGGACGACGCGGACCTGGCCGCGGCCAAATGGGCTTGGGAGCACAACCGCACCGCCGGCCGTGGCTCGGACACGCTGCCCGGCAGCAAGCGGCTGTTTATCCCGATGCAGACCGGGCGCGGCCCGATCGGTGTGATCGGGCTCGACCGCGACGAGCCCGGCGCCCTGCTCACCCCCGACCAGCAGCGGTTGCTGAACGCCTTGTCCGACCAGGCGGCGCTGGCGGTGGAGCGGGTGAACCTGGTGCGCGACGTGGACCAGGCCCGGCTGCAGGCCGAAACCGACCGGCTGCGCTCGGCTTTGCTGACGTCGATCTCGCATGACCTGCGCACACCCTTGGCTTCTATCCTGGGCGCCGCCAGCAGCCTGGCCAGCCAGCATGGCAGCCTGGACGAGCTGGGCCGTGCCGCCATGTTGCGCACCATCCAGGAGGAGGCCGAGCGCCTCAACCGCTTCATCGGCAACTTGCTGGACATGACCCGGCTCGAATCCGGCCCCTTGCCGCTCACCGCCGGCCTGGCCGACCTGTCGGACGTGGTGGGCGCGGTGCTGCGCCGGGCCGAGCGCATCCTCTCCACCTATCAGGTGCGGGTGGACCTGCAGCCCGGCCTGCCGATGCTGGCCATCGACATGGTGCTGTTCGAGCAGGTGTTGTTCAACCTGTTGGACAACGCGGCGAAATACTCCCTGCCGGGCTCCTGCGTGCAGATCAGCGCCTGGCAGGACGCCGGCATCGTCCGCATCCGCGTCATGGACGAGGGCGACGGCATCCCGGCCGCGGACCTGGAACGGGTGTTCGACAAGTTCTACCGCGTGCGCGGCGCCGACCGGCAGCGCGCCGGCACCGGACTCGGGCTGGCGATCTGCCGCGGCTTCGTCGAGGCGATGGGTGGCACCATCCAGGCGGCCAATCGCGACGACCGCCCCGGCGCCTGCTTCACCATCACCTTGCCCGTGCCGGCGCAGTTGCCAGCCGAAGAAGAGGCCGCATGACGACGGCTGCCGGCACGCTGCGGGTGCTTATTGTGGATGACGAACCGGCCATCCTCCGCTTCCTGCGCACCGGGCTGGCTGCGCAAGGTTTCGCCGTGTCCGAGGCAGGCACCGGTGCCGCGGCGATGGAGGCGATCGGCCAGCAAGCCGCCGACGTTGTCGTGCTGGATCTCGGCCTGCCGGATATCGACGGGCTGCAGGTGATCGGCCGGGTGCGCGGCCGCGGTTCGGTGGTGCCAATCATCGTGTTGTCCAGCCGGGACGACGAAGTGAGCAAGGTGGCCGCACTCGATTCGGGCGCCGACGACTTCGTCACCAAGCCGTTTGGTATCGACGAACTGTTCGCCCGCATCCGCGCCGCGCAACGCCATCGTCTGCAGCAAGCCGGCGAGCGGCCGGTATTCCGCACCGGCGAATTCAGGGTGGACCTGGTTCGCCGGATTGTGACCATGGGGGAGAGCGAACTCAAGTTCTCCCGCCGGGAATACGATCTCCTGCGTTTGCTGGTGGCGCATGCGGGTAAGGTATTGACGCACAAGCAAATTTTGCGCGAGGTGTGGGGCGGTGACACCGACGTGCAGTACCTCCGTATTTACATCCGTGCGCTCCGGCAAAAAATCGAGCCCGATCCAGAGCGCCCCCAATACATTCTGACCGAGACCGGCGTTGGCTATCGGCTGCGTGCACCCGAATAGTGCGGTTGTGGTGAAACCATGGATGGCTGCGCATGAAGCTGAGTGAGCTGGTCGGCCCCGATCGGGTGATCGTGGACCTGCGTGCGAGCGACAAGGCGCAGTTGCTGGCCGAATTGGCCCGGCAAGCGGCAAGCCGGACGGCCTTGGACACTGCAACGGTGCTAAGCGCGTTGTCGGCGCGGGAAGCCTTGGGTTCTACTGGGCTCGGCCGCGGGTTCGCTCTGCCGCATGCCCGCGTGCCCGGCCTGGACCGGCTGTTCGGCCTATTCGTCCGGCTGGCCCGCCCGCTGGATTTCGACGCTATCGACGGCCAAGCGGTGGACCTGGTGTTCCTGCTGCTGATCCCCGTCGGTGCGGGCAGCGAGCACGTGGCAGCCCTGGCGGCCATCGCGCGGGAGATGCGTGACGAGACGGTCGTCAAGCAAGTGCGCAAGGCCAGCAATGCGGCAGCGCTTTACCGTTCCGTCGCGGCCGGCGCGGCCCTCGGGTAGAGCCGGCGCGCCACCCGCTCGATCGTCAATCCCTGCACGATAATGGTGAACAGCACCACGCCATAGCAGACCACCAGCAACGTGGTCCGCTCCTCGCCTGGCGGCAGGCCTAGGGCTAGTGCCACCGAAATCCCGCCGCGCAGCCCGCCCCAGGTCAGCATCGCCAGCACCGACCCGGCGACTCCACGCGGAACTCGGGCTGCTGCCATCGCAACCCCGACGCTCACGGCGCGCACCGCAATCGAGAGCGGAATGGCCACCAACGCGGCTTCGATCTCGGACCAGCGGAACGCCACCACCGCGACCTCCAGCCCCATCAGCAGGAACAGCAAGGCGTTCAGCACTTCGTCCACCAGCGACCAGAAGTTCATCAGTTCTGCATGGCTGGACATCGCCGCCTTGCTTTGCCGCGTGCCCAAGGTGACGCCGGCCACCACAACCGCGATCGGCCCCGACAGCCCCAGCGCATTGGCCAGGCTGAACGCGCCCGTGGCCAGAGCGAGAGACACCAGCAGTTCCAAATGATTGTCATCGGCCGCCTGCAGCAGGAACACCGCCACCCAGCGCAGCACCAGGCCGAGCAAGCCGCCGCCGACCGCCGCCACCACCGAGTGGCCGACCAACGCCACCGCCGAACCGGCGGCGGCATGGCCCGCCGCGACGCCTAACGCCGCGCGGAACGCCACCACGCCAACACCGTCGTTGAACAGGCTTTCGCCAGCGAACACCGCCTCTAGCGGCGCCGGCAGGCCGACCCGGCGCAGCATGCTTACCACCGAGACCGGGTCGGTTGGGGCCAGGATCGCGCCGAGCACGACGCACCAGGCGAACGGCATGGAGAGGCCGAGCAGCGGGAACACCAGCCACATGGCCCCGCCCAGCAGCCCAACCGCAACCAGGGTGCCCAGCACGGCCAAGGTGAGGATCACCAGCTTGCGTTGTAGGAACTCCCCGAGGTTGACCTGCACCGCCCCCGCGAACAGCAGGAACGACAGGGCGCCATCTAGCAGCGCTTGCGGCAAGTCCACCGTGCCGAGCAGCCCCCGCAGCATGCCCAAGGGGCTGTAGCCAGGAATGAAACGATCCGCCGCCAGCATCACCAGCGACACGGCCAGGGAGATCACCAGCACGCCGATCGTGTTGGGCAGCCGCAAGGTACGGTAGTTCACCACCCCAAACACGGCGGCCAAGGTGAGCAGGATGGCGAGCAGGCCGAGCGACGTCACGCCCCCCTTATGGCGGCAGCCTTGCCGGGGCGTCCAGCCGGCGATTCGGCCGCCCATTGCCGATCGGGTCAGCGCTGGTAGAAATGCGGATGCCGACCGTGTCGCCTCGTATCGCTTCTTTGGGCGAACCCGCAGCCAGGTTTGAAGGCGCGCCGGAACTCACCGTGGTGGTGCCCTGCTATAACGAACGGCCCAACGTGGCCGCTCTGGTGCGGCGCCTGCACGCCGTGCTGGAGGGGGTGCGCTGGCAGGTGACGTTCGTCGACGACGATAGCCCGGACGGCACCGCCGCTGCGGTGCGGGCCTTGGCGCAGTCGGATGGGCGGGTGCAATGCATCCGCCGGGTCGGCCGGCGCGGGCTCGCCTCGGCGGTGATCGAGGGGGTGCTGTCCTCTTCGGCGGCCTATGTCGGGGTGATCGACGGCGACCTGCAGCACGACGAGACCCGGCTGGCGGACATGCTGGCCCTGCTGCGATCGGGTACGTGCGACCTGGTCATGGCCAGCCGCTATCTCGCGCAGGGCGATGCCGGCGGCCTGTCCGGCAACTGGCGCCGCCGGCTCTCGGGCGCCGGCATTCGGCTTGCCCAGGCCTTCCTGCCCGCGCGGCTTACCGACCCCATGAGCGGCTTCTTCATGGTCCGGCGGGAGGTGTTCGAGGCGGCCGCACCGAAGCTGACCGGCGAGGGGTTCAAAATCCTGCTTGACCTGTTGCTCAGCGAGCGCCGCCTGCGAGTGCGGGAAATTGCCGCTGCGTTTCATCAGCGCGCGGCGGGCGAGAGCAAGCTGGACGCGCTGGTGCTGGCGCAATTTGCCGCTCTGCTGGTGGACAAGGCGTTGCGTGGGTTGGTGCCGCTGCGCTTCCTCGGCTTCGCCGCAGTGGGGGCGGCGGGCGTGCTGGTGAATGTGGCCGTCATGGTGGCGCTGCGCCGGCTCACGGGGCTGACGTTCGAGACTGCGCAAGTGTTCGCCACCGTGGTGGCAATGGCGGCGAACTTCCAACTCAACAACCGCATCACCTACCGTGACCAGATGTTGCGCGGGCGTCGGTTCTGGTTGGGGCTCGCGCTGTTTATGGTGGGTTGCAGCATCGGTGCGGCTGCCAATGTGGGCATTGCCAACGTGCTCTATGAAAGCCGCATCGGCGGTGCGCTGGCAGCCGCATCGGGGGCGCTGATTGGCGTGGTGTGGAACTATACGATTTCCGCCACTTTGGTCTGGAGATGACGCTAGCTTGCGGTCGAGCTTAGTGTGACCCCCGTGCCCCAGCTGGACGATAGGCTGAACGTCGTCGAGCACGCGAAGGTCTTTGAAAACCGCTCGACTGAATACAGTCGTGTGCCGACCGGAGGCACCCGAGAGCAAGCGTTCGCCGCTCACGTGTTCGCCGTCGCGCAGTAATTCCCCGCTCGACCCGCTCACCAGCCCAGTCCGCACGCAAGCAATGCGCACTGCCGCCGATTGCAGTTGCTATTCCGTAACTATCGATTAGTTTTGCCGCAGTGCAACGAAGCCGATGTTTCAGCGGGCTTCATGTCCTTGTATGTTGAGCCCGGGGTACGTCGAGCCGGGTCCATCGCCGGCTCGGCAACGGCAACGCAGGCGTGGGTTGGCATGAGAAAAGGGGATTGGTCGGGGGTTGGCCTACAGTGCAGCACAAGACGAGCGAGACGCCGGCGGGGGTGGCATTCGCCATGGCCGCCGCCTGGCGGACAAGGTCTTGGTCGCGTTTCATCAAGCCTGTGACATTGCGGACTACGAGGCGGCCGAGAGCCTGCTGCGGCTGCTCGAACTCATGGTCACCCGCCGCCCCTCGCCGTCGGACGGAAGCCGCCGCAGGAGCATGGAGAGCCTGGTTGCAGCGCATGAGCGGCTTTGGTACCTCCGCAATCCGCAAGCCAACGAGTAGCGGCCAGACCGCATCCGTCGTCAGAACGGCAACGGCGCTCCCTCCCAAAGCACCGCCCGCGCCGTTGGCGTGTAACCAGGCCCGTCATGCAGCACGAGGCCCGGTAGCACCCGGCAGGCGCCACGGCCGCCTTTCACCCCACGCACCAGAACAATGCGCGCGGCTTCTCCGGCATGCGGCCAGAGTGGCAGCAGCGCCGGGCTGCCGCAGCCGGACGGCGCGAGTGCCGCGAGTGCTTTCGTGGCGGCCGCGGCGGGCACGATCAGCGTGAGGCTGCCGCCGGGCCGCAGCGGCGCGGCGAGCGCAGCGGCCCAAGCTGCAATCGCATCGGGGCTGCCGCGCTTGGCTGCGTCCCGCAGCGCATCGGGCGAGGCCGTGCTGGCGTGGCCATGCCACGGCGGGTTGGCAAAGGCATGGTCGAACGGCCGCGGGAAATGCGGAACGGCCAGGAGATCAGCCTCTAGCACGGTCAAGCTGCCAAACCCGTTAAGCCTGGCGTTCTCGCGCGCTAAGCTGGCCAAAGCAGCGTCCCGCTCCACCCCAATGCCGGTGACGCCGGGGCAGCGCGCCGCCAGGCATAACAGAGCGGCGCCGGCCCCCGTGCCGCCCTCCAGCACATGTCCGCCCGTCTCGACGGGGAGCGTGGCGGCAAGCAAGACCGGCTCGATCCCCGTGCGATGCCCGCTGCGCAATTGGCTGTAACGCACGCGGCCGCCCAGCAAGCTGCCCTCGCTGATCGCTGCGGCCGGCCTCATGCCTCGCCTGCCTCGCGTAGCAGGCGCATCGCCGCCGCCGCGTCCTCCTCCGCCACCACGAGCCGCCGCGGGATCGCGCCGATGCTGCCCTCGGTCGCGCCCATGTACGAATCCAACACCACCGGGTCGAACCCGGCGTCCCGCAGCAAGGCGATCAGGAAGCTCAGGCGCACGGGATCGTTGGTCATCGCGATGACGTGCATCGGGTCCTCCGGCGCGATTGGGGCCGGCTTGCCTTGACCGGCTTTCCGGGCCGCCGATATGGTTGGCAGGCGAAGATCGCTCGCCTGCATAAGATACTTCCGGAGTCTTGCTTTTTGAGCGCCCTTGCGAGAATGCCCGCGCTCAACGATGCTCCCACGGTCAATTCAGTGCCAGATACCATTCCTCTCCCCGACCGCGATGTTCAGCCCAGCGATGCGCTGACCCGGCTGACCCATCTGGTCGCGCCGGACATCCAGGCCTGCAACCATGCCATCGTGGCGCGGATGGACAGCCCTGTCGCGCTCATCCCGCAGTTGGCCGCGCATATTGTGGCGGCTGGCGGCAAGCGGCTGCGGCCGATGTTGACCTTGGCCACCGCCAGAATGTGCGGCTACGCCGGGGACCGCCACGTTCAGTTGGCCGCTTGCGTTGAGTTCATCCACACCGCGACGCTGTTGCACGACGACGTGGTGGACGAGAGCGTGTTGCGGCGCGGCCTGGCCAGCGCCAACGCCATCTTTGGCAACAAGGCTTCCGTGCTGGTGGGCGACTTCCTATTTGCCCGCGCTTTCCAGCTCATGGTGGGGGACGGTTCCCTGGCCGTGCTGGCGATCCTGTCCAAGGCCGCCGCGACCATCGCCGAGGGCGAAGTGCTCCAACTCACGACCCAGAACGACCTTTCCACCTCCGAAGAGCGGTACTTGGACGTGATCGGCGGCAAGACCGCCGCACTATTCGCTGCGGCCTGCGAGGTGGGCGGCGTTGTGGCGGACCGGCCTGCCGAAGAACTCGCCGCCCTGGCTGCTTTCGGCACCAATTTAGGCATGGCGTTCCAGTTGGTGGACGACGCGTTGGACTATGCGGCCGACCAAGTCAAGCTCGGCAAGACGGTGGGCGACGATTTCCGCGAAGGCAAGATCACCTTGCCGGTATTGGCCGCGTTTGCCGTCGGCGACCCGGCCGAGCGTGCGTTTTGGGCCCGCACCATCGAGCAGCAGGAGCAGGCGGAGTCGGACCTCGACCGTGCCCTGGTGCTGATGCAGGAACGTGGCGCACTGACAGCCACGTTCGACCGCGCCCGGCGGTTTGCCGGGGCAGCGCAGCGGGCTTTGGCGGTGTTCCCGCCCAGCCCGTTGCGGCAGAGCCTGCATGACATCGCGGACTACACGGTGAGCCGCGCGGCTTAGGACTCAGCGCTTCAGGTCGGATCGACTGGAGGCGTGAATGAGTGGCTCAAACAAAGAGCTAGAGCAGAAGCGCTTCGCCTGGCTAGAAGTGCCGCCGATGATGCAGCGTGTGCCGCGCGCGACGATAGCTCACGTGCCGGTGCCAATGCGACTCGCCAGGTTCTGGCGCTTCGGCAACCTCATCATAGCCATCGCGCAGCTGCGCCGAGCTGCGCAAATCCCGCGGCGCCGGATTGAGGATTGGGATCGGGGTACCGTCCGCAGCGGAGGCGATCAGCATGCCCGTGTCCGGCCGGTTATAGATGAAGCCGTTGGTTGGATAGATGCTGCCGAAATCGCCGCTATGGCCCAGGCCGACCCGCACCGCACTCCAATCATTGCGCGGCGAGACGTCCACCACCGTGACGTCGCGGCTGACTTGACCGGGACCGCTCCAGTTCGCCTGGTCAATCGCCACCGTGCGGCTGTCGATGACGTTCGCCACCACGGCGACATGGCCTAAGCGCATGGCACCATTGGATTGGAAGCTCAGCACACTGCCGGGCTCGGGGCGGTTGCCGCGTTGATAGACACCAGCGGCCTTGTCCCACCAGGCATTTGCATTGCCGGTCAGCTCGATGCCGGAGTCCATGCGGGCGAAGGTGACGCACTGCAAACGACCGCCGCTATGGCCGGAGCGGCCGGCGAACCGCGCTTGGCGGCCGTACTGCTGCCAGACCGCACGGCTATGCCCGGAAGCGCCCGAGTGCGACCCGGCGCGATGCAAATGGGCGTGCGCGGCTGCACCAAGGCTCAGGCTGAGAACAACCCCAACGGTCAGAGCCTTGATTTTTGCCGCTCTAATCATAACGCCTCCCGGACAAGTCACGAACGTGTGTGATTGCCGGTAGCAACCTCGGGTGGCGAGTGGCAAGACAAGTATGTCGGTTTGTTGCAGCTGGGTAAGCGAACCGACAGAAACGCGCTTCTAAGAAGCGCGTTTTCCCGACAAAAGTCCTAAATCTGCCGTTATCTCGCCGTCATATTCGCGCAGCGGCTGATAGCGGTTCGGCGGAGTCGCTATTTGCAGGCCGATACCATGATCTCGACCAGCAGCTTCGGGTCAGCCATGCTTGCCTCCACGCAAGCCCGTGCCGGTGCACCGCCTTCCGGCAGCCAAGCGGACCAGATCTTGTTCATCGCGTCCCGGTCGCGGATGTCCTTCAGCCAGATTTGCGCCTGCAACAGCCGGGTGTTGTCCGTTCCGTGGGTCTCGAGCGCGGCGTCGATCTTTGCCAGCACCTGCTCCGTTTGGCCTACCACGTCCTTGGACAGGTCATCGGCGGTCATCCCGCACAGGAAGACGAAGCCGTGATACTCGACCGCCTGGGCCAAAACCGCGTTGGCGTTGGTGCGGATGATCTTGCTCATGGGTGGCACTCCGGTGGCTGTGTTCGACTGCCTTGGTTGTATCGCACTTCTAATACGGCGCCATCGGCGTTCCGGCCGGCGGCGGCGGCTGCGTCGAAGTGCTCGGCCCGTTCGGGTTGCCGCTCCTGGTGGCCGCGAGACAGCGCGAAAGGTCCTGGTCATAGCCGTAGCGCTGGCTCAGGCCCCGGGTGGTAATGCCCGATACGCCCGAGGCGGAAAACGGCGCGTCCGTGGTGTCCCGCTCTGACAGCAGGTAGCGGTTCTGCTTTTCGAACGATGCATCGGCGTCCGAGCGGCAGGCTGCCGCTTCGGCTCGCTGCGCGCGTTGTGCCGGGGAGGGCGGCGGTGCCGGCGTGCAGGCGGCAAGCAGCGCCAGGAGGACGGGCAGGGTGGCGCAGCGACTCATGTGCAAGGCTCCAGCGGCAGAAGGCGGCAACTCATTGCGCTCGCTACCACGGACCATGCCTGGCAGCAGCGTCACTTAACGCGAGAGCGTGGCGAGACTTTCGACCGTGTCGAAATCGCGCAACACCGACTCATCGGTCGGCACCTCGGCAACCCATTCGGCGTGCTGCCGCAGCAGCGAGCGGGCGCCGCGGTCGCCATCCAACGCCATGATGTCGCCGAAGAAGCGCCGGTCCCACAGGACGGGATTGCCCACCTGGCCATGATGGGTGGGGCAGACGATCAGGCGGCCCTCCGCCGTGTCATAGGCCGCCAGCAGCCGGTCAATGGTCGCCGGGCTCACCAGCGGCATGTCGCCGAGCATGACCAGGGCGGCCGAGGCATTCTCTGGCACGGCGGCCAGCCCGGCGCGCAGGCTCGCGGACAAGCCGTCCTGATAATGCGGCGCCGTCACGTGCATCACCTTGCGGGGCGCGACCGCCGCGCGAACTTCATCCGCCCGGTGCCCGGTCACCAGCAGCACCGGGCGGGCGCGGCTGGCGAGCGCCGCGTCCACCACGCGCGCCACCATCGCGCGCCCGGCGGCATCGCGCTCGAGCAACTTGTGACGCGGCGCCATCCGGCTGGATTGCCCCGCCGCAAGCACCACCGCCGCGATTGCTGGACCAGCCGTCGCCCGGGCACGCGGCAGCGGGCGCGGCGATACGTCCTTCAGCAGCCCGCCCACCCCCATGCCGGCCATCACGGGCCCGGTGACGGGCAGGCCAGCGGCCAGGCGTTGCAGCACCAGGTCGATCCCGTTCGGCTTCGGGCTACGCGCGCAGCCCGGCAGAACCAAGGCAGGAACCGCGCCGATACGGCCAAGGCAGATCAGGTTGCCAGGGTCGACCGGCATGCCGAAATGCAGGATTTCGCCCCCGGCCGCCACGATCCCGGCCGGCCCGACGTCGCGCCGGTCCACCACGGCCGAGGCGCCGGCCACCAGCAGCAGGTCCGCCCCGTCCGCCAGCAGCCGCGCCAGCGCGGCGGCCACTGGCGCGGTCTGGTGCGGACACTGCAGCGGCGGCAGCAACGTGCCGCCCAATCCATTCACCCGCGCCTGCGTAGCCGCCACGGTGCCGGCTATCACTGACTCCTTCAGCCCGGGCAAGGTGGTGAGCACGAGCCCGACCCGGCGCGCCTGCCACGGCAGCACTCGCATCGCGCCCTCGCCACAGGCCTGCTCGGCGCGGGCCAGCACGTCCTCGGGCACAGCAAACGGAATGATCTTGATGGTCGCCACCATTTCGCCCGCCGCCACCGGCGTCGCGTCCGGCAGCGTCGCGACCGTGACCGCCTCGTCAATCGCATTCAGGGCATGGATGCACGCCGGATTGACGCGCAACAGGCCGGGGGCGGTGGCCTGGAGGTTCACCCGTCCGGTTGCGGCCCGGGTTGCCACCAGGTTGCTGTTGCCATGCAACAACGACGCGGCGACCCGGCGTGCTGCGGCGTCCTCGCCGAGGTCGCCCGGTTCCAGCCGCGCCGCGATCACGGGGCCGAGCCCAGCTTGCCGCAGTGCTGCCACTGCCTCCAGGTCCAGCACCGCGCCCTTCTTGAGCACGCGTCCCGCGACCCGGTGGGTGTGCGCCAACACGGCCCCTGCCGCGTCCGCCAAGTCGGTCGGGCCGAAAATCATGCCAGCGACGCACCCCGCCGCACGGCCACGATTTGCGCCAAGATGGAGAGCGCGATCTCCGGCGCGGTGACCGCAGCGATGTTCAGCCCCACCGGGCCCTGGATACGGGCCAGGCTGTTCTCGCTATGACCCAAGGCGCGAAGCCGCTCCAGCCGATTGGCGTGGGTGCGGCGGCTGCCCAGCGCGCCGATGTAGAACGCTTCGGATTTGAGCGCCCGGTCGAGCGCCGGGTCGTCCAGCTTTGGGTCATGCGTCAGGGTGACGATGGCGGTGCGGCTGTCTGGGCGGAGGCTGTCCAGCGCCTCGTCGGGCCAGTCGGTGCTGACGGTCACGTTGGGGAAGCGCTCCTCCGAGGCGAAGGAGCGGCGCGGGTCTGCCACCGTAATGCCGTAGCCGAGCTGAGCGGCCAGCGGCACCAGCGCCTGGGCGATGTGCACGGCGCCGACGATCACGATGCGGGCCGGTGGGTTGAAGGCGTGGAGGAACCAAGTCTCGCCCTCGACGTCATGCGTGCCGCTTTGCTCTGCCGCCAGCGCGCGCACCGCCACCGCACTCAGCGCCGGATAGGACGGGTCCGGCAGCAGGCGTTGCTCACCGGCGGGCAGCCGGGTGGCAAGCACGACGCCGCGGCCGGCCGCACGCGCCTCCTGCACCGCCGCGAGCAGCGCGGGAGTCACGCCACCGCTTCCACAAACACCTTGAGCTTGCCGCCACAGGCCAGGCCCACTTCCCAGGCCCGCTCGTCCGTGATGCCGAAATCCAGCAATTGCGCCGGCCCGCCGGACAGAGTGCTCTGCGCCGCGTCCGCCACCGCACCTTCGATGCAGCCGCCACTGACCGAGCCCGCCATGCGCCCGCTGGCCGTCACCGCCATTTGGCTGCCGGCCGGGCGCGGCGAACTGCCCCAGGTTTGCGTCACGGTTGCCAGCGCCACGCGCTCGCCCGCTGCCGTCCAGTCGGCTGCGATGGAGAGAATGTCTTCAGCTTCGGTCATGCGGCGGGCTCCAGGGTATGGCCTCGCCCAAAGACACGGGTGCGGGCGGGGCGGGACAGCGATGTGATCAACGCGCGCAGGCTGGCAATGTTGTGCACCGGGCGGAACTCATCCACATGCGGCAGCATCGCACGAATACCTTGGGATTTCGGTTCGAACCCCTCCCAGCGCAACAGCGGATTGAGCCAGATCAGCCGGCGGCAACTTTTGTGCAGCCGTTCCATCGCCTCGCTCAAGCCCTCGGCGCCGGCCCGATCCAGCCCATCGGTCACCAGCAGCACCACGGCGCCCTGGCCCAGCACGCGCTTGGCCCAGTGCCGATTGAACGCGGCCACCGCTTCGCCGATCCGGGTGCCGCCCGACCAGTCTGGCACCTGCGCCGCCACCGCCGCAAAAGCGTCCTCCGGATCTTTGTTACGGAGCTGGCGGGTGATGTTGGACAGGCGGGTGCCGAACAGGAACACGCTGACCCGGTCGCGGTCGTTCGCCACGGCATGCAGGAAATGCAGCAGGATCTGTGCGTAGCGGGCCATTGACCCGGAGATGTCGCACAGCACCACCAGCGGCGGCGGCCGCACCACGCGCCGCGCCCGTCTCAACTCGGTGATCTCGCCGCCTCCGCGCAGCGCCGCCCGCAAGGTGGCTGCCATGTCGATCACAGGGCCGGCCGAAGAGGGACGCAGCCGGCGGGTGCGCCGCTGGTCGAGCGGCAGATGCAGGCGGCGGATGTCCGCCTTGGCGGCATTCACCTCGGCGGCGCTCATCGCCTCGAAGTCCATCTGCTGCAACTGTTCCACGTCACTCACGGTGAGCGTGGCTTCCGTCGCGGGGGGATCGTCCGCCGGCCTGTGATCCTTGCGGCCGCTCATCGCCTCGGCCACCCGACGAGACGCGGCGGACGGTCTGGCCTCCTGGCGCGGCGCCGGTTCGCCCAGCGCTGCAAACAGGGCCTCGGACTGGGCCGCCGCCGGGTCGCGCCAGAACAGGGCAAACGCGGCGTCGAACACCGGGGCTTGGTCGTGCCGGTGCACCAATGTCGTGCGCAGCGCCGCCGCCACGTCTGGCCGTGAGCGCACGCCGGTGAGCTCCACCGCCGCTTGCGCCGCCAGCATGTCCGCCGGGCCGACCGGCAGACCCGCCCGCCGCAGCAGCCGGGCGAACTCCAGGACGTTGGCGGCCAACGCACCCCGGCGGGGAGGGTCGCTCGACATGGTTGCCAACCCTTTCAGCTCGCCCCAGACCTTCTACCCGCCCCAGACCTTCAGCTCGCTAATGAGGCCGCGATGTTCACGCCCAGGGCAATCACTGCGGTATTAAATAGGTAGGCGACCAACGAATGCAGCAGCACCAGTCGGCGCATCGCCGCCGACTCGGTGGAGACATCGCTCACTTGGCTGGCGACCGCGATGCAGAAGGAAAAGTAGAGGAACTCCGAATAAGCCGGCGATGGATTGCCGGGAAACTTGAGGCCGCGACCCGATTGCCAGAACTCGTGCGCGTAATGGGTGGCGAAGATGGTGTGGATGAACAGCCAAGACAGCAGCACCGTGCCACCCGCTAGCGTCTCCGCCCAGCCAGCATCGGCCGCACCGTGGGCGTGAGCGAGTTCGAGCACGATGGCGCCCAGCGAAGCCACCGCTGCGATGACTGTGGCGGCCAGCACGCCCCAGCGGCCTTCGTCCAGCCGTGCCGCCTGGCGAGCCAAGCTCTCGGCTGTGCTACGGCTAGCGAGCGAGAAGAAGACCAGGGCGTACGCGACCACCCCCGCATCCCAGCCGAGCAGGCAGGCGGAAACCACGCTTGCCTTCGGTGCTGCCGCGGCTGCCGCGGCCAGCGCCACGCCGAGCCCGGTCAGCAGGGAGGGCCGATAACGCAGATGCCGCAACGATCCGAGCATGCTGCCCCCGTAACACTAGGCCGGAGTCGTGGCATGCCGGTGCGCCGGTGAAGCCTGCTCCTTTGAACCCCTTCTTAACGTTCTTTGGCGATACTCGGTCTCGTGAAGGCCCGCGCGCTAGGTGGTTTGCGCCGCAGCCGGCCGGTGGAGGCGTTTGAACTGAAACTTTATCCCGCTCGGTTGGCTATCCGCACGGCGCCAGACGTGAGCTCGGCCGCGCGCGCCTTGCATGCGAAGCGGCCGGCAGCCGATCTCAGCCGCACCACAGCGACCGGAATGGTATGGCTGCTGATGCAGACGTTGGGCGGCCGCGTCGTCGGCTTCCTGTCGCAGCTTGTGGTCGCTGCCATCCTCGACCCGCGGGACTTCGGCGTGCTGGGGCTTACCTTCACCGTCACCGCGCTCGGCGCCATGCTGGTCAATTTTGGGATCGATTTCGTGCTGTTGCAGCGCCATGCGTCCATCCGGCTATGGGTGGTTCCCGCCGTATGGAGCACCGTGGCGCTTGGCCTGTTGGGTGCGGTGCTGGTGGCTGTTGCCGGGCCGGTGGCAGCGGTGATTTATCATTCGCCGGGTATTCCGCTGCTGGCGCTGATCGTCGGGCTCAGCATGCCGCTGACGGCGGCGGGCACGGTGCCGATGGTGCTGTTGCGGGCGAGGTTTGCCTTCGCTCAAATTGCCACCATCAATTTCTTCGAGATCGTCGCCATCCAGGGCGTGACCATCCTGCTGGCCTATGCCGGCTTTGGAGCGTTGTCCTTCGTCATCCCCCTCCCCGTCGTGGCCGCGTGGCGCACCGTCTATCTGTGGCTGCTGACCCGGCCGGACATGCGCGGCGGCTGGAGAAAAATCCGCCGGGCGAAATACCTGCTGGGGCGTAGCTCGGCGGTGTTCGCCACCGCCATCCTGCAGGCGGCCATCAGCCAGGGGGACTACATCGCGCTCGGCATCTGGGCCAGTGAGTCTGCGGTCGGGCTGTATTTCTTCGCGCTGAAAATGGCCTCGCAACCGCTGCTGCTGATGGCGTCCAGCCTGACCAACGTGTTGTTCCCGACGCTTTCCACCCTGCGCAACGCCCCTTTGCAGCAAGGCCAGGCGGCATTCCGCGCGGCTAAAATCCTCAGTCTGGCCATCATGCCGGCCGCCTTCCTCCAAGCGGGCTTGATCGGCCCGGCGATTCACATGTTCTTTCCGAACCACAAATGGGACGACAGCATCGTGCTGATGCAAATCCTCAGCGTGGGGCTTGGCTTCAATGCCACCGCGCTGATCGCCGGCACCCTGCAGACCTCGCGCGGCGGTTTTCGTCAGCAACTCTACTACACCGCCCTGTGCGTTCCCGTGTTCCTTTGCCTTGTTTTGCTTGGGGCTTGGCGAGGGTCCGCAGTTGGCGTGGCAAGCGCGGTCGCGGCCTACTACATGCTCGTCACTCCGATCTACAGCTACGTGGTGTTCCGGCGCTATGGAGTGCGGTTCTTCGCCCTCGCATCGCTGTATCTGATCCCAAGCGGCTTGGCTGCCCTGGCGGTTGGCGGCGCGCTTTTGACGGCGGACATGGCGCAGGTCACCGGCAATGGCGGCCGCATCGTCGTCGTGACGGCGCTGGCCGGATCGGCCTACCTCGTCCTGCTCCGGTTGGTGGACCCGCGGGGCTTCGCCGAAATCGAGCTGCTCGTGCGTCGGGTGATCGGGCGGCCTGCGGCGAAACTGGCTGCCTGATCTTCTGGCAGGTTCGAGTTGCCGCGACCGCGCGCTAACCTTGGGCCCGCAGCCGAGGCCGCGCGGGCAATCCCAGGACAGGCAGCAACCCAAGTCGTTCGGAGACAAATTGCAGCGCCAACGGCAGCGCCAAACCAGCCGTCGTTCCGGCAACGAGATGCAGCCATGCTAGATGCAGATGAAACACCTTACTGAGCGCAATACGCATGCCCGCGGTTCCGAGCACATGCACCACCAGCACCGTCAGTGAAATTTGACCGAGCAGCTCGACCAGGTGCATTGCCGGCCAGCGGCGGCCCGCCAGTGCCAGCCGCTCTGCACAACCGAACACCGATGCGCTTCCCGTGACGGCGACCGGCACTTCGAAACGGTAGTCGCACCCGAAATGCCATAAGCCAAGGCTCAGCAGCACTGTTGCCGCTCCAAGTAACACCAGCGTGCCGGGCGCTGCTATTCGCGCGATAACCTGCGGGCGTCTGATCCAGCCGGCACAGCACTGCCCCAGACACAGATAGAACAGGCCCCAGGAGCATAGCCGCACGATCTCGATCGGTACGAACTGACACCCGACGTATAGACCCCCCGTGACGCCGAGCCGGGCCCGCGGGCTGAGTTGCCGAAGCGCATAGATGATCAAACTGGCGGCAAACAGCGCATAGAGGAACCAGAATGGAGACAATGGTTGATAGAGATAGGTTGCGAAGCCCAGCTTGGGCGGCCCCATATTGGTCAGGCCGGAGAGGCTGAGCAGGAGCGCGGCTTCAACACTCATCCACAATAGGTAGGGCCAGCCAAGGGAGATTGCTCTACCGCGCAGAAACGTCCCAAACGGCTGGCTGAACGCCTTCGCGGAGACCACGCCCGACAAAAAGAAAAACAGCGGCATATGGAAGCCGTAGATAATGAAGTCGACGCCCCGAAGCGGACTGCCAGGATCGACGTAACCAGCATCCAGCAAGCCGCGGAAGCAGTGGCCGTAGACCACGAGGATGATCGCCGCCCCACGCGCGTAATCGATCCAGGCGACCCGGCCGCTTGCGGGTGCGAAGATGGTGTCGGGCATGGCGGGTTGGCGGGCGACGACGGGGGCGCCGGCCGGCGAGACATCGAGCGGTGACACATCATCCTCCGGTCGCAAAATCCTGATCGCGAACAGCTCCCGCGGTAACTCTTCATACACAAGTATGGTGCATAAGCGAGAGCGAGAGCCAACCGGACTATCTTGCGTGCTGGCCACTCCGTCATCCAGCGTCCAGAGGGATTGCACCGCCCGATGTCCAAGCCGTTGAAAGTGCTATCCATATCTCACTCAGCCGTCCACCGGGTCAGCGGACGGATGCGCTATGAGATGCTGGTGGAACGGCGGCACGACATCGATTTGACGTTGGTCGCGCCGGATCGCTGGCAGGAATATGGCAAGCCGATGCCGTTGGACCCTCATCGCGGCTCGATGGATTTCCGGGTTGAGCGCGTTCGCTTGCCGTATGTGCCGCGCGCGGGCTGGTACCTCCATCACTATGCCAATCTCGGCCGCGTCATCCGGGAGGTTGCGCCCGACGTCATTCATCTTTGGGAGGAACCTTGGAGCTTGGTCGCGCTCCAGGCCATCCGGTTGCGCAATCGTCGCTGCCCGCGGGCGGCGATCATGCTGGAGACCGATCAGAACATCCTGCGCCGCATGCCGGTGCCGTTCGAGCAGATGCGTCGTTACGCGTTGCGGCAAACCGATCTCCTGATTAACCGTGGCTCCGAGAGCCTCGAGGTTTCGCGTCGTTGCGGCTTCACCGGCGCGACGGCGACCGTTGAGTACGGCGTCGCGCCCGGCGTCTTTACCCGGCAGGACCGGCAAGTGGCACGCGAGGCTCTGGGCGTGTCCGGCTTCACCATGGGTTATGTCGGCCGGATCGTGCGGGAAAAAGGCCTGCACGATGTGCTGGAGGCTATGGCCGCCTGTCCGGAACGGACGAGCTTGCTCGTGGTCGGCTCCGGCGCGGACGAAGCCGCGTTCCAGGCCAAGGCAGCCGAACTCGGGCTGACAGACCGCGTTCGTGTCCTATCGCCTCGGCCGCCCGCTGAGGTCGCCCGCGTGATGAACGCGTTGGACGTGCTCGTCCTGATGTCGCAGACCACCCGCACCTGGAAAGAGCAGTTCGGCCGCGTGATCATGGAGGCACATGCCTGCGCTGTGCCCGTGATCGGCTCCGACTCGGGCTCCATCCCAGGTGTCGTCGCCGATGGCGGCTGGATCATGCCGGAGGGCAACGCCACTGGCCTCGCCAGCTTACTGGCGCGACTGGCAAAGGCGCCCGGCGAGGTCGCGGCGGCCGGCCAGACGGGCTATGCCCAGGCCCAAACGCGGTTCGCGCTCTCCACGGTTGCGGACGCTCTTGCCGACGCCTTCATCGCCGCCGCTGCCGCTCGCCGCAGTGCCCGGCCGCAATCGGATCCTCGCGTCCGCAGCCTGGAGGCCGCATGACCACGCCGCGCGTCCTGTTCGTGTCGCCCGTCTCCGACTTCAAAGGAGGGGCGGAAGTGGTGATGCGGCATATGCTGGCAAACCCTCACATCCATCCGGTTCTCGCGGTTCCAGAGGAGGGTCCCGTGGCAGATGCCGCCCGCGCCGAGGGCGTGACGGTGTGCTACTATCATCCTTCAGCGATGCTGCGCGTTCACCGTCCTCCCCGGCCTGGCCCGATGCTTGCGGCGCTAGTGGACGCCGTTCGCTGCGCCTTCCGCTTGCGCCGTCTGGCCCACGCCCATAATTGCTGCATCATCCACAGCAATGGCCTGAAGCCGCACATGCTATGTGCCATCCTGGGCTTGTTGACGCGCATGCGCACCCTTGTTCACCTGCACGACATCCCCTATCGCGCGTCGGAACGGGCAATCTGGAGCTTCATCGCACGTTGCGTCAGCCGGGTCGTGATCGTGTCCCGCCCCTGTTTCCCGGGCTCTGTGCTGCCCGGGCACGTCACGGTGGTGCACAATGGCATACGCATGCTTCGCGAGGAGCTGCCGCCTCAAATGGCGGGCGGCCCGTTGCGCCTCGGCTTCGTCGGCCGCTTTCATCCAAACAAGGGCATGGATGTCCTGCTGGACTGGTTCGCCAGCATCCGAGCACAAGGCGTGGCGGCGACCTTAACGCTCCGAGGCCGCCCCGACCCGGACATGCCGGACTATTGGTCGGCAATCCAGGCGCGGATCGAGCGCGAGGGCCTTGCCCCGTACGTCCGTTACGACGGCTGGGTTACGGGAGCGGCAACCTACGAAGGCATCGACATGCTGCTTCTGACCTCGAAGACCCCTGACCCGCTGCCTCTCGTGGTGCCGGAGGCCATGAGCGCCGGCGTCGTTGTCGCAGGCTATGCTGCCGGCGGAGTGCCGGAGATGATCACCGACGGCCATACCGGTCTGCTCGCAACCGACGCGACGGACCTCGCTGTTCGTGTCGCAGCACTCTGGGCCGATCCGGCGCGCTACGCCCAATTGCGCGCTGCCGCCTACGAGCACGCGCAGTTCGAATTTGCGATGGAGCGGTTCCATCGCCGTCTCGGCCACATCTATCAGGAGATGCAGCAAGGGCGGCGGCGCGTATCCGTACCCGCCAGAACCAATCGGCCGCCGGCGCTGGGTTCGGCCTGACCGTCTGACGAGGGCGTTGCGGATGGACAGAAATCAGCTCCGCGTTGTGGTAGGGCGGGTGTAACCTGCCACCTTCGTGATACGGCGGGTCGAGCGTAAGGTACGAGGTTCTGCATCGCGGCCAGCGTGGCGCTGACAAGAGGGCCGTTCTGGCCCAAACCGCATGGCGGCCGGCCGTCACTCTGGGCCGGAGGAAACAAAGCAATTGCATCAATAAGTAACGCCCCGCGTCGAGATTGCTGGATTTTACATTGGAGCTGTTTCCTTGGCGGTCGATTTGTCATAGACAAGCGCCGGGAGGCACGGTGGCAGGCTTGCGGCCTGATGAAAACCTTATAGATGGGGGCTGAGGGTTATTCACTGATCGCGGTTGCATGGCAGGACGACGATGAGACGCAAGCATACTGTTCTTCTATTGACATCGGTTGCACTTCTGCTTGAGGGATGTGCGACCACGCCGCTCGGTCCGACAGTGCAGGTACTGCCTGCATCGAACAAGCCATTCGAGGTCTTTCAACAAGATCAAGCGGTCTGCACCCAATACGCTGCTAGCCAGGTGCAGGGGCAGGCGCAACAGGCCAATAATCAGGCGATCGGGGGCGCCCTACTTGGGACTGTTTTGGGCGCCGGGCTTGGGGCCGCGATCGGCCGTGGCCGGGGAGCTGCAGTTGGTGCTGCGACGGGCGCAGGCCTAGGAACCGGCATCGGAGCAGGTAGCTCCAGCCAGGCGCAATACGGCATTCAGGGCCAGTATGACAACGCTTACGTGCAGTGCATGGTATCGAAAGGCAATCAGTTGCCCGCGCCACCGCCTGTACTCGTTCGGCCCGCTCCTTACCTCGTGCAGCCGGCGCCGTATGTCGTGCAGCCTTCGCCTTACCCCTACTAGCGCTAGCGGCTCTGGCCAGGAGCTTTTTAAGCCCATTCGCCCGGCGTCGGTGCCGTGATGGCGGCCGACATCGTTGGCGCGTAGGCGTGCAGCGTTGCGCAAAGGTCCGGGGCGGCCGCTGCCGGGTCTATTAGACTCAAATCGCTTTGACTGGAATCGCAGTTTTCTCCTTCCGAAACGGGAGCGACGTGTGATTCGAAGGCTTCCGGCTGATACCGGAGGCGAGGATGGCGTGGCGGCGTGGACAGGCCTACGGGCAGGACTTGCGGGATCGGGTGCTGGCATGCCGCGATCTGACCTTGGTGCAGGCGGCAACGCGCTTTGGCGTGAGCCCGTCTTATGTTTCGAAAGTGCGGGCCCGGCTTCGCGAGCTCGGCGATCCGGCCCCTGGCCCGCAGCATGGCCATGTTCCGTTGCGATTGGCCGGCGTCACCAAGGACTTGGCAGCACAAATCCATCGGTTTCCAGATGCCACGTTGGACGAGCTGCGGTTGTGGCTGTCGCAAACCCACAAAGTCAGTGTGAGCTACTCCGTAATGTGGAAAGTCGTCGCCCGGCTGGGCCTGACATATAAAAAAAGCACCTGCAGGCCGAGGAACAGCGGCGCGAGGACACCGCCGAAGCGCGCCGACAATGGGCGGCGCGCCAGCTCACTCTCAATCCAGCGCGCCTTGTCTTCCTCGATGAAACCTGGGCCACGACCAACATGACCCGCACACGCGGCCGGGCACCACGGGGCGAGCGCCTGGTCGGCATCGTCCCGCACGGCCATTGGCACACAACCACCTTCCTGGCCGGCCTGCGCACAACCGGCTTGATTGCTCCGTTGGTGCTGGACAGCGCGATCAACGGAGCGGCGTTCCTCGCCTACATCCAGCAGTTCCTGGTCAAGGAACTCAAGCCAGGCGACGTCGTGGTGCTCGATAACCTCAGCTCGCACAAGGTGAGCGGCGTGCGCGAGGCCATCGAGGCTGCCGGTGCGAGCCTGATCTATCTGCCGCCCTACAGTCCAGACCTCAACCCGATCGAGCTGACGTTCTCCAAGTTCAAACGCCTGCTTCGCGATGCGGCCGAACGCACCATCGAGGACCTCTGGACCGCAATCGGCCGCCTGCTCAAGCGCTTCACCCCGCAGGAGTGCGCCAACTACATCCGACACTGCGGGTTTGCACAGTCAGAACGATAAGGGTCTAGAACGCTGAACGCCTTGAGCCGCTGTCCTTCGGCTGGGCGCATCAGTCGCACGGCGCGGCTGGATGCGCCCACACAATGCGGCTTCAACCCGGCGGGGAGCACGTTCACACCTACTACCTGCAGCGCTCCGTCTTTGCGGCAGGCCAGGTGGTAGCGGCTATCCACCCACACCATAGCGTCCAGCGCCTCGATTGGTTCGGTCGGAAGGAGAGTATACGGCGCCCGGTTGTTCGCGAAAGCCAAGGCCGGCGATTTCGGACGAGCCAGGCAGGGGGCCGGTGGAGCTAACGCCGATCGCGCCTGGCCGCCAGCCTTCGGCGGTCGCACTGCGACCGCGGTTCAGAGCTCTGGATAGCCGACAATGACATCGCCGGCCTGAGCAAGGCCGGACACGTGCCATGCGAACCGTCCCGCAAATCCAGCGACGGTTCGCTTCCCGCCACGGGTGAACATGGCGTTGCAGTAGGACAGCCAAGAGACATCAACAATTATGATGGCAGGCTAAGCCCGGGCGCAGATTGGCCATCTCCGCTCGCACAAGATCGCGCAGCCAAGCCGGGAGCGCGCCGGGCGCCCGCCACCATGCCGCCGGGGCGCGCACCGGAAGCTAAAGGCGCTTGATGAACACCCAGTAACCGTCACCGGCGACAGCCTTCTTCATATGTACTTTGACCCGGGTCGGCGTCATCACGTAGTCGAACGTGTAATCGAACATGACGTTGAGGTTCCCAGCCTTCACACCCTTGTCGAACGCGCCTTTGAAGGTCGGTGTGTTGGCGCAGGGTGCGACGTCAGTGAAGAAGTTTTTGCCCACCATAGTCCTGGGGTCACGGCCGGTGATTCTTCCCTCCATCACGTTGAACTGGAGGATCTTGCCGGCGTGATCGAGCTGGATGGTGCCGAAGGGCAGGCTGTCGATGTCCGAGGGAGAGAGGCGCGCCATATCGTTCTCGATGTCTGCGCTGCCAAACTCCAGCCAGGACGCTGCTTGACTCATGGGATCGTCTCCAACGCTTCGCAATCAATGGTCGTCGCCCACCGTAACAGAGCGCCGTATCTCCAAACCATGACGGAATTTATTACTCAATACGATTGTCTGCAAGTGTGGCTTGCGGGATCGCCTCGTCGCCAGCGCCAAGCGATCGCTGCATATAGACAGTGTCGAGCCAACGGCCGAATTTCAGCCCGACGGCGCGCAAGGTGCCGACGTGATGAAAGCCAAGCGAGGCATGCATGCCGACGGAGCCGACGTTCTCGCTATCGCCGATCACGGCCACCATCTGGCGGAACCCGGCGGCTTGCGCCTCGGCCAGCAAGCGGGCCACCAGCGCCTTTCCCACGCCCTGGCCGCGCACGTCCTCCCTGACATAGATGCTGTCTTCGGCGGTGTAGCGGTAGGCGGATCGGTCGCGGATTTGCGCATAGGCGGCATAGCCGAGCACGCCGGTGGCGTCGGCCGCCGTGAGCCAAGCCCAGCCGCGGGAGGTCGTGGCGGCGAAACGCGCCGTCATCTCCTCCAGCGAGGGCGGCACTTCCTCGAACGTGCCGGTCCCGTTGAGGACGTGATGAGCATAGATCGCCTGTATTTCCGGTAAATCCGTCTCAATCGCGCGACGAATGTCCATGAGCGTGAAGTCTCCTTACGAAATCGCAACTTGCAGCTTGCCACCGGCGGTGAAAAGGGCAAGCAGGCGATTGTAAAGACGACCAAGCCGGTCTTTCGCTCACGGGAGAAATACGTTTACTCGGCGTGATTGATCGAATTGGGGCCTGCCTGCGCTTCCCTTTTCCGTGAGTGGCAGCGTAGAACCCCTCCCGACGCGGTGCACTACGGGACGAGGAACACCATTCGTGGATAGAACCGACGCGAACCAACGCGACCCCGCCATCAATCCTGGCACGGTCAGCGCCAACGACAAGGCATTCGACGCAGCTGAGATGCGGCTGCTGGCGATCGCCGCCGTGGCCCGTCATCACGGGTATGACCTGGACCGCAGCGACTACCATCTCGACGCGGGGGAGGAGGTACCGTCGCCCGCCTCGCTGGTCACATGGCTGCGCAACAGCGGCTTGGTGGCGAAGGCGAGCCGGCTTGCCTGGCCGCAGTTGATGCGGCTGGCGACCTCCTCGAGCGGTGGGCAAATCGCCCCCGTGGCGCTGCTGTTCACCGACGGCTCGGCCGGTGTGCTGGTGGGCGCGGACCCGGCGCGGCAGATCGTCTGGGTGCGGGACCCGCGGTCAGGCGGGCAGGATGCCGTGGCGGTGGACCGGCTGCGGCTGTCCCAACTCTGGGCGGGCGAGGCGGTGCTGGTGCGCCGGGCTCGCGGCGCGGGGGAAACGGAGCAGCATTTCTCGCTGGGCTTCGTGATGCGGCTGGTGCTGGGTCAGCGCAAGGTAATCAACGACATCGCCATCGCCTCGCTCACCCTCTCAATGCTCACCATCGTGCCGCCGCTGCTGATCATGTCGGTGATCGACCGCGTGGTGGGGCATCAGAGTATGTCCACCCTGATACTGCTGAGTGCCATTCTCGCGATTGCCGGCATTTATGAAACGCTGCTGGGCTATGCCCGGCGTGAGCTGATCCAGGTGGCCTCCACCCGGGTGGACACGCGGCTGCAGCTCCATCTGTTCGCCCGCCTGCTCACCCTGCCGCTCGACTATTTCGAGCGGCACCAGGCCGGGCAGACGGTGTTCCGGCTCATGCAAGTGTACAAAGTGCGTGAGTTCGTCACCGGCAAGGTGATGGGCACGCTGCTCGACTGCACGACGCTGGTGTTCCTGCTGCCGTTCCTGTTCTGGATGAACGCGACCCTGGCCTGGATGGTGCTGGTGTCGGCAGCCGTCATCGCGCTGGTCATCCTGTGCTTCCTGCGCCCGATCGGCCGGCTGGTCGGCAAGGTGCAGGTGGCCGAGGCGGACAAGAGCAGCGTGCTGGTGGAGAGCGTGCAGGGTATCCGCACGCTGAAATCCCTCGCTTTGGAGCCGCAGCGCCGCACCGAGTGGGACGCGCGGGTGGCCAATGCCGGCGAGTTGCGGTTGGAGGCGGGGCGGCTGGCGAACTGGCCGCAGACGCTGATCACGCCGATCGAGGTGTTCATCAACCGCGGCGTGCTGATGGTCGGCGCCTACCTGGTGCTGGTCGACCGGTCCGACATCGGCATCGGCGCGCTGGTGGCGTTCATGATGCTGGGCGGCCGCGTGACGCAGCCGTTGGTGAGCATGGCACGATTGATCGAGGACTTCACCGAGGTGCGTGCTGCTGTGGCCGAAGTGGGTTCGGTGCTGAACAACCCACCGGAGCAGCAGAGCGGCGCCGGGTTGCGGCCGGAGTTCGAGGGCGCGATCACGTTTGAGGACCTGACCTTCACCTATCCCACGGGCCGCACACCGGCGCTGGACCGGGTGAGCTTCTCCATTCCCGCAGGGACCATGCTGGGCGTGGTAGGCCGCTCGGGCTCGGGCAAGTCCACCCTCACGCGCCTGCTGCAGGGGGTGAACCGGGAGTATAACGGCTTCCTCAAGATCGACGGCTCGGAGCTGCGCGAGATAAACCTGGCGCATCTGCGGCGTTCGTTCGGCGTGGTGCTGCAGGACAACTTCCTGTTCCGCGGCACGGTGCGGGACAACATCACCGCGGGGCGCGCCGGGCTCACCATCGAGGACGTGGTGCGGGCGGCGCGGCTAGCCGGGGCGGAGGAGTTCATCGAGCGGTTGCCGCAGGGTTATGAAACCTGGGTAGAGGAGGGTTCGGCCAACCTGTCGGGCGGGCAGAAGCAGCGGCTGGCGATCGCGCGCGCGCTGATCACCGACCCGCGAATCCTGATCCTGGACGAAGCGACCAGCGCGCTCGACCCGGAGAGCGAGGCGTTGGTGAACGCCAACCTCACGCGGATCGGGCGCGGGCGAACGATGATGATTGTCTCGCATCGTTTGGCCTCGCTGGTGGAATGCGACCTCATCCTGGTGATGGACAAGGGCCGCATGATCGACGTGGCGCCGCACAGCAAGCTGCTTGAGCGTTGCGCGATTTATCGGGCGCTGTGGCTGCAGCAGAACCGGCACATGGACCCGGAGCGGGCCCGCGCCGCGTTGCTGACGCCTGTCGCCGCCCAGGGGGACTGATAAGTGAGGGGGACCGATCAGATGGCGATGAACCAGGAGCTGAAGCAATGAGCGTCACCACCTCGCCGGGCACGCGCCTCACCCGTGGCCAATCGGCGCAGATGCCGGCGCTGCTCGAATTCTACTCGCCATCGGCAGCCCTGCTGGAAGCGCGGCAGAAAGGGGCGGCGCGGGGCGTGATCTGGAGCGTAGCCAGCCTGTTCGGCGCTTGCGCACTGGCGGCCGGGTTGATCCCGATCGACAAGGTGGTGACGTCCAGCGGCAAGATCGCCGCCGTGTCCGACACCATCGTGGTGCAGCCGCTCGACCCCTCCATCGTGCGCGAAATCGACGTGCAAGAGGGACAGGTGGTGCATAAGGGGGACCTGCTGGGCCGGCTGGACCCGACCTACTCCACCTCCGACACGACGGCGCTGACGCTGTCGGTGCAGAGCCTACGCGCCGAGGCGCAGCGCCTGCATGCCGAAGCGACCGACACCGACTACGAACCCGCCCTGGGCGAACCGGCGGCCGCGGTGCAGCAGTCCATCTTCCTGCAGCGCAAGGCCGAGCGACAGGCGCGACTGCAAAACTACCGCGAAAAGATCGGCGGCTTGCAGGCGACGCTGGCCAAGGCGACAGGAGACATTCAATCCTACAACGACCGGCTGCAGGTGGCGCAGACCGTCGAGGGCAAGCGGCGCGAGCTGCAGCAACTCGGCTGGGGCAGCCAGCTCAACCTGCTGCAAGCGACCGACGCCAAGCTCGATGTCGCGCGCGGCTTGGGCGAGTCGCAGCAAACGGCGAGGTCCGCCGCCGGAGACCTGCAGGCGATGCGCTCCGAAGCCGCGGCCTACGACCAGGACTGGCACGCCAAGGCGCTACAGGACGAGACCGAGGCGACGCGCAAGCTGAACGAGGCTCAGGGCAATCTGAGCAAGGCGGAGTTGCGTCACAACTTGGTCGAGTTGCGCGCCCCCGCCGACGCGACGGTGCTGACCAAGGCGCATGTCTCGGTTGGTTCGGTGCTGCAATCGGGCGACCCGTTGTTCACCATGGTGCCGAGAGACGCGCCGCTGGAGGTGGAGGCGCGCGTGGCCGGCGCGGACGCCGGGTTCGTCCACCCGGGCGACAAGGTGGCGGTCAAGTTCGACACCTTCCCGTTCACCCATTACGGCATGGCGCATGGCACCGTGCAGGTGGTGAGCCCGGACAGCTTCGCCAGCGAGCAGGCGGAGCAGCCCAACCGCAACCTGCAGCGCGTGCCCGAGAGCGACACCTCAAAGAACTATTACCGGATCAAGGTCTCGCTCGATCAGGTGGACCTGCATGACACGCCCAGAGGCTTCCAGATCACGCCCGGCATGCCGGTGACCGCGGATGTCATGGTCGGCAAGCGCACCGTGCTGACCTACCTGTTCAGCCGCGCCTTGCCGGTGGCGATGGACGGGATGCGCGAGCCGTGAGGCCGGTTCCTCGACGGTCCGCGTTGCCGTGAGACGCCTGGTTTTCCGGCTGGCTCGCCTGTTGCCGCCGCGCTCCCCCGCGGCGCGGGCCAACCGGCTGACGGCGCAAGGCAAGCACGCTGCCGCCTTCGCGGTGCTGGCCCGCCTGGCCCGGCGGGGCGACCCGGAAGCCCAATTCCGCATCAGCCGCGCCTACATGGAGGCAACGGGCGTGCCGCCCAGCGTGTCCGAGGCGGTGGCCTGGATGGAGCGCGCGGCCAACTCCGGTCACCTGGAGGCGCAAGCGCGGCTCGGGGCGATGTATCTGCACGGCATGGTGCGCCCGGCGGATGGGTCCACCGGGCTATTTACCGCTGCGCCGAAGCATGAGGCAGCGGCAGTGGCCGGCGGACCGGATTACCTGAGTGCGGCGAAGTGGGCCCGCCGCGCCGCCGAGGCCGGGTCGGCCGACGGGCAGGCCGTGCTGGCGACCATCCTGACCTCCGGTCCGGCCGAGCTGCGGGACTTGGCGGCGGCCGAGCAGCTCTACCGTCAGTCTGCCGCCGGCAACAGCGCTCAGGGCAAGCTCGGCCTCGCGCTGCTGCGGGCCGGTGCCATGCCGCCGGAAACCGCCCAGGCGGAAGCGGCGAGCTTGATGGCGCAGGCGGCGGCCACCGGATTGCCGATGGCGGTTTACCTCTACGGCGTCATGTTCGAATACGGCATGGGTGTCGAGCGCAACCTCGCCAACGCGGCCCGGCATTATCGCCGCGCCGCCGAGTCCGGGGTCCGCCCGGCGCAGGCGCGCTGGGGTCTGGCCTTGATGGAGGGCAAGGGCGTCGCGGCCGACCGGGTCAGCGGCGAGTCGTGGCTGCGGCGTGCGGCATTGGCCGGGGACGGCGAGGCGGCCGCCTTGGTGGGCGATCTCTATGCCAAAGGCGGGGACCTGCCGCCCAACTATGCCGAGGCTGCGATGTGGTTCCAGCGTGCTGCGGACCTGGGCCATGCCGCCGCTGCCCGCGCACTGGGCCTGCTGCATCTCACCGGCGCCGGTTTGGCGCGGGATCCGGACGAGGCGGCGCGCTGGTTCCGCCAGGCCGCGGAGCTGGGCAACGCGGCCTCGCAGTCCGACTTGGCCAACTTGCTGCTCAAGGGCGCTGGCAACGAAGAGGACCGCATCCGCACCCGCGAGTGGTTCGAGCAATCGGCCCAGAGCGGCGATCTGGTGGCGGCGTTCAACTTCGGCGTGTGCCTGGCCGAGGGCGTGGGCGTGGAACGGGACGACCGCCGCGCCGCGCAATGGCTGCGCAAGGCGGCCGATGGTGTCGTGACGGCGCAACATTGGTATGGCCGCATGCTGGCCGAGGGCCGGGGCGTCGAACGCAACGAAGCCGAAGGCCGCGCCTGGATCGGTCGCGCGGCGGAGGCCGGGTTGGTGGATGCCCGAGTCGCTTTGGCGGAAATGCTGGTGAACGGCCGCGGTGGCAGCCGGGATCATGCCGCAGCGCTGGTGCTGTTCCTGGGCGCCGCCAAGGAGGGGCATATCGGCGCCATGTTCGCGGTGGGGGCGCTGTATGGCGGCGGCCACGATCTCGCAACGGATCGGCCCGAAGCGCAGCGCTGGTTCCGCATGGCGGCCGAACGCGGCCACCCGTACGCGCAGATGATGCTGGGCCGTTACCTGGCGCGTGACTTGGCGGGCGAACGGGACGTGGCGCAAGCGCGACTCTGGCTTGAGCGGGCGCAGAGCCGCGGCGTGGCCGAGGTCGCTGCGGACCTGGCCGCCCTGCCGCCCCTGGTGGGGGCTGCGACGCGGGCGGCCGCCACGTCCTCGGCCGCCGATTAGCCGGGCGCTTCGCACCACCGGGGAGTTTTGGTCGGACCTGGCCAGGGATGCCTGGCGCCGCGGCACTGCGGCCGCCGGCCCGGCGGAATCGTTGCGTTGGCTCGATCGAGCCCGGCGCATTATACCGCAGGACGATATGGTGGGGCTCAGCCTGGCGCTGGCGCATTTGCGCGCGGGCGATCCAGCTGCCGCGGCGGAGCTGTTTGCTGGGGTGGCGGCCCGATGGAACGTGCTGGAGGCCTGGACCGGGCTTGCGGCCAGCGCCTTGCGGCTGGGAGACCCTGGCAAGGCGGCCGCTTCGCTGCACGCGGGATTGTCGCAACATGCGGTGTCGCTGCAGGTGCGCGTGCTGGCGGCGGCCGTAGCGGCACGGGCGGGCTATCCTGGCTGGTGCGCGGTGGATACTGCCGGCTGGCTCCATGTGGACGCACCGGCGGAGCTGCGGCTGGATGGCGTGGAGGTGGTCCCGCTCTGGCGGGGAGGGCGGTGGCGGGTGCCGCCGGGTTCGCGGCTGGAGGTGAGCCGGGCGGGAAGGGCGCTGCTGGGCAGCCCGGTCGACTTGACGGCGATCGCCGCGTGCGAAGGCTTCGTCTCGCTCTCGGAGCGGGGCGACCTGACCGGCTGGGCGTGGCACCCAGGCAATCCAGCCAAGGCGCCGTCGGTGCGCGTGTCCGGCCGCGTAATCCCGCTGCGGCGGCTGGCTCGTGTGCCACTGGACCGGCCAATGGCCCGGCCGCGCGCCATCCATGTCCCGGCTGCCGAACTGCCGGGCGGGAGCATCGAGGTGCTGGGCTCGGATGGCCGCGCGCTGCTGGGCAGCCCGTTACAGTTGGACTCAGCCCCCCCTAGTCCCGTCATGCCCGGACTTGATCCGGGCGGAGCAGCCAAAAGGTTCCGCGGGCACGGCCCGTGGAATGGCTGCGGAGGGACCCACGCGGTCCGGCTGGCGGTATGGAACGCGCGTTCATACCACTCGAAGTCCCCTGCCGCCGGCCGGAGGCGTTCGGACGCCGTGGATGGCCGGATCAAGTCCGGCCATGACGGTGGAAATGCTGTCGCGAAGCACGATCTGCCGGTGCCGGACGTCGTCGTGCCGGTCTATCGCGGCCTTGCCGTTACGCTGGCCTGCCTGCGCGCGGTCCTTGCCACGCTGCCGTCCGGCAGCCGGCTGCACGTGGTGAACGACGCCAGCCCCGACCCGGCGCTGACCGACGCGGTGGCAGCGCTGGCGGCGGACAAGCGGGTCAACCTAATCCAGCTTGCCCACAACCACGGCTTCCCCGGCGCAGCCAATGCCGGCTTGCGCGCGGCGGCTGGCCGGGATGTGGCGCTGCTCAACAGCGACGCCCTGGTGCCGCCGGGCTGGCTGCCGGCGCTGCAAGCGGCCGCCCATAGCGCGCCCGATATCGCCAGCGCCTGCCCGCTATCGAACGAGGCAACCATCCTCAGCTACCCAATCGCAAGTGGCGGCAATCCGCCGGCAGAGCCGGGCGCTCTGGCGGCGCTGGCCCGGCTGGCGAACGGGGCCGCAACGGTGGACATCCCGGTCGGTGTCGGCTTCTGCATGCTGATGCGGCGCGACTGCATCGAGCAGGTCGGGCTGTTCCGCGAGGACGTGTTCGCGCAAGGCTACGGCGAGGAGAACGACTGGTGCCTGCGTGCCCGGCAGCGCGGCTGGCGCCATGTGGCCGCCCCAGGCTGCTACGTGGCGCATGAGGGTGCGGCCTCGTTCGGCACGGCGCGGCGCCACCTGCTAGAGCGCAACGGTGCGCTGCTGGAACGGCTGCATCCTGGCTACCACCAGGCAATCGAGGCGTGGGTGGCACAAGACCCGCTCGGCCCCGCTCGGCGCCGCATCGACGGCTTGCGCTGGCAAGCCGGGCGGCAAGCCTCCGCCGTCGCGTTGGTGACGCACGATAGCGGCGGCGGGGTGGAGCGGGTGGTCGCCGCCCGATCGGCCGCTTGGCAGCGCCAAGGGGTGCGCCCGGTGCTGATCCGCCCCAGCGGCGACGCCGCGCTGATCGGCGATGGCAGCACGCCGAACTTGTGCTTTCGCCTGCCCGCCGAATGGCCGGCTTTGCTGCGGCTGTTGCGCGCTGACCGGGTGATGCGGGTGGAGTTGCACCACACGCTGGGCCACGCGCCCGGCATCCTGGAACTCGCACCGCGGCTGGGCGTGCCGCAGGAGGTGTTCGTGCACGACTACGCCCTGTTCTGCCCGCGCATCGCCCTTGTGGCGGAGCAGGCCTATTGCGGCGAGCCGGATGTGGCCGCCTGCGAGCGCTGCGTGGCGCGCCATGGCAGCCACCTGTCGGAGCCGATCGGCCCGGCCGCGCTGGTCGAGCGCTCTGCCGAGCTCTTGCGCCGTGCGGCCGGCGTGGTCGCGCCGTCAGCGGACGTGGCCCGCCGGATGCGCCGCCATTTCCCCAAGCTCCGGCCGCAGATCGCACCCTGGGAGGACGACGCCGCCATCCCGCCGCCCCCCCAGACCGGGCCGGTGCAGCACGTCGTCGTCATCGGCGGGATTGGGTTGGAAAAGGGCTACGAGGTGCTGCTCGGCTGCGTTGCCGACGCGGCCGCGCGGCGGCTCCCGTTACGGTTCACGGTCGTTGGCAGCACCGCGGATGACGAGCGGCTGCTTGCCGCCGGCCCGGTGTTCATCACTGGGCGCTACAGCGAAGACGAAGCGGAGGCGCTCATCCGCGCGCAGCTTGGGGGCGTGGCCCTGCTCCCGTCGGTGTGGCCGGAGACGTGGTGCTTCACCCTGAGCCAAGCCTGGCGTGCCGGGTTGCGCGCCGTGGTGTTCGACCTGGGCACGCCCGCCGAACGGGTGCGCCGCACCGGCTGGGGCCATGTGCTGCCGCTCGGGCTGCCGCCGGCGGCGCTGAACGACTGGCTGCTGCGGCTCGGCCGGGGCAGCAAGCAGCAGACGGCTGCGTGCAAAACCCCATCGCCTTTGCCGCTGAATCCTGCCATTTGAGCGAGACCCCGATCGCAACCAAGAGCCGAGCATGCCCGACGCCCCATCCTCCCCGAACCTGATTACCGAGCTGCGGGCTTCCGCGCACCTGATGCTGTTGGAAACGGGGGTGTATTGCGTCTACCACACGCCCGGCTCCCACCCGCCGGACCCGCAAACCGGCCTGCCGGGTGCGCGTCTCTCCATCCCGCCGGGAGCGGCGGGGCAGGGTGTCGCGATCACCGGCTTCCGCGACGACGGCTGGCTCGGCGCGCTCGACTCGGCGGCGCTGATCCGGGTGAGCCAAGGCCCGGCGCAGGTGTTGATGACCATTTACCAGGACAAGAACAGCAGCCACGAGGCGCCAAAGCTGCAGGTGACGCGGCTGGTGGAGGGCGCCGTCGCGAACGGCGCGGCGCGTATGCCAGAGCCGGCGGAGGCAGTCAGCGAGCCGGAGATGGCCGCGCACGTGCAGTCCCGCGGCGACGTGCTGGCCCGGCTGGGCGACTGGGTGGGGGATCGCGCCAGCGGCCGCTGGGTGGAGGGGTTTGCCCTCTCGCCGCGCCGCACCGATATGGCGGCGGAGGATATCGAGTATCAAGCCGTGCTGGGCCGCGGCTGGCTGTCGCCCTGGGCGGAGGGCGGGCAATACTGCGGCAGCCGCGGCATGGCATTGCCAATCCTGGGCTTGCGGGTGCGGCTGCGCGGCAAGGCGGCGGAGACGCATCGGCTGGAAGTGAGCGCCACCTTCACCGACGGGTCGGCCGTCGGGCCGATCGGATCGGGCGAGGCCTGCGAAGCGGAGAGCCTGGCGCCGCTGGAGGCCTTCTGTGTCGCGGTGCTGCCGAAAGCGCAGGTTGCGACGCCTCGCGCCAGTGCCGTGGCGCGGCCCACGCCGGCGAAGTCATCCTCGAAGACAATGGCGAAGCCGGGGCCGAAGACAGGGCCGAAGCCGGTGCCGAAGCGTGCGGCGGCGAACCCCCCCGCCAAGACGCCGGCGAAGCCCGCGGCGCGCCGGCGCTAGGCCGAGCGGCCGCCCGGCGGGCTGATGCGCTACCTGTTCGTCCATCAGAACTTCCCCGGCCAGTTCCTCCACCTGGTCCGCCATCTGCTGGCGCAGGAGCGCCACGACGTGGTGTTCATCGGCGAGCCCAACGCCAACAGCATCCCCGGCGTGCGCCGCATCTCCTATCCGCCGCCGGCCCGCCCCACAGCGCCGACCCATCCGGATGCGCAGGACTTCGCCCATGCCATGGCGCGCGCCGAGGCGGTGGCACGCGCCGCGGCGGAACTGAAGCGCCTGGGCTTCACGCCCGATATCATCATCGGGCATCACGGCTGGGGCGAACTGCTGAACCTGCACGACGTGTGGCCGGGCGCCCCTCTCCTGGGCTATCACGAGTATTTCTATGCGCTGGAAGGCCAGGATGTCGGGTTCGACCCGGAGTTCCGCCTGGGCCCGGAGGTGCTGGCCGGCATCCGGGCCAAGAACGCGGTGAACCTGCTCGCGCTGATCAACCCGGGCGCCGGCCATACCCCCACCCGGTTCCAGCTCCAGACCTATCCGGCCTGGGCGCAGAGCAAGATCGAGCTGTTGCCGGAGGGGGTGCACCTGGACGTCTGCCGGCCGCGGCAGGGGGACCGCGAGATGACGGTTGGCGGGGTGCGGATCGCCGCGCGCGACCGGCTGGTGACGTTCGTCGCGCGGGACCTCGAACCCTATCGCGGTTTTCACATCATAATGCGCGCGCTCCCCGCTCTGTTGCGGGCGCGGCCGGATGCGCGCGTGGTGCTGGCGGGCGGCGACGGGGTGAGCTACGGCGCCAGCCTGGCTCACGGCACCTGGCGCGAGCACCTGCTGCGCGAACTCGGCAGCCGCATCGACGCCAGCCGGGTGCATTTCCCGGGGCGACTGGATTACACCAGCTATGTGCGCCTGCTGCAACGCTCAGACACGCATGTCTATCTCACCTACCCGTTTGTAGCCTCCTGGTCGCTGCGGGAGGCGCTCGCCTGCGGGTGCGCCCTGGTGGCGAGCGACACAGCCCCGGTGCGGGAATTCATTACCGACGGACAGACCGGCCGCTTGACACCGTTCCTCGACCCGACTGCGTTGGCAGCCTTGATGGCCGAGGTGCTGGAAGGGGGCAGGGCAGTGACGCAAATGCGGGTCCGCGCGCGCGTTTGGGCAGAGGCGAACCTCGCCATGGCGGATTACCTACAAGGATATGAGGCGCTGATCGGCCGGCTCACCGGTGCGGCGCCCTCTCGCGAACGCCCCCGTTTCGCCGCCGCCCGCGCCACCCCACTTGCGGACGCATGACCGATTACCTGCATCGCCTGAACCCGGAACAGCGTGCCGCCGTCGAGACCGTGGATGGTCCTCTGCTGGTGCTGGCGGGCGCCGGTACGGGCAAGACCCGGGTGCTGACCACCCGCTTCGCCCACATCCTGCTCACCCGGCGGGCCTTCCCCAACCAGGTGCTCGCGGTGACGTTCACCAACAAGGCGGCAAGGGAGATGCGTGAGCGGGTCAGCGCCATTTTGGGCCAGCCGGCGGAGGGACTCTGGCTGGGTACGTTCCACGCGCTCTGCGCCCGCATGCTGCGCCGGCACGCCGCGCTGGTGGGGCTGCAATCCAATTTCACCATCCTGGACAGCGACGACCAATTGCGATTGCTCAAGCAGGTGATGGAGGCGGGGCGGGTCGACACCAAGCGCTGGCCGCCGCCCTCGCTGATGGGGGTGATCCAGCGCTGGAAAGACCGCGGCCTCACGCCCGCCCGCATCACCCCGGCGGAGGACACCGACTTCGCCGCCGGGCAGGCGCGAACGCTGTATGCCGAATATCAAACCCGGCTGGCGGCGCTGAACGCGGCGGATTTCGGTGACCTTCTGCTGCATATGACGGAAATCCTGCGGCAGCATACAGACGTGCTGGCGCAGTATCACCGCATGTTCCGCTACGTCCTGGTAGACGAGTACCAGGACACCAACTTGATCCAGTATCTCTGGCTGCGGTTGTTGGCCCAGGAGCACAAGAACATCTGCTGCGTCGGGGATGACGACCAATCCATCTACTCCTGGCGCGGCGCGGAGATCGAGAACATCCTGCGCTTCGAAAAGGATTTTCCCGGCGCGCGGATTGTCCGGCTCGAGAGCAACTATCGCTCCACCGCGCCCATTCTCGGCGCGGCTTCCGGGCTGATCGCGCATAACGAGGGCCGCCTGGGCAAGACGCTGCGCTCCGGCCGCAACGATTCCGCGGGCGAGCCGGTGAGCGTGGTGAGCCTGTGGGACTCGCAGGAGGAGGCCCGCATGGTGGGCGAGAAGGCCGAGGCACTGCGGCGCGACGGGCACGCGCTGAACGAAATCGCCATCCTGGTGCGCACCGGCGCGCAGACCCGCTCCTTCGAGGAGCGCATGCTGACGCTGGGCATGCCGTATCGCGTCGTGGGCGGCCTACGCTTCTACGAGCGGCAGGAGATTCGCGACGCCGTCGCCTACATGCGGGTGCTGCAATCCCCTGCCGACGGCTTGGCCCTCGAGCGCATCATCAACCTGCCGCGCCGGGGCGTGGGGGATGCGGCGTTGCGGGCGATGCACGGGGTCGCGCGGGCGCAGCAGCTATCCCTATACGCCGCCGCCGATATCGTGACGCGCGATGGCACGCTGAAGGGCCGCGCTTGCCTGTCGGTGCGCAAGCTGCTGGACGGGTTTGCCGCCTGGCGCGAACTGCTTGGGCGCGAAGGGCACCTGCTGAGCGTCTCGGTGATGCTGGACGAGAGCGGCTACGTGGAAATGTGGCGGCAGGACAAGTCGCCCGAGGCGCCGGGCCGGCTGGAAAACCTCAAGGAGCTGATGCAGGCGCTGCGCGAGTTCGAGACGCTCTCCGGCTTCCTCGACCATGTCAGCCTGGTGATGGAGAACGAGCAGGAGGGCGACAGCGATAAGCTCTCGATGATGACGCTACACGGCGCCAAGGGGCTGGAGTTCGACACCGTGTTCCTGCCGGGCTGGGAGGACGGGCTGTTCCCGTCGCAGCGCTCGATGGACGAGAACGGCAACAAGGGGCTCGAGGAGGAGCGGCGGCTGGCTTATGTCGGCATCACCCGGGCGCGGCGCCGGGCGATCATCAGCCATGTGGCCAACCGGCAGCTCTATGGCAATTGGCAGGCGTCGGTCCCGTCGCGCTTTCTGGACGAGTTGCCGGACGCGCATATTCAACGCGCCGGGTCGGCCTCGATGGATCGGGAACAGCGATTGATGGCGCCCACCGTGTTCACCGGGCAATTCCCGTTGACGGCCCGGCGCCCCCGACTGATCGAGGCCTGGGAGCAGCCGTCGCGGCCGGCCCGGGCGGATGCGCTGGAGGTGGGCGCGCGCGTGTTCCACCAGAAATTCGGCTATGGCACGGTGAACGCGGTGAATGATGACCGGCTGGATGTGGCGTTCGACCAGGCGGGGGCGAAGCGGGTGTTGGACCGGTTCGTGGAGCGGGCGTAGGACCCGGGAGAGGCTGGCATGAACGCGGTAACTGTCGTGAGCGCCTTCGCAGCTACTTTGTCCATGGTGAGCTTCGTGCCGCAGGCTTGGGTGATTATCCGGTCCAGAAACACGGACGGGATTTCACTTCGGATGTATGTAATCACGGTAGCTGGCTTCGCCGCCTGGCTGGTCTATGGTTTGCTGCTGTGGCAATGGGCGATCATTGCGCAGAACGTCATCTGCCTGTGCCTGGCTTCGTTCATCCTGACGATGAAGCTGCTGCCACAACGCAACAAGGAGGCGGTCGCTGACGCGTTGAACCCGAGCGTAGAAGCTCCTGGAACGAAAACGGGTGAGATTGGATGACGCGTCGCCACTCAGTAACCGTGGCCCGTATTCGCGCAGGGAATGCGGGAGGTGGTGGCTTTAATGAGGCCATGCGAGAGGACATGGCAGCCACTGTGCAGCGTGTTGGTAACCTCGGCATTTGCTGGCCCGCATGAGCAAACGCTCATATCGGGCTACGTGTGTGAAGGGGCAGATTGACGGTGGTTGCGTCAAACCGCGACTTGGTATGTGAGCCCTCATCCAGCCCTTTCTTGCAGAGGATGGGTTTGCGGCCGCGTTTCAAAGCGAGATCGAGGCGGCTTTTGCCAGCCGGTCGAAGGCTGCAAGCCGGGCGAGCAGAGCGGGCATGTCGCGCAATGGAATCATGGTGGCCCCGTCGCTGGGCGCATGGTCGGGATCGGGATGGCACTCGATGAACACCGCGGCGACCCCCACCGCGATAGCGGCGCGGGCGAGGACGGGGGCGAACTCGCGCTGCCCTCCACTGCTGCCGCCTTGGCTGCCGGGTTGCTGGACCGAATGGGTCGCGTCGAACACCACCGGGTAGCCGGTGGCAGCCATGATCGGCAGCGAACGCAAGTCCGTCACCAGCGTGTTGTAGCCGAACGAGGCGCCGCGCTCGGTGAGCAGTATGCGCTGGTTGCCGGTACTGGCGATCTTGGCCGCGACGTTGGCCATGTCCCAGGGGGCGAGGAACTGGCCTTTCTTGACGTTGATCGCCGCCCCGGTTTCGCCCGCGGCGAGCAGCAGGTCGGTCTGGCGGCAGAGGAAGGCGGGGATTTGCAGCACGTCCACCGCTTGGGCCGCGGGGGCGCATTGGGCGGCGTCATGCACATCGGTGAGCACGGGAGTGCCGAACTCGGCCCGGATCGCCGCGAGGATGTCGAGCCCGGCCGCCAAGCCGACGCCGCGGGCGGACCCGGCGCTGGTGCGGTTCGCTTTGTCGAAGCTGCTCTTATAGATCAGCGGAACGCCCGCCGCGCGCGTCATGCTGCTGAGCGCGTCCGCCACCTCGAAGGCATGGGCGCGGCTCTCGATTTGGCACGGGCCGGCGATCAGGGCGAAGGGAAGGGCGTTGCCGATGGCGATGTTGCGGATGGTAATGGTAAAAGGACTGGCTGCCACGAAACGGCTGCTGCGCTACTTGGTCGGCTTTGAGGGCGTCGCGGGAGGTACAGGCTTCGCCCCCGGCGGCATCGGGATGCGCAACGTTGTTTGGGGAATAACTCCCTTTACGATAAGCCCAGGTTGCTTTTCATCCATTGTGGCTCTCCGTTTCGTAGACACTCGCAAAATAGGCTCTTGCATCATCCTCTGCTAGTTGAAACAGCTTATCCCGCCGCGGAAGACCATTCGGGAGGTATTTGGGCTGTGCGTCATGCATCTGCTGCATCAGGCGGCGTCGCGCCTGGTTGATGCCGACCTCGTCGATCCGGCCAGCGTAAATGTCTCCCCTCTCTGCCTGCACGGCGATGAACAAGGCATCGAGCGCGAGGACAAGCGAGCTGGTCCCTTGGTAACGGCGATTAATGGGGAACGCTCCCTGCATCGCGTCAGCAATCTGAGCGAGCGCGATGATAGCGCCCCAAAAATTGGATAGGACTTGACCACCGCCCAGCCGTCGACCGCGGTCACCGAGGCTCCGGCCTGTATGAACGCTATCCGAGTCACCCACCATTCCAGCGAAGCCTGATATCGCCTGATATACTCACACTCTACTGCAAGTTGGACGAGCGTCTTCCAGTAAAGGTCCTGAAGGCGTTGACCACTTTGATCTTCGTCCGGCACAAATCGTCAAACCAGCCGCATCTGCTTGACCGCCGCCGCAATGAACCCCCGGAACAGCGGGTGCGGGTCCAGCGGCTTGCTCTTCAGCTCGGGATGATACTGCACACCCACGAACCAGGGATGCCCCGGCAGCTCCACCGTTTCCGGCAAAATCCCATCCGGCGACAGACCGCTGAACAGCAGCCCCGCCGCCTCCAGGCAGTCGCGGTAATGCACGTTCACCTCAAACCGGTGGCGGTGGCGCTCGGAGATGGTCTCCGCGTCACCATACAGGCGGCGGATCAAGCTGCCTTCGCGCAGTTCCGCCGGGTAGGCGCCCACCCGCATCGTGCCGCCCAAATCGCCGCCCGCCTCGCGGCGCTCGCGCTCGTTGCCGCGGGCCCATTCGGTGAGCAAGCCCACCACCGGCTCGTCGCACGGGCCGAACTCGGTGGAGGAGGCGCCTGGCAGCCCGGCAAGATGGCGCGCCGCCTCGATCACGGCCATTTGCATGCCGTAGCAAATGCCAAAGAACGGCACCCGGTGTTCCCGCGCGAAGCGCACCGCCTTGATCATGCCCGCCGTGCCGCGCTCGCCGAAACCGCCGGGCACCAGAATACCGTGCACCTCCTCCAGCCGGGCAATGGCGTGCGGCTGCTCGAAGACCTGGCTGTCCACCCAGTCGAGCGTCACCCGCACCCGGTTGGCGATGCCGCCATGGGTCAGCGCCTCACTCAGCGACTTATAGCTGTCCAGCAGGTTGGTGTATTTGCCCACCACCGCGATGCGCACCTCGCCCTCCGGCGCCCGCACCGTGCTGACCAGGCGGCGCCACCGGGCTAAGCCGGGCGAGGGATCGGTGGCCGGCAGGTCGAAGTGCCGCAGCACCCCGCCATCGAGCCCACCCTCGTGGTAGGTGATGGGCACGGCGTAGATCGTGTCCACGTCCAACGCCGGCACCACCGCCTCGACATGCACGTTGCAGAACGAGGCGATCTTGCGGCGGTCGCCCTCGGGGATCGGCCGGTCGCAGCGGCACAGCAGCAGTTGCGGCTGGATGCCGACGTTCTGCAACTCCTTCACCGAGTGCTGGGTGGGCTTGGTTTTCAGCTCCCCGGCAGAGGGAATGTACGGCACCAGGGTGAGGTGCACGAACATGGTGCGTTCCGGCCCCAGTTCGTTGCCGAGCTGGCGAATGGCTTCCAGGAACGGCAGGCTCTCGATATCCCCGACGGTGCCGCCGATCTCAATGAGCGCGAAATCCAGCGGCGCACCGCTCTCGTCGGACAGGTCGCGGGTGATGACGTCCTTGATCGCGTCGGTGATGTGCGGGATCACCTGCACCGTGGCGCCCAGGTAGTCGCCCCGGCGCTCCTTGGCGATCACCTCGGAGTAGATGCGCCCGGTGGTGGCGTTGTCGTTGCGGGTGGCGTGCACGCCGGTGAAGCGCTCGTAATGGCCAAGGTCGAGGTCGGTCTCAGCCCCATCGTCGGTAACGAACACCTCGCCATGCTGGTAGGGGCTCATCGTGCCCGGGTCGACGTTAAGGTAGGGGTCGAGCTTGCGCAGGCGGACCGAGTAGCCGCGCGCCTGCAGCAGGGTGCCGAGCGCCGCCGAAGCGACGCCTTTGCCGAGGGAGGATACCACGCCGCCGGTAATGAAGACGAACCGCGTCATGGACCGCCCCCATACGCCCTATGCGGCCCGGCGCAAACCCACTCGTCGCGGCGAGTGGCAAGCTGTTGTTTTACTGTGTCGTAGCCGGGGGAGCAGACGGTTGCGTGGGTGCCGCCGGGGTTGCGGGCGCAGACGACTCGGGCGTGGCGGGTGCTGGCGTGGCGGGTGCTGGCGTAACCGGCGGCACGATCGCGTTCGGCTTGCTGGCGGGCGTGCCATTGGCCGGCGTGGTGCGGGCCGGCGGCGGCACGTCCAGGATGGAGGAGGCCGGCCCCACCGTGGTGCCGCGGTTTAGCAGCGCCAGGGCCAGCGATAGGGCGAAGAACAGCGCAGCCAGCACGGCGGTGGTGCGCGTTAGCAGGTTGGCGGTGCCGCGGCCGGACATGAACGCGCCCATGCCCTGCGAGGTGCCGACGCCCAAGCCGCCGCCTTCGCTGCGCTGGATCAGCACCACCCCGATCAGGGCGAGGGTCACGAACAGGTGGATGATCAGCAGCGCGGTGGTCATGACGATTCCGGAGAGCGGTGTTTGGTCGGCGGCCGCGCGGGCAGGGCGCAGCGCATAAATCGCTCCCCCACCGCCGTCAAGGCACGGCCGCTCCGCACGAGCAAACTGGCATTCCCGCGCGCGACCGCCTATGTGCCGGCCATGCCCTTTCCTTCCGTCCACCCGGTGCTCGACGCAGCACTGGCCGCGCGCGGCTATGCCGAGCCCACCAGCGTGCAATCCGCCGTGCTGCAGCCGGAGGCGGAAGGGCGGGATTTGCTGGTCTCCGCCCGCACCGGGTCGGGCAAGACGGTGGCGTTCGGGCTGGCCGCCGCCGCCACGCTGATGCCGCAGGGGGAGTTGCCGCCGCCTGGGCCGCCCGTGGCGCTGGTGATCGCGCCCACCCGGGAATTGGCGCTGCAGGTGCAGAGCGAACTCGCCTGGCTATATGCCGGCGCGCGCACCGCCACCTGCGTCGGCGGCATGGACATTCGGCGGGAGGCGCGCACGCTGAGCATCGGCTGCGTGATCGCCGTCGGCACGCCGGGCCGGCTCGGCGACCACATCCGCCGCGGCAACCTCGACCTTTCGGCGCTGCGCGTGCTGGTGCTGGACGAGGCTGACGAGATGCTCGACCTTGGTTTCCGCGAGGAGCTCCAGTTCATCCTGGACGCAGCCCCCGCCGAGCGCCGCACGCTGCTGTTCTCGGCCACCATCCCGCACGACATCACGGCGCTGGCGCGGCAATACCAGCGTGACGCATTGCGCATCGACACGATCGACCGTGGCACGCCGCATAGTGATATCGAGTATCGCGCCATCGTGGTGGCGCCGCACGAGGCGGAACGGGCGTTGGTGAACATCCTGCGCTGGTACGAGGCGGCCGCCGCCTTGGTGTTCTGTGCCACCCGCGAGGCCACCAAGCGGCTGCATCTCAGCCTGGTGGAGCGGGGTTTCGCGGCCGTGATCCTCTCGGGCGAGCTGAGCCAGCATGACCGCACGGCGGCGCTCGACTCCTTGCGGGCGGGCCGCGCACGGGTGGGCGTCTGCACCGACGTGGCGGCGCGCGGGCTGGACCTGCCTGACTTGGACCTGGTGGTGCATGCCGACCTGCCGACCAACCCGGAGACGCTGCTGCACCGGAGCGGCCGCACCGGGCGAGCGGGGCGCAAGGGCGTGTCCATTGTCGTCGTGCCCCCGGCCAAGCGCCGCCGCGCCGAGCAAGTGCTGAACGCGGCGCGGGTGCGCGCGAGCTGGTCGGGGGCGCCCGGTGCGGCGGAGATCCGTCAGCGGGACCGCGAACGCCTACTGCAAGACCCGGTGTTGGACGAGCCCCAGGGCGAGGAGCGGGACCAGGCGGAGGCCTTGCTGGTGACTCACTCGCCGCTGCAGCTTGCGGCCGGTCTGCTCCGGCTGCATGGCAAGCAGTTGGCGCCGCCGGAAGAGATCACGGCGCAGCCACTCGATCGGCCAGCGCCACGATTGCCGTCCGCCGGCGACGGCTTTGTCCAATTTCGCATCGCGGTCGGCCGCCGTGCCAATGCCGACCCGAAGTGGATCGTGCCGCTGTTGTGCCGTTTGGGTGGCATCACCAAGCGCGACATCGGCGCGATACGGATTTTCGACACCGACACCCGCTTCGAGATCAGCCGCAGCGCCGCCTCCAGCTTTGCCGCCGCAGTGGCGGGAGCGCCGCCGAGCGAGCCGCGGGTAACGGAGGCGGGGCAGGGGCCGATGCCGGCACGCGCCGGGGCACCGCGCCGGCCACATCGGCCCGAACAACGGGCGCGCCGCGCGGGCTGATCTCGCTCGCGGTGCCGCCTTGCATCGGTCGTGACTCCCGTTAGGGTCCGCGGTACGGTGCTTGCGTCAACCCAGCCATGCAGCGGACGCCGCTGTGGGGCATGGGTATGCAAAAGGGTGCGATCATGAGGCGGCGTGACTTCGTGGCCAGTTCGGCGGCACTCGGCACAGCCTTGCTGGCCCGGCCCTACGTCGCGCGGGCACAGGACGCCAACGTACTGCGATTCATCCCACAGGCGAACCTGTCCAGCCTGGATTCCATCGTCGGCACGCAATACGTGGTGCGCAATGCCTCCTTGCTGGTCTGGGATCAGCTTTACGGCGTCAACAGCCAGCTCGAGCCCAAGCCGCAGATGGCCGACAGCGCCGAGGTGAGCGAGGACGGCACCACCTGGACCTTCAAGCTGCGCCCGGGGCTGACCTTCCATGACGGGCAAAGGGTGCTGCCCCGCGACATTATCGCCAGCCTGAAGCGCTGGATGGTGCGCGATACCATGGGGCAGATCATCGCTGCCCAATTGGTGGGCATGGACGGGCCGGATGATCAGACCTTCCGCATCCACCTGACCAAGCCCTTTTCGAAGCTGCTGTTCGCCCTTGGCAAGGCGAACCCGCCGCTGGCACTGATCATGCCGGAGCGGATCGCCAGCACCGACCCGTTCAAGCAGATCACCGAGTATGTCGGCTCCGGGCCGATGAAGTTCGCCGCCAGCGAGTGGGTGCCGGGCAGCAAGGCGGTGTTCACCCGCTTCGACGGCTACAAGCCGCGCGACGAGGCGCCGGATTGGTCGGCCGGCGGCAAGCACATGTATCTCGAGCGCATCGAGTGGAACATCATCCCGGACGCCGCAACCGCGGCCGGCGCGTTGCAGAACGGCGAGGTGGATTGGTGGGAAAACCCGATCCCCGACCTGGTGCCGCTGCTCAAGCGCAACCGCAACCTCAGCGTCGATATCGCCGACCCGCTCGGCAATATCGGCGACATGCGATTCAATCACCTGAACCCGCCGTTCAACGACGTGCGGGCGCGCCGCGCGGTGATGATGGCGCTGAACCAGGAGGACTTCATGCGCGCCGTGGTGGGCGACGACCCGGCGCTCTGGAAGCCATGCCCGTCCTACTTCACGCCGGGCACGCCGGCCTACACCACCGAGGGCGGCGACATCCTGGAGGGGACGCGCAAATACGACGCCGCCCGCGCGCTGCTGAAAGCGGCCGGCTACAACGGCGAGAAGATCGTGATGATGGTGCCGACCGATATCTCCATCACCAAGGCCGAGGGCGATGTGGCAAACGATTTGCTCGGCCGCATCGGCATGAACGTGGATTACCAAGCCTTGGACTGGGGCACGGTGGGCGCACGCCGGGCGATGAAGAACCCGGTGGACAAGGGCGGCTGGAACATCTTCTTCACCTGGCACGCGGGGGCGGACTGCATCAACCCAGCACCTTACTCCGCGCTGGCGGCGACCGGCGATAAAGCCTGGTTCGGCTGGCCGAGTTCGCCAGCGGTACAGGAGGGGATCGCCGACTGGTATGCGGCACCCAACCCGGCGGCCGAGAAAGCAGCACTGGTGAAGACCAACATCGCGGCGTTCCAGGACGTGGTCTACGCCCCGACCGGGTTCTTCCTTGGCTACCAAGCCTGGAACAAGAAGGTCTCGGGCGTGGTGAAGGCGCCGTTCCCGGTGTTCTGGGGCGTCAAGAAAAGCTGATGCTCGCCTATACCCTCCGCCGCATCGTCTCAACCATTCCGGTCATGGCCGTGGTGGCGCTCTTTGTGTTCAGCCTGCTTTACTTGGCGCCCGGCGACCCGGCGGCCATCATCGCCGGCGACCAGGCCAGCCCGGCCGACATCGTGCGCATCCGCGCCTCGCTCGGGCTCGACCGGCCGTTCCTGGTGCGGTTTGGCGATTGGGCCTGGCATATCGCGCATGGCGATCTCGGCACGTCCATTTTCACCAACCTGCCGGTGACGCATCTCATCGCGCAACGGGTGGAACCGACGGTTTCGCTGATGGTGCTGACCTTGGTGTTCTCCATCGTGGTCGCTGTACCGATGGGCGTGGTCGCGGCGTGGAAGCATGGCTCGATCATCGATCGCGGGGTAATGCTGCTGGCGGTGTTCGGCTTCTCGGTCCCAGTGTTCGTGGTGGGCTACATTCTGGCCTACTGCTTTGCGCTGCAGCTGCCCTGGCTGCCGGTGCAGGGCTACACGCCGCTCGCGCAGGGCGTTTGGCCCTGGCTGCAGAACCTGATTCTGCCGACGCTGACCTTAGGCAGCGCCTTTATCGCCCTGATCGCCCGCATCACCCGCGCGACCATGCTGGAAGTGCTGAGCCAGGATTACGTGCGCACCGCGCGGGCCAAGGGAGTGGGGCAATCGCCGATCCTGTTCGTGCATGCATTGAAGAACGCGGCGGTGCCGATCGTGACCGTGATCGGGCTCGGCGTCGCCGGGTTGATCGGCGGCGCAGTGGTAACGGAGAGTGTATTTGCCATCCCCGGCATCGGCCGGCTGGTGGTGGATTCGATCTTGCGGCGCGATTACCCGATCATCCAAGGCGTCGTGCTGATCTTCTCCTTCATCTACGTGCTGGTGAACCTGGCAGTGGACCTGACATACACCGTGTTCGACCCAAGGATTCGTTATTGAGCACCACCTTTCCCCAGTCCGGCATCGCCGTGCCGATGCCGGACATCCTGCCGCCGGTGCGTCAACGCGGCCGCCTGGCGGGCTTTGTCTGGCGCAATCCGACCATTGTGGCGGGCGGTGTACTGCTTGCCGTGATCGTGTGCCTCGGCGTGTTCGCGCCCTGGTTCGGCACGGTCGACCCAACGGCGTTGGCACCGGCCAAGCGGCTTCGCGCGCCCTCGGCGCTGTATTGGTTCGGCACCGACATGCTGGGACGGGATATCTATTCCCGCGTGCTATACGGCGCGCGGGTTTCGCTGATCGTGGGGTTTGCGGTGGCGGCGCTTGCGTCCGTGCTCGGCATGCTGATCGGCATGTGCGCCGGCTACATCCGCCTGGTGGATGCGCTGGTGATGCGGGTGATGGACGGGCTGATGTCGATCCCCTCCATCCTGCTCGCCATCGCGCTGATGGCGCTGACCCGCGGCAGTGTGCAGAACGTCATCATCGCGATCACCGTGGCGGAGGTCCCGCGGGTAACCCGGTTGGTGCGCGGCGTGGTGCTCAGCCTGCGCGAGCAACCCTATGTCGAGGCGGCGGTGGCAAGCGGCACCCGCACGCCGCGCGTGATCTTCCGCCACATCCTGCCCAATACGGTGGCGCCGCTGACGGTGCAGGCGACCTTCATTTGCGCGTCGGCGATGATCACCGAGGCGATCCTCTCGTTCATCGGTGCCGGCACGCCGCCGATCATTCCTTCCTGGGGCAACATCATGGCCGAGGGACGCGCGCTGTGGCAGATCAAGCCCTACATCGTGTTCTTCCCGGCCGCGTTCCTGTCGCTCACCGTGCTTGCCGTGAACCTTCTGGGTGACGGGCTGCGCGACATGCTCGATCCCCGCTTGGCCAAGCGCATCTGATGGCAGAGACTGACACGCTGCTTCCTCTCCCGCTCGCGGGGGAGGACCGAGGCAACGGGGAGCCACCGGCCCCGCTGCTCCACGTGCAGCACCTGCAAACCCACTTCGCCACGCCGGACGGCGTGGTGCGTGCGGTGGAGGACCTGTCATTCTTCATCCATGCCGGCGAGACCGTTGCCATCGTGGGAGAAAGCGGCTGCGGCAAGTCCGTCACCTCGATGTCCATTCTGCGGCTGATCCAGTCGCCGCCGGGCAAGGTCGCCGGGCGCATCTTGTTCAACGGCCGCGACCTGCTGCGCGCTTCGGACGCCGAGATGCGCAAGCTGCGTGGCAACGACATCAGCATGATCTTCCAGGAGCCGATGACCAGCCTGAACCCGGTGCTGACGGTGGGCCGCCAAATTGGCGAGACGCTGCGGTTGCACCAGGGTTTGAACGCCGGCGAGGCGACCCGGCGGGCAGTGGAAATGCTCGATTTGGTGGGCATTTCCGCCGCCGCCCGCCGCGTGCGCGAGTTCCCGCACCAGCTCTCCGGCGGCATGCGCCAGCGGGTGATGATTGCGATGGCGCTGGCCTGCAACCCCAAGCTGCTGATCGCCGACGAGCCAACCACCGCCTTGGACGTGACCATCCAGGCGCAGATCCTCGATCTAATGCGGGACCTGAAGACGCGCTTAGGCTCCGCCATCATGTTGATTACCCACGACCTGGGTGTGGTCGCGGAGATGGCGCAGCGGGTGGTGGTGATGTATGCCGGCCGCAAGGTGGAGGAAGCGCTGGTCGGGGAGATCTTCGCCCGGCCGCTGCATCCTTACACCCGTGGGCTGCTCGGCGCGGTGCCGCGGCTTGGCTCCTCGCTGGTGGACGAGGTGGGGCGCAGCAAGCTCGAAGAAATTCCTGGGCTGGTTCCAAGCCTGAGGCAGCGCATCGTAGGCTGCGCCTTTGCCGGGCGCTGCCCGATGGCGACCGAGTATTGCCGCAAAGAGGCGCCAGCCGTGGAGGAAAAGGCGCCGGGGCACGTTGCTGCCTGCCATTACGCGGAGGCGGCGTGATGACACCGCTGCTCGAAGTCAACGCGCTGAAGAAGCACTACCCGATCAAAGGCGGCCTGTTTGGCGGCACCAAGGCGACGGTCTACGCGGTAGACGGCGTCTCCTTCACCGTGACTGCCGGCGAAACGCTTTCCGTGGTGGGCGAGAGCGGCTGCGGCAAGTCCACCGTCGGCCGCGCCATCCTTCGTCTTACGGAACCCACCGACGGCGAAATGTTGCTGGATGGCGAACGCATCGATACCCTTTCGCCCAGCAAGATGCGGCAGATGCGCCGCCGCATTCAGGTGGTGTTCCAGGACCCGTTCAGCAGCCTTAATCCGCGCATGCGCGTGCGCGACATCCTGGCCGAACCGATCACCAACTTCGGCCTGGCGCGTGGTACCGAGCTCGACGACCGGGTGGCGGCCTTGATGGATAAGGTGCGCCTGCCGCGCGACGCCATGCGGCGCTTCCCACACGAGTTCAGCGGCGGCCAACGCCAGCGCATCGGCATCGCCCGTGCCTTGGCGCCGGGGTCCGACCTCATCATCTGCGACGAAGCGGTGAGCGCGCTGGACGTGTCGGTGAAGGCGCAGATCATCAACCTGCTGAGCGACCTGCAGCACGAACTGGGGCTGGCGCTGCTGTTCATCAGCCACGACTTGGCCGTGGTAGAACACCTGACCCACCGCGTGGCCGTGATGTATCTTGGCAAGATCGTGGAGATGGCCGATCGGCGTTCACTATTTGCCACGCCGCGCCACCCTTACACCCGCGCCCTGCTATCTGCCGTCCCGGTGCCGGATCCAGCGGCAAAGCGCGAGCGCATCATCCTCAAAGGCGATGTGCCGAGCCCGATCGATCCGCCAAAAGGCTGCCGGTTTCACACCCGTTGCCCGTATGTATTCGATCGCTGCCGGGTCGAGGAGCCGTTGTTGCTGGAAAAGGCGGCAGGCCAAAAGGCCGCTTGCCACCTAGAGCAGCTGCCTGAACTTCAAGTGCTGCTCCAGTAATGAGAAATAACTGGACGGCCCGAGACGAAACATCGAAACATCACGTGATGGCTATGCGTGTGGCCCATGCGTCAGGGAGTTATAGAAAATGATCACTCGCCGTTCTGCAACCCAAATGCTTGCAGGCGCCACCCTCGCGTCGAGTTTGGGGGGCCGCGTTCTTGCAGCGGCAGAGAAGACCATTCAGATTGGGCTTGACTTCTCGCTCACCGGTGGCGATGCGGCGAGCGCGCAACGGATGCGGGATGGTGCCTTGCTGGCCATTGACGAAGCCAACGACAAGGGCACTGTGAAGGGCTACAAGTTGGTGCCGATGGTACTGGATGACGCCACGGCCACCGCCGGCCAATATGACCCCGCACAAGCCGCCACCAATGCGCGCAAATTCGTTGCCGACAAGACCGTGGTGGGTGTGGTCGGCCCGCAGATGAGCGGCGCCGGCAAGGCGATGGCGCCGATCCTGAGCCAGGGCAACTTGCTCATCATCACACCCTCGTCGACCAACCCCGACCTCACCGACCCGAAATTCGCTGCGCAATACCGGCCCGGTGGAAAGCCGATTTACTTTCGCACCGTCACCACGGACGCGTATCAGGGCCCCAACATGGCAGACTTCTTCGCCGAGACGCTGGGCGTCAAGACGATCTACGTGCTTGACGATCAGGGCGCTTACGGCGTCGGCATCGCCGACTCCTTCCAGAAGCGCATCACCGACAAGGGCGTCAAACTGTTGGGGCGCGACCAGATCGACCCCAAGGCAGCCGACTACTCAGCCGTTTTGACCAAGATCAAGTCGATGAACGCCGACAGCTTGTATTATGGCGGCGTGAGCACCGCCGGCGTGAAGCTCGTCAAGCAGAGCTACGACATCCTGCCAAGTTTGAAGAAGGGTGGCGGCGACGGGATCGTCACGTCCGATATCCTGTCGGGTGCCGGCTTTCCGGCTTGTAACGGCTGGTATGCCACGCAGGCGTCGCCGCACTTGGTCGATGACGCAAAGCTCAGCTCGTGGATGGCCGACTTCCGCAAGAAATTCAACGGCGAGGCGCCGGAGGACTATACCATCACCTCCTACGACGCCACGAGCATCCTTATCCAGGCGATGGCCAAGCTGGTGAAGGCAGGCAAGCCAATTACTCGCGATGGCGTACGCGAAACGGTTCAGACCGGCAAATTTCCCACGCTGCAAGGCGACGTGGATTTCGACCAGAACGGCGACATCCAGAGCAAGGTGATCAGCGTGTATCAGATCACCAAGAACGATAGCGCGCCGCTCGACGATGTGAATGCACAGTTCAAATACATCGGCGTGGCCCCGACAAGCTAATGACCCGCGAGCAGGGGGCGCTGGCATGACATCCTGGGACCTGCTGGTTCAGCAGGTCATCAACGGCTTGAGCCTGGGCGCGATGTACTCGCTGATCGCGCTCGGGTTCACGCTGGTGTACGGTATCCTCGAACTCATCAACTTCTCGCATTTCAATGTCTTCATGGTCGGTTCGTTCGTGGCGCTCTGGGCGCTGCAGGCGATGGGCGTGAGCGGGCAAGGCACCGTGTTGCCGCTCGTCCCACTGGTTGGCGTACTCGCCACGGCGTTCCTGGCCACCATGGTGGCCTGCGGCCTGTTAGGCGTCGGCATCGAACGGCTATGCTTGCGGCCGCTGCGGGGCGTGAAGGGTCCGTCGGCGATGATCACCACAATCGGCGTGTCGTATGTGCTGTTCAATGTTGTGCTGTTGTTCGTCGGCGCGCAGACTTTCAACTATCCGAACCCGTTACCGCCGCTGATTTTTCCAATCGGCGATGCGGTGCTCCGGCTTAGGGAAATCCTGATCTGGATCGTGGCGGTGGTCTTGATGCTGGCCCTGTTCGTTTTTACCAAGCGCAGCCGGATGGGCAAGGCGATGCGCGCCACCGCTCAGGACGCCGAAGCGGCGCGCATGATGGGCGTCGAGGTGGACCGGGTGGTGATGATCGCTTTCTTTATCGGCTCCGCGCTCGCGGGGGCCGGCGGCATGATCTTCGGGCTCTACTACAACTTCACCAACTTCTCGGTGGGCTACACGGCGGGTCTGCGCGCCTTCACCGCGGCGGTGCTCGGCGGTATCGGCAACGTGCCCGGCGCCATGCTGGGCGGTGTGCTGATCGGGCTGATCGAGACCGTGAGCGGACAGGTGATCTCGGTGCGTTGGACCGATGTGGTGATCTTCTCGATCCTGGTCCTGGTCCTGGTGTTCCGCCCGGCGGGCTTGCTGGGGCGGGTGGCGCCGAACAAGTCATGAAGGCAGGTGCCATGCAGCGGGTTTTCCCCACCGTGAGTCCCGCCCGGCTGCGCGCCGCCGGAACCTGCGCGATTGCGCTGGCGGCGATCCTGTTCCCGCTCATTCACGGCGACGATGCCGACATCGACTCGGTTGCCAATGCACTGTCCTTTGCCGCCCTGGCGCTGGGCTTGAACATCGTCGTCGGCATGGCTGGGCTGCTGGACCTTGGCTATGCCGCGTTCTTCGCCATTGGGGCGTATTTCTATGGCGTGCTGTCCTCTTTCCAATTGCAGCCGGAATGGTCATCGTTCTGGCAGCCCTTTGCAGCGCTTGGCTTGGTCGCGCGCATGCCCGGCCCCGGCACGGTGGACGTGGTCCACACCACGCTGTCGTTCTGGCTCGCGGTCCCGCTGTCCGGCGCGTTGGCAGCTTTGTGCGGCATCCTCTTCGGCGCACCAACGCTGCGGCTGCGCGGAGATTACCTCGCCATCGTCACCTTGGGGTTTGGCGAGATCGTGCCGATCGTGGCGCGCAACTGGGGCGAGGTGACGAACGGCGCCGCCGGGCTGAACGGAGTGGCTCCGCCGAGTTTAGGCGGCACCAGTTTCGGCGTGGATTCAACGCCGTATTTCTACGTCATCCTCGCGCTGGTCGCCGCTTTAATCTTCGTCAGCGTCCGCCTGCGCGATAGCCGGATCGGCCGCGCCTGGATGGCCATCCGCGAGGACGAGGTCGCCGCCGGCGCGATGGGCGTGAACCTGGTTCGCTTTAAGCTGCTGGCGTTCGCCATCGGAGCCTCCTTCGCCGGCATGACCGGAACCTTCTATGTCGCCAAGCTGCAGACCGCGACGCCCGAGATGTTCGGCTTCCCCGTCTCGGTAATGGTTTTGGTGATGGTCGTGCTGGGCGGCATGGGTAGCGTCTGGGGCGTGGTGCTGGGGGCCATGGTGCTGCAATTGCTGCAGTCATGGTTCCTGCAGGACCTGACGGATTGGACGCATCAGTTGGGCGCGCTGATCGGGTCCGGCGCGCTGCAGCGTGTGGACTTCGTGCAGTCCATCGAGCTGATCTTCGGCATTATCTTGGTCCTGATGATGCTGTTCCGGCGCGAGGGGCTGATTCCGGCGCACCGCCGCGCCCAGGCACTGAGCTTCGAGCAGCAGCATGCGACGGTGCAGCGCGTGTCCGCCTTCACCTTGCCCGGTATCGCCCCGCCCGCGGAGCGCGGGAAACCGCTGCTGGAGGTAAAGGGGGTCACGGTGCGGTTCGGCGGCTTGGTAGCGCTGAACGCGGTGACGGTGAGTGTGCCGGAAGGTGGCGTGCTGGCGGTGATCGGGCCCAACGGGTCTGGCAAATCCACCCTATTCAACACCATTACCGGGCTCACTCCGGCGGCAAGCGGCAGCATTCGGTTCGCCGGGCGGGAACTGGTCGGCTTGCCGCCGCACCAGGTCCTGGATGCGGGTGTGGCGCGTACGTTCCAGAACATCCGCCTGTTTCCCAGCCTGTCGGTCATGGACAACGTGCTGGTGGGGCAGCATGCCCGGCTGCACACCGGGCCGGTTAGGGCTATCCTACGCCTGCCGGGCACCAGGGCGGAGGAGCGGGCAGCGCGCGAGCGGGTGATGGAGATCCTGTCGTTGTTCGGCAACCGCTTGGTGCCGCGGGTGGACCAGCCGGTGTCAGGCTTGTCCTATGCCAATCGCCGCCGGGTTGAGATTGCCCGCGCGCTCGCTTCGGGGCCACGGTTGCTGATGCTGGACGAACCGACCGCAGGCATGAACCCGGCGGAAACGCTGGAACTCGCCGACCAACTCAAGCAACTCCATACGTTGGGGCTCAGCATCCTGGTGATCGAGCATAAGTTGGACGTGGTGACCCGATTGGCCGACACCGTCGTCGTGCTGGACCATGGCGACAAGCTGACCGAGGGATCGCCCGACGAGGTGCGCCGCAACGAGGCCGTGCTGGACGCCTATCTCGGCCGCAGCCATACCGCGGTCATGGACGCAATCAGTGCCTGACGTAATGCCGCTGCCGCAAGCGTTGCTGGAGTTCCGCAACGTCAACACGCACTACGGCGACCTGCACGTGTTGAAGGACGTGAACTACAACATCGCGGAGGGCGAGATCATCTGTCTGTTGGGCGGCAATGCCTGCGGCAAGTCGACCACGATGAAGACCATCATGGGCGTGGTGCGCCCGACCACGGGCAGCGTGATGTTCGACGGCAAGCCGATCGAACGGCTTTCCACCGCCGAGCGGGTGCGGCGAGGGATCGCCCCCGTGCTGGAGGCACGGCGCCTGTTCCCGCGCATGACGGTGTTCGAGAACCTGGAAATGGGCGCCTACACGCGCAAGGCTGGCCCCGAGTTCGAGCAGGATCTCGCCCGCGTGTATGAGTTGTTCCCCCGGGTGAAGGAGCGCCGCACCCAATTGGCTGGAACGCTCTCGGGCGGCGAGCAGCAGATGGTGGCGATCGGCCGCGCGCTGATGGCCCGGCCTCGGCTGATCTGCATGGACGAGCCTTCGATGGGCCTGTCGCCGCTATTCGTGGAGCAGACCTTCGGCACCATCCAAGCGATCAACCGCCAGGGCATGACCATCTTCATGGTGGAGCAGAACGCCAACATGGCGCTGCAGATCGCGCACCGGGCTTATGTGCTGCAGACTGGCCAGGTCGTGTTGCAGGGCACGGCGGAGGAGATGCGGGTGAACCCGGTGATCCGCGAGGCGTACCTAGGCGAGATGGCCATCGCGTGATTTGCGACCGTATGCGGGGCCGACCTGCTTGCCAGCAAGCCAGGCGAGTTTGAATCGACGAATGCGAGCGGCTGTGGCGGTGACAGCATCCGGGCGAATCCATTCCCACCTTGCCCGACCAAACGCGAGCGCCCCGGGTGACGGTGAGCCAACACACCCAGCTCACCGTCATCCAACCGCCTCAGTGGCCTTGCAGATCGTCCACGAACTGCTCGATGCTACGGTCCAGTGGGCTCGACGCCTGCTTGCCCGCGTAAACAACGATGCACCCATTGGTGCAGGATGGATCGCTCGGCGTCGGCCCGAACGGCACAAAGATGTGGTTGTTGCGGCTTTCTACGGAGACCGAATGAGCCGATGCCGATGTCGAGATGTTGGTGACGAACTTGTTGGTTAGCGCGTCGATCACGCCCAGCACCGGGCCACCTGCAGCAGGTGAATTGCCCCGCGCGGCCAGGTAGAACTTATTGTCGCCAGGATTGAACCAAATCTCGTCAGACCCAGAGACCTGCGGGATAGTTGCCAACAGAGTTCCGTTCTGCGTGCTGAAAATCTGCGAGTTGTTGGTCAGCGAGCAACCCACCAGCAGGTTGTGCTTCGGCCCAAGCGCGATGCCGGCGCCGTTGCAGTTCGCTACCGGATATTCGGCCACTTCACTCTGTAACCGCGGGTTCACCACCGAAATGGCACCGCTGTTCACGTCGGTGCCGAACTGCGTCAGGTTTACGTCGAACAGGCCATTGGAGGGATCGTAAACGGATGCCTCGACCCCTGCAGCCGCGGTGTAGACAATATGGCCCAGCACGTGACGGTCATTCGGGTTGGTCGAGATGAAGGTGATGAAGGGTGGACTGGCGGCATTGTTCGCCACCACGAGGATGTGGTCTTTCGGGTCATACGCCATCTCGTCCGCCCGGGTGAGGTCCGCCGTGGCGGTATTCGGCAGGGCGGTGGAGATCGTGTCAACGATCTTCTCCGAATACAAATCCACCACCTTGACGGTGCTGTCGCCATCACCAACCCAGATTTCGCCCGAGCCCACCACCTGAACACCGTCAGGTCCCGAGATGCCGTTATTGATCACGCCGTCGGTGGATTTCACGCCAACAAACCCGCCGATTTGCGCCGCCACCGTGTTGGTGCGGGTGTCGAATATGTCGAGCGCTGCGTTGGATCGGTCCGCAAGGTAGTAGAGCGGCAACTTCGCATCGGCGAAACCTATGTCGAACACCGAGAGCGGCTGACCCGGCACCGCGATGGTAGCAATGCGGGAGTAGGTTTCTGTTTTGCCGCCTTTGAGCAGGGAGTCCAGGCTGGCGGCAATGCCGTTATCGGCCGCCTTGCCAGCTCCGGCCATGCCCATCATGAAGCCGGACAACGCCACGCCTGCCACAATATGGCGGCGGTTCAACCACGCTTGACGCATTGCATACGCCTCCCAAGACACAGCTTGCCGGCCGTGCGTTTGCTGTTGGAAGCGTGCCAATCGACCGGCACGCCCGCCGAGGAACTTGCCTGGCGACATTTTCGTGGTCAATCCAGTCACGCGAGCGCAATAATGCCCTTCGGCCGTCATCGCGACCGGCTGCAAGACCTTAATATTCGTTCAGAATTTGAAAGGGATAGCGCGCAGCGTCGGCCGTCAGGCGCGCAACGGTGTGGCGGGTGATGCGGGCTCCTCCCGATATCGCTACCGAAACTGTGATGTCCAGCACGGGCGGCCCATTTGCCAATGAGTCGGGTTCGTCACTCAGCGGGATCGGCTCGCCCGCATCTTGTTGCGCAAGGCGGATCGCCGGGTCGGCCTGGCTGAGGTCCACGACTCCGGTTTGATAGGCCGACAGAAACGGCGCCAGCCGCGTCAGCAACTCCGGCGTCATTCCACGCACCAGGGCGAGTTCGTCAAAGGTCTCGAAATCCGAACCAGGCGGGCCATAGGCGAGCCCGGCCGCCCGGTATTCGGCGGCCTTGGCGCCATGCGGTCGCGCTTGTTCGGTGGCGGTCCGCCAATCCAGCACGGCATCGGCCAGCGCGGCGGCTTGGGGCTTAGGCTCGCCCAAATTGGCCAACAGCGCCGCCAGCACAGCGCCCGATACCACGTTGAGCCCGAGCCGACCGGCTTCGCTGCGGATCTGCACCCGCGCCACGCCGCCTGCCATCTGGAGCAGATGGACGCTGCCATCGGCTATCCAGCGGCCGGGAGTGCTGTCCAACAGGTGAAAGATGGTTTCCTGCAGCGCTCCCTCTGCCAGGGCCCTAGCTATTGCAGCACTGCGCACATTGCCACCCCGGCGCGCCTCCAGCCGGCCGGACACAGCAAGCTGAGAGCCGAGCAGCGCCAGGAACAGCACCCACCACAGCACGACCAGCAACGCAAAGCCCCGCTCGCCGGCTCCGTGGCGACGCATCCTATCCGCTCGTTCTGGCCAAGGCGCGGGTCTGGCGTGTCGCGGCCACAATCGGCGGCCAGTGGCGCGGGTCGCCCGGCGCAAACACCAGTTGGATCCGAACCAAGGCAGGCAGGCTGGTGCCAGACCAAGTGGCAAGCCATTCCGTTCGGTCCGTCGACAGGTAGCTGATCTCCAACGCAGCCAGACCGGTCAGCAGCACCGCCTGCCTCGGCGGCAGAGGGGCAGTCAGCCGCTCGGCGTGGACATGCGCAAGCCAGCGTAGCACGAGGCGGTTGCCGTCACGGCCCAGGGACGCGTCCCAACGAGGGGCCGTTCCACCTCCATTCGGCGCGAGGTTTGGCGCCGGGTCGGCGGTGATGCAGATGAAGCCATTTGCGTGGCCGACCAGGCCGGGACGTTCCGGGTTATTGGGCAGGGACATGCCAGCCACAACGCGACGCAACAGCCGGTCGGCCGGCTCGAGACCGTCGCCACGGGCTTCCACATGCGCCTGCGCCCGAACGGCGGCAAAGCCCAAGCGCGTGCTGCCGGCCAGCCCGGCGATAATGAAGCCGAGGATGAGCAGCGCCACCATCATTTCGAGTAAGGTGAAGCCGTTGGCGCCACCGCCGCGCCGGCCGCTCACTGCACCGGGCCCAACTTGGCACTGTCCAGTTCCATCGACCGGCTGCGCCCATCCTCGCGCCAACTGATCACGACCGTGAGCCGATAGAGCGTGACGCTGCCGGGCGGAACGTCTGTCAGCGTTGCGGCGGGATGCACCACGCCCGTGCGGCTGATGCGGGCGTGCCAATGGAAGCCGCCGCCGTCCTCGCCCTGCCGGTCACTGTCGAGCAAGGGGGCGGCGGAGATCGCGGCCAAGTGCGACTCGGCACGCGTCACAGCCTCGTCGGTGCGGCTAGCGGCGCGGGTGGACTCGATCGCCACTGTGGTGGTGCGCGCCATGGCGCCAACCGCGAGCGATGCGATCAGGAACGCGACCATCACTTCAAGCAGGGTGAAGCCCCGCTCACGGCCGCCTGGCCGTGCGGCTGTCTCAGCTCTTTGGCCGTACGGTCCCATTCGGGCTCCTTTCTCAGCCGGGTGTATGGTGGCGTATCGAGGTCTCAGCTCTGCACCACCTCCAATACCGCCGCAGCCGCAAGCTCCGAGGGTAGGCCGCCGCCGCTCGGCCGCAAGCTTTCGACCACAGCCTCAAACCCGCGTCGTTGCCCTGCCGCCTTCTCCGGCTCGCGCAGCAATGACAGCACAACTGCGCAGAGCGTCTGCGGTGTGCAGGCCTCCTGCAGCAACTCCGGCACTACCTCGCGTCCTGCCAGCAGGTTCACCATCGCCACATGCGGCACCCGGATCATCCGCCGGGCCATGAACGCGGAGACGGCGTTCACCCGATATGTCACCGCCATCGGCACGCCCGCCAGCGCCAGCTCCAGCGTGGAGGTGCCCGACTTGGTCAGCGCGGCGGCAGCGGCGGCATAGGCGTCGTGCTTGTCCGCGTCATCCGTGACGACTATCGGCGCTATCGCCCAGCCAGCGGCCGCCGCTTGCACCAGCTCCCCGACCGCGGCGGACACGGGAACCACCGGCACGAGCCCCGGCACCTCCGCCGCGAGCAATGCGACTGTGCGGGCGAACACCGGCAGCAGCCGCGGCGCCTCGCTGCGCCGGCTGCCGGGCATTAGCACAACGATTGTGCCGTCTGCCGCCAAACCGTGCCGCGCCCGGAACCGTGCGCCATCCCCGCTTTCAGCCCCCGATTGCAGCACCGGGTGGCCCACGAACCGTGCCGGCAGCCCGTGGCGCGCGAAATAGCCTTCCTCAAACGGCAACAGGCATAACAAGGCGTCCCACAGCCCCGGAAACCGCTTTAGCCGGTGTTCCCGCCAGGCCCAAACTTGCGGCGCCACATATTGCACCCGTTTCACCCCCAAAGGCGCGACCCGGCGCAGCACATGCAGCCCAAAGCCGGGGGAATCGACCGTCACAACCACATCGGGATGGCGGGCTGCCACGTCCGCCACGACGGAGCGCAACCGGCGGCGCAACAAGCGGATGCGCGGCAGGATCTCCACCAGCCCCATCACGGCCAGGTCGCGCATTGGGAACAGGCTCTCCAAGCCCTGCGCCATCATGTTGGGGCCGCCCACGCCGGCAAATCGCACGCCCGGCTCCACCGCTCGCAGCGCCGCCATCAGCCGCCCGGCAAGCACGTCCCCGCTGGCCTCGCCGGCCACCAAGTAGACCAGCGTCAGGGCGCGACCACGCGGCAAGGCGGCGGCGCGGCCGGGTAGTCGCGATGGTTGCGCACCGCGCCGTCCTCCCGCACCCGCAGCAGCGCCGCCGGGTCGAGCTCGGCATGCAGCCAGCCCGGCGCATCCAGCGGCAGCCGGCACACCACGCCATTATCGGCAAAGCCTTGGTCCACCGGCCCAAACACCGCGGCATAGCCGCGATTGCAATCCAGCGCCGCCAGCCAGGGCGCATCCCCCACGGTCGTCACCACCGCCACAAAGCACTGATTGGCCAGGGCGCAGGCGCGCGCTGCCAGCCGCACCCGGTTGAACCCGGCGAGCGTGTCGGTATCGGTTGGCACCAGCAGCAGCCAGGCGCCCGCCTCCACCTGCGCCCGGGCCAATGGCGGATGCTCGATGTCGTAGCAGACGCAAACCCCGATGCGCCCCCAAGGCGTCTCGAACACCGACGGAGGCCGCCCCGGCAAAACGCCCCACTGCTCGGCTTCGAAGCGGGTCACCCGATGCTTGTCCTGAAACATCACGGCTCCCGCGGGCGAGATCAGTGGCGCATGGTTCACCGCCGCGCCGCTCGCCAGCCGGACCGGCATCGACCCGCCGAGCAGCCATATCCGATGCCGGGCGGCGGCTGCGCGCATGAGTTCCAACACCGCATCGTGCTGTTCGCACGCCGCGTCCAGCTCCGCCGCGAGGGAGGGCAGCGGGGCTGGCAGCGCGTCCAGGCTGGCGTATTCCGGCAGCGCCACGAACTCCGCGCCCGCGGCGGCCGCTTCCGCCAGCCGCAACTCCAGCGCGGCGGCCCAACTGGCTCGGTCGGGATAGCGCCCGACTTTATACTGCAGCAGCGCTAGCCGCACGGCAGCGGCGCACCGTTCAGCGACTTGATCCAGAAATCCAGCGTATGCTGCGACGCCTGCGCCTCGCCGCGGTCCGGCCAGGTCATCGCGCAGCAGACGCCCGGCAGCGGCGCATAGCCGCGGCGCCGCCAGAACGCGTCGTTGGTGTGCGGCTCGGCCGGGCGCAACGGATGATCGAGCGGCCGGCGAACCGAGCAGAACACCGCGAACTCCGCTGTCGACACTGCCCGGGCGTGCGATTCGCGCAGTTGAAAGAACCGCACGCCGAGCCCCTTGCCGCGCCATTGCTGTAACACGATGCCTTCGCCGAAATAGAAGAACTGCCTTAGGTCCCAGCCCCGCGCGATGAACGGCGCCTGCACGTTGGCCGTCTCGTCGCCGAGCGGCAGGCAGGTGGCGGCGCCCACCGGTTGGCCCTCGGCGCTGGCCAGGAACAGCGCGGCGCGCGGATGCGCCATGTAACTCGAAATGTATGGCTCGCTGGCAACGCTGCCCTGGTAGAGGTAGGGCCAGTCGTAGAACACCTCCACGTGCAGGCGCTGGAACGCTGCCATCGCCTCCGCCATGGCGGCCCCAGTGAATGTGCGGATGCGGATGTCGCTATGATCGGCCATGTCCGCTGCATAAGTGCCATCCCAAGGAGGCGCAACCGCATGCCCGATCGCATTCTGTGCCACGTGACCACCCAAGCGGCGTGGGACGCGGCGGGCGACAGCCTCAGCGCCGAGCCGTTCCTGCATTGCTGCACGGAGGCGCAACTGCCGTTCGTCCTCGCGCGGCACTTTGCCGGGCGGACGGGGCTGCTCATCCTGCGCTTTGATCCGCAGCAGGTGCGGGGCTGCATTCGGTGGGAACGGAGCGAGCCGGACCAGGACCCGTTTCCGCATCTCTATGGCAGCCTTCCGCTTGCCGCTGTCACCGCGTCGCCCGGCTAGGTCGGTCAGCCAACACGCCGAGTCGTGTGGGAAGCGGCCTGTCTGCTTCCGGGTAGAAATCTGAAATAGCCGACATCGTCAGAGTGGTGTGATCTGATCGGTCTCAGACCGATCGCGCGAACCACCCAGATCGCCCGAAGCCGAAATTCGCACCAGACTTCTGCACGAGCTAAGCCGCTGACGAAGCTGCCTCTCCGGCATGGTGCAATAGTCTTGAATTACGCGACACGAACGATGGGCGGGCGGCACTATTGGAACCCGGGTCGGTTTCGTAAACCTTTTTCCGAACGCCGTGCCGGAGATTAGCTCAGTCGGTCCTTGCTCTCGATGCAGTGCGTGCGGTTGGCGATGAGGAAGCCCCCGTGTTCCCGGAATCGCTTGGATTCCGTTTCGACGCGGAACCGGGAATAACGGGCGGTAAGGTCGCGGGCGTTGTCGCTTTTTGCGCTGCCCAATACCAAGTTTTCGGCGCACTTAGCGGTGCAGGCGTTCACCTTCTCGACGATCTCCGGTCCGACAAAGCCGCCGCGTATGGTTCCAAGCGGCTCCTTTGTGAAGTCAAGATCCATGTCCCGGAACTTCCTGGGGTTCCGGGTGAGGTCGCATCTGATGCAGAGCCTCGGCGTTACCGGCAGATACCGCACGAACGGGATGCGCCGCCCCGGCGGCCCCCACGTGTTCCCTTGGTCCTCGAACGAAGCTGGGTTGTCGCTGGTGAGGTACTCGGTTCCGGTATCGTTTTCGAACACGTCCCACTCGGCGTTGTAGAGTGCCCACGCCAATTTCAGGACGCTTCGCGCACTCTCGGCGCGGACGAAATCCGCCTCCGTCTGGACTTTGATATCGCCGCGTTCAACGTCCTCGATTGCCGCTCGCAGCTTCACGTCCGGCTTCCCCCTCTCGGTCGCAATCGTGTCGTAAGCTGAGACGGTGTTTATGGCGTTTTGGTTAGAAATCTCAACGGCAACGCGGGTCCACGTCGGGGTGCAAACCATCAGTTGCGCCCAATACCCGGCGATGTGCAGCTTGTCGCGCATGTCGGCGGAACGCCTCTTGAGAGCGTCTACGGCATAGTTCCAAAGTTGTTCGAACTCGGCCCGGTATTCGCCTAGGTATTCCGGCTCTGATAAGAAGTCCAGAATTATGTCCCCGTTCGGCTCGTGGCAAATATCCTTGGGCCTGGAGTGGACCCCTGGAGTGAGACAGGTAAATTCGGACAGCTCCCAACGAGGAGAATGTGCCGATGTCCCTGAGCGAGTCTGGGCGCCACAGCCGGGAGTTCATGCTGAAGGCTGTGGAGCGATTGGAAGCTGGCGAGCGCGCAAGCGCCTTGGCCATCGAGCTGAATGTGCAGCGAACGATTATCTATCACTGGCGTGAGCGGGTTCGCGCGAACGGCGCGGAGGCGCTGACGAGCAAACGCGGGCGCCCGCGCACGCCGGAGGTCCTTGCGGCGGCTGGCTTGCGCGCGTCGCGTGCCAAGGCGGATAGCTTGGCCCAGGCGCGAACGCAGATCGCCGAGCTGGAGCGCAAGGTGGGCCAGCAGCAGCTGGACCTGGATTGTTTCAGAGGCGCCTTGCAGCACATAGAGGGTTCACGCCGGCCGAGCGACACGCCTGGCGTGACCGCGTCTTCGCCCACATCCAGGCAATGACGCGCTTGCAAGGCGAAACGCCGGAAGCAGGGCTTTCGGTGGGGAGGATGTGCGCGTTGGCTGGCGTCAGCCGGGCGGCCTACTATCGCTCCTGGACCCGCAGCGATCCGCTGCGCGAAGAGACGGCGCTGCGCGATGTCATACAGCGCCTGGCGTTGGCCAACCGCCACTACGGCTACCGCCGGATCGGCGCGCTGCTGCGACGCGAGGGCTGGTGCGTCAACCACAAGCGCGTGGTCCGGATCATGCGCGAGGACAACCTGTTGTGCCTGGCGAAGCCGCTGTTCAGGCCGCCGACGACGGATGCGCGTCACAGCTGGCAGGTGTGGCCGAACCTGGCGCGCCACCTCATGCCCATGGCCACGAACCAGCTGTGGGTGGCGGATATCACCTACGTGCGACTTGCGGAGGCGTTCATCTACTTGGCTGTCGTGCTGGACGCTTTCAGCCGCAAGGTCGTCGGCTGGTCGATGGCCGATCACCTGCGGGCGAGCCTTGCCCTGGATGCGCTCGAAATGGCACTGGTCAGCCGCGAGGTGATCGCCGGCGGCCTGGTTCATCACTCGGACCGCGGCATTCAATACGCGTGCGGCGACTACATTGCTCGGCTTGAGGCCGCCGGGATCCAGCCCAGCATGAGCCGGGCTGGCTGTCCTTACGATAACGCCATGGCCGAGAGCTTCATGAAGACGCTCAAGCACGAGGAAGTCGACGCCAGCGCGTATCGTGATCTCGCCCATGCCAAGGCCGGCATTGGGGAGTTCATCGAGACCGCCTACAACCGGCAAAGGCTTCACTCGGCGCTTGCCTACCTGTCGCCGATAGAGTTCGAATCAAACCAGCCCCGGGCTGCTGCGCAGCAGCCCGGGGCTATGACGCAGCCGAGCTGTCCGTGATTTGTTGTCTCGCCCAAGGGGTTCAGCTCAGGCCAGCACGGGAAGGTCGTCCCGTCCGACTTCCGGTAAGCGCGCAGCATCCCTAAAGGCCCGGCGAAGTGGCGGAGGTAGGTTTCCGCGACATAGTGGTCTTTCCGTGCCTTCGTCGCCATTGCACTCCGTCCGTTAGTGAAGCAACGCCCGAAGTGGGGTCCACCAGTAGTTAGGCCATACCAGAGCAATCAAGGCTGCTACGGATCCAGAAAGGTTGGTTAATCGGCCGATGTGCGAAATTCTTGGATTATGCACCATGTTGAGTGTCGGCTTTCGGGCAAGCCCCGCCGCCCGGCTATGACGACCATGGGGTCGATAGCGGACCTCATCAAGTTTAAGCCCTACGTTTGCACGCCCCCATACAGCACCGCCGGATCAACCAGCCGCTCCGCGATCGTCTGCAACTCCCCATCCCGCACCGCCCGATGGAAGCAAGACCGCTGCCCGGTGTGGCAGGCCGCCCCCGTCTGCTCCACCAGCAGCAGCAGCGTATCACCGTCGCAGTCAATCCGCAGTTCGCGCAGCCTCTGCATCTGGCCCGACGTCTCGCCCTTGCGCCAAAGCGCGCCACGGCTGCGGCTCCAGTAACACACCCGGCCGGTCGCCAGCGTCTCGGCCACCGCGTCGGCGTTCATCCAGGCCAGCATCAGCACTTCGCCCGTGTCGTGCTGCTGCGCGATGGCGGGAACCAACCCGTCCGCGTCGTAACGGATCGGCAGATCAGGCCCGGCCACGCATCCCCTCCAGCGCGGCTGCTAAGTCCGCGATCAGGTCCGCCGGGTCTTCCAGCCCGATATGCAGCCGTGCCACCGGCCCGGCGAACCGCTTGCCGCCGGCTTTGCGCATGATGTGCCCCGTGGTCGGGATCGCCAGGCTCTCGAACCCGCCCCAGGACGCGCCGATGCCGAACAGCGCCAGCCGGTCGATGAAGCCAAACATATCATCAATGGTGAACTCGGGCTGAAACTCGATCCCGAACAAGCTGCAAGCGCCGGTGAAATCCCGCTGCCACAGCGCATGGCCCGGCGCCCCGGGCAGTGCGGGATGCAGCACGCGGGCCAACTCCGGACGGTGTTGCAACCACTGCGCCACAGCCAGGCCCGACTGCATCTGCCGCTCCAGCCGTAGCCCCATGGTGCGGGCGCCGCGCAGCGCCAGCCAGCAGTCGTCCGGGCTGGCATATTGGCCCAGCTCCATGGCGGTGCTGCGCACACGGTCCCACGCTGGTTCGGCCTTCACCGTAATCCCGCCGAGCAACACGTCCGAATGGCCGCCGACATACTTGGTCAGCGCCTGGATGGAGACGTCCACCCCATGTTGGAACGGCTGGAACGAGCCGATCCCCCAGGTATTGTCCAGCATCACCGTCAGACCCTTGGCATGGGCCACGGCTGCCAACGCCGGCACGTCCTGCACCTCGAAGGTGTGGCTGCCCGGACTTTCCAGATACAGCACCCGGGTCTCGGGCCGGATCAGCTCTGCGAGCCCGGCGCCGCCGATCTCGGGGTCGTAGAAGTCGGTCACCACACCCATTCGGCGCAGCAACCCGTCGCAAAAGCTGCGCGTCGGGCCGTAGACGCTATCGGGCACCAGACAATGATCGCCGCTGGAAAGATAGGCCAGCAACGGCACCGTAACCGCGGCCAACCCGCTGGAGACGATCTGGCAGCGCGTGCCGCCCTCGATTTCGGCAACCACATCTTCCAGCGCGTGATGGGTGGGATTGCCCGCGGTGCCATAGAGCGGCCCGCGACCCAGCCGGCTCTCGGCGTTGCGGACGCGGTCGGCACAGCTTGGATACAGCATGGTCGACCCGCGAAACACCGGCGGGTTAACGAAGCCCTGGATTTTCGTGCCCGCCCGCCCGGCATGCGACAAGCGCGTTGCCAGCGAGGCCGCGGGTGTGTAGTCCGCCATCAGCCGGTCTCCTTGTCCGTGATCGGGTCGGCGCCCCATTCGGCCCAGGAGCCATCATACACCGCCCCCTCCGGCAAACCGGCGCGCCGCAGCGCCATGGTCAACACCGTCGCCGACACGCCGCTGCCGCAACTGGTAACCACCGGGCGGGAGCCATCCACCCCCGCGCCGGCAAACCGGTCGCGCAGCGCCTCCGCTGGCAGGAAACGTCCCTCCGGCCCGAGCATTTGCGAATACGGCAGGTTGATCGCCCCTGGAATATGGCCCGGCACCACGCCCGGCCGCGGCTCCGGCGCGGACCCGGCGAAGCGCGCCGGCGCCCGCGCGTCCAGTACCAGCGCGTCCGTGGTTTGCATGTCCCCAAGCCCGCGCAGCCGTTCCGCCCGCAGCCGTGGGGTGAAAGGCAGGGGGCTTGCCGCGGCCGGCTCGCCGCTTTCCACCTGGCCGCCGGAGTGCCGCCAGGCTGTAAGCCCGCCATCCAGCACGGCCGTGGCGTCATGACCGAACAGGCGCAGCATCCACCAGCCGCGGGTCGCCCACATCGTGTTGTTCTGGTCGTAGAACACCACGCGGGTCGCGTCTCCCACCCCCAGCGCTCCGACCAGCCGGGCAAACCGGCCGGCCGCCGGCACCATGTGGGGCAGCTTGCTATCCACGTCGGCGACGACATCGATGTCGAAGTAACGCGCGCAGGGGATGTGCGCCCGCAAGTAGGCTTCCCGCCCGTCGCCGCCCTCGCCGGCCAAGAACTTGGTCGCTTCCAGCACCACCAAGTCGGGCGCCCCGAGTTCTGCCGCCAGCCATTCCGCCGAGACCAGATCGTCCATGCTAGTCCTCCAGGGCCAGTGAAATCCGCCGGTTCTGCCGGCCCTTGTTCTCGATCTTCAGCACCTTCACGCGGCCGACCTGCCCCGTGGCGGCGACGTGGGTGCCGCCGCAGGGCTGCAGGTCAATCGATTGGCCAGCCGCGCCGATCCGCACCAGCCGCAAGCGGCCGGCGCCGCGCGGCGGCTTGACCGATAGGGTGCGCACCAGCTCCGGACTGGTGTCCAGCACACTCTCATCCACCCATTCGGTGCTGACCGGGTGGTCCGCCGCGATCAGCTCGGCCAACCCGGCCTCAATCTCCCGCGCGTCGGGGGCTTGCGGCAGGTCGAAGTCCAGCCGCGACTTCTCGGCCCCGATCTGTCCGCCGGTCACCGCGGCGCCGGGCAGCAAGCTGCACAGCAGGTGCAGCACGGTGTGCATCTTCATATGCGCCAGGCGTCGCGGCCAATCGATGCTGGCCTCGACCGGTTCGCCCACGTCCGGCAGGTCGCCCTGCAGCGGCAGCACGATCGCCTCGCCATCGCCCTTCACCGCCTCCCCGACCACCGCCTGCCCGCCCACCCAGGCGAGTTCGCCGCTATCGCCGGGCTGCCCGCCGCCACGCGGATAGAACGGTGCGCGGTCCAGCACCACGCCGCTGGGCAGCACCGCCACAAGCTTCGCGCTGGCCGTGCGCAAATAAGGGTCGTCCACATACAAACGCTCGGTCACGCCCCCCATTCCCGCCGCAGCCAGTCCCGCTTGGAGGCGAACCACAGCAGCGCCAGGGAGGTGATCGAATTGGGGTAGTGGCCGGCAAGGGCATTCTCGATGGCGTGCCCGGCGCCGAGCACGCGGATGCGGATGTCCTCGTTTTCGCTGGCCAAGCCGCCGAAACCCGCAACCCCCTGCGCGTCGGCTACGGGGGCCGCCACGCGTCCGGCGAAAATGGTCACGCTCTCGTCCGACCCGCCGGCCGATAGCACGAACCGCCCGATGCGATGCAGCCGGTCGGTCGCCAACCCCATCTCCTCACGCATTTCGCGGGCTGCGGTCTGGTCCTCGCTCTCGCCTGCGTCAGTGAAGCCGCCCGGCACTTCGAGCATGACCGGCTCGACTCCCGCCAGCAGCGCCGGAAAGCGGAATTGTTCGATCATGACCACTCGGTCGAGCACAGGGTCGTAGGGCAACACGCCCACTGCATGGCCGCGCAGCCAGACCTCCCAGGTCCGCTCGGGCGACATGGTGTTGTCGAAGCGGCGATTGCGGAAACGTACCACGTCCAGTTGGGTGCGCTGCTTCCAGACGGTCTCGCGGGCTTCGACCACCAGGTCCGCAGACCGTTCAGGATTGGTCATCGGATACCCTCAACCGCAAGCGAGAGCGAACTCAGCCAGCGGACGCGGCCGCTGGGTCGGGCGCCTTGGCGACCACCACCATCGCCGGGCGGAGTAGGCGCCCGTTCAGCGTCCAGCCGGCGGTCCAGGCCTGGATCACGGTGCCGGGGGGGTGCTCGGTGGAGGGTTGCTCGGCCATCGCCTGGTGCAGGTTGGCGTCGAACGGCTTGCCAGTGGCGTCCACCTTGGCGATGCCGTTGCGCTCCAACACGCCGAGGAACGAGCGCTCGACGCCCTCGAACCCATCGCGCAGTTTGCCGACGATCTCCGGCTCGCCGGGTTGCGCCGCCGGCAATTGGTCGAGGCCGCGGCGCAGGTTGTCGGCGGCTTCCACCACGTCGCGGGCAAACTTCTGAATGGCAAATTGGCGCGCGTCGTCAGCGTCCCGCCGGGCGCGGGCGCGGACGTTGGCCATCTCGGCCTCCGAGCGCAGCCATTTGTCACGCAGCTCCTGGTTCTCCGCTTCCAGCGCGGCGATACGCTCGGTGGCGGCGGCCATGAGCTGCTCGGTGGTGTCGTTCAGGGCGAGGGTGGGCTCGGCCATGTCGGGCGAGGCCTCCGAAGGGGGAATGTCACTATTCATGGGCGGAGAATTAGGACGGCGCTGGAATGGGAACAAGGCACCCGACCCGCTCAAAGCTGCTTCCAAGCTTACCCCAACAGCCGGCCGATGACACGCGCCGTGTAGTCCACCACTGGAATGATGCGGCCGTAGTTGATCCGGGTGGGCCCAATGACGCCGATGGCGCCGACGATGCGGTCCGCCTCGCCGCGGGCCGGCGCCACCACCATGGAGACTCCCGCAGCGCCGAACAGCCCGCTTTCGGCGCCGATGTAGATACGCACCCCATCGGATTGCTCGGCGAGTTCCAGCAGGCGGAGCATGGTCTCCTGGGTTTCCAGCCGATCGAACAGGATCTGGATGGCGCTGATCCGCTCGATTTGCGTCACGTCCGAGAGCAGGCGGCTTTGGCCGCGCACGATCAAGCTGCCGCTGCGGCCGCCGGCCCAGGTGGCAAGCCCGGCCTCCACCACGGCGGCGGAAAGGGCGTCGAGCTGGCTGCGGTCGTCAGCCATTTCAGTGCCGACGATGGTGCGCAGTTCGGCCAGCGAGCGGCCGGAGAGCCGGCTGTTGAGGTAGTTGGCGGCTTGGGTGAGCGAGGACGGCGGCAGGCCCGGCGGTATCTCAATCACCCGGTTCTCCACCTGGCCGTCCGCGCCGACCAGAATCACCAGGGCACGGCCGGAGCCGAGCGGGACGAAGTCGATATGGCGGACGGCGCCTTCACTCTTGGGTGCCAGCACCAGGCCGGCAGCGGCGGAGAGGCCGGAGAGCATGGAGGAGACATCGGTCAGCGTGTCCTGCAAGGAGCGGCCGCGGGCCTCGAGCGCTTGGCCGATCTGCTCGCGTTCCTCGTCCGACAGGTCGCCGAATTGCAGCAGGCCGTCCACGAACAGGCGCAGCCCCCGCTCGGTGGGTAGGCGCCCGGCGGAGGTGTGGGGGGAGAACAGCAGGCCGGCCTCGGTGAGGTCGGCCATGACGTTGCGGATAGTGGCGGGGGAGAGCGGGATTTGCAGCCGGCGGGACAGCGTGCGGCTGCCGACCGGCTCGCCGGTTTCAACGTATTGCTCGACGATCTCGCGCAATACGGCGGCGCTGCGCGGGTCGAGCACGGGCGGCGTGTGGTGGCGCTGCGGGAAGGGCGGTGCGTCCATAAATAGAGAGGGTAGGGAGCGGGTGCTGCCGGGTCAAACTCTGGTGCCAAGGCCCGGGTGGTTCTAGGACAAGCAGGGTCAAGGAGGACCGATCCATGCGCCCATCCGGCCGCGCGCCCGACATGCTTCGCGAGGTAAGTTTCACCGCCGGGTTCGCCCGCCATGCCGAAGGCTCCTGCGTCATCCGCATGGGCGGCACGGAGGTGCTGTGCGCCGCCAGCGTGGAGGGGCGAGTGCCGCCGTTCCTGCGCGGCAAGGGCGAGGGCTGGGTGACCGCCGAATACGGCATGCTGCCTCGCGCCACCCACACCCGCAGCGACCGGGAGGCGGCACGGGGCAAGCAGTCCGGCCGCACGCAGGAAATCCAACGGCTGATCGGCCGCTCGCTGCGCGCCGTGGTGGACCGCAAGGCCCTTGGGGAAATGACCATCACACTCGATTGCGACGTGCTGAACGCCGATGGCGGCACGCGTTGCGCCTCCATTACGGGCGCTTGGGTGGCGCTGAGCCTCGCCATAGGCAAGCTGGTGGCGAGCAACGTGCTAGCCCGCTCGCCGGTTCTGGGGCAGGTGGCCGCCGTGTCTTGCGGGCTGGTCGGGGGCGAGGCGGTGCTGGACCTGGACTACGCCGAGGACTCGGACGCTGAGGCAGACGCCAATTTTGTCCTGACCGAGAGCGGCATCGTCGAAATTCAGGGCACCGCCGAGAAAGCGCCGTTCAGCGACGCGCAATTTGCCGAGCTGATGCGCCTGGCCCGGCTTGGCACCGCGCGGCTCTACGCCCTACAGCGCGCCGCGCTCGAATGACCCGCCGGCTGCAGCGGGGCGACCGGCTGGTATTGGCGAGCCACAATCCCGGCAAGCTGCGCGAACTGGAAGCGATGCTGCAGCCGCTCGGCGTGACGCTGGTGGCAGCGCGCGACCTGGCGCTGCCCGAGCCGGAGGAGACCGAGCCCGATTTCGCCGGCAATGCGCGGCTGAAGGCGGTGGCAGCCGCGGCGGCCAGCGGCCTGCCCGCGTTGGCGGACGATTCCGGGTTCTGCGTGGCGGCGCTCGGCGGCGCGCCGGGTCCGCTCTCGGCGCGCTGGGCAGGGCTGGACAAGGATTTCGCCGCCGCGATGGCGCGGGTGCACGGCGAAGGCGGCGTGCCGAGCCGCGCCTGGTTCGTTACGGCGCTCTGCCTGGCTTGGCCCGGCGGCGGCACCGCCACCTATCTCGGCCGGGTGGACGGGCAAACCTGCTGGCCGCCCCGCGGTACGCAGGGCTTCGGCTATGATCCGATGTTCGTGCCCGTTGGCAGCCGACAGAGCTTTGCAGAGATGACGCCGCAGGCCAAATACGAGAGCAACCATCGCGCACGCGCCTTCGCGGCGTTCCGCCTGGCCTGCCTGCCGAACGCTGCGGGGTTGGGCTAGCCGGCGCAAAACCCACATGCCGCGCGTCCCACAACCAGAGCGAGGAACGCCATGAACTATCCCGATACGCAGCTACTCATCGATGGCGAGTGGGGCGCGGCCGCGTCCGGCAAGACGCTGCCGGTGCTTGACCCGGCAACCGGAGAGACGATCGGGCGGGTTGCGCATGCCGGGCGGGCGGACCTGGACCGCGCCCTTGCCGCCGCCGCCAGCGGTTTCGCCGTCTGGCGCAACACCTCGGCGATGGACCGCAGCAAGCTGATGCGCAAGGCCGCCGAGCTGCTGCGCGGGCGGGTGGACCAGGTGGCCGAGATCATGGTGCGCGAACAGGGCAAGCCGCTCGCCGAGGCACGCGGCGAGACGGGGCTGGCGCCGGACAACATCGAGTGGATGGCCGAGGAGGGCCGCCGCTCCTATGGGCGGGTGATCCCGGCCCGGCTGCCGGGGGTCTATCAGATGTCGCTGCGCGAGCCGGTGGGGGTGGTGGCCGCGTTCACGCCGTGGAACTTCCCGATCAACCAGGCGGTGAAGAAGATCGCAGCCGCTTTGGCGGCGGGCTGCGCCATCATCGTCAAAGGCCCGGAGGAAACGCCGGGCAGCGTCGCCGAGCTCGTGCGGGCCTTCCACGATGCCGGCTTGCCGGCGGGCGTGGTGCAGTTGGTGTATGGCGTGCCGGCGGAGATCAGCTCCTACCTCATCCCGCACCCGGTGATACGCAAGATCAGCTTCACTGGGTCGACCGCAGTCGGCAAGCAGCTTGCCGCAATGGCAGGGCAGCATATGAAGCGGGTGACGATGGAACTGGGCGGCCACGCGCCGGCGATCATTTTCGATGACGCCAACCTGGAGGTTGCGACCCAGGTTTTGGCGGCCAACAAGTTCCGCAACGCCGGCCAGGTATGCATCGCGCCGACCCGCTTCCTGGTGCAGGAACGGATATACGACGAGTTCGTCGGCCGCTTCACCAAGGCGGCGGAGGCGGTGCAGGTGGGCAACGGGCTGGAGTCCGGCACCACCATGGGCCCGCTCGCCAACGACCGACGGGTGCAGGCGATGGAGGGGTTCATTGCCGACGCCATCCAGCACGGCGGTGAAGTCCGCACCGGCGGCGCGCGGATCGGCAACAAGGGCAACTTCTTCCAGCCGACGGTGATGACCGGTGTGCCGACCGACGCGCGGGCGATGAATGAGGAGCCGTTCGGTCCGCTGGCGCTGATGACGCCGTTCCGCGAGATGGAAGAGGCGGTAAGCGAGGCCAACCGGCTCGCTTATGGCTTGGCCGCCTATGCCTATACCAGCTCAGCGACCCGCGCGACCAAAGTGGCTGCGGCGGTGGAATCGGGCATGATGGCGATCAACCATCACGGCCTGGCGCTGCCGGAGACGCCGTTCGGCGGCGTGAAGGACAGCGGCTATGGCTCGGAGGGAGGCATCGAGGGGCTAGAGGCGTATTTGGCGACCAAGTTCGTCACCCAAGCAGCCATCTAGCCGTAGGATGGGTTGCTCTTCGCAACCCATCATCAACGAAAAGGCGTAGGCTACCCCGCCCTAATCCGCGGCCAGCATTGCGACCCCGTGCGACTGGCGTTGCAGCAGATCGCGGAACGGGCCTTGGCTGCGTTCCAGGTCGGCCGGCGTGCCGTCCTGGAGGACGCGGCCGGATTGCATCACCAGAATACGGTCGAAATCCTGCAGCGTCGACAACCGGTGCGCCACGGCGATCACTGTGCGGCCTTGCATCAGCCGGTTGAGCGCCCGTTGCACCGCGGCTTCCGACTCGGAGTCGAGCGCACTGGTAGCCTCGTCCAACAACAGGATGGGCGAATTGCGCAGGAAGGCGCGAGCAATTGCCAAACGCTGCCGCTGGCCGCCGGAGAGCTTCACGCCGCGGTCGCCCACTTCGGTGTCGTAGCCCTCCGGGAGCGCTTCGATGAACTGGCGGCAGCTTGCCGCTTCGGCGGCAGCACGGACTTCGGCATCGGTGGCGTCCGGGCGGCCGTAACGAATGTTCTCCAGCACAGAGCGATGGAACAGCGACACATCCTGCGGCACCACGCCGATCGCGTTATGCAGGCTCTCCTGCGTGAGGCTGGCGATGTCGTGCCCGTCGATCAGAATCAGGCCCGAGGGCACATCGCGCAGCCGCTGCAGCAGGGACAGCACGGTGGACTTGCCGGAGCCGGATCGCCCGACCAGGCCGACGCGGGTGCCGGCCTCGATGGTGACCGAGAAATCATCCAGCACGGCCTGGCTGCTCGCCGGGTAGGAGTAGGTCACGTTGCGGAACTCGACCCGGCCGCGGGCGGCCTCGAGCTGACGGGCCTCGCGAGCGTCAACCAGTTCATGCGGCAGCAACAGCGTGGCCAACGCCTCGGACAGCCGGGCGACATGCTGGATCGTCTCCACCAATGCCACCGCCAAGTCGCGCGTGCCGTGCAGGATGGTGAAGCCCAGGGTGGTCACCAGCACCACGTCTCCCGAGCTAGCCGACCCGCTCTCCCACAACAGGATGGCCCAGGCGAGCAGGCCAGCCGTGAGCCCCGCCGTCACCGCGGCGTGGAACAGGCGCAGCTTCTCCAGGTAGCGCAGCGAACGGCCGCGCGTTGCCATCTCCTGCTCCACACGAGCTCCGAACCGGGCGCGCTCACGCAGGGTGGCACCGAACGCGCGCACCAGCGGCATGTTGTTGATGACGTCAACCAACTCCCCATCGACGGCGGCAGCATCGGTCGCATACTGATGGTGCAACGGCCGCCCGTACGCCGCCAACCGGCTCAGTACATAGGCCAGCAGCGCCGACACCGCGATCAGGGCGGCAGCCATGAACGGGCTCACGGTGATCATCACCGCGATCGACCCGGCCACCGCCAGCAGAGGCGGCAGCACGTTCCAGGCAAAGGTGTTTTCCACCGTGTAGATGGCGTTGCCGGTCGCGGTGATCCGCCCGGCGAGCGTGCCCGGCGGGCGGTCGGCGAAGTAGCCCGGCGAGTGCCCGGTGAGGTGGTGGAACAGGTCCCGCCGCAAGTCGCCGGTCACCGAGACGAAGCAGTGCGACGCGACCCAGCCGCCGACCCGCCACAGCATATTGTCCGCCGCGATCAGGCCGGCCAGAATCAGAAACGCGGTCCAAACCGGGCCGTGCCGCCCGGCGGTGAGCGTGTCCACCAGGTGCTTGACCGAATATTGCGAGGCGATTGAGGCGCCCACCGCCAGCACGACCGAGATCAGCACCACCGAATGCCCGATGGCATGGCGGCGGATGTAACGCATCAAGAAGGCAAGCGGCCGCTGCGAGATGTCGACAGCCTGCGGATCGTTTCGGCCCATCACTGCACCCCTCTTCACCCACCGGACAGCGCCACTAACCTGTATCAATGCAGACGCAAAACCACTGCAAACGTCTGCAAACGCCGCGCCAACATTTTCGTGATGGGTCACGAGCGTTGGCCTTTCCGGTAGTTTCGGGAAATAGGCGGCGACTTTGGCGGATATATGGCGAGGGCGCCGCATTCATGCCCCGATCGGGGTGTTAGGTGGAAGTCAGACAAAGGAGTTTGCCGACCATGCGCATAGCCCAGATCGCTCCTCTTCATGAAGCCGTTCCGCCCAAGCTCTATGGCGGCACCGAGCGGGTGGTTTCGTTCCTGACCGAGGAGCTGGTGGCGCTTGGCCACGATGTGACCCTGTTCGCCAGCGGCGACTCCATCACCGACGCCAAGCTGCACGCCGCCTGGCCCCGCGCGCTGCGGCTCGACCCAGCGATCCGGGACCCGATTGCGCCGCACATGCTGCTGATGGAGTCGGTGCGCCGCATGGCCGAAGAGTTCGACGTGCTGCATTTTCACATGGACTACTGGCCGTTCAGCCTGTTCGGCCGCCAGCGCACGCCGTTCGTCACCACCCTGCACGGCCGGCTTGACCTGCCGGAGCTACAGCCGGTGTTCGACACCTTCCCCAACGTGCCCGTGGTGAGCATCTCCGACAGCCAGCGCCGCCCGCTGCCGCAAGCTCATTTTGTCGATACGGTGCTGCATGGCCTGCCGGAAAACCTGCTCACGCCAGTGGGCAACCCGGAGGGTTACCTCGCCTTCCTCGGCCGCATCGCGCCGGAGAAGTGCCCGGACCGGGCGATCAACATCGCGCAAGCCTGCGGCTTGCCAATCAAGCTCGCCGCCAAGGTGGACGTGGCCGACAAGCTATATTTCGACACGCACATCCGCCACCTGCTCGAACTGCCCGGCGTGGACATGATCGGCGAGATCTCCGATCGCGACAAACCCGCCTTCCTGTCCGGCGCCAGCGCGTTGCTGATGCCGATCGACTGGCCGGAGCCGTTCGGCCTGGTGATGATCGAGGCGATGGCGTGCGGCACCCCGGTGATCGCGTTCAATCGCGGCTCCGTGCCGGAGATCGTGGAGGATGGCGTGACCGGCTTCATCGTCGAGGACATGGTGGGCGCGGTGGCCGCGGTGCAAAAGCTGCACACGCTGGATCGCGGACGAGTGCGGCAGCGCTTCGAGGAGCGGTTCACCGCGCGGCGGATGGCGAAGGACTACCTGGCGGTGTATCGCAGCCTGGCCGGCGAGGACCGCTCGGTGCTGCGCGCGATCCGGTGATGGATGCGGGCGACGCGGTGGCGGCGCTTTGGCGCGCTGCCGCTCTGCCCGAGGACGCGCTCGGTTGGCTGCGGCTGACCGGGCGCTTGCCCGTTTCGCTGTCCTCGTTCGCGGTCGATGTGGCCGCGCAATCCAGTTTGGCGGCGGCCGGGCTTGCCGCCGCGGCGCTATGGCGGCAGCGCGGCGGCTGGGCGCAGATCGTGTCGGTCGATTCGGTTGCGGCCGCAGCCGAGTTCCGGTCTGAGCGGTTGCTCCGCGTGAACGGCGCCGCGCCGGCCGATCCTTGGGACCCGATCGCCGGGCTGTATCCAACCACGGACGGGTGGGTTCGGCTGCACACCAATTTCCCGCATCACCGGGCCGGCGTGATCCGGTTGCTGCACTGCGCCGACGAGCGGCCGGCGGTGGCCGCGGCGCTGCGAACGCGCGAAGCGGTGGCGTTCGAGACCGAGGCTGCCGAGGCCGGGCTCTGCGTCACGGCATTGCGGAGCTTCGCCGCGTGGGACGCGTCTTCGCAAGGCCAAGCGGTGGCGGAGCAACCCGTGCTCCTCCGGCAAATCGGCGAGGCGGCCCGGCAGGAGCGACCGGCTGCAGACCGCCCGCTCGCGGGGCTGCAAGTGCTGGATCTCACGCGCATCATCGCCGGGCCCGCCTGCACCCGCACGCTGGCCGCGCATGGCGCGGAGGTGCTGCTGATCACAAGCCCGCATCTGCCCTCGATTCCGGCCTTGGTGATCGATACCGGGCGAGGCAAGCGCTCGGCGAGCTTGGACCTGCGGGACGCAGCCGGCCGCGAGGCGCTCGCCGCGCTGGTGCGTGGCGCTCATGTCTTCGTTCAGGGCTATCGGCCCGGCGGCATCGCGGACCTGGGTTTCGGCCCGGAGCGGCTCGCCGTGTTGCGGCCGGGCATCGTTGCCGCTTCGCTCAGCGCTTATGGTGCGTCCGGACCGTGGGCAGGGCGGCGCGGGTTCGACTCCCTTGTGCAGACCGCGGCTGGCTTCAATCATGCCGAGCAGCAAGCCGCCGGCGACGCCAAGCCGCGTCCGCTGCCGTGCCAAGCCCTGGATCACGCCTCCGGGGCGTTGATGGCGTTCGGCATCATGGCCGCGCTGCATCGGCAGAGCGAGGTGGGCGGCAGCTGGCATGTGGAGGTCTCCTTGGCCGCCACCGCGCGATGGCTGCGTGGCCTGGGCCGCATGGAGCACGGGTTTGCCGCCGCCGAGCCCAACTGGTCCGACTATGGCGAGGCGGCTGCGTCGGGCTTCGGGCCGCTCCAGGCGGTGCGCCACGCTGCGGCGCTTGCGCAGACGCCAGCGCGGTGGGAGCGTCAGAGCGTCCCGCTGGGGACCGATCAAGCCGCCTGGACAACGCCATGACCTTAGACGATGTGAACCAGCTGCCCGCGCCGGATGTGGTTGCGGTGCTCGGCGGCATCTTCGAAGACGCGCCTTGGGTGGCAGAACAGGCATTGCGGGAGCGGCCGTTTGCCACGGTGAGCGCACTGCACGACGCGATGATGGCCGAACTGCGCGCCGCGCCCTCCGCCACGCTGCGGTCATTCCTGCGCGGCCATCCGGAACTGGCCGGGGACGCCGCCGTCCGAGGCGAGATCGGCGCCGAGTCGCGGGCGGAGCAGGCCGGATTGGGCCTCGACCGGCTGCAAGAGCAGGCCGCGGAGTTGGCCGGGCTGAACGTTGCCTACCTGGGCCGCTTCGGCTTCCCGTTCATCCTCTGCGTGCGGCGGCACACCAGGGCCTCGTTGCTGGCCGAGTTCCGTCGCCGCGCCGAGGCTGAACCGGCCGGTGAACTCGATGCCGCCGTCCGAGAGGTAGGCTACATCACCCGCCTGCGCCTGACCGACGCCGTAACCGGGCCGGGCATGCCACCCGTGCATGGGTGGCTCAGCACCCACGTGCTCGACACGGCGCGCGGGCGCCCGGCAACCGGGATTGCCATGACGCTGCACGAGACGGGAAGCGGGTCGCCCGTGCTGCTGGCCAAAGCCGTCACCAATGCCGATGGCCGCACCGACCAGCCGTTGCTCGCCGGGGCGCCACTGCGCATCGGTGTTTACGAGTTGCGATTCGAGGTTGGCCGCTACTTCGCCGACCCGGCAGCCTTCCTCGACGTCATCCCAATCCGCTTTGGTATTTCGGAGCCCGAAAGTCATTACCACGTGCCGCTGCTGGTGAGCCCGGGCGCCTATTCGACCTATCGTGGCAGCTAGCCTTCGGCGTTCCTGTGTCGAGACCGATCGAAAGGCCGCTTGCAATCGATCGATGGCTTTCGGGTTTAGCCGCTACGTAGTGCCGGCCAGTGTCGGCTGTCATCGCGCAGGTATACTATATCAGAGGCTGCGCCACGTGGTACCGCCAGGCCCGTCTTCGAGTATCACGCCCTGCCGGGCCAGCTCGGCGCGGATGGCGTCCGCGCGGGCAAAATCGCGGGCTTTGCGGGCCGCCACTCGTTCGGCAATGGCCTGCTCCACAGCATCCGAGTCCACGCTCTGTGCAAACCACGCGCCCGGCTCGGCACCGAGCAAACCGAGCATCGTGCCGCCCGCGCGCAGCCGGTTGGCTGCGGCAGCTTCCCCGGCAAGGGCGGCGTCTGCCAGGCGGTGCAAGTGGGTGAGCGCGAGCGGAGTGTTGATGTCGTCGCATAGCGCGCTCACCACCTCCGCTGGCGTTTCACCGGGCTGCGCACCGGGCCCGAGAGCACGGTAGAACCGGTCCAACTCGCGTTTGCTGTCTTCCAGCGCAGCGGCGGTGAAATCGAGCGGGGAGCGATAATGCGTGCGCAACAGCAGCAATCGCACCGCCTCGCCCGGCGCGCGGCTTAGCACGTCCCGCACGGTGGTGAAGTTGCCGAGCGACTTGGACATTTTCTGCCCTTCCACCCGTAGCATGCCGTTATGGATCCAAATCTTCGCGAAGCCGCTGCCAGGAAAGGCGCAGCAGGATTGGGCGCGTTCGTTCTCGTGATGCGGGAACAGAAGGTCGGCACCCCCGGCATGGATGTCGAAGCTCTCGCCTAGATAGGTGTGCGCCATCGCGCTGCACTCGATATGCCAGCCCGGGCGCCCCCGTCCCCACGGGCTGTCCCAGCCTGGCAAGCCCGGCGGCGACGGCTTCCACAACACAAAATCCCCGGGATGCCGCTTGTAAGGCGCCACCTCCACCCGCGCCCCCGCAATCAGTTCCTCCGGGCTGCGGCCGGAAAGCCGGCCATAGTCGGCGTAGCTCGCCACCGCGAATAGCACATGGTCCTCGGCGGGGTAGGCATGACCGCCCGCGATCAGGCGTTCAATCACCGCCACCATTTCGGCAATGTGGGCGGTCGCGCGCGGCTCGATGTCGGGCGGGCGCACGCCGAGTGCTGCAATGTCGGCATGGAACTCGGCCAGGGTGCGCTCGGTGACGGTGCCGATCGGAGTGGCTTCGGCAGCCGCCCGGGCGTTGATCTTGTCATCCACGTCGGTGATGTTCCGCACATACGTCACGCGCGGGTAGAGATGGCGCAGCAGCCGGACCAGCACGTCGTTCACCACTTCCGGCCGAGCGTTGCCGACATGCGCGCGGTCGTACACGGTTGGCCCGCAGGCATACATTCGCACATGCGCCGGGTCGATCGGGATCAGCGTCTCGCGACGGCGGGACAGGCTGTTGTGGAGCGTGACGGCGGGCATGGAGCCTCGTTTTGGTCCAGCACGCTGCGGCTGACAATCTTTCTCCTGCCGCGGCGTGAGACACGCGTTGACCGCATCCGTTGTTGCAAGTAAGTCGCAACCACAAACCGCCCCGAGGATGAGCAATGAACAGCGTGCAGGGCGTCGGCGAAAAGCGCGGTGGGCGGCGCCTGGGCAGTTGGTTGGCCGTGTTCGGGCCCGGTATCGTTGTGATGCTGGCCGATACGGATGTCGGCAGCCTCGTCACCGCTGGGCAGAGCGGGGCGCAATGGGGTTACCGCCTGCTGCTGATTCAGGTCCTGTTAATGCCGATCCTGTATATCACGCAGGAACTCACCGTCCGGCTCGGCCTCTTTACCGGCCGCGGCCACGGCGAGCTGATTTGCCAAACCTTCGGCCGCTTTTGGGGCTGGGTGTCGGCGGGCGGGTTGGCGGTCGCCACCGCAGGCGCGTTGCTGTCGGAGTTTTCGGGCGTGGCCGCGGTGGGGGACTTGTATGGCGTTTCGCGCTTCGTAAGCCTGCCTTTGGCGGCGGCCGCGCTGATTGCGGTGGTGCTCACCGGGTCGTACCGCCGGGTCGAGCGGGCCGCGATCGCCATCGGCTTGTTCGAGTTCGCGTTTTTCTTCGTTGCCTGGACCGCTCACCCCTCGGTCGCGACCATGGCGCGGCAATCGGTCAGCATTCCCTACGCCGATACCGATTACCTATTCCTGGCCGCCGCCAATATCGGCGCCGTAATCATGCCCTGGATGGTCTTTTACCAGCAATCGGCGATCGCCGACAAAGGCTTGCGCCCCGAGCACCTGAAAGCCGCACGGTGGGACACGGCCATCGGCGCAATTGTCACGCAACTGGTGATGGCGGCTGCTTTGGTCGCTTGTGCTGCCGTGCTGGGTACCGCGAACAAGCAGGCGGCGCTGAACACCATTGGCGACATGGCGGCAACGCTGACGCCGTTGCTCGGCGAGTCGACCGCCAAGCTGGTATTCAGCCTTGGCGTGCTGGGCGCGGGCATGGTGGCGGCTATCGTGGCATCCTTGGCGCTGGCCTGGGGCGTGGGTGAAGTCACGGGCTATCGGCGCTCGCTCGAGCTGCCGCCGCGACGGGCCTCCTGGTTCTACGGCGTCTACTCGCTCTGCATCGTCGCCGGCGCCGTGCTGATCGCCGTCTCGCCGGACCTGGTTGCCTTGAACGTGGACGTTCAGGTGATGAATGCCTTCCTGCTGCCGCTGGTGCTGTTCTTCCTGGTGGCGTTGGCTATCCACGCGCTGCCACCGGCGGTGCGCCTCCGCGGCGCGTACAAATGGGTGGTGATCGTGGTCCTGACGATGACAACGATCTTTGGCGTGTATGGCGGTCTCTCAGGCGCCGGGCTATTTTAGGTGGATGGCGTTGCTGATCAGGCGGCACCCGCTTGGCTGTTTACGTCCTTGTCCAACACCACAAAGCTGAGATCGTCACGGAGGGGGACGCCAAAGCGATCATCCCCATACGGAAACGGGTTCGCCTCGCCCGTTCGGCGATAGCCGCGCCGCAGATACCAGGCGATCACGCTGGCCCTGACATTGACGACCTCGATGCGAACCGCGCCACGCCAGCGCCGGGTCCACCAGGAACGTCACGAGAGCTGCAAAGGTAAAGCTCAGCGCTTCCCAAGTGAACTAGCTCTGCGCCACCAGCAGCCGCTCCGCCGCACGTGCCCGGCCCATCAGCGGAAGCAAGCCGCGCATCTCCGGACCACGCTCCTCGCCCGTCAGCGCCAAGCGCAGCGGGTGGAACAATGCGCGGCCCTTCCGGCCGGTGGCCTGCTTCAGCGTCTCGGTCCAGGTGGTCCAGACATCGGGGGCCCAGGGCTCCGGCGGCAGAGTGGCAAGCGCTTCTTTTAAAAACGCCGCCTCGCCCTCGATCACAGGCGGCACGATGGTGCCGCCCAGCACGTCCCACCACATGCGCGCCTCGTTCAGCAAGTCCAGGTTGCCGCGTACGGCCTGCCAAAACGCCGAGGTGGCCGCGGATGGCAGCCGGTCGCGCACCGTCTCGAACGGGTAGCTCTGCAGCACCCGGCGGTTCAGCGCCAGCAATTGGCGAATATCGAACCGCGCGGAGGAGCGGGAGAACCGGCTGAGGTCGAACCCGGCGGCCAGGCTGGCAAGATCGGCCGGGACCGGATCGTCGGACGTGCCGACCCGCGCGAGATAGGCGGTGATCGCGCCCGGCTCCATCCCGTCCTGCCGCAAGCTGCGCAGCGAGAGCGCGCCGGTGCGCTTGGACAGCTTGCCGCCGTCCTCCGCCACCAGCAGCGGCAGGTGGGCGAACTGGACGGCCGCCGGGTCACCCCCCAGCGCCGCCCAAATGTCGAGCTGCACGGCGGTGTTGGTAACGTGGTCCTCGCCGCGGACAATATGAGTGATGCCGCACGCCAGGTCGTCAACCACGGAGGTGAAGGTGTAGAGCGGCGTGCCATCCGCGCGTACCAGCACGGGGTCCGAAATGGTGGGCAGCCGCACCTCGCGCGGCCCGAGCACCAGGTCGCGCCAGCCGGCCGCGCCGTCGGATAGGCGGAAACGCCAATAAGGGGTTTTGCCGCCCGCCTCCGCCGCGGCACGCTGCTCGGGAGTGAGCCTGAGCATGGCGCGATCGTACACCGGTGGGAGATGACGGCGCAGCCGCTGGTCGCGCTTGGCCTGCAGCTCTGCCTCGGACTCGAAGCAGGGATACAACCGCCCAGCCGCTTCCAGCCGTCGTGCGGCTTCGCGATACTGCGGCAGCCGGTCGGACTGGCGGAAGCTCTCGTCCCAGGTGAGGCCGAGCCAGGCTAAATCCTGCTCGATGGCGGCAGCATACTCGGGGCGGTTGCGCTCGGTATCCGTATCGTCCAGGCGCAACAGGAATTGGCCACCATGGCGCCGGGCCAGCAGGTAGTTCGCCAGCGCGGCACGCGTATTGCCGACATGGAGATAGCCGGTAGGGGAGGGGGCGAAGCGGAGTTTCATGGCTGGCCGGTTATAGGTCGTCTTGCTCAGCCGCCCAATGCCCGGCCAAGCTCCTGGGCGGCCGATTGCAGCGGGGTGAGCAAGGTGAGCGGTCGCGGCGGACGCATGCGGATCGCCGGAGAGGCCACGCTCAACACCGCCACCACAGCGCCGGAGCGGTCCCGCACCGGCACGCTGGCCGAAACCGCCCCCTCGGCCATCTCGTGCGTCGTGATCAGCCACTCGCGCTTGCGGATGCGGTCGTGATCGGCTGCAACCCCGGCGGGGTCGGTCCGCGTGCTCGGGCCTAGCCGCATCAGCCGGCCGGACAGCACGGCGCGTTGCAGCGGCTCGGGCGCATAGGCGAGCAGCAGCCGGCCCGGCCCGGCATGCAGCGGCGCACGGTCCCCCGGCCGGCCATAAGTATGGGTGTTGGCGAGGCCGGGAGAGACCGCCACCAACTCGCTCTCCTGCCCGTCGCGCACGGCGAGATAGATGCTGTCGCCGATACTGTCCGCCAGGGCCGCCATCACCGGGGTAGCGGCGAGCGCCAGCGCGCCCTGCCGCTGCGCCGCCCGCGCCACCGCCAGCCAGCCCGCGCCAAGCTGCCAAGCCCCGCGCTTGCCAAGCTGCATCGCCAGCCCGCGGGATTGCAGCGTGTGCAGGATGCGGAACACGTTGACGCGGGTGCAATCGGCCGCCAAGGCCAGGTCGGTGAGCGTGGCGGGGCCAAGCCGAGCCAACGCCACCACCACGTCTAGCGTCCGTTCGACCGCTCCGATGCCGTAGCCATGCGGCTCTGCCGTAGCCGCTCCTTCGTCAGGCGGCATGCAGCCGCATCTGGCGAGCCCCTCCGTCTGGGTGGATGTCTAGCATACGGGTGTGCTCAGGCGATTCTCAATCAACCAGGCGCGGCGCTTGCGGCCGCCGGGCAACTGGGCGAGCCGCTTGTCGCCGCCGGGCGGCTGGGTTAACACCGCGCGTTCGTGGCCGGGCGGTCGGCGGGCGTGGTGAAATTGGTAGACACGCCAGATTTAGGTTCTGGTGGCGCAAGCCGTGGGGGTTCAAGTCCCTTCGCCCGCATCCGTCTCCTGGCCGACCGCCTATTTAAGCCGACTACCAAGGATTTCCCCGCCCGATGCAGGTTACCGAGACCCTCTCCGAGGGGCTGAAGCGCGGCTTCACCGTTGTTGTCCCCTCCACCAACATCGAGGACAAGCGCAGCGCCAAGCTCGCCGAGCTGAGCCGCCAAATCCGGCTGCCCGGCTTCCGCCCCGGCAAGGTGCCGGAGCGCATCGTGCGCCAGCGCTACGGCACGGCTGTGCTGGCCGAGGTGCTGGAGGACAGCGTGAACGAGGCCACGCAGCAGGTGCTGTCCGATCGCGGCCTGCGCGCCGCGACGCAGCCGAAGGTGGACGTGAAACCCGCCGAAGGCGCCCTGGACGCGCCGCACGACCTGGAATTCACCGTTGAGGTAGAACTGCTTCCGGAGATTGTCCCGCCCGATTTCACCACCCTCTCGCTGACCCGGCTGAAGGCCGAACCCAGCACCGAAGAGATCGACAAGGCGCTCGCCGGCTTGGCCCAGCGCCACCGCTCGCTAGACCCGGTGGAGGAGTCCCGCCCCGCCGTCAAAGGGGAGTTCCTAACTGTCGACTACACCGGCCGGCTCGAAGGCACCCCCTTTGAGGGCGGTGCCGGCACCGACGTGGACGTCGAGGTCGGCGGCACCGGGTTCATCCCGGGCTTCACCGAGCAGCTCGAGGGCATGACGCCGGGCGAGACCCGCACCATCGACGTAGCGTTTCCGGACAACTACGCGACCAAAGACCTGGCGGGCAAGCCAGCCCAGTTCGAAATTGCCGCCAAGACGCTGAAGACCGCCACCGTGCCGGAGCTGGACGACGCTCTGGCGGAGAAGGTGGGTTTCGACTCGCTCGACGAGCTGCGGGGCGCCTTGACCCGGCAGATGCAGCGCGAATACGACAGCATGAGCCGCATGCGCATCAAGCGCGACTTGCTGGATCGGTTGAGCAAGCTCGCGGACTTCGCCGTGCCGCCCAGCATGGCTCAGGCCGAGTTCGAGCAGATCTGGCAGCGCGTGGAGGCCGATCGCAAGGCGGGTCAGGAGGACGCGGAGGACAAAGCCAAGGACGAGACGACGCTCAGGGCCGAATACCACGCCATTGCCGAGCGCCGGGTGCGGCTTGGTCTGCTGCTCGCCGAAGTCGGCCGTAGCCAGGGCGTGACCGTCTCGGCCGAAGAGATGACCCAGGCGATGCGCGCCGAAGCGATGCGCTATGCCAGCCAAGCCGTGCAAGTGATGGAGTTCTTCCGCAAAAACCCGGAAGCGGCCGAGCGGCTGCGCGGGCCGATTTTTGAGGACAAGGTCGTGGACTACATCCTGGACCAATCCCAGGTGGAGGAACGCGTGGTGAGCGCCGAGCAACTCGCCGCCGAGCCGGACGAGCCCACCGGAGAGGGTGCCGCGGCCGCGGAGGCGACCGCAACCGACATCCCCGCCGCATGACCGTCGGCGGCATGGCTGGATTCAGCCCGGCTGCACTCTATTTACTCTTCCATGTCTATCCTCGGTGCGGTGCACCCTATGCTGAGTGAGGAACCTTGTTCATGAGGGATCGCCATCCCGCCGAAACCGTCGGCTCCTTGGTTCCCATGGTTGTGGAGCGGCTGGCCCGCGGCGAGCGGGTGGCCGACATCTACTCCCGCCTGCTCAGCGAGCGCATCGTCTTCCTCACCGGGCCGGTGTTCGACGAGCTGAGCGCCTCGGTCTGCGCCCAATTGCTGTTTTTGGAGAGCGAGAACCCCGGCAAGGACATCTCGTTCTACATCAACAGTCCCGGCGGCGTGGTCTCGGCCGGTTTGGCGATCTACGACACCATGCAATATATCCGCAGCCCGGTGAGCACCGTCTGCATCGGGCAAGCCGCATCGATGGGCAGCTTGCTCCTCTGCGCCGGCGCCAAGGACAAGCGCTATGCGCTGCCGAATGCGCGGATCATGGTGCACCAACCATCGGGCGGCGCGCAGGGGCAGGCGGCGGACATCGAAATACAAGCGCGTGAAATCCTTGCGCTGCGCCGCCGGTTGAACGACATCTACGTGCGGCACACAGGGCAAGCCCTTGAAGTCATTGAGCGTAAGCTGGAGCGGGACAGCTTCATGTCGGCAGAGGAAGCGCGTGATTTTGGGCTGGTGGACAGCGTGGTGGAAAACCGGCCGGTGCCGGCGGACCCGCTGAAGTCTTGATTGTCGAGCGTGGCGGGATGGGCGGAGTGTCGCCGTCCCGCGACATCCTGGGCTTGTTTACCCGTGTGAGCGGGCGCTAAGCTTCTGCTGGGTCTCCGGTCGCACCGGGGTGGAGTGTTCATGAGCAAGAGTGGCGATACGAAGAATACTCTTTATTGCTCGTTCTGCGGCAAGTCGCAGCATGAAGTGCGCAAGCTGATTGCGGGTCCCACCGTATTCATCTGTGACGAATGTGTCGAACTCTGCATGGACATTATCCGTGAAGAGCACAAGACCCATTTGGTCAAGTCTCGCGACGGAGTGCCGACGCCGAAAGAGATCTGCAAGGTGCTGGACGATTACGTAATCGGTCAGCAACACGCCAAGAAGGTGCTCTCGGTGGCGGTGCACAACCACTACAAGCGCTTGGCGCATGGCGCCAAGAACAACGACATCGAGATCGCCAAGTCCAACATCCTGCTGGTTGGCCCGACCGGCTCGGGCAAGACGTTGCTGGCGCAAACCCTGGCCCGGATCCTGGACGTTCCGTTCACCATGGCGGACGCCACCACCCTGACCGAGGCAGGCTATGTCGGCGAGGATGTCGAAAACATCATCCTCAAGCTGTTGCAGTCCGCCGACTACAACGTGGAGCGCGCGCAGCGCGGCATCGTCTACATCGACGAAGTGGATAAGATCAGCCGCAAGTCCGACAATCCCTCGATCACGCGGGATGTGTCGGGCGAGGGCGTGCAGCAGGCGTTGCTCAAGATCATGGAGGGCACGGTGGCGTCGGTGCCGCCGCAAGGGGGGCGCAAGCATCCGCAGCAGGAGTTCCTGCAGGTGGACACCACCAACATCCTGTTCATCTGCGGCGGCGCTTTCGCCGGGCTGGAGAAGATCATCGGCGCTCGTGGCAAAGGCTCTGGTATCGGCTATGGCGCCGATGTCCGCTCGCCTGACGAACGGCGCACCGGCGCGATCTTGCGCGATGTCGAGCCAGAGGACCTGCTGCGCTTCGGCCTGATCCCCGAGTTCATCGGCCGCTTGCCCGTGGTGGCGACATTGGAGGATCTCGACGAGGGCGCCTTGGTCGAAATCCTTACCAAGCCCAAGAACGCGCTGGTCAAGCAATACGGCCGGCTGTTCGAGATGGAAGGCGTTAAGCTCGCCTTTACCGAGGATGCGCTACGCTCCGTGGCAACGCGGGCCATCGCCCGCAAAACGGGGGCGCGCGGCCTGCGCTCAATCATGGAGGCCATCCTGCTCTCCACCATGTTCGACCTGCCAGGGTTGGACAGTGTGGAGGAGGTGGTGGTGAACCGGGAGGTTGCGGAAGGGCGTGCCAACCCGCTGTTCACCTACGGCAAGGAGCGGGCGGAGGGCGCCTGAGCCGAGCTTCGGTGTCCCGCGCCGGTTTTCAAGATCTTGGCCATTTGTCAGGCCATGCCGATATGACAATCAGTAGACGGGTTTTTACCACGCGGTGGGGTCGGGCGTGCCAGTATGGGCGCTTGACGCCCGACTGTCCTTAAGGAGGTCTGCATGCCCGAAACGGGAAAATCGCGCCCAGCGTCCGAACCAATGGCGGTGTTGCCGCTGCGCGACATCGTGGTGTTTCCGCACATGATCGTGCCGTTGTTCGTCGGGCGCGAGAAAAGCGTGCGCGCCCTCGAAGCGGTGATGAAGGAAGACAAGCAAATTCTGCTCGTGGCGCAGAAGAATGCGGCACAGGACGAGCCGAGCGCCGATGACATCTTCCGGGTCGGCACCGTCTCCACCATCCTGCAACTGCTGAAGCTACCGGATGGGACGGTGAAGGTGTTGGTGGAGGGCGGCCGCCGGGCGCGGATCACATCCTTCAAGGAGACCGACTCGTATTTCGAGGCGTTCCTGGAGCCATTGCCGGATCAGGAAACCGAGAAGAAGGAGTTGGAAGCTCTGGGCCGGACAGTGATCAGCCAGTTCGAGCAATACATCAAGCTCAATAAGAAGATCGCCCCGGAAGTCCTTGTTTCTCTTAATGGGATCGAAGAACCAACCAAGCTGGCCGACACCATCGCCGCCCATTTGAATCTGAAAATCGCCGAGAAGCAGGAACTGCTGGAGATTGCCCCGGTCGGCGAGCGGCTGGAGCGTGTGTTCGGGCACATGGAGTCCGAGATCGGCGTGCTGCAGGTGGAGAAGCGCATCCGCAACCGCGTCAAGCGGCAGATGGAGAAGACGCAGCGGGAGTACTACCTGAACGAGCAGCTCAAGGCGATCCAAAAGGAGCTGGGCGAGGGCGAGGACGGCAAGGACGAGACCGCCGAACTTGAGGACCGGATCAAGAAGACCCGGTTCAGCAAGGAGGCTCGCGACAAGGCCACGGCGGAGCTGAAGAAGCTGCGCACCATGAGCCCGATGTCCGCTGAGGCAACGGTGGTGCGCAACTACCTGGACTGGATGCTGTCGATCCCTTGGAAGAAGCGGTCCAAGGCGCGCAACGACGTCGCCATCGCCAAGCAGGTCTTGGACGACGACCACTACGGCCTGGACAAGGTCAAGGAGCGCATCCTGGAATATCTCGCGGTTCAGGGCCGCTCGCCCAAAATCCGCGGGCCAATCCTGTGCCTGGTCGGGCCGCCCGGCGTCGGCAAGACCTCGCTTGGCAAATCCATTGCCAAGGCGACCGGGCGCAACTTCGTCCGCATGTCGCTCGGCGGGGTGCGGGATGAGGCGGAGGTGCGGGGCCACCGGCGGACCTATATCGGCTCGATGCCGGGCAAGGTCATCCAGGGCATGAAGAAGGCCAAAACCTCCAACCCATTGTTCCTGCTCGACGAGATCGACAAGCTGGGCGCGGATTGGCGGGGCGATCCGTCGTCCGCGCTCCTGGAGGTGCTGGACCCGGAGCAGAACGCAACGTTCGCCGACCACTACCTCGAGGTCGACTATGACCTCTCGGACGTAATGTTCATCACCACGGCCAACAGTCTGCGCATGCCGCAGCCACTGCTTGATCGTATGGAGATCATCCGCATCCCTGGCTACACCGAGGATGAGAAGGTGGAGATCGCCAAACGACACCTGGTCGCCAAGCAGAGCGAGGCCAACGGGTTGAAGGTCGATGAGTGGTCGATCCAGGACGACGCGCTAAAGGACCTGATTCGCTACTACACGCGGGAAGCCGGAGTGCGGGCGCTCGAGCGGGAGATCGCCAAGCTGGCGCGCAAGGCGGTGATGGAGATCGTCACCAAGAAGGTGAAGAAGGTCGCCTTTACCCGCAAAAACTTGGAAAAGTTCGCCGGCGTGCGGGTGTATCGCTATGGCGAGACCGAGGCTGAGGACATGGTGGGTGTCGTCACCGGCCTGGCCTGGACCGAGGTGGGCGGCGAGATCCTGACCATCGAAAGCGTGCTGCTGCCGGGCAAGGGCAACCTGAAATACACCGGCAAGCTGGGCGACGTGATGCAGGAGAGCGTGTCGGCGGCGTTGAGCTATGTGCGCAGCCGCGCCCCCCAATTTGGCATCAAGCCGACGCTGTTTGAGAAGCGGGACATCCACGTCCACGTGCCGGAGGGGGCAACTCCGAAGGACGGGCCGTCGGCCGGCGTGGCCATGGCCACCAGCTTGGTCAGCGTGATGACGGGCATTCCGATCCGCCGCGATATCGCGATGACGGGCGAGATCACGTTGCGCGGCCGGGTGCTGCCGATCGGCGGCCTAAAGGAGAAAATGCTGGCGGCATTGCGGTCTGGGATCACCACCGTGTTCATCCCGAAGGACAACGAGAAGGACCTGGCGGACATCCCGGACAATGTGAAGAAGAACCTGAAGGTCGTGGCCGTGGCCCATGTGGACGATGTGATCGCCCGCGCCTTGGCCCGCAAGCCGGAGCCGATCGAATGGGAGGAGCCGGCGGACCCGGTGGTTCCGCCGCGCGAGCCTGCCGTGGCATCCCTGCCGCACTGACGTTGGGTAAAGCCCGGTTCCGGGGCGCGGAACCGGGCTTTAACGCATTCGCGTGATTGGCGGGTCTGGCATTTTATGCTTCATGGTCCCGTCACATCCCGCTGCCACCTGGCTCGGCTCGCGGGTTGGGTGGCGAAGCGAGCGTGGGAGCAAACGCCAGGTGGGTAACGCCATGAACAAGCTTGAGCTCATCGCAGCGGTGGCGAAGGAAGCCGACCTGGCCAAAGCGGCGGCGACGCAGGCTGTTGAAGCGGTGTTCGCGGCCATCGAGCGGGCGCTGAAGAGCAAGCAGGAGGTGCGGCTCACCGGGTTCGGCAGCTTCGTGGTGACGGAGCGCAAGGCGACCACCGGCCGAGACCCGCGGACGGGAGCGCCGTTGACCATCGCTGCGTCCAACTCGGTCCGGTTTAAGCCTGGCAAGGCGCTCAAGGATGCGGTGAAGTAAGCATCGGTTTGGTGCGGGCGGTTAGCTCAGCGGTAGAGCGTCTCGTTTACACCGAGAGGGCCGGCGGTTCGAACCCGTCACCGCCCACCAATTTCTGTGACGTGTCACGTTAACTATAAACTCACAGGACAACTTTATAGCTTAGGGTCAGTTTGCTATAAACTGCCGGCATGTCCCCGAGCCCTCGATGAACCTGCACGACTTCCGGAACCCATCTGGGATGCTGGTGCCCGCCATCCAGGGCGTCAAGGCGTTCGTGCCGAACCCGCTCCATCCGCCCATCGACCTTGCTGCGATCGCACTGCCGCTCAGCCAGGCAATGCACGCGCTCGGTGAGTTGCGCGGTGCCTGCCGCCGCCTGCCAAGCCCTGACCTTTTGATCCGCCCGTTGCAACGCCAGGAAGCGCTGACGTCCTCCGCAATGGAAGGCACGTTCACCACGGAAGACAACCTCCTCCTGGCGGAACTCGATGACGACGCGCCTCGGGACGACGCGACCAAGGAGGTGGTGAACTATGTGGCCGCGCTCAATGAGGCGTTGGCCATGTTGGAAACGCTACCGATCTGCCATCGCGTGATCACGCGGGCGCATGAAATTCTCTTAGGTGGCCTCAGCACGGCCCGAGGGGCGCAGAAGCGGCCGGGCCACTATAAAGTGGACCAGAACTGGATCGGGGGTGCCACGATCCAGCGGGCGCGATTCGTGCCCGCTCCGCCGCGAGAGACGGTCCAGTGCATGGACGTGCTGGAGGCCTATCTCAACCGCCAGGACCTGGATTTCCCGACCGCACTGATGGACTTGGCCTTGGCGCACTACCAGTTCGAGACTATCCATCCCTTTGCGGACGGCAATGGCCGGGTTGGGCGCATGCTGATTTCGCTGATGGCGGTAGACCGGCGATTGCTCGACACACCCGTGCTCTATCTCAGCCCGACCATGGAGCGATATAAAGACGAGTATATCGATCGGATGTACGCCGTGTCGGTCGACAGCGCATGGAACGAATGGTTCGGCTTCTTTTTCGCACGCGTCTCGGAATGCTGTCGCGAGACCATCCAGACGATCGACCGGCTGCTCGCCCTTCAGGAGCACTTCCGCGAACAGGCTCGGCAGGCCGGGCGGAGCGCCAGCCTAATCACCCTAGTAGACCAGTTGTTCGAGAACACAGCAATGACGGCAAACAGTGCCGCTCGCCGACTTGGCGTGAGCTATGCGGCGGCGAACACCGCCATCGCGCGGCTGGTGGAACTGGGCATTTTATCGCCAATCGCGAATACCTATCCGCGTGCATTCTACTCGCCCGCCGTTTTGCGTGCGGCAAGGAGTTCAGCGCGCGCCGGATCGACCTGATCCCACTCAGAATTCAAGCCATTTGTCCGCCTCGGAACGCCGCTCGTTCCACCTCGATGAAAGCGGCGATCATCGCTCGATAGGTGGCCTCCGCAACGCCTGCCTCCAACTGTGCTGCCTCAGCCAATCCACGAACCTTGGCAATGACTTGCTCGACCCTCGCCGGAGCCGCCACGTCAGCCTCGGCCGTTTTAAAGTGGGCGGCTTGTTGAACGAAGCGCCGCCGCTCTGCCATCAGCGCGATGATCTCTCGGTCGATTTGGTCGATTTCTACCCGAACTTCATCCAAGGACTCTATCCGCATCGACTAACCACTCCTTCGTCTCACCGTTGCAGTGCCTGGCCGCTACACCCCAACTCCCCTTGACCCCTCCGCCCCACTCTCTTACATCGCCCCACCTGTTGCGGGTGTAGCTCAGTTGGTTAGAGCGCCGGCCTGTCACGCCGGAGGTCGCGGGTTCGAGCCCCGTCACTCGCGCCAAGCCTCGCACTGACACCCCGCACTAACACCAGCGTGTTATCCCCTTCCGCTGTGGCCGTACAGCACCGATATAGCTTTTCGGCACGGCACAGCTATGGTGCGCCGCACTCCGCGACGATTAACGCGCGCTTAGAAGGGTTTTCACGATGCAGTCGGCCAATGCGCTGCTGGTCAACTACTACCCCATCCTGTTCTTCCTGCTGATTGCTGGCGTGGTCGCCGGGGTCATGGTGGGCGGCTCCCGATTGGTGGCGCCGAACAACCCCTACGCGGAAAAGCTGTCCGCCTACGAGTGCGGTTTCGAGCCGTTCGACGACGCGCGCCGCCGCTTCGACGTGCGGTTCTACCTCGTTGCCATCCTGTTCATCATTTTCGACCTCGAAGTCGCCTTCCTGTTCCCGTGGGCCATAAGCCTTGGCGCCATCGGCGTGTTCGGGTTCCTCTCCATGATGGGGTTTCTTGGCGTGCTGACCGTGGGCTTCATCTACGAGTGGAACAAGGGCGCACTAGAGTGGGAGTAGCACCATGAGCGTCACAGCAGAAACTGCCCCCGTCGCTTGGAACCGCGAGGTTCTGGCGCCGGGCCCGGAGCAGGAGGCGGTGATCAAGGGCATCACCGGCGAGATGACCGACAAGGGCTTCGTCGTCGCCAACCTCGATAAGGTCGTGAATTGGGCTCGCACCGGCAGCCTGTGGCCGATGACCTTCGGCCTGGCTTGCTGCGCCGTGGAGATGATCCACGCCTACATGCCGCGCTTCGACCTCGACCGCTTCGGCGTCATTCCCCGCGCCAGCCCGCGCCAGAGTGACGTGATGATCGTCGCCGGCACGCTGACCAACAAAATGGCCCCCGCCCTGCGCAAGGTCTACGACCAAATGGCAGAGCCGCGCTGGGTGATCTCGATGGGCTCCTGCGCCAATGGCGGCGGCTACTATCATTATAGCTACTCGGTGGTGCGCGGCTGCGACCACATCGTGCCGGTCGACGTCTACGTGCCCGGCTGCCCCCCCACCGCCGAAGCACTGGTTTACGGGATCATGCAGTTGCAGAAGAAAATCCGCCGCACCGGGACCATCCTGCGTGGGTGAGGTCATGCACAGCGGCGCAACGCAGGCCCTGGCCGAGACGATTGGCCGCCTGCCCGGCGTGCTGCACGCGGCGGTCGAGCATGGCGAGGTGGTGGCGCAGGTGGAGCCTGCGTCGCTCACCACGGTCATGACGGCGTTGCGCGACGATGCGGCCTTCGCCTGCGAGCAGATGATGGACCTCTGCGGCGTCGACTGGCCCGAGCGCACGCCCCGGTTCGACGCCGTCTACAACTTACTCTCGGTGTCCAACAACCATCGCGTCCGCGTCATCGTGCAGACCGACGGCCTCACCCCGGTCCCGTCCGTGCACCGCATCTGGCCGGCCGCCACCTGGTGGGAGCGCGAGGCGTTCGACCTGTTCGGTATCCTGTTCAGCGACCAGCCCGACCTGCGCCGCATCCTCACCGATTACGGCTTCGAGGGCCACCCGCTGCGCAAGGACTTTCCGCTGACCGGGTTCGTCGAGGTGCGCTACGACGAAGAGCAGAAGCGCGTCGTCAACGTTCCCGTCAGCCTCACCCAAGATTTCCGCAACTTCGACTTCATCTCGCCCTGGGAGGGCATGGTGACCTTGCCCGGCGACGAAAAGGCGCATGGCGCGCGCCAGATCGCCGGCGGCGGCACGAAGCCGGGTGCGGATGGAGCCAAGACATCATGAGTCAAAGTCACTTCGTTGCCAGCACCGTGCCCGGCGTCGATGACACCGGCAATGAGCGCCGGGAATGGCCGGAGACCATGCTGCCCTCCGGCGACAAGCAGCTCAAGCAAGTCGAGATCGACAGCCACTCGATCAACTTCGGCCCGCAGCACCCGGCCGCGCACGGCGTCCTGCGTCTCATCCTGGAGATGGATGGCGAGGTGGTCGAGCGGGCGGACCCGCATGTCGGCCTGCTGCACCGCGGTACCGAGAAGCTGATCGAGCACAAGACCTACACCCAGGCGGTGCCGTATTTCGACCGGCTCGATTACGTCTCCCCCATGTGCATGGAGCACGCCTTCGCGCTCGCCACCGAGAAGCTGCTCGGCATCACCGTGCCGGACCGGGCGCAATGGATCCGGGTGATGTTCTCGGAAATCACCCGCATTCTAAACCACTTGCTGAACGTGACCAGCTACGCGCTGGACGTCGGCGCGCTCACCCCCACGCTGTGGGGCTATGAGGAGCGCGAAGTCCTGATGGAGTTCTACGAGGCCGCCTCGGGGGCCCGGCTCCATGCCAACTACTTCCGGCCCGGCGGCGTGCACCAGGACCTGCCGGCGGGGCTGGAGGATCGGATCGCCGCTTGGTCCGAGCGCTTCCCCCACTTCGTCGACGATCTTGAGGCGTTGCTGACCAACAATCGGATTTGGAAGCAGCGCACCGTCGATATCGGCGTGATGACGGCGGAGCAGGCGCTGGCCTGGGGCTTTAGCGGCCCCAACCTGCGCGCCTCCGGCGTGCCGTGGGACCTGCGGCGCAGCCAGCCCTACGACAAATACGCCGAGGTCGAGTTCGACATCCCCGTGTCGCGCCATGGCGACTGTTACGACCGCTATCTCATCCGCGTCGCCGAGATGCGTGAATCGGTCAAGATCATCAAGCAGTGTCTTGATAAGATGCGCCCCGGCCCCGTGAAGGTGCAGGACCGCAAGTTCACCCCGCCGCGCCGGGAGGAGATGAAGCGATCGATGGAAGCGTTGATCCATCACTTCAAGCTCTACACCGAGGGCTACCACGTTCCTGCAGGCGCAACCTACACCACGGTGGAGAGCCCCAAAGGTGAGTTCGGCGTCTACCTGGTGGCAGACGGGTCCAACCGGCCGTATCGCTGCAAAATCCGCCCCACTGGGTTTAGCCACTTGCAGGCGTTCGAGACCATGGCGCGCCGGCACATGCTGGCAGACGCAGTGGCGATCATCGGCTCAATTGATATCGTCTTTGGCGAGGTGGACCGCTAAATGGCTGAGGACGTCGGCGATGGCTCGACCGGGCAGCGGCCCGAGATTGCCCAGCCCACCCAGTTCGAGTTCGACGAGCAAAGCCGCCGCGCGATCGATGCCGATTGCGCAAAGTATCCGCCGGGCCGTCAAGCCAGCGCGGTAATCGCCGCGCTCTATGAGGTGCAGAAGCAAATGGGCCGCCAGACCGGCAGCGCGTGGGTGCCGCGCGTGGCGATGGACGCGGTGGCGGCGCGGCTCGGCATGGCGCCGATCCGCGTCTACGAGGTCGCGACCTTTTACCTCATGTTCAACACCACCCCGATCGGCCGTTATCACCTGCAAATCTGCACCACCACGCCGTGCTGGCTGCGCGGGTCGGACGAGGTGGAGGCCACGTGCCGCCGGGTCACCGGCATCAAGGGCTGGCACGAGACCAGCGCCGATGGACTGTTCACCATGAGCCAGGTGGAGTGCTTGGGCGGTTGCGTGAACGCCCCCATCCTGCAGGTGGATGACGACTTTTACGAGGACCTGGACGGCCCGGCCACCGAGCGGCTGCTGGCGGCGTTGGCCCGTGGCGAGCGGCCCCAGCCCGGCAGCGTGACCGGCCGCCAGACGTCCGCCCCCGAGGGTGGACCCACCACCCTGCTGACGGTCACGGAGTAGCATCAGTGCTTGAGGACAAGGATCGCATCTTCACCAATCTCTATGGCATCCATGATTGGGGCTTGGAAGGCGCGCGCAAACGCGGCGACTGGGACGGAACCGCCGCCATCATGGCGCGGGGACGCGACGCGATTATCGATGAAATGAAAATGTCCGGCCTGCGCGGCCGCGGCGGCGCCGGGTTCCCCACCGGCATGAAGTGGTCGTTCATGCCCAAGACCTCCGACGGCCGGCCCGCCTACCTGGTGATCAACGCCGACGAGTCCGAGCCCGGCACCTGCAAGGACCGCGACATCATGCGGCATGACCCCCATAAGCTGGTGGAGGGGGCGCTGATCGCCTCCTTCGCCATGGGGGCGCATCACTGCTACATTTACATTCGTGGCGAGTACTATAACGAGGCGGTGAACCTGCAGGCGTCGATCGACCAGGCCTACGCGGCCGGGCTGATCGGAACCAACGCGTGCGGTTCGGGCTGGGATTTCGACCTCTATCTCCATCGCGGCGCAGGTGCCTATATCTGCGGCGAGGAAACCGCGCTGCTCGAATCCCTGGAAGGCAAGAAGGGCATGCCGCGGCTCAAGCCGCCGTTCCCCGCCGCGGTCGGCCTGTACGGCTGCCCCACCACGGTGAACAACGTCGAGACCATCGCGGTGGCACCAACCATCCTGCGCCGCGGCGGTGCCTGGTTCAGCGCGCTGGGCCGGCCAAAAAACGCGGGCACCAAAATCTTTTGCATTTCGGGCCACGTGAACAAGCCCTGCAACGTGGAGGAGGAGCTTGGCATCCCCCTGCGCGAGTTGATCGACACCTACGCCGGCGGCGTGCGCGGCGGGTGGGACAACCTGCTTGGCGTGATCCCGGGCGGCTCCTCCGTGCCGGTGATCCCGAAAGGCGTCTGCGACACCGTGCTGATGGACTTCGACAGCCTGCGGGACGTGAAGTCCGGCTTGGGCACGGCAGCGGTGATCGTGATGGACAAGTCCACCGACATCATCGCGGCCATCGCCCGGCTGGCGCATTTCTACAAGCATGAGAGCTGCGGCCAGTGCACGCCCTGCCGCGAGGGCACCGGCTGGATGATGCGGATGATGAACCGCATGGTCGCCGGCCGCGCCGAAGTGGACGAGATCGACGTCCTCGACCAAGTGACAAGGCAGGTCGAGGGGCACACGATCTGCGCCCTGGGCGACGCTGCAGCCTGGCCGATCCAGGGGCTGATCCGGCATTTCCGGCCGGAGATGGAGGAGCGGATTGCGGCGTATAAGCGGAGCAAGGCGCCGGCTATGCGAATGGCGGCTGAATGAGCGCAACGCCTGAGACGCTGGAGCAGTCGAGGCTGGAGCTTGAGGAGAAGATCCTGAAGATCGCCAACCTGCAGGCTGACACGACGCTGAAGCAAATCCAGTCGAGGTTTGAGCCCTGGAAGGTGATTGCGTCGGCCGTGGGCGCCGCAGGTGTAGTCTTTGGTGCGGCGGCGGCAGTGGGCGTGTTCGTCGCCAGGAGTTTCGGCCATTGACCGAGTTCACCCAGACCTCGGACGTGATCACGGCGCGGGAAGCGGACTTGCACGGCAGCAAGTTCACTGATGTGAGCCTTGAAGGCGCCGTCTTCCACCGGGTCAACTTGGGCCGAGCCGCGTTTTCGGACGTGTCGCTTGCCGGTGCCACCATCCACGCGGCCAACCTGGCGGGTGTCCGCTTTGAGGATGCCACGCTGGTAAACGCGAGCTTTACTGACGCCGATCTCTCCGGCGTGACCATTGAGAACTGCAATATCAAGGGGCTGAGGATCAACGGCGTGGATATCGCCGCCGTCCTCGCCACCAACCGAGGCGAGCCAGACCATGGTTAAAGTCACAGTCGATGGCCGCGAGGTCGACGTTCCGAACGGTTTCTCCGTGCTGCAGGCTTGCGAGCAGGCCGGCGTGGAAATCCCCCGCTTTTGCTACCACGAGCGGCTCTCCGTCGCCGGCAATTGCCGCATGTGCCTGGTGCAGGTGGAGAAGGCGCCCAAGCCGATCGCCTCCTGCTCCTACCCGGTCGCCGACGGCATGGTGGTGATGACCGACACCCCCATGGTGCGCAACGGCCGCCGCGGCGTGATGGAGTTCCTGCTCATCAACCACCCGCTGGACTGCCCGATCTGCGACCAGGGCGGCGAGTGCGACCTGCAAGACCAGGCCTATTCCTACGGCCGCGATCACTCGCGCTACATGGAGGGCAAGCGGGCGATCAAGGACAAGTATCTCGGCCCGTTGGTGAAAACCATCATGACCCGGTGCATCCAATGCACTCGCTGCGTCCGCTTCGCCACCGAGATCGCCGGCGTGCCGGAACTGGGCGCCACCGCGCGCGGCGAGAACATGGAAATCACCACCTATGTCGAGAAGGCGCTCACCTCCGAGCTGTCCGGCAATCTGATCGACATCTGCCCGGTGGGCGCGCTCACCTCCAAGCCCTACGCCTACGTCGCGCGCCCCTGGGAACTGCGCAAAGCCGACGCGATCGACGCGCTGGACGCCTTGGGCTCCGCCATCCGGGTGGACTGCCGCGGGCGCGAGGTGATGCGCATTCTCCCCCGCACCAACGACGACATCAACGAGGAGTGGCTGGGTGACAAGTCCCGCTTCTCCTGGGACGGGCTGCGCCGGCGCCGGCTGGACAAGCCGTGGCTGCGCGAAGGCGGCAAGCTGCGCCCGGCGACCTGGCCCGAGGCGTTCGGCGCCATCGCCGCCAAGCTTGACGGCGTCCCCGGCGAGCGGATCGGCGCGCTCGCCGGTGACCTGTGCGACGCCGAGAGCATGCTGGCCCTCAAGGACCTGATGGCCGCGCTGGGCTCGCCCAACCTCGACTGCCGCCAGGACGGCGCCCAGCTCGACGCCGCCCGGCGCGAGTTCTACCTGTTCAACAGCACCATCGCCGGCATCGAGCAGGCGGACGCGTTGCTGCTGATCGGCAGCAACCCGCGTCACGAAGCGCCCGTGCTGAACGCGCGCATCCGCAAGCGCAAGCTCGCTGGCGGCTTCCCCATCGGCCTGATTGGCCCCGCGACCGACCTCACCTACCAGCATGACTGGCTGGGCGACCGCCCCTCCGTGCTGGCGGACCTGCCCGAAGCCTTCGCCGAGCTGCTGGCGGACGCCGAGCGCCCGATGGTGATCGTGGGGCAGGGCGCCCTGGCCCGGCCGGACGGCGCGGCCGTGCTCGCCGCCGCCTGGCAGCTGGCCGGCCGCATCGGCGCGCTCAAGCCCGAATGGCACGGCTTCAACGTGCTGCACACCGCCGCCGCCCGGGTCGGCGCGCTCGACCTCGGCATCCTGCCCGGCCCCGGCGGCAAGGCCCTCCCAGCCATGCTCGGCGGCGGAGTGGACCTGCTCTGGCTGCTCGGTGCCGACGAGTTCGACACCAGCCGCATCGCCGCCGACACCTTCGTGGTCTACCAGGGCCATCATGGCGACCGCGGCGCGGCAAGGGCGGACGTCATCCTGCCCGGCTGCACCTATGTCGAGAAGCCCGGCACCTACGTGAACACCGAGGGCCGCGTGCAGCGCGCCGGCAAGGCGGTGTTCGCGCCGGGCGAGGCGCGGGAGGACTGGGCGATCCTGCGCGCCTTCTCTGGCCTGATCGGCAAGCCGTTGCCCTATGACAACCTGGACGCGCTGCGCAGCCGCCTCGAGCAGGTAAACCCGGTGTTCGCCCGACTGGGCTTCCTGCCGCGCTTCGGCGCCAGCGAGACCGCGGGACCAGCCGGCGACCCGGCGGCTTTGGGCCTGGCGCCGTTCGCCTATGCCATCGCCGACTACTACCAGACCAACCCGATCAGCCGCGCCAGCGCCACCATGGCCGAGTGCAGCCAGACCTACTCTCCCGCCCTCGCCGTGGCGGCCGAGTAATGGCGGCCTTCTTCGCCACCGGCCCCGGCCAGGCCCTGATCACGCTGGTCGAAACGCTGGCGTTGCTGGTGCCGTTGCTGGTCTCGGTGGCTTACCTCACCGTGGCCGAGCGCAAGGTGCTGGGCGCGATGCAGCTTCGCAAGGGGCCGAACGTGGTGGGCTTCTGGGGCCTGCTGCAGGCCTTTGCCGACGCGCTCAAGATGTTCCTCAAGGAGCAGATCATCCCCACCGGGGCGAACCGCGTGCTGTTCGTCATCGCCCCCATGCTGACCATGATCCTGGCGCTGATCGCCTGGGCGGTGATCCCGGTCAACGACGGCTGGGCGGTCGCCAACATCAACGTGGGCGTGCTCTACCTGTTCGCGATCTCCTCGCTCGGGGTCTACGGCATCATCGTCGCAGGCTGGGCGTCCAACTCCAAATACGCCTTCCTGGGCGCGATGCGCTCGGCGGCGCAAATGGTCAGCTACGAGGTCTCGCTCGGCTTCGTCATCGTCACCGTGCTGCTCTGCGCCGGCACGCTGAACCTCACCGGCATCGTGCGGGCGCAACACACCGTCTGGTTCGTCGTGCCGCTGTTCCCGATGTTTGTGGTCTATTTCATCTCCGCCCTGGCCGAGACCAACCGCGCCCCGTTCGACGTGGCGGAGGGCGAGAGCGAGATCGTCGCCGGGTTCATGGTGGAATACAGCGGTATTTCCTGGGCGCTGTTCTTCCTTGGCGAATACGCCAACATGATCCTGCAATCCGCGATGATGACCATCCTGTTCCTGGGCGGCTGGCTGCCGCTGATCCCGTTTGCCCCGTTCACCTGGGTCCCCGGGCCGATCTGGTTCATCGCCAAGATCATCGTGTTGCTGTTCCTGTTCATCTGGGTCCGCGCCACCTTCCCGCGCTTCCGCTACGACCAGCTCATGCGCCTGGGTTGGAAGGTGTTTTTGCCGCTGTCCCTGCTGTGGCTGGTGCTGACGGCGGGCGTGTTGGTGGCCACGGGGTGGCTGCCGCAGTCCGCTTAGGCTAAGCCTGGCGTCGTCGAAAGGGTTTTGTTATGGCGTTCCTGGACCGCACTGCGCGTTCCCTGCTGCTGAGCGAGTTGGTTGCCGGGCTCTGGCTCACCTTGAAGTATTTCTTCAAGCCCAAGGTGACCATCAACTACCCCTATGAGCGCAACCCGTACTCGCCGCGCTTCCGGGGAGAGCACGCGTTGCGGCGCTACCCGAACGGCGAGGAGCGCTGCATCGCCTGCAAGCTGTGCGAGGCGATCTGCCCGGCGCTCGCCATCACCATCGAGGCCGAGCCGCGCGACGACGGCTCCCGCCGCACCACGCGCTACGACATCGACATGACCAAGTGCATCTATTGCGGCCTGTGCGAAGAGGCCTGCCCGGTGGACGCCATCGTCGAGGGGCCGAACATCGAGTTCAGCACCGAAACTCGCGAAGAGCTGCTCTATAACAAGGAGAAGCTGCTCGCGAACGGCGACCGGTGGGAGCCGGAACTGGCCAAGCGGCTGGAACTGGACGCGCCCTATCGATGATTGCCAGCATCGCCTTCTACGTCTTTGCCGCCATCCTGATCGCTTGCGCGGCCCTTGTGGTGAGCAGCCGCAACCCGGTGCATTCCGTATTGTTCCTTATTCTTGCCTTCTTCAACGCGGCCGCCTTGTTCCTGCTCGCCGGCGCCGAGTTCCTGGCCATGATCTTGGTCATCGTCTACGTGGGCGCGGTCGCGGTGCTGTTCCTGTTCGTCGTGATGATGCTGGACGTGAACTTCGACCAGTTGCGCGAGGGCTTCCAGCGCTACGCCCCGATCGGCGCCGCGGTGGGCGCCGTGCTGTTCCTGGAGCTGGCGGTAACCTTGGGCGGTTGGCAATTCGTGCCCACCGCCACGCTGCACCTCTCCTCCGCCGCACCGCTCGGCATGTCCAACACCGCCGCACTCGGCCGCGTGATCTACACCGACTACGTGTTCCTGTTCCAACTTGCCGGCTTGATCCTGCTGGTGGCGATGATGGGCGCCATCGTGCTGACGCATCGCGAGCGCCCCGGCGCCTCCAAGCGGCAAAACATCGCCCGCCAGGAAGCCCGCACCGTCGCGGGCACGATGCAGTTCATGTCGGTATCAATCGGTTCGGCGGCACCCAAGGCAGGATACCTCCGCCCTTTGCCGCAGACGCTGGCTCCGGCGCAGGCCGACGACATGAAGCCTACCCATGCCCATCCGGGCGAACATTAGCCGAAAGGGTCCGAGATGGCGGTGGGTGTAGGGCACTACCTCGTAGTGGCAGCAGTGTTGCTGGTGCTGGGTGTGTTTGGGATTTTCCTCAACCGCAAGAACATCATTGTCATCATGATGAGCATCGAACTGATCCTGCTGGCGGTGAACATCAACCTGGTGGCGTTCTCCGCGGCGCTCGGCGACTTGGCCGGCCAGGTGTTCGCCATGTTCGTGCTCACCGTCGCCGCCGCCGAGGCCGCGATCGGGCTGGCCATCGTGGTGGTGTATTTCCGCAACCGCGGCTCGATCCAGGTCGAGGATGTGCGGCTGATGAGGGGCTGAGATGGCACGTTTTGGTCTCTCCTTCCCGCCTGCAGGCAAGTCGATTGCACTTACACCGTCATGGCCGGACTTGATCCGGCCATCCACGGCCCACGGACGTCACCGGCCGATGGCCTTGAAATCTAAACAACGTGAAAGCGCGTCAGACGTCAGCAACCGGATCGCGTGGATGCCCGGATCAAGTCCGGGCATGACGGGCTTGGTGGAGGTTAGGGCCAAATGCGAGGGCGCTTTGCATGCAGGTGAGGGCGCAACCGCATGATCTACGCCATCGGCATCCTCAGCCCGCTCGCCGGCTTCTTGCTCGCCGGCATCTTCGGCCGCGCCATCGGCGACCGTTTCGCCTTCGCCGTCACCATCGGCTTCATGTTGCTGGCCACCGTCTGCGCCGAATCCAACCTGGCCCAAGTGATCTACGCCACGCCGCAGCCCGATACGGTGGTGCTCGGCACCTGGTTCAACATCGGCGGCTTCCAGCTCGACTGGGCGCTCCGGCGCGACTCGCTCTCCTCCGTCATGGTCGCGATGGTCGCCCCGGTCGCGACGCTGATCCATATCTACAGCGTCGGCTACATGGCCCACGAGCGCCGCGCGTTCCGCTTCTTCGCGTATTTGTCGCTGTTCAGCTTCGCAATGCTGATGCTGGTGACTGCCAACAACCTGGTGCAGCTCTTCTTCGGTTGGGAAGGCGTGGGCCTCGCAAGCTACTTGCTGATCGGCTACTGGTACGACCGCCCCAGCGCCAATCGCGCCGCCATCAAGGCATTCGTCGTCAACCGGGTCGGAGACCTGTTCTTCGCCGTCGGCATCGCGCTCGTGTTCGCCCTGTTCGGTTCGGTCGAGTTCCCGGTCATCTTCGCCACCATCGACCAGCATACCAACGCGCTCTACCACCTGTTCGGCTCCACCTGGCGCGCTTACGAAGTGATCGGCTTCCTGCTGTTCATCGGCGCCATGGGCAAGTCCGCCCAGATCGGCCTGCATACCTGGCTGCCGGACGCGATGGAGGGCCCCACCCCCGTCTCCGCCCTCATCCACGCCGCCACGATGGTCACGGCGGGCGTGTTCCTGATGGCGCGCATGTCCCCGCTGATGGACGGCGCACCCGGCGCGCTGAACTTCGTCCTGTTCATCGGCGGCACCACCTGCCTATTCGCCGCCACCATCGCCTGCGTGCAGACCGATATCAAACGGGTGATCGCCTACTCCACCTGTTCGCAGCTCGGCTACATGTTCATCGCCGCCGGCGCCACCGCCTACCAGGCCTCGATCTTCCACCTCATCACCCATGCCTTCTTCAAGGCGCTGCTGTTCCTCTGCGCCGGCTCGGTGATCCACGCCATGAGCGACGAGCAGGACATGCGCAAGATGGGCGGCATTTGGCGCAAGGTCCCAATCACCTACGCCTGCATGTGGGCGGGCAGCCTGGCCATCGCCGGCGTGCCGTTCTTTGCCGGCTACTGGTCGAAAGACGCGATCTTGGAGACCGGCTGGGCCACCCCCATCGGCATGGGGCTCTACGGCTTCTGGACCGGCACCATCGCCGCCTTCCTCACCGCCTTCTACTCCTGGCGCCTGCTCATCATGACGTTCCACGGCGCCCCGCGGGCAAACGCCCACACCATGGAGCACGTGCACGAAAGCACGCCGTGGATGACGATCCCGCTGTTGCTGCTCGCCGTCGGCGCGGTGTTCGCCGGCTGGGCCTTTCATGAGGACTTCATCGGCGTGGACCAGGTGGCGTTCTGGGCCGGGTCGATCCATTCCGGGCCGAACAACCATATCCTGGTGGACATCGAGCACGTGCCGTACTGGGTGTCCTGGCTGCCGACCGTGACCAGCTTCCTCGGCATAGGCTTGGCCTACGTGATGTATATGCTGCGGCCGGAATTGCCCGCCCGGCTGGCAACGATGTTTGCGCCGGTCTACCAGTTCCTGGTCCACAAATGGTATTTCGACGAACTGTATGACGCCATTTTCGTCCGCCCGGCAATGTGGCTCGCCCGCCAACTCTGGCATGTGGGTGACGAGACGCTGATCGACGGCATGCCCAACGGCGCCGCCGCCTTGGCCGCTGGCGGCTCCGCCCAGGTGGTCAAGATCCAAACCGGGTCGATCGCGGTCTACGCCTTCACCATGCTGATCGGCCTGGTCGTGCTGGTCAGCCTGTTCCTCCTGCTCCGTTAGGCCCCGCCGTGTCCCCCAGCGCTAACGCCGCCGGTTTCCCAATCCTGTCGCTGCTCACCTGGCTGCCGATCCTCGGTTGCCTGCTGCTGATGACCATCCGCGGCGAGGAAGCGGTGGTGGCGCGCAACGCCCGCTGGGCCGCGCTATGGACCAGCCTGGTGGTTTTCGCCATCAGCCTCAAGCTGTGGTGGGATTTCGACCCGGCGCAGGCGGGCTTTCAGTTTAACGAGAGCCTCCCATGGCTGCCCGAGTTCAAGGTCGGCTATCGCATGGGCGTAGACGGCATCAGCGTGCTGTTCGTGCTGCTCTCCACCGCGCTGACGCCGATCTGCATCCTGGCCAGTTGGGAGTCGGTGCAGGTTCGCGTGCGCGAATACATGATCGCCTTCCTGGTGCTGGAAACGATGATGGTGGGCGCGTTCGCCGCCACCGACTTCGTCGTGTTCTACATGTTCTTCGAGGGTCTGCTGATCCCGATGTACATCATCATCGGGGTGTGGGGCGGGCCGCGCCGCGTCTACGCGTCGTTCAAGTTCTTCCTCTACACGCTGGCCGGCTCCGTGCTGATGCTGCTGGCCTTGCTGGCGATGTGGTACCAGGCCGGCACTACCGACTTCACCGTGCTGCTGCACACGGCGTTCTCCCCCGCCATGCAGTTCTGGCTGTTCCTCGCTTTCCTGGCCTCGTTCGCGGTGAAGGTGCCGATGTGGCCGGTGCACACCTGGCTGCCGGACGCGCATGTGGAGGCGCCGACCGCCGGCTCCGTCATCCTGGCCGGCGTGCTATTGAAGATGGGCGGCTATGGCTTCCTGCGCTTCAGCGTCCCCATGCTGCCGCATGCCTCGCAGGAGTTCGCCCCGCTGATGTTCGCGCTGGGCGTGATCGCGGTGATCTACACCAGCTTGGTGGCGCTGGCGCAGGCGGACATGAAGAAGCTGATCGCCTATTCGTCGGTTGCCCACATGGGCGTGGTGGTGATCGGCACCTTCACCTTCAACATCCAGGGCATCGAAGGCGCGATGCTGCAGATGCTGAGCCATGGCATCGTCTCCGCCGCGCTCTTCCTGTGCGTGGGCGTGGTTTACGACCGCATCCACACTCGCGAGATCGCCCGCTATGGCGGCCTGGGTGACCGCATGCCCGGCTACGCGCTGATCTTCCTGTTCTTCACACTCGCCAGCATGGGCCTGCCCGGCACCTCCGGCTTCGTCGGCGAGTTTATGGTGCTGGTGGGCGCGTTGAAGGTGAACTTCTGGGTCAGCCTGCTTGGCAGCATGGGCATGATCCTTGGCGCGGCGTATGCGCTGTATCTCTACCGCCGCGTCATCTTCGGCAGCATCACCCGCGATGACCTGCGGTCCATCCTGGACGTTTCGCCACGCGAGGTCGCCATCTTCACGCCGCTGATCTTCCTCACCTTCTGGATGGGCATCTATCCCAGCAGCTTCACCCAGTTCTTCGACGCCAGCGTGGGGGCGATGGTGGAGCAGCACACGGCGGCGCTGGTGCAGTCGCAGCATGTGGCCTCTGCATCTGTCTCTGACGCTGCAAATCCATTCCGGAATGGCGGGCAATTTAAATTGCATCAACCGCAGCCGAGTTTGCCAATTACCATCGTCGGCGTCCTCAAGGGGCTGACCTCGCCATGATGAACCAGAATTGGTCGCTCGCCATCCCCGAGATCGTCCTTGCCCTCTGCGCCATGGCCATCCTGGTATTCGGCGTGCTGTGGAAGCGCGGCAACCCGTCGCTCGCCTGCTCCATGCTCAGCCTGGGCGCGTTGCTGCTCGCGGCCGTGCTGGCGGTCTCCGCCCCCTTAGGCACCGCCTATCACGGTCTGTTCGCGGTGGATCACTTCGCCGTCTACATGAAGCTGCTCATCCTGGCCGGCGCCGCGCTCAGCCTGGTGCTCGCCATCGACTACAACGTGCAGACCGGCATCGACCGCTTCGAGTTCCCCATCCTCATCTTGCTCTGCACCTGCGGCATGATGGTGATGGCGTCCGCCGCCAACCTGATGTCGCTCTATATCGGCCTCGAGCTGCAATCGCTCGCCATCTACGTCATGGCCGCGTTCAACCGCGACAACCTCCGCTCCTCCGAAGCCGGCCTGAAATACTTCGTGCTCGGCGCGCTCGCCTCCGGCCTGCTACTCTACGGCATCTCGCTGGCCTACGGTTTCGCCGGCAGCATGGACTTCACCCGCCTCTCCCAAGCCTTCGCCACCGGCACGCCCTCCGCCGGCCTGGTGATCGGCGTTGTGTTCATCGTCGCCGGGTTGGCGTTCAAGATCAGCGCCGTGCCGTTCCATATGTGGACGCCGGACGTCTACGAGGGCGCGCCCACCCCCGTCACCGCCTTCATGTCCACCGCGCCCAAGGTCGCCGCCATCGCCCTGCTGTTGCGCGTCTTGGCGGTGCCGTTCGGCCATCTCTCGCCGCAGTGGACCCAGCTCATCGTGCTGATCTCCATCGCCTCCATGCTGCTCGGCTCGCTGGCGGCCATCGGCCAGGCCAACATCAAGCGGCTGATGGCCTATTCTTCCATCGGCCACATGGGCTACGCGCTGATTGGCCTGGCCGTCGGCACCCGCGCCGGCATCCAGGGCGTGCTGATCTACATGGTCACCTACGTGTTCATGTCCGCCGGCGTGTTCGGCTGCATCATCGCCATGCGCCGCCGCGGCACGCCGCTGGAGCGCGTCGCCGACCTCTCCGGCCTCGCCCGCACCGACCCGATGCTGGCACTGGCCATGGCGGTGTTCATGTTCTCCATGGCCGGGATCCCTCCGTTCAGCGGCTTCTTCGGCAAGCTCTACGTGTTCTACGCCGCCGTTCAAGCCGGCTATTGGACGCTCGCGGTGATCGGCGTGCTCACCTCCGTCATCGGCGCCTACTACTACCTGCGCGTCATCAAGGTGATGTATTTCGACGACGCGCAGCCCGCCTTCGACGCGCGCTCCCCCTCGCTCTCCTTCGTGGCCGGCGTCGGCGCGCTGGTCACCACCCTGTTCTTCGTCTTCCCCGCGCCCCTCATCGGCGCCGCTCAATCCGCTGCGGCGGTGCTGTTCGGGTGACCGCCCGCAGCGAAATGGAGAAGATGCTTGCCGGCGAGCTCTACTGGCCCGGCGACGAGCAGATCCAAGCCGCCCAGTCCGCGACCAAAGCCTGGCTCCAGCGCTACAACGCCCACAGCACCGCCCCCTCTGCCGAGCGGTGGAACCTCCTGCGGGAGCGCCTCGCCGCCGTAGGCGAGGGGGCCGTCATCCGCCCGCCGTTCCAATGCGACTACGGCTTCAACATCAGCCTGGGCCGCAACGCCTTCCTCAACTTCAACTGCGTCATTCTCGACGTGGTGGGCGTCGAGATCGGCGAGGGCGTCCAAATCGGCCCGGCCGTGCAGATCTACGCCGCCGACCACCCGCGCGACCCGGCGTTGCGCCGCCAGGAACTGGAACTTGGCCGCCCGGTCAGCATCGGCGCCTTCGCCTGGATCGGCGGCGGCGCCATCCTCCTTCCCGGCGTCACCGTGGGGGCGGACGCGATGGTCGGCGCCGGCAGCGTCGTCACCCACGACGTGCCAGCCGGCGCCACCGTCGCGGGCAACCCGGCACGGCCGCTTCCGAGGAGGGCCTGATGCTCCTGGTGGTGGACGCCGGCAATACCAACATCGTCTTCGCCGTGCATGACGGCCAGTCCTGGCTCGGCAACTGGCGCATCCGCACCGACGCGCAGCGCACCTCCGACGAATACGCCCCCTGGCTGCTCAGCCTGCTCCAACATCGCGGCGTCAAGCCCGCCGCCATCTCGCGGGCGGTGATCGGCACCGTGGTCCCGGCCGCACTCTACCACCTGCGCCGCCTCTGCCGCGACTGGTTCGGCGTGGAGCCCCTGGTCGCCCGCTCCGAGCTCGACTGGGGTTTCGACATCAAGGTCGACACCCCAACCGAAGTCGGCGCCGACCGGCTGCTGAATGCCCTGGCCGCGCACCAGGCCTATACCGGGCCGCTCATCGTGATCGACTTCGGCACCGCCACCACCTTCGACGTGGTGGATGCTACCGGCGCCTATGTCGGCGGCGTGATTGCCCCGGGCATCAATCTCTCGCTCGAAGCGCTGCATCAGGCCGCCGCCCGCCTGCCGCGCATCGGCATCGGCCGCCCCCAGGCGGTGATCGGCCGCTCAACCGTGCCGGCGATGCAGTCCGGCCTGTATTGGGGCTACATCGGCATGATCGAGGGCTTGGTCGCCCGCATCAGCGCCGAGTTCGAGGCCCCGCTGAAGGTGCTGGCGACGGGAGGGCTGGCGCCGCTGTTCTCCGAGGGCACCACCGTCATCGGCCATATCGACCCCGATCTGACATTGGACGGGCTGCGGCTGTTGGCGGAGCGGAACCCAGCCCCCACATTGCCCAAGGATCGGACCAGATCCTTCGAAGGCACCTAATTTGAACGCTGTGACCAACGACCTTGCCTTCCTGCCCCTGGGCGGGACGGGTGAGATTGGCATGAACCTCAATGTCTATCGCTGCGACGGCCGCTTCCTGGCGGTCGATTGCGGCATCGGCTTCGGCGGCTCCGAACACCCCGAAGTGGACGTGATGATGCCCGACCCGGCGTTCCTCGCCGAGCGCCGCGCCAGCCTGGTCGGCCTGGTCATCACCCACGCTCATGAGGACCATGTCGGCGCCGTGGCCTATCTCTGGCGCCAGCTCCGCTGCCCGATTTACTCGACACCCTTCGCCGCCGCCGTGCTCCGCCGCAAGCTGGGCGAGGCCGGCCTGGCCGGCGAGGCCCGCGTGACGGTCATCCCGCCCGGCGGCAGTTTCGATCTGCCGCCGTTCGATTTGCGCTTCATCCCCGTCACGCACTCCATCCCCGAGGCACAGGCGCTCGTGGTGCGCACCCCCTACGGCACCATCCTGCACACCGGGGACTTCAAGCTTGACCCCAACCCTCTGGTGGGCAGCCCAACCAACGAGGAGGCCTTCCGCGTTTTGGGCGACGAGGGCATCCTGGCCATGGTGTGCGACAGCACCAACGCCATGGTGGAGGGCCATTCCGGCTCCGAAGCCGAGGTCCGCACCACGCTCACTGCGTTGGTCCGCGCCTTGCGGGGCCGGGTCGCCGTCACCTGCTTCGCCAGCAACGTGGCACGGGTGGAGACCGTGGCGCTGGCCGCGCGCGACGCCGGCCGCTCGGTGGTGCTGGTCGGCCGCTCGCTGCGCAACCTGGAGGCGGCGGCGCGGGAATGCGGCTACTTGAAGGACGTGCCGGAGTTCCTGCCGGAAGACGCCATCGACGTGGTGCCCGACGACAACCTGCTAATCCTGGTCACTGGCAGCCAGGGCGAGGCCCGCAGCGCCCTCGCCCGCATCGCCAACGACACGCACAGGAACGTGGCGCTCGGCGAGGGCGACACGGTGGTGTTCAGCAGCCGCGTCATCCCCGGCAACGAGCGGGCCATCGGCACCGTGCAGGACAACCTGGTACGCCGCGGCGTGAAGCTGATGACGGCGGACGACCACATGATCCACGTCTCCGGCCACCCGGCCCGCGACGAGTTGCGCCGGCTTTACGCCCTGGTCCGCCCCACCTACGCGGTGCCCGTTCATGGCGAGTGGCGCCACCTTTCGGCGCATGCCGCGCTGGCGAAAGAGGCCGGATCGACGCCGATCATCCTGGAGGACGGCGACGTGCTGAGCCTCTCCGGCAACCGCCCGGAAGTCACCGACTCAGCGCCGGTCGCCCGCTTGGTGCTGGACGGCAATCGGCTGGTGCCGCTGCAGGGCGAGGTGTTGGCAGCCCGGCGCCGCATGCTGTTCAACGGCATAGTGCTCGCCAGCGTGGCGGTGGATCAGGAGGGCACGCTGCTCGGCGCCCCGAAGCTCAGCGCCCCCGGCCTGTTCGACGAGGACGACCCGGAAAGCGAGCGAGTGGTGCGCGAATTCGCCGCCTCGTTCGAGGGTTTGCCGGCCTCGCTGCGCCTGGACGACGCGGCACTGCTGGATTCCGCCCGGGCGGCGCTGCGGCGCGCACTGGGCCGGCGCCTGCAAAAGCGTCCTCTGGTGGACGTGCATCTCTTGCGGGTCTGATGGGCTGGTTTACTGCTTTCATCGTCTACGTGCTGATCTGGTGGACGGTGCTGTTCGCCGTGCTGCCGTTTGGCGCCAAACCCGTGGCGGACCCGCGCGACGCGCCGGGCGGCTGGCGCGGCGCCCCCGAGCGTCCGCGACTGCTCCGGGTCGTCGTGATCACCACGCTGGTGGCGGCAGTGCTTTGGCTCGGAGCCGTGGCACTAATCCATAGTCCTTATCTCAGCTTCCGAGACATGGCCGCGAAAATGCCGGACGATTAGGCAAACGCACCCGCAACTAGCGCCTATGCCCATTTTCTGCGCGGCTTTGGTTTCGCGAGCTCATTATTCCCGCCGTGCCACTCGATTTTCTCTAGGATTTTTTCGAATGGAAGCCGATCATCACGGCAGGACGAGGGCTCCTCGTTCTGCCGTGTGACTGGCGTTTCCTCCCTAAACTTGGCCCGCTGCATCTATCAAGATGCGCGGGCATTTTTGTCTCTACCTGATCACGCTTCTGTTGTCACCCAATAACGTAAAACTATCACGCATACCCCATGTAAAAACGCTTGATTCCGTGTGCTGCGCCGCAGCATTGGTTGGCAACAATACGAACCACGACGGCACAGGTCAGAGCACAAGACCCTCGGCAGAAAGTCCAACAGTAGCCACTCCGCCTGATAACCCGCCCCTGATTCGGCAAGGCTGGCGCAACACCGACCCCGCTTGTAGGGTCCGGCGCCTGCCTCCGGAGCTTGTCACGCCGATGCGACTGTCCCGCTCTCTGCTCCCCACCATGAAGGAAACGCCCGCCGAGGCGCAGATCGCCTCGCACCGGCTCATGCTGCGCGCCGGGTTGGTCCGGCAGACCGCGTCCGGCATCTATGCCTGGCTGCCGGCCGGCTTGCGCGTGCTGCACAACATCGCCGCCGTGGTGCGCGCCGAGCAGGACGCGATCGGCTGCCAGGAAGTGCTGATGCCGACCATCCAGCCGGCCGACCTCTGGCGCCAATCCGGCCGCTACGACGCCTATGGCCCCGAAATGCTGCGCATCCGCGACCGCCACGAGCGCGACCTGCTCTATGGCCCCACCAACGAGGAGATGATCACCGAACTGATGCGCCAGTCGGTGAGTTCCTACCGCGCTTTGCCGCAAATCCTCTACCACATCCAATGGAAGTTCCGCGACGAGGTGCGCCCCCGCTTCGGCGTGATGCGCGGGCGCGAGTTCCTGATGAAAGACGCCTACAGCTTCGACCTGGACTACCCTGGCGCCGTATTGAGCTACCGCCGCATGATGCTGGCCTATATGCGCACCTTCCAGCGCCTCGGCGTGAAGGCCATCCCAATGGTAGCCGACACCGGCCCGATCGGCGGCGACCTCAGCCACGAGTTCATCATCCTCGCGCCCACCGGTGAAAGCGGCGTGTTCTTCGACGCGGCGTTCGAGGAAATCGACTGGCTCAGCGCCGACTACGATGCGGCCAAGCCGGAGGACCTCGAACGTTTCTACACGTTGATGACCGGCCTCTACGCCGCCACCGACGAAAAGCACGACGCGGCGGCTTGGGCGCAGGTGCCACCCGAACGCCGCCGCGAGGGCAGGGGCATCGAAGTGGGACACATCTTCTATTTCGGCCGCAAATACAGCGCTTCGATGGGCATGACCGTCGCGGCGCCGGATGGCTCGCAGGTGGCGCCCGAGATGGGCAGCTACGGCATCGGCATCTCCCGCCTGGTGGGTGCGGTCATCGAGGCCAGCCACGACGACGCCGGCATCATCTGGCCCGACAGCATCGCCCCGTTCCGCGCCGCTATCCTCAACCTCAAGCAGGCCGACCCGGCGACCGGCGCCATCTGCGAGACGCTCTACGCCAGGCTCGGCTCCGCCGCGCTCTACGACGACCGCGACGAGCGCGCCGGCGTGAAGTTCGCCGACGCGGACTTGCTGGGCCACCCCTGGCAGCTCGTGGTCGGCCCCCGTGGCGCCCCCAGCGGCCAGGTCGAGCTGAAACGCCGCGCCACCGGCGAGCGCGCCGAGTTGAGCCTGGACGACGCGCTCACGCGCGTGCTGGCGTGAACGCGGCCACAAACATCGTCACCGTCATGCCCGTGCTTGACACGGGCATCCACGCGGTCCGGCTGGACAAGGCGGCGCAAGGACTTGCACGGTCGTGCGGCCCCGGGGTGCGGCATGTGACGTAAGCCCCGTTTTGCCAGCGCTTTTCACGCTGCGGGCGACGTCACTTGTGGGTCTGCCCTGGATGGCAGGGTCCAGCCCTGCCATGACAATCGAACGCAACAAAGGATAACATGATGTTCGGCCCGTTTGAGCGGATGGTCGCCGCGCGCTACCTGCGGGCGCGGCGAGGCGAGCGCTTCGTCTCCGTCATCGCCGGGTTCAGCCTGGTGGGGATTGCGCTCGGCGTCGCCACCCTCATCATCGTCATGTCCGTCATGGGCGGCTTCAAGACCGACCTGCTGAACCGCATCCTCGGCTTCAACGGCGACCTCGGCGTCTACGGCCTCGGCAAGCCGCTCACCGGCTTCGACGCCGACGTCGCCCGCATCAAGGCCGTGCCCGGCGTAGTCAGCGCCATCCCCGTGGTGGACGGCCAGGTCCTGCTCACCGACGACCGCGGCAACAACACCGGCGGCTACGTCCGCGGCATCCGCCCGCAGGACCTGCGCAGCCTCGGCACCGTCAGCGGCCACATCGAGGCTGGCTCGCTCGACGGCTTCCAGGGTGACGACGCCATCGCCATCGGCGCCACCCTGGCGCAGCGCTTCGGCCTCGGCATCGGCAGCAAGCTCACCCTGGTCTCGCCCCAGGGCGCCGCCACCGCGTTCGGCACCATCCCCCGGGTGCGCGCCTACACCGTGGCGGCGATCTTCCAGGTGGGGATGAACGAATACGACAGCGGCTACGTGTTCCTCCCGCTGCAGGCAGCGCAGGTGTTCTTCCAGCAGCCGGACCAGGCAACGCAGATCGAGGTGAAGAGCGCCGACCCCGACAGCGCGCGCTCCGTCGGCCGCGCCATCCTCGCCGCCCTGGGCGGCCAATCGGTGCGGGTGGTCGATTGGCAGCAGACCAACAACAGCTTCTTCGCCGCCGTCCAGGTGGAGCAGAACGTTATGTTCCTCATCCTCACCCTTATCATCCTGGTGGCGGCGTTCAACGTGGTGAGCTCGCTCATCATGATGGTGAAGGACAAGACGCAGGACATCGCCGTGATGCGCACCTTGGGCGCCCGCCGTGGTGCCGTGATGCGCATCTTCCTGATGGTGGGCGCCTCCGTGGGCGTCACCGGCACCGTGGCCGGCACGCTGCTCGGCGTGGTGTTCTGCCTCAACATCCAGCGCATCCAGGGCTGGGTGGAGGCCGCCACCGGGCATACCGTGTTCGACCCGACCGTGTATTACCTGTCCCATCTCCCCGCCAAGCTGAACTGGCACGAGGTGGGCCAGATCATCGCCATGGCGCTGCTGCTGTCTTTGCTGGCAACGCTATACCCCTCCTGGCGCGCCGCCCGCACCGACCCGGTGGAGGCGCTGCGGAATGGCTGAGCCCCTGGTATTGCAGGAGGTTCACCGCACGTTCCGCACCGGCGACGCCACTTTGGAGGTGCTGCGCGGCGCCTCGCTCACCCTGCACCCCGGCGAGATCGTAGCCTTGGTGGCGCCTTCGGGCACTGGCAAGTCCACCCTGCTGCACTTGGCCGGCCTGCTGGAACGCCCCGACCGCGGCGCCGTGCTGGTAGACGGCCGCGACGCTGGCACCCTGCCGGACGTAGCCCGCACCGCCATCCGGCGCGACGCGATCGGCTTCGTCTACCAGTTCCACCACCTGCTGGGTGAGTTCAGCGCGCTGGAGAACGTGGTGCTGCCGCAAATGATCGCCACCCGCCCCCGCCGTGACGCGGAGGCTCGGGCGCGCGACCTGCTCGGCACGCTCGGCCTCTCGGCCCGCGTGGGGCATTTGCCCGGCAAGCTCTCCGGCGGCGAGCAGCAACGCGTGGCGATTGCCCGCGCGCTGGCCAATGCGCCGCGCGTGCTACTGGCCGACGAGCCCACGGGCAACCTCGACGTGGCGACCTCGGGCGTGGTGTTCGATGCGATGCTGGAGGCGGTGCGGGGGCAGGGCGTGGCGGCGCTGATTGCGACGCACAACCCGGACTTGGCGGCGCGAATGGACCGCCGTGTGACGTTACGGGATGGATTGGTGGTGGCAGCTTAGTCCGGCCGCTGGAACAATGAGTCGAGGTCGAGCCTAATGCCGGGAGGATCAAGCCGCAACGCTCCCGTTGTGACCAAGCGGGTCTGTATCATGCCGTCATCTCCGCGCCGATGATGGATGATTGTGTTTCGATTAGTTCGCACGACCAAGTAATGCGCAACAGACGGCAGACGAAAATAGTCCGCTAACTTGTCTGATGTATCGATGGCTTGCGACGATGGCGACAGAACCTCGACGACGATGACCGGATCGCTATAGTGCACTGCCTCGTCACCAAGCGGCGTGCCGCACCGCAGCGCGCAATCCGGCTCATAGACCGTGTTTGCGTCGATGCGGATGGCCATGCCGTCCGGAAACACCTCGCAGCCGAGGCCCTGGCTGGCGACGCCATCCTCCAGCAGACGGCAGACACGCATCTTGACCCGGGCATGCTTGGCACGCTCCGACGCCATCTGGACCACCTCGCCGCTCGCAAGTTCATAGCGCCGGCCTTTGGGCTGCGCCATCGACCACGCGATGAACTCGTCCGCGGTCATCCGATGTTTCTGGGCGGCGTCCATAAGACGACGTAAGCACAAAATGGCCACCCTGTCATTGCGCGTGTGGCGGGCTATAGTCCGGCCATACTCAGGCGGAATCGGCCATGTCCGTGGTTACTCCACCTACTCTGCAGCAGCTGGCGCTGACCGAGGCACTCGCTCTGATCCGCCGCTTTGTCGCCGCGCATTACCCAAGCGCCGTGGCGGCGCTGCTGACAGGCTCGCAGGTGCGCGGCGAGGCAACGGCCGATTCAGACTACGACATGGTTTTGCTGTTCGACTCGTTGCCGGGCGGAGCGTGGCGGGAGATGGTGGTGTTCGAGAGCCGGCCCATCGAAGTGTTCGCGCATGACCTGAGCACGTTGGGTTATTTCTGCCGTGAGATTGACCGGCTCTCCGGTGTGCCCGTCTTACCGACGATGGTAGCTGAGGGTGTCTCCGCCTTGCCACCTTCTTGCGTGCTCGATGTCGCACGCGGGATCGCCCAGGACATTCTGCGGCTTGGACCACCCGAACTCGACGCGGAGGAACTGAGGGTGCGCCGCTACGCCATCACCGACCTTGCTGCCGCGCTGAAAAACGACCGTCAGAAGGCCATGCTTATTGCTACTGGCGCGGCACTCCATGCTGCGCTCGCCGACTTTGCCCTGCGTGCGGCAAGGAACTGGAGCGCTTCGGGCAAGGCGATCCCTCGGGCTCTCGTGGCCTCGGATGCGGCTCTCGCCGAGCAGTTTGACACGGCATTTATGGCCTTGTTCGAGCTGGGCGACGTCGGTCCTATACAGCAATTGGTCGACACGGTGCTGCGGCCCTATGGAGGCAGACTTCGCGACGGCTTTTGCCAAGGAGCACCGGCTGCGTGGCGGGATGCTTGTCGTCCGCTATTGTCCGGATGACGGCCGATGACTGCCCGAACCGTAGCCCGTGTGTGGACGGCCCTTTGGATGCAAGGGGCTCGGGTGAAGATTGTCTGATCTGGTGCGGTTGCGCTCGTGTGTCCGGCCTTTGGGGTGCGGCTCACGGCCGCTGGCCTAGATGGGTTCCGCGATCCACGCCCAAACGCATTGGCGGCCTTGCTGGCCGACGGGCTACACGGGCTTGGTGGATCGTCGGTCCGACCGATCAGCATCTTCTCCTGTCTGCCCTCTGATACCGGCCAGCGCGGTTGATGACTCGCCTGTGATTTTGAGCGGCTCGGTGGAGCCTGCTGGCCTCGCTGGGGCTGTGCGGGGTAGGGGCGATGAAGGGCAAGCGGCTGGTGATCAGCGAGAAGCTGTCGGGGGCAGAACTGCGCAAGCGGGCGCGTGTAGAACCTGACCGATCAGCGGCGGCGCGGATGATGGCAATCGCCAACGCGCTGGAAGGCATGACGCGGGCCGAGGCAGCGCGCCTGGCCGGCATGGAGCGCCAGGCGCTGCGCGATGCGGTCATGCGCTACAACGCCGAGGGCTTGGACGGCCTGCACGACCGGCCCCGGCCTGGACCAAAGCCGCGGCTGGACGACAGCCGTATGGCCGAGCTGCGCAAGCTGGTGCTGGATGGTCCGGACATCGAGAAGACGGGCGTGTCGGCCTGGACGCTGGCCGAGCTGTGTGCCGAGATCGCGCGGCGCTGGAAGGTCGACTACCACGAGGCGCACATGTCCAAGCTGATGCGCAAACTGGGCTTGTCGCGGCAGAAGGCCCGGCCGTCGCATCCCAAGGCCGACCCGGTAGCACGACAGACCTGGTCAAAAGGGGGCTGCAGAGCGAGCTGGACACCATCGCGCAGGCGCATCCGGGCCGCCGCCTGACGCTGTGGTTTCAGGATGAGGCGCGGTTCGGCCAGAAAGGCCGCACCTGCCATCGCTGGTTCACCCGCGGCCAACGCCCGCCCGGCTTGTGCGACCAGCGTTACACCTGGACGCACCTGTTCGCCGCCGTGCAGCCGAAGACTGGCAGCGCGTTCGCCCTGGTGCTGCCAGAGCTGAACACCGCCACCATGCAGCTGTTCGTCGACCAGTTCGCCGCCACCTTGGCCAAGGACGAACACGCTGCCATGGTCATGGATCAGGCCGGCTGGCACGTCACCAACGACCTCACCATGCCGGCCAACGTGTCGCTGATCCTGCTGCCGCCCTACAGCCCCGAGCTCAACCCAGTCGAACGCGTTTGGCTCTACCTGCGCGAGCGCTATCTCAGCCACAGGCTCCTCAACAGCTACGACGCCATCGTCGATGCGCTTTGCATCGCATGGCAAAAGCTGACCGCAGCCCAACTGCAATCCCTAACTAGCTACCCCTATCTCAACCAAGTCAGTTTCTAAGCTGACCGGTATTACACCTGCGGCTGGCGGACGGTCAGGCCTTGGCTGGTTGGCGGTAAGCCTCTCCGCTCGCCATCATGCCCTCCGCTGGCCTTCCACCTGCTACGCAGGCGGAACCTTTGGCCAGCTCCGCCCAGGCAACCCGGGCGATCTTGTTGGCCAGAGCCACCGCCGCGAGCTTGCGCGGCTTGCGCTCCAGCAAGCACAGCAGCCACGGCGCGGTCTTGCCCGGCTTGGCATGGCGGATCACGGCGGTGGCTCCCAGCACCAGTAGGCTGCGGATGCGCTCGTTACCGGCGCGGCTGATGCCGCCGAGGCGCTGCTTGCCGCCGGTGGAGTGCTCGCGCGGCACCAGCCCCAGCCAGGCGGCGAGATGGCGGCCCGAGCGGAACTGCGCCGGGTCGACCCGCAGTGACAGGGTCAGCGCGGTGAGCCACCCCACGCCGGGGATCTCGGCCAGCAACCGGCTTATGGGAGAGGCCTTGTGGTGAGCCAGCAGCGTTCTGTCGGTCTCGGCCAGCCGCACCTCCACCCGGTCGATCTCTGCCGCCAGCAGCGCCAGTGCCTCGGCCGCCGGCTTGGCCAGGGCTTGTGCATCGGCGGCTTTGGCGATCACCTCGCGCAACCCGGCCTCGCCCTTGGCGGCGATTAAGCCGAACTCGGCGGCGTGCCCGCGCAGGGCGTTGACCAGCTGGGTGTGTTGCCGGGTCAGCAACTCGCGCACGCTGAGCAGCATGGCGGCGGCCTGCGCCTGGGCCGACTTGACTGGCACCTGCGCCATGTCCGGCTGGCCCGGCGGCGGTGCAGATCGCCTCCGCATCGTTGCGGTCGTTCTTGCCACGCTTGACGAACGGCTTGACGTATTGCGGCGGGGTCAGTGCCACTTGGTGGCCGAGCGCCTGCAACTCGCCCCCAGTGGTGGGAGCCGCCGCACGCTTCCATCGCGATCTGCGTCGGTGGCAGCTTGCGGAAGAATTCAATGAAGGCGGCGCGGCGCAGGTTGCGGCGCAGCACCGTGTTGCTCTTCGCATCAATGCCATGAAGTGTGAAGACGTGCTTGGACGTGTCAACGGCGATACGTTTATACTCGGTCACGGGCGGCTCCATCGTTCGCTCTCACTGACGAACCTTGGCACATGATGCCGCGGGGCCGTCCACCCCAACGTATTCGCGCAGCGAATGCGGGTCACGGCCGCGCACCAAGTAGCAAACTGCCTTGCTGAGGCTCCGGTTCAGCCAGCCCGACGAATGGACAGAGCCTTTACATCTCGGCCGTCCCGCATGGGCGAAGCCCATACGGGCTACGCTTACTCTATCACCGTGGCAGCTAACACGATGCGGACATTCGCACATGAGAAATGCGGCTTCTGCTTGATTGTAAAAGGCTAACCTGCGAAACGAAGCCGCCCGCTGGAATCAATCTTACTTCGAGGATGAGTTGCCAAAGAAGCTGAGTCGAGAGCAAAAGCAGGCTAAGAAGGTCGGGGAGCTTGCCGTTTTTGCACGGCAATACGGCCGCAAGTCCCAGCGTGGTGTCGATCCCAATGACCGCAGGTATGACCGTGATGTTGAGAGCGTTGTCAAACGGATGCCTCCGGATGAACTGGACTCGTTATTGAACGGCGATGGGAAGTGATACCAGCGGCCCTTCGCTCTGACCGATCCGTCATTGCGAGCCGCCCTTGCGGCGCGGCAATCCAGGGCCGCAGCGTCGGCGCTTCCCGCCTGGATTGCCGCGTCGCTGCGCTCCTCGCAATGACGAAAAAGGGTCAGTGCAATGGGCCGTTGGTATGATATGCGCTTAGGTAGACTATGGCCGCACAGCTGCCGCAAGGGTTACCATCGCCAAAGCCAAACGCAACCAGCGTAGGGTGCAATGCGCTTTGGCATTGCACCACTCTCCCAGGGCTAAAGCCTCTCAATCCACCGAACTTCGCCATCACGACCGTTCGCCCTTGGGACCGTCATCGCTCCCCTCCGCACTCCACGAACTCGGATACTGCCCCCGAGCCACAGCGCGGTGGAAGGTGGAGTACGGCCACGCAGCAGCGGAAGCAGCAAGACCGTGCTTGACCGGATTGAAATGGACATAATCGATATGCGCTGCGTAATCCCGCTCGTCGCGAATGGTGTGTTCCCAAAAGCGCCGCTGCCACACGCCTCTCTCGCCGCGCACCCGGCGGCTGATGCTGAGAAGCTCCGCTGGTTCGATGCCCTTGACGAACGCCATCTTGATGGCCTGCCAACGCCGGGAGAAGTTCGCGTCGCCTTGGGGAAGTGTCCAGACAGCGTGCATATGGTCGGGCAGCACCACCCAGGCATCGATGTGGAACGGCATGAGGTGGCGAACTCGGTCAACACACGCGCGAACCAAGTCGATATGGTTGACGAGGAGATCGGAGCGGCGATCGAGCAGGTTGACGGTGAAGAAATAGCTGCCGCCGGGCACGCGGTTGCGCCGATAATCGGGCATTTGGGACCGAAGCTCCCCCACCGCTCGAGTGCTTTTCTCGGATAATCGTGATTGGCAACGGTGGTGCAATGCCAAAGCGCATTGCACCCTACGCCGGGGGGTTTTGGCCCGACCACCGCTTCCGGCAAGTCCGCGCCAACCCCACAAGCCCCCCCGCCCCGCACACACTCCTTGAAACTCCCCCTCCCCGCATGGTCCTGTCCCGCCATGCCCGCGCCGCACCCTCAACCCCCCTGCGAAACCACCCGCACCGACCTGCGCGCGACCTGTCAAGCCCTGCTCGCCGAAGCGCTCGACATCGGCATGGCCCGCCTGCGCCGCCTCCATCCAGACGCGCCCGACGCCGCCACCCGCTCCGAAGCCGACGCCGCCGACGCCTACAGCGTCCTCACCGCCTCCATCCGCCGCAGCATCCTGCTCGCCGACAAGCTCGCCGCCCCGCCGCACGACCCGGCGCCCAACCGCGTCGTCGCCCGCAAGCGCATCTATCGCGGCGTCGAGGACGTCATCCACGCCCGTGAAACCGGCGACCGCGCCGAAAGCCTCGAACAGGAACTGATCGAGCGCCTCGAGCAGCCCGACCTCGAAGACGACCTCGCCACCCGCCCGGTCGAAGACATCGTCGCCGACATCTGCCACGACCTTGGCCTGCCCGTGCCCAAGCCGCTCTACGACTGGAAGCGCCGCAGCCCGCAGGACATCCGCGAACTCGCCAAGCTCGCCGCCGCCCCGCCCGCCTCCCGGAGCGACGCCACGCCCCCGACCCGCCCCATCCCCTTCATCGTCGGCAAGCACGACCCGTAATGATAGCGGATCGCGTTCAGCTCAATGGGCCTATGCTGTCCCGTTCTACTTGCTGCCTGCTTGACTGACCTTGCTCGGCCAGCCGGCCGGCCGTAGCCTCGTGACCGACCATCGCGGGAGGCATCATGAGCGGTCATCTCGATCTGGTTCGCCCGTTGGTCGGTGCTTCCTTCGGTGGGGTCGTGCAACTGCGCAACTCACCCGGCAGCCCGAGCCTGGTGGCCACCGCCGAGGCTGACCCAACCGTGTTGCCCCGCTTGCTGGCCGAATGCCACGGCCTGCTGCTGTTGCCGGACATGAGCCAAATGGCCGGCCAGCCCGACCTCCTCCTCCGCCTCAGCCAAACCTTCGGCCCAGAGGTCGAGAACTACCGCCACACCGGCATGGACCCCAACATGGTGCACCCGGACGTGCCGGAAATCTTCGTCGTCTCCAACACGCCCCCGGCCGAGCGCCAGCCCCCCGCCTTGCCCGACCCGCCACGAACGGCGGCTGGCAAGCTGCCCACCCAGTACCCGCATCGTCGCGGCTGGCATACCGATCAGAGCTATCGCCGCCCGCCACCGGATGTGTCGCTGTTCCTGGCGGTGCTGCCGGTGCCGCAGGGGCAAGGCCAAACCTTGTTCGCCGACGCAACCGCCGCCTATGCCGCACTCCCCGCCGCGACCAAGCAGCGGATCGACCACCTGGAAGGCCTGCATGTCAGCACCACCGCAGGCCGCCGGCGAGAGGCCGTGCGCGCCGGAGACACGCCCCGGCCACTGGCGCCGCACGAACGCCCCCAGCCTCAGCCAATCGTCCGCACCCACCCGCAAACCGGCGAGAAGGCCCTCTACCTCTGCGAGCATGGCCAGATGGACTGGCTCGAAGGCCCCATCCTCGGCCTGGAGCCGGGTCCCGACGGGGACGGCGCGCGACTGCTCGACGAGTTGATGAGTCATCTAACCCGGCCAGACTTCGTCTACGTGCATGAATGGACCCCGGGGGACCTGGTCATTTGGGACAACCGCTGCACCGTCCACGCGGCGACCTGGTTCAACGCCGCCGAGCAAGCCCGAGTGATGTGGCGCACCACCGTCAGCGGTAACCCCGGCGCCGCCTATACAGGTGAGGCAAAAAGCTGGCTCGCGGCCTGACTTACCTCAAGGAAACAGTGCGGCAATGTCCAGGGTGATCCCGGGGGACGCCAGGTGCAGCGGTCCAGACGTGACAACCCCGGTCTTAATCGACCCGTCCGCCTGCCGCGCGTGATGGATCACCTCGCCGCGCCCAGCGTGCACGATCAAGGAGTGCATCACAGATGGCAGACGAAGGTAGCCAGCCACCTTCAGCCCGGTGTCGACACCCCGGGTGGATGGCGACAAAATCTCCACGACGATGACCGGATCGTCATAAACCACGATGTCGTCACCCAGCGGCTTACCGCACCGCACCGCCGCGTCCGGTTCATAGACGGTATTGTCGTCAACCCGGATAGCCATTCCGTCGGGAAAGACCTGGCAGCCAAGACCGGCCTGCCTCACCGCCGCCGCGAATTCCTCGAAAACGCGGCCCTTCACCAAAGCATGCCGAACCCGCTGCGAGGCCATCTGAATCACCTCGCCATCGGCAAGCTCGTAACGCCGCTCTTTCGGCTGATCCATTGACCAGGCGATGAACTCGTTCGCCGTCATCCGGGCTTTCTGGGCTGCATCCATGCCGGCATGTAAGCACGGCGGTGGCCGCCCTGTCATCGTGCTGATGGCGACGCCGCAGTCACCAGCCCGCCAGAGTGGCGAGTCCCCAATCTTCCGAAATCAACCCATTCGTGAACCGATAGACCGCCACACAAGCCATCTGTCGGTTGTCTCCCTGCTCTGTGGCCGAAAACAACCACCGGACTGCGACCCGGTCGCCTTCTTCCACCATGTCCAGCGCTTCGACCTGCACGCCAGGAAGCTTGTCCCTGATTTTGGTCAGCATCACCAACGCGCCCTCGTGGCCAACCGGTAACGCCGGCTTACCAGGCTCGTAAAGCCGGAAGTCTTTGCTGAACTTCTGAGCCGACACTACGTCTATCCTTGATTAGGGATAGCCCGAAAATAACGACGGCACATCAAGCCTCAAGCCTGGCGGATCAAGGACCAGTTCGCTTGCGACGGTCGCCGTTGCGAGCTTGCCCTGTTTGGTCCGCCAATGGTGGGTAACAACCCGCCTGGCTATATCTGCCACCAGGTAATGCTGCACCGACAGCAGCCGGAAGTAATCCAGCAGTTTGGCTCGTGTGTCGGTCGCCTGTGTCGACGGTGACACTACCTCTACGACGACAATCGGGTCATTATACTCAATGGCAGCATTCGAGAGCGGCTCTCCGCACCGTATCGCCGCATCCGGCTCGTACACCGTGCGGTTATCGACTCGGACTGCCATACCGTCGGGGATGACCTCGCAGCGAAGGCCTGCCTGTTGAATCGCCGCTCTGAACCCAGCATACACTTCGGCCTTGACCCGGGCATGGCCCATTCGCTCCGGCGCCATCGGGCAAATCCTTCCGTCCGCCAGCTCATAGCGCTTGCCCTCGGGCTGCTGCATCGCCCAAGCGATGAATTCGTCGGCAGTCATCCGGTGGGTGGCGGCGGCGTCCATGGCCGAAGCCTAGCATGCAGCGGCGCCCTCCCGCTACAATCCGTCCATGCCCCATGCCGGTTTCGTCCATCTCCGCACCCACTCCGCCTACTCCCTCAGCGAAGGCGCCATCAAACCCGACCAGATCGCCACCCTCGCCCGCGACGCCGGAATGCCCGCCGCCGCCATCACCGACACCGGCAACCTGTTCGGCGCGCTCGAATTCAGCCAATACTGCGTCGGCCGCGGCGTGCAGCCCATCATCGGCTGCCAAATCGCCCTCGCCCGCGAGGGCAAGCCCGGCGCCCCGCCCGACCCAATCGTCCTCCTGGCCCAGAACGCCACCGGCCTGGCCAACCTGCAGCGCCTGTCCTCGGCAGGCTTCCTGCAACCCGACCCGGCGCTCCCGCTCGAGACCGTGCTACAACACCACGCCGGCCTGCTCCTGCTCACCGGCGGCACCGGCGGCCCGCTCGCCCGCCTGCTCGCCGAGGGCCGGCGGGAGGACGCCGCCACCTGGCTCGCCACCATCCGCGAGGCGTTCGGCGACCGCGCCGCGGTCGAACTCCACCGCCACGGCCTGGCCCTGGAACGCGCCGTCGAACCCGGCATGATCGCCCTGGCCGACGAGTTCGCACTCCCGCTGGTCGCCACCAACGAGTGCTTCTTCGCCACCCCCGCGATGTACGAGGCGCATGACGCCCTACTCTGCATCGCTTCCGGCCAGCCCGTCGCCGTGGCGGAGCGGCGCCGGGTCACGGCGGAGCACTGGTTCAAGCCGGCCAACGCCATGCGCGCCCTGTTCGCCGACCTGCCGGAAGCCTGCGACAACACGCTCGCCATGGCCCAGCGCTGCGCCGTGATGGCGGAAACCCGCAAGCCGCTGCTGCCCGTCTGCCCCAAGGTGCGCACCGGCGCCACCGAGGAAGAGACGGTCCGCGCCATGGCCCGCGAAGGCCTCGTCCGCCGCATGGACGCTATCGCGGGCGACCCGGCGACTCGCGCGCAATACACCGAGCGGTTGGACTACGAATTGGGCGTCATCGCCGCCATGGGCTTTGCCGGCTACTTCCTCATCGTCGCCGACTTCATTCAATGGGCCAAGGCGCAGGGTATCCCCGTGGGTCCTGGGCGCGGTTCCGGCGCCGGCTCCGTGGTGGCCTGGGCGCTCACCATCACCGACCTCGACCCGCTGCGTTTCGGCCTACTGTTTGAACGCTTCCTCAACCCCGAACGCATCTCGATGCCGGACTTCGACATCGACTTCTGTCAGGACCGGCGCGACGAGGTGATCGACTACGTGCGTCGCGAATATGGCGCCGACCGCGTCGCGCAGATCATCACCTTCGGCAAGCTGCAAGCCCGCGCCGCGGTGCGCGACGTGGGGCGGGTGTTAGGCTTGCCCTTCGGCCAGACCAACCGCGTGGCAGAGTTGATCCCGAACAACCCGGCCAAGCCCGTCACCCTCGCGCAAGCGATTTCGGGCGAGCCCAAGCTGCAGCAGATGCAAACCGACGACGAGGCGGTGAAGCGGCTGCTGGAAGTCGCCTTGCAATTGGAGGGCCTGTACCGTCATGCCAGCACCCACGCCGCCGGCCTGGTGATCGGCGACCGCCCGCTGATCGAGCTGGTGCCGCTCTACCGCGACCCGAAGGCTAACACGCTCGTTACTCAATACTCGATGAAATACGTCGAGCAGGCCGGATTGGTGAAGTTCGACTTCCTGGGCCTCACCACGCTCACCATTCTGCAGCGCGCGCTGGCTTACATGCAAGACCCGCCGGATCTCGACCGCCTGCCGCTGGACGACGCGCCCACCTACGACATGCTGGCCCGTGGCGACGCCGGCGGCGTGTTCCAGTTCGAATCCGCCGGCATGCGCGACGTGCTGCGCCAGATGCGCCCTGACCGGTTCGAGGACCTGATTGCCGCCGTGGCGCTGTTCCGCCCCGGCCCGATGGCCAACATCCCCGACTACTGCCGCCGCAAGCATGGCGAGCCATGGCAGGCGCCGCACCCGGAGCTGGCGGAGGTGTTAGGCGAAACCTACGGCATCATGGTCTACCAGGAACAGGTGATGCAGATCGCCCAGATCATGGCAGGCTACAGCCTTGGCGCTGCCGACATGCTGCGCCGCGCGATGGGCAAGAAAATCCGCTCCGAGATGGACGCTCAGCGCAAGACCTTTGTGGACGGCGCCACCACGCGCGGCATTCCCGAGGCCAAGGCGGTCGAGGTGTTCGAACTCATGGCGAAATTCGCCGATTACGGCTTCAACAAGTCTCATGCCGCGGCCTACGCGCTGGTCGCGTATCAGACGGCGTGGATGAAGCAGAACCACCCAGTCGAGTTCCTCGCCGCCTGCATGTCGCTCGCCATCACCAACACCGACAAGCTCGCAGCGTTGCGGCAGGAAGCGGAGCGGCTCGGCATCCATGTGCTGCCGCCTGATATCAATCGGTCCGGCGCCGACTTCAGGCCAGACCTGGACGAGGCCGGCAAGCCCGCCATCCGCTACGCGCTGGCAGCGGTGAAGAAGGTAGGGATGGCGGCGATGCGCGCGGTGGTGGCCGCACGCGGAACTCGCCCATTCCGCGACGCCACCGATTTCGCCGCGCGAGTGGACCCACGCCAGATCAACAAGATGCAGATCGAGAACCTCGTAAGGGCCGGCGCCTTCGACGCGCTCACACCCAACCGGGCTCAACTGTTCGCCGGCGCGGAACTGGTGCTACGCCGCGCCCAGGCCGACGCCGAACAGCGCGACAGCGGCCAAATCGGCCTGTTCGGCAGCGCGGCGCCCGAGCCGATCCGCTTGCCGGCCGTGCCGGATTGGCCGCCGCTGGAGCGCCTGGGCTTCGAGGCCGAAGCGATCGGCTTCCATCTTACCGCCCATCCGCTCGACATGTATGCGGGCTTGCTGCGCCGGCTCGGGGCCGTCGGGTCCGACAAGCTCGAAGCGATGGCGGCCGCGGGCGGCGGGCGGGTCAAGCTTGCCGGCTGCGTTATCGGCCGTAAGGAGCATCCTACGCGCAGTGGCAGCAAGATGGCCTGGGTGCAGTTGTCGGATGGCGCCGGGTCGTTCGAGGTGACGTTGTTTTCGGAGGCGCTGGCTGCCTGCGGGGACCTGTTGCGTGACGGTGCGGCCGTGCTGGTGACGGTCGACCTCAAGCAGGAGGGCGACGCGTTGCGCATCACGGCCTCCGGCGCGGTGTCGCTGGAGCAGGCGGCGGCAGAAGCGGGGGCGGGCATGCGCATCTGGCTGGGCCAAAGCGCCGCCGTCCCGCATATTCGCGCCATTTTGGAGCGGGAGCGCCGTGGACGCGGTCGCGTGGTGCTGCTGCCCCGCCTGGGCGACAGCCAGGACGTGGAGATCGAACTGCCCGGCGGCTTCAACGTCACACCCAAACTGGCGCAGGCGCTCAAGCTCGTGCCCGGCGTGGAAAAGGTGGAGGAAGTCTAGACGTTTGCAGTCTGCGGAGCGGGCGACAGCGATGATGGCTGCCGTCACGACCAAAGCCAATGGGCCTGTCGCGATATCTCTAACGGCTATCGGCGGCTATGATCAGAACAATTGCCCGCGCAGAAACCCCAGCGCCGGCAGCGGCCGCCAACGGCGCGGCAGGTCGGAGCGCCGGATCGGTGCGACGCCATACCGCGGCACCGGCTGGTCGGTCCCGCGTAGGAGATGAACGTAGGCTTTCACCTCCTGCTCCCGCCAATCCCGGTCGGCCAACGCCCGCGCGCGGGAGGGGAAGACCTCGGCGATGCGGCGCTGCGTGCCCAGCCAGGCGATCACGGCCCAAAGCGTGTCCTCGCCCCGCACCCGCTCCAGCTTGGCCACCACGTCTGACATCGCTTGGTTCCATTGCCGTCGACGCGGCGATGCTAGAGCGATTGCCGCCGCGGCGAAACCGTCACCCGTCCCCGAGATCCCACCAAAGCCCGGCCATCATGGCCACGCCCTCGCGCGCCGGGGCGATCAGCAAATGCTCGTCCGGCCCGTGCTGCTTGCAGCCGTTATAGCTGTGCGGGATCCACACCAGCGGCACGCCGAGATGGTCCACGAACACGTCGCCCGGCAGGCCGCCGCCGCCGTTAGGGATGAGCTGCGGCGGGCGCCCCAGCGTCCGCGCCAGGCTGGCGGCCACCCGGGCAACCCAGGGGTGTGCCGGGTCGGTCCGGCTGGCCGGCATGCGCACCGCCGCGTTTTCCACCCGCACCTCGGCAAACCCGGCGGCGTCCAGATGCGCGCGCAACGCCGGCTCAAACGCCGCCGGGTCGCAATCGACGGTGTAGCGGAGCTGGCAGTGGGCGCGGGCGTTCGGCGCCACGGCGTTCACCGGGTTCTCGGGCCGGCCCGAGAGCATGGCCAGCACGATGAAACTGGTCCAGCCATAGATTTTCTCGGCCGCGCTAAACCCGGGTTCGCCCCAGCCAGGATCGATGCTGGCCGCCTCGCCCTCGGCGCGCAGCTCCAACCCGGCCAATGCCTGCCGTACCGAGGGCAGCATGCCGTCCGGCGGCAGCCATCCCGGCACCAGGATGCGGCCGTGGCGGTCGGCCACGCAGGCGAGCGCATGGGCGAGGATGATTGCCGGGTCCGCGGTCATGCCGCCCCAATTGCCAGAATGCACACCGCCGGCCCGCAGGCTCACCGCGAGGTCGAAGTGGAAGGTACCGCGGGTGCCCGTGGAGATGGTCGGGGTGTCCGCGGCGACCCGGGGGCCGTCGCTGGCGATCAGTACGTCTGCAGCCAGCGCTTCGGCATGCGACGCGACGAAGTCGCGCAATCCCGGCGAGCCGCGCTCCTCGGCGGTCTCCAGAACGAGCTTCAAACTGAAGCCGAGCCGGCCGCAGCGCTCTGCTAACACGGCCGCCAACGCATGCAGGTTAATGGCGTGCTGGCCCTTGTTGTCGGCCGCGCCCCGCCCGTACCAGCGTCCGTCCTCCCGGGTTAGCACCCAAGGGTCGAGCCCGGCGCGCCACTGTTCGGCCAGCCCACGCACCGTGTCGCCGTGACCGTAAGTGAGCACCGTCGGACCCACTGCTTCAAGCCGCTCGGCGAGCAAGATCGGGCCGAAGCCTTGGCGTGGATTCGGGTGAACGGCGATGGTGAAGCCCAGACGCTGGAGCCAGGGGACAATGGCCGTGTCCAAGTAGCGTTGCAGGTCAGGTTCATGCCCCGGATCTTGCGACGTAGAGGGAATGGCGACCAGACGCGCCAAGCCGCGTTCGAAACTACCGTCATCGAACGCGGCAAGAGAGGCGGCAATCGCGTTGTCTCTGGAGCCGATCACCCTTGTATCCGACGTGCTTGCAAACGTGACGACCGCATCATCCGCCGCCGCCGCCAACCTCCATTGCAGCGGCGGATGATGATGTGGACCTTAGTAGGTTGTCGTTCGCCGGCCGAAGATGGCGTGGTAAACAAACAGCACGACGACGGCGCCGACGATGGCCACGATCAAGCTTGGTATGTTGAAGTTATTCTCCCACGGCGCGCCGGTGAAGAAAGCCATCAGGTAGCCGCCGACGATGGCGCCGACGATGCCGAGGATGATGTCGACGAACACGCCCTCGCCTTGCTTGTTGACGATCTTGCTAGCGATGAAGCCGGCAATGAGCCCGAAGATGATCCAACCAATGATACTCACCGCACCCTCCTGTGAAGATGCCTCATCAACCGCTGGAAGCCGTTGGGGTTGCGGCTTCGAACGTCAAGCGGTGAAATTAAGTTAAGGGTGTTAACACTCACACATTGAAGCGGAACAGCAGCACGTCGCCATCGCGAACCCCATAGTCGCGTCCTTCCACCCGCATCCGGCCGGCCTCCTTGGCGCCAGCTTCTCCGCGGTAGGCGACGTAATCGTCGTAGCCGATCGTCTCGCTGGCAATGAAGCCGCGCTCGAAATCGTTGTGGATCACGGCGGCCGCTTGCGGCGCCTTGGTGCCGGCCACGATGGTCCAGGCGCGGGTTTCTTTGGGGCCGACGGTGAAATAGGTGATCAATCCGAGCAGCCGGTAGCCGGCGGAGATCACGCGGTCGAGCCCGCTATCCGCCAGGCCCATCCCCGCCAGGAACTCGGCGCGGTCCGCCTCCGGCAGTTGGCTGACCTCCGCCTCGATGGCCGCCGACACCACCACGCAAGCGGCGCCGGACGCCTGCGCCATGGCCGCCACGGCCGCGGAGCGGGCGTTGCCCTCCGCCGCATCCGCCTCCGCCACGTTGCAGACATACAACACCGGTTTGGAGGTGAGCAGTTGCAGCCGCCGAACCGCTTCCGCCGCGCCGGGAGCAATCGCCGAGCGCGCGGGCCGGCCCGCCTGCAACGCGGCCACCAACGGCTCCATCAGCGCCACCGCCGCCACGCTCTCCCGCTCGCCGCCGCGCGCCTTCTTCTGCGCCGCCACCAGCCGCTTCTCCAGGCTGTCCAGATCGGCCAGCATCAGCTCGGTCTCGACCGTCTCGGCATCGCGCAGCGGATCGATGCTGCCTTCGACATGGGTCACGTCGTCATCGTCGAAGCAGCGCAACACGTGAATGACGGCGTCGACCTCGCGGATATTGGCCAGAAATTGGTTGCCCAAGCCCTCGCCCCGGCTGGCCCCGCGCACCAGCCCGGCGATGTCGACGAACTCCAGGCTGGTCGGCACGATCTTGGCCGACTTGCCGATTGCCGCCAGCACGCCCAACCGCAAATCCGGCACCGCGACCCGGCCGACATTGGGCTCGATGGTGCAGAACGGGTAGTTCGCCGCCTGCGCCTGGACGGTTGCGGTCAGCGCGTTGAACAGGGTGGACTTGCCCACGTTGGGCAGTCCCACGATGCCACAGTTGAAGCCCATCAGCCGGTCTCCTGCGTCGCCAACGCCACTTTGGACATGAATGCCTCTATCTGCTGCCCCGCAAGCAGCGGCGCTGCGTCGGCCACCGCGTCGAGAACGGCGCTCAACCAGCCGGCATCCACCTTAGCGAAATCCCCCAGCACGTGGCCGAGCACGCGCTCCTTGTGGCCAGGATGGCCGATGCCCATGCGCACGCGCCAATAGTCGGGTGTGCCGAGCATCCGGTCCATGCTGCGCAAGCCGTTATGCCCGGCCGCGCCGCCGCCATGCTTCACCCGGATTTTACCGGGTGCCAGGTCGAGCTCGTCATGGAAGGCGGTGATGGCGCCGGGCCCGAGCTTGAAGAAGGCGGCTGCGGGCTGCACGGCGGCGCCGCTGTCGTTCATGTAGGTCATCGGTTTCAGCGCCAGCACCTTCTCGCCGCCGACGCTACCTTCCGCTAGCAGCCCCTTGAAGCGCGGCCGCCAGGGCGAGAAGCCGTGGCGCTCGGCCACCCGATCGATCGCCATGAAGCCGATGTTGTGCCGTTGCCGCACCATGCCGGGCTCCGGGTTGCCGAGCCCGACCCAGAGCTGCACGGGCTACTTCTTGGCGGCGGGCTTCGCCGGGGCCTTGGCTGCAGGCGCCTTGGCTGCTGGTGCCTTGGCTGCGGGCGCCTTGGCAGGGGCCGCCGCCGCTTCCGGCGCCGGAACTTCGGCCATTTTGGTTGGTGCGGCCACCGTCGCCACCACGAAGTCGCGGTCGGCAATGGTCGGCCTGGCGCCCTCGGTCCCAGTCAGGTCGGAAAAGCGGATGTTGTCGTTGATGTCGAGCGCACCCAGGTCGGCCTCGAAATGGTCGGGCACTTGGTCCGGGTCGCACAGCACCTCCACCGAGTGGCGCACCACGTTCAACACGCCGCCCCGCTTCAGCCCCGGCGACACCGCTTCGTTCAGGAACGTCACCGCCACAGCGACGCGGATCGGCTCTCCGGCCGCCAGGCGCTGGAAATCGACGTGTTCCGGCTTGTCGGACACGGGATGGAATTGCACGTCCCGCATCAGCGCGCGCTGGTTGGCGCCGCCCACCTGCACTTTGAACAGGCGCGAGCGCCATCCGCCCCGCACCAGTTCACGCATCACCTCGCGCGGGTCGAGCGCGATCAGGCTGGGCTCCTGCTTGGCGCCGTAGATGACGGCAGGGATCTTCCCCGCCCGCCGGGTCGCGCGCGCTGCCCCCTTACCTGCAAGCTCGCGAACCTCGGCATTGATTGCCGTGAAACTAGCCATGGAACACTCCGGACAAACGTGAAAAGCCGGCCTCCAGGGGTGCCGGCATCGGCCAGATGCATAGTCGATCGAGCAGCGAGCAGCAAGGCGGGCAGCCCGTGCGGCCGCAAAGACACGCCGGCCGGCACCCTCGTTAGCCTCTCGCTAATCTTACCACCCGATAATGGGGTTCTCTTCTAGAGCGTTGTGACGGGCGGCTTGAGGTCGGGAGGTGAGGTGGGGAGTGGGGCAGATCGCGAGATGACTTACCGGGTCCTGTTGGTTGAGGATGAGCGCCTGATACGGCTGACGCTGCTCGAGACGCTTGAAGACGCCGGGTACACGGTCATCGAAGCGGTCAATGGCGACGAGGCATGTGTGCTGATGCAGAACCCCAACGGGTTCGATGTGCTGCTCACCGACATCCAAATGCCCGGCGCCGCCGACGGGATCGCGGTGGCGCGAGCCTTCCACAAGCACCACCCCTCCCGCCCGGTGGTGTTCATGACCGGCCGGCCCGAGACGCTGGCTCGGGTGGGCCGGTTGTCGCCGTACGAAGCGCTGCTGCGCAAGCCGTTCGGCTCGGCGCAGATGCTCGGCGCGCTGGAGAGTTTGCTGGCCACGCGTACTTAGGTCCGCCCAACGGGAGCTTCGTTGGCTGGCATGTGTGTTGCTTTGACGTTTCGCTAGTCAACTGCTCACTGGCGGCTCCAAGTGAAGACAAGCGTGAAACGAGTGCAACGCGGTTGTATTTGGCTGGCCTGCATGCTGCTTGTGCTCGCCGCTCGGCCTGCTCTGGCCGCGCCCGACCTATCGCAGTTTGCCTCCAGCAGCTTTAGCGACGTGGCGCAGGCCGTGGATGCGCTCGCGGCATCGGCTGATCCGCGCGCGGGCGACGTGCTGGCCGCGTTGCAGGCCGGGCGTCTGGTGGTCGGCACCGACAAGCAGATCTACATCCGCACCGACACCGGGGTGGTGGACGCCGCGAGCGGCAAGCCGGCCCAGGCCCCGGGCACGCGGCCGGTGCGGGTGAACAACAATATCCGGGAGGCGGTGAACGCGGCCCTCGGCACCGTGCGGCTGCGCTCGCTCGACCCGCAGCAGCGCGCCGCGGCCGCCGAAGCCGTGTTCCATTCGCGCGATGCGGCGGCACTGCCGGCGCTGGACCGGGCGGTGGCCGCCGAGACCGTCCCTGCCATCAAGCGCACCATGGAGCAGGCGCGGGCCGCCGCCATCCTCTCCTCCGCCACCAGCGCCGATGCCGACCGGCTCGCCGCGATCCACACCCTGGCGCAGCGGGGCGACATGGAGTCGCGCTCGCTGATGAGCACGGTGCCGAACCCCTCGCCGCCGGTCGCCACCGCCGCCAACAAGGCGATCGCCGCGATCGACTGGCAGCAGCGACTGTGGGGCGTGGCGCAGAGCGTGTTTTATGGCGTCTCGTTGGGCTCCGTGCTGCTGCTGGCCGCGTCGGGCCTGGCCATCACCTTCGGCGTGATGGGGGTGATCAACATGGCGCATGGCGAAATGGTGATGCTCGGCGCCTACACCACCTTCGTGGTGCAGCAGGCGATCCGCGCCGCGGCACCAGGCCTGTTCGGCGCTAGCCTGTTCATCGCCATCCCGCTGGCCTTCCTGGTCTCGGGAGCGGTCGGGGTCGCCATCGAGCGGCTGCTGATCCGCTACCTGTATGGCCGCCCGCTGGAGACGCTGCTCGCGACCTGGGGCCTGTCGCTGGTGCTGCAGCAGGCGGTGCGCTCGCTGTTCGGGGCGGACAACCGCAATGTCGGCACGCCGGATTGGATGAGCGGCTCGTATCATTGGGGCGGGCTGGAGATCACTGCCAACCGGCTGACCATCATCGTGTTCGCCGTGCTGGTGCTGGCAGCCTTGATGGCGGCGCTGCGCTACACCTCGCTCGGCCTGCGCATGCGGGCGGTGACGCAGAACCGGCGTATGGCCGCCGCCATGGGCATCCGCACCCCCTGGATCGACGCGATGACGTTCGGCTTGGGCTCGGGCATCGCCGGCATGGCGGGGGTTGCGCTGAGCCAGATTGACAACGTCAGCCCCAATCTGGGCCAGGGCTACATTATCGACAGCTTCATGGTGGTGGTGTTCGGCGGCGTCGGCAATCTGTGGGGCACGGCGCTGGCGGCGCTGCTGCTCGGCGTGGTGAACAAGTTCCTTGAGCCGGTTGCGGGCGCGGTGCTGGGCAAGATCGCGGTGCTGGTGCTCTTGATCGCGTTCATCCAGCGGCGTCCGCGCGGCATGTTCCCGCTCAGAGGCCGCGCGGTGGAGGCATGACCCGCAGCGCGCTCGCCACCGGGCTCACCGTGGGTGTCGTGCTCGGCGGCGCGGTGCTGCTGGCGGCGTTGAACCTCGCCACTCCCGCCGAATCAGGCCTGCATGTCTCCACTTATGCCGTGTCACTGGCCGGCAAATATTTGTGCTACGCCATCCTGGCTTTGGCGGTGGACCTGGTGTGGGGTTTCGTCGGCATCCTCACCCTCGGCCACGCGGCGTTTTTCGCGCTCGGCGGCTACGCCATGGGTATGTACCTGATGCGCCAGATCGGCACCCGCGGCGTCTATGCCAACCCGGTCTTGCCCGACTTCATGGTGTTCCTGAACTACCACGAACTGCCCTGGTTCTGGCACGGCTTCAACTGGTTCCCCTTCGCCATGCTGATGGCCGTGCTGGTGCCCGGCGGGCTGGCGGCCGCGTTCGGCTATCTTGCCTTTCGCAGCCGGGTCACCGGTGTCTACCTCTCCATCATCACCCAGGCGCTCACCTATGCGCTGCTGCTCGCTTTCTTTCGCAACGACATGGGGTTTGGCGGCAACAACGGCCTGACCGACTTCAAGGAGCTGCTCGGCTTCCCGCTCACCGCCGACACCACCCGGGTCGGCCTGCTGCTGACCACCGCCGTGGCGCTGTCCTTGCTCTACCTGCTGGCGCGCTGGCTGACCCGGTCCCGCTTCGGCAAGGTGCTGGTCGCGGTGCGGGATGCGGAGAGCCGGACGCGATTCCTCGGCTACCGGCCCGAACGTTACAAGCTTGTGGTGTGGGTGCTGTCGGCGGTGATGGCGGCGATCGGCGGCGCGCTCTACGTGCCGCAGGTCGGGATCATTAACCCGGGTGAGTTCGCCCCCGCCAACTCGATTGAGGCGGTGATCTGGGTGGCGGTCGGCGGCCGCGGCACGCTCGCGGGCGCAATTCTCGGGGCGGTGCTGGTGAACGCGGGCAAAACCGTGCTGACCGGAGCGTTGCCCGAACTATGGCTGTTCGCGCTGGGAGCACTGTTCATCTTTGTGACCCTGTTCCTGCCGCATGGCCTGCTGGGCCTGATCCCGACCCGAGGACGCGGCGAACCGCCGCTGCCGGCCGCGCCGACGCCAGCCGAGTCGGCGGCCAAGGAAGCCGTCTCGTGAGCGCCCAGGACACGCTGCTCTACCTGGATGGCGTCTCGGTCTCGTTCGACGGCTTCAAGGCGCTCAACGCACTGTCCCTGGTGCTGGCGCCCGGGGAAATGCGCGCCGTGATCGGCCCCAACGGCGCCGGCAAGACCACCATGATGGACGTGATCACCGGCAAGACCCGGCCCAACACCGGGGACGTGCTGTTCGGCGGCGCCACCGACCTGACCACGCTCGACGAGCCCGCCATCGCCGAACTGGGCATCGGCCGCAAGTTCCAGAAGCCTACCGTGTTCGAGCCGCATACTGTGTGGGACAACTTGTTGCTGGCGCTGGCGGGAGACCGGCGGCCCCGCTTCACCCTGCGGGCGCGGGAGACGGCAGCGGAACGGCGGCGCATCGAGCAATTGCTGCAGACCATACGGCTGCAGGAGCAGCGCCATCGCCGCGCCGGGGACCTCAGCCATGGCCAAAAGCAATGGCTCGAAATCGGCATGCTGCTGGCGCAAGAGCCGCGACTGCTGCTGGTGGACGAGCCGGTGGCGGGGATGACCGACGCGGAAACCGAGCAAACCGCGACCTTGCTGAGTGAGATCAACCAGACGCGCAGCGTGGTGGTGGTGGAGCACGACATGGCGTTCGTCCGCGCATTGGGCGTGAAGGTGACGGTGCTGCACGAGGGCAGCGTATTGAGCGAGGGCAGCATTGATCACGTCAGTGAGGACCCACGCGTGGTGGAGGTGTATCTTGGCCGCTGAGGCGCTGGGCGGTGCGCGATGCTGAGCGTCGAGCACATCGACCTGCACTACGGCGCCGCCATCGCGTTGCGCCGGGTCTCGATCACGGCGCAGCCCGGTGCGGTCACCTGCGTGCTCGGGCGCAACGGGGTAGGCAAGACCAGCCTGCTGCGCGCCATCACGGGGGCGCACCCGGTGAGCGCCGGCCGCGTGATGTGGGACGGGCAGGACATCACCCGGCTGCCCACCTACGAGCGGGCTCGGCGCGGCATCGCCTGGGTGCCGCAGGGGCGCGACGTCTTTCCGCTGCTCACCGTGCGGGAGAACCTCGAGACCGGCTTCGCCGTGCTGCCCCGCCGCGCCCGGCACGTGCCGGAGGAGATGTTCGAGCTGTTCCCCGTCCTGAAGACCATGCTGCGCCGCCGCGGCGGCGATCTTTCCGGCGGGCAACAGCAGCAGCTGGCGATCGCCCGCGCGCTGGTTACCAAGCCGCGCCTGTTGGTGCTGGACGAGCCCACCGAAGGCATCCAGCCCAGCATTATCAAAGACATCGGCCGCGTCATCGCGCTGCTGCGGCAACGGGGCGAAATGGCGATTGTGCTGGTGGAGCAGTATTACGAGTTCGCCCGCGACCTAGCGCAGAGCATCGCGGTGATGGACCGCGGCGACATCGTGCTCGCTGGGGCGGCCGGCACGCTGGACGAGGAGGAGGTGCGCCGTCGCCTTTCCGTCTAACCACCGCCCTGAAAACGCCGTGTTTGTATAATACATGTGCCGACCACAGGGAGGTCGCCATGGTCATGCAACGTAGAATGGTTTGGACGGAAGCGGGCGCCGTGTTGGCGGTGTTCGGACTACTGAGCCAATCGGCCTGCGCACAATATGCGCCAGACTACCCGGGCTATGGCTATTCGCCGCCCGTGGTGGTGCAGCCCACGCCCTACGGTTATGGCTATGCCCCACCAGTGGAGGTGCAGTCGGTGCCCTACGGCGGCGGCTATGAGCCGCACGGCTATGAGGGCGACCATCGCCGCGAGTTCTACGAGGAGCACCGGCACGAAGGCGAAGAGCGGGAACGCGCGGAGCAGCAGCAGAGGCAGCAGTATCAAGCCGCGCGTAACGCGCAGACTTTGCAGCAACAGCAACAGTATAATCAGTCCGTGCTGTCTTTGCAGCAGCAGCATAATCAGCAACTGCTCTCCATGCAGCAGCAGGTCAATCATGGGCAGCTCAGCCGTGAGCAGTATAACGCGGGCACGCAGGCGCTGCAGCAGCAATACCAGGCTGGAGTGCAGCAGCAGCAACGCGCACTCGGCCGCTGACCTTCGGCCCGGCCGCCGGGGCGCAGCGGTCCCGTGGCCAGTTGGTGGTTTCGGTTAAGACACGGGATGGCGCCACCGTGCTCGACCGGTTCCGCCAGGAGGGTTGCCTGAAAGCTCGACTGCCGCGAGTGGAGCCGCCGGGCTGGTGCACGCTGGTCACCATCAATAGCGCTGGCGGCGTGGCGCAAGGCGACTGGCTGCAGACCGACGTCGCCGCCGGGCGCGGCGCGCGGTTGGGCGTGGCCAGCCAGGCGGCCGAGCGTTATTACCGCTCCCCTGGGGGCAACCCGGCCATGGTGCGCACGGTGCTGACCGTGGCCGAGGGCGCCGCGCTGGAATGGCTGCCGCAGGAGACCATCCTGTTTAATGGCTGCGCGCTGGACCGTCGGCTGGAGGTGGCACTGGCGCCCGACGCCTGCTTTTTGGGCGTGGAGACGCTCGTGTTTGGCCGCACCGCGATGGGCGAGACGGTGCAGGCGGCGCAAATCCGCGACACCATCCGGATCCATCGCGCCGGGTCATTGCTGTGGCACGACGCTGTCCGGTTGAGTGGGCCGGTGCAGGCGGTGCTGGATCGGCCGGCGGTGGCGCGCAGGGGCCGTGCCGTTGCCACGCTGATGCTGGCCAGCCCGGATGCGGCTGCGGCGCTGGGGTCGCTGCGCGAGGCGCTCGCACCCTTCGAAGCCGGCGCTTCCGCTCTTGATGGCCTGCTGGTTGCCCGCGTCGTCGCGCCAGATGGGGCCTGTGCACGCGCGGCAATCGTGGCAGGATTGGCCGCAGTGCGGGGCGGCAGGCCGCTTCCGCGCGTGTGGAGCTGCTGAATGAACCTGACGCCGCGAGAGAAGGACAAGCTGCTGATCGCCATGGCCGCCGAGGTGGCGCGCAAGCGCCTGGCCCGCGGCGTGCTGCTGAACCACCCGGAGGCGGTGGCGCTGATCAGCGACTTCGTGGTGGAGGGCGCCCGCGACGGCCGCACCGTCGCCGACCTGATGGAACACGGCGCTCATGTCCTGACCCGGTCTCAGGTGATGGAGGGCATCGCCGAGATGATCGCCGACGTGCAGGTGGAGGCGACCTTTCCCGACGGCACCAAGCTGGTGACCGTGCACGAGCCGATCCGATGATCCCCGGCGAAATCCTCCCCGCTCCTGGCGACATCACCCTCAACGACGGCGCTCCGGTCACCATGCTCACCGTCGCCAACACCGGCGACCGGCCGATCCAGGTGGGCAGCCACTATCACTTCGCCGAAACCAACCCGGCGCTGCAGTTCGACCGCGCCGCAGCCCGCGGCCAGCGCCTGGCTATCCCTGCCGGCACCGCCGTCCGCTTCGAGCCGGGGCAGACCCGCGAGATCGCACTGATCCCGTTCCGCGGCGCGCGGGAGGTCTACGGCTTCCGTGGCGAAGTCATGGGCAAGCTATGACCCTCTCCCGCCAGGCCTATGCCGACATGTACGGCCCCACCATCGGCGACCGGGTGCGCCTGGCCGATACCGAGTTGTTCATCGAGGTGGAGCAGGACTTCACCGTCTACGGCGAGGAAGTAAAGTTCGGCGGCGGCAAAGTGATCCGCGACGGGATGGGCCAGTCCCAGCGCAGCCAGGCCGAGGGCGCGGTGGACACGGTGATCACCAACGTGCTGATCCTCGACCACTGGGGCGTGGTGAAGGCCGACGTCGCGATCAAGCACGGCCGCATCGACGCCATCGGCAAGGCCGGCAACCCGGACGTGCAGCCCGGTGTCACCATCATCATCGGCCCGGGCACCGAAATCATCGCCGGAGAGGGAAAGATCCTCACCGCGGGCGGGGTGGATTCGCATATCCACTTCATCTGCCCGCAGCAGGTGGAGGAGGCGCTCGCCGCCGGCATCACCACCATGGTGGGCGGCGGCACCGGGCCGGCCAGCGGCACCGCGGCCACCACCTGCACGCCGGGTCCGTGGCACCTGGCGCGCATGCTGCAGGCGGCCGAGGGGTTGCCGATGAACCTGGCGTTTTCCGCCAAAGGCAATGCCTCACGCCCGGCGGCGCTGGAGGAGATGCTGCGCGCCGGCGCCTCCTCCATGAAGCTGCACGAGGATTGGGGCACCACGCCCGCCGCGATCGACTGCTGCCTGGGCGTAGCCGACCGGTTCGACGTGCCGGTGATGATCCACACCGACACGCTGAACGAGAGCGGCTTCGTCGAGGACACCATCGCCGCCTTCCGCGGCCGCACCATCCACGCCTTCCACACCGAAGGCGCCGGCGGCGGCCATGCGCCCGACATCCTGCGCGTCGCCGGGCTGCCGAACGTGCTGCCCTCCAGCACCAACCCGACCCGGCCCTACACGGTGAACACGCTGGACGAGCATTTGGACATGCTGATGGTCTGCCATCACCTCGACCCGATGATTGCTGAGGACGTCGCCTTCGCCGAAAGCCGCATCCGCCGCGAGACCATCGCCGCCGAGGACATCCTGCACGACCTGGGCGCGATCAGCATGATGAGCTCGGACAGCCAGGCGATGGGCCGGGTGGGCGAGGTGATCATCCGCACCTGGCAGACCGCCCATAAGATGAAGGTACAGCGGGGGGCATTGCCCGGCGATGGTGCGGCGGACAATGCGCGGGTGAAGCGCTATATCGCCAAGTACACGGTGAACCCGGCGATCGCGCAGGGGCTGAGCCACGAGGTGGGCAGCGTGGCCGTGGGCAAGCTGGCGGATTTGGTGCTGTGGTCGCCGGCCTTCTTTGGCGTGAAGCCCGACCTGGTGATTAAGGGCGGCATGATCGCCTGTGCCCCGATGGGCGACCCGAACGCCTCCATTCCCACGCCGCAGCCGGTGCATTACCGCCCGATGTTCGGCACGTTTGGCGGCGCGCTGGCGGCGACCTGCATCACCTTCCTGTCGGAGGCCGGGCTGCAGGCGGACGTGCCGCATCGGCTGGGGCTGAACCGAATGGTCTCGGCGGTGCACGACACGCGCGGCGGGATTGGCAAGCGCTCGATGATCCATAACGACGCCATGCCGGTGATTGAAGTGGACCCGGAGACGTACGAGGTGCGGGCGGATGGGGTGCTGCTGACCTGCGAGCCAGCCACCCTGCTGCCGATGGCGCAGCGATATTTCTTGTTTTAGGGTGCAGGCATGGGTGTCGTGTTCGATAAGCTCGGGTTCATGCGCAAGCTGGAGGGCGGCGACTTCACACGCGCTCAAGCCGAGACGTTGACCGAGGCCTTTTACGACGCCGTCGTTGAGAGCGTCGCAACGAAACAGGACGTCGCCGAAGTCAGGGTTGACCTGAAACAAGACATTACTGAACCCAGGGCTGAGTTCAAACTAAATGTCGCCGAGCTCCGGGCCGAGCTCGCTCAGGTAAAGATCTGGGTGGCAGGAACGGCGGTCGTCGTCGTATCAGGGCTATCCGCACTTAAGTTCTTTCAGTGATGATCCAAACGCAAGCCGTTGTCCCGGCCGGCGCCTGGTGTGGCGACTCCGCCGACACGGTCCTGCTTGACTTCGATCATAGGCATCGCCGCCGCCTGACGCTCGCCACCGAGTTGGGACAGACCGTCCTGCTCGACTTGCCTCAGGCCGTTCGCTTGAAAGACGGGGACGGGCTGCAGCTTCAGGATGGCCGCATCATCCGCGTGGTCGCCAAGCCGGAGCCATTGCTAGAGATCCACGCGAACAGCCCAGCGGACCTGATGCGCATCGCCTGGCACCTCGGCAACCGCCATCTCCCGACGCAGTTGCTTGGCGACCGCATCCGCATCCGGGCGGACCATGTGATTGCGGAGATGGTGCTTGGCTTGAGCGGCCATGCCAAGATGGTCGAGGCGCCGTTCGACCCCGAAGGCGGCGCCTATGCGGGTGGGCATCATCACCATAGCGATGAGTGATAGACGGACATGTGGCACTTTCTGAGACCTTGGGCGGCCTGCCTGATTGTCGCGGTGTGTGCGGGGACCCTGACCGAGGACTACTTTTTCGGGGAGCTGATGCGAACTCACTTTGCAGGACAGGCTGATTGGCTTCGCTGGCTAATCTATTCTACAGGTCTGGTCGCCGCTCCACTTGTGACGCTGACCTGTGTTGGCCTCAGCCAGGTTCCGGCGTTGACGTCAACGGCAAGTCGCAGCCTGTTGTCAGGATTGCTTGTCGCGGTCGTCACCGTCGGCTTGTGGTGCGTCGTGTTTCCCCCTTCATCACACGGAATTCTGCTCATCACCGTCGACAGCGCCGCGCCTCCAGCCGAGATTGCAAACTCGGTTAAGACGTCGTTGTCGCAAATCTCGCGGCCGGTACGCTGGCCGCCTTTCGGGGCGGATTATGCCGGCTACCTGCAAGCGCTCGCGGCCATTTTCACAACCTTCATTGTTTTGGGCAGCCTGACTCGAAATAAGGCTTCATGAAGCTGTCGCTTCTTCTCACCTGGCTCTCACCCGCCTTCCCCACTGGCGCATACGCCTACAGCCATGGCCTGGAATGGGCGGCGCAGAACGCCGACGTTGCTGACGAGGCTACGGCCTCATGCTGGCTTGCCGACCTTCTCACGCACGGAGCCGGGCGAAGCGATACGATCCTGCTGCGGCACGCCCATCGCGCCCGAACCTCGGCTGCGCTGGCTAAAGTGGTGGATCTTGCAGCAGCCAACCAACCGTCCGCCGAACGCCGAAGCGAAACCCTCGCTCAAGGCACCGCTTTCGCCCTCGCCGCCCAAGTCTGGGGCGCGCCGCTGCTCGCCGACGTGCCCGGCCAAGTGTCCTATCCGGTGGCGCTCGGCGCCCTCGCTGCCGCGCACCACGTCTCCGAAAACGACGCCGCGCTTGGCCTGCTTCACGCCTTCACCGCCAACCTGGTCTCCGCCGCCGTCCGCCTGGTGCCGCTCGGCCAGACCGCCGGGTTGCGTATCCAGGCCCAGCTCGCCCCCTTGCTCGCCACCATCGCGCAAGACACCGCCATCGCCACGCTGGACGACTTAGGTGGCGCCTGTTTCCGCTCCGACATCGCCTCCATGCGCCACGAAACCCAATATACAAGGCTGTTCCGCACATGAGCTCCCCGCACGGCCCCCTGCGCGTCGGCATCGGCGGTCCGGTCGGCACCGGCAAGACCGCGCTGATGGACGCGCTCTGCCGCCAGTTCGCTCCGCGCTACGATGTCGCCGCCATCACCAACGACATCTACACCAAGGAGGACGCGCAATTCCTCACCCGCGCCGGGTCGTTGCCGGCGGAGCGCATTCTCGGCATCGAGACCGGCGGCTGCCCGCATACCGCCATCCGCGAAGATGCCAGCATCAACCTGGCCGGAGTCGCCGAAATGCGCCGCCGATTTCCGAAGCTCGACGTGATCCTGATCGAAAGCGGCGGCGACAATCTCGCTGCCACCTTCAGCCCCGAACTGGCCGACATCACCATCTATGTCATCGACGTATCAGCGGGCGACAAAATCCCGCGCAAGGGCGGCCCCGGCATCACCCGCAGCGACCTGCTGGTGATCAACAAGACTGATCTCGCGCCCCATGTCGGCGCCAGTCTTGCGGTGATGGACCGGGACAGCCGGGCCATGCGCGGTGAGCGGCCATTCGTGTTCACCAACATCCGTGCCGGCGAAGGCGTCTTGGCAGTGGCGGAGTTCGTTGAGCAAGCAGGGGGCCTTGCCGCTTAGAGGGGCTAGCGCGGACGCATTTCGCCGAGGAACTCGCCCACTTCGGTTCGCAACAATTCCGCCTGGCGTGACAATTCACTGGCCTCCTGCTGAACCCGGATGGCGGCCGAGGCGGTGAGGCCCGAGGCCTCGCCGACCACGCCGACCGCCCCGCTGAAATGCGTCGTGCCGGAGGCGGCGAGTTGCACGTTGCCGACGATCTGGTGGGTAGCCAAGTGCTGATGTTGCACGGCCGTGGACGCAGTTTCAATCACGCTGGTCATGCCCGCGACGACGCTGGCGATGTTCTCAATCGCGGCCACCGCCTCGGCCGTGGTCTCTTGCATGTGGCCAATCTGCGCGGCCACGTCGGCTGCCGCATTCGCCGTTTGGGCGGCAAGCGACTTGACCTCGGAGGCAACCACGGCAAACCCGCGGCCGCTATCACCGGACCGAGCTGCCTCGATAGCGGCATTCAGCGCCAAGAGCTTGGTTTGATTGGCGATGCCGCTGATCAGCGCGATGATGTCGCCGACGTTGCGGGCACCGTCAGCAAGCGTGCGCACGATGCCGTCGGTGCGCTGCGCCTCCCGTGCGGCCCGGCTGGCGATATCGGCCGACTGCGCGACTTGCCCACTGATCGCGGTGATGGCGTCCGACAGCTCATGCGCGCTGGCGGCGACCTCCACCACCCGGTGATTGACGTCCTCGGCACTCGCCAGGACGGTCGTCGCCTCATGGGTGGTCCGATCAGCGCTCTGCTGCAACTGGCTCGCCGTGTCTTGAAGCGCCTTGGCCGATGCCCCCACCGAAGCGGCCAGGCGGTGCGCTTCGACCTCGAACCCCGCTGTGAGTGTGGTGAGGCGCTCGGCAGACCGGGCCTTCGCCTCCGCCGCCATTGCCCGCTCGGTGACAAGCCCGTCCTGCTCCAGCATTGCGAGGCGGAACACCTCCAAGCTGCGCGACATTTCACCCAAATCGCCAGCCCGATGCGTGTCGGGCACGGGGGCGGCCAAGTCGTGGTTCACCAAACGGCGCATTGTGCTCGACACCCTGCGGATCGGCCGGATCAGCATCTGGTTGAGGCTGGCTATACCGATCAGGCAACCGAAGAAACTCAAGCCGAGCATCAGGAAGATCGACCGGCGGGATTGCCGATCGAGCGTTGCGCTGTAAGCCACCTCGGCGGTGCTTCGCTGCATCTCCGCCTTCGTACTTTGCGAAACCACATCCCGAATGCGGTAGAATGCAGTGCGGCCCGTGGTCGACAGCACCGCTGTTGCTTCAGTCGTTCGGCCACTATCGGCCAACGCCAGAGCGGACGTCTCCTCATCGAGATAGGTCGCAATGCTGGCTTTGAGCTGGTCGAAAGCGGCGAGTGCGGCGGGTTGTTTGGCCCAGTGGTGATAACTGTCGAGCGCTTCCTTGATGTTGCGGTGCCGGTCTTGAATCATGTCGCGGACTTCAGTCCGGTATTGACTGGGCGCAAGCAGCGCTACCAGCATGTCATCCAATCGCAGCCGCTCGACCAGGCCGCTGATGGTGGTGACAGCCTGTAGGGCGGGGACCGTCTCATCGCGCAATCGCTCTGCGACCGCAGTCATGCGGGATACGCGGCTCAGCACACGCTCGCTCAGCAGGCACGCGCAAAGCAGCATCGACAGGCATGCGATTCCGACCCGGACGCGTGTTCTCTGCAAGCGACTTGGCTTTGGCACACCACCCTCGTGAACGCCTGTCCACAACCAGGATCGCACGAACGGCTTAATGACCGGTGAAGCCTGGCGGCGATTTGGCCGCGAGATGCGGGTATGACATGGTAATGTATGACAAAGCACAGTTTTTTCTGCATCGACGCCCATACTTGCGGCAACCCGGTGCGCGTGGTGGCAGGCGGCGGTCCGTTGCTGCCCGGCGTGCCGATGGCAGAGAAGCGCCAGATCTTCATCCGCGAGCATGACTGGGTGCGCCGTGCGCTGATGTTCGAGCCGCGCGGGCACGATGTGATGTCCGGCTCGATCCTCTACCCGTCCACCCGGGAGGATTGCGACATCGGCGTGCTCTACATCGAGGTGAGTGGCTGCCTGCCGATGTGCGGCCACGGCACGATCGGCACGGTCACGGTGGCGATTGAGGAGGGGCTGGTGCAACCCCGCACGCCGGGCCGCTTGGCCATCGAGGCACCGGCGGGGCGGGTGGAGGCCGAGTATGTGCTGGCGGGCGGGTATGTGGAGCAGGTGCGGCTGCACAACGTGCCGTCTTACCTGCACGCGGCGGACGTGCCGGTCGAGGTGCCGGGCCTGGGCCGCTTGGTGGTGGACGTGGCCTATGGCGGCAACTTCTACGCCATCATCGAGCCGCAGCCGAACTGGCCTGGGCTCGACGAGGCGGGCGCGCAGGACCTGATCCGTTGGAGCCCCGCGGTGCGGCGGGCGGCGCAGGAAGCGGTGGCGCCGGTGCATCCGGAGGATCCGCGGATCGCCGGCGTTAGTCACATCCAGTGGTGCGGCCCGGCGCGTCACCCCCGCGCTCATGCGCGCAATGCGGTGTTCTATGGCGCGGGCGCAATCGACCGCTCGCCTTGCGGCACCGGGTCCTCGGCGCGGCTGGCGCAACTGGCGGCGCGGGGGCGGCTGAGCGTGGGAGACGAGTTCATCCACGAGAGCATCATCGGCAGCCTGTTCGACTGCCGGGTGGAGGCGGCGGCCACCGTGGGCGAGCGGGCGGCGATCCGCCCGAGCGTGGCGGGTTGGGCGCGCATCACCGGGCACAACACCATCTTTGTCGATGACCGCGATCCGTTCGCGCATGGTTTCCAGGTTGGGTGAGCGCACGAACAAGCGTTGCACAACGCGGGCGTGGATGCTCCAAGCGGGGGTGATCGTCCGGAGTCGCGCCCCCCCGTGTCCAGCCCCACTAAAGTCTCGCTCCGCATCAAGGGTCGCTCTTTCGTCGCCTTGGTGCTGATGCCGGAGGCGCCGGTGGAAGCCTGGCTGGACGCGCTGGCGGCGCAGGTGGCGCGCTCGCCGAGCTTCTTCCAGGGCCGCCCCGTCATCGTGGACCTGTCGGCGCTGGCCGGGCAGGAGGCCGGGTTCGAGGCGCTGATCGCCACGTTGGAACGGCGGGACATGCGCATCATTGGCGTGGAAGGCGCGGCCCCCGGCTGGACCGATAGCGAGGTCTGGGGCCGGCCGCCGATTGCCACCCAGGGCCGCCCCGACAGGTTCGTCGAAATCCTGGACGAAGCCCCGGAAGAGCCGCCTGAGCCCACGTCCCTGGTACTCGCCGGCCCAATCCGCTCGGGGCAGACGGTGCTGTTCGACAAGGGCGACGTCACCGTGGTGGGCTCGGTCGCTTCGGGGGCGGAGATCATTGCCGGGGGGTCCATCCACATCTATGGCACCTTGCGCGGGCGGGCGATTGCCGGGTTCACCGGGCAACCCGGCGCGCATATCTTCTGCCGCCGCATGGAAGCCGAATTGCTCGCCATCGACGGTGTCTACAAAGTGGCCGATGACATGCCGGCGGCGCTGCGCGGCAAGCCGGTGCATGCGACGCTGGATGGCGACTCGGTGGTGATGGTCAATATGGCCTGATGGAGTTGGGAGGGAGTATGGCGAAGGTCCTGGTCGTGACGTCGGGCAAGGGCGGTGTGGGCAAGACGACGTCCACCGCCGCACTCGGCGTGGCCCTGGCGCAGTCCGGGCAGAAGGTGGTGATCGTCGATTTCGACGTGGGGCTGCGCAACCTCGACCTGATCATGGGGGCGGAACGCCGGGTGGTGTTCGACCTGATCAACGTGGTGCAAGGCGACGCCAAGCTGTCCCAGGCGCTGATCCGGGACAAGCGGGTGGAGACGCTGTCGCTGCTGGCCGCCTCGCAGACCCGGGATAAGGACGCGCTCTCGGTGGAGGGCGTGGAGCGGGTGATCGGCGAGCTGCGCGAGAAGTTCGACTGGGTGATCTGCGACAGCCCGGCCGGGATCGAGAAGGGCGCCGCGCTGGCGATGAAGTTCGCCGACATGGCGGTGGTGGTGACCAACCCGGAAGTATCCTCGGTGCGCGATTCGGACCGCATCATCGGCCTGCTCGACAGCAAGACCGCGCGGGCAGAGCGCGGCGAGCGGATGGAGAAGCACCTGCTGCTCACCCGCTACGACCCGGTGCGCGCCGAGCGGGGCGACATGCTGAAGACCGACGACGTGCTGGAGATCCTGTCCATCCCGCTGCTGGGGATCATCCCGGACAGCGAGGAGGTGCTGAAGGCGTCCAATCTCGGCTCGCCGGTGACGCTGAGCAATCCGGCCTGCGCCCCCGCCCGGGCGTATTTCGACGCGGCCCGCCGGCTGCTGGGCGAGAAACTGCCGATGACGGTGCATGGCGAGAAGAGCGGGCTGTTCGGGCGGCTGTTTGGCCGGAGGGTGGCATGAACCTGTTCGGTTTCCTCAATCGCCGGTCGACGGCACCGGTGGCGCGGGACCGGCTGCAGATCCTGCTGGCGCATGAGCGGGCTTTCGTCGGCGGCGACGATCTGGCGGCGACGCTGCAGGAGGAGATTTTGCAGGTGATCGCCCGGCATATCGCGATCGACCGGGACAAGGTTAAGGTGAATCTGGACCGGGGCAAGGCGATGTCGACGCTGGAGATCGACATCGAGATGCCGGGTGAGCCAGCGCTGCGGATGTAGCGGCTGGCAGCGCGCCCTCTGCCGCGGGCCGCGGGCATCGTGGGAGGCGGCATGGCGTGGGTGGTGCGGCGGATCGGGGTGGCGGCGGTGCTGGTCTGGGTGGTGGCCAGCGTGATCTTCATGGCCATCCATGTGGTGCCCGGTGACCCGGCGGAATTGCTGCTCTCCCAGGGCGGTGCCGCACCCGATCCGGCGGCGGTGGCACAGTTGCGCGACCAGCTGGGGCTGGACCGCCCGCTGCTGACGCAATATCTCGGCAGCCTGGGGCAGGTGCTGCACGGCGACCTCGGCGAGAGCCTGCAAGATGGCAGCCCGGTCGGCCCGGAAATCCTGCTTCGTTTGCCTCGCACGTTGGAACTGATCGCAGCCGCCGCGGTGCTGGCGTTGGCGAGCGGGCTGCCGCTTGGCGTGTTGGGAGCGCTGCGGCGCGGCGGGGTGATTGATCGGGCGCTGTCGGGGGTGGCGGCGCTCGGGTTGGCGCTGCCGGTGTTCGTGCTGGGCACGCTGATGGTGTTCGTGTTCGCGCAACGGCTGCATTGGGTGTCGGCCGGGGGCTACGTGCCGCTGGCGCAAGCGCCGGGCCGCCATTTTGCGCTGCTGGCGATGCCGGCGGCGGCGATTGCGGCCGGGTTGTTCGGCACGGTCTATCGCATGACTCGCGCCTCGGTGCTGGATGTGTTCTGGCGCGACTATGTGCGCACCGCGACCGCGAAGGGCCTCACGCGCCGGGCGGTGCTGTTGCACCATGTGTTGCGCAATGCGCTGATGCCGGTGGTGACTGTCGTTGCCTTGCATCTCGGCAGCCTGTTGGGTGGCACGGTGCTGGTGGAATACGTGTTTAACTACCCGGGCCTGTCCGGCCTGCTGGTCGACGCAGTGAACGCGCGCGATTACCCGGAGGTGCAGGGCGTGATGCTGGTGATCTCGGTGTTGTTCATCGGCCTGAACCTTCTAACCGACATGCTGTATGCGTCGCTAGACCCGAAAGTGCGCCACGCCTGATGCGGCGGCTGCTCCCGTTCGCAGCGCTCGGCGGCATCGTGCTGTTGGCGCTGCTGGCGCCCCTGCTGCCGATCGAGGCGCCGCTGAAGATGGACGTGGCGCACCGGCTGGCGGCGCCTTCGCCCGGGCACTGGCTGGGCGAGGACGAGTACGGCCGCGACGAGCTGTCCCGGCTGATTTGGGGAGCGCGGGTGTCGCTGGCGGTGGCTGCGGGGTCCACCGCGCTGGCGGCGGTGCTGGGGACGGTGCTGGGCCTGGCGGGCGGGTTCCTCGGCCGGGTCGCGGAGCTGGTGGCGGTGCGCAGCATGGACGCGGTGCTGTGCTTCCCGCCGCTGCTGCTGGCGTTGCTGGTGGTGACGCTGCTTGGGCCGGGGGCGGCCACGCTGATCCCGGTGTTGGCGCTGGTCTATCTGCCCGGCTTCGTGCGGGTGGCCTATGCCGGCGTGCTGGCGGTGCGCGGGCAGGACTACGTGGAGGCGGTGCGGGTGCTGGGGGCGGGGCGGCTGCGCATGCTGCTGCGGACGGTGCTGCCCAACATCGCCGGGCCGCTGCTGGTGCAGGTGAGCCTGGCGGCCTCGGCGGCGGTGGTGCTGGAAAGCGGGCTGTCGTTCCTGGGGCTGGGCGTGGTGCCGCCGGCGCCGTCCTGGGGGCTGATGATCGCCGCTGGGCGCACCACCATGGCGCAGGCGCCGGCCTTGCTGCTGTGGCCGTGCCTGGCGTTGTCGCTCACCATCCTCACGCTGAACGCCGTGTGCGACCAGTTGCGCGACGCGACCGACCCGCACCGCCCGGCGCCGCGCCGCCGCCGGCTGATGGATGTGCTGGCGCCTGGGCTGCTGCCGCAAGCCGGCCCGATGCTGGAGGTGCGCGGGCTCACCGTGCGGATTGCCACGCCGGCCGGGCCGATCGAGCCGGTGCGGGACGTGAGCCTGGCGGTGCAGCCCGGCGAGACGCTGGCGATCTTGGGCGAGAGCGGGTCGGGCAAGTCGATGCTTGGGCTAGCGGTGATGGGGCTGCTGCCGCTGGCCGCGCGGGCCAGCGCCGGGGCGGTTTGGGTGGGCGGGACGGAGGTGCTGCGCGCGCCGGAGACCGTGCTGCGGCGGTTGCGGGGCAACACCGTGGCGATGGTGTTCCAGGACCCGCTGAGCAGCCTCAACCCGGTGCATCGCGTGGGCGCGCAAGTGACGGAGGCGCTGCGGGCGCATGGCAAGCGCGGGTTGCCAGGTGCCGTGGCGCTGCTGGGGCGGGTGGGCATCGCCGACCCGGCCCGGGCCGCGCGCGCCTTTCCGCACGAGCTGTCGGGCGGCATGCGGCAGCGGGTGGTGATCGCGATGGCGGTGGCGAACGGGCCGCGCCTGCTGATCGCCGATGAGCCGACCACGGCGCTGGACGTGACGGTGCAGGCGCAGGTGCTGGACCTGCTGGCGGGGCTGAAGCGGGCGGGCGGGATGGGCATGGTGTTCATCAGCCACAGCCTGCCGGTGGTGGCCGAGATCGCGGACCGGGTGGCGGTGATGTATGCCGGCGAGATCGTGGAGCAGGGCCGCGCGGCGGAGCTGTTCGCGCGGCCGTTGCACCCGTATACGGCAGCCCTGCTGGCCAGCGCGCCGGCCGAGGATGGCGGCTTGCCGCAGGGGGTGGAGGGCACGGTGCCGCCGCTGGCCGCTCTGCCGCTGGGTTGCGTGTTTGCGCCTCGCTGCCCGTTGCGGCAGCCCGCCTGCGAGGCGGACCACCCGGCGCTGCACCCGGTCTCGCCGGAACGCGCTTCGCGCTGCATCCGCTGGGAGGTGTTGGCGCGCTCGCCGGAGGCTGTGCTGGCATGACGGCCCTGGTGGCGGCCGAGCGGCTCAGCCGGCAATTCGGCGGGGGCGGATGGCTGGGCCGCGGCCGGCCGGTGCGGGCGGTGACAGACGTGTCGTTCTGGGTGGACCGGGGCGAGGCGGTGGGGCTGGTGGGGGAAAGCGGCTCGGGCAAGAGCACGATCGGGCGTCTGGTGCTGGGGCTGTTGCAGCCCTCGGCTGGCCGGGTTCTGCTGGAGGGGGAGGATATCGCGGGCGCGGCCACCGGCGAGCAGCGGCGGCGCACTCGGCAGCGCATGCAACTGGTGTTCCAGGACCCGTTCGCCTCGCTGGACCCGCGTCGCCGGGTAGGGGCGCAGGTGGGGGACGGGCTGGCGATCCACCGCTTGGCGGCGCGCGGCGAACGCAGGGAGCGGGTGGCGGCGTTGCTGCAGCAGGTGGGGCTAGAGCCGGCAGCGGCGGAGCGCTTCCCGCACGAGTTCAGCGGCGGCCAGCGCCAGCGCATCGGCATCGCGCGCGCGCTGGCGCCGGAGCCGGACTTCCTGGTGGCGGACGAGGCGGTGTCGGCGCTGGACGTTTCGGTGCAGGCGCAGATTTTGGCTTTGTTTGCGGACTTGCGCGGCCGGCTTGGCATTGGGCTGCTGTTCATCAGCCACGACCTGCACGTGGTGCGGGCGCTGTGTGACCGGGTGATGGTGCTGTATTTGGGGCGGGTGATGGAGGAAGGGCCGGCACAGCGAGTGCTGGAACGGCCGCTGCATCCCTATACGCAGGCGCTGCTGTCGGCCTCGCCCAGCCTGGACCCGGCGCGGCGGCGGCAGCGCATCCTGCTGGCGGGGGAGCCGCCCAGCCCCTCGGCACCGCCGTCCGGCTGCGTGTTCCGCACCCGCTGCCCGATTGCGGTTCCCGCCTGCGCGGAGGCGGTGCCGGCGTTGCAGGAGCGGGAGGCGGGGCATCGGGCGGCGTGCATCCGGCTGTAACGGCGGGAGCGTTAAGACATCGGCTCCGCCGAAGGCGGCGGGTCGTGTGGGAGGGGAATGAAGTCGTCGTGGTCCGCCTGCGGCAGGGCAAAGCGGGCGGCGCGCCAATCCGCCTTGGCTTGCGCGATGCGCTCGCGGGAGGAGGAGACGAAATTCCACTCGACATAGCGCGGGCCGATCGGGTCACCGCCTAGCAGCATCACCGTGGCGGGCCGCAGCGCCTTGATCGCGACGGCGCCTCCCGGCGCGAACACCAGCATCTTGCCTGCGCTATAGGACCGGCCGAGCACCTCGATCTCGCCGGTCGCGACATAGGCGGCGCGCTCCTGGTACTCGGCAGCAAGCTCGGCGACTGCGCCCTGCTGCAGCGACCAATGGATGTAGAACATGGGAGAAAAGGTGACGACGGGCGCCTGCAGGCCGAATGCCCGACCCGCCACCAGCCGGGCCACAACGCCGGGCGATTGCAGCAGCGGCGTGGCCTCCATGGCGTGGTGGGAGAAGCTGGGGGCGGTCTCCTCCATCGCTTCGGGCAGCGCCACCCAAGACTGGATGCCGTGCAGCCGGTCGCCTTGCAGGCGGGCGCGTTCGAAACGCTCGGAATGCGTGATGCCACGCCCGGCAGTCATCCAATTCACCTCGCCGGCGCGCACGGCTTGCACGCTGCCGAGGCTGTCGCGGTGCATGATCTCGCCATCGAACAGGTAGGTGATGGTGGAGAGGCCGATATGCGGGTGCGGCCGCACGTCTGCGGAGCGAGGTAGGCCGGGGGCGAAATCGGCCGGGCCCATGTGGTCGAAGAATACGAACGGGCCGACGGTGCGGCGCTGCGATCCGGGCAGCACGCGGGCGACCTCGAAACCGCCCAGGTCCTTGCGATGGGGATCGAGCACGGCCTCGATCATTGCGGGGTGCTGGCGCGGTTGACGCGGCCCTCCAGGGGGTAGGCCGGGTCGTTGTAGCCCGGCGTGGACGGGTGGCCCGGGGGGACCAGGCGGTCGACCAGGGCTTCGTCCTCGGTGGTGAAGCGGTAGGCGAGGGCGCCCATGTAGTCGGTCCATTGCTCCATGGTGCGCGGGCCGCCGATCGCGCCGGTGACCAGGGCATTATTCAGCACCCAGGCGAAGGCGAACTGGCCCGGCGTGATGCCGCGCTCCTGGGCGTGGGCGGCGAGGGTTTGCGCGATCTGCAGGCTCTCGGGGCGCCATTCCGTCTCCATGATGCGTTTGTCCTGGCGGGCGGCGCGGGAGCCCTCGCCGGGTGGGGCGTCGGGGCGGTATTTGCCGGTGAGCACGCCGCGGGCCAGCGGGCTGTAGGGGAATACGCCGAGGCCGAGATGGGCGCAGGCGGGCAGGTGTTCCACTTCGGGCATGCGGTTGAGCGCGTTATAGTAGGGCTGCGAGATCACCGGGCGAGGGGTGCCGGCGGCGTCGCACAGGCGGCAGAGTTCGGCCACGCGCCAAGCTCGATGGTTGGAGACGCCGAAGTAGCGGATGCGGCCGGTGCGGGTGAGGTCGGCCATGGCGTGCACCACCTCTTCGAGCGGCGTGCGGTGGTCTTCTTTGTGGAGGTAGAGGATGTCGATGGTGTCGGTGCCGAGGCGCTTGAGGCTGGCATCCACCGCGGTGAAGACGTAGCGGCGGGAGAGGCCGCTGGCGTTGGGGCCCTCGCCGGTGGGGTTGGCGAGCTTGGTGGCGAGCACCCACCAGTCGCGATGCGCGCGGATGGCGCGGCCGGTGATGCGCTCGCTTTGTCCGCCGGTGTAGACATCGGCGGTGTCGATAAGGTTGATGCCGCCGTCGCGGGCGGCGTCGATGATGCGGACGGCGTCGGCCTCGTCCGTGGCGCCGCCGAACATCATGGTGCCGAGGCAGAGCGGGGAGACCTGCAGGCCGGAGCGGCCGAGGGGGCGATAGGGGGCTGTCATGCAGGCTGCTCCGGAAGGTCGATGCCGAGGTAAAGTTCGTCGAGCGGGACGGCGATGCCGATTTCGGGCATGGCGAGGGTCTCGCCGGCGGTGAGCACCTGGCCGGACCAGCCTTCGGCGGTGCGGGCGAACACGGTGGCGGCAACGTGGTCCTGCTCGAGGATGACGTAGCGCTGGAGCGAGGGGATGGCCTGGTATTCGCGCGTCTTGGCCAGCCGGTCGGTGCTGGCCGTCGAGGGGCTGAGCACTTCGAAGAGAACGACGGGCTCGCGGGTGCTGACGGCAGTGCCGGGTTGCGGGCCGGATACCACGATGCCGTCGGGATAGCGGACGCTGGTCTCGGTGCGGACCTGCAGGTTGCTGCCGAGGAACTGGCAGGCGGTCTTTCGAAGCGCGCCGCCGATTGAGATGGCAAGGTTGCGCTGCAATGCGGCATGGCGAATCGTACCGCCCGCCATTGCTATGACTTGGAGGCCGTCGAATTCGTGCTTGGTGGGCTGGCGCTGCTCCCAGTCGAGGAACTCCGCCAGCGTCATCGGGCGTGTCAGTGTGGTGCTCATGGCGCCAGCATAGCAGCCGCAGCGATGCCTGTGAGGGGCGAATTGGCTCGTTGTGCTGAACTGGAGCGGACGTTACCAGCCGGACCGCGTGGATACCCGGATCAAGTCCAAGGCTGTCCGGCCATGACGAGGGGGTGGCGAGCGCTTACCCCGACTCTCTGGCGGGACGGGCGGGTGGAGGCGAGGCGTATGGCGGTTGGGCGGCGAGCCTTGGAAGGGCGGCGGTGACCAGGCCGAGGTCGCGGCAGATGCGGCGGACGACCTCCTCGACGGGCAGGGATTGCAGGTCGTCGGCGAAGGCCGGGTCGTCGAGGCGCTCGTAGAGGTCGTCGAACAGGCGTTCGGCGGCCTCGGCGTTTTCCTCCCCTGGGGCAGCGTCGCGAATTCGGCTGGTGACGCCGCGGGCGACCTGGCGGCGGAGCATGGCGGGGCGGTCGTCGGCGGCACGGGCGCGGGGCCAGCCGGCTAGTATGCGCTGCTTGAGGGCGAGGGTGCGGCGCAGAGCGCGGGAGAGCTGGTCCAGCGCGCGGGCTAGGGTGTTGGTGTGGGGCACGGCCTGGGCCATCGCGGCGGTGGTGTCGTCGATGGCTTGGCCGGTTGCGGCGGCCTCGGCGAGGGAGGCCGGGGTGCTGCCCGAGTCGGGCAGCCAGACAGAAGCGGCGTTGGCGAGCTTCTGCTCGATCTGCATCATGCACGAGACCACGCGCATCGCCCCCAGGGTGAGGGTGGCGGCTTCGGCGAGCATGGCGTCGGCATCAAAGGGGGCGTTCATGGGCGAAGAATAGCTCTTCGGGAGGGGACAGTTTCAAGCATCGGTCGGCGGGCGCGACGGATGACAGCGATTCGGATGCGAGGGCAGAGGTCAGCCATGTCCTCAAGCATTGAGCATGATCGTTTCTGATAGGCGAAGCGCCCATGCTCTAACCCTTGGTTGAAGAGGCTGATTCACGCTTCAGGTTGAGCCAACCTGAAGCGATCAGGCTCTAGATCGGCCGCAACGATCCTGGATGGCCGCGTCGCTTTGCTTCTCGCCAGACGGCTTCTGACGTCGCTACGACTCGTCGGTCAGTGACAATGGATGCTAGTGTCCTGAACCAGAAGTTCGCCGTATCATGTCGCTGAAGTGTTGTAGGCGCAGAAGCGTTCGACTGCGGCCAGAATATCGTCTGCGGATTTGATCCAGCGGAAGGGCTTCGGATCGGCATTGTGCTGGTCGAGAAAGGCGTTGATTGCGGCTTCCAATGCTTCGACGCTGCGGTGCACGCCGCGTCTGATCTGCCGTTCGGTCAGCAGGGCGAAAAAACGCTCGATCTGGTTCAACCAGGAACTGCTGGTCGGCGTGAGATGAACATGCCAGCGCGGGCGCTTGGCGAGCCACTTGCGGATCAACTCGGTCTTGTGTGTCGCATAGTTGTCCCAGATCAGATGCACATCCAGCCCGTCCGGCACCTTGGCCTCGATCTCGTCCAGGAACTGACGGAACTCCGTGGCGCGATGGCGCGGATAGCATTTGCCGATGACCGCTCCGGTGGCGACATCGAGGGCTGCGAACAGTGATGTCGTGCCATGGCGGACGTAATCGTGGCTGCGCCGCTGGGCCTGACCAGGCCGCATTGGAAACGCCGCCTGACTACGATCGAGCGCCTGGATCTGCGATTTCTCGTCCACACTGAGCACCAAGGCGTGTTCGGGTGGAGAAAGATACAGCCCCACCACATCGCGCACCTTGGCAACAAAATCAGGATCGGTGGAGAGCTTGAACGTCTCCTGACGGTGCGGCTTCAGCCCGAAGGCGCGCCAGATGCGCTGCACCGTGCTGACCGAAAGGCCAGTTTGGCGCGCCATGCCGCGCGAGCTCCAATGTGTCGCACCCTTAGGCTGGCTCTCCAGCGTGCGGGTGATCACAGCCTCGATTCGCTGGTCCTCGATCGTGCGCGGCGCGCCGGGTCGCGGCTCATCGCGCAATCCTCCCACCCGCTGCACCAGGAAGCGGCGGCGCCATTTGCCGACGGTGTGTGGATGCACCCCAAGTTGCCGAGCGACCGCCTTATTCTCCAACCCATCAGCACAGCCCAGGACGATCCGCGCACGCTCCGCCAACGCTTGGGCCGTCTTGGGTCGAGCTGCCAGCGCCGTCAGCTCCGACGTCTCCGCCTCTGTCAGCGATACCGCTTCCAGCCTCCGTCCCGCCATGCTTGCTCTCCCGCTTCAACGCAAAAGCCTCGCAAGTCACGTCGAATCGCGCCAAATGCAGTTTACGAATCCCTGATGCGACGGATTTTAGACTCGGGACACTAGGACGTTGCGGCACGATGCCGGGGCCGCTTGCTGGCGCAGTCTCGGTTGCTGCCCGTGTTCGGCTCATTTTCGAATTTGCCGCGGACCGCTGGCTGAGTGCCGCATTTGCTGGCCAGTTGGCGGAAACCCACGCATCTCCCATCAGGTGCCCGATACCCTATACCGGCACTCAAGCCCGTTTTGTCCGTTTGGCGCCGGCAGGGCTGGTGCTGCCTTGGCGGGCGAACAGGATGGCCTGGAACAGCAGCCAACCGGCCGGGCCGAACAGGAAAGTGAGCGGTAGGATCGGGATCAGCAGGGTGCGCGGCAGCCGGTCGGCGAGGAAGCGCTGGGCGATGGCGGTGCCGATCAGCAGATCGAACGCAAGGTAGTGCAGCCAGCCGGCCAGGGCGGCGGCGGGCTGGCGGAATAGCGTCTGCACGCCGCTCAAGCTGCTGAAGTCGCCTCGCGTGCCGCTCCAGTACGCGACCAACAGCACCACGTAGGCGGCGGCCAGCAGCACCGGGACGAGCCGGCCGCAGAACCGCTCCAAGGCGCCGCGCCAGCCGAACGCGGCGGCCAAGGCCAGCACGATCCAACCGATCACGGCGGCGAAATTGGCGATGCGGAACACCGTCTCCAGCGAGGTCACGCTCAGCGACCGGGCTTGAGGAACCCTACCAAGCGCTCGGCCTCGGCCACGATTGGGTCGGCGATGGCGGCGGCGCGGGCGGCGCCCTCGGTGAGGCGGCGGTCGATGGCGGCCGGGTCGGCGAGCCAGCGGCGGGTCTCGGCGGCGATGGGTTCCAGCTTGGCGATCACCAGCGCGGCCAAAGCCTCCTTGAAGGCGCCGAAGCCGCGGCCGCCGTGCTCGGCCAATACGCCCGCCGGGTCGGTGTCGGAGAGCGCCGCGTAGATGCCCACCAGGTTGCGCGCCTCGGGGCGGTGCTCCAGCAGGCGGGGCTCGGCGGGGAGCGGCTCGGGGTCGGTTTTGGCGCGGCGGATTTTGAGCGCGATGGTGTCGGCGTCGTCGGTGAGATTGATGCGGCTCTGGTCCGACGGGTCGGACTTGCTCATCTTCTTGGTGCCGTCGCGCAGGCTCATGACGCGGGCGGCGGGGCCCAGGATGAGCGGCTCGATGGCGGGGAAGAACGGCGCGTCGTAGTCGTGGTTGAATTTCTGGGCGATGTCGTTGGCCAGTTCGAGGTGTTGGCGCTGGTCGTCGCCGACGGGGACGCGGGTGGCGTGATAGGCCAGGATGTCGGCGGCCATCAGGTTGGGGTAGACGTAGAGGCCGGCGGAGACGTTCTCGCGGTCTTTGCCCGCTTTGTCCTTGAACTGGGTCATTCGGTTGAGCCAGCCGAGCCTCGCCACGCAGTTGAAGATCCAGGCCAGGCGGGTGTGGGCGTGCACGGCGGATTGGTGGAACAGGATTGATCGCTCGTCGATGCCGGCGGCGATGTAGGCCGCTGCAACCCCGCGGGTGGCGGCGGCCAGGGTCGCCGGGTCCTGCGGGGCGGTAATGGCGTGCAGGTCCACGACGCAATAGATACAGTCGTGGCTGTCCTGCAGCGGCACCCAATTGCGCAGGGCGCCGAGGTAATTGCCGAGATGGAGCACGCCGGAGGGCTGGATGCCGGAGAAGATGCGTTGCATGGAGCTTGTTTCCCGCGCGCAGGCGGGAGCGGTCAAGGCCTCGCAAGGCGAGCTGGCGGCGGCGGACGCCGCGTGCTCGGCGCCGTCAGTGCCGAGCCAGGTGCGTTGGCCGCATACAAGCCAAGCGGATCGGTTTTCGAGATCGTCAGCCCGCGCGCGAACTGCCTGCCGGTCACTTCGTTCGGCATCGCCGCGTGGCCGAAGTTGATCTGGTAGAAGCTCTGCACCACTGCGGCCGCCTGGGGCGACTGCGCCAGGTTGCGCCGAATGTCGCTGAGCGTGGCGCCGTTGGCTCAACATCTCAAAATTTCGTTACGATGCTAAAGCCTGCGCCTAGTTCCTCGGCAATTAGACCCTTATCGTTCTGACTGTGCAAACCCGCAGTGTCGGATGTAGTTGGCGCACTCCTGCGGGGTGAAGCGCTTGAGCAGGCGGCCGATTGCGGTCCAGAGGTCCTCGATGGTGCGTTCGGCCGCATCGCGAAGCAGGCGTTTGAACTTGGAGAACGTCAGCTCGATCGGGTTGAGGTCTGGACTGTAGGGCGGCAGATAGATCAGGCTCGCACCGGCAGCCTCGATGGCCTCGCGCACGCCGCTCACCTTGTGCGAGCTGAGGTTATCGAGCACCACGACGTCGCCTGGCTTGAGTTCCTTGACCAGGAACTGCTGGATGTAGGCGAGGAACGCCGCTCCGTTGATCGCGCTGTCCAGCACCAACGGAGCAATCAAGCCGGTTGTGCGCAGGCCGGCCAGGAAGGTGGTTGTGTGCCAATGGCCGTGCGGGACGATGCCGACCAGGCGCTCGCCCCGTGGTGCCCGGCCGCGTGTGCGGGTCATGTTGGTCGTGGCCCAGGTTTCATCGAGGAAGACAAGGCGCGCTGGATTGAGAGTGAGCTGGCGCGCCGCCCATTGTCGGCGCGCTTCGGCGGTGTCCTCGCGCCGCTGTTCCTCGGCCTGCAGGTGCTTTTTTTATATGTCAGGCCCAGCCGGGCGACGACTTTCCACATTACGGAGTAGCTCACACTGACTTTGTGGGTTTGCGACAGCCACAACCGCAGCTCGTCCAACGTGGCATCTGGAAACCGATGGATTTGTGCTGCCAAGTCCTTGGTGACGCCGGCCAATCGCAACGGAACATGGCCATGCTGCGGGCCAGGGGCCGGATCGCCGAGCTCGCGAAGCCGGGCCCGCACTTTCGAAACATAAGACGGGCTCACGCCAAAGCGCGTTGCCGCCTGCACCAAGGTCAGATCGCGGCATGCCAGCACCCGATCCCGCAAGTCCTGCCCGTAGGCCTGTCCACGCCGCCACGCCATCCTCGCCTCCGGTATCAGCCGGAAGCCTTCGAATCACACGTCGCTCCCGTTTCGGAAGGAGAAAACTGCGATTCCAGTCAAAGCGATTTGAGTCTAAGGCTGCAAGAGCATGTCCCTCTTCAACAAAAAAAGTCTTTGATGTGGGGTCTCGAAGCCCGATGCTGGAGGATTTTCCATGTTGAGCGAACTATCATACTCATCGGACCACTTTCTCAGACGTGCAATTAGGTGGTTCGACAGATTCAAGCTGGATGGATCTATGTTACCAACTAATACCGGTCAGCTTAGAAGCTGACTTGGTTGAGGTAGGGGTAGCTAGTTAGGGATTGCAGTTGGGCTGCGGTCAGCTTTTGCCATGCGATGCAAAGCGCATCGACGATGGCGTCGTAGCTGTTGAGGAGCCTGTGGCTGAGATAGCGCTCGCGCAGGTAGAGCCAAACGCGTTCGACTGGGTTGAGCTCGGGGCTGTAGGGCGGCAGCAGGATCAGCGACACGTTGGCCGGCATGGTGAGGTCGTTGGTGACGTGCCAGCCGGCCTGATCCATGACCATGGCAGCGTGTTCGTCCTTGGCCAAGGTGGCGGCGAACTGGTCGACGAACAGCTGCATGGTGGCGGTGTTCAGCTCTGGCAGCACCAGGGCGAACGCGCTGCCAGTCTTCGGCTGCACGGCGGCGAACAGGTGCGTCCAGGTGTAACGCTGGTCGCACAAGCCGGGCGGGCGTTGGCCGCGGGTGAACCAGCGATGGCAGGTGCGGCCTTTCTGGCCGAACCGCGCCTCATCCTGAAACCACAGCGTCAGGCGGCGGCCCGGATGCGCCTGCGCGATGGTGTCCAGCTCGCTCTGCAGCCCCCTTTTGACCAGGTCTGTCGTGCTACCGGGTCGGCCTTGGGATGCGACGGCCGGGCCTTCTGCCGCGACAAGCCCAGTTTGCGCATCAGCTTGGACATGTGCGCCTCGTGGTAGTCGACCTTCCAGCGCCGCGCGATCTCGGCACACAGCTCGGCCAGCGTCCAGGCCGACACGCCCGTCTTCTCGATGTCCGGACCATCCAGCACCAGCTTGCGCAGCTCGGCCATACGGCTGTCGTCCAGCCGCGGCTTTGGTCCAGGCCGGGGCCGGTCGTGCAGGCCGTCCAAGCCCTCGGCGTTGTAGCGCATGACCGCATCGCGCAGCGCCTGGCGCTCCATGCCGGCCAGGCGCGCTGCCTCGGCCCGCGTCATGCCTTCCAGCGCGTTGGCGATTGCCATCATCCGCGCCGCCGCTGATCGGTCAGGTTCTACACGCGCCCGCTTGCGCAGTTCTGCCCCCGACAGCTTCTCGCTGATCACCAGCCGCTTGCCCTTCATCGCCCCTACCCCGCACAGCCCCAGCGAGGCCAGCAGGCTCCACCGAGCCGCTCAAAATCACAGGCGAGTCATCAACCGCGCTGGCCGGTATAATTCGGGTGATGCGTGCCAGAGAGGGTGGCAATGATAGTCCGGCATTAGCTTAAAAGTTTTCATGGGATCGTTCCTGCCGGATTAGCCCCAACGATATAGAGATTGCTGCCTGTCGTGACCGCGATGTTCTGCGTTTGCCTTTGACTACAATCTGGTAAATTGGACGACCAACACCGACACCTTGATAACCAACAATTTTTTGCTTCAGTAACAGCGTCTACAATTATGTTTGATAGGTGTTGAGGTAGTATACCGCCACTCGCGAAATCTTGGGCGGGGTGCAAAATGTGGGCTAGTCCGGCGCTCGGATTGCCTGTCTCAAGCCAAGACGATTTGCTCGTCTGGTGTTGTTCCAATTCCTACAACGTTTTGGGAAGTTATCTTCGCACTTGCAGCATCGGCTGGTCGATCTGCACCAGCCAGTCCACCGTCGCCTGATAGGCCGACAGCGACCCCACGCTGGCCTGGCCCTGCCGCAGACTGAGCCCGAGCAGGGCAGCGGCGAGTTGGGTCGCGTTGGCGAATTGCTGGGCTGCCGCCGCCCGGAACGGTGAGCAGCGGGGTGACGCCGTTGTCCAGCGTGACCGCGACCGGCAGTCGGGTGAGCAGGTTGCCGGCGCCGGTGACCGCCAGCGGCTGGTTCTGGGTGTTATAGAGCGCAAACGTGTCGGTGTCGGAAATGCTCAGCCCGAGGGCGAACTGCATGCCGGTCACCTCGTCGGCGCTGGCGGCGCGGCCGAAGCTGACCTGGTAGAAGCTCTGCACCACCCTGGCGGCCTCGGGCGACTGGGCGAGGTCCTGGCGCACCGTGGCCAGGGTGCCGCCTTGGGCGAGGATGCCCTGGTAGGTCGCCAGGCCGCCCGGGTCAGCGGCGCGGCCGAGCACGTCCTGGTAGAGGGCGTCGATGTCGCCTGCCGCCTCGGGCGAGCGCCGCCAGCGCCCCGGCGAGTTCGTCCGCAGTGGCCGGACGGCCCAGCACCTACTGATACAGCGCGGTCATGTCCGCTTTCGCCTCGGCTGGGTCGATGACTGAGCTTTGTCAATGCGCCTTGATTAAACAACTTTCCCGGGTACGGTGAGCGCGCTTAATGAAAACTATAGCAAAGGCAAAGTCCAGCATCGGCAGCAAAGGCAAAGTCCAGCATCGGCGTTGTAAGACTTACCCGTCCTGACGTTCACCCTGGGGGATGCTCATCGGCGCAGGGGGGATGCTTGTCGGCGCAGAGCGGCCGCGCCTCTTGCGAAGCTCAGAGATGAAGTAAGTGATAGACGATCGAACAATCTCTGGTTCACCTGCTGTGTGACTAAGCCATCGCTTGAAATGCAGCTCAGTCTCATCTTCCCTTCCCAGTAAAGTAAGGAGAACAGGCTTGTGGTAGGGATAGATATGTGCGTGCTTACAATAGGTCTCAAGGCAATCAAGACATCCAGTATAGTTAGCTTTGACCGTCAACCACTTGTCGAATAGGTCAACGATTTCGGCGAAACCAGCGGCCGTGTCCTTGCGCTCAATAGATCGAAATACTGCATCGCCCCGCACGTTGAACGTGGGCGTCACATCAAAGGTTAGCCTTAAGTTCTTCGGCACAGGAAGACGCATAGTAGGTGTGCATGACTTTAGTAGGTCGAAAAACTCCTTTGAGCAGACACCAGCAAGCAGCATTGATGGGTTTTTTGCCCCAGTATATGCAATCCAGAGAGCCCATTCTTCGTGCATCACCCTAGAGTAAATCCCTTCGTGTCTCTCGCGATAGCCGTAATGGGACAGAACACTTCGGACATCCGATGCTTGGATCATTGTGCGGGCTTCAGTCCTGGAAAGGTGACAATGTAAGCCCCTCCCAAGACAATGTTGAGAGGAGTGTTTGGTAGCCCCGCAACGAGTGCTTTAGGACCTATTGGAATGACCGTCTTCCCGGTTGTCAACGAGTCCAAAGTCGCAGCCTGTCCCTTGCTAAGGGTCGCGTCGCCGGTTTTAACCTCAACAACACCAACATTTGGTTGCGTTCTAGCAGCTGGATTGACCTTATCGGGATCCACAACGACTAATGGCGAGACTGTGTAGGGAACCGGCAAGCCTGTCAAGTTCGATAATACGGTTGTAAATTGGTTGGCGACGGGGCTGACGATCGTCATATCAGGATAAGATAATAGGCCTGTATTGGTATCTCGAAATGGAAGATTTCTGATCACAGTATAACCTTGTTCTTGAAGCGAGTTGGCGATTGCGTCGACGACTGACTGGTGATAGGCGTTCTGAGCCCCGATACTCGGAGCCGGCACAGCGTCACCGCCTGCTGCAACTTGATAGGGCGTAAAACCGTCGTCGGGGTTGAGAGAGGCGCCAATGGCGTTTTGTGCGGCGGCATATTGATCGTATGCCTTGCCATTAACAGTTTGCGTGGTGGCTGAAGTTTGCACGTTTTCTGCAATGGTGCTGAACAATGTTCCTAGGCTCGTGATCAGGGCGGAGCTAACATCACCGTTGTTGAGCGCGTCCGCGACGGAGGCGCCTGCGGCAGCGGCAGCGAGAGCTTGGGTGACGTTAATGGCGGTGTCGACGTCGATTCCTCCCACCGTGATCTTACCCTGGCTGGGTATCACGTTTGCGTTGCCGTCCGTGCCGCCGATGCCCAAAGACGCGGCCGAGGCAGCAATGGTAAGCGCGCCTGCCGCGGCCCCGAGCGCGTCGCCGTTCTCGGCGCTCTGCACAATCGCCGAGGCGCCGCCGACGGCTTGAGACACCGCCAGGATCGTCTCGCCGGTAGTGGCCACGGCACCCTTCAAGCCAGTGCCGGCGATGTCGACCCCGTCGGCGATCCCGCCGAACCCCGCGGCTGACGCCAGGCTGAGCAGCCCACCCAGCACGTTGCCCTCGGCGAAGCCCTGCCCGGCCTCCGCGGTGTTCAGCACCGCGGCGACCGGGGCAAAAATCGGCGCCGTCGCCGGGATGACCGCGAGCACGTCGACCACAATCGTCCCGACTTCCTCGACAATGCCCCCGATCACATCCGGCGCCTTGTCGTGGTAGACCACATGGCCACCGGGCGTGGACGTGTCGTTGTAGACGATCACGTCGGTGGTGTGGCCGTTGACCTGCACCGAGGCGGAAAGCCCCCAGTCCGGCCCGCCGCGCGCCGCCGGCGGCAGGGCGGCAATGCGCAGGGCTAGTTGGTAGGCGGCGGCGGCCAGGGTGGCTTGGGCCTGGTTGCCCTCGCTGGTCGCCAGGCGCGCCTGCGCCGCCAGGGTGGCCGCCACTTGCAGCATCGGCTGGTCGATCTGCACCAGCCAGTCCACCGTCGCCTGATAGGCCGACAGCGTGCCGAGGTCGGCCTGGCCTTGCCGCAAGCTCAGCCCGAGCAACGCCGCCGCCAGTTGGGTCGCGTTGGCGAACTGCTGGCTGCCGCCGCCGGGCACCGTCAGTAGTGGGGTCACGCCGTTGTCGAGCGTGACTGCGACCGGCAGTTGGGTGAGCAGGTTGCCCGCGCCGGTGACCGCCAGCGGCTGGTTCTGGGTGTTGTAGAGCGCAAACGTGTCGGTGTCGGAAATGCTCAGCCCGAGGGCGAACTGCATCCCCGTCACCTCGTCGGCCGTCGCAGCGCGGCCGAAGCTGATCTGGTAGAAGCTCTGCACCACCCCGGCCGCCTCGGCCGACTGGGCAAGGTCCTGGCGCACCGTGGCCAGGGTGCCGCCTTGGGCGAGGATGCCCTGGTAGGTCGCCAGGCCGCCCGGGTCAGCGGCGCGGCCGAGCACGTCCTGGTAGAGGGCGTCGATGTCAGCCGCGGCCTCGGCCGACCCGGCCAGTGACGTTGCCAGCCCGGCGTAGCCTTGCGTGCCCAGCTCGGCCATCGCCGGGCCGAGCGACCCGGCGTCCACCGGGCGGCCCAGCACCTGCTGGTAGAGCCGGCCTACCGCCGCGGCGGCCTCGGGCGAACTGGCAATCCCGGCCTGGATCTGGCCCCAGGACGCGCCGGAGGCCAGCGCCGCCTGCGCCCCGGCCAGGTCAGCGGCGGTCGCCGGGCGGCCCAGCACCTGCTGATACAGCGCGGTCAGGTCGGTTTGCGCCTCGGCCGAGCCCGCCAGCGCCGAACGCACCCCGGCCAGCCCGCCGCCGCTCGCCATGATGGTCTGCGCGGTGGCCAGACCGGCCGGGTCGGCGGCGCGGCGCAGCACGCTCTGATAGGCGGCGTCAATGCCGCTGGCGGCCTCGGCGGATTGGGACAGGCCGATGGCGAGCTGGGTCAGGCTGGCGCCGGCGGCCGCGGCGTTAAGGTCCGCCGCCAGGCCCGCCGGGTCGGCGCGGCGGCCCAGCACGCTCTGATACAGCCCGTCGATGGATGCGCTCTCGTTGCTCAGCCAACCGCCGACCGTGCCGAGCGTCCAGCCGTTGGCGAGATTGGCCTGCATCGCCGCCACCCAGCCCGGACTGGCCGCCCCACCGCCGGTGACGTTGGCGAACTGCGCGGCCAGAGCGTTAGCCGCCTCGGGCGTTCCGGCCAACTGGCCCTGCAGCGTGGCCAGGCTGGCGCCCCCGGCAATCTCGCCCAGCAGGGCAGCCAGCCCGGACGGGTCCGCCGCGCGGCCCAGCACGCTCTGGTAGAGACCGTCGATGGACGCGCACTCGCCGGCCAGCCAAGACTGCACTTGCGGCAGGGTCCAGGTGGTGGCGAGGCAGTGCTGCAGCACCGCGATCAACCCGGCGCTGGCCGAGCCGCCGCCGGTCGCGGCCGCCACCATCGCGGCCAGTGTGCCGGCGGCTTCGGCCGTGCTGGCGACGGCTTGGCGAAAGGCCTGCAGCGAGCCGCCATTGGCCAGGCTGATCATGCCGTTGCTCAGCCCCACCGTGTCGATCGCGCGGCCGAGCAAGCCCTCATAGAGCGTGTTCAGATCGCCCTGCGCCTCGACCGAGGTGGCGAGCGAGTCGCGCAGCTGCGCATCAGTGGCGCCGCCGGACAGCGCATGCGTCCAGGCCGCCAGCGCATCCGGGTCGGCGACGCGGCCCAGTTCCTCCAGGTAATCCTGGTTGATCTCGGAGGCATACTGGCCGATCGAAGCGGACATTGCTGAGTGTCCTCGTGCTTGGGTGCTTGATCGTGAACCAAGCCTCAAGCGGCTGGCTAGTGGATTTAAGCAGCGTTCCTCGGGATGCCTTTGGTATGGATGCCACGCAGCAACAGGAACGGCCCAGTAACTATAACGCCAGGGGCTGGCGGCGGCGGACGCGCTGGAGCAGTTCGCGCACGTCAAAGGCGCCGGTGACCACACCGGCGGCGCCGTAGGCAGCCAGGCCAGAGGACACCAGCGCGGCGAGGCCGGCCCAGCGGGTGATGCCGCGCGCCATGGCGGCCGGATTGAGCCCGTGGGTCTGCAGCAGCCAGAGCGTGCCTGCCATGGCGGCCGCGGCGAGGGCGATGCGCGGCAGTCGGTGCCGCAGCCGGCTGTCGGCCTGCATGAAGCCGCGGCGATGCAGCACCACGCCCAGGGCGGCGACGTTGAAGATGGCGGCCAGGCTGCTGGCCAGCGCGGGGCCGACGTGCTGCAGCGGCACCATGAGGGCGATGTTGAGACCGAAGTTGATCACCAGCGTGATCATGGCGATGCGCACCGGGGCGGTGGTGTCGCCGCGGGCGAAGAAGGCGGGCGCCAGCACCTTGACCAGCACGAAGAACGGCAGGCCGAGCGCGTAGGCCGCCAGGGATTGCGAGGCTAGGCGCGCCGAGGTCATGGTGAAGGCGCCGCGTTCGAACAGCACCACGAGGATGGGTTCGCCGGCCACGATCAGCGCCAGCGCGGCGGGCACGGTGAGGATGAGGGCGAATTCCAGCGCGCGGTTCAGCGTGCGGATGGCGGCGGCCGGGTCGGCGCCGCGCACCTGGCGGGACATCAGCGGCAGCAGCGCGGTGCCGACGGCGGCGCCGATGGTGCCGAGCGGGAGCTGGTTCACCCGATCGGCATAGTACAGCAGCGAGATGGCGCCCGGAGGGAGCAGGCTGCCGACGATGAGGTCCACCGCGGAGTTGAGCTGCATCGCCGACGCGCCGACCAGGCCCGGCGCCATGCGGCGGAACAGGATGCGCATCTCGCGGGTAAGGCGCGGGCGGGGGATGGTCATGGGCATGCCGGCGCGGCGCACCGCCCAGATCAGCACTGCCAGTTGCGCCACCCCAGCGATGGAGACGCCCCAGGCCAGGGCATGGCCGACGGTGGGGACGTAGCGGGTAAGGATCAGCATCGCGGCGATGGAGCAGACGTTGTAAAGCACGGGAGCGGCGGCGGCGACGCCGAAGCGGTCGAGCCCGTTCAGCACGCCGCCGAGCAGGGCGGTGAGGCAGATCAGGATCATGTAGGGAAAGGTGATCCGCGCCAGGGTGACGGTGAGGGCGAACTTGGCCGGGTCGCCGTCGAAGCCTGGGGTGAGCAGGCGCATGATGCCGGGCATGAAGATTTCGGCGGCGAAGGTGAGGCCGAGCAGCCAGAAGGCGAGCACGCTGATGGCCTGCTGGGCGAATTGCTTGGCCGCCTCGTGGCCCTCGGTGGCGAGCAGGCCGGTGAATTCGGGGACGAAGGCGGCGTTGAAGGCGCCCTCGCCGAACAGGCGGCGGAACATGTTGGGCAGCTTGTTGGCGGCGAAAAAGGCGTCGGCGATGCCCCCCGTGCCGGCCAGGGCGGCGATCAGGATGTCGCGGGCGAAGCCCAGCAGGCGGGAGCCCATGGTCCAGCCGCCGACGGTGAGAATGCCACGGAGCATGGCGCGTGCTTACTCGCCGGCCTCCACTTGGTCCAGAAGAGAGGCCGACTACTCGTCGGCCTCGGGACGGTCCAGCAGGAAGGCCATGGCGGCTTGGATGTCCATGCGGCCGGCGAGCACGGCAGCCACGGCGGTGATGATGGGGCAAGGGGTGGCGCCGGCGCGGGCGAGCAGGGCTGGGGCGGCGTCCCACCCCTCCACGGCGGCGCCGATGGCGGCGCGGGCTTGGGCGGGCGCGGCGCCGGCACCGATGGCCAGGCCGAGGCGATAGTTGCGGCTGGCCTGGCCGGCGCAGGTGAGCACCAGGTCGCCCAGGCCGGACAGGCCGCTGACGGTTTCGGGGCGGCCGCCGAGGGTTGCGGCGAGACGGGCGATTTCGGCCACGCCGCGGGTGACGAGGGCGGCGCGGGCGTTTTCGCCCAACCCGGCGCCGATGGCGATGCCGGCGGCGATGGCGATGACGTTCTTGGCTGCGCCGCCCACTTGGGCTCCGATCGGGTCGGCGCTCTCGTAGAGGCGGAAGCTGCGGCTGCCGAGCAGGGTGACGACGGTGCGGCGAAGCGCCGGGTCGGTGCTGGCGACGACGGCGGCGGCGGGCAGGCCGCGGGCGAGCTCGCCGGCGAAATTAGGGCCGGTGAGGATGGCGGGGATGCCGGGGCGGGCGGAGCCGAGGATTTCGGTTGGGAGTAGGTGGGTGCCGAGTTCCAGGCCCTTCATGGTGAGCAGGATGGGGGCGTCCGGCAGGGTGAGGGCGAGGGCGGCGCGGAGGTGCTGGACTGGGGTGGCGAGCACGGTGAGCGCTGCCTGGCCTGGGAGGGTGGCGGAGACGGTAATGCCGTCCGGCAGGGTGATACCGGGCAGGCGCGGGTTCTGACCGGCGTAGATGCTGGCCAGGTTGCGGGCCCAGAGCGTGACCCGGTGACCGCTGCGGCGGGCTTGGATGGCAAGCGCGGTGCCCCAGGCGCCGGCGCCGACAACAAGAATGTCACTCATCCGCGATGTTCGTTCCGAGGTCGTTGCGGGCTAAAGACTACCTGCGTATGAGACCAGTCCCCCAGGGGCCAAAAACGGCGGACTGGTTGGGCTGAGGGCGTTAGCATGAGCGGCTCCAAGTTTGAACCGTCGATCACCCTGCAAGATCAGGGCGCCGGTCCCGGCGGCACCCAAATCTACACCGGCACGGCGGCAGACCTTATCCTCGATGCGAATGGGGCTGTGATCTCGACCGTGGCACCAGCGAGCCTGGTCAGCATCGTCGAGGACGGCACGACGCTGGCAAGCGTTGGAACCGACGCAAGCGGTCATTTCACCGCCAGCGTGACCCTGCCGCCGGGATCGGGTGAAGTCAGCGCAGTGGCCACGACCGAGGGCGGCACGGAGGTCGTCAGTCCAAGCCTGCCGGTCACGCCGTCCCAACCCCTCATTACCGAGTCGATGACGGGCATCACCGATGCGATCTACGAGGCCGATCTCAACCCCTTTGTCCATCTCGCGTTTAAGCCATTCAACGGCGTCACCGTTAGCGATCCGAACGCCGGAGAACTCGAATCGGCCAGCGTCATGGCGCCGGGAACGGTTTCGTCACCGCCGCTGCAAAACTTGTCGGCGGCCGCATTGGCGTCCGCGCTCGACGCGACAACGGTGACGCTGCCCGAGGTCGTCGGCTCTTACACGGCGACGGCCACAATCACCGACAGCAGCGGGCAAACCGGTACGCTGACCAGCATTATCTCAATCGTCACCTACACACCGGATGGCTCGCAGATGGTGACTCTGCCACTCGTTACACTGACGAGTCCGCCTGAGACGAGTGCGACGGCGACGCAGACACTCACCGGCGTTTTAGGCGATCAGACGTTCAGTAACCTCGGCGCGGCCGAAGCATACAGCCCGCCGGCGAACGGGATGGTAACGATACTTGACAATGGGACGCCGATCGGCAGCGCTGTGGCCACGCCGTTGGCCAATGGTGGTTCGGCCGCCTACACGGCCACCGTGACGCTGCCTTTCCTCGGCACCAACAGCCTGACCGCGATTTACAGCAACGGCTATGCCGCGGGCGCCAGCGCTCCGGTAGTGGACACGCTGCAAGTCCCGCCCGCGTCCGCCTCTGCCATCGGCAACGGGCCGGATACGCTGGCGCTGTTCCTCTCGCAGCGGGCGGAACCAGCGGGCGCACAGTTTACAGTGAGTGTCGATGGCGAGCAGGTCGGCGGCTTGCAGACGGTAACGGCGGACAGCACGGCCGGCCAAGTCCAGGAACTGGACGTATTGGGGAGCTTCTCCCCGAGCCTCAATCACACCGTCTCGGTGGACTACCTCAATGCCACCAACAGCCTGCTGCTGGTGGACTATGCCACCCTGGACGGCATCGCGGTGCCCGGCGGTTCGGCTGTGCTCAGCAATAACGGCAGCGCGGCATTCTCCTTCGGCGCGGTGCAGCCGGTCATCGTCGGTTCTGGCGCGGACACGCTGGAGCTGCTGCTCTCCGAGCGGGGGGAGCCGGCGGGGGCCCAGTTTACCGTCAGCGTCGATGGCCAGCAGGTGGGCGGGGTGCAGACCACGGCGGCCGACACGCTCGCCGGGCAAACCCAGGAGTTCGACGTCAAGGGGGACTTTCCCGCCGGCACGGACACGGCGACGATCGATTATCTCAACGCGGCTAACAGCCTGCTGCTCGTGGACAGCGCCAGCCTGAACGGCACCGCCATCGCCGGTGCGGGCGCGGTGTTAAGCAACAGCGGGACCGCGGGCTTCTCCTTCGCCGGGCCAGCGATGCCCTATCCAACGACGGTCGGCGCCGGCCCCGACACGCTGGCGCTGCTGGTGTCCGAGCGGGCGCAGCCGGCGGGGGCGCAGTTTACCGTCAGCGTGGATGGCGCCCAGGTGGGTGGGGTAGAGACCGTCACCGCGGACGCGCTGGCCGGGCAGTTGCAGCAGTTCAACGTGCTGGGGGATTTTCCCACCGGGACCGACACCGTCAGCATCGACTATCTCAATGCCTCTAATAGCCTGCTGGAAGTGGGGAGCGCCACGTTCGACGGGTCGGCCGTGCCCGGCGGCGCCATCACGCTGAGCAATACCGGCTCGGCCAGCTTTTCCGTCACCTCGCCTGAACTGGGCGTGCCGACCAGCGTCAGCACGGTCGGGTCGGGGCCGGATACGCTGGCGCTGTCGACCTCCGAGCGCGCGGAGCCGGTGGGGGCGCAGTTCACCGTGAGCGTGGATGGCGCCCAGGTGGGCGGGGTGCAGACCACGACCGCCGATAGCGTGGCCGGGCAGTTCCAGCAGCTCGACGTGCTGGGCAGCTTCGCGCCGGGCGTGAGCCACTCCGTCTCGGTGGATTACCTGAACGCCAGCAACAGCCTGTTGCTGGTGGACAATGCCACCATTGATGGGGCGACGATTGCGGGCGGCAGCGAGGTGCTGAGCAACAGCGGCAGCCTCGGCTTCAGCTTTGCCGCGCCGGTGGCACCGGGGCCGACCACGCTCGGCTCTGGGCCGGATACCTTGGCGCTGAACGTGGCGGAGGGCAATTTCGCCAACAATGCCGCGCTGTTCACCCTTAGCGTGGACGGCACGCAGGTCGGCGGGGTGCAAACCGCAAGCGCCACCGCAAGCAATGGCGAAAGTCAGGTATTTGACGTACTGGGCGATTTCACCGGCCAGCATGTCGTTTCGGTGACCCTGCTGAACAGCAGCTTGAGCGGCGCAAGTCCCGTGCCGTTCCTCTTGCTCGGCGGCGCCACGATCGACGGCGCGGCCATCCCGAACAGCAACATCAGAACGAATGACGCTCAGCCAACGACGTTTTCGTTCACGCATTGAGGGGCTGGCATGGTGCGGGTCGTCAGGACGCGTTTGTGAAATTGTTGCGCCGAGCGTTTGTTTGATGTTGCCAGGCCGCATTCACGGGGCTAAGCATACTCAGTAATTAACAATAACAACGGTATGACGAGGGGACGGAGGTCGCCGCGCAGGATCTCAGGCATCGCTAAGCTGGATCACCGCGCCGAGTTGGACCTTTCAACAGCAACGCACAGGCTTCGTCCGGCTCGTTGCCGTGCCGCGAAGACTATACTCATCGGGTTTGGTCGGCTTGCACGAAGAAGAGGCTGTCCTGCTTCGAAATGAGCATATTAAATAAGGAAGGGACAAAATGTCCGGCACGGCAAGCACGAATCCGATCACGGTGAGTGAGCCCGACCCATCGGTCTACGCGTTCAATGTCGGGGCGTTCATGGACGTCGTGGAAGCCGCCGACCCGTTCAATGGCGTGGTGTTCAACGCCCCGAACCCGGGCGTCACCGAAGCGGTCACCTTCTCATCCAACGGGCAAGGAGCGATCGCCTTCGGCCCGGGCAGCCAGCCGCAAGATGGGTTGAACCTCACCCCCGCCCAGGTGGCCAGCTATCTCGACAGCGTGACGCTCGCGCTCGGCAGCGGCAGCGGCAGCACCGTCACCGCCACCATCACGGATTCCGCCGGTGCAACGACAGCGTTGACCAGCACGATCGTTGGCGGGACCACCCCCAACGGGTCTACCATCGTGAACCTGGAACCCACCAGCTACAACGAGACCAGCGCCAACCCAAGCCAGACCATTTCCGGCATCGCCACCGTCTTCGACCCCGTCGGCGCGAATGGCACCGTGCAGGTCGGCACCTATGCCTTAGCCAACACAACAGTGACGCTGACCGACAACGGGGCGCCGCTCGGCACCACGATCACTGACGCCAACGGCAACTACAGCACAACGGAGACGCTGCCGCATCTCGGCGGCAATGTCATCGTTGGCATGGTCAGCAGCATGGGTGCGACCGCCTACACTGCGCCTGCGACCGACACGCTGCTCGCCTCACCGATCACGGTGAGCGAAGCGCAGACGACATCGACCTCGGTCCCAGTCGGTGGCAATTCCGAAGGCGACAACCCGTTCAACGGGGTCTCGTTCAACGACCCCAACCCCGGGGTGACCGAAAGCTTCACCGTCTCGGTGAGCGGGCCAGCCCCTGCGGTGATCAGCCTGTTCAATCCGTCCGGCCAGCCGGGAACGGAGACGGGCCTCACGCCAGCGCAGGTGGCCAGCGACCTCGACCGGGTTCTGCTCACCTTCAACACATTCCAGGGCCTCGGCACCGATACCGTCACTGCAACCATCACAGACTCGGCCGGCCAAACCACCACCCTGACCAGCACGGTGAACGCGGTCGAGCAGAACCCCACTAGCGTTCAGGTCGCCATAAGCAGTGCGGCTGAAACCAGCGTCAACCCGGCGCAGCTCATTTCCGGCGGTGCAGATCTTGTGACGTCCGTCAACGGCCAGCAGGTTCAATCTTCTCCCGCGGCCGGCGCGATGGTGACGCTTACTGACAACGGAGCCCTCGTTGGCATCAGCCGCACGGACGGAAGCGGCAATTTCAGCCTGCCCATCACCTTGGCCTCGGTCGGAGCCAACAGCCTGGTTGCGACCGTTGCCGCAACCGACGGCACCACCGGCAGCAGCGCACCCGTGGTCGATACGCTGCTGCCGCCCGCAACCGCAGTACTCGGCCTCGGCGCCGACACCCTGGCGCTGTTCCTCTCGCAGCGGGCCGAGCCAGCGGGCGCCCAATTCACCGTCGATGTCGACGGCCAGCAAGTGGGCGGCGTGCAGACCGTCACCGCCGACACGCTGGCCGGACAAAGCCAGGAAGTCGACGTCCGCGGCGATTTCCCGGCCGGAGCCAACACGGTCTCGATCAACTATCTCAACGCCTCCAACAGCCTGCTGCTGCTCAACAGCGCCAGCCTCAACGGCATCGCCGTGCCCGGCGGCAGCACCGTGCTCAGCAACAACGGCTCGGAAGGTTTCTCCTTCGTGCAGCCCGCCAACCCCAACGCCACTCAGCTTGGCTACGGGCCCGACACGCTGGCGCTGTTCGTCTCCGAGCGGGCGCAAGCGGCCGGCGCCCAATTCACCATCGACGTCAACGGCGCGCCGGCCACCGGAGTGCTCACCACCCAGGCCGACGTCCTCGCCGGCCAAGCGCAGGAGTTTGACCTGCAGGGCAATTTCCCCACCGGCACGGACGCGGTCACCATCAATTATCTCAACGCCAGCAACAGCCTGCTGTTCGTGGACGGCGCCACGCTGGACGGCACGCCCGTGCCCGGCAGCAACCCGGTGCTGAGCAACATCGGCTCGGAAAGCTTCCCCATCACCGGGCCCAACCCGACCGTGCCCACCACCGTCACCCAGATCGGCAACGGCCCGGGCGACACCCTCGCCCTGGACTTGTCACAGCGGGCCGAGCCGGCCGGCGCCCAGTTCACCGTCGCTATCGACGGCGCGCAGGTGGGCGGCGTGCAGACCGTGACTGCGGACAGCACGGCGGGCCAGTTCCAGGAGCTTGACGTGCTGGGCAATTTCCCCGCCGGCACCAGTCACTCCGTCTCGATCAACTACCTGAACGCGAGCAACAGCCTGCTCCTGGTGGACAATGCCACGATTGACGGGTCAACCATCGCCGGCGGCAGCGAGGTGCTGAGCAACAATGGCAGCCTCGGCTTCAGCTTTGCAGCCCCGGTGACCACGCTTGGGTCCGGGCCGGATACTTTCGCACTGCAGGTCTCGCAGGGTGATTTCGCGAGCGGCACCGCGCAGTTCAGCATCGATGTGGACGGCAACCAAATCGGCGGGGTGCAGACCGCGACCGCGTTCAATGGCCAATTCCAGACGTTCGACGTGCTGGGCAATTTCGCCGGGCAGCATGTCGTTTCGGTGAACCTGCTCAACGGGAATCCAGGCGGCGCTGCCAACCCCGGCACGGGCGGTGTGCCCTATCTCGAAGTCGGCGGCGCCACGATCGACGGCGCCCCGGTGTCGAACGGCACCGCCTCGCCATACCTCGACACCAACGGAGTCCAGCCGGTGACGTTTACCTTTACGCATTGAGGGCTCGCAAGGCGGGTTGCCAGAACACGTTTGTGAAATCATTGCGGCAAACGTCCGTTTGATGTTGCCACGCCCCCGTTCACGGGGCTAAGCATACCGGGATAATCAATGGGCGAGCAGTCCAACACAAGCACTCGGGTTCACTGAGCTGCTCGCCGGACCGTCTTGTGCTTCCAAACCGATAAATGGATTGTTCTTAATCGTGTCGACAGCGAGTCTTGTCTCCTCGGCATTTGCAGTCAATCGGGAACAATCATTCAAAACAGGTGAGATCCGATCATGAGCGGAACATCGCAACCCTTGTCGGTAACCCAGGGCTCAACCAGTGGGACGAGCGTGGCCGCCAACATCCGTGACCTGGCGTTTGGCAACATCAAGGTTCCCAGCACGCCATTCCAGAACGTCGCCATCACCGACCCGAACCCCAACCAGCTCCTCTCAGCCGTCGTGACGGTCTCGGGCCCCGTTCCCGCACAGGTCTCGACCACCCCCGCATTGCAGAACCTGTCCGCCGCCGCCCTTGCGGCCGCATTGGACCAGACGGTGGTGAATCTCTCCGGGGACGCGGGCGGCACGGACACGGTCACCGCGGCCATCACCGACATCGCCGGCCAGTCCGCCACACTGACCAGCACCGACACGCTGGTCCCGACCCAGACGAAAGATACGGTGACGATCACCAGCCCATCCGAAACCAGCACCAACGCCAGCCAAACCATCACCGGCACCGCGACCACGAGCGAAGTCGCCTCGGACGGCACCGTGGAGAGCAGCGGCCCGCTCGCCAACACGTCCGTCATGATCAGCACCGCAGCCGGCCCGTCCAGCCTGTCGACCATGGTCACGACCGACGCCAATGGCAATTTCAGCACCAATGTGACGTTGCCCGCTCTCGGCAGCTACGAATTCGTGGCACTCGTTACCACGCCTGCGACCATTTTCACCAGCAACACCGTCACCGACACGCTGGTCGCGCCAATCACCGCCACCGAGACGCCCACCAGCGTGACCGACGCAGTGACGGTCGCGGCGGGCGCGCCTCCGGGGGTTGCCGCCCCATTTCAGAGTGTCGCGATCACCGACCCAAACCCGGCGGCGCTGCTCTCCGCGACCGTGACGTTGTCGGGCCCGGTGAGTGGCACCCTCACCTTGCCGCCCTCCTTGCAAAACCTGTCCGCAAGCGCCCTCGCCGCGGCGCTTGATACGGTGAGCCTGTCGGTCCCTGGCACCGGCTCCCCGGGGGCCTACGCAGACACGGTCACCGCGACCATCGCCGACACCGCCGGGCAGTCGGCCACACTCGCCACCACGGTCAACTTGCTGCTGGCGCTGCCGGCCACGCAGACCGTCACCGCCGTGGCGCTGACCAGCCCGGCGGAAACCAGCCCGGCCGCGGCGCAGACCATCACCGGCACGGTCGAGACCGAGACGCTCAACGACCAAAACCAGGTCGTCGGCACCGCGCCCATCGCCGGTGCGGCGGTCACCTTGTCGGATAACGGGACGGTGATCGGCACCGCGGTGAGCGGCGCCGACGGCAGTTTCAGTGCGGACGTGACGCTGCCCGTCCAGGGCGCCAACATCATCACCGCCAGCATCCCTGGCAGCAACGGCCCGGTGAAGAGCGCGCCCGTGACCGACACGCTGTTGCCGCCGCCACCGACGGTGATCGGCAGCGGCCCCGAGACTCTGGCGCTGTTCCTCTCCCAACGAGCCGAACCCACAGGCGCCGAGTTTACCGTGAGCGTGGATGGGCAGCAGGTCGGCGGCGTGCAGACCACGACCGCCAATGCCTTGACGGGCGAGCAGCAGGAATTTGACGTCAAGACGGATGTGCCGGCTGGGGTGAACACGGTCTCGATCGCTTACGTGAATGCCGCCGACAGCCTGCTCTATCTCGATAGCGTGTTCGCTCCCGGCTTGAACGTGCAAGGCGGTACGTTCGCCTTGGGTAACAACGGAGCGAGTAGCTTCTCGTTTAACGGTCCATACGATCCCAACCTCACCACGATCGGTTCCGGCCCGGACAGCCTGACGCTATTCGTCTCCGAGCGGGCGCAGCCAACCGGCGCGGAATTTACCGTCGACGTGAACGGCACCCAGATCGGCGGAGTACAGACCACCGCGGCAGACGCCCTGGCCGGCCAAGTCCAGCAATTCGACGTGCTGGGGAACTTCCCCGCCGGGACCGACAACGTCACCATCAACGATCTCAACGCCTCGAACAGCCTGCTCTTCGTCAACAACGCCTTTCTGGGCAACACCGAAGTGCCCGGCAGCAGCTTCGTGCTCAGCAATGTCGGGGCCGGCAGTTTCGCCATTACCGGGCCGGATCCGACCGTGCCCACTGCGGTCAGCACGGTCGGCACCGGGCCGGACACGCTGACGCTCGACACCTCCGAACGGGCCGAGCCGGCGGGTGCGCTGTTCACCGTGGACGTGGACGGCACGCAAATCGGCGGCGTGCAGGCCACCACGGCCGACAGCACGACCGGGCAGTTCCAGGAATTGGACCTGCTGGGCAATTTTGCGCCCGGCGTCAGCCATTCGGTGTCGGTGAATTACCTTAATGCCAGCAACAGCCTGCTTGTTATCGACAGCGCGGCAATCAACGGCTCGAGCATCGCGGGCGGCAGCGAGGTGTTGAGCAACAACGGCAGCCTCGGCTTCAGCTTTATCCCCCCACCCGCTCCAAGCCCGGTGACCGTCGGCTCCGGACCGGACAGCCTGGCGCTGAACGTGTTGGAAGCAGGCTATTTCCAGGGCAATTCCCAATTCACCCTCAGCGTGGACGGCACCCAAATCGGCGGCGTGCAGACCGCCCAGGCGAGCATCTTCAACAGTCCGCCCCAAGTGTTCGACGTGCTCGGCAGCTTCGCAGGCACGCACACGGTCTCGGTGGACTTCCTGAACGCCGCCTCCGCGGGCGCTGGCACATCCGGGCTGGTGCGCCAGCTTTACGTCCAGGGGGCCATGATCGACGGCACCGCAATCTCCGGCAGCAACCTGGTGCTGACCAGCACGGAGAGCCAAGGCTTCACTTTCACGCATTGAGCCCCGCCCCTGGCAGCGGTAGACAGCGCCCATGCTGAGATATCGCCGGCTTGCCTGCCTGCTCGCGCTGCTGCTCCCCGGCGCGCTCCACGCCACGGAGAGCGTCCCCGTCCCCGCCGCCCACAGCACCGCCAGCCTGATCACCGGCACGGACGCGAGCACCGCCGGCCAACCCATCAAGGCCGCCCTGCGCCTGCAACTCGCGCCCGGCTGGCATACCTACTGGCGCAACCCCGGCGACGCCGGGTTGCCGCCCGGCCTCGCCGTGCAGCTTGCCGGCGGCGGCACGGTGGGCGACCTCGCCTGGCCAGCGCCGCAGCGCATCGCCGAGGGCAGCGTCACCGCCTTTGGCTACACCGGCGACCTCGTGCTGCCCTTCACGATCACGCCGGCCGCGACACCGCTTCGGCTGCAGGCCCATGCCAGTTGGCTGGTCTGCCGCGATATCTGCATCCCGCAGGAGGCCGATCTCAGCCTGGACTTGCCCGCCGGACCGGCCACGTCGTCGCCGCAAGCGCCCCTGCTCGCCGCCGCCAGCGCCAACCTACCGCAACCCGCCCCATTCGCCGCCGCCCTCGCACCCGACGGCACGCTCACCCTATCCGGCACACACCTGCCCGGCGGCGTCACCCAAGCCGAGTTCTTTCCCCTCGGCGACGGCCGCACCGAGACGCTCGGCGCCCGCGCACCGACCCGGCAAGGCGACACCCTGCGCTTTCCCATCAAGCTGAGTGCGGTCGCGAACGCGCCGGGTCCGGTCGCTGGCGTGGTGACGCTCGCCACGGCTGACGGCACCCGGTCGTTCACCGTCTCCGCCACGCCAGCCGCAGCGATCCAACCGCCGACCGCCTGGCCCTTCCTGCTGCCGGCGTTCCTAGGCGGGCTGCTGTTAAACCTGATGCCATGCGTGTTCCCCATATTGGCGATGAAGGCCATGGCGCTGGCCCGCCTGTCCGGCGCTACCAGCCGCCGCATCCGGCGCGAGGCGGCGAGCTACACTGCGGGCGCCGTGCTGGCCTTCGCCGCCGTCGGGCTCGGCTTGGCGGCGTTGCGCAGCGCCGGGCACGCGGCGGGATGGGGCACCCAGTTCCAGTCGCCGGTGTTCGTGACCGCCATCGGCTGGCTGCTGTTCGCCGCCGGGCTGAACCTGTCCGGCGTGTTCGAGGTCGGCGCCGGATGGGCGGCGGCGGGCCAGTCGGCGGCCGGCCGCGGCGGCCACCTCGGCAGCTTCGCCACCGGCGTGCTGGCCGTCGTGGTGGCCACGCCCTGCACGGCGCCGTTCATGGGTGCGGCCATCGCCGGCGCGCTCGCCGCACCTCCCGCCAGCACGGCGCTGGTGTTCGCCGCCATGGGGCTGGGCCTGGCGCTGCCCTACGCCGCGGTGGCGGTGCTACCGCAGGCGGCGCGGCTGCTGCCCCGGCCCGGCGCCTGGATGGTGGTGCTGCGGCAAGCCCTCGCCTTCCCGATGTATGCCGCCGCGGCGTGGCTGCTCTGGGTCGCCAGCCTGCAAGGCGGCGCCTCCGCCGTGCTGGTCGCCGCGGTGGGCTTCGTCGCGGTGGGGTTGGCGGCCTGGCTGATCGGCCTGTCGCAAGCCTGGTCCCGCCGCGGCCGGCGGGTCGGCCAAGTCGCGGCGTTGGCTGCGGTGTGCGGCGCTGCCGGTCTGCTCGCCAGCCCGAGCGCCACGGCGGAACGCAGCGAGCCGTTCAGCGCCAGCCGGCTCGCCGAATTGCGCCAGCAAGGCCGGCCGGTGTTCGTCAATATGACGGCGGCCTGGTGCCTGTCCTGCCTGGTGAACGAACGGCTGGCCCTGGCCCCGCAAGCCACCCGCGACGCTTTCGCCCGCGCCCACATCGCCTATTTAAGGGGCGACTGGACTCGGCAGGACCCGGCGATCTCCGCCTTCCTGCACGACCATGGGCGCGACGGCGTGCCGCTTTACGTGTTCTACCCGCCCGGCCGGAACCCGGACGTGTTGCCGCAACTGCTGACCGAAGGCGCCCTGCTGCACGAGATTGGACAGGCCGGGAGCTAGCGGTGTTCGCTGCACTGCGGTAGAGCCCGCGCATGCTGCAGATTGAAAACCTCGTCCTCACCGCCTGGGGGCGACGGCTGTTCACCGGCGCCACGGTGACGCTGCCGACCGGCGCCAAGGTGGGCTTGGTCGGGCGCAACGGCGCCGGCAAGAGCACGCTGTTCAAGCTCATCACCGGCCAGCTCAGCGCCAACGATGGCGACATCACCCTGCCGAAAGGGGCGCGCATCGGTTCGGTGGAGCAGGAGCACCCGGCCACCCCGGTCAGCCTGCTCGACACCATCCTGGCGGCGGACGCCGAGTTGCAGGCGCTCACCGACGAGCTCGAAACTGCCGAACCGGAGCGGATGGCCGATATCTATGCCCGCCTGGCCGAGATCGATGCCGACACCGCGCCCTCTCGCGCCGGCGAAATCCTCTCCGGCCTGGGCTTCTCCACCGCCGACCTGCAGCGCCCAATGGCGGAGTTCTCCGGCGGCTGGCGCATGCGGGTGGCGCTGGCCGCCGCGCTGTTCGCCGCCCCCGACCTGCTGCTGCTCGACGAGCCGACCAATTACCTCGACCTGGAGGGGGCGCTCTGGCTCGAGTCCCGGCTGAAGCGCTACCCGCATGGCGCGCTGATCATCAGCCACGACCGCGAATTGCTGAACAACTCAGTGGACCACATCCTGCACCTGAGCGAGGGCCGGCTGGAGCTGTATCCCGGCGGCTACGACCAGTTCGAGCAGCGGCGGGCGGAGAAAATCCGGCTGCAGGCCTCCGCGCGCGCCAAGCAAGAGGCGGAACGGGCGCATTTGCAGTCCTTCGTGGACCGGTTCCGCGCCAAGGCCAGCAAGGCCGCCCAGGCGCAGAGCCGGATCAAGCGCCTGGCCAAGCTCGCGCCGATCACCGCACCGATCGAAGAGCGGGTGGCGCCGTTCATGTTGCCCTCGCCCCCGCGACCGCTGGCGCCGCCGCTGATGCGGTTGGAAGGCGTGGCGGTGGGCTATGGCGGTACCCCCATCCTGACCAAGCTGAATTTGCGGCTCGACCTCGATGACCGCATCGGCCTGCTCGGGGTGAACGGTGCCGGCAAGTCCACCTTCGCCAAGCTGGCGGCGGGCGCGCTCGACCCGCTCTCCGGCGCGGTGCAGCGGGAGCGGCGCATGGGCGTCGGCTGGTTCCACCAACACCAAATCGAGGCGCTCGACCCGGCGGAGACCCCGCTCGACATCATGCGCCGCGCCCGCCCCGACGACAGCGACAGCGCGCTGCGCTCCCGGCTGGCGCAATTCGGCATGAGCTTCGACAAGCAGGGCACCAAGGCGGAGTCGCTGTCGGGCGGTGAGCGGGCGCGGCTGCTGCTGAACCTGGTGGCGATGGCGGCGCCGCACCTGCTGATCCTGGACGAGCCGACCAACCACCTCGACATCGACAGCCGCCGGGCGCTGCTGGATGCGCTGAACGACTATGAGGGCGCGGTCATTCTGATCACCCACGACCGTTCGCTGATGGAATTGGTGGCGGACCGGCTGTGGCTCGCCGCCGACGGCACGGTGGCGCCGTTCGCCGGCGACATGGACGACTATGCCCGCTTCGTGCTGGAGCGTGCCCGTGGCGGCCCTTCACCGGCGCAACTGCGCGAGCGGGAAAAGCCGGCCAAGAGCGAGAAGCCGGCCAAGAAAGCCAAAAAACGCGCTTGATCGTCACTGGTGGTTTATAGGTTCGTTAATAAAAAGCAATGGTCCTGCAGGTCATTGCTAGCCTGTAAACACCTGCCCTAAGACGCGCCAGGCCTTTACGGCTGGTGACGGTTCGGGAGTGGCGCAATGCCGGTTACCGTTGGCAGCGGCACACACAACAGCGTTCTGACCTTCTCCAACAACGACGCCCAGGCGCTCGGCGCGGCGTTGGCCGCCCAGATCGGCGCCGCTCAGGCGGCCGGGACCCTCACCCAAGTGGCCTACACCAGCGGCAGTTCGGCGCCAGCACCCGCCTCGGGGCAGGGCGGCGTGGTGACGTTCTCCGCGCCACCGCTGACCGCGACGGGCACTGCCACGGCCGTGACCATCAGCAGCGCGGACCCGGCGGTGATGGACAACGCCGCCGGGCCGGTTTCCATCCAGGGGGGTGCGGCTGGCAGCAGCGTGGTCGCTGGGTTGGGCGGGCTGAGCTACACCGCGATCACGCCCAGCGGCACACTGGTCGACCAGATCGCAGCGGCCGGTGGCGACAACCTGATCCAGACCTCCGCAACCGAAGCGGGCAACTACAACGTCGCCACCGGCAGCGGCAACGACACGGTGAACATCCTGGCCGGCAATGCCACGGTCAGCCCCGGCAGCGGGGTGAACCTGGTCAATTTGGGGCCAGGCAACAGCCTGGTCATTTCCAACGGTTTCGACAGCATCACGGGTGCAGCGACGGGGGGCGGCTCGGACACGGTCAACATCGTGGCCGGGCAGACCTCCATCACTTCGGGCAGCAGCGGCTTTTTGATCAACGACAACTCCGCCAGCCCGGCGCAGGTGCAGCTTGGGCCGGGCGGCGACACGGTGAACCTGGGCGCCGAGGCGAGTGCGACCTTCGTCGGCGCGGGCAACGCTGCCACCTTCGTCGGCGCGGGCAGCGCGGCCACGGTCAGCGGCTTGGGCGCGGTGGTTGCGGTGGCGGCCAGCGGCGGCGACAGCTACCGGATCAGCGGCCAGGCCAGTGCCACGGTGAGCGGAGGAGCCGGCAGCGACCTGCTCGATGGTGGCGGCACGATGGGGGCCGAGCTGTTTCGCGCCGGCAGCGGCAACGACACGCTGATCGCCGGGGAGGGGGGCGCCACGCTTGGCAGCGCACAGGGGTTTTTTGCCTCGGCCGTGCTGGAGTCCAATGCCAGTGCGCCAACCACCTTCTCGTTCACGAACGGCCAGTCGAGCGGCTCGGACACGATCACCGGGTTCAAACCGACGGACGTGATTTCGTTTGCAGGCTACGGCAGCAATCCGCAGGGAACCGCCTTGGTCTCGGGCCAGACCACCGTCATCACGTTGAGCGACGGCACGACGATCCATGTCGTGGGCGCGGTGCCGGCGGCGGCGCAATATCGCGATAGTTAGCCAGGCCAAATACAGCTCGACTGGATGGACCTGACACAGTCAGGGCGATCCAGGTCTAGGGATTCGAAACCGCCGTGTCGCTCGGGTCGTTGAGCTCTTTCACTCGGAGTTATCGACCGTGCGAGCACAGATGCCGGAGCCGATTGTCCCGCCAGGGCCGCCGCAACCGCCGCCGCCCTTGGATGACCCAAACGAGCCGCCGCCCTCTCCGCTCGACATACCGCCGCCGGGTGAGGAGCCCGAGCCGGAGCCGCCGCTTCGATTGCAGGGCTCGTTGAGACGGCTCGGCATCGCGGGGTGGGTGGAGTGAAACGCCATCTCCCACGAGCGGGGGCTATTACGCGCTCCAGTGAGCGTTCCAGAAGATGGCGAACCCGTTCAGCACCCCTTGTAGCGAGGCGCGGTAGGCCGTCGCCTGCAGGTATTGCCCGAGCGGGATGTAGGGCACATCGGTCAGCACCTGCTCCTGCAGCTTGGCGGCAGTCGCCTGTTGCGCCTGCAGGGTCGGGTCGGCAAACCACGCGTCGCGCAACGCCTCGATCTTGGGGGCGGTGGGCCAGCCGAACCAGGCGTCTTGCCCGTTGCCGCGCAGGGAGAGATGGCCGGCTGGGGCCAGCATGTCGGTGCCGGCCCAGGAGGTGAAGAACACGCTCCAGCCACCTTGGCCGACCGGCGCTTTGCTGGTGCGGCGGCTGAGCACGGTGCCCCAGTCGAGCGCCTGATAGTCTACGTTCATGCCGGCCTGCTTCAACATGTCCGCGCCGACATCGGCCAGCGCTTTGAGCACGGGGAAGTCGCTGGCGACCAAGACGGCGACGCGCTCGCCCTGATAGCCGGCCGCCGCAAGATCCGCCTTGACCTTCGCCATGTCGCGCTTGCCGGTGAGCACGCCCATGCCGGCCTGATTGGCCAGCGGCGTGCCGGGGCAAAACACGCCCACGTCGCCGTGCCACAGCGAGGGATCGGTGCCGACCACGGCCTGCATGAAGTCGGACTGGTCCACCGCGCCGAGCAGCGCGCGGCGGATGGCCGGATTGTCGAAAGGCGGCTGCAGCTGGTTCATGCGCATGATGGCGATTTGCCCGGTCGGGTCCTGCACCGCGACCTTGAGGTATGTGTTGCGCCGCAGCAGCGGCAGCAGATCGGCTGAGGCATAGTCCCACCAATCCATCTCGCCGCTCTGCAGCGCCGCGGCGGCGGTCGCTGGGTCGGGCGTGGTGTGCCACTCGACGCGGTCGAAATGCACCACCTTGGGCCCGGCGGTCCAATCGGGGGTGCCGGTGGGGCAGGGCTTGTATTGCGCGAACTTCTCGTAGACCGCGAGCGAGCCGGGCACCCGCTCGCGCGCCATGAAGCGGAACGGCCCGCTGCCCACCATCTCCTGCACCTGCGTGGCCGGGTCGGTCGCGGCCAGGCGGGCGGGCATGATGGCGGGCATGTAGGTGGTGTTCTTACCCAACGCCGCCGGCAGCAGCGGGAACGGATGCTTGAGCCGGAACACGATCACCTTGTCGCCGTCGGTGCCGAGGTCGTCGGTGGCCGCCAGCAGCGCCTGGCCGAACGCGTCCTTCTTGCCCCAGCGATTGATGCTGGCGACGCAATCGCGCGCCAGGACCGGCTCGCCGTCGTGGAAGCGGAGGCCGTCGCGCAGGGTGAGGCGCCAGAGCTTGCCGTCCTGCGCGACCGTGTCGCCGGCGAGCATTTGCGGGCTCGGTTTGTATTGGCCGTTGGTGCCGTAGAGCGTGTCGAACACCATGAAGCCGTGGTTGCGGGTGACGTAGGCGGTGGTCCAGTGCGGGTCGAGCACGCTGAGGTCGGATTGCGGAATGAACTTCAGCAATTGGGTGGACCCTGGCGTGCCGCCTTGGGTGCCTTGGGCGCGGAGGGCGGCAGGCAAAGCCAGGCCGGCGGCGGCTGTGGTGAGCAAAGTTCGACGGTTCATGAGCAGTAACCCCGAAATGACTTCCGCTTGACACAGGTGTGGTTAGCACAAGACGCCGTGCGGTTTCATGCCGGACCCTTCGGTTTGCCGGGCCTGCCCGAGGCCGTATAAGGCGGGCATGCTGGCGCTGGTTAATGTGGTGGTGGGCGCCTTGCCCGGCTCGGTGCGGCGGCGGCTGTCGGCCGGGCAGATCCGCCTGCTGGCGCAGATGCTGCAGTTCGGCATGGTCGGCGTGGTTGGCTTTCTGGTCGACACGGCCGCCGTGTATGCCACCCTGCCAGCGCTGGGGCTCTATGGCGCGGGCGCGGCCGCCTACCTGGTCGCGGTGACCAGCACCTGGTGGTTGAACCGGATCTGGACCTTTCGCGGCCTGGGCGCGGGCGAGCCGATCCATTGGCAGTGGCTGCGCTTTGTGGTGGCGAACCTACCCGGGCTCTGCTTGAACCTGGGCACCTACTTTGTACTGGTCGCCACCGTGCCGCTCTGCGCCCGCTACCCGGTGATTGCGGTTGCCGCCGGAGCGATTGCCGGCATGTCGGCCAACTTCATGCTCTCGCGCCGCGTGGTGTTCCGATGATCCGAGTTGCCATCCTCATCCCCTGCAAGGACGAAGCGGTTGCCATTGGCCAGGTGGTGGCCGGGTTCCGTGCCGCGCTGCCGGAGGCGGTGGTGTTCGTCTACGACAACAACTCCACCGACCAAACGGCGTCCGAGGCGCGCGCTGCCGGCGCGGTGGTGCGGCGCGAGCCGCTGCCCGGCAAAGGCAACGTGGTGCGCCGCATGTTCGCCGACATCGACGCCGATGCCTACATTTTGGTCGATGGCGACGACACCTACGACCCGGCGGTGGCGCCCGCCATGCTGCGGCTGCTGCTGGAAGGGCCGCTCGACATGGTCACCGCGGCGAGGGTGGCGGAGATAGGCGGCGCCTACCGCGCCGGGCACCGGCTGGGCAACCGGGTGCTGAGCAAGATCGTGCGGCTGCTGTTTGGCGACCGCATCACCGACATGCTCTCCGGCTACCGGGCGTTCTCCCGCCGATTCGTCAAATCTTTCCCGGCGCTGTCCACCGGGTTTGAGACCGAGACCGAACTTACGGTGCATGCGCTGGAACTGGCCATGCCGGTCGGCGAGTTGCGGGCCGCCTACAAGGAACGGCCGTTGGGCTCGGCGTCCAAGCTGCGGACCTATACCGACGGGCTGCGCATTCTGCGCACCATCGTGCTGCTGGTGAAGGAGGTACGGCCGCTGCAGTTCTTCTTCACCGGCGCCATTGTGCTCGCGTTGGCCGCGATGGTGCTGGGCGTGCCCATCATCGTGGAGTTCATGCATACCGGGCTGGTGCCGCGGCTGCCGACGGCGGTGCTGGCGACCGGGCTGATGGGGTTGGCGTTCCTTTCCACCACTTGCGGTTTTATCCTAGACTCGGTGGCGCGCGGGCGGAAGGAAGCCAAGCGGGTGGCGTACCTGGCCGTGCCGGCGCTGCGGGCGAGCGAGGCATGGAACGAGCGCGAGGACGTGCCGGCTCGGGCGAGTTTTGCGCTGCCGCTGGCGAGAGAGGGTTAGGGTAACCGCGCGTTAACCGCGCTCGCAAATAATGCGGCCATCGCAGTGTGGGTGGTCGGTATGGTTCGCTGGTTCAGCAACACTCGTTTCAGTGTTAAGCTGATCGGCAGTTTTGGGCTGATCGCCACGCCACTGGCACGAGTCACCCAGGTCCTCTCGGTGTTCAAGGCCGCGGCGACCGAGCAGCGCCGCCTGGAAGCGGCGGCCGAAGCAGACCGTGCGGCGGCCGACGCTGCCCGTAGCCGCCATGAGGCCGAGCAGACCGCAGCGGCCCAACTGCAGCAGGCGGTGGTGGAAGGGCTCGCGGCCCATCTCCGCCGCCTCGCCACGGGAGACCTGACTTGCACCATTGAGGAGGCGTTTGCGCCGGACTACGAACGGCTGCGGGCCGACTTCAACGCGGCACTTACGCAGTTGCAAGACACGGTGCGGGTGTTGGCGGCCAACACTGAAGCGATCCGATCCGGCACCGGTGAAATCGCCCAAGCGGCCGAGGACCTGTCTCGCCACACCGAACAGCAGGCTGCCAGCCTGGAGCAGACGGCCGCGGCGCTCGACGAGATTACTGCCACCGTCGGCAAGACGGCTGCGGGCGCCCAGCAAGCCCGGCAGGTCGTCACAGCCGCCCAGGAAGGCGCCAAGCAGTCCGGCCGCGTGGTGCAGGAGACCATTGCCGCGATGAGCGCCATCGAAGCCTCGGCCGCGCAGATCAGCCAGATTATCGGTGTGATCGACGAGATCGCGTTCCAGACCAACCTGCTGGCGCTGAATGCCGGGGTCGAGGCGGCGCGGGCGGGAGATGCCGGCCGCGGCTTCGCCGTGGTGGCGAGCGAAGTGCGTGCGCTCGCTCAGCGCAGCGCCGAGGCCGCCAAGGAGATCAAGAGCCTGATTTCCACCTCCGGCCAGCAGGTTGGCCGCGGCGTCGAGCTGGTGGGGGAGACCGGCCGCTCGCTGGCGCAATTCATGGCGCAGGTCACCGAGATCAACGGTGTCGTGACCGAGATCGCCAGCAGCGCTCAGGAACAGGCCTCTGCGTTGATGCAGGTGAACACCGCCATCAATCAGATGGACCAGGTGACGCAGCAAAATGCCGCCATGGTGGAGCAGAGCACCGCCGCCAGCCAGGCTTTGCGCACTGAGGCGGATGAACTTGCCCGAGTCACCACTCGTTTCAAGACCGGCGAACTGGCGGCGATTGCAAGCAACCCAAAGCCGCAGCGCCCTGCCGCAGCGGCGCCGGCTGCGGTCGTTCGGATTTAAGCGGAGCTTAACAGAAGAATGGCAACCTAACGGCACCTACGCATCCACTCCGGACAGTAGCCAGGCCAAGCGCAGAAAGGCACGCATGACAGCGCCAAGTGATTCTAACCTCAGAAGCGCCCAGCCAGGCATCGCGCCGGAGCGATCGCACGGCGCTCATCGCGGCTCAGTGCGCCATGCAAACCATCATCCAGGCTCCACCCATCATCGCGGGCCGTCGTTTCAAGCCCTGGTTGCCGGAGCCGCTCACCATCACGGTGCCCGTGCGCCTTTAACACCGGCCGTAAGCAGCGCTTTGCAAACTGCCATGTCCAAGGAGGGCGTACCGACGTCGTGGGAGGCGCCATTGCAATTTATCGTCGGCCAGGAATCGGACGGCCAGGTCGGCGCCAGCAACCATTCCGATAGCGCACGAGGTTTGTTCCAGCTTACTCGCGCTAGCTACCACCTCAATCCCAACGGCGCTCAGTCGTTCGGCAATCCCGTCGAAGAAGCGCAAGGCGGGATCCGCTACATCGCGCAGCGGTATCGAACCGCGGACAATGCTGCGCAGTTTTGGCAGAAGCACGGCTGGTATTAACCGCCCGCCATCCAGCATGCCGCCCACGCATGGCTGTCCGATCCGTGGTCGGGTCCCACGGCGTCGGCAAGAGCAACACGCTGAAGGCGGTTCTGGGCATGGTGACGGTCGGCACCGGGCGCATTACGTTGCTGGTGCAGGATTTGGCGGCCAGCGCCCGAACAAGATCATGCGAATAGCGTCGGTTACTCGCCGGAGGAGCGGCGTAGCTCCACCCCCATTTGGGCGGCGAAGACAGATTTCGAAGCTCCCTGACAACGAAAATACCGTCCCGTTCACTTAGATGGGTGCAACCCGCCGTACGACAGAGCGGAGCTGACCCGTGATACATCGTGCGTGGGCACTAGCCCGCGCCGCGTCGGCTCAGCCTGCCTTGGACGCGGGCGCAGCAAGCCCCAAGGACGATGCGGCCGCGGTGATTGCCGACCAAGTATCCGCTTGCAACGGGATGCCTTCGGCTTGCCGGCGCGCCCGCATCCGCGCCTCGGGTTCGCCCGGTAGCAGCACCTCGCCGCCCGGCGTCGCGGGCCGGGATGCCTTGACGTAGTGCGCGTAGTCCCGGGCGGTAGCTGCAAAATCGGCAGCGCCGAAATGCGCCGGGTCGAGGTAGATCGAGAGCATGCCGTTGCCGATCTGCCCGCGCCGGCCGCCGGGGATGGGCCCTGAGGTCGGCCCACCGGTGAGGCAGCCGGCGAGAATTTCGCACATGAAGGCGATGCCCGACCCTTTATGGTCGCCAAACGCCCGCAACGCTCCCAATCCCGCTGCGGAGTCGCGGACTGGCGTGCCGGCGAGCGGGCCATACAGCGCTTCCGGGTTGTTCGATAGCGTGCCGTCCGGGTCGATCAACGCACCTGGCGGCACTTGCTTGCCGCCGTTGGAGGCGACCAGCACCTTGCCCTCTGCCACGACGGAGGTGGCGAAGTCCAGGATCAGCGGGTCGCTGCCGGGTTGCGGCGCGCCGATGCAAACGGGGTTGGTGGAGAATCGGCGATCCACCCCGCCGAACGGCGCCACCAATTCGCCCTGCGCTACGTTCACGAAATGGATCGACACCAGCCCTGCTGCGGCCGCGCGCTCGGCCCAGTCGCCGATGCGGCCGATATGGCCGGAATTGCGCAGCGCGATCACCGCCAGCCCCGCTGCGCGAGCCTTCCCGATGCCGAGATCGACCGCCAGAGGTCCGATGGTCTGGCCGAAGCCGAAGCCGCCATCGACCACCGCATGGGTCGCAGTTTCCCTCACTACTTCAAGAGCCCGGCCGGCGACCACGAAGCCGGCCTGCAGCCACTGAATGTAGCGCGGCACCCGGATGACACCGTGGCTATCGTGCCCGGTCAAGTTGGCGCTGATCAAGTGGTGAGCAATCCGATCTGCCTCCTCTTGGCTAGTCCCTGCGGCAGCAAAGATCGCGGCCACGAAGCCCTGCAGCGCTGCGGCCGGGATTGTGACGGTCGATGGGTCATCCGGCATTCGGAGCGTCCTTTCGTTTAACTGTATTTAGCCTGCAGCGCCTGCGCGAACGGGCGCCAAAACTGATTGTCGGTGGGCACGATCGTGAGGTCCGCAACGGTGGCACGCGGCGGCAATCCGGCCACGAACAGCGCCGCCGCCGCCACGTCCTCCGCCTGCAGCATGAGGGTGCGCTCGGCCGCGGTCGGCGGCACTGGCCGGCGCTCCAGGATGTCGGTCGCCACCTCGCCGGGATGGATGCAGACAGAACGGATGCCGTTGATGCCCTCCTCCGCGTTCAAATGCGCGCTCATCTGCTGCACTCCGGACTTGCTGGCGCCATAAGCGGCACCGGAGGGCGGAAACAGCATCACGGCGGCGACGGAGGCGATGTGGATCAGCGTCCCCGCGCCCTTCGCCCGCATGCCCGGCAGCACGGCCAACGTGCACAGGAACGGCCCGCGCAGGTTCACGTCCAGCACCCCGGCAACCGCCTCCGGCGTCAGGTCGCGCCAGTGCCGGCCCGGCGTGTTGCTGCCGGCATTGTTCACCAGCACGTCGACCGGACCGAGTGCCGCCACCACAGCATCATGGGCCCGGGTGACAGCCGCCGGGTCGGCGAGGTCGGCCGGCACCACGCTCGCCCCGTCCAGATGTGCGGCGGTCTCGGCGAGCGCGTCCGCGCGCCGCCCGGTCAGCGCCACCCGTGCGCCGGCGCGGGAGAACGCGATGGCGGTCGCCCGGCCGATGCCGCTGCCCGCACCTGTCACCCAGACGACCTTGCCTGCCATGGTCATGGCCGTTTCCCCTCATGTTGGCGCCATGCTCCTGCCGCCGCACGCGCAGCACAAGGGCGCTTGGCCCGCACCCCGCTGTAGCGTTTGCGCGCGAGCGCGGCTAAGCCGGTCGAACCACCGGGTCCGGAGCGTTCCATGAGCACCACGCATCTCCAAGCCGCACTGGGCCGAGGCGCAACCCGCGCCGCCTGGCTCCGGACGTTGGAACGGTTTGCCCGCGTCGCGGTGTGGTCGGTGATCAACGCCGGGCTGCTGTTCGCAGAGCACCTGGCAGAGATGCTGGCGCCGCTGCTGCTGCTGGCGGGCGCCGTCTGGTGGCTGGTCCCGCGCGCGCTGGACAGCATCACGCTGGACGGACAGGCAGAGGACGTGCTGCAGCTCATCCGCGCCCATGTTCCGCACGAACTCTACCTGGATGGCACCACCTACACCGCCGGCGTCTTGATCACCGATGCGCTGTGGCTGGTGGCGGTGGTGGCGATTTGCCGCACGCTATCGGCCGCCCTCGCGTTTTTGTTGCTCGATCAGCGCTAGGAAGAGGGGTGGCGGCAAGCCTAGCATCCCGCCCATGACCTACCTGCCGCCGCCGCACCGGACGCAACATTGTTCCATCGCCAAGCCCGCCGCCTCCGGCCGCAAGGGGATGGTCGTCTCGCAAAGCCGGGACGCAGCGCTGGCAGGCGTGGCCATTCTGGAGGCGGGCGGCAACGCGGTGGATGCCGCGGTGGGCACGGCGCTGGCGCTGGCAGCGGTCGAACCCTGGAACTCCGGGCTGGGCGGCATCGGCTTCGCGGTGCTGCACCGGGCGGGAGAACGCCAGGCGGACACGATCGACTTTGGCCCCGTGGCGCCCGCCGGCCTGCGCCCGGAAGACTATCCTCTCACCGGCGGCAGCAAGCAGGACCTGTTTACCTGGCCCGGCGTCGTCGGCGACGTGAACGTCCACGGTCCGCTGTCGCTCGCCGTTCCTTCGGCGGTGGCCGGGTATGCCTTCTTGCACGGCCGCTGGGGCACGTTGCCGCTCTCCGAGGTTGCGGCCCCCGCCGTGGCCCTGGCGAAGCGGGGATTGCCGCAGGATTGGTTTACCACGCTCAAGATCGCCGCCGCGGCGTCGGTGCTGCGGCTCTACCCCAGCACCGCCGCGATCTACCTGCCGGACGGGTTGCCGCCGGTGCCGCCTTACCAAGGGCCGCCGGCGTTCCTGCCGCTTGATAGGTTGGCGGGCACGCTGGACTGGCTGGCCCATGCCGGACTGCGGGACTTCTACCAGGGCGATGTCGCCGCCGCCCTCGCCGCCGACTTCGCAGCGCTCGGCAGCGTTCTCACCGCCGGCGACCTGCGGCGGTGCGAAGCAACGGTGCGGCCCGCCGCGGAGGTCGGATGGCACGGCGGCCACACCATCCAGCTTGCCGCTGGGCTCACCGCGGCGCCCACCTTCGCCCATGTGCTCGAAGCGATGCGCGGCCAGAAGCGGCGGGAGGCGCCGGACGCCGCCTGGTTCAGCGCGCTCGCCCGCGCGATGCAGGCCGCCTACAGCGAACGGCTGGAACGGCTGGGCGAGACCGAGCCGCAGGCCGCCGAAAGCTGCACCACGCATATTTCCGTCTGCGACGCCGCTGGCACGGCGGTTGCGATGACCACCACGCTGCTCTCGTCCATGGGCAGCCGCCTGGTGATGCCGCAAACGGGGGTGCTGATGAACAATGGTGTGATGTGGTTCGATCCGCGGCCCAACCAGCCCAATTCGGCCGCCCCAGGCAAGCGGCCGCTGACCAATATGTGCCCGGTGGTGGTGCGCAAGGATGGCGCGCCGGTGCTGGTGGCCGGCGCCTCCGGCGGACGGCGCATCATGGCCGCCGTCGCGCAGATGCTGGCCTTCACCTTGGACTTCGGGATGGACGCAGCAGCCGCCGCTCACCATCCCCGCATCGACGTGTCGGACCCGGTCGGCGTGAACGCGGACGCCCGATTGCCGCAGGCCGTTATTGAAGCGCTGCGAGCCGATGGCCCGGTGGAGCTGCTCGAACATTCTATCCTGCCGGTGCAGTTCGCCTGCCCAAACCTGATCCTGCTGCGGGACGGCGAGCGCTGCGGCATCAGCGACGTGATGTCCCCCTGGTCCGCCGCGGTCGCACAGGCATGAGGCGGGTCCTGGCCGGCTTGCTGCTGTTGCTGCCCACGGCCTGTGCGTCGGGACCGCAGTTTGTGATGATCAATCCAGCAACCGGCGCCACGGTCGGCTGCAGCACGCCGGACTTTACCGCACGTTCCGGCGACTTCCTTGCCTCGCGGGAGTGCGTTTCGGCGTGTCAGGCGCATGGTTTCCGGCCTGATCCGAACGTGCAGCCGGTCGCCTCCGATAGCGGGATTCCCCAGGCCTGCCGCAATTGAGCGGCCTCGCGGGCGACCCTGCCCAGCTCTCTGCGGAGGCGCTGCTGCAGGCCTATCGTTGCGGCACGATCACGCCGGTCGAAGCGCTGCAGGCGGTCACTGAACGCATCGCCCGCCTGAACCCGCGGGTGAATGCCTTTGCCGTGATGAACCCGCGTGCGCTGGAGGCCGCTGGCGAGTCGGCCGCCCGGTGGCGCGCGGGGCGGCCCATCGGCCCGCTCGATGGCGTGCCCTGCACGGTGAAGGACCTGCTGGACCTCGCCGGTTTCCCCACCCGCCGCGGCAGCCGGCTCACCAGTGCGGAGCCCATCGCCGAGGACGCCCCCGCGGTGATGGCGCTGAAAAACGCTGGCGCGGTGATCCTGGGCAAGACCACCACCACCGAATACGGCTGGAAGACGCCGGGCGACTGCCCGCTACACGGCATCACCCGCAATCCTTGGGACACCAGCCGCACCACGGGGGGCTCCTCCTGCGGGGCCGGGGCGGCGGGCGCGGCCTGCTTCGGTCCGCTCCACATCGGCACCGATGCTGGCGGTTCGGTGCGCCTGCCGGCGGCCTGGTGCGGCCTGGTCGGGCTGAAGCCGAGCTTCGGGCGCATCCCGCAATGGCCCCTCGGTGCCTTTGCCTCCGTTGCCGCCGCCGGGCCGATGACGCGAACGGTCGGCGACTGCGCGCTCATGCTCTCCGTGCTGGCGCAGTTCGACCGCCGCGATCCTTACTGCCTGCAGAGTGACGGGCGGGACTGGCGCCAGTGCTTGGCCGAGGGCGTCGCCGGCTTGCGCGTCGCGGTGATGCGGCGGCCCGGCTTCGACGCGCCGGTGAGCGCGGACGGCATCGCCGCGGTGGAGCAGGCCGCGGCAACCTTGGCGGAGGCGGGCGCCGAGATCGCTGACGACGCGCCGGTTCTGCCCGACATTCGCGGCGTGTTCGGCCGCGTCTGGGGCGTGGCGCTGGCACGCCTGGTGGCCAACGTGCCGGAGCCGGACCGTGCGCAGCTCGACCGGGGCTTGCTTGAGGTCGCTGCAGCCGAGGGCGGCATGCTGGCGACCGATTACCTGGGAGCGGAAGCGCTGCGGCTCGAGGCGGCCCATGCCATGGCGCAGTTCCACGCCCGCTACGACCTGGTGCTCACCCCCACCGTCGTGGGCGCCGCGCCGCGGGCCGACGCCCCCACGCACGACCCGATGCAGGCGTTATGGGCCGAGTGGGCGCCTTGGACCTTCCTCTACAACCTGACGCGCCAGCCGGCGATTACGGTTCCGATGCGGCTGGACGGGCAGGGGATGCCGCGTTCCGTGCAACTCGCCGGGCCGCTCTACCGCGATGACCTGGTATTGCGCGCCGCCTGGGCCATCGAGCAAGCCGAGCCGTTCAGTCTCGCGCCGTTGGAGTAACCCGTCCGCGACCGTGTTGGAATTGAAGCAGGAGACCCAGCAATGCCGCATCACGAAATCCCGGCGACGCCGGAGACCATGGTCCTCGGCTACCTGGACGCGGCCACACCGCCGGTGCTGGAGGTAGACTCCGGCGACACCGTCCTGCTGCACTCGTTTCCGGCCGGCGGGAAGGCGAGCTTGCCGAAGCATCTGCCGATCCCCGCCGATTACCAGGCTGCCATGGACACGTTGCCGCCAGGTCCCGGCCCGCATTTCATCACCGGGCCGGTTTATGTCCGTGGCGCGCAGCCGGGGGACGTGCTGCAGGTGGACATCCTGGACGCCAAGCTCCGCATGGATTGGGGTTTCGTGTCGATCCTGCCGCTGCTTGGCACGTTGCCGGACGAGTTCACCGACTATGAAACCATCCATCCGACCATCGACCATGCCAAAGGCGTGGCGCTGTTGCCTTGGGGCACCGAGATCGCGATCGAGCCGTTCTTCGGCATCATCGGCGTGGCGCCGCCGCGGGCTTGGGGCCGCTGCGGCTCGCCGGTGCCGCGCGCGTTCGGCGGCAATATGGACAACAAGGAGCTAAAGGCCGGCACGACGCTTTACTTGCCCGTGTTCAACGAGGGTGCGCTGTTCATGGCGGGCGATGGCCACGGCATGCAGGGCGATGGCGAGGTGTGCATCACCGCGCTGGAAATCGGGCTCTCCGGCACATTCCGGTTGACCGTGCGCAAGGACCTTTCGATCGACTTCCCGTTCGCCGAGACCGCGACCGAGCTGATGTCGATCGGCCTGGATGAAGATCTGGACGATGCTGCCAAGCAAGCGGTGCGAGAGATGGTGAAGCATGTCTGCCTGCGCACGAATCTGTCGCGCAACCAGGCCTACATGCTGTGCTCACTGGCCGGCAACCTGCGGGTGACGCAACTGGTGGACGGCAACAAGGGCGTCCACATGCTGCTGAGCAAGGCGTTGCTGTGATTAGCCAGCAGCCAAGCCCGCAACCGAGTCCAACTGGCCAACGGCGTCGTCCGGCAGCGTGAGCCCGGCTGCGGCGAGGTTCTGCTGCAAGTGCGCGACCGAGGAGGTGCCGGGAATGAGCAATATGTTGGGCGCCCGGCGAAGCAGCCAGGCGAGAGCCACCTGCATGGGGGTGGCATCCAGGCGGGCGGCGACCTCCGACAGGGTGGAGGATTGCAGCGGGTTGAAGCCGCCGAGCGGAAAGTACGGCACGTAGGCAATCCCGTCGCGCGCCAGATCATCGATCAAGCCGTCATCGGTCCGATGCGCCAGGTTGTACTGGTTCTGCACGCAGACCACCTGGCAAATTCGGCGCCCTTCCGCGACCTGGGCCGGGGTCACGTTGCTCAGCCCGATGTGGCGCACCAAGCCCCGGCGTTGCAGTTCGGCCAGAACGGTGAGGGGGGCTTCGATCGAGCCTTCGGCAGGACCATGCCTGCTGAACATGGCGCGCATGTTCACCACGTCGAGCACGTCCAAGCCGAGGTTGCGCAGGTTGTCGTGAACCGCCTGGGTGAGGTCTGCGGGCGAGAAGGCTGGGTTCCACGATGCGTCCTCGCCGCGCCGGGCGCCGATCTTGGTGACGAGGACGAGGTCGTCGGGATAGGGATGGAGCGCCTCGCGGATGAGCTGGTTGGTGACGTGCGGGCCGTAAAAGTCGCTGGTGTCGATGTGGTTGACGCCGCTCGCCACCGCTAGGCGGAGCACCGCCAAGGCGGCGTTCCGGTCTTTGGGCGGCCCGAACACGCCGGGTCCTGCAAGCTGCATGGCGCCGTAGCCGAGCCGCGTCACACGCAGTGCCCCGAGCGCGAAGCTGCCAGATTGGTTGATGCCGGACATGCTTATGCTCCCTTTAACGGCAGCCGCTAGAGCAGGGTTTCGAAGCGGCAGTTCACCAGCACCTCCGCCACGGAGGCGGTGTTGGGCAGGCGTAGCACAGTCGCCACTAACACGGCGAGGTCCCGCGGATCGGTCATCGCCTCGCGCGGGAAGCTGGTGACCGCCGCCGTCATGTCGGTCGCCACGAAGCCGGGGCACAGCGAGGTTGCGCGCACGCCGTGCTCCCAGCCCTCGCGCCGCACCGCGTGGGTCAGGGCCGTCAGTGCGAACTTGCTCATCGCGTAACCGATGTTCTCGTTGGCCACCCGCTTGCCCGAGAGCGAGGCGACATTGACGACACGCCCTTCGCCACAGGCCTTGAGCGCGGGCAGCGCCGCGCGGATCATGCGCAGCGGGCCCTTAACGTTCACGGTCCACATCGCATCCAGCGCGGTCTCGTCGGCGTCAACCAGCCTTGCCATCGGGTTGATGCCGGCTGCGTTGACGAGTGCGTGGATGGCCCCGAAGCGTGCCTGCGTCGCCGCGACCCAGGCCTCGGCGCTGCCGGCCTGCTCGGCGTCATAGCGGTGCGTCATCAATCCGTCCGCTGCGGCCAGGCCGGACGCGTTGCGCAGCCCGGCGGAGACCTGCCAACCCTCCGCCAGCAGGTGCTCGGCTATGGCCCGGCCGATGCCGCGGCCGGCACCGGAGATCATCGCGACGCGTCCATCGCCCGCGAGCATCTCAGGCAACCACCTTCGGCGGCTGTGATGGCTCCCGGCAGATACTTAGGGCTGACCTAATACTTGGACGGCGCACACAAATGTTCCATTCGGCCTCAGGTCTCTGCGGCATGGTCGACATCTCTGCCGTCGCTCTCGCATTCCATCTCGCTTGGATCTTCGAGCAGATCGGCCGAGCGGACAAGCCCATTTCGCAGCCGAGTGAGCGCACCCCTCTGGCGGCGGCCAGCCCGTGGACACCCGCCGGAACACCTGCCTACGATACACACTGGCGCACGACCGCTGTCATCGCAGGTTTGCCGGGAGTTCCGTTCGGTGCATCGTTTCATCCTGCTCGTCCTCGGGTCGATCCTGTGGACGGCTGTCGCATCCCCTGCCCGAGCGGAGGAACTCGATATCGGGCGCCCTGCCTCGGTCTCCGGCATGGACCCAGGCTTCCTGCGCGAGGCGGCGACGGTGGTCGACAACGTGTTCGATACCATGCTGCTGCGCGACGCTGCCATGAAGTTGCAACCCGGCCTGGCGTTGTCGTGGCAGGCCCTGGACGACACGACTTGGGAGTTCAAGCTGCGCCCCGGCGTCAGCTTCCAAAACGGCGAGCCGTTCACGGCCGATGCGGTGAAGTTCTCGCTGGATCGGGTGCTCGACCCGGCGGCCAAGTCCCCCACCGCGTCGTACATCAAGACCATCGCCGCCGTCGAGGTAATCGATCCGCTGACCGTGCGGATCCACACGCACGGCCCAGACCCGCTACTGCCGACGCGAATGAGCCGCTATCCCGCCTATATCGTGCCGCCGCACTATGTCCAGCAGGTCGGCAATGCAGAGTTCGCGCGCAAGCCGATTGGCACCGGCGCCTACCGGGTCACCGAATTCGTGCCAGACGACCACGTCACCATGCAGGCCAATGCGCACTATTGGCGCGGCAAGCCCGCGATCGATACGGTTGTGTGGCGGGCCATCCCGGATGCGACCGCCCGCTTCGCCGCGCTGGCCGCGGGCGAGGTGCAGCTGATCGAGAACGTGCCCGCAGAGTTGGCACCCGCCATTTCCGCCAATCCCGATCTGGATCTGGTCCGGGTCCGCCATGGCGGCTTGACGATCTATCTCGGCCTGAAGATGGCAGACAAACCGCTCGACGATGTTCGCGTCCGCCAGGCGCTTTCGCTCGCCATCGACCGCAGCGCCATCGTCGCCAACCTGCTCGGCGGGTTTGCAACTCCGACCGGCACTCAGGTGGGGCCGTTCGACTTCGGCTATAAGGAGGAGCCTATTCCGGCCTACGACCCGGCCAAGGCCAAGGCGCTGCTCGCCGCCGCCGGCTATCCGGACGGGTTCAGCATCCGGATGCAGGCGCCGCGGCACTATCTCAGCAGCGCCGAAGTGGGCCAGGTGATCGCGCGGGAGTTTGCCGCCATCGGGGTGAAGGCGGATTTGGACGTGCCGGAGTGGTCGGTGTATGGCCAGCAGGTTCCGGCGGGAAAGCAGGCGCCGATCTACATGCTCGCTTGGGGCTCCACCCAGACGCTGGACGCCGACGCGGCGATCTACCCTATCTTCCACAGCGGCGAGCCGTATTCGACCGTCGCCCTACCGGCGATGGACACGCTGCTCGACGCCACCCGCAGCACCATCGAGCCAGCACGCCGGGCAGAGGCGTTCGCCGCCGCGCAGGACTTGGCGGTGAGCCAAGTGCCGGTGCTCACGCTGTATCAGGAGGACGCGATCTACGCCAAACGCAAGTCGGTCCGTTTCACCGGCCGCGCGGACGCCCGCATCCCGGTGTTCGACATCCGGCTTGCCGATTGACGGCGCTGACCCGCTCGGCGCCGCCCGACCTTGTCATCGGAGCCGGGTTGCTGCTGGCGGTGGTGTTGCTGGCGATTTTGGGCGGCGCGGTCTGGCCCGTGGACCCGATCCAGGGCTCGCTGTTTGCGACCATGAAGCCGCCGGGCAGCCACGTCGGCGGCGCCTTCTACCCGTTGGGAACCGACCAGACCGGGCGGGACATGCTGGCGCGCATTATCGCGGGCACGCGGATTTCGCTGGCCGTCGTGCTGGCGGCGGGAGCGATCGGTGCCTGCGCCGGGACGGCACTGGGGCTGTGTGCCGGCTACTTCGGCGGGGCGGCCGACACCATCATCATGCGGCTGGCCGATATCCAACTGGCGATCCCGTTCATCCTGCTGATCCTGCTCCTATTGGCGGTGATCGGCCCGGGCGTGTCCAACCTCGTCATCGTGCTGGGCGTGACCGGCTGGGCGATCTACGCCCGCACCGCGCGCGCCCGCACGCTGGAAGTCCGCGAGTTGGAATACGTGGAGGCCGCGCGCGCGATCGGCGGCCGGGCACGGCGCGTCGTGCGCCGCCATGTCCTGCCCAACATCCTGCCGTCGCAGATCGTCCTGCTGACGCTCGATCTGCCCCGTCTGGTGGTGCTGGAGGCGTCGGTCGGCTTCCTCGGCTTGGGCGTGCAGCCGCCGACGCCCACGCTGGGCAACCTAATCGGCGACGGCCGCTCGCTGCTGATCGTCGCCAGTTGGATGGTGGTCTATCCGGGCATCGTCATCTCGGCCCTGGTGGTTGGCTTCAACCTGGTCGGTGATGGCCTGGTGCACTGGATGGACCGGCGCGCCCGATGATGCGCGTGGTTGCGCATCGGCTCGGCGTGTCGGTGGTCGTCTTGCTCGGCGTCTCCGCGGTCGTGTTCTTCGCGCTGTTCCTGACCGGCGACCCGGCGGCCCTGATGCTGCCGCCAAGCGCCAGCCGCGCCGACATCGCGCAATACCGGCACGCGCTGGGCTTCGACGATCCCGCCTTGGTGCAGTTCCTGCGCTACCTGGCCCACGCGGCCACGGGCGACTTCGGCCAGTCGCTCCGCTTCGGCCGCCCTGTGCTCGGGCTGATCGCCGAACGGCTGCCGGCCACGGCGCTGCTGGCGGTGACCGCACTCGGCTGGAGCACGCTGCTGGGCCTGGTGCTTGGCACGCTCGCCGCCGTGGCCGCCAACACGCCGCTCGACTTCTTGGTGCGCTCGGTCGCGCTGTCGGGCCAGGCGGTTCCGGTGTTCTGGCTCGGCCTGCTGCTCGTGCTGGTGGTGGCGTTGCGGTGGCGGCTGCTGCCCACCGGCGGGTATGGCGGCATCAGCCATCTCATCCTGCCGGCCATTACCTTGGGCGCCTACTACATGAGCGCCGTCACGCGGCTGGTGCGCGTCAGCCTGATCGAGGCGCTGCAACAGGATTACGTCCGCACCGCCCGGGCCAAGGGGCTGACGGAGGTGCGGGTGGTGCTGCGGCATGCGTTGCGCAACGCGCTCATCCCGGTGGTGACGGTGCAGGCCATTCAATTCGCCTCCTTGCTGGGCGGCGCGGTGGTGACGGAGATCATCTTTGCCTGGCCGGGTGTCGGCCGGCTCGCGGTCCAGGCGGTGCAGAACCGTGATTTCCCGCTGGTCCAGGCCATCGTGCTGCTGGCGGCGGTGGCGTTCGTAGTGGTGAATTTGCTGGTCGATCTGCTCTACACGATGCTGAACCCGCGGGTGCGGCTGTGAGGGCCGGCGGCGCGGCGCTGCCGCAGGTGGCCGTCTTGCGACGGGACTGCCTCGCTTTGCTGGAGCAATGGGTCGCCATCCCGTCGGTTGCCGGCGACGGGGCCAGCCTGCGCAGGATGGCGCGTACGGTTGCGAGCTATCTGCGTGACCGGCTCGGGGCTGAGCTGATCGGGGACGCCGATGCCCCGGTCCTGCATGCGCGGATCGATCGCGGTGCGCCGGTCACCCTCCTGCTGTACAACATGTACGATGTGATGCCGGCCGATGCTGCGGGCTGGACAGTGCCGCCGTTTTCCGGCGGGGTCGCGGACCTGGCTGGCCTCGGCCCGTGCTACATCGCCCGCGGGGCCGAGAACAACAAGGGACCGCTTGCGGGCATGCTGGTGGCGCTGGCTGCGTTGCTCGACGCCGATGCTTTGCCTGCCAACATCGAGATCTTGCTCGACGGGCAGGAAGAGAGCGGCAGCTTCGCGCTCCGCCGCTACTTGGAGCGGGCCGATACGCCCGTGCGGATTTGCGATGCCGCGCTGTTTCCCTCGTTTTGCGAGTATGGCGGCGGCCCGCCGCGGGTCTATCTGGGCAGCAAGGGCATCGCCCACGGCCGCATACGGGTGTCTGGCGGCCATTGGGGCGGACCGCGCCGCGCCATCCATTCCAGCAACGCCGCATGGATCGCCAGCCCGGCCTGGCAACTTGTGGAGGCACTGGCTCCGCTCGCGCCGGGCCGGCTCGGCCGCATCGCGCTGCCATCCGACGCGGGCGCCATGCTGCATGAGCTCGCCGCCGGGTTCCGCCCAGAGGATGAGCTGAGCTTCCGCGAGGCGGCGGGTTTTGCCGTTGGCGGCGATGCCGCGGCGTTGCTGGAGGCGGTTCTGACCACGACCTCACTCAACCTGTCCGCGCTTGCGGCCGAGCCACAAAACGCGCGGGCGGTGATCCCGTCCGCCGCCGAGGCCCGGTTCGATTTGCGGCTGCCACCAGGCGTCGACCCGGCGGCAGTGCTGAGCCAGCTGGCCGCGGACCTGGCGGCCAAAGCAGCCGAACTGGCCGTGGAGGACGCCTATCCCGGCCATCGCTTCGCCGCCGAACAGCCGGCCGTTCGCGAGCTGGTCCGGCTCTACCGGGATCACGGCGCGCCGCCGCAGCTCTGGCCCTGGGCGATCGGCGCGATGCCGGCCTATGCCTTCGCCGCAGTGGCGCCGTGCTTGCTCATCGGCGGGCTGGGGCGGGGCGGCAACGCGCATGGCGTCGACGAATATGTGACGCTGGCGGGGCTCGACCGGTTTTTGGCCTTCATGCTGGATTGGCTGCCCGCCACCGCGGTGGCGCTGACCGCCCGACCCAATGGAGATTCTCAGTGAGCCTGGCAGATTTCGCCCGCGTCGAACTCGGCTTCTTGCCCACGCCGGTCGAACCGCTCGGCCGCTTGAGTGAGCAGCTCGGCATCCGGCTGCACATCAAGCGCGACGACTACACGGGCTTCGGCGGCGGCGGCAACAAGGTGCGCAAGCTGGAGTTCCTGATGGCGGAAGCAATCGCGCTCGGCGCCGGTGTGCTGATCACCACGGGGGGGCATCAGTCCAATCACGCCCGCATGGTCGCGGCGGCGGCGTGCCGGTTCGGCATGGCTTCGGTGCTGGTGCTGCGTGGCGACGCACCCGCCGAGTATCAGGGCAACCTGCTGCTCGACCGGCTGTTCGCGGCAAGGCTCGAGTTCCTCGATCCCGACGACTACTTCCATCTGATCGATAGGCGGATGGAGGCGCATGCCCAGGCGGCGCGCGACGCGGGATTGGTGCCGTATGTCATCCCGCTGGGCGGCGCCAATCCGCTCGGCGCGCTGGGCTATGTGCGCGCGGTCGAAGAGATGCAGGCGCAGTTGGCGCAGTCCGGCGCGTCCGCACCCGACGTGATCGTGGCGCCGGTCGGGTCCGGCGGGACGCTCGCCGGGCTCCATGTCGGCGTGCGGATGCATTGGCCGGGCACGCGCATCGTCGGCATCAGCGTCAGCCGCGACGCAGCCTGGTTCCAGCAGCGCGTGGCGCAGATGGCGACGGAGTGTGCCGCGCTGCTCGGCTTGCAGTTTCGGTTCGCGCCGGCCGATATCTGGGTCGAGGACGGCCATGTCGGCCCTGGCTATGGCAAGCCGAGCCCCGGCGGCGTCGCTGCCATCCGTCGCGTCGCGGCCAGCGAGGGCGTGTTGCTCGACCCGGTCTACACCGGCAAGGCGATGGACGGCCTGTTCAGCCTGGTTGCATCCGGCGTCATTGCGCCCGGTGCGCAGGTGATGTTCCTGCATTGCGGCGGCAGCCCCGCGTTGTATCCGTTCGCCCGCGACCTGGCCTAGCCTGTGGTCCCGGTGCGCTTTCTCAGTGCCGGCGACGTCCGCGCCGCGGGCGGGTTGGACGTCGCCGCGGCGATGGCCGATCTACGCGCCGCGCTGGCGTTGTGGCGTGCCGGGGATGCCGAGATGCCGCCGGAGGTCTCCGTCGGGCTCGGCGGCGCGGGCGGCCGGGCCTATGCGCTGCCCGCGCGGCTGAGCGGGTCGGCCAACGTGGCCGGGGTCAAGTGGACCGCTCATCGGCAGGAGCTCGATGATGGCCTTCCCTCGGCGGTCGCCATCACGCTGGTCAGCGACGCGGCCACCGGGCTGCCGATTGGCCTGGTCGAAAGCGGCCAATTGACCGCGACACGAACGGCGGCGTGCTCGGCCCTGGCGCTCCAGCTCGGTGCCAGCGCTCCGTTGCGGCGGGTGGCGCTAGTCGGCGCGGGAGTGCAGGCGCGCGCCCATTTGCACATGCTGGCGGCCGTGTTCCCGAGCTTGGACGCGGTGACGGTGTGGAACCGCACGCCGGGTCATGCGCGCGCCATGCTGGATGCGGTGACGGCACCCTGGCCCGTGCACCACGCGCTGGAGTTAGCAGCGGCGATTGACGGCGCCGATGCGATATTGTGCTGCACCGCCGCTCGCGCGCCGCTGCTCGGGGCCGGCGCCATTCGGCCCGGGCGCATCGTGGTGCAGGCCGGATATCATGAGGTCAGCTTCGAGGCGATTGAGCGTGCTGACATCGTGCTGGTCGATCTATGGGGCGAGTTCCGGCTGACCAGCGCCAAGAGCCTGTTCCAGATGCATCGCGCCGGCCGTTTCCCTGCCAGCCGGGTTGCGGCCGATCTTGCCCAACTGGTGCTGGATGGCTGGCGTTCCCCCAACGGCGCCAGCGTCTACTTCTCCAGCTTCGGCTTGAACCTGTTCGACATCGCATTAGCCGGGCGCGTGTTGCGTGAGGCTGGGAGGCGTGGCGTGGGAACGATGCTGGATTTGGCGTAGGGCTTCAGGCGCCCGGATCAGGGTCTTCCGACGGTTCGGCAGCTGCGTCCGGCCGGGCAAATTCGTAAATCTCGGCCAGTGGGATCCGCAGCCCAACGCTGCGTAGCTCCAAATCGGCGTCCGCACCGCCGAGCGCTTCGAATGACCAGGTCCCGTCCGCTGCTTTGCGATAGACATGGACGGCCATCTCTCCCTGATAGATGTCGACGATCTCGCGCACGCCCTCGACATCTTGCAGGTCGGCGCGTTTGCGGTCGCGAGCGCGCCAATCCTTGAGTTCGGAGGGCGATATCACCTCGAAGACCACCACTGGGTGCTCCCCGCACCGGATGGTCACGTCTGGAATGCGGGCCGTCGGGCGCTGCTGCCGACGGGGTGTGGCACCGCTTCCGATTTCCGGGCGGCAACCATTAGGATTCCCCTTGAGGCGGGCGGCCAGTGCCCCGGTGAGACCCGAGCCGATGGCAGCATGGTCCGGACTGGGAGCGGTATGGCCGATGACTCGGCCATCGATCAGTTCGTAGCGCCAGGCGTCTCCGAACGTCGATTGATCGAGCGTAAGGAAATCCGCCGCCGTCAGTGTCACGGTCGCCTGGGCAGTGCTGGTCATGGCTGAACCCCCTCTTACCTCATGGTCGCGATATGCGCCTGCTTATGGCACATGAGTTGCTGCGCATGCGCAAGCGCGGGCGTTGAGAGGACACAACATGCCAGTTCTCCCCAGTGTCGCCGCCGCACCGCTGGGTGCACAACGCCGGGCGGCAGGGTAAGCCCGGTGCGCCGCCGCAGCCTGCTCGCTGGCGCGGCGGTGGCGCTCGCCGCTCCCTCCATCGCCCGAGCCGACGCGCCCCGCGTGCTGCGGTTCATTCCGCAGAGCGACCTTGCGGTGCTGGACCCGGTCTGGACCTCCGCCTACGTTACCCGCAACCATGGCCTGGCGGTGTTCGACACGCTGTATGGCACCGACGGCGCGTATCAGCCGCAGCCGCAAATGGTCGCCGGGCACACCACCAGCGCGGATGGGCTGGACTGGACGATGACGCTGCGCGACGGCCTGCGCTTTCACGACGGCGAGCCCGTGCTGGCGCGCGACTGCGTGGCGAGCATCCGCCGCTGGGGCGCGCGGGACAGTTTCGGGCAGACCCTGATGGCCGTCACCGACGACATCTCTGCCGAGGGCGACCGCACCATCCGCTTCCGGCTGAAGCAGCCATTCCCATTGCTCACCGCCGCCCTGGGCAAAGCCGGCTCCAACATCTGCGCCATCATGCCGCAGCGCCTGGCCGAGACCGATCCGTTCAAGCAGGTGACCGAAATGATCGGCAGCGGCCCGTTCCGCTTCGTCGCGGCCGAGCGCGTCGTGGGCTCGCTCACGGTTTACGAGCGGTTCGCCGGTTACGTGCCGCGACCGGACGGAATTGCGGACTTCACCGCCGGGCCGAAGGTCGCCCATTTCGACCGCGTGGAGTGGCACGTGCTGCCCGACAGCGCCACCGCGGCCGCGGCGATGCAGAACGGCGAGATGGACTGGTGGGAGAACCCGGCGGTCGACTTGCTGCCGTTGCTGACCCGCAACCCCCGGCTCGCCGTGACGCTGCAGGAGCGGACGGGCTATATCGGGGTCATGCGCTTCAACCAGTTGCAGCCGCCGTTCGACAACCCGGCGCTGCGCCGGGCGCTGCTCGGCGGGGTGAACCAGACCGACTTCATGCAGGCGGCGGCAGGCGATGACCCGGCACGCTGGCGGGTGGGTGTCGGCATGTTCTGCCCCGGAACGCCGATGGCCAGCGACGCCGGCATGGCCGCGCTCACCGGGCCGCGCGACATGGGCGCGGTGCGCCGGGCGGTGGCCGCCTCCGGCTACAAGGGCGAGCGGGTGGTGCTGCCGATTCCCAGCGACTTCCCGACCCTGCAAGCACTCGGCGAAGTGGGCGCGGACATGCTCAAGCAGGCCGGGCTGGCGGTGGACGCGCAATCCACCGACTGGGGCTCAATGCTGCAGCGCCTGGCCAAGATGGACGGCGTGGCGGCGGGCGGCTGGAGCGTGTTCCACACCTACTGGTCGGGACTGGACATGCTGAACCCGGCGGTGAATGCGTCGCTCCGCGGTAATGGCCGCGCCGCCACCCGCGGCTGGCCCGCCGCGCCCAAGCTGGAGGCGCTGCGCACCCAATGGCTGCAGGCGAGCGACCCGGCGGCGCAAAAGGCCATTGCGGCCGCAATGCAGGTGCAGGCGTTTGAGGATGTGCCGTATATCCCGCTCGGACAGGCGCTGCTACCGACCGCTTACGACCGGGGCCTGCATGGCATGCTGAGCGGCTTTTCGCTGTTCTGGAACGTGCAGCGGGGGTAAGCCGCCGTATCGCGACCGTGGCCGTGAACCAGGAGACCCACCATGATGCGCAGCCTCGCCATCCTCACACTGATTGCCGCCAGCGCCGCCCCCTCGGTCGCCGGGGCCGATGTCGTGAGTGGGACGGCCGCCAAGGTGCCGACTTACCAGGCCCGCGGCGCCAGCGAGATCGGCAGCGCCGGGCCGTTGGCGCCCTCGCTGCAAGGCAAGCCGGTGGTGGTGCGCATCCATGCGGATTGGTGCTCGGCCTGCAAGGCGACGCAGACGACCATTGACGACCTGAAGCAGGCCTATGCCGGCAAGATCAGCTTCATCGAGTTCGACGTCACCAACGCCAAGACCGCACAAGCCTCTCAGGCGCAGGCGCGGCAACTCGGCCTTGCCAAGTTCTACGACGCCAGCAAGTCCGCAACTTCGACCGTGGCCGTGATTGACCCGCGCGACGGTAAGATTTACGCCACGTTCTACAACGACGGCAACCTGGGCGACTACAGGACGGCGGTCGATGGCGCGTTGAGCGCAGAAGGCAAATAGCCTGCCCGCGCGCACCGCGTCATGGATCGGGATTGCCGCGAGTATCCTCGTCATTGGCGCCGTTGTGTCCGCTGTGGCCTGGGGACCGCTCGGCGATGTTTTGGAGCGCGAGGTCGGCGTATGGCAGAACGCCATTGCCGGACGGCTACACGGGCCGGGTGCGCTCGATGGCTGGCGGCTCTACCCGATTGCCTTCATAGGCGGCCTGGTTGCCAGCCTGTCGCCCTGCATTCTGGGCATGCTCCCGCTCAACCTGTCCTATATCGGCGCGGCGAAATTGACCTCGCGGGCGGCCGCAATCCGGGTTGCCACGATGTTCGTGCTGGGCGTCGTCGTGGTCAACGTGGCGCTCGGCCTGGTTTCGTCGCTGTTTTTCGCGCTGTTTGTGCAGTACCGCGCGCCGGTGAACATCGGGGTTGGCGTGCTGACCGTGATGATGGGGCTGTGGCTCGCCGGCCTGTTACGCTTGACGCCGCCGCAAATTGCCACCCGTATCCCGCCCGGCGGCGGCTCTTTCGTCGTCGGTCTCGTCTTTGCCTTGATCGCGTCGCCCTGCGCCAGCCCGATTCTGGTCTTCGTGCTTGGCGCCGCATCGCTGTCCGGCTCACCGGTGCGTGCCGTGGGCGCGATGACGCTTTACGCCATTGGCTACACGCTGGTGCTGTTCCTGGCCTCGCTTTCGGCCGGCATTGCCGCGGCGTCCCGGCGTGTCCTGACGCACTCGGAACTGGTCTCCCGCATCGCGGCGGTCGCGTTGGTCGCAATCGGCATCGGCACCTTCGCCTACGGGCTGCACCAACTCTGACGTTGGCGCATTGGGCAAGCGCCGGGCTAGCGCCGGGGTGCGGTCGCCAGCACGGCGGCCAGGTTGCGGCCGGTGATCATCAGCACGCTTTCGTCGTTGGTGACCATCAGGGCAGCAGTTGCCCCATCGATGAGCAGCAGGATTTGCTTGGCCACCAATGGCGGTTCAGCAAAGCCGGCTTGGCGCGCTAGCGCCCCGAGATAGGCCAGCACTTGGCCGTGGTGCTCGGCGGCAATGTCGCGCAGCCACTGCTCGCCTTTGTCGTGTTCTGCAATCGCGTTCATGAAGGCGCAACCATAGAAGCGGCCGCTGCCGAACCAGCGGCCCAACGCCGGGGCCACCGCGTGCAGCCGCTCCAGCGGGTCGTCGCCAACCGTTTCGACTGCAGCAAAGAACGCGGCGCGCCAGTCCGCCCCCTCGCGCGCCAGAACCTCGCGAACCAGCGCCTCCTTGGAGCCGAAGCGGCCATACAGCGCCATCTTGGAGGCGCCCGCGGCGCTCAGGATGCGATCGATGCCGGTGGCATGGATGCCATGGCGGCAGAACAAATCCCGCGCAGCCTCCACAATGCGCTCGTGAGCGGCAACGTTTCGGTTGGCAACGCTAGGTGCGAATTGGGTCACTCGCGTTATGTCGCAAACCGCGCGGCCGCCCGCAAGCCAACTGACGTCCGGCTTCGATGGCACCGTTCTTGCATTCACCTGGCGAGCATTGCGTTAGACAGACCGGTCTGTATGATCGGGGTGGCACCTATGTGCCACCCACCAAGAGGAATTCGCCATGAGCGCCACAACCACGCGCCCCCAGCAACCCGGCCCCCAGCAACCCGGCCCTGGTGCCGTCACCGGCTGTCTCGCCCCGATCGACCGGGCCGGACTGGATGAGCTGATCGCCAAAGGCCGCGCCAACCCGCAGGCCATTCGGACCCTCAAGTGCCGCACGGTCGCCGAGGGCCGCTTCCGCCATCTCAATATGATCCGCAACCTGCCACCTTATATCGTCGACGAGCCGCCCGCTTTGCTCGGCGACGACACCGCGCCCAACCCGTCGGAAGCCTCGCTCGCGGCGTTGGGCTCCTGCTTGGCCGTCGGCATTCACGCCAACGCGGTGGCGCAAGGCATCACCATCCGGTCGCTCGAACTCGAACTCGAAGCCGACATCAACATCACCGCGGTTTGGGGCACCGGCGACACCAGCCCAAAGCCGGTCGGTTTCGACGCGGTGCGAGTGAAGGTGCATCTCGATGCCGACGCCCCGAAGGAGCGGCTGGACGCCCTGGTCGCTCATGCCCGCACCTGGTCACCGGTGGCCAACACCTTCAGCAAGCCGGTTCCGGTCGAGTGCGAGACGGTTTGATCGAGCGAGCAGGAGCCCCGTCATGAGCCAGTCGCTTGCACTCAATGCCGGCCAAACCGATGCCGACGAGGTTGGCAGCCCCACGTTGCAGGCGGTGCTTGCGAGCGAACTGGCCCCGCTGGTCGCCGAGGTGGACGCCGGGCACTACCCGGAACGGACGCTGCGCCGGATGGGCCAGACGGGGCTGTTCGGCCGCCACCTGGCCCGCTCCGGCTGGCAGGACATGCCGGCGGCGATCACCGGCATGGCCGAAGTGGCTGCGGTGTGCATGTCCTCCGCCTTCTGCACCTGGTGCCAGGATGCGTGCGGCTGGTATCTGGAGAACACCGACAACACGGGCCTACGAGACCTGCTGCAGCCGGGGCTGGCGGAGGGGCTGCTGCTTGGCGGCACCGGCTTGTCCAACCCGATCAAGGCGCTGTCCGGGATCGAGCGGTTTGCCTTGCGTGCCACGCGGGTGGCAGGCGGCTACAGCGTCACCGGCGTGCTGCCTTGGGTGAGCAACCTAGGGCCAGGCCATTGGTTCGGAACCATTTTCGAAGCGGCCGACGACCCGGCGCATCGGATGATGGCGATGGTGCAATGCGGCCAGCCCGGCGTCGAGATCCGCCAGAGCGTCCACTTCTCCACGCTGGAGGGCACCGGTACCTACGTCGTGCGCTTCCGCCAGGCGTTCATCGCCGACGACATGATGCTGGCCGACCCGCTTGGCGAGATGGTGGGCCGCATCCGGCCCGGCTTCGTGTTGCTGCAGACCGGCATGGGCCTGGGCATCATCCGCGCCAGCATCGATGCGATGGTGGCGGCGGACATGACGCAGGAGAGCACCAACCGCTACTTGCCGCAGCGGCCGCCCTACTTCGAGGCAGCGCTCGACCGGGTCGGGGCCGAGGTGCGGCGCTTGGCTGCCACGCCGCGCGACGGCTCGGCCGAGTACGTCGGTGCTGTGTTGCAGGCCCGCTTGCAGGTGAGCGAGCTCACCTTGGAGGCAACCCAGGCCGCGATGTTGCATAGCGGCGCCCGCGCCTTCATCGCAGGCGCTCCCGTGCAACGCCGGCTGCGCGAAGGGTATTTCGTTGCAATGATAACGCCTTCCACCAGACATTTAACCCGAGAGCTGAGCCGAATGACGCTGAACTGACCCCCCGACCCCAGGAAGGAGAGCGTGCTATGCCCGAAAACGTCCTGATCTCGCCCGCTGAACTCGCCTCGTTGATGGAGGCCGGCAATACCGTGGTGATCGACACGCGTTCGCCGGAAAACTATGCCGCCGGGCACATCGCGGGTGCCGTCAACCTGTTCGACATCTTCACCTACCTGGCCATGTCGACCAAAGAGGGCATGGCCGAACTCAAGGACAAATTCGTCGCTGCGTTCGGCGCCGCTGGAGTTGGCGGGGATGAGACGGTGGTGTTCTACGAGGGCTCGATGACCTCCGGCTTCGGCATGTCGTGCCGCGGCTACTACTTGATGCGCTTTCTGGGCTATCCCAAGGCGCATGTTCTGCACGGCGGCCTGGCGGCGTGGCAGGCCGCCGGCATGGAGGTAAGCACCGACGTGCCTATGCCCACAGCAAAGGCGTTTCCGATTTCGGCCGCGGGCGAATACATGATGCTCGACAAGGACGACATGCTGCGTTCGCTTGACGACGAGGCAGTGGTGAAGCTCGACGTGCGGGATGTGGACGAGTGGATCGGCACTTCCTCCTCGCCGTATGGCCCGGACTTCTGCCCGCGCAAAGGTCGCATCCCGGGGGCACGTTGGCTGGAGTGGTATCGCCTAATGAAGCCCACGGCGGCGGGCCCGATGTTCAAGTCGAAGGAAGAACTGCTCGCCGAGCTGCACACGGTGGGCGTGACGCCGCAAACGCCGGTTTACCTCTATTGCTTCAAGGGAGCGCGTGCCTCCAACTCCTTGGTCGCATTACAGGAGGCGGGGGTAAAGGACGTGCGGATGTACTTTGGCTCCTGGAACGAATGGAGCCGCGATCCGGCGCTGCCGATCGAGACCGGCATGCCGTTCGGCTAGAGCATGACCGCTTCTGATAGGCGAAGCGCCCATGTTCTAACCCTTTGTTGAGAGGCTGATTCACGCTTCAGGTTGAGCCAACCTGAAGCGATCAGCCTCTAAACGGTTCGGCCCGGACTAGCGCCCGAAGCTCGCTCCGCTGCCGCCGGGCCCGCTGCCGCCTCCGCCGCCCAACCCACCGCCAGCCGGCCCGGCGGCGAACTTGCCAACATTGCCAAGCAGTTGCTGCATGAATGTTGCATCGCTGCCCGGCGACGGGGTAGCCCGGGCGATCATCGTGACCGGCTGGCTATCCTTCTGCCCTAGCCTCTTGACCGATTGCAGCACGCCTCGGTCATCGAACGACAGCTCTACCACCGTCTGCGCGTTCACGCCCTGAACCCGGCCTACCCGCGGCTGGGTCAGCTCGCTGATATAGATCCATGTATTGTCGTCGAACGTGGCCTTTGCGGTCGGTGAGCCGAGCACGCTGGTGACGTCGGCCCGGGTGGATGTTCCCGGCACCAGGTCTTTCATCTGGTCGGCAGTGACGCGGTTGCCGCGCAACTGCGGCGGGAAGGAGAAATACGAGCAGCCACCCAACAGACCGGCTAGCAAGAGCAGGCAAAGTTGACGTCGCACAGCGGGCCCATCCCCAATTCGGCGTTGCACATTGACCCGGTCGGCCGCCATACCATGTCCGGGCGACGAAACGCCGGGTTGTCTGGGCAGGGCGTGTCATGCGCGGCAGGTTCGTGTCAACGTCTGCTTTGGACAGGGGGCAGGATGGCGTTTTTCGGCTTGCTGGGTCGCGGCCGGCATGAGCGGACCGGCTTCGCTCTCTACAGCGCGGCGGTGCTTGCGGCCCGGCATCCGTATTTCTACACCGTTCTCGCCGTGCCCGACACTCTGGACGGGCGCTTTGACATGGTCGCCCTACACGCCAGCGTGCTGATCCGCCGCTTGCGCAGCCTGCCGCCACCCGGCGCGCCGGTCGCTCAGGCGGTGTTCGACGCGATGTTCTCCGACATGGACATCACCTTGCGCGAGATGGGCGTGGGCGACATGACGGTGGCGCGCAACGTCCGCGCCATGTGGGAAGCCTTTCATGGCCGCGCGATTGCCTATGAAGCCGCCATGGCGGACCCCGATCCGGCCGCCTTGACGCTCGCCTTGGCGCGCAACGTCTGGCGCGGCGGCGATTCGCCTGGCGCCGCTGAACTCGCGCAGATCACCCGGGCGCTGATCGCGGCGCTTGACGCCACGCCGGCCGAGCGTCTGTTCGCGGGCCGGGTGGCGTTCCCGGCTCCCGTCATGCCCCGGCCGGCCGCGGCATGACGGCCGGCCCAGCGGCCGAGTTGGTGCGGCTCGTTGCGGCCGAGCGCGTGGGCACTGCGGGCCTGTCCGTCGCGGTGCAGGCGAGCGAGGCCGAGTGTGCCGCGATTGCAGCCAGGCTGATGCTTCCCAGCGTGGCGTCGGTGCATTGCGGTTGGCAGTTGCGGCTCAGCTATGGCGGCAGGCTGGAAGCCGAGGGGTCGTTGCGAGCGCGGCTGCAGCAGGTCTGCGTGGTCAGCCTGGATGCGTTCGAAAGCGAGATTATCGAGGAGTTCGCCGTCCACTTCGTCCCCGCCGGCGCCGAGGCGGAGGACGGCGACGACCCGGACGAGCCCGACGAAATCCCGTTTGAAGCCGGCTTGCTGGACTTAGGGGAGGCCACGATCCAGCAATTGGCGCTGGCGCTCGAACCCTATCCGCGCAAGCCGGGAGCCGAGCTGACCATTCCCAACGAGGGCGGCAGCCCGACGCCTTGGGACGCTCTCGCTCAGTGGCGAGAACGCGATTAGACTTGGCCGTGCTTGCGGCTGAATCCTGGCTCTGCTAGACGGCGGCGTTTCGGCTGGTGCCAATGTGTTGCGTTTGCCACGCGTCTGGTGAGCGTGTGGTGGCTTTTAAGGGGAGGGCAGACGCCCATGGCGGTTCCTAAGAAGAAGACCTCGCAATCCCGCATGGGGATGCGGCGCAGCCACCACGCGCTGGTTGCCTCCGCGTTCGCCGAGTGTGGCAATTGCGGCGAGCTGAAGCGTCCCCATCACGTCTGCCCGCATTGCGGCCACTACGATGGCCGCGAAGTCGTTGCTGCGGGCAAGGCGCTGAAGGGTGCGGTCCGGGTCTGACCCGTCGGCCCCTGGCGGCGCGGCAACACGCATCGTGGCAGAACCGACGATTCCCCGAAACAGGCCGGCAGCGCTGGAGGCGGGTTTAAGCGGCGAGAGCTACACGCTGGCGGTCGACGCCATGGGCGGCGATCATGCACCTCAGGTGGTGATCGATGGCTTGGCGCTCGCCGTCGAGCGCCACCCCGGCGCGCGATTCCTGGTGGTGGGCGATGAGGCGCGGCTGGCACCGCTGATGGCCGGCAAGCGGTTGGCCAAGTGTTGCACTTTGCGCCACGCGCCGGACGTGATCGGCAGCGAGATGAAGCCAACCGCCGCATTGCGGGTGCGCAGCAGTTCGATGCGGGTCGCCATCGACGCCGTGGCGGCAGGCGAGGCCGCCGCAGTCATCTCCGCCGGCAACACCGGCGCGCTGATGGCGCTGGCCAAGGTCGTGATCAAGACCTTGCCCGGCATCGATCGCCCCGCCTTGGCCGCCTTGCTGCCCTCATCCCGCGGCGACGTGGTGATGCTCGACCTTGGTGCCAATGCGAGCTGCGATGCCCGCAACCTGGTCGAGTTCGCCGTCATGGGCGACGTATTCGCCCGGGTGGTGCTCGGCCTGCCGGCGCCCAGCATTGGCCTGCTGAACATGGGCTCGGAAGACCTGAAGGGAGACGACCGGGTACGCCAAGCCGCCGAAGTTTTGCGCAGCAGCCACATCGCGCCGCAGTTCCACGGCTTCGTCGAGGGTGGTGACATCCCAGCCGGCACGACGGACGTGGTGGTCACCGACGGCTTCACCGGCAACGTCGCGCTGAAGACGGGGGAGGGCGCGCTGCGATTGGTGCTCACCTTGCTGAAGCAGGTGTTCAGCAACAGCGTAGCCGGCCGCCTCGCCTATCTGCTCGCCCGCCCCGGGCTCGAGCGGCTGCGCGAGTGGGTGGACCCGCGGCGCTACAATGGCGCCATCATGGTCGGGCTGAATGGGGTAGTGGTGAAATCGCATGGCGGCACCGACGCGGAGCAGTTCGCCTATGCCACCGACCTTGCCATCGACATGGTGACGCATCGCTTCAACGAGCAGATACGGGACGGGTTGATCCGCATTGCCGGATTGGGCGGGGGCATCGGTCCAGTCCTGGCTGCCGCCCGCTAAATGCTCCGGTCCGTTCTGGAAGGTGCCGGCAGCTACCTGCCGGAGCGCATCGTCACCAACGCCGACTTGGCCGAGCGGGTTGACACCTCCGACGCCTGGATCGTGGAGCGCACCGGCATCCGGCAGCGGCATTTGGCGTCGCCGCACGAGACGGCGGCGTTCATGGCCACCCGTGCGGCCGAAGCGGCCTTGGCTCATGCCGGCGCCAAGCCGGCGGATGTGGATGCCATCATTCTCGCTACCAGCACACCGGACCAGGCGTTTCCCGCCACCGCTCTGGCGGTGCAGGCGGCACTGGGCTGCGGCGGCTTCGGGTTCGACGTCTCAGCGGCCTGTAGCGGCTTCGTCTACGGCCTCAGCATCGCTGACGCCATGATCCGTTGCGGCCAAATCCGCGGGGCGCTGGTGGTCGGCAGCGAGGTCTACTCCCGCATCCTCGATTGGTCCGACCGCGGGACTTGCGTGCTGTTCGGCGACGGCGCCGGTGCGGTGTTCCTGCGCGGCCTGCCGGAGGGTGGATACGGCCCGGCGCGCGGCATCTTGTCCACGCACTTGCACGCCCAAGGCGATCTCGGCCCGCTGCTCTACGTGGATGGCGCGGTTGGGCGGCCGGAACTCTCCGGCCACCTGCGCATGAACGGCCGGGAAATCTTCCGCCACGCCGTGGCCAAGCTTGCCGCGGTGGTGGACGAGGCGCTGGCGGCCAATGGTTTGAGCCATGCCGACGTGGACTGGCTGGTGCCGCACCAGGCCAACCTGCGGATCATGGACGCGATGGGCCGCAAGCTGGGCCTGCCGCCTGAGCGGGTGGTGGTGACGGTGGACCGCCACGCCAATACTTCGGCCGCCTCGATCCCGCTCGCCTTGGCCGAGGCCTGGCAGGCAGGCCGCCTGCAACGCGGCGACTTACTGGTGTTGGAAGCGCTGGGCGGCGGCCTCACCTGGGGCTCCGCGCTGCTGCGGCTGTAGCGGCCTGCCCGCGCCGCACGCTGCGACTCTGCCGCAACAAAGACATTGGAATAGTTTATTCTCAAGCGGCTTGCTTGACGTTCCTCATCTGCCGCTCATAGCGTGGGCGGCATGAACACCGTTACACGCGCGCAATTGGCCGAACGCATCTACACCCAGGTCGGACTGTCGCGGAATGAGTCGGCTGAATTGCTTGAAACCGTACTCAACCATGTCACGAAATCGCTTGAAAGCGGAGAAGCGGTTAAAATCAGCGGCTTCGGGACGTTCTCTGTCCGGCAGAAAGGCCGCCGGATCGGGCGCAATCCCAAAACCGGCATCGAGGTGCCGATCCTGCCCCGCCGCGTGCTGGTGTTTCGCCCGAGCCAGGTGCTGAAGGCGCATGTCAATGGCACCGTGATCCCGGCCACTGACGAGTTCGCCAGCGATGAGGAATGATCTTGGCCGACGCGCCCGATCATGACCCGGCGGACGCCATCCGCGCCAAGCCCAAGAAAGCGCCGAATGCGTTTCGCACCATCAGCGAGGTGGCCGACGAACTGCACATCCCGCAGCACGTGCTGCGCTTCTGGGAGACCAAGTTTCCGCAGGTGAAGCCGCTGAAGCGCGGCGGGGGCCGGCGCTACTACCGGCCCGATGACATTGCGCTGCTGCGCCGCATCTCGGATTTGCTGTATATCCAAGGCTATACCATCAAGGGCGTGCAACGCTTGCTGCGCGAGGGTGGCGGCAAGCTGTCCGACGACATCCCGCCTGCGACCGAGGCCGAGCGCGCCGCGGCCGCGGCCGAGCGTGCCCAGGGCGAGGACGCGGCGCCGCCGATGCTGCCCATGCTCGACACGCAAGCACGCGGCGATCCGTCTCGCCCGTTCGGTCTGGAGGCAGCGGCGCAGGAGGCCGACCGCCTGCGCGCCTTGCTGCGCCAAACGCTGGCCGAGCTGGAGGCGATCCGCCGTTCGCTGCCGCGTTGACCGCCTGGCGTTGCGGCGCCGCCACCCGGCTGCTACACCGGCCCCCGTCGGAGCGTAGCGCAGCCTGGTAGCGCATCAGTCTGGGGGACTGGGGGTCGTGGGTTCGAATCCCGCCGCTCCGACCATGCCGCTCCCCAGGGCAAACACCCGCGTGGCGATGGCGGCCCGAGTCTCCGCATCGTGCGCGATGGCCAAGATTGCCGCCCCACGGTCCCGCGCCTCCGCCACCAGGGCGACCACCACCGCCCGGTTCTCCGCGTCCAACGAGGCGGTGGGCTCGTCCAACAACAGGGTTGGATGGCCCCCGAGGAAGCCGCGCGCCAGGTTCACCCGCTGTTGCTCGCCGCCGGAGAACGTCGCAGGCGGCAAGCCATGCAGCCGCTCCGGCACGTTGAGCCGCAACAGGGTGGCACGCGCCTGCTCCCGCGCGGCGTCCATTGCCATGCCGCGGGCCGTCAGCGCTTCGGCCACGATGGACAGCGCCGGCACCCGCGGCACCACGCGGAGGAATTGGCTGACATAGCCCAAGGTCTCCCGCCGTATCGCCAGCACGGTGCGCGGGTCAGCCGCGGCCAGGTTTACGAACGCGTCGCGGTGCCGCAGCAGGATGCGCCCGCCCTCGGCGCGGTAGTTGCCGTAAACGCTGCGCAGCAAAGTGGACTTGCCCGCACCCGACGGCCCCGTCAGCACGACGCACTCCCCGGCATCCACCTGCAGGTCCACCCCGTCCAGAACCGGCAGCCGCAGCCCGCCCTGGAGATGCAGCGTGAACGACTTGGCCAGCCGCTCCGTACGCAGCATCGCCCTCATGCCTGCAGCACCGAACTGACCAGCAATTGGGTATAAGGATGCTGCGGGTCGTCCAGGACTTGATCGGTGAGGCCGCTTTCCACCACCCGGCCGCGCTGCATCACCAGCATCCGCCCGGCCAGCAGCCGCGCCACCGCCAGGTCGTGCGTCACCAGCACGGCGGCGATGCCCAACCGATGCACCAAGCTGCGGATCAGGTCGAGCAGCCGCGCCTGCACCGATACGTCCAGCCCGCCGGTCGGCTCGTCCATGAACACCAACCGCGGATGCGTCACCAGCGTGCGGGCGATCTGCAGCCGCTGCAACATGCCGCCGGAGAAGGTGCGGGGCAGGTCGTCCAGCCGCGCCGGGTCGATCTCCACCTGGCGCAGCCAGTCGGCGGCGGTGGCGCGGATGTCGCCGTAGTGGCGCGACCCAGCGGCCATCAGCCGCTCGCCCACATTGCCGCCGGCCGAGACCGCCATGCGCAACGCCATGCGGGGTTCCTGGTGCACGAACCCCCAGTCTGACCGGTGCAGCGCGCGCAGGGCGGGCGCCGGCATGCGATGCACCTCGTGCGGCTCGCCCGCCGGGTCACGATAAGTAACGACGCCGGCCTCGGGAGTCTGGCGGCCGGAGAGCACGTTGAGCAGCGTGGTCTTGCCGGAGCCGCTCTCCCCCACGATGGCCAATACCTCGCCGGGCCAGAGCTCGGCATCCACCCCGTCCAGCGCCGGGTTAGCGCCGTAGCGCAGGCGTAGGCCATGGGCAGAGAGCAGCGTCTCGCTCATGCCGCGCGCTCGCGGCGGCCGGCGCAGTAATCGGTGTCGGAGCAGACGAACATGCGGCCGCCGCGGTCGTCGGTTATCACCTCGTCCAGGTAGCTGTCTGCCGCGCCGCACAGGGCGCATGGGTGCGGGGCACGGGTGAGGCGGAATGGGTGGTCGGTGAAGTCGAGCGGGCGCACCTCGGTATAGGGCGGCACGGCATACACCCGGCTTTCCCGCCCGGCGCCGAACAGTTGCAGGGCCGGCATCGCGTTCATCTTGGGCGTGTCGAAGGCGGGGATCGGCGAGGGCGCCATCAGGTAGCGCCGATGCACCATCACCGGGTAGTCGTAGCTGATCGAGACCTGGCCGTAGCGCGCGATGTCCTCGTAGAGCTTCACGTGCATGAGACCGTATTCGGCCAAGGCATGCATGCGGCGGGTTTCCGCGCGGCTCGGCTCCAGGTTCGACAGCGGCTCCGGCTGCGGCACCTGGTAGACGATGATCTGGTCTTCGCGCAGCGGTGTTTCCGGGATGCGGTGCCGCGTTTGGATCACTGTCGCGTCTGCCGTACGCGTGGTGGTGGCCACGCCAGCGGTGCGGGCGAAGAAGCGGCGGATGGAGACCGCATTGGTGGTGTCGTCCGCGCCTTGGTCGATCACCTTGAGCACGTCCGTGGCGCCGAGGATGCTGGCAGTGACCTGGATGCCCCCCGTGCCCCAGCCATAGGGCAGCGGCATCTCGCGCGAGCCGAACGGGATTTGGTGGCCTGGGATCGCCACCGCCTTCAGCAAGGCGCGGCGCAGGCTGCGTTTGGTTTGCTCGTCCAGGTAAGCGAAATTGTAGCCATTCATTCCGCGGCCTCCCGCCCGGCTTCAGCACGCATGCGGCGCACGGTCTCCAGCTCGCTCTGGAAATCCACGTAGTGCGGCAGCTTCAGGTGCTCGACGAAACCGGTGGCCTGGATGTTGTCGCAGTGCGAGAGTACGAACTCCACGTCCTGCGCCGGCGCGGTCACGTCCTCGCCCAATTCCTCGGCGCGCATCGCCCGGTCTACCAGCGCCATGCCCATCGCCTTGCGCTCGCCATGGCCGAAGCATAGCCCGTAGCCGCGGGTGAACTGGGGCGGCGCCGTCTTGGAGCCGGCGAACTGGTTCACCATTTGGCATTCGGTCAGCGTGACATCGCCGATATCGATGGGGAAGCCCAGTTCCGGCGGCTCGATCCACACGGCCGCCTCGCCCACGCGCAGCTCGCCCACGAACGGATGCGTGCCGCCATAGCCACGCTGGGTGGAGTAGCCCATCGCCATCAGGAAGCCCTCGTCGCCGCGCGCCAGCGCCTGCAGCCGCAGGTCGCGGCTCGCGGGGAACGCGAGGGGCTGGCGAGTGAGGTCCTGCGGCTCGGCGCCCTCGGCCGCGTCGGGTTCCAACAGCCCTTGCCGCCCCAGGATGTCGCTCACGCGCGGCATCGGCTCCTCTGCCACCGTTGCGATGGGCGCCGGCGCGGGAGGCTGCGGCGAGAACTCGATCAGCCTATGCGTATAGTCGTAGGTGGGGCCTAACACTTGGCCGCCGGGCAGGTCCTTGAAAATGGCGGAGACCCGGCGGCGCACTTGCATCGCAGCCGTGTCCAACGGGAGGGACGACGCAAACCGGGGCAGGGTGGTGCGGAACGCGCGCAGCAAGAAGGCCGCCTCCACAAGGTCGCCTTGCGCTTGCTTGATCGCGAGCGCGGCGAGGCCGCGATCGTAGCAGGAGCCTTCCGCCATCACCCGGTCCACCGCAAGGCCGAGTTGTTCGACAATCTGCTCGGGAGCCAACTCGGGCACGGCCGGGTCGCCGCGACGCTCGCGGGCGAGCCAGGCATGCGCGGCGTCAATCGCCGCTTCGCCGCCTTTCACCGCGACATAGGCCACGCCTAAGCCTCCTCAATCTCAGCGGTGCGGGGCAGGGCGCAAAGCTGCGTTCCGGCGCAGAGCACGATGTCTACGCCGCGCGGGTACAGCATGGCATTGGCTGCCCACTGCGCGGTGAAGTCCGCCGGCAAGCCTGCTGCCCGGAGCGCCGCCCGGGCACGCAGCCCGGGGCCGCTGAGGCGATAGGCCGATCCTGCACCGAGCGCCGCCACCTGCAGCACGAGCGTGGCGCTATGCTCGGGGGCGGCGTCGCTGCCCGCGTCGAGCGTGGCAAGCTGGGGCATGTCGAGCGCGCAGAAGAAGGCGGCAACGCCCGGGTCGGCCCGGGTGGCACCGCAGTGAAACGTGAGCCACGGCCAGGCGTCGGCTGCCCCGCCGTCCAGCCACAGCGGCGATTCCGCATCCACCAAGGTCAGCAAGACGGCGGCCGTGGCGGGGGCGAGCGGCGCCGGCGGCTGTAATCCAAGCCCCGCCTGGTGCACGCTGCCGGGGCGGGCCATGGCATCGAGCAGGGCGCGAAAGCACGCTTGCGCCTGCGCAACCGGGTCGGCAAAGCCGGGATGAAGCGTCATCCCCGCATCGTTGCCATAGTGAAGAACTGCACCCGGGTGGCGGCCGCCTCTGCGGCGAGGGCGGCCCGGCGGGCGCCTTGTTCGGCCGCCAGCGGCGCAATCACCGCCGACTGCAGTGCGTCCCGTTGCGCCGGGTCCTGCAGGGCCGCGTCGAGCACGGCGGCGAGCTCCGCCTGCCGCAAATCCCGCCCGGCGACGGTGGCATGGCCGACTTGGCCGGCGGCCATACGAACACTGCAGCGCGCCACCGTCATTTCGCCGAGGTTGAACGCGCCGCCCGCCCCGCCGGCCCGGCCGCGCACCATCACGCTGCCGACCTCCGGCCCGCGCAGCAGCGTGTAGCGCGGCAAGGCAGGCAGCGCCGCCAGACGAGGCTCGATGTCGGCCGGCTTGGCGCGGGCGAGCACTGCCATCCATTGCTGCCGCTCGGTCGGGTGGGGCTGCATTGCTGATCCAAGCTGTATAGATGTCTAGACAACTATCCAAGCAAGCCGCTATCGTCAACCCTCATGCAGCGGCTTTCCACCTCCACAGATGAAGATGCGATGACAAGCCGATCCGGCGTCGCGCGCTGGCGGCAGATCAGCGACTCGCTGCGCGCCGACATCGCGTCTGGCGAGGCCGCACTGGGCGCCCGCCTGCCTACCGAGACAGCGCTGGCCAGCCGCTTCGGCGTGAACCGCCACACCGCGCGCCGTGCAGTGGAGGCGTTGGCGCGCGACGGGCTAATCCGCACCGAGCAGGGCCGCGGCTCGTTCGTGACCGAGCCCGTGCTGGACTACGAAGTCGGCACCCGCACGCGCTTCTCCGAGTGGCTGCGGCGGCACCATCGCGAAGGCGAGGGCCGCGTGCTGAGCTTGCGGGAGACCACGGCCGATGCCGCCGTGGCCGCCGGGCTGCATATCGGTCCGGGCGACCCGGCGGTGTTGCTGGAGCGGCTGGGCTTGGCCGACGGCAAGCCGGTGTCGGTCGCCCGCCACTGGTTTTCCCCAGCACGGTTACCCGGCATTCTGGCGGCGCTGCGCGGCGAGAGCACCATCACTGCGGCGCTTGCCAGTATCGGCGTCGCCGATTACCTGCGGCAATCCACGCGCGTGACAGCCCGCATGCCCACGGCCGCCGAAGCGGCGCTGCTGGAGATGCCGCGCGCGCGCCCGGTGCTGGTATGCGAGAACGTCAACGTCGATTGCGACGGCCGCGTCATTGAGTTCGGCATCGCGCGTTACCCCACGCCCCGCGTGCAGATCGTATTTGAACCTTAGGAGCGACGGCCGTGCAGCTTACCATAACCGGTGGCCGGGTGCTGTTGCCCGGTGAAGGCCTGGCGGACGCTGACCTCTTCGTTGCCGGTGACACTATTTGCGCGCAGAGCCTGGGCGGCCGCCGCTTCGATGCGTCCAACCTGCTGGTGTTGCCCGGCATCGTGGACCTGCACGGCGACGCCTTCGAGCGCCAGCTCCAGCCGCGGCCGGGCATCGGCGTCCCCGTGCCGCTCGCCATGGCTGAGACCGAGGCGCAACTGCTCGCCAACGGGATCACCACCGCATTCCAGGGCGTGACGCTGTCTTGGGAGCCGGGGCTGCGCGGCATCGCCATGTGGACGCAACTGCTGGACGCTTTGGCCGCGCCGAAGCCGGTCGGCGGCTGCGACATCCGGGTGCATCTGCGCTGGGAGGCGTTCAACCTGGCAGCGCTCGACCAAGCTTTGGCCGCCATCAGCAACGGCCGGGTCCATTTGCTGGCGTTCAACGATCATACCCCCGCCATCCTGAGCAGGATTGCCGAGCCGGTCGCGGCGGCGAAATACAGCGAACGCGCGGGCGTGACGCTCGCCGAATTCCGCGCCGTGGCCGAACAGGCGGCTGCCCGCGCGTCCGAAATCCCGGCCGCCCATGCCCGTCTGGCCGCTGCAGCGCAGGCCGCCGGGCTGCCGATGGCCAGCCACGACGACGGCAGCGTGGCGGCACGCGACGGCTTCCGCGCACTGGGCGCCGATATCTGCGAGTTCCCGATGTCCGAAGCGGTCGCCCGCCACGCCACCTGCGCGGGCGATTGGGTCGCGATGGGGAGCCCCAACGTGCTGCGCGGCGGCTCCCATATGGGCTGGGCCTCGGCCGCGCAAATGGTGGAGGCGGGGCTCTGCCGCGTGCTGACCAGCGACTACTACTATCCCGCCTTGCTGCAGGCGCCGTTCATTCTGGCGGCGCGTGGGACAGTGGACTTTCCGGCGGCCTGGGCCTTGGTCTCGGCCAACCCGGCAGCGGCGGCAGGGCTGTCTGACCGCGGCAGCTTGGCGGCGGGCCGCCGGGCCGACCTGGTGCTGGTGGCGCCGGAGCCGTCGCCAAGAGTGGTGGCCACAATGGCTGCGGGAGCGTTCGTGTTCATGAGCGCAGAAGGAATCGGCCGCCTGATAGTGTAGCTCCACCGTCACGCAACGGTCACGCTTGCTGCGAGCCTGGCTGTGGTTTGATCGAGAGCGGTGTTGCAACTCGACAATCTTGGCAAGAGCTTCGGCGGCAAGCAGGCGGTGACGGGCGTGTCGCTCAGCGTGCCCTCCGGCGCGTTCGTGGGGGTGATCGGCCGCTCGGGTGCCGGCAAGTCTACGTTGCTGCGGATGGTCAACCGCCTGGTGGAACCCAGCACCGGCACCGTCCGCGCGGGCGACTTGGACGTAACGGCGCTACGCGGCCGGGCGTTGCGCGGCTGGCGGCAGCGTTGCGCCATGATCTTCCAGCAGTTCAACCTGGTGGACCGGCTGGACGTGCTGAGTAACGTGATGATGGGCCGGCTCGGGCACATGCCGGCCTGGCGGGCGGCGCTGAAGCTGTGGCCATACGAGGACAAGCTGATCGCCCTGTCCGTGCTCGAACAGATGGACATCGTGGCACTGGCGGCGCAACGCGCCGAGGAACTCTCGGGCGGGCAGCAGCAGCGGGTGGCGATCTGCCGCGCTCTGGTGCAGGAACCCGACTTCATCCTGGCCGACGAGCCGATTGCCTCGCTGGACCCACGCAACACCAAGATCGTGATGGATGCGCTGCGCCGGATCAATGGCGAGTTCGGCATCACCGTGCTGTGCAACCTGCACTCGGTCGATCTCGCGCGCAGCTATTGCGGCCGGCTGGTGGGCATGGCGCAAGGCCGGGTGGTGTTCCATGACGCCGCCGCCGCGCTCACCAGCGACACCGCCCGCGCGCTGTACGGGTTGGAGGCGAACGACGTGTTGGGCCAGGCCGAGCGCACTGCCGACACTTTTGTGTAACGAGACAGCCACGATGCAAAGCTGCATGAAAGGCCTGCTTCGTTTCGTCCGGGAGACACGTCCATGCTGCTCCGCCGCCGCTCGCTTCTGGCCGCCGCCCCTGTGGCCGCGCTTGCCGCCACCGCCCGCGCGCAATCCTGGAAGGCGCACTATCCGGAGCTGATCTTCGCCACCATTCCCGCGGAAAATGCCTCCGGCGTAATGGACCGGTACGCGCCGTTCGTCGCCTACCTGAACGGCGCCATCGGCACCAAGGTGACCTTGCGGGTCGCCAACGACTACGCAGCCGTGATCGAGGGCCAGAAGGCCGGCAACGTGCACATCGCCTATTATGGCCCGGCGTCGTTCTCGAAGGCGCTGATCATTGGCGTCAAGACCAGTGCGTTTGCCATCGAGGTGAACTCGGACGGCACCAAGGGCTACTACTCGGTGTTCTTCGTGCGGGCAGACAGCCCTTATCACAGCATCGAGGACCTAAAGGGCAAGAACCTCGGCCTGGTCGATCCAAACTCGACCTCCGGGTACAACATGCCGATGTACAAGCTCGACAAGCTCGGCATCAAGCCCGACTCGTTTTTCAATAAAGTCGTGGTTACCGGCAGCCATGAGAACGCCCTGGTCGCGTTGGCGTCCGGCGAGGTGGATGTCGCGGCCAATTGGTGGAATAACGATAACGACAGCAATCTCACGCGGATGCTGAACAAGAAGATGCTGAAGAACAGCGCGGGCCGCGAGCTGACCAAGGCAGATTTCCGCATCGTGCTCAAATCCGACCTGATCATCAACTCGCCGCTTGCCATGCTGGACGATATCCCGCCCGACCTGCAGCAGACGATCAAGACCGCATTCTTCGAGGCGCCTAAGAAAGCCTCGGATGCATTCGCCCGCCTTTCGGACGGTAAGGACCAGCCTTGGCAGCCGATCACGAATGCTGACTACAATGACACCGTCAAGCTGGTGCGCTTCGTCGACAGCCTGCGCAAAGCCTAGCGGCTTGACGGCGTGACCGGGCTGTCCCGACAGTCGGGCACGGGTGGCGCCGTGCTGAACGTTGCAGCCTATGACGGTTCGATCTATCGTCAAAGGCTACGCATAGCGGGGGCGTTCGCTGGATTGGCAGCGCTGCTGCTGTTGGCCTGCTGGGTGGCCGAAGTGCGACCCGGTGTGTTCATCAGCAAATTCGGCCATCTGTTCAGCTACGTGTCCGACCTGCTGCACCTGGACTCGGGCGAGGCGGTGTGGACGGCGCCGGCCGAGTGGTTTTGGGGCCTGCCGCGCTGGTTGCGCGCCTTGGGGGAAACTCTGGTGCTTGCCTATGCCGGCACAATGCTCGGCGGTTTGGGCGCCGCCTTGCTGTGCTTCCCGGCAAGCCGCAATTTCGCTAGTTCGGCTGTCACCCGCGTGCTGGCCCGGCGGTTCCTGGAGTTCTGCCGCACCGTGCCGGATATCGTGTTTGCGTTGTTGTTTGTCCTGTGTTTCGGCCTCGGCCCATTGCCCGGCGTGCTGGCCATCGCCCTGCATACCATGGGGTCGCTCGGCAAGCTGTTCTCCGAGGTGGTGGAAAGCATCGACGAGCGGCCGGTGGAGGGCATCCGCGCCAGTGGCGGCGGCTGGTTCAGCCAAATCCGCTTCGGTGCGGTGCCGCAGGTGCTGTCAAACTTCGTCAGCTACACATTGCTGCGGTTTGAGATCAACGTGCGCAGCGCGGCCGTGCTCGGTTTCGTCGGCGCGGGCGGCATCGGCTACACGCTGCTGATCGCGGTGCGCAAGTTCTACAATTCGGATGTCAGCGCCATGCTGGTGTTGATCGTGGCCACCGTGATGCTGATTGATTGGGGCACCGAAAGGCTGCGCCACCGCCTGGTCAGCGTGGCGCCGTGAGCGGGGTAGCGGGCGCGCTACTTGGATCGCGTGATGCGCTCGCGCAACGGCATGCCGCATTGCTTCGGCCTGACGTCGGCCATCGGCTGCGGACCGGCGGGAGCGTGGCGCTGGCCTTGGCCGCGCTGGTGGCGAGCCTCTGGTATGTCGGGCTGTCGCCCTCGCGCGTGATCGCCGGACTGGGTCGGTTGGGTTCGGTGATCGCGCTCATGCTACCGCCCGATCCGCGGAACTGGCCTACTGCCGGGTTCTACCTGCATGCCCTGGCGCAAACCGTCGCCATCGCGTTTGCCGGCACGCTGGGAGCGACCGTGCTGGCGATGCCGCTGGCCTTCCTGGCAGCGCGCAACGTGGTCGGCAACTGGCTGGTCCATGTGCTGACCCGCCGGTTCTGCGACACGATCCGCGGCGTCGATACGCTGATCTGGGCGTTGATCTGGATCAACGTGGTGGGATTGGGCCCGTTCGCCGGCGTGCTGGCGATCATCACCACCGATGTCGGCGTCTATGGCAAGCTGTTGTCCGAAGCCATCGAGACGGCCGACCGCAAGCCCACCGAGGGTGTGCTGGCCGCAGGCGGCAACCGGCTGCAATCGATCAGGTTTAGCCTCGTTCCGCAATTGCTCCCGGTGGTGTTGAGCCAATTGCTGTATTTCTTCGAGAGCAACACGCGCGAGGCCGCGGTGCTCGGCATTGTCGGTGCAGGCGGGATCGGTCTGCCGTTGTCGGAGATGATCCGCACCGATGAATGGCAGCAGGTGTCATTTATCGTGGTGTTATTGCTCGTCACGGTGGCGGTGATCGACTGGGGCTCGGCCCGGCTGCGCACGGCGTTGATCGGGCGGCGGCGTTAGCGCCTCGTTCGCTCTCCTGCGAGATGGCTCCCGAAGTAGGACTCGAACCTACGACCGAGCGATTAACAGTCGCTTGCTCTACCAACTGAGCTATTCGGGATCGCGGCCCCGGCGTCTATAGCCGCGTTGCCAGACGGACGCAATTGGCTATGGTGCCCCTCGGAGCGAGAGTGGCGGAGCGGTGGACGCACGCGACCTGAGCCAAGTGGCGGCTGCGGGGCTGCGACGAGCGCGCAGCGGCTCAGCTTTGAAGTCGGTGAGACAAAGGCCTTCGATGAGGCGCGGTCCGTCAGACGCTCGCCATCGTGTCGGCCGCAGTCTCTGCTTCGTGGTCGCGAGGGTGTTCGTCATGATGGGATGACGCTGCCGGTCGAGGCCGTGCAGCGCGTCATGAGGAGCCGCGTAGGAGCCCAGCCGGCGGCCCGAAGAAAGCGTGATTGGCCACGAGCTCTTCTATTCGCCGTAGAGACTCAACCCCTAGACGCGGCGGGGGGTCGTGTGGCATCACGAAGCCACTAGCAACATAGGAGCGCCGCGCGGCCAGATCGGTCGTCGATCCGCTCTCATGGCTGCAAGCGGGTGTGATGGAACTGGTAGACACGCCCGACTTAAAAAGGGGTTGACGTTGGTTCTAGAGGATTTATTTTTGGGTGTAAAGACAGGCACTTAGCGCGGCGGTGGACGGACCTCCCCCAAACAGGCCGAAATGCGCTAGGAGCCCCATAGGAGCCAAGAGGCTCGATGCGGGTGTGGTGGAATTGGTAGACGCGCCGGACTCAAAATCCGGTTCCGCAAGGAGTGTCGGTTCGACCCCGACCACCCGCACCAATTGAACAGGCATTTCGGTTGCTTCCGCGCAAGCGTCGGCCAGGCCGCTTTTGCCGCGCCTTGGCAGTGTTTATGTCACGCGCAGGTGGCAGCCCCGACATGCGGCTAAACTCACGCGTGAACTGGGGAACGCTCTCGTAACCGACGCTGTGGGCAGCGGTGCCTATTTCGATGCCGGCGGTCAACATCATGTGCCGGGCCTCAATGAGCTTCAGCTGCTTGTAGAACTGGAGTGGGGTGAGCAAGGTTCCGGCGCGGAAATGCGCGTGGAACGATGACGGGCTCATTCCGGAGGCCTCGGCAAGCTGATCTACCCGGATCGGTCTGGCAGAATTGTATCGGATGATCGCGACGGCGCGGCCAATGCGCTGCGCATGGCTGGGGCGCGATACCCTTGACGACCTCGTCAACAACGCCGGCCAAGGCGAGATGGCGAGCTTCGCGGAAATCCCGAAGCGCAGTTCGACGCCCTGTTTAACACGCATGTGAGAGGCGTCGTCTTCCTGACCCAAGCGCTTTTGCCCATGCTCGCTGACCGCGGCTGGATCGTAAACCTCTCCTCGGGTCTGACGCGCATCTCCGTCGCCGGGTTTTCGGCCTATTCTGCGGCCAAGGGCGCGGTCGAGGTGCTGAGCGGCTACACCGCCAAGGAGCTGGGCTCCCGCGGCATCGTCGTGAACAGCGTCGCCCCCGGGGCGATCGAGACCGACTGCCTGGGCGGCGCGGTGCGGGACATGCCCGACCTCAACCAGCAGTTTGCGGCCATGACCGCGCTGGGCCGCGTCGGCGTGCCGGACGACATCGGCCCGATGATCGCGAGCTTGCTCGGGCCGGATAACCGCTGGGTCAATGGATCGCGCATCGAGATGTCGGGCGGCCAAGCCATCTGACGGGGTAGCCCTGGCAGCACGCCTGCCCCGTGATCTTCTCCTCTACCGGACGCCATGGCCATGCCCGAGATCATCATCTACGCCCCCGAGAACACGTTCGACGCCGGGGCGCGTGCGACGGTCGCAGCGGAGCTCACTGACTTCGCGCTGAACTGCGAGGCGTTGCCGACGTCGCACTTCGTCAAGAGTACCGTCTGAACCTACTTCAACACCTGCCCTGCGGACGCGGTGTTCATGGGCGCGCAGCGCGCTTACGCCCGCATCATCAGCGCCAAATATTCATTATTACGGCCGTCTCGACGCGAGTTAACTGCGCATGCCGCGGTCGCGGTGATGTGCAGCCAGTGAGGGCCTCTTTATCTTGATGTATCTCTGGGGCTACTTCCTTCATTCGCGCGAGGCGATGAAGGCGATGATTCCCAGCAAGAGCTGAGCGATCGTCAATATCGCTTCCTACTTCGCCTTTCCGGACATCGCGCCGTATGCAGCCTCCAAGGGCGTCGTTGCTCAGCGGACGCGTGCATTGGCGCTCGAAGCCGCGCCGCCCGGCATTCGGGTCAATGCAATCGGGTCGGGCGACATGGTGACCAACCTGCTCAACACCTTCTGCGACGACGGGAGAGAGTTTCTGCAGGAGCACGGCAAAGTCGCCCCGATCGGTCGCTCCGCCCGGCCGGAAGAGATAGCCGAGATCGTTGCCTTCCTTTCGTCCGATCGCGCAAACTTCATCCTCGGTTTGATCGTGATGGCCGATGGAGGCTTCAGCGTGCAGATCAAGTGATCACGACCTCCAAATGCCCCGTTCGATCCAGTCTTAAGCAACCGTTTCCGCGAAGCGTCGGGTCTCGCCACCCGGCTCGGCGGATGGGACAATGACGAGATCGTCATGGTCTCCGTCAACTTTGGCAATACCCACCACTTTGTCCGCAGCGGCGAGTGGGAGGCCGCCCGGCGCTACCTTGCGGACAGGGTGGATGCGCTGGAGCGGGTTGGCGCCGACGTGGTGCTGTGCGTGTCAAACACGATGCACCGCGTCGTCGCGCCGATCTGCTGCGCAACTCCCCGACCCCGCCGCGCTGCGCACGCGTTTTACCCTAAATCCCCCAGGAACCGCCCGACATCGTTGTCCATCTCACCCCGCTGGTCGACTATGACTAGCGGCTAGGCGTTGGTATCGGAGAGGCTGCATGACCGAGACGATCCCAGCCGGGGCATCCAAACCGGAAGCATTGATGCCGCCCGGCTCTCATACCAGAGGCCCGAGATTTTGACCTCTGCCCATGCACGTTCTCCGACTGAGCGTATGACTTCTGGGGCACGGGTTAAAGCATTCCAGGCAGTGCAGGTTGCGACGAGGATTGCGCCATAGGTATTCCAAACCTGATGGCTGAATTTATTGGCTCGCAAATAGGCCCAAATATTCTCGACCGGGTAGGGTTCGGGAGCGTAGGGCGGCAGGGTGAGCAGAACAATGTTGTCGGGGACGTCCAGCTTGGGTGAGCGGTGCCAGCTCGCTCCGTCGATGACCAGCACTGCAATGGCACCGAGCGTAACGCAGGTGCTGATCTCGGCCAAATGCTTGTTCATGGCGTCAACGTTGACGATCGGCAGCACCAGCGCACTGCCGACGCCGCGCAGCGGGCAGACGGCGCCGAACAGATAGACCCATTTGAACCTGTGATCTCGCAAGGCACGCGGGCGGGTGCCGCGGCGGGCCCAGATGCGAGTCAGCGTGCCTTGCTGTCCACCGCGCGCTTCGTCGCTCGGATCAAGCCCGAGGGCAGGCTTTGGAACCAAATCTCGACCGGCTTGCCGGCGTGCTGGGCGCCGATCGCGTCGCGCGCCAGGCTGGCGAAGTTTTTTTAAAAGTCGCCTGCGCCGCAGCATCGGTTTGCGGATGCACCGGCCGAACTGAAATCCGGCGATAGCCCAGCCGGCGCAGCAGCTTGCCGACGCTGCGCTCATGCAACTCGACCTTGAACTCGCGCGCGATATGCGCCTTGAGGTCCACACGACGAAACCGCACGACGCCGTCCTCGGCCAGGTTGGCACCCTGTTCCAACCAGCGGACCACACGGCCCTGCTCGACCCAGCTCAGGCTGGCAGGCCGACCGCTGCGGGCCTGATCGAGAAGACCGTCCAGCCCCGCTTCGTTGTAGCGATGCACCCAGTCACGCAAGGTTTGCCGGTCCATGCCGCAGGCCTGAGCGGCCCCCTTCCGGCTGGAGCCATCCAGCACCATGGCAATGGCCAGGATGCGCCACGCCTGCTTGGCATTCTTCGAGCGCTTGGCTGCCAAACGCCATTCGGCCGGGCCAAGATCTGTCCGTGTGATAGCCACCGCCACCATGTCCGCCTCGCGAAATCGATCCACACACAACCGAATCACGTCAGCCTGAACTTGGGAATTCCAAACGGAATCAAATTTTTGGGCCGATGGTATCACTGATGCTCAACGACCTCCGCCTGCCCGCGATCAAGCAGGATTGGCCGGGCTTCACCGAGCCGGCGGATAAGGAAGGCTGGCCTGCGGCGCGCCTGTTGGCCGCGCTGGCCGAGCACGAGATCGCCGAACGCGACCACCGCCGGCTCTCGCGCCATTTCGCCGAAGCCCAGCTGCTGCCCGGCAAGACCCTCGGCAGCTTTAACTTCGACACCTTGCCAATGATCTCTAATACCAGCGCCCGCATGGTTTGACCTATGCCCAGGCGCGAGACGTTATGGACGTGATGCGTTCGGGCATAGCCATGAGAGCGTTCCAGGCGTTGCAGCAGGCATCGACGATGTCGTCGTAGTGGGGGAAGACCCGGTGGCTGAGATAATTCTGCCGGAGATATTGCCAGACGTTCTCGACCGGGTTCAGCTCCGGGCAGTAGGGCGGTAGATGCAGCAGGCTTACGTTGTCCGGCACGCGCAGCTTACCGCCGGTTTGATGCCATCCCGCGCCGTCGAGCGTGACGACGGCGTGCGCGCCGGGTTGGACGTTGCGGCTAATCTCGGCCAGGTGCCGGTTCATGGCCGAGGCGTTGACCTCCGGCAAGACCAGGGCCGCACCGCAGCCACGGGCGGGACAGACGGCGCCGAAGATGTAGGCCCATTCGTATCGCAGGTCGCGCGGCATGGGCGGACGGCTGCCTCGGTCCGTCCAGACATAGGTCAAGGAGCCTTGCTGGCCGACGCGTGCCTCGTCCTGCCACCAGAGCTCGATCGGCTTGCCAGCCGCGCTGGGCGGCAGGACGGCGGCGACCAACTCGGCGAAGTTTTTTTATGCGCCTGCAGGGCGTCCGCGTCCTGTTTTGGGTGGTGCGGACGCACCGATATCCGGCTGAACCCAAGCTTGCGCAGCAGCCGGCCCACGGTGCGCTCGTTCACCGTGACGTCGAACTCCTTGTGCATGGCTCGGGCCAGGTCGATCCGACGCCAGCGTATCACCCCATGCACGGCAAGGTCGGGGCCGTTGCGCACCAGCTCGGCCAGACGGTCCGTCTGCGGTTGAGCAAGCTTGGGCTTACAGCCGCCACCCCAGCGATTGCTAAGCCCAGCGAGGCCGTTCGCATTGAACCGGTGCACCCAGTCGCGCAACGTCTGGCGCTCCATCCCGCAGGCGCGCGCAGCATCGCCACGCGAATGACCTTCCAGCAACAGCGCGATGGCCAGCATGCGACGCACCGCATTGGCATCACGGCAGCCGCTCGCCGCAAGCCGCAACTCCTGCGCCGAACACTTCTCAGCACAAACCCTCACCCCAGCAGGCATGACCAATCCCCATCAACCATTCAGGAAACCGAATCACACCCACCGTGACCGCGCATAGCCCCCGTGAGTCAGGCCATGCGGGCGCTGGTATAAGGCCCACATCACGGCAGTCTGCGCCGGCGACAGCTGGATCGAGAAGGGCTAACCTACTCCGGATCAGCGGGCTGGGCGGCAGCAAAACCCATCTCGCGTCGGCCATCGGCCTGGCCCTGGCGGAGAGCGGCTGGCGCGTGATGGTCGCACGCACGTCCGACCTGGTGCAGCGGCTCCAGGTCGCGCGCCGCGAACTCGCCCTCACGGCAAATTAGCCGTTCGGCGCCTGGGGCAGGGTGTTCCCTCAATCCCGCCGTGACGCTCGCCGCCGTCGACCGTCTCGTCCACCTGCTACAGGCATTCTACTCGATCCGGTCCGAGCGCCAGTTGATGGAGCAGCTTGACTACGACCTGCTGTTCCGCTGGTTTGTCGGCCTGTCGATGGACGCGCCGGTGTGGGACGCCAGCACCTTCAGCAAGAACCGCGAACGCTTTCTCGAAGGCGATGTGGCCCAGCGGCTGCTGACGGCAATCCTAGATCAACCCCGAGTCCAGGAGCTGATGTCGGACGAGCATGTCTGGGTAGATGGCACGCTGATCCAAGCCTGGGCATTGCACAAGTCTTTCCAGCCCAGGCCGCCGGACGACAAAGGCAATGGACCGGCTGCACTGGCAGCGACTGCCCCGGCAGCACAGACCCTGGCCGACGGCAACCAGGAGCGGGAGTGGCGCGGACGGACGCGCATCAACGAGTATTGCGCGGTAAAGCCCGCGCAACAGCTTCTCCGACCCGATCGAGGGACGGCCAGCTTGCGCATACATCCCGTCAAAGTCCGGCGAGAGCCCATCAAGTGCTTAGTCAACGACCGCACGAATGCGGCGCAGCGGATGCGACAAGGGCACCGGTGCTCCGCAACTCACGTAGCTGAACAAAGACGACGTCTGCTCGTCCCCCCGCGCATCCCATGATCCCTGACCCACAGGACCCCAGGGAATCACATCAACCGACTGCAAGGCGAGGGTTTTTCAGCAGCCTATTACGCCGCGTCACTCGAAAGGCTGCCAAGCCTTCACAACGCGAGGGCTGTCCGGCCGCGTTTGCGGGCGACTTATCACCAACGAGAGCGCCTAAACGGCCCTATTCTCCTCGGCTTAACCCGGGAAAGCGCGTGAGCGTGACTCCCGGGAGCGGGTGGCTAGATGCGAGTAGGGCCCTTGGCCGATGCAAAAGGGTTTGCTCAAAAAACGCCTTTACCAACGCCTGCACCGTAACGCTCCCTCCGCCCGCGTCAGTAAAGTCGCCATGCTGAAGTCCGGCCACTTGTGCGTAAAGCCCGCCGGCAGAGGCCATTCGCGCTCGCAGGCGGCCCGCATCCCACTCGTCAAGCACGGCCGCGGGCTGGGATGCAGCCGATGCCGTGGCGGGGTATGGTTCGCCGCTCACTAGCAGAGATGGTTGCGGCCCTGGACGCTCTGCGGCAGGGCCGAACAGCCAACCATCCATATTTAGGCAGGCGGCGAACCGCGCGTCTTGACGGCACGCCTCCGCAGCCACTGCGCCTCCGAACGAATAGCCAACAATCCCTAGGGCTGTGGCTGAGGTTACTTGCGGGATATCGCGGAGGCTCGCAACGACATCGTTCGCCAGCAGAGCCACGCGCCACTCGGCCTCTACAATGGTCCGGTCGAGCGCGGCAAATGACGAGAGATCCATCGGCAATGCCAATCGGGCGGCGGTGGTCGCGAAGGTGGAGGGCTGTTTGGCGGCAAGGTCAAGCGCCACGACGGTAAATCCGTCCTCGGCCAAAGCGGACAACAAGATGCTATTCTCATCGGCCGAGCCATTCCAACTGGGCTCGTAGATCAGAACGGGGCCCGGTGCCGGGTCTGCCGCGCGCCACACCTGCAGCCTCACGACATGGCTCGGCACGCCGTCTCGATTAGCAAGGGTAAGGAGCCGTGTGCTGGGCGGTGCGGCGGCGGCACAAAGCAGGCCTGCCAGCGCAATGATTGGTCGGGGAGCAGTCATGAAGCCCACGCGGCGAAGGAATCGCCAGCATACCGCGACGACCCGGTGCCACCTAGATCTGACCCGTCGTGCTACGAGGCAGCTGGTCATGCCAGCGCCGAAGCAATACAATGTGCGATCGCTGCATCCCCGAGCGAGGGAGTAAGCGGGATAATCTCGACAGCTCCCAGCAGGTGCTCCTTCCAACCGCCACAGCTGTCCCGCTGCTCTGGCTTGCAGAACAACAAAACACGGCCATAGCAACGATCTAGGCTGCCCGGCCTGCGAAAGCGAGACAGCCAGCCGGAACGGGCCGGCGCAGTTGCCTCCATCAGCACCAAAACGACCTCGCGCCCCTGCCGGCGCAAAGCTTCGGCCAGACCCAACGCCTCGAGGCCGTCCGAGCCGCCCGCAAGCAGCGCCAATTTGCCTTGCGGATGGAGCCCCTCAATCTGATCGAACGGTCGCGAGGTCAGGCACGCAAACGGGAAACGAGAGCCCAGCGCAGCGCTCAACGCCTGCCACCGATCCGCCGCTCCAAATGCGACGATGGGCGTGCACCCACCGGTCGGGTTCAGGACCACAATGCTGCTCGCATCTGTCACTTGGTTTTCGAGCCGTCGCACCAGCCCAGCGAGCGTCGGCTCAGAAAACAGCTCTGCCATCGTAACTCGTTTTGCGAAGGCAGCCTCGATCCGTGAGAGTAGGCGTGCAGCAAGCAAGGAATGGCCGCCAACCTCAAAGAAGTCGTCATCAGGGTACGAGGTTTGCACGCCCAAGACTTCCCGCCACAACTCAGCCAGCCGGCTCTCCAGCGGAGAGTGAGGCACTCGGCTGGGCTGCCCTTGAAGCGCGGCCACCCACTCCGCCAACATTGCTTCAACGGTCGCGGCTTCGTAGCGGCCGGCATCATATTCGCAAGACGCGCGCCAGCCCTCGGGCCGCTCCACCATAAAGAAATTGAGGTCGTAAAGCGCTCCAGCAGAGTGACTGGGCATGTCGATCAAGGTCAAGCCGACCTGCTTAGGTGGGCAGACGAAAGAGCGTTGGAAAATCAAGTTGACCGAAAAAAGCGGAGTCCGTCCTCGGTCGCGCTTGGGATTGAGAGCTTGGATGAGCAACTCGAACGGGAGCTCACTGTGCTGTAGCGCGTCCGCAACAACAGCCGCAGCGTGATTGATCGATTCACTCCAGCTTTGCGCGTGCGTCAACTTAAGCCTGAGCACAAGCGTGTTAATAAAGCAGCCAATCAATGGCTCCAATTCGACGTCGCCTCGATTGGCAACCTGTGTCCCAATCGCGATATCGTCCGCTCCGATCCGCACCTGCAGCATGCGGCCGAGCGCCGCGAGCGCCACGGTGAACAGCGTGCAACCATGCTCACGGGCCGATTGAGCCATCTCGTCCGTAATGAGCCGCGGCAGCATAATCGATGCGATGGCGCCTGGACCCCGCGCATCCGCTGCATGATCGGGGGGAACGGCAGCATAGGGCAAATTCCCGAGCTGCCGTAACCAATAGCTCTTCGCTGCCGTGAGGGCGGGGCTGGCTAGCCAAGCCTGCTGCCATTGCGCATAGTCACCATATTGCAACGCGAGCGCCGGAAGTGCGACGCCCGCGAGAGCAGCGGTAAACTCGTTTGCGAGAATGCCAATCGACCAGCCATCACAGATCGTGTGATGCAGCGTCAGCAGTATGCGGGCGGTACCAGGTTCCAGAGTGATCATGCTGGCCCGCATGAGCGGGGCTGCTTCAAGGATAAACGGCGTGGCTGCTTCAATTTCTCCGAGATGGTTTGCCTCCGCCAAGCGCTCAGATTGCGGTAGCTTCGAGAGATCGTAATGATTCAATCGAAACGGCAGCTTGGGGTAGACCGCCTGCTCGGGCGACCCGTCCACGGTGAGCAGAGCCGTTCGTAACACCTCATGACGAGCAATGACCTGGCACCACGCCGACTCCGCTTGCTCGGCTGTCAACTCGCCGAGCACCGTCCATCGGACAGCAACGTTCAGGGCTGGAGTGCCAGGGTCGAGCGCATCAAGTAACCAGAAGCGGGTCTGTGCAAGAGATGCCGGATAGCGGACGGCATCGTTATCCCAACCGATTGAGCCGCCGTCCATTGCTATTCTCCTGCCACAAGCAAGCCCCGGTCCCGGCGGAACTGAGCCAGTTTTGGCACGGCGGCCGTTTCAGGGGGCCGGTCGCCAAGCATCGTGGCGAGTGCCTCAGGCGTTCGATGTTGCAGCAAATCACGCGCCATGATTGAAAGCTCGGCTTTTTGCGCGCGTGCCGTGATCTGGAAAATTTGAATCGAATCCGCTCCCAAGGCAAGCAGATCGTCACTGCGTCCAACCGGCTGCCGTAGCACGTCAGACCAGATATCGACGATCGCGCGTTCTAACGCAGTTTGCGGCGGCTCTCTGGTCATAGATGACTCCGAGACTACGTTTGGCAGCAGCAGCCGATCTACTTTGCCATTGGGCGTGAGTGGTAGGCGCTCTACGGGAGTGAACACTGACGGGATCATGTAGTCGGGAAGGTGAGCCCGCATCACATTACGGAGTGCCCGGAAGTCTAGGCTGGAGTCTGACTGTTGCACGACCCAGGCAACAAGCCGCTGTTCCGCATCGCCTCCCTCGCGCACCGCGACGACTGCCTCAGCTAGGCCACAATACGTTGTAAGAATATGCTCTATCTCGCCGGGTTCCATGCGGTAGCCGCGGAGCTTGATCTGCCCATCCATGCGGCCCAGCACTTGGATACGGCCGTCGGGAAGTCGGCGCGCAAGGTCTCCAGTTCGATACAGGCGGCCGCCGGGCGAGAACGGGTCCGCTATGAAGCGAGCAGACGTGAGGTCAGGGCGATTGCGATAGCCCTGCGCGATCCCCGCACCGCCGATATGAAGCTGCCCCGGAACCCCGATTGGTTGCGGCCGGTCACAGGCATCCAGGATATGCAGACTGGTGTTTGCGACCGGATGCCCGATTGTAATCAAGCCAGCGCCGATCTGCTCGAGCGCAGACCAAATCGTGGTCTCGGTCGGTCCATACATGTTCCAGAGCGCACCGTCTTCCATCAGCAGTTGGTCGGCCAGCGTGCGTGGCAACGCTTCGCCACCACAGAGCATCCGCAACGCGCCTGGCTTGAATCCAACCTCAATCAACAGGCGCCAGGTGGCCGGCGTGGCCTGCATGATAGTCGCTCCACTGGCTGCAAGCAGGGCGAGGAGGCGATGGCCGTCTGCCGCATCGTCCCGGGATGCCACAACAACCTGCGCACCGGCAATCAAGGGACCGAACAGTTCTAGCCCAGCGATGTCGAAGCCGATTGTGGTGACGGCGAGCCAAACATCGTCGACGCCGATACCCGGTTCGCGGCCAACCGAAAGCAGCAAGTTGCCCAACGCGAGATGGTCGACCGCAACCCCTTTCGGCAGCCCGGTGGAACCGGAAGTGTATATTACGTATGCCGTCGCATGTAGGTCGTCACCGAGGGCAGGAGGCGTCGATGCAGCGCCGGCGATAGCATCGGCGTTTCGCTGGATCTCGAAGAGCGGCGCCTCCAAGGCCGGGCCGGCGCCATCAGTAATCACGAGGGCAACATCGGCATCAGCCAGAATATGCTGAAGGCGCGCCGGTGGATGAGAAGGGTCAAGCGGAACATAAGCAAGCCCGGCCTTCCAGGCGCCCAACAGCACTGCGAGCATATCCGGTGTACGTTCAAGCATGACGCCGACGCGATCGCCCGGCGACGTGCGCGCTAGTAGAACGTGCGCTATCTGGTTGGCGCGATGATCAAGCGCCTCGTACGTTAGGATCGTCTCGCCAAAGCGGGCGGCCGGCGCATTGGGCCTGCGGGCGGCTTGCGCTTCAATCAAACGATGGACCGGAGCGTCCGGCAGCGGAGCTTTTGTGTCGTTCCAGCGATACAGCAATATATCTTGGTCCGCTCCTGCCGTAAGGGGCAATGCTCCGATAAGCCTGGTAGAGTCCTCGTTGATTGCCGACAAAATGGTGGAAAGATGGTCAAGCCAGCGATCGATCGTTGCCGGGTCAAACAGGTCGGCGTTGTAATCGCATTCAAACGCGAGTCCGCTAGCTGACTCAACGGCGTTGAAAAACAAATCAAAATTGACGAACGCTTTAGGATTGGCGCGGACCGAGACTTCAAGGCCAGCAATCGCGACACCTTCACCCAGCCGCTCTAAGTTGAATTGGACGTCTGCGAGCGGCACGCGCCCGGTATTGCGCGACAAATCGAGCGCTTGAACGATCGTGCCGAGGGTGCAATCCTGATGCTCATAGCCGTCCAGCACGGTCTGTCGCAGTGCGCGCAGAAAGTCGCTGAACGGTGTATCGTCCGCCAAGGTCATGCGTATTGGCAGCAGGTTGGCGCAGTGACCGACCAAAACCTGGTCGTCGAGTTGGCTTTGCCCTGCGGCTGGAACGGCAATAACGAGATCGTGCTGGCCCGCAAGCCGCGCGATCAAGGCACCAACGGCGGCCAACAACGTCGTAAACAAGGTACAACCGTGCGCGGCCCCTGCTCGTTTTAGCCGATTCAAACTGGCGAGATCCAGCTCCAGCCTTCTCGTCCCGCCTTGATAAGACCTCAGCGCTGGCCGGGCGCGATCCGACGGTAGTTGCAGCGGAGATGGTATGTCGGCAAACTGAGCGGTCCACCAGGAAACATCAGCCTGGCTGGCCCCGCCGTGTTTTTGCAGTGCGTAAGCAGTAAATGAGAGCGCGGCAGGTAAGTTAGCAGGTGTCGTCAACTCCCCCAGAAGCGTGTTGATGGACCAACCATCACAAACGATGTGGTGTGCTGTTAGCACCAGCACATGGTGTTCACGCGCATGGCGAAGCAGTCTGATACGAATGGGAGGCCCGGCTACGAGATCAAACGGCGTACAGGCCTCTTGCTCCAGGACGACAGCAGCCAACGCATCCTCTACGTGGAGTGCCAACGGTTTCCAGGCATCCACGATCATCCGGTCACCCGTCGGAGTGAAGCGTGCGCGCAGTGCGTCGTGGCGGCAGAACACGCGGTTGAGCGCGCTCTCTAGCGCCGCGAGATCCAGTGCACCCTTGAGCTCCAGGCTTACGCCCTCGTTAAAGGCGCAACTGGCTGCGTCACCAAGCTGGGCCGCAAGCCAAATCTCCATCTGAGCATCAGTGAGTGGAGTTTCAGTGGGGTTCTGCGCGAGTACGGCTGGTTTTGATCCCGCCGCTGGCAGCAGCAGTTCTGCCGATTGCAGTGCTGCAAGACTGTCACTAAACGCCTCGACAATCGTGTCGATTTCGGCTTGTCCGTGAGTTGTTGTCAGGAAGCACGGGAAGCCCTCTTGAATATGGACTCCTCGTAGCCGCATGTTCGGATAAATAAGGCTGGCAAACGCGTCCGGGAGTTTGAAGTAGAACCAACTCGCGTAATGCTCGACGGCTTGCGGAAGCCCGCGGGCTGCCAACGTGTTGTTGAGGCGTAGAACAAGCTGGTTTGTGCGGCCGGTAAGCTCGGTATAGGCCGTGGGCCAGATGGTTTCGATGTGACTTAACACAGCTTCCATCGCTGCCAGCGCCAATGGGTGACGCACGAATGTTCCGGCAAGGAAGGTCACTGCGGCTTCAGGCATGCTGTTGTCGCCATATTGCCAGACGCCGCCATCCAGGGCGTCCATAAAGGACGCTTTACCAGCGAGAATGCCAATAGGTAGGCCGCCACCGACGACTTTGCCGTACGTTGCGAGGTCGGCCCGAATTTCGAAAATAGCCTGCATGCCGCCAGGATGGGTGCGGAAACCGGTCACGACTTCATCAAAGACCAGGCAAGTGCCGGATTGCTCGGTGAGAGTCCGCATGTTGGCAAGGAAATCTCGCGGCTGCAGGGCGGGATGCCTGCTTTGTACCGGCTCAACAATCACTGCGGCCAGATCGGTCGCGTGCTCTCGAACCCAGTTTAAAGAGGCTTCCGTTCCATATTCCAGGACGGTGACATTGGACACACTCTCCAGCGGGATCCCGGGTGCGACCGGTCGAGTACCCTTAGGTCCGGCCTTTACCAAGACCTCGTCGAATTGGCCGTGGTAGCTACCAGTGAAAGTCACGATCCGATTACGTCCTGTGACCGTGCGGGCCACGCGCATCGCCGCCATCACGGCCTCGGATCCGGTGTTGCAGAAAGTCATGCGCTCATTGCCGGTCATTGCGCAAAATCGAGCTGCGATGCGGCCGGCAAGCTCCGCCTGAGGACCTATTTCAAACCCGCGATCAAGCTGGCGCTTGACTGCCTCCACGACGAAAGGCGGCGCGTGACCAAAGGCGGTTTGGCCGAACCCGTTCACCAAGTCCACATACTTGTTTCCGTCGGCATCCCAGATATGTGGCCCCTCTGAACGAACGGCCACGATGGGATAGGTCATTTCCTTCCACTCTGGGCGAAATCCGGCAGCGGCGCGCGGGTCTGCCAGGTAAGGACGAGCGTCGGCCGTGAGCTGCTTGGACCGTGAGGTGCGCTTGGCCGTCGCGCTGACCAGGGCGTGAATATGGGCTTGACCAGCGGCGGTGAGGCTACCTCCGTTAGCTGCCACCACCTTGAAGGCATCAAAGCGGGCCGTGTCCTCTGGTGCAAGCGATACTGGTTCGGGAGCTTTGATAGGAGCCGCCGGCGACGGTGCACCGAGTGCCGCGAGTTGCTGCGCAAACAGGGCCGACATGGCCTGGACTTGCTGTTGCATCAGACCTGCCGCGTGCGGAGGCAGGACGGATGGTTCGACAGGCGTGAGGACCGATGGATGATCGGGCGTTGTTGCCGTCACCGTCGGGTTGGACTTTGCAGACGCTGGACGTCCTGCGTCGACATGGCGCGCGAGGGCACTGAAGCTGCCGCAGTCGCCCAGCAATTGGCGGAACGTGATTGCCACTCCGAAGCGGCTGCGTACCTGCTGCGCGACTTGGCCGAGAAATAGGGAGTCAAAGCCAAGCTGTATGAAAGTGGTGTTGGGATCCGTCCCGCTCAGGCGTTCGCCTGAAAGCTCCTCGAAGAGGGCAACCAGGTCTGCAAGCATTGTGTCGGAAGGGATCTTGACCATGTCCGTTGAAGGCTCCGTAATAAGAGAAGAGGTTTGCGTGGGTTCGTCGATCCAGCAGCGGCTTCTTTCCCATGGTGTTGGCGGCAGCGGCACGCGACGGGGGCGGATAGGCCGCGCTTGGCATAGCCCAGCCCAGTCCAGCTCAACTCCAGCGAGCCACAGATGTCCGATTGCGTCCGTGATGGCGTCCGAAGCGGTTGCGGTGCTGGTTGCCTCTGGCAGGCTGGAAATGGTTGCCGCATTGCTGCTGCGCCACCCGCATGCCAGCGCCAGTTGACTGAGGCCGCGGCCGGGACCGCATTCCAGCAAGGCTGCCAGCTCCGACCGGGTCTCGCGCAGTGACTGCAGTCCGGCGGCGAAGCGCACCGGAGCGCGACAATGACCCGCCCAATAATCTGGCGAAGTCGCCTGTTCCGCCGTTATCCAGCCGCCGGAGACGCCCGAGATCATTGGCAGTGTGGGTGCCGATAGCGGGACTGACAGCACTGCCTCTCGCAGCCCCGACGCGACCCCGTCCATAGCGCGCGAGTGGAAAGCATGGCTGGTGTGAAGGCGGCGGCACGGCACCTCGCGGGCGTGTAAATCTGCCTCCAGGCGTTCGATCTCGATGGTCGGTCCGGCCGCGACGCAAAGTGTGGGCGCGTTCGCGGCCGCGAGGTCCAGTTCGTCGCCGAGCAGGGGAAGCAACTCGGCTTCTGGCAAACGAACTGACAGCATTGCGCCAGGCGGCATGCTGCCCATCAAGCGACCGCGTGCGGCGACCAAGCGCAGGGCGTCCTCAAGTGAAAAGACACCCGCCAAGCAAGCCGCCACAAACTCACCGACGCTGTGGCCCAGCATGGCCGCCGGCTGCACCCCGTTGGCCATCCAAAACCGGGCCGTGGCGTAGCTGGTGGCAAACAGAGCTGGCTGCGCGATTGTCGTGTTGAGTAATGTATCGGCTGCAGTGGCGTCCTGCGGGTCCGGAAACAGGAGTTCGCGGAGATCGGCGCCGAGATGTGGCTGCAGGATGGTGGCGCAGCGGTCGATCGCGTCGCGGAACACTGGCTGAGCGTTGTACATGGCGCGACCCATGCCCGGGTATTGCGCGCCTTGGCCTGGAAACAGGAATGCTACACCACCGGCTGTAGCTGTCCGCTCGGACGCCGCCGCTCGCCCGGACCGTAGGCCGTCAATAGCGTCCGCCCGGCTGGTGCACGCCAAGGCCGCACGATGGGCAAAGCGGCGTCGCGCCGTCTGCAGGGTCCAGGCAATGTCGGGCAGCGTTTGTTCGGGATGGTTTTCCAGATGCGTGGCGAGACGTTCTTGAGCATCTGCTAGGCTTGAAGCGCTGCGTGCAGAGAGCAGTAGCACCTGGGGCGTGCACGCGTCCGGCGTCGCTGGCGGAGTGGGCGCCTGCTCGATGATGGCGTGCGCGTTGGTGCCGCCGACCCCAAACGAGCTGACCGCGGCCCGGCGCGGTGGGACCGCCGTCCAGGCAACCGTCTCCGCGGAGACGCGGAATGGGCTGGTTTCAAGCGCCATGGCGGGGTTCGGCGTGCGGAAATGCAGCGTGCCGGGAATGGTCGCCCGCTCTACCACCAGGGCCGCCTTGATGAGCCCGGCGCCTCCGGAAGCGGCATCCAGATGACCGATGTTGCCCTTCACCGAACCTAGGACGCATCGGCCGATCGCTGCGTCAGCACCCCAGGCTTGCCGCAAACCGGCGAGTTCGATGGGATCCCCGAGCGGGGTCGCGGTGCCATGAGCTTCCACGTAGCCAATGCTTGCGGGGTCTAGCTTCGCCTGTGCTTGAGCCGCCATGATACAAGCGGCTTGGCCGCCCACGCTGGGCGCGGTGAAGCCGACCTTGCTGCCGCCATCATTGTTAATGGCGACACCGCGCAAGACGGCGTGGATGTGGTCTCCGTCTGCTTGCGCATCGGCCACGCGTTTGAGCAACACGACGGCTGCTCCACTGCCAAAAACAGTGCCACTTGCGGCCGCATCGAACGGGCGCACATGGCCGTCTGCCGAGGCGAGGCCGCCCGGCTCATGCAGGTAGCCCCTACGCTGGGGCAAGGTGATCGAAACCCCTCCAGCGAGCGCCATATCTGCGTCGCCAGCGCGCAGGGCGGCGCAGGCTTGGGCGACGGCGACGAGTGCGGTGGAGCAGGCGGTTGCCACCGTAACAGCGGGGCCACGGAGATCGAGCTTGTAGGCGACCCGGGTGGCGAGGAAATCGGCTCCGGCGCCGAGCAGGGTCGGGTAGCTGCCGGTCTGGTAATCGCTGGTGTAGCGGAGCACAGCATCGCGATCGGGCAAGACGTTGCGAAGCAAGTAGGAGTTCGGGCTGCTGCCGGCGAATACACCGATGCGGCCGGGATAGCTGGCTGGATCATGCCCGGCAGTCTCCAGCGCTTCCCAAGCGACTTCGAGAAAGACGCGGTGCTGTGGATCGGTCAGCTCGGCTTCCCGCCGGGTCATGCTGAAGAAGGCGGGGTCGAACTGGTCGATGCCGTGAAGGACGGGCCGGGCTGCGACAAATGCCGGGTCGGCGCGGGTCTCGGCACTAAAGGCGTCTTGGAGTTGGTCGGGAGCGAAGCGGGTGATGGACTCAGCGCCCGTGCAGAGATTGGACCAGAACGTGTCCAAGTCGGCGGCGCCGGGAAAACGGCCGGCCATCCCAATGATTGCGATGTCGCCGCCAATGCTGCCCGTGCCAGTTGGCCGAGTCTGGTCGGTGCCATCCAGGTGGGCTGCAAGGCTTGCGCTGCTTGGGAAGGCAAACAGGTCTGTCAGGCTGACCGGCAAACCGGCATCCGCCATGGCGGCATGGGCGCGCACAACCTCGAGCGAACTCACCCCGGCATCAAACAAGTTGGCTTCTGCGGCGAGTTCGCGCCCCAGCACGGATTGCCAAATCTGCGCCAGGCGAGCGGCTGTGCTGGTTGCGGCGGGAAGCGCCTTGCGGTCCAGCTTGCCATTGCGCGTGAGCGGCATCGCCCCCAGCACAGTAATGACGGCGGGAACCATATGTTCAGGCAAGCGGGCCAAGAGGCTTCGCCTCAGCGTGCTGCCATCGACCTGGCCAGTGACAAAGGCGGTGGCGCGGCCGGACTCGAAGACGATGGCCGCCTCGCGCACGGCTGGATCGCGCAGCAACTCCGCTTCCATATCGTCCAAGGAGACGCGTTTGCCGCGAATTTTGACCTGGCGGTCCTTGCGGCCGGCGAACAGGATAGTGCCATCGGCGAGCCTGCGGGCGCGATCTCCGGTGCGATACATCGGCCTGCCGTCAGGCCCTGGCACGAAAGCAGCGGCGGTCGCTTCGGCGCGGTTGAGGTAACCCAGGGCGACGCCGTCACCGCCGGCGCAAAGCTCACCCTCTTCGCCCTCGGCAACGGGATTGCCGTGCTCGTCCAGCAGCCAAACCACGGTGCCACGGATCGGATGCCCGATGGGCAACGGGCTGTCGGCGGAGTGGTCCCGCGGGATGCGGTAGCAGCAGGTAAATGTGGTGTTCTCGGTGGGGCCATACCCGTTGATGAGGGTGGTCTGTGGCAGAGCCGCTAGTGCGCGGGCGACGTGGGGAGGAGACAGCACGTCTCCGCCCGCGAGGAGCTGGCGCAGCTTGGCCAAGGCGGCCAGCCGGGCGTCCACCATGGCGTGGAACAAGCCGCTGGTGAGCCAGGCGGTGGTGACGCCATAGCGCTCCAGGGCCGCGGCAATGGTGTCGAGCGACGGCACGGCATCTGGCACAATCGCCAATTGGGCGCCGTTCGCCAGGGCGCCCCAGATCTCGAAGGTCGATGCGTCGAAACCGAGCGGGGCGGCGTGGAGGATAACGTCCGCCGGAGAGAAGCTGACGTAATCTGGTTCCTCTACCAGCCGGCGGATGCCTCGCCATGGCACGACGACACCCTTGGGCGTGCCCGTGGAACCGGACGTATACATCACATAGGCCGCCGCGTTCAGGTCCGTGGCAGGCAGGGCCGGCAGCGGCGGGGCGACCGGCACCGGCAAATCCAGCCGGATTGTAGGCAGGTCGAGGTCGAGGGGTTGCTCTGCCAGCACCAGCGTGACCTGCGCATCTGCCAGCACACTGTCCCGCGTGGGGATGGGAAGCGCCGCGTCAACCGGCACATAGGCGGCACCGAGCCGGGCGATGGCGAGCATGGCCGCGACCGCCTCAGCCGAGCGGCCGAGAAGTAGCCCGGCACGGCCGCCTGGCCGCAGGCCCGACTCCCATAGCCAGCGGGCCAAAGCGTCCGCTCGAGCAATGAGCTCGGCGTAACTGACCTGCTCCGGGGCGCAAATCGCGACTGCGCTCGGGTTGGCCGCAGCGAATGCCTCAATACAATCGTACAAAGCGTCTCACCCATCGCAAGCGTGGATCGTCACTGGATGATGCCGTGTAAAAGCTGCCAAATTGCTAAAGCGGATCGGGGTGCAGCATACCTTCGTCGGCAACATTGGCCGCTTGAACACTTTTCAGGTTCCCCGGGCTGCGTTCGTGCGCCATATGGCACTATGGACGCGAGACTCGTTGCCATCCTTAGCCTGATGGCCGTCCCGGTGATGGCCGATCCGGCGCCAACCCTACGGCTGAGCTACGCCGCCTATGCTGACGGGCTGAACGTGATGGACCTGCAGGCGAGCATGGCCATCTCGCACGACAGCTATCGCCTGCAGGTATCCTATCATTTGAGCGGAGTGATCGGGGTGTTTTTCAATGCCGAGAGCACCACGACCGTGGACGGGCGTTTCCGCGGCGGCACACCGGAGCCACGCGAGCTATTCAGCGCCGGGCGGATGCGGGGCCAGCAGCGCGTGACCCAGATCGACTGGCAGAATGGCACCCCTGTGGTCAGCCAACTGGTGCCACCCATTGAGGCCGAGCGTGACCCGGTGCCGACCGAGGACCGGGTGCATACCGTCGATACGCTCAGCGCGATCGCGTCGCTGTTGCGCCAGGTGGCATCCTCCGGCCGTTGCGAAGGAGCGCTCAACACGTTCGATGGCCGCCGCTTGTCCGCGATCGAGGCGCATACGACGGGTGAGGAAGTGTTGGCGCCGACCGGCCGGTCGATCTTCCACGGAGCCGCCCTGCGGTGCGACTTCGAGGGGCGGCAACTCGCCGGCTTCGTGCATGATGCAGACGATAGCGTGCTGCGCCGCCCGCAGCACGGATCGGCCTGGTTTGCCAGCCTGGTGCCCGGCGAGCCGCCGGTGCCGGTCCGCATCACGTTCGAGAACCGGGCGCTCGGTGCCACCACGGTCTATCTCACTGGGCAAAGCTAAGAGCGGGGACGCTGGCCTTGGCCACGTGCCATCGGGCTGACACGATCCGACATGAGAAGTGTCCGGCAATGCTTTGACAGCGCCGCGGCTCGGACGCTAGCGGAGGAGCCATGACCGCAACCGCCATCGTGCTTGCCGCCGGGCTTGGCACGCGCATGAAATCCACCCTCCCGAAAGCGCTGCACCTGCTTGGCGGCCGGCCCATGCTGCAGCACCTGCTGGCCAATTGTGCGACGGTGTTTGAGAGCGCGGTGGTAGTTGCCGGGCCCAACAGTGCTGCCGTCGCTGCCGCTGCCGCGCCGCACCGGGTGGTGGTGCAGCAGGAGCGGCTCGGCACCGCCCACGCCGCGCTGCAAGCGGCGGAGCAGTTTGGGGACGGCGATGTCGCGGTGCTCTATGCCGATAACCCGCTCATCCGGCCGCCCACGCTGGGCCGCCTGCTGGCTGCACGGGCGACGGCTGGACTGGCGCTGCTTGCCATGCGTCCCGCGACGCCCGGGCGCTACGGGCGCGTGGTGCAAGGGCTGGACGGGATCGAGCGGGTCGTCGAGTGGGCGGACGCCACTGAAGCCGAACGTGACATTACCCTGTGCAACGCCGGGGTGCTGTGTGCGGCGGCGGCCGATATGCGGCGTTGGCTGCAAGCGGTCCGGCCGGCTCGCGCGGGCGGCGAGTATTACCTGACCGACGTGGTGGCGCTGGCCCGCGCCGAGGGCGTGCGGGTGGAGGCGGTGGAGGCGCCGGACGCCGAGCTGCAGGGGGTGAACTCGCGCGCGGAGTTGGCGGCGGCGGAGGCGACCCTGCAGGGTTTCCTGCGCGAGGAGGCACTCGCAGGCGGCGTCACGCTGATCGCGCCGCAAACCGTGTTCCTCAGTGCCGACACCAAGCTCGCGGCCGACGTGACCGTCGAACCGAATGTGGTGTTCGGTCTCGGCGTGCAGGTGGCGACGGGCGCGCGGATCCGGGCTTTCAGCCATCTCGAAGGGTGCTCGGTCGGGCCCGGCGCCATCGTGGGGCCATTTGCCCGGCTGCGGCCCGGCACCGAGTTGGGGGCGCGGGCCCATGTCGGCAACTTTGTCGAGCTCAAGGCGGCGACGCTGGGGGAGGGGGCGAAGGCCAACCATCTCAGCTATATCGGCGATGCCACCGTGGGGGCCGACACCAATATCGGCGCGGGCACCATCACCGTGAACTATGACGGGTTTGCCAAACATCGCACGGAGATCGGCGCCCAGGCATTTGTGGGCTCCAACAGCGCGTTGGTCGCTCCGGTGCGGGTGGGGCATGGCGCCCTGGTGGTGGCGGGGAGCACCATCACCGAGGACGTGCCGGACGACGCCATGGCGTTCGGCCGCGCCCGGCAGGTCAACAAGCCAGGCCGGGCGGCGGCGTTCCGGGCAAAACGGGAGCAGCGCTGATGTGCGGCATTGTGGGTGTTCTCGGCGCGCGCCCGGCCGCGCCGCTGCTGCTGGAAGCGCTGCGCCGGCTGGAATACCGCGGCTATGACAGCGCCGGCATTGCCACGCTCACCAACGGCCATATCGAGCGGCGCCGCGCCCCGGGCAAGCTGGCCAATCTGGAGGCCGTGCTGGCGCGGTCGCCGCTGGCCGGCACGGTTGGGGTGGGGCATACCCGCTGGGCCACCCATGGCGCTCCCACCGAGGGCAACGCGCATCCGCACGGCACGCGTCGAGTCTCGGTGGTGCATAACGGCATCATCGAGAACCACGCCGACCTGCGCGACGAGTTGGAGGCGGCCGGACAAGCGTTCGAGACCGAGACCGACACCGAAACCATTGTGCAGCTGGTGGATTTGCACCTGCGCCGCGGCATGGCCCCGCTGGCCGCGGCGCAAGCAGCGTTCGCGCGGCTGGAGGGCGCCTACGCGCTGGCGCTGGTGTTCGCCGGGCACCATGGGCTGATGGTCGGGGCGCAGCACGGTGCGCCGCTGGCGGTCGGGTTTGGCGAGAACGAGATGTTCCTGGGCTCCGACAGCCTGGCCCTGGCGCCGCTCACGCAACGCATCGCGTTCCTGCGCGACGGGGACCATGCGGTGCTCGGGCGCGAGGGCGGCCAGTTCTTCGACCAGGCCGGCCGGCCGGTGCAGCGCGACATCCGCCGCACCATCCATACCGGTGCGGCGATCGGCAAGGACGGCTTCCGCCACTTCATGGAGAAGGAGCTTCACGAGCATCCGAGCGTGATCGGGCAGGTCCTGCAGCGGATGATCGACCCGGCCTCGCGCACCGTGGTGCTCCCGGCGCTGCCGTTCAGCTTGGCGGCGCTGCCTCGCGTTACGGTGGCGGCTTGCGGCAGCGCGTTCTACGCCGGTCTGGTGGCGCGGTCCTGGTTGGAGTCGGAGGCTCGGCTACCGACGGATGCCGATGTGGCGAGCGAATTGCGTTACCGGGAACCGCCGTTGGCGGCGGGCGGTCTCGCGTTGCTGGTGAGCCAGTCCGGCGAGACCGCGGACACTCTGGCCGCCCTGCGCTCGCTGCGTGGCGCCGGGCAGCATGTGCTCAGCGTGGTGAACGTGCCGGAGAGCACCATGGCGCGTGAGAGCGACGCGTTGCTGGAGACGCTGGCGGGGCAAGAAGTGGGCGTCGCCAGCACCAAGGCGTTCACGGCGCAGCTCACCACGTTGGCTTGCTTCGCCATTGCGACCGCGCGGGCCCGTGGCGCGATGCAGGACGCGCGCGAGGCCGCCTTGGTGGAAGCCCTGCTGGAGTTGCCGAGCCGGGCGGCCGACGCGTTGGCGCTGGACCTGTCGCGGATGGCGGCGCGGGTGGCTCAGGCGCGCGACGTGCTGTTCCTCGGTCGCGGCGGCTGCTTCCCAATCGCCCTGGAGGGGGCACTGAAGCTGAAAGAAATCAGCTACATCCATGCTGAGGGCTATGCGGCTGGCGAGATGAAGCATGGTCCGATCGCGCTGATCGATGCCGATGTTCCGGTGGTGGCGGCGGCGCCGAGCGGGCCGCTGTTTGAGAAAACCGCGTCCAACCTGCAAGAGGCGGCGGCGCGCGGCGGCCGCTTGATGGTGTTCACCGATATCGAGGGAGCGGCCAAGCTGCGTCATGTCGCCACGGAGTTGGTCGTGTTGCCGACGGTGCACCCGTTCGTGGCGCCCATCCTCTACGCCATCCCAGTGCAGATGCTTGCCTACCAGGTGGCGGTCCTGAAAGGGACGGACGTGGACCAGCCGCGCAACTTGGCGAAATCGGTGACGGTGGAATAGCCGCAAGCCCTTGCACAGTGCCGCGCTGCAGTTCATTCCCCCCTTAGATTTAACGCCGCGGTAGAACGCCCATGCCCGCCATCACCCTCCCCGACGGTTCCGTGCGCCAGTTCGATGCCCCGGTCTCGGGCACCGACCTCGCCGCGGCTATTGGGCCGGGCTTGGCACGCGCCGCGCTGGCGATGAAGCTGGACGGAAGCCTGGTCGATCTCGCCCGCCTGATCGAGCACGACGCGGCCGTGGTGTTCATCACCCGCAAGGACCCGGAAGCGCTGGCGATGATCCGCCACGACGCCGCCCATGTGCTGGCCGAGGCGGTGCAGTCGCTCTATCCTGGCACCCAAGTCACCATCGGCCCCCCGATCGAGAACGGTTTCTACTACGATTTCGCCCGCAACGACCCGTTCACGCCGGAGGATTTCCCGGCCATTGAGGCCCGCATGCGGGAGATCGTCGCCCGCAATGCCGCGTTCGAGCGCGAGGTCTGGGACCGGGACGAGGCGATCCGCTTCTTTGAGGCACGTGGCGAACGCTACAAGGCCGAACTGATCCGCGACCTGCCCGAGACCGAGACCATCACCCTCTACAAGCAGGGCGACTGGATCGATCTCTGCCGCGGCCCCCATATGCGCACCACCGGCGATGTCGGCCCGGCGTTCAAGCTGCAGAAGGTCGCCGGCGCCTACTGGCGGGGCGACCACCGCAACGCCATGCTCACCCGCATCTACGGCACCGCCTGGCGTGACGCCCGCGAACTGGACGCCTACCTCCATCAACTTGAAGAAGCGGAGCGCCGTGACCATCGCCGCCTCGGCCGCGAGATGGACCTGTTCCACGTCCAAGAAGAAGCCACCGGTCAGATCTTCTGGCACCCGCGCGGCTGGCGGCTGTATCGCACCGCCGAGAGCTATATCCGCCGCCGCCTGGATGCGGCCGGCTACCAAGAGGTGCGCACGCCGCAACTGGTTGACAGGGTGTTATGGGAGCGCTCCGGCCATTGGGACAAATACCGCGAGCATATGTTCGTGGCGCAGGTGGAGGATGAGAAGCGCACTCTGGCGCTGAAGCCGATGAACTGCCCTTGCCACGTGCAGATCTTCAATCACGGGCTACGCTCCTATCGCGAACTGCCGCTGCGCATGGCGGAGTTCGGCGCCTGCCACCGCTACGAGCCCTCTGGCGCGTTGCACGGCCTCATGCGGGTGCGCGGCTTCACCCAGGACGACGCCCATATCTTCTGCACCCCCGAGCAGATCGCCCCCGAGACCGCCGCCTTTGTCGACCTCCTCGCCTCGGTCTACCAGGATTTCGGTTTCGACGCGTTCCAAGTGAAATTCGCCGACCGCCCGACGGAGCGCGCCGGCGACGACGCCACTTGGGACCGCGCCGAAGCTTCCCTGCGCGAGGCGTGCCGCATTGCCGGGGTGAACTACGAGCTGAACCCGGGGGAGGGCGCCTTCTATGGCCCCAAGCTGGAGTTCGTGCTGCGCGACGCGATTGGGCGCGATTGGCAGTGCGGCACGTTGCAGGTGGATTTCGTGCTGCCCGAACGGCTGGACGCAAGCTACATCGCCGACGACAGTTCCAAGCAGCGCCCGGTGATGCTGCACCGGGCCATTCTGGGCAGTTTTGAGCGTTTTCTCGGCATGCTGATCGAGAACTACGCTGGGCGCTTCCCGCTCTGGCTTGCTCCGGTGCAGGTGGTGGTGGCGTCCATCGTGAGCGATGCCGAGCCTTACGCCCAGGAGGTGGCGGAGCTGCTCCGGGCGCGCGGGCTGGCCGTCAACTCGGACACCCGCAATGAAAAAATCAACGCCAAAATCCGCGAGCACAGCTTGCAGCACGTCCCGATCATTGCGGTGGTCGGCCGCAAAGAGGCGCAGACCCGCACAGTGGCGCTGCGGCGGCTCGGTGGCCAGGCGCAGGAGGTGCTTTCGCTCGATCTGGCGATCGACGCTCTTGCGAGCGAGGCCTTGCCGCCCGATATTGCCCGGTCTGGTGGCGCATAGCACTGCGATGCTTGATTTTGCGGCACCCTTTCGGCAAAACTGACCCTACCGTTTTTTAACCACCACAGGAGCCCACAATAGCCAGAGGCCCAATGACAGCCGCCGCCCCCAGCCGCGACGGCCCTCGCGTGAATGAAGAGATCCGCAGCCTGCAAGTCCGCCTGATTGACGCCGACGGCGAGATGCAGGGCGTGATGAGCGCGCGCGATGCAATGCTCCGGGCCATGGCCGTGGGTCTCGACCTGCTGGAAATTAGCCCCAACGCAGACCCGCCGGTGGTCAAAATCCTCGACTATGGCAAATACAAATACGAACTGCAAAAGAAGAAGAACGAAGCCAAGAAAAAGCAGAAAGTTGTCGAAATCAAGGAAGTCAAGGTTCGCCCTAACATCGACGAGAACGACTATCAGGTAAAGCTGCGCGCTATGCATAGCTTTATCGACGAGGGCGATAAGGTTAAGGTTACGTTGCGCTTCCGTGGCCGTGAAATGGCTCACCAGGACATCGGCATCAAGGTACTCGAGCGCATTCGCGGCGACATGGACGAAAAAACCAAGGTGGAGCAGATGCCGCGCATGGAAAACCGGCAGATGATCATGGTGCTCTCCCCTCGCTGACGTCTTGGATGGCTGCCGTGAGACATGCCCTTCAGTGGATCCTAGCCGGGTCGCTGGCGCTCGTAGTGCGGGACGCCAATGCGTTGGCTGCGCAAGGGGATCACCTGGACCGATCCAAGCTCGTGCTTACCTTCGCCGAACAGTTTGGCGGCCCCCTCAGCCGCTACAACCCGGCGACCCGCAACGGGCGATGGAAGACGAGCTATGATTTCGGCTTCCAGGGAGGCGGCCCCTCTTCGCGAACCTTGGGGGACGAATTGGAGGTGTATTCGGATCCCTCCTACAACGGCGTCAATCCCTTCGTGCAGGGCGAAGGCAGCCTGGACCTGACGGCCGCACTGGATAGAGAGCCGAAAAATCCGCTCAACGCCGGCAAGCGGTTTACCTCGGGTCTGCTCACCACCTCGCCGTCGTTCAAGCAGGCCTATGGCTATTTTGAGCTCAAGGCGGCGCTGCCCCAAGGCGCGGGACTATGGCCGGCCTTCTGGCTCACTGCGCCATTAAACCCGGCAATTAGTGCGCCGCAGTTTCAGGGCGAGATTGACGTGATGGAGATGCTCGGGAAGGACCCGGCGACCATCTACTGCTCGGCGCACTGGCCGCAGGACCAAACGGCGCTGACGCAACGCTTCAAGACCTTGCCGGTCCAGGTGGCCGAGACCGCCTCGCCACATACCTATGGTGTGCTCTGGACGCATACCGACCTGGTATGGTTCGTTGACGACGAGGAAGTCGCGCGCATGGCCAATCCCGGGCTGGACCGGCCGATGATGATCCTGATCAATCTTGCTGTCGGCGGCCATTGGGGTGGGCCGCCAACCAGCGATACGCGGTTCCCGGCACGCATGCGGCTGTTTGCGCTACATGTGTATAGGCTTCGCTCCTAGCGGCAGGGGAGCGCGGAACTCGGCCCCATGCGCCGCGGAGGACAAGCGTTCTCTGGAGCTTTCGGCTGACAAAGGCTCTGGCCGGACGCGAAATAACGAGCCGAACAGCACGAGCATCATGATATTGGTGTGGGAGACGAAGCCACCGCCAAAAAACAGATGCGGAACAAGCACGATCAGGGTGAGAGTGCGGCTTGGCGGCGAGCCGAGCACGGCGATGACAAGGAACAGGTGGAACAACACCGCAGTGAGCAGCCCATACTCAAAGATCAGCTTATTGAGCGGCCATTGCACTTGGTTGTCACCCTTGGGCGAACTGCCCGGGCCATCGCCGGTCAGCAGGTGCGACGGGTCGGCGGCGAGCGCCACAGTGGCGCGGAACGGCACCACCAGCCGAGCGTAGGCGCTTGAATTGTCACTGGAGAGCTCGGACGAACGAGCCAGCAGATGCGACGTGGCACCGCTCGCCACTGCGAGCAGCAGCAGGGGGATGCCAAGGCAAACGCCCCACGTCAGCAGCCGGCGGTCGAGCTTGCGCAGGATCAAGGGGCTAAACAGGACGAGGATGGTCGGCCCGCTGCCAGCGACGCCGGCAAACAGCCCCACCACCAGCAACAGCAATCGTTTCAGCCGCTTGAACAGCAGGATTTCCGCCACCAGCGACAACGCCAAGAAGCCGGACGCGGCCGAGGGCTCAAGGAAGAATACGCCGTTTGGTGTAAGATAGGGCGAGTTCCAGGCGTAAGGCCGAATATACGCATATCCAGGTATGAGCAGCGCGGAAGGAACGATCGTTTCGAGATTGGGCCAATAGCCATGCCCGAGGGTATACTGTAGCAGCTGTTGGCCGATGATGATGGCAGCGATGACGCTCATGCCCAATTGAAACTTGTCCAACAGTTGCAGCAAGAACGCGCGCGTGACATCGATGCGAACCAACATGGCGGCATATAGCGTCAGGAACAGCAGCAATGCGGGTGGGCTTTTGAGTCCGGGTCCGATCAAGCCGTTCAGCAACAGGCTGAGTGCGACCGCACACAGCAGCACCGCAAAAAGGCAGGCGCGAACGGGGTCGATAACGGCCGCCCGGCAGCCAAGCAGCCAGAGGAGCACGCCAAGCAAGATGAACACGTCCAGCCCGATCGAACCGCCGCCAGCGGTGAAGCCGAGTTTTTGCAGGAAGATGGCGGAGAACACGAAGACGCTGATGGCGCCCGCGACGCGACCCTGCGAGGCCGGCCATACTCGTGTTGAACCCAACGCACGCTCCGCCACTCCGCCAGTCCCCCAATTCCGTATAATGCCACGCTACGGCACTTTGCCCCGGCGCGATATCTGGACGCGCCCACCTGCGTCCGATTGCGTTTGGCTCGGCAGCTCCGCCCCGGTTTAGCACGAGACCGACAAGAATGCCGCAAGATCGTCACGCGACAGCCCAGAGCTTCTTCAACGATCCTCTTGGGCTTGCCGGGTCACGGGGCAGCAGCCTGTGGAAAAATCGTCGCCTCGGACGGGTAACGGACTCGCTGTTTGACCTTCGGCTGCGGCAGGGGCGACGGTTCCGTTCCATGATGCAGGGCTTGGCGGAGCAACCGCGCCAGTCCATTCTGGTGGTGGGGGTGCGGTCCGAAAAGCGGCCGCACAGCATGGCCGCGGTAATGGCGGCGCTGCAGAGCGAGCGGCACGACATCGTCACCGACGTGACCGATGTCGGCGGCCGGGGCAAGCTCGAGAACATCAACCTCATTTTGGCCCGCCATGACCTCCAGCAATTCGATTGGGTGGTGATGACGGATGACGACATCTTGCTTCCGCCGCAGTTCGTCGACGTCTTTTTGGCCGTATGCATGTCATGTGAGTTCAAGCTGGCCATGCCGGCGCACTGCTTCAACTCGTTCTCCGGCTATGACGTGACGCGGCGCGGCTGGGGAACCGTCGCGCGGCAAACCAGGTTCGTCGAAGTGGGGCCGTTGACCGCGTTCCACCGGGCGACCTTCAACGACGTCTTTCCGCTTCCGCTGCTCCGCTATGGCTGGGGTGTTGACCTGCACTGGCCGCTGCTCGCCCAGCAGCGCGGCTGGCCGATGGGCGTAGTCGACGCCGTGCCGATGCGCCATGTCGGCCGCATTGGCGGCTCGTATTCCCGCGCTGCAGCGACCGACGAGGCGTGCGAGTATCTGGCCGCGCATGGCCACCTGACGCGCCGTGAGACGTTCCAGGTGATCAGCCGGGTACCGGCCTAGAGCCTGATCGCTTCAGGTTGGCTCAACCTGAAGCGTAAATCAGCCCCTAAACCAGCGCCCTGGCCTCGCCCCACCCCTTTATGCCCGCGACGCCGAAGCGGCTGCGTCGACCGCTCGATGGGACGGTCGCCTAAGCCGCAGGTCGAGACCGGCATAGGCCATCGCGGCGACCAGCACCGTCGCCCCGCCCAGACCAAGGCTGCTCCCGAGGGTGACCGCAGATAGCGTGGCGAACAGCTCCCCGGCATTCAGCGCCGCAGCCGCCCACAGCGCTGTGGACAGCACCGCAGCGATGGCGAACCCGCCGAGCGAGGCCCAGAGCACGCGCGGGCTTGCCGCGCCGACGAACAGACCGGCAATGGTCAGCTCTTGCAGGCCGAGCAGGGCCAAGTACAGCTCTGCCGATCCGGCGGCATAGGCACCGGCAGCCGCGGCCGCGCTGACGATCAGGTAGGCATATTGGCGCCGCGCCACGCCTGCGAGATCCCCCGAGCGCATGAGCACGCCGGCGACGACCTGATAGCCGTAGGAAATAGCGGCCGCGGTGAAGCAAAGTGCAATCAGGCTCTCCGTCGCCGGGTCTATGCCGGCGAGCCACACGCCCATAAGCCGGGCATGGTCGGCGATAACGCCGCACGCAACCGCAAGGCCCACAAGGGTGGAGAGCAAGGTGAAGCGGATCAACAACGTCTGCGCGCCCGCCGGGTCGGCCGCCAGACGCTGCACGTAGCTCACGGAGGCATACCGGCCCAGTTGGCTCACCACCTGCCGGGCAAGGCCAAAAATGGCGCGCAACGCCACGTAGGTGGTGGTGAACCGGGGCGTGGCGAGGGCCGACAGCACGATCACCGGCAGGCTGAGGCGCACCCAATTGGACGCCGGCTCGGCCACCACGAAACGGACCAGAGCCACCGTGTGCCAGCGGATGGTGCGAAAGCCGCCGGCGTCCAAGCCGAGCACGGGCGGCACCGGCATCAGGCGCCCCTGTAGGGCTGCGGCCGCGGCGCCGGTCAGGAGCATCATGCTGGCGAGCAGCGCCGGTTGGCCGTGAGCCAGCAAGATTGCGAACGACAGCACCAGCCGGCTTGCCACCAACCCGAGGAACAGCGCCTCGACTTGGTTGAAGTGGCCCAGTGTGTCGAGCCACATGCCGCGGATGATCGTCAGCGTGTCGAGCGCGGTGGCGGCGGTGACAGCGCAGGCCCACAGCTCGGGGCCGCGCCCGTTCGCCAGGGCGGAGCCAAGCTGGACGGCTGCCAACACCGCCGTTGACCCGGCGATGAGCAGGCGGGTGACAGCCCAAACCTCGCGGATGTGCTCCGTCGCCGTCCGCTCGCCGGTTCGCACGCTGGCGAGCAGTTGGGAATGCCCGGCCATGCGCAAGCCGAGGTCGGCGACACTGGCCAGGTTGGCGATGGCCAGCACGACGAACCAGTGCGAGGTGGTCGCCTGGCCCCAGAGGCGGAGCTGCAGCGGCAGAACCAGGAGTTGACTCAGCGCGAGACAGATTTGGGTGCCTGTGGTAAGCGAGAAGAAGCGTAAAAGGGCTTTCACTCAACCTCGCAGCGTTATCGTCCTAGCTCCGGTGATGGGGGTTAGGGATAAAGCAGCGCACTGTCTACTCTCCGCGGTCAGCATTGGCATTGCGAAAGGCTACAGGTTTTTTTAAGCAGGCGTGGCCACCCTCGCGACCGAGACAATTTGCACGAGGAGATGCCTATGAAGCTTATATGGCATGCGGACGGCCTGCTGGAGCGGGATTGGATCCGGGACATTCTTGGCGATTTGGTCGACGAGGAGATCCGCGACTTAGACCTGCAATGCATTGACGACGATAGTGTTCATGTTGTGAGCAGCAACCGCTTTCCACTGCCGGCCTACGAAGCTTATTTCAAGCGATGCCGCGAGAGCTGCACGCATATTGTATTGGTGCATTTGAGTGATGAATGGTTTTCCGGCGGCTACGGACTCTATCGCTACTTCGATGCCGTCATTCGCAACTTCGGGACCTACCTGGCCCAGCACGCTGGAATACTGACGATCCCGGAAGGTTATCCCAATGGAACCAGCAACAGCGGCGCGCTACTGCCAGCGGATCAACGCCGTTATGCGTGGTCGTTTGTCGGCGAGATCAAAGCGTCTCGGGTGGAGATGGCAGCGGCGTTTGCCGGGTTTGAACCACAGCTCATCACCCACACGGAGTCCATCAGCAAGCCGGACCGCAAAGTTCTCAGCAAACCCGAGTTCGATGCGATCTTGGGCCAAACCGTGTTTTCGCCTTGCCCAATGGGGAACGCCATCCTGGAAACATGGCGCTTGTACGAAAGCCTGGAACTCGGATGCATTCCGCTGACGGAGAGTCGGCTTAGCCTTGACTACTTCAATGAGCTGTTCGGGCCGAACCCGATCCCGAAGTTCTCAAGCTGGACCAGGGCGCGCCACTACGCCGAAGAGACCTTTATGGACAAATCCAAGCTACTGGCTTTGCAGGGCGAGATCGCAACATGGTGGAGCGGGCACAAGGATAAGGTTCGCAGTCAGGTCAAGATGTTGCTGAATAGCCCTTCCTACACCGCCGAGTTGGGGCGCTTCGGTGATCTGACGCGAAACCGGATCCCGTTGCTATATGAGCCAAACCGACTGATTGAGCTTCTCCGGCATCAAAACCGGCACAGTTTGCGACGCCGCCTTTCACGTCCCGGGGCGCCGATCAAGCGTATCATCAGCGACAGCTTTCGTCGGCTGGGAGTTTGATGTGGTTGGTGTGATTTCGCCCTGCTAGGATCGCAGGTTTGACGGCATCAGACCGTTCCCAGTCAGAATCCGGATTGCTCGTTAGCCGGGCTCCTCTGCTCGCCGGCTTGCCGGAAGCTCTGACGGCTTCCAACCCGGCGCCGGTCGGGCGACGCTACCGTATGCTCACGCCTTTGTATGGGTCGCTCCGCCAGTCGTTTAGCGGCACGACGTGGTATCTCGGGCAAGCCGGCATGGGAGAAGGCGTTCTGGATGGAGCGTTCACGCTGAATATGTCTGGCAGGACGAACCTGCACCTGCAGACGGCGGGTGCGTTTTGGAAGGCCAGCCGATTGCTTCGCCAGCAAAAGGCGGGCGGCTACAAATTTGTTGCATCGTTTTACGACATCTTATGGTCACAACACATCCATCGCTTTCGCGGTACGCTGGTGCTGAACAACACGCAAATTTTCGGGACGACATTCTTACGTCGGTACGAGCGCTTTGACATCGTACCTTGCTTTTACATCGACGGCACGTTGACTGACTACTTCTACGGGTATGGCGAGGTCGAACAGCAGACGATCGGCGCAGATATCGTGCGCCGGGCGATTTGCCTTGAGCGGGAGAGTTATCAGCGGGCCGCATGCGTCATCACCATGAGCCAGGCAGCTCAACGGAGCCTGATCCAGAATTATGGCGTTCCAGTTGACCGCGTGGCAGTGGTGACGCCGGGCGCCAACATAGATGACGAGTATATCCCACCGCCCTCCTCGCACATCGGTTGGCACGGGCCGGAGTTCGTGTTGGGTTTCGTTGGGCTGTTTCCGCTGCGCAAAGGGTTGGACAAGCTCGCCGCTGCCGTGCGCCTGCTGCGCGGTCGCGGCCGGCCGATCCGACTGCGCGTCATCGGCCGCTGCACGGACGAGATCGCCGCCATGGACGGGGTGGACTTCCTTGGTGCCATCGACAAAGCCACGTCAGCCGAGCAGTTCGTCTCCGCCATCCGAACGGTCGATCTCGGCTGCCAGCTCTCGCGCGCTGAGTTGCTGGGCATCGCCGTGTTGGAGTTCCTGCGGGTGGGCGTGCCGGTGATGGCAACCGCCGTTGGCGGGGTGCCGGACGTGCTGCGGGACGGCGGTGGGCTGTTGCTGCCCGCCGATGTGACGGCCGAAGCCGTCGCCGAGGCGCTGCAGGCCTTGATGGACGATAGCGCACGCTACAACGCGCTGCGGCAGACAGCCGCCGCACGATCCGGCTGGGCGAGCTGGCGGCGCGCGGCAAGACAGATCGATGCGGCGCTAGCCCCGCTCGGCTGAGCCGCCGCCGGCCGCCCGTGCCGCTGCGTCCAGCAGGGTGCCGGCCACGGCGTCCCAGCGAAACTGCTTCGCGCAGGCTTGCTGAAAGGCGACGAACCGCCGGCGCAACTCGCACGCGGGCATGTGCGCAAGCTCCGCCACATGCCGCGCGATGTCGGCCACACTGGACAGGGTTCGGATGAACAGGCCGTGGTCAGCCAGATGGGCGAAGTCCGCCGTCACGTCGGTGAAGGACAGCACGATCTGGTTGTCGGCAATATAGGCAAGGGTTTTCAGCTTGTGGCCGGCCTCAAAGCGGTCGGTGATGAGGCCGAACCGCAGGGCAGCGCCGGCTTCTGCGGCACTCGGCAGCGGAGCCACCGGCATGAACTTGACGGCCGCGCCGGGCAGCTTGGCGGCCCGAACGACGAGCCGGGGAGTGACGCCGGCATACTCTTGCGCAAATCGCACGGCGTCGCGATGCTTCGGCCGCCAGTCGTAGGTTCCGGTGATGACAAGTTCCGGCACGAGCAGCGCCTCCGGGCTGAGCGGCGTCGCCGGCGGCATGCCCGGCGGCAGCCAGAGCAGCCGTGGAGGGTCGGGCAGGGTGGCAAGGTAGGCCAGGTCGGGCCGCGACAGCGCGGCGATGGCTGACAAGGTTTTACCCGAGTAGCGCCGCCGCTCCCAAACCCGCGCGCGTGCCGCAGCGAGCGTCGCAAGCACGTTGCCGGGAAACATCTGCGGCAACGCGCGGCTGGTGATATTGTGCAGGATGAGGAGCACGGGGCAGCGCAAGCCGAACCCCAGCGTGTCGAACGGCTCCCACGAGCAGACCGCCACGTCGCACCTTTGGCTTGCCGCGACGGCCGCCGCCCGGTTCGTGGCGCTGGCATAGTGTGCCCGGTAATGTGGCTGGCCCGCAGCGAGGTTGAGGACTTCGGCAGCGCGGCTCACCCGCGCCGGGTGAACAAGCTCGATGGTCGCTCCACGGCGACGGCAAGCGGCAATGGTTTTGCGGTCGAACACCTCATCGCCGGCTTGGCCGTCAACCGCTTGTTTGCCAATCCAAAGGATGCGCATGGTTCACCTCGCCGGCGGCGGATATAGCGCCCGAGGCCGCGGTCCGAAACAGCGACGTTATTTGCTCGTCCCGCTGCGTCAAAACTGAACGATGCGCTTGTTCGTCCGGCAATTGATCGCAAAGTTATACGATCGTCCTATTTCATTAACGTAAGAGAACGTTCTTCCGTTTAGCCAGCCGCCTTGTCACGCGACACAAGGGGCACTCCGGGTGAGACACATCATTCTTGCAAGCGCAGCATGCTTTTGCATGTTGACTTCGGCGTATGGGCAGACGACCAACGCGAGCGCACCCCCCAGTCTCGCCGGCGCCACGCCCACGCTGGACCTCGACGTCAACACGCTGGTCAATGGGAAGTTCTCGTCTGGCGAACAGCCGTGGTGGGCGGGCTATCAGCTCGCACCGCAGCCGCTCAGCTCGCCTCATTTCGCATTGTCGCTCGGGTTGCCGCCCAATGCGGCCTATCCTGCCTCCAAGGCGTTAGCGGCTGCGTCCTATTGGTCCGGCTACTATGGCGAGTATGAGGTCTATCCTAATTACGATACGGTCTTGGCACTTGTCTCGGCCGGAATGGCGTCGCCGCTCGGGCTAAGCAGCGGCAGCATCGATCTCACCGCCTCGCTCATGCCTGCAGGGCTCGCGACGACGTTGCCGGCGAACCTCGCTGGTCGGCGCTACATGTCGGGCGCGTTCAACACGTACCCGTTCAGCCAGCTCTATGGCTACTTCGAAATCACCGCGCGCCTGCCAAGCGGGCAGGCAGAGTTTCCGGCGTTTTGGCTGGTTCCGGAGAACATGAACACCGGCATCGATACCGAGATCGACATCATGGAGGGGCAAGGCAGCAACAGCTCGGTCTATTGGACGACGCTCCATTCGCGGGACTATGCCACGGGCGGAGGCACCAGCGGCCAACTCGGTGCGGTCGTTCCGGCGGGGACGGATCTGTCGAAGGCTTATCATCGTTATGGTGTCGACTGGCAGGCAAGCCGCACCACCTTCTATCTCGATGATACGGCGGTCTTTTCCGCGGCCACCCCGTCGGACATGCACGTCCCGATGTACATAATAGCAAACCTCGCGCTTGGCGGCTGGCTGGGCGGCCCGAGTAGCACTACGCCCGCGAGTGCCGCCTTCAGCATTTCCTCGCTCCGCGTCTGGCAGCTGCGGGCGCAGTAGCTGCAGGTTGCCCGGCGGCTCGATTTAGGGCCTGGGCGCTGCAAGCTCGTCCTCCTATAGTGCGCACGCTTGCGCGGGGAGGACGGGGTGCCGAACGATGCTGGTAACGTCGATGTCGAGCGTTATGAGCCGCTCGTGCAAGACTTGGCCAACAGCCGCCTGCCGCCAGGGTTTCGCGGCCGCTCCGCAGCGTTCGTACAGCTATGGTGGATTGCGCAAGCATTGTTGGTGCATCCGTCACCGCAGGTTCTCTACGGGTGGCGGCGGTTCGTGCTGCGCTTGTTCGGCGCCAAGCTCGGTGTCGATGTCAGGATCCGCCCGTCGGCGCGAATCACCTATCCCTGGAAGGTCGAAATCGGCGATCACAGTTGGATCGGCGATCATGTGGAACTGTACTCGCTCGGACCGATCCGGATCGGTAGCAACGCAGTGGTCTCCCAAGGCAGTTATTTGTGCGCCGGGACGCATGATCACCACGATCGGTTGTTCACCCTCCAAGGCGCCTCGATTACAATCGCAAACGAAGCCTGGATTGCCGCGCAGTGCTTCATTGCTCCAGGCGTCGCGATCGGGGCCGGTGCAGTGGTGGGCGCGCGGTCACTTGTGCTGAGCGACGTGCCTGCCGGCATGCTGGCGGCAGGCCACCCAGCACGGATCAGGGGCCGGCGTGACGGTCTCACTGCATCGCCATGAGCGAGTTCGCCCGGTCGCGCCCGAACTGCCCTTGAGCGGGTTGCAGCAAGAGCGCTTGCTGCTCGCGTGCCACTGACGACGATGCCGAAGCGCGTATGCGACCGGTCGCAGGTCGCTGGATGCGTCACTCGCGTGAACAATGTTGCTGCGCCGCGAGAAAAATGCCGCACTGCGCAACTGCATTGTTGACACGTTAACGTTTCTCTAATAGGCAGGTCACGCAAAAGGCGATCAGTAGGCGCGGCGCTCCCGTAGGACTTTGGGGCGCGCGGCAAAGACCTGCGATGGCTCTCCACAAAACATGGAGAATCAAGATGAGCGGGATTGCTGTTGCGGACTCCTCAAGCAGGGCTGATGTTACACTAACGCCCTCTCCGCGTTCGTTTACACTGTCAGTAAAAAGAAAGCTTGATATCAGCGTCGGAGCGATACTGCTTCTTACAGTTCTGCCGCTCTTTTTGCTCATCGTATGTTTGATAAAACTGTTTGACCGTAGCCCAGTCTTCTATCGGCATCTGCGAATCGGCCGGAATGGGCGGCCGTTTCACTGTCTGAAGTTTCGCACTATGCGATCCGATGCCGACGTTCGTCTGCGGGACTTGCTGCAGACGTCTCCCGAAATGCGGGCGGAATGGCAGGCCACCGGGAAGCTGAAATACGACCCGCGGGTGACGCGGATCGGGCATCTCTTGCGCAAAACGTCGCTGGACGAGTTGCCGCAAGTCATAAACGTCCTGCGCGGCGATATGAGCCTCGTCGGGCCGAGGCCGGTTGTCCAATCCGAAATCGACTTGCACTATCATGGTGCCGCGCGCGCCGCTTATTTTGCAGTGCGGCCAGGCATTACCGGATTGTGGCAGGTGAGCGGCCGCTCCGATGCTGGTTACGAGCGCCGTGTCGAGCTGGATGCTGAATATGTGCGCACGTTGTCAGTCTCCAGGGATATTGCCTTGCTTGTCCGCACAATCCTGGTCGTTCTTGCTTGCAACGGCGCCTATTAAAACGCGCCTCGTCTTAGCACTTTGCTGCCGCGTCAATCCTTGTTACTCTTGCTAGCGGGTGGGTAAAAATGACCAAGTCGGTGTTGGTGTGCGGTGCAGGGGGTTTTATTGGTGGCCACTTGGTAAAGCGGCTCCGCGAAGAAGGCTGCTGGGTGCGCGGCGTCGACATCAAGGATCACGAGCACGCGCCGTCGGCAGCCAACGAGTTCGTCCGAGGCGACCTGCGCGACCAGCGTGTCGTCGCCGACGTGCTCGACCAGCCGTTTGACGAGGTCTACCAACTCGCCGCCGACATGGGCGGCGCCGGCTATATCTTCAGCGGTGACCACGACGCCGACGTGATGCACAACTCGGCCACAATCAACCTCAACGTGGTGGACCGCTGCCAAAAGCTCGCCGTCCGGCGCGTGTTCTACTCATCATCGGCGTGCATCTATCCCGCCTACAACCAGCTTGACCCGGACAATCCGGAATGCTCGGAAGCCTCCGCCTATCCAGCGGCGCCGGATAGCGAATATGGCTGGGAGAAGCTGTTTAGCGAGCGGCTTTACATGAGCTATCAGCGCAATTACGGACTGGACGTCCACATCGCTCGCTACCACAACATCTTCGGTCCTGAGGGAACCTGGGTCGGCGGGCGCGAGAAGGCGCCGGCGGCGATCTGCCGCAAGGTCGCTCTGGCGGCGCAGGACGGCGAGGTGGAAATCTGGGGCGATGGCTGCCAGACGCGCTCGTTCCTCTATGTAGACGAGTGTCTCGAAGGGACGTTGCGCTTGCTGCGCTCCGACACGATGGGTCCGGTGAATATCGGCTCGGAAGAAACCGTCACGATCAACCAGCTGGTCGACATTGTCGCCGACATCGCCGGCAAGCGGATTCGCAAGCGCCACATCACCGGGCCGCTCGGCGTGCGTGGCCGCACCTCTGACAACCGGCTGATCCGCGCCGAACTGGGCTGGGCGCCCAGCCGCAAGCTGCGTGATGGCCTTGAAGCCACCTATGCTTGGGTGGTAGCACAAGTGGAGGCCGCGGCAGCGCCGATCAGCCAGGCGGCCTAAGCTGCGTTCGGGGCAGGCCGCTGCCGCCGTTCATGTCGTAGCGGGCCCGGCACCCTGCCTGTCGGGAGACGAGTGATGGCCGCTAACACCACGATCGACCCGGCCATCCTTTTGCGACGATTGCTGCGCCGCAAGTGGTCCATCCTCCTGAGCGGCCTGCTTGGGGCGGGGCTGGCCTTGGCGGCGGCCGCAAGCATGCCGTTGCGATATGCCGCCACCGGCCTGCTGCTGACCAACCCGGCCGCGCCGGGCACGAGCGAGGCGAGCGACCGGCTGACGCAAGCCGACGTGTTGCGGTCCCCGTCGCTGCTGCTGGCGGTTGCCCAACAGCTTGATCTTGCCAGCCGGCCCGGGTTGGTGGCGCCATGGCGCACTCCAGCGATCCTCACGCGCCTCGCGACCGCAATCGCGCATGGCGCCAGGTCGCTCGCGCCGAGCAGCGCGCAAGACGCACCCGAAATCGACCAGTTGGGCGTGGCAGTGGACCATCTGCGCTCTCAACTCACGAGTACCACCAACGAAAGCAGCCGCGTCGTCGCCATCACCCTGCAGGCCGGCCAAGCCCAACTGGCGGCCGACGGGGTGAACGCGTTGATGCAGCAATACCTGGCTTACAACCGGGCGGCCCGCATGGCGAGCATAGGGCCGGCCTATGAGGAGTTGGATGCGCAGGCCAACGCCGCCGCACGGCAGGTGGAGCAGGCGGACGCGGCCATCGACCAATTCCGCCAGCACCATGACGTAGTGAGCCTGCAGGCGGGCGTGCCGGCCGCGCTGCAGCTGAACGACCAGCAGGCTCGGCTGGCAGCCGCCAACCTCGACGTGGCGCAGGCAAAGGCCACGCTGGAGGCCAGCCAGCGGGCAGAGGGCAACGTCTCCTCCCCCGCATTGCAGACGCTGCGAGACCGCGAAACGGATGTGCTACAACGGATTGCGTTGGCGACGCAGTTCGGCCCATCCAACCCCAAACGCATTGCTTTAGAGGACGAATTGCGGTCGGTGCGTTCGCAGATCGACGCCGAGCGGAGTAAGCTGCTGGCCGCCCTGCAGCGCGACGTGGACGTGGCGCAAGGCCGGGTTGCATCACTGGAGAGCACGATCGGCAGCGTGCAAGCCATCGCGGCCGGGGCGGGAAGCGCGCAGTTCGAAATGGCTCGGTTGATGCGCGAGGCGGACAGCAAGCGCGCGATCTACCAGGATCTGCGCTCCCGTGCGCAAACGCTGCGGATCGCGAGCCTGCAACTTCCCGAGCCGCAGATCGTGTCGCTGGCGACACCACCGCGGGCGCCCCAACCCGTGCGCAAGTCGTTGCTGCTTGGGCTGGGGTTTGCCGCCGGAGCCATATTCGCGGCCACGACCGTGCTGCTGCGCGCGGTTCTGGGCAAGAAGGTGATGTTCCCAAGCGAACTGGCGTTTGCCACCGGTATGCCCGCGCTCGGCAGCCTGCCGCGAATGACCCGGCACGATCGCCGCGGAACGGACTTTGCCATGGCGGGACTAGGCTCGCTCATCCCCGAGACGTTGCGAGGCATGCGGCTGACCCTCCAAGCGGACCGGCCCGACCGGCCGGCCAAGCTGGTGCTGATCACCTCTTCGGAAGCGCGCGAAGGCAAGACCACGGTGGCCGTTGCCATCGCCCGGCGGGCCGCGGCCGATGGCTTGCGCGTGCTCATTATCGATGCGGATTTGCGGCGGCCTTCGGTCGCCAAGGTGCTCGGCCTTCCGGTCACGACAAGCATGGAAGACACGTTGCTGCAGGGGGGCGACTTCGCCGCCAAAATGCAGACCGACCCGGTTTCCACGCTAGACTGCCTGATGGCGCGGGGCGACCACCCCAATCCCGCCCAGTTGCTGGGCTCGCCGCAGTTCAACGCGCTGATGCTCTACGCGCGGCAAACTTATGACATCGTCTTCGTCGATAGCCCGCCTGTGCTGCGCGTTTCCGATCCCATCATGCTGTCGCGCTGGGCCGACGTCATCGTGCTGGCCGTTCGCGCCAACAACACGACGCAAGCGATGGTAGGGGAGGCACTGAGCCGCTTTTCCAACGAGGCGCGCTCGCGGGTAATGACGTGTTTGACGCGCGCACCGATTTCCCGCGGCGACCGGGCGGGCTATTTCTCCGGCTACGGTCGCGCCACCTCTAAGTCGGACAGCCGACGCGCATAGTTTAGCCGCCGTACGTCTCACTCCGGACAAGATGCCAGCCATGCGAATCGCTATCCACGACTATGCCGGCCATCCCTTTCAGTTCGAGTTGTCTCGCGCGCTTGCCGCTAAGGGACACACGGTGCGGCACATGTTCTATGCCGATGACCCGGGCCCGAAAGGCGACAGCGCATCCCGGACGGACGATGTAGCCGGATTCTCCGTCGCGCCGATGACGCTGAAGTTTCGCTACCGCAAGGAGAAATTCGTCCGGCGCCTGGTCGGCGACCATCTCTATGGCCGAGCCGTCGCTGCGGAGATCAGGCGCTTCAAACCAGACGTGGTGCTTTCCGGCAACACCCCGCTGGATGCGCAACGCGCGCTATGGCGAGCCGCTCAGCAATGCGGGGCACGGTTCGTGTTTTGGGTGCAGGATTTTTACGGCATCGCGATCGAACGCCTTGTATCAGGCCGTTGGGGTGGGTTGGGCACGGCAGTAGCGCGCTACTACCGCTCGCTGGAAATCCGGCTTTTGCGTGCCAGTGCTGCCATCGTCCTGATCAGCCCCGACTTCGAGCAGCACTTGCCGCCTGGATTGGCCGGCTCGCCTGCCGTGCACGTCATCCGCAATTGGGGGGCTCTGAAATCCATCGCGCCGCAAGCCAAGGACAACGTGTGGGCGCGGCAACATGGCCTCGTTGGCAAGTTCGTGTTGATGTACACGGGAACGCTTGCCCTGAAGCACGATCCGAACCTGTTGCTCGGCCTGTGCGATGCCTTCTCAGATGACGTTGATGTCCAGATTGTGGTGGTGGCGGCCGGCGTGAACGCCGACAAGCTCAAGATTGAGAATGCGCGAGCCCCGCGGCGCAACCTGACGCTGCTCCCATTGCAGCCTGCCGCGGATTTGCCTCTGGTGTTGGGCGCGGCCGACGTGCTGGTGGCGCTGCTGGAGAGGGACGCGGCAGAGTTCTCAGTGCCGTCCAAGCTGCTAAGCTACCTCTGTGCGGGCCGTCCAGTGTTGCTGTCGGCCCCGCCCAACAATCTTGCCACCCGCGTGCTTGCGGAAAGCGGGGCAGGCGCCAGCGTCGCCGCGGGAGATGGCGTGGCTTTCGCCGAAACTGCCCGAACCTGGCGGCATGATGGTGCGCATCGCACCAGTCTCGGGCAGGCCGGCGCAGCCTATGCTGCCGCGCATTTCGATATTGATGCTATCGCTGTTCAATTCGAACGGGCATTCGGCCTCGCTGACCCACCGGGCCGCTCAATTGCGATGCACAAGCCGCCGCAGCTCATCCTAAACGAAGCGCAAACCTGACCGATCCACCGGCAACACGCTCACCCTCTCAATGTTACTCAAAATAGTGACCCGCGTGACCAAGCGTTCAGCTAACGTAGCCTCAGGAGGCGATCCGCGATGGACGATGCAAACACCCTGTTGACACGGCACAAGCTGGATGCGGATTCCTACTATGGCATGGCAGAAGCTGGCATACTCGGCCGGCATGAGCGGATCGAACTCATCGAGGGCGAACTGATCGACATGGCGCCGATCGGCCAGGACCACGGATCGACCGTCAGCAGGCTACATGAGGCGCTGGTGCTGGCTTGCGCGGGCCGCGCCACGGTCTATTCACAGACGTCGCTTCGGCTCGATCGGTTTAACGTGCCAGAGCCAGACTTTGCCATTCTCAAGCGCCGGGCCGATTTCTACGGCACCGGAGAGCCTGCGGGTCCGGCCGACGTGCTCCTGCTGATCGAAGTGGCCAACAGCTCGTTGCGGTTTGACCGCGCGGTTAAGCTACCGCTCTACGCCCGCAGCGGGATCCCCGAGGTCTGGATCGTCGACCTGACGCAGCGCACGCTGGAGCGTTATCGGCAGCCAGCCGGTGACCAATACGGCCAATTCAGCACCCATTACCCTGGCGGCTTGCTCAGCCTCGTCGCGGCGCCGGAGATCACGTTGAAGGTGGACCAGGTTTTCGGCTGAGTCTCGCGGTCTTGGAGCTGCCGGCCGTCATTCTGGCGTTGGCCTTGGCTGGGGCAAGCGTGCCAGCCCTCGGTGCCGAGCCGCCTTCGCCCGGCGCAGACGTCGTCGCCGAGGACGCCACCAAGCTTGCGGTGAAAATCCACAGCGTCGACTACGGGCTCGAAACGCTCATCGTGCGCCATCCCGGGGATGAAAAGTTGCCGGTCGCTTTAATCACGCATGGCGCGACCTCCGCTGATCCGCGCGCGGTCACGCTGGATTGGCTGCGTGGCTGGGCGCACGACATGGCGCATCGTGGCTGGCTCGCGGTCGCCGTTCTGCGCCGGGGGTATGGCAAATCCGATGGCGCCTTGGCTGGCAGTGCCGGACCTTGCGCCGAGCCGGACGTCGGCAACTATCTCGACGCGCATGCCGACGACCTGGAGGCGGTTCTGCACGCCATTGCCGCTCGCCCGGACGCGGATATGAGCCGCGTCCTGGCCATCGGCGACTCGGCCGGAGGCGCTGCCGTGCTCGATCTTGCCGCGCGTCCGTCCGTGCATGTCACGGCGGTGGTGAACGTCTCTGGCGGCCTCAGTGGGCGGCCGGGCGAGTTCCGGCGGGGTCCTGGCTGCGACACCTATGACGCCGACCTGGTTTGGAACTTCGCTCGGTTCGGAACGGCCTCGCAGATGCCGACGCTGTGGCTCTATGCCGAGAACGACGGTTGGTTTCGGCCTGGGCTGGTTGCGCGGATGCATGCGGCCTATGTCGGTGGCGATGGCTCGCCTACGGGCGCAAAGGCCGAACTGGTCACGCTGCCGCCGTTTGGCAGCGATGGCCACGCGCTGTTCTACCGCGGCAACGGGCGGTCACGCCTGCTGCCGCAGGTCGACCGCTTCCTTCGCGCCAATGGCTTACCGACGTGGGATCACAGCGTTTTCGAGCCGCTGCTTGCCCGTCTGCCCGCGGCAGAACGGCCGAGCGTTGAAGACTATCTTCGCTGGCCGACTGAGAAAGCGCTCGCGCTCGGTCCTGAGATGGAGGTTCGCTGGTACTACGGGCAAGCCAGTTTGGAAGAGGCTCGGAACAGAGCGCTCGCCTACTGTAAGGACCAAACCAAGCGGAACTGCACGCTTGCCGCAGAGAACTTCAGCCTCATCGGTAAAGCTGAGCAAACGGCTTCTCCGAAGCAATAACCCCACAAAACCAGCGCAAACCATCCGGACAAGCCGTGCCATACAACGGATTTCGCTTGACTTTGCTGCATTGCACACTGTATCTCCCGCCCGCGCACCTCGATGATCCGAGCGCTGCCGTTTTCGAACGCAGTATCCCATCCAGTGTCTTGCGCCGGTTCGCGGTCCTGCAGATCGCGATTGACGCTCCACAGCACTGCCATGGCGCGTCCGCAGAACGAAAGATTTTCATGCCTTCCTTCCAAGACCTCGGCCTCGCCGCGCCGCTTTTGGCTGCGTTGCAAACCGCCGGCTACGTCGAACCCACCCCGATCCAAGACCAAGCCATCCCCCACGTGCTCGCCGGGCACGACGTGCAGGGCATCGCCCAGACCGGCACCGGCAAGACCGCGGCTTTCGCCCTGCCCATCCTGCACCGCCTGCTGGCCGAGCGCCGCCATCCCGGCAAGAAGGGCGTGCGCTGCCTCGTCATGGCGCCCACTCGTGAGCTTGCCAGCCAGATCGCCGAGAGCTTCCGCGGCTATGCCGCCGGGTCGCCGATCCGCGTCGCGTTGATGTTCGGCGGCGTGCCCAAACCACGCCAGGCCCGGGCGGTGGACAACGGTGTGGACGTGCTGGTCTGCACCCCGGGCCGCTTGCTCGACCATCTGGCGGACCGTGCGGTGAACCTCGGCAATGTCGAGGTTCTGGTGCTCGACGAGGCCGACCACATGCTGGATCTCGGCTTCATCATTCCGATCAAGAAAATCGTGTCGTTTATACCCCGCCAGCGCCAAACGCTGTTCTTCTCGGCCACCATGCCGAGGGAGATCGAGTCGCTCGCCGCCGCCCTGCTGAAGAACCCGGTGCACGTCGCCGTGGCTCCCGTGGCGCAAACCGCAGACCGGGTAGAGCAGGCGGTGGTGTTCGTGGAGGCGGCCCGCAAGCGCATCCTGCTATCCGCCATCCTCAAGCGTAAGGGCATGGGCCGCACCCTGGTGTTCACCCGTACCAAGCATGGCGCCGACCGCGTGGTGCAGCACCTGGAAGCCGCTGGCCAGCGCGCGGCCGCCATTCACGGCAACAAGAGCCAGGGCCAGCGCGAGCGCGCGCTTGCCGCGTTCAAGGACGGCACCGTGCCCGTGCTGATCGCCACCGACATCGCCGCCCGCGGGATCGACGTCGATGGCGTCACTCACGTCATCAACTTCGACCTGCCGAACGTCCCGGAGAGCTACGTCCACCGCATCGGCCGCACGGCGCGCGCGGGCAATGCCGGCATGGCGATCAGCTTCTGCGACTCCACCGAGCGCGCTCATTTGCGCGGGATCGAAAAACTCATCCGCATACGTTTGCCAGTGGCCGAGCCAGAGGCGCTCGCCGCCTAAGCTGGTCCCAATCCCGCAATCTCGCGCCAACCCGCTTCGTCCACCGTCGGCACGCCGAGGTCCGCCGCCTTTCTAGCTTTGGACCCGGCGTCCGCACCCAGCACCACCAAATCAGTCTTCTTCGACACGCTATCCGTCACCCGCGCCCCCAGAGCTTCAGCGCGCGCCTTGGCTTCCGGCCGCGTCATGCTCGCCAAGCCGCCGGTGAACACCAGCAACTTGCCGGAGAGCGGACCCTCGGCCGTCGCGCGCTCGGGCTGCACCTCCAACTCGCTCGCCAGGTCGTCCAGCACCGCGAGGTTACGCGCCTCGCAGAAGAAGCTGACCAGCTCCTCCGCGATCGCCCCCCCGATGCCAAGGATGCTGCCCAACGCCTGCCGCGCCTCGGAGCCCACTTCGGTCGCCGCCAGCATCTGCTCTCGCCACTCCGGCAGCGTGCCATAGTGCCGCGCCAGCAGCTTGGCGTTGGTCTCGCCGACCCGGCGGATGCCAAGCGCGAAGATGAAACGCGGCAGCGCAATGGTGCGCCGCACCTCGATGCTGCCCAACAGGTTGGCCGCACTCGCCTTGCCCCAGCCCTCGCGCTTGGCAATCGCCGCCTCATGCTCGCGGAGGCGGAAAATATCGGCCGGGGTGTCGATCAGCGCGTCGGCATGAAACGCTCGGATGGTCTGCTCGCCGAGGTGCTCGATATCGAACGCGGCCCGGCTGGTGAAATGCACCAGCCGCTCGATCGTTTGCGCCGGGCACACCAGCCCCCCAGTGCAGCGCCGCACCACCTCGCCCGCCGGGCGCACCGCCAGGCTGCCGCACACCGGGCAATGGTCGGGAAACACGAATGCCGCCGGGCCGCGCGGGGTGTTGGCAACTGGCCCGAGGATTTGCGGGATCACGTCGCCAGCGCGCTGCAGTTCCACCGTGTCGCCCACTCGCACGTCCTTGCGGGCGATCTCGTCCTCGTTGTGCAGGGTGGCGCGCGTCACCAGCACGCCGCCGACATTCACCCCCTGCAGCCAGGCCACTGGCGTGAGCGACCCGGTGCGCCCCACCTGGATGCGGATGTCCTCCAGCAGGGTGGTGGCGCGCTCGGCGGGGAACTTCCAGGCAGTCGCCCAGCGCGGCGTGCGGCCGGCGAAGCCCAAGCGGCGTTGCAAAGTCAGGTCGTCGATCTTGTACACCACCCCGTCGATGTCATAGGGCAGGGCGGCGCGGCGTGCGGCCATCGCGGCGTGGAACGCTTCCGCCCCCGCCTGGTCCACCCGTTCGCTCAGCGGGTTGGTGGCGAAGCCCCAGTCCTGCAGCCGCTGCAAATACTCCCAGTGGGTCGGTGCGGGGAGTTCGCTCGCCTCGCCGAACGCATAGGCGAACAGCTGCAGCGGCCGCGCCGCCGTCACCTTCGGGTCCAGTTGGCGCAGGCTTCCTGCGGCCGAGTTGCGCGGATTGGCATATGGGCGCGACCCGGCGGCCGCTTGCGCCGCGTTCAGCGTGAGAAAGTCCGCCTTGGTCATGAACACTTCGCCGCGGACCTCGATCCGGTCCGGAGCCTTGCCGTTCAGCTGATTGGGCACGGCAGACATGGTGCGAAGATTGGCCGTCACGTCCTCGCCCTCCGCGCCGTCGCCGCGGGTGGCGCCGTAGACGAATCGGCCACGCTTGTAGGTGAGCGAGATGGAGAGCCCATCGATCTTAGCCTCCGCCACCAGGCCCAACGGAGCCTCTTTCAGCCCGAGGAAGCGGCGGGCGCGGGCGCAGAACTCGTCGAAGTCGGCGCGGCTGAAAGCATTGTCCAAGCTCAGCATCGGCACGCGATGGGTGATCTTGGCGAAGCCGCTGGCGGGCCCGGCGCCGACGCGCTGGCTCGGGCTATCGGGCCGCATAAGGCTGGGAAACTGCGCCTCGAGTTCGGCATTGCGGCGGCGCAGCGCGTCATAGTCCGCGTCGGTGATCTCCGGCGCGTCCAGGGTGTTGTAGAGCCGGTCGTGATTGGCGATCTCGCCGGCCAGCCTGGCGAGCTCTTCGGCGGCCTCTGCCTCGGTGACTTCCTCCGCTGGTCGTTCCGTCATGGTCCTTGCCCGTGTTGCGGAAATCCCCAACGTGCGGTGTGTTGCAGCGATGCCTGAGCGCGCAGTTTTCCCAACAACTCGAGTAGCTCCAGTGACATAGTGAAGCCGAGCCGCAACCTCTTGATTGCTTTCGCCCTGCTACCGACAGCACCCTTCACCAAGCCGGGTCAGCGAAGCCGGACCTCACGAATTGCTTCAAAAAAGCTTCCTTTCTGTCGCGCTCCGGCTCACATAGCCGCAGCCATGCGAATCCATGCAAGCTGCGCCGCCCGCGAGGGTCAGGGCGTATTGCTGCTCGGTCCCTCCGGCTCGGGGAAATCGGACCTGTTGTTGCGTTTGCTCGATCGTGGCTTTGCCCTCGTGGCCGATGACCGGGTGGACCTGGCCGACGGTATCGCGTCCCCCCCCGACTCGCTCGCCGGCCTGATCGAAATCCGCGGCTTGGGCCTGGTGAAGCTGCCGCATCTTGCCTCCGCCCCCGTGGCGCTGGCCGTGGCGTTGGCGGCGGGCGAGCGCATGCCGGACCCGGAACTCCATTCGCCATCGGGTTGCCCCCTGGTCCGAATCGAGCCGTTCGCCGCCTCCGCCGCGCAGCGTGTTTCCGTGGCGTTGGATTGTGCGCTCGGCCGCACCCGCACCGTCGCTGGGGCGTTTGCATGACGCCGCGCCGGGTCGTCCTGGTCACGGGATTGTCGGGCGCCGGCCGCTCGTCCATCCTGCGGGTGTTGGAGGACCTGGGCTACGAAGCGGTGGACAACCCGCCGCTGACCCTGATTGAGGAGCTTGCCTGCCGCACCGACCGGCCGGTCGCCATCGGGATTGATGCCCGCAGCCGCGGTTTCGACGCTGCCGCCACCTTCGCCGCGTTGGACCGGCTGCGGCAGATGGACGCGCTCCGCCCCGAGCTCGTGTTCGCCTTCGCCGAGGATGCCGCCCTGCTGCGCCGCTACACCGAGACCCGGCGCCGCCATCCGCTCGCCCCCGACGCCCCCGTGACGGACGGCATCGCCCGCGAGACCAGGCTCACCGCCGCCCTGCGCGAGGCGGCCGACCTGGTGATCGACACCTCCGACACGACCTTGCCGGCGCTGCGGCGGTTGGTAGAAGCCCGCTTTGCGCCGCCGAGTCCGGGGCGCCCCGGCATGGCGGTGTCCCTGCTGTCGTTCGGTTATCCGCGAGGGCTGCCAAAAGAGGCAGACCTGGTGTTCGATGCCCGCTTCTTGCGCAACCCCCACTACGATCCCCATTTGCGTCCCTGCACGGGCTTGGACGCAGACGTCGCCGCCTATGTCGAGGCAGACCCGGATTTCGTCCGGTTTTTCGAGCAGATCGTGGCCATGCTGCGGCTGCTGCTGCCGCGGTTCGTGCAGGAAGGAAAGAAATACGTGACCATCGCCGTCGGCTGCACAGGAGGGAGGCATCGCTCCGTGCACATTGTCGAAAAACTCGCCGCTCAGCTCCGCAGCTTGCCTTGCGCCGGCCCAGCCGGGCTTGACATGCCTTCCTGGCAAGTCACGGTGGCACACCGTGAGTTGCAGAAAGCCGAGACGTCACACGCAGGTATGCGGCTGGAAAGTTCTGTTCAGGCACAGGAGGCCTGAGACGTTCGAATGATCGGACTTGTTCTGGTATCCCACGGCCGGCTGGCAGAAGAGCTTCGCCTCGCGCTTGAACACGTCGTCGGGCCGCAGGACCACGTCGCCACGGTCTGCATCGGACCGGAGGACGACATGGAAACCCGCCGCGCCGACATTCAGGCTTGTATCGGTCGCGTCGACGAGGGCGACGGGGTGGTGTTGCTCACCGACATGTTCGGCGGCACCCCTTCCAACCTCGCCATTTCGTTGATGGACCGGCCCGGCGTGGAGGTGATCGCCGGCGTGAACCTGCCGATGCTGGTCAAGCTCGCTAAAATTCGCAGCCGCCAGCCTTTGGGTGAATGCGTGGACTGCGCCCAGAGCGCCGGCCGCAAATACATCGCCGCCGCCTCTCACGTGCTGCATGGCTGCCGCACCAACGGCAAGGGCTGCTAACCGGTCGATGGATGCCACCGCGGCCCCCGTATTGGTGGCCCATGCCACGGTGCGCAACCGGCGCGGCCTGCATGCCCGCGCCGCCGCCAAGTTTGTCACCACAGCCGAACGCTTTGCCGCCGCCATCGAGGTCGAGGCTTACGGCCAGATCGTTTCCGCCCAATCCATCATGGGGCTGATGATGCTGGGGGCAGGAACCGGCACCGCACTCGAGATGCGCGCGACCGGTAGCGACGCGAAAGATGCCCTTGCGGCATTGGCTGCGTTGGTCGATGCCGGTTTTCATGAGCAAGATTGAGCAGCCGGGCGCGACCGGCCCAAGCTCGCCACCCAATGCAGCGTCTCGCGGAGCAGCCTTCGAGCGGCGGCTGACCGGCTTGCCCATTGGTGCCGGCGTGGCCATCGGGCCGGTGTTTGGCACCTCCGAGCCACACGCCGATTTTACCCGCCACCGGATTGCCGCCGCCGATATCGAGGGCGAGCGTGTCCGGCTGGACATCGCCGTCGCCGCCTCCCGCAAGCAGTTGGCCAAGCTCCGTGCCCGGCTGCAGGTTCTGCCGGAAGAGACCCAGGCCGAGATCGCGCCGTTGCTGGACGCCTACACGCAGATGCTCGGCCAATCCCGCCTGCTGCGTGGCGCGCGCATCCGCATCGCCGAAAGCTTGCGCTCGGCCGAACGGGCGGTGACCGATGAGGCGGAGGCCATCGCCACCGCTCTGCTCGCCGCCTATGCCGACGACGCGGGCGCCGGGCAGCGCCGCGCCGACGAGGTGCGCGATATCGGCCGCCGCCTGGTGCGCAACCTGACGCGCGCGCCGTTCCGCTCCTTCGCCGGCCTGCCGCCCGGCTCTATCCTGGTCGCCGAATGGCTGACCCCCGCCGACGCCGCGCTGATCGACCCGGCGCGGGTGGCGGGCGTCGCCACCGAGGAGGGCGGCGCGGACGGCCACGCCGCCATCATGCTGCGCGCACTCGGCATCCCGACGGTGCTCGGCGCGCTCGGCCTGATGGCCCATACCCGGCCCGGCGCGTTGGCGGTGGTGGATGGTTCCTCCGGCATGGTGATCCTCGACCCGGCGCCCGCCACCCTAGTGCATGCGCGCCGGGCGGTGATCGCCTTCGCCCGCCGCCGCCAGCGCTGGGGCCGCTTGCGCCGCCTGCCCGCTGTGACCCGCTGCGGCGTGCACGTGGAGCTGCAGGCCAACCTGGAGATCCCTGCCGAACTGCCCCTCATCGCCCAGTCCGGCGCGCATGGCGTCGGGTTGTTGCGCACCGAGTTCCTGTTCATGAATCGCGACCGGCTGCCGGACGAGCAAGCCCAGGCCGAGATCTACGCCACCGCCGTTGAAGCCATGGCTGGTGACCCGGTGACCATCCGCGTGCTCGACTGGGGCGGCGAGAAGGAGATCGACGCGCTCGCCGCCATCGGGGTGCTGCCGGACATGCCGCACGCCAATCCGGCCCTCGGCGCCCGCGGCATCCGCATGCTGCTGAGCCATCCGGACCTGCTGGAGACCCAATTCGCCGCCATTCTACGCGCCGCCATCGCCGGCCCGGTGCGCGTATTGCTGCCCATGGTGACCAATACGGCGGAGGTAATCCGTGCGCGGCAGATCTACCTGGCTGCGGCCGAGCGGCTTGCAGCCTGCGGCGTTCGGCTGCCGAGCCCTTTGCCGCCGCTCGGCATCATGGTGGAGGTGCCAGCCGCGGCGCTGTGTGCCGACGCGCTGGCTCCGATCGCGGATTTCTTCGCCATCGGCTCCAACGACCTCACGATGTACACCCTGGCCGCCGACCGGGCCGAAAACGACGCCCAGGCGATCTACCACCCGCTCCACCCTGCCGTTTTGCGGCTGATCCGCATGGCGGTGACGGAGGCCCGGCGGGCGGGCATCCCCGTGTCGATCTGCGGCGAGATGGCGGCGCGGGCGCGCACCACGCCATTGCTGCTGGGCATGGGGTTGCGCTCGCTCTCGGTTAACGCCACCGCGGTCCCCCGGGTCAAGCAGGCGGTGCGCACCGCTGACATTGCCGCGTGCGAAGCGCTCGCCGCCGACGTCATGGCCGCCACCACGCCCGAGGAGGTCACCACCCTGATCCAGCGTTTCGACGAGCGGCGCTAAGGGCGTAGGATGGGTGAGCGAAGCGCTACCCATCGGTTCGGAGCCCGGCGATGATGGGTTACGCTGCGCTTACCCATCCTACATTGCTAAGCCGCACCCGGACCGCCTCCAACGCATAGCCGCTCTCCACCCGCGGCGCGCAGTAGCGGGCAGGGGCCCGGCGTTGGCCTGGATACAGCGCCGCGAACTCAGCCGCGTTCTGGAACATTTGCCGGCTGTCATCGTCCACGAAGGTCTCGCTCGCCGCCCCTTCGGCCAGGATCGCGTCGTGATCGTCCAATTCGACATGAACGTAATCCACCCGCTCGCCCACCCGGTCGCGCACGATGCTACCGCCGTTCACCAGAAACCCGGCCGGCACCAGCACGCCGTCCAGCAGCATCGCATGCGCCGGGGAGACGCGCAGGTCGCGCCGCGGCAGTCCGCCGCCCAGCGCCCCCGCCCGGATCAGCACCGGCCACAGCTCCGCCCGCCCCGCCAGCAGGCGCCCGGAGTAGCTGCGCCGCCCGATCCAGCGGATCGGCCGCGTCCGCCCCGAGGCGGTCACCACGCCGTCGCCAATGGCCAGCGCCTCCACTGGCCGCTCACCCCGCTCGGTCAGGATCAGCGTGCCGGCGCAGTAGCAGGCCACCGTGAGTGCCAGCTCGCCGTTCGACCCGGGAACGGCGGCCAGGCTGAACGCCAGGTTGTTCGCGCCGGCGATGTCCAGGGTGTAGCTGCCGTCGCTCGCCGTCGAGCCGGCGCCGTTGGTCTCCTGCACCGCCACGCCGCCTTGCGTCAGCGTGACCATGTCGCCCGACACGGCGAGCCCGAGCGTGCCGCTGCCGCTCAGATAGGGCGACAGCAGGATCGCGTCGCCGTCGGTAAACCCGCTAATGACGTTGGCGGGCGCGTTGTTGTAGCCGCCGCTGCCTTGAGCCGGCTGGTCCACCAGCAACACGCCGGAGGTCCCGCCCGCAAACACCACCGCCGCACTCGCCGCCGCACTCGGCGTGCCGAGTTCGAGCGTGCCGCCGCTGATCACCAGGTCGGCGGCGCCCACCCCGCCAGTACTGCCCAAAGCCAGCGTGCCCGGCCCGGACTGGATCAGCGACGCGCCGCTTGCAATCGCACTGGTGAAGCTCAGCACCGTGCCGGACGTCTCGCTCACGCCGACATCGCCGTTTTGGTAGTCGGTAACCGTGTAGGTGACGCCGCCATTGCTGACCGAGCCATTCCCGAACGGCGGCCCGGCACCGCCCGAGGTCGGCGCGCCGCTGGACGTGCTGACCGGTGCCCCGGCGACATAGCCGGTGACGGCAAGGTCGGTCCCACCGCTGCCGTCGTCGCTGAGCTGATACGTGTACGCCCCGGCGCTGGTGATGGGCAGCATCACGCTCACCCCGGAGGAAATCGGGATCGGGTTGTTGCTCGCCAGCACAACGGTTTGGCCGTTCGAGGTGATCGCCACGCTGCCGCTGCCCACCGCCGTGCCGAGCCCGCTGGTGAACGGCAGGAACTGCAGGTCGATCACGTCGCCAGGCGCGATTGCGGTGACGGGGCGAAAGGCCGCCGGAGTGTAGCTGGCACCGCCATTGCCCGTGGTGTGGGGCACCTCCTCCAGGCCCGTGAGGACGAGGCTGCCGGTGGTTCCCGCAGCGAAGCTGTACGAGGTGACGCCGCCGCCCCCTGGCACACCGGTCGCCACTGTGCCCCCGGCAATCACCACCGAGCCGCTGAAATGCGAGTAGGCTTCGTAGCCAGGCAGCACCAGCGTGCCGGGTCCGGACTGGATGATGCTGCCGGTCGGTAACGGAGTGGGCGCGGGTGCCAGGCCGTTGGTGTCGCTTGGATAGCTATACAGGCCGCCATCCGAAAAGGTCACGCTGGTGCCGAACTGCTCGGTATAGACCCAACTGCCATCGTCCAGCGCGTTGACTTGCCAGACCGTGCCGCCATTGGGCGGTGCCGTTACGCTCGCCAGCGCCGCGATGGCGGTGCCCGAGCCGCCGTCGCTCTCCGCTCCCAGCAACAGCCCGCTCGCGCCGCGAACGGTCAGGCGCGCCACCGTGCCGTCGGCGAAGGTGGCGGGCGTGCCGTCTGCCTTGAGCACGGTCACCGTGTCGCCGGTGGCCGAAACGGTCAGCCCGTCGGCGGGGAAGGCGAGCCCCGCCAGGTCGATCGTGTCCCCCGCGACGAAGCCCGAAATCACGTTGCCGGGTGCGTCCGCATCGGCCTGCAGCACGCCGAGGCTGCCGCTGCCGAAACTGATCGGAGCGGCTCCCGCGGCGCCCCCGCTCGCCAGTTCCAGCGTGCCGCCATAGATCGAGATGGCGCCGGAGAACGCGCTCAGCGTCCCGGCCAAGGTGAGCGTGCCCGGCCCGTATTGGTCAAGTGCCCCGCCGCCCGACAACGTGCCGGCGAACCGGATGGCGCTGCCGTCCGCTTCGGTGAAGCCCAGGACCGCATTGTCGGTGACGGTGCCGCCGGCCGACACCAGGTCGTTCAGCGCTCCGCCCGCGCCCACGCTCTGCACCCCGCCCGAGAGCACGACCGTCCCCGTGGTCAGCCCGCCTGCCACGAACTGCTGCGCGCCGGCGGCAACGCTGGTCCCGCTGGCGGTGCCGCCGGAGAGCACGCGCTCGCTCGCCGCACCGGCGCTGAGCACGGTCGCCGTGGTGCTGCCGCTGCTGACCACGACTGTGCCGCCGCCTGCCACCATCGTGCCGGAGGCGGACCCACCCGAGACCGTCAGGCTGCCGCCGCTCGCAATCGTCAGACCGGCCGCCGAACCGCCGCTGAGCGCGACCGTGCCTTGCACCACCGAGGCGGAGACCCTGCCGCCCGCGCCCACTACTTCGCCGCCGCCTGCCGCCACCGTCTCGCCGACCGCCAGCCCGCCGGGCCCGACCAGCTGCGTGCCGCTCACCACGCCGGCGCTGTCGATGCCCCCCATCAGCAACTCGCCGCCCAGGATCAGCGTGGAGGTCACCGTGCCGCCGGTCAGGACCTGCAGGCTGCCGCTGGCGGTCACGGTGCCGAGCAAGGCGGTGCCGCCGGCGGACACCATCTCCATGCCATGCGCCGAAACGGTGCTCGCGCTGGCGGTGCCGCCCCCGAGCACGATCAGCGTACCGCCGCTGCTGACGGTGGTGGAAACCGCCCGGCCGGTCACCGTTTCGGTCGCGGCGCCGAACCCACCGAGCCCGGCCTGAAGCACGGTGTTGCTGCTGGTGCCCCCCGCCAGCACCGTCTCGCTGCCGCCGACCTGGGTGCCGCTCGCCAGGCCGCCGCTGCCGACCGTCTGGTTACCGCCAGCGTTCACCAGGGCCGCCGTCGCCGCACCGCCGGCCGACACCACCTGCGACCCGCCCGCCTGGACGCTTCCACCCGAATCGACGCCACCCGACAGCACCTCACGCCCGGCGATGCTAGCGCTGGTCGAAACGCCGCCTGAAAGCACATCCAGCTCGGTGCCGGCGGCAACCACCAGGCCGGACTGGCTGCCGCCGGAGGAGATCGTGCTCATGCTATTGTACTCCGCTCCGGCTCACCTTACCCGGAACGTTGCATAAAGTAATCGCCATTTCGCGGCAATTGAGACATTTCGCTTGCGCGCTTCCGTCTCCCGCTCACTGCCGGGGCCGTTCTGTTAGATCGTCCGCCCGCCATCCACCGGCAGCACCACCCCGGTGATGAAATTGGCCGCGTCCGAGGCGAGATACAGGCACGCCTGCGCGACGTCCTCGGCTTCCGACAACCGCCCCAGCGGGATGGTGCCGGTGAAGCGGGCGCGGTTCTCCGGTGTGTCGGGCAGGCCCATAAACGCCTCCAGCAACCCGGTGGCCCCTATCACCGGCGCGATGCAGTTCACCCGGATCCGATCGGCCGCCAGTTCACCGGCCAGCGCGGAGGACACCAGGTTTACTGCCCCCTTGGTCGCGTTATACCAAGCCAAGCCCGGCCGTGGCCGGATGCCTCCGGTGGAACCGATGTTGACGATGCAGCCGCCGCCCTGCATCCGCATCACCGGCACTACCGCAGTGATCATATGGAAGATCGATTTCACGTTGACCGCAAACACCCGGTCGAACTCTGCCTCCGTGGTGTCCAGCAGCGGCTTGTTCGGGTAGCTCCAACCGGCGTTGTTCACCACGACGTCCACCTGGCCGCCATGTGCGCTCGTGGCCGCCACGGCCTGGGCGACGTCGGCCGCGTCGGTGACATCACCCGAGAAGGCGGTCGCGGCCCGCCCGATCGAGCCAGCGACCGCCTCTGCGCCCGCTGCGTTGCGGTCCATCACCACCACCCTGGCGCCCTCCGCCGCGAACAGCCGCGCAATCGCGGCGCCAAAACCCGACGCCGCCCCGGTGACCAGAGCCGACTTCCTCTCCAAGCGTGCCATCGCGGCCTCCCGTTTCGTCGCATCGCCGGACGTTCGTGCGCCAGCTTGCCGGCACGCTCCGGCGGGCAAACGCCGATGTCAAGGCAGCGCCACATTTACCCATTTGAAGGCGCATGCCGTCCCGTTGGCGCACGGTGGCACAACGCTATTGCGACCGCGGCCGGACTCCTGACGCCACCGGCCCGAAGTGTTTGAGGACGCCATGATCGACCCTAAGCACGACGCGATGGAGCATCGGCCGGTGATTGCCATCGCCGCCGCGTGGCCGGTGCGTGAGGACTTGTTGCTCCTGCTGCAGGCCATCGCGAACCGGTTCGCCGCCGCTTGCATCGTGTTCGACAGCCCGGCGCCCGGCGCCCGGTCAAGCCGAGGCCCTGCTCCAGCGCTCACACCCGAAGCACTCCCACTCCTGGGCGCCGCATGGGCGCAGGACGGCGCCGAGCTGCAGCCGGGCGCCGTGTTGCTGGCACCCGCCTCGGCGACGGTCGCGCTGGCCGGCGGCCGCCTGGCGGTTGAGCCGGGCGAGGGGGCTGATGGCCTGGATGCATTCGCCGTCCGCCTTGCCGAAGCGGCCGGTCGCTCGGCCGTGCTGGTTGTGCTGGCGGGGGAGGGCTGCGCGGGTGTGCTCGGCGCCGCCGCCATCCGCGCCAGGGGCGGCCTGGCCGTCACGGCGGCAGAGGCGGGCACCGCTCTGGCCGGGGACACGGCGCTGCCGGCGGCCGACATCCCGGACGTGATCGCGGCCCATTTGGACCAGCCGCCGCTCGGCACTCTGGGCGCCGCACCGCCGTTTCGACCCGCCGCCGGGTTCGCCTGGCTCGCTAGCGGCCGGGTGCGCAGCAGACGTGAGGGCGGCAGGTTGCGCGCCTGGCTGCTCGGCTGCGGCACCGGCGAGGCAGCGTACAGCCTCGCGGTCGCGCTGCGGGAGCAACTCGGCGTCTCAGCCGCACCGCCGCAAATTTTTGCCAGCGATATCGACGACCGTTCCCTGGCGGCGGCCCGCGCCGGCCGCTATCCGGTGCGAACCGCCGGGGAGATTGCCCCGGAGCGCTTGCAGCGATGGTTTGTCCGCGAAGGGCTTACCTACACGGTTCGGCCGGAGCTTCGCGAGCTGTGCGTCTTCTCGGCGCACCATCCGCTGCGCGACCCGCCGTTCTCCCGGGTCGACCTTATCTGCTGCTGCTTGCCGCTGCATCACCTTGGCGACGCGTTCCAGGACCAACTGATGCAGCGGTTCCATTTCGCCCTCAATCCGGGCGGGCTGCTGCGGTTCAGTGCCAGCGGCATGGCCGCCCGCCATGGCCGCCTGTTCGCCCCCGCAGCCGACGACCCGCTGCTCTATCTGCGGCGCGACAACCCGCCTGTGCGACCTGTGCAGCCGGTCCCAGACCTGCATTCTGCTCCGGCGCTCGCGCGGTGGCGCCGGGCGGGCGCCGCCGCAATAACTGCGGAGGCCAAGCGCATCGCGGCCAGCAACGGGCCGCCCTTCGTGGTGGTGGATGACGCGCTGCACGTGCTGCATTTCTCCGGACGGATGGGCCGTTATCTCGCGCCCTCGGCGGGCGAAGCCACCCTCAACGTGCTACAGCTCGTGCACGACGAGTTGCGGCCAAGCCTGGCGGCCTTGCTGCAGCGCGTGGCGCTCACCGGCCAGCCGGCGCAATCGCCCCGCCTGACAGTGGGCAGCGAACCGGCCAGCCTGGCACTGACCTTGCTGGCCGAGCCCATGGCCCATCGCGCCCCGGATGCGCCCCGCACTATCGTGATGTTTTGCGACGCCAACGGCTTGCCGGCCGATGCAGCGCTGAACTCGGCCCAACGGGAGTTGGAGCACTCGCGGGAAGAGCTCCGCTCACTGGGTGAAGAGTTCCAAGCCGTCAGCAGCGAGTTGGCCGCCAGGGTGGCAGACTTGACGCGGGTCAACTCCGACATGCGAAACGTGTTCGAAAGCACCCAGATCGCCATCGTTTTCCTGAATGCCGAGTTGCTGGTGCAGGGCTTCACCCCCGCCTCGGCCGCCGTGATCCACTTGGTTGCCACCGATGTCGGCCGGCCGGTCGGCGACGTTGCCTTGCGCGTCGATTACCCCGGTCTGGTCCACGATGCGCAACATGTGCTGCGCACCCTGGCCACAATCGAGCGCGAAGTCGCCGGCCTGGGCACCGACCACCATTACCTGGTCCGGATCTTGCCGTATCGCCGCGTCGACAACTTCATCGCCGGAGTTGTGGTCACCTTCCTCGACGTCACGGCCGCCTACCAAGCCGAGCGTGCCCGGCGCGACAGCGAGGAGCGCTTTCGCGTGATGGCCGACATCGTGCCGGCCTTCCTGTTTATCGCCGACTCGGCCGGGGCCTGGCAGTACGTGAACCCGCCGTTTTACGCCTTTACCGGTTTGCCCGATGGCTCGGCCCTGGGGGAGGGCTGGTGGGCGGCAATCCATGCCGAGGACGCGGCGTCCGGCCGGCAGGCTTGGCACCAGGCCTTGGTTGACCGGTCCGCCTTGGAACTGGAATGCCGCCTTAACCAGGCCGGCGGCGGCACCAGCTGGTTCTTGCTGCGGGCGGTGCCGCAGGCTGGCGCAGACGGCGCCGTGACCGCCTGGTTCGGTTCCTGCACGAATATCGACGCCACCCGGCGCGCCGGGCAGCGCCAACGCGAACTCCTGTCCGAACTTCAGCATCGAGTGAAAAATATCCTGTCCGTGGTCCGCTCGGTGACGGTCCGCAGCGTGGAATCGAGCACGACGATGGACGATATGTCTGCCCATCTATCCGGCCGCATCAGCGCCATAGCGCGCATTCAGAGCGTTATCGCGCGCAATCCCGGCGACGCCGTCGTGTTGTCCGAACTGGTGGACGACGAATTGGCGGCCCAAGGCGGACAGGCCGAGCGTCAAGCCGATGTCGAGGGTCCCGTCGTGTTGTTGGCGGACACGGTTGCCGAGAGCCTCGGATTGGCGTTTCATGAACTAACGACGAACGCCATCAAATATGGTGCGTTATCCATACCGGCCGGGCGGCTGCACGTCCGTTGGCAACTCTATCCGCTCGGCGTGGCCGACCCTCCGCAGCAGCGTCTGGTGCTAGAATGGCAGGAGAGCGGTGTGCCCATTACAGATTTACGGCCGGCCCGGTCCGGTTTTGGGCGCCATCTTTTGGAATCGGGATTGTCCGATGAATTGGACGCGTCCACATCGCTCGAGTTCCGGCCCGGTGGCATTCGTTGGCTGATCCAGCTCACTGTTCCCGGGGAACAATGGGACCTCGCGGTGGGTCACGCTGGGAGCGTGCTTTGATGGCGCAGGATGTGCGGTGGGGCGTCTCTAGCGCGTCCCCGAAGCGCAGCGCGATGGCCGCACGCCTGGCAGACTTGGCGCCGCTTTCCATTGCCGAGCTTCGGTTGTTGGAGACGATGGCCGATGCTGCGCGAAGCTTGCCCGCCCGCGTCGAATTGATGTCGGTTGGCGCTGTGCAGCCGCCCCAGCTTCTGGTGTCAGGCTGGGCCTGTTACCATCGGCTGCTGGGCGACGGCCGGCGGCAGATCGTGAGTTTCGTGCTACCCGGCGATACGATCGGCTCCATCCTTAACTCCGGCCTGCCGCCGGGCTGTTCCGTGGCGTCGCTCACCTCCGTCGCTGTCACCGATGCGCATCCCCTTATCGCTGCAGCGGAGAACCAGCCGGACCATCCCGGGCTCCCGCATCTCATCCGCGTCATGGCCGCGCGCGAAGAACAAGGCTTGCGCGACCAGATCGTTCGGCTGGGACGGCAGACCGCCTACGAGCGAATGGTCCACCTGATCCTAGATTTCCGCGATCGGCTGATGGCCGCCGAACTCTGCGACCGCAATTCCTTCACTCTGCCTCTCACCCAGGAGACGTTGGCGGATGCGCTAGGCCTGAGCGTGGTGCACGTGAACCGCACGCTGCAGCAAATCCGGCGCGATGGCCTGCTCGAATTGCGCGGCGGCGTGATTACCCTGCTGGAGCCGGAGCGGATGGCGCTGACCGCCGATTGGCGCGCGCCCGCCCGCGCGCGCAGATAAGCACGGCCGTGGCTGTCGAAGTGGCAAAGCCTCTGTTGGGCAACGCATCACTATCACCCCCGGACTCGAACCGGGCATCTCCCGTGCCGCTCGCTATCCGGGTGCGCCGGGCTTCCCGCCGCTTGGAGGTCGACTTCGCGGGCGACGTGACGTTCCATCTTGCCGCCGAATACCTCCGGGTGGAGAGCCCGAGTGCGGAGGTGCAAGGCCATTCGCCGTCGGAACGGGTCACAGTCGCAGGCAAGCAGGACATCGCGATCCGCGCCGTGGAACCGATCGGCCATTACGCCATCCGAATCCAATTCGACGATGGTCACGATACTGGAATTTACACCTGGGCCTATCTCTACACCCTCGGGCAGGAACACGCCGCGCGCTGGCAGGCTTACTTGCAGGCGCTGGCGGTCAAGGGCCTCAGCCGGGCGGCAACACCCGCAAGGCGGTAAGCCCGGCGGCAAACAAGGCGCGCAAGTCCGGCGCGGCCAGCGCCACGCACCCCAGCGTCGGGCTGTAGTCCGGCCGGGCGACATGGAGAAAGATGGCGGACCCGCGCTCGGGCACGACGGGCGCATCATTCCAGCCTAATACGCCCACCAGGTCATAAACCTCGTCCGGCCGCCAGAGGCGTTCGTGCCGCCCAGAATAGGGCAACCGGACCGCGCGGTTATAACGCGGATCGTGCGGATCGTCGCACCAGCCATCGTCGGGCGCCATCGGCTCCACTGCGGCAGCGGTCGCCGGGGCGGCCACCCGGTCCGCACGATACAGCACTCGGCGCAACACCAGCCGGCCGGCCGGTGTTGCGCCATCGCCCTCCCGTTTATCCACCCGCACGCCGCCTCGGCCCAGCGCGCAGCGCCACTGCGCGCCCGCGAGCCGAAGAACTCCATCCGAACCGACCATCGCTTCCATCGCGGCGTCCTATTGTATAGACCGGTGAGAGTTGTTCGGGGACACAGCTGACACAATGAGCCTTTTGGATCGGGGCGGACAGACGCGTCGACCTAGTCCAGAGAGGATCCCCCTCGTCGCCCTGGACGGCATCCGCGTCCATTTCCCGGTCCGACGCCAAACCTTGCGCGCCGTCGACAACGTTTCGCTCGAGATCGGCGAGGGCGAGACCCTGGCGCTGGTGGGCGAGAGCGGCAGCGGCAAGAGCACGCTGGGCAACGTGGTCGCAGGCTTGCAGGCGCCGACTGCCGGATCGATGCGCTTCCGCGGCCGGTCCGTCGACCGGCGGGAGGCGGCGCGCGCCATCCAGATTGTATTCCAGGACCCGTTCGGCGCGCTTGACCCGCGCATGCCCGTCTCCGCCATCATCGCCGAGCCGCTGCGCATCGGCCGCAGCGGCACCCCGGCCGAGCGCCGGGCGCGGGCGGCGGAACTGGTGGGGCAGGTGGGCCTGCCGCTCGACGCGTTGAACCGTTACCCGCACGAGTTCTCCGGCGGCCAGCGCCAGCGCATCGCCATCGCCCGCGCCTTGGCGCCGCAACCCACGCTGATCGTGGCCGACGAGCCGCTCTCCGCGCTGGATGTCTCCATCCAGAGCCAAATCCTCAATCTGATGCGCAGCCTGCAGCAGCAGCGCAGCCTCGCCTACCTGTTTATCAGCCACGACCTGGCCGTGGTGAACCACTTGGCCGACCGTGTGGCCGTGCTCTATCTCGGCCGCCTGGTGGAGGTCGCGCCGCGCGCCGATCTGTTCGCCACCCCGTCCCACCCCTACACCGAGGCGCTGCTCGAAGCCGTGCCCCGGATCGGCCGGCGGCGGCAGCGCGGCGCGGCCATTCGCGGCGAAATGCCCAGCCCGCTGGCACCGCCGCCGGGCTGTGTGTTCCACCCGCGCTGCCCGAAAGTGCAGGCTGTGTGCCGCGAGACGGCACCTGCGCTCGAACCCTCGCCAGGGCGGGCAGGGCAGATGGCCGCGTGCCACTTCCGCGCATGACCCGCTTCATCCTGCAGCGCAGCCTTCAGGCGCTCATCGTGCTGCTGGTGATGTCCTTCGTCATCTACAGCCTGATCGGCCTGATGCCCGGCGACCCGATCGACGTCATGATCGCGTCCGACCCGGGCGCCACGCCGGAAGTGGTCGCGCATCTGCGAGCCATCTATGGCCTCGATCAGCCGATTACACTGCGTTATTGGCACTGGCTGGTGGCAGCGCTGCAGGGCGATTTCGGCTTCTCCCGCACCCATGCGCAACCGGTGTTGCAAGTGTTGCTCCCGGCGCTGCTGCAGACTTGCAAGCTGATGATCGCAGCGTTCGTGCTCTCGGTCGCCCTCGCCTTCGTGCTCGGCGTGGTGGCCGCGATGCGCCCGGGCGGCGTGGCCGACAGTGTCGTCAGCTTGTTCGCCTTCGCCGGCATTTCGGTGCCGGTGTTCTGGCTGGCGTTGGTAATGATCCTGGTGTTCGCCGTCCGCCTGCATTGGCTGCCCGCCAGCGGCATCAGCACAGTCGGCAATGGCGACGTCACCGACCAGTTCCGCCACCTTGTCATGCCCGTCACCACCCTTGCTTTGGCCAGCACCGGGCAGTTCACCCGCTTCGTTCGCGCCTCCATGATCGAGACCATGCGCATGGACCATGTCCGCACCGCCCGCGCCAAAGGGGCCGGGGAGGTGCGCATCGTCACCGTCCATGCGCTGCGCAACGCGCTGATTCCGGTGGTGACGGTAATGGCGCTGAGCTTCGGCTCCCTGTTCAGCGGCGCGCTGATTACCGAGACCATGTTCGCCCAACCCGGCATGGGCAAAATGATCTACGACGCCATCCTCGGCAACGACTTCAACCTGGCGCTCACCGGCCTGCTGTTCGCCACCCTGGTGACTTTGCTCAGCAACCTGCTGGCCGACCTGGCCTATGCCTGGCTCGATCCCAGGATCGCATTGTGATCGCGCTATGAGCCCCGAGGGCAGCTTCGCGCCGATAGCGCCGGCCGCCGAACGCGCGGTCTCGCCTTGGATGCTGCGCTGGCGGCGGTTCCGCCGGCATCGCACCGGCATGGCGAGCCTGGCGATTGTTCTCCTGCTGCTGCTGTTCGTGGGCGCCGCCTGGCCCGCCGCGCATTGGCTTGGCGTCGACCCCTACCAGACCGACCTGCTTTCCCAATATGGCCCGCCCTCGCCCGGCCACCCGCTCGGCACCGACGAAGCCGGCCGCGACGAGTTGGTGCGTCTGATGCTGGGCGGCCAGATTTCGCTGCTGGTGGGGGTGCTCGCTACGGCCGTAGGCAGCATGATCGGTCTGTTCATCGGCATCGTCGCTGGCTATTTCGGCGGCCGCACCGATGCGCTGCTGATGCGCTTCACCGATGGCGTGATCGCGTTGCCGCTGTTGCCGCTGCTGATCGTGCTAGGTGCGCTGGACCTCACCAAGCTGGGTTTTTCCGCCGAATTCGCCCATTCCGGCGCCGCCGGGTTCTGGCGCGTGGTGGTCATCATCGCCCTAGTGGACTGGACCAGCATCGCCCGGCTCACCCGCGCAGCAACCCTGGCGCTGCGAGAGCGCGACTACGTCCGCTCCGCCCGGGCCAGCGGCGGCGGGGCCGCGTACGTGATGGGCGCCCATATCCTGCCCAATGTCGCCACCCCGCTGATCGTTGCGGTAACGCTCACGGTGGGCCGCGTCATCCTGTTCGAGAGCGTGTTGTCGTTCCTGGGCTTCGGCATCGTGGCGCCGATGCCCTCGTGGGGCAACATGCTCAACAACGCGCAGGACCTGGTCACCACCGACCCGGCGATTGCGATCTATCCCGGCCTGCTGATTTTTCTCACCGTCATCGCGGTGAATTTCCTGGGCGACGGTCTACAACACGCGTTTGATCCCAGGAGCGAGCGATAGGGGGTGAGTAGGGGTGCGTACGGTGCGTCGCCGGACCATACTCGGTGGAGCAGCGGCGCTCGGGGCTGCTGGAATGCCGCTCGGCCCTGCCGCGGCAATCGTGCGCTGGTATGTCGGGGAGGATCAGGGCCGTACCGACCCGTTCGTCACCTGGACGATGGAAGTGATGCAGGCGCGGTTCGCTCTTCGCGTGCGCCCCACCCATCAGCGCGAGCAGGCCGACCTGGTGACCGTGGTGCGCAACGCGAACAACGGCATGGGTTGGCATGGTGCTATCGTCACGGTTGCAGACGGCGCCGCTAACCCAGCGGGCGCCCGCCGATTGGCCGCGTTCCTGTCGGCGGCGACCGCTCCGGCTCCCCGCTAGCCGCTCACCGGCAGCATCCAGGTGGCCGAGGCCGTGGCGCAGAGCCGCCCGGTCGCGTCCGCCAGGCGCGATTCCATAAAGTTGATGCTCCGCCCGCGCCGCACGAACGCGCCAGTGCAGACGGCGCGGCCCTGCTGAACCGGCCGCAGATACTGCACCTTCATCTCCAACGTCGCGCCCGCGCCAACCGCGTGATGGAGCAGATGGCCCATGGAGATATCGAGCACCGTGCCGATGATCCCGCCATGCAGCGTGCCCTGCGGGTTATACATCCAGTCGGCGACCTCGAACGCGACGGTGCAGGTGTCGCCAGGATAGTCGATGGCCAGCCCCAGCAGCCGGGCAAGGAAGAAGCTGCCGAACCCCGGCGAATGGCTCGCCAGCGCCTGGGAGAACGCAGCCTGTGCCTGCGCCTCGTTCACTTGCCGCCGTCCACGCTCAGCGTCTGCCCGGTGATCCAGCCGGCTTCGTCGCTGACCAGGAACAACACCGCATGGGCAATGTCGTCCGGCGAGCCGAGCCGGCGCATGGCAATCCGCTCCAGCAACCGCCGCTGGCCCTCAGGCCCGTAGGACTGCCATTGCCGCTCCGAACTGGGGTTCGACCGGATGAAGCCCGGCGCCACGCTGTTGACGGTAATGCCGTGGGGTCCGAGTTCATGGGCGAGCTGCCGCGTGAGCCCGATCTCGCCGGCTTTGGCGGCGGCATAGGCTTGGATCCCGGTCAGGCTAACGCCAAGGCCCGCTCCACTCGAAATGGTGACAATACGCCCCCATCCGGCCGCCTTCATTGCCGGGATCACCGCCTGGCTCATCAGGAATGCCCCGGTGAGGTTCACCGCCAGAACCGCCTGCCACTGCGCCGGCGTCACCGCCTCCGCGGGCTGCCCCACTTGGCCGCACACGCCGCCAGCGCTGTGCACCAGGATGCCCGCGGGGCCGAACCCGGTCAGCGTGGCGGCAATCGCCGCGGCGTCCGTCACGTCCAACTCCGCGGTCCTAATCCCGTCCACGCGCAACGGGGCCAACCCGGCAGCATCCAAGTCGACCGCCAGAACTCGGGCACCACACTCGGCCAAGCGGGTGGCGATGGCACGCCCGATGCCCTGTGCGGCGCCCGTAACGACCGCGGCGCGGCCTGCGAGTGCCACTTGCATCAATGCGAGAAGATATCCGGCATCTCGTAGCCGAGCGCGTCCAACCGGGTACGGGCGGGAAGGAACGCGAAACAGGCTTCCGCCAACTCCAACCGGTCCTCCCGCCGCAGCAGCGCCTCGAGCTTGGCCCAAAGCGCGTGCAAGTGCAGCACGTCCGACGCCGCATAGGCGAGCTGCTCCGGCGCCAACTCGGGCGCGCCCCAATCCGAGGTTTGCTGCTGCTTGTTGATCTCCACGCCCAGCAACTCGCGGCACAGGTCGCGCAGGCCATGCCGGTCGGTAAAGGTGCGGACCAGCTTGGCGGCGATCTTGGTGCAGCGCACCGGCGCCACGGTGATGCCGAGGGTGTATTGCAGGATGCCGACATCGAAGCGGGCGAAATGCATCAGCTTCACCACCGCCGGGTCCGCCAGCAAGCGCTTGAGGTTGGGGCAATCCGCCCCGGTGCCGCCCAGCGACGGCGGCACGATCTGCACCAGGTGGGCGACGCCATCACCCGCCGAGAGCTGCACCAGGCACAGCCGGTCGCGATGCCAGTTCAGGCCCATGGTCTCGGTATCGACCGCCACCGCCGAACCGAGGTCGATGTCCGCCGGCAGGTCCCCCTGATGCAGGTGGATGGTCGCGTTGGGGGTGAATTGTGTGGTGGTCATACGCGATGGTGCGCCAGGTCGGTCTCGGCCTCCCGGTGCAGCGCTTCCTCCGCCCACTGGTTCAGGCTCATGCCCCGCAGCTGTGCCGCAAGGGCTGCCTTGGCATGGATTTCAGGTTCCACGCGGAACATGACCTTACCGGAGAATGGTTTGTCCGGCGACTTCCCTGCGCTGCGGCACGCGTCCAGGTAGTCATCGACGGCCTCACGGAAAGCATCCTCGATCTCCTGCACCGTCTCACCATGGAAGCCCACCACATCGTTAATGGCGGCAATGTGGCCAACGAACACCCGGTCCTCGCCGTCGAACTCCACCCGGGCCGAGTAGCCCTTATGTGTCAACACGTTCATGGCACCACCCCGATCTTGGTGAGAAACTCGCGTGCGTCGCGCACCTGATAGCGCTTGGCTTCTTTAGCCGGATACGGTCGATGGAAGCTGGCGATCAACCCCTTGCAAACAGACCGGACCCGCGACCCACGCCCCTCGATCAGCTCGCAGCCCGCGGAGACGAGCAGGCTTTCTATCGCAGCCCACTCGATGGTAGCGGACGCTGGTTCCGTGAACACTGCGGCCAACGTCTTGGCTTGCTTGCTATTCACGACGCGATCCTACCCATGACACAAGCCACATGCAAGCACAAAATGCTAGCACAAAGTGTCCCAGGATCGATCGTGACGGAAACAAGCTGTTGCGTTGGTGCCCAGGAAAAGACTCGAACTTTCACGTCCTTGCGGACACAGGTACCTGAAACCTGCGCGTCTACCAATTCCGCCACCTGGGCATGCACGCGGCGTGCGGTGGAGCGGCGGTGTAGCGACCCGGCCCCAGGGCGTCAATGGCTCGATCATCGGACCGTTCGCTTGAGCCTGGCCGCTTCGCCACATATCCAGAGAGTAAAACATGAAGGGTAAGTGATGGCCCAGGCGGCAATAAGTGAAACGATGGTGGCGGCCGTGTTCGGCGGCTCGGGCTTTCTCGGGCGCTACGTGGTGCAGCGCCTGGCCGCGCTGGGCTATGTCACCCGCGTGATCGGCCGCAACCCGGCGGCGGCCGGCGAGCTGCGGCCGATGGGGCGCGTCGGGCAGATCGTGCCGCTCTATGCCTCCCTCGGGCACGAAGCGACCATCGCCCGCGCGGTGGCAGGCGCCTCGCTGGTGGTGAACCTGATCGGCATCTTGGCCGAGCGCCGTCCGGGCGACTTCGCGCGGATCCAGGTGGACGGGGCGCGGCGCATCGCCACCGCGGCGGCCGCCGCCGGGGCCACGCGGATGGTGCAGGTCTCCGCCATCGGCGCCGACCCAGCCAGCCCAAGCGTCTACGGCCGCACCAAGGCCGAGGGCGAGGCTGCGGTGCTGCAAGCCATGCCGCAGGCCACGATCGTGCGCCCGTCGCTGGTGTTCGGCGCGGAGGACAAGTTCTTCAACCGGTTCGCCGCCGTGGCGCAGTACCTCCCGTTCATGCCGGTGATCGCCGGCGACACCAGGATGCAGCCGGTCTATGTCGGGGATGTCGCCGACGCGGTCCTGCTCGGCCTCACCGACCCGGTGACGGCAGGCAAGACCTACGAGCTCGGCGGACCGAAAGTCTGGACGTTCCGCGAGATCCTTGCCTTTATTCTGCGCGAGACGCACCGGCGGCGCTGGCTGGTGAACATCCCAACGGGGATCGCGCGCGCCCAAGCGGGGGTGGCGGAGCGCTTGCCGGGCAAACCGTTCACGCGCGATCAACTGCTGCTGTTATCCCGCGACAACGTGGTAGCGCCGGGCCAGCCAGGCCTGCCGGAGCTTGGCATCGCTCCGACGCCGGTCGAGTTGGTGGTGCCGGAATACCTGGTCCGCTACCGGCCGGGTGGGGGCAAGCTGGAGCGGCTCCCGAGCTGAAGGTCCGTATCGGTCCTTTTTGACGGTTGTAGCACCGGATCGACGCTTCCGGCCATGGTCCTTCGCTGATTGCATGGCAGCCTAGCTGTCCCATTCAGTGGTTTTGCCCTGTTCACAGCCGTTCTACAGCCGTATATGCGCCGGCATACCAATGAGAGGACCCGCGCGAATGGCCGACCGCATGCTGCAATTCGTCCGGTTGCATCAGCAGACGCCGCAAAAGCGTGCGGTGTCGGAGCGGCGGGAGGATTTCGCCGAGATCTACCGTCGCTTCGACCAAGGCGCTGCCGCCGCGCAGGCCAGCCGTTGCAGCCAATGCGGCATCCCGTTCTGCTCGATCCACTGCCCGCTGTCGAACAACATTCCAGACTGGCTGAAGCTGTGCGCCGAGGGGCGGATGGAGGAGGCCTACGAGGTCAGCTCCGCCACCAACAATTTTCCCGAGATTTGCGGCCGCATTTGCCCGCAGGACCGGCTGTGCGAGGGTAACTGCGTCATTGAGAAGGGCTTCGAGAGCGTCACCATCGGCGCCGTCGAGCGCCACATCACCGATACGGCGTTCATGCAAGGCTGGGTCAAGCCGCTGCGTCCGCGCCAGGAGCGGCCACAGTCGGCCGGCGTGATCGGCGCCGGACCGGGCGGCCTGGCGGCGGCGGAAATGCTGCGCTCACGCGGCTACCAGGTGCATGTCTACGACCGCTACGACCGGGTCGGCGGGCTGATGATCTACGGCATTCCCGGCTTCAAGCTTGAGAAGGAAATCGTGCTGCGCCGCTGGAAGCTGCTGGAGGAGGGCGGCATCCAGTTCCATCTCGGCAGCGGTGTCGGCGAAGGCATTGATTTTGCAAAATTACGTTCGCAGCACGACGCGCTGCTGATCGCCACCGGCGTCTACAAAGCGCGCGAGATCGGCGGCCCCGGTGCGGGACTGCGCGGCATCGTGCCGGCGCTGGACTATCTCACTGCCTCCAACCGCGAGGGCTTGGGGGACGACGTGCCGGCGTTCGGCAGCGGCGAACTCAATGCGGCGGGCAAACGCGTGGTGGTGGTCGGCGGCGGCGACACGGCGATGGACTGCGTGCGCACCGCGGTACGCCAAGGTGCCGCCTCGGTGACCTGCCTCTACCGGCGCGACCAGGCCAACATGCCAGGCTCGATGCGCGAGGTGAAGAACGCCCAGGAAGAGGGCATCAAGTTCGTCTGGCTCTCCGCGCCAGACGCCTTTCTCGGCGATGACCAGGTGACGGGCGTGCTGGTCGGCCGGATGCGGCTGGGCCTGCCCGATGCGTCCGGCCGCCGCTCGGTGGAGCCGTCCGGCGAGCGGGTGACGCTGGAGGCGGACTTGGTGATCAAGGCGCTCGGCTTCGACCCGGAGGACTTGCCGCATCTCTGGGGTGTGGACGGGCTCGAGGTGAGCCGCTGGGGCACGCTGTCGGTCGATCACCGCAGCCAGATGACCAACCTGCCGGGCGTGTTCGCGGCCGGGGACATCGTGCGCGGGGCGAGCCTGGTGGTGTGGGCGATCAAGGACGGGCGCGACGCGGCGGCGCGGATGCATGATTGGCTGCAGGCGCAGACGGTGGCGGTGGCGGCGGAGTAGGAGCGATGTCAATCTCCAAAGATCAAGCTGAGCAGACATGTGTCCGACGAGATGGCCGGCCGAGGCATCGTGCTGAGCTATATTGAGCGAACGCTGACGGCGCTGGATTGGGTCACGCCCGATCCAATTCAGCCTGGCTTGAGTCGGTCATATCCGGCTATTGCCGAGTTCGGAAACCGGTTGCTGCGGGTGGTCCATCGCCCTGATGGAACCGACACTTTCATCGTAACGGCACACTGGGACAGAGGGGCGAAAGGGCAATGATCAGGACCAACTACGACCCAGAGGCCGATATTATGCACATTGCTTTCGGCCCTGAGGGGGCGGCCTCCGACGGCGCACAGGAGGTGGCATCTGGCGTGTTCGTAGAGTTCGACGTGCAGGGAAAGCCGATCGGCGTTGAAATCACGAGCATTCGCTGGCGATCGGAAACGAGCACCAGCCTTCGCCCGGCCGCCGAGTGACGACGTCAGGGAGAGACGAAATGACCAGCTACGTCGCCGACTGGACCGCCAACGCTGCCCTCCTGCGCGACACCTATCGCGCCGCCGATGAGCACGACGCTTGCGGGGTCGGCCTGGTCGCCTCGCTCGACGGCACCGCCCGCCGCGACGTGGTACAGGCCGGCATCGACGCCCTGCGCGCCGTCTGGCACCGCGGCGCGGTGGACGCGGACGGCAAGACCGGGGACGGCGCCGGCATCCACCTCGAAATCCCGCAGAACTTCTTCGCCGAACATATCCAGCGCGGCAGCAACGCCACCCCGGACGAGCGCATCGCGGTGGGCCAAGTGTTCCTGCCCAAGACCGACCTGGCGGCGCAGGAGCGCTGCCGCACCATCGTCGAACTCGAAATCCTCAATTTTGGCCACACCATCTACGGCTGGCGGCAAGTGCCGATCGACGTGCGCTTCATCGGCGAGAAGGCCAACGCCACGCGCCCGGAAATCGAACAGATCATCGTTCGCAACGGCACCGGCGCCGATGAAGCCACCTTCGAGCGCGACCTCTACGTCATCCGCCGCCGCATCGAGAAGGCGGCCATCGCGGCCCAGGTGAGCGACCTCTACATCTGCTCGCTGTCCTGCCGCTCGATCATCTACAAGGGCATGTTCCTGGCGGCGAACCTGACCGACTTCTACCCCGACCTGCTGGACCCGCGCTTCGTCAGCCGCTTCGCCATTTATCACCAGCGCTACTCCACCAACACCTTCCCGACCTGGCGGCTGGCGCAGCCATTCCGCATGCTGGCGCATAACGGCGAGATCAACACGCTCTCCGGCAACGTGAACTGGATGAAGAGCCATGAGACCCGGCTCTCCGATCCGGGCCTCAATCCCTACATCGAGGACATCAAACCCGTCATCCAAGCCGGCAGCAGCGACACCGCCGCCCTGGACAGCGCGTTCGAGTTGCTGGTGCGCGCCGGGCGGGACGCGCCGATGGCCAAGGCGCTGCTGATCCCCGCCTCGGTAAGCGTGGACGCCACCATGAAGCAGTCCCACAAAGACATGTTCCTCTATTGCAGCGCCGTCATGGAGCCCTGGGACGGCCCGGCGGCGCTGGCCGCGACCGATGGAAGCTGGGTCCTCGCCGGGCTGGACCGCAACGGCCTCCGCCCGCTGCGCTACACGCTGACCCACACCGGCCTGCTGGTGGTGGGCTCCGAATCCGGCATGGTGAAGTTCGACGAGCGCGACGTCCGCTCCAAGGGCCGGGTCGGGCCAGGCCAATCGGTGGCGGTGAACTTGGAGACCGGCGAGTTCCTCGGCGACGAGGAGGTGAAGGACATGCTGGCCAGCCGGCATGATTACGGCGCGTGGGTGTCGCGCATCACCTCCATCGACACGATCGTGAAAACCGATGCGCCCGAGCCGACCTTGCTTGAGGGCGAAGCGCTGCGCCGCCGTCAGCTCGCCATGGGCATGACCTTGGAGGAGTTGGAGATGATCCTCCACCCCATGGTGGAGGATGCGGCCGAGGCGGTCGGCTCGATGGGTGACGACACGCCGATTGCGGTGCTCTCCGAGAAGTATCGCGGCTTGCACCACTATTTCCGCCAGGCGTTCAGCCAAGTGACCAACCCACCGATCGACAGCTTGCGCGAGACTCGGGTGATGTCGCTCAAGACCCGGCTGGGCAATCTTGGCAACGTGCTGGACGAGAACGCCGAGCAACTCGACTTGCTGCAGCTCGACAGCCCGGTGTTGTCCAGCGCCGAGTTCGTCGCGATGCAGCAGTATATGGGCCGCAATGCCTGCGTGATCGACTGCACCGTGCCGATCCTCGACACCGGGATCGATCTGCGCGGCGGGATCGATCGTATCCGGCGCGAGGCGGAGGAGGCGGTGCGCGCCGGCTGCACCCATGTCATCGCCACCGACGAGCAGGCCGGGCCGGACCGCATCGGCATGCCGATGATCCTGGCAACGGCTGCGATCCACACCCACCTGGTGCGCTCCAGCTTGCGCACCTTCACCAGCCTGAACGTGCGCTCGGCCGAGTGCGTGGACGTGCATTGTTTTGCGGTGCTAATCGGCGTGGGAGCGACCACGATCAACGCCTACCTGGCGCAAGAGAGTATCGTCGACCGGCAGCGCCGCGGGCTGTTTGGCGGCATGACGCCGGGCGAGGCGGTGCGGCGCTATAAGAAGGCGGTGGACAAGGGCTTGCTGAAGGTGATGTCCAAGATGGGCATCTCGGTGATCTCATCCTATCGCGGTGGCTACAACTTTGAGGCGATCGGGCTGTCGCGCGCGCTGGTGGCGGAGTTCTTCCCCGGCATGCAGTCCCGCATCAGCGGCATCGGCGTGCCAGGGATCGCGCGCAACGTGCTGAAGTTGCACAAACATGCTTGGGACCAGGACCCGGTTGCATTGCCGGTCGGCGGGCTCTACAAGCTGCGCCGCCGCGGTGAGACGCATGCCTTCGAGGGCAGCCTGATCCACACGCTGCAGACCGCGGTCGCCAATGACAGCTTCCAGACCTTCATGCGCTACAGCGAGGCGGTGCGCCGCCAACCGCCGGTGGCGCTGCGCGACCTGCTGGACTTCACCGAGGGGCACACGGCCATCCCGGTGGACGAGGTCGAGAGCATCACCGAGATCCGCAAGCACCTGGTGGCGCCGGGCATCTCGCTGGGGGCGTTGAGCCCGGAGGCGCACGAGACGCTGGCGATCGCGATGAACCGGATCGGCGCCCGATCGGATAGCGGCGAGGGTGGCGAGGACCGCGCGCGCTACACGCCGCGCAAGAACGGCGACAACGCCAACTCGTCAATCAAGCAAATCGCCTCGGGCCGGTTTGGCGTCACGGCGGAGTATCTGAACGCCTGCCGCGAGATCGAGATCAAGATGGCCCAGGGCGCCAAGCCGGGCGAGGGCGGCCAATTGCCGGGCTTCAAGGTCTCGGCGCTGATTGCCAAGCTGCGGCACTCCACCCCGGGTGTGACCCTGATCAGCCCGCCGCCGCACCACGACATCTACTCGATCGAGGACCTCGCTCAACTCATCTACGACCTCAAGCAGATCAATCCGGAGGCGTTCGTCTGCGTGAAGCTGGTGGCCCGCTCGGGCATCGGCACCATCGCGGCGGGCGTGGCGAAGGCCAAGGCAGACGCGATCCTGATCTCCGGCCACTCCGGCGGCACGGGTGCCGCGCCGCAGACCAGCGTGAAATACGCCGGCGCACCGTGGGAGATGGGCCTCACCGAGGCGCACCAGGTGCTGATGCTGAACCGCCTGCGCCACCGGGTGCGGCTACGGACGGATGGCGGCATCAAGACCGGGCGGGACGTGGTGATCGCCGCCATGCTGGGTGCTGAGGAGTTCGGCATCGGCACGGCGAGCCTGGTGGCGATGGGCTGCATCATGGTGCGCCAGTGCCACAGCAACACCTGCCCGGTCGGCGTCTGCAGCCAGGACCCGGTGTTGCGCGCCAAGTTCGAGGGCACGCCCGAAAAGGTCATCAATCTGTTCTCCTTCGTGGCCGAGGAGGTGCGCAACATCCTGGCCAGTCTGGGGGTTAAGCGGCTGCGCGACGTGATCGGGCGGACCGAGTATCTGCGCCAGGTGAGCCGCGGCGCGGAATGGCTGGATGACCTCGACCTCAACCCGTTGCTGGTGCAGGCCGACCCCGGTCCCTATGCGCGCTACTGCACCGAGGGCCGCAACGAGGTGCCGGAGACGCTGGACGCGGAGATGATCGCCGACGCCGCACCGCTGTTCGAGCGGGGCGAGAAGATGCAGTTGCAGTATAACATCCGCAACACGCACCGGGCGATCGGCACCAAGCTGTCATCGCGGATCACGCGCCAGTTCGGCATGGCGTCGCTGCAGCCGGGGCATGTCACGGTGCGGCTGCGCGGCTCGGCGGGGCAGTCCTTGGGCGCCTTCGCGGTGCATGGGCTGAAGCTCGAAGTGCTCGGAGATGCCAACGACTACGTGGGCAAGGGGCTGTCCGGCGCCACCATCGTGGTGCGGCCGGCGCCTTCCTCGGCGCTGATCAGCCAGCACAACACCATCATCGGCAACACGGTGCTGTATGGTGCGACCGCCGGGTCGCTGTTCGCCGCCGGGCAGGCCGGCGAGCGGTTCGCCGTGCGCAACTCGGGGGCCGAGGCGGTGATCGAGGGCTGCGGTTCCAACGGGTGCGAGTATATGACCGGCGGCACGGTGGTGGTGCTGGGCCCGGTGGGGGACAACTTCGGCGCCGGGTTTACCGGCGGCATGGCCTTCGTCTACGACCCGGCGGATCAGTTTGCCGCCCGGACCAATCCGGAGACGATTGAGTGGCAACGCGTGGCGCACCCGCATTGGGAGGGTGTGCTGCGGGGCTTGATGGAGTCGCATGTGCGCGAGACCACCAGCCGCTACGCCGCCGGGCTGCTGCAGAACTGGCCCGAGACGCTGGAGCGGATGTGGCAGGTGGTGCCGAAAGGCTTCGCCAAATACCTGGAGGCGCCGCTCACAGTGCAGGCCGAGGAGCGGCGGGCGTAACGCAAAGGAGAGCAGCGATGGACATCAAGCGAGCGGGTTCGCAGCCTTCGGGCAAAGGACCGGAAGATTGGTTCACCGGCACGGTCCGTATCGACCCGCTGTTCAGCCCGCCCGACCCGGCCCGTGTCGCCGGAGCCTTGGTCACGTTCGAGCCGGGCGCCCGCACCGCCTGGCACACCCACCCGCTCGGTCAGACCCTTGTCGTTACAGCCGGTTGCGGCTGGGCGCAGCGCGAGGGTGGGCCGGTTGAGGAAATCCGGCCCAGCGATGTGGTCTGGTTCGCTCCGGGCGAGAAGCACTGGCACGGCGCCGCGCCCACGACGGCCATGAGTCACATCGCCATCCAGGAAAAGCTGAACGGGTCAGCGGTGACATGGCTGGAGCAGGTGAGCGACGAGCAGTACGGCAGGCCCCCCGCATAGGACTGCCCGCTACAAACGTCCGGGGATGTCTGCGGCGTCATAGAACACCGCTAATAGCACGGGCGGGCGGTCGAGCGTATAGCCGAACTAATACCGCCCGATGTGCATCCAAGCGCGTCCAGGTCTACTAAGCTGGGGGTACGGGCGCGGTGCTGGAAGTCCTAGCTCGGGCTGCAATCCAACGACCTGCTCCGCCCGTTCAAGCGTCCGGTCGAGGGCAAGGACGGCCTCGATCCGAGACTTGGCGATGTAGTGGAGGCGGAGGGCGTCGATTTGGTCGATTGACTCCGCCGAATAGCGGATCAAACGCGCCGTGCTGCCTTGCTCTCAACCTCGGCCTGCATCCGCTTGATGCTGTCTCTGAGGCGTTGCCGAACGCCCGCACCATCATAGACGCGCCCGGCTGCAAGGTCAGCCTCCGCCCGATCAAGGGCCTCAACCCATGCCTGCGGCGGTTGGCGCGTGGTGTCACTCGGGTCGGCCATAGTTAAAAGAATAGGCTCGCGTCGTTAGAACGGGAAGGAGTATCTGCGGAGGCGGCCGGAGTTCATCGGAATGGACCTCATGGAGCCGTAAGTGACCGGATGCTGGCGCAAGACCGGACGAGATCTAAACATCGAGTATCCAGCAACGTTAAAAGGAGGCTTCCATGAACAGAGACGACATCGAGCCGCGCTTCTGCTTTTGAGCCAATGAGCAAGCGCCGGAGGGGATTTCAACTCCGAAACCCATGTGAAACGCGGTCTGCGGGTCGTGCGTGGGGACAAGGAGTTGGTGGAAAAGCTTGGCCGCCGTGACCCTTGCCCCTGCGGCTCGGGCCGCCGGTTTCAAGCAATGCTGCCTGGAAGGACAGCGGTTTGAGGGGTCGATGCGGTCTGAATACTTCCGTGATTGAACCCAATCACCAGGGGAGTGGTGGGTTGCGAAGGGCAACCCACCCTACAATTCTTCGCGCTTGACCACCTGCCAGGCCGCTTCCATCGCCGGCAAACCAGCATCAGCGGGCGTGAGGCCCTCCGCCGCCAGCCTTGCCTCCACCCCCTCGAAACGGCGGGTGAACTTCGCGTTGGCCGCCTGGAGGCAGGTCTCCGGCTTTAGCCCCAGCTTGCGCGCCAGGTTGGCCAGCACGAACAGCATGTCGCCCACTTCGTCTTGCAGGCGCACCGGGTCGGCCCCCGGCAGTTCGGCCCGGAGCTCGGCGGTCTCTTCCGCCAGCTTGTCCAGCACGGCGGCGGCATCCGGCCAGTCGAACCCCACCCGCGCGGCGCGGGCAGTCAGCTTGGCGGCGCGGGTGAGGGAGGGCAACGCGACCGGCACCCCGTCCAGCGTGCCATGCTGGCGGCGTGCCAGGCGTTCGGTGGTCTTGCCCGCCTCCCAAAAGCCCGGCGTCGCCTCGGTTCCGGCGAAGACATGCGGGTGGCGGCGGACCATCTTGTCGGCAATTCCGCGCGCCACGTCGGCAAAGGCGAAGCGGCCCGACTCCTCTGCCATGCGGCTGTGATAGACCACCTGGAACAGCAAATCCCCCAACTCGTCAGGCAGGCCGGCCCAGTCACGGCGGGCGATGGCGTCGGCAACTTCGTAGGCCTCTTCGATGGTATACGGCGCGATGGTGTCGAAGTCCTGCGCCTGGTCCCACGGGCAGCCGTCCGGCGCGCGCAGCCGGGCCATCACGTACAGCAGGCGGCGCAACTCGGTCTCGGCGGTGGGCACGGTCTTGGCCATGTCGACCATGGTGAATTGAGGGCGCAGCGGGTGCGGGCGGCGGCCGATCTCGCGATAGCCTCGCTTGGCGTAGATCGCCAGGTTCCGGGTCATCAGCGCATTGGTGTAAAGCCGGAGGTCAGCGACGCCCCAGGAGGCGGCCAACCGTTCCGCCGCATCCATCATGGCGCTGCCAAGCCCTTTGCCCTGGGCCGCCGTGCGAACTGCCAGGCTATAAATCATAGCATGGTCCGGATGGCATTCGATCACCAGCGCGGCATCTTCACCCCAGAGCCAGACCTGGCCGGCGGCGATGCGCGGTGTGTAGTCCTCGGTCGCAAGACGTGGCGGGCCGCCGAACAAGGGTTCATACTCGACATAGGCCTCCCGGGTGATCGCCCTCACCAGTGGCTCGTCCGCCGCGACGGCCTTGCGCATCAGGCGTTAGCGCTGCGGATGGCCTCGCAAACGGCGCGAGTCACCTCGGCTGTGGTCGCCTTGCCGCCCAAGTCGGGCGTCAGCACCCCGGCGGCGCAGACCTGCTCGACCGCCGCCATCAGCCGCTGCCCGGCAGCCGCTTCGCCCAGATGGTCCAGCATCATCGCCGCCGTCCAGAAGCTCGCCACCGGATTGGCAATCCCCTTCCCGGTGATATCGAACGCAGAGCCGTGGATTGGTTCGAACATGGAGGGGAAGCGCCGCTGCGGGTCCACGTTGCCGGTAGGAGCAATGCCCAGCGAGCCCGCCAGTGCGGCAGCCAAATCGCTTAGAATGTCAGCGTGCAGGTTGGTGGCGACCACAGTGTCCAGGCTGCGCGGCTTGTTGACCATCCGCACCGTCATCGCATCCACCAGCTCGCGGTCCCAGGTGACGTCCGGGAAGTCGCGGGCGACCAGGGCGGCGACCTCGTCCCAAAACACCATGCCATGGCGTTGCGCATTCGATTTGGTGACCACCGTCAGCAGCTTGCGCGGCCGCGCGCGGGCGCAAGCGAAGGCGAAGCGCATGATCCGCTCCACACCCACGCGGGTGAAGATGGCGACTTCGGTCGCCACCTCCTCCGGCAGCCCGCGATGCGCCCGCCCGCCATGGCCGGCATACTCACCCTCGCTATTCTCGCGGACGATGAGCCAGTCGAGGTCGCCGGGGCCGACACCGCGCAAGGGGCTGGTGACGCCGGGCAGGATGCGGGTGGGGCGCACGTTGGCGTATTGGTCGAAACCCTGGCAGATCGGCAGGCGCAGGCCCCAGAGCGTGACGTGGTCCGGGATGTCCGGCGCGCCGACCGCGCCGAAGTAGATCGCGTCGGCGGTGCGGAGCTGGTCGAGCCCATCCTGCGGCATGAGCGAGCCGGTGCGGCGGTAGCGCTCGCTGCCCCAGTCGTAGTGAGTAATTTGCAGCGTGAAGCCGCCGTCGCGGCTAGCCAGCGCGTCCAGCACTTCGAGCCCGGCGGCGATCACCTCGGGGCCGATGCCATCAGCCGGCATCGCGGCGATGCGGTGGGTGCGCATCCGGCTCAGCCCGCCGGCTGGTCGCGTTGCTCCAGGCGGGAGACGCGCTCGTCCAGCTCGGTGATGAGCACGCCATGACCGATGACGGAGCCGTGGATGTCGTTCACGGTTTGACGCAGCTCGCCGAGTTCGGCGCGAACAGAGCGGAACTCGGCGTGCACCGCCCGGAATTCAGCCTGCACGTCAGCCTTGAAGGCGTTCATGTCAGCCTTGAAGGCGTTCATGTCAGCTTTGAAGGCACCCATGTCAGCCTTGAAGGCACCCATGTCAGCCTTGAAGGCACCCATGTCAGCCTTGAAGGCCTTCAGCTCGTTCGAGATCGCGATGATCGCGCCATAAATCGCGCCGAGATCGACCCCATTTTCGCTCACGCCATTCTCCAACCCGATGCGCCGGACGTAGCCTGCGGCCCGGGCTTTGCAATACCATGCGGGCCGAGCCGGAGCCAACGCCGCATGATCCGCCTTCTCCTCGCCTGCCTGTTCGCCGCCGCTCCTGCGCTGGCGGCACAAACGCCCGCCACCCTGCACCTCGCTTTGCGGGAGGACCCGGACATCCTGGACCCGACGCTCGGCCGCACCTTCGTCGGCCGCATCGTGTTCGCCGGCCTGTGCGACAAGCTGTTCGACATTGACGCCAAGCTGCAGCTCGTCCCGCAACTCGCCACCGGCTACGAGTGGACGGACCCAAAGACGCTTGTCATCCACCTGCGCCACGGCGTGACGTTCCAAGACGGCACCACCATGGACGCAGCGGCGGTAAAATACAGCCTCGACCGCCACCTCACCATGCCGGGCAGCGCCCGCTTGTCCGAGATCAATGCCATGGACCATGTCGACATTCTCGACCCGGCGACCGTGCGCGTGGTGCTGAAAACACCGTCCGCCCCATTCCTGGCGCAACTGACCGACCGCGCCGGCATGATCGTCTCGCCCACAGCGGCGCAGCGGGAGGGCAAGGACTTCGGCCTCCATCCCGTCTGCGCCGGGCCGATGAAGTTCGTCGAGCGGGTGGCGCAGGACCACATCACGCTCGAACGCTTCGCCGATTACTGGAACAAGGACGCGATCCACCTGGACCGGGTCATCTACCAGGTGATCCCGGACAGCTCGATCCGCCTGGCGGACCTGCAGGCCGGCAGCGTGGATTTTGTCGAGTATGTCATCCCGACCGACACGGCGACGGTAAAGGCTGACCATAAGCTGCAGCTCGTCACCTACGACGGGCTAGGCTACCAGGGCATCACCTACAATCTCGGCAATGGCCCCCGGTCCAAGACGCCAATCGGGCAGAACGCGTTGGTGCGGCAGGCCTTCGACTTGTCCATCGACCGCGATGGCTTGCTGCAGGCGGTCTATAACGGGATGGTTCCCGCCACCGCGCAGCCCGTGCCGCCGGAAAGCCCGTTCTTCGACCCCGCGTTGAAGCCGCTACCCCGCGATGTTGCGAAAGCCAAGGCGCTGCTGCAGCAGGCTGGGGTGAAAACGCCCGTTCCTGTCAACCTGATCGCACCCAACAACCCCGACATCCAGCAGATGGCCGAAGTGATCCAGGCCATGGCCTCCGAAGCCGGCTTCGACGTGAAGATCACCACCATGGAGTTCGCCTCCTCGCTGGGGCTGGCGCGCGAAGGCGGGTTCGAAGCCTATCTGCTGCTCTGGTCGGGCCGGGCCGACCCGGATGGCAACACCTACGCCTTCCTGCACAGCGGCGGGTCGGAAAATTACGGCCACTACGCCAGCGCCGCGGCCGACACGCTGCTGGATCAGGCCCGCCTGGAGCCCGACCTGTCCAAGCGCCGCGCGACTTACGCCCGCTTGTTCCAACTGGAACAAACCGACCTGCCGATCTCCTATCTTTATACCACGCGGTATTTCGCCGGGCTCTCCGCCAAAGTCGGCGGCTTCGCCCCCGTCCCCGACGGCATCATCCGCCTCCAGGGCCTGACCGTCGCGCCATGAACAACCGGCTACGCGGCAGGCTGCTGCAATTGCTGCCGACGTTGCTGCTGGTGAGCATGCTGGTGTTTGGCCTGCAGCAACTCATGCCCGGAGACCCGGCGCTGGTGCTGGCGGGCGAAGAAGGCGCCAGCCCGCAACTGCTGGCGCAAATCCGGGCCGAACTCTGGCTCGACCGCCCGATTCCGGTGCAATACCTGCACTGGCTAGGCGGTCTGGTGCAGGGCAATCTCGGCTATTCCTGGCGCATCCGCGAGCCGGTGACGCAGTTGGTCGCGCAGAAGCTCCCAGTCACGCTGCAGTTGGGCGTGATGGCATTCGCTTTCGCCCTGCTAATCGGCGTGCCGACCGGCGTTCTGGCCGCGGTTAAGCGCGGTACCTGGTGGGATGCGGCGGCCAACCTGATCGGGCTCGGCGGGCTGTCGACGCCCAATTTCTGGCTCGGCATCATGCTGATCCTGCTGGTTTCGGTTCAGCTCGGCTGGCTGCCGCCGTCCGGCTACGTTCCGCTAAGCCAAGATCCCTGGCAGTCGCTCGCCACCACGATCATGCCGGCCTTCGTGCTCGGCAACGCCACCGCCGCGGTGCTGATGCGGCATGTGCGCAGCGCCATGCTGACGGCGCTGGATCAGGAATACGTCCGCACTGCCCGCGCCAAGGGCCTGGCGGAATGGCGCGTGGTGACGCGGCATGCCTTGCGCAACGCGCTGGTTCCGGTGGTAACCCTGGGCGCGCTGGAACTCGGCACGCTGTTCTCCGGCGCGGTGCTGACGGAGCAGGTGTTCAGCATTCCAGGCTTCGGCAAGCTCGTGGTCGATTCGGTGTTCAACCGCGACTACCCGGTCGTGCAAGGCGTCGTGATGGTGACAGCAACGTTCTATATCGTGCTGAATCTATTGGCAGACGGCCTTTATGTCCTGGTCAATCCGAGGCTGCGTGTGCCGTGAGCCTGGCGGCCGCAAGCCCTCTTCCAACGAGGCAAAGCGTTTCAAGCCGGGATGGCGGAGCGGGCCGCAGCCCGTTGGCCCTGGTCGCCCGTCGCTTTGCCGGCCGGCGGGCGGCCGCGGCCGGATTGGTCGTTATCGTCCTGTTTGTGGCCGTGGCGCTCGCCGCCCCCTGGTTGGCGCCCTATGACCCGACCCAGCAGTCCTATACCGCGATCCGCAAGGCCCCCTCTGCGCTGCACTGGTTCGGCACCGACGAGGATGGGCGGGATGTGCTCTCCCGCGTCATGTTCGGCGCTCGGGCGACCTTGCTGGCAGGGCTGGTCTCGGTGAGCATTGCGGCCGGGGCGGGGGTGCCGCTGGGTCTGCTCGCCGGGTTTGCCGGCGGCTGGACCGATGCCACGATTGGCCGCTTGGTGGACGCGATGCTCGCCTGCCCGTTCCTCATCTTGGCCATCGCGCTAGCCGCGTTTCTCGGCCCCTCGCTCACCAACGCCATGATCGCCATCGGCGTGACGGCCACGCCGGTGTTCGTGCGGGTGGCGCGAGGAGCGACGCTGGACGCTGCGGCCAACGAGTATGTCGAGGCGGCGCGGGCGCTCGGCAACCCGCCGTGGCGTGTGGCGCTTCGCCACGTGCTGCCGAACATTGTGCCGCCGATCTTGGTGCAGGCAACGCTTGCCATCGCCACGGCCATCATCGCCGAGGCCAGCCTGTCGTTTTTAGGGCTGGGACAACAGCCACCGCTGCCATCCTGGGGCTCCATGCTGAACGCCGCGCAGCGCTTCCTCACTCTGGCGCCCTGGCTTGCCGTCTTCCCCGGAGCAGCGATCTTCCTGACCGTGCTGGCGTTCAACTTGGTAGGCGACGGCCTGCGCGACGCGCTGGATCCGCAGCGGAAGTAACTACAGCGGACCGGCGATCAGGCCTTAAGTCCGCTGGTCTGGCGAACCGTCGCCGACTCAACCTTCGGCGGCAACAGAGTGTTGGCCGGGGCTGCGCTGCCCACGCGCAAAAGGGTGGCCAAGAAGGTCCGGCCCCACTGCGCCGGGGTGGCGCCATCGATCGCGCGCCAGCAGGTCTGCCAACGCTCCTGCCGTTCAACCAGGCTCATGCGCAAAGCCGTGTCGAGTGCGTCAGCGAGTTCGTCCGGGTCGTGCGGGTTTACAATGAGGGCCGCCGACAACTGCCGCGCCGCGCCGGCAAAGCGGGACAACACCAGCACGCCCGGATCCTGCGGGTCCTGCGCGGCGATGTATTCCTTCGCCACGAGGTTCATTCCATCCCGTAATGGCGTAACGAACCCGACCCGAGCCTCCCGCATGTAGCCCGCCATAGTGGAACGCGCGCCCGCGCGGGCAACAATCCGAAGCGGTGTCCAATCCGCCTCGCTCCACTCGCTGTTGATCGCCCCGGCCTCGCGATCCACCGCCTCGCGCAGCGCACGATAGGCCGATACGTCCTTGCGGCTCTCGGCGGCGATCTGCAGCAGCGTCACCCGGCGGCGCCAATCCGGCCGCGTCTCTAGCAAGCGCCGATAGCCAGCCAGACGCTGGATCAGACCCTTGGTGGGGTCAAGACGGTCAACGCCGAGCACAAGTTTCTGACCCTGGAGGCTACGGCGCAAACGCTCGGTTGGCGCCGCGCGCCAGGCTGATTCGGCAATGGTCGAGAACTCGCGCGCTTCAATCTCCACCGGGAAAGCGGCCAGACGGATGCGCCGGTCGCCAACGTGCAGCCAGCCTCCGGCCAGCCGCGTCGCCCCGGCCAGGCGATGCGCCGCCTCGGCGAAATTATCGACATCGTTCTGGGTCTGAAAACCAATCAGATCGGCCGAGACCAAGTCCTTGATGAGCGCACCTGCCTCAGGAACGCTGGCCAGCATGTCGGCCGAAGGGAACGGAATGTGCAGGAAGAACCCAATCGGCGACTTCACACCCCGCGCGCGCAAAGCCGCTGGCATCGAGAGCAAGTGGTAGTCGTGCACCCAAATCATGTCATGCGGGCGGAGCAAAGCCAGGACCGCACCCGCCATCCGTTCATTCACGGCGGCATACACTTGAGCGTTGCGGCGGTCAAAGCTCATCAGTTCAGGCAAAGAATGAAGCAGCGGCCATAACGTGCTGTTGGAAAACTCATTGTAGTAGCGATCGTGCTCAGTCTTGGTGAGGTCCATCGTTGCATACTGGACCTCTCCGTCCTGCACCGACTTCACCGTGTTGTCGTCCGAGACGTTGCCGCTCCAGCCGAACCACACGCCACCGCGCTGCGCCATCAAGCCGGACAACGCCACCGCAAGCCCCCCCGCTTGCGCTCCCGTGCCCGGCATTGGCACCCGATTGGAGATCACGACAAGACGGTTCATCGAACCTCCAGAAGCGCCACCGGCAGGGTGGCGAACAAATCCGCGACCGGCATGCGGCCGGCCAACTCGCTGCCGACTGTCTTATCATGAAACATTACGTCAACACTGCGGCGAGTAACGAAGTTACGCGGAATTGTTAAGGAAGTTCCATGCCAGGCGGCCGCAGACGGGAGCGGCTGTTGCTCCACACCGGGCAAGTGCATCGGCAGCCGCGTGACTGCCACGATTGCTGCCCGGCCTTCATGGACGCGCGCATACGCCAGTACGTTGTCGGCGCGCGCTCCCTCCACTTTGATCGGCGTGTAACTGCCGCTGGTGAATAGTCCGGCACTCTGGGCGCGAAAGCGCAGTGCGCGGGCAATAAGCGCCTGCTTCACCCGCCCGTCCTTCCAGCGTGGCAAGAGGTCAGCCGGACTGTGCAGTTCAGCCAAGGACGCTTGCCGGGCCGCGAAGTCCACGGGGCGGCGGTTGTCGGGGTCCACCAGGCTGAAATCCCAGTATTCCGTGCCTTGGTAGAGGTCCGGCACGCCAGGTGCAGTCAGGCGCAGCAAGGCCTGGGACAGGCTGTTCACCGCTCCAGCGGTGGCAATCCGTTCCACGAAGCCGGCGATGTCATAGAGCACGCGGGATACCCGATCCGGATCCAGCACTTGGTGCAGGAAGTCACGGCAGGCGGTCTCATACTCCATGTTCGGCTGCGCCCAACCTGTATGGCGTTTGGCTTCGCGTAGCGCCTTCTCCTGCCAGGCGGCCAGGCGCTCCTCCAGCTCCGCCATGCCGGCGCGGTCGTCTGGGGCGAGCCCGAGCGGCCAGGCGCCGACCAGGCTTTGATACAGCATGATCTCGTCGCAGGCGTCGGGCGCCGGGCCATCGAGGTCGCGTTTCAGCGGCGCATTCAGCCGGGTCCACCGGGTCAGCGCCGCCTCCCACTCGTCGGGCACCTCGCTGATGGCGGCCAGGCGCGCCCGGGTGTCTTCGCCACGCTTGTGGTCATGCGTGCCGGTGGCAAGCAGGGCGAGCGGAAAGCTTTTGCGCCGGTCCCGCATGGCGGCGTGGAACGCGACCGGGCTGAGCGCGAACTGCGACGGCTCCGACCCGACCTCGTTGCGCGAAATCAGCCGGCCATAGCGGTAAAACGTCGTGTCTTCCACGGATTTGGCCGCCGTCGGGGCGGAAAGCTGCTGGAACTTCACCATCGCCCGCAGCCGTTCCTGCCGCCGGGTTCCTGCCGGTACCTGACGGATGCCCTCGCCGGACAACCAGCCGCCCAGCAGTTCCAGCAACTCCCGGTCCGTGGCACGGACGGTCCGGCGGGCCCCGGCCAGCGCCCAATCCATCTCGCGCTTGTCGGTCTCCGACAGGCCGGTCAGCCCGGCGTAGATGCGGTAGACGTGGAAATGCACCAGGATCTCGACCAGCGCGCGGCGGACCGCGGTGAGGGTGTAGTCCCGGGTGGAAAGATCGCGCCGGGCGACGCGGTAGAGCGCGGCGGCGGTGGAGAACAGTTCGCTGGACAGGCTTTCCCGCAAAATCTGCCGCTTGGCGGGGATCGCTTCGGCTTCAAACGCGCCCGGGCGGCCGGTCATCCCGGTCCAGAGCGCGGTCAGCGGCGCTTCGCCGGCCGGGTCGTGCAACAGGGCGGAGACGTCGTTCATGAAGTCGTAGCCGGTGGTGCCGTCGGTCAGCCAGTCAGTCGAGAGCGACTCCTGCGGCGCCAGGATCTTTTCAATCCAAAGCCCGGCCCGCTCACCCTGCAAGGCGGTGGGGCGCTGGGTATGCGCCGCGTCCAACTGGCGGCGCAGCTTGCGGCAGTAGCCGCGCGGATCCGCCAGCCCATCCACATGGTCGATGCGAACGCCATCGATCAGCCCCTCGGCATAAAGCTGCAGGATGGTGCGGTGCGTGGCGTCGAACACGGCGGGCACTTCCTGCCGCACCCCGGCCAGGCCGTTGACGTCGAAAAAGCGGCGCCAGTTGATCTCGTCGGTGGCGGCGCGCCACCAGGACAGACGGTAGTTTTGCCGTTCCAGCAGCCGGTGCAGCCGTTCCCGCCCGGCTTCGGCCGCCGGGTCGTAGCTGCGCAGGCACTCGGCGATGGCTTGGGCGGTGTCGGGCGAGCGCAGGGCCGCTCGTGCGGCCTCGGCTTCGCGGCGCATCGCCTCGCGGTTGGTGGTGGAGAGCTCGCCAAACGCTCGCGCCGGCTCCTCGAGCGGACCGCCTTCGGTCAGCAGGATGGAGGGATAGTCGCGCGGGTTGATCGGGAACCGGTGCGAGTAGTAGCCGACGAAGAAGCGCCCGTCCTCGGGATCAAACTGCAGCGTCAACTCTTTGTTCTTGAGGCATTCGCCGTAGGGGGAGCCCAAAAACGGCGCCAGCATGCGGCCGCGCAGCGAGGCGTCCGGCGGGTCCCAATCGATGTCGAAATAGTCGGCGTGCTCGGCGGCGCGGCCCCATTCCAAAACGTCCAGCCACCAGCCATTGTCGGCGCCGCCCACACCCATGTGGTTGGGCACGATGTCGAGCACCAAGCCCATGTCGTGCTCGCGCAAGGCCGCCACCATGCGGCGCAGCGCGTCCTCGCCGCCGAGTTCCGGATCGATCCGGTTGTGGTCCACAATGTCGTAGCCATGGGTCGAGCCGGGGCGCGAGGTCAGCAGCGGTGAGGCGTAGAAATGCGAGATGCCGAGGCTGGCATAGTACGGCACCAGCGCCGTCGCCGCATCCATGGTGAAGCCCTTATGGAACTGCAGGCGGGCGGTGGCGGAAAACGGCCTCATGAACTAACCCCCAGACGGATTCCTGACCGTTCGGAGGCCACGGAGCCGTGTCGCAACGGCCGGTTGCTGCAAAAGTTCGCCGGCAAGGCCGGGCAACCGGCGCGACCAATTGGGATGCTGGTCCAGCGTCCCGGGCAAGTTTGGCTGCTCCTGCAAGCCGAGCACATCTTCCATGGGAATGATAGCGAGGTCGCAGGCGGCGCTGCCGACATGGTTCACGGCCGCGTCCACCGCCGCGCCGGGCCGGTCGGGGGGTGGCGGCTCGCCCTGGGCGCTGCCGCTGGCGCGCATGGCGGACCACAGCATCTGCCGATCCCTGCCGCGCTCGTCCCGCTCGCGTTGCAGGCCGCCGTCGTCGATGGCGCCCACGCGGTGACGCCAAGCGCAATCGTGCCCGCTCCACCAGCCGGCGACGGTGGCCAGATCGTGCGTGCTGGTCATGGCCACGGCGCCGCGATCCCAGGTCGCGGGGGATTTGAACCCCTGGTCCTGCGCCCGCTCGAACCACAGCACGCGCATGCCAAGCATGCCGGCGCTGCTGATGCGGCCCTGAAAACCCTCAGGCAGGGTGCCCAGGTCCTCGCCGAGCACCACGGCGCGGTTGCGCAGCGATTCGAGCCGGATCAGGCGCAGCATGTCATCCACCGGGAAATGCAGGTAAGCGCCCTCGGCCGGCCTGGCGCCGAGGGGCACCATCCACAGCCGCGCCAGGCCCATGGCGTGGTCGATCCGCACCCCGCCGGCGTGGCGCATGGCGGCGCGCAACATGTCCAGGTAAACCCGGTAGCCATTCATCTGCAGCCCGCGCGGGGAGAACGCAGCCAGCCCCCAATCCTGTCCCTGCGTGTTCAGCAGGTCGGGCGGGGCCCCGACGCTGAGGCCCAGCAGCGTCTGGTCCGGCCAGGCCCAGCATTGGCTGCCGCCGCTATCCACGCCGACAGCGAGGTCCGATATCAGCCCGATCGGCATGCCCGCTCCGCGCGCGGCGCGCTGGGCGGCGGCCAGGCTGCGGTCGGCGAGGAACTGGTAGAAGGCGTGCCGCGTCACCTCGCGAGCGTGCCCGGCGGCGAAGGCATGCACCGCCGAGCTGGTGCAATCCGACAACCCGCCGGGCCAGTCGCGCCAGTGCCACGGGCCACCCTGCGCGACGAAATGGGCGTGCAAGGCCTCGAAGCGGGCATGGCCTTCAAGCGACTCCGCCTGGTTGGCGCGGAAGGCCTCGAACTCCTGCCACAACGGGGTGCCCTCGGCCGCGTCGAACATCTCGGCCAGCCGGGCAAAGCGCAACCGCGACGCCGCTGGCCAGTCCACCAGGTCAGCCGCCTCAAGCCGCCGCGCCGCGCGGCCGCTCAGCTCAAGGTCGGCGTGCAGCACATTCAGCAGGGTTCGGCTGGACGGAGAATACGGGCTGAACCGGTCGGGCGTGGCGGAAAACTGGGCATGCACCGGGCTGATTGAGACGGCGGCCGCACCGCTGCGCGCGGCGTCCGGCACGAACCGGGCCAAAGCGCCGAAGTCGCCGAGCCCGCCATCGCCGGGCCGCCGCAGCGAATAGAGCTGCACCGCAAGCCCCCAGGGCCGACCCGGCGTGGCGTCGGCCACCGTCCAGCCGCGCGTGGGAGCCACCGCCAGGGTCACCTCCTCGCCGGCAATGCGCAGCCGGTGGTAACCCGGCACGCCCGGCACCTCAAAGGCAGCGCCGCCCTCGTCGCGGGCCGAACCGCTAAGCCTTGAGCCGTCTTCCAGCACGATTTCGTAGTGGCCGACCGCCACCGGCAAGCGGATGCGCCCATTCGCGTCGCCCGTAATCAGGGGCGGCAGATGGCTTGGCTGCCGCACCTCCTGCAGGCTGCCGGCGGTCTCGGCATCATTGCCGGCCGCCAAGCCGAGCGAGGCGAGCACGCTGCGCAGTGAGTCGTCGCCGACCCGGTGCCAATGCCCGTGGACGTCCTTCCAACTGGGTGCAATCCCGGCCGCCTCGGCCAGTTCATGCAGGCTCATTCGTCGCTGACGACCGCAAAGCTGCTGCGCGGGGGTAGGCGGCTGGCCTCGATCGCGCGGCCCTCCACCCAGGCACCCGCACCCGCGGCGTCCGCCACTACGGCCGCGTCGCCAAGATTGAGCCACAGCCGCAGCATGCGGCCGTTGCCGAGGCGCCAAGATGCCTGCAGCGCCTTCGGGCCGAGCACCTGCACGCCCACGCTGCGGCACCCCGGAATGCCGGGAACGATGTGGGCGGCCCGGAACGCCAGCACGCCCGCCATCCACGGCGCCGGGCCGAACTCGGGCACGGAGGCTTGGAACGTGCTGGGCGCATTCGGGTCGGGGATCTTGGCACGGCGCTCAGGGTCTTGGAAGGCCGCAAAATGCTTGAACTCCGACCGCCGGCCGTCCCGCACCAGCTTGGCGAGCTCCTCGTTGTGGTCGGTGAAGAACAGGAATGGCGTCTTGCTGCCGGTTTCCTCTCCCATGAACAGCATCGGGATCATCGGTGTGCACAGCAGAAAGCGCTGGGCCGCGCGCACCGCGTCGGGGTCAGCGAGCGCCGTCAGCCGCTCGCCCATGGCGCGGTTGCCGATCTGGTCGTGGTTCTGCAGGCAGATCACGAAGGCGGTGGTGGGCAGATGCCCCGACGGCCCGCCACGCGGCGCGCCTGAGTGCTTGGAGACCTCGCCCTGGTAGACAAAGCCCTCCGCCATGGCGCGGGCCAGTTGATGCACCGGGTCCTGGAAGTCCTCGTAATAGCCTTCGCTTTCGTCGGTGAGCAGGACGTGGAAGCAGTGATGCACGTCGTCGGTCCATTGCGCGTCGAAGCCGGCGGCATCGGGGCCGGTGCGCAGGTGGCGGGCGGCGTTGCCCTCGTGCTCCAGCACGAGATGGACGTGGCGGCCCGGCTCAACCGCAGCGCGGATGCTGGCGGCGAGTTCGTCGAGGAAGCCAGGGTCGCCGATCGCATGCACGGCGTCGAAGCGCAGGCCGTCGAAGCGATACTCATTGAGCCAATAGATCGCGTTCTGCTCGAAATACTCCCGCACGGCAGCGCGGCGGAAGTCGATCGCCGCTCCCCAGGGGGTATGCACGTCCTCGCGGAAGAAGCTCTTGGCAAAGGCATGCAAATAGGCGCCGTCCGGACCGAAATGGTTATAGACCACGTCCAGCATCACCATCAGGCCCAGCCCGTGCGCGGCGTCAATCATCGCCTTGAGCTGGTCGGGCGTGCCGTAGCTCGACTGCGGCGCGAACGGCAGCACGCCGTCATAGCCCCAGTTATGCTGGCCCGGGAACTGCGCGATCGGCATCAGTTCGATCGCGGTCACCCCCAGCTCGGCCAAGCGCGGCAACTGCGCGCGAAGGCCGTCAAAGCCGCCAAACGCGCCGGCATGCAGCTCGTAAATGACGGCCTCATGCCAAGGCCGCCCACGCCAGCCGGAGTGCTGCCAGGCGTAGCTGCCCGGGTCGACGATGAGGCTTGCGCCATGCACGTCATCGGCCTGCGCGCGCGAGGCGGGATCCGGGCAGGTCAGGCCGTCCGGCAGGCGATAGCGGTAGCGCTGCCCGGCGGCGGCCGGCAGGTCGGCGCTGTGCCAGCCATCCGGCTCGGCTCCCATGCGGTGCGGCTCATCGTTTAGCTCCAGCACCATGCTGCCCGCGGACGGCGCCCAAATCCGAAAGCGCGCAATGTCGCCGTCCAATTGGGCTCCGAACGGCAAGGTGTGGGCAAACCGCTCGGCCATAACAGGCTCCTTGTGCTACGGGAGCTCGCCCGCTTGCAGGATGATCGTTGCCAGCGGCGGCAGCGTGAGCAACAGCGAAGCTGGGAGATCGTGGCTGATGACGTCTTCCGCTTGGACGTGGCCGCCGTTGCCGACGTTGCTGCCGCCATAGAGTCCGGCATCCGTGTTCAGCACTTCCCGCCAGCCGCCACCTTGCGGCACGCCGAGGCGATAGGCGTAACGCGGCACGGGCGTGAAGTTGCATACGATGAGCACGGGCTCGGTGCCCTCGTCACCGAACCGTACGTAGGCGAACACGCTTTGGTCCGCATCGTCGATCACCACCCAGCGGAAACCATCGCCACGGCAGTCCCGCTGATGCAAGGCGGGGATGGACTTATAGGCGGCATTCAGATCGCGCACGGTGGCCTGCACGCCGTGATTGAGCGGGTTGTCGAGCAGGTGCCAGTCGAGCCCGTGGTCGTGGTTCCACTCGCGCCATTGCGCGATCTCGCCGCCCATGAACAGCAGCTTCTTGCCCGGATGCGTCCACATAAAGGCGAGATAGGCGCGCAGGTTGGCGAATTTCTGCCAGTCGTCGCCGGGCATTTTGCCGATCAGCGAGCCCTTGCCATAAACCACCTCGTCATGGCTGAGCGGGAGCACGAACTTCTCGCTGAAGGCATAGACCAGGCCGAACGTCATCTCGCCATGGTGGTATTTGCGATAGACCGGCTGCTCCTCGACATAATGGAGCGTGTCGTGCATCCAGCCCATGTTCCACTTGTAGTTGAACCCTAAGCCGCCCTCATCGGCGCTGCGGGTGACGCCCGGCCAGGCGGTGCTCTCCTCGGCCACCAGGATGGCGCCCGGCACGCGCTCGGCGATGGCGCGGCTCAATTCCTGCAGAAAGCCGACCGACTCCTCGTTTTCGCGGCCGCCCCATCGGTTGGGCACCCACTCGCCCGCCTTGCGGCTGTAATCGCGGTAGAGCATGGAGGCGACGGCGTCCACGCGGATGCCGTCCACGTGGTAGTGCTCCAGCCAGAACAGGGCGGAGCCGATCAGGAACGCGCGCACCTCATTGCGGCCGAGATTGTAGATGAAGGTATTCCACTCAGGATGGAAGCCCTCGCGCGGGTCCTGGTGCTCGTAGAGGGCCGTGCCGTCGAAGCGGGCCAGGCCGTAGGAGTCGGTGGGAAAATGCGCCGGCACCCAATCCAGGATCAAACCCAGCCCGGCAGCATGGCAGCGGTCCACGAAGCGGGAGAACGCCTCGGGCGAGCCCAGCCGCGCCGAAGGGGCAAATTGGCCGAGCGGCTGATAGCCCCAGGAGCCGCCGAACGGATGCTCCATGATCGGCATCAGCTCGATATGGGTGAAGCCCATCTTGGCAACGTAAGCAACGAGCTGGTCGGCCAGCCGGTCCCACGAATCCACACCCATCTGCGCCGCCGGCGACCAGGACCCGGCATGCACTTCGTAAACCGCGATTGGCTGGTCCTCGGTCTGCCGGGCCGGGCGGCTGGCAAGCCAATCGGCGTCGGTCCAGGGGTAGGGCTGGTCGTCCACCACGATGGACGCAGTCTGCGGCGCGATCTGGGCGGCCCAGGCCACCGGGTCGGCCTTGAGCGGCAGCACCTCGCCCCAGGGCGCGACGACTTCGTATTTGTACAGCTCACCAGCGGCGATCCGGGGAACAAACAGCTCCCACACGCCCGGGCCGTGGCGCTTGCGCATCGGATAGCGGCGGCCATCCCAGCCGTTGAAGTCACCCACTACGGACACGCGCTGCGCATTGGGCGCCCAGACCGCGAAACGCACGCCAGCGATGCCATCGACCACCGCCGGGTGCGCGCCGAGGCAACGGCCGAAGTCGCGGTGGCGGCCCTCGGCGAGCAGGTAGATGTCCATGTCGCCCAGGATGGGCGGGAACGAGTACGGGTCCTCGGTCTCCCAGGCGGCAGCGCCCTCGCCGACGCGCAGCCGGTAGCTCCCGGTGGTGGTGACCGCGCCGGCAAAAAAGCCATCCGGGTGCAGCCGGGTAAGCTCGCCCGCGGGCAGGCCGGTGGCACTGTCCACCACGCTCATGCTCAATGCGCCCGGAATGAACGCCCGCACCGTCCCGTGATGCGGGCCGAGGATGGCGAACGGGTCGCCATGGCGGCCATGCACGATGGCGTCGATGGCGCCGAGGTCGATGCCGAGTTCGGTGGTATCAAGCATGCGCACCCTCCGCCGGCAGGTTCAGCAACCGGGCGGCAATGGCGTACAGCCCGAGCAGCGGAATGCCGATCCAGGTCGGGCGGTTCGCGGCTTCGTAACGGATTTCGTAGGCCGCCTTCTCCAGCAGGAAGAGATCGAGCACAGCCTCCTCAGCCCGCGGTTCGACCCATTTGACCGGCGCCTCGGCCAGCACCTTGCGATAGGCCTGCAAGAACGCGCTCTCCGCATCGCTGCGGAAGCGTTCGATGATGTCGGCGCGCCGGCCAGCCGCCGCCGGAGCGGTGGCAACCCGGCCCGGCAGCGAGGCGGCGGCGGCGTATTCGAACGAGCGGATCAACCCTGCGACATCGCGCAACGGGGAGGACTTGGCCCGGCGCTGCTCCATGGTGCGGGCGGGCTCACCCTCGAAGTCGATCAGGTAGGCGTCCGACTGCACCACCAGCACCTGGCCCAGGTGGAAATCGCCATGCACCCGCGTCCGCAGCGAGCCCGCGCCACGAGCCGCCAGCTTGCGCGCGGCCTCGCGCAGGTCGTCGGCGTGCGACAACAAGGTCTTGGCCGCCTGCTCCACCTGCGCACTGGGCCACTCGCTCACGCGGCCAAGCATGCCGAACGCAAGATCGATCTGCTCGATGGCGCCAGCGGCCCACTCCGCCAGGACGTCAGGGGTGGCAGGTTCGGGATTGAACGCCGGGTCGTCGCTGGGCGAAGCGAACACGGCGTGAAGCTCGGCAAGGCGCTGGCCGATCGCGGCGGCAAATACGTTGAAGCCGGCGAAGGCATCGGAGCCATCGTTCTCAGATTCGGCTGTGGTGGAGAGCTCAGCCACGACGCGTTCGAGATACTCAAGCGTCCAGCCCCAGCCATCGCCCTGGTTGCGCACGAAACCTTGCACCAAGCCGATCGTGTTGGGCGTGCCGTCCGGATCCAGCCTTACCATCTCGCCATACAGCGGCGCCGTGTTGCCGAAGCCGCGTTCGGTGAGGAAGCGGGTGATCTCGCCCTCGGGGTGGATTCCCGCGGTCACCCGGCGTACCACCTTCAGCACAACCGTATCGCCGACGATCAACGAGGAGTTGGATTGTTCGGCCGATAGGCGGCGAATCTCGGCATCCTCGGCAAGGTCCAGATCGGCCATCAACGACGTCGGTCGGAACTCGACGCTGCCGCCCTCGAACGCCAGCGTCTCGCTCTTGCGCAGCCCGCGCAGCACGGCCCGGGTGAAGCCGTCTAGGGCGAACGCGTCGGTGAGGTAGCCGATACGGGCACCCAACCGCACCCGGGCCATCGCAAGCTGCGCCGGCAAGTTGCCGATGGCGGTCTCTTCCCAGGCGACACCCATCGGCAAAGTGTACCGCTCGGTGCGGGTGCCGCCGCCGGGTAGTTCCAGCGTGGCTTCCACTTCAGTGATGAAGATCGGGTCCGGCGGCTCGGCGATGCGCACGAAGTAGGGGATCTGGGTTCGCAGCAGCTTTTCGCCCTTGGAGGCGAACCAACGCCGCTTCGGCAAATACAGCGGCAGCGCTTCGTTCTCGAGGATGGACCGGCCGTAGCCTGGCCGGACTTCCTCAATGGAGTTCCGCAGCACGATGGTGGAAAATTCGGGCATGGCTTCCGATTGTGGGATGTGCCAGATCGGCAATTGCACGTCCGACGCGAGCAGCAACCAGTAGAACGCGTACGGCGGCATCGTGAGCAGATAGGGCAGGTTGCCCACCGCCGGGAACACCGAACCGCCCACGATATCCACCGGCACGCGGCCAGCCAGCGCCGAGATGTCGAGTTCGGCAGCTTGCGACGAACGCGACAAGTTGTAAACGCACAGGATCATCTCGTCGGCACCGTCTTCGGCGCTGAATTCACGCAAATAGGCGAGCACTTTGCGGTTACTGGGATACAGAAACCGCTGCGTGCCGCGGCCGAATGAGCGATGCCGCTGACGCACGGCGAGCATGCGGCGCATCCAGTTCAACAGCGAGTGCGGGTCGGCGGCTTGGGCTTCGACATTGACCGCAGCGAAGCCGTAGATCGGGTCCATGATCGGCGGCAGCACCAGCTTGGCCGGGTCGGCGCGCGAAAAGCCGCCGTTGCGGTCGATCGACCACTGCATCGGCGTGCGCACGCCGTCACGGTCGCCGATAAAGATGTTGTCGCCCATGCCGATCTCGTCGCCGTAGTAGATCACCGGCGTGCCGGGCATGGAGAGCAGCAGGCCGTTCATCAATTCGATGCGCCGGCGGTCGCGCTGCAACAGCGGCGCGAGGCGGCGGCGGATCCCCAGGTTGAGCCGCGCCCGGCGGTCGGCGGCGTAGGTTTCCCATAAGTAGTCGCGTTCGTCGGAGGTGACCATTTCGAGCGTGAGCTCGTCATGGTTGCGCAGGAACACCGCCCATTGGCAGTTGGCCGGGATCGCCGGCGTCTGGCGCATGATGTCGGTGACGGGAAAGCGGTCTTCCTGCGCAATGGCCATGTACATCCGCGGCATCAGCGGAAAGTGGAACGACATGTGGCACTCGTCGCCCTCGCCGAAATACACCTGGGCGTCCTCGGGCCATTGGTTGGCCTCAGCCAGCAACATCCGGCCCGGTGCGTGGATATCCAGCTCGGCGCGGATCTTTTTCAGCACGGCGTGAGTTTCGGGCAGGTTCTCGTTGTTGGTGCCCTCGCGCTCCACCAGGTAGGGCACCGCGTCCAGGCGCAACCCGTCCACGCCGAGGTCCAACCAGAACCGCATGATGGAGAGCACCTCGTCCATCACCGCAGGATTGTCGAAGTTCAGGTCGGGCTGGTGCGAGAAGAAGCGGTGCCAATAATACTGCCCAGCGACATCGTCCCAGGCCCAGTTGGAGGATTCGGTGTCGGTGAAGATGATGCGGGTGCCGGCATAGGTCGCGTCGGTGTCCGACCAGACGTAGAAGGCCCGCTCCGGACTGCCCTTTGGCGCTTGGCGGGCGCGTTGAAACCACGGGTGCTGGTCCGAGGTGTGATTGATCACCAATTCGGTGATCACCCGGATGCCACGCTCATGGGCTGCCTGCACGAAGGTGCGGGCGTCCGCAAGCGAGCCGTAGTCCGCATGCACCCCCCGATAATCCGCGATGTCGTAGCCGTCGTCGCGGCGCGGCGAGGGGTAAAACGGCAGCAGCCAAACCGCAGTGACACCCAATTCGGCAATGTAGTCGAGCTTCTCAATCAAGCCACGGAAGTCGCCGACGCCGTCGTTATCGGCATCGAAAAAGCTCTTCAGGTGAAGCTGATAGATAATCGCGTCCTTGAACCAGGCTGGGTCCTCGGCGGCGGTCAGGATGGCGGGGGGAGGAGCGGCGGAAATGACACTGTCTGGCAATCGAGCCTCGGTGGGTCAGGAAAGTGCGCGGATGCGCCACATACTATAGGGCCGCGCCGGGTCGAGTCGCGTGAATTGCGCTTTGCCGCGCCAGATCAGGCGCTCGCCGGTGAATAAATCTTCGGCCTCGAAAGCGGCGGACTCAGGAGCGCCCCAGGTCCAGAACGGAAACTCCCAGCCGGTCTGCTGCGATTGGCCGGGATCGTAAGAAATAGCGACCACGAGCACGTTGCTGCGATCCGGGGTAGCTTTCAGGAACACGCTCACCGCATCGTTGCCAGCGGGCAGGAAGGTCGCGGTCAGATGCGAATGCAGCGCCGGGTTCGCCCGGCGGATGCGATTGAGCGCGGTGATCTCGGGCACGATATTGCCGGGACGGTCCCAGTCCCAAGCGCGGATTTGATATTTCTCGCTGTCGAGATACTCCTCCCGGCCGGGCAGCGGCGTGCCCTCGCAGAGTTCAAAGCCGTTATACACGCCCCACAGCCCCGACAGCGTCGCCGCGAGCGCGGCCCGGACGAGGTAGGCGGAACGGCCGGCATGCTGCAGGTAAACCGGGTTGATGTCGGGCGTGTTGACGAAGAAGTGCGGCCGGAAAAACTCCCGCGGCCCGGGCTCGGCGAGTTCGGTCAGGTATTCCTCCATGTCGCGCTTGGTCTCGCGCCAGGTGAAATAGCTATAGGATTGGCTGAAGCCGGCCTTGGCGAGGCGATACATCACCTTCGGCCGGGTAAAGGCTTCGGCGAGGAACACCGCATCCGGGTAGCGCTCGCGCACGGCGGCGATCATCCAGCGCCAGAACGGCAGCGGCTTGGTGTGCGGGTTATCGACCCGGATCAGCCGCACCCCGAGCTTGCACCAAAACAGCACCGCCTCGGCCAAGGCGAGCCACAGGCTCGGGATGGCGCCCTCGGCGTAAAAATCGACGTTGACGATGTCCTGGTACTTCTTGGGCGGGTTCTCAGCGTATTTGATCGAGCCATCCGGCCGCCAGTCGAACCACTCGCGGTGTTGCTTCAGCCATGGGTGATCGGGCGAGCACTGGATGGCGAAGTCGATCGCGAGCTCAATCCCGTGCCCGGCGGCGGCCGCCACCAGGTGGCGGAAGTCGTCTTGCGTGCCGAGTTCCGGATGGATGGCGTCATGCCCGCCTTCGACCGAGCCGATGGCATAGGGGCTGCCCACGTCGTCCTCGCTCGGCGTCAGCGTGTTGTTGCGCCCTTTGCGGTTCACCCGGCCGATCGGCGAGACCGGCGGGAAATACAGCACGTCGAACCCCATGGCGCGAATACGCGGGAGGTGACGCTCCACATCGCCAAACGTGCCGTGCCGGTTGGGGTCGTCGCTCATCGAGCGGGGGAACACCTCATACCACGCGGCAAAGCCGGCGCCGCTGCGCTCGGCGTCGATGCGAACCGGGCGGGGCAGGCTGGCGGCGCGGGGCCGGTCGTCGGCGGCCTGCATCAGGCTGGCGAGTTCGGGCGAGAGGAAGCTCTGCAGCCGTTGCTCGTCGGGCGCGTCTTTCAGCCTGTCGGCCACCTGCCGCACGCTGGCGGCCAGGCTGCCCTTGGTGCGTGCGGCGGTGCGGGCGAGCAGCGCCACTCCCTCCTGCAGCTCGAGCCGCACTTCGACGCCGGCGGCAGTTTTCTTGGCGAGTTCGTCCTTAAACGAGGCGAACTCGTCGCGCCAGGCTTCGATGCTGTATTCGTAGCCGCCCAACCGGGTCAGCGGCAGCTCGGCAGCGTAGCGGTCGTTGCCGAGCGGACGCATGCGCACCTCGTGCGTGCCGCCGTCGCCCGGCTCGTGCCAGCGCAGCACCGCCGCCAACTGGTCGTGGCCGTCGCAAATCACATCCGCGCTGACCGTCACCACCTCGCCCACCACGCGCTTGACCGGCATCGAGCCATCTTCGACGCAGGGCGCCACCGCCTCGATGGCCACGCGGGGGCTATTGGCGGCGTGGCGCGCTGCGTCCGCTTCCAGCGCTGCGGCACTGGCTGGCGGCGCGGCGGCGGCGGCATGGAACATCAGCAGTTCGCCCGGCGCCAGCAGCAGCTTGCTGCCGGGCACCAGCGCGCCATCGGCCCAAGCGAGCGCGCCGCCGACCCGCGGCAGGATTTGCGCCGGGTCAATGGAGCGAACCCGCGCCACATCGGTGTTCAGCAGCGTCAGCCGCGCCTCAGTGGCGAAGCGGGCGTCCGCCGCGTCGGTCTGCAGCAGAGCCATGGGAGCGGACCCAGGGCCGGCGAGTGACTGCATGCCGCCGGCCAGGCCGTTGCCGCGCGCCAGCGCCCCGTTCATCGCCGCCAGATCGACATGGACCGTGGCGCCCTCCCTCGCGGGCGCGCTGCGGCCGAACGGGTCCATGGCCCGCCGCGCACCGGTCTCGAACCCGGCAGGCACCAGCCACCCGTCGCCGAACACGCAGGCCAGCCCGGCCGCCCGGCGCAGGGTCGCGCCCAGCCGCGCCGGATCGTGCACCGAGGCGGCAACCCGGGCGCCGAACGGCGCCTCAGGGCAGGCCAACAGCGGGGCCAAGCGGCGCAGCATGGCGCACTCGTCCCAGAACCACTCGGCCTGGCCATCCCACCAGGGGAGCGAGGGGACCACGAAGTCCGACCCGCCGAGCCGCGCCAAGCCTTCGCGGGCGACACCCGGGGTCCAGGCGATCAGCGTCGCGGCCGGGATGGCGGCACGCAACGGGGCGAACGCGTCCGCGGCTTCGGCAAGGCCCAGCACACGGAAGCCAGCCACTCCGGCCGCAATGAACCGCGCCGCGTAACGGCCCCACCAGGCACCGGCCGCCGCCGCGTCTGCCGGGTTGCGGACATGGCGAGGCGTGTTGTGGCGCGGGTCGAGCGGGTCGGCCGGCTCCACGGCCGCGAACGCCGGCGCGCTGCCTTCGAAATCGACCGCGAGCGACGCCACAGGCAGGTCAAGCAACAGGGCGAGGCCGTGCTCGCGGCTGCGCTGCGCCAGGCGCTCCAGGGCGTGTCCCGCCACCGCGTCGCCGAACGCGGGGTGCATCTCGTCCAGGCTGGCCGGGGCGAACCGATCGCCATCCGCGCCGGGCCGCCAGGGCGGCGGCAGCAGCACGGCGGTAAAACCAAGCCGGGCGGCTTCTCCCATCGCATGGTCGAGGTCGCCGGCCACAAAATCGAGATACCGGACCCGGACCCGCTCGGTGCGGGCGGGCGCGGCGTCCGGTTCCTGGGGGGCGGGGCGCCCGGTGACGGCCTTGTCGATCGCATTCATGCTGGCATGAGCCCTGTGCAGCGCGCGGGAAGCGAAGGTCAGACGTTGTCGAGGAAGGCCAGTTCCCAAAGCTCAGTCGATGCGCACGCCGCCGGTGACGGCCTGATAGGTGGCGATGGCGAGCGTCAGCGGTTCGAACGGCTTGGTGATAACGAAGGCCGGCTCGAGCGCATCCCCCGTCAACAAGCGCTCGGGATAGGCGGTGACGAAGATCACGGGGGCATAGTGGCTGCGCATGATACGGGCCACCGCCGAGCTGCCATCGCCGCCGGCGCCCAGGTTGATATCGGCCAGGATCAAGCCGGGCCGGTGCAGCCGCGCGATTTCCACCGCATCGGCCTCCGTGCTCGCGACCCCCACCACCCGGTGGCCGCAGCCGAGCACCAGTTCCTCGATGTCCATGGCGATGATCGGCTCGTCCTCGATGATTAGCACATCCGTGGCGGCGGCGGCGCGGAGGTGGTCGCGCGCGTCCGCCAGCATCGCCTCGGCGGCTGGCAGGTCGGCGCCCACCAGGGCGGCGGCGGCGGCCAGCGGCACTTCCTCCAGCGAGGTGAGCAACACAAGATGGCGCTGCTGGTCGGACATAAGGTGGGTCGGGCCGGTCGTGGCTGCGGCGCTCGCCTGCTGGAGGATGCCCTCGTACAACGCCAGCCGCGGCTCGGGCTGCCCCGAAGCGCCGGCAAGCAGGCCGCGAACGGCGTCGGCCACCATTTGGTCGCCACGGGCTTGGCTGCCGGCGAGCGCGCGGGCGAAGCGGCGGCCATAGGGCAGGGCGCGCAACAGGTCCTCGCGGCGGAAGCTGGTCATAACAAAACCTCTACTTGCCCGGCGCGCGGCAGCGGGGAATAGGAGCGCGTGAAAAGTCGCGGTAGACCCAGACGTTGAGCCAGATCGCCAGTCGCAAGCCCGCCGCCGCCAGCGCCACGGAGTCGCTGCGGCGCAACATGCTGGCGTTGCTGCCGGACTTGCGGGCTTTTGCGCGTTTTTTGGCCCGGGACCGGGTGACTGCCGACGATTTGGTGCAGGACACGCTGGTGCGGGCGCTTGCCGCGCTCGATCAGTTTCAGCCTGGAACCAACCTGAAGGCCTGGCTGTTCACGATCTTGCGCAACCAGTTCTTCGAGCAGGCGCGGCGTCGGCAGCGGGAGACGGCGGCGCTGGGGGCTCACGGACCGATCGAGGAGGCCGTCCCGGGCCAGCAGGGCGATCGCAGCGCCATGCGCGACCTCCAGCGCCAACTCTGGCAATTGCCGCCGTTGCTGCGCGAGGCGTTGGTGCTGGTGGGAGCCCAGGAACTGACCCATGAAGAGGCAGCGCTCATTTGCGGCGTAGCCGTCGGAACCATGCGCGCCCGGGTGTCGCGCGCACGCACCCAGCTCGCCCGGATCCTGGCGCCGGGCGAGACGGGCTAGCGGAGAAATCACAAGATGCGGGCCGTCCATGCTGGCGCACCCTAGCGGGGCTTTGGCGTCCAGCAACCGCGGCCGTTGTCCGGCGGCGGCGGCTCGCGTTTTCGTGTTGCAGCCGATGCAGCGTTTGCCCAGGCTGCGTCATTGGTCGGATACACGATGGAGCGCGACCCTATGACGAACACGTTTCACGACCAGGTTATCACCATCCTACCGAAGCTGCGTGTTCAAGCGCTGGCACTCACGCGCAACCGGTCGGCAGCGGAGGACCTGGTGCAGGACGCTGTGTGCAACGCCCTCTCGGCGCATATGACCTTCATCCCGGGCACCAACTTCGCTGCCTGGATGCACCGCATCCTGCGCAACCGCTTCATCTCCAACCTGCGCAAGCGCCGCGACACCACCGACATCGACGATGTGCCGCAGTCCGTGTTCGCCACCGACGCTCCCCACGAGGACCGCCTGGCACTCAAGGAACTCGGCGTAGCGATGGACCGGCTGCCATCTGACCAGCGTGAGGCGCTGGTGATGGTGGTGGTGCATGGCATGAGCTACGAAGCGCTCGCTGAGGCAACCGGCTGTGCTGTGGGCACGGCGAAAAGCCGGGTGTTTCGCGCCCGGCGGCAGCTCGAAGCCTGGTTGATGGGCGAGGCGAAAGAGAACGGCCGCTCCACCCGCCGGATCGACCGCACGATGCTGCTGTCGCAAGGGCCGCTATCGGGTGACGACAGTCGCGCCAACTAATATCCCGGCTGCTTGAGAGCGGCGACCACGGTATTCTTACGGAACCGGCCACAGGGTGGCCGGTTCTCATGTCCGGAGCGTGGTGGTGTGAAGCATCCGGACATGACGGACCGTAACCCAAAGCAGGGCAAGCGCGACGAACAGCCTGGGTCCAAGACCAAGGCGTTCGACATATGGCTCAAGCGGGGCTTGCACCAGATCTACGACGACGTGGCAAACGAACCCATTCCGGAAGATCTGCTGAAGCTGATTGAAGATGACCGGGACAAGTGAAGCTTCCGCGGCTACCAAGCGGGTGGTCGCGGGCGGGCCAGACGCGCAGCCGCTTGGTGGCGCTGTCCGCCATTGCGGCGCTGCCGATTGCCCTGATGGCGGCAACCATCGTCTGGCAGGACTATCGCGAGGTCGACCGGGGCGCCGAAGAACGGGCCGCGATCGTGTCCGGCCAGGTGCTCGCCGAGTTGCGCAGCCAAATCGCCATCGCTGGAACGGCGGCAATTGCCGCGGCGGCGCCGGCCGCCGCCCATCCTTGCCCGGCTGCCGTAGCACAACCGCCACCGCGACTTTACGTGTTCGGCCCGGACGGGCACCGGCGGTGCGAATGGCACATCCCGCCACCTGAGACCGGCGGCCTGCTGTCTTGGTTCGATCGCGCCGACCAAGGGGCGCCATTCACCTTGGGCTCTGTGGGCAGCACCGGCCCCTTCTTCGTCGCAGCACCTGTTGGCAATGGCGTCGTTGCCGCCGAACTGCTCCCGCCAGCGTGGCTGCCATTGGCCCTGCCGCTGGACTTGGCCCGCAACCATGCCGCGGCCTGGCTCATCGACGATCGGCAGCGGATCACATCGGCCATCGGCGACATGACGGACGCCCTGCCTTCGATCACGATCCTGACCACTCTCTTGGCCGGCCGACGCTCCTTGGTGCGCGGGGCTTCGGCGACAAACCGCTTCTATGCCTATGCCGCCTCCAACGTGCTGGGAGGCTGGCAACTGATCGTCGCCATCGATGCGGAGCCGGAGCACCGGCGAGCAATCCACGTGTTGTTCCTGCGAGCGGCGGAGTTGGGCGTCCTGTTGCTGGCGGGGCTGGCAGCCATGGTGTTTGGCGCCGACGTGGCCTTTGGCGCCCCGTTGCGCCGGCTCAGCGACGGCGTGAGCGCGTGGCGAGCCGGCGCCGTGTTTACCCCTGGAGACCTCACCGGCGCACCCGATGAAGTGCGGCATTTGGCCCACTCGTTTGCCGAGGCGACGGCCGGTCTGCGCGACAAGGAGTCGGCGCTCGCCCAGGCACAGCAGCAGCAAACGCAGCTTGTGCTGGAGGTGCACCATCGGGTCAAAAACAACCTGCAGATCGTCGCAAGCTTGCTGAACCTGCAAGCCAGCCGGATCCGAGTGCCGGAGGCGCGCGCCGAGTTCCAGGCGGCGCGGGACCGGGTGCGTGCGCTCGCAACCCTGCACCGGCACCTCTATGCCGACGGCGAGTTGCACATGATTAACATGCGCTCGTTCCTCGCCGAATTGTGCGGACAGCTCTTCCAGGCCCTGGGGGAGACGGAGGGTGAGCGCATCAAGCTGCTGATCGAAGCACCGGAGCTGCGCATCTCCAGTGACGAGGCGGTGCCGCTGGCGCTGATTGTCACCGAAATCGTCACCAATTCGGTGAAATACGCCTTCCCCAACGGCCGAACCGGTCGGATCTGCGTCCAGCTTATCCAAGCGGGCCCGATGCTCGACCTGGCGATTAGTGACGATGGCGTCGGGATTGACCCAGCCGATCGGGCCAGCCGGGAGCGGGAGGGGATCGGCTTGCGGCTGGTGCGCGGGTTCAGCCGCCAGTTGGGCGCGACCCTGGAAGTCGCGCATGGCGACGGCACCCGCTACGGGCTTCGGCTGTCCCGCCGGACGCTCAATCAGCCAATGCGCTCCGAAGCGCTGGACGACGCCTTGCCGACAACGGAGAATGCGACGTGATGACCCAATCCCCCGAGATCGACCCGGCCCTGGTCGCCCAACTCACTGGCTGGCGCCGCCACCTGCATTCCCACCCAGAATTGTCGCTGCAGGAGAGTGCCACGGCGGCCTTCGTCGCCGCCCGGCTCGCCGAGCTGGGCATCGAGCACGCCACTGGCATTGGCGGCCACGGCGTCGTGGCCACCATCCGTCGCGGCGCCTCCAACCGCAGCGTCGGGCTGCGGGCGGACATGGATGCGCTGCCGATTGAGGAGCAGACCGGCGCCGCCTATGGCTCCACCCGGCCCGGCGTGATGCATGCCTGCGGGCATGACGGCCACACCACCAGTCTGCTCGGCGCGGCAGCACTGTTGGCGCGCGAGACCGACTGGACCGGCACCGTTCACTTGGTGTTCCAGCCCGCGGAAGAAGGCTATGGCGGCGCGAAGGCCATGCTGAAGGACGGTCTACTCGACCGCTTTCCGATGGAGCGCATCTTCGGCTACCACAACATGCCGGGCATTCCCGCCGGGGAGCTGGTGGTGCATACCGGCCCGGTGATGGCGGAGGGCTCGCGGGTGGGGATCACCATCGAGGGGCATGCCGGGCATGCGGCCATGCCGCATCTGACGCGGGACCCGATGCTGGCGGCGGCCCATGTGATTGTGGCGTTGCAATCGATCGTCGCGCGCAATGTGGACCCGATGCAGACGGCGGTGATCTCCATCTGCACCATCGAGGGCGGCCAAGCGTCCAACCAAATCCCGCACCGCGTGGTCATGACCGGCACGTTCCGCAGCCACCAGCCGGAGGTGCACGCGCAAGTGGAGGCCGGCATCCGGCGCATCGCGGCCGGCGTCGCCGCAACGTTCGATGTCGCGGCGACGGTGGAGATCCACACCGGCGTGGTCCGGACCGCCAATGCGCCGGAAGGCGCGGACCTGGCGGCGCAGGCGGCCGAGGGCGTGGGATTGGCGGTGCATCGCGACGTGGCCCCCTCGATGGCGAGCGAGGACTTTGGCGAATACCTGCAGCACCGCCCGGGCGCTTTCGTCTGGATCGGCAACGGGCCGTCCGGCGGCGGGCGCGAGCTGCACAACCCGCATTACGACTTCAACGACGCGATCTTGCCCGCCGCCGCCCGCTTCCTCGCCAGCGCCGCCAAGACGTCGCTGGCCGCCTGACGTAGGTTTAACCCGCCAGATGGGTGGGCAGGTCTGCGCTCACCCGCTACATCGCCAAACATGAACGAGCGCATCCAAGTCGGCCGCAAATGGCTGCGGGCGGAGACCAAGGCGGGCCGGCGCGCAACCCGCCCAGCCGTCCTGCTCGGCACCGCGGGGATCGCGCTGGCGGTGGCGCAGGCGTGGTGCGTTGCCGCTATCCTGGGCGCGGCCCTCAGCCGGCAGGCGCCGGCGGCAGGGTGGGCAGTGGCGGGCTTCGTCGCCGCCTCCGTGTTGCGGGCCGCGGCGTTGCTGCTGGCAGACCGGCGTGCGGCCGCGGCCGGCGCCGCCGCCCGGCAGCGGCTGCGGCGCGACGTGCTGGGGCGGTTGCTAGCGGCGGGCCCGGCCGTGCTGCGAGGGCAGCATTCCGCCGCACTCGCCACTACGGTGGTAGACCGGGTCGATGCGCTGGACGGGTTTTTCTCCCGCTGGCTGCCGACGGCCAGTCTCGCGATCATCGGGCCGCTGCTGATCCTGGTCTGCGTCGCGCTGGTGGACCCGGTGGGTGCGGCCATTCTCGGCGGGGCGGGACTGCTGGTGCCGGTGGCCCAGGCGGTCTCCGGCATCGGGGCGGCGGCTGCATCCCGCCGCCAACTCACGGCCTTGGCGCGGCTGCAAGCACGTTTTCTGGACCGGGTGCGCGGGATCTCGTCCATCGTGCTGGCCGGCCGCGCGGCCGATGAGGCCGCGGCGCTGGCCCGCGCCGCAGACGAACTGCGGCAGCGCACAATGCGCGTGTTGCGGGTGGCGTTCATCGCGTCGGCGGCACTCGACTGTGCGGCCGCCCTGGCGCTGGTGTTGCTGGCGGTCCGCTATGGCGCGGCCGCGGCGGCGCACCGGCTGGACCCTGCCGTGGCGCTGTTCGCGCTGTTGCTGGTGCCGGAATTCTTTGCCCCGCTGCGCGCCTTCTCGGTCGCCTACCAGGACCGCTCGCATGCCACCGCCGCCGCCGAAGCTCTGGCCGCCGTGCCGCCTGCCGCAGCCCCTGCCGCCGACACTCCAGCAATCCGCACCGTGGCAGCGCGCGGCGTATCGCTGGCCTTTGAGAATGTCGGCTTTACCTGGGACGCCTCCCGCGGCCCCGCGCTGCAGGATGTAAGCTTCCGCGTGCCGGCCGGTGAGACGCTGGTGCTGGCCGGGCCGTCCGGCTCGGGCAAGTCCACTATCATTGAGTTGCTGCTGGGCTTCGTGCCGCCCGCATCGGGACGGATCCTGATCAATGGCGCCGATATCGCCAGCATCGTGCCGGCGGCGCTGATGCGGATGACCACGGCGATCGGGCAACGACCGGTGATCTTTGCCGGAACCATCCGCGACAACATCCGCTTCGCCCGCCCGGACGCGGCCGAGCGCGAGATTGAGGCTGCCGCGCACAATGCCCGGGTGAGCGCGTTTGCAGAGCGGCTGCCGGCCGGGTTGGACACGGCGGTCGGCGAGGGCGGGTTCGGCTTGTCGGGTGGGCAGGCGCAGCGGGTGGCGATCGCACGCGCCTTCCTCAAAAACGCACCGCTGCTGCTGCTCGACGAACCGACGGCCCATCTCGACCCGATGACCGAGGGCGATGTGCTGGAGAGTCTGCGCCGGCTTGCGGTCGGCCGCACGGTGGTGATGGCCAGCCATTCGGCGGCCGCCCACAGCTTTGGCTCCCGCCGGTTGGATTTGCGCGATGGCCAGTTGGTGGCGGCGCGGGGGGCGGCATGAACGACGTGAATTTGCGCGCGCTTGGCCGGGTGCTGTTGTTGTGGCGCCGGCAGTGGCCATGGCTCGGCTGGGGCATGCTGGTAGCGGTCGCCTCCGCGCTCACGGGCGCGGCGCTGTTGGCGCTGGCCGGGGCGCATGTCGCGGTGATGCTGCTCGGCGCGGCGGCTGGGGGTGCCGCGTTGTTGACGGTGCTGGGGCCACTGCGCGTCGTGCTGCGCTACAGCGAGCGGATGGTGACGCATGGCGCCACCTTCCGCGCCCTGGCGGATTTGCGGGTGTGGTTCTTCCGTGCGCTGGCGCGGCGCTCCGCCGGCGGGCTGGGCATGGCACGCTCCGGCGACGTGGCGGCCCGGCTGGTGGATGATGTGGAGACCTTGGACGGCCTCTACCTGCGCATCCTGGTGCCGCTTTCGGTTGCGGTGGTGCTGCTGCCGATCCTGCTTGTGTTGCTGATCGGATATGGCGGCGCGGTGCGCTGGGCGGGCCTGGCGGCTTGCGTGCTGTTCATCGTGGCCGCCTTTATAGCGCCGATGGCGGCGGCGGGGTTTGCCAGCCGCCACGGAGCGGAGGTGGCGGCGGCCACCGCGGCGCTGCGGGTCGCCGTGCTGGATGCATTGACGGGCTTGCGCGAAGTGCGGGTGTTCGCCGCCGAGGGCCGCATGCTCGAGCGGGCGGCGGTGTGCGACGCCGCGGCCCGGGCGGCGCAGCGGCGGCTCGCCGGACGGGGCTCGCTGGCGCAGGCAGGCGGCTTCCTGTGTGCCCAGGCCGCCATCCTTGCCATTCTGCTCAGCGCCGGGGCGCGCCCGGTGTTCGCAACCGCGGCGGTGTTCCTGCTGGTGGCGGCGTTCGAGGTGGCAGGCGGGCTGCCCCGCGCGGGCGCTTTGGCCGGGCACGCCGCCGCCGCTGCCAGCCGGGTGCTGGAAGCGGCATCGCCGCGCACCAGCGTCCCCGACCCGGCGCGGCCGGTTGAGCTGCCAGCCAGCACGGCGTTGCGCTTCGCCGGCGTGCATATGCGCTGGAGCCCGGACCAAGCGGTTCTGTTCGACGGCTTGACCTTGGAGGTGCCGCAAGGGGCCCGCGTGGCTATTCTCGGGCCGTCCGGCTCGGGCAAGTCCACGCTCGCCGGCTTGCTGCTCAAGCTCGTTGCCCCGTGCGCCGGAACGATCGAACTCGGTGGGGTCAACATCGCTCGCTTGGCGGCGGCCGACGTGCGCTCGCGCATCGGCTTTCTCTCGCAGGCCACGCATCTGTTCGACGACACCATCCGGGCCAACCTGCTGCTCGGCCGCTCTGGCGCCGACGAGCCATCGCTGTGGCGCGCGCTGGACGAGGCCGAACTCAGCGAGTTCGTCCGCAGCCTGCCGGATGGGCTCGACACCTGGCTGGGCGAGGGCGGCGCCCGTGTCTCCGGCGGGCAAGGGCGGCGGATCGCGCTGGCCCGTGCCCTGCTGTCGGAGGCGCCTATCCTGGTCTTGGATGAGCCCTGCAGCGGGCTGGACGCGCAAACCGAGCGGCACTTCCTGCAAACGCTGAACGGCCTGGCGGAGGGGCGGACCTTGCTGCTGATCGCTCACCGCCTGACCGGGGTGGAGCGATTGGACCGCATCTGGCGACTCTCGCACGGTCGGGCTGTTGCCGCGGCTGCCTGAGCCGCCCGCTGCGCTAAGTCTTCCGGCAGGCTACAGGCTGCCGGGCCTGATCACGGCGCTGTCCCCCGCGGACACCATGTTCCAAGGCGACGACAACCATTACCTTCGGGTCGGCCTCTCCGCGCTCGACGTCATCGAGGTGGCCCTGGCAGGGGCCGAACCGCTGACGATCCTTGACCTGCCCTGCGGCTTCGGCCGGGTCACGCGGGTTCTGCGCGCCCGCTACCCGGCGGCCGCGATCACCGCCTGCGACCTCGACCGCCCCGCCGTCGACTTCACCGCGGCCACGTTCCTCGTGCGGCCAAGCTACTCCGAACCCAATTTTCGCGATCTTCGGCTCGAAACCTCGTTCGACCTGATTTGGGTGGGATCCTTGCTGACCCACCTGCCGGAGCACCAGACCCGTCAATTCCTGGATTTTGCCATCCGCCACATGGGGCCGCATACGCGCCTCGTGGTCACCAGTCACGGCGGCTATGTTGTGCAGCGGCTGCGAACGTTGACCACCTACGGGTTGAGCGAGCCGGCCGCCTGCGGGTTGCTCGCGGACTACCTGCTGCAGGGCTACGGCTACCGCGGCTACGACGGCGGCGCGGAGTATGGCATCTCGCTGATAGCTCCGGCTTGGTATCGCGCGTTGCTCGAGGGGAGCCCGCTCCGCTTGCAGTCCTATCACGAACGCGGCTGGGACGAGCATCAGGACGTGCTGGTGTTGTCCTTGGCCCCCGGGGCAGCAGGCGGCGCCTCCGCCCGGCCGTTCTTCGACATCAATTGCATCACTCCCCCGCTGCCTCCCGAGCAACAGGCCGAGCAAGACCGGTCGGGTGCCGCCTACTTCGACGAAGCTTGGTATTGCAACACCTTTGCCGATGTCGCCGCCGCCGTGCGCGCGGGCCTGTTTGCGTCGGGTCACGCCCATTTCCTGGCTCATGGCTGGAGGGAAGGCCGGCCGCCATTCGACCCGCAGCGCCGCTATCAGCCCCGGATGGCTGCAACGGCATTGTATGATTGACGGGGCTCCCGGGCGCGGGGCAGTTAGCCTGGCGACCACACGGAGTTCCTCAATGCGCCGCGTCCTGTTCGGCTTCTGCCTGCTTGCCATGTCTGCGTGCGCCGGGCAGGAGCCGGATCGTAGCTATCCCGTGTTCTTCACCCCGTTTTCCTCCCAGCTCGACGCGCCGGCTTCGGCCATCGTCGCCAACGCCGCCGCCGTGGCCAAGCGCTACCCGGACGCCGCGGTGCGCGTAGTGGGTTTTGCCGACCCGGTCAGCGGCCCGGTCGATAACGGCGCATTGTCACAGGCGCGGGCGAACGTGGTCAGCACCGAACTGATCAGGGATGGCGTCAGCGGCAGCCGGGTCATCACCAAAGCCGCCGGCGTACCCTCGGACAGCCAGCCCGGCGTGAAGGACCGGCGCGCCGAGATCGACATTGACCTGCCCTGACCATGCCGGACAGTCTGACGGTTCTGGAGCCTGATCGCTTCAGGTTGGATCGACCTGAAGCGTGAATCAGCCTCCCAAACAAAGAGCAAGAGTATGAGCGCTTCGCCTACTAGAAGCGATCATGCTCTGGACAGCCCGCACGACATCCTTCGCCGGGTGTTCGGCTTCCCGGCGTTCCGCGGCTTGCAGGCCGACGCGGTGACGCATGTGACGGCGGGAGGCGATGCGCTGGTGCTGATGCCGACCGGCGGCGGCAAGAGCGTCTGCTACCAAGTGCCGGCACTGGCGCGGCCCGGCGTGGCGCTGGTGGTCTCGCCGCTGATCGCGCTGATGGACGACCAGGTGGCGGCGCTGCGCCAATTGGGCGTGTCGGCCGGGGCGCTGCATTCCGAGGTCGATCCCGACGATGCCTCCCGCACCTCGCGCGCGCTGGCCGATGGCACGCTGGACCTGCTCTACGTCTCCCCCGAACGCCTGATGACACCAGGCACGCTGGAGCGGCTGTGGCGGCAGGAAGTGGCCTTGATCGCGGTGGACGAGGCGCATTGCGTGTCGGCCTGGGGACATGAGTTCCGGCCGGAATACCGCGCGTTGCGGCGGTTGCGGCAGGATTTCCCCGGCGTGCCGCGCATCGCGCTCACCGCCACCGCCGACCGGCGCACGCGCGACGACATCCTGCAGGCGCTGGACATGCCGACCGCCGCGGTGTTCGCCGCCAGTTTTCACCGCGCCAACCTGCACATCGCGGCCGCGGCCAAAATCGGCGAAATGGCGCAATTAAGCGCGTTCCTGAAGACCCATCCCGGCGAAACCGGCATCGTCTATTGCGGCAGCCGCTCCAAGACCGAGCGCGTGGCTGCCAGCCTGCGGGCGGACCGGCACACCGCCATCGGGTTCCACGCCGGGCTGGCGCCGCTGGAGAAGCGGGTGGCGCTGCAGCGCTTCCGCTCCGGCGAGGCGGTGATCATGGTGGCCACCATCGCGTTCGGCATGGGCATCGACCGGCCCGACGTGCGCTTCGTGGTGCACCTGGACATGCCGGACAGCCCGGAAAGCTACTACCAGCAGATCGGCCGCGCCGGGCGGGACGGTGAGCGCGCCGATACGTTGCTGTTATATGGCGGCGAGGACATCGTGCGGGCGCGGCACTGGCTCGACCAGTCCAACGCGCCGGACGCCGAGAAGCGGGTGCGGGCCGCCCGGCTAGAGGCGATGATCGGGCTGACCGAGACGCCCGAGTGCCGCACCACCGGGCTGCTGGCCTGGTTCGGCGAGACGCTGCCGGAGCCCTGCGGCCACTGCGACACCTGCGCCAACCCGGCGCGCATGTTCGACGGCACGGTGGCGGCGCAGAAGGTGCTGTCGGCGATCTACCGCACCGGGCAGATGTTCGGCGCCTTGCACATCACCGCCGTGCTGCGCGGCCAGCGCACCCCGATGGTGGAGAAGCACGCGCATGACCGGCTGCCAACCTGGGGCGCGGGCGCCGACCAGCCGGAGAGTTTCTGGCGCGGCGTGATCCGGCAATTGGTGGCCATCGGCGCCCTGCAGCGAGGCGCAGGCGACCGCCCCGGCCTGGCGCTGGTCGCCGACCGTGCCCGCCCGATCCTGCGCGGCGAGGCCACCGTCATGCTGCGCGAGGAGGCGGCGGACCCGCTGGCCGGCCGCCCGCGCGACCGCAAGCTGGCCCGCGCCGCCGCGCCGCCGCTGCCGGCAGAAGGCGGCCCGTTCGAAGCGCTGCGCGCCTGGCGGACGGCCGAGGCGCACACGCAGGGCGTGCCGGCTTACGTGATCTTCCCCGATACCGTGCTACGCGACCTGGCCGCAGCCGCACCGGCTTCGCTGGCCGATTTGGCGCAGGTCAAGGGTGTCGGCGCGTTCAAGCTGCAGCGCTACGGCAGTGCGGTGTTGCGCGTGATCGCGGAGGCAGCATGAGCGGTCCGATCCCGTTCCAGGCCGGGCGCTTCCGCTCGGCGGCGGCGCACTACCTGCAGGGGCGTCCGGCCTATTCCGGCAGGCTGATCGCGACCGTGGCCCAACTCTGCGGCTTGGATGGCCGCGGCGCCCTGCTCGACCTCGGCTGCGGCCCCGCCCAACTCGCCCGCGCTTTGCGGCCCTATGTGGCCAGCGCCCTGGGCATCGACCCGGAACCCGAGATGCTGGCGCTGGCCCGGCAAATGACCGACGCTGCCGGCCTTGCTGTCGAGTTCCGCGCGGGCAGTTCGCAGGATCTGGCGCCGAGCATGGGGCCGTTCCGCCTGGTCACCATCGGCCGGGCGTTCCACTGGATGGACCGACCCGAGACCGCCCGGCGGCTCGACGCCTTGCTCGAGCCCGGCGGCGCACTGGTGCTGTTCCAGGACAGCCACCCCGAAGTGCCGGACAACGCCTGGCGCGTGGACTACCGCGCCATCCTGGAGCGAGCGACCGGTGCCGCGCAACGCCAGCCCTGGCGCCGCCCTGATTGGGTCAAGCACGAGGCGGTGCTGCTCGACTCGCCGCTTTGCGCGCTGCGCCGGGTGGGCGCCATCGAGCGGCGCCGCACCCCGAAGGCCGCTTTGCTCGATCGGGCGCTCTCCATGTCCGGAAGCACGCGGGCGGAATTAGGCGAGTGCGAAGTCACGCGGCTGAAGCAAAATCTGGACGCTTTGCTTCAGACCGTGACGGTGGCTGGGATGGTCACGGAGGTGATCGAGACGACCGCGCTGATCGCGCAGCGCCCGGATGACCTTGACCGCGCCAGCCAGGATGCGCATGGTCCCGCCGCGAATTCGCCCGCCCTTTAGCAGAGACTGTCCATGGCCAAGAGCAACACCGTTCAGATCCGTCTCGTCTCCACCGCCGATACCGGCTTCTTCTACGTCACGAAAAAGAACGCCCGCTCGGCGACTGGCAAGCTGGAGCTGCGCAAATACGACCCGGTCGCCCGCAAGCACGTCGCGTTTAAAGAAGCCAAAATCAAGTAATACCAACCGCCACATGCTATGACCCTTGCGTCAATGCATCGTCATCGCAAGCAACCGCCGCCTACGACAGCCGCTCGGGCCGGCCGCTATGGCGGTCCATGGCAAAGTGGGCGATCGCAGTGCCGTCCGGCGTGGCAATGGCGAACAGCACGCGATCGGGCTCTTCCGACACCTCGGTGATCTTCCAACTGTGATTGCCGTTGAACAGCAGGAACGCCTCGGCGATCGTCTGCACGTCAGCACCGCTGAGCGCCCGGTCCGGGGCAGGGTAAATCAAGGCGAATTGCCGCATCCGGCGCATCCCGTCGCCGTGATGCATCATTTCCTCCCGCATCCCTCCCATCGGGCCGCCGGGCGGGTGCATGCCATCCGCCATCGGCGGCGGCGCTGACGGCGCGGGCTGCGCCCCGGCCGCGACGCCGCCTGCGAGAATGGCGCTCGTCACCGCTGCAACAATGATCCCCTGACGCATGGTGTGTGGTCCCCCAGAGCTTATCCTTGGGATGGCTTCTAGCCGCAGCGAGGCGTCCGGCCTGCTGCGAAGTGCAACCAATTGCAACCCGGTCGCCGAAAACCTCACGCCTTGGCAGCGATGGCACTACATTGCCCGGCATGGAGACCATGCCACACATCCTCGTTGTGGACGACGACCGCGAAATCCGTGACCTGCTGGCCCGGTTCCTCGAACGCCACCGGTTCCGCGTCACCGCCGCGCGGGACGCCCGCGAAGCCCGCCGGCTGTGGCCCACCGGCCATTTCCAGCTCGTGGTGCTCGACCTGATGCTGCCCGGAGAGGGCGGGCTGGACCTGTCGCGCTGGATGCGCTCGCAGGGGGACGTGCCGATCATCATGCTGACGGCGATGGGCGAGGAAACCGATCGCATCATCGGCCTCGAATTGGGTGCGGACGACTACGTGCCCAAGCCGTTCAATCCCCGCGAGTTGCTGGCCCGCATGCGCGCCGTGCTGCGCCGCACCGCCGACCGCCCCGGCCACCGCTCGGACGACACCACGGCCCTGCGCTTTGCCGGCTGGACGCTGGAGCCGCATCGCCGCCGGCTGCTGAACCCCGAGCAAGTGGAAGTGCCGTTGACCGGCGGCGAATACGATTTGTTGCTCGCCCTGGTTGAGCGGGCCAACCGGGTGCTGACGCGCGACATGCTGCTCGACCTGCTGCGCGGGCGGCAAGCCGGGCCGTTCGACCGCGCCATCGATGTTGCCATCAGCCGGTTGCGACGTAAGCTGGAGGACGATGGGCGCCAGGCGCAATTGATCAAGACCGTGCGGGGCGGCGGTTATGTGCTCGCGGCAGACGTGCAGCGGGCGTGACGAACCCGAGACCGGCCGGCGCACAACGCTCCCGGCCCTGGCCCCGCAGCCTCGCCAACCGAACGGCGGCCATTCTGATCCTCGGCCTGCTGCTGGTCGAGGCGCTCGGCCTGTTGATCCACACATTCGATCAGATCGACGTGGTCCGGCTCGCCCGCATGCAGGAACTCGGTCTGCGGATCAGCAGCCTCTACCGTTCGGTGGCGTTGGCTCCAGCCGAGGATCGCCAGGCGGCAATTCGCGAGATCGATCCGCTGTCGAGCCTCACCGCCACGCTCGATGAAACGCCTGCTCCGAGCGATTTGCCGTCGGCCTCGCCACCGATCCAGCGAGACCTGCGGCTTAGCCTGCAATTCAGCCCGATTCCGACCTCGGCACGCTGGAAAGCGCTCATTATCCGCGGCTCCATGAGCGAACATCGGCTGCTGGTCAGCATGCAATTACCGGCGGGCGAGTGGTTGAACATCCCCGTGGCGATCCGCCCACCCTTGCCTTTTCTCACGGCTGCGTTCCTGGTCCCGTTCATCCTGATGGCTGTGGCCACGCTCGGCTTGGCGAGCTGGGCGGTGCGGCAGTTCTCTGCGCCGATGCGCGAGCTGGCAGAGGCGGCCGAACGGCTCGGCACCGACGTGAACGCATCGCCCATGCCCGAGCGGGGCCGCAGCGAAGTGATCAAGGCAGCCCGGGCGTTCAATACCATGGCCGATCGCATCCGCCGCTTCGTGCGCGACCGGACCTTCCTGCTGACCGCGATCGGCCATGACCTGCGCACCCCTATCACCCGGCTGAAGCTGCGGGCCGAATGGATGGACGACGAGGAACAGCGGGCCAAGATGCTGGCCGACTTGGATGAGCTGGAGGGCATGGTCGCCGCCACCCTGGCCTTTGGCCGCGACGATGCTGCCTCCGAAAGGGTGCGCGCGATCGACCTGGCCGAGCTGCTGCGCACCGTGCTGGACGAGGCAGCCGATGCGCGCACCGGCGGCGGGGACCTCACCGCCTACGAAGGCCCGGACCACCAGCCGGTGCGGGTGCGGCCGGTCGCAATCAAGCGGGCGCTGTCGAACCTGGTGGCCAATGCGCTGAATTACGGCGGCAGCGCCCGGGTCTGCTTGCTGGCGCCAAAGGACGGCACGTTGACGGTGCTGGTGGAGGATAACGGCCCCGGCATCCCGCCCGGCGAACTCGACCGCGTGTTCGAGCCATTCCACCGGCTGGAGGCGAGCCGCAACCGGGAGACCGGCGGCACCGGGCTCGGCTTGCCGATCGCCCGCAACATCCTGCGCGCGCATGGCGGGGACGTGGTGCTGACGAACCGGCCCAGCGGCGGCGTGCGCGCGGCGGTGGTGCTGCCGGCCTGAACTCAATCACCCAGGCGGGCAGCGTTCCAGGGTGTAGGGGAAGCCGGCACAGTGCGGGAAGCTGATGGTGTTCTCGCCCTCGCGTGCGACCCGCAGCACATCGGGGTCGTCGCAGCCGAAGCCGGCCGGGTCGGCGGGGTCGGGCGTGAGGCGGAACTCGGCGCTGCTGGGCGAGGCGCGCACCGTCTCGATCACGCGCTGCGTCATGTCGGGCGTGGTGAGACCGGCATGCGCCAGCGTGTCCTGCCCGAACACGACGGTGGGTTGGGTGCGGCAGTCCTGCAGGGCCATGCCGTCGAGCACCGGGAACAACCCGCCGGTCCAAGGTCCGAACAGCCAGGCATGCGGTGGCCCGGACGGATTGGCGGGGCTGGGCCGGCTTTGGGCAGCCCGCGGCGCGGGTTTCGGCGCCGACCAGGCGGGCGAGATGGACCAGGCGAGCAGAACGGCGAGGGCGGCATGGCGGCGCATCGGACAACCTCGGTGGAGTGGCGCGGAAAGCTACCCGCCCGGCGGCGCTGCATCCAGTCGTTGAGTTCTCGGGCCGGGCGTGGCATGGGCTGGCGCCATGCTCCGCTCCCTGTATCAGCGCCTCCTGCTGCTTGCCGCGAGCCCACGGGCGCCGGCTTGGCTATTTGCCATCGCGTTTGCCGAAGCAAGCTTCTTCCCGCTGCCGCCAGACGCGCTGCTGATCCCCATGGCGCTGGCCCGGCCCGGCCGCGCATTGGTCTATGCGCTGATAGCAACCGCCGGCAGCGTGCTGGGCGGGATGCTCGGCTACCTGATCGGCTACGCGCTGTTCACCCAAATCGCAGAGCCGCTCCTGCGGCTGTATCACTATCAAGCTGCGTTCGCCGCGTTCCAGGCCCGTTTCGCCGAGTATGGCCTGCGGATCATTTTGATCAAAGGCCTGCTGCCGATCCCATACAAGATCGTCACCATTGCCTGCGGCGTGGCGAAGTTCAACTTTCCCACCTTCGTCGCCGCCAGCCTCGTCACCCGCGGCGCTCGCTTCATTATTGAGTCCGTCCTGTTGCAAGCCTTTGGCGATCGTGCCCGGGTGTTTATCGACCGGCAGCTACCCGCACTGCTGGCCGCCGCCGCGGCTGCCACGGTGGCCGGGTTCTTCATGTTCAAATATATCTAGATCCTAACCCGCGGCGCGCTGGCTGCTTCGTGCTTGAAACTGCCCCATGCCCGGCTGCTATCTTGCCACCCATGGACGCCACCGCCCCCTTCGATGCCGACGCCGTGCTTGCCGAGGCCACCACCCTCACCCTGGGGGCGATGCGCGTGGTCTCGTGCATGATGCACATCGAGCAGAAGCTCGCCCAGGCCGCGGCCGCTTGGCTGCCCGAAGCGGGCAGCACCCCGGCCTCCCTCGCCGAGGCCGCCGCAACCGGCCAAGCCATCGACGACACCACCGCCGCGATGGCCCAAGCCGTGCCCCACACCAACACCCTACCCGCGCGCTGGACCAGCTCTCCCGCTCCCTGCGCCGCATCCTCGCGCTCAAGCAGCGCATCCAGGCCGGCTGGCCCCGCGCCCGTGCCGCCGACGACCGCCCGGCCATGCTCCGCCGCCAGGTCGCCCGCGGCGTCACCAGCCGAATTCGCGACGCCGCCGATAGCGAGGCCGCCAAACGCCTGTTCGACGACCTCTACGAGCGCCTCGACGACCCCGCCTGGGCCGACGACCTGCAATCCCTGCCCGTCGAGGAGGTCGTGCGCCGCATCTGCCGCGACCTCGGCCTGGTCACCGCCGCCCTCCCAAGGCTCGCCGCCCAGCCGCCTTACACCTCTGCCGCTCCCGTTCCTCACCGCAGAGACTCGGGCTAAGTACACAACGGCACGTCATGGCCGGGCTTGACCCGGCCACCCACGCGGACCGGCATGTGACGTCACCCCCCCCGGTTGGCAGGCGCCGTCCGAAACCCTGATCGCTTCAGGTTGGCTCAACCTGAAGCGTGAATCGGCCTCTTAACAACGGGTTAGAGCATGGGCGCTTCGCCTATCAGAAGCGATCATGCGCTAAACAAAATGTCACCCGCCCCTTGCCAGCGCTTGTCGCCGGCCGGTAACGTAAGCGCACCAAGAAACAACGGGTCGAGGATGGCCAATAGCAGCCATCCCGCGGAGGAACCCAATCATGGATGCGACCGAACTCGCCCGCATCAGAAGTCACCCCAAGTTCAAGCAGCTTGAACGCAAGCGCAGCCGCTTTGGCTGGAGCCTGGCCGCCATCATGCTGGTGATCTACATGGCATTCATCGTCCTGGTGGCATTCGGCCATGGCGTGGTCGCGAGCGTCACCGGGCCCGGCCCCATCACGCTCGCCTTCCCGCTGGGCTTGGGCGTGATCGTCGCGGCCATTGCGCTCACCGGCATCTACGTGCTGCGCGCCAACACCGAGTTCGACCGGCTGACGCAAGAAATCCTGGGTGAGCCGCCGCCGCCGCCACGGTTCACCGCTGCCCTGCCAGCCGGTGCGCGGTGAGGCGCCTGGCCTTCGCGGCGGCGCTGCTGCCACTGGCGAGGGCGGCGCATGCGGCCGGACCCGATCTGGGGCAAACCCAGAAGCAGCCGCTCAACGTGACCGCCATCCTGCTGTTCCTGGCCTTCGTGGCGCTCACGCTCGGCATCACCTATTGGGCGTCCCGGCGCACGAAATCCACGGCGGACTTCTATGCCGCGGGCGGCGGCATCACCGGGTTCCAGAACGGGATGGCCATTGCCGGCGACTACATGTCGGCAGCCTCGTTCCTGGGCATCGCGGCGCTGGTTTACACCAGCGGGTATGACGGGCTGATCTACTCCATCGGCTTCCTGGTTGGCTGGCCGATCGTGATGTTCCTGATGGCGGAACGCTTGCGCAACCTCGGCAAGTATACCTTTGCCGACGTGGTCTCCTACCGCCTGCAGCAGGCGCCGATGCGGGTGCTGTCGGCCAGCGGCACCTTGGTGGTGGTGGCGTTCTACCTCATCGCCCAGATGGTCGGCGCCGGCCAACTCATCAAGCTGCTGTTCGGGCTCGACTACCTCTATGCCGTCGTGCTGGTCGGCGTGCTGATGGTGCTCTACGTCACTTTCGGCGGCATGCTGGCGACCACCTGGGTGCAGATCATCAAGGCCGCCATGCTGCTGGGCGGCGCCACGCTGATGGCGGCCCTGGTGCTGGCGCGATTCGGCTGGAGCCCAGTCGCTTTGTTCGCCAAGGCGGTGGAGGTGCATCCCAAGCACGCCGCCATCATGGCGCCGGGCGCCTTTGTCTCCGACCCGGTCAACACCATCTCGCTCGGCCTGGCGCTGATGTTCGGCACCGCCGGGCTGCCGCACATCCTGATGCGCTTCTTCACCGTCCGCGACGCCCGGGCAGCGCGCAAGAGCGTGTTCTACGCCACCGGGCTGATCGGGTATTTCTACATCCTCACCTTCATCATCGGTTTTGGCGCCATCGTGCTGGTGGGCACCAACTCGGACTACGCGACGGCGTGGACTGGCAGCTTCACCGCGGCGGCAGGGCTGAAGGGCGGCAGCAGCATGCCGGCCGTGCTGTTGGCCAACGCCGTGGGCGGCGCGCCCCTGTTCGGCTTCATCTCGGCCGTGGCCTTCGCCACCATCCTGGCCGTGGTCTCCGGGCTGACGCTCTCAGGCGCCAGTGCCATCAGCCACGATCTCTACGCCAGCGTGATCCGCCGCGGCAAGGTCAGCGACGGCTCCGAGATCGGCGTATCGCGCGCGGCCACGGTGGTGCTGGGCGTGGTGGCCATCGTGCTGGGAGTTGTGTTCGAGAAGGTGAACGTGGCCTTCATGGTGGGGCTCGCCTTCGCCATCGCGGCCTCGGCCAATTTCCCGGTGCTGCTGCTGTCGATGTATTGGAAGGGTCTGACCACCCGTGGCGCCGCGGTGGGCGGCTGGCTGGGCCTGATCACCGCCACTGTGCTCACCGTGTTGAGTTCGTCGATCTGGCAGGACGTGCTGGGCTTCCACACGGCGCCGTTCCCCTACACCGCGCCCGCGATTTTCTCGATGCCGTTGGCCTTCGTCGCCTGTTATCTCGTCTCGGTGCTGGACGGCAGTCCGCAAGGAATGGCCGAATCCGAACGCTTCGAGGCGCAATATGTCCGCGCACAAACCGGGCTCGGGGCGGAAGCAGCCACAGCGCATTGACCCGGCCGGGCTCATGCGTTGGTATTCGCTTTGCGGGCACACTGTAACCTTGTGACCGGAACGCGCTGACACTAGGGTGCGGCCGCCCGCCTATCCACCTGGCGCAGCCGAGGACCACCCCATGAGCATAGAGCCGGCCCCGAAGCGGGTGTTGCTGAAAGTCTCCGGCGAAGCTCTGATGGGGTCGCGCGACTACGGTCTTGACAGTGACACCCTGCTGCGGATCGCCGCCGACGTGGGCGACGTCGTGCAATCCGGCGTGCAAGTCTGTCTGGTGATTGGTGGCGGCAACATCTTTCGCGGCATCTCGGCGGCGGCGCGCGGCATGGACCGGGCGCAGGCCGACTACATGGGCATGATCGCCACCGTCATGAACGCGCTCGGCATGCAGAACGCGCTGGAGAAGCATGGCGTGCCGACCCGGGTGCAGTCCGCCATCCCCATGGCCAGCGTGTGCGAGCCCTATATCCGCCGCCGGGCCGTGCGCCACATGGAGAAGGGCAGGGTGGTGATCTTCGCCGCCGGCACCGGCAATCCGTTCTTCACCACCGACACCGCGGCGGCGTTGCGGGCGGCCGAGATGGATTGCGGCATGCTGCTCAAGGGCACCCAGGTGGACGGCGTCTATGCCGCGGACCCGCGCAAGAACCCCGAGGCCGAACGCTATCAGCAACTGACCTATCATGACGTGCTGGCGCGCGACTTGGCGGTGATGGACGCAGCGGCCATCAGCGTGGCGCGGGAGAATGGCCTGCCGATCGTCGTGTTCAACATCCACGCGGCCGGCGCCTTCGCACAGGTAATGCGTGGGGAAGGCCGCTTCACGACCATCATCGAAAAACCATAGTTGCGCTATAACGGGAGCGCGCTTATGCGGCGGACCATCCTGCCGTTTCACCGTCCGATGAGGTGACGCCGTGCCCGCCGACCTTGCTAGCCTCAAAGCTGACCTCGCCCGCCGGATGGACGGTGCAATGGAAACCTTGCGCCGCGACTTTGCCGGCCTGCGCACCGGACGTGCCAGCCCCGGATTGCTGGAGCCGGTGAAGGTGGAGGCTTATGGCTCCGAAATGCCCATCACCCAGGTGGGCACCATCGGCGTTCCGGAGTCTCGCATGATCACCGTGCAAGTGTGGGACAAGACGCTGGTCGGCGCGGTGGAACGCGCAATCCGCGATTCCGGTCTCGGACTGAACCCGGCCGCCGATGGCCAGACCGTGCGCGTGCCGATCCCGCAATTGACCGCGGAGCGCCGGGTGGAATTGGCCCGGGCCGCGGGCCGCTATGGCGAAGGCGCGCGAGTAGCGGTGCGCGGCGTGCGGCGCGACGGCATGGAGCAGATCCGCGCGGCCGAGAAGAAGCACGACGTCGGCGAGGACGAGGCCAAGACCTGGTCCGACGAGGTCCAGAAGCTGACCGATCAGTATATCAAACGGATTGACGATGGCCTGACCGAGAAAGAGCGCGAAATTAAGCAAGTTTAAGCAGGTGTGGGTGCATAATCGTGACATCGGACAGGACAGACCCACTCCCGTGAGACTGCAGTGAACGTTCAAACCAGCCGCATTGTGCCGGAGACTGCGGACCCGTCTTTACCGGCGCATGTCGCCATCATCATGGACGGTAATCGCCGGTGGGCGGCGGCAAGGGGCCTGCTGCGGGTGGCGGGTCACCGGGCGGGCACCCAAGCGGTGCGCCGCACCATCGAAGCCGCCATCAACCGGGACGTTCGTTGGCTCACGCTCTACGCGTTCAGCAGCGAAAACTGGAGCCGGCCGCCCTCCGAAATCCTCGATCTCACCGGCTTGCTGCGCCATTACCTGCGCCAGGAATTGGCCGAGTTGAAGCGGGAGGGCGTGCGCCTGCGGGTGATTGGCGATCGCAACCGTTTCGGTCCGGATCTGTGCGCAGAGCTCAATCGGGCCGAGATCGAGACCATCGGCAACACCCGGCTCAACCTCAACATGGCGCTGTCTTACGGCGCACGGGCCGAGATCGCCGCCGCCGCCCGCAGCGCCGCCGAAGCCGCGCGGGCCGGCACGCTCGACCCGGCCACCCTGGACGAGACCGCCTTTGCCAGCCTGCTCGCCACCGCCGGCATGCCCGACCCAGATTTGGTGGTCCGCACCAGCGGGGAACACCGGCTGAGCAACTTCCTGCTGTGGCAATGCGCGTACGCCGAGCTGGTGTTCACGGACGTGCTGTGGCCCGATTTCGGCGCCACCGAGTTCGACGCTGCACTTGCCGAATTCCGCCGCCGGGAGCGCCGCTTCGGGGCCCGTCCTGGCTGACGCAAGCCCGGCGGAGCGACCCGAAGCTGGCACGCGCTGGGCGGATCTACGGATGCGGGTGGGCTCTGCCCTGGTCGCGGGGCCGCTCGCCTTGGCTTGCGTCTGGTTCGGCGGACGATGGTTCTTCGCGCTGTTGCTCGCCTGCGCGGCCGGGGTGCTGTGCGAATGGGGCGCGATGTGCCGCTGGCAGGCCAGGCCGATGCTGTTCGGCGCTGGCTACGCGGGTTGCGCGATGCTGTCGCTGTGGATTTGGCGGCTATCGGCCGGGCCTCGGGCAATCTTCTTCCTGTTCGCCGTGGTCTGGTGCAGCGACATCGGCGCCTATGCGGCGGGCCGGGCGCTCGGCGGACCGCGTTTGGCGCCGGCGATCTCCCCAGGTAAGACCTGGAGCGGCGCGGCGGGCGGCCTGCTCGCCGCAATCGTAGGAGGCGGCTTGGTGGCTGGGAGCTGGAGCGTGAAGGAATTCGTGGCCGCAGGGCTGCTCGGCCTGGCCTCCCAGCTTGGGGATTTGGGCGAGAGCGCCGCCAAGCGTCACTACCGGGTGAAAGATTCCGGCCGGTTGTTGCCGGGTCACGGCGGGCTGCTCGACCGGGTGGATGGCTTGATGGCGGCCGCCATCGTGGCGGGCGCCTTCCTGGCCGTGTCGCTGCAAATGTCCGCGGGCGGGTTCGGCCCGCGATGAGGAGCGTGACCGTCCTCGGCAGCACCGGCAGCGTGGGCTGCAGCACGGTGGATTTGCTGATGGCCAATCGGGACCAGTTCCAGGTGCGCTGCCTCACCGGCGGCCGCAATGCGGCGGTGCTGGCGCAGCAGGCGATCAGCCTCGGCGCCCAACGCGCCGTAATCGCCGACCCGGCATGCTACACCGCGCTCAAGCAGGCGCTCTCCGGCCACCCAATCGAGGCCGCGGCGGGCGAGGCGGCCGTGCTGGACGCGGCGTCCATGCCCGCGGAGTGGACCATGGCCGCTATTTCCGGCGCCGCCGGGCTGCCGGCGACGCTGACCGCCATCGGCCGTGGCGGCGCCATCGCCTTCGCCAACAAGGAGGCGCTGGTCTGCGCCGGCGAAGTGATGCTGCAGGCGGTGCGGGATGCCGGCGCGACGCTGCTGCCGGTGGACTCCGAGCACAACGCCATCTTCCAGGCCATGGCCGAGGGCAACGGCCGGGCGGTGGAGCGGATCACCCTCACCGCATCCGGCGGCCCGTTCCGTAACGCGTCGCTGGCGGAGATGGCGGCGGCCACGCCCGAGCAGGCAGGCAAACACCCGATGTGGTCGATGGGCGTCAAGATCAGCATCGATTCCGCCACTTTGTTCAACAAAGGACTCGAGCTGATCGAGGCCGCCCGGCTGTTTGACTTGCCGGAGGACCGGGTGGACGTGCTGATCCATCCGCAATCCACGGTGCATGGCCTGGTGGCCTATAGCGATGGCAGCGTGCTGGCGCAGCTTGGCTGCCCCGACATGCGCATCCCGATTGCGCACGCCCTTGCCTGGCCGAAGCGGCTCGCGACCAACTCCCCGCGGCTCGACCTGGCCAGCGTGGCGCGGCTGGAGTTCGCCGTGCCCGATCTGGCGCGGTTCCCCGCCTTGCGCCTGGCGCGCGATGCCTTGCGTGCGGGCGGCGGCGCCCCCACCATCCTCAATGCTGCCAACGAGGTTGCCGTGGCGGCTTTCCTGGAGCGGCGGGTCGGCTTCCTCGATATCGCCCGCGTCGTAGAGGCTGTGCTGGATCGGCTCGGAGCGCCGGAAGCGAGATCGCTGCAGCAGATCTTGTCACTCGATGGCCTCGGACGGCAAGCTGCTTGGGATGTAATTGCGGCGGGGCGCTCCGCCTCGCGTCGTAAGGATGTGGCTTGATGACGTTTTTGCCCGAAGCGGCCCGCACCGTTGGCTCGTTTGTGGTGGTGCTCGGCGTCTTGGTGTTCATCCACGAGATGGGGCACTATCTCGCCGCCCGCTGGCGTGGCGTGCACGTCGAAGCGTTCTCCATCGGCTTCGGCCACCCCCTTGCGCGCTGGACCGACCGGGTCGGCACCGAGTGGCGGCTTTGCTGGCTTCCCTTGGGCGGCTACGTCAAGTTGCACGGCCAGGAGCGCCCGCAGGATGTGCCGGAGGCGGTGCGCGCCGGCTGGCTGCGGGGCCGCACCTTCCACGAGAAGGGCGTCGGCTCCCGTGCCATCGTGGTGGCGGCGGGCCCAATCGCCAACTTCGTGCTCGCAGCCGTGCTGTTCAGCATCATGTTCGCCGTCCAGGGCGAACCCGGCGAGCCCGTCGTGCAGGCGGTCATGGACAAGTCGCCCGCCGCGTCGGCCGGGTTGCAAGCAGGCGACCGGATTACCGAGATCGATACTCACAGGATCAATGGGTTCGAGGGTATCGTTCGCATAGTCTCGGAGAGTCCGGGCAAGCCGCTGGCGGTCACTGTCCTGCGTGGCGGGACACTGCAGACCCTACAGGTGACGCCTGCTTCGATCGACGATGGCGGCGGTGGCAAGATCGGCCAACTCGGGATCACCGGCGCGCTGCGTTCGGTTGGGCCGGTCCGGGCAATTCGCGACGGCGCCGTGCACACCTGGAGCGTCGCGGTGCAGACCTTGGCGGGCGTGGGCGAGATCATCAGCGGGCAGCGCGGCACACAGGGGCTAGGCGGTCCACTGAAGATTGCGCAACTCTCGGGTGAAGTGGCCCAGCATGGGCTCGGCAGCTTGGTGTCGTTCATAGCGCTGCTGTCGGTCAATCTGGGCCTGATCAACCTGTTTCCGATTCCCATCCTGGATGGCGGCCATCTGGTGTTCTACGCCATGGAGGCGATCCGCGGCCGCCCGCTGCCGCCGCGTGCACAGGAATACGGCTTCCGCGCCGGGTTGGCGCTGATCGCCTGCATCTTCCTGTTCGTGACCTGGAACGATCTGACCAGTTTCGGGCTGTTCCGCTGGGTGGCAGGGCTGATCGGGTAAGCCTGAGCCTTTGGGGGAGAGCGAGCGATTATACCCGCATCGCTTGCCTCCCGGTTCGTGAAAACTGATTTAATACAGCACCTTATCGTCATGCCCGGACTTGATCCGGTCATCCACGGCGTCCCAGCATCACCGGATCAACCCGTTCAAAGCCAGGCCCCGCCAAGAAGCGATCGACGTCATCGGCCGAACCCCGTTGATGCCCGTGTCAAGCACGGGCATGACGGTAAAATTTACGGCTTTACCAACAAGAACGCGAAGCGCACAGCTGTGCGCTTGACCTTGGCATCCATGGGGCGCGACACCTAACCTAAGCCGATGATTGACGGGTATTTTTCCGCGGCCCGACTGACGTCGCCTGCGGGTCCGGCCTGGATGGCCGGGTCAAGTCCGGCCCTGACGGAGCAAATGCCACGGCGGGGCGCTTGCGTATCGAAGTTGAATCAACCAAGCGCGGGCCTTGGCGGCGGGACGGGAGTCTGCCAACAAGCGCCGGTCTCGGGGGGTTACCGCCGTTGTCGCGCATTCGCCTAGTTCTGTTGACGACCGTTTGCCTTGCAGCCGTCAGCAGTGACCACAAGGTCGGGGCCCAATCGCCCCCAGCACAGAACCCAGGCGTGCGAGGGGGCGTGCCGTCCACCGCGAGTCCCGCAGCGCTGCCTCGGCCGGCTCGGCCGCTGCCATCCGCTGGCGCCCCCGCTGCGGGCAGCAACGACGTCATCAGCGACATCCGTGTCGTCGGCAACGAGCGCATCGAGTCGGGCACGATCCTGTCCTACATGCTGGTGGCGCCCGGCGACCCGGCCAACCCGGACCTGATCGACCGCAGCCTCAAGACGCTGTTTGCCACCGGGCTGTTCAGCGACGTCACCATCAACCGGGACGGGCCGGCGCTGGTGGTGAAGGTGGTGGAGAACCCGCTCGTCAACCGCGTGGCGTTCGAGGGCAACCACGCCCTCGGCGACGACGCCCTGCGTGCCCTGCTTGAGTTGCGTCCGCGTTCGGTGTTCACGCCGGAGATCGCCCGCTCCGACCGTCAAAAACTTCTGGACGCCTACGCGAAGAAGGGCCGCTACGGCGCCACCGTCGAGCCCAAGATCATCCGCTTGCCGCAAAACCGGGTGGACGTCGTGTTCGAGATCAGCGACGGCACGGCGACCCTGGTCAGCCGTATCAGCTTCGTCGGCAATCACGCCTTTGGCGAGGGCCGGCTTCGCGACATCATCGAATCGCGGGAATCCGCCTGGTACCGGTTCCTGTCCAGCAGCGACAGCTACGACCCGGCGCGGGTGGAGTTCGATAAGGAACTGCTGCGCCGGTTCTACCTCAAGAACGGCTATGCCGACTTCGAGGTGAGGGACGCCACCGCCGAGTTGGCGCCGGACCGCAACGCCTTTTTCCTAACCTTCACCCTGAGCGAAGGCGCGCAATACCGGGTCTCCTCGATCAGCGTGAACTCGACCCTGCCGACCCTGACCAGCGCCGAATTGATGCCGTTCGTGGAGCAGGAAAAGGGCGAAACCTACGACGGCGATGCCATCGAGCGCTCGGTCAACGCGATGCAGGACGCCGCCCAGGCGCGCGGCGTGAACTTCGTCCTGGTCCGCCCGCGCATCGCCCGCAACCGCGCCAAGCATACGGTGGACCTGGTGTTCGACGTATCCGAGGGTCCGCGGGTGTATGTCGAGCGGATCGACATCGAGGGCAACACGCGCACCAAGGACAAGGTGATCCGCCGTGAACTGCAGCTTGCAGAGGGTGATGCATTCAGCCCGGCCGCGATCCGCAAATCGCGTCAGCGGCTGACCGAACTCGGCTATTTCAACACGGCCAACATCACCCAGTCGCAAGGCAGCGCCGCGGACAAGGCGGTGGTGAATGTGGCGGTGGACGAAAAGGCCACTGGAGAGCTCAGCTTCGGCGGCGGTTACTCCACCGATGCGGGCGCGCTGCTCAGTGCAGGCTTGCGGGAGAAGAACCTGATTGGCACGGGCATCGATTCGTCGCTATCGGGCACGCTCGCGCAGCGGCGGTCCGAGATCGACCTCTCTGCCACGGACCCATATTTCTTGGACCGCAACCTGGTGGCCGGGTTCGACATCTTCCACGTCAGTAACAACAACCAGAACATCTCCAACTACGATGAGGCGCGCACCGGCCTGTCGCTGCGGACCGGCTATCAGATCAACCCGCATCTGAGCCAAGCCATCAACTACTCGATCGTGCAGCGCAACGTGAGCAACGTAAACGCAGGCTCCAGCCTCTACATCCTGAACTCGGCCGGCTCCACCTTGCTGTCCCAAATTGGCCAGACGCTGACGCTGGACTACCGCGACAGCCGGGTGGACCCGCATGCCGGCTTCGTGCTGCGCTACGGCTTGGATGTGGCGGGGCTGGGCGGCACGGCGCACTACGTGCGCAACAAACTGGATGGTACATACTTCATCCCGTTCGATCGGTTCACCGGCAATAGCGACTGGGGGCTGGCGATCTCCGCCAGCGCTGGCTACCTGTCCGACATCGGGAACCGCCAGGAGGACTTGATCGACCGCTTCTTCCTGGGCGGCGACAACCTGCGCGGCTTCCAGTCGGGGGGCGCCGGGCCACATACCGTGCCGAGGACGGACTTGAACAGTCAAGACCCCCGCACGCTGGGCGAAGGCAGCGTCGTCTATGGTAGTGACAGCGTGGGCGGCAAGCTGATTTACACCCAATCAACCGAACTGCACTTCCCGCTGCCGGTCTCGGCCGATCTGGGCTTGTCCGGCCGCGCCTTCGTGGATGTGGGCGGCCTCGCCGAGGTCAACCAGCGAGGTGCGCTGGCTGCCTTCAACTTCTATGACCAATTGGTGCCGGGCGGCATCGTGCAGCAGCTTTACCATCCCAACAACCTGTCGCCCCGGGTGGGCGCGGGCGTCGGCGTGTCGTGGAAGACGCCGTTCGGGCTGATCAATCTTGACTTGGCCGATCCGGTCGTGAAGCAGAAATACGATCAGACCCAGATCTTCCGGTTTGGCTTCGGTACACGGTTCTAAGGTGAGCAAAATGATGTCTTTCAGCCTCGGCAGAGTTCCCGCGGCGTTGGTGCTTGCCGCAGCGATGTTGGCCCAGCCGGGCGCGGCTGCGGCGCAGGGCTACTTCATCCCCCCGCAGAACGCGCCGCAGAAAACCGCGCCGGTCGCGCGCCCCGCGCCCCGTGCGCCCCCGCCGGTGCAGCAGGCGTTGCCGCCGCCGCCGCCGGTGGAAATCCCGAGCGGCCTGCCCGGCGTGTCCGCCAACGATGCCGGGGACCAAGGCGAGCAGCCGACCGCACAGCTTCCCAACGTGCCGGTGCCGGAGTTGCCACCGCTGCCGAAAGGCACTGCTCCGCCAGCCCCGATCATCGGCGTGCTCGGCGTGCCCGAGGTGATGCGTGCGGCCACCGCCTCGCAAGAAGTGGAAAAGGTGATTACGGAGCGCCGCAATAAGCTGCAGGCGGATGCGCAGAAGGAACAGGCGGTCTGGCGCGACATGCAGCAGCAGCTCTCGGCGGACCGGGCCACGCTGAGCCCGGACCAGGTGCGGACAAAGGAGCGTGACCTGCAAGAGCGCATCACCGACGCGCAGAAGGGTTTCCGGGACCGCAACCGCATCGTCCAGGAAACCGCCCAGTACTCACTCAACCAGATCGAGCGCACCCTGATTGCCGTGATCCGGCAGGTGGCGGAGAGCCGTGGGATGAACCTGGTGCTGCACCGGGCGCAGGTGGCGTTGAATGTCAACGAGTTCGACATCACCGACCAGGTGACGCAGCAAATGAACAAGGTCATGCCATCCATCACGATCCCGCCGGATGGCGTCTCGCCGCTGGCGCAGAACACGCCCGCGGCCGGCTCTGCAGCCGCGCCGAGTCCGACCCCGGCCTCGGCTCCGCCGGCCAACCCGCCGGCCAGCCATTAGCGACGGAACAACCCGTATCGGGACGGCCGCTGCCAAGGCAGGGGACACGCGGTTTTTCGCGCGGACCGGGCCGCACCCGCTGGCTGTGGTCGCCGAGGCGGCCGGAGGCACGGTTGCCGCTGGCGCGCGCCTGCTGACCGGCGTGGCTCCGCTGCAGACGGCACAACCGAGCGATGTGAGCTTCCTCGACAACCGGCAATACGCCCCTTTGCTGGCGCAAACCCGGGCCGGCGCCGTGATCGTCCATCCCGACCTCGCCAGCCGGGTGCCGCCGGACACGGCCGCAATCGTGACGCCCGAGCCCTATCTCGGCTGGGCCCGGGTGGCCGCGCTGTTCCATCCTGCTGCGCCGCTGCAGCCCGGTATCCACCCGGCGGCCGTGGTCGACCCTGCGGCCCAGGTGGATGCGACGGCCGAAGTCGGGGCTTTGGCGGTGGTTGAAGCCGGGGCGGTGATCGGCGCCCGCTGCCGGGTCGCCGCTGGCGCGGTGATCGGGCCTGGCGTCATGCTGGGGCCGGATTGCCGCATCGGTGCGTCGGCCTCGGTTTCCCACGCCGTTCTCGGCGCGCGGGTCTACGTCTACCCGGGGGCGCGGATCGGGCAAGAGGGCTTCGGTTTCGCTCAAGGGCCGCAGGGTTTCGTCAGCGTCCCCCAACTCGGCCGCGTGGTGCTGGAGGACGACGTGGAAGTGGGGGCGAACAGCACGGTCGACCGCGGCTCGGCCCAGGACACGGTGATCGGCGCCGGGTCCCGCCTCGACAATTTGGTGCAGATCGGGCACAACGTGCGATTAGGGCGGTGCTGCGTCGTCGCGGGGCAGGCCGGCATCTCCGGGTCTACCGTCCTAGAGGATTTTGTGGTGGTTGCGGGACAGGCTGGTCTAATCGGGCATTTGCGGATCGGTGCAAAGGCTCGGATTGGCGCCCAGGCTGGCGTGATGCGGGATGTGCCGGCAGGAGCCGACGTGCTCGGCGCGCCAGCCATTCCAGTGCGTGAGTTCTTGCGCCAGGTGGCCGTGCTGCGCAAGCTCGCGGGGCGGGGCAAGGGGGGGCGGGAGCAGGGCTGAGCATGGACACCAACCTGCCGGCAAGTGCGGGCCGCGAGGTGCTGGACATCGCCGGCATCATGCACGCGATCCCGCATCGTTATCCCATGCTGATGATCGAGCGCGTGGTCGAGGTCGTGCGCGGCCAGTCCGCGGTTGGGATCAAGAACGTGTCGGTCAATGAGGGCTTCTTTCAGGGCCACTTCCCAAACCACCCGGTGATGCCGGGGGTGCTCATCATCGAGAGCATGGCGCAGACAGCGGCCGTGTTGGTGGTGGAGACGTTAGGTCCGGACGCGGCTGGCAAGCTGGTGTATTTCATGACCATCGACAGTGCCAAATTCCGCCGCCCCGTTGTGCCCGGCGACCAGTTGCGGCTGGCTGTGGTGAAAGAGCGCAGCCGTGGCAATGTGTGGCGCTTCCACGGTATTGGCACGGTGGACGGCACTTCGGTCGCCGAGGCCACCTTCTCCGCCATGATCATGGACCGGCAGCCGCCGTCCGCTTAGCGCGCCGATGCATTGGAAAGACAGCGATTTGATCCGTTCCGCTCACGGCTGCACCCCGTGACGATCCACCCGACCGCGATTGTGGCGCAGGCCGCTCGACTGCACGAAGGCGTGGAGATTGGCCCCTGGTGCGTCGTCGGCCCGGATGTGGAACTGGGCGCCGGCGTGCGGCTGATCAGCCATGTGGTGGTGGATGGGCATACGTCGGTCGGCGAGGCGGCGGTGCTATACCCGTTCTGCACCGTGGGGATGGCGCCGCAGGACCTGAAATACCGGGGCGAGCCGACCCGGTGCCGCATCGGCGCGCGCACGCAAGTCCGCGAGCATTGCACCATCCATCGCGGCACTGTCACCGGCCTCGGCGAGACCCGGGTGGGAGCGGACTGCCTGCTGATGGCGGTGGTGCACGTGGCGCACGACTGCGTGTTGGGGGACGGGGTGATCATCGCCAACAACGTGGTCATGGGCGGGCATGTCGAGATCGGGGCGGGCGCGGTGATCGGCGGGGCCGCGGCGCTGCACCAGTTCGTCCGCATTGGCCGGGCGGCCATGGTCGGCGGGGTTTCGGGTGTCGAGGCGGACGTGGTGCCGTTCGGCAGCGTGGTCGGCAACCGGGCGCGCCTGGCCGGGCTGAACGTGATCGGGCTGCGCCGCCGCGGCGTGGACAAGGCCCGGCTTCATACCATTCGAACGGCATTCCGCAGCTTGTTCGGCGGCGAGGGCGTGTTCGCCGCCCGGCTCGCTGCGGTGCGCAGGCAATGGGGTTCCGAGCCATTGGTGGCCGAGATGCTGGATTTCGCCACCGGGCCGAGCAAGCGCGGGTTGATCCGGGCCGCCCTCGCCGCGGAGGAGGAGTGAGAGGCTGACACCGCTCGGCATCATCGCCGGCGGCGGTCCACTGCCCGCGCGAGTGGCTGCCACCGCGCAGGCGAGCGGCCGACCGGTGCATGTGGTGGCGTTGGATGGCTACGCCGACGGCGCCATGCTGTCGCTCTATCCCTGCACGGCAGCCCGTCTTGGTGCGGTCGGCCACATCTTGGAGACGCTGCGGCGCCATGACTGCCGCGACATCGTGCTGGTCGGGCCGGTGCGGCGGCCCTCGCTGCTGCACCTGCGCCCCGATGCCGAGGGCGCACGGCTGTTGGCGCGGATCGGCCGCGCGGCCTTTACTGGCGATGACGGGTTCCTCGCCGCCATCGTCCGCGTGCTGGGCGAAGAGGGATTTCACGTGCTCGGCGCCCACGAGGTGCTGACCGAGGCACTTGCGCCGGCGGGGCTGCTCAGCCGCGCCAGGCCCGACCTGGCGGCCGAGCAGGACATCGCTCGTGGCGTCGCGGTGGCGCGGGCACTGGGGGCGGTGGACGTGGGCCAGGGCTGCGTCGTGCAGCAGGGGATCGTGTTGGCAGTGGAGGCGATCGAGGGCACTGACGCCATGCTCGCCCGCGCCGCCGGCTTGCGCCGCCCCGGCCCTGGCGGCGTGCTGGTCAAGCTGGTCAAACCGGGGCAGGATCGCCGCGCCGACTTGCCGACCTTGGGCCCGCGAACGATTGATGCGGCAGCGGGAGCCGGACTGCGCGGCGTTGCGTTTGAGGCTGGCGGCACGCTGTTCACCGACCGAGTTGGATGCGTGGCCCGCGCCGATGCCGCCGGGCTGTTCCTGCTCGGCCTGCCACCACCAATGGGAGACACTCCATGAGCCGTTATCTGCACACCATGGTTCGCGTAAAGGATTTGGACAAAAGCGTGGACTTCTACAGCCGCCTGCTGGGGATGAAGCAGCTGCGCCGCAATGAGGTGCCCGGCGGGCGCTACACGCTGGCCTTTGTGGGGTTCGAGGGCAACCCGGGCCAGGCGGAGATCGAGCTGACCTACAACTGGGACCAGGAGGAGCCGTATGACGTCGGCAACGGCTTTGGCCATTTCGCCGTCGGCGTGCCGGACGTGGCGGCGGCGTGCGAGGAGGTGACCGCCGGCGGCGGCAAGGTGACCCGCCCAGCGGGACCGGTGAAGCACGGCACCACCATCATCGCCTTCGTGGAGGACCCGGACGGCTACAAGATCGAATTGATTCAGCGCGATAACTGATGCGCTGCAGGTCGAACCCTCTGCCGCCAGCACAGGACGATCGCATTTGGGTTCAAGCCTCACCGGCGCGGTCAAGCTCGGCCATGACGTTCCCAACGCGATAGCCATGCGGTTGCGGGAGAGGCAGACTGAGTCACCCCCCTGATCCCGCCCTCGCTGCCCACCCTCACCGACCTGTTCGGCGGCACGGTGCGAATCGGCGTGACCGGGCTGGCCCGCGCGGGAAAGACCGCGTTCCTGACCTCGGTCGCGGCCAACCTGCTGGCGATGGGCGCCGGGCTGACCACGCTCCCTGCGCTGTCGGCGCGGCTGGGTGGGCGCAAGCTCAGCGTCCGGCTGGCGCCGGTGGGCGCGGGGGCGGTGCCGCGTTTCGACGAGCCGGTCCATCTGCGTGCCTTGGCGGCCGAGCCGCCGGCGTGGCCTGCTCGGACCGGCGCCAGCTCGCTGCTCGCCTTGGAGCTGACCGTGTCCCGAAGTGGTCTGGCCGCGTCCTTGCCGTCGCGCACGCTGCGGCTCGAACTGCTGGATTATCCAGGCGAATGGCTGCTCGACTTGCCCCTGCTGAACACCGGATTTGCAGCATGGTCGGAACGCACTCTGGCGCGGCTTGAGGGTCATCCGGCTGCGCGCGCCTTTCTCCAGTTCGCCGCCGCTCTGCCGGAAGGCGCGCCGCAAGACGAGTCGCTGGCGGCGACCGGGCACCGGCTGTATCGCGCGGCGCTGCACCGGCTGCGCGACGAAGCGGGCCTCTCGCTGTTGCAGCCCGGCCGCTTCCTCATGCCGGCGCCCGGGGCCGAACCGCCCTGGATGGCGTTCTTTCCGCTGCGGGGCCGTGGCCGGCTCGCAACCCTGTTGGGGGAGCGATATGACGCCTACCGCAATGCCGTGCGCCAGGACCTGGTGTCGCCGCTGTTCGGTCAATTGGACCGGCTGGTCGTGCTGGCGGACCTGCTGAGCGCGTTGGGCGCCGGGCGGGACAGCTTTGCCGACGCGCAGGCCAGCCTGGCTGCCGCGGCTGGCGCGTTGCGCTGGTCGTTCTCCTGGACGGATGCCGTGTCGGCGCTGCTGCAGCTCCGCTTGCCGCCGCCGCGCATTCGCCGCGTGGCCTATGCCGCGACCAAGGCGGATCATGTCGCGAGCCGGCAACGCGGCAACCTGCGGGCGCTGATGGCGGCGCTGGCTCCGGGCGAAGGCGGCGTGACGGCGCGCCATTTTGCCATTGCCTCGGTCCGCTGCACGGAAGACGCGACCATGCGGCTCGAAGGCCGCAGCGTGTCGGCCGTGCGCGGGCGCATCGCGGGGGAGGGCGTTGGACTGTCGTACCCCGGCGAGGTGCCGGACAGCGCGCCCGACGAGACGTTCTGGGCCGGCGAGTTCTTCGCCCTGCCCGAGTTCGAGCCCACCCGCCTGGCCGGCGGCGGCCGGGCCGGTGTGCCGCAGATCGAGTTGGACGCGCTGCTCGCTTTCCTGCTGGATGACGTGCTGTGAGGAGCCCGGGCCCGCGCGTGGTAATCGAGGACGCCAGCGCACCGAAATTGGAGCCGCCTGAGCTGATCGCTGTAGCGACCGGAGACGCCACGCCCCGGCCCGGCGGTGCTGGGTTCGCGCTGGCCGGGGTCGCTGTACTCCTGGTCGGGTTGGCGGCGCTGCAGACCGGCAACTTCGCTGCCGCGCAGTTCGAGCGTGCCGCTTGGCTCGGGTGGCTCACGGTCGCGGTCGCGGGCGGTGGGTTCGGCCTGCTGGCGGCGGGGCTGTGGCGGGAGCTGCGCGGCCTGTTCGCGCTGGCCAGGGTGGACCGCTTGCGCGCCGCATTCACCAGCCGGGAGGGCAGCCGGGTGCATGCCGCTGCGCGCCAATGGGTGGCAACCCTGCCCGAGGCCGAAACGCTGCGCCCGGCGGTCGACGCCGCCAACGACCCGGATGCCATCGTCGCGCTGCTGCGGGCCGGTCCCGATATGGAGTTGCGATCCCGTGCGGACGCGCTGGGCCGCACCGCTGCGTTCCAGATGGCGGCTGGCATTGCGGCCACGCCCACGCCGTCGCTGGCCGCGCTGCTGATCGCCTGGCGCGGTGTGCGGCTGGTGCGCCAGGTGGCGGCGCTGTATGGCATGCGGCCGGGCTTGGTTGGCACGCTCGGCCTGCTGCGGAGGACGATGCTGGCGGCGGGGCTGGTCGCCGGGTCGGAAGCCGCAATCAACGTCGCGGCGCACGCGGTGCTGACCAACCCGCTGTTGGCGCATGCCTTGGGCGAGATGGCGGGCGCGGGCGTGGCGGCGCGACGAATTATTCTGCTGGCCCGTGCTACAGCCGCCGCCTGCAGCCCGCTGCCGCCGGAATGAGCGACGATTTTGTTTCACGTCAGCGCCAAAGTCGTGCCCCGATGGTAGCGCGATGGCGGCAGTTGTGTTCAGCATCCTGCTCCAAGCACAGGAGTGATGGGCATGCGTTTTCGGACGATGGTGTTGGCTGCTGGCCTGCTTTGCATGAGTTCGATGCCCGCCTGGTGCTATGACTTGACATACCAAAATATGTTAGTGGCTGCCATGAAGCTCGACCCGGCGTTTGATTACGACAACACCGTGGATGGCTATATGCAAGCGTTCCGCCCTGCGGTTTGGCAGAAATACCATGACGATGAGTTTCAGCGCCATGACAAGGAGGCCGAAACGCTGCAGCTTATGAAGGCTGCGGCGGCGAACTTCAATATAAACGATCCGATCGTTATCCATACCAGTCTGCAGTTTGGCGAATACGACTTCAAGAGCCATCAATTCGCGCTCAATCCCTTCAGCGACGGCAGCTTCTTTCCGGTGAACTATTGCTGCGCGCAGGGGCTGCCGAATCAGATCAAGCTGTTCTTCTCCAATCCCGACATCATCAACGGGCTCGCCATGGATGAGCAGACTGCCAAGAACTTCCTTGACCAGCACAAGCAATACGGCTCGGTGAACCGGCAGTTGAACGCGGAAATCAGCGTGAAGCTCGCTTCGGCAAAAACCGACTTCGAACTGGTGGGCGAGGTGATCAGAGTGGTTTTGCATGATCCGATGAACAAGAATGCGGTTGTCGCGACGTTCACGCCCAAGAGCAGTTCTTGAGCCAAAAGCCGCTTGCGGGAACGGCATTCAACCTTGCTGCGCTGCCGGCCGTCCTGCTTGCGAGCGCGCTTGCGCCCAGCCTTGCGGCCGAGCCGGCAGTGGACGAGACCGCCATCGCCATCCAGGATGCGAGCGGCCAGAGCCACACCCTCACCGCGGCCGAGATCGAGCAGCTTGCGCCTGTCAAGCTGTCGGTCTCGTTCGGCACCGAACACGGCACCCGGCAGGCCCGGTTCGAGGGGCCGTTGCTGTGGACGGTGCTGGACCATGCCGGCGCGACCGGTTCGGGCAAGCCGCGCGAACAGGCCCATCTGGCGGTGACGGTCAGGGGCCACGATGGCTACTCGGCCACGTTGGCGCTGGGGGAGGTCTCCCCGGCTTTCGAGGGCAAGCAGGCGATTTTGGCCGACAGGCAAGACGGCCAGCCGATGGCGCCGGGCCATTTCCGCCTGGTGATTCCCGGCGACCGCGCGGGCGGACGCAGCGTGCGCGACGTGGTGCAGGTGGCGGTCGTCGCGGTGCCCTGAGCGACTGCGGGCCAGACCTGGATCGCCGCCGGGTCGATACTGACCCGGCAGCGTCCGGGCTGGGGTGGGACGCTGCCCGCCGCCGCCTGCAACACGGCCGTGCCCAGTTGCAGCGTGAGCCAGCGCTCCCCGGCGCGGAATTCACCCACCGCGAGCACAGTGGCGGCGTAATCCCCGTCGGCGGCCACCCGGATCGCGCTGCGGCGGGCGGCCCACCCGACCGGGCCACGCTGCAGCGGCACGCCGGCGACCTCGATGCAGGTGCCGCCGACGTCGATCCGATTGGGTGCGACGGCGTTCCCCAGTGCCACGGTTTCGGCGCCGAGCAGCCGGGCGGCGGCCTCGCTAGCGGGGCGCTGGAACAGCTCGGAGACCGGGCCCGCCTGCAGGACACGGCCCCATTCGAGCAGGAGGAGATCGTCGGCCAGCAGCACGGCCTCGGCCGGGTCGTGCGTGACCAGGATGGTGGTGGCGCCGATTTCGTCCTGCAACGCACGCAGTTCCTCCCGCAACTCGGCGCGCAATGGGGCATCCAGGGCGGAAAACGGTTCGTCGAGCAGCAGCAGGCTGGACGGCCGGCTCAGGGCACGGGCGAGCGCCACGCGTTGCTGCTGGCCGAGCGACAACTCGGCGGGCGTGCGGTGTTCGAGCCCGGCCAAGCCCAGGCGCTGCGTCCAATGGCGGGCGCGGGCGTCATCGGCGCCAAGCCCGAATCGCACCTGCCGATGCACGGGGAGGTGCGGCAGCAACGCATAGCTTTGCGGCACGTAGGCGACGGCGCGCAGATGCGGCGGCAGGGGTGCCAGGTCGCGGCCGCCCAGGCTAAGTTCCGTCTGTATCGCCTGGTCCACGCCGGCGATCAGGCGGAGCATCGCCGTCTTGCCGGAGCCGGAGGCGCCCAGGATAGCGAGCCGGCGGGCCTCGGTCCGCCACGAGACATCCAGCGTGAAGGCATCGCCGGGGCGATGAAACGCCAAGTCCAGCCGGCGGACCGGGTGCTGCACGGCGGCGGCGGCGGCCAGTGCCGGCAGCGGCGCGGACCACGGCGGAGCGCCGGAAGCGGGGCGCCGCTCGGCGCGCAGGCTGGCCGCCATCACCAACGCGGCCACGGCGAGGGTGGGCAGCAGGATGGGGAGCATGGCCGGCAGCCCCTCGCTGCCGAATGCGATGTAGCTGTACACCGGCAGGGAATAGGGGTGGTAGGCCACCATCACCGTGGCGCCGAATTCGCCGAACGCGCGCAGCCAGGTGAGCAGCAGCCCGGCCGCGATGCCCCGGGCCGCCAAGGGCAGGCCGACCCGGCGGAACACCGCGGCGGGCGTGTGACCGAGCGTGGCGGCCACGTCCTCCAACGCCGGGTCGATGGCGGCAAAGGCGGAGCGGGCCGCGATGATGAGGAACGGCGCGGCGACGAACGCCTCGGCCAGCACGATGCCCGGGAAGGAGTCGGTCAGCGCACCGTTGGTCAGGCGGCCGAGCGGGCTGGCATAGCCGAGCAGAAACAGCAGCAAGGTACCGCTGGCCAAAGGCGGCAAGGCAAGCGGCAGTTGCACCAGGAAGCCGAGCAGACGCATCGGCCGGCCGGGGACCCGCGCCAGCACGTAGCCGAGCGGGATGCCGCCCAGGGCCACCAGCGCGGTCGCCGCGCTGGCGCTGGCAAGCGAGACCAGGCCGGCCGAAGCAAGGGCGGGCAGGTCCACCTGGCGCCAATCCGCGTGCGCGAATTGCCCGAGGCTGGCGACGAACGGGGCCAGCAAATAGAACGCCAGCAAACCGCCCAGCAGCGGCAGAACAGCCGGCAGCCGGCTGACCCGGGTCAGGGCAGGTGAAGGCCGGCGGGCATTTGCTTCGCGTCCCCGGCGACGGTCGGCGACAGCGTGTCCAGCCCATGTTGCTTGAGGATGGCCTGGCCGTCCGGCCCGAGCATGAAGTTCACGAACTGCACCGCCGCCGCCGGGTCGGCGGCATCGCGCAGGATGGCGATGGTGTAGCGGGCGCTGAGCGCCACCTCTGCGGGGAGGGGAGTGGCATCGATATGCAGGTCCGCCGTTTCGGTGGAGTAGAAGAAACCGACGTCGAGCTGGCTGGATTGCAGCCGGCCGACCAGGTTCTCCTCCGGCAACACCTGGGCCGGGTTCTCCTCGCCGCCCAATACATCTGCGGCGAGGCCGGGCTGATGGTAGACCTGCTCGGCGTGGTCCAGCAGTTGCACGGTGAGCGCGCCTTTGGGGTCGAGCTTGGGGTCGGTGCGGCCGATGCGGATGCCGGGCTCGCGTAGCACCTGGTACCAGGGCTTGGTCTTCAACTCGGCGGCAAACCGGCTCGTGGGATTATAGCCGATTACCAGCGGCGATTGGGCGAAGGTGACGTACCAGCTCACCCAGTCGCCGTTCGTGGCGCCCATCAGCGTATCGTTCACCTTCGGGCTGGCGCTGATGAACACGTCGGCGCGGCGCAGCTTGGCTTTGATCTGGTTGGCCAACGCGTTCGACCCGGCGGCGAACCCGCGGACAGCAGCGCCGCTCGAATGATCGAAGGCCGGGCCGACACCGTGTTCCATTAGGTTCACCAGGGAGCCGGCGTAGAGCACATTGAGGTCCGCCGCCGAGGCGATGGCCGGGGCAAGCGCCAGGCTGGCGGCCAAAAGGGTTCTCAGCATTGGCGGGGTCCTGCCGGTGTATCTGTCCGGACATAGCGCGGTTCGGCCGCCTGTGTCACGGGGCGGGGCCGGTGCTGTCCCGCATGAGCTGGCGCTCATACCGGCTCCCGTCTGTTACGTCATATGCCGTTGCGCATGGGTGGCCGGGTCAAGCCCGGCCATGACGTGCCGTTGTGTCCTTAGCCCGAGTCTCTGCGGTGAGGAACGGGAGCGGCAGAGGTGTAAGGCGGTTGGGCGGCGAGCCTTGGGAGGGCGGTGGTGACCAGGCCGAGGTCGCGGCAGATGCGGCGGACGACCTCCTCGACGGGCAGGGATTGCAGGTCGTCGGCCCAAGCGGGGTCGTCGAGGCGCTCGTAGAGGTCGTCGAACAGGCGTTCGGCGGCCTCGCTATCGGCGGCGTCGCGAATTCGGCTGGTGACGCCGCGGGCGACCTGGCGGCGGAGCATGGCGGGGCGGTCGTCGGCGGCACGGGCGCGGGGCCAGCCGGCCTGGATGCGCTGCTTGAGCGCGAGGATGCGGCGCAGGGAGCGGGAGAGCTGGTCCAGCGCGCGGGTAGGGTGTTGGTGTGGGGCACGGCTTGGGCCATCGCGGCGGTGGTGTCGTCGATGGCTTGGCCGGTTGCGGCGGCCTCGGCGAGGGAGGCCGGGGTGCTGCCCGCTTCGGGCAGCCAAGCGGCCGCGGCCTGGGCGAGCTTCTGCTCGATGTGCATCATGCACGAGACCACGCGCATCGCCCCCAGGGTGAGGGTGGTGGCCTCGGCAAGCACGGCGTCGGCATCGAAGGGGGCGGTGGCGTCCATGGGTGGGAAGATAGCAGCCGGGCATGGGGCAGTTTCAAGAGAGGAGCGCTTGGACGCCGGAGTCGCCGCTGACGGCGTGGCGCGATCCAGGGGCGAGCAGCGTGTTGCGACCCTGGATGGCCGCGTCGCTGCGCTCCTCGCGATGACGGCATGGGGTTCCGCGAGCTATTTCGTTAGCTGGCCGCGGATTTCGCCGCCCTTGTTCTCGGCGGTGTGCACGTTGGCGTAAACCTTGCCATCCATGAAGTCGGTCAATTGCGCGTCGGTCAGCGTGGCCGTGCCCTTGATCGGGCTGGTGAGCGGCGGGGATAACGGAACCAGAACGGGAGCGTTCACGCCCGACTCTGCCGGGCCGTGGAAATGGGCGGCAGTCGCCGGGCCGGTCAGGCCGGAGTAGGTGACTGTGTAGGTCAGCATTTTGGTTGCGGTGTCGAGCGTTGCCGCAACTGTGCCGGTGCCGCCGGTGGTTTTTGGCGGCACTTCCGTGGCCCCGTTCATGGTGGCATGGAAGGTGACGGTCTGGGCACGCGCCACGGGAATCAACAAGCCAGCGGCGAGAACGAGGGCGAGGGAATGGCGGATCATCGGGTGATAGCCTTCTGGTATGGAGCAGCCTGCTACTGCCGTCATAAGCTCGATTGAGTGAGCCGATTCAGCCGATGCGCTGAAGGACGCATCGGCATCGGACGGCTATGATGGGGGGATTTATGGCCACTGTCGACTCAGCCTGCGCTGGCGAGCGTGCGGGCAAACGAAGGTGATCGGCAAGGACGCGATTGCTCATCTGCTTGGCGAATACGGCTATGGCCTGGTGTTCGCCATCATTGGGCTGGAGGCGATGGGCCTGCCGCTGCCGGGCGAAAGCATGATCATCGGGGCGGCGATCTATGCCGCAACGACGGGGAAGCTCGATATTGCCGGCGTGATCGCGGCGGCCATCCTTGGCGCCGTGATGGGCGACAATGCCGGCTACCTGATCGGCCGCTGGGCTGGGTTCCGTTTGCTGCGGCGCTACGGCAAACATGTTGGGCTCACCGACAAGCGGCTGCAACTCGGGCGCTATCTGTTCCATCATCAAGGTGGCAAGGTGGTGTTCTTTGGCCGGTTCATCGCCATCCTGCGCACCTTCGTGGCGCTGTTGGCGGGGGCCAACCAGATGGAATGGCAAACCTTTCTGTTGTGGAACGCGGTCGGTGGCGTGGTTTGGGCGACCGCGTATGGCCTGGCTGCTTACCTGTTGGGCGACGTCATTCGCCGGCTCGAGGGACCGATCGGGCTGGGCCTGGGAGCGCTGGCCCTCGTGGTCATTGTTGTGGCGGTGGTCATGCTGCGCCGAAACGAACACCGTCTGGAGGAGAAGGCGCAGACCGAAATGCATAACGATGGCAGCAAACCGGTTGAGGAGTTGAGCTGAACTCGTAGGGCGGGCGAGCAGCGTTGTCTGCCGTGTTGCACGGTGGGCCGGGGAGGCGGATGACGCTTGGCTTTTCCGCCCTGCTTTAACCGCGTTAGCTTGGCCGCAGTTTGCGTACCAGATCGTCGGGCGGGAGCACCGCGGCGCCGTCGATAAAGCGCCAGTTCACCACTGCGCCGGCGCCATTCCGCTCTGCCAGTTGTCCGACATACGTGCCCATCGTGCTCTGATGGTCGATGGCGCGGAACCGGCAGATGCCGAACGCGGAGACGAAACTGGCATCGGCGAACCCGTCCGCCATCGCCTCGCTGTTCGAACTGCCGGACTTCAAAATCCCCGATGCGATCGCTTGAACTAAGGCAGCGCCCACGGCGGAGCCCATCGTCGGCGATCGGTGGAAGCGATCCTGATAGTTCGTCACGAATTGCTTATTGTACGGCTCGTCCGACGTGTCCCACGGATAGCCAGTGACGATCCAGCCCGCTGGCGCCGCGCTGCCCAGCGGCAGGAGGAACTCGGGGTCGCCGGTGAGCATGGAAAGCACGGTCCGATTGGTGAATAGCCCCGCCGGCGTACCTTGTTGGATGAGCGCCAGAAGGTCCGGTCCGAACAGCGCATTGAACACCGCATCGGGCCCCGGTTGCCCCAGAGCGCTGGCGACCCCGCCCATGTCGGTCTGGCCCGAGACCGGCCACTGCTCGCCCACGAAACGCACGTCGGGGCGGCGGCCGGATAGCAATTGGCGAAACCAGCGCACGGCAGAGCGGCCGTAATCGTTGTTGGGCGCCACCGTGACCCAGGTCTTGGCAGGCAGGGCGGCGGCCGATTCCACCAGCATGGCGGCGAGCATGAAGGTCGAGGAGCGGACGCGATAGGTGTAGCGATTGCCGTTTTCCCACACCAAGGCGTCGGTGAGCGGCTGGCCAGCCACGTAGAGAGTCTTGCGCTGCAAGGCGAAGGCGCTGAGCGCCAGCGCTACTTCGGAGGAAAACGCGCCGGCCAGCAGGTCTACCTTCTGCTCGTCCAGCAGTTCGGCGGCGAGTTGCACCGCGCGGTCCGGCTGGCCGGCATCGTCGCGGGAGACGAATTCCAGCGGGCGGCCGTTGACGCCGCCAAGGTTGTTCACCTGCTCGAGCGCCATTTGGCAGCCCATCCGGTAGGGCTCGGTGAACGCCGGCTGGGTCGAGTAGCTGTTGATCTCGCCGACGCGGAACGGCGGTCCGAGTTGGGCGCGCACGATGGCCGGGCGGGCGAGTGCGGCGAGCGGTGCGCCCGCGACCAGGGCCCGCCGGGTGAGCCGCACGTGACTCACGCTCGCCGCGCGGCCATGGAGCCGAACGCCACACTGGCGGCAAGACCGGTCAGCGCCAGCCGTGGCAGCACGAGTTCGGCCTCGCGGTGGCGTAGCTCTGCGGCCAGCATGAGGGCGGAGAGCAGGGCCAGCCCGGTTGCACCGATCGGGCGAGTGCTTTCGTTGGCGACCAACATGGCGCCGACGGTCTCAATCAAGCCGATGCGCCGCATCTGCCGCGTCGACAAACCCCAGCGGCGGAACAAGCGTGCCTCCAAGCCCAGGACCTTCAGCAAGCCCGAGAGGCCAAAGCTGACCTCCAGCAGGGCGAGCCGCCCCTCGTCGTTGCGCGCCATGAGCATTCTCCTTGTGCGGGGGTGCAACGCGGCTTGCCGGGGTGGGATGCACCCGGCACTGTGGCGGGCGGAAAGTGAGGGCGCGATGAGGATGCGGATTGTGCTTCAGGCGGTACTGATGCCCAGTCTGTTCGCAGTGAGTCTGTTCGTGTCCAGTCCGTTCGTGTCCAGTCTGGTTGCGGCCGCACCCACAGCGCCAACGCCGCCCGCAGCGCCTGCGGAGCTCACCAGAGCCGATGCCACCGGGGTGCTGGGCCGCATGGTGATCGACGATGGGTCGCGCGAGATCGGCCGCATCGTGGACGTCGTTGTGGACCCCTCCGGGCAGCCGCGGGCGGTGGTGGTCGATGTTGGGGGCTTCATGGGGGTGGGATCCCGCCGGGTCGCAGTGGCGTGGAGCGCGGTGCACGTGCCGCCGCCCGGTGCGTCCGACGCGCGGGTAACCATCGACATGACGGACGAGCAGATCCGCAACGCGCCCGCCTACACCGACCGCAGCAAGCCCGCCACCATCGTGGGGCCTGCCGCGGCCCCTGCAGCCGGGCCGGCTGAACCGGAGGCCGAGCCGCCCGCCAGTGCGCCCTCGGCCGGCGCAACCCCACCCTCCACCGCGCCGGACGCGCCACCGCCGGTGGGCCCGGGAAGTGCTCAATCGCCACCGAAGTGACCACAGATCGCAGCGGCCGGGGGGATCGCAGCGGCCCGGGGCTCGATTGGCTCAACTTCTTCGTCGCGAACGTCCAGACCGGATTCGGCCCATTCATCGCCGTGTTCCTCGCCTCGCAAGCTTGGACGCAAGGCCAGATCGGGCTCGCGCTCAGCATCGGGACATTGACGTCGGTGGCCGTCCAGCTGCCTGCGGGGGCGGCGGTGGACGCGGCGGTCAGCAAGCGGCGGGTTGCATCCCTCGCCGTGGTGGCGATCGCCGCCAGCGCGGTGATGCTGGCGGTCGCGCCGGAGCGGCTGCCGGTGGTGGTGGCCGAGGTGCTGCATGGGGCAGCGAGTTGCCTGCTCACTCCGGCGATTGCCGCGCTGAGCCTGTCGGTGTCGCGCAGCCGGGGAGACTTGTTTGGCGAACGGCTGGGCCGCAACGCCCGGTTCGCCTCCATCGGCAGTGGACTGGCCGCGGGGTTGATGGGCGGCGTGGGCTATTGGGTCTCGGAGCGGTCGGTGTTCTTCCTGGCCGCCGTGCTGGTGCTGCCCTCGCTGTTCGCCCTCCGGCTGGTGCGGGAATCGCCGCTGCCGCGGAGCCAAGCCAAGCCGCGCCAGCCGTTGCTGCAGGCGTTGCTGGATCGGCGGCTGCTGGCGTTCGCGCTGTGTTGCGCCGGGTTCCACCTTGCCAATGCGGCGATCTTTCCGGTCGCGGCGGTGGACCTCACCGGCCGCGTCGGCAGCAAGGGGGAGCTGGTGATCGCGGCCTGCCTGGTGGGTCCACAGGTGATCGTGGCCGCGCTGTCCCCGGCAGTGGGGCGGGCGGCGGAGCGCTGGGGCCGGCGCCGGATTCTGGTGCTGGGCTTTGCCGCAGTGCCGTTGCGCGCGGCGCTGTTCGCCGTGGTCACGGCGCCGGTGGCCACGGTGGCGGTGCAGGCGCTCGATGGGGTGAGCGCCGCCGTGTTCGGGGTCATGCTGCCGCTGGTGATTGCCGATATCACCGGCAGCAGCGGCCGCTTCAATGTCTCCATGGGCGGGGTGGGGCTCGCCATTGGGGGCGCCGCGGCGCTGAGCACGGAAGCTGCGGGGCTGATCGCGGATGCGTTCGGCTCCGTCGCTGCCTTCGGCTTCCTGACGGCTGCCGGGCTGGTGGCGGTGGCAATGGTGGGCTTGGCGATGCCGGAGACCAAGCCGCGGGGCTATCCAAGCGTCTGAACCTCGGTGCGGGCAGGCGCGATGGCGCGCGCGAACGGCAAAGCGAGGGCGCACAAGGCCGCCATAGCCCAGAACGATCCGGGGCCGAGCCGGTTGTAGAGCGGACCCGAGAGCAGGGTGACGGCGGCTGTGGTCGCTCCCAAGGCCACCGTGGCATAGAACGCCTGCGCCGTGGCCGCGAGCGGCTTCGGCACCGCGCTGCCGATCACGTCCATGCAGGCCAGATGCAGCAGCGCAAAGGTCAGCCCGTGCAGCGGCTCAACCAGCAGCATGACGGGGAACGCCGCCGTGACGGCTGCCGCGCCCCAGCGCAGGATGCCGGCGCAGGCGGAGAGCGCCACGGCACGCGCCGGGCCCAGGCGATCGAGCAGCCAGCGGCCGAGGAAGAGGAACACGACCACCTCGGCCGCGACCGAGGACGACCAGAGCAGGCTCACTTCGGCCGCCGACAGGCCGGCCGAGCGCCAGCGGATCACCTCGAAGCTGTCATGCAAGGCATGACTGCCGCCGATCAGGGCCGCCACGGTCATCAATGGCAAAAACACCTTGATCCCGAACAGGGTGCGCCAGGTGCTGGCCGGGACGGGGGCGGCGGTGCCGGCCATCTGGTCGGGCACGGCAAGGGCGCACAGCGCCGCCATGGCGAGCAGCCCGGCGTTCAGCCAGACGATCACGCCCAACCCAAACCGGCCCACCAACTGCCCGGACGAGAGCGCACCTGCTATGAACGCCGCCGAACCGGCGCCCCGCACCCAGCCATAGCGGAACCCATGGCGCGACCCGGGGTGCGCTTGGGCGGAGCCGAGCGTTAGGGCGTCGGCCACGGGGGTGAGCGGCGCCAGCACGGAGGCATGCGCCACGCTGACGCAGAGCAGCAGCGCCACGCCGCGGGCCGGTGCGTAGCCCACGGCGATGAGGGACGCTGCGGCCGCGAAGCCCGCCAGCACGCGGGATGGACGCGGCGACCGGTCGGCCAAGCGCCCACCGATGGGGCCGGCCAGCAGGCGGATGGCGGTGCCGCCGGCAAGCACCAGCGCGATCGCGTTGGAGCTCAAACCGTTCTGCTTGAGCAGGGATGGCAGGAATGGGGCGGCAACGCCGAAGGCGGCGAACAGCCCGCCATAGAGCAGCAGGAAACGCGGCAAGGCAGGGGCGCGGCTCACCGGGCCGGAAAATCCCGCCGGATGAGCTCGGTGTGTTCGCCCACGGCTGGGACCGCGCCGAGGACCGGGGCTTGGCCAGCCTCGATGACGCCGGGGGCGACCAGCTCCACGCTGCCGCCCGGGGTTTGCACCGTGACCCGGCGCAAAGCGGGATGCCGGGCCAGACCGGGAAGATCGTTCACGAAGCCGAATGCGGTGTTGGCGGTGCGCAGCCGCTCCGCCGCCTCCTGCCGGGTGAGCGTGGCAAAGGCCGCCGCCACATGGCCATCGACCAGGGCGCGGTGAGCCACGCGGACGGTGTTGCTCTCGTAGCCGGCTTGGCTCGGCAGGTCTGGCTCGACCAGGAAGTGAGCACAGAAGGACCGCCATTCCCGCTCGTTCTGAATTGAAATCAGGATGACGGCGCCGTCCTTGGTCTCGAAGCCGCCATAGGGGCAGATCGAGGGATGCGCCAGCCCCGCCCGGGCGGGCGGGCGCCCGGTCCCCTCGAAGTAGAGCAGGGGAACGTTCATCCAATCGGCCGTGCTGTCGAACAGGCTGACCTTGAGCGTGCGGCCTTGCCCGGTGCGGCCGCGCGCGATCAATGCCTCCAGCACGCCGGCATGGGCGGACATGCCGCAGGCGATGTCGCTCACCGAGACGCCCACCCGGCCCGGCCCGGCGGGATGGCCGGTGATGCCGGCCAGACCGGTTTCGGCCTGCACCAGCAGGTCATAGGCTTTCATGTCAGCATACTCATGGCCCTCGCCATAACCGGAGATGTCGACGGTGATCAGCGTGGGGTGAGCGGCGCGCAACGCTTCGGCGCCGAACCCAGCGCGGGCTGCGGCGCCGGGGGCAAGATTTTGGATGAACACGTCAGCCTGGGCGAGGATGCGGTGCAGCAAGGCCGCGTCCTCGGCTCGCTTGATGTCGGCCACCAGGCTTTGCTTGCCGCGGTTAAGCCAGGCGAAGTAGCTCGACAAGCCATGCACCGCGGCATCGTAGCCGCGGGCGAAATCGCCTTCCGGCCGCTCGACCTTGATGACCCGGGCGCCTGCGTCGGCGAGACGGCTCGAGCAATAGGGTGCGGCGACGGCCTGTTCGAGCGAAAGCACCAGTAGCCCGTCGAGTGCGTCCATTGGCTCCTCTTGTTTGCCGCCTCGTTGCATGCCGAGTGGGCGGAACGCTGTCCATCCCTGTTTGCCGAGCCCTGTTTAACGAGCCTGTTCAACCGGGCCCTGTTCAAACGGAATACGTTCGTACTATGTTCGCGCGGCAGTGAACGGATGGCTTGAATGGATCAACGCTCGTCGCCTGCACGCGGCTCGCCGATACTTTGGCGGGGGAGCGGCCATGGTCTGAGCGTCGCGAACGCGGTGGCGGTCGGATCGCTTTACCTGAACCAGGCGCTGCTGCAATCGGCAGCCGCCGGTTTGCCGCGCTCCGGATGGCTGGCGCTGGTTCCATTGGCCACGCTGGCGGGGTACGCGGTCGGCGTTGGAGTGATCGCGTTTGCGCCGCCGAGCGGGCGTGTTTCGATCTCGTGCCATCTTGCCTTGTTGGCGTTGGCACTGCTGGCGGCGGCGGGCGCGCCGAATGCGCCCGTGCTGGCGGTCGCCAGTCTGGGGGTCGGCCTTGGCGCGGCGGTGGCGCAACGCCTGCTGGCTGCCGCAGCCGCGTTGGCTGGGCCGGCTGCGGCGGGGAGGAGTATCGGCCGGTTGATCGCCTGCGCGTTGGCGGCGGTGCTGCTGGTCAAGCTGCTGGGCGCCGGGTTGGCTGTGTGGGTGGGCTGGCGCTGGGTGTTTGCGGCTGCGTCTGCCTGCGCTGCCGCCGCGGGGTTGGCGCTGCGGGCTCAAGCGGCAAGCTCGCCCGCTCCGCTTGCTATCACCGCGTGGGATCTCTGGTGCAGCAGCAGCTTGTTGCGGCGTATTGCCGTTCAGCAAGCTGCGTTGTTCGGGGCGTTCCAGGCGGCGTGGCTGCTCGTGCTGACCACTTTGCCGGCCGACCAACGGTCGCTTGCGGTCATTGGCGGCGGGTGTGCCGGCCTGCTCGCTGCGGTCCGGGCCGGCTGGCAGAGCGACCGGGGCGATCGGGCCGGGGTGGCGCTGACCGGCAGCGTGGTGATTCTGGCGGCGTCGGCTGTGATCCTGCCGCTCGCCTACGGCATGGCGCTGGAGCCTGCGCGACTCGTCCTGCTGCTGGTCGGAATGGCCGGCATCGACGCCGGGTTGCAGGTGGCACTGGTGGCCAACCAGGCCCGCGCGCAAGCCATCCGGCCGGATTTACGGAGCCGCTGTGCCGCGTTGCTGACTGTGTTCGGTTCATTGGGCGGCGGCGTTGCGGCGGCCTTGGCCTGGTGGCTGCTGACCCGGTTTGGCTTGATGGCGGCGCTCACGGTGGTGGCTGGCTCGGCATGTGCAGGGTTGGGTTGTTCGTTTTGGCCGTCCATCCAGAGGAAAATCCTGCTGTTTGGGGTGAGGATGACACAATAGGCCAAAGATTGTGGTTGGGACGATGCATCCAGTATCATAGTATGATCCCAGCTAGACTACCCGTTATAGAGACTATGAAGCTTTTTCTGCTTGTTCGTTAAGAGTTTTGTACCCGTCTTATTAGCACATGGCGGCTCATCCGCACTCCCTTGAACCTGAGGACTAACACCATGAGTGAAACTGATCAGCGCTTTGCCGTGGACGTGGAGTTGACCACCCCGGCGGCCACGCCCGGCTTTCCGCCCGTGCCGGTCGCGGGCGAAGGCCCGGTATGCCTTGGCGGCCAGTCTCCGATGTTCCTCGCCGTCGCGATCGCCGATGCCGGCATCATCGCGCTGGGCGGGCAGGCACCGATGTTCCTGCCGCATGCCATCGCCGATGCCGGGCTAGTACGCCTCGGTGGGCAGAGCCCCGCGTTCTAGAGCATGATCGCTTCTGATAGGCGAAGCGCCCATTTTCTAACCCTTTGTTTAAGAGGCTGATTCACGCTTTAGGTAGAGCCAACCTGAAGCGATCAGGCTCTAGCACTCGTTTCAGGCGATGGACGGGGAAGCGCTTCCACTTACCCCGTTTCGGCGCAGCCAGACCCGGAAAAGGCAGTGGCCATGACAGCGAAGCGGACGTCGCCGACCGTGCAGTTCTTCCGCCTGGTGGAGACCGCGCGACCGCCGCAGCGCGCGGACCGCTCGGCGGGCGGCACGCTGCCAACCCGCGCGTTGCGTTACTGCGAGGCCGCCACAACGGCGGCGGCACTGGGTTGGTATGTGTTTCCCCCGATTGGCTTTCGGCTGTATTGGACCGGCACTGAAACGTTCTGGACGTATGCTGGCGCCGCCTCCTGGTACCCGCTCGGCGCCGCGCAGTTCCCCAACTTCCGCGAGCGCTTCGACGAGCATGCCCCGCCGGAGGTGCAATCCTACTCGCCAACGTTCCTGGGGGCGCTGCCGGAGCCCGGTATCCTGCAGGTCTGGTCCGGCTTGATTGCAAAGACCAAGCCGGGCTGGAGCCTGCTGGCCCGCGGCCCGGCCAACCTGCCGCGCGGGGTCGGCTATGACGTGTTCGAAGGCCTGGTGGAGGCCGATGACTGGTTCGGTCCCCTGTTCATCAACATCCGCCTGACGCAGACCGGCGCGCCGATTGAGTTCGACCCCAATCGCCCGCTGTTCCAAGTGCAGCCGATCCAGCGCGAGGCGTATAGCGACGCCACGCTGAACGACGTGGCGGTGCGCGACCTGGCAGCTATGGGCGCCGCCGAATGGACGGCTTACCACCGCACTGTGGTGCAACCGAGCCAGGCCCGCTGCCCGCATGGGGCGCATGCCGCGGCGGTGCGCCGCCGCCGCCACGCGGATGCCGCGGCCTGACCGGCGCGGCGCCATGCTGGCCGGGGTGGAGCGGTTGACGCCGTAGGGCGGGACATCGCCGAAAAGGAGAAACCATGATCAAGCGCGCGAACGTGGTGGACGAATTGCTGGCCTCGCTGGCGGATGCGCCAGACATCATGGAGGAGGAGTTTACCCCGCCAAAGGCTTTGCATCGGCGGGCGCGGATAGACGTACGGGCGATCCGCGAGCGGAGCGGCCTCAGCCAACGCAAGTTTGCCGAGCGGTTCGGGTTCAACGTCATCAGTGTGCGCGACTGGGAGCAGAGCATGGTGCGACCCAGAGGAGCGGCCCGGGTGCTGCTGATGGTGATGGCGAGCAAGCCCGAGGTGGTGGACGAGGTGCTCGCGGCGGCCAAGCTGCAAGCAGCGCCGGTGGCTGCCGGCTACGCGACCCCGGCGAGGCGCAAGCCAGCAGTGTAGTGCTCCAGGTCCTCCGGCCGCTGATAGGGTGCCGTGGCGTGGAACCGCTGAAGTGAAAACCGGGGCTCCAGCAGGCGCAGGCGCTGCAACACGCCGGCTGCCTCGGCCCGTTGCCCCAGATGGCCTAAGGCCGACAGATAGCTCTTGAACGCCGAGGTGAAATGCGGATGTCGCTCAGTGACGCGGCGGCCCGTCGCTGCGGCCGCCTCATGGTCCTTCTGCAGCAATTGAACGATGCCAAGCGCGCCCTCGGCGAAGAACCCATGCGGATCGCCCGGCGCCAACTCGCGGCAATGGGTGATGCAGCGATGCGCATCCGCCAGGCGGCCGGAATAGGCGTGCGTCACGCCGGCGAAGTGCCAGGCCAGCGCCATCGCCGGGTTCAACTGCAACGCCAGTTCGTGCAGCGCGGTCGCCTCGTCGAGGCGGCGGCTGAGAAAGGCCTTCACATGGCCTGCGACGGTGACGCCGCGCGCGTCCTTGGGGTCGAGCATGATGGCGCGGTCGGCGGCGCGGCCGGCCCGCATCATCGATTGGGCTGAATTCATCGCCCAGCCTTGGCCGACGAAGAACACATGCCAATAGGCCAGCCAGCTATGCGCCATCGCCAACTCCCGGTCGACGGCGACCGCCTGTTCCAGCGCGTGGCCGGCGCCCAGGAACGGTTCGCGCTCCAGCCGGTGGATCGCCGGGATTGCTTGCAGCACGAGGGAATAGGCCTCGCTGCGCCGCCACGGGGAGGCGCGGCGCTGGCCCATCGCCTCGATCACCAGCAGTTCAGTGTCCAGGCATGCGGCGATGCGTTCGGCGAAGCGCTCCTGCACGGCAAACCCGGCATGCTTCGCCTCCACGAAGGCGGACGCCCAAACGATGGCGCAACTGCTCAGCTCCATCAGCTTGACCGACAGGCGATACTCGGCCTTGTCCGCCTGTAAGCTGCCGATCAGCGCGTAGTCGGCGAACTTGGACAGATCCTCGCTGCCGCTGGACAGGCGGCGACCGTCGCGACCGCGGGTGATGACGGTGAACCAGCGCAAGCGGGCGAGGGCTGTCGCCACCTCCTCGGCGACACCGCGGCCGAACTGTTCCTCCCCCCGCGGCCCGGCCGCGTCGAACGTGGTGACGACCATGGAAGGTCCGCTGCTCGCCGCCGGCCAAGACGGTCCGGCCGGGAGCTCCGCGGCAGGGTCCGCTTGGCGCTGCCGCTGCCGATCCTGCCGCAGCCGGAGCAGCCACTGGTCGAACGCCGGGTCAAGCCCGTCGAGTTCGCCGAGGAACTGCGTGCCAGGGGGGGCGCCGGCCGGGTTCGGCGCGTCCTCCAACTTGACCATGCCCTCGCGGAACGCGATGGTGGCGTCGCGCAGCAGCAGCGCATCCATGCCTGCTTCGCGCAACTCCTTCTGCAAGTTGTGCAGCGTGTCGCGTAGCCGGGCCAGGGCGTCGGTGCGGGCGAGACTGGTCCATAGCAGCCCGGCGGCGTGTTGGCGCGTGACGCTTCCGGTGCCGGAGAGGGCAATCAGCGCCAGCAGGGCGCGGGCCTTGCGCGAGCGGGGTATCATGCCCCGGCCGCCGCTGCCGATGATCTGCAGGCCGGGCGCGAAGCGCAGGCGCAGCGCCTCGGTTGAACGGGATTGCAAGCTTTGCTCGAGCGGTAAATCCAGCACGATTGCGGTACGGAGCCCCTGCTATGCCGGAACCAGGCTGCGTCGTTGATGAGCGCGACGGCCGGCCGGTCAGGAGTGATGAATAACCGGTCTTCGCGCAGACTATCGTTAGGCGGACGTCTATTCGGCGTGATACGCAAGTTTGCGAGGGTAAATGCGCGGTTTCACACCCGCTGACAGGTCGCCGCGGCGGAGATCGGCGACGAATTTCCGACGCTTGCCAACGGCGGAACGACGCTCGGCGACGAAGGGAGCTGTGCGAAATTGCGCCGTTGCATTCACCGACCAACAGGTAAGCCATGCTCCTAACCCTTTTGCGCTGGCTCGAACGGACCAGCGGCTTGCTCCGACCTGCTGATGACGGCGAACTCTGCGTTGCCGCCGCCGGGTCAGCGTCGGGCGCGGCTGCCGCGGCGCGGGCGCGCTTTTGGGGCCATGTGCCGCTTCGCCGGATCAGTGTGCTGCATGGCGTGCTCTGAGGATGTTTGTGGGCGCCGCGGCACTCGATCTTGAGCACGGTCCCATGTCCGGGCGCGGCCGGCCCCATGTGCCCTCGTTGCGCCCCGCCGTGGCGCGCAGCCGGCGGGTGTTCTGGGCGGTGGAGCAAGAGCCGGATCAGCCGCCCGAGGCGCCGCGCGGCTGCTCTTGCCCGGCGGGAATGATCGAGATCACCTTGGCTGATGGCATTCGCGTCCGGGTGGACAGCCAGGTCGACGCGACAGCCTTGCGCCGCGTGCTGGATGCACTGCAACGGCGCTAATCGCTAGGCGCGTAGAGCGCGGCAGCAGTGTGGTAGAGGGCCTGCCGCCGTCTCTCGCTCTGCGTGAACCTTAGAGCATGATTGCTTCTGGCAGACGAAGCGCTCCTGCTCTAACTCTTTGTTTGAGAGCCTAATGCACGCTCCAGGTTGATCCAACCTGAAGCGATCAGGCTCTAGTCATTGACCGATAGAACCATAATGGGATCGGCGATCCGCTCCGGGGCAATCTCCCGCTCCAACGGCAGCACCGCCGTTCCGATCGCGAAGAATTCGATCACATGGGTCTTCCAGCCGTGACTGCCCTCGTGGATGTCCACGCCGACGACTCCCTCGGCCCGTGCCGTCGCGGCTTCGGCCTGCATGCGCTCGATGGCGATCTCGCGCGCCTCGTACATCGCCGAGGTGAAGTTTTCCAACTCGATGTTGCGCCCAACCGTGCCGAGGCCGGACAGCACGCCACGATGGGCGACATGGTACACGCAACTGCCCATCACCATCTCGACCGGACGGTAGCCGGAGTGCAGCAAGGACCAGAAATCCTGTCCGGATAGATCGGAGGTGAACGGCCCGCCGTCATGGGCGCGGAAGCCCTTGTGCCCCTCGCCATGCACCACGCCCGTGCCGATGGCGATGAACTCAAGCAACTGGTCGTCCCATTCCAGCCGCTTGATGGTCAGCTTCACGCCGACGATGCCGTCCGCGTTCATGGCCGTCGCTTCGGCCCGCATCCGTGCCATCGCGAGCTCGCGCGCGTGATACATCGCGCGGCTGAGCACGTCGAGTTCCTGGTTGCGGCTCCACGACCCGTATTGCACGCCGACATGGTAGACGCAGCTGCCGACACACAGCCCGATCGGCTCGAAGCCGGCCTTGCGCACCAGCAGGAACTCATTGACCGAAAAGTCGGACGTGAATACGCCGCTGGAATGGGCTGAACTACGCAGCCCCTTCAGGCGCTCCTTGGCGTGGACCGGGATGGCGTCGGCCATGTCAGATCGCTCCTTCCTGCTCGTTGGATGCGTAGGATTGATGGTGCGGGCGCCGCCCCACCAGCGGCGTCGACCCGGCGTGCATGTCGACCACCATGTTGACCGCGTGCGCGAAGGGCTGGCCGCGTCGCGCGTCCACCGTGGTCGCAACCACGATGTGGCGCCCGAGGTATCGCTTGATTTCGTTCTGCTCGGACTCGAAGATCTGGCTGAAGTTCAGGTGCGCCAGCACGCCATTGCCCTGCGGCGCCGCGTTCTGGCGCAGCTCGGCGTGGGCCTCCTTGCGGACCGTCTCCCAGAACCGGCTGAGCGCCTGGGATTCGATGTTGCCCATCCAGCTCTGCCGGGCCGTGTTGCGCCAATCCGTGAGCCACTCGTATTTGGCGCCGATTGCGATGCCCGTCGGTACCACGTCCGCCTGCAACAGCTTGACGAACTCGAGCGCGGGAACGGTCGCGACCACGGGGTGCTCGCTGGGAGGCAGGCCTTCGACGCGAACGGCCGTGCCGACCAGGGTGAAATCCATGCTGTCCTGCACTTGCAGCGGGATAGTGCGCATCTTCACGTCTAGCACCGCATTGGCGCCGGCGGCCTTGGCTTCCTCGCGCAACCGGCTCAGCGCGGTGTGCCAGCCCTGGCTGTGGCCCTCGGTCCAAGACCAGCCGTAGTGCAGCCAACATGTGGCGGAGACGGCGGCGATCGGGCGCAGTCCGTGGCGGCGGGCGGTCAGCAGTTCCGCCGGCGTCAGCGTCGCCGCCCAGGGTAGCCGGCCCGCTCGGGCCGCCTCCAGCCGTTCCCGCGTGGCGGTGGGCACGCGCTTGGCGCGCAGGCTCGCCTCGATGTTGGCCAGGCGCTCCCGGTTGGCGGCCTGCAGGGCCTGGCTCTCGGGGCTGGCGCCGTTGAAGAGGTCGAATAAGCTCATCCTAGCCCGCCATGAAGCCGGCGAGCGACTGGCTCAGGCTGCGGGCGTGATTGCTGGCCTGCTTGGTCTCCTCGACCAGGCGGGCGAACCATTCCGCCGGGTCGACGGGGCGGGTGTTGAGGGCGATGCCGCGGACCACCAGGGCGATGCTGGCCTTCAGGCGGCTGCCGTCCAACTCAAGCTTGTAGCGATTGTCGCCCAACTCGATCTGCACGCCGGTGATCTTGGCCGAGCGCTGGAACAGGCCCTTGCTCTCGTGGATGGTGATCCGCTCCGGCATCGCCTCGCGCAGGCGCAGCGCGAACGCGCGCAGGTTGCCCTCGCTGTCGGCGGTGAAGCGGCGCAGCCAGGCGGCCTGGGTGTCGAAATCAAGGCTGCCGCTCATGGCGCGACCGCGTGGCGGTTCACGCCCTGCATTCCCGTCACGAGGCGGTCGCGGATCGCCGTAAGCTTGGCCTCGCGCTCCCGGTCCGCCCCCGCGACCTCGCGCTCGATGTCGATGACCTCGTGCATGGTGCGGATTGCCTCGTCGGCCACCTGGGCCAGCACGTCGGTGTTGCGCTGGTCGCCGCCCAGGCTGCGGGCGGCGGAGGTGGCAGCGTCGTGGGCGCCCTTGGCGGCGAGCAGGCTGATCTGGCGGGCGGCGTCATCCAGCTTTTCGGCTTCCTCGGCGCCATGGCGGATGTCCACCTGCACCGCGGCCTGCGAGGCGACGGCCATGAGCCGGGGGATGACCACCAGCATGCCGTTCGAGATCTTCATCATCCGGGTCTCGGCGGCCTGCCGGTTTTGCGCAATGATCGGGATCAGCATGGCGGACCCGACCAGGGTCTCGCGCATGTCGGCGACCTTGCCGCGGAAGTTGGCCACGGCGCCGCGGAACTCGAGCACGTCGGCGGCGTCGGCCGCATCGCCCGTGGCGACCGCGCTCTGACGCAGCCGCTCCAACTCCTCCAGGCCGCGGTCCAGCGCGATCTGCCCGGCAGCGATCTCGACCTTCAGCCCATGTAGGCTGCGGCGGATGGCGGCCGCCTGCTGGTCGAGCAAATCGATCGAGACGGCCAGGTCGGCCTTGGTCTTGCGAGCCCTGGCCTGCTCCTCGTCCATCTGTTCGAGGAACTTCTTGCGGCCTTCCGCGAAGCCCTTGAACGCGATGTGGGCGTCCGCAGCGGCGCCCATCAGGCGGCCCAGTAGGCCTTTGCGCGCCGCGGGCTGGCCGCCAGCGGCTTCAGCCTGCAGGTCCTGGATGCGGAGGATCTTCACGCCGTCGATCACGGAGGCAGCGATGCGCCCCAGCTCGCCGGCATCGCCCAGGCGCACGCCGATGAGCAGCTGGCGAGAGGACTGGGCGATTTCGGCCAAGACGCCGTCGCCGTGCGAGAGCAGGGTCGCCGTCTTGCGGAAGTCAATTTGGTTGGCGGATTGCTCGGCTTGGGTGCGGTCTTCCGCGCTGAGGCTGCCGATCTCGACGAGCCGGGCGGGTGGGGGCTCGGGGGTGAGGCGGGGGTCGGTGAGCGCCGCCGGTGCCGCGGGGACGGGCAGGTTGGCAGGCGCCGGGTTCAGATCGTCAAAGATCGCGAGGTCTAGCGGTCTGTCTTCAGTGGGGTCCGGCATCGGCAGCCTCCGCGAGTCACGTCGATTGCTCGACTTGTCTCCTTGAATGGGTTGCAAGGCAAATGGCCGCACAGCTCGACTAGGGCCGATCTCAGCGGCTTACCTTACCGAACCCGGACGAAGGCAGCTGGGCTCCCAGTGCCCCAATGCAGACGTTCGCCTCCGACTGGACCGCGAACTCGGGCGAACGTCAGAACCATCACGCTACGCGATTTCCTGGATCAGCTTGCGCCGCATCGCGTCGGCGAAGGCGGTGTAGTCGGCGCAGGTGATGGCGAAGGCGTCCGGACCGCCGACAACCTCCTCGGTGTAACTCTGCAGCAGGTCCGGCTCTTCGTGCAGCACGCAAAGCCCATTGATGGTGACGCCGGCGCGAGACAGCCGGTCACGGACCGGGCCTGGCGGCGTGCCGGCGTTGCTGCGGCCGTCGCCCGCTACGTCGATCACGCGGCGGCCGGCGGGGGACGGCAATGCGCTCAACATCTTCTCGGCCACCAACAGAGCCTCGCCGATGGCTGTCTCACCCGCCGGCACGGAGCGGGGGACCTCGGCCACGCGCTGGGCGAAGCTGGCGGCCTCCGCCGCCGTCGCGACGGGGGTCCAATCCAGCATGACCTGCTGGGCGCCCGGCCCGGACCACAGCAGCAGCGCCAAGATGCTGCTGCTGTTGGGGCCGCCGGTCAGTGCGGTGATCACGTCGGCATCCTGCAGCGCCGCGCCTAAGCCGCCCGCAATGAGGTTAAACTCGTCGAAGGTCACGCTGGCGGAGCCATCCAAAGCGATCAGCAGCGCAATGTCGAACACCGGGCCTACACTGTGGTCAGCTGCTCCCGGCGGACCTGCACGGTGAGCTCGTCGACCGCGCGCTCCACCCGGTCGAGCATCTCGCCGATTTCGGCCTCGGTGATAATCAAAGGCGGGCTGAAGGCGAGCGTGTCATTGGCCAGGGAGCGGCAGATCACGCCGTGCTTCTCACCCAATTTGGTCAAGCGGCTGCCCATGCGCATCGCCGGGTCGAAGTTCCGCCGCGCGGCTTTGTCCGCCACCAGCTCGATGGCGCCGATGAGCCCGATGCCGCGGACCTCGCCCACCAGTTCGTGGCCGGCGAAGCGGCGGTGCAGCTGCTCCTGCATCACCGGGCCGACCTCGCGGACGTGCTCGACCAATTGGATTTCGTCGTAGATCTTGAGCGCCTCGATCGCCACGGCCGCCGGCACTGGGTGACCGGAATAGGTGTAGCCATGGCCGAATGTGCCGATGCGATGGCTCTCGGCAGCAATGGCCTGGAACACCGGGTCGCTTACCATGGTGGCCGAAATCGGCATGTAGGCGGCGGAGAGCGCCTTGGCGCAGGTGACGATGTCGGGCTGCACCCCGAAGGTCTCGCTGCCCCAATAGTTGCCGGTGCGCCCGAAGCCGCAGATCACCTCGTCGGCCACCAGCAGCACGTCGTATTTGCGTAGCACGCCGCTGATCTTGGCGAAGTAACCTGGCGGCGGCAGGATCACGCCACCGGCTCCCATGACTGGCTCGGCGAACATGGCGGCGACGGTGTCGGGGCCTTCGGCTAAGATTAGCTTCTCGAGTTCGTCGGCGCAGCGAGTGGCAAATGCTTCCTCGCTCTCGCCTTCGCTGGCGCCGTGATAGAAATGCGGCGTCATGGTGTGGACGAAGCCCGGTAGCGGCAGGTCGAACGAGCGATGGTTATACGGCAACCCGGTGAGCGAGCCGGCGCCGATGGTGATGCCGTGATAGCCCTTGAGCCGCCCGATGATCTTCTTCTTTGCCGGTCGGTCGAGCGCGTTGTTGTAGTACCAGACCATCTTGATGGCGGTGTCGTTCGCCTCGGAGCCCGAATTGGCGAAGATAATCCGCGGGTTGTCCAGCGGGGCTCGCGCGGCCAGCATCTCCGACAGCTCGATCAGCGGCGTGTGGGATTTGGCGGTGAACGAATGGTAGAACGGCAGCGTGCGCATCTGGTCGTAGGCGGCCTTGGCGAGCCGCTCGTTGTCGAAGCCAAGCGAGGCGCACCAGAGCCCGGCGACGCTTTCGATATACTCGCGCCCTTCGTCATCCCACACCCGCACGCCCTTGCCACGAGTGATCACCATCGGCCCGGCTTCCTGGTGGGCAACCAGGTCGGTGTAGGGGTGCAGCGTGTGGGCGATGTCGCGGGCAGCGGCGGAGTTGGGGCGAATCGACATGAAGGGCTCCTTGGGAGGCCCGCGCGGTTAACGCGGCCATGTACGAGCTTAGGCCTACGTTGGGGCCGGTTGGAACCCTGTGCCGAACAGGCTTTGCGGTCGCGCTCAAGGCGGCTAGGAGACTGCACCCGAAGAGAGTGGAGGGGCAATGATGACCTATAATCGGGCTGCCAAGTGGCTCGCCATCGGCTTGTTGGTTGTGGGCGTCTTGGTTATACCTGGGGCGGGGCCTGGCAAGGCCTGGGCGCAAAGCAGTGGCGCCGTCCCCGCGCCGCGCAGCCGGATTCCGACCGAGGACGACCTGCATCCCAGCGTGCCGCCGCCGGTTTCGAGCCTGCCGCCGATCCGCGGCATTTCCGGGCTGCGCTTGGATCCGGGCGCGGTGCTGTGCCGCAGCGAAGCCGACCTGCAGCATCGCGCAGAAGTGAGCCAGAAAATTTCGGACGGCGTGCCGGATGCGGGCGAGCCGCTGGTGGGTTGCCGGATCATCGCGCAGGCTCGCGGCGTGGACGTGGTGCAGCGCGCCGGGCTCGGCCGCGAGGAGGTGAAGCTCAAGCCCAGCGGCGAAGTGGGCTGGACCGACGCCTATCTGCCGTAGGGTTCACGGTTGGCTTTGCCGGCTGTCCGGTTCACTTCCTGCTAATTGGAAATACAATTGATTGTCATGCCCGTGCTCGACACGGGCATCCACGCGGTCCGGCTGGACAAGGCGTTTCATGACTTGCTCGACCGTGCGGCGAGCACCCCGTGGATGCCCGGATCAAGTCCGGACATGACAATAAAGTATGGCCGGGAGACGGTTTTCTGGTGGGAAGCTGCTAATGTCCCAGGCGCCGGGCGGCCGCCTCCTCGGCGCTGGCCACCCCGCCATGGGCGCGGGACCAGGCGACCGGATCCTCTAGGAAGCGGCGCACCTCGGCGAGTGCCGGTTCGGCGAAGTAAGGCCGCTCGCGGCAAGCCTCCAGCACGTCCCACCAGGTGGCGAGGTGGTGCAGGGTGATGTCCATGCTCGCGAGCGTCTCGAAGCTGCCGGGAAACACGCCGTAGAAGAACACGACGAAGGCATGGTTGACCAAGGCGCCGGCGTCGCGCAGCGACTGGGCGAATTGGATTTTGCTGCGCCCATCGGTGGTGAGGTCCTCCACCAGCAGGGTCTGCTTGCCCAAGGGCACGTCGCCCTCGATCAAAGCATTGCGGCCGAAGCCTTTTGGCTGCTTGCGCACATACGCCATGGGGGCCAGCATGCGGTCGGCGATCCAGGCTGCGAACGGGATGCCGGCGGTCTCGCCGCCCGCGACGGCCTCGATGGTTTCCAGGCCGATGTGGCGGTCGATCTTTTCCACACCGAGGGCGCAAATCTTGGCGCGTGCCCGCGGGAAGTAAATGATCCGGCGGCAATCGATATACACAGGCGATTTCCAGCCGGACGTGAAGGTGTATGGTTCTTCGGGACGGAAATTGACCGCTTTGATCTCCAGCAGGATTCGCGCCGTCGTCAGCGCCGCGTCGCGATCCCAATCGGTTTGGTGCTGTTGCGGCATAGCTCCGCCCTCTCTGGCAAGCTGGCTGGATAGCGCTTGGCGTGCGGCCCGTCCATGCGCGCGCCTGCCGGGGCATGAGGCGTGTCATGCGTGAGCCGGCGGATCTGAGCCGGCCGGTGGGGGCGCCGATTGACGACGTGGCGCCGATTTGGGTGCTGGATGACCCGTCGGACGGCGCGTCGGCTCAGGCCATTGCCGTGGCGGAGCGGCTCGGCGTGCCGCATTTGCGGGTGCCGCTGTTATGGAATTGGCGCGCGCCCTTCGCCGGCTGGGCCACCGGTCGTTCGCTGCACGGGCTGCACTCGTCGGGCTGGCCGTTCTCCGCACCGCGCGGGCCGGCGCTCGCCCTTTCCGGCAGCGGTCGGTCGCAGGCGGTTGCGTTGTGGCTGCGCGGCACGTTCGGCACCCGAATTGTCCATTTCGCGCAGCCGCGTTGGCGCGCCAAGCAATTCGACCTGCTGGTGCTGCCCAAGCACCGGCGGCCGCCGGCCCGCGCCAACGTGGTGGCGGTGTTGGGCGAGCCGAACCGGTTGTCGCCCTTGGTGTTGTCGCAGGCTCGCGTCGCTTGGGCCGGGCGGCTGGCCCATCTGCCGCGGCCGCTGATCACGTTGCTGGTGGGGGGCGGACGCTTGGGCGGGGAGATGCAACCCTCGCTGGCTTATGGCTTGGCGCGCCGCGTCGCCCGCATGGCCGCGTCGCTTGGCGGTGCGGTGATTTCCAGCACCAGCCCACGCACCGGGGAGGACGCGACCGCCGCCCTGGCCGAGGGGCTCGCCCCCTGCATGCACCTGCTATACCGCTGGGGCGAGCCGGGGGACAATCCCTATGCCGCCATGCTCGCCTTGGCCGACGCCACGGTGGTGACCGGCGATACCGCCACCATGATCAGCGAGGCTTGTGGCGCGGAGGCTCCAGTGTTCATTGCGGCTGGCGCGGATGCGCAGGAGCAGCGCCGGTTGCACGCCTCGCTTTACCGGGCTGGGCAGGCACGGCCGCTCGGCGAGACCTTCTCGCCCTGGCCTCGCACCCCGCTCGATGAGGCCGGCCGGGTTGCGCTGGAGATACGTGCCCGCATGTCGGTCGGGCCGCGCGCAACTGACTGAGCGGAACAAGGTTTCCTTGCTGTCGTCGCCCGCCCGCCCTACACTGGCGCATTGCTTGCGAGTGGTTCGCAACTGGAGAGCAGAGTGGGACGAGACCAGTCAGTGATCGCACGCCGCTGCGAACGCGCCGTGGTGACCGCCTACCGCGAGTTGCGGGCTACCGGCAACATGGACATGGACGCGTTCCGCGCCTGCACCGTGCTGTATCGCATCCATCATCCAGAAGCCTCCATCAACGAGGCCAGGCGGCTGGTCTCGGAATGGATCGACCACCACGTGGTGCGGGGCGATACCGGGCCCACGCCGGGCTGCGACTGCGAGGAGTAGCATACTCGCTGCACCTGATCGGCCATCGTGGCGCACGGGCCCGTTGGCCGGAAAACACCCTGGAAGGCTCTCAGGCAGCACTCGCCGCCGGGGTTGACCGCTTCGAGATCGATGTTGGCATGACACGTGACGGCGTGGTCGTGCTCAGCCATGACGTTCGCCTCTCGCCCGATCTGGCGCGGCTCGGCGGTGAATGGCTGACCGCCCCGGGGCCGTGGCTCTGTAGCCTGACTTGGCAGGAGCTGAGCCGGTACGACGTCGGCCGCTTTCGGCCGGGCAGCCGAGCCGCCAAGGCTTTCCCGCAACAGCACGCCATCGACGGCGCCGGCATTCCGGCACTGCGCGACGTGCTGCGCTTGCCCGCGCACTGGACAATCGAGATCAAGACCGATCCCACTCGGCCGCGTGCCACGGTCCGCCCGGAGATCATTGCCGAGGCGGTTGGCGACTTGGTGACCACGGCGGGAGCGCGAGCCGTCATCCAATCGTTCGATTGGCGCGGACCCCGCCATCTCCGCCGGCTGCGGCCGGACTTGGCGTACGCTTGGCTCACCGCCGTTCGCACCCGCGCCTGGCGTGGCGGGCAAATGGGTTTGCCGGGCACGGTAGCGGCCGAAGGCGGCGGCACCTGGTCGCCGCACTACCGTGACCTTACGCCCCGCTTGCTCGACCGCGCCAAGCGGGCCGGCCTGCGTGTGGTACCCTGGACGGTGAACCACCCGGCCGACCTGGCGCGCCTGGCCGCCTGGGGCGTCGACGGGATCATCACCGACGACCCGGTCGGAGCCGCCGCGTTGCTGCGCCCGGTTTAAGCTGCCGGTTTAGAGCATGATCGCTTCTGACAGGTGAAGCGCCCATGCTCTAACCCTTTGTTTAAGAGGCTGATTCACGCTCCAGGTTGAGCCAACCTGAAGCGATCAGGCTCTAAGCGGCCTCTGGGCGGGCCATGAAGTTGGCCTTGAAGGACGTGCGGGCGACCAGCGCCTGCATGGCCGGGTCGCGGTCGCCATCCTTGGCGGTCAATGCCTCCATGGGTACGAAAAACTCGTGCGGATGCGGTACCTGATGCTGCATGAAGCCATCGAAATGCCGCGGCCGCAGGCCATACATCACGCGCATGTCGCGCACCGGCAGGACGAGCGGAGCGGTGGGGGTTTTCCGGATAACCCCGGTGGCCTTCCAGCGGGGAAACGGGCTGTCGGGAGATAGCGGCGATAGCAGCCAAGGCAGCGGGCAGACCGCCATCACGGACTGCGTGGACGGTGCGAAGCGGGACCGTTTGTCGAGGAAGTTCGGCAGGGAAGAACAGGCTTCAATGGCGAAGATGTCGGCATAGGGTTCCGCCGGCGTGCCGCCGAAGTTGAGCCACAAGCCGTCCGGCAAGGTGCGCAACCGCTCGCTGCCGGGCAGCTTGAGGAAGCAGAGGCCCATGATCTTGTCGTCGGGGCGGCCGCGCAGCCAAGCGCTCTTGCCGTCGCTCTCGAGCCCAGGCGGATGCTGCGGCCATTGCTTCAACCGGGCGCGAACCATTGAATCAAGCGAGTATGGACAGTCGGACACCGTAGAGCTCCTTCGCAAGGTCGTGAGTCAGACACCTACAAAGGTATGTATAGCCGGTGTCGCGATGCTGAGCTTGCGTGTGGATGCGCAAAGCGGTGGAACCCGCTGTTTTATTGGCTTTTAACGCGATTCACGCTGTGTAAGATGTAGCAAAAACATCGAGTTAACTCGTCTGCGATAGCGGAGTTATCGTTTTCGCCGAGCGAATTTCCACACGAATCAATGAGTTCGGACGTGCAGATCATATGGGGCCTCAACAAAGAGCAAGTTGGACTTTCACAACGCCCATTTTTCAGCTGCTGAAAATCGTCGTCCGGCATAACGCAAGGGCCCAGGTTTTCCCGGGCCCGCGTGATTGTCGGTCACAGATAGAGGGAGTCGGGTCAGGCACGATGGGCCATAGCCACGTAGTCCCGCTGCGGCGCCCCGACATAGACCTGCCGCGGCCGGCCGATCCGCTGCGTTGGATCTTGCATCATTTCCTGCCATTGGCTGATCCAACCCACCGTGCGCGCGACCGCGAACAGCACCGTGAACATGCTGGTGGGAATGCCCATCGCCTTGAGGATGATGCCGGAATAGAAGTCGACGTTCGGATAGAGCTTTCTGCTGATGAAATAGTCGTCGTGCAACGCAATGCGCTCAAGTTCCATCGCCATGTCCAGCGTCGGATCGTCCTTGATGCCGAGTTCCTTCAGCACTTCATGGCAGGTTGCCTGCATGATTTTGGCACGCGGATCGTAGTTCCTGTAGACTCGGTGGCCGAAGCCCATCAGCCGGACCTGGCTGTTCTTGTCCTTTACCTTCTCGATGAACGCCGGAATGTTGTCGGGCTTGCCGATCTCACCCAGCATCTTCAGCACCGCCTCGTTCGCCCCGCCATGCGCCGGCCCCCACAAGCTGGCGATGCCCGCAGCGATGCAGGCGAACGGATTGGCCCCGGTCGAGCCGGCGAGCCGCACCGTGGAGGTGGAGGCGTTCTGCTCGTGATCGGCGTGGAGGATGAAGATCCGGTCCATGGCGCGGGCAAGCACCGGGCTCACCTTGTATTCTTCGGCCGGAACCGCGTTGAGCATGTAGAGGAAGTTCTCGGCGTAGCTGAGGTCGTTGCGAGGATAGATGAACGGCTGGCCGATGTTGTATTTGTGGGCCCAGGCGGCAATCGTCGGCAGCTTGGCGATCAACCGGAACGCGCTGATGCGGCGAACCTCCGGATCCGTGATGTCGAGGCTGTCGTGGTAGAAGGCGGACAGCGCTCCGACCACGCCGCACATGACCGCCATTGGGTGGGCATCGCGCCGGAACCCGTTGTAGAAGCTGCGAATCTGTTCGTGCAGCATGGTGTGGTGCATCACACCCTGTTCGAACTCGGTCCGTTCCGCCTGGTTCGGCAGTTCGCCATTCAGCAGTAAGTAGGCCACTTCCAAAAAGGTCGATTGCTCGGCCAACTGCTCGATTGGGTAGCCGCGGTGCAGCAGAATGCCTTCGTCGCCGTCGATATAGGTGATCTTGCTTTCGCAGGCCGCCGTCGCGCCATAACCGATATCGTAGGTAAAGACGCCAAGGCTCCCGTACAGCTTGCTGATATCGGCCGCCTGTGGGCCGATCGTGCCAGACTTCAGCGGAACGGTGATCGATTTGTTCGTCCCATCCAGGGTCATCGTCATCGACCCATTCGCGGTGCCGCTCATGCTCTGTTCCTGTCGAAATTGGCTCGGCGGGATCGCCGCCGCGGGCGCACCGGGGGCGCTGGGCCACCCGGTGATTGCGCTCAATTAAGGACCAAGATGCAGGCTTGGCAACCTGCAGCCCGGCAGTGTCATGCTAGCGCCTTCGCCACTGCAGCAGGATTGGAACAGGGGCTTAGTCTGCCAGCCAGATACCCCGCTTGTGGGTGCGCGCATCGCGTTCTTCCGCGCTCAAGGCCGCATCACCCGCCCGCGCCCAGCCGGCATCGACCAGGGCGACGTTCAGATTCCGGCCGTTCGCCAAGCAACGCCCCGCCGGCCGGCCCATTCCATCGTGCCCGAAGACCTCGCACTCCACGTTGCGATCCTGCACCATGTCGGCCAGGGCGGCGGTGGCGCTGCGGCCGCAGTCTGGCCCGGCTGCACATGCCTCCCCTCGGGGTGGCGCCGACACGCCGCTGAGCCGCACCACCACGCCGGCCAAACTCAGCGTGTCACCGTCAATCACCGCAACCTTTGGCGCCGGGGCAGAGATCACCCGCTGGTCTGCGGACATCTGGCCGAACAAGTCTCCCGCGTGCCCGATCACCAGCAGCGTGATCGCGGCCAATCCCGCGCCCACCACCGTGAACCCCGCGAGCCGCCGCGGCGGCACCCTGGGGTGGTAGCTCGGCCGGAAGATGCGGCGAGGACGATCAATCGACAAGCAGCATGGCCCCGCAATGCTTCGGACTGCTCCGATGCCTAGCGCGGCCGCCGGGCGCGGGCAAGCAGCGGCGGTCAGCCCCAGAATGGGTCCGCCCGGCGGAATTTAGACCAGCTGCGAGCGATCGCAGTCCGTGCCTCCAGGCTGCGCGCGGCGGCAAATCCCTGCACCGCACCCGCGGCGAAATGGCGGTCCGGGCCGCCTCGGATCGACTGCATCAGCCCGGCGGCCGAAGCGGTGTCGTTCAAGTGGCCGAGCGCATCCTGCAGGTCCGATACGCGGCGCACGAAGCGGCGCGTGGAACGGCGGCCGTGCAGCGGGGCGAAGAACTCGGCCGCATAGCGCAGCCGTTTGCCCTGCTTGCGCAGTGCGTGCAGTTCGGTGGCGGCGAGGCCGCTGATGTCGTGACCGGGAGCTAGCATGTGCTCGTGGCGCTTGGCCAGCAGCGCCGCGGCATAGCCCGCCGCATCGCCGCGCAGAATGGCCCAGCGTTCTTGGTCCGCGTCGAACTCCCAGGGGCGCAGCGCGGCCAATTGCACCAGCGCCACGGCAAGCTGGCGGAACTCTGCGGACGCGAATAGGCAGCGCAGCGCGCCGTAGGCCGCCTCCCGCTGCTTGCGTGCGGCGGCCAGCATGGTCTGGATGCGTTGGTCGCCGTCCAGCGCCGCCGCGACCTGCTGCCCGGTGCCCATCAGGAACACGTCCCAATCGCGGGCCGTGCCCAGGGCGGCGGCCAGGTCGTGCAGCAGCGGCTTGACGGCGGCTACCGCCGGGCCATCCACCGCGCGGCGGAATACCGACAATGCCGAGCGCAGACGGCGCAGCGCCACGCGCATGGCATGCACCGGCTCGGGTGTGGTGCCGGCGATCACGCCTGGAATGCCGGCGAGGATCACGTCCGCCAAGTGGCCGATCACCAGCGCTGCGGCCGCGCCGACGGTGGTATCCGGCGGCACTTCCGGGCCGCCGTCGCGCCGGGCGGGAGGGGGCGCACCATGGGCCAGGGCGATCGCCTCGGCGGCGAGCGAGCATCGCGGCACCGCCAGGGCGAGGCTCGCGGCAAGCTGGCCGCTCAGTACGAGCAGGCTGGACGTCGGGGCTTCGAGCACGATGCGGCAGACCGGCGCCTCGGCCGCGACGCTGCGCACGTTGCCTTCCAGGATGTGCAGGCTGGCGGGCTGCGCCCCCGGGAGCGCGAGAGTGCGGCGGCGGCCGTGGAACGCGGCGACTGGGATCAGCGGCGTGCCCAACTCGCCGAGCGCGGACGCCAAAGCGGCCGGATCCGCCGCTTCGGCCAGCAGCGGAGCCGGCGTGCCCGGCGGCCAGGCTTGGTGCGGCGCTGGGCTGGCTTGCTCGAGCCGCCAGGTGCCCCGGCTCTGACACAGGCTGAGATGCATGCCCGCCAGGTCACCCGCTGCGGTGTCGTGCCAGATGCAATCGTGGGCCGCGGCCCGGCCGACGCGGGTGGAGGCGGACAGGCGCAGGAGGCGGGGCAGGTCTTCGCGCGGCAGGCAGAATTCGAGTGCGGGCATCGGCTCAGCCATTCACCTCCGATAGGTCGGCAGGCAACAGAAAGCGTACCAACCGTCCGCCGCCCTCGCGCAAGTCGCGCCAGGGTGCGGCGACGCTGAACTCGGCCAAGGCGCCGGATGGATAGCCGTTCGCCATGCGCTGCACCTGCTTGTCCGCCGCCGCATGGGCGCCGGCCAGCATCATGGCAAGGTTGCGCAGACCCGGATTGTGCCCGACCAGCAAGACGCTGCGCGCCGAGACAGGTGCCGCTTGCAGCGTGTCCAGCATGTCCTCGGCGTCAGCCAGATACAGACGGTCAAGCGGCTCGATCATCGGGGGCGCCGTCCACGGCTCCATCGCTGCCAAGGTTTGCAGCGTGCGCCGTGCCGACGAGACCATGACGAGATCCGGCAACAGGCCGAGCCGGCGCATTTCACCCGCCATGGCGCTTGCCGCCTGGTGGCCGCGCAAATTCAGCGGCCGGGCATGGTCCGGCATTTGCGGGTCATCCCAAGAGGACTTGGCATGCCGGAGGAGGAGGAGCTGGCCCATGTTTGGGCAATACTGGCATGCCCAACGCGCCTTGTCGCCAGGGCCGACATGGCCAAGTGCTGCGGGCAACCGGGTGTGGAGCGTCGATGTCGGATCCAGTGGTGATCGTGGGGGCGTATGGCGCCATCGGCTCGGCCATCGTGCGGCGGCTGGGTGCGGCCGGGCGCGCGATGCACCTGGTCGGGCGTGACCCGGCGCGGCTGCAGGCGCTGGCAGCCGAGTTTGGCGCCAGCCACGCGGTGGCCGATGTGATGGAGCCGGCCGGTTTGCAAAGCGCGATCGGGCAAGCCGGGCCGCGAATCGGCGGCTTGGCCTACTGCGTCGGCTCCATCGTCATGATGCCGCTGAAACGCGCCACTGAGGCCACTTTCGTGGAGGCATTCCGGCTGAACGCGGTGGGCGCCGCATTGGCCATTGCCGCGGCGGCCGAAGGCTTGGCAGCCGTGCCGGGCAGCGGCGTGGTGTTGTTCAGCACGATTGCCGCGCGCGCCGGTTTCCCCAACCATGCCGTGATCGCCGCCGCCAAGGCTGCGGTGGAGGGGCTGGTGGTCTCGCTCGCCGCAGAACTGGCGCCGCACACCCGGGTGAACGGCGTGGCCCCCAGCCTGACCCGCTCCGGCATTGCTGCGGGCATGACGGACAACCCCACGATGGCCAAGGCGATCGCCGGTCAGCACCCGATTCCCCGGCTGGGTGAGGGCGACGATGCCGGCGCGCTGGCGGCTTTCCTGCTGTCGGATGAGGCCGGCTGGATCACTGGGCAAATCTTCGCCGTGGACGGGGGCCGCTCTACCGTGCGCACCCGAGGCTGACACGATGGCTGGAACGCTTCGCCTGGTGCTGGGCGACCAATGCAGCGCCCAGCTGTCCTCGCTGCAGGACCTCGACCCGGCGACCGACACGGTGCTGATGGCGGAAGTGCTCAGCGAGTGTACCTATGTACGTCACCATCAAAAGAAGATCGTGCTGGTGCTCTCCGCCATGCGGCATTTCGCCCGCGCCCTGCGCAGCCGCGGCGTGAACGTGGAGTATGTGACGCTGGACGATCCGGCCAATAGCCAGAGCCTGCGCGGCGAGTTGGTGCGTGCCGTGCGCCGCCTCGAACCGGAGCGGGTGGTGGTGACGGAATGCGGCGAGTGGCGGCTCGCACGGGACATGCAAGCCTGGCACGAGGCCGCCGGCTGCGAGGTGGACATCCGCGACGACACGCGTTTCCTGTGCCGGGTCCGGGAGTTCCGCGCCTGGGCCCAGGGCAAGCGCTCGCTGCGGATGGAGTTCTTCTATCGCGAGATGCGCCGCCGCTACGGCTTGCTGATGGACGCGGGCGAACCGCTGGACGGCCGCTGGAACTTCGACGCCGAGAACCGCAAGCGGCTGCCGCCCGGGGTGGCCTTGCCGCAGCCGCCGCATTTCCAACCGGACGCGATCACCCAGGACGTCATCGCCCTGGTGCGGGAGCGCTTCGGCGGCCACTTCGGCACCTGCGACGGCTTCAACCTGCCCGTGACCGCGGAGGAGGCCGGCGCTGCGCTGGCGGATTTCGTGCAGAACCGCCTGCCGCAGTTCGGCGACTGGCAGGACGCGATGAAGACGGGTGCGTCCACGCTGTTCCACGCGCTGGTTTCCACTTCGATCAATGTGGGCCTGCTCGAGCCCTTGGCCGTGTGCCAGGCGGCCGAGGCCGCCTTCCGCGCCGGGCGGGTGCCGCTGAATGCCGCCGAGGGCTTCATCCGCCAAATCCTCGGCTGGCGCGAGTTCGTGCGCGGCGTGTACTGGCTCAAGATGCCCGGCTACGCGCAGATGAATGCTTTGTCTGCAACGCGCAGGCTGCCGTGGTTCTATTGGGATGCCAGCACCCGGATGAATTGCATGCAGCACGCCATCGCTGACACGAGGGCGCATGCCTATGCCCACCACATCCAGCGCCTGATGGTGACTGGCAATTTCGCACTGCTGGCCGGGCTTGACCCGGCGGAGGTCGATGAGTGGTATCTGATCGTGTATGCCGACGCTTACGAGTGGGTGGAAATGCCCAATACGCGCGGCATGGCGCTGTTCGCGGATGGCGGCGTGGTTGGGTCCAAACCATATGCTGCATCAGGTGCTTACATCAACAAGATGAGTGATTACTGTAAGACTTGCCACTATGACGTGAAGGATGCGGTGGGGGATCGCGGCTGCCCGTTCAACGCGCTGTATTGGGACTTCATGGCGCGCCATGCCGACCGGTTCGCCGGCAATCCCCGCATGGCGATGCCGCTGCGCACGCTCGCCAGGATGGACCCCGACCGGGTGAAGCGCATCCGCGGTCGCGCAGCAACGCTGTTGGCAGCAATTGACGCGGGCGAATCGGTGTAAGCAGGCCGGGTCGCCGAGGAGCCCGCTGGATGAGCCGCATCGCCTACGTCAATGGCCGCTACCTGCCGCAGCGCGACGCCAGCGTGAACGTGGAAGACCGCGGCTACCAGTTCGCGGACGGGGTCTATGAGGTGCTCTATCTCGCCTTCGGCCGCTTCCTCGACCAGGACCTCCACCTAGCCCGGCTGGAGCGCTCGTTGCGCGAGCTCAGCATCGCGCCGCCGATGGGCCGGCCAGCCCTGCTGCACGTTCTGCGCGAGGTGACCCGGCGCAACCGGCTGCGCGATGGCTTGGTCTATATGCAGGTCACCCGCGGCGTGGCCCGGCGCGACCATGCGTTTCCGTCCGCCGCCATCCCGCCAGCCCTCGTCGTTACCTGCCGCCGCACCCCGGCGCCGCCCAGCAGCGCCGCCTCCTGGGCTGGCAGCGCGGTGACCGCGCCGGACCAGCGCTGGGCGCGCTGCGACATCAAGTCGACCGCGCTGCTGGCGAACGTGTTGGCCAAGCAGACTGCCCGCGCCGCGGGGGCGACGGAGGCGATCCTGATCGATCCGAGCGGAATGGTGACCGAGGGAGCTTCCACCAGCGTCTGGATCGTGGATGACCGGGGCGTGCTCAGAACCCCTGCGCTCAGCCATGCCATCCTGCCTGGCTGCACAAGAGCATCGCTGTTGGGGCAACTCGGCGATACCGGTCTTGCGGCGGAGGAGCGCGCGTTTACCGAAGCGGAACTGCGCTCGGCGAGGGAGATCTTCCTGACCAGCGCCACCTCGTTCGTCAAGCCGATCACCCGGCTGGATGGCCGCATCGTGGGGGATGGCGAGGTCGGGCCGGTGACGCGCCGGTTGTTCGACCAGTTGGTCCGCCATGCGCGTGATGGATCGAACACGATGGTGTGGGATTCGCAACCGAGTTCGCAAGTGTGAGAGCGATGTTGCTTTGCAGCACGGGCGTCCCCTGATACATTGAAGCTGCGCAGTTGGGACCTGGGTGCCCATCTTGTTGTCAAAAGCTGGTGAGAGTCTGGGCGTCAACAACAACAAAGGATGGGCCGATGCCGAACGAGAAGTCGCAGAACGTGCAGGATGTCTTCCTGAACCACGTGCGCAAGAGCAAAGCCCCCGTGACGGTGTTCTTGGTCAACGGCGTGAAGCTGCAGGGCATCATCACTTGGTTTGACAATTTCTCGGTGCTGCTCCGCCGCGACGGCCATACCCAGTTGGTCTATAAGCATGCGATCAGCACCGTGATGCCAGGCGCGCCGATCCAATTGTTCGATCCAGGCAAGGTCGAAACGGTCGCGTCCGGCCCAGCCAGCGCGCCGATGCGGGAGATGGTGACTGACAGCATCCTCTGACCGGAGGGCGGCCCCAACCCGGGCCGCCGTCATCCTGCCCTGGGAACGCTCCTGGGAACGGCACGGCCGTTCGGATGCATCGCGGGCCGCTGAAGCTCGCTTGGCCGAAGCAGTCGGCTTGGCAGCCTCCATTGGGCTGGACGTAACCCATACGGCGATCCTGCCGTTGCGCACCCGCCGCTCCTCCTCGCTGCTCGGCGAGGGGCAGGTGGCCGCTCAGCACGAGGCAATCACCGCCGCAAACGTTGAGGTGGCGGTGGTCGACGCGTCGTTGTCCCCGGTGCAGCAACGCAACTTGGAGCGCGAGTGGGGCTGCAAGGTCATCGACCGCACCGGCCTGATCCTGGACATTTTCGGCGAGCGTGCTCGGACCCGCGAGGGCTCGCTGCAGGTGGAGCTGGCGCATCTCGACTATCAGCGCAGCCGGCTGGTCCGGTCCTGGACCCACCTTGAGCGCCAGCGCGGTGGGTTCGGCTTCCTCGGCGGCCCTGGCGAGACTCAGATCGAGGCTGACCGCCGGCTGATCACCGACCGCATCGTCCGTCTGAAGCAGGAGCTGGAGCAGGTCCGCCGCACCCGGGGCCTGCATCGCGGCGCGCGCACTCGCACGCCGCTGCCGGTGGTGGCGCTGGTGGGCTATACCAATGCCGGCAAGTCCACCCTGTTCAATGCCCTCACCGGCGCGGCGGTCCATGCGGAGGACCAGCTGTTTGCCACGCTGGACCCGACCATGCGCGGGTTCGGGCTGCCGTCTGGCCGCCGGGTGATCCTGTCGGACACGGTGGGCTTCATCAGCGAGTTGCCGACTGAGCTGGTGGCGGCGTTCCGTGCCACGCTGGAGGAGGTGGCGGCGGCCGATGTGATCCTGCACGTGCGCGATGCCGCCCATCCGGACACGCTCGCCCAGCGGGCCGACGTGCTCGCGGTGCTGGAGGGGCTGGAGCAGCAGGCGACGCTCGACCCGGAGTGGCGCAGCCGCACCATCGAGGTGCTGAACAAGGCCGATCTGCTCGGCGGCATCGGCCAGGTGGCGGGCAAGGCGGACGCGGTGGCGATCTCTGCGGTGACGCGCGAGGGGCTGCCCGCGCTGTGCACGGCCGTCGAAGCGCGGATTGCGCGTGGCATGGAGCAGGCGGACTACGCCATCGCCCCCGCCGATGGCGCCCGCATTGCCTGGCTCTACCAGCATGGGGAAGTGCTGGCGCGGCAGGACGACGATCAGGCGGTGCATATGCGCGTCCGGCTGCTGCCGGCCGACCGCGCACGGTTCGAGCACCTGTCATAGCGGTCAGCGAGTCTGCCTGGCAGGAGGTGGTGCAACTCATCCGCGCCGCCGCCCGCGCCGAGATCATGCCCCGGTTCGGCAACCTGCAGCCGGGCATGATCCGTGAGAAATCCAGCCCGACCGACCTGGTGACCGAGGCGGACGAGGCCGCCGAAGCCGCGATCACACGCGGGCTGCAGCGCCTGTTTCCTGGTTGCCTGGTGGTGGGAGAAGAGGCTTGCGCGGCCGACCCGGCGTTGTTGGGCCGCCTGGCCGGCGCGCCATTGGCCTTCGTGGTCGATCCGATCGACGGTACGGCGAACTATTGTGCCGGGCTGCCGCTGTTCGGCGTGATGGTGGCGGCGGTGATGGACGGCGTGGTGGTCGCCTCCGCCATCCACGACCCGGTGTGTGACGATGTCGCCATCGCGTTACGCGGCGGCGGGGCCTGGACGCAACGGCCGACGGGGGAACGCAAGGCGCTGCATGTCTGCGCGCCGGCGCCCCCGCGCGCCATGACCGGCTGCATCTCCTGGCGCTATATGCCGGAGCCGCTGCGTGCGTCGGTGGTGCGCAGCATGGTCGGCTTGGCCGGGGTAGCGGATTACCGCTGTGCCGCGCACGAATACCGCCTGCTGGCGGGGGGGCATGTGCACTACCTGGTGTTCAACAAGCTGATGCCGTGGGATCACTTGCCGGGCTGGCTGCTGCACCAGGAAGCGGGCGGCTTCTCGGCGCACTACAATGGCGAGCCCTACCGGTCCTCGGACATCGCTGGCGGCTTGGTCTGCGCCCCGGATCGCGCCGGGTTCAAGGCGTTAGCGGGATTGTTGTTTCAAGCGCAGGGCGGGTGAAACCCGCCGCGGTGGCACGGAAGAGGCGGGTTGCACCCGCCCTACGACGAAGCGCGCGCTGGGGCACCGGCCTCGTCGAGGGCGGCCGCTTCCTCGTCCGTGAACACGCGGCTGCGGGTTAGGAAGCGCACCCCCTCCGGCGCCTCCAGCGAGAAGCCGGAGCCGCGGCCGGGTACCACGTCGATGATCAGCTGGGTGTGCCGCCAGTAGTCGAACTGCGCGGCACCCATGTAGAACTCCGCGCCCTCGATCGCGCCGAGGCGGACGTCCTGCGCGCCGACCTTGAACTCGCCCGCCGGGTAGCACATGGGCGAGCTGCCGTCGCAGCAGCCGCCGGACTGATGGAACATCACCGGCCCATGCACGGCCCGCAGCTTGGCCAGCACGGATGCTGCCTCAGGCGTGACGAGGACACGCTCGACCATCGAAGCCTCCTTCGCGAAGTTAGAAGAAGCCCATTGCCTTGGGGCTGTAGCTGACCAGCATGTTCTTGGTCTGCTGGTAGTGGTCCAGCATCATGCGATGGTTTTCCCGCCCGATGCCCGACGCCTTGTAGCCGCCGAACGCCGCATGCGCCGGGTAGAGGTGGTAGCAGTTGGTCCACACCCGGCCGGCCTGCACGGCACGGCCGAAGCGATAGGCGCGGTTGCCGTCACGAGACCATACGCCGGCACCCAAGCCATACAGCGTGTCGTTGGCGATGCTGAGCGCCTCCTCGTCGTCCTTGAACTTGGTCACCGACACGACGGGGCCGAAAATCTCCTCCTGGAACACCCGCATCTTGTTGTGGCCCTCCAGCACGGTGGGTTGCACGTAGAAGCCGCCTTCCAGGTCGCCGCCGAGACGGGCGCGTTCGCCCCCGGTCAGCGCCTTGGCGCCTTCTTGCCGGCCAATATCGAAGTAAGAGAGGATCTTCTCCAGCTGGTCGTTGGAGGCCTGGGCGCCGACCATCGTGGTCATGTCCAGCGGGTTGCCCTGCACGATCTTGCGCACCCGGGCGACCGCCTTTTCCATGAACCGGTCGTAGATGCTCTCGTGCACCAGCGCGCGGCTCGGGCAGGTGCAGACCTCGCCCTGGTTGAGCGCGAACATGGTGAAGCCTTCGAGCGCCTTGTCGAGGAAATCGTCGTCCTCGGCCATTACGTCCTTGAAGAAGATGTTCGGCGACTTGCCGCCTAGCTCCAAGGTGACGGGGATGATGTTCTCCGAGGCGTATTGCATGATCAGCCGGCCGGTCGTGGTCTCGCCGGTGAAGGCGACCTTGGCCACGCGCTTGGATTGCGCCAGCGGCTTGCCGGCCTCCACGCCGAAGCCTTGCACCACGTTGACGACGCCGGGCGGCAGGATGTCGGCGATCATGTCCATCAGCACGGCAATGCTCATCGGCGTTTGCTCGGCTGGCTTGAGCACGACGCAGTTGCCAGCGGCCAGGGCAGGCGCCAGCTTCCAAATTGCCATCAGCAGCGGGAAGTTCCAGGGAATGATCTGCGCCACCACGCCCAGCGGCTCGTGGAAGTGATAGGCCACGGTGTCATGGTCGATCTCGCTGATGCCGCCTTCCTGCGCGCGGATGCAGCCGGCGAAGTAGCGGAAATGGTCGATCGCCAAAGGCAGGTCGGCCAGCGTGGTCTCGCGGATTGGCTTGCCGTTGTCGATCGCCTCCACCAGGGCCAGCGTGGACAGGCGGCTCTCGATGCGGTCGGCAATCTTGTTCAGCAGGTTGGACCGCTGCATTGGCGAGGTCCGTCCCCAGGCCTCGCGGGCCGCGTGGGCTGCGTCCAGCGCCAGCTCCACATCCTCGGCGGTCGAGCGGGCGACGGTGCAGATCACCCGGCCGTCGATCGGCGAGGGATTGTCGAACTGCTGGCCCCGCACCGCCGGCACCCATTTGCCGCCGATCCAGTTGTCGTAATGCGAACGGATCGCAATTTCTTTGGCGACGTCGCTGAGGACTTTATCGACCATGGTTGTCTCCCTGAGGTCTTGCTATCGCTTGGATGTTTTGGCCCGGACGACTCTGGGCTTTGTCTTTATTTCCGGCCGGAACCCAGGCTTAGCACGCCAGTGCACTTCCGCTCAACGACCTCGCGACCCGGCGACGGCTCGGCGCAAGCTGAGCGTTCAAACCAGCCGCTCACAACTTCGTTGACCCAAGGCACGGACATGCACCCGGCGACGGGTTGGGATCAGGCGAGCGCCATGGGTGTGGGTAGAGCGGGATGAGCGCGGCCGAGGACGATTGGCGGCCGCGCGCAAACCCGTGGCTTATTGCTCTTGCGGTGACCATGGCGGCGTTCATGGAGGTGCTGGACACCACCATCGTCAACGTCAGCCTGCCGCATATCGCCGGCAGCGTCTCTTCCTCCTACGACGACGCCACCTGGACGCTGACCTCCTACCTGGTGGCCAACGGCATTGTGCTGCCGATCTCGGGCTCGCTCGGCCGCGTGCTAGGCCGCAAGCGCTACTTCTTGATCTGCATCATCAGCTTCACCGTCTTGTCCTTTATGTGCGGCATCGCCGACAACTTGCCCGAGCTGATCATCTTCCGCCTGCTGCAAGGCTTCTTCGGCGGCGGGCTGCAGCCAAACCAGCAATCCATTATTCTCGACACGTTTGAGCCGTCGCAGCGCGGCCGGGCGTTTTCCGTGGTTGCGGTGGCCACGATCTTCGCCCCCGTCATTGGCCCGACCCTGGGGGGCTGGCTGACCGATACCTACTCGTGGCGATGGATTTTCTTCATCAACGTGCCCGTCGGCATCCTCACCACGTTCGCCGTCGCCGCCCTGGTTGAGGATCCACCTTGGGTGAAGCGCGACCGGGAAAGCTGGATCGATCTCGATTGGGTGGGGATCGGGCTGATCACGATTGGCTTCGGCTGCCTGCAGGTGATGATGGACCGCGGCGAGGACGAAGATTGGTTTGGGTCGCCGTTCATCCGGCTGATGGCGGTCGGCGCGTTCGTGGGGCTGACCTGCGCTGTGGGCTGGTTGCTGACCGCCAAGCGCCCGGTGCTGAGCCTGGCTCCATTCCGGGATCGCAATTTCGCCGTGGGCTCCGTCGTGGTGGTGGCGATGTTCTCGGTGCTGTATTCGAGCGCGGTGCTGATCCCGCAATTGGCGCAGACCCAGCTTGGCTACAACGCCACTTGGGCCGGCCTGATCCTGTCCCCTGGCGGGCTCGTGATCTTGCCGCTGATACCGCTGGTGGGTTGGCTGTTGCCGCGGGTGGAGACCCGGCTGGTGATCGCGTTCGGTTTCCTCTCCCTTGGAGGCGCGCTCGTCTACGCCACACGGCTCACGCCCGACCTGTCATTTTTCCATCTGGCGACGTTGCGACTGACGCAGACCTTCGGCTTGGCCTTCCTGTTCGTGCCCAACAGCACCATCACCTACTCAACCTTGCCGCGCTCGCTCAACACAGACGGCAGCTCGCTCTACGTCATGTTCCGCAACGTGGCGATTTCGCTGGCGACGGCCGACATTGCCCAGCAAACGCAGGTGCACCGCGCCTATCTCTCCCGCTGGCTGAACCCGTTCAACCCGAACTACACGCAGTTGCTGAGCACCATGGAGCAGACGCTGCGTACGCAGGGCTTTGCCGCCAACACGCTGTCCTCGACCGCGCAAGGGCTGATGAACCAGACGCTGACCGGGCAGGCCTCCATCCTGGCCTATCAGGACATCTTCACCATCACCGCGGCGGCGTCGTTCTGCATGGTGCCGGTGGTGTTTTTGTTCAAAGGCGGCAAAAGCCGCCGCGGCGGGGCGCCGGCGCATTGAACGCCCCAGGGTCGGTGATTGGCGCGGATCAGCCAGCGGTGTCATAACGCCGCGCCATGCGACTGCTCTACCACCTGCCGCTGTCTCCCTACGCCCGCAAAGTGCGGCTCGCCTTGGCCGAGAAGCGGCTCGGCTTTGAGTTGCGGGTTGAGAAGCCGTGGGATCGCCGGCCGGCCTATCTGGAGCTCAATCCCTCGGGCTCCATCCCGACGCTGGTGGAGGAGAACGGGTTGGCGGTGCCCGACTCGAGCGTGATTTGCGAGTATCTCGACGAAGCCTATCCGGACACACCATTGCTGGGCCACACGCTGGCGGAGCGGGTTGAGGTTCGGCGCTTGGTCGCGTGGCTGGATGGCAAGTTCGCCCAGGAAGTCACCCGCAACCTCTACGGGGAGAAGGTGATCAAGCGGCTGGGCGGGGCAGGGCACCCGGACGCGGGGGCGCTACGCGTGGGTTTTCTCAACCTCAAAAGCCATCTCGCCTATGTCGGCTGGCTGGCGGAAACCCGGAAATGGCTGGGAGGGAACGCGATGTCGCTGGCCGATCTCGCCGCGGCCGGGCACCTCTCCACGCTGGATTTTCTCGGCGACGTTGACTGGAGTGCCGTGCCGGCCGCGCGGGATTGGTATGCCCGCATGAAGTCGCGGCCTTCGTTCCGCCCGTTATTGGCCGACCGTATGATCGGCATGAGCCCGCCGCCGCATTACGCGGACCTCGACTTCTAGGCGGGTTCAGCCTGCCAGCATCTGCTTGACGGCAGCGCACATGTCGGACGGAGAGTAGGGTTTGGCGAGGTACATGTTGCGTGTACCCGGCACGTGGCCATCGGCGTTGTCGGGCGCGCCCGTCATGAAAATAACCGCCAGTTCGGGCCGCGTCTCGCGGGCGCGCCGGGCGACGGCGTGGCCATCGAGCCCGCCGGGCAACTGGATGTCGGTCAGCAGCAAGGAGATCGAGGGGTCGGATTGCATCAGGGCCAGCGCGTCGGGCCCGTTCTCCGATTCTAGCACATCGTACCCCTCATCCATCAGCACCTCCAACAAGGTGAGGCGGATGAGGAACTCGTCTTCTACAATAAGGATTTTTGGGCGCGGCATGGCAATCGCCGGAGTAGGCAATGGTGTGTTTTCCGACATGGCTCGCTAACGCCTCCAACCCCCGTCCGTTTCGCACCCGTGTCCGGCGCTCCCTTGGGCGGCATCATGCCGCATGCGGCTTTCCGTCGCATCACCATTTTGTGACGAAAACGGCAGGGCGTGCCGCAGCCGCGAGGGTGGTCAGATCTCGACGATGCGGCCGATCTCGACCACGCCGCTGCGAGGCAGGCGCACGAAGCTGGCCACGCTCGGCACGTTGCGCAGCATGAAGGCGTAGAGCCGCTCCTGCCACAGCGGCAAGGCAGGCCCGAGGGTGCGGTGCACCACCGACTCGTGGCCGACGTAGTATGTGACATCCGACAGCGGCAGAGTGCAGCCGCAGGACCGGGCCATTTCCAGCAAAGCCGGAAGGTCCGGCCGCTCCATGAAGCCGTAGCGGCCAACCAGCCGCCAGAAGTCCGGCGCGAGCTGGGTGAGCTGCACCCGGTTGGCCCGGTCTACGTAGGGGATCGACTGGGTCGCGCAGGTGACAGCGATCAGGTGCTGGTGCAGCGCCCGGTTGTGCTTGACGTGCCACAGCATCACGGGCGGGGTGTCCTGCATGGCGCGGGTGAGAAACACGGCGGTGCCGGGCACGCGGGGCACGCCGCGGGCGGCAATCTGCTGCAGGAATTGGTCGATCGGTTTGGTGCGCTCGCGCAACACGGCGGCGACCGCCATGTTGCCGCGGTGCCAAATCGCCATGACGCCCCAGACCAAGGCTGCCAGCAGGAGCGGCACCCAGCCGCCCTGCAGGATCTTCATGCTGTTCGACAGCACGAAGCTGGCATCCACCACGGCGAAGAAGCCTGCCACAGCCCCGGCAAGCGGCCGGCTCCAATGCCAAATCTCGCGCATGGCGATAAACAGCAGCACCGTCGTCAGCAGCATGGTGAGCGACACCGCAATGCCGTAGGCCGCGGCGAGGTTGTCGGATTTGCGAAACGCCAGAGCCAAGCCGACCGTCACCAGCATCAGTAGCCAGTTCACCGTGCCCACGTAGATCTGGCCGTAGCCTTGCCGCGAGGTCTGGGTGATGCGCAAGCGAGGGAACCAGCCGAGCTGGATCGCCTGCCGGGTCATGGAGAAGGCGCCGGTGATGATGGCTTGGCTGGCGATGATGGTCGCCACCGTCGCCAGCAGGATCAGCGGCAGCAGCAGCGGCGCCGGGCAAAGCTGGTAGAAGATGTTGTCGGCAATCGGGCCGCCCGCCAGCAGCAGGCCGGTCTGCCCGGCGTAGTTCAGCACCAAGGCCGGCAGCACCAGGACGAACCAGGCCATCCGGATCGGCCGCGCGCCAACATGGCCCATGTCGGCATAGAGCGCCTCGGCCCCGGTGACGCAGAGGAACACGCCGCCGAGCAACAGGAACCCGGTGCTGCCGCCCGAGACCAGGGCATGGAGGGCGTAGCGCGGGTCCAGCCCGGCGAGCACGGCGGGGTGCTGCGCGATGCCGTAAAGGCCGAGCAAGCCGATGACGATGAACCACAGCGTCATCACCGGGCCGAACAGCTTGCCGATGCGCGCGGTGCCGAGCGGCTGGATGGCGAACAGCGCCAGCAGCACGGCGACCGTCACGGGCAGCACGTAGGGTGTGACGGCTGGGGTGGCGAGTTTGAGGCCTTCCAGCGCGGAGAGCACCGAGATGGCGGGGGTGATGGCGCCGTCGCCATAGATCAGCGCCGCCCCGAACAGGCCGACCGCCACGATCACCGGGCGCTTGGCCTGCTTCACGCCGAGCAGGGACATCAGCGCCAGGATGCCGCCTTCACCGTCATTGTTCACGCGCATGACGCAGACGACGTATTTCAGGCACACGACGATGATCAGAGTCCAGACCAGTAGCGAGAGCAGACCGAGCGCCAATGGCGCGTTTGGGCGGCCGCCGGCGAGTTCGACCACGGTCTTGAGGGTGTAGAGCGGGCTGGTGCCGATATCGCCGAACACAATGCCCAGCGCGGTGAGAGTCAGCGCGGCGGAGAAGCCGCCGCGGGTGGGCGTTGCGGGCGCGGGCGGCGCGAGGGCGGCCACGTCTACACTGGGCGTGCTGCTTGGCATGCGGGGTCTCGTGGCTGGGTGGGGTAGGAGCTGCAGCATACCCCTAGCCAGGTCGTTGGTTTGGATGCAAGGCGAGCCTTCGGTAAGGTGGGGCTGCTCTCGTGCCGAGGAGCCGAGCCGATGCAGGATATGCGAAGCCTTACCACCCCAGCGACGATCCGCGCTCACTACGGCGAGCCGAGCGCTCGCGCACTGGGCAAGCAGTTGAGCCAACTGGATTGCCATGCGCGTGCTTTTATCGCCCTGTCCCCCTTCCTGGTCATCGCGTCCTCCGATGCCGATGGCCGTGGCGACGCCACCCCGCGTGGCGATAGGCCGGGGTTTGTCGCGGTGCTGGATGACACCCGCCTGCTTATCCCAGATCGCCCTGGCAACAAGCGTGTCGATACCATGCTTAACGTGGCGCAGAACCCGGGCGTCGGGCTGCTGTTTTTGGTGCCAGGCATTGACGAGAGCCTGCGGGTCAACGGCAATGCCCAGTTCACAGCCGATGCTGCGCTGCTCGCACCGGAGTCGGTCGCGGGCAAGGCGCCGCTTGCTGGCCTGCTCGTCGACGTAGAGGAGGTGTTCTTTCACTGCGGCAAGGCGCTGGTCCGGTCTCGGCTTTGGGATGCTGGAACCAAGGTGGAGCGCTCAACTTTCCCGACGTTCGGCCGGATTCTGGCCGATCAGATCGCCGGGACAGACGTGGGCGAAAGCGAGCGGTCGATTGAAGAGGGATACCGCACCAAGCTTTACTAGGCCGCGGCGGCATGGAGCTCTAAGCGGGCTGCACTGATACCACCCGCATCGAGATGCGGGTTACGACTGTCACTCTACGGCTTCCTACCCCCGACTCTGGACCCCACTGGACCCGGACCTTTCTGCTCGAATAGATGTGCTACAAGTCCGTATGAGAACGATCGCTGTTAGACCCGTCACACGATCAGACGCGGCCGAGTTGATCGAGGCTAACATCGACGGGCGTGATTATCACGCACCCTGGGTAAGCCCTTTCACGGATATGGCAGGCTTCGAAAGCTGGTTTGGCCAACTCGAAACGGGGTCGAATTGCAGTCTCGTCGCTCGGGAAGCGTCTTTTGGGAGCGTCGTCGGTGTCGTGAACATCAGCCAGATCGTTTGGGGCGTATTTCGAAGCGCTTATCTCGGATTTTATGGAACGGTCGCGCATTCACGACAGGGCCTGATGACGCAGGCTCTTCGCCTCAGTATAGCCTATGCCTTTGGCGAAATAGGCCTGCACCGGCTGGAGGCGAACATCCAACCTGCAAATGCGGCGTCAATCGCGCTCGTGCGACGCGTCGGCTTTCGGAAGGAGGGTTTTTCACCTCGCTATCTGAAGATTGGCGGAGTGTGGTGCGACCACGAACGATGGGCATTGCTTGCGGACGCTGCAGAAGGCTAGGCGGCTGGCATAGATGGCGCCCGCATCAAGATGCGGGCTACGAGTCAGGATGAAGAAATGCGAGGGCGTTTGAAACCTGCCGCGGTGCAACGACAGAGTCGGATTGCACCCGCCCTACGACAAAACCGGAGAGTCGCCGCTAGATCGAGATGGCCGGCATCCAGGCGGGCTGGGTCGCCTCGAAGCGGTCGATCGCCTCCGAGCGCTGCAGGGTTTGGCCAATGTCATCGAGCCCGTTCAGCAGCAAGTGGCGGCGGAACGAGTCCACCTCGAACGGGATTTCCTCGCCGGAGGGGCGCACCACCACCTGCCGCTGCAAGTCCACCGTGAGCCTCGCATTGCCGCCAAGCTTGGCATCCTCCATCAGCGCGTCGCAGACCGGGCGGGGCAGGCAGATCGGCAGGATGCCGTTCTTGAAGCAGTTGTTGAAGAAGATGTCGGCGAAATCGGGCGCGATCACGCAGCGTATGCCGAAATCCAGCAGCGCCCAAGGGGCATGCTCACGCGACGAGCCGCAGCCGAAGTTCTCATGCGCGATGAGGATTTCGGCGCCGCGGTACGCCGGCTGGTTGAGCACGAACTCGGCTCGCTCGGCGCCGTCCGCGTCGTAGCGCAAGGTGTCGAACAGATGCACGCCCAACCCGGTGCGCTTGATGGTCTTGAGGAAGCGGGCCGGGATGATCTTGTCGGTGTCGACATTGGCCAGCGGCAAGGGCGCGGCCACGCCGGTCAGGCTGGTGAAGGGCTGCATTACGCCAACTCCCGCACATCGGCCAGCCGGCCCGCGACGGCCGCGGCGGCTGCCATGGCGGGGGATAGCAGGTGGGTGCGGCCACCGGGTCCCTGGCGCCCCTCGAAATTGCGGTTGGACGTGCTGGCGCAGCGCTGGCCCGGCGTGAGCTTGTCCGGGTTCATGCCCAGGCACATCGAGCAACCAGCCTCCCGCCACTCGAACCCGGCGGCGGTGAACACCGTGTCCAGCCCCTCCTGCTCGGCTTGCTGCTTCACCAGGCCGCTGCCGGGCACCACAAGCGCCCGCACGCCCGGCGCCACATGGCGGCCGCGCAGCACGCAAGCGGCAGCCCGTAGGTCCTCGATGCGGCCGTTGGTGCAGGATCCGATGAACACCACGTCCACGGGCAGTTCGGCTAACTTCTGTCCTGGTTGCAGGCCCATGTAGTCGAGCATGCGCCGGGCCTGGTCGGCCTTGGCCGGGTCCGGGAAGGACGCCGGGTCGGGGATGCTGCCGGTGATCGGCAACACCGTCTCGGGGCTGGTGCCCCAGGTCACCATCGGCGCGATCTCGGCTGCGTCGAGCACCACCTCCCGGTCGTAGTGCGCGCCGGGGTCGGAGGGCAGGGTTCGCCAATACTCGATTGCTCGCTCCAGCGCCTCGCCCTTCGGCGCCTTTGGGCGGTGGCGGACGTATTCGAACGTGGTCTCGTCGGGCGCCACCATGCCGGCCCGGGCACCCGCCTCGATGCTCATGTTGCAGATCGTCATCCGTCCCGCCATGTCGAGCCCGCGGATCGCGCTGCCGGCGAACTCGATCACGTGGCCGGTGCCGCCGGCGGTGCCGATCCTGGCGATGATCGCCAGCATTACGTCCTTGGCGGTGACGCCGGGCGCCAGGGTGCCCTCGACCCGCACCAGCATGTTCTTGGCTGGCTTCTGCAACAGGGTTTGGGTCGCGAGCACGTGCTCCACTTCGGAGGTGCCGATGCCGAATGCCAGCGCCCCTAGCGCACCGTGGGTGGAGGTGTGGCTGTCGCCGCAGACGATGGTGGCGCCGGGTAAAGACAGCCCGAGTTCCGGGCCGATGATGTGGACGATGCCCTGCCGCGCATCCAGCAACGGGATGTAGGGCACGCCGAATGCCAGCACGTTCTGTTCTAGCGTCTCCACCTGCAGCCGGCTTTCCGGCTCCGCGATGCCAGCGCGACGGTCGCTGGTCGGCACGTTGTGGTCCACCACCGCGACGGTCGCGTCGGGGCGGCGGACGGGGCGGCCGGCCAGCCGCAACCCTTCGAAGGCCTGCGGGCTGGTGACTTCGTGCACCAGGTGGCGGTCGATGTAGAGGACACAGGTGCCGTCCTCCAACTGATCGACGACGTGCGCCTGCCAGACTTTGTCGAACAACGTCTTCGGCATGGTTTTGCTGTCCTATTCCGCCGCTGCGGTTGCCTCGGGGCGGGTGTCGCGCGCCTTTTCGGCGATGCGGGCGGATTTGCCGCGGCGGCCGCGCAGGTAATACAGCTTGGCCCGGCGCACGTCGCCCCGCCGCACCACGTCGATGGCCGCGATGGTGGGCGCGTAGAGCGGGAACACGCGCTCGACCCCCTCGCCGTAACTGATTTTGCGGATGGTGAAGTTGCTGTTTAGCCCCTTGTTGGAGCGGGCGATGCAAACGCCCTCGAAGGCCTGCACGCGCGAGCGCTCGCCTTCCTTGATGTTCACCGAGACGCGCACCGTGTCGCCCGGCGCGAACTTCGGCACGGCGCGGGCGGCGGTGAGCCGGGCGATCTCGCCGGCCTCGTATTGCTGGATCAGGTTCATCGAGGTTTCCTTTACGCGGGTGCGGTGATGCAGGATGCCGGCGCCAGCAAGTCGGGGCGGCGCGCGCGGGTGATGTGTTCGGCGGCTTGCCGGCGCCAGGCGGCGATGGCGGCATGGTCGCCGCTGAGCAGCACCGGCGGCACGGGGCGGCCCTGCCAATCGGCCGGGCGGGTGTAGTGCGGGTATTCCAGCAAGCCGCTGGTGAAGCTTTCTTCGGCGGTGCTTTCGGGGGCGCCCATGACGCCGGGCAGCAGGCGGACGCAGGCATCCAGCACCACCATCGCCGCCAACTCGCCGCCGGAGAGCACGTAGTCGCCGATGCTGACCTCTTCGGCCGCGTGGGCCTCGATCACACGCTGGTCGATGCCCTCGTAGCGGCCGCAGAGCAGGATTGCGCCGGGGCCGGCGGCGAGGCGGGCGGCGTCGGTTTGCCCGAAGCGGCGGCCGCGCGGGGTGAGATAGAGCAGGGGGCGGCCATCCTTGGCGGCAGCGATGGCGGCGTCCACCACGTCCGGCCGCAGCACCATGCCGGCGCCGCCGCCAAAGGGGGTGTCGTCCACGCTGCGGTGCCGGCCGCGGCCGCCGTCACGGATATCCTGCGCGGTGAGGCGCCAGAGCCCGCGATCCAGCGCGCGGCCGGCCAAAGCCGCGGCGAGCGGGCCGGGGAACATGGCGGGGAACAGGGTGAGGACGGTTGCGTGCCAGGTCATGGATGGACGACCTCGATCCGGCCCTCTTCGACAAGCGAGCAACGGTGTCGCATTCGGCTTCAGGCCTCCCCAGCATCGTCGTGCCGAGGCTCGACCTTGGCATCCACGGGGCGCGGCACCTGACGTAAGCCCTTGGTTGGCGCGTGTTTGCGGATGCTTCGACCGACATCGCCTGCTAGCTTGGCGTGGATGGCCGGATCAAGTCCGGCCATGACGGTGTATCTACGGTTGCTTCGCGCGGGCGGGAGAAGGTGAAGTGAGGGTGCGGCCTCCACGGGAGGCACCACAACCACTCGGTTCCCGACCACATCGACCTCCGGCACGCAAGCGCGGTTGAACGGCACCAGGAGCGGCCCGATCTCCAAACTCGCCCCCGCACCATAATCATGCACGGCATCAACCCGGCCGAACTCTCGCCCGTCTGCATCGACAGCCAGCAATCCAATCATATCAGCGAGGTAGAACTCGTCTTCATCGGCCGGCGGCAATTGCTTGCGGTCGATATAAAGCCGAGTGTTGACCAGCTTCTCCGCCGCGGTCCGGTCGGCGAGCGGGCGGCCGGACGCGTCGCGCAACTCGGCCACGCCGTTTGCGCGCCAGACCACCGTCCAGCGGCCGCCGCGCTCGTCGGTGAGCGCGCCATAGGCGGCGAGGTCCGCGGGGTCGGCGGTGTAGCTGCGCAGGTTCACCAGTCCCCGCACGCCGTGCGGCCGGCCCACCACGCCCAACAGGATGCGCCCGTCCGCCACTTACGCGCCCGCAGCGGCCTTGGCCCGCTCCTGCGCCTTTTTCTTGGGCGCGGATTGCACCGGCTGCTCTCGATAGGCCGGCATCGGCGCCAGCCCGGCGCGGCCGAGGAAGCGCGCTACCCGTTCGGTCGGCAAGGCGCCTTCACCCAGCCAATGGGTGATGCGCTCGTCCTGCAGCCGCACTCGCTCGCCGTGGTCGGCGGGTAGCATGGGGTTGTAGCTGCCTAGCTTTTCGATGAAGCGGCCATCACGCGGCGAGCGGCTGTCAGCGACCACGATGTGGTAATACGGGCGCTTCTTGGCGCCGGCGCGGGCGAGGCGGATTTTCAGGCTCAAAACGGCAAACTCCTCAGTGATCTAATACGGGCGGCGGCCGCCGGGGCCTGCGGCCATGCCGCGCATGCTTTTCGGCATGATCGCGCCAAGGCCGTGGCGCATCAGGCCCTTCTGGCCCAGCTTGCGCATTTTCTTCATCATTTCAGACATATCGTCGAACTGCTTCAGCAGCTTGTTCACGTCCTGCACCGTGGTGCCGGACCCGGCGGCGATGCGCTTCTTGCGGCTCGCCTTGATGATCTCGGGGGTGCGGCGCTCTTTGGCGGTCATGGACGAGATCATCGCCGCCTGCCGCGCCAACACCGTCTTGTCGACATTGGCGTTCTCCAGCGCCTCCTTGGCCTGGCCCATGCCGGGCAGCATGCCGACGATGGAGGAGATCGAGCCCATCTTGGTGATCTGCTTGAGCTGCTTGGCGTAGTCCTCAAGGTCGAACTTGCCAGCCAGCATCTTGGCGGCAAGCTTTTCGGCCTCCTCCTCGTCGACCGTCTCGGCGGCTTTTTCCACCAGGCCCACGATGTCGCCCATGCCGAGGATGCGGCCGGCGACGCGCTCGGGGTGGAATTCCTCCAGCGCGTCGATCTTCTCGCCGGTGCCGGTGAGCTTAATTGGGGCGCCGGTGATCGCCCGCATCGAGAGGGCAGCGCCGCCGCGGGCGTCGCCGTCCATGCGGGTCATGACGATGCCGGTGATGCCGAGCGCCTCGTTGAACGCGCGGGCGGTGTTGACCGCGTCCTGCCCGGTCATCGCGTCCACCACCAGCAGCGTCTCCGCCGGGTCGGTCTCGGCGCGGATGCTTTTGACTTCGGCCATCAGCGCTTCGTCGATGGACAGCCGCCCGGCGGTGTCGAGGATGACCACGTCGTAGACTTCGCGCCGGCCCGTTTCCATGGCGCGGCGTGCGATTTCCACCGGGGTCTGCCCGGCGACAATCGGCAGGCTTGCCACCCGGGCGCGCTGGGCCAGTTGCTGCAACTGCAACTGCGCCGCCGGGCGTTGGGTGTCGAGCGAGGCAAGCAACACGCGCCGCTTGTCGCGCTGGCTCAACCGCAACGCGATCTTGCCGGCGGTAGTGGTCTTGCCGGAGCCTTGCAACCCGACCATCAAGATCGGCACGGGAGCGGCGGCGGCGAGGTTCAGCGGCACGGCGCCAGCACCGCCCAGCGCTTCCACCATGGCGTCGTTGACCGCCTTGATCACCTGCTGGCCCGGCGCCACGCTGTCCAGCACCTCGATGGTGGTGGCTTGCTCGCGGACGCGAACAATGAAGTCCTTCACCACCGGTAAGGCGACGTCCGCCTCCAGTAGCGCCACGCGAACCTCACGCAAGGCCTCGGCAATGTCGATCTCTGACAGGCGGCCGCGTTTGCGCAGGCCGTCGAACACTCCATTCAGTTTGCTCGACAGGCTGTCGAACATCGCGGCATGCTCCACAACGCAAAACGCGCCGCTGCGCGATTGTCGCGGAGCGGCGGTGCCCGGGGAGGGCGAGGGTGGTCCGTATGGGCGATGGCCGAGCGCGCGTCAAGATCGCGCAAGAAGAGCCTGACGCAGCTGGGCCGGACGCTGGCTTGGCGCGTCACCAACACAGGCACGCCTCCGTCTGGACCACACCAAAAGTCGGTGCGATAACCGCGCTCGACATAATGTTGGCACAGGAACCGCTGCCGGCCCGACCGGGACCATCGCATGATCATCGGCATCGATCTCGGCACCACCAAGAGCCTGGCCGCCATCTGGCGTGATGGTAATGCGGAACTCCCGCCGCCTCGTCAACCCTCCCGGCGTCGCCGGCTGCCGAGCAAGTGTCGGAATGTTTGCAGCAGGGCGACGTGCTGGCCGCAGCCGACTGGCTGATCTCGCGGCGGGCCGCCGGCACGCTGTCGCTTGATCAGGACATGCGCCTCTCCGACCGGCTCGGCTGGGCCATGACGCAGGACCGGGCATTGCCGGCCGCCGCGGTGCGCGCAGCCGCCGAGCGGCTCGGCTGGTTGCGAGGCGCGCCATCGGGACTCCCATCGACGCCGTGGGCCAAGGCGCTGCAATCCCGGCTGGACGCTGAGCAATGGCTCGCCTCGCTGCGCCGCGACGCCGCTTCATGGACGGTCTGGCTCGGCGGCGAGGCCGCGGTCGCTGCCCGGGTCATGTTGGGGCGCGGCAAGCCGCGCATGCAGTTCCTCATGCGCAGCGATCGCGTCCTCAAGAAACGCTATGGCGAGTTCCTGTTGCATGCACCGGTGGTGAGCAGCGCTTTCGATCGGGTCCGCGTCGAGGCGGTCGGCCGCTCCCTGACGCGGCGCCTCGGCCGAAACGCGACCGCATTGATAACGCTCATTGCGGTGTTCGTGACCGCCTGGAGCGCTGGGATTGCGGCCTCGGTCATTGATCCCGCAATCCAGGATCAGGTGAGCGGATGGACGTTGATCTTCATGGTGGCGTACTGGTGCCGCAGGATATGGGGTTGGAGCATCTTTCGTCGTAGGAGGCGCTGATAGCCGGGAACGCGGGGGTAGGCCTGATGTGCGCAGGAACGGAGAAGCTGGAGTTGCCGGAGATGATCCCGCCATGGCGGATGTTTCCGCAAATCCCGCTCGGCTCGATCGGCTGGCGAATGGGTGCGGGTGAAGAATACTGGGTCGCTTTCGCCGAGTGGTTCGCCCGACAGGATCCGCAGGCAAGAAACCGCTACGCGACCCGTAACCCGGAGCCGGTCGGCTGGAGCGGCTTCTACTGCCGCCGGTAAATGCTCGCGAACGTGACGTCGCCGCCGCCGTCTGCGTCATCGTCGAGGGCAAGGTAGGGCGCACCAACAGATTGCGCGGGATGCGGCGGCGCGGTATCGCCCCGTCTGGTTCCTGCCAAGTGAGTCTGCGATGCGCCGAGTGCTTCTGCTTCTGTTTGCGGCCAGCCTGCTGGGGGCGTCGCCGCCGGGCCGCGCCCAGGTTACGGCGGACCAGCTCAACAAGTTGTCGCTTGAAGCTCTGACCGCGCCGCCGCCCCGGGCTGCAGCAGCAAGGCGCAGTCTTCGCCGGGCGCGCTACCGGGCCGCGTCTCACCACGTGGGGTTGCACCGCGCCGGCCATGCCAGCGCTCGGCATCATCGGCAACTCGCTCATCGCTAGCTGTCCCGTAGCACGTGTGGGGATGCGGCGCTGGACCGGCGGCACCCGCATCAAGATGCGGGCTCCGAGTATTTCAGGTTTGGGACACGAGCGGCAGTGGAGTATCTAACCGACTTCGCCGACGAAGCCGTGATGCTGCCGGTGTTTGCGATGGTCGCGATCGGGCTGGCGATTTCGGGCTGGTATCGCGGGCTGCTCGCCTGGCTGGTTGCGGTTGGCGGCGCCCTGGGCACAATCGGGCTGCTGAAATACATCTTCTTCGCGTGCAGCAGCATCCTTGGCGCGACTGGGATCCATAGCCCGAGCGGGCATACCGGCGCTACGGCGGCGATCTATGGCGGCGGCTTGCTGCTGATGTTGCGCGGACGGGTGCAGACGGGCTGGCTGGTCGCAATCCCCGTGCTCTTGGCCGTTGTGATCGGGTTCAGCCGGGTCGAGGTCGGGGCGCACGTGCCACTGGAGACGGTGGTCGGCGGCGCCGTCGGGCTGACGGGGGCGGTACTCCTGGTGCTGCTCGCTGGGCCACGGCCGGCGCTGCGGAGTTGGCCGATCGCAGCCGCTGCCCTCCTCACCATCGTGGTCTGCCACGGTTTACGATTCAATGCCGAGAGCATCGTGCACCATTTCGCGCTGTTTACCTGGCTACCACTCCCGGCTGTTTGCCGCGTGTGACCTGCAGGCGCCAGAGCGCCAGGCCGATCAATCCCACCGCCACTTCGCGTACCCGTTTCACCAGCGATAGCGACAGCCCGGCGTCTTGCGGCAGGCCCATGGCTGCAGCGGCCAACGCGAAACCGGTTTCCTGCACCACCAGGGCGCCTGGAATGGCGAAGCCAGCGCTGCGTGCTGCCATCCCGAGGCTTTCGATCACCAGCGCGGTGGTGACGCTCACAGGGTAGCCCAAAGCGCGCAGCACCGCCCAGCTCTCTGCCGTTCCGAGCAGCCAAGCGAGCAGGTGCAGACTGGAGCCGCGCAACAGGGCGGTGGGGCGGCGATAGATCGCCGCCGCAGCGCTGTTCAGCCCGGCGAGCGCTGCCGCGGCCGGCCAACGCGCCGCCATGCGATGCCCAAGCGATTCCATCAGGCGCAGCACACCCAAGCGCAATGCCGCAATCAGCCCGGCCAGGCCGCCCGCGATCGGCACCGCCGCTAGGGTCCAGCCGCGCCAGCCAGCCGTGCCCGAGACCGCGGCCAGGGTGGACAGGCCGACCAGGAGGAAGGCGAATTGCGCCAGGAACTCGACCGTCATGTCCACCACGACGCTGGCGGTGGAGGTGGCGAGCGCTGGGCCGCGCCGGGCCAGCAGGTGCGCCCCCACCGCCTCACCCCCCACCTGTGCAACCGGCAGCAGCGAGTCGATGCCCTCCCGCACCACCCGCAGCGAGAATAGGTCTGCGTGGCTGCAGCCAGGCGGCAACAGGGCGTGCCAAGCTCGGGCCGATAGCCAAAGCTGGAACAGGTTGAGCGCGACCAACGCTGGCAGCAGCCACAGCGCGTGTAGCGTCGCGGCGCCAATTCCTGCCACGCTGCGCCATGCGGACACCGCCGCAAAGGCCACAATGCCGACCACCAGGGAGCCCAGGATCAGCCCGCGGTGGCGCTTCCCGGTCAGGCTGTCTCCCCGGCGACCCGCCCGCGCCAGTCCTCCAGCACGTCGGCCAGCGTCTGTGCCCAGGGAATGCGGGGAGCCCAACCCAACAGGTCGGCGGCGAACGCCGGATTGCCGACCGCCCGCGCGATCTCGGAGCGGCGCAGGCGTTCGGTGTCCACCTCTAGCCGGGCTGTGATGCAGGCTTGGGCCAGGAGATCGTCGAGCACGTCGCCGATTCGATGCACCGCCCCGGACGCGATGTTCAGCACGGTGCCGGATGCAATGCGTTCGGACCGGCTCAGGCAACGTGCATAGGCGGCGCAGACGTCGCGCACGTCCAGGAAGTCCCGCAGCGGGTCGAGCGCGCCCACGTGCAGCACAGGCGGTTGCAGCCCGGCGGCGACCCGGGCGATCTGCCTGGCAAAAGCGGCCACCACGAAGGCGGCGGACTGGCCCGGCCCGGTGTGGTTGAACGGGCGGGCGCGGATGATGCGCAGCCGGTCGTCCCCTGCCATGGCGCCCAAGGCGAGGTCGGCCGCGGCCTTGGTGGCGCCGTAGACGTTGATCGGGTTCAGCGCCGCCGTCTCGTCCAGCGGGGCCGCGGCGGCGAACGACCGACCATAGGCGTCCGCGGTGGAGGCGAACAGCAGGGTGCAGCCGGGGGCTTCCTCCGCCAGCAGGCGCGCCAGGCGCAAGGTGCCGTGCAGGTTTACGTCCCAGGCCGCTGTTGGGTCGGACTGGGCGGCCGGCACGGCGGAGACGGCGGCGAGATGGATGCAGGCGTCGGGACGCACGGCACGCACTTGCTCGGCCGTGGCTTGCTCGTCGCGCAGGTCGAAGCTGGCCTCGATAACCGAGGCGTCCGGGAACTCGGCATGCAGCACCGGCAGGAGATGGCGCCCGACGAAGCCGCCCATTCCCGTGACCAGCAGGCGGCGGGGCGCCGCCACGGCCATTAGGACGCCATGCGTGCGCGATGCCGGGCCAAGTCGGCGTCCACCATCTCGGCCACCATGTCTTCCAGCGAGGTCTCCGGATGCCAGCCGAGCACTTGCTGCGCCTTGCTGGCGTCGCCCAGCAATACGTCCACCTCGGCCGGGCGCATCAGGTCGGCCCGGGTGGTGACGTGGTCGTCGGGGTTGAGGCCGACATGGCTGAAGGCGATGCGGCAGAGGTCGCGGATGGAGGTGGTGCGGCCGGTCGCGATCACGTAGTCGTCCGGCTTGGTTTGCTGCAACATCAGCCACATGGCGCGCACATAGTCCCGGGCATGGCCCCAATCCCGGGTGGCGTTGAGATTGCCGAGCGGCAGCTTCTGCTCCAGCCCCAGCTTGATGCGGGCCACCCCGTCGGTCACCTTGCGGGTGACGAATTCGATGCCGCGCAACGGGCTTTCGTGGTTGAACAGGATGCCGCTGCTGGAATGCAGGCCGAAGCTCTCGCGGTAGTTCACCGTCATCCAGTGGGCGTAGAGCTTGGCCGCGGCGTAGGGCGAGCGCGGGTAGAACGGGGTGCGTTCGCTCTGCCGCGGCTCCTGGATCAGCCCGAACATCTCCGACGAACTCGCCTGATAGAACCGCGCCTCTGGCCGCACCAGCCGCACTGCTTCCAGGACATTGGCCGCGCCCACGCCGGTGACGGTGCCGGTGAGCAGCGGCTGCTGCCAGGAGGCGGCGACGAAGGACTGCGCTGCCAGGTTATAGACCTCGTCCGGCTTGTGCACCGTGAGCACCCGGATCAGGCTCGACAGGTCGGTGAGGTTGCCGTCCACCAATTCGACCTCCTTGAGGATGCCGAGCCAGCGCAGCCGCTCGCCAATCACGTCCGACGAGGCGGAGCGGCGCATCAGCCCAATGACCTTGTAGCCCTTCTCCAGCAGGAGCTGGGACAGGTAGGCGCCGTCCTGGCCGGTCACGCCAGTGATCAGTGCTGTCGGCATTCGGGTCCTCATACAACGGCAAGCTCGGTTAGCCGAGCCGGGCTGACAAATCCAGTGGCGCGGTTACCTACCGCAGTGTCGTGCTGAATATGTATCGAATTTCGCTAAAAACGAAACAAAATGCCCGCATAGGCGCCAGGAGATTTGTGAACAACATCTTGGCTGACGAAATATTCGGCCGACCGCGCACCGAAGGAAAGCCCCATCTTGGTCAAGCCTTCGATGCTGAAATGCATGATGTGCACGTCGTTGTCGTAGAACACGTCCGGCGCCCCGGGGCCGGGGTCGGTGCCGGCGGTCCAGAGATAGGGCCAGTCCCGGCGTTCCACGAACGGCACGCTGAGATAGATTACGCCGTCCGGGTTGAGCTTGTCGCGCATCAGGGAGAACAGGGCGCGCGGCTGTTCGAGATGCTCGAACACGCTGATGGAGGCGAACATGTCGTAGGTCTTGTCATGCGAGGCATCGAACAGGCCGAGGCGGCAGTTGAGCCCAAGGTGGTCGTGGGCGAATTCGTAACAATAGCGGTTGACCTCGAACCCGTCGGCCTCGCGGCCGAAGTCGTTGCAGGCGCGCAGGAACCAGCCGAGCCCGTAGCCAACTTCGCACACCGTCTTCACGTGCGGCGCCCGGTTGACGATCTCCAGGCAGAGCTGCCCGGCGATGGCGTAATGGTTCGTGCTCTGGCTCTTTAGGTATTCGAAATCGTCCTTTTGCTGCTGGTCGGTCTCCCGATAACCCGAGTGATTGAAGAACGAGCGGCAGTCCAGGCAGACATATTGCGGGATCAGGTCATTGGTGCGGCGGCCGAGTACGTCCTGCAGGTAGACGGTGTAGCGCGAGGCGCAGGCGGGGCAGGGAAGGGTGCTGCGCATCAGGATCGCCTAGCCTGAGCCCGGTGCGACTGCAACCAGGCAAAGGTCTGCCGGAGCGCCTCGGGCAGGCTGGAGGCCGGGGTGAAGCCCAGCGCCTGCAACCGGCTGACGTCGTAGTCGCGCAGTCTTTGGCCGTCCGGCTTGCTGCGGTCCCACAGCACGGGGCCGCCGAACCCGGTGACCTCAACCAATGTCTCGACAAGTTCTGCGATGGAGATGGCGGTGCCGGTGGCCAGGTTGATCGAGCCGGTCACCTGTTCGCCCACCAGGCGGATGGCGCGCGCTGCGTCCGGGGCGAAGAAGAAGTCCCGCCGGGGCGTGCCGCTGCCCCAGATCTCGACCGCGCCGCCGAGCCGCATGGCGCGCTCGAATTTGGACAGGAGGGACGGGATGACATGGCCGTTGCTCTCATCGAAGCGGTCATGCGGGCCGAACATGTTGGTGGCGATAAGGAAGCTGTAATCCAGGCCGTGCTGGTCGTGCGCGGCTTCGAGATGGGCCAGCATGGCGCGTTTGGCGTGGGCGTAGGCAGCTTCCGAGCCATGCGGCGCTCCGATCCAGATATCGTCCTCTCGCATCGGCAAAGGCACTAAGTCGGAATAGACCGCCGCCGAGCCCATCGCCACCACCTTGCGCGCGCCAGCCAGCCGGGCGGCCTCGACCACGTTGGTGTTGATGCGGATGTTGTCGAGGTAGGCGTCGGCCTGGGCGCGAAGGTTGCCCATGATGCCGTGCACCCGTGCTGCCAGGTGGTAGACCACGTCCGGCTTGGCGGCGGTGAGGGCGGCTTCGGCCTGGGCTGCGTCGCGCAGGTCGGCGTCCTGCCGGGCCGGGCAGATCACGTGGGCGTAGCCGGCGTCACGTAACTCGCGCGCGAGGGCATGGCCGATCAGGCCGGTGCCGCCGGTGATCAGAACCCGAGTCGAGTGGCGTGCTGCATCGTCTCCCATGCTCCCTTGTGCCAACGATGGGCGGCGATTTCTAGAGCCTATCAGTGGATGGGCTTCGTGCTGGGTCGGGTCTGACACGATATGCAACGCGATGCGCATTTACATGCGCATACGACTTGTCCAGGCCATATTCTTCAAGAAGGGTCGCGGTCATGCGCCGAGCGGTTGCCGCGCAGAAGAACCGTCAACCCACAAACGTCACCTTGCCAGTCGAGCTGCTCTCTCAAGCGCGCACGCGCGGCCTTAATGTCTCTCAAGCCTGCGAACGGGGCCTTGAGGCCAATTGCCTGGAGCCGGGCTGCACGATCGGCGGAGGAGAATCGCGATGCGCTGGCCTCGTCCAATGACTACGTCAAACGCCACGGCTTGCCGCTCGCTCAATTCCGCCAATTCTGATGGGCCGCTTCGACGTCTATGCCACGCCCGATCACGGCGGGAGCGACTACGTGCTCGATGTACAAGCTGATCTCCTGCAGGATCTCAAAACTTGTGTCGTCGTACCCCTCCGAACGCCGCGCCCGAGCCTGCCCGCAGCCTGAACCCAGCCTTCAACATTGGCGGCCAGCCGCATCTGATGCTGACACAATTCATCGCCGCCGTGCCGTCAAAGAGCTTAGACGACCTGTGCTCTCCCTCGTAGTACGCAGTAACGACATCATTCGCGCCATCGGCATGCTCCTGATCGGGTTCTGATACACAATGAAGAGTCGCTAACACGCTCATTCGTATTGCCCTCAGCCGGATGCGAGGGGCGAAAAGAACTCCATCTCCAGCTCGGGATTGATGTATGCGATCGCGGTCGAGACGTTGCTGACCACGTGCAGCAGCATGTTGCACCGCGCCATGAGCCACGCGTCCCGGATCACCTCCCGAGCCATCGCAAGCGACCAATTCGCCGGGTCCGATGCCACCAGGTGCTGGAGCTGGTGGCCGTCTTGCGCCTTCTCGGCGGCAGAAAGCCGGTCGAACGCCGCGTCCTCCTCGGGGCGGGTGCGGCGGACGCCGGTCAGGTAGGCGACCCGGTCGCCGAAGGCCTGCTTGAACCGGTCCACTACCCGGTCCTGATCGGTGGCGAGGAACACGGTCCAGGCGTCCCCCGCGAGGCCGCGTCGGGTGAGCTCGGCCTCAATGCGGCGGAGATAGGCGTCGTCATGCGCGATCACGGCGCCGGGCTGCTCCACGACGTGGCTCGGGTGCCGGACATGGGCGCCGATGACGAAACGGCCGTCGAAATGGCGCCGGCTGAACGCGTCGACATCGGCCTGCAGGTCTGGCCGCAGGCGGATGTGGTGCTTGAAAACGCTGTGGTATTGCCGTCGCCAGGCCCGGAAGTTCTGGCTGGCATAGAGCCGGTGGGCATGGACGAAGGTCACGTTCGGCTCGCGCCATTCGTTGTGGCGGTTCCGGGGCGGGACGGCACGGTGATACAAAGCCGCCGGGTCGTTGAACTCGGCATCGGTGAAGCCGAACAGCGGCTCAAACAGGTGGCACCAGAGGTTGCCGTCCTTGGGCTGGCCGTAGCAGAAGCTCTGCACTGGCCGGTCTCCATGGGCTTGCAGCATGCGGGCCACGTCCCAGTCGGGCAGGATGGCGTGGCAGCGGCCTTCCCGCTGGTCCCAAACCAGGTTGCTGAAGAACGAGTTGAAGATGGAAAAAAACCCGCCGTCATGCGCCAGCTGGACGATGCGGTTGGAGTGCTGTAGCCGGCTCGCCCGCGCGCCGAGATGCTGCCGCACCACTTCGCGCGCAGCGGGCGGAACCACCACGTGAGGCAGGGCGCGCGCCGGACGGCGGAACCGGGCGATTTGCTCGTCGATCAGCGTTGCGAAGGCGAGTTCGAGCCCGTCGAAGCTCCAATCGGCGGCCGCAGCCCGGCGCGCGGGCATGGTCTGGACGAAGTCGGCCGAGGTGGCGAAGGCATGGGCTTGGCGCAGCGCCGCAGCCACCGCCGGCACGCTGACGGCTTGCTGCCGGCCGAACACCATGCCGTTGATCTCCGGGTAACGCGCCGGCACCGCCATCTCGGGCGCGACGCTGAACACGCCCGGCAGCCCCGCCAGGTCCTGATGGCCGCCCACGTGGGACAGCACCAGCGCGCAGCCGGCGGCGAGGGCTTCACGGGGCCCGACCGAATAGGCTTCACCGCGGGAACAGTTCACCAGCACATCGAAGGAGCGGATCAGCCGGTCCTTTTCAGCCGCGGAGAACCGCTCATGGGTCAGCGTCACATTGACGGCGTCGAACTCGTCGAGCAGAGCGGTCACGCGGTCGAAGGTGTCGCCAAAGGCGAGATTGGAGTGGAGCACCAACTCCACGTCCGCCCGCCCGGCAAAGGTGGTGAGGAAGGCTTTGGTGAGGGTGTCGATGCCTTTGCGGGGATGGAACGCGGCCACTGACCCGAAGCGGATTTTGCCCTGTTTACGCAGCGGCGCTGGTTCCGCCAGGGCACCCGCCAAGTCGAGAGCAATCGGGAGAGATGCCGCCGGAATGCTGACCCCCGAGCGTGCGGCGGTTTCGAGCAGGTGCGGGCTGGTGGTCAGCAACAGGTCGAACCGATTGTTGAGGATGTCGACCCAAACCGGGGGCAGTTCGTCGGAGTCGAACACGATCCAGGCGATCCGAAGCTGGCCCGGTGCGGGATCGGGGACCAGCAGGTAGTTGTTGTCGCCGGTTCCGTTCCACAGCACGTCGCAGAACAGGAACAGCTTCAGCGGCGCGAAGTCGCGGCACACCGGCATGCGGCGTCCGTTCGGCAGCATGATGGCCGGGTCAGTGCGCCGACCGCGCTCGGTGGGCAGGATGCAGGTGGGATAGGCGCGCGAGAGCAGTTCGCAGGCGGCGTAGGTCATCGCGCCTAGTCCGGTGGCGAAGTTGCATCGGCCAACCACGCAGAGCTCCGCGTCCGCGTTGCCGAACGGCAGGTGGTCGATGCGGGGATACGATTGGCTTGAGGTCGTGGCTTGCACTTCGTCTGACGTCGTGGCCCGCGCTTCGCTCGACGTCGCAACTCGCGCTTCGCTTGACTGAGCGGCGCGCGGCTCGCTTGACATTGCGGCTCGCGGCTCGCTCAACGCGGCGAGCCGCCCCGCTTCAGCAAGCGCAGCGGCGCAGTCAGGCGCCATGAGGTGCTGCGATGGAGTGCGGCGACGAGCCGAGCCTGCGCGTCCAGGCGTCTTAGCATTGCTTGCCGCTCTTCGACAGTCTCGTTTACTTGCTCAAACAAGGATTGGCTCTCCGGTTGAACGTCCGTCCGGTCCTCCTTCGCCTCCGCCGAGTGATCGGTATCGGCCCCTACTGGCTTGGGCGGCTGGCGTATGCGCCACAGTGCATCAGCGGCCCAGCGCTCGGTTTTGCCGGCCCCCGTCAACAGATCCGTCAGGGATTGCCGGTCGGCGCTCAACACGCCGGCCAAACGGTTGCTTTCCCATAGCTCTTGAGCCACCAGGTCTCGCTCTGCCGAAACCCGCTGCAGCTGTTCCATCAGCTCCGCATTGCTCTCGGTCAGCTCTGCGTGGGTCGCTGCGAGCCTCGCGTCCAAGCTAACCACCTGTTGGTAGAGCGCGTCGGCATCGCGCTTGGCCTGCCACTCCTCACGGCGGACGAACCGGTCGAACACGTTAGGGGGTGACTGGAATGCCCTAGCCAGGTCGCAATGCTCATCGGCGAGGTAAAAGCGGTTAAGGCCATCCGTGTACACGGCTCGATAGCCGGCGGATAGGATCAATCCCTCCCACGCCTCATGCGCGCTGACCGCGCTGTTCGGCTCCGTCGCCTCCACCACGATGATCCAAGGGCGCCAACCGTTCAGCTCCGCTCCCTCGATCGCATCGCGCTCGGCGCCTTCCACGTCGATCTTGAGGAAATGCACCTCGCGCGCCGCATGCTGCCGGGCTAGACCTACAAGCCGCCGCACCGGCACGCGCGTCGGCTGCACCGTCCGGCCCTCGCCCTGCAGTGTGGCGCGGCGGCAGGTGCGCAAAGTCGAGAGCCCGTTGCCGCCCTCAACCAGCAGTAACTCGGCCTCGCCATCGGCAGCACCGACAGCCAGGTTGAGGTTGATATCCCGCGGCCGGGCCTCGGCAAGCCTGGCGAAGGGGGCCGCTGCCGGCTCGATGTTGATGCCATTCCAGCCCCGCTGATAAAACGCGCAGGTGACGGAATCGAGCTCGGGGTCGGCCGCCCCGGCATCAACGTAGAAGCCGTGCTCGACATGGCGCAGCGCGCGCCACAGCATCACGTCTTCGAAGTTCTGAGCGTAGGAGACGAATGGATCCATAGGGGCATTCAAATCTAGTTGCGGCCGTAAGTATCCTCAAGCCGCACAATGTCGTCCTCGCCCAGATACGAGCCGGATTGCACCTCGATCAGCGTGAGCGGAATGCGGCCGGGGTTTTCCATCCGGTGCACGGTGCCGAGCGGCAAGTAGATGCTTTCGTTCTCCCGCACCATCACCTCCTCGCCGTCGCGTGTCACTAGGGCGGTGCCGTTCACCACCACCCAATGCTCGGCCCGGTGGAAGTGCTTCTGCAGGCTGAGCTTGTGGCCCGGCGTCACCACGATCCGTTTGACCTGGAACCGGTCGCCCAGGATCAGTCTCTCGTAAAACCCCCACGGGCGATAACAGCGGTTGTGCGCCACCGCCTCGTTCCGCCCGGCCGCTTTAAGCCGGTCGACCACCTTCTTCACGTCCTGCGCCCGGTCGCGGTGCATGGCGAGAACCGCGTCCTCGGTCACCACCACCACGGCATCGGTGAGGCCCACTACGGCGGTGACGATGCCGTCGCTGCGGGCGTAGCAATGGGTCGAGCCCTCGATCAGCACGTCGCCCACGCTGACATTGCCGTGGCTGTCCTTCTCGCCCAATTCCCACAGCGCGCCCCAGGAACCGACGTCGGACCAGCCCAGCGCCGCGGGCACCACGGCGATCCGGCTGGTGCGCTCGGCCACGGCGTAGTCCAGGCTGATGTTGGGGCTGGCGGCGAACGCGGCGGATTGCAGGCGCACGAAGTCGAGGTCCTGCGTGGCGCCCTCGATGGCGCGGCGCACGGCGGCCAGCACGTCCGGCGCGTAGGTCTGCAACTCCTCGATCATGGTCTCGGCGGTGAACACGAACATGCCGGCGTTCCAGAGCGCGCCGGAGCTGACCAGGTCGGCGGCTGCTGCCGCGTTCGGCTTCTCGATAAACCGGGCGACCGCGTGCACGCCGGGCGCCTCGGGCAGGGCCTCGCCCACCTCCATGTAGCCATAGCCGGTCTCGGGCGCGGTCGGCTTCATGCCGAGGGTGACGATGCGGCCGCGTCGGGCGCCGGCCACCGCCTGGGCCAGGATGGCGTGCAGCGCCTCCAGGTCCTCGATGGCGGAGTCGGCGGCCATCATCCAGATCACCGCCTGCGGGTCGGTCTGCGCCACCAGCAGGGCGGCGGCGGCCACGGCGGGGGCGGAGTTGCGGCCAACCGGCTCCAGCACGATGCGCGGGCTGGTGATGCCGGCGGCACGAAGCTGCTCGGCCACCAGGAAGCGGTGCTCGGCATTGCACACCACCACCGGGTCGGCGAAGCCCGGGCGGCGGCCGCGCAGGGCGGTCTCCACGATCATGGAGCGGTCATGGTTGAGCAGGCCCCAGAATTGCTTGGGGAAGCTCTCGCGCGAGACCGGCCACAGCCGCGTGCCCGAGCCGCCGGAAAGGATCACCGGCACCACCTCGCCGGTGAACGCAGCGCGGCTGGCGATCGGGTCTGGGGCGGGGGACATTACGTTCATCGTCGGCTCCGGCCAAATCGGACAGGTTGCGTCCCCGTAGCGAGAGGCAGCCCGCTTGTCCACAACCGTGTGCGTGGGGCGGGGTGCTCACGCAGCAGACGGGCGCGGTGGACGGCGGTCAAAAAACGCGGTGAAGGCTTGCCGCGCTTCCGCAGAGTGCACGGCGGCCGCGAAGGCCTCTTGCTCCCGTTGCATGTGGGTCTGGAGCCAGCCGAGGTCGCCGCGCATCAGCCTGCGGGCGGCGGCAAGCGCGTTGGGCGGCTTGCCCGCGAGCACCCGTGCCTTGTCGCGGGCGTGCTCGCGCAGCGCGTCGGCCGGCACGACCGCGTTGACGAGGCCCGCAGCCATCGCCTGGTCCGCGCCCATCGCCTCGCCGAGCAGCAGCATTGCCGCCGCGCGGGGGTAACCGATGCGGCTGGGCAGCAACGCGCTGGAGCCGGCTTCGGGCACCAGCCCCATGGTCACGAACGGCGTCGAGAACGACGCCTGCGGGGCGGCGTAGACCAGGTCGCAATGCAGCAGCATGGTGGTACCGACGCCGACTGCGAGGCCCTGCACCGCGGCCACCATGGGCTTGCAGAAGGCGGTGAGGGCGCGGATGAAGCGGGCGGGCGGTGCTTGGGTGAAGTCGCCTGCCATGGCGAGGAAGTCGCCCAGGTCGTTGCCCGCACTGAAGGCGTCGCCCTCGGCCGAGAACAGCACGGCGCGCGCTGAGAGGGACGTAGCGGCTTGGTCCAGGGCGTGCGTGACCGCCTCGTACATGGCGCCGGTCAGCGCGTTCTTTTTGGCGGGGCGGTTCAAGCGGATCTCGAGGATGCCGCCGTCCGTCTCGCTGATCAGCACCTCGCTCATGGGCCCGCTCCTTTCGTCACTTGCTCATGAAAGCGCTGGGCAGCCCGCCTTTGCAGCGCATCAGTGACGTTTGGTAAATTAAGCGGCAGCGCGCCACCGCGCGACGTCAATGCCGCTAGAGCGGTGGCTCACGCAATAGGTGGGCGAGGTCCAGGCGGTGGGTGACCATCGACAGGGTGCCCTCGGCCGTGCGGGGCCATTCTGCGGCTGGACGGTCGCAGTAAAGCTCCACGCCGTTGCGGTCGGGGTCGGACAGGTAGAGCGCTTCGCTCACCCCATGATCCGACGCGCCATCGAGCGGGATGCCGGCGGCTTGCAGGCGGCGCAGCGCGTCGGCCAGGTCGGGCCGGCTCGGATACAGGATTGCCAGGTGGTAGAGCCCGGTGCTGCCAGGGGCCGGCGGCTGGCCGCCCCGGCTCTGCCAGGTGTTGAGCCCGATATGGTGGTGGTAGCCGCCGGCGGAGATGAAGGCGGCCTCGGCGCCGTAGCGCTGCATCAGCTCGAAGCCCAGCACGCCGACATAGAACGCCAACGATCGATCCAGATCCGACACGCGCAGATGCACGTGGCCAATGCGGGTGCCGGCGGCGATCGGCGCCGGGCTGGTCGAGGCGGAGGCGGAGGCGGCGAGATCAGCTTGCATTGGAGCCTCGGGCTGGTTGCAGTCTGTTGGGATCCCCGATTTATAGCCGCCAGGTGGGACGGGGTCGAGGTGAAGCGCCATGCGGCCGGCGCGCCCGTCTTCGCTTCGGCAGGCTTGAGTGATAAAGTCCTTGGCAACGAAGCCCAAAATCGCTTCAGACTGCCCTTCCAAGCAAATGGGCCAAGCACCGCGGTGTCCGAGGGAAGCCAGTGATCATCGAGCGGCTGAGTATCGGTTACTCCATATCAGGACTGCTGATCGGCCTGCTCGTCGGGCTGACTGGTGTGGGGGGCGGCTCCTTGATGACGCCGTTGCTGATCCTCGTCTTTGGCATGAGGGCGACAAACGCTGTCGGCCTCGACCTGCTGTTCGCCGCCATCACCAAGGCGTTTGGGACCGTCGTCCACGGTTCGGCACGGACCGTCGAGTGGCGGATCGCGTGGCAAATGCTGGCTGGCAGCATACCCATGGCGGTGCTCACGCTCGGTCTGCTCAACTGGCTGGGGCTGCCGAGCGGGATGCTCGACCGTGCGATCTCCACCAGCCTGGGCGTCGCCCTGATCTTGACGGCAATCAGCGTCGTATTGCGGCCCCAGATTGCCCGCTATAGCCAGCGCCTGGCTGGGTACGCGATTGCGCGGCGTTCGGCGGCCCTGACGGTGCTGCTCGGGGCCGGCCTCGGCGTCCTGGTGTCGTTCACCTCGGTCGGCGCCGCTGCGATCGGCCTGCCGGTGCTGCTGCTGCTGCATCCGCGCGTGCCGTCGGCGCGCCTGGTCGGGGCCGACATCGCCCAGGCGGTCCCGCTTACCTTGGTCGCCGGCATGGGGCACCTGTTCGTCCATACGGTCGACCCGGTGTTGCTGCTCTCGCTGGTGGCGGGCTCCATTCCGGGCGTTGTGATCGGCAGCTTCGCCTCCGGCCGCCTGCCGGACGGCGTGTTGCGCTATGCCATGTCGACAGCGCTGGTCCTGGCCGGCGCCAAGCTTCTTACATGAGGGCCGTCTAAATCATCGAACCAAGCCCGGTGCTGCTGGTCTTGGCAGGGGGCCGGGCCACCCGCATGGGCGGCGGCGACAAGGCGCTACGGCCGTTCCGCGGTGCTACCCTGCTCGATCAGGTTCTGGCTCGGATGGCGGGGCAGGGCGCCGGCCCTATCCTGCTGAGCGCGAACGGGGACCCGGCGCGGTTTGCCCGGTTCCGCCTGCCCGTGCTGCCGGACGCCGGGCCCGGCTATCCCGGCCCGCTTGCCGGCGTGCTGGCAGGGATGGAGTGGACATCGTCCAATCGGCCCGCGGCGACCGATCTCATCACCGTGCCGACGGATTGCCCGTTCGTGCCGCGCGACCTCGTTCTGCGGCTGCTGGCGGCCCGGCGCGATGGTGGCAGTGAGCTGGCCTGCGGAGCCTCAGCCGGCCGGATGCACCCGCTGGCCGCGCTATGGCCGATTCGGCTGGCGCCCCTCCTGCGGCGGGCGTTGCTGGAGGAGGGTTTGCACCGAGTTGACCGCTGGACGGCTAGGTTTCGGTTGGCGGTGGCCGAGTTCGCGGTGGACAAGGTCGATCCGTTTCTCAACGTCAACACGTTAGACGACCTCCATGCCGCGGAAGCGCTCGCCAGGCCGTCGAAGTGTTACGACGCGGGCTAGAGCCTGATCGCTTCAGGTTGGCTGAAGCGTGACTCAGCCCCTCAAACAAAGAGTTAGAGCATGGGCGCTTCGCCTATCAGAAGCGATCATGCTCTAGATTGCGGCAGCGCGCGCACGCACGAAGCGGGCAATGCCCGCGGTGTCTCCGAGCGGCAGCACGGGAACCGGGAGGCTCAAGGTTGCATCGGTCGCCACGGCGATGACGGTGAGGTCGTCCGGCTGTAGCAGAGGCTTGCCGACCGCCGCGCGGAACACCTCGATCTTTGGATGCTGCTCCGACTTGAAGCCCTCCGCCAACACCAGGTCGACCGGAGCGAGATGGCGCAACAGGTCGCGCAGTGTCGGCTGCGGGTCACCCCGCAGTTCGTGCATCAGCGCCCAGCGCTGCGATGAGCTGATCAGAACCTCGCTGGCACCGGCAAGGCGGTGGGTGTGGCTGTCCTTGCCGGGCCGGTCGATGTCGAAGTCGTGGTGGGCTTGCTTCAAGGTTGAGACGCTGCATCCCTGTGCGATCAGGGCCGGGATCAGCCGAGCCAGCAAAGTGGTCTTGCCGGCGCCGCTCCACCCGGCAAACCCGATGACCCGCATGGCTAGACCATGTTTGGTTCTGATAGACGAAGCAAGCATGTTCTAGCCCTTCGCTGAGAGGCTGATTCACGCTTCAACCCGAAGCGATCAGGCTCTAATGCAGCTTGACCCGCGGCTCCCAGCGCCGGGCGAAGCCGTGGGCGATGGTGTCCAGGGCGACCTTGCCGCTGCCGAACAGGGCTTGCTGATGCATCTTGTATAACGAGCGATACATCAGCCGGGCGAACAGCCCTTCAATGAACAAGCTGCCACCGCCGATGCCGCCCATCAGGTTGCCGACCGTGCTGTAGCGGCCCAGCGAGACCAGCGAGCCGAAGTCACGATAGCTGTAGGCTTCGAGCGGCTTGCCGGCCAGCTTGCGCTTGATCTGGTCGAACATGAAGCTGGCTTGCTGATGCGCGGCCTGGGCGCGCGGCGGAACCGGCGTGTCATAGCCCTTCCGAGGGGCCGCGGCGCAGTCGCCAATGGCGAACACGTCCGGGTCCCGCGTGGTCTGCAAGGTCGGCTGCACGACCAATTGGTTGTTGCGGGTCACCTCCAAGCCGTCCAAGCCAGCCAGGATGTCCGGGCCCTTGACCCCGGCGGACCACACCACGAGTTCGGACGCAATGAAGTCGCCATTCTTCAGCATCACGCCGTCGGCACGCACTTCGCTCACCTGCGCGCCGGTGCGGACCTCGACGCCGAGCTGCTGCAACTGGTCCAGCGCCTTGGCTGAGAGGCGCTCCGGCAAGGCTGGCAGGATGCGGTTGGCGGTCTCGATCAGGATGATGCGGACGTCGCGCTCGGTGCTCACCCGGTCCAGCCCCTGCGCCACCACTTCGCGCACGGTGCGGTGCAGCTCGGCCGCCAGTTCGGTGCCGGTAGCGCCGGCGCCGATGATGGCGACATGGAGCTGGCCGGCCATCACCTTGCCGGTCTGCGAATGTGCCCGGAGGCAGGCGTTGACCAGCCGGCGGTTAAATCGGGCTGCCTGCTCCGGGGTTTCCAACGGAACGGCATGCTCGGCGGCGCCGGGCACACCGAAATCGTTGGTCACGCTGCCAATCGCGATCACCAGCGTGTCGTAGCCGAATGCGCGCTCGGGGGTAATCTCACGGCCTTCGTCGTCGAAGGTGGCGCCAAGCTGCACCTGCCGGCGCGCGCGGTTCAGTCCTACCAGCTCGCCGAAGCGGTAGCGGAAGCGGTGGCGGTGCGCCTGGGCCAGGTAGTTCAGCTCGTGCGCGCCAGGGTCGATGCTGCCAGCCGCCACGGCATGGAGCAGCGGCTTCCACAAATGGGTGCGCGCTCGCTCCACCAGCTCGACCTCGGCGCGGCCGCGGCGGGTGAGCTTGTCGCCGAGCCGGGTGACCAGTTGCAAACCCGCCGCGCCGCCGCCGGCCACCACAATGCGGTGCGCCGCGCCCGCCAAGCGGACGCCATCAGAGACGACAGGAACCGCTTGATCCATCACCTTCGCTCTCCCCGGCCGGTAAGGCTCCGAAATGGTCCTTTAACCTATGCGCGCCAGGGTTGGGGCGGCCGCCTACGTAATTGCTGGATAAAATACCGTAAACCGCTCCACTGCTGGGCCAGGTAGCCCCCCGTTGCCATCGGTTCGGGCGCGTTGCGGTCGCCGGTTGGGGGATAGGCGACGGTGAAATCGGCGGTGCCAAATATCGTGTCCCAAATGGTGAACACTGCGCCATAGTTGCAAGACACCCGGCCGGCAGCGCGAAGCCCGTGGTGCACCCGGTGAAAGCAGGGTGAAACGACCAGCCGGCTGCCCCAGCCGAACGACAGCCGGATATTGGCATGGCTGAGGCTCTCGACGAAGCGCATCAGCAACACCAGCAGCGGAAACTGCAACGGGGGGATGCCGATCAGCAGCCCGACCGCGCCGAACCAGAGCCCGGCGATCAGGTCGTCCAGCAGGTGGTTGCGGTCATCGGACCAGAAGCTCATCTGCCGCTGGGCATGGTGCAGCGCATGCAGAGCGTACCAGCCGCGGAACGAGTGCGACAGGCGATGGCGCCAGTAATCGGCGAAATCCAGGATCAGGGCGTAGAGGCAGAAGGTGACAACCGGGTGGCCGAGCAGTCCCGGCACCAGGGTCTCCAGCATGGGCGGGGTGTAGCCATGCGCCACCAGCACGCCGCCGACCCAGACCTGCACTTGGTAGAACAGCAGGAAGCTCACCACCGGCAGGATGCCGATGCGCGACAGCACGGTGTAGAACGCGTCGGTGAGCACGGCTTTGCGGCCCTGCCAGCGCTCGACCGGGAACAGCGCTTCGAGCGGCCAACACACCGCATAGGTCACCAGGATGGCGAACAGGCCGTAGATGCAGACCAGGACCCAGTCGAACGAGAGTTCCTCCCATTCCATCCAGCCGAAGCGATACAGCACCGGCAACACGGCCGCCTGGTCGATCCAGCCGGCGGCGATGCTGAAGCAGCGGTCCAGAGCGACAAGCATGGCTGCGCTTACAGCGCTTCCGCGGTCAGCAACCCGGGCCGGCTCAACGCGGTGTTGAGGAAGATGCCATGCGGGGACCGGCCGACGTCGATGGTGTCGTAGCTGCCGCTTTCCGGGTCCAGCACGGCGACTTGCTCCCGAAAGCGCAGCGCGATCCACAGCTTGCCGTCCGGCGCTACCCCGATATCGTCCGGGCCGGCCGCGTGCAGCGGATAGGTCCGGCGCAGTTCGAGGGTCTTGGCATCCAGCGCCACTAGCGAGCCGCCGATGCGGTTGCTGACATAGATCGTGCCGCCATCGGGCGTGCGGAAGATGTTGTGCGGGCCGACGCCGGTGCGGATGCGCCGCAACACGCTGCCGGTCTGCGGGTCCAACTCGGCCACGTAATCCTCACCCATGACGCAGACCAGCACCTTGCCGTCATGCCACAGCACCCCCGCCGGCGTGCGGCCCACCTTGGCCACCCATCGCGGCGCCATTGCCGCCAGGTCGATCGACACCAGCGTGTTGGACCCTTGCATGGAGTTAAAGCTCCAGCGCGAGTCGGGCGAGAAATCCAGGTGGCTCGGCATCGACCCCACCGACAGGCGCTTGGCCAGGCTCAGATCCGCGGCGTGATAGATGTCGACATAGTCAAGCCGCAGGGCGTTGACGACGAGATAGCCTTGGTCCGGCGTGTAGCCGAGCTGATAGGGGTCGGCGATGGTCTTGTGGCCGAGCGCGGTGCCGCTAACCGGGTCGACGATGAACAGTGCGTTCCCGCTGGCATCGGCGATGTACAGCTTGGAGCGGTCGGGCGACAGCGCCCAATGGCTGGGTTCGCGCAGGGTCGGCAGGGTCCGCGCGACCTTGCGCGTCGTCATGTCGATCACCGACACGCTGGCCTCGCCGGAATTCATCACGATGGCCAGGGGCGTCATGGCGGCCCGGGCGCGCCCCGGCCAGAGCGCCGCTGCCGACGCAGCCAGGCAACCACCAATAAAGCTGCGGCGCGTGGCGGTCATCGAGACCGTCTTTGCACGTACGACTTGCATCATGGCCTCTAAGCTACTGCAAAGACGTTGCCTTGCACAGTAGCCAGCATCTTGATGCGGAGTTTGCTCGCGATGCCGGAGAAGACCCCCCGCATCAAGATGCGAGCTACGAGTCAGGCGCGGATCAACCCGCCAGCCGGCGCCACCTCCGCGCTGCCGGGGAAAATCGCCGCCATCGCGCCGGGCGCGAGGCCAAGATGGGACACCAGCAAGCCCATTGCCAGCGAACGCACATCCCGAGTCGGCTGCAAGTCCCTCGCCTCGAGCAAGCGGCCAGCGGAAAGGCCGGGCCAGTCGGCCAGCACCCGGCCGCCTGCCACGCAGCCGCCGGCGATGAACGCCACCGTGCCGGTACCATGGTCCGTGCCGCCGGTGCCGTTGACATGGGCGGTTCGGCCGAACTCGGTGAGCACCAGCACCGCCGTCTTCGCCCACGCCTCGCCCATCGACGCCTTCATCGCGGCCAATCCGGCGTCCAACTGGCCGAGCGGCCCGTCCAGGCGGCGCATCTGCGCGACATGGGTGTCCCATCCGCCCAGCTCTAGCGCGGCGACCCGGGGGCCGGCGGGCGCGGCGAGCAGCTTGCCCGCCATTTCAGCCAGCGACGCAAAAGCGTAGGCGTTCGGCGCCGCTGCGATGCCGGCCAGGGTTGCGGTGGAAAAGCCGCGGTCCCGCAAGCCCTCGGCCAAGGCGGGGCCGGTGACCGGGTCGGTGGCGTTCAGGGCGGCAATGCGGGCGTAAAGGTCGGCATCCGGGGTGCCGAAACCAGGCGGCGCCCAGGCGGCGACGCTGGCCGGCCCACGCATCAGCAGCGGTGTGGTGGTGCCGACCGACAAGGCGGCTTCCGGGCCGGGTGGCTTGGGCATGGCGAGCACAGCGCGGTTCAGCCAGCCGCTGGTGAGCCGCTGGTCGGCCCCGCTCTCCATATAGTCCTGCGCCTCGAAATGGCTGCGGCTGCGGTAGTGCCCGGCCACGGCATGCACCGGCAGCAGTTCGCCTGCGCGATACATCGCCGCCATCTGCGGCATCGCAGGGTGCAGGCCGTAGAAGCCGCCGAGATCGGCCATGCCACCCTCGATGCCCACCGCCGCTGGCACGAGAGGCGCGCGCAGGCCGGCCAGGTCGGGATCGCCATAGGGCACCACCGCGGCCATGCCGTCCAAGGCGCCGCGCAGCAGCACCACGACGAAGCGGGAGTCGGTGGCAGCCGCCGCCAGGGCCAGCGAGGCTCGCCCAAGCGAGACCGCCGCCCCTAAGCCGAGCAGGGCGGAACGGCGAGTGATGAAGGATGCGTGCATCAGCGCCTCTGGAATTCCGGAGAGGTGAACAGCAAGGTCAGCCCGTCGCGGCGCGAGCCGGCCTGGCGGATGGCGGTGCTGGTGGCATCGGTCAGCAGCGGCCCGAGGCTCACCTCGGCCAGGCTGGCCGGATCGAGCGCGCTGGCGCGGCCGGCAAGCCCATATACCCAGTCGACCCGGCGCACCATCGCTTCAGGCCCGGCCCAGTCCGCCGCCGTGTCGGGCCAGCCGATCGGGAACGGGGCGTCGAACATCGGCTGGCCCAGCCCGCGCATGATGGCGGCGCCGTCCGGGCGGTTGTCCTCCGGCAGGTCGGCCGCGCGCAGGGCGGCAAGCACGAACTCCTGCGGGGTGCGCAGCTTGGTGAGCGGCTGCCAGGCCTCCTGCACCTCAATGAGCGCCGCTGCCGCTCGGCCGAGATCACCGCCGGTATCGTGCAGTACTCCTGCCACCGCCTGCACGGCGGCATCGGGTGGCGTGTCGGCCACGAAGTGGCGCACCAGCTTGGTGGCGAGATGGCGATAGGTCGCGGGATGATGGGCCAGGACGTCGAGCGCGGCCAGGCCCCCTGCCTCGCCCTCGGGGAAGCTCTGGCCCATCAGCATCTGGGTGCCGGGTTCGTGCATCTGGGCGCGGAACAGGAAGCCAACTGGCCCGGCCTCGCCGCGGGAGAACGACCAGCCGGTGAGCAGCTTGGCGTAGTTGGTCACGTCCGCCTGCGTGTAGCCGGCGGCGGGGCTGACCGTGTGCAGCTCCAGCGACTCGCGGGCGAGATTCTCGTTCAGCCCGCGGCCCAGCCGCAGCCCGGCCGGGCTGGCGGGGCCGAACGAGCCGGCATTGTTCAGGTACACCAGCATGACCGGATGGTGCATCACCGCCAACAGCATGTCGTGGAACGAGCCGGTGACGTGCGGGCGGATGGCGGTGCGGACGAAATCGCCGATGCCGGCGGCGATCGGGCCGGCGCGGACACTGACGGTGAAGTGGTTGGCCCAGAACCACACCAGCCGCTCGCGATAGGGCATGGGCGTGGTGAGCGCCTGCAGCACCAGGGCGTCGAGCTCGTGCTTGAACAGGTCCCGCGCCAGGTGGGTGGGTGCGGCCGGGTCGGCGCGGCGGTTGTCGCGGTCTTGGCGGAAGGCGGCGTAGCCCTGGTCGAGGCTGGGGCCCGGCGGGCCGGGGTCGGGGCCGGCCAATTGGCCCTGCAGCCAGGCTTGCGGGTCGGCCGGCAGCAACTCGCTGCCCCGGCGGCCGAGGCCGAAGCGGATCAGGGCTTGTGCGGCGTGCGTGTCCATGGAGATGGTTTTACCGCAGGCTGGGCCGGCGTGGCGTAACGGAACGTGATATGTTGTGACGGTTCGGCGCCTCTCACTCGCCTGTCATTCTCACCAACTGTGAGTCTCGCCAAGGAGGTGCAACAATGGCGCGACCTGGACGAGAGCAAGGCCGGTGACCGGCTGTTGTCCCGACAGGATGTCACGGATCGCCTTTATGTCCTGCGTGAACCCTCTGACCTCGGGTGGAGCCGGGTCTGCCAGGATGTTGTAGCGGTCTTTTGCCGAGAAATCCCAGAAATGGTCGTGTTCAACGACAAACGATTCGATTTTATCTTCTTCATCTTCGGCCAGGTGTGTAAGTGCCACTTCTGTCACCAGGAGAAGTTCTTGTAGGCTGACTTGCGCCGACGGCGTCGTAGAGGAATGGTTGGGTGGAGTTGCAGGGATCAACCCAGACGAGACCTCGCCGAGCAGTCGCAGCAACGGTGCCACTTGCCAAAGGGCACAACCCATTGGCTCCATCTCGCCCGACAGAACATCGCGGATCGAGTGCAAGTCGTCATACAATTGGCCGCAACCGAGACCAACGGGCGCTTTCATCATATCAAAGCATTCAGGAGCGAAAAAATGCCAGTAATAATCATACTCCAAAGGAAAACTAACCCGCCCGTCATTGATCAGTTGATCAATCGCGAGCTTTGTGACCTGACGGAGTTCATGCAGGGAGATTTCCATAACCGACCTTCACACAAGCTTTCCTACGCCTGGAACACCGTCTCTCCACGCTCGGCAAGGCTGACCATCATCACTTAGCATTCTGTCTTTTTGCGAAGATTACGACAACGCCAGGTTTGACAAATCTGAGAATGTCTCTGTCCGATACAACAATACTAGCGTATGATCTGGCAGATGAGGCATCAACAAGCTCAGGACCAAAGAAATCAAACCATTGCATGTAGCAACGCACCAAGCCATTTTGGGGTATTGATTCATGATGGTTTGGCTCAAAAATCAGTACGATGCCCCGGCTGCTGAGTTCAAAAGTCTCCCTTACTGTTGCGCTGCCAATTCCACGTAGATTTTCTATCATCGAACTTCATTCAATTACGTCCACTCCGATCTGACTGCTTGTAATCTACCGTTTTGCTGCAGCCTGATAGGCACGCTCCGCAAATGAGTACGCGTCCGCCGTTTCAGACGTCTGACTTCTATCAAAGGACGCGCGAAGTTCGCTACTTATATGTAAACTCTAGGCTTAAGCCGGGAATTTTCACCCTATGAATTTCGATGTCCTTGTCGGCAGGAATCGTTATGCGCAGTTGATTGGGGACAGACCCATCCACCACGGCTAGGTTGACGTTATCGCCTTTTGCGATCACCCTTTCACTGTAGCCGCTGGAGTTGACGACGCGAATGTCGGTATAGCCGCCGATGCCGAAGCCGCAGAAGATGCCACGTGTTTGCGCAACCCAGTTCGTCCCAGCGACAGGCGTCTCTCGAACGACTTGGACGGGGCACTTCCATTCGCGAAAAAGTCCTAAACAGCCGTAGGCCACAAAGCCTATTGCGATGATAGCAGGAAGCGGCAACAGCGCCTTCAATTCGTCCACCGCTACTCCACCTTTCGGTCAGAAACAAGATCGTAGCCAATATCTACGTTTTTAACGTTCACGTCCGCAAGATGGTGGTAAGTTTCGTTCGTTTTCTGACCTTCAAAGTCACTATAAAGCGCAGCATAGTCGTTTTGAATGTCCTGGATCATGTCGCGAGGTATTCCAGCAGCGGCGGCATATATGCCGATGCAAATACTTGCTGCGGATCGAAACTCATCTATCACTTTAGGTGAATGATATCTTTGTGCGTCCCAGGGGGCTTGCTGGCCAAACCTGCTAATCGGCAGATGCTGTAGCTTCATCATAGCTTCAAGCGAAAATCGCCCCGCCGTTGCTTCCAGCAATTCTTCAAATGTGAGCTGATGATCTGGCGTGATCTCCCCAAGAGGTTTCAGGCTGCGCCACGTTTCAATCGCACGATCATACAAGTGGGCATCCTCGCGTCCCCTTTGATAGAAAAACTCGGCCGAAAATGCTTCTGGAGTGTGAGCAATCTTGCCGGTCGCATCCCTGATGGGATTACCTGAACTATCGACCAGGGGCACTCCATGGAGGTGGCTATTGGCGTCTTGCGGAATGCGAATAGCATCGGGTCGCGGTGAACTGGCGAGACCGCGGTCAAATGCCTCCTGATCTGACAAAATCGGCTGTGGAAGCTTGGTGTCCGGCGGTCTGGCCGTCTCCGGTCCAGGCCTCCGGTCTGCGACGAGACGAACGCGGGCGCGCGCCAGCCGCATTTCGGCCCACATTGCCGCATCGATGGCTGCGAAGTGTTCCGTCACTGAGCGTGCTGTCTCGGGCGAAGCCTGTTTGTAAATGTCGCTAGTCCCAGGAGCGAAGCCCTTTGGCAGTTCGTGGATCGGGAATACGGGATTGCCGGTGCGGCCCTTCGGCCAATCCCGCCCGCTGCGGTCTTTCGGCCACGGCTTACCGGTTTTGGTCAGTCGGCCCGACCAAGGCAGCGTGATGCTGATCGGAATGCGGAGTTCGTCGGAGTAACGCGGCTCGTCCGCCATGCGGAGGTCCTTCTGCCAACGCGGCAGGATAGTGCAGCGACGCATACGGTCGCAATCAGGCCGTGCCAATCGTGGGTGGCGATGTTCGCTAGCAGGCGCTGGGGAATCTGGGCGTCATGCGCCATTGCTACAGCACCGGCCAACGAGCCCTCTCCACGGTCACGCACGTCCAGCCGGTTCGCCCAAGGCGCGCCCCACGGCTTGCAAAACCGCCCCGCCTAGCGCATCTGCACCCCACATATCGACCCGGCGCATGCCGGACGCTGGCAGGGCGTGCGGGCAGGGGCTCGCCGTCGCCCAGTGTGGCATTGGAGGATCACCCCGTGGCGGCAAATACGCTCGATCGGATACGCAACATCGGCATCACCGCGCATATCGATGCCGGCAAGACCACCACGACCGAGCGCATCCTGTACTACACCGGCATGTCGCACCGCATCGGCGAAGTGCATGACGGCAACACCACCACCGACTACATGGAGCAGGAGCGGGAGCGGGGGATCACCATCACCTCCGCCGCGGTCACATGCGAGTGGAAGGACCACCGCATCAACATCATCGACACGCCGGGCCATATCGACTTCAACATCGAGGTGAACCGCTCGCTGCGCGTGCTGGACGGTGCCGTGTTCATCATCGAGGGCGTGGCGGGGGTGCAGCCGCAGTCCGAGACCAACTGGCGCCTGGCCGACCGCTACAACGTGCCGCGCATCATCTTCATCAACAAGCTGGACCGCACCGGCGCCGACTTCTATCGCGCCTTCGACACGCTGAAGGAGAAGCTCGACATCGTGGCGCTGCCGCTGCAGTTGCCGATCGGCGTCGAGGACCAGTTCATTGGCGTGGTGGACCTGGTGGAGATGAAGGCGATCGTGTGGGAGGGCGGCGAGTTGGGCGCCAAGTTCCACGACGAGGAAATCCCCGCCGAACTGCTGGAGCGCGCGAAAGAGTATCGCCAGACCCTGCTCGACACGGCCCTCTCGGTGGATGACGAGGGGATGGAGGAGTATTTCGACAAGGGCGACGTCGCGGTGGCGACCCTGAAGCGCGCCATCAAGAAGGGCGCCATTTCGGGGGCATTCCGCCCCGTGCTGTGCGGCACCGCGTTCAAGAACAAGGGCGTGCAGCCGCTGCTGGACGCCGTGCTCGATTACCTGCCGTCCCCGGTCGACGTGCCCGGCATCTCGGTCGCCGCCGAGGAGGGCGAGGAGGACGGCGAGCACAGCGACCGTCGCCGCATCAAGGCCGATCCCGCCGCGCCATTCGCCGGGCTCGCCTTCAAGATCATCAACGACAAATACGGCACGCTCACCTTCGTGCGCGTCTATGCCGGCACGCTGAAGAGCGGCGACACGGTGATGAACACCACCAAGGACGGCAAGGAGCGCATCGGCCGCATGTTCCAGATGCACGCCGACAAGCGCGCCGAGATCAAGGAAGTGCACGCCGGCGACATCGCCGCCTTCGTGGGCCTGAAGGACACCGCCACCGGCGACACCCTGGCCTCTGCCGATGACCCGGTGGTGCTGGAGCGCATGGCCTTCCCGGTGCCGGTGATCGACATCTCGGTCGAGCCCCGCACCAAGGACAGCGTCGAGAAGATGACCATTGGCCTGCAGAAGTTGGCCGGCGAGGACCCGAGCCTGCGGCTGAAAACGGACCAGGAGAGCGGGCAAACCATCCTCTCCGGGATGGGCGAACTGCACCTTGAGATCATTATCGACCGCCTCCGCCGCGAGTATGGCGTCGAGGCCAATATCGGCGCGCCGCAGGTGGCCTATCGCGAGACCATCAGCAAGTCGCACACTGAGACCTACACCCATAAGAAGCAGACGGGCGGGTCCGGCCAGTATGCCGAGGTGAAGGTGCAGTTCGAGCCGCTGGAGCGCAACGGCGGCGTGGTGTTCGAGAACAAAACCGTGGGCGGCTCGGTGCCGAGGGAATACGTTCCGGCGGTGGAGAAAGGCATCCGCGTGCAGGCCGATACCGGCGTGCTGGCAGGATTCCCTACGGTTGACTTCAAATACACCCTGGTGGACGGCAAGTACCACGACGTCGACTCCAGCGCGCTGGCGTTCGAGATCGCGGCCAAGGCATGTTTCCGGGACGGCATGAAAAAGGCCAGCCCAATTATCCTGGAGCCGATCATGGACGTGGAGGTCACCACCCCACAGGATCATGTCGGCGACGTGGTGGGGGACCTGAACCGCCGTCGCGGCATGATCCAGAACCAGGAGTCGGCTGGCTCCACGGTGACGGTGCGGGCGGGTGTGCCGCTGAAGGAGATGTTCGGCTACATTTCGGATTTGCGGTCGATGACCAAGGGCCGCGCCTCCTTCACCATGCAGTTCCACCACTACGACCCGGTGCCCCGCAACATCGCCGACGAGATCATGGCGAAGTCTGCCTGACGCGCTTGGGTCCTCACCATCTCCGTCATGGCCGGACTTGATCCGGCCATCCACGGCGAGCTCACGCGTGCCGTCGATCGGAGTAGCGAAATGCTGCTGCCAGACAACGGCTCACTTCGCGCGTCGGACCCCGTGGATGCCCGGGTCAAGCCCTGGCATGACGACGTTGGCTCGGTCTACGTCACATTGCCTCGCGCTTCGCGAAGCTGCGGGGTTGTAGGGCGGCAGAGCGAAGCGGCATCCGCCGTCACCCTTGCTGCATCATCGCGAGCGAAGCGATTCAGCCGTCGTATACCGTCTTCGCAGGCCTTGAGTAACGACGCGCGGCCGGAAAACGTAGATGCAGGCTTCACCCTGCTCGAACTCCTCGTCGCTCTCGTGGTGTTCGGCTTCGTTCTGGCCGGGCTGGTGGGTGGCCTTCGGTTCGGCCTGCGCGCGCAGGACACCCAATCGCGCACCATTGCGGCAGAGGCCAATCTTGGCGGCACGGACCGCCTGCTCCGCAGCCTGGTCGCGGAAATGGATCCCGGAACGCCGCAAACTCCGCCGCAGATCATCGGAGGCGAACACGCGGTCGGCTTCGTGACCGATCTCGGCCGCGCCGCCGCCGGGTTCGGCCAAGATGGCAGCGCGGAAATCGGCCTTGGCATCGATAGCGATAAACGGCTGATCCTGCGCTGGCAGCCGGTGCTTCATGCGGTGCGGCTGCGTCCGGCCGCGCCGCCCCACAGCGCCGTGCTGCTCACTGGAGTGGATGAGGTCCAATTCGCGTTCTGGAGCCACGGCCAGGATGGCGCCGGATCCTGGCAGCCGCGGTGGGCGGAGCGCGGCCTGCCTCCCCTGGTGCGCATCCGCTTGCGCTTTGCGCCCGATAGTCACCGTCACTGGCCCGATATCATTGTGGCGACGCAGCGGTTTCCAGCGGCGGGGTGAAATCGGGCAAGTAAGGCTTGGTGTCCGTCGCCCCTACCGTCTAATAAGCCGCGTGTCGTGCGAGGAAATGGCCACATTACGGGCTGTTAAAAGTCAATGTTGCTGAAATGTTGCGAGACTATCTGACGTGGTGGGCCGAGCAGATGCGCGGCCTGGTGCCTGGGCGATTTGCCGCCCGCACCCGCTATGCTAACGCGTTTGTCCTCCAGGCGACCGCCGCTGGCCTCTCGGCCGTCACCCGCCGCGCGGGCGAGGAATCCACGGCCGGCCTGGTGTTGCCCGGCAGCGACGCCAAACGCCGGCTGCCGGCCGCCCGCCGCGGCCCGATCGTGCTGCGTCCGCCGGCGGGTACGCTGCTCGAACAATCGGTCAGCCTGCCGCTGGCGGCGGAGCCGGAACTGGCGGCGGTGCTGCGCAACGAGATGGACCGGCTCACCCCTTTTCAAGCCGAAGACCTGTTCTGGGACTTTCGGGTGGAACGGCGGGACCGTGCGGCCGGCCGGCTGGTGCTCCGTCTGCTGCTGCTGCCGAAGGTTGCGGTGGCAGGCCTGCTGGCAGTGGCAGCGGAAGCGGGATTGCGGCCGATGGCACTGGAGGTGGTCACAGCGCGCGGCCTCGAGCACCTCTCACTGGCTTCGCCCGCCTCCGCCCGCGCCACAGGGCGTAGCGCGCGGCTGGCGGCCGGCGTGTGCGCCGCGCTCGCGCTGGCTGCTTGCCTGTTGCCCGTCATAAGGCAGGAACTTGCCATACGCGCCGCAGACCGGGTGATTGCCAAACAGCAGCCCGCCATCGCTGTGGTGGAGGGCCTTCGCCGCCGCTTGGCCACCAGCGCCAGCGGTGCCGACCTGTTCGCCTCCGAAGCTGCGCGGGTCGGCAATCCGCTGCGCGCCCTGGCCGCCGTCACGGCGGCGCTGCCCGACGACACCTACTTGGTCGCGTTCTCCTTGCGCGAGCGCACGATGTCGCTGTCAGGCCGTTCTGCCGCAGCCACGCGGCTGATCACCACGCTCTCGGCCGACCCCGACCTGCAGGACCCGTCGTTCGACGCGCCGATCACCCGTATCGGCGACAAGGCCGATCTGTTCTCCATCCGCGTCCGGCTGGCGCCCTGATGGCGGCCGACACGTTGCCGACCGGACGGCGCGGCCAAGCTTTGGCGCTCGGCATCACCGCAGTCGTCGTGCTCATCGTGTGGTTCGGGGCCATTGCACCCGTTTTGCAGTGGTATGCCGGCCGCGGTGACACGCTGCAACGGCAACGCCAGTTCGCCTCCCGCATGATATCGGTTGCCAGCACCGCGCCGGCGCTACAGCGGCAGGTGGCGCAGGCCGAGGCCGCACCGCCGCCGCGTTCGGTGTTCGAAGGCGCCACGGACGCCATCGCCGGGGCTGCGCTGCAACAGGCAATCCAGGATGTTGCCCTGCATGCCGGCGCCACTGTGCTAAGCGCGGAAATCCTGCCGGTGCAGCCGGTTTCCGGCTATCAGCGCATCGGGGTACGCCTCACGGTTTCGGCGCCTTGGCCCCACTTGGTGGCGTTGCTGGAAGCCACGGTGCAGGCCACGCCCCGCATGCTGGTGGACGATCTCGCCATCCGGCAGACCGACATCACCGGGGGCAAGGAGCAGCGCCCGATGGAGGCCGCCTTTACCGTGACGGCGCTGCATGCTGCCGCGATGCCTACCGCCACCGCGCCATGACGCTCTCGCTCGCGCGCCTGCTATGGCTATCGGCGGCGGCCCTGGCGCTGCTTGTCGCCGCCGAGGCGGTGCCGTCCCGCAAGCGCGACCTGGCCGTACCGCCCCCGAGCGCTCCCGCCGCGTCGCGAGCGGCCGCAACCGCCGCGGAGCCGGTGGCGGCTTGGGCGGCAACGGCGCTCGGCCGCCCGGTGTTTGCAACTGACCGTCGGCCGCCTGCTGCCGTCACTGCCGCCGCCGGGCCGCAGAACTTGCCTCGGCTGGCCGGCATCGTGGTGTCGCCAAACGGCCGCACCGCTATCTTTGCCGGCGCGGGCGACAAGTCGACGGCGGTGGCGGAAGGGGCGGCGGTCGGCCCCTGGCGTGTCGTCGCCATCCATGCCGATGCGGTGGACATGGCCGGGCCGCAAGGCGCGCGCACGGTCAAGCTGGCCTATTCAAACCAGCCGCCGCAGGCCGCCGCCGCGCTGCCGCTGCAACCTCAGGCGGCAGCACTCGCCGGCTTCCTCGCCTCGTCCCCGCCCAACAATCCAGGCAACCCGCTCATGACACCACAGCCGGCTTTCCTCGTGCCCACTGCCGGGCGGAACCGGCCGTGAAAGCACGTTCTCTCGTCTGGCTCGGTTTGGCGGCGCTTGCGGCGTGCGAAGCCAAGCCGCCCCCGCTTACCCCGTTGCCGCCGGTCTCCGCCAACGCCGGAGCAGCAACCCCGCGCATCAACGGCTCGGCCGGCGCGCCCTCCGCCCAACCGCCGCCGGAATACGGGCTGGCTCCCGCAGCCAACGTGTCGGTGCGGCAGCCAGGCACGGCCAGCGCTGGCGGCGGCGACGTCCAGCTCAACTTCGCCGACACCGATATCCGCGAGGTGGTGTCGCAAATCCTTGGCACCATGCTGGGCCAGACCTTCACCATCGACCCGGCTGTGCGCGGCACGGCGACCCTGCACACTTCGCAGCCGCTGTCCCGCGGCCAACTCATCCCCGTGCTGCAGACCTTGCTGGCGCAGAACGGGGCCACCCTGGTGCAGAGCGACGGCGTGTACCGCGTGCTGCCCGAGGCTGCCGCGGCCACCACCGGCGGCCTGGCCAGCGGCACCACAGGCGGCGTCGGCTCCGGCGGCGCGACCCTGCTGCCGCTGCGCTATGCCAGCGCGGAAGACTTGGCCAAGACGCTGCAGCCGTTCGTGCAGAACGGCGGCCACATCGCGGCCGATGCCGGGCACAACGCGCTGATCGTCAGCGGCGACCCGGCGACCCGGCAGACCCTGGTCAGCCTGGTGAACGCGTTCGACGTGAACACCCTGGCCGGCCAGTCCTACGCCCTGCTGCCCGTCACCTCCGGCGACGCCAAGGACTTCGCCTCCGCCCTGCAGGACGCGGTGCGCGGCGCCGGCGGGACGGGGGGGCCGGTGCGCGTCATCGCGATGGCGCGGGTGAACGCGGTGCTGGTGGTGTCGTCGCAACCGCAGAACATCGACCAGGTGCGTCGCATTTACGCGCTGGTAGAGCGCAAGCGGCGGCTGACCATCCGGTCGTGGCACGTCTATTACCTGCAAAACAGCCGCAGCAACGACATCGCCTACGTGCTGCAGCAAGCCTTCACGCCGGACAACGTCACCGCGCAGCCAACCCCGCCCGCCGGGTCCAACCGCGGCGGCATCAATCCGCTGCAGGCGAGCGGCGGCGGCATCGGCGGCATCGGCGGCCAAAGCGGCGCCGGGCTCGGCGGCAACAGCGGCCTTGGCGGCGGGACTGCGGGCGGTTTAGGTGGTGGGGGCCTCGGTGGCGGCGGCCTGGGTGGCGGCGGCTTAGGCGGTGGCGGCTTGGGCGGCGGTCTCGGCGGCGGCGCGGGCGGGCTTACGTCGGGCACGGCGGGCGGCACGGCGCCGCCAGGCCAAGCCGGCGCCGCCGCCACTCCGCCGACGGCTGCGGCCGGCAATCCGCTGCTCGGCGGACTGGAGCCCGGCGGCAATGGAGCCAATGCCGACACGATGCGCATCATTCCCAACGCGCAGAACAACGCGCTGCTGATCTATGGCACGCCGCAGGAGAACGACACCGTGGAGGCGATGCTGCGCAAGCTAGACATCCTGCCGCTGCAGGTGCGCATCGACGCCACCATCGCCGAGGTCGACCTGACCGACAATTTGCAATACGGCACCCAATTCTTCTTCAGCGGCGGCTTGCAAGGCGCGCTCTCGTTCGGCGCCACCTCGCAGACCTTCGCCAACAACTTCCCTGGCTTCGTGCTCAGCGGCCCCGGCGGCACGTCGGCCGCGCTGAACGCGCTGCAGGCGGTCACCAAGGTGCGGGTGCTGTCGTCGCCGCAATTGCTGGTGCTGGACAACGAAGCAGCGCAGCTCGAAGTGGGCGCGCTGGTGCCCTATCTCAGCCAAACCTCGCAAAGCACCATCAGCTCCGGCGCGCCGGTGGTGAACTCGATCAACTATCAGCAGACCGGTGTGATCCTGCAGGTGACGCCGCGGGTGAACAGCGGCGGCCTCGTCACGCTGGACATTTCGCAGGAGGTCAGCAGCGTTGTGCCGGGCGTGACCACCACGGGGGTGAACTCCCCCACCTTCAACGAGCGCAACGTGACCTCACGGGTGGTGATCCAGGACGGGCAGACCGTCGGCCTCGCAGGGCTCATTCAGGACTCCGACTCGCGCCAGAATCAGGGCATTCCCTGGCTGAAGGACATTCCCTTGCTGGGCATCCTGGCCAGCCAGCAGACCAACACCCGCGCCCGCACCGAGTTGCTCGTGCTGATCACGCCGCACGTGGTGCAGGATCAGCGCGATGCGCGCTCGCTGACGGCCGACCTGCGCGAGGAACTCGGCAACAGCGCCCTGGTGCCGCAGCAACTGACCACGCTCAAGGCGTCCGGCTCGGAAGACCCGAACGCGCCGCTGCGGCACTCCTTGGGCGCACCGCCGTGAACCTGTGCCGTACCGTCATGCCCGGACTTGATCCAAGGCTGTCCGGTTCACGTTATTGTCGACGAGAAAGTAAAATTTTGTCGTCATGCCCGTGCTTGACACGGGCGGAGCAGCCAAAGGTTCCGGGGGCAACGCCCGTGGAATGGCTGCGGAGGGATCCACGGGGTTTGGCTGATGACGTCGGTCGGTTCTTGAAGAGGACTGGCTCTCAACGGGTTGGGCCGGTGATGCTGGAACGCCTTGGGTGCCCGGATCAAGTCCGGGCACGACGGTAAAATGTTGTATTCCTTAACTTTCTACGAACCGCACAGCCGTGGACTTGATCCGGGCATCCGAGCGGTGCTCGCCGCACGGTCCAAGCAAGTCATGAACCGCCTTGTCCAGCCGGATCGCGTGGATTACGGATTACAGATCTGGTCGTTGCCGCCCGAGCCGTTCGGGCCCTGCGAGCAAAGATCATAGTCATGCCCGTTGCGCTGGGACGGCATGCGATACTGATAGGGATGGTTCCAGGCATCCACCGGTGCGGTCTCGCCCTTCAGGTAAGGACCGTTCCAGTTGTCCGCCCCAGTCGGCCGCACCGACAGCGCGGTCAAGCCCTGCTCGGTGGTGGGATAGGAGCCGACATCGAGCTTGTAGAGATCGAGAATGGAGCCGATCCGCTCGATCGACTGCTTGGCGATATTGACGCGCGCGCCGCCCAATTGCCGCAGCACAGCGGGCGCCACCAGGCCGATCAGCAAGCCGAGGATGGCGATCACCACCAAAATCTCGAGCAGGGTGAAGCCGGCGTCTCGCCGGGTGCGGTCAGGCTTGGGCATGGATTGGGTGTCCTGCATGGTGGCGGGCGGCGGGACTGATGGCGGTCCCGTTTCTCGCCTGCATGGCGCTAGTCGCATCGATCTACAAGCTGCCGCCGCGGGTATTACCGTCTATCCATGCGGTGGAAGGGGGGCAGGTCGCTTCAGTTCATCTCAACGCCGATGGCTCGCAGGATTTGGGCTTGATGCAGGTCAATACGCGATGGCTGCCTGTTCTGTCGCGCTACACGCAGCGGCCCGAAAGCTTCGTTCGTGCGTCCCTGCTGAGCCGACCATGCTATAATATTGCAGCCGGCGGGCTGATCCTGCGACGCTATCTGGATGAAACCGGTGGCGACTTGATGCGGGCGGTCGGCGATTATCATTCCCACACGCCACCGTTGAACGCGGCCTATCGAGACCGGGTGATGCGGTCAGCCACGGCGCTGTTCGGCGCTATGGCCAATCGCACCCGCTAACCCGAAGTTAGCGGTAATACCCAGGCGCGCCGTAGTACGCCGGGGGTGGGGCGTAGTAGGCCGGCGGCGGAGCATACACGACCGGAGGCGGTGCATACACAACGGGCGGTGGGGCGTAGTAACGCGGGCCGGCAAGCGCCGCGCCCACACCAAGGCCGACGATGGCGCCCGCGATCCCGGCACCCACTCCGCCGCCATGGTAATATCCACCGCCACCGTATCCGCGATGCCAGTAGGCGTTGGCGGGCGTTGCGGCCAGAAGGCCAACTGCCACCGGGGCGGCGACAAGCAGACCAAGCTTCGGGCTCATGGCTGAACTCCTGTTTCATAGGCAATCGATCGGATCGCCCTAGCCTCGGCATATACGAGCGGCCTGTGTCCACTTTGCGGCACTAATGTAACTGAAGCGTTCACAACTGCGCGCTCAGGTTGTATTTGCCACCGCCCCGGCGCGGAACCCGCCCGATTGCCGCTGCCACAGCCGGGCATAGGCGCCGCCGCGGGCCAGCAGGGCGGCATGGGTGCCCTGCTCCACGATCTGGCCGGCATCCAGCACCACCAGCCGGTCCATGCGGGCGATGGTGGACAGGCGATGCGCAATGGCGATCACCGTGCGCCCCTCCATCAAGCCGTCGAGCTGCTCCTGGATGGCATTCTCCACCTCCGAGTCGAGCGCGCTGGTGGCCTCGTCCAGCACCAAGATCGGCGCATCCTTCAGGATCACCCGGGCAATGGCTACGCGCTGGCGCTGGCCGCCGGACAGCTTCACGCCGCGTTCCCCCACATGCGCCTCAAAGCCATGGCGGCCGTTCCAATCCTCCAACGTGTGGATGAACCCGTCGGCGTGGGCGCGACGGGCAGCGTCCAGCACCTCGGCCTCGGCGGCATGCGGGCGGCCATAGCGGATGTTGTCGCGGATGGAGCGGTGCAGCAGCGACGTGTCCTGCGTCACCATGCCGATCTGCGCGCGCAGGCTCTCCTGCGTCACGTGGGCGATATCCTGCCCATCGATCACAATGCGCCCGGCTTCCGGCGCGTAGAAGCCGAGCAGCAGGTTGACCAGGGTGGACTTGCCGGCGCCGGACTGGCCCACCAGGCCGATGCGTTCGCCGGGCCCGACCCGCAAGTCCAACCCGTGCAGCACCCCCCGCGCGGTGCCGTAGCCGAAGCGGACGCCCTCGAAGGAGATGGCGCCTTCGCTCACCACCAACGGCCGCGAACCCGGCGCGTCCGGCATCTGGCGCGGCACGGCGATGGAGCGCTGCGCGTCCTGCACGATGCCGACGTTCTCGAAGATCGCGGTCACGTTCTGCGACACCCAGCCGGCGATGTTGCTCACCTGCCAGGCGAGCGGCAGCGCCATCGCCACCGTGCCGACGCTCACCCGGCCTTGTGCCCACAGCCATATCGCCAGGCCGCCGGTGCCCACCACCATGAAGGCGTTCGCCACGTGCAACGACACGTTGAAGGTGCTGATCAGCCGCACTTGGTGCTGGAAGGCCGCGGTGTGCTCGTCAACTGACTCGGCCACGAACGCGTCCTCGTCGCGGGCGCGGGCGAACAACTTGACGGTGAGGATGTTGGTGTAGCTGTCCACCACGCGGCCGGTGAGGCCCGACCGGACCTCGCTCATCCGGCGCGACCGCTCCCGCGCCCGCGGCACGAACACCCGCAACAGGATGCCATAGACGACGAACCACGCCGCCAGCGGGAGGGAGAGCAGCGGGTCGGCGCGGCCCATCAGCAGCATGGCGCTGCCGCCATAGACGATGATGTACCAGACCGCGTTGGTGGCCGAGACCACGCTCTCCCGCAGCGCCGGCCCGGCCTGCATCACCCGGTTGGCGATGCGGCCGGCGAAGTCGTTCTGGAAGAAGGTCCAGCTTTGCCGCACCACGTGCCAGTGGCTCTGCCACCGGATCAGGTTGGACATGCCCGGCGCGATGGCCTGGTTGGTGACCAGGTTCAGCAGCAGCAGCCCGAACGGCCGCAGCACCAGCAGCACCGCCGCCATACCCAGCAGCCGCCATTTCGCCGCCGCCCAGAGTGATGCGGGGGAGTGCTGCGTTACGAGCGAGACCACGCGGCCGAGGAATACCGGGATGGCGCTGTCGACCAGCGCCGTCAGCATGCCGACGGCGAACAGCGCCGCCACCAGGCCACGGGACTGGCGGATGAAGTGCCAGTAAAACGCCGCGAGCTCCGCCGGGGGCTCTCCCGCAGGCGGCGGCGCAGTCGGCGTGAGGATGCGTTCGAACCAACGGAACATGGCAGTGGGGTTGGCTCGCGCTGCCGAGCGGGTCAAGCCACCGTCGCGTGACGATGGCGGAATCGTCCCGGGTCAGCCAATCACTTGGCAGAACGCACGGGCCGTCAGAATGCCGGTGGGTCCCAGCTTGCCGCGCACCAGCAAGCCGGCGCGCTTGTCGCCAGTGATCAAATAGTCCGCCCGGCTTTGCTCGCTCAGGGCCAAGAGCCACGCATCGTTCGGGTCGGCAGCCTCATGCGCAAGGCGAAGGTCCGTGACGACGAGGGCGCCCTGGAGGTGGTTCAGCATGCGGCCGACCCGGTGCGGCTGAAGCACGCCGCGAAACTTCGGGTAGCGGCTGGCCCGGCGGAGCTCGTCGAGCTGGATCGTCGCGGTGACGAGCTCGAAGCGCTTTTTCTGCCAAGCCTGGTAGATCTGGTGCGGCGGCCCGGCGGCGGAGATCAGCGCGCTGAGCAGGATGTTGCTGTTCAGGACGACGCGCATTCACGCGCGCCGGGCCCACCCCAACGCCTCATCGACGATGCTGTCGACCTCGTCGGCCGACAGGTCGGCGTTCTGCTCCTTGGCCTGGGCCACGGTGACCTCGAACACGCGCGCCAACACCGCGTCCTCGACGAAGCGCGACAGTTCGCCTTTGCGGCTGCGCCCCTGATCCGCCAGGACCTGGCGAAGCGCCGTGTCGGTGCTTGGTGCGACCACGAGATTCCAGCGTGCGAGATCGGACATGATCGACACATAAACACATACGTAGGGAAAGAAGCCAGACTTAAATGGGGCGGGACAGGCGGATTTTCCCCGCCAGCCTAACTGCTCTACAAGCCGCCGCCATGACCCAGGTCGACCACGCCCTCGCCATCATGACTGCATGGCTGTTCATCGCCTTGCATTATCTGAGCCTGTTGCTGTCCTGGGTGGACGGGTGGCTGCATCAGGGCCTCACCCGTCTCGACGTTCCAGCCAATTTGCAGATGCTGGTGATCCTGCTGGTCGACATCGTGCTGCTCGTGGCGGTGGTGCGCGCGTTCGGCGGCTTGGCGCGCATCTTCGCGATTGTGTTCCTGATCCTGCTGCTGCTGCACATCGCGGCGCCGGGCCTCGGTGTCTGACGTCGCACCTCGATAGGAACCAGCCTGGGTCATTCGCACTTGGTTGAGGCGCGAGTTATCTCACCGAAGCACTGGCTCGAAGCCCGGGCGCAGTCCCAGCCGTCAAAGGATTCGTTTTATCTCAAGCACATCTCCCATCGAGGTGGGCGCACGGGCGCCCTTGTCCCTACCCTCCGCGACCCGGCGAACAGGGTTCGACAGCGCCCGGCTGCACCGGCTCATCGCCGCCAGCCGCACCGTTCGTTCCATGTCGATCGGGCTGCTGGCGCGGCTCGAATTGGCGTTCCTCGCCGGCCATAAGCAGCCGGAGGTGCTGATCGCCATCAAGCGCGCCCGGCAAGGCCGCGAGTCGCTGCTGAGTGGCAATGAGGCATTCACCTTGTTCGCGCTCGCCCGTGCCCAAAGCGCGCTGGATGGTGAGATGGCGGAGGTTGGCGTCTATCAGGGATGCTCGGCCAAAATCATCAGCACGGCCAGTGCGGGAGTGCCGCTCCATCTGTTCGATACCTTTGAGGGCTTGCCGGCGCCCAACGCCCATGAGCATGCCCGGATGCGCAAAGGACACTATGCCGCGTCTCTGCGGTCGGTGCAGGCTTTCCTGGCCGACCTGCCTGCTATCAGCTTTTATCCCGGCCTGTTTCCCAGCACGGCCGGGCAGTGCGGCGAGCGCGCGTTCTCGTTCGTGCATCTGGACGTCGATCTGAAATCGAGCACGCTGGCCTGCTTGGAGTTCTTCTATCCCCGTATGCGACCGGGCGGCGTGATTCTGACGCATGACTTTTCATATTTGGACGGTGTGCGTGCCGCCTTTGACGAATTTCTCTCCGGTCGGCGTGAGCGGCCGGTCGAGCTGCCAAGCTCGCAGGCCATGCTCATCAAGTTATAGCCATCCCGCCTGGAACTCAGCGTCCCGACCGCAACTCCAACGGCAGCCGAACGAACCCGTACAGCCCGCGGTTGGTGCCCACTTCCGGCTCGCCGACCTCGATCGTGGCGCAATGCTCCAGCAGAGCTTCCAGCATCACCTCCATCTCCAGCTTGGCGAGATGCAGGCCGCCGCAGAGATGCGTCCCCACGCCCCAGGCAAGTTGGAGCCGCGCGTCGCGGGTGATGTCGAAGCGGTCAGGGTCGGCGAACTTGCGCTCATCGCGGTTGGCCGAGGCGTAGATCAGCATCACGCGGGCACCCTGCGGGATGACGGCCTGACCAACCGCGTAATCAGCCGTTGCATAACGCGAGAACCAACGCACCACCGCGCTGTGCCGCACGCTCTCCAACACCGCGCCCGCCGCCAGTGACGGGTCGCGGCGCAGCATATCCCATTGCGCCGGGTCGCAGCCGAGCGCGTACAGCAAATGCCCTTTGGCGAGGATCGTGGTGTCCAAGCTTGGTATGATGTAGGCGCTCAGGGCGCCGCGGCCCTCCGCCTCGCTCAGCCGGCCCGATTCGACGGCGGCGAGCAGGTCGCGCGCCCAGCCGCCCTCGTTCAGGTCGGTCCATTTCAGGTTTGTTATGTAGCGCCGCCACCCGGCGACGCTGGCAGAGTCCTGGTCGGACCCCGCTCGCTCGGGCCCGACCATGTTGAAGGTGGCGCTGGCCCAGTCGAGCATCGCCGCGCGGCCCTCCTCCGGGAGGCCCACGAGAACGCTGATCGCCGATAGCGGCAGAAACTGGGCGATCTGCGTCATGGCGTCGAACGGGCCTTGGTCCACCAGCGCCTTCACCCGCGCGCTGATCATCTCCCGCAACATCGCCCGGTGTTGCTTGAGCTGGCCCGGTATCATGGGGCGGATCACCTCGCGTCGCATGCGGCTGTGCTGATCGCCGTCCGACGCCAACAGGTTTGGATTGCCCGGTGTGTTGAATTGGTCGTTGAAGCCGACGCCCTTGGCGCAGATCAGCGTGTCCGGCGCCAGCAGGGCCGCGCGCACGTCGTCGAACCGAGCGAGCGCATAGGCGTCGGGATCGCGCAGCCGCACCACGGGCGCCAGATCCCGCATCGCCCGGTAGTGGGCGAACGGGGATTGCAGCGCTGCAGGAGCGAACAAGTCCGGCTCATAGACCGGTGCATCGGCGCGGCCGGGTGCAGTTTTGGGTGCCTGCTGGGATGCTGTGTTCTCGACGTCCACTCTGCTTCCTCCACGTTTCTTAAGGCGATTTGACAGGCAGGCTTCCACAATTCAGCGGCGGCATGACAGACCAGAATATCGTGCCAATGCTGCACAGGGGTCATTGGCATAAAACCGGGGCATAAAACCGGCCGTCGTCTCGTTCAATCAACAGCGCGCTTTAGAACCGTTCCACGAATGGCCGCACCGCGATCTCGTCCGTCCACACCGAGCGCGGCTGGTCCAGCAGCGCCGCCATCGTGGCGGCAATCGCGTCGGGGTCGAGGTGGCTGTCGGGTGTGGGCTCGGCGCGGCCCGCCGCGCGGATGGCACCGTCCACCACCACGTGCACCACGTGAATGCCCTGGGGATGCAGTTCTCGCGCCATCGACTGCGCCAAGCCGCGCAGGGCGAACTTGCCCATGGCGAAGGCGGCCGAGTTGGCAAAGCCCTTGACCGCGGCCGAAGCGCCGGTGAGCAGGATGCAGCCGCGTTGCTTCGGCGGCATCCGCCGGGCTGCCTGCTGCGCCACTAGGAAGGCGCCGAACGCGGAGACCTCAAGCGAGCGGCGCACGGCCGCCGGATCGAGTTCGACCAGGGGTCCGCGGGCACGGGCGCTGGCGTTATAAAGCACGACGTCCGGCTCTTCCACAGCGTCGAACAGCGCGCTCACCGCCGCCGGGTCGGCCGCATCGCAGCCGTGCACGCTGGCGCCGGTCTCCGTGGCCAGGGCGGCGAGCTTGCCGGTGTCCCGCGCGGCGAGCGCCACCCCGTGGCCCCGGCGTGCCATCAATCGGGCGAACGAGGCGGACAGGCCAGGACCGGCACCGACGATCAAGACGCTCACGACTGTCCTTCCAAATGGGTGAACTCCAACACTGCGCTGCCGGCGGTGGCGAACTCCGCCTGAACATGGGCGGAGGCGGCGACGAAATCCTTGCCGGTCCACGACCCGCAGGTGACGTACTGCCCAGCGCGCAGCCCGCCGGCCCAGCGCGCGCCTTCGTCGGCGAGCCACTGGATCAGCCGGATCATGTCGCCGGCGGGGTTGGCGGTGCCGGTCTTCACCACCTGACCGTCCACCAGCAAGCGCACGCCTTCCCGCGCGAAGTCGATCGCCTGCCAGTCGGGGGCGGGCGCGCCGTAGACGAAGCCGCCGTGGGTAAGGGCGTCTGCCAGTTGGGCGAGCGGGTCGACCGCGTCCGGGTCGGCGTAGCGCGACTCCAGCACTTCGATGGCGGGCAGGCAGTAGGCGATGGCCGCGATGACTTCGGCGCGGCCATACGATGCCTCCCGCGGGAGCAAATCGGCGCCGAGCCGGAAGCTGATCTCCGCCTCGACGCCGCGCAAATGGGTCGCGCCGGCTGGGATGCGGGCTGGGCTGGCATGCACCCCCGCGGCCGGCAGCGGGGCACAGTTCGGCACCGCCTGCGGCCCGCTGGCGCCGACCTTCCAGCCGCCGACCGGGCCCAGTGCCGCGCTCACCCGCCGCTGTATCGCATAGGCCTGCGCTGGGTCGGACGGCGCCAGCACCGAGGGCAGGCGGCGCAGCTTTTGCGACGGATCCTGCCGGGCACTGAGCAGCAGGTTGGCGGCCTCGGCGTGTCGGTCCATACGGGCGAGCCCTCCGGTGGTGCGGCGGGCGCGGATTTACCCACCCTGGGCGCCTCTTGCCAAGAACCGGAGCGGCCGCGAGAACGCGCTTCCACCTGACGAGGCATACAATGGAGCGGCATCTAGACTGGCGAGGCCTGCCGCAAGCGGCGCGCGGCGCTACGGTTGCGCTGGGCAATTTCGACGGCGTGCATCGCGGCCACGCCCATTTGCTCGCCAACGCGCACGCCGCCCGGCCCGACCGCCCGCTGGCGGCGCTCACCTTTGAGCCGCACCCGCGCGAGCTGTTCCGACCGGACGACCCCCCCTTCCATCTCTCGCTGCCGCCTGCGCGCGCCGAGCTGCTGGGCCAATTGGGGGTGCAGCACGTGGTCGAGGTGCCGTTCGATCGTGACTTCAGCGAGTTTCCGGCCGAGCGCTTCATCACCGAAGTGATCCACCAAGGCTTGGGCGCGGCGCACCTGGCTTGCGGGCCGGATTTCGCCTTCGGTCACCGCCGTGGCGGCGACGTGACGCTGCTGGCAGCCCGGGCGGAGGCGCTCGGCATGGGCCTGACCTTGGTGCAGCCCCTGGCCGATCCGCGGGGCCCGATCAGCTCCACCCGCATCCGCCGCGCGCTGCAGGACGGCTACCCGGAACGCGCCACCGTGGATCTCGGCCGGGCGTGGAGCATCCGCGGCACCGTGACGCATGGCGACGCGCTGGGCCGCACGATCGGCTTTCCCACCGCCAATATCGCGCTGGGGCGCCATTTGGAGCCGGCGCGGGGCGTTTACGCCGTCACCGTGGCGCTGGGCGGTCGGGTCGTGCCCGGCGTTGCCAATATCGGCCGCCGCCCCACCGTTGCCGAGGGAGCGATCAGCCGGGTGGAGGCGCATCTGTTCGACTTCGAGCAAGACCTGTATGGCCGGGAGCTGGACGTGGCGTTACACGGCTTTATCCGCGCCGAGCGCCGGTTCAGCGGCTTGCCCGAGCTGCAGGCGCAAATCGCGCTGGATGCGGCCGAGGCCCGGCGCCTGTTGGCTTGACGATGGGCCTGCGGGTCGCCACGTGCGGGTGGCGACGCCATTTGCAACCGGCGGCGCCAGGCCTAGTGTGCGGCCCGGTAGTGTTTCGCGGCGCCTTCGTTGGCCCGCCTGGAGGTAGCGATGGGTAGCTTAAGCATTTGGCACTGGATCATTGTGCTGATGGTCGTGCTTCTCCTGTTCGGCACGGGGAAAGTGAGCACGCTCATGGGCGACGTCGCCAAAGGCATCAAGTCGTTCAAGAAGAACATGGCAGAGGACGACTCGATGGAGGTCAGCGCCGAGCGCCCCGCCGGCACGATTGCCGCGCCGGGAACGACCGCGGCCAACACCACCACCCACCGCGAGACCGCCGTCAACCAGGGCTGACTTGGTTCACGGTTGACTTGGGCTTATCCGCCGCACGTAAATTCATCCTTTACCCAACTTTGTCATGCCCGGACTTGATCCGGACATCTATGCGGTCCGACTGGCGATGCCGGGGGTGCTTTGACACGGTTCGGAGCTTCACCATCGGGGCTGGTGGCGTTTGGACGCCGTGGATGGCCGGATCAAGTCCGGCCATGACGATGGAGGGCTTAATCGTCGGAGTGCCATGGCTCCGCGTTGGCGGAGGCGCATTTGCCAACGGATGGTGCGCCTCGACAAGCCCGCGTAGCCGCTCCGGCTGGACATGCGTGTAGATCTGCACCGTGCTGATATCGGCGTGACCAAGCAGCGCCTGTAAGCTGCGCAAATCGGCGCCCCGCCCAAGCATGTGGGATGCAAATGAATGCCGCAGCACGTGCGGTGAGACGCGGGCCGGGTCAAGCCCTGCGGCCGAAGCCACCGGCTTGAGCAGCAACGCAAAACCTTGCCGGGTCATTGCCGCGGCGGGATCGCGTCCCGGGAACAGCCAGGGGCTCTCCACGCTGCCGGCGACCGCGAGCGCCGCCTGGCGGGCTGCATCGGATAGCGGCACCAGCCGCTCCTTACCCCCCTTGCCGCGCACCATGACCAACTCGGCATCGCGCAGTAGCGCAGTGCGGCGCAGGCTGAGCAGCTCCGACACGCGCAGGCCGGTGACGTACAGCATCTCCAGCGCCGCCACAGCCAGGCGTCCGCCGCGTCCTGAGCGCCGAGCCGCCGCATCGATCAGCGCCTGCAATTCCGCTTCGCTGAGATACTTCGGCAAGGCTTGCGGTAGGCGCGGGCTCGCTGCGGTGGCGGTCGGGTCGTCAGCGCGCACGCCCTGCTGCAGGAGGAAGCGGTGGAACTGGCGCAGGCAGGCCAGGCGCCGTGCCGCCGTGCGCGCGGACAGCCCGGCGGCTTGCAGCGCAGCCAGGTAGGCCTGCACCGTCGCCGCCGTGGCGCAAGCGAGGGCCTCGCCGCGGGCCGCGGCAAAGCCGGCAAAATCCGACAGGTCGGCGGCATAGGCCAGCCGCGTGTTCAGCGCCGCGCCTCGCTCGGCATCCAGCATTTCCAGGAAGGCCTCGCCGTGGCGGTCCATCGGCGGGCGTCAATGGCTGCCGAAACGGTCGTTGGGCAGCACGCGGTCCACCGCCTGCTGGTGCGGGTGGGGCGGAAACGCGCCGAGCACGACCATCGCGACGCCAGCCAGGACGACGACAACCAGCAAGACGATGAGTAAGAGCGGGCGCATCCGCCATCCTTGGCCGTGACCGGGGAGCTTGTGCTAGCGTCGGCAGCAATGACACGCAACAGCGCGCTCGCCGGTCGCGGCTCACCCTCTTGGAACGACTCGGCCCAGATCGCGGAGAACCGGCGCAGCGTGGTTCTGGTGGGGCTGATGGGGGCCGGCAAGTCCGTCATTGGCCGCCGGCTGGCTGCGCGGATGGGGCTGCCGTTCCGCGACTCGGACGTGGAGATTGAAACCGCGTCCGGCCGCAGCATCCCGGAGCTGTTCAGCGGCTTCGGCGAGCCGCATTTCCGCGACGGGGAGCGCCGGGTGATCCAGCGGCTGCTGGATGGGCCGCCGATGGTGCTGGCCACCGGCGGGGGTGCGTTCATGGACCCGGCGACCCGCGCGGCCATCCGCCACAGTGCTACGTCCATCTGGTTGCGCGCGCCGCTTGCTTTGCTGTTGCGCCGGGTCGCCCTGCGGCGGAACCGGCCGCTGCTGGCTGCCGGCGACCCCGCGCTTGTGCTGCAGCGGCTGATGCAGCAGCGCCACCCGATCTATGCGGAGGCCGATATCATCGTGGATTGCAGCGACGACACTCCGGACGCCAGCACCCGCCGCGTGGCTGCCGCCTTGGCGGCCCACCAGCCGCCCCAGTGCCTGCCGGTGCAGACCGGCTCGGGCGGTTACGAGGTTGTGGTGGGGGCAGGACTGCTGGCGCGGGCAGGGGCGCTGCTGGCCCCGGTGCTGCCGCAAAAGCGCGCGGTGGTGGTCACGGACACGACCGTGGAGGCGCTGTATGCGCCGGCGCTGCTGGCAAGCCTGGCGGAGACCGGGTTCGAGGCCACGCTGCTGGCCGTGCCGCCGGGAGAGGGGTCCAAGTCGCTGGCCTCGTTCAGCGACCTGGCCGAGCGTGTGCTCGCGACCGCGCCCGAGCGGCAGACCGCGGTGCTGGCGTTGGGCGGCGGCGTGGTGGGCGACCTGGCGGGCTTTGTCGCGGCGGTGGCGTTGCGCGGGCTGCCGTTCGTGCAGATTCCGACCACCCTGCTCGCCCAGGTGGATTCGGGGGTCGGCGGCAAGACCGGCATTAATAGTGCGCGGGGCAAGAACTTGCTGGGCGCGTTTCATCAGCCGCGCATGGTGATTGCCGACACCGCCACGCTGAGCAGTTTGCCGCCGCGGGAGAAGCGGGCGGGTTACGCCGAGATCGTCAAAGCCGGGCTGATCGGCGATGCCGAGTTCTATGGCTGGTGCGAGCAGCATGGCGCCGGCGTGGCGGGGGACGACCCGGCGCTGCAGGCCGAGGCAGTGTGGCGGGCTTGCGCGTTCAAGGCCGCGGTGGTGGGGGATGACGAGCGCGAGGAGCGGCCGGACAATGGCCGCGCCTTGCTCAATCTGGGGCACACGTTCGGCCACGCCATTGAGGCGGAATGCGGCTATGGCGCGGTGCTGCATGGCGAGGCGGTGGCGGTCGGGCTGGGGCTGGCGTTCCGGCTGTCGGCCGCCTTGGGGCAGTGCGACCCAGCGTTGGCACCCCGGATCGAGGCGCACTTGGCTTCGGTCGGGCTGCCTGGGGAGTTGGCGATGCTGAACCGCCGGTTTTCCGCCGCGCGGCTGCTGGAGCGGATGCGCCGGGACAAGAAGATGCGCGATGGCCGGCTGCAGTTTGTGCTCGCGCGGGGGATTGGCGACGCGTTCACGGCGACCGATGTGTCTTCGGAGGCGGTCGAGGCGGTGCTGCGGCAAGCAGGATGCGAATGAGGAGACAGTGAGATGCCCAAGGCAGTGCGGTTTTACGAATTTGGCGGCCCCGACGTGCTCCGGATCGAGGACGTTGCGCTTCGCGAGCCAGGGCCGGGCGAAGTCACCATGGCGGTTGCTGCCATTGGCCTGAACCGGGCCGAGAGCATGTATTATCACGGCCGCTACATGGAGCAGCCGCAATTGCCGTCCGGCCTCGGCTACGAAGCCGTGGGCACGATCGTCAAGACCGGGCCCGAGGTGGACCCGTCGCTGGCCGGCCGGCAGTTCGGGACGATCCCGGGTTACTCGATGAACCAATATCCCATGTTGGGTGAGCAGGCCGTCGTCGCCGCCAAGGAGCTCGCCGAACTGCCCCCGGCGCTGTCGCCGGTGGAGGGGGCGGCCGTGTGGATGCAGTATGCGACCGCTTACGGTGCGCTCGTGTACCATGGCAAGGTCGGGCCCGGTGACTTCGTCATCGTGAACGCGGCAAGTTCGTCGGTCGGGTTGGCGGCGATCCAGATCCTCCGCGCGGAAGGCGCCACCGCCATTGCCGGCACCCGTACCTCGGCAAAGAAGCAGCAGTTGCTGGACCTCGGCGCCCACCATGTCGTTGCGACGCAAGAGGAAGATTTACCGGCGCGGGTGGCTGACATCACCTCCGGCAAGGGCGCGCGCATCGTGTTCGACCCGGTTGGCGGCGAGGCTATCGCGACCTTGGCGCAGGCGACGGCTGCGGAAGGCACGATCTACCTCTACGGCGGGCTATCCGGCCAACCGACGGAATACCCGATGGCAGCGTTCGGCAAGGGCATCGCGTTGCGGGGGTATACTCTCAATGGCATGCGGGTGCCGGACCGTCTCGAACCGATGAAGCGGTATATCTACGAGCGTCTGGCCGATGGACGATTCAAGCCGACGGTGGCCAAAACGTTTCCATTCTCGCAGGCGGTCGAGGCGTACACGTATTTGGAAAGCAACCAGCAAGTCGGCAAAGTCGTGATTACGTTTTGAGAGAGCGGCCGGCTTTTCGGCGGCTGATTTGACGAAAAGAGATTGGTCCGGGTAGCGAAGTAGCCTGTATCTCGATGCGGGTTGCACCAGCCGCAGCGTTTGCCCGAACGGGAGCAGCTGCACCGATGGCACCCGCTACGACTGGTGCGGAATGGCAGGCCTAATCCACCAGCGCCGCATAGCTCAGCACCCGCAACTCCTGCCGGATCGGGTAGGTCGATGACGGCGTGAGTTGCGTCAGCAACACCACGCTCAGCTCCTCCGCCGGGTCGACCCAGAAGGCGGTGCTGGCGGCGCCGCCCCAGGCGTACTCGCCCGCCGTGCCGAGGATTTGCGCCCGCGCTGGGTCCAGCATTACCGAGAACCCCAGGCCGAACCCGACGCCCTCATATGAACTCTCGCTGAAGCGCGGCATGCCCATCGCCGCCATATCGCCGCGCAAGTGATTGGCGGTCATCAGCGCCACCGTCTTGCGGCCGAGCAGGCGCACGCCGTCCAACTCGCCGCCATTCAGCATGAAGTGGCAAAACCGCATGTAGTCCGCCGCGGTGGAGACCAGGCCGCCGCCGCCGGAATGCAGCGGCGGGGCGGTGAGATAGCGGCTGGTGGCCGGGTCGTCGATCAGCGCCAGGTTGTCATCCTGGCCGCGGGCGTAGTTGGCGGCGAAGCGTTCGTGCTTCTGCGATGGAACGTGAAAATCCGTGTCCACCATGCCGAGCGGCAGGGTCACGCGGCGGCGCAGGAACTCGTCGAACGACTCGCCCGACACCACCGCCACCAAGTGGCCCAGCACGTCGGTGGCGACGCTGTAGTTCCACTCCGCTCCGGGCTGCGCCAACAGCGGCAAAGCCGCCAACCGGTCCACCACCTCGCCCAGGCTGCATTCGGCGGTCTGGAAGTCGATGCCCTCGTCTCGGTAGCGCGCGTCCACCAAGGTGGATTGCATGAAGCCGTAAGTCAGGCCCGAGGTGTGGGTGAGCAAATCGCGGATGGTGATCAGCCGGGCCGCGGGGACGGTGTCGATCTTGCCGCCCTGGCCGCCGGCGGCCACGCGCATGGCGGTGAAGGCAGGCAGGAAGCGGCACACCGGGTCGTCGAGCAGAAAGTGGCCCTGCTCGTACAGCATCATGGTGGCGACGGAAGTGAGCGGCTTGGTCATGGAATAGATGCGCACGATGGTGTCGGGCGCCATCGCGCGGCCGGCCTCGCGGTCGGCCATGCCGGTGGTGTGCTGGTAGGCGACCTGCCCGCGCCGCGCCACCCATACCGTGACGCCCGGCAGTTTGCCGGACGCGACCTGCCGGTCCGCCCAATCGCCGATACGGGCCAGCCGCGAGCTGGAGAGGCCGACCTGCTCGGGGGCTGCGATGGCTGCGTCCATTGGTTCGACCTTCGGGTTGCTGGGGCCCTCCTTAGCGTGCTTACGCCGGTTCGTCAGCCGCCGACCGTTTGAACATCGCCCCGAGCGCGCTGGCCATGTCGGTGGGGATGAGCACGGTGGCGCCCCGGTCCTTGTTCATCTCGTAGAGCAGGTTCATCTGCCGGAGCTGCAGCGCCACCGAACTCTGGCCGTAAATGCTGGCGGCCAGCAGCACCTGCTCGGCAATCTCCCGCTCGGCCGAGGCTAACGTCACCCGGGCCTGCTTCTCGCGTTCGGCCTGCGCCTGGCTGCTCATCGCATCCTGCAGCCCGGCTGGAATGGCTACGTCCTTGATCTCCACCGAGCGGATGCCCACGCCCCAACTCCCCGTCTTCTCGCCGATGGTGAGGCGGAGCTGCTCGTCGGCGGAGCGGCGGTCGCTGAGCAGGCGGGCCAAGTCCGATGAGCCGATCATCTCGCGCAGGCTGGTCTGCGCCACCCGCTCGATGGCCTGGCTGTAATTGGCGATGTTGATTGCGGCGGCGCGCGGATCGGTCACCTGCCAGAACACGATGGCATCCACGCCCACGGCCACCGTGTCGCGGGTGAGCGCCTGCTCGGCGGTGATGGTGGTGGTCTGCACCCGCATGTCGATGACGAAGGCGACTTGGTCGACGATCGGGAACACGAAATAAAGCCCCGGTCCGCGGATGCCGCGGAAGCGGCCGAGCCGCAGCAGCACCGCGCGATTCCACTCCTGGGTGAGACGCAAAGAGCGCAGCAGCAGCAGCAGGATCAGGGCTGCGACAACGAGAAGTGCGATCGACATCAGGTTCTCCGAAAGGAAATAAGGCGGCATCAAACGCGTCCGGTGAGGGCGGCCAGGGTGACGGCCATGCGATCGGCAAACCCGCGCGGCGCCGGGTCGGCGGGGCGGCGGAGGTCGCGCCGGGCAAGGACGGCGGGCAGGGCGGCCGCTAGGGCGCGTCCGGGGCGGGCGCGGCCGCCGAGCAAGCCCTGCCCCACCGCCGCCAAGCGGGCGAACACGGGCTGCAGCGCGGGGTCGGCCGGTTTGGCGAGGACGTGCTCCGGGGTAAAGCCGTCGAGATCGAGTTCGTCCGCGGGCAGGAGGCATTGCCCATGATGCGCCAAGGCCGCGACGCTGCGCAGGACGCCGGCGGCGCCGTAGCCGGCCCCCAATTCACGCAGGCGGCCCGCAGGAGCAACGCCGAGCAAACGGCCCCCTGCCACGGCGAGCGAGCCGGCGCCGGCCAGCAGCCACTCGCGCCACTCCGCCACTGTGGCGAACTCCGTGCGCTCGCGCGCTTCCAGCACTGCCAGCAGCTCCGAGGCGTCCAGCGCTCCCGCCGCCAGCAGGGCGGCGAGCGGGGTGGCCACTTCGTGCGGTCTGCGCGCGCCCTCCACCACCTCGCGCCACCATTGCAAGCGGATCAGCGCCATCATCGGCTCCGTAGTGGCTTCGCGCGCCCGGGCGGCCTCGTGATTGAACGCATACAGGGTGAACAACGCCTCTCTGCGATCGGCTGGAGCGAACAGGGCGGTGAAGAACCGGTCCGGGTCTGCCCGGCGCACCAGGGCGCCCATTGGAGAGAGATCCGCGCCCGATGCCATGCAACGAACATGGGGGCGGGCGCGCTTGACGGGAGGTGGGCCGGGCAGGATGGTCCGGCGAGCCGGAATTCAACCAAGGAGATTGCCCATGGCTTTCGAACTTCCGCCCCTGCCTTACTCGCATGGCGCGCTGGCCGAGCGCGGCATGTGCCAGGAGACGCTGGAGCTGCATCACGACAAGCACCACCAGGCCTACGTCACCGCGCTGAACGGCTTCGTGGAAAAGGACCCGGCGTTGCAGGGCAAGTCGCTGGAGGACATCATCCAGCACACCGCCAAGGAAGGCGGCCCGGTGTTCAACAATGCCGGCCAGCATTGGAACCACGTCCTGTTCTGGCAGGCGATGAGCCCGACCGATGGCGGCAAGATCCCAGGCAAGCTCGAGGCCAAGATCAGCGAGGACCTCGGCGGCGTGGACAAGTTCAAGGAGGCGTTCAAGGCCGCCGCCATCAGCCAATTCGGCTCCGGCTGGGCCTGGCTGGTGCTGGGCACGGACGGCAAGCTGAAGGTGACCAAGTCGCCGAACGGCAGCAACCCGCTGGCGATGGCCGAGGGCCACGCCCTGCTCGGCATCGACGTGTGGGAGCACAGCTATTACCTGGACTTCCGCAATCGGCGGCCGGATTACATCACCAACTGGCTGGATAAGATCGCCAACTATGCGTTTGCCGAGAGCCAGATGTCGGCGGCCTAAAGGATAGGGCTTAATGCGTCGGGCGGGTGAAATTCGCTGCGGTGCGACAGAAGAGGCGGGTTGCACCCGCCCTACGACGAAGCGAACCGAGGTCGCGCAGCGTCATCAACGAAACGGCCGAATGACGCTGCGGGGCTGGCCGACGCTAGAAACTGACGGTACCGAACAGCGCCTTCAGCACGGCGTAGACCAGGCCGCCAAGCACGAAGCCCACCACGGTGCCGTTCACCCGCACGTATTGCAGGTCCCGCCCGACACGCAGCTCAAGGCGGTCTACCACGGTGGCGGCATCCCAACGGGCAACTACGTCGCCGATGAAGCCGGCCAGGCTGTGCTGGGCGGAGGGCAGTACGCCGGCGACGATGGTCTCCGCGGCGCGTTGCAGGCGCGTGCGGGCTGCCGGGTCGGACTCCAGCATGGCACCAACATTGGCCAGCGTGCTCTCGATCAAGCCCATGACATGGCCGCCCGGTTTGCCGGCATCCGCCTCCAGCGCCAAGCGGAGCCGCGCCCACACGTCCCACAGCCACGCTTGCACCGTCTCATGCGCCACCACCTGGCGGATGGCGCGGCCGATCTCGGCCGCCCGCTCGGGGTCGGTTTCCATCCGGCCGATCTCGGCGCGCATCCAGAGGTCGAACGCCTCGCGCAGCTCCGACCCGTCCGGGCCCACCTTGTCCAGTTCCCCATTCAGCGTCGTGAGCACCCGCCGGGCGACCTGCGCGCCGAGCGCCCAGCCCACCAAGCGGCCGCCCTGTTCGCGCACCCGCTCGGCAATCACGGTGCGGAGATGATCCTCCTTGGCGGCGAGTAACGCGCGGAACTGGGACAAAATGAACGACAACACGTCCTGATGGCGGCCGCTATCCAGCATGCCGTGTAGCGCGCGCGCCACGACTGCGCTGGCGCCGCGGCCGCCCAGGATGCGCGGCGCCAGGCGCGTCATCAGCCGTCGCGCCCGCCCGTCCTCTACGCTGGCCAGCACGCGGGGCAACATGGCGGCAATGGCCTCGGCGGCGGGGCGCGCGGCCGCCGGGTCGGCGAAGAAGCGATGCAGGATACCCGCCAAGTCGATCCGGCTCATCGCGCTACGCAGCTCGGCCTCGGTGAACACATGGGTGGCGACGAAGCGGCCGAGCGCCCGGCCGAGCCGCTCCTTTTGCGCCGGGATGATAGCCGTGTGCGGAATTGGCAGCCCCAAGGGGTGGCGAAACAGGGCGGTGATAGCGAACCAGTCCGCCACGCCGCCGACGAAGCCCGCCTTGGCGGCGGCCTGCAGCACCTCTGAGCCCCAGCCCGCTGGTAGCAAGTAGCTGGCGAGAGTGAGCGCGGCCATCGCAACCAGCAGAGACGTGGCGAAAGCGCGATAGCGGGCGAGCGAACGCCGGGCCAGCCGGTCGGGGTCGTCGAAAGACATGGCATGGTGGTAGCACAGCCCCGCGAGCCGCGCGCGCGAGGCCGGGTTTGCGCGAGGGTGGCTCGGGGCAGGAAGGATGCGCCTTGCAGAGCGACACGCCGCGCCGCACAATGCAGCCATGCAAGAACAACGAGGCCCTATGCCGGAGCCGGAGCAAGCCGCCGCGCTGGTGCAAGAGCTGTTGGCCTTGGTGCAAGGGGCGCGCGAGCATAGCCGGGACGAACCGTTCAGCAGCCCAGTGCTTTCGGTGGCGTTGCAGGTGGTTCGCCGCTTCGACGCCGGTCTGCTGACGCTGGACTCATTGGACGCCGTGGTCCGCATGCTGCGGGATCGCGCTTTTGACGCCAGGGCGGCGCGGTTGCGAGACTATGTGGGTGGGCTTGAAGGCTCCGCCGCGGCGCTCGACGCCGTGGCCGCCCGCCTGGTGCGGCCCGACCCGGCGGACAGCCCGGTGCCGTTCCGCAACTTCCGCGCGGCGGTGGAGCACACCCGGTTTGCCGCAGTGTTCACGGCGCATCCGACCTTTTCGCTGCCCGCCGATATCTCGGCCGCCCTTGCCGCTGCGGCGTCCGGCCAGCCGGCGGTGCGGTTCGCGTCGCACCGCCCGTCCAAACCGGCGCTCGAGGAGGAGTTCGAGCAGGCCGTGGCCGCCATCGGCCGCGGGCGGGACGCCATCGACCGGCTGACCGCCGCACTGCTGCAGGCCGCCGCCGCGGTCTGGCCCGACCGCTGGCGCAGCCTGTCGCCGTGCCCGGTGATCCTCGCCTCCTGGGTGGGCTACGACACGGACGGGCGCACCGATATCGGCTGGTGGGATACGCTGCGCCTGCGGCTGGTGATGAAGCGGCTGCAGCTCGCGCGCATCCGCAGCCAAGTGGGAACGGGCGCCGCCGCCGCGCGGCTGGACACCGCGCTTGCCGCCGTGGAGGCGCAGTTGGCGGCCGCCCCGTCGGGCCCGGACCCGGATGCCGTAGCGGCGTTCGCCGCCGCCTTGGTCGGCCAGCGCGACGCCGCCCTGGTGAGCGTTGCCCCCGTGCTGGCGTTGCTCGACCAGGAGATTGCCACCGCGGCCGATCCGCTGCCGCTCGCCACGGCGCGGGCCGGCTTGGCCAGCCATGGGCTGTCGCTCGCTCATACCCATGTGCGGCTGAATTCATCCCAATTGCACAATGCGGCCCGCGTGCGGCTCGGGCTGGCCGACCCGCCGGCCGATGCCAGCCGCCGCCGGGTGTTGCTGAGCGCGATTGGCACGGCGCTCGATCGGGTGCAGCGCGAGCCGGTCGATTTCGGAGCCCTCCTGGGCGAGCAGGCCTCCGCCGTGCGGCTGATGATGGCGGTGGCGCAGATCGTCAAGCATGTCGACAACGACGCGCCCGTCCGCTTCCTGATTGCCGAGACCGAGAGCGGCTATACCTTGCTCACCGCGCTCTGGCTGGCCCGGCTGCTCGGCATCGAACGCCAGGTTGAGATCAGCCCGCTGTTTGAGACGGCCGAGGCGCTGGAGCAGGGTGCTCAGGTTATCGCCGAGGCGCTGCGTTCGCCACATTGGTGCGACTACCTGCGCGCCACCGGCCGGATGTGCCTGCAATTCGGCTACTCGGATAGCGGCCGCTATGTAGGCCAATTGGCTGCCTCCTACCTGATCGAGCGGCTGCGATTGAAGGTGGCGGATTTGCTGGCCAAGCACGGCCTACAGGACGTGGAAGTGGTGCTATTCGACACCCAGGGCGAGAGCATCGGCCGCGGCGCCCATCCCGGCTCGCTGGCCGACCGGCTGAAATACCTCTCGCCCACCGCCAGCCGGCAGGCGTTCGCCGCCGCCCGCATCCGGACGCGAAACGAAAGCGCGTTCCAAGGTGGCGACGGCTACCTCTTGTTCGGCACGGCCGCGCTGGCCGAAGCGACAGTCGCGCGCATCGCCGAGCATGCCTTCGCCACCCTGCCGCAGGGCGAAGACCCGATCTACGCCGAGCCAGACTTTGCCGCGGACTTCTTCACCACCATCAACCGCGGCATGCATGAGTTGGTCGAGGACCCGGGCTACGCCGCTCTGCTCGGCGCGTTCGGGCCCGCTTTGCTCGATCCGACCGGATCCCGCCCCTCCGCCCGCCAATCCGACAGCGGCGGCCCCGCCGCCATCCGCCACCCGCGCGAGCTGCGGGCGATCCCGAACAACGCCATTTTGCAGCAACTCGGCTGGTGCGCCAATACGCTGCAGGGGCTAGGGGCGGCGGCCTCCCGGCATCCGGACGTGTTCGAGCCTTTGCGCGAGACCAGCCCGCGCTTCCGCCGCGCGATCGATTTTGCCGAGCATGCGCTGGCCCATTCCGACCTGGACGTGCTGCGGGCCATGGTGGGCCTGGTGGACCCCGGCGCTTGGCTCGACCGGGTGCCGCACGCCACCATTCCGGGCCGCGCGGCCGCCCTGATGAGCGTGGCCCGGGCGTTGGAGCGTTTGGGCCTGTGGCAACCGGTGCGCGCGATGTCGCTGCGCATCCAGATGGACTACCTGGCTCTGGCCGATGTCTGGCCGGACCGGCCTCGCATGCAGGCTGCCGAGGTGTTGCTGCATGCGCTGCGGATTGCGGCCATCCAGCGCATTTGGCTGCTCGGCACCGCCATCCCAGAATTCGCGCCGCGCCACGCTTTGACCCGGGCTGGTTTGGAAGACCGGCTGCTGCGGCTGGATGTGCCGGCCTGCCTGGCGCTGGTGGCGGAGATCTTCCCCAACCGGCCCGACCCGGCAGCGGCGCGCGACTACGCCGAGCCGCCGGGCCGCCGCAACGCCGTGTCGTACGGGCGGGAGCACGCCGAGATATTCGAGCCGATCCGGCAACTTTTCGCCACGGTACGCGAGATCAGCGCCGCCATCACCCACGAGGTCGGCGCGTTCGGCTGACCGCGTTAGCGATTTGGTGACGAGCCTGTGCGACCTTGGTGCCCGTCACCCAGGATGCACTCATGGCAGCCTCTTCCAGCCCGGATCATGGATACGAACTGCTGGCTTTTCGCGTCGGCGAGCAGGAGTTCTGCATCGATATCACGTCGGTCCGGGAGATCCGTGGCTGGACGCCGACCACGCCGCTGCCGCATGCGCCTGCGTTCGTCAAGGGTGTGGTGAATCTACGCGGCACGGCCGTTCCGGTGATCGATTTGAACGAACGGCTCGGCTTCCACCTGTCTGAACCGGGGCCGCAGCATGTCATTGTGGTGGTGCATGTCGGCAGTGAGTTGGCTGGCCTTTTGGTGGATGGCGTGTCGGGTATTGTCACCGCTACGGATGGCATGATCCAGCCTGTCCCGCCCATCGCCGCGAGCCGCACGCGCAACTACGTCGAGGGCCTGCTCACGGTGGAAGACCGCATGGTGGGCGTGCTGCGGACCAGCCAGCTCGTGTCGGAAGCGGCGGGGCTGCCGAAGGCGGCTTGACCAACAAGCGGCGCGGGGTCGCATCCGGCACGAGGAGCGGCGGCATTACGCCAGCTCCAGTTCCGCCTCGATCTCGACGGCACGTTGAACGGCAAGGCGGCTACGCCGATAGTGACCTGGGCATGGTCGCCGATCCCCGGCCCGAACGCCTCGGCAATCACCGACCACTCGCCGTTCATCAGCACGGGCAAGCCCGTGAAGCCCAGTGCGGCGCAAACCATGCCATAGACCCGCCAAAAACGCTGATGGCGTCGCCCGCGGACGTATTATTGAAAGGAGCAAGTCATGAAGATCCTCGCATTGCTGACGCCCGCCGCCGGCAAGACCCCGGCCGATTTCGGCCCGCTGGTCTTGGCCGAGGAGAAGGCGGCGTGGGCCGCCTACCGCGCCGGCACCATCCGGGACCTGTATTTCCAGCCGGAGCCGTTGACGGTGAGCCTGGTGTTCGAGGCCGCGGACCACGCGGAAGTAGAGGCCGCGCTGAGGGCGTTCCCGATGATCGCCGCCGGCCTGCTCGACACCCGCCTTGTAACCCTTGGACCCTGGACGATGCTTGAGACGCTGTTCGACAAGGCCCACCTCGCATGACCGGCTATGCGCGCGTGATCACCTAGTTTTTGCGATCTCGGCGTGGCGTCGGGCCACTCCTTCGGTGGGCCAATTGCGCGAGACACGGTGCCGCCAGTGTCCGTCAATGACCCGTGACCGGCACCCCGGCCCACCCGGCGTAGGCGGTGCCAGACTGATACACCCGTCCAACGCCGGGCAAACCTCATTCAGACCTGTGCCCAGCCGCCATCTACGGAGAGCTCGGCACCTGTCACGTAGGCCGCGTCATCCGAAGCGAGAAACAGGACAGTCTTTGCAACTTCGTCGGCGGTGCCGCTGCGGCCCATTGGAATCTGGGTGTGCGCCTGTGCGTTGACCTGCTGGATCATTTCGTCGTTCAGGCCCACCTTGCGCATGATGTTCGTGTCGATGTGTCCCGGCGCCAAGGCGTTTACCCGAATACCCTTTGCGGACAGTTCTGCCGTAAGCGACCGTGCCAAGGATCGAATAGCCGCTTTGGTCGCTGCATAAACACTGAAGCCGGGGCGGCCCTGCGAGCCAAGGATCGAAGTGTTGAGGATCACCGAGCCGCCCGCTGTCATCAACGTAACGAGCTTCTGCACCGTAAAGAATGTGCCTTTGAAGTTGGTGTCGGCGGTGAAATCAAAATCGTCTTCAGACACTTGCTCGAACAGCCCGGGCGTTCCGCCACCCGCATTGGCGAAGAGAACATCGACGCGCCCATACCTTTCCTCGACGTGCGCGCGGAGCGCATCGAGGTCTGAGACCGTCGAGATGTCACTGCGGAACGCCTCGACGTTGTTCCCGATGTGCCCCGCGGCACCATCCAGCGCCGCCTGATCGCGGCCGGTGATGACGACCCTCGCACCTTCATGGACGAACAGCTTGGCCGTCGCCAATCCCATGCCGTCGCTGCCACCGGTGACGACAGCAATTTTCCCGTCCAACTTACCCATGCTCGCCTCCTGAAATGCGTTCCGTCGGCAGCCACAGGAAGAGCGAGGCAGTGAGCAGGCTCACGTCCCAATTCCCTTGCGGATGGACCGACGGCGACGAGCCGATTATATGAAGATTTCTTCAGATGCGGGATTCGCATATGAAAAGCAGCCCTCCAGCAGTGCTCACCCGGCGTAAAACGCCGCGTCAGGCCCGATCCGCCGTCACCATGGACGCCATCTTCGATGCAACCATTCAGGTTTTGCTAGCCGATGGATCTACCCGGCTGAACACCACGCGGGTGGCGCAGCGGGCAGGCGTCTCCGTGGGAACTCTGTATCAGTATTTTCCCAACAAGCAGGCACTGCTGTTCGCCGTGTTGGAGCGGCACCTCGCGATGCTCGCCAGCGCCCTTGAGGCAGCGTGCGACGACCATCGGGGCGCCACGGTCGAGGCAATGGCAGAGGCTGTGGTGAAAGCCTACCTGAAAGCGAAGACGAGACAATGCGAGGTCTCTCGCGCCCTCTACCTAATCGCCATCGAACTCGACGCGCGCGGAGCGGTCGAAACGGCTACGCGGCGTGGCGAACAAGCCCTTTCCGTCATGCTTTCCACCGCCGACGATGGCTATTTTCCCGATCCGGATGTTGTCGCCCAGATTTGGTTGGCAGCCGTTTACGGGACGGTACGGGCATTCTACGAGCGGGATTTGCCGCCCATGATAGGCGGCGAGGTTGAGAGACAGCTTACGATCATGTCCTGTTCGTACCTCGCTGCGGTAAGCAATGCGGAACGGCGGTCATCGCTACAATCAAGCGCTGTAAAGCCGGTTTTTGCATAGCTCTGTATTCCATTACGCCAGTCCGTCAAACCACGATTTACCGGGCATACTCATTTCGTCCCCAAGCTCGGGGCCACCTGGAGTGGACCCCTGGAGTGAGACAGGTAAATTCGGACAGCTCCCAACGAGGAGAATGTGCCGATGTCCCTGAGCGAGTCTGGGCGCCACAGCCGGGAGTTCATGCTGAAGGCTGTGGAGCGATTGGAAGCTGGCGAGCGCGCAAGCGCCTTGGCCATCGAGCTGAATGTGCAGCGAACGATTATCTATCACTGGCGTGAGCGGGTTCGCGCGAACGGCGCGGAGGCGCTGACGAGCAAACGCGGGCGCCCGCGCACGCCGGAGGTCCTTGCGGCGGCTGGCTTGCGCGCGTCGCGTGCCAAGGCGGATAGCTTGGCCCAGGCGCGAACGCAGATCGCCGAGCTGGAGCGCAAGGTGGGCCAGCAGCAGCTGGACCTGGATTTTTTCAGAGGCGCCTTGCAGCACATAGAGGGTTCACGCCGGCCGAGCGACACGCCTGGCGTGACCGCGTCTTCGCCCACATCCAGGCAATGACGCGCTTGCAAGGCGAAACGCCGGAAGCAGGGCTTTCGGTGGGGAGGATGTGCGCGTTGGCTGGCGTCAGCCGGGCGGCCTACTATCGCTCCTGGACCCGCAGCGATCCGCTGCGCGAAGAGACGGCGCTGCGCGATGTCATACAGCGCCTGGCGTTGGCCAACCGCCACTACGGCTACCGCCGGATCGGCGCGCTGCTGCGACGCGAGGGCTGGTGCGTCAACCACAAGCGCGTGGTCCGGATCATGCGCGAGGACAACCTGTTGTGCCTGGCGAAGCCGCTGTTCAGGCCGCCGACGACGGATGCGCGTCACAGCTGGCAGGTGTGGCCGAACCTGGCGCGCCACCTCATGCCCATGGCCACGAACCAGCTGTGGGTGGCGGATATCACCTACGTGCGACTTGCGGAGGCGTTCATCTACTTGGCTGTCGTGCTGGACGCTTTCAGCCGCAAGGTCGTCGGCTGGTCGATGGCCGATCACCTGCGGGCGAGCCTTGCCCTGGATGCGCTCGAAATGGCACTGGTCAGCCGCGAGGTGATCGCCGGCGGCCTGGTTCATCACTCGGACCGCGGCATTCAATACGCGTGCGGCGACTACATTGCTCGGCTTGAGGCCGCCGGGATCCAGCCCAGCATGAGCCGGGCTGGCTGTCCTTACGATAACGCCATGGCCGAGAGCTTCATGAAGACGCTCAAGCACGAGGAAGTCGACGCCAGCGCGTATCGTGATCTCGCCCATGCCAAGGCCGGCATTGGGGAGTTCATCGAGACCGCCTACAACCGGCAAAGGCTTCACTCGGCGCTTGCCTACCTGTCGCCGATAGAGTTCGAATCAAACCAGCCCCGGGCTGCTGCGCAGCAGCCCGGGGCTATGACGCAGCCGAGCTGTCCGTGATTTGTTGTCTCGCCCAAGGGGTTCAGCTCACACCGATGGCAAGGTGGGCAGACAGATTGCTGGACGGCAAAACGGACAAATGCTGTTGCGACGGGTGCAGCCTCTTCCCACAGTCACAACCCGCTAAGGCCGGAATACGAAGGCGGTGCCGTCCCAGAGCTTGAACGGACGGCTCACGGTCAGCCCAGCCTCGTGAAGCTGCGACCATCGTGTAGCGTCGGCCCGGTCGGCGGCGGGGTCGCGGCCGTACGACATGTTGAGCACAACCAACGCCCCGCCAACAGCAAGGCTGCCCATCGCGGACGCAACGATCCGCTCCGCGAGTCCCGCTTGCAGCATATAGGGCATGGTGTCTGCCAGCAGGACCAAGTCCCAAACGCCAGCAGGCAGGCTGACGCCGTCACTCAAGCGGAAGTCGAGTTCGGGATGGCGTCGCCGGGCTTCGGCCACCATGGCGGGTGCGATGTCCACGCCGAGCACCGAGCGGCAGTGCGGCGCCATGGCGGCACAAAGCCGGCCAATGCCGCAGCCAGCCTCCAACACCGCCCCGCCAGCAGGCAACAGCGCCTCCGCACGAAGCCAGCCGACCAGCTCCGCCGTGGCCGCCTCCAGAATCGCCGGGTCGCCAAGCGAATACAGCGCAACCCCGGCCTCCGGCGACACCGCACAGGCCGCATCGAAGAACGCGGCAATCCCGGCCACGTCGCCGAGCCGGCTGTGGTCGCCGCCGGCCCGGCGGATATGGGCGGACAGGCGGTCGAACTCCGCCCAATGCGCCTCGGCCAGCCCGGCCAAGGCCTGCCAATGCGGGTCCGCGCAGCGGGATTCGGCCAGCGCCGCCCGGATGTCCGCCGCGCCTAGCAACATGCGCGACAGCGCCACCTGGGGGGAGATGTCGCCGCGCAGGCAGGCCGCCACCGCCTCGTTCACAGCCAATCGAGCCGCTGCAGCACCGCGCCCTCGCCAGCCAGGAAGCGTGCGCCGATATCCTCGCGCCAGCGCAGCTCCGGCGCGATCACGTTGGCGGCCCGGCGATACGCTGCCCGTTGCGCCGCCGGCACGTCGGCACCGATCCCGGTCACGATCATGACGTGGCCCGAACAGCGGCGGACCAGCAATTGGCCGTCCTGCTGCCGCATGTCGACAAAGTGGTAGAACGGCACTTCGGCAGCGTCTGGCGCCTCCACGAAGAACACCGGGGCGTCTTCCTCCGGGCTGGCGGCGGTGAAGCCAGGGAACGGCGGCACGGTCAGCACGATGGCCACCGCCCAGCCCGGCGCGGTGCGGAACCCGCCGCCGGCGCCGCGTGCCATGCGGTCCAGCAGGTCGCCCCAGCCATCCAGCTGCATTGCGGCCAGGATGGCGAAGCCGGGATTGCCGAAGCGGCAGGTGAACTCCAGCGGCAACGGGCCGCGCTCGTTCACGATCAGGTTCAAGTTGACGTAACCGACATGGCCGGCGCTGGCGAGCAGGGGCGCCACCCGGTTGAGCGTTGCCTCGAACAGCCGGTCGGCGTCCTGGTAGGAGGCGAGCGTGCCCATCTCGCCGGTCATCTCGCCCCGGTCGCCGGGGAAAAAGCGCTTGTGCTCGAAGTCGATGCATGCGGGGCGCAGGAATTGGCGGCCGTCGAAGTAAGCGCCGATGCCGACCTCGACGCCGCGCAGCCGCTCCATCAGCAACACCTGTCCGGTGGCGTTGCGGCGCAGGGTGAACAGCACGTCCAGCCCGGCCGGGTGTTCGCCGACATAGGTCGCACGGGCGCCGCCATCGTATTTCAGCACGTACTGGCCGGGATGCGCTTGCAGCCAGGCAGTGGCCTCGTCCGCGGTGGCGAAGCCGTGGCTGCTCGCGGTCGGCAGCCCGGCCTGCGACAGCACGGCTTGGCCGTAGAAGCGGTCGGTCTCCAGCCGGTCGCCCAAGGCGCTGCCGCCCACCACGCGGTAGCCGTCGCGGCGGAGTTGGTCCTGCAGCGCACCGTAGCCCAGGCCTTCAAACAGGATCAGGCCGTCCCGCCCGACCCAGGGCAGGTGGGCGCGCCAGTCCTCCACCGGGTCGATCAACCCGGCAAACGCCCTTTGCTCCGGCGGATCGCCGGCCGCGACCCGGACCTCGTGGCCCTCGCGCATCAGGCTGAGATACATGTCGCCCAGATAGAGGCGCGGGCTGATGGCAAGGATGCGACGGCGTTCTGGCATGGCCCGCTGCTAACGCGACAAGACGCCGGTCGGCACCGGCGGGCTGGCAAAAACAGTGGGCAAAGCGTCAAAGTCACGTAAGCTCAGCGTGGACCAGGAAGGGAAAGCCGCATGCCGTCCGATCTGAACGACCGCGCCGCTGAATTCGACGTGCTGATGGCCAGGGCAGGGCTTCGCCTGTCGGACGAGCTACGGGCGCAGGTGCTGCCCGCCTATGCCGGCCTGTGCGAGCAGACGGCGTTGCTGCGGGCAGAGCGGCCGGCAGCGTCCGAGCCGTCCAACACGTTCCGCCTGCACCGGTTGGCGGGCGCCTGAGATGAGCGCCTCCATCGCCGAGATGGGCCGGCACCTGCGCAGCGGCGCCACCACGTCCGAAGCCCTCACCCAGACCGCACTGGACCGGGTGGCTGCGACCGATGGGGCGTTGCACGCCTTCGTGACCCTCACCGCCGAGCGTGCCCTGGCCGATGCGCGCCGGGCCGACGCCGCCTTCGCCGCCGGGCAGGACAGCGGCCCGATGCAGGGCATTCCGTATGCGCTCAAGGACATCTACGACACCGCCGGGATCCGCAGCACCTGCCATTCCAAGCTGCGGCTGGAGGTGGTGCCCGAGGCCGATTGCGTTGTGCAGCAAAAGTTGGCGGCCGGCGGCGGCGTGCTGCTGGGCAAGCTCGCCACGCATGAGTTCGCGATCGGTGGCCCCTCGTTCGACCTGCCGTTTCCCCCTGCCCGCAACCCTTGGGACACGGATCGCATCACCGGCGGCTCCTCCTCCGGCTCCGGGGCGGCTGTGGCCGCAGGCATGGTGCGCATGGCGATGGGCTCGGACACCGGTGGCTCCATCCGCGGTCCGGCGGCCTATTGCGGCACGGTAGGGCTGAAGCCGACGTACGGCCGGGTCAGCCGCCGCGGCATCTTCCCGCTCTCCTTCACGCTGGACCACGCCGGCCCGCTGACCCGCGACGTGGAGGACACCGCGCTCACGCTGCAGGTGATCGCCGGCCACGACCCGCTCGACCCAGCCAGTGCCGACGAGCCGGTGCCGGATTACCTCGCCGGGCTGCAGGGCGGGGTGGCGGGCATGCGCTTTGGCGTGCCGCGGGCGTTCTTTGCCGAGGCGCCCGCCGTCACGCCCGACATGCTCGCCGCGTTCGACCGCACGCTGGATGCGCTGAGGCAAGCGGGTGCGACGGTGGAGGACGTGACGCTGCCCTCCTATGCACTCTACGCCGCGTGCGGCCGGGTGATCATGTCGGCCGAGGCGTTCGCGATCCACGAGGCGGACCTGCGCGGGAGGCTGTCGGATTACGGCTCGCTCACTCAGCAGCGATTCGTTCTCGGCGCGGCGCTTTCCGCTGCCGACCTGGTGCAGGCGTTCCGGGTTCGCCGCGAGTTGGTGGACGCGACCAATGCCGTGTTCGGCCGCTACGACGCACTGCTGACCGCCTCCGCCCTGGCGGTTGCGCCGCGCTTTGACGCCGTGCCGGACCCGGCCCGCATCGATCTCAACCCGATGCAGACGATCCCGTTCAACGTGACCGGGCACCCGGCCATGAGCGTACCGACAGGCAAGGGTGAGGGTAGTCTGCCGGTGTCGTTGCAAGTGGCGGGGCGGCCGTTCGACGAAGCGACTGTGGTGCGGGTCGGCCGCGCCATTGAACGCGCCACTGGCTGGCAAGGCGAGGCGGGTGACCCACCCGCTTAGAGCATGATCGCGCCGCCCCCGCGGCGGGGCGATGCAGGGGTTCAGCACCGTGCAGCGGGCCTGGATTGCATCGGCGCAATGACGAACAGGCAGGCTGTGTAGGCTGCGCCTAAAGCCAGGCGCGGGTACGCTGCGCGACATCGTCAAGCGTCTCGAACATGACCCAGTATCGGCGTCCATCTGCAGGCCGTCATGGGCGGCCATAAGGAAGCGTATAATTCTACGACGGATAGAGCATCGCGACGTCCTGAACGCGCGTTACGATCCTACCGCAACGGGAGCTAGCCATGTCATTGTCGCTTGGATATCGTCGTTTGGATCGCTGCTAGCCATGGCTCGACGCTCCCCGGCATCCGACCTTTTGCCAATCGCGGGGTTCGCCGTCGGGCTGTTAGCGGCTCGGCACCTCGACCAACAACGGCGCGGAGCCAAGTTAAATCGTGCAAATGCCGCACCGCATCGGGTGGTCGTACTCGGAGCCGGGTTCGGCGGCTTGAGCGCAGCGGTATCGCTGTCGAAATGCCCGGACATCGACCTGACGATCATCGACTCACAAAATCATCATTTATTCCAGCCGCTGCTCTACCAGGTGGCGACGGCAGCCTTGTCGCCAGCCGACATCGCCTCGCCGGTCCGCGACATTATTCCCGCGACGGCCCGTACGCGCGTGATGATGGGTCCCGTCACCGGGATCGACACGCAACGGCGCCATGTGCTTTGCGACGGCCAGCGCATTGCATATGACGAACTCGTTATCGCGACTGGATCGCAGCCGAGCTATTTCGGCAACGACGCCTGGGAGCAGTTTGCCCCCGGTTTGAAGACCCTGCACGACGCGCTCGACCTACGCGGCCGCATCCTTCTCGCCTTTGAGCACGCCTGCACCGCGAGCGATGCAGCGGCGAGGGATCAGTTGCTCACCTTCATGTTGATTGGCGGTGGACCGACTGGAGTCGAGATGGCGGGGTCCATCGCTGAACTCACGCGGGAGATGCTCGCATCAGACCACGAACTCAGCCAGGCGCAGCCCCGCATCGTCTTGATCGAGGCGGGGGAGCGGGTCTTGGCGGAGTTTCCGGATGACTTATCGGACCATGCAGCAGCGTCATTGAAGAAGCTGGGCGTCGAGGTCCGCACGGGCGCGAAAGTGACCAGCATCGAGAATGGCGTTGTGCATTTGGAAGGTGAAGCGATTCCGTCCGCAACCATCATCTGGGCAGCGGGAACGTCGGCGACACCCGTTGCCGAGTGGCTCGGTATCAAGCCGGGCAAAGGAGGACGGGTGGAAGTGGCCGCCGATCTCAGGATTCCCGGACATCAGGACATCCAGGTTATCGGCGATGCCGCGCTCGTGCTGAACGGCGCGGGTAAGCCGCTTCCGGCGCTGGCCCCCGTGGCGAAGCAGCAGGGGGATTACGTCGCCCGAGCCATCGTCCGGCGGCTGCGCGGTCAACGCGCTCCGGCACCCTTCAGCTATCGGGATTACGGCACCATGGCGACCATCGGCCGCGCCAAGGCGGTGGCCGAGTTCGGACACTTGCACGTCACCGGATGGCCCGCTTGGAGTCTCTGGGCGGTTGCGCACATCTTTTTCCTCATCGGCTTCCGAAATCGCCTGATGGTCAGCGCACAATGGGCGTTTGCCTTCGCGACGGATCGACGCCCGGGACGATTGATCGCTTGGAGCCCGGCGGAACATGACCACACCAGAACCGGGCCGGTGAAGCATTCTGGCCAGCTGCTCGTCAAGCAAGCCCGATAGCGGCGCCCCCTGATAGGCGGTCCAAAGGCCGGCTGGAATCCGCGAGATCTTAAAGCATTTGAATCTTTGGTGCGCTCAAAGCTGCTAGTGGAACTGGATGAGCAATTCCGGTTCTCTCCCCAGCGTTTCTCCACCATTGGTAGGCGTCGTCGATCCGGAGGTATGGCCCCTCGCACCGGACAACCTTCAACGAACGATGGAATGGAAGAATACCGGACCTGGCCTGTGTTCGGCGGAGACAAGGCTTGATTCGGGCGGAGCGGTCTACCTTTCGGTCGAGCGGCTGGGTAGCAAGAATTGGGACTGGCTGGTCTGGGATTTTAGCTGTCAGGCGCGGCCTCGTTATGGAGTGGCCGACACTGAAAGCAAAGCGAAACGCCTTGCCGAACTGACACTCATCGAGGTTAATCGAGTGCTGCACAAGGCACTGTTCTCCTTGGAGATGGGCGGGACGGTCCAAGGAGCCGCGGGCCAGCGCAGGTAGAACCTGCGTTTTGTGCATGCGTGCGGATAACAAGGACGCAGCGTCTAAAGCTCATCGTGCTGGCCTGAATGCTTGGCGGGCGCGGCAATCCAGGGGCGTTGCACGCGCTCCTCGCAATGACCCTGCCGCCGCGAAAGAGCCAGCAATTCCTGCCGCTGGTATCCAGAGGCGGATCATACCCACAGAGCTAGGGAAAACTGGAGCGGTCAGCATGCCAAACCCCGACATCTTGGCGCTAGAGCAGTCCAACTTGAACGAATTCTTGTTCGCGGACGTTGGCATCGAGCCAAACGGCATGCGGCTGACTGTGCTTTCGGCCTTGGCGCGCTCCGACCTAGACCCTTGGCGGGAGGCAGGACGGCTGAATGGATTGTCGCGAGCCGGCGCAATCGAGGCACTTGCGGGTCTGATCGAGGCGCTCCCGGGCGGAGTTCGGTTGCGTTCGGACGCTGTCTCAATCGCGACGCGCCTGGTTTGCCTGTTGCCGCAACGCTCGGGCGCACTCGCTTCCGCATCGCGACTGTCGATGACAAGACCGGGCGGCAAAGCGGTTGCCGGCCGGGGCAGGGCGGTTCAAATACGAACAGAGACTATGCTCTCGAACCCTCAGTGGTTCGCTTTGCTGGCCGTGCTAGCGGCACTCATCGCGGGCCTTGGAGCGGGTGCGCTGTATCGCGCGGCCGACCGGCCGACGGCATCAGGCCCCACATGGCAGGCCAAGCCGGCTGTAGCGGATGGTCCGCCACCATCGGCCGCCCCGTCACCGACAAGGCTGCGTCCGCCGCGCGAACGCCCGGCCGCCCATGACGCCAGGGTTGGGCTATAAGGAGGCAATCGATGGGACTGTTGGGCCTGATCCTGGCAGGGGTTGGCAAATTCAGCCAACAACCGTTGCCTGGCCATCACGCGTCGACGCATGGAACGGGACACGATCCAGCCGACGGGCTGGATCCTGGCGGCACCCGCCCAACCAAGCCAGGCAACCCTGATAAGAGCGGCCCAGCGCGACCGGAAGAAGCTCGCAAACACCAGACGGTTGTCAGCGGAGATCAAAACCGGCGGAGCTCGGCCAAAGCAAAATAATGCCTGCAGGCAGAGTCACTCTTGATGCCCCGGGCCTGAGGTACCGCCCGAACCCTGCCTTTGCCGGTCCTCCAAACCGGCGAAATAATGCACGACCTCGTCTGACACACCTTCGAGTTGCAAGTAGTCTTGGGTAAAGTCTGCGGTCTCTTGCAGCTTCTGAACATCGAGCAGGCTGATGACCTTACGGTCGACTGAGATCAATTTGCGTGATCGAAACTCCTTCAGGATGCGATTTACATGCACTGGCGTGAGGCCGAGCGTATCGCCCAGTTCGGTCTGCGTGAGCGGAAGCTGAAACGTCCCGTTGCTCGTCAACCCGACGGCGGCGTAGCGCCAAAGCAGTTCACACAGGATGTAGGCGATGCGGCCGCGGGCATCGCGCCGCCCAAGCGAGACGATCCGCTCCCGCAGCATGGCCTCCTCCTGCATGGAACTCCACCAGAGCGCCGCGGAAATACGCGGACGCCGGGTAAAGACATCCATCAGGCGTTCACGCGAGATGGCCGCGATTCGGACCGGCGTGATGGTGCCGATCGAGTGGTCCATGGCCCTGGCGAGAAACACGTGCATGTCGCAGAGGTCGCCGGGGATGAGGAACGTCATGATTTGCCGTCCACCGTCCGCCAGGCTGCGATAGCGGATCGCCATGCCCTGCAGTATCAAGAACACCGAGCGGGGCGCCATGCCTTCGGCGACGATATCCACGTCGGCAGGAAAGCTCTCCTCGCGGGCGGCCAAGGCGTCGAGCACGTCATGGTCCGATGCCGACAACGGGGCAAAATGAGACAGTTTGCGGGTGAGGGGATTGCCGCTCGCCAGGAGACCGGCGGCGGGCTCGCCTGAGTTCGAAGCGGGTTTCGTCACGCAATCTCCCCAGCCTTAACCAGTTTAGTGCCCGTCACCGGCGTAGTTGGTAAGCGCACTAAGCAGGAGTTATTAACATATGGGGGAGCGGCCACAATGGCCAGTTGCACTACAACAGCCACCCAGCCCATGCGCCGGCCTACTGGCTACGAGGCAGCGAGGACTTGCGGGGGTGTTGCGGCGGAAATGCTCTGCGACACGGCCCTGAGAAGCCCGATGGACGCCACGCTGATCACCACGCTCTCGCTGGTGCCAGCAATCTCTTGCTTGACCTCGACGACCGTCTCGATGGCGTCAACCGCCTGCTCTTTGCGGATGATCCCCTCCTCGACCAGAAGCACCATAAGGCTTTCGCACAGCATGAGGGCGGCTTGGCCGTGTGGGTCAGGAGTGAGTGTCATTGGGGAGACTAGCGCCGAGCCGAGGCCAGTGTCGCCAAACCAGTTAAGTTTCCGGCCTGTCCGCGACGCCGGCCGTGCTGGGTTCGCGTCATGAGCGAGTCGACGCCACAACCCTTGTTCTGGAGGCGGGAGATGTCTCCTGCCCCGGTTCAGCTGCCAAAATGGCACCTATTACAGTCCCAGCTCCGCTTGGCGTCGTCGTATGCAGCGTTCGCGGCCCACAACGACCATCTCGAAGCACTGCAGCAGGAAGCTTGCCGTGTCGCGGCCGAAGGCCTGAAAACGGACTTTGCCAAACTGCTCGTCTATGACGTCGACAATCAGACGTTTTTGTTACAGGCCGGAGTGGGTTGGCGGCAGGGCGTTGTCGGCCGCGCGCGGCTTGATGCCGATGTCGGCACAGCCGCCGGCTTTGCCTGGCGCACCGGTCAATCCGTCATTTCCAACGCGTTGGTCAACGACAGACGCTTCCGGACCCCCGAGTTAATGACCGATCATGGCCTCGCCAGGAGCATCAACATCGCCGTCCCGGGCGAGGATGCAGCGGCATACGGCGTGCTGGAGGTCGAAAGCTCGATGTCCGGGGAGTTCACCACCGATGACCTCTGCTTCCTGAAACTGCTTGCGCATACCCTGGCCGCGGCGAGGAGCCGGCTGCACCAGCAGACTGTGCACGATGAGCAAGCGGCACAAAGCACGGATGAGCATCGGATGTCGTTGCATGAGATGCAGCACCGTATCCGCAACGACCTGCAGGGGATTTGCAGCAGCATCGGTCGGGAGGCTCGGGGGGCAGCCGGAGCGGAGCATCGGGCCGGATACGACCGGGTGAACCGCCAAGTGGTAGCGCTGGCCGGGCTGTATGACCACCTGCTTGGCCTTCCGGGGAACGGTATCGTCGAAATGGGCGCCTATCTAAGGTCGCTCTGCCTGAAGATCGCTGCGGCCGCGGACCTGCCGTCACGCGGGATCGTTCTGGTCGCTGACACGCAGCCGCTCGCCATGCCGATCGACCGGGCCGGGCGCCTCGCCATTGCTGTCAATGAGTTGGTCGCAAACGCCGCAGAACACGCGTTTCCAGACGGCCGGCCCGGGCGGATCACCGTTCGCCTTGCCGAGCGGGAGAGAGACCAGGCTGCCTGCCCGGTCGTCAGTGTCAGCGACGATGGCTGCGGGTTCAAAGGACCCCGGCCGGGCAGCGCCGGCCTCAGTTTTGTGGAGCGCCTGGTTCGTGGGGCAGGTGGCGTGTTGGCCCGGTCGGGGACGTCCGGCACCGAATGGCAGATCGCGTTGCCCTTATAGACCGGGCAGGCGTTGCGGCTGGCGTGGTCCGGGTGCTGGCGGCCAGCGAGGGCGTGGAGCCTATTGCCCCGCGTCAAGACAGCGCCCTGGCCGCTCCCGCAGCATAGCGCAGCAGGAACTGTCGCGCCCGGTCGGTCCGCGGCGCCGAGAAGAAGGCCGCCGGGTCGCCCGACTCCACGATGGCGCCCGCGTCCAGCATCACCACCCGGCTCGCGGCATCGCGCGCGAACGCCATCTCGTGCGTCACCACCACCATTGTCATGCCGTCTCGTGCGAGGCCCTGCATCACCGCCAACACCTCGCCCACCAGTTCGGGGTCCAGCGCGCTGGTCGGCTCGTCGAACAGCAGCAGGTCCGGGCGCATCATCAATGCGCGCGCGATGCCGACGCGCTGCTTCTGCCCGCCGGACAAGCGCGCGGGGTAGGCGTTCCGCTTGTCGGCCAAACCGACGCGGGCCAGCATCGCCATCGCCTCCGGCACCACCTCTGCCCGGCGACGGCGCTGCACGTAGACCGGACCTTCCGTGAGGTTTTCCAGCACGGTGCGATGCGGCCAGAGCGCGAAATGCTGGAACACCATTCCCATGCGCGCGCGCAGCCGGGCCAACTCGGCGTCGCGCATTGGCACGTTGCCGCCGGGTCGCACTCCGATGCGCTCGCCGCTGAGGTGGACCGTGCCGCCGTCGGGCCGCTCCAGCCAGTTGATGCAGCGCAGCAGGGTGGACTTGCCCGACCCGGACGGGCCGAGCAAGCACACCGTCTCGCCGCGCGCCACGTCCAGGTCGATGCCGTGCAGCACCGTATGGGCGCCGAACGACTTGCGCAGGCCGCGGACTTGCAGGACGGGCGGGGTCAGGCGACTGCCGCCTGCTTGACCTCGCCGTCGCGATACTGCCCCCAGGCGGCGTGCACCGCCTGCATCGCGACCGGGTCCAGGTCGCTGGCGGGCAGCGGGTCCGCATCCCAGTGGCCGCAGCGGTCGGAGCCGCGCACCAGAGTGGCGGTGCGGCGGCCGAGCGTGGAGCGCACATGGGTTGGGATGTAGAAGAACGCGAACCCCACCCGGCGGGTGTCGGTGCGATTGGTCTTGGATCCGTGCGCCGTCCGCTCGTGGTGCAGCGAGAATTGGCCCGGCTGCAGCTCCATTGTCACCGCCGCACTCTCGTCGCTGATCGCCAGCGCCTGGCCGCGGGCGAGCATGTTGTCGGCGGCGAACGTCTCCTCGTGCTGCAGGTCGCGGCCGAGATGGCTGCCGGGCAGCACCTGCAGGGCGCCGTTGTCGCGGGTGCTCGCGGTCAGTGCAACCCAGGCGGTCACTTCCTCATGCGGGTCCAGGCCGAAATAGGCGCTGTCCTGGTGCCAGGACACATAGCTGCGGTCGTTGCCCGGCTTGGCGAACACGGAGGCGCCGAACAGCAGGATGTCCGGCCCGATCAAATTCTCCACCGCGTCCAGAATCGCGGCGTTACGGCCCAGCTCGACCAGCCAGGGGAAAGCGAGGTGGCCTTTGATCTTGAGGCTGCGATTGACGTCCTGCCCGACATGGGCCTCGTACGCCTCGATCCGCCGCACCCGGTCGGCGGCGGTGGCGGGGTCGATGGCGCGCAAGGGAGCCAGCCAGCCCTGCTCGCGGAATTGAGTGACTTGAGCGTCGGTGAGCATCTTGGTCATGGTCCCTCCTCGGTCGTCATCGCCACGCCGCTGCCCGGCCGCCTACGCCGCGCACGCCCGCTTCCACGCCCAGGCACAGCAGCCAGTAGCCTAGAGCGGCGCAGACGAAGCTGGCGAGCGGCACGTAGTAGGTCGCCTGGATCTCGTTGGCGGCATAGGTCAGTTCCTGCACCGTGATGATCAGCAGGAAGGCGCTGTCCTTGATGATCTGGATGGCTTGGTTGCCCAGCGCGGGCATGGCGGCAGCGGCCAACGGCGGCAGGATCACCCGGCGCACCAGCCGCGCGCCGTGCAGGCCGATGGCGCGTCCGGCCTCGATCTCCTCGTGCGGCAAGCCGCGGTAGGCGCCGCGCATCAGCTCCGCGACGTAGGCCGCGTGGTAGATGGTAAGCGCCCAGATGCCGGCGCTCACGTTGCCAAGGGTGAGGCCCCAAGCAGGCAGGCCGTAATAGATCAAGTAGAGGAACAGCAGGAACGGCACGCAGCGCATGACGTCGATCACCGTCGTCAACCCGGCCTGCAGCACGCGCGAGCGCAAGGTCAGCGTGAACACCAGCGTGCCCAGGCAGAAGGCGAGCACGGCGGCGCAGGCGGCGATCGCAACCGTGGTGAGCAGGCCGCTTAGCATCAGCTCGCGCTGGCTCCATAGCACGGCCAAGCTGGTCACCAGGCGAGCCGGGCGCGACGTTCCAGCGTGCGCTGCAGCACGACGAAGCAGGCGATGATGATGACATAGAGCGCCAGGGCCAGCAGCAGGGGCGGGATCGGCTGGTAGGTGGCCGCGCCGATGCGCACGGCGGCGCGCGTCGCCTCCACCAGGCCGATCACCGCGACCGCCGGGCTAGCCTTGATGAGCAGCGTCACCTCGTTCACCAAGCCGGGCAGAGCCATGCGAACCACCTGCGGCAACACCACCCGGCGCAGGCGCAATCCGCGCCCGAGGCCGATCGCGAGCGCTGCGTCCAACTGGTCCTGGCCCAGGGCGAGCAGCGCGCCACGCAGCACTTCGCAGGTGAAGGCCATCGTGCCCAGCCCCAAAGTGGCGACGGCGGCCTCGAACCGGGTCAGCGAGACGCCGAACCCCGACAGCGCGAAATACACCAGCAACACGAGCGTCACTGACGGCGTGGCGCGCAACAGGCTCACCAGCACGGCCGCGGCTGGCGCCAGCACGGGCACCCGCCCCCAGCGCAGCAGCGCCAGCCCCAGCCCGAGCGGGAGGCCGATTAGCAGGGACGTGAGCGACACCAGAACGGTGATGCCAGCGCCTTGCACCACTGTCAGCGCGTCCAGCCAGCTCATGCGGAACGTTTAGGACGTGGCGCTGGGCTCGACCGGCAGGTCGGCAAACGTCGTGTCGAACCATTTCTGTTGCAGCTTGGCCATCGAACCGTCGGCCCGCGCCTTGAGCAGGAAGTCGTTGAACGCCTTGAGCAGGGTGGTGTTGCCCTTCTGCACCGCCCACGCGATGTAGGTCGGCTTGGACACGGCCTGGCCCATGGCGAACACGCCAGGCCGCTGCTTGACCACAGAGTTGATGCTGAGCTGAGTGTTGACGACCGTGTCCAGGCGTCCGGCAGCCAGGTCCTGATAGGCCTCGGGATACCCCTGATAAGGTATCACCTTGCCCAACTTGCCACCGGTTTGCGCCAGCATCGCCTCGAGCTGAGGGAGCAGCTTGAGCATGGCGCTGCCGGCCTCGACGCCGATGGACTTGCCGCTCATGTCCTTGATAGCGTTGATGCTGCCGTCGTTGGCGCGCTTCATGTAGTAATCGACCGTCTCGGCGACCGGGCTGCAGAAATCCAGCGCCGCCATGCGCTCCTGCGTCACGAGGATGGCGGTGACGGCGGCGTCGTATTTGCCGGTGGACACGCCGGGGAGGATGCCGGTCCATGGGATGATGTCCTGCTTGACCTTGAACGGCAGGGCCGCCTGCATGAGCTGCAGCAACTCCACGTCATAGCCGGTCGCCTTGCCGTCCTTGGTGAACTCGAACGGCTGGTAGTCGTCTTCGGTCGCGACCGTCATTACGCCGCGCGCCTTGATCTCGCCCAGGCTGGCCGCTGCGGCGGGCCGGCTGAGCAGACTAAGTGCCGCGGCGGAACCGGCCGCGCCGAGCAGCGTGCGGCGGTGGAGCGTGGTGGGATGCGGCATCGTGCTGTCTCGTCCGAATGGGGTGCAGGCCCACACGCAAATTACATACCAGCCGCGGCTGTCGCATTTGCACCTTCATGGCAGGGCTTGATGCACGGCTATGGCACGTCATGGCCGGACTTGATCCGGCCATCCACGACGTCCGGATACCGCCGGCCCGACGCAAGGAACGCGGAACGGTGCAAACTGGGTCTGACGTCACCAGCCGGACCGCGTGGATGCCCGGCTCGAGGCCGGGCATGACGCGCAACGTATACTTCGAGACTGTAGGCCGTGAACCGGACAGCAGTGGGGTCAAGCCTGGCAAGATGCTGTTGGCGAGGCTTGACACGAGTGCGATTGCCTGTGTCAGGGGGTATGGCGCCGATGCAATAGCAACCGGAGCCGGCGCAACACTGCCTGTAGAACTATGCCGCCGGTGCGCAATGGCCGGGGGTGGGCCGGCGCCGCTTGCCCGCGCAGCCGCGCCTCCAGCGCTTGGCCCATCTGAGCGGCGATCTCGGCCGCGAGCACCCGCACGACCGGGCCGCGGCCGAACTGCGCCAAAGGGCCGCGCAACGCGTAGCCGATCTCAACCTGAAGCCTGCTCGCGGCATCGCCCTCGGCGGTCACGGCGAACTCCGCGGACCCGCTGAGCCGGGTGCCGGTTACCCCGTCTTGTCCGTGGCCCTGCAGACGCCCCGTCCAGGCCTCGCGGTCGTAGCGCAGCATGGCGCCGCCCGTGAAGCTGCCTTTGATCGGGCCGAGCGCCACGCTCAAGCGGCCCTCGATCCGCTCGCCATCGTTGGCGGTCAGCGTGGCGCCGGGCACGCATCCGGCGATCAGCGCCGGGTCCTGCACGGCGGCCCATAGCTCGGCGGCGGGCAGGCCGAAGCGGAGGGTCTGCGTGATCCGGTTCGGGTCGCCCGGGGCGGACGGTGCGAGCCGCGTCGCTGCGGCCTGGTCCGCTGCGGCAGCCGGCAGATCGAACCGGCCCATCGCCACCCTGGGCACGGTGCGCGGCTCGGCGCCCGCCCGGCTGTCCAGCACGCGCCGGATCGCGCGGACGATGCCGTTATAGCCGGTGCAGCGGCAGAGATTGCCCGCGAGTTCGAGCCGGATGCGGTCATCGTCCGCATGGGGCAGGCGCAGCACGATGTCGCGCGCCGTGACCAGCATCCCCGGCGTGCAGTAGCCGCATTGCAGTGCGTGCTCGGCGGAAAACGCGGTCCGCAGCGCGGCCATTGTCGGGTCGTGCTCCAGCCCCTCAATGCTGTGGACCTCGCGGCCCGCGCAATCGACCGCATAGGCGATGCAAGAGCGCGCCGGCTCACCGTCCAGCAGCACGGTGCAGGCGCCGCATACCCCGTGCTCGCAGCCGAGATGGGTGCCAGTCAGCAGCAGGGTCTCGCGCAGGAAATCGGCCAGGTGCGTGCGCGGCTCGGCCTGGGATGCCACGTCCTGGCCGTTCACGCGCAGGTGAAGCGCGGTCATGCCTGGGTCGCTGCTGCCATGGCGCGACGCAGGATGACGAGCTGCATGCGAATGCCGATCGCGTCCAACCCGCTGCCAGCCAGCGCCTGCACTGCGGCGTCCTCGCTGATGTCGCCCTCCAGCAATACCGGCCGCCCGCCGGTGGCGCCGATCACCGCCCGGTGCACACCGCGCGCCGGGTCGTGCAGGATGGCGGCCATGGCATGGGCGAACTCGCCCGGCTTGCGGCAGGCCTTGACGTAGCCCCAGCCAGCGCCGTGGCCCGGGCGGGGGACGCGGACCGCCTCCACGATCTCATCCGGCGCGAGCACGGTGCGGAACGGGCCGGCGAAGAAGCCGGGCAGGGGGATGAGGCGGCGGCTGCGCGGCCCGCGCGCCAGCACCGCGGCGTCCAGGGCGGTCAGGGTGCAGACCCAATCCGCCGCCGGGTCGGCATGGCACAGGCTGCCGCCAATCGTGCCGCGGTTGCGCACCGCCGGGTAAGCGATGCCGGCCGCGATCCGCGCCAGGATGGCCTGGCCGGCCGCATCAGTGATGTCGGGCGTGCGGCCCTCCGCGATCTCGGCATGGGTGATGGCGGCCCCGAGCGTTACGGCATCTGCCGCCTGTTCCGCTTGGCGCAACGCATCGATGCGGCCGACCGAGACCAGCCGCGCCGGTTGCGCCAGGCGCAGGTTCAGCATCGGGCCCAGCGATTGGCCGCCTGCGATCACGCGGCTGTCCCCTGCCGCCAGCATCGTCACCGCCTCGGCGATGCCGCCCGCCGCGACATGCTCGAACGCCGCCGCCTTCATACCGCGCTCAGCGCCTCCAACACCCGCCGCGGCGTAATAGGCAGCGCATGCACCGCGGCGCCGAACGGGCGCAGCGCGTCGTTCACCGCGTTGGCGATGGCGGCCGGCGGACCGATGGCACCGCCCTCGCCAATGCCTTTCTGGCCGAACAGCGTGTAGGGCGAGGGGGTCTGCATGTGTTCGATCCGCAGCACCGGCACCTCGGTGGCGCCGGGCAGCATGTAATCGGCCAGGGTGGTGGCCAAGGGCTGCCCCTCCGCGTCGAACGGCATCTCCTCGAACAGGGCGGTGCCGATGCCCTGGGCCACGCCGCCGATGACTTGGCCGTCCACGATCATCGGGTTGACCAGCACGCCGCCGTCCTCGCACACCGCGTAGTCCAGGATCGCCACATCGCCCATCTCGGTATCGACCGACACCACCACGGCATGCGCGGCGTAGCTGAACGTTCCGGTGTCGCGCTGGGAGCGGTAGCCGCTGGCGACTTCCAGGCCGCCGCCGGCCACATTGGGCGGCAGGTCCTGCGGGCGCAGGTACCACGTCCGCGCCACTTCGCCGATGCCGATGCTGGTCTGGCCGGCGCTGACCATGTTGGCGGCCACCACCACCTCGGCCGGGTCGCGCTGCAGCAGATAGGCGCCGATCTCGGCGATGCGGACGGCCAGGTCATGGCAGGCGGTAGCGACCGCACCGCCGGCCATCACCATGCAGCGCGATCCCCAGGTGCCGGTCGAGTAGGGTGTCAGCGCGGTGTCGCCGTGCACCACGCGGATGCGCTCGATGGGGATACCGAGCACCTCATGCGCGACCTGCGCCAGCGTCGTCTCCAGCCCTTGGCCGTGGGACTGGATGCCGACCCGCAGCTCCAGCCCGCCATCGGGCGTCAACCGGGCCACCGCCTGCTCGAAGCCTGGCACCATGGGGATGCCCCAGCCGTGATAGACCGAGGTGCCGTGCGCCGCTTGCTCGCAGAAGATCACCACGCCGAGCCCGGTCCGCACCGGCCCGGTTTCCTGCGCCTGCCGCTGGCGCACCGCGTCTACGTCGATGCTGGCCACGGCGCGGCGCAGGCATTGCGGGTAGTCGCCGCTGTCGAAATGCTTGTTGGTGATGTTGTCGAACGGCATCACCTCGGCCGCAATCAAGTTGCGCAGGCGGACCTCGTGCGGCTCGATCCCAGCGGCGTGGGCCACGCCGTCCAATACCGACTCCATCGCGTAGCAGACGCCGGCACGCGCCACGCCGCGATAGGGCAGGATGCCGGGCTTATTGGTCGCCACCGACCAGGTGATGCAGCGATAGGCGCCGAAGCGGTAGGGACCGGGCAGGATGCTGGCGACCTGCGCCGCCTCCAGGCAGGCAGAGAACGGATAGATCGAGTAGGCGCCCGCATCCACCGTCGCCTCCGCCTCCAGCCCGATCAGAGTGCCGTCGGCCTCGGCGTAGGCGGTGATCTCGTAGTGGTGCTCGCGGCAATTCGCGTTGCCGGCCAATTGCTCGCGGCGGTCCTCGATCCAGCGCACCGGCCGGCTGGTCTGCATGGCCAGCCAGGCGGCGCACACCTCCTCCGGCAGCAGGATGCCCTTGTAGCCGAAGCCGCCGCCCACGTCCGGCGCCACCACGCGCACCTGCTCCTCGGGTAGCCCGAGGCAGCCCGCCAGCCCGGTGCGGATGATGTGCGGCATCTGGGTCGAGGTATGCAGCACCAATTGCTCCAGCCGGCGGTCCCACACCGCGACCACGCCGCGCCCCTCCAGCGGCGACATGCATTGCCGCGCCGTCCGCAGGCTGCGGTGAACAACGATGGGGGCGCTGACGCGGATCGCGGCAAAGTCCTGCTCGATGCGCGTTTGAAGGAACACGTTGTCGCCCCAGGCCTCGTGCACCAGGGCGCTGCCCGGCTGGCGCGCGGCCAGCATGTCGGTGACGGCGGGTAGTTCGTCGTAATTGACCACGACCGCGGCGGCTAGGTCCTCGGCCGCGGCGCGGGTGTCGGCCAGGCACATGGCGACCGCCTCGCCCACGTGGCGCACCTTGCCCTGCGCCAGCACCGGCTGCGCCGAAGGCTTGAACCCGGCCAGGCTGGAATTGGCCACGATCGGCTTCACGCCCCGCAGGTCGTCGATGGCGAACACAGCGCCTTCGCGGCCCGGCGGCTTCCCCACCGCGCGAATCGTGGCATGCGCCAGCGGGCTGCGGACGAAGGAAATGTCGCGCATACCGGCGAGCCGGATGTCGGCGATGAATTCACCTTTGCCGCGGAGGTAGCGGTCGTCCTCGCGGCGCAGGACCGGCTGGCCGACGCCGCTGCCGTCTGGCGTCACGCCGCGATGGGTTGCGGCAAGATCGATGCGGTCGCGTCGTGGCGCTGGCCGGCGCGCAAGCAGAACACCGGACGGAGCAGCCGCTCGGCGATCACCTCGTCGTTAGTGTTATCGCGCAGCACGAAGCGGCCGCGCTGGTCATCCAGCACCGTCACGTCCGCCACCCGGCCCACCGCTAGCGAGCCGATCTCGTCCGGGCGGCCGAGCATCTGCGCCGGGTGGCTGGTGACCATCGGCACCACCTGCTCGAGCGAGAGGCCCAGCGCCATCATCGAACTCATCGCCTGCGTCAGGCTGAAGCGGGCCTGGCCCAGGAAGGGGTGGTTCTCGTCGTCGGGGTGCTCCGCCGGAGTGCCGGCCGGGGGCGGCACGTGCGTGTTGTAGCCATGCATGTCCGCGCCCAACGTGTGGGGCACGATGCCGGCGTCGATGCCCTTGCGGGCCAGGCGGTAGGAGAAGTGGCTGCCGTGCCCGACATCCACCTTCAGCCCGCGGTCGAGGGCGGCGCGGATCACCGGGTGGACCTCGCCTTGCCGGTTCACGAAGCCGCCGGGATGGCGGGTGAACGGATGCGCCAATACGTCGCCCTCGCGCAGCAGGGGGATGACGCGGTCCATGATGGTGTCCACGTCCTCGCCATTGGTGCCGCTCTCCGGCAGGCCCCAGAGCTGGCCGAAATGCACGTAGACCGGGAGATCGGTTTCGCGGCCGATCTCAGCGGCCATTTCAATCACCCGGATGCCCCAGCGGGCGAAGCCGCCGATCTCGGCATGCGCCTTGATGCCGCGTACCAAGTCCTTGTTGGCGTTGGCAGCGGCGACGGTGGCGGCGACGTCCACGCCCTCGGGGCTGTAGAGCTGCGGATAGTAGTGCCCCTCCAAGCCGCCCACGACGTAGGCGGAGAGGAACGCATACACGCGCGTTGTGGCTGGCTCGACGCAGAAATGGCGGAAGCCCGGCAGCGTCATGCAGGACGGGCCGCCCTGGTCGACGATGGTGGTGACGCCGGATTGCACGCCGACCAGGTCCGCGGACAAGCCGAACCGCCCGGTGACGTATTGGTAGCAATGCGCGTGCGTGTCGATCAGGCCGGGCAGCACCAGCTTGCCACGGACGTCCACCACCTGGGCTTGCGGCGACGCTGCGATGGCGGCCGCCACGGCCACAATGCGGCCGCCGGCGATGGCGACGTCCATTGTATCATCCCAACCGCTGGCTGGGCAGATCACCCGGCCGCCGCGCAGCAACGTGTCATGGGCCTGGACGATGGGCATCCGGTTACTCCTCCGTTGGATTGCGTAAGCCCTATCGTTGGCACCGGCAGCATTCAATGTCACGGGCATAGGTAGGTCGAATGTGCTTCTCACCGACGAGTCGGGGGGAGACCGAGTTCGGCCTCAAGCCACCCCACGAAGAGGGCGAGGGGGCCGCGGCGCGTGTCGCGCGGGAACACCAGCCGGTGGCCGACATAGCGGCAATCTTCGGCTCGGCCGAGCAGCGGGCGCACCAACTGCCCGGCGGCGAGTTCGCGCTCGGCCAACAGCGTGCTTTCCAATGCCACGCCCAGCCCCGACACCGCGGCAGCGATGGCCAGGAAGCTGCGGTCGAACCGGGCGCGGCGGGGGAGGGGCGAGAGCAGGGTGTTGGCGGCAAACCAGTCGCTCCATCGCAGCGTCTTGTTGTCGCTTTCGAGCAGCGGCGCGGTCAGCAGGTCGGCCGCGCGCTGATAGCGGCCGGCGAGGGCGGGCGCACACAGCGGGGTGACGACCTCCTCGCCGAGCGGCAGCACGTCGAGCCCGGTCTGGCGGGGCAGGCCGTAGATGATGTCGGCGTCGAACTCGTCGGCGGCGAAACGCGAGTAGTCGGTGCCCGCGGCCAAGCGGATTTCCAGGCTGGGATGGACCTGCAGCAGCGCCGGCAGCCGGGGCCCGAGCCACTGCGCGGCGAAGGAGGGCGCGCAGTGCAGCCGGAACAACAACGGCCCGCGCGAGGAGACCGCCGCCACGCCGCGGCCAAGCTCGGCAAACCCCCGCTCGACATGACGCATCAGCGTCTCGCCCTCAACCGAGAGCCGCAATGGCCGGCCCTCGCGCACGAACAGGGCCGCGCCCAACTCGCGTTCCAGCCGCCGGACGGCATGGCTGATGGCGGAGGCGGACACGTTCAGCTCCCGCGCGGCGAGCAGGAAGGAGCGGCAGCGGGCGGCCGCCTCGAAGGCACGCAGCGCGGAAAGGTGGAGCGGTGTCATGCGGCACAAGGTGACTCGGAGTCATGTTCGCGTGCAAACATTGCGTTTGCTGGCCGGACGCGGCGTGACGGAGAGTGATGGAAACAAGACGGAGGAAGCATGCTGCTGCAAGGCAAGATTGCTGTGATCAGCGGGGCCGCCAGCCGGCGGGGGATTGGTCTCGCCACCGCCCGGCTGTTTGCCGCCCAAGGCGCGCGGGTGGCCATCCTCGACGTGAACGGAGCGGAGGCTGCGGCCGAGGCGTTGGGGCCCGAGCATTGCGGCGTCCGCTGCGACGTGACCGACCGCGCCGCCTGCGAGGCGTCCGTCCAGCAGGTGGAAGCGCGCTTGGGCGCCATCGATATCCTGATCAACAATGCCGGCATCACCCAGCCGCTGAAGCTGATGGAGATTGGCACCGAGCAGTGGGACGCGGTGCTGGACGTGAACCTGCGCGGTGTGCTGCACCTCAGCCAAGCGGTGGTGCCCGGCATGCGGGCGCGCCAATGTGGGGCGATCGCGTGCATGTCCTCGGTCTCGGCGCAGCGGGGCGGCGGCATTTTCGGCGGCCCGCACTACTCTGCGGCCAAAGCCGGCGTGCTGGGCTTGGCCAAGGCAATGGCGCGCGAACTGGGGCCGGACGGGATCCGCGTCAATTGCGTGACGCCGGGCCTGATCCAGACCGACATCAGCGGCGGCAAGCTGACCCCCGCGATGAAGGCCGAGATCGCCGCCACCATCCCGCTCGGGCGGTTGGGCGAGGCCGGCGACGTCGCTGGCGCCTTTTTGTTTCTCGCCAGCGACCTGTCCGCCTACGTCACGGGGGCGGTGATCGACGTGAATGGAGGCATGCTGATCCATGGCTGATCGCGCCCGCCGGAACGTGAGTGCCGCCTTGTTGCGCGCCAAGGCGAAGATGATCCGCCGCGAGACGGTGAAGCTCACCGATATCTGCGGCAGTGGCCATTACGGCAGCGCGTTCTCGATGGCCGAACTGGTGGCCTCGCTCTATTACGAGTTCCTGCATGTGCGGCCGCAGGAGCCGGGCTGGGCCGACCGGGACCGGTTCACCATGGGCAAGGGCCATGCCGCAATCGGGCTCTATCCCGTGCTGGCCGACCTTGGATTTTTCGGTTGGGATGACCTCTACACCTATACCCGCTTAGGCTCGCCCTACGGTGACCATCCCGACATGCGCAAGGTGCAAGGCGCGGATTTCTCGTCGGGCTCGATTGGCCACAACCTGTCGGTGAGCGTCGGGATGGCATTGGGCTTACGGCGGCGTGGGTCGCCGGGCCGCGTGGTGTGCATGATGGGGGACGGCGAGCAGGCGGAAGGCCAGATTTGGGAGGCGGCGATGAGTGCGGCGCACTTCAAGCTGAGCAACCTGCTCGGCATCGTGGACATCAACGCCGTCGGCAGCGACGGCGTAGTGAGCGAGACGATGAACAACGAGCCGCTCGCCGACAAGTGGCAGGCCTTCGGTTGGGACGTGCGGCGGATCGACGGCCACGACCTGGCGGCGGTGGGCGATGCGCTGGATTGGGGGCTAAACCAGCCACGCAGCGGCCCGGCGGTGATCCTGGCCGACACGGTGGCCGGGCGCGGAGTGAGCTTCATGGAAGGCACTTGGCAGTGGCATCTGGGCTTTCTCGGCCCGGCGGATCGCGACCGGGCTTTGGCCGAGATCGAAGCCGGAGACGTGGGATGAGCGACGCTTATACAGCAATCCACAACCCTGCGGTCGACATGTCTGAATCTACCGTGGTTGCGGGGATGGACAACAAGTCCTGGGACATGGTGGGCAGCCTCAATCTGTCCTCGCAACTCCCCACCGGGGACGTGCTGACCGGATTGGTCGAGCAGGGGCATGATATTGTCGTCTGCACCGCCGATCTCGGCCGGCCGACTCAGGTAATTAACTTCGGCCGGCGCTTCCCCGATCGCTACTTCAATTTCGGCATTGCCGAACGCAACATGATCGGCGCGGCGGCCGGGCTCGCCACCACCGGCGCGGTGCCGGTGATCTCGAACTACTCGTTCTTCCTGGCCCTGATGGGGGCGGAGAATATCCGCAACGACATCGCCTATCCCAACCTGAAGGTGCGCATGGTCGGCACCCATAGCGGCATCGCCATGGGGTTCTACGGAACATCGCACCACTGCAACGAGGATGTCGGCCTGTTGCGCGCCATCCCCAACCTCACGGTGATGGCGCCATGCGACGCCAACGCCATCCGCGCGGCACTCACCCGCACGATCGACCATGACGGGCCGATCTATTTCCGGGTCGGCCGCGGCCGCGAGGCGCCGGTGTACGACGCGCTGCCCGATTGGCGCATCGGCGGCAGTCACATGCTGCGCGAGGGGAAGCACGCCACTGTGTTCGCCATCGGCAACCTGGTGAAGGCAGCGCTGGACGCGCGGGAGATCCTTGCGGGCGAGGGGATCGAGCTTGGCGTGGTGGATTGCTATTCCATCCGCCCGATCGATGAGGCGCCGATTCTGGCGGCGGCCAAAACACAGAGCGTTGTGTTCACCGCCGAGGAACACAACGTCACCAGCGGCTTCGGTTCGGCGGTGGCCGAAGTGCTGGCAGCGCATGGCTTCGGCGCGCAGCTAGTGCGCATCGGTATGCCGGATCAATATTCCATCTTGGGTCCGCCGACGCATCTTTATCGCCATTATGGCCTTGACGGCCAGGGCGTTGCGGAGACAGTGCGAACGACGTTGCGCCAATAAACAAGCAAGCACCTGCAATGGGTGCCGCGACCTGGGGAGGGCCGCCGCATGACAACCAACGTGACGCCTGGAGTGCCTCGGAGGGCCGTTTTGGCTACCGCTGGCGCGCTGCCGCTGTTCGCCATTGGCACTCGCCGAGCGGGAGCGGCCGAGTTCGAGTTGAAGTTGGCGACGGGGCAGTCGCCCACCAACCCGATCAACACGCGTTTGCAAGAGGGAGTCGACCGGATCAAGCAGGCCACCAACGGGCAGGTGACGATGACGCTGTTCCCGAACAACCAGCTTGGCTCCGACACCGACCAGATTTCGCAGCTCCGCGCCGGTGGAATCGATGTCCTCAACGTCGCTGGCTCGGTGCTTTCCACCCTGGCGCCCGCCTGCGCACTGGTGAATGTCGGCTTCGCGTTTTCCAATTACGACCAGGTTTACAAGGCGGTGGATGGCCAGCTCGGGCAATATATCCAAGCCCAAATCGATAAGACCGGTATTGTTCTGGCCGCACCGTTCGGAGACAATGGCTTCCGTCAGATCACCTCGTCGGACAAAGCGATCAAGCAGCCGGGCGACTTGGCCGGATTTCACATCCGCGTTCCCGTCTCGCCGATTTTCACCTCCCTGTTTCAGGCGCTCGGCGCGGCGCCCACCTCCATCAACTTCAACGAGGTCTATACCGCGCTGCAGACCAAGCTGGTGGGTGGGCAAGAGAACGGGCTGGTGACGATCAGCACCGCCAAGCTGTACGAGGTGCAGAAATACGTCTCGCAGACCAACCACATCTGGGATTGTTTTTGCGTGCTGGCCAATCGCCGCTCGCTTGGGCGGCTGCCCAAAAGCGCCGCCGACATCGTGCGCCGCGAGTTCGCGCAATCCATGCACGACCAGCGGGCCGATGAGCAGCGGCTGGATGCAAGCCTGAAAGGGGAGTTGGAACAGAAGGGAATGACCTTCGTGGAGGTCGACAAGCCGGCCTTCCAGGCAGCGCTGCGCAAGACGACGTTCTACACCGATTGGAAGGTCAAATTCGGCGACGAAGGTTGGGCTGCCCTGCAAACCGTCACCGGGCCGTTGGTTTAGCGGATGCATGTCGAGACCAGCCCCGTTGTGCGGTCTCGGGCAGAGAATGCCAGCTACGCCGATCTCGCCGCACGATGGCTGGGGCTGCTGGTTGAAGTGCCCACCGTCCTGCTGTTGGGGGCTGAGGTTATCATCCTGCTGATGGGCGTCATCACGCGCTATCTGTTACGCACGCCGCTGATCTGGTCCGACGAGCTCGCTTCCATCCTGTTCCTCTGGTTGGCGATGTTCGGCGCCGCCATCGCGGTGCAGCGCGCCGGCCACATGCGCCTGTCCTATTTGGCCGACCGCTTGCCGTTGCGAATGCGCGCCGTGGCGGAGGTGCTGGGGGTGCTGGTGCCGCTGTTGTTCGTGGCGTTCTTGATCAGCCCGGCGCTCGACTACGTGGAGGATCAGTCCTTTATCGAAACGCCGGCGCTGGGCTGGTCCGGCATGGTGCGCGCCCTGGCGATGCCGGTTGGATTGGCGCTGATCGGCTTGTCCGCGCTGGCGCAGCTCACCCGCTTCCGGGTGCGCGACATCGCCGCGGCCGTGGCTATCGTGCTCGCCTTGGCCGCGGTTCTGGCGATTGCCGGCCCGGCGCTGCATGCCATCGGCAACTGGAACCTCCTGCTGTTCTTCGTTCTCCTGCTCGGGGCGGCCGTGCTGTCGGGCATGCCGATCGCGTTTGGGTTTGCCTTGGCCACCATCGCCTACCTGTTGAGCACAACGACCACGCCCCTCTCCATCGTCATCGGCCGGATGGACGAGGGCATGAGCTCGCTCATCCTGCTCGCAGTGCCGCTGTTCGTGCTGCTGGGGCAGTTGATGGAAATGACCGGCATGGCGCGCGTGCTGGTGAATTTCCTCGCTGCCTTGCTGGGCCATGTTCGCGGCGGGTTGTCCTACGTGCTGATCGGCGCGATCCTGCTGGTGTCCGGCATCAGCGGCTCCAAGACCGCCGACATGGCCGCGGTTGCCCCGGTGCTGTTCCCGGAGATGAAACGGCGCGGCGCGGACGAGGGCGAGTTGATCGCGCTGTTGGCCGCATCGGGCGCGATGAGCGAAACCATCCCGCCCTCCATCGTGCTGATCGTGATCGGCTCGGTCACCAGCGTCTCGATCGCCGGGCTGTTCACTGCCGGGTTGCTGCCCGGGCTGTTCTTGGCCCTGGTGTTGGCGCTGGTGGCCCGGCGCAGCGCAGGCAAGGACCGCCTGGCCGGCCTCGCGCGGGCGCCGTTGCGCGAGGTCGGGCGGAGCTTGCTGATCGCCAGCCCCGCGCTGCTGCTGCCCTTCGTCATTCGCGGCGCCGTAATCGGCGGTTTTGCCACTGCCACCGAGGTCTCCACCATAGGCGTGGCCTATACGGTGGTGGTGGGGGCGCTGGTTTACCGGCAGTTCGATTGGCGGCGGATCTATCCAATGCTCGTCGCCACCGCGTCCTTATCGAGCGCCATACTGTTTATCGTCGGTGGGGCTACGGCGATGGCTTGGGCGCTGACGCAAAGCGGGTTTTCCACCGCCCTGGCGGCGATGATGGCGCGAGTGCCGGGTGGGCAGTGGAGCTTTCTCGCCATCTCTATCGTGGTGTTCATGGTGCTGGGCTCGGTACTGGAAGGCATCCCCGCGATGGTGCTGTTCGGGCCGCTGCTGTTCCCCATCGCCAAGCAACTGGGCATCAACGAACTGCACTATGCCGTAGTGGTAATCCTGGCGATGGGAATCGGCCTGTTCGCTCCCCCCTTCGGCCTGGGCTATTACGCCGCCTGCATTATCGGCCAGGTGCCGCCCGAACGCGGCTTGCGGCGGATTTGGCCCTATTTGGGTGCGCTCGCCGCGGGGCTGGTCATCGTTGCCGCCATTCCCTGGTTGTCTATCGGCTTCGTGCCGAGCCGTTGAAGGAGTATTGGTCATGAACTTGTCCATCCTGTTGGCGCAGCGTGCCGCTGGCGGCAAGCCGGTCCGCGTCGGGCTGATCGGCGCCGGTAAGTTCGGCTCCATGGTGCTGGCGCAGGCGCAGCGTATCGCAGGCTATCACGTTGTGGGGGTGGCCGATCTGGATATGGGCAAGGCTCGAGCGGCGCTGGCGCGCGTGGGCTGGCCGGACGAGCGCTACGCCGCCGGGTCGCTTGGCGCTGCGGCGAGTAGCGGCACCACCTGCGTGATGGACGATGCGATGGCGCTGGCTGCTTCGCCCCATGTGGAATGCATCATCGAAGCGACCGGCCACCCGATTGCCGGCATCCGCCACGCCGCCGCCGCGATTGACGCGGGCAAGCACGTGGTGATGGTGAATGTGGAGGCCGACGTGCTGTGTGGCCCGCTTTTGGCGCAACGCGCCCAGGCGAAGGGCGTGGTGTATAGCATGGCCTATGGCGACCAGCCGGCATTGATTTGCGAACTGGTGGATTGGGCGCGTTCCTGCGGTTTTGAAGTCACTGCTGCGGGCAAAGGAATGAACTTCGAGCCGCGCTACCGCTACTCGACGCCGGAGACCGTGTGGGGATTTTTTGGCTGGTCGGAAGAGACGGTGCGCAAGGGCGATTTCAATCCAAAAATGTACAACTCGTTCACCGACGGCACCAAGGCGGCCATCGAGATGGCGGCCGTTGCCAACGGCACCGGGCTGGACTGCCCCGAGGACGGCCTGGCTTTCCCACCCGCCGGCGTGCATGACCTGGCACGGGTGTTCCGCCCCATCGCCGATGGCGGCCGGCTTGCTCGCAGCGGCTTGCTCGACATCGCGGCCAGCCAGGAGCCCGATGGCCGTGAAGTGGCAAACAACATCCGCTACGGCGTGTTCGTCACCTTCAAGGCGCACAACGAATACGCGCGCGCTTGCTTCGCCCAATATGGCCTGCAGACCGATCCATCGGGCTGGTATGGCTCACTCTGGCGCCCCTTCCACATGATCGGTCTCGAGACCAGCGTGAGTGTGCTTTCCGCCGTGCTGCGGGGTGAGCCGACGGGCAGTTCGCGGGCGTTTCGCGGAGACGCTGTGGCGACGGCGAAGCGGGATTTGCGACCCGGCGACCGCTTGGATGGCGAAGGCGGCTTCACGGTCTGGGCGAACGCGATCCCAGCGCAGCGCAGCCTGCGGGTCGGCGCGTTGCCCATCGGCCTGGCCGGCGGCGCGCGCATGAAGCGCGCGGTGGCCCGGGACGCGATTGTTCGTTTTGAGGATGTCGAGATCTTGTCGGATTTGGACGTGGTGAGCCTGCGGCAAGAGATGGAGCGGAACACGCTGGCTCTGGCGCAGGCCGCTTGAATTCTAGCTGCTTGGCACGGCGCGGCCAGGCCAGGCTGGCGCAGGCGGGTCCACCGGCCCAAGGGAGATCGAGAAAGGCGTGGAGACGGATGCTGCCGCGCGGAGGACACGAGTTGGCTGAAATCGAGATAACGGCAGAGTACCAGCGGGGATGGGATGCGGCACTGGTGGCAGCCCGGCACTGGCACGAGGCACAGGCTACGAAAGCGCTGGCGCTCTCCCGCAGAAGCCGATTTCCGAAAAATTTGGAGCGGGAGGCCGAAGTTCACACGAGAGCAGCCGAGACGATTACAACGCTTGATCCTCGGGACGCGTAAGGTCAAAACGGGACAATCATGTTCGCACTCGACGCCGGGATGGCCGCGTTCATCATCATTGATCTCCAGAAAGCAATCCTGTCTCCCGAACCGGTGCTACGCCGATGCGCCAAGCGGTGAGGCGGACACCCGCTGGGCACTGCCGAAAGAAGGGCTGCCGAGCGGCTTGCCAGTTTGATGCCTGAGCTCGACGCACAGCCCGCCGGCGTCCGGATTACAAGCGACGATTTCGGCGTGACCACCTTCGCGCGCCGGCGCGGCGAGGCCGCTGAGCGCGAGGTCCGGACTTTGAGCTTGCGATGGGAGCTGCTTCGACAGCCCGCTATCGCCAACGGCGTAGGGCGGCGTGCCCAAATCTGTTCCGAGGTGGCGGACAGAGTGGGATTCGAACCCACGGTACGCGTTAACGCACACACGCTTTCCAAGCGTGCGCCTTAAGCCGCTCGGCCATCTGTCCCCATAGGCATCATAGCGCCCAAACCCTCATGCGTCCATCTTCAGCGCGGCCAGGAAGGCGCTTTGTGGGATTTCCACCTTGCCGAATTGCCGCATCCGCTTTTTGCCTTCTTTCTGCTTTTCCAACAACTTGCGCTTGCGACTTATGTCGCCGCCATAGCATTTGGCGGTCACGTCCTTGCTGAGGGCGCCGATGGTCTCGCGCGCGATCACACGGCCGCCGATCGCGGCTTGAATGGCGATTTTAAACAATTGGCGGGGGATGAGGTCCTTCAACTTGGCGCAAATCGATCGGCCGCGTTGTTCGGCCGCGCTGCGATGGGCGATGAAGCTCAAGGCATCCACCGGGTCCTGGTTCACCAGGATGGAAATGCGGACCAAGTCGGCCTCAGCATAATCCTCCATGGCGTAGTCGAAGCTGGCGTAGCCGCGAGTGATCGACTTGAGGCGGTCGTAGAAGTCGAACACCACCTCGTTCAGCGGCAAGCGATACACCGCCATGGCGCGGTTGCCGACGTAAGTGAGGTCCTGCTGCTGGCCGCGGCGCTCGTTGCATAGGGTGAGCACGGGGCCGAGGTAATCGTCCGGCACCATAATGGTGGCGCGGATCCAGGGCTCCTCGATATGGTCAATGAAGGTCGGGTCCGGCATGTCGGCCGGGTTGTGCAGCGGCACCATGGTGCCGTCGTTACGGTGGATGTGGTAGACCACGGAGGGGGCAGTGGCGATCAGGTCGAGGTTGAACTCGCGGGTGAGCCGCTCCTGGATGATCTCCAGGTGGAGCAGGCCGAGGAAGCCGCAGCGATAGCCGAAGCCCAGGGCGGCGGAGGTCTCGGCCTCGTAGTGGAAGCTGGCGTCGTTTAGGCGCAGCTTGCCGAGGCTGTCGCGCAGCTTCTCGAAATCGTCGGCATCGACCGGGAACAGGCCGCACCAGACCACGGGAATGGAGGGCTTGAAGCCGGGTAGGGCGGCGGCGGCGGGGTGGCGGTCGTCGGTAATGGTGTCGCCCACGTTGCAATCGGCCACGGTTTTGATCGCGGCGGTAATGTAGCCCATCTCGCCGGGCCCGAGATCGTCGGTGGGAACCATTTTGGGGGTGAACACGCCCACCTGCTCCACCGCGTGAGCGGCGTTGTTGGACATCATGCGGATTTTCATGCCGCGCTTGAGCCGGCCGTCCCGCACCCGGACCAGGATCACCACGCCGAGGTACTGGTCGTACCAGCTATCCACCAGCAGGGCGGTGAGCGGCTTGGCGGCGTCGCCGGTGGGCGGGGGCAGGCGGGTGACGAGGGCTTCGAGCACGCCCTCAATGTTGAGCCCGGTCTTGGCGCTGATCATCACCGCGTCGTCGGCGGGCAGGCCGATCACATCCTCGATCTGCTGCTTGACCCGGTCGGGCTCGGCGGCGGGCAGGTCGATCTTGTTCAGCACGGGTACGATCTCGTGGTTGGCATCCATCGCCTGGTAGACGTTGGCGAGCGTCTGGGCTTCGACGCCTTGGGAGGCGTCCACCACCAGCAGGCTGCCCTCGCAGGCGGCCAGCGAGCGGCTCACTTCGTAGGCAAAGTCCACATGGCCCGGCGTGTCCATCAGGTTCAGCTCATAGGTGAGGCCGTCCTGGGCTTTATAGGCGAGGCGGACGGTTTGCGCCTTGATGGTGATGCCGCGTTCGCGTTCGAGCTCCATGTTGTCGAGCACTTGGGCCGTCATCTCGCGGTCGGTGAGGCCGCCGCAGGCTTGGATCAGCCGGTCGGCCAGGGTGGATTTGCCATGGTCGATATGGGCGATGATCGAGAAGTTGCGGATGCGGTCGAGCGGGGTGTCGGTCATGGCGGGACCATAGGGTGAATCGGCAGGGATGTCAGCGGGACCGGGATGCCGGCTTCGATTGGGGTAGGAGCGAGGTTCGTTGCGCAGACCTTGATGCGGCTTTGGCGAGGCCGGTCGGAGCTACCCGATCAATAGGACGAACGATGTGCCGGAGCAGGTGATGGTCACGGTTCCGTCCTCATAGTTCAGGTTGTCGCCGCCCGAATAGGTCAAGGCGGTGCTGCTGGTTGGGCCGCCCATGTCGTTCCAGTAGAAGGTGAAGCTATTATTGCCGTAAGCTTGACAGCTAAGCGCGGCGTATTGCGCGCCGGGCGTATTCACCGGTGTGAAGTATTGACCCGCATAGCCGGTGGTCGAAGCGTCAATGAACTGTGATCCCGCCGGCTGTTTCAAGATAAACAGACTGCCGTTTGTTGCTCCAGCGGTTGGATAAGCTGTCAACAGGAACTCGTCGTAAGCGGTGTTGCTATCGCAGGCGGCTGGCGTGGGGACGAACTTGCCGGTGGAATCTTGGCCGGCCAGTGGGATGCGAGTATTGTATTTCCTCAATGGCCCGCTTCCGTTTGGCGTGGTAAGAGCGTTAATTTGAGACAGTATTTCTCCTTCACTCGGTGAATACTTATTGGCTAAGTAGGATGAATAGAACCAGTGAGTGACTTTAGGCCAATCCAAGCCGTTGTTGAACGGCACCCCAACCTGAGCCGGAATGGTGTTAGCGGAGTTTCCAAATACCTGAGCAGCGGTGACGTAAACAGCCTTGCCGGGGTAAGAGCAAGCAGGATTGCTATTTGGTGGGTTGTTCTGATAGCCGCCATAGCCGTACCCGTTGTAGGTCCCGGCACCGGCGATGCTTTGGAATGCAATCCCAATGGGCGTGGTCGCCGTGACGACGGAGGGAGGCGGAAGAGGGTTTTGGACAATTCCATTGATGATTGTGGGGTATGTATTTGGGCCCAGTGGATTACAGGGCGAGGATTTCGGACATTGGCTGTTCCAATACGTGGTGGCGAGCATAGTGAACTCGCCGCAGACAAATTGATTGGGATTGTCGGTGCATCCAGGCGGGGGCTGGCTGGACGTGCAACTCGCAGGCAGGCTCACGCAATTGAGCCCTGCGGCTGTGCCCGGCGGTCCGCAGGCGGTCACGCTGTTGCAACCGCTAGGGCTCGCGTCCGCAGGGAAAACGCTAGAGGCCACGCCTGGAATTGCCCCCGGGTTGGCGACGAAGTCCGGGTCGCCGTTAGAGTTCAGCAACAAAGGATACACCCAGATGCTGTTGTTATTCCACGGCGTGCCGAAAACCTGTGCCGAGATTGCCCGGCCCAAGTTTATGAACGGGTTTGCTGCCGTCGCCTGCGCCGTCACGGTCTTGGTCGTGCCGAACACCGAAGGCAAGATGGTGTACGTGGTCGCGCTGGCTGACACCGTCACTAGGAAACCACAGGTAGCACCGCTCACCACCGTGTTGGTGGCGCTGCAAGACGACGGCGTTATGCCCGGCGTTCCCACAACGTAACCGCCGATCTGTGTCGTCACCAACGGGCCAGAAGCAGCACCTGGGCAGGTCTGGTTACCCGCGCCAGTTATCACCGACCCGGCTGGCATCTTGGCCGACATCTGGCAGAACACCGCCGTCGCCGACACCATCGCCTTGTTCTGTGCCGCCGCCGCATTCACCGAGTAGGCGGCCGCGCCGGACAAGGCGGCGTTGTCGACCGCGCGTTGCAGGGCGGTTCGGCTTTCCACCAAGCGGGAGTAATCGACCGCCGCCGAAATCGCGATGATCAGTGGCAAAAGGCAGAGCGCAAACAGCACCGTCACCGCGCCGCGCCGGTCTTGCGCCATGGCGCGCCATGCTCCAGAACTACGCCCGCTCGTGCGCATCTCAATACGTCAATTTGCACGCAGCGGCCGTATTGCCGCTGGGGTAAGTGCAAGGGATCGTTGTGTTCGAGCGCGGGCGGGCGGACGCGACCGACTTGAGCGTGATGCTGCTGGATTGCAGGAACGGAATGATGTTCTCGTAGACGTAGGTCATCTGGACCGAGATAGCCGAGTAGCCCTTGATCGCCGTCCCGCCGCCCGCGAAGGGAGTGCCATCGGTTGTAAACAAGGATTTCGGCGAGTCGGCCGCCGTGATCGCGGACGAGGCGGTGGCGGCGGTGCCTTGCACGGCCGTCGGGCAGGCCTTGTCGGTGAACCAGTCCAGCGCCGGGGCCGGCGCCGGGGTGACGGTGGCAGAGCCGACCAGGGCCGACAACGTCGTCCGGCTATAGGGCAGCAAGTTGTAGGAAGCGGCGATGCACATGTCCCCCAAGCTGCCGCCCCCGCCGGCTGAGGATGCCTCCGTCACGCTGGGCTGCCCGGCGATCATCTCGGCCAATTGTCCCGCCGCAACGTTGAGCTTGATCTGCACGCGAACCAGGTTGACGACCTCGATCGTGCCCATCAGCATTACCAGCATGAGCGGGGCGATTATGGCGAACTCCACCGCGGCGACGCCCCGGCGGTCCCGCGACAGCTGCGACCAACCACAAGCTACCCCGGCCCGGCTCATGAATGCGGTTCCGCGCGGATCGTCGTCACTGCCATGATGGAGTTCGTGCCAGTGAAGGTGATCGCGGCGCCGACCAGCGGCAGGGTGAACGGGAGTTGCAAGGCGACCTGCACCAGAACATTCTGGTTGGCGGCGCAGGACTGGAACACGTTGGGCAACCGCCCGCTGGCCGGCATCGTGACCGGGGTAAGGGCTGAGAAACTGCCAGACGCCGCATTGCTCTGGACGTTGTAGGTCAGGCCCGCCTTGCAGCCAGACGAGATCGCCAGCTCGGCGCAGACCGCGTTGGCGAAGTTGCTGCCGCTCTGGCTGGGCAGCCCACCGATCTGGATTTGCCGGGCGACGTCGCGCACGGCATCGTCCAAGTTAATCTGGCAGAAGCCATCCAGCGCGACGCCGAGAATCGCGAACAAAAACAGCAAGAACACGGGGGCAACAAGGGCGAACTCGAGCGCCGTCACGCCCCGCCGGTCCGCAGCCAGGCGCCAGACGCGACGAACTCCCTGCAAACGCGTTCGAGCGTTTGGCCAACTCACCTTGAGCCCCCCTGACGATGACAAAACCCTTCGCCATGCAGAGTGACAGGCAATCTCAAAGACAAGGTTAACGGCGTCGTAAGGTCCGCCGGCCGTTGACAAGACGAGGACGGAATGGCGTCAGGCGCACGATATGGCGTGGCAGTCCGCGCGGCGCAGACCGGCGATACGGCGGAACTTTGCCGGCTGCTGCGCCAGGCCCATCCCGGCTCGGAGCCGGCGCGGTGGGCGGCCCGGGTGGAGGCGCTCAGGCTGCAGCCGAACAGCGCGGTGCTGGTCGCGACCGGTTACGCCGGGTTAAGCGGGATGGCCGCGGTCACGGCTGCGGCCTCGTTGCTGCACGACCGGCCGGTGGCACGCCTGCTCGCCTTGGTGGTAGACGCGGAGGAGCAGAGGCGCGGGATCGGCCGCATGCTGCTGAAAGCGGCGTCCCAAGCGGCGCGTACCATGGGGTGCGACGTGCTCGAACTGCTGCCAGATGGCGGCAATGCGGGTACGGAGGCGTTTTACCAAGCCACCGGCTTCACAGCGGCAGGGATGCGGCTCACCCGCCCATTGCGGCGCCGTGTGGAGTAGCCGGTTCAGCCGCGCAGCGTGGCGCCGAGCTTTGCCGCTGCCGCGACCACTTTGGCGGCCGCGGCCTCGATGTCGGCGTCCGTCAGCGTCGCGGTCCGTGGTTGCAGGATGACCTCCAAGGCCAAGGATTTCTGGCCCGGCGCGACATTGGCCCCCTGATAGACGTCGAACAGCGAAACGGCGGCGATCAACCCTCGGTCGGCGCCGCGAACTGCCCGCAGCAGCGTCTCTGCCGCCAGGTTTGCATCCACGACAAAGGCAAAGTCGCGCCGGATCGGCTGTAGCGCGGGCAGGTCAGGCGGTGTCTTGCGCCGGCGCTTCGGCTCAGCGATGGCATCCAGGTGCAGTTCGAAGGCGACCGTGGGAGGGGGCAGCGTCAGGGTCGCGGCGATACGGGGGTGCATTTCGCCGAAAGTTGCCAACACCAGTTTCGGGCCTTGCCGAACGGTGCCGGAGCGGCCGGGATGATAATACGGCGGGGCTTCCGAGGTGACGGTTAGGCTGTCCATCGGCAGGCCGAGGGCGGCCAGGAGGGCCAGCGCGTCGGCCTTGACGGTCATAGCGTCGACAGGAGCGGCGGAGCGCCAGCTTCGCGGCGCCGGGCCATAGCGCAGGCCGGCGGCCACGACCGACTGACGGTCCGGCTCGAAGGCGGGGCCGATTTCGAACAACGCGCCTTGCGGGATCCCCCGGGCGGCGTTGCGGGCGGCGGCGAGCGCTAGGGTGACGACGGGCGTCGGCCGCATCTGGTCCAAATCGGCGGCGATCGGGTTCACCAGGCGTAGCGCGGCCGCCGCGTTCTCGCCCACGCCGAATAGGGCGGCCTGCTCGTGTGCCACGAAGCTGAAGGTGACACATTCCAGCATTCCGCGACTGGCCAAGCTGCGGCGGGCGGTGGCGGCGCGGGCCTGGCGTGGAGTGTAGGCGGGGCGCGGCACGGGGCTGAGTGGAGGCAGCGACACGGGCGGCACGGCATCCAGCCCGCGCAGGCGCAATACCTCCTCCACCAGGTCGGCTTCCGGCTCGGCGGTTTCGCGCCCGAAGGCCGCGGCCAAAGCGCGCTCCGGCAGCAGCGCGGGCGCTTGGTCCAGGCCGCCGAGCCCGGCCACGTCGTTGCGCCAAGGCGGCACGGCAACCGTGACCTGTCCCGCGTCCTGGGCCTGCACGGTGAAGCCGAGCCGCTCGATCGAGGCAACCGCCTCCTGCGGCGCCACTGCCAGGCCGCCGAGGCTTTGCAGCCGCTCGAAGCGCAGGGTGGCGGAGCGCTGCCAGGCCGGTTCATGGCCGGCTTGCGCCACCAGGCTCGGCTCGCCGCCGCAGAACTGCATCACCATGGCTGTGGCGGCGTCGAGTGCCGCCGGCAGCAGGGAGGGGTCGATGCCGCGCTCGAACCGGCTGCGCGCGTCGGAGGCAATGCCGTGGCGGCGGCCGGTGAGTGCGACGGCCACCGGGTCGAACAGGGCGCATTCGATGAACACGTCGGTGGTGTCCGCCTGGCTACCGGTGGCCTCGCCGCCGATCACCCCGGCGAGGGATTGCACGCCGTTGGCGTCGGCGATAACGCAATCCTCCGGCGTCGCGGTGTAGTCGCGGCCGTTCAAGGCTCGGAACGTCTCCCCGGCGCCGGGCCGGAAGCTCAGCACGCCACCGGCCACGCGCCCGGCGTCGAACACGTGCAGCGGGCGGCCGAGATCGATGGTGAAGAAGTTGGTGATGTCCACCAGCGCGCTGATCGGCCGCAGCCCGATGGCGCGCAGCCGGCGCCGCAGCCAATCCGGGCTTGGCCCGTTGCGCACACCGCGCACGGTGCGGCCGAGCACCCACTGGCAGGCGGGCGTCTCGATGCGCCACTGGACCGGCGAGGCAAACCGCCCCTCGATCGCTGGTGCGGACCACGGGCGCAACGTGCCGACGCCAGCCGCAGCCAAGTCTCGCGCGATGCCGCGCACGGCCAGCGCGTCGCCGCGGTTGGGGGTGACCGCGATGTCGATCACCGGGTCATCCAGGCCGAGGTAATCGGCATAGGATTGGCCTATGGGTGCGTCGGCAGGCAGGTCGGCGATGCCGTCGTGGTCCTCACCCAGCGCCATTTCGCGGTTCGACAGCAGCATGCCGGCCGAGCGGACGCCGCGGATGTCGCCGACCTTCAGCACGGTACCGAGCCCCGGAATATGGCTGCCAGGCGGAGCGAACACCGCCCGCATGCCGGCGCGCGCATTGGGGGCGCCGCACACCACGGTCGCGGTCTGCCCGCCGATGTCAACGGTGCAAACCCGCAGCCGGTCGGCGTTCGGATGCTGTGCTGCTGCGGTCACGTCAGCAATCACGAACGGCCTAAGCGCGGCGCCCGGGTCTTCCACGCCTTCCAGCTCGAGACCGATGCGGGTCAGCGTGTCGGTAATGGTGTCGAGCGAGGCCGCGGTCTCGAGATGGTCGCGCAGCCAGGAGAGCGTGAACTTCACGTCGCCAGGCCTTCGTGCAGCGCCACCGGAGCCAGCGGGTTAAAGCCGTAGTGGCGCAACCAGCGCAGGTCGCTCTCGTAGAACGGACGCAGGTCGGATATGCCGTATTTCAACATTGCGACGCGCTCCACCCCCATGCCGAAGGCGAAGCCTTGCCATTCGCGCGGGTCGATGCCGCAATTGGCCAGCACGCGCGGATGCACCATACCGCTGCCAAGGATCTCGAGCCAGTCGCCGCCCCCGCCCAACTCGCCGGTGCGGCGGTTCCAGCCGATATCGACTTCCATGGAGGGCTCGGTGAAGGGGAAGTAGGAGGCGCGAAACCGCACGGGCAGCGAGGCGATGCCGAAGAAAGCGCGCAGGAAGTCGATCAGGCAGCCTTTCAGGTGGCCTAGCGTCAAGTTGCGATCAATCGCTAATCCCTCGCACTGGTGGAACATCGGCGAGTGCGTGGCGTCGTGGTCGGCGCGGTAGGTGCGGCCGGGTGCGATCACGCGCAACGGCGGTTCGGCCGCCAGCATGGAGATGATCTGCACGTTCGAAGTATGGGTGCGCAGCACCAAGGGATGGCCGTTGCGTGTGCCGGGGAGATAGAACGTGTCCATCTCGGTGCGCGCCGGGTGATGCGCTGGGACGTTGAGCGCGGCGAAGTTGTGCCAGGCGGTCTCGATGTCCGGACCTTCGCCGACGGAGAACCCCATGGCGCCGAACAGGGCGGCCATCTCCTCCATCGTGCGGCTGATCGGGTGAATCAGGCCGGGCGGCTCGGGCGGGGGCGGGAGGGTGACGTCGACGCGTTCTGCCGCTAGCCGCGCGTCCAGCGCCGCAGCGTCCAGAGCGATGCGTCGAGCCTCGATGGCGGCGGTGAGGGCGGCCCGCAACCGGTTCAGTGCCGCACCGCGGTCGCGGCGTTCGTCCGGCGAAGCGCGGCCGAGTTCCTTCAGCAGCGCGGTGAGCCGGCCGGACTTGCCCAGCACGCCGACGCGCACGGCGTCCAGCGCGCGCAGGTCGGCCGCGGCGGCAAGGGCGGCCTCGGTTTCGGATTGGAGCGTTTCCAGGTCGGTCATGATGCGCAGTTTTCGTTCCGAAAGGTAGGGCGGAAGAGCGCAGCGTCATCCGCCCGCGCCGGACCGCAGCACCGGTGGCGGATGACGCTGCGCTTCTCCGCCCTACGAAAATAGGCATACCCGCTCACTCGCGTGGCCCGAACGCGGGATAACTGGCCATCTTGGCCACATACGCCTGGGCAAGATCGGAGGTTTGCGCGGCGGCGGTGCCGTCCCTGCGCGGGTAGAAGAACGCCTGCATCCGCTCTGGCGCAGTGATGTCGGTCACCAGCATCGTCACCCCATCGTCGCGCTGGAACCAGGCGAGGAACACGTCGCGACCGTCCAGTTGCGGGCCGCCGGGGCGGCCGATCACGTTGAAGCCGTAGCGGTTGGTATAATCCGCCAGGTCGTGCAGGAAGCCGGCATCGTCAGCGGCGGATACGCGCAACGTCACTGCCGCAAGCGGCGGCCCAACATCGATCGGCTGGGCTCGGGCGGCAGCGGCAAGGCCGGCGGCTATCGCCAGCCCGAAGAGGCCGCGGCGCCGCACCCGCGCTAGGCGAGTGCCGCCTGCACCTTCTCCACCACGGCCGTGAACGCCGCCGGGTCGTCGAAGGCGAGCGCGGACAGCACTTTGCGGTCCATCTCGATACCTGCCTTGTTCAGCCCGGCGATGAATCGGCTGTAGGTCAGCCCGTGTTCGCGCACTGCCGCGTTGATGCGCTGGATCCAGAGCGCGCGGAACTCGCGCTTCTTCACCCGGCGGTCGCGGTAGGCGTATTGCAGCGACTTCTCCAGCCGCTCGAGCGCGATGCGATAGTTGGTCGAGCTGCGGCCGACGAAGCCCTTGCTCTGTGCCAGGACCTTCTTGTGCCGGGCGTGGGTGGTGACGCCCCGTTTGACGCGTGCCATTGCCGCTGCTCCTTACACGAGGCCGTAGGGCGCCCATTGCTTGACGGTGAGCCCGTCCGCATGGGTCAGGGTCTGGCTGCCGCGATTGCTGCGCTTGGCCTTCTGGCTGCGAGCCATCAGGTTGTGCCGCTTCTTGCCGGGTCCGGCGAGCACCTTGCCGGTCGCGGTGATCTTGAACCGCTTCTTGACCGACGACTTGGTCTTCATCTTGGGCATTTGTGTCTCCCTCATCGCTGGTCCTGCGCGCAAATGGCAGGCGTCGCGGCCGGGCATGCCCATCCAGGCCCGGCGCGCAGACAGTCCGGGCGTTACCACCCAGGCGCCGGCGTATAAGCGTGGGTGACGCATAGATCAAGGGCGGGCTATAAGCCGCGCCATGCGCGTCCCTTTCCGCAAGATGCATGGCGCCGGCAACGATTTCGTGGTGCTGGACGAGCGCGCCGCGCCGCTCGGCCTGAGCCCCCGGCGTATTGCCGCCCTGGCGGACCGCCGCACCGGCATCGGCTGCGACCAACTCGTCAGCATCGGCTCGGGTGAGGGAGCGGATGCGTCACTGCGCTTCTTCAACCCGGATGGCGCTGAGGCCGGCGCCTGCGGCAACGGAACGCGTTGTGCGGCATCCTGGCTGATGGACGGCACAAGCGCGTTGTCGTTGCGGACGGCGGCTGGGTTGCTGGCGGCGTGGCGGCTGCCAGACGGCCGAGTTTGCGTCGACATGGGCCCGGTGCGGCTCGGCTGGCACGACATCCCGCTTGCCGAACCGGCCGACACGCTGCGGCTGCCTCTGCCCGGCGAGCCGGCGGCTGCGTCCATGGGCAACCCGCACATCACCTTCTTCACCGACGATGTGGACGAAGTGGCCGAGCGTGGCCCGGCTCTGGAGCGTGCCGCGATGTTCCCCCAAGGCGTCAATGCCGGGTTTGCCCGAGTGCTGGCGACGGACCGGCTCCGGCTGCGGGTATGGGAACGGGGGGCGGGGCTCACGCGGGCCTGCGGGTCGGGCGCCTGTGCCGCCGTGGTGAACGCGCATCGCCGCGGGCTGCTTGGGCGGCGGGGGCGCGTGGAGCTGGATGGCGGCGTGCTCGACATCACCTGGCGGGAGGACAATCACGTCCTAATGACGGGTCCGGTCGCCACGGCCTATGAGGGCGTCTTCGAACTTGATGACTATCATCCTGACTGAACACCGCTTGAGGAACCCGCTGCCGATGGCCACCCGCCTGCTTGCCGCCCTTCTGCTCATGGCCGTGCCCGCCGCCGCGCAAACCGTGCCGGCTCCGGCAGCACGCGCGACGTCCGCTCCGGCGGCAATTCCGGCTACGGCAACGCCGGCGCCCATGCCGGACCCTCTGGTCTCGCCCGACCTGCAGCGCGCAAAGCGGGCTCCCACGCTGCCGGAGATCGTGCAACAATCGGCTTGGCAGGACCCGGTGATGAACGCCGCCCGCGAGCAGTACAAGCAATTGCCCGGCAGTTGTGCGGCCGCCAAGTTCAAGCCCAACGGCCAACTCGTGCTCTATGCGCCTACTCAGTTTGCCCCGGATGGCGCGCTGGCTTCGGGCATGTGGTCGCAAAGCGTGGACGTGTCGGGCTGCAACCCGTTGCCGGACCGCCTGAACGTGCTGACCGTGGTGCAGCCCGGCAGCCCGCCGGCCCGCATTCCCACCATGCCTGGCGACTCGCATGCCGACCCGCAGACGCAGAAAAATGCGTTGCAATACGCCCAGGCGATCGCGGTACGGGCGGCACCGCCGGGCTGCACCCGGCAGACCTTCATCGACGCACAATTCGACGACTACACCGGCCTGCCCAACCCCGAGATCACCGACGGCCGGGCAAACCGCGCCTGGCGGGAGAACTGGTATCTGTCCGCCTGCGGCGCCACCTACGTCATCGAGATGACGTTCAATCCTAATGCGCGCGGCATCGAGCTGAGCGCCACGAACCCGATCAAGCGGCCCTGATGGCAGACGCCACCATCGTCACCTTCGGCTGCCGGCTGAATATCGTCGAAAGCGAGGCAATCCGCGGGCTCGTCGCGAGCGAGCGCGAGACGGTGGTGGTCAATACCTGCGCCGTCACGGCGGAAGCGGAACGGCAGGCGGCCCAAGCAATCCGCCGATTGCAGCGCGAGCGGCCGGACGCGGCGATCGTGGCCACTGGCTGCGCGGTGCAGATCGACCCGGCGCGGTGGGTGGCGATGCCCGGCGTCAGCCGCGTGCTGGGCAATGCCGACAAGCTCCGCGCTGCATCTTGGCTGCCCGGTGCGGGCAGCCGGGTTAGCCCGGTGAGCGAGATCGGCCCGGACGCGGCGGTGGCTGGATTCGCCGGGCATACCAGAGGCTTTGTGCAAGTGCAGGCCGGCTGCGACCACCATTGTACCTTCTGCAGCATCCCACATGGCCGCGGCCGCAGCCGCAGCGTGCCGCCGGCAGAGATCGTGCGGCAGGTCGGCCGGCTGGCTGACAGGGGTGTCAGCGAGGTGGTGCTGACGGGGGTGGACATCGCCAGCTATGCCGGCGGCATCGGCGCTCTTGCCGCCAGCCTGCTGCGTGCCGTGCCGGATTTGCCCCGGCTCCGCCTGTCCTCGCTCGACCCGGCGGCAATCGATTCTGCACTCTGGGACGTGCTTGCGAGCGAGCCGCGCTTCATGCCGCATTTGCACCTTTCGCTCCAGTCGGGGTCGGAGCTCCTCCTCAAGCGCATGCGGCGGCGGCATTCCTGCGCTCAGGCGTTCGGCATCGTCGAGCGGGCGCGTGCATTGCGGCCGGATATTGCGATCGGGGCGGACCTGATCGCCGGGTTCCCGACCGAGACCGAGGCGCTGTTCACCGAGACGCTGGGCTTCATCCAGGAGGCCCGCATCCCCTACCTGCACGTGTTCGCCTATAGCGAGCGGCCCGGCACTCCGGCCGCACGGATGCCGGCAGTGCCGGTGCCGCTCCGGCGAGAGCGTGCGGCTCGGCTGCGTGCGGCTGGGGCGGCCGAGGCGTTGGCTTTCCACCGTGCTCAAATCGGCAAGACGCTCCATGTGCTGATCGAGCGGGGCGGCCGGGGGCATAGCGAGCATTTCACCCCGGTCCATGTGGCGGCCGAGCCAGGCAGCCTATTGCGCGCCCGCGTGCTGGCGGCGGACGCGCAAGGCCTAGTGGCAGAGGCCGCCTAATGGCGCTCGGCGGCTTCTTTTCAAAGCTGAAGGCTGGGCTGAGCCGCTCCACCGAGAAGCTTGCTGGCGGGCTGACGGCCGGGTTCGCCCGGCGGGTGCTGGACGACGACGCGCTGGCTGAGCTGGAGGAGCTACTGCTCGGTGCCGATCTCGGTCCGGTGGCTGCGGCCGACATCGTGGAGGAGTTCCGCCGCAGCCGCTTCGGCCGCAGCGTGACGGATGCCGAGATCAAGGAAGCTTTGGCCGAGCAGATTGCCGCCATCCTCGCGCCCGTTGCGCAAGCCCTGGTGCTCGACCCGGCGCGTCGGCCGCATGTGGTGTTGGTGGTGGGCGTGAACGGCACTGGCAAGACCACCACCATCGGCAAGCTGGCGTTGCAATACCGCGAGCAGGGGCTGCGTTGCGTGCTGGTGGCCGGGGACACGTTTCGCGCGGCGGCTGTGGAGCAACTGCAGATTTGGGGCGAGCGCACCGGCGCCCCGGTGATCGCCGGGGCGCCGGAGGCGGACGCGGCCGGCTTGGCGTTCGACGCACTGACCCAGGCGCAAGCGGACGGCGCGGATGTGTTGCTGATCGATACCGCGGGGCGCCTGCACAACAAGTCGGCGTTGATGGACGAGCTTTCCAAGATCATCCGCGTGATGCGCAAGCGCGACGCCTCCGCGCCGCATTCGGTGCTGCTGGTGCTGGACGCGACCACCGGACACAACGCGCTGGAGCAGGTGCGCGTGTTCAAGGAGATGGTGGACGTGACCGGCCTGGTAGTGACCAAGCTGGATGGGAGCGCCCGCGGCGGAATCGTGGTCGCCCTGGCGGAGGATTATGGCATTCCAGTCCATGCGGTCGGGGTCGGCGAGCAGGCGGGCGACTTACGGCCGTTTGCCGCGATGGATTTCGCCCGCGGCTTGGTGGGCGCTGAGCCACGGTGAGCCTGCGCTTCGTGGAGGCGAACGGTTTGCGCTTCGAGGTGGAGGAGACCGGGCAGGGCGACCATCTGGCGCTCTGCCTGCACGGGTTTCCGGAACATCTAATGTCTTGGCGCAACCAGGTTCCGGTGCTGGCAGAGTTGGGTTACCGGGTTTGGGCGGTGAACCAGCGAGGCTACGGCCGCAGTTCCCGGCCGCAGGGCGTCGCGGCCTATGCGCTGCGCCATCTGCTCGCCGATGTGGCCGGCCTGATCCACGCATCCGGGGCGCGGCAGGTGACGCTGATTGGGCATGATTGGGGGGCGATGGTGGCGTGGTGCTTCGCCGCCGGGCAACTGCGCCCGTTGCAGCGGCTGGTGATACTGAACGTGCCGCACCCGCTCTGCTTCCGCGCCGCGCTGAAACAATGGCGGCAGCGCCGCAAGTCTTGGTATATCGGATTTTTCCAACTCCCGGCTTTGCCCGAGCGGTTGCTGGCGGCGGGAGGAGGCCAAGCTGTGCGCCGCATGTTTCGTGGCTTGCCCGTCCCGTCCGACGTGATTGACGTGTATGCCCGCCAGATTGCCGAACCGGGTGCGGCGACCGCCATGCTGAATTGGTACCGCGCCATGCGACTAGGTCGCCTGCCCGAGCTTGACCGCCTGATCGAGGTGCCGACCTTGGTGATTTGGGGCGAGCAGGACGTGGCGCTGGATGTGATCTGCCTGGACGGGACCGAACGCTATGTGCGGGATCTGCGTATCGAGCGGCTGCCCGGCGTCAGCCACTGGGTGCAACAAGACGCACCGGCCCGGGTGAATGCGCTGCTGCGGGCGTTCTTGCCCGCGCAAACCGGCGTCGCAGTGTGATCGCCCGGCGGCGGCGGCGGCGCTAGTCCGTTGTCCGATCCGTCACGCGGAGCCGGCGCATCAGCCAGAGGCCAAGCATCGTGGCGAGCCCGAATAGCGCCGCCGCCAGTGCCACTTGCTCGCCCCGGCCCACCCGCGTGCCGCCGCCGAGCAGCGCGAACACCGCGGTTTGCGGCACATAGCCCAGAGCGGAGGCGGCCAGGAACGGCGCCGCCGCGACCGCCGATACGCCAGCCAGCAGGTTCAGCACCAAGTTGTTGCCCATCGGCAGCAACCGAAGCGTGAGCGTGAGCGTGAAGGGATGGCGGCGCAACCGTGCGTCCAGCCGCGCCAACCGGCCGCGCACTCGCCGGGCCGCCCATTCGCGCATCACCAGCCGCGCCCACAGGAAATCCGCCGCACAGCCCAGCAGTTGCGCTGCCAGCGCCAGCGCCATGCCTGCCGCCGTGCCGAAGCCGAGCCCGGCGGCATAGGCCACCACTTGGCGGGGCACGCCAATGGCACAGGCGACCGCCCCCGCCAGCACGAACGCCGCCGGGCCTGCCGCCGCAGGCGCGTCCAAAGCGGCGCGGCCCCAGCCGTTGCGCAGCGCCAGCCCGGCCAGCAGCAGCCCGCCCGCCAACAGCGCCGGCCGCCACACCGCTGCTTGCGCGATGGCCGTCACGGCACCAGGCTCCGTAGCCGCTCGGTTTCGAGGTCCGGCCGGTGCCATCGCCGCTGCAGCCAGTACACGCCGGCTAGGTCGAAGATACCAACCCAGAGCCGGTCGAACGTGCCATAGTTCGAGCGCCCGCGGGTGCGCGGCCGGTGGTTCACCGGCACCGACTCCACCCGCCCGCCCGCCCGGATGAACAGCGCCGGCAGGAACCGGTGCATGTGGTCGAACTGAGGCAGCGCCAGGAACGCGTCGCGCCCAAACACCTTCAGGCCGCAGCCGGTATCCTGGGTCGCATCGCCCAGCAGGCGGGCGCGGACAGCGTTGGCCACGCGGGAGGCGGCGCGCTTGGCCCGGCTGTCCTGCCGGCTGACCCGGTGCCCGGCGACCAGCACGGGGCCGGTGGCGGCCTGTGCCCGGGCCAGCAGGGCGGGGATGTCCGCCGGGTCGTTCTGGCCGTCGCCATCCAGTGTGGCGATCCATGGCGCCTGCGCCGACCGCACGCCGGTGATGATGGCGGCGCTCTGCCCGCAACTGGCCCGGTGCCGCAGCACGCTCAGCGAGCCGGTGGTATTTTGCGCCTCCATCAGCCGCTGCGGGGTGTCATCCGTGCTGCCATCGTCCACATAGACGGTCTCGTGCGGAATCTGGCGTAGGGCCGTCTCGATTTCCGCCAGCAGGGGAGCGATATTGGCACCTTCATTGCGAACGGGGACCACAACGCACAGCAGCGGCTTGACGGGTTCGGGAACGAGGTCTTGCATCCCGCACGGCGGTAGCACCCGCACGCTTAAACCGGCAAGCTGGAGGTGGTTGGGGGAAAGCGATGCCATTCGACCTTGACGACCGAGCCGGCCGGCTGGAGACGCCGCGCGACCGTGCTCACCGCAAATGGGTGGCCGGCTGGCTGTTCACCATCTGCGGCATGCTGCTGGTGATGGTGGCGCTGGGGGGCGCCACCCGGCTGACCGGATCCGGCCTGTCGATTATGGAGTGGGCGCCGCTTTCGGGCGCGCTGCCGCCCAATTCGGAGGCAGAGTGGCAGCGGTTGTTCAAGCTCTACCAGCAGATCCCGCAGTATTCGCTGATGCACGAGGGTTTCGGCCTTGCTGGCTTCAAGCAGATTTTCTGGTTGGAGTGGGTGCATCGGCTCTGGGGCCGCCTGATCGGCGTAGTGTTCATCGTCCCGCTGATTGTGTTCGGCCTGCGCCGGGCGATCGGCCGCGGGCTGTGGTTGCGGCTGTTCGGCTTCTTCCTGCTGGGCGGGCTGCAAGGGGCGGTCGGCTGGTTCATGGTCGCCTCCGGCTTCGCCGCCGACAGCATCGCAGTATCGGCCTATCGGCTGGTGGTGCATCTTCTGCTCGCACTGGTGCTGTATGCGGCCATTCTGTGGACGGCCCTGGGGGTGCTGCGGCCCGGGCCCTGGCGCTCGGCGAGCAGCCCGGCCCTGGCTTGGCTGACCAGCACCAGCGCAGTGCTGCTGCCGGTCACCATTGCGGCGGGCGGGCTGGTGGCGGGGCTGCATGCGGGGCTGATCTACAACAGCTTTCCGCTGATGGGCGGCAGCTTGGTCCCGCCCGACTACGCCGCGCTGCACCCGTTCCTGCGCAACTTGGGCGAGAACCTTGCTGCGGTGCAGTTCGATCACCGCCTGCTCGCCACCGCCACGGCGCTGGTGGTGCTGGCAACGGTGGCGGCCGGCCTGCGCGCCCGCCGCGCCCCGGTGCGACGGGCGGCCTGGGCGCTCGGGCTGGCGGTGCTGGCGCAGTATACCCTCGGGGTGGCGACGCTGCTCTGGGCCGTGCCTACCGCGCTCGCCACCGCCCATCAAGGTGTGGCCGTGCTGCTGCTCACTGCCGTGCTGGTCACCTTGCACCTCGACCGGCGGCAGCCGATCCGGCAGGCCGCGTCCACACCGGCGCGGGAACGAGCCGCCTGAAGTCTTTCGCGTTTTCGTGTATGAACACCAGCAAGAACTGGATGCCCTTATGAGCCTCGGCCTTTCCCCCTTAGCGACCACGGATAAGCTGTTCTTCGAGCGGGAGGACGCCGCGCTGGATCGCGCTGCCGCCGAGCAGGTGACGGCCGCAGCCCTGGCCGGCTGTGATGACGGCGAGCTGTTCTTGGAATACCGCGAAAGCGAGCAACTCTCGCTGGATGACGGCCGCATTCGCCACGCCGGCTTCGAAAGCGGCTCGGGATTTGGCCTGCGCGCGATCTTGGGCGAGGAGTCGGGCTACGCGCATGCCGGCGAGATTTCCGAACCCGCCTTGCGCCGGGCCGCGGCGACCGTTTCTGTCGTGCGCCTGGGCGGCAGCGGGGTTGCCGCCGAGGCACCGCGCGCCAGCAACGCGCGCCTGTATTCCGACGTGAACCCGCTTGGCGAGCTCGACTTCGCCACGCGCACCGCCATCCTGGCCGCCATGGACGGCTACGCCCGCGCGGCGGACCCACGCGTAAAACAGGTCATGGCCAGCATGTACGGCGAGTGGCAAGCGGTGCAGGTGATGCGCGCCGACGGCCGCCGGGTGGCCGACATCCGCCCCTTGGTGCGGCTGAACGTCTCCGTGGTGGTGGAGCAGGACGGCCGCCGCGAAACCGGCAGCTATGGCACTGGCGGCCGCTTCGGCTACAGCCGGCTGTTGACGGAGGCGACTTGGCGGCATGGCGTCGACGAGGCGCTGCGGCAGGCTTTGGTCAACCTCGACAGCCGCCCGGCGCCCGCCGGCGAGATGGAGGTTGTGCTCGGGTCCGGCTGGCCCGGCATCCTGTTGCACGAGGCGATTGGCCACGGCCTGGAGGGTGACTTCAACCGCAAGAAGACCTCGGCCTTCGCAGGGCTGCTCGGCCAACGCATCGCCGCTCCCGGCGTGACGGTAGTCGATGACGGCACCATGCCCGATCGCCGCGGTAGCCTCACGGTGGACGACGAGGGCACGCCGTCGGGCCGGATGGTGATGATCGAAGACGGCATCCTGAAGGGCTTCATTCAGGACCGGCAGAACGCCCGGCTGATGGGTGTGGCGCCGACCGGTAACGGCCGCCGGCAGTCTTACGCCCACGCGCCGATGCCGCGCATGACCAATACGGTGATGATGGCCGGGCAGTACGCTCCGGACGAGATGATCGGCTCGGTGAAGCGCGGTCTCTACGCGGTGAACTTCGGCGGCGGCTCGGTCGATATCACCTCCGGCAAGTTCGTCTTCTCGGCCAGCGAGGCCTACCTGATCGAGGATGGCAAAGTGACCGCGCCGGTAAAGGGCGCCACGCTGATCGGCAACGGCCCGGACGCTCTGACTAAAATTACCATGGTCGGCAACGACCTCGCGCTGGACCCGGGAATCGGCACCTGCGGCAAGAACGGGCAGGGGGTTCCGGTTGGCGTGGGGCAGCCGACCTTGAAGCTGTCGGCGATGACAGTCGGCGGCACGGCGTAACCATTCTCCCGCGTCTCGGTTTTTATTTCGATTCACGGGACGTTTCCTGGCTTTTTTGACAGAGGACTCACGCGAAGAAGACGTTCAACCGGCATGATGCTGCCAATGTGAGATACGGATGTATCGATCCTGGTCGTCACGGGGGTGGCTGGGCAGCAAGCGGGGACCAGCCAGCATGACCAGTTCGACCGACGCGAAGCCTGCCGTTGCCGTTTGCAAGGTCCGGCTGGGCGCCACCTCCCCGGCGTTGGCGCCGGTGGATGCTGCGAAAATCCGCACCGCCGCGAGAGCCTAGTCGCTTCAATTCGGCCGACGGATCGCCGGCGTTAGTAATACACTCGATGGCGAGCCAGGGGGCGGAACAGGCTTTGGTCGTGTTCCACCGGTTCACACCGGTGGGACGGCTGCCGCAACGGGCGGACCGCTCGGCCGCCGGCTCGTTGCCGACGCGCGCGTTCCGATATTGCGAGGCGATAACCAGCGCGGCCGGCTTCGGCTACTACGTGTTTTCGCCGATGGACTTCAGCCTGCTTTGGGACGGCACCTCCATAAGTTGGACCCATGCCGGCGTGGAAGGCTGGTTGCCGCTCTCGTCGGCGCCGTTTCCCAATCTGCAGGAGGTGTTCGACGCGCAAGCACCGGAGCGCGTGCGAGGCTTTGCCCCGCCGTTTGTGAGCGCCCTGCAGGAGCCCGGACTGGTGCAGCTTTGGAGCGGGCTGGTCTGTCGCACGCCGCCGGGCATCAGCCTGTTGCTGCGCGCGCCTGCGAACCTGCCGCGGCCCGGCGGCTATGAGCTATACGAAGGCATCATCGAAACCGACCGCTGGTTCGGCCCCTTGTTCACGGCCTTGCGCCTGACGCGCACGCACCAGCCGGTGGAGTTCCGTAGCGACTACCCGCTGTTCCAAGTGCAACCCTTGCCCCGCAGCGTTTACGCCGAAGCAACCTTGAGCGAGTATGAACTGGTCCCGGACCTCGATCAGCTCACAGCCAAGGACTGGGACGACTATCATGACACGGTCGTACGGCCGAATACCGCAGCAGAGCGCCCGCGGGGCAGCTACGCCGCTGCGTTGCGCAAACGGCGTCCAGTCAGTTCCGAACCGGGCTAGTTTATCACTTTGGCTCTGGACCTTTATGCCTGGCTTGCGCTTTATGAACGCAATGTTTCAGGCACGACGACCAATCATCCTGGCCGCCCTGTTGATGCTGTCCGCAACCGCGAGCCTCGGGCAGGCCCAGGAATTGTGCCCCTCGGTGACAACCCCGCCGCTCGCACTGCGCAGAGCGCGGCAAACCTTCGCCAGCGGTAAAGAAGTCGTGATCGTGGCGCTCGGCTCCTCCAGTACTGAGGGCTGGATGGCGTCCAACATCGCCAACAGCTACCCGGCCCAGCTGCAGGCCGATCTGGAGCAGGCGTTTCCCCGCGCCCAATTCGCCGTGATTAATCGCGGCATCGGCGGCCAAGACGCCAAGGAGGAATTAGCCCGGCTGGATTCGGATGCCATCGCCGTCAAGCCAGACCTGGTAATTTGGCAGGTCGGCGCCAACGGCGCGATGGAAAACTCGGACCCGACGGCGTTCAAAACGCGCTTGACGGCGGGCGTAAACCGTTTGAAGACGGCCAGCATCGACGTGGTGCTGATGGACAATCAGCGCTCTCCCGCCATCCTGGCCTCCCCCGAACACGCGGTCCTTGAAGCGGCTCTGGCCGACGTAGGCGCGGCCACTGACGTGCCGGTGTTCTCCCGCGGCGCTTTAATGGACGCTTGGAAGCAGATCGGTCTGAGCTATGACCGTTTCCTCGCCGATGACGGCGTCCATATGAACGATCTGGGGTATCGCTGCGTCGCCGAGGCCCTGGCGAAATCGCTGGCCCGCGGCTTTAACAAAGGTGAGCCGTCACGCATGGCGGTCGCCAGCCACACAGTGAACTGAACGCCTATAGTTGCCTGCGCAGCGGCGACGGACATCTCCGCCGTGGCCATGGAGGCCAAAGCGTCAGGCGTTGTGCGTCAATGGAATGGCGGACGCAGCGGCGGTGACGGTGGGCAGCAAGCTGTCCAGGCCGCCGCCGGGGTTCGTCGGCATCAAGCCAGCAAAGCCGCTGGCGGCATTTGCAGTATCCGGTGGGCGCAGTGCCAAAGTCGATCACAACACCAGGTTCATTACTTGGCCAACTAAATTTAAACTTAACTTCATTTACCTGTCATCTATTCTGCAAACGCCGCATGGCTTCGAATGGACCCGCCCTGCTCCAGGAGTTGCGCAAGCGGCGGCAATGGGCCAAGTTGGACTCCGCTCGAACCACCCACGCGGGAGAGTGCAGCATACGCTGCCGCCGAAGGCGCAACCGGCCCCCGGAAACGCTCAGGCACCCAGGACCGCGCGGGGCAACGAGCCTCTGGAAAGCCGGCCCGACTATCTGGGCCGCACCGACGGAGTAAGGGTTGTGCAAGCCGCACCCGAATCTCTCAGGTTCCGCGACAGAGGGGGGTCGTTCCTGCAGGCAATCGCGCCGGCGGGCGGCCTTTGGTTGCGGAGCCTGCACGCGTGTCCGAATTCAATCCCGACGACTTTCAGGACCCCGACTCCGACCAGTTGCGCACCGTCCCGCTGGATGCACTGCATCGGCGCCTGGGCGCCCGCATGGTGCCGTTCGCCGGTTATGAGCTGCCAGTGCACTATCCAAGCGGCGTGCTGGCCGAGCACACCCAATGCCGCGAGCGGGCCGCATTGTTCGACGTCTCCCATATGGGCCAGCTCAGCCTGCATGGCGCAGAGGCGGCCGCGGCGCTCGAGACGCTGGTGCCGGGGGACATCACCGGGCTCAAGCCGGGCCGGCAGCGGTACACCCTGTTTCTCGACGAGGCCGGCGGAATCCTCGATGACCTGATGGTCGCCCGCCATGGCGAGCGGCTGCTCCTCGTCACCAACGCCAGCCGCAAGGCTGCCGATGCCACCCACCTGGCCACCCGCATCCCGCAGGTCGGCGCCGAACCGCACGATGACCGGGCCTTGCTCGCGCTGCAAGGACCGGCAGCGGCGGCCGTGGTGGCCCGGCACTCGCCGGAAGCCGCTGCCCTGCCGTTCATGGGCGTGGCGGAGCTGATCCTGGCCGGGTTCAGCGTCTGGATCAGCCGCTCCGGCTACACCGGCGAGGACGGTTTTGAAATCTCGGTCGCGGCCGGCGATGCCGAGGCTTTCGCCGAGCGCCTGCTCGCTGAGCCGGAAGTGGCGCCCGCCGGGCTCGGCGCGCGCGACAGCCTGCGGCTGGAGGCCGGGCTATGCCTCTATGGCCACGACATCGACGAACTCACCACGCCGGTGGAGGCGGGCCTCGGCTGGGCGGTGGCCAAGCGCCGCCGCCAAGCGCGCGACTTTCCCGGCGCCGTGGCGATCTGCGACCAATTGGACCATGGCCCGACCCGCCTGCGTGTCGGCATTCGCCCCGAGGGCCGCGCCCCCGCGCGCGCCGAGACGGCAATTGTGGCTCCCGACGGTACCGGCGCCGGCACCGTCACCTCCGGCGGCTTTGGCCCCAGCGCGGGCGGACCGGTCGCCATGGGCTATGTCCGCCGGGATTTGGCCGGGCCGGGTCAGGAACTCAGCCTGCTGGTCCGCGGCAAGCCGTTGGCCGCCCGCGTCGTCCCGCTGCCCTTCGTCCCCCACCGCTACGTCCGCTAAAGGAACCCGCCAATGATCCGCTTCACCAAGGACCACGAATGGGTTCGGCTCGACGGCCAGGTCGTCACGGTCGGCATCACAGCCCATGCCCAGGACGCGCTGGGCGACCTGGTGTTCGTCGAGTTGCCGGAACCCGGCCGCGAGGTCGCCGAGAGCGAAGCGGTCGCAGTGGTGGAGTCGGTCAAGGCTGCGAGCGACGTCTATGCCCCGCTGGCTGGCCGGGTAACGGAGGTGAACGCGGCGCTCACCGAGGAGCCGGCGCTGGTCAACCGCGACCCGGCGGGCGAGGGATGGTTCTTCAAGCTGCACCTCGCTGATGCTGGCGCCTTCGACGCGCTGATGGACCAAGCCGCCTACGACGCGCTGCTGGCGGAGCAAGCCTGATGGATGCGGTTCGCGAGATGGCCGCGCTCGAGGAGAGCTTCGTTCCCCGCCACATCGGGCCCGGCGCGGCCGACGTCGCGACCATGCTACGGGCAGTGGGGGCCGAAAGCCTCGACGCGCTGATGGCGCAGACCGTGCCCGGCGACATTCGCGACGTGTCGCTGGCTGGCCTGCCGGAGGCGATCGGCGAAATCCCGGTGATTGAGGAACTGCGCACGCTGGCGGCGCAGAACCAGCGCCTTCGTTCGCTGATCGGGCAAGGCTATCACGGCACCTTCACGCCGCCGGTAATCCGGCGCAACGTGCTGGAGAACCCCGGCTGGTATACCGCCTATACGCCCTACCAGGCCGAGTTAGCGCAGGGCCGGTTGGAAGCGTTGCTGAACTTCCAGACCATGGTGGCCGATCTCACCGGGCTGCCGATCGCCAATGCCTCCTTGCTCGACGAGGCGACCGCTGCGGCCGAAGCCGTGGCGATGGCGCACGCCGCCGCACGCAGCAAGTCGGGTGCGATCGCGGTTTGCACCGACCTGCATCCGCAAACCACGGCCGTGCTGCAGACTCGGGCGGCCCCGCTCGGCTGGTCGCTGCACCGCTTCACGCCGGGCGACACTGCGGCATTGAGCGCCGCCCAGCCCTTCGCCGTGGTGCTGCAATATCCCGGCACCAGCGGCGCCTTGCGCGACCTGCATGCCGAGATCGCCGCCGCGCATGAGGCGGGTGCGCTGGCCATCGTCTGCGCCGACCTGCTTAGCCTGGTGTTGCTGACGCCGCCCGGCGAGATGGGGGCGGACGTGGTGGTCGGCTCCTCGCAGCGCTTTGGCGTGCCGATGGGGTTCGGCGGGCCGCATGCTGCGTTCTTCGCCACCAAGGACGTGTTCAAGCGCGTCATGCCGGGCCGCTTGGTCGGCGTGTCGCAAGACGCCGCCGGGCAGCCCGCCCTGCGTCTGGCGCTGCAAACCCGCGAGCAGCATATTCGCCGCGAGAAGGCCACCAGCAACATCTGCACCGCGCAGGTGTTGCTCGCGGTCATGGCCGGCATGTATGCCGTCTGGCACGGCCCCGAGGGCCTGACCCGGATCGCCCGCCGCACCAATTTGCAGGCGCGCGCCTTGGCGGACGCGGCGACCCGCGCCGGCTACCGTCTGCGCCATTCCGACTTCTTCGACACGATCGCCTTGGACGTCGCCGACGCCGACGCGTTGGTGTCCCGCTTCGCCGCGGTCGGCTTCAACGTGCGCCGGCTGGACGCCACCGGCATCGCTCTGGCGCTGGACGAAACCGTTACCGCCGCCGAACTCGCCGTGTTGGGCGTGGTGTTAGGGGCGGAGCTGAGCGGGGCGCCCGCCTCCATCCCGGCCGCGCTGCTCCGCTCTGGCCCGGTGTTGTCGCACCCGGTGTTCGGCGCCCACCGCTCCGAACACGAAATGCTGCGCTACTTGAAGCGGCTGGAGGATCGGGACGTAGCGCTGAACCGCTCCATGATCCCGCTCGGCTCCTGCACCATGAAGCTGAACGCCACCGCCGAGATGATCCCGATCACCATGCCCGGCTTCTCGGACATTCATCCCTTCGCACCGGCGGACCAGACCGTCGGCTACGCCAAGCTGATCGAGCGGCTGTGCGGCTGGCTGGCGGCGGCGACCGGGTTTGCTGCGGTGTCGTTGCAGCCCAACGCCGGGTCGCAGGGGGAGTATGCCGGCCTGCTTACCATCCGCGCCTACCACGCCGCGCGAGGCGAGGCCGCGCGTGACGTATGCCTGATCCCGTCTTCCGCCCATGGCACCAACCCGGCTAGCGCGGTGATGGCAGGGCTGCGCGTGGTGGTGGTGGGCTGCGACCGCGACGGCAACGTGGACTTGGCCGATCTGCGCGCCAAAGCCGAGCAACACGCGGGGCGCCTCGCCGCGCTGATGATCACCTATCCCTCGACTCATGGCGTGTTCGAGAGTGAAATTCGCGCCATTTGCGCCACGATCCATACCCATGGCGGGCAGGTTTACATGGACGGCGCCAACATGAACGCGCAACTGGGCCTGACTAGCCCGGCCGCGATTGGCGCCGACGTGTGCCACCTGAACCTGCATAAGACGTTCTGCATCCCGCATGGCGGCGGCGGCCCCGGCGTGGGCCCGATCGGGGTGGCAGCGCATCTCGCCCCCTACCTGCCGAACCATCCCGCCCGAGCCGATGCCGGGCCCGAGACCGGCTTTGGCCCGGTGAGCGCCGCCCCGTTCGGCTCCGCGCTCATCCTGCCGATTTCCTATGCCTATATCCGTATGATGGGGGCCGCCGGGCTCACCCGCGCTTCGCAGGTGGCGATTCTGAGTGCCAACTACATGGCATTCCGGCTCGGCCGCGCCTTTCCGGTGTTGTACGCGGGGCAGGGCGGCCGGGTGGCGCATGAGTGCATCCTTGACTGCCGCGCGTTCCAGACCGAAGCCGGCATCACGGTGGAGGATATCGCCAAGCGGCTGCAGGATTACGGCTTCCACGCCCCCACCATGTCATGGCCGGTTGCTGGAACGCTAATGATTGAGCCCACCGAAAGCGAGCCGATGGCTGAGCTAGACCGGTTCTGCGAGGCCATGCTGGCGATCCGAGCGGAGATCGCAGCGATTGCCGAGGGCGTGGCGGACCGGGCGGACAACCCGCTGAAGCACGCGCCGCATACCGCGGGCGAAGTGATGGCCGATATTTGGCCGCATAGTTACTCGCGGACTGAGGCGGCGTTCCCGCTGCCGTGGGTCCGGTCCGCAAAGTACTGGCCGCCGGTGAAGCGGGTGGACAACGTCTATGGCGACCGCAACTTGGTTTGCACCTGCGCACCCATGGAGGTGTATGCGATCGCCGCGGAGTAGGCTGGCTGGGGGGATTTTCCGGCTTGGCTCTAGGTCTCGTCAGGCGGCGGCCCGCTCGGTCGCCGGGCGGCGGCCTAGTTATGCCAATGAACTAGGTCGGCTACTACTCAGTCGGCCGCCGTTTGCTGGTGTTGAGCGAGCCGCCAAGCTGCGCCATCGAAGCAATACGTCGATGTGCAATAGGCGTTGTAGGGGGCGCCACCATCGCGCCGGCCCTCAGCCCGATAGCCGATGACAACAACATGGTCCTCGCTCGACCGATCGCTCGGCCAGTCATCTCCACCGACGTCCAACGAGGCGCACCCGCAAGGCTACCCGGATCGTGGACGCCTGCATCACACCCATGCCCGGAAGGGCCATCAGGCAATCGGGATCGAGGAGGTCATCATAGACGCTTGATCCCTCAAGCCAGAACCGTCGCTCAAGCGCCCATATCTGTTCATCCGTCATTAGCACCCCCATGACGTATGGGTCTGTCGCCAGAATCGCGTGCCGTGGCGAATGCCGACGATCCAATCTCTCGGCGACACCCGCATCAAGATTCGGGCTACACGATACGCGGACGAGACGCCTAATGCACAGTGACGAACCGTAGCGGAAACGCATCATCCGCCATCTGCACCAAGTCGACCTTCTTGCGCGCAGCCCACACCACTACCTGCTGATGTAGCGGCATGAACGCAGCGTCATCCTGCAGCATCTTGGACGCAGCGACGATCTCGCTATCTCGTTTCTCACCGTTGGTTTCCACCGCGATCTGGTCGAGCAGCGCGTCGAACTTCGGGTTGGAGTAGCCGCCGTCGTTGAATATGCCGCGCGTGCCATTGCGGGTACCGGCGAGATTGTAGAGCGAGTTCAGCGCGTCGTACGTGGTGGGCGTCCAGCCCAGCATGTAGAAGCTGGTGTGGTAGTCGGGATTGCTGATCTCGGCGAAGTAGCGAAGCCGGGTCTGCGCGTTCAGCGTCACCCGCACCCCGATTCGCGCCAGCATCACCGTTACGGCCTGGCAGATTTGCTCGTCGTTGATGTAGCGGTCGTTCGGGCAATCCAGCGTCACGCCGAAGCCGTCGGGATAGCCCGCTTCGGCCAGCAGCTTCTTGGCGCCGGCCGGGTCGTATGGGTAACGCACGTCGGAAGTTGCCGTGTAGCCGTTCACGCCCGGGCCATACAGCAACCCGGTCGGGTGGGACTGGCCGCGCATTACGCGTTGATGGATCGCCTCGATGTCCACCGCCATGTTGAAGGCTTGGCGCACCCGCTGGTCCTTGAACGGGTTCTTGCCCTTGACGTCGGACTTCAGCAGCTCCGGCCGGCTCTGGTCGAAGCCGAGGAACACCGTGCGCAGCTCCGACACCTGCAGCACCTTGAGGTCGGCGCTGTTGGCCAGCCGCGGCATATCCTGTGGCGGCACGGTATACATCATGTCGATGTCGCCGGAGAGCAGCGCGGCCACGCGAGTGGCAGCATTGCCGATCACGTCGAACTCAACCTTGTCCAAATTGCCGGGCATCTTGTCCCACCAATGCGGATTGGCGTGCATGGTGGTGCGCCGGTCGGGCTCGCGGTCGTCCAGGATGAACGGGCCGGTGCCGTTCTCGTGGCGGGTTGCGAAGTTCTCCTCTTTCTTAGTGAGGTCCATCGCCTGCTCGGCGTGGTTCGCCTCGCACCATTTCTTGGACATGATCGCCCAAAAGGTGATCTCGCTCAGGAAGATCGGATCGGGTTGCTTGGTGATGAAGTCCACGGTGAAGTCGTCGATCTTTTTCACGCTTGCGACGGCTTGCATGTAGCCGTTGAGCTGGCTGCCCGGCGCGACCACCCGATTGTAGCTGAAGATCACATCATCGGCGGTGAACGGCGTGCCGTCATGGAAGGTGACGCCGTGGCGCAGGTGGAAGCGCCAGGTGGTGTCGTTCGGCTGCTCCCAGCTCTCGGCGAGGGCGGGCTCCACCTTGAGGTCGCGGTCCCGGCGCACCAGCGGGTCATAAAAGTTCTGGTCGAAGGTGAGCAGGAAGGTTTCGCTGCGGGTGTACGGGTCCATCGAGTTGGCGTCGCCGTCATTGGCCCAGCGGAAGGTTGCGGCCTGGGCGGCGCCGCCGAGTGCCACCAGGGTGGCCAGCGTGGCGAGGGCCTGCCTCAGGGTCATGCTGCGCGCCGGACCAGGGCGGCTGGCAGCCCGGCGATGGCGCGGTCGATGATTTGTGCGTCGGCCTCGGCCGAAAGGGTGGCGGCGATCACGTCCCGTGCTGCGCGGGCGGCGATGTCGGCGGCGGCTTGGCGCACCTCGTTCACCGCGGCCTTTTCGGCGGCGGCGATGCGATCATGCGCCATCTGCTCGCGGCGGCCGGCGGTGGCTTCGGCGTCCAGCCGGGCCTGCTCGGCCAGCCGGGCGGCTTCGCCGTGCGCCGTCTCGATCATGCCGCGCGCTTCGGTGAGGGCCTGCTCCCGCCGTTTAGTTGCGTCGGCCAGCATGGCTTGGGCTTCCCGTCGCAGGCGGCTGGCCTCGTCGAGCTCCTCGCGGATGCGGGTGGCGTGGGCATCCAGCATGGCCGCCAAGGCCTTCCACAGGCGGGCACCGAACAAGATAAAGAAGATGACGAAGGCGATGGCGACCCATGTTCGCGGTTCGCCGAAAAACCCGTGCATGTGCATGAAGCTAGGCCGCCGTCGCGGTCGGTAGCAAGGCGCCCACAGCGTTGTCGACGCGCGCCGGGTCGGGCGGCTGGCCGGTCAGGCGGGTGACGACGGCAGAGGCGGCTTCCCCCGCCACTTGGCGCAGCGCCCCCATGGCTGTGGTGCGGGAGGCGGCGATACGGCCCTCCGCCTCGGCGAGTTGCTGGTCCAGCGTCTCGTTCATCGCGGCATTGCGTGCGGCGGCCTCAGCTTTGGCCTGCTGGGTGGCGGTGGCAATCGAGCCCTGCGCCTCGGCCCGGGCCCGCCGCGTTGCCTCGGTGAGCTCGGCCACGGCCCCGTCCGCCTCGGTTTTGGCGGCGCGGGCGGTATCGAGGTCGCTAGCGATGCGGCCGCGCCGCTCCGCCACTACGGTGCCGACCTTCGGGAGCGCCCAACGCGAGAGCATCACGTAGAGCAGGGCGAAAATGATCGCGCCCCATACCACCTGGCTGATGGTGAGCGGGTTGGCGAAGTTGAGCTGCGGCATGCCCTCCTTCTCCGGCCCGGCGGCCGCGAGCAGGAGGGCGACGGCGGCAAGGGCGAAGCGGCTCATGGCGGCGGCCGGACTTAGGTGAACAGGATGAGGAAGGAAATCAGCAACGCGAACAGCGCCACGGCTTCCGTCAGCGCAAAGCCCAGGATGCCGAGGCCGAACACCTGGTCGCGCGCCGAGGGATTGCGGGCGATGCTGGACACCAGCGAGGAGAAGATGTTGCCGATGCCGATGCCCACGCCCGCAAGCGCGATCACGGCGATACCGGCCCCGAGGGCCTTTGCAGCAGCGACGTCCATAATTGTGCAGTCCTTCTGGTGATGGAAGAGGGGTCTGGCGCGCGGACTAGTGCAGGTGAACCGCGTCGTGCAGGTAGATGCAGGTCAGGATGGCGAACACGTAGGCCTGCAGGCAAGCCACCAGCAGTTCGAACCCCACCAGGACGACGTTGATCGCCAACGGCCCAATGGCGCCGATCACGCCCAGGAATCCTAGGCCTGAGAGCGTCAGGATGAAGGTTGCGAACACCTCGAACATCACGTGCCCGGCGACCATGTTGGCGAACAGGCGGATGGAGAGGCTCACCGGTCGCGATAGATAGGAGATGATCTCCACCGGGATGATGAGCGGCGCCAGCAGCTTGGGGGCGCCGGCCGGGAAGAAGTATTCGGTGAAGAAGTGGCTGCCGTTCTCGCGGATGGCGACCACCGTGACGAGGACAATCACCATGATCGCCAGTGCCCCGGTAATTGCGATATGGCTGGTGTAGGTGAAAGCAAACGGCAGCAGGCCGAGCAGATTGCCCATCAAGACGAAGAAGAACAGCGTGAACACGAAGGGGAAGAAGCGCCGCCCTTCCTCGCCGATCTGGTCGACGCACATCTTTTCCACGAACTCGTAGCTCATCTCCGCCGCCGATTGCAGTCGGTTCGGCACCACGGCGCGGCCGCGCATGCCATAGACCAGCATGAACAGGGTGAGCACGCCACCGGCAACCATCCAGGCGTTAGACTGGGTGAAATTGACCGACTGGCCGATCAGCCCCCAGCCGTGGTGCAGCCGGAACTGTCCGAGCGCGTCGATTGTGGGTGGTGCTGCCTCAGCCAAAATCGCGTCCCTTCTTCGGCGCCATCAAGCGCCACACATTCGCCACCCCGGCCGCGCCCCCCAGCAACACGAACACCACCAGGAACAGCGGCGTGGTGTGCAGCCAGCGGTCGAGCCCCCAACCCAGGGCCAACCCCACCACCAAGGCAGACAGCAACTCCACCCCCACCCGCGCCCCGATGCTCCAGGGGGAAGGGCCGGATGGGGAGGCTGCCGCCACCTTGGAGACCCGGCGGTTGCGCGCCGCGTTTAGGCGGGCTTCGAAATCGCCGGGCTCTGTCTCATTCATGGCGCCCCTTTCAACCCACGTGAGCGAGCCGTCAAAAGCGCAGGCTTGCTAACCGGGGGGTTACAGGGTGTCAAGAACGTGAGAGAGCGATGAGACCGTGAACGACCGCCTGGACTATGTTGGGCGCGTCGGGTCGGGCATGCCGTTGTGGGCGCCCATTGGCCGCGCTGGCCAGTCCACCCACCGATCAGCCCGGGTCGCCTCATACCTCTCGTTGAGCGGGTAACGGATGCGGTTCTCGGGCTTATCGGCCTCGCCCACTACGAGAAGGCGAACTTCCCGGTCCGTGTTGTTGAGAAACGTGTGACAAGTGCCGTCTCCAGCGGGGAAAACCACCGCGTCGCCTTCCTTTAGACGGTAGACTTGCCCGTCGATCCAGACGTCGGGCGTGCCTTCAAGCACGTAGATGAACTCCTCTTCGGCGCTCTCCGCATGCGGGTAGGACGTACGGCGGCCCGGCGGGAGGCGGTTGTGGTGAATGCCAAGCCGTTTCAGCCCCAACGCTCGTCCCAATGGCGCACCGATCGTCATGAGTTCCGTGTCGCCCGGGTAATGGTCGTCGTCTGGCTCCTCAAGCTCGGTCCAGTGGCGTATGCAATCCGGCCTGGTCATTATCCATGCTCCTTCCACGTGCTACAGCCATCCTACGATCTGAAGGCTTCCTGTCACGGGACCACGGCAAGAGCTCCGTCAAGCGTCCCCGCCCAGGTAAGCCGCCATGACGGCCGGGTTGCGCAACACGGTCGGGCCGTCGCCGTGCAGTGCAATGCGGCCGCCCTCCAGCACATAGGCATAATCCGCGACATCCAACGCGGCCGATGCGTTCTGCTCCACCAGCAGGATCGTGGTGCCACCCTGGCGCAGGTCGGCGATGGCGGTGAAAATCTCCTCCACCACCAGCGGCGCCAGCCCCATCGAGGGCTCGTCCAGCAGCAACAGGCGCGGGCCGCCCATCAGCGCACGGCCGAACGCCAACATCTGCTGCTCCCCGCCTGAGAGTGAACCGGCAAGTTGGCCCAATCGCTCGCGCAGACGGGGGAAGCGGGTCAGCACCGCTTCGCGTCGGCGGGCGCGTTCCGCCGGGTCGGGCACGGTGTAGGCGCCGAGGGCGAGGTTGTCGGCCACGGTGAGGGCGCCGAACACCTGTCGCCCCTCCGGTACCTGGCGCAATCCGGCGGCGGCAATGGCGTGCGCGGGGCGGCCGGCGATGTCCGCGCCGTCGTAGAGGATGCACCCGGCGCGGGGACGCAACAGGCCGGAAATGGCGCGCATGACCGTGGTCTTGCCCGCCCCGTTGGCGCCGATCAGGCCAACGATCTGGCCCGGCTCCACTCGCAGCGAGATGCCGTGCACCACGGTCGTGCGGCCATAGCCTAGCGTGAGGCCCTCCAGATGCAGGCTGCTCAAACGCCGCGCACCCCGATACGGGCGCCGGCTTGCAGGCGGGCAGCGACCTTGTGGCCGAGATAGGCCTCGATCACCGCCGGGTCGGCGCGCACGGCGGCGGGCGGCCCACGGGCGATGCGACGGCCGAAGTTCAGCACCGTCACTTCGTCCGACACGTCCATCACAAAGCCCATGTCGTGCTCCACCAGCAGCACGGTGGTGCCGGCGGCACAAAGCCGGCGTATTAAGGCGGCGAGGGCGGCGGTCTCGGCCGGGTTCAGCCCGGCGGCGGGTTCGTCCAGCAATAGCAGGCGGGGGTGGGAGGCGACGGCGCGGGCGATCTCCACTCGGCGCCCATCGCCGTAAGAAAGTGACCCGGCGCGGGCCTGCGCCAGGTTCGGCAGCCCGACCAGTTCGAGCGCCGCGTCCGCCGCGCGCACGGCGCCCGCCTCCTCGCGGCGGAAGCGGGGCAGGCGGGCCACCACCGCGGCGAGGCTCGCCCGCGAGCGCGGCTGCAGGCCGAGCAATACGTTCTCCAGCACCGTCATGCCGGCAAACACCCGCATGGACTGGAACGTGCGCGCCATGCCGAGTGCTGCCCGGCGGTGCGGCGGCAGGCGGGTGATGTCCTGCCCGGCAAGAGTGATGCGGCCGGAACTGGGGGGCGTGATGCCGGAGAGCAAATTGAACAGCGTGGTCTTGCCCGCTCCATTCGGGCCGATCACGGCATGGATGCCGCCCTCGCGCACCGCCAGGTCCACCGCGTCCACCGCGACCAGGCCGGAAAAGCGGCGGGTGAGGCTGGCGGCTTCGAGCAGGACGCTCAAGCGGCGCGCCGGCGCATCGGCCAAGGCAGCAGGCCGCCGGGCAGGAACAGCACCGCCACCACGATGATCAGCCCGTTCAGCACCAAACGCAGGTCCGCCAAACCACGCAGCAACTCGGGGAGGGCGGTGAGCAGGACGGCACCCAACACCGGCCCGAGCGGTGTCGCGATGCCGCCGAGCAGCGCATAGGACAGGATAGTCACCGCAGGCTCGAAGCCATATTCGGCCGGGCCGATAAAGGAGGACACGTGCGCGTCGAGGCAGCCTGCCAGCCCCGCCAGCGCGGCGGAGGCGAGCAGCACGCCCATCTTGCTCCGCAGCAGGTTCACCCCCAGCACGGCCGCGGCGGTCTCGTCTTCCCGCATCGCCTCCATAGCCCGCCCGACCGGGCTGCGGCCGAGCAGCCACAGGATGACGATGGCGGCCGCGAGCAAGCCATAGATTACCCAGCTCTCGGCCTGTGCCGGAATGCCGGACAAGCCGAGCGCGCCGCCGAACACGTCGAGGTTGAGATACAGCGCGCGTAGCACCTCGCCGAGCCCGATCGTCGCAATAGCCAAGTAGACGCCCGAAAGCCGCAGCGTGGGCAGGCCGATCGCGAGCGCGAACAGCACCGGCGCCACCACCGAGAGCGGCAGCACCGCCCAGAACGGCATCGCCAGGTTCAGCGTCATCAGCGCCGAGGAATACGCCCCCAGGCCCATGAACGCCGCCTGGCCCAGCGAGAGCTGCCCGGCCGCCAGCACCACATACATCGACAAGGCCAGCAGCCCGTTGATACCCACCGCGTGGATGAGGTTGCTGTAGGTGAAGAGGAGGTCGCCGAGCCAAGGCGGCATGGTCATGCCCGGCGCATCGCCGCGCGGCTAAACAGGCCGGCCGGCCGCGTCCATAGCACTGCCACCAAGACCAGAAAGGCCACCGCTTCCTTCAGGTTGGAGCTGACATAGCCGGCCGTCATCACCTCCAGGATGCCGAGCAGCATGCCGGCAGCCAGCGCGCCCAAGGTGTTGCCTAAGCCGCCCACGATAATCACCACAAAGCCGCGCAGCATCATTTCTTCGCCCATGTAGGGCTGGATGGCGTTGCGCTGTAGCCCGATCAACACGCCGCCGGCCCCGGCCAGGCAACCGGAGACGAAAGAGACGATGGCCGCCGTCCGGGCGGTGTTGATGCCCATCAGTGCCGCGGCATCCGGCCGTTCCGACATGGCGCGGATAGCGAGACCGAGCCGGGTGCGATGCAGCAGCCAAAGCAGGGCGGCCACCAGGACGGCGGTGGCGAGCAGGATCAGCAACTGCGATTCGGTCACCCGCACTGGGCCGAGCTGGAGCGCATTGCCGTTAATAGCACCCGGTGGGAAGCGCCTGATGTCGGAGCCGACCCAGACGGTGAGCGCCGAATACAACGCCAGCACCGCGCCGAGCGTGACCATGAGGGAAGCCAGCTCAGGCGCCCACGCGCTGCGCAGCCGGGTCAGAAGCAGCCAGTCCAGCACGACGGCGATTGCGCCCGATGCGACGGCCGCAACGGGCAGCGCAGTGGCAATGCCAAGCCCGGCCGTCCGCACCAACCAGAGCGCGATGAGGGCGCCGGCGGAAAAGTAGAACCCATAGGTGAGATTGATCACCCGCAGCACGCCGAACATCAGGGTGAAGCCGAGCGCGAACAACGCGTAGGTCGCGCCTAATAGGGTGCCGTTAGCGAGTTGCTGAGGGAACATAGGCTAGTCTCCCCCTCTGTCGCTTGCGGGAGAGCAGAGGACAAGGGGCTCGCTACGGCGCAATCGTAAATTTGCCATCCTGCATCACCAGCACCACGACGCCGGCGGTCGACGCCGGGTCACGCGACGCGGTGAAGCTGAACGGGCCCATGACGCCATCGAACTCAGTCTGCATCAACGCATCGCGCAGCTTGGCCGGGTCGGGGGCACCGCGCGATCGATAGCGGCCGCCACGATCTGCATCGCGTCGTAAGCCTGCGCCGAGAACTGGTCCGGGTCCTTGTTGTAGGCCTTGCGGAAAGCGGCAATAAACGCCTGGTTCTGCGGCGTCGCCTTGCCCACGAACCAGGGGCTGCCGACGATCAGGCCATCCGCCGCCTTCCCGGCGATCTCGCCGAGCTTGGGCGAGTTGCTGCCATTGCCGCCGATGAACAGAGTCTTCGGCCCGAAGCCCACCTGCCGCGCCCCGAGCAGCACGCCCGCCACCGGCTCCACCAACGCGGAAATCCCCACCGCGTCCGGATGGAGTTCGCGGATTTTGGTCAGTTGCGCAGAAAAGTCGGTGTCCCTGCTGCCGAAGCTCTCGATGTCCGCGATCGTCAGGCCGGCCTTCTCCGCCGCCGCCTTCATCACGTCGAACCCCGACTTGGAGAACGCGTCGTCATTGGCGTACATCAGCGCGATTGTCTTCACCCCCATGCCGATCGCCTTGCGCAGCGTCACGGGGATCACGTCGCTCTCGGGCAGCGAGGTGCGGAACACGTCGTCGCCGATGGCGGTGATGCCGTTGGCGGTGGTGGACGTGCCGACGATCGGCACATGGCGCTCCTGCGCCACCGGGCCCACGGCGAACATCTCGTTGGACAGCGTGGGGCCGATGATGCCGACGACATGGTCCCGCCCGATCAGCTTGCGGGCGGCGTTGATCGCCTGGTTCTTGTCGCCCGCGCTGTCCTCGATGGTGAGGGCAATCTTGCGGCCCCCAAGCACGCCATGCGCGTTGATCCCGGTCAACGCCAGGTCCAGCCCCTGCTTGATCGCAGCGCCATAGGCGGCGTTCGGGCCGGAGAGGATTTCGATGGAGCCGACCGGCACGGCATCCTGCGCCCAGGCGAGGTCCGGTCCCAGTTCCAGGTCCGCGCCCATCCAGGCCAACAATGCCAAGACGGCGCAAACGTGCCTGCGAACCATGCCGAGCCTGTCCAATGCAATCAAGTTGCGCGCGAACCTAGTGCAACGAACTGTCCGGTCAAGCGGCTTGCACTGGGCCGCCCGGTGCGGCATTGCCGGTCGGATGCCGACCCTTCGCGTCGCCACCTGGAACATCAACTCGCTGCGCCTGCGTCTGTCGTTGCTGGAGCGGCTGGTGGATGCACTCGACCCGGACGTGATTTGCCTGCAGGAGACCAAGGTGCCGGACGCGCTGTTCCCGGACGCAGGCCCGCGGGCACTGGGCTATCCGCATGTCGCCCGGCGCGGGATGAAGGGCTACAATGGCGTGGCCATCCTGTCCCGCGTGCCGCTGACGGTGGACGCCATGGCGCCGGACTGGTGCGAGAAGGGCGATTGCCGGCACCTGCAGGTGGCGTTGCAGGTGCCTTCCGGGCTGGTGGAACTGCACAATTTCTACGTTCCGGCTGGTGGCGACGAGCCCGACCCGGCGCTCAACGCCAAATTCGCCCACAAGCTCGATTTCGTGGCGGAGGCAACGCGGTGGTTTGCGGCGCGGCCAGGCCTGCGGCGGGGCGTTTTGGTCGGAGATCTTAACATCGCCCCGCTTGAGCACGACGTTTGGAGCCACAAGCAATTGCTAAAGATCGTAAGCCACACGCCGGTGGAAGTGGCCGGCTTGCTCGCCTGGCAGCGGGCCGGCTGGCACGATGCGGTGCGCCACTTTGTGCCGGCAGAGGAGAAGCTCTACACTTGGTGGTCCTATCGCAACCAGGATTGGCGTCGTTCGGACCGCGGGCGCCGGCTGGACCACGTGTGGGTAACGCCCGACCTGGCGCCGGGCTTGCGGGATTGGGCCGTGCTGAAGGACGCGCGAGATTGGCCGCAGACGTCGGATCATGTGCCGGTGATGGTGGCGGTCGAGGTTTGAACGATGCGGCCGGCTGGTGTCAGATTTGCGCTGGTGCGGCGGAGGGTGGGCGCATGATCAATGAGAAGTCTTGCGGAGGTCCTGACAACTGGCGCCAGAAACTGCGTCCTTGGAGCTTTTTTGGCCCGATGCTCCAGTGTCAGCAATAGATCGTTCTCGGATTGGGCGATATCAATACCATTTTCCTCAATGAACTGAACCGGGGGGTCGGCGCCGACCCGTCTTGGTTCGAGACCCAATTGGCGTCGGGCCAGTTGACCATGGCAGGCGTGCGGAACTTCGTCGCCCATTCCGCGGAGGCGGCGAGCGACCTTTCCAACTACTGGACCAATGCGCTCGGGACGCCGATCGACCCGAACTGGCAGGCCGGGCAGGTTGCCTACCTGGCGTCAGGCGGAACGCTTGCCTCGGTCTGGGCGGGCTTGGCGGGCTCGCCCTCCGCCGCGGCGGCGATTGCCACGATCTGGAGCGATATCCTGGGCAGCTCCGTGGACCCGAGCTGGCAAGCGGCGCAGCAGGGCTTCCTCAGCACCGGGGGGGACGCTGAGCGAGATTACCGGCGGCTTGGCCGGGTCGCCGGAGGCGGCAGGGGCAGTGGCCACTATCTGGACTGATACCCTGGGCACCACGGTCGATCCGAACTGGCAGGCGGCGCAGCAGAGCTTTTTGGCGGCGGGAGGGACGCGTGGGCAAATCATGGTAGGTCTCGCTGACTCCCCTGAAGCTGCTTCTGCCGTAAATCTTGTAGGCTCAGATATTGCAGGTCAAACTATTCCAGTCGTCACTGTGGTAGCGGAGCAAACTATTTTGGGTGCGGGCGGCAATCTAGAACAAACCGAGGCTAATCTAGGGGCTGCTCAAATCGACTCGACTACATCCTCATTTGCGTCTCAGCTTCTTGGTTTCATCGTGCCATCCGCAAACGCTGCCCCCACGAACAGCCCGCAAGTAAATGCATTTTTCAACGCAGTCGACGCACCGCTGAAGACGCTCGCGGCAACGGATGGGATACCAAGTGCCTGGCTAATCGGTCTTGCTGCTTATGAGAGCGGTTACTTAAATGCGCACAACATGGCCCTGAATAACCCTCTGGGGCTAACTCATGCTGGCGGAAATAACATACAGTTCGCGTCCATACAGGACGCCATAAGCACGTTTGACAGCATCTATTCCAAACAGGTAGCTGGAGCAACGACTCCACAGGATTTTACACAGAGACTAGAAGGTTCGTTGAATGGAGCACCTGTTGCTGGATGGTCTAGATATAATTCGGTAAACCCAAGTTGGGAAAGTGGCCTGATTGATACAATCAATTCTATCTCAGCTAATTCTATCTCAGCTAGAGAGGCTCAATGGCTAAGTACGCAACATTGATACTTTGTTTATCGACCGTTTCGAACGCCTTAATAGGGATCAGGTTGGTATCTGCTCACGTTTATACTAGTACAGACTATGGTTTTTCTGTCGATATTCCTCGTCAGAAGAACGTCTGTTTTTCAGTGCCGCCTGATAGCAATGACGGTGTCATCGTCGGCATCGCGGCCAACCGGCATGCCTGCCCTAATTTACGGCAACTTGACCAAATAAGAATATTTGGAGCTTTTAATATTCCATACGACGCTGCTAATACGACAAGCTTGGCAGAATTAATCTGCAGTAAACGAGGCTTTACAATGTCCGACATTCATATTCAAAATCACATTCTTGCACGATGCAACAACGTGAAAGTTCCCCATGGAACGCAGTTTTCGACCCTATTCTTGCGCGAAATACCAGGTTCAGATCGAGAATCTTGGGTGTATTACACGTTTTACGTTACTGCCGCAGCGTCTGACGAAAGAGTTATGCTTGATTTGCTAAAGGACTTGCTCCTTTCGTTTAAAGAGCTACCTTACCATTGATTTGAACGATCACGGATAGTCCGCCTCTGTGCCACGCGCTGATAGTAATTGCTCACCTTGGTTCGCAGGCCGCCCCGCTGGGCAGTGCGTCCTGAACTGCGGCGAGCACGGTTCCGCCGCGTGTCTTTGCCGTGCTGACGACCGATCGGCGCGTCCTTCTCCGCATGGGTCAGTCTGCCGAGGTCTATGTCGGGGGTCACAACGACGGTGAATCGAGCCGCTCGTCACCGCGTCAACCACTTTCTGCTTCCTGACCCGGCACGGGCGCCGGTCAGGCGATCAGCCGGGGTGAGCAGTTGCATCAGGCTGAGGGTGGCAAGTATAACATTGTTTATGGTGGAAGCGCGTTTTCTGACTTCTCATGTTACCCCACCACAAATGCCGCTGGGGCTATCAAATTGCCCCAGGAATCTACGCGATCTTATCCCACATGCTAGGCCTAACCGATTTTTCGCCGGCTACGCAAGACCTATTGGCGACCGAGCGGCTTATTCAACTTGGCGTGGTCGCCAATTTGCAAAACGGACAATTAGATGCAGCGATAAACGCTACCGCCCATGTTTGGGCAGCAGTACCTTTAGGAGCGGGAAGTCAGGACCATTCTTTTTACCCCTTCAGTACTGGACCAAAAGCTGGCACACTCCAGCCTAGTCTTCCGTATGCCAGCTTTGTTCAGGCTTACCATAGCCATGGGGGCCAATGAATGTCTCACGCATCGATCAGAGTACTGACTTGGCTGGCGTGCTTCCTGGCCCTAACATTGCAAGCGTTTCATGCACAGGGTAACGCAGGAGAAAGAGTTATTTTGCCTCTTGATATAGTTGGACATAGCTACAGCGCGATAAGGATGTCTTTAATAGTTAAAGGTTACGTTCCCCTAGCCCAAAAAAGCCCGTCTATTTGTTTCGAAGAGCAGGCTGAAATATGCTCTGCTTTCCCGGAGACACAAGGATGCGCAATCGACTACAACACACCATGCAGATTTGATTGGAAAACTCCTGATGGAAGTGAGTTTTATGTAATCACAAAAGGCGATACAGTAGCCAATCTTACCGTTCTTGGTTATAGTTCAGAGTAGAGTCTAACATATCGACGCGTCTTGGTCCTAATAGCAGCCTTCTGCTGGCTGCCATTTGGTGAGCATATAGTCATCGAGAGCTTGGAGTGGTTCAGTTCAGCAACGTGTAAGAGCCTAAAAAACAGGTTGAGTGATTTCAGTAGGTTGTGATTTCGTAGGTTTGCGAGACACGACAGAGCCACGGATGGCCTGGACTGAAATCACTCGCCCGCAGTATCGGCGGGCGAACCGGCGCTATGCAAGCGATCTGACCGACGCTGAATGGGCGCTGGTCGAGCCATTCATGCCCAAGGCGTCGCGGCTTGGACGGCCGCGCAAGACCGATTTGCGGCAGGTCTTGGACGGCTTGCTTTATGTCGTCTCGACCGGGTGTCAGTGCGGCAACTGCCACGAAATGTCCCGCCATACTCGACCGTGCAGCGTGCAGAATGGCCGTGAGCATGGCCAGCATGTCCGTGACCAGGCCCGGCGTGCCCGTGTCCTTGGCCTCCATGCGTCGCCGATCTGCTCATATCGCCCCTCAAACTGTCCACCCTGGGCTTAAAACAAGGCAAGCAGAAGTCGCAATAGTATGCCAAAGAGCGGACATCCAAACCGTGTTTGGGCGCAAATCACTCCGTTCACACCGTGAACTGCTCCGTGATAATCCGCTCCGACAGCGCCGTATCCGGGTCGAACAGCACCGTCCATTGCAGCGAGCGGTCCTCGCACACGTGCACCGACACCACCTCGCGCACCTCGAACGCGTCCGCCACCGCCGCAACCGGGCGCTTGTCCGGCTCCAATACCTCGAACAGCACCTGCGCCGTGCTCGGCAGCAGCGCGCCACGCCAGCGGCGCGGACGGAAAGCGCTGATTGGCGTCAGCGGCAGCAGGTTGGCCGACAGCGGGATGATCGGGCCATGCGCCGACAAATTGTAAGCCGTGGACCCGGCCGGGGTGGAAACCAGCACGCCGTCGCAGATCAGCGCGTCCAGCCGCACGCGGCCATCCACCGAAATGCGAATTTTTGCCGCCTGCCGCAATTGCCGTAGCAGGCTCACCTCGTTCAGCGCCACCGCCTCCTGCACCGCGCCCGATTGCGTCACCGCGTGCATGCGCAGCGGGTGCAGCAGGGCCGCCTGGCTCTCGGCCAGCCGGCGCGGCAGGTCCGCCTCGTTGTAGGCGTTCATCATGAACCCCACCGAGCCGCAATTCATGCCATAGACCGGCGTGCCCCTCCCAGTGAGGGCATGCAGCGTCTCCAGCAGGTGGCCGTCGCCTCCGAGCGCCACGACCGCCTGTGCCGAGTCGAGCGGGGCATTGCCATAGGCCGCCATCAGCCGCTCGCGGCTTTCCGCCGCCACTGCGGTATGGGCCGCGACGAAGGCGATGCGTTCCACCGGGGGTTCGAGCGTGTTGGCTTCTGCCGGCAGGACGGTCGCGCTCATAAGGCGGGCAAAGCGGCTAGTTCGGGCCGAGCCGGGGCTCGGACCGCAGCGCCCGATCGGGTGCCACTCGGCGGTTCGACGGGGGCGCCGGGCTGTCGGGCGGCGCGGGCCGGGGCGGCAAGGGCGGCCGGGGCGCGTCTTGCCAGGCCGCACGCACGGGCGGCGGCAACTCCGGCTCGGGCTCGAACTCCACGCGGCCGACATCCGGCAAGCGCAAGGCTAGGCTACGGATGTCGTGCTGGATGTCATCCAGCCGGGCTTCCAACCCATCGAGCCGGCCCTTCAGCCCGAACACGCTGAACGGCATCAGCAGGAAGGCGAGCAGGAACAGCACGGCGACGCTGACGATGACGAAGCTAGCCCAAGGGGGTGCCCAGTCGGGAAGCGTGAACGGCAATGCCATGGCGCGAAGGCTAGCCGAGCGGGAGCATAGAGGCTAGTTGCATTGGCTTGAATGCGGACGGTGCGACGCGGAGGGTGTGTCACCATGAAGCTGCTGATCCCGGGCCCCGTGTCCACCCAGGCCGCGGTGCGCGCCGCCGCGGCGCAGGATTTCGCGCCCTGGGACCACGATTTCCGCCCGCTGAACGAGGCCGTCCGCGCGAAGCTGCTGGCCGTGGCGGGCACCGATGCGACGCGTCATGCCACGCTGCCGCTGCAGGGATGTGGCCACTTCGCCGTGGAGGCGGCGATTCGCACCTTCGTGCCGGCGGGCGGCCGCGTGCTGGTTCCGGCCACCGGGGCCTATGCCGGGCGTGCCGTGCGGCTGGCGCGGGAAGTGGGGCAGGAGGTACTGACCTTGCCGGTGCCCGACGCCGCCCGCGCCGCCCCGGCAGCGCTCGAGGCCGCGCTCCGCGCTGACCCGGCCATCACGCACGCCATCCTGGTCTATAGCGAGACCAGCACCGGCATCGTGCACGACGTGACGGAGCTGGCCCGCGCCGCCGGGCGGGCAGGGCGGCGGGTGATCGTGGATGCCGTGTCGGCGTTCGGCGCCCTGCCGCTGCACCTGCGGGACCTGCCGATGGTGGACGCGGCGGTGTTCACCGCCAACAAGTGCCTGGAAGGGCTGCCGGGGTTGGCCTTCGCGATCTCGCCCTGCGAGCGGCTGCTGGCCTGCCAGGGACGGGCGCGGAGCTGGTCGTTCGACCTGGCCGATATCTACCAGCACGGACACCGGGTCGGCTCCGGCAGTTTCCGGTTCACGCCGCCCGCGCAGGTGCTGGCGGCGCTCGATGTGGCGCTGGATTTGCTCGCGGCGGAAGGGGGGCGTGAGGCTCGGCTGGCGCGCTATACCGCCAACATGCGGGCGCTGTATCGCGGCGTGCAGCAGCTCGGGCTGCGGCCCTATCTGTCGGAGGCGGTGCAGGGCCCGGTCGTGGTCAACGTGCACGCGCCGGATCATCCGGCCTGGTCGCTGCAGGGCTTCGTCGATGCGCTGAAGGCGCGGGGCTACCTGATCAGCAACTTCTATGACACCGCCCTACCATCGTTCCGGATCGGCTGCATTGGCGCCGTCACCCCGGCGGACATGGCCGGCGCGGTGCAGGCCATGGGCGAGGCGTTGCGCGGCATGGGCATCGCGCTGGCGCGGGCAGCCTGATGCGCAGCGACATCGAGATCGCCGACACCACCCCGTTGCGCCCTATCGCCGAGGTGGCGTCGGAGCTGGGGGTCACGGCGGACGAACTGCTGCCCTATGGCCGCCACAAGGCGAAGATCAGCTTCGAGGCGGTCCGCAGGGTGGAGGAGGAGGGGGACGGCGCGCTGGTGCTCGTCACCGGCATCAGCCCCACTCCGGCGGGCGAGGGCAAGACCACCACCACGATTGGCCTGGGGGATGCGCTGCGCCGGGCCGGGCAGCGGGTGGCGATCTGCTTGCGCGAACCGTCGCTGGGGCCGTGCTTCGGCAGCAAGGGCGGCGCGACCGGGGGCGGGATGTCGCAGGTGGCGCCGATGGCGGAGATCAACCTGCATTTCACCGGCGACTTCCACGCCATCACCAGCGCCAACAACCTGCTCGCCGCCATGCTGGACAACCATGTGTATTGGGGCAACGAGCTGGGGATTGACACGCGCCGGGTGAGCTGGCGGCGCGCGCTGGACATGAACGACCGGGCGCTGCGCGACGTGGTGCAGGGCCTGGGCGGCCCGGCCAATGGCGCCCCGCGGCAGGACGCGTTCGACATCACGGTGGCCTCCGAGGTGATGGCGGTGTTCTGCCTGGCGCGCGACCTTGCGGACCTGCAGGCGCGGCTCGGCCGCATGATCGTGGCGCCCGGCCGCGCTGGCCCGGTGACGGCGCGGGAGCTGCAGACCGACGGCGCCATGGCCGCGTTGCTGCGCGACGCGCTGCAGCCAAACCTGGTGCAGACGCTGGAGGGCACGCCGGCGCTGGTGCATGGCGGCCCGTTCGCCAACATCGCGCATGGCTGCAACTCGGTGATGGCCACCCGGCTGGGGCTGAAGCTGGCCGACGTGGTGGTGACGGAGGCCGGGTTCGGCGCTGACTTGGGCGGCGAGAAGTTCCTCGACATCAAGTGCCGCAGCGCGGGGTTGCGCCCCGCGTGCTGCGTGGTGGTCGCGACGGTGCGGGCGCTGAAAATGCATGGCGGGGTGGCGAAGTCGGATTTGGTTCGAGAGGATGTCGCGGCCGTGACTCGGGGGCTGTCGAACTTGCAGCGCCACGTCGCAAACATGGCCAAGTTCGGCCTGCCGGTGGTGGTGGCGTTCAACCGCTTCACCGGCGACACGGAGGCGGACTACGCCGCCATCCGCGCCGGCTTGCCCGGTGTGGAGGTGGTGGTGTGCTCGCACTGGGCGGACGGCTCGGCTGGAGCCCAAGCGCTGGCGGCGGCGGTGCTGCGGCGGCTGGACACCGGCGAGGCGGAGTATCGGCCGCTCTATCCCGACGACCTCGGACTGGCCGACAAGCTGCGGCTGATCGCGCGCGAAATCTACGGCGCGGCGGACGTGTCGCTGCCGCCCGCGGTGGGCAAGCGGCTGGCGGAGTGGGAGCGGGCGGGCTACGGCCGGCTGCCGGTTTGCATCGCCAAGACGCAGTATAGTTTCAGCGCCGACCCCACGTTGCTGGGCGCGCCGTCTGGCCACATCCTGCCAGTGCGTGAGGTGCGGCTGTCCGCCGGGGCGGGCTTCGTGGTGGCGGTGTGCGGCGACATCATGACGATGCCCGGCCTGCCGCGCCGGCCTGCCGCCGAGCGGGTCGGGCTGGACGAGCAGGGACGGATCGCCGGGCTGTTCTGACCCGGGGTCAATCGCCCGCCGCGCGTTTGCGGATGCGGTTGCGCAGGATGCCGATCCGCTCGACCTCGAGTTCGACCACGTCGCCCGGGTTGAGGAAACGCGCGTGCTCCAGCCCGCAGCCATCGCCGACCGTGCCCGAGCCGAAGAACTCGCCGGCGACCAGCGTCTCAGACCGCGATACATGGGCGATGCAATCCTCGAAGCGCCACTTCATCTCGCCCGAATTGCCGCGGCCGCGCTCCTCGCCGTTGACGCGCACGATCATGGTTAGGTTATACGGGTCGGTCAGCTCGTCCGCCGTCACCAGGCATGGCCCCATAACGTTGCCGCCATCGAAATCCTTGCCCTTTCCTGGGCCGAGTTGGCCCGGCATCTCCTTGGTCTGCTCGTCGCGGGCGGAGAAGTCGTTGAAGATGGTGTAGCCGAAGATATGCTGGAGGGCGTCCTGCTTGCGAATGTCGCGGCCTCCCGGGCCGATATAGGCGCCGAACTCCAATTCGTAGTCCATTTGCTCGGAGTAGTGCGGCCACTCCACGTCCTGGTCGTGACCGACCACGATCAGGCGGTTTGGATGGTAGAAAATCGGCCGCTCATACCAAGTCTTGGGTACGGTCAACACGCCGCCCTGCTCCATCTCGGCAAGGGCAGCCGCCGGGTCGGCAGATTGCTGTGAGCGGATCCGCCGCATTTGCTCGAACGATTGCACCAGATGCTTTTCGAAGCACAGGAAGTCCCGCATCTGCGGCGGCCGCGGGATCGGCGCCAGCAGCTTGACCCCTTGGCGCGGCAGAACCGCCGGCCCCGTCATGGACCGGGCGGCAGCAAGCGTCTCCTCCGCCAAGGCCAGCGCTGTTGCCCCGCCTTCGGCAATCGCGAGCACGCTGCCCAGATGGGGTGAGGCGGTTCGGCCGGAACTGGTATAGGCCTGTTGCAGGTGGACCACGTGCGAGCCGTCCTGGGTCAGAGCGCCGGCCGCTGCTGTGCCGTCTTGGGCCTGGAATGTGACGAGCCTCATCCTGTTTGCTTCCTTGCTTCGTGGTATTGATTGTGCGGGCGTTTGCCGGCGCCAAGCGCCGCCACGACGAAGCCCACCAACTGGGCGACAGCGTCGTCGCAGGATTGGCCATCGAGCAAGCCGTTGGACAGCCGCGCGACGCGCTTCGGGTTGGCCATAGTCAAGGTCAGCATGCCGATAAAGAAGTGGTATGCGCGATGGATTTCGGCGCGTTCGTGGCTGGGCAGCGCTTGCTCCATGGCGGCCAGGAACTCGCGCGCGATCGGGTCCAGCAAGTCGGTCAGGATGCCGCGCTGCGCCTCTTCCGGGTCGTTCACCTCGCGGGCGATCAGCCGTGTGTAAAAGCGGCCCTCCTCGGTGTCCCGCAACTCGATCCACGAGCGGGCAAACGCGTCGAGCACCGCCTCCAGAGTGGGCCTGCCGCTGCCGGCCGCCAAGGCGGCCGCAAGCGCCGCGCGCCGCCGCTCGCTCACCGGGTTCAGGCGGCGCTCGAACACGGCTCGATACAGCAGATCCTTGCTGCCGAAATGATAGCTGATGAGTGCGATTTGGATCCCCGCCTCCTCGCCGATCTGACGCAACGACACCCCATGATATCCCCGGTCTGCGAACAGCCGCTCTGAGACCGCAAGGATTTTCGCGCGGGTATGAGCGCCCTTGGAGCCCTCGCGATGGCTGGTTCGCACCGGCACCCTCCAGATTTTTTTAGTCGACTGATAAATATGTTGTCAACCGAAAGCCCCGCAGGTACTCTGTGCAGAAGGGTCATACGTCAAGGCCCAACGCTGTAGCGAGGGAGCGGTCCACCATGGCGAATTGGCAATACACCAAGGGCCTGCACGAAGTCGGAAGCGGCCTATGGGCGTATCTGCAGCCCGACGGCTCCTGGGGCTGGAGCAACGCCGGGCTGATCGTCGATGGGGACCAGACCCTCCTGGTCGACACATTATTTGACCTGAAACTGACGCGAGAGATGCTCGACGAGATGCGGCGGTCGGTTCCCGCCGCCGAGCACATCAACACGCTGGTCAACACCCACGCCAATGGTGACCATTGCTACGGCAACGAATTGGTCAAGGGGGCGCAGATCGTCGGCTCGCAGGCCACGGCCGAGGAACTCGAGGAGTTTCCGCCGTCGGCCTTCCACCATCTCATGCTCACCGCCCGCGATTCCGGGGAAGGCGGCGCCTTCATCGAGGAAGTGTTCCGGCCGTTCGATTTCGCTGGTATCACCTTGACCAAGCCCACACGCACGTTCACTGGCGAACTCGAGCTTCGCGTCGGCGACAAGCCGGTGCGGCTGATCGAAGTCGGCCCGGCGCACACCCGCGGCGACACGCTCGTTCATCTGCCACAGGACAAGGTCGTGTTCACCGGCGACATCCTGTTCAATGAGGGAACGCCGATCGCCTGGGCTGGGCCGGTGGGGAATTGGATCAAGGCGTGCGACCTAATCCTGGGCATGGATGTGGACGTGGTTGTGCCGGGCCATGGCAACATCGCCGACAAGCGCGCAGTGGTTGCGATGCGGGACTACCTGCAATTCGTTACCGACGAGGCGCTCCGGCGGTTCGAGGCCGGAATGTCCGCAACCGACGCGGCGTTCGACATTCCGCTGGGCGATTACGCTAAGTGGAGCGATGCAGAACGCATCGTGGTGACGGTTGCCGCTCTGCATGCGGAGTATCACGGCGAGCAGACCAAGTTTACCCCCGTGCCGCTGTTCGAGCAGATGTCCAAGATGCGATGCAAGCTGCGCACCTGTAGCTGCCATAGCGGGCCGCTCCGCGCAGACTGAGGTTCGGCTTAAGTCGCTTCGGCCTAAGCCGCTTGGTTTGTAGGGCACGAGCAATCGAAAGCAACGCCGATGGCTAATCGTTGGATTGCGCTGGCAATCATCTTCCTTTCGTTCATCCAATTTACCCTGAATTGGTTCTGCATCATCCCCGCGTTCGGCAGCATTGCCGCGGAGATGAAGCTGTCGTTCAGCGAGATTGGCCTCATCGTCGGCATGTTCATCGCCGGCTACGGCATCGCGCACATCCCCGGCGGCTGGATCGCAGAACGCTACGGAATGCGCGCGGCCCTGTTGCTCGGCATTGCGCTCGAAACGATTGGCGCCGGCGTGAGCGGCTGGGCGCCGAGCTTCCATTGGCTGCTCGCCGGCCGCCTGCTTTGCGGCTTCGGCGGCTCCATTTACCTCGGCAGCGCCGTGGGGCTCACCGCGGCCTGGTTTGCCGGCCGCGAGCTTGCCCTGGCCAACAGCCTGATCACGGGCATCGCCTTCACAGTGGGGGCCGCTCTCGGGTTATTCGCGTGGGGAGCGCTGGTGGCGGCGCTTGGCTGGCGCGAGGCTCTCGGCGGCGGCGCGATGGTGGGCGTTGCCACACTGGTGCTGATGCTGGCGCTGTTCCCCACGCCGCCGCAGTCTGCTTCCGACGTGATCCAGGGCGCTCATCTCGGCGCGGCGTCGTTGCGCCGGGTGTTCGGCAACCGAAGCTTGTGGCTGATGGGTTTGGCGTTCCTCGGCGGCTACGGCAGCTACTTCGCGGCCGCGCAGTTGCTGCCGCACTACGCGCAGGCACGCTGGAGCCTGACGCCGGAAGCCGCCGAGCAGATCAGCGTCATCCTCCTGCTCAGCGGTATCCCCGGTGCGTTCATCGGCGGCTGGCTGGCCAATCGCTGGTTCGGAATCGTTCCCGTGTTCATCGCATCATGCCTGGTGGAAGGTGTGACGTTGCTGCTGGTGCCCTATTTGGGGCAGGCGGGATTGGAGTTCGCCGCCGCAATCATCGGCGGCACGGCAATCTCCGCCTTCGTGGTGTGGGTCACCATCCCCGGCCAGCAAGATCGGCTGCTGCGCATCAGCGACGTCCCGACCGCGGCGGGTTTGATGCTGACGATTGTGGCCGTCGGTGGCGCCGCCATCCCGCCGCTGTACAGCCTGATCTCGACCGTTTGGAGTCCCCAATCCGCCTGGGCGTTTGAGGGCGTTGTCTGCATCGCCTTCGCGGCGGTCGCGCTGCTGCCGCGAGCCTCGACCGCCAGGGCGATGCCAGCCCCGCCGCTGGGCGCTAGCGATTAGCCCGGATTGAAGGTGAGGGTAGGGGGAAGCAATGCGATATAACTATCTCGTGGCAGCAAGCTGCCTTATACTCTGGCCAGCCATAGGCCAAGCCGAAGAGGGGCTGACACCCTATCTGCCGGGAGCCACCACCGGCGTGCCCGTTGGGTTTCTGCCGCCACCCGGACTCTACGCCACCGAGGACAATTACGTCGTGTTCGGCGATGTGAGAGGCAACAACGGCCAAGTCGTCCGGGTCCACGTCACCAATTCCTCGTTCAGCGTCGCAACGCTTTGGTCGTCGCCCTACCACCTGCTGGGCGCGCAATATGGCGCCGGAGTTGTGCAGATCAGCGCCTACCATCAGGTGGATTCAACGAGCGTCGGTGGATCATCGACCGCGTCCTTTGGACTGTTCAATACCATCCTCGAACCGATCCTCCTAGCATGGCCGCTTGGCAACGGTGTGTCGGTGTCTACCGGGCAATCGATCTACTTGCCCAATGGCGAGTTCCACCATTCCGGGACCGCCCGGTTGCAAACGTCCTACGCCAACGCGTTCTGGACCTACGAGCCGAGCGTAGGCGTGTCCTATCTCGGTCACGGCTGGAACCTCACCGCCAACAACATCTTCGACGTCAATACCAAAGATGGCGAGACCGACTATAAATCCGGCAACGTCTACTACCTGGACCTGACCGCCGTTAAGACCATCGGCAAGCTCTCGTTCGGCCTGATCGGCGATTACACCCAGCAAGTGTCGGACGACTACCAACGGGGCAAACGCGTGGCTGATGGCAACCGCGCCCAGCACGTCATGCTAGGTCCCCTGCTGAGCTACAAGGCCGGTCCGGTACTGGTTACGGCCCGCTACTTGAACGACGTGAGGACGCGTAACGACGTGGCCCTGCACATGTTCCATGTTTCGTTCAGCGTCGCGTTCTAATCGGCCCGTGGTGCGAGGGCTCGCCTACTTCCCCGTCGCTTCGGCCGCAAGCAGTTGCACTAGACAGTCCGGCAGCGGCTCTCGCAGGCTCGCAGCAAACTTCTCCCGCAGCGACCGCTTGACCCATAAGTCAAGCGCGACGTCGTCTGGGCGGCACGCTTGCGGCATGGGGGCGCTCCTCACTGTGTCGTCCGTTATCATGCTATGTTAAGGTCGGTGCGCCTCGCGAGTTGCATGCCCGGGTGGGCCGGGCATTTGTCAAGCAGTCGAAATCACGAAATTTATACGCGCCGGATCAGCCGCGCGCGGATCGTGCCCTCCAGCGCGCGCAACTCCGCCAGGCACTCCTCGCACCCGGCGTCGCTCTGCGTTTCCACCACCACGTAGCCCAGTTCGCCATCGGTCTGGAGGGACTGGCCGGCGATATTCATGTGGCGGCGGGAGAACACGCCGTTGATGCGGCCCAGCATGCCGGGCACATTATGGTGAGTATGGACATAGCGGGTGGCAGCGGGGCGGGGCGGAAGCTGCACCTGAGGGAAATTGACCGCGCCCAGCGTCGAGCCGGCGTCGCTATGGTCGATCAGCTTGCGGGCGACTTCCTCGCCGATACGCTCCTGCGCCTCTTGCGTCGACCCGCCGATATGCGGCGTGAGGATCACGTTCGGCAGGCCTTGCAGCGATGAGCGGAACGGCTCGGCAGAGCCTTTCGGTTCGGTGGGGAACACGTCCAGCGCCGCGCCGAGCAGATGGCCGCGCACGAGTGCGTCGCGCAAGGCGTCGAGGTCCACCACGGTGCCGCGGCTGTTGTTGATCAGGTAGCCGCCCGGCTTCATGGCGGCGAGTTCGGCGGCGCCGATCAGGCCGGCCGTGGCAGGGGTTTCCGGCACATGCAGACTGATCACGTCCGCCATGCCCAGTAGCTCGGCGAGCGAGCTCACGGGCTCGCTGTTGCCGTGGCGCAGCTTGTCTGCAACGTCGTAGTACACCACGCGCATGCCCATCGCCTCGGCCATGGTGGAGAGCTGGGTGCCGATGGAGCCATAGCCCACGATGCCGAGCGTCTTGCCACGGACCTCGAAGCTGCCGGTGGCGGACTTGTCCCACTCGCCGGCATGGGCCGCAGCCGAGCGGGGAGTGATACGGCGCAGTAGCATGACGATCTCGCCGATGACGAGTTCGGCAACGCTGCGGGTGTTGGAGAACGGGGCGTTGAACACTGGAATGCCCCGGGCGCGGGCCGCTAGCAGATCCACCTGGTTGGTGCCGACGGAGAAGCAGCCGACCAGCATCAGCCGGTTGGCAGCCGCGAACACGGCCTCGGTCAGTTCGGTGCGGGAGCGGATGCCAAGGATGTGAATGCCTTCGAGCGCCTCGGCCAGCGCGGCACCTTCGAGCGCCTTGGGCAGGCGGGTGATGGCGGAGTAGCCGGCTTCGCGCAGCAAGGCGACAGCGCTGTCATTGACTCCCTCCAGCAGGAGGATGCGAATTTTGCCCTTGCTTAGCGATAAGCCCATGGCGGTGTACTCAACCGTTGCGATGGCGGCGGAAGTAGCGGTGTAGGCCGCTTCGGGCAAGTTCGGCCTGGTATGCGGACGTGGCTGCCCCCGCCGATCCAAACAGCCTCAAGCCGAGAGCCCGGCTAAGCGCTTGCAGCGGCCCGTCGCGCCAACGCCGCCGCCACGGTATTTTCCAGCAGGCAAGCCACCGTCATCGGGCCAACGCCGCCGGGCACGGGGGTGATGGCAGCGGCGACGGCGGCGGCTTCGGCAAAGGCGACATCGCCGACCAAACCGTGCTCCGTTCGATTGATGCCGACGTCGATCACCACCGCCCCGGGCTTGATCCAGTCGCCCCGGACCATTTCGGCGCGGCCTGTGGCAGCCACCACGATGTCGGCCCGGCGGCACTCCTCCGCCGGGTCGGCGCTGCGGGAATGCAGCACGGTCACGGTGGCGTCGGCGGCGGTCAGCATGGCGGCCACCGGCCGTCCCACCAGCGCCGAGCGCCCGAGCACGACCGCGCGTGCCCCGGCGAGGCCGGGGCGGACCGAAGCCAGCAGGCGCATCACGCCGAGTGGCGTGCAGGGAGCGAGCGCCTCCCCCTCCGGCTGGTCCAAGGAGAGGCTGGGCCGGCCTTCTGCCAGCCGGCCCACATTGGCGAGGGTGAGGCCATCGACGTCTTTTACAGGGTCTAACACGGCGAGCACCGGCCGCGCGTCCAGGCGGTCCGGCAAGGGCAACTGTACGAGGATGCCGTCCACTTCGTCATCGGCGCCAAGCCGCTCAACCACGGCGATAACGTCCGACAGCGCGGCTTGTGAGGGCAAGCGGATCGTTTGCACGGCCAGGCCGGCAGCCTGCGCGGCGCGATCTTTGGCGCGGACATAGACGGCGCTGGCCGGGTCGTCCCCCACAAGAACGACGGCGAGCCCGGGTCGAAATGGCAGCCGAGCCACTCGTTGGGCAACCCGCATGCGCAGCGCTGCCGCCTCGTGCCGGCCATCGATCACAACGGCCATCAGTAAAACAGCGGGAGGATAAAAGACTGGTAGATCTGGGCGATCACTGCTTGAAGAATATAGATAAGGAACAGCAGCGCGATCGGACTGAGATCGATCCCGCCGAGCGTTGGGACCACCCGGCGGATGCGGCGCAGCGCCGGTTCGGTGATGCGGTAGAGGAAGTCCGCAATTGTCCAAACCAGGCGGTTGCGCGTGTCCAGCACGCCGAAGGCGATCAGGTTGCTCATGACGGCGGCAAGGATGACCGCCCACCAGTAAAGGTTGAGCACTTCCTGCAGCACTTGATAGAGACGATTGGCAATCAACAACTCGGTGGTTCCCTGGAACGGCGGCGGACCCTAGCCGCCCCGGGAGCGCCGGGCAACGTCCCGGCTGTGCTTGACTTGACCGCTCTCGGCTGACATGTCTCCGCCGCCAGGACGGCGGGGCTGTAGCTCAGTTGGTAGAGCGCCTCGTTCGCAATGAGGAGGTCAGGGGTTCGATTCCCCTCAGCTCCACCAACTCGCCCGACCGGCCATCCCGCCCCCCGGCGTTGACCAGCGCTCGCTCCTGGTTTCGCCGAGCATCTTCATCGGTCGCCCGATCGCGCCCTACCGATGAGGCCCTGAGATGCTCCCTACGCAGCCCTGCGCGGGGGCGCTGCCGCGTCGGCGGCGGCGGTCAGGGTGAAGCGGCTGATCATTCGGGCAAGCTCCTCACTTTCCTGCGCCACCGCCCGGCTGGCTGCGGTCGACTCCCCGACCATGGCCGCGTTCTGTTGCGTGAAGCTGTCCATTTGGTTGATCGCCTTGTTCACCTCGGCTAGCGCGATTGCCTGTTCCTCGGTAGAGGCAGCGATATCTGTCACCACGGCAGTAACTTCCGCGACTTGAGCCGCCATCCGGGTTAACGTTTGCCCGGTTTCGCTGACCAGCTTCACGCCAGACCCGACCTGGGCGGCGGAGGCGGCGACGAGCGCCTTGATCTCCTTGGCGGCTCCGGCGGAACGCTGCGCCAGTGCACGCACTTCGCTCGCGACCACGGCAAAGCCACGCCCGGCGTCGCCAGCCCGTGCCGCCTCGACTCCTGCGTTCAGGGCTAGAAGGTTGGTCTGGAACGCGATCTCGTCGATCACGCCGATGATCTGGCCGATCTCGCGCGATGACCTTTCGATGCTGGTCATCGCTTCTTGTGCGTTCTGCACCACTTTGCCGGATTGCAGCGCGTCCGCCCTGGTGGCGGCAACGATGTCCCGCGCTTGGGCGGCGCCGCTGGCGGTTTTGCGCACGGTTGCAGTGATCTCGTCGAGTGCCGCGGCGGTCTGCTCCAGGTTGGCCGCCTGCTGCTCAGTGCGACGGCTGAGATCGTCCGCAGCAGTGGCAATATTATCCGTTCCGGAGCGGATGACGTCGCCATTCGCGACAATGCCGTGCAGCAGTTCCTGCAACTGACCCACTGCTTGGTTGAAGTTCGCTCGCAGTTCTTCGTAGCCCGCTGGGAACCCGTCGGCGATAATGCAGGTGACGTCTCCTTGGGCGAGGCGTGCAAGCGCGGAGGCGAGGCAACTCGTCACGCCCGCTTGGATCGTGGCAGCCTGAACTGCCTGTGCCTCTCGCTGAACCTGTTCGGCTTCGGCTCGACCGCGCTGGGCGGCCGCTTCCGCCTCAAGCGCGAGCTTGGCTTTCGCCTCCTCCTTCAGCACCTGAACCGCCTGTGCCATGGCGCCGATTTGATCGCTCCGCGCGGTCTCTGGCACTTGGCTGCGAAGATCTCCGCGTGCCACGAGTCGCACGGCCTGAGTCAAACGATTGAGCGGGCGCAGGGCGCGAACCATGAGCCACACCTGCACGGTCGCGAACAGGCCAGTCATAACGAGCCCGATCAGCACGCCATCTCTCAAGATGAGCGAAACACCATCGTCGATCTCGGTAGCGGCCTTGCCTGTGAAAAGGATGCCAATGATGTTGTTTGAACGATCCTTAACCGGCTCATAGATGGCGAAATAGGGTTTCCCAAGCACCATTGCGGGGCCGCGGAACGGTTTGCCTTCTTGCAGCACGGCGGTTCGCACCGCCGGGTCAATCAGCTTGGTTCCCGCAGCGCGGCTGCCGTCTGGATTGCGGACGTTGGTCGCAACTCGCACATCTCCGTCGAAGATCGTGGCCACGCCGCCAATGGCTACTGCGGCCCGATCGACCAATTCATTCTGCGAAGTCAGCAATACGCCCCCAAGCTGGAGGTGCCCAGCCGCGTCCCGCGACCATTCGGTGCCAAGCGGCGCAAGGGTTGACTTCAGCAACGCCATGCTGGCGGCAAGCCCATGATCGAGCTGGACCTCGAGCGCGGTCTTGCTTGCCCGTACTGTCCACAATTCGACGCACGTGACGGACAGAAAGATTGACAATGCTGACGGCAGCAGAAGTTGGCCAAGCAGGCCAAACCGGCGGAACCTTCCAACGCTAGGCATGCAAGTTAAGCCTCTAGGCTGATGAGCGCCGAGGCTATCGCACAAACACTGATCGACCCTTAACGCCCAAACTGATCCGGCTTGTGCTTCGACGCATTCAAAAGCCTCAGCATGTGTCGAAGCACTCGCTTGGTTCGGTCGGCCGACTCAGCTCGCCGGGCTGAAGTGCGCGTCACTATTGGACCGTTAGGTGGCAAACCGCTTGAGCAACGCGGACCAGTGATGGCGGCGTAATTCACCGCGTGCCTGGCTATCGTTTGCCATGTAGTTCAACTGAATAGCATGTCGGACCCCGACAAACCTGCGGTGGCCGTGCCAAGTCGTCGGCCCATTCGGAAACGCAAGCAAGGTGCCGTTCACCGGGGGGATTTCGACGGCGTAATCCTCGATATCTGTCGCGGTGCGGAGCAAGCGGAGACAGCCCTCCTGCTTAGTCCAGGCCTCGCCCGGCAGGTTTAGGTATAACAGAACGGTAACGCGCTTGGCCGTCGAGTCGGTATGGATGCGTCCATCCTTCTCCCGGGTTCGGCCGCGGACAGTCAGCATCACCGGCGCGTCCTGCAGGTCCAGCCCGAACTTGGCCGCCATGGCGCTGCGCAGTGCCGGAGCTTCCATTTCGCGCACCAGCGTAATGGCATTGGGACCCAGCCGGAGCGCGCTGGGAGGGAACGAGCCGCCACTTGCCATCGGCGGCAGGTCCGCAAGGATGTTCGGCAGCGCGATGGCGGGCACAAAATACGGCACCACCACGTGCGGAAACGGATTGGTCGCAATCGCGGTGGCGGCGAGAGCCGGGAGGTCCAAGACAGCCCGGTCGAGCGTAGCGGCGTCCATAAGGCTTCCTACGGCGGTTCGCGCCCGCTTTTCAAGCGCGCGGCGAGCAGGTCAGGTGTGCCGCTCGCCGCCGGGGCGTACCACGGTCACAGTGGACAGGAATTCAGCGCACTTCATCCGCACGCTGCAGCAATCTTGCGGGTGAGCCGCCGTTGCAACGACATGCAAGGCGCCGCGGCCCGACGCGGTGCAGCTTTGGTCTGCGGTCGCCGCGGACGCAGCGCCTGCGGTCAGCGCGGCCAAGATGGCGCCGGCAAGCCAGATTTCTGTCAAAAGCAGCCCCCTCTCAACGCAGCTATAAGGTTTAACTTCTAAGCCGTTCAAAAGATGGGAGCACTCGCGATTGATTGAATTTTAACCAGTCCCGCGGTATTCGCAGCTGCAGCATGGACGCCTCTTACTCCACCCTGGGCACCGCAGCAGGCCCGCTCTCCGCCTATCGCGCCAAGCTCTCGCAGGGTGAGTTGAGCACCGACCCGGCGCAAGCAGTGGCGGCCGAACGCTTGCAGGATCTGTGGGCCAAGCTGCGCGGCTACGACCCGCCGCTGCAACCCGAGCCTAGCGGCTTTGTCGGCCGCTTGTTCCGCCGCCGCGCAGTGGACGAAGCGCCCGCCGGGCCGAACGGCCTCTACCTGGTGGGGGAGGTCGGGCGCGGCAAATCCATGCTGATGGACCTGTTTTTCGCCGAGGCCCAGGTTGAGCGCAAGCAGCGCACCCATTTCCATACCTTCATGCAAGACGTGCATGCCCGCATGTTCGCCTGGAAGCGCGACAACCTCGGCGGAGAGGACCCGGTGCCCCCGCTGGCAGACGCCATCGCCAGCCGGGCTGCGCTGCTGTGCTTCGATGAGTTCCAGATCAACGACATCGTCGATGCGATGATCCTCGGCCGTTTGTTCAGCGCCCTGTTCGACCGGGGGGTCGTCGTCGTGGCGACATCCAACACCGCGCCGGACGACCTGTTCCGCGGCAAGCCCGGGCGGGACGCCTTCTTGCCGTTTATCGCCTTGCTGAAGCAGCGGCTGGACGTGCTGGTGCTGGAGGGTGAACGGGATTTCCGCCGCCATCGCCTGCGTGGCCTGCGGACCTGGCACGTACCGGTGAACGCGCGGGCGGATGCGGCGCTGGACCGGGCCTTCACCGAACTCAGCGGCGGCGTGGCGCCGAAGCCGGAGCGGCTGGCCGTGCTCGGGCGGACGCTGCGGGTGCCTTTGGCGGCCGAGGGGGTGGCCCGGTTCGATTTCGCCGCGCTGTGCGGCCAGCCGCTCGGCCCCGGCGACTACCTGGCGATTGCGACGCACTTCCAGGCGCTGGTGCTGGATGGGATCCCTCGGCTCAGCCCGAACAATTACGACGAGGCGCGGCGGTTCATCACCTTAGTGGACGCACTGTATGAGCACCGGGTGAAGCTGGTGGCTTCGGCCGAGGCGGCGCCGGATGAGCTGTACGAGCGCGGCGAGGGCGCCCGCGCGTTCGAGCGGACGGCCTCTCGGCTAGAGGAGATGCAGTCGGACGGCTGGCAGGCGCTGCCGCATCTGACGTGACTGCTGTCGCGATCCGCCGCTGCCTGCAATATGTCAATTGTCGGAAGGAGCAGCGGACTGACGTCCGAGGTATTTGGCAACCACGAAACCCGCATCACTGTGCTGGAGAACATGATGCTGTCGTTCGGAGAGAGCATAGACCGCATCGACCGGCGGCTTGACACCATCGAGTCGCGCCTGATCGCAATGCAGAGTTCGATGGACGCCAAATTTACCGCTATGCAGACCTTACTGGATACCAAGTTCACCGCAATCCAGTCGGATCAGCGGAGCGACTTTCGGTGGTTGCTAGGAACTGGCCTGGCAGGCTTTGGCGCGGTCCTGGGTCTAATCGCTCATACCCAGCATTGGCTCTGAGGCGCGTGCCGCCGCTCTGAGGCTTCCTGCATCCGCTCACCTTGCCCGTCCTGGGTGGATGGAGTAGGCACAATCGCCTTCCGGACGGCCGGCCGCCCCGGCGGGCGCTGACCACCCCGCATCCGGAGATACGCCCATGGCCCGTAACAAAATCGCCCTGATCGGCGCCGGCAACATCGGCGGCACGCTTGCCCATCTGGTCGGCCTGAAGGACCTGGGCGACGTGGCGCTGTTCGACGTGTTCGGCGGGGTCGCAGCCGGCAAGGCGCTCGATATCATGCAGTCCGGTCCGGTCGACGGCTTCGACAGCCACATGACCGGCAGCAGCGATTACAGCAGCATCGCCGGGTCGGACGTGGTGATCGTCACCGCCGGCTTCCCGCGCCAGCCCGGCATGTCGCGCGATGACCTGGTGGCCAAGAACGCCGGCGTGATCGCGCAGGTGGGCGAAGGCATCAAGACGCACTGCCCGGACGCGTTCGTCATCGTCATCACCAACCCGCTGGACGCGATGGTGTGGGTGATGCAGCAGAAATCCGGCCTGCCGCCCAACAAGGTGGTGGGCATGGCGGGCGTGCTGGACAGCTCGCGCTTCCGCTTGTTTCTGGCGCATGAGTTCAACGTCAGCGTGGAGGACGTCACCGCCTTCGTGCTCGGCGGCCATGGCGACACCATGGTGCCACTGACCCGCTACTCCACCGTCGCCGGCATCCCGGTGCCCGACCTGGTGAAGATGGGCTGGACCACGCAGGACAAGATCGACGCGATCGTGACGCGCACCGCCAATGGCGGCGGCGAGATCGTCAAGCTGCTGGAGAAGGGCAGCGCGTTCTACGCTCCTGCGGCCTCCGCCATTGCGATGGCGGAAAGCTACCTGAAGGACAAGAAGCGCGTGCTGCCCTGTGCGGCGATGCTCACCGGGCAATACGGCGTGAGCGACCTCTATGTCGGGGTGCCGGCGGTGATCGGCGCCGGCGGGGTGGAGCGTATCGTGGAGATCGCGCTCAATCCTGATGAGCAGGCCGCGTTCGACAAGAGTTGCGGTGCGGTGCGCGAGCTGCTGGACGCCTGCCGCAAGCTGGTGGGCTGAGGCGATGAACATCCACGAATACCAGGGCAAAGAGCTGCTGAAGGGCTATGGCGTGGCGGTGCTGGACGGCTACGTCGCCTGGACGCCAGAGGAGGCGGAAGCCGCTGCGGCGAAGCTGCCGGGCCCGGTTTACGTGGTGAAGAGCCAAATCCACGCCGGTGGCCGCGGTGCGGGCCGGTTCGAGGGCGCGCCGGAGGGCAAGGGCGGCGTTCGGCTGGCGAAGTCTCCGGCGGAGGCGAAGCAAGCCGCCGCTGCCATGCTCGGCCATACGCTGGTCACTAAACAAACCGGCGCCGCCGGCCGCAAGGTCCGCCGCGTGTATGTCGAGGCGGGTTGCGACATCAAGCGCGAGCTGTATCTCTCGCTGCTGGTGGATCGTGCCACCTCGCGCATCACCATCATGGCCTCGACCGAGGGAGGGATGGAGATCGAGGAGGTTGCAACCCATCGTCCCGAGAAAATCCTCCGCGTGGCGGTGGACCCGGCGGCTGGCCTGTCCGGCTTTCACAGCCGCCGGCTGGCCTACTCGCTCGGGCTGGAGGGCAAGCAGATCGGCACCTTCGCCCGCTTCGTCGCGGGCATCTACGCCGCCTTCACCGCGCTGGATTGCGACACGGTGGAGATCAACCCGCTGGTGGTGACCGGCTCGGGTGAGGTGGTGGCGCTCGACGCCAAGGTGTCGTTCGACGACAACGCCCTGTTCCGCCATCCCGAATTGGAGAAGCTGCGCGACGAGGCGGAGGAGGACCCGAAGGAACTCGAAGCCGCCAAATACAGCCTGAACTACGTGGCGCTCGACGGCACCATCGGCTGCATGGTGAACGGCGCCGGGCTGGCGATGGCCACCATGGACATCATCAAGCTCTATGGCGCCGCCCCGGCCAACTTCCTCGACGTGGGCGGCGGCGCCACCAAGGAGCGGGTGACGGCGGCATTCAAGATCATCCTGTCCGACCCAAACGTGGAGGGCATCCTGGTCAACATCTTCGGCGGCATCATGCGCTGCGACGTGATCGCGGAGGGCGTGGTGGCGGCGGCGCGGGAAGTTTCACTTGGCGTGCCCCTGGTGGTGCGGCTGGAGGGGACGAACGTGGCATTGGGCAAGGAGATCATGGCCAAGTCGGGCCTGCCGATTATTTCCGCCGACAATTTGGCGGATGCGGCGGCCAAGGTGGTCAAGGCTGTGAAGGAGGCCGCGTAAATGGCCGTTCTGGTCGACGCGAACACCAAGGTCATCACCCAGGGCTTCACCGGCGCGCAGGGTACCTTCCACTCCGAGCAGGCGATTGCCTACGGCACCAAGGTGGTGGGCGGGGTCACGCCGGGCAAGGGCGGCAGCCTGCACCTCGACCTGCCGGTGTTCGACACAGTGGCCGAAGCGGTGCAGACCACCGGCGCCACCGCCAGCGCCATCTATGTGCCGCCGCCCTTCGCTGCGGATGCCATCCTGGAAGCCATCGATGCCGGGCTCCCGCTGATTGTGTGCATCACCGAGGGCATCCCGGTGCAGGACATGGTCCGCGTCAAGCGCGCGCTGTCCGGCTCGGGCAGCCGGCTGATCGGGCCGAATTGCCCCGGCGTGATCACCCCCGAGGCCTGCAAGATCGGCATCATGCCAGGCCACATTCATCGCCGCGGCAAGGTGGGTATCGTCAGCCGCTCCGGCACGCTCACCTACGAGGCGGTGGCGCAAACCACCGCGGCCGGGCTGGGGCAGAGTTCCTGCGTCGGCATCGGCGGCGACCCGGTGAAAGGCACCGACTTCATCGAAGTGCTGGAAATGTTCCTGGCCGATCCGGAGACCGAGAGCATCATCATGATCGGTGAGATCGGCGGCGCCTCCGAGATCGATGCCGCCGAGTTCCTGGCGCGGGAAAAGAGCCCCAAGACGGTGGTCGGCTTCATCGCCGGGTCCACCGCGCCGCCCGGCCGGCGCATGGGCCACGCCGGCGCCGTCATCAGCGGCGGCCGCGACACGGCGGCGGCCAAGTTCGAGGCCATGCGCATCGCCGGCATTTACGTCGCCGAAAGCCCGTCTGCCCTGGGCAGCACAATGGTGAAGGCACTGAACGGCTGATTGGAACACGCTAACGAAACGGAAGTGGGTTCTAGCCTGCCCAATGCCGTCATGCCCGGACTTGATCCGGGTATCCACGCGGTGCGGCTGATGACGTCAGGCGCTGTCACGTGCTTCATGCGTTCGGCCAGCGGCGTTCGGACGCCGTGGATGGCCGGGTCCAGTCCGGCCATGACATGCTGGGGTATATTGGGCAAGCCCGGCCATGCTGCAGCAAGTGCGATGGCTATGCGTGGAGGGCATCTCTGATGATATTTGGCGGCGAAAACCGATGACTGCGACCATGTTACACGCACACGCGGCTGACCGAGGAGACTGAGCGAATGGCAGGCGTCGATATCCTTGCAACGGCATTCAGCGGGGCGAACGCGGCTTTCATTGCGGACCTCTACGCCCGGTGGGCCGAACGGCCGGACAGCGTGGACGCCAGCTTTGCCGAGCTGTTTGACGCGCTGAACGACGAGGCGCGCTCGGTGCTGACCGATGCCTCCGGCGCGTCCTGGGCGCCCCGCCGGTTCGACATTGGCGAACCCGCGCCAGCCAAGCCAGCCCAAGCCAAGCAGCCCGCGGCCAAGAACGGTGCAGCAGCCGAGTTCAGCCTTTCCAGCGAGCAAGTCCGCGCCGCCACGCTCGACAGCCTGCGCGCGCTCATGATGATCCGTGTCTATCGCGTGCGCGGCCACCTGGAAGCGCAGCTCGACCCGTTGGGCATGACCAAGCCCAAGCCGCATCCGGAGCTCGACCCGGCGACCTATGGCTTCACCGAGGCCGATATGGACCGCCCGGTGTTCATCGACAACGTGCTCGGCCGCGAAGTCGCCACCCCGGGCGAAATCCTGGCCACGCTGCGGCAGACCTATTGCGGCCCGATCGGCGTGGAGTACATGCACATCCAGGACCCGGCACAGAAGGACTGGCTGCAGCGCCGCATCGAGGGCAAGAACTGGGGCGACGCGTTCGACACCCAGGCCAAGAAAACCCTCCTGCGCCAGCTCACCGAAGCGGAGGGTTTCGAGGCGTTCTGCCAGAAGAAGTTCGTCGGCACCAAGCGCTTCGGCCTGGAGGGCGGCGAGGTCACAATTCCCGCGCTGCACGCCATGATCGAAACCGCCGCGCGCGCCGGCGTGGCGGAGGTGGTGATCGGCATGCCGCACCGCGGCCGGCTGAACACGCTGGTGAACGTGGTGCGCAAGCCGTTTACCGCGCTGTTCAGCGAATTCGGCGGCGCCAGCCCGCAGCCGGACGACGTGCAGGGCTCCGGCGACGTAAAATACCACCTCGGCACCAGCACCGACATCGAGGCCGCCGGCCACCCGGTGCATATCTCGTTGCAGCCGAACCCCTCGCACTTGGAGGCGGTCGACCCCGTGGTGGTGGGCAAGGTGCGCGCGCGGCAGGACGCCTCGGGCGACACCGAGGGGCGCCACAGCGTGATGGCCATCGTCATGCATGGCGACGCGGCCTTTGCGGGCCAAGGTTTGGTGTATGAGACGCTGGCGATGAGCCAATTGATCGGCTACCGCACCGGCGGCACGATCCACCTGGTGGTGAACAACCAGATCGGCTTCACCACGGTGCCGGCGCACGCCTATTCCGGCCTGTATTGCACCGACGTCGCCAAGTCGATCCAGGCGCCGATCCTGCATGTCAACGGCGACAATCCCGAGGCGGTGATGTTTTGCGCCCGGCTAGCGGCAGAGTTCCGCCAGCAGTTCTCCACCGATTTCGTGCTGGACGTGGTGTGCTACCGCCGTCACGGCCACAACGAGACCGACGAGCCGGCCTTCACCCAGCCGCTGATGTATCGCGCCATTCGTGAGCAGAAGACCACCCGCACGCTCTATGCCGAAGCACTGGCGCAGGAGGGGTCGGTGACGGCGGCCGAGTCGCGCGCCATGTGGGACGAATTCAACAGTGAACTGGAAGAGAGCCTCAAGGCGGCGCAGAGCTACCGGCCGAACAAGGCGGACTGGCTGGAAGGCAATTGGACCGGGTTCAAGCAGGCCGATGGCGAGGACGTCCGCGCCGAGGAAGCCACCGCCCTCAGTGCGGAGGCGCTGCAGGAGGTTGGCGCCGCGCTGTCGCGCGTGCCGGAGGGCTTCAACGCCAACCCAAAAATCCTGCGTCAACTCGAGGCCAAGCGGGCGATGTTCGAGAGCGGCGAGGGGATTGATTGGGCCACCGGGGAGGCACTGGCCTTTGGCGGGCTGTTGCTCGATGGCCACCGCGTCCGCCTGTCCGGCGAAGACTGCCAACGTGGCACCTTCAGCCAGCGCCACGCGGTGTTGATCGACCAGGCCGACGCGCTGGAATACGTCCCGCTGAACAACATCCGGCCGGGGCAGACGAAGATCGAGATCTTCAACTCGCTGCTGTCGGAGCAGGGGGTGCTGGGCTTCGAGTATGGCTACTCGCTGGCCGACCCGACCACGCTGGTGCTGTGGGAGGCCCAATTCGGCGACTTCGCCAATGGCGCCCAGGTGATCATCGACCAATTCCTGGCAAGTGGCGAGACCAAGTGGCTGCGCATGTCGGGACTGACCCTGTTGCTGCCGCATGGCTACGAGGGGCAGGGGCCGGAGCATTCCTCCGCTCGGCTGGAGCGCTACCTGCAGCTTTGCGCCGAGCTGAACATGACGGTGGCCAACCTCACCACTCCGGCGAACTACTTCCACGCGCTGCGCCGCCAATTGAAGCGGAACTTCCGCAAGCCGCTGGTGCTGATGACGCCGAAGAGCCTGCTGCGCCACAAGCTGGCCGTGTCCACAACAGCGGATTTCACCGGGGACAGCCACTTCTTGCCGGTGATCGCCGAGGCCGACCCGATCGGGCCGGCTGACTCGGTGGAGCGCATGGTGCTGTGCTCCGGCAAGGTCTATTACGACCTTCTGGCCGAACGCCGGGCGAAAGCTGTGAAGGACGTGGCCATCGTCCGCCTAGAACAAATTTACCCGTTTCCCGCCAAGCAGCTTACCGCCGTGCTCAACACCTATCCGAACGCCGAGGTGGTGTGGTGCCAAGAGGAGCCTGATAACATGGGCGCCTGGAGCTTCGTCGACCGCAAGATCGAGCGCACCTTGGGGGATGCGGGCCATCGCTGCGCCCGCCCCAGCTATGTCGGACGCGAGGCTGCAGCGAGCCCGGCGACGGGGCTGGCCAAAGTTCACGCCGCGCAGCAGGCCGACCTAGTCGCGCGCGCCCTTATGCTGCGCTAGCCGAGAAGGACCGAAGCCATTATGTCCGCCGACATCAAAGTGCCCACGCTGGGCGAGAGCGTCACTACGGCGACCGTTGCCCGATGGCTTAAGAAGGCTGGCGACAAGGTCGCGGCGGACGAGGCTTTGGTGGAATTGGAGACCGACAAGGTGACCGTGGAGGTCAATTCCCCGGCTGCCGGCACGTTGGGTTCGCTCGCGGCCGATGAAGGCGCCGAAGTGGAAGTCGGTGCGTTGCTCGGTACGGTTGAAGAAGGGGAAGGCGCCGCCGCGCCGGCGAAGCAGCCGGAGACCCCGGCCACCGGCGCATCGCCGGGCAAGGCGCCGCCCCCCGCGCAGCCGGCTGCCGCCGCATCACCGGGCGCGCAGGCGCCGCGCGCCCCCGCCGGCCCGGTTGCCCGGCCGGCCACCCCGCCCTCCGATGTCGCCGCCCACGCCCCCATGCCGGCCGCTGCCAAGCGGATGGCGGAAGCCGACCTCAGCCCAGCGCAGGTGGGTGCCGGGTCCGGCAAGGACGGCCGCATTACCAAAGGCGATGTGTTGGCGTTTCTTAGCCGGCCGGCCGCGCCCGCGCCCGCGACGATTCCTGCCACGCGTGGCCCTGGCGCGGAGGCCGCGCGTGAAGAGCGGGTGAAGATGACCCGGCTGCGCCGCACCATCGCAGCCCGGCTGAAGGAAGCGCAGAACAACGCGGCCATGCTGACCACCTTCAACGAGGTGGACATGTCGGCCGCAATGGCGTTGCGGACGGAGTATCGCGACGCCTTCGAGAAGAAGCACAACGGCACCCGCCTGGGCTTCATGGGCTTCTTCGTGCGCGCCTGCGTGGAGGCTTTGCGCGAGTTTCCCGCCGTCAACGCCGAGATCGATGGCGACGAGATCGTCTACAAGCACTACGTCCATATGGGAATTGCCGTCGGTGGCCCGAACGGGCTGGTCGTGCCGGTGGTGCGGGACGCGGACACCATGAGCCTGGCCCAGATCGAGCGCAGCATCGCCGATTTCGGCCGCCGGGCGCGCGACGGCGCCATCAAGCTTGACGAACTGACCGGCGGCAGTTTCTCCATCACCAATGGCGGCGTCTATGGCTCGCTGATGAGCACGCCGATCCTGAACCCGCCGCAATCGGCCATTTTGGGCATGCACAAAATCCAGGAACGCCCGATCGCAGTGGCGGGCCGCGTGGAAATCCGCCCGATGATGTATCTTGCCGTAAGCTACGATCATCGAATCGTGGACGGCAAGGAGGCGGTGAGCTTCCTCGTGCGGGTGAAAGAAGGCGTGGAAGACCCACGCCGCCTATTGCTGGGCCTCTAAACTCCTTCGATCGGGGCTCGGTCCAGCGTCATCCAGTTGCCATTGGCTTCGGCCGGGCAGAAGCCAAACCCGGCATAAAGCCTGTGTGCGTCGGCCGTCATGAGCGTCCAGTTCTTGACGGTCCTCCGTTCCGAATGTGCCGGCTGCACGGTGCTGAACGCCTGGATCGCCACGCCGCAAGGCGGCTCGCGATGACCACGACGAGGGTCAAAGTCATGCAGGTTGGTATGAACTCCTCCTAGAGTTGCCAACATCTCGTTGCGTCTCCGATTTTACCATCGTATGTAAAGAGACTTTCACCGGACTGTTTCACGTCGGGACGCAACCCTGCTGTGGTAGACTTCATTGTAGCTAGAGACGGCGAAGAGACCGACTCGATTATGACCACAGACTTACCTGTTGCGCCGTTCGCGCTCACTGAGATCGTACGGGCCAAGCTCGCTACTCCACTCAGCCTATCCGAAATCGAGGACTTGCTGTTCTTGGAGTCATGGGAGCGGAACCCTGCCCCCGGCTTGGGTGCGGTACGGCGAGCGAGCCAGATCCGCCGGGCAAACCCTGAAGTGGCCGCCGCCATCCGCTTGGAACTTGCTGTCCGCTAAGGTACGAACATCGCCTCAATCGCCACCGGATCGACGTCTTGCAGGCGCGGTGGCGACCAGCCCGGCGTCCGGTCCTTGTCCACCACCATCGCCCGCACCCCTTCGGCAAAGTCCGGATGTCGGGTGACGTGCGCGGTCAGCCCCAGTTCGGCGGCCAGGCATTGCGGCAGCGTCCTGTCCGCCCCGGCACGCAACAGCCGGAAGGTCCACAGCAGGGCTGACGGCGAATTTGCACCCAGAGTAAGTAGAGTCTGGCGGGACCATTCGGTGTCGGCGGCCTGCAGACGGTCCATCACCTCGGCCACGCTGCCCGCGCCGAAACATGCATCGATCGCCGCCATATGGCCGGCCAAGGGTGCGGCGAACGGCTGGTGGACGGCGGCCAACGCGGCGATGCCATGCTCGGCCAGGGCGGCGGGCAAGCCTGCCATCGTCGCCGGCTCGGTGAAATGCGTCGCAAGGCCAGCGAACACCGCATCCGCTCCGGTGAGCCTGGCGCCGACCAGGGCCATATACATCCCGAGCCGGCCCCGCAGCCGCGGCAGCAGGTAACTCGCACCCACATCGGGGAACAAGGCAATGCCGGTTTCCGGCATCGCGAACAGCGCCGCCTCAGTGACCACGCGAACCGCACCATGCGCGGACACGCCGATGCCGCCGCCCATGCAAATGCCATCAATCAGGGCGACATACGGCTTCGGATAGCCAGCGATCTGGGCGTTGAGCGCGTATTCCTCGGTGAAGAAGGTCGCGGTGTCGCCGTGCCGCTCCGCTAACACCGCATCGCGCACCGCCCTGATGTCTCCCCCGGCGCAAAACGCCCGGTCGCCCGCACCCTGAACCACCACGGCGTGGACCGCCGGGTCATCCCGCCACCCGTCGAGTGCCGCAGCGACTGCACGGATCATCGGAAGCGTCAAAGCGTTCAGGGTCGTGGGACGATTAAGCAAGATGTGGCCGATGCGCCCGTCTCGCCGGGTCACAACCAACTCTGTGTCGTCCTGGCTCAACGACGGCTTTTCGCAAAAAACGTGGTTCCGAGCGCCGCTAGCGTCATGCCGAGGAGGTTCTTGCGGCCGGCGGAGCGGACGGCCACGCGAGTGAGTGGGCTCAGCAATGCAGTGATGGCCAAGCTTTCCTTCATCTCGGCAAGCGCTTGATCCCGAATTGTCTTTGCCTCCGCTTCGAGCCGGTCCGGCGTTCCGCGCAGCGCCAAGGCTCCGAACAGCAGAGCAACGATCAAGTCAAATGCCAACAATACAAAAGTGTCCCACACCGGCGGCAGCCGATCCGCCAAAACGGTGTAGGCCAGCACGTGGACCATGACGAGGACAGCGATCAGGAACACCGCCGCGACAGCGCCCCAGACCGCCCGAAAGACCTGTCGGTGAACAAGGCGGCGCAGGCGAAGCACCTCCGCCTGGGCGGCAGTCCGCCCGAGATCGACCGTTCGCACCGGCTCAGCGGACGAAGCGGCCGAGCACGTAGCCCACAGCCCCGGCGACCAGGATCGCGGTCAGTGGCCGGCCGCGAACCTGCTCCGCCACGTTCTCTGCCTGGTCGCGGGTGTAGTCGGTGGCTTGCTTCGCCGTTGCCTGCGCTCGGTCCGCCGCATCTTGCAGCACTGGAGTGACCCGCTCGCCCATGAGTTGATTGACCTGCTTGCGCAGCGCGTTGATCTGCGCTTGTGCGTCGTCAGCGGTGGAAGTCGCGGCCATGATAATGTGTCCTCACGAGAGACTTGAATTCGTGGCGGCTGAACGCCTGCCCGTTTACGGGGTTGCCAGGGTGGCGGCCAATTTACCCGCCGGCCAGCGTATGGCGCGATGGCGCGCGGGATTGTCCGCCCTTGCGCCCGGACGCTAATCTGGCGTGATTGTCCCGTCCGCAGGATTGTTCGTTTGATCATCCGCCGCAAGTTCATGGCCGTCGCTGCTGGCGCGGTGTTGGCCGCTCTCCCTGCGGCCGCTCCCGCCCCGGCAACTCCCGAACTGGGCGTGGCCGGGCAGGGCGGGGCGCTACAGGCGGCACAGAACGATGCCTATTTCAAGCCGTTTACCGCCGCGAACGGAATCGCCATTAAACTGACGCAATGGCGCGGCGGCTTGGACGAGTTGCGCCACAGCCTGGACGCCGGCGCTAACGACCGGGACCTCGTTCTGGTAGGCGCCGCGCAGCTTGCCGCCGGATGCGAAGCAGGCTTGTTCGAAAAACTCGATTGGTCACCACTTGGTGGCAAAGACCACTTCCTGCCTCTGGCTGTCAGCGATTGCGGCGTGGGCACCGCCGTGAGCAGCCTGGTGCTGGCATGGGATCGCGACAAGTTTCAGGCCACTCCGAGTTGGTCGGATTTTTGGGACGTGGCCCGCTATCCCGGCAAGCGCGGTCTACGCCGTAGCGCCCGCACCACGCTCGAAGTGGCGCTCCTGGCCGATGGCGTGGCCCCTGCCGACGTCTATGCCACCTTGCGCACGGATGCCGGTGTGGAGCGTGCCTTCCACAAACTCGACCAGCTCAAGCCCTATTTGGTGTGGTGGGCACCGGAGACGGGCGCCTCGCAAATCCTGAAGAGCGGTGAGGTGCTGCTCTCCAGTGCCGACAACGTTCCGGTCACCTTGGCCAACCGGGCAGGGGGCCATTTCGGCCTGCAATGGATGGGATGTCTTTACACAGTGCAGTCCTGGGCCGTGGTGAAAGGCAGCCCGCACCTGGTGGCGGCGATGCAGTTGCTTGCGTTCGCCAGCGACCCGGCGCGCCAGGCTGCCCTGACCGCCGCCGTGCCATACGGCCCGACCGTAAAGGGCGCCAATGAGGTGCTCCCCGCTGACTTGCTGCCGAATTCACCGAGCGCACCGGCGAACCTTGCCGGTGGCCTGCAGGTGGACGAGCAGTTTTGGCATGACAATGGCGCAAAGCTCGAGCAGCGTTTTCAGGACTGGCTGGCGCATTCGTAACCCAAGCTCTCGCTTCCACCCTCGATGAACGGCTACGCCGAAAGGATGTCTACTACTCGTTGGTGATCCGCTCCGAAATGTGTGCGACTACAACCAGGCCGAGCCAAGTCACCGTCGCTTCGTTGACCACCGTGCGCCCATCCGGCTGCAGATAGAGCCACTGCTCCATACGGCCGCCCGACGGCTGCTTCATGGAGTAACGGAGATGGAATAGATTGCCGTAGCTTTCGGCCTCGACCGGGCCGGACGCATCCGTGAGGCTAGCACTATAATGGTGGGGCCCAGTTTCGGTCAGCACCCATTGCCGCGTGGTCGGCGGCTGGTGCTCAAAGGTGATGGTTTGGTCCAACTGCAGAGCGCCGTCGGGCAGGGCTCGCCCGGTGCCCTCAACATGAAACCGCTCCGACGGTGCGCCCGAGCGATTTTCTAGTACGCCTGTGGAGCTTGTGGACCCGAGGAAGAATCGTTCCGGCCGCAATTCTGGACCAGTGCCGGCAAAGTCGGCAGGTTCGAGAGGATGCATGCAGCCGGCTAGCATCAATAGCGGCAGGCCAGCCCCGATGGCGGCTCGCGCAAGAGAGCTTGGTGCAACTCTACGCGCGCTCATGCTCGTCGCCGACGCAGTGCATGACCGGACCATGTCCGGCCATGACGATGTAAGACCGTTAAGCCGCCTTCTTCTGTAATCCTTGTGCAAAAACCCGCACGAGCTGCTGGTTGAACGCGGCAAGGTCATCCGGCTTGCGGGAGGTCACGAGCTTTCCGTCCACCACGCATTCCTGATCCACCCAGTTCGCCCCGGCATTGCGCAAGTCGGTCTGCAGCGACGGCCACGACGTCATCGTCTTGCCGCGCACTGCATCCGCCTCGATCAATGTCCAAGGTCCATGACAAATCGCGCCGATCGGCTTGCCGCTCTGGGCGAAATGCCGCACGAATGCCACGGCGTCCTTGTCCACCCGCAAGTAGTCCGGGTTGGCAACACCGCCAGGTAGCACCAGTGCATCGAACTGGTCGGCCGTAACCGCGGCCAGAGCCTGGTCCACCGGGAGCTGGTCGCCTTTCTGATCGTGGTTCATGCCTTGAATGCTGCCGGCTTTGAGGGAAACCACCGTCACCTGCGCCCCCGCCTGCTTCAGCGCCTTGACCGGTTCCGTGAGTTCCACCTGCTCGACGCCGTTGGTGGCCAGCACGGCGACCTGGAGTCCATTGAGTTCCTGCGCCATCGATTACCTCCTTCGTGGTGCACGGGCTCAAACCGCCACGGCCTGCCAGGGTTTGCAGTCACGCGGTCACGCTCTCGCTATGCAGCACCGCCACGCCGGGCAGCACCTTGCCCTCCATCCATTCCAGAAACGCGCCGCCTGCCGAGGACACGTAGCTCAGCCGCTCCAGCACGCCCGCCTGGCGCAGCGCGGCGACCGTATCCCCGCCGCCGGCCACGCTGCGCAGCGACCCGGCTTGCGTAGCCTCGGCGACCGCCTGAGCCAAGGCCATGGTGGCGCCCTCGAACGGCGGCGTCTCGAACGCGCCAAGCGGGCCGTTCCAGACCAGGGTGCGCCAGCCGCCGAGCCGCCGCTTCAGGTCGGCGACGCTCGCCGGACCCACGTCCAGCATCATGCTGCCGGCAGGAATGGCGCCGACCGGGACGGTCTCGGTCGCGGGATTCGGCTTGAACTCGGCGGCGACCACCGCGTCGGTGGGCAGCACCACCTCGCAGCCCAATTCCGCGGCTCGGGTGAGGATCCTGCGCGCGGTCTTATGCATCTCCGCCTCCTGCAGCGAGCGCCCGACTGAAAGTCCCTGCGCGGCGAGAAAGGTGTTGGCCATGGCGCCGCCGATCACCAGCGCGTCCACGCGGCCCACCAGGTTCTGCAACAGGTCGAGCTTGGTCGAGACCTTGGAGCCGCCGACGATCGCCGCGACCGGCCGTGCTGGCGTGCCGAGTGCTGCTTCGAGTGCCTCCAATTCCGCCTGCATCAGCCGGCCGGCATAGGCGGGCAGCAAGCGGCCGATTCCCTCCGTGCTAGCATGGGCGCGATGGGCGGCGGAAAACGCGTCATGCACGAAAATCTCTGCCAAGGCGGCGAATTCGCGCACCAGCGCCGGGTCGTTGTCCTCCTCCCCGGGGTGGTAGCGGGTGTTCTCCAGCAACAGCACCTCGCCATCCCGCAGCGCCGCGGCCGCCTCGTGCGCCACCGGCCCGGTGCTGTCCTGGGCAAAGCGCACCGGCTTGCCCAAGACCTCTGCCAGGGCGACCGCCATCGGGGCGAGCGACATGTGCGGCACCCGCTTGCCCTTCGGCCGGTCGAAATGGCTGAACACGATCACCTTCGCCCCACCCTCCGCCAACTCGCGGATGGTGGGGGAGAGGCGCTCGATGCGGGTGAGGTCGGTGATGCGGCCGTCCCGCACCGGCACATTGAGGTCGGCGCGCACCAGCACCCGGCGGCCGCGCACCGCCACCCCGTCCAGCGTCCGGAACGCCATGGCTACAGGCTGCCGAACAGGGCGGCGGTGTCGCTCATGCGCGAGCTGAAGCCCCACTCGTTGTCATACCAGCCGGCGACGCGAACCATCTGGCCGCCGTCGAGCGAGGCGGTTTGGGTGGAATCGAACGAGCAGGAGGCGGCGACGTGGTTGAAATCGACGCTCACAAGCTGGTCCGTGCTGTAGTCCAGTATCCCTTTGAGCGCGCCTTCCGCGGCGGTTTTCATCGCAGCGTTGATCGCGTCGCGGCTGGCGGGCTTGGCCAGGTTCGCGTCCAGCGACACCAGGCTGACATTGGGCGTCGGCACCCGGATCGAGGTTCCGTCCAGCTTGCCCGCGAGCTCCGGCAACACCAGGCCGACCGCCTTGGCCGCCCCCGTGGAGGTGGGGATCATCGAGACCGCCGCCGCGCGGGCGCGGTGCAGGTCGCGGTGCAGCGTGTCCACCGTCTTTTGGTCGCCGGTGTAGGAGTGGATCGTCACCATATATCCGCGCAACACGCCGAACGCGTCATGCAGCACCTTCACCATCGGTACCAGGCAGTTGGTCGTGCAGGAAGCGTTGGAAATCACCGTCATGTCGGACGTGATCACCGAGTGGTTTACGCCGTAGACGATGGTGGCATCCACCCCATCGGCGGGGGCGCTGATCAGCACCTTGCGCGCCCCGGCGGCGATCAGCTTGGCGGCGTCCGCCTTCTTGGTGAACAGGCCGGTGCATTCCATCGCCACGTCGACGCCCTGATAGGGCACGCGGGCCGGGTCGCGCTCGGCGGAGACGCGGATCGGGCCGTAGCTGCGGCCGTTATAGTGGATGGTGATGCTGTCGCCTTCTACCGAGACGTTGCCCGGGAAGCGACTATGCACGCTGTCGTAGCGGAACAGGTGGGCATTGGCTTCCACGCTGCCCAAGTCGTTGATGGCCACCGGCTCCACGTCGGTGCGCCCGCTCTCCACGATGGCACGAAGCACGAGACGTCCGATGCGGCCAAACCCGTTGATGGCGACTTTCACAGCCATGGGATTGCTCTCCTAGTTAGATGAACCTCATGTAACGAGACTGCCGCGCGAGGGCTAGTGTTCGTTCATAGTCCGGCGAGGCGGCGGCGAACCACGCTGGTCACGCCCTCCACAGTCAACCCGAACGCGCGGAACAGGTCGCCGGCGGGAGCCGAAGCGCCGAAGCCGGGCAGGCCCAGGAACACGCCGTCCTCGCCGAGCCACCGCTCCCAGCCGAAGCCGCAGGCGGCCTCGATGCCGAACCGGGGCGCCTGGCCCAACACCTGGGCGCGGGTGACGGCGTCCGCGGCGGCGAACAGCGACCAAGCCGGCATCGAGACCACGGCGACGGCGATCCCTTCGCCCATCAGCCGCTCCCGCGCGGCGAGCGCCAGGCCCACCTCGCTGCCGCTGGCGATCAGCGTGGCCGCGCGGGGGCCGTTGGCCTCGGCTAGCACATAGGCGCCGCGGGCGGAGCGGTTCTCCGCCGTGTCGGTGCGCAGCGCAGGCACCGGCTGCTCTGACAGCACCAGCAGGGATGGGCCCGCGGTGCGCCGAATCGCCAACTCGCAACACTCCGCCGTCTCCACCGCATCCGCCGGGCGCAGCACCAGCAGGTTGGGCAGCGCCCGCAGCCCGGCGAGTTGCTCAGCCGGCTGGAACGCGGCACCGTCGGCGCCCAGGCCGATGCTGTCATGGGTGGCCACGTAGATCACCCGCAGTCCCATCATGGCGGACAAACGCAAGGCCGGCCGCATACCGTCGGTGGCGGCAAGCGGGGCCACGGCATAGGGCAGCACGCCGCGGTGCAGCGCGAGCCCGTTCAGGCACGCGGCCATGCCATGTTCGCGCGGCCCGTAGTGCACCTGGCGCCGAGAGAAGCTGCCCGGCGCCACCGCCGCGCCGCGCCGCGCGCTCCAATGAGTTTGGCCGCCGATCATTTCCGGCACGCCCGGCGTCAAACCATCCAGCAGCCGTTCCGCCCAGCTCCGGGTGCTGGCGGCGCTGCGGTCGGCGGCCAGGTCGGCCTTCACCGCCCCAAGCCGCTCCGCCCAGCCTTCCGGCAAGCGCCCCGCCAGGACCCGGTCGAACTCCGCACGCAACGGATGGTGCGCCAGCCGCTTGAGCCAGACCCGCCGGGCCGTGCTGCCGCGCCGGCCGGCTTCGGCCCACAGCACAGATCCAGCGGCAAGCGGTTGACCGCCATCGCGCCGGCCGCCGGTGCAGCAAGCGATCAGGGTCGGGCGGCGGGCGCGGGCGGACAGCGACAGTGCGGCATGGATTGCCGCTCGATCCTGCGCGTCCACGGTGCGAGTGGCCCAGCCCAAGGCGGCAAAGCGCCGCATGGTGTCCTCACACCCCGCCAGGCTCTCACTGCCGTCAACGTCCCCTTGGTCCAGCACGATGCAGAGCTTGTCCAGCCGCAAGGAGCCCGCGAGCCACGCCGCCTCGTGACTGATGCCCTGAGCGACGTCGCCGGCCGTGGCGAGCACCCAAGTGCGATGATCCACCAAGCTCTTGCCGAAGCGCGCAGCCAGCAGGCGTTCAGCCAGCGCCATCCCGACTGCGATGCCGAGCCCTTGTCCCAGCGGGCCGGTGGTCGCCTCAATGCCGGGATGTGCGCTCGCGTCCGGATGACCGCAACAGGGACTGCCGAACTGCCGGTGCGCCGAGAGCGCCTGCCGATCCATGCCGTCGTGACCGGACAGGTGGAGCAGGGCATAGAGCAAGGGAGCGCCGTGACCCGGCGAGAGCACGAACCGGTCGCGGTCGGGCCAGTGCGGGTCGGCGGCATCAAACCGGTGGAAGCTGGACCACAGCACCGCCGCCGCCTCGGCCATGGCGCCGGCGAAACAGGAGCTCTGTGGGTTGGTCGCGCTGGCCATGCCGCAGGCGACGTCACGCAACTGCGCTGCCATGTCGCCACCCAATGGCCCATCCGGGACGGGCTGGAGTACTGCCGTGTCGACGGTCCGGCCGTCGACGAGCCAAGTCATGCGAAACCCTGCATCAAAGTGGTGTAGGAGGCGACCGCGAGAGCGACAAGCCGCAGAGGTGTTACGGCGAGTCTGCCGCTCTCGTAATTTTAGATGCCATTCAACTTGTCAGGGCTGCACTTCCCGCTACTCGGCCGCTTTTGCGATCCCGCCGAGCCCGAGACCTTCCGCAACGCGGCGTCCGAACTCCGGGTGGACCTTGAACCAGTGCTTCAGCATTCGCTCTTGGATCGGCCGTGGGTCGGCAATCGCCATCATCGGATTGCTCATGCTGGCTACGATATTGTCCACCAGATGCGCCCGGCCCTCATCGTCCAATACCTTCTCCCACAACAGGCGCGGCTGGCCGTAATAGTCCATGTCATCGCAAGCATAGGTAACGTAGCGGTCGCCGTTGCCATCGATTCGCAGCGGCGGCTCCCCCACCGAACGGTCCTCCACCGGGCCGCCGAAGCTGTTCGGCTCATAATCCACCGTGCCGCCGCCATTGCCGTCGACCCGCATGCCGCCATCGCGGTTATAGGTGTTGACCGATGCGGCTCGCGCCTGGTTAACCGGGATTTGCTGATAGTTGGTGCCGATGCGGTAGCGGTGAGCGTCCGGGTAGGACAGGATGCGGTTCTGCAACATCTTGTCCGGGCTGAAGCCGATGCCCGGCACGACATTGGACGGCTCGAACGCCGCCTGCTCCACCTCGGCGAAGTAGTTCTGCGGGTTGCGGTTGAGTTCCATCGCCCCGACGTCGATCAAGGGGTAATCCGAATGCGGCCATACCTTGGTCAGGTCGAACGGATTCCACTTGTAGCTAACGGCGTCCGCCTCCGGCATCACTTGAATCTTCATGGTCCAGCGCGGGAAGTCGCCCGCCTCGATCGCTTTGTAGAGGTCCTCGGAGGAACTGTCCGGGTTCTCGCCCATGACCTTGGTGGCTTCGGCGTCGGTCAGGTTCTTGGCGCCCTGCTGCGAGAGGAAGTGGAACTTCACCCAGAACCGCTCGCCGCCTTGGTTCCACAGGCTGAAGGTGTGGCTGCCATAGCCGTGCATGAAGCGGGCCGAAACCGGCGTGCCGCGGTCGGAATACAGGATCATCACCTGATGGATCGCTTCCGGCGAGAGACCCCAAAAATCCCACCGCCGCCAATGCGGCTTCAGATGCGTGCCGGGATCGCGCTTTTGGGTGCGGATGAAGTCGCTGAACTTCAGCGGGTCGCGCACGAAGAAGATGGGCGTGTTGTTGCCCACCATATCCCAGTTGCCTTCCTCGGTGTAGAATTTCAGCGAGAAGCCGCGCGGGTCCCGCGCCACGTCCGCCGACCCGCTTTCGCCGCCCACGGTCGAGAAGCGGGCAAACATGTCACACCGGTTGCCCACCTTGCCGAACAGCTTGGCGCGCGTGTAGCGGCTGATGTCGTTCGTCACGGTGAACGTGCCGTGGGCGCCATAGCCCTTGGCGTGCACCACGCGTTCCGGCACCCGCTCGCGGTTGAAGTGCGCCATCTTCTCGACTAGCGCGAAATCCTGCATCAGCATCGGCCCGCGCGGCCCGGCGGTCAGCGAATGCTGATTGTCAACGATTGGGTTGCCAAACTCAGTGGTCATGGTCTTGGTTGGTGAGTCGCCCATAGAGCCCTCCAGCGAAATTTGGATAAAACGTTAACGCCGACCCGGCTCCCCTGTTCCTTCGCCAAGCGGGCCAAGGGGGATTGCACAGTCGCCATCACGGCCGGACTGAATCGAGCCATCCACGGCGTCCGAACGCAGCCGGCTTGTGGCGTGGGAACTCCAGAGGGTGCGAAGCCGTGTCGTCCGACGTCGCCAGCCGAAGCGCGCGGATACCCGGATCAAGCCCACGGCTGTCCGGTTCATGCCCGTCGTCTGGAAGTATGTTTGGTCGTCATGCCCGTGCTTGACACGGCCATCCACGCGGTCTGGCTGGCCAAGGTGAGCCATGACGTGCTCCATGGTGCGGCGAGCACCCCGTGGGTCCCTCCGTAGCCATTCCACCGGCTTTGCTCGCGGCACTTTTTGGCTGCTCCGCCCGGATCAAGTCCGGGCATGACGAGGCGAGTAAGATTAGAGCCGAATCCGACAGCTTTGTCGTTACCGCCAAATCCCCGGAACCCAGGCGTACTGCCCGCCCGATCCCGCCCAATGCGCGAACACATAGGCCCCGCTATGGCCATCGAGCGCTTCATAGCGCCCCGGCTGGTAACGATACGAACCGCCGCTGTAATCCCAGTCGCCGGGATGCCAGATCAACTGCGTGCTGCTCACCGGCGGCAGAGGGACGGTCTCCGCCGGCAGGGCTGGGGGTGTTGGAAACGCGACGGGCGCTGCACAGCCGGCCGGCAGCAGCCCGAGCACGAAGGCAAACGACCGCAACTCGGTCCAGTTCATCGTCACCTCCCTAACCCGGCAGCAGCAGCGTCACCGCAGCCTGCGCGGCAATCCCTTCGCCTCGGCCAGTAAAGCCCAGCCGCTCCGTGGTGGTGGCCTTCACCGAGACCCGGCCCGGTTCCACCTCCAGCAGCTCGGCCAGCCGTGCGATCATGGCCGGCGCATGCGGCGTGATCTTGGGCCGTTCGCAGATCAGCGTCACGTCCGCATTGCCCAGCATGCCGCCCCGGGCCGCAATCCGCCCGCCGGCATGGCGCAGGAACCGGGCGCTGTCCGCGTCCTTCCACTCCGCCTCGCTGGGCGGGAAATGGCGGCCGATATCGCCCTCCGCCAGGGCCCCATAGATCGCGTCACACAGCGCATGAACGCCGACATCGGCGTCCGAATGGCCGGCCAGGCCCCAATCATGCGGCACCGTCACCCCGCACAGCACCAACGGCCGCCCAGCCTCGATGGCATGCACATCGAACCCGGTGCCGACCCGCGGCACCAGTCCAGAACTGAGGGCACGTTGCAGCCGCACGAGGTCCTCCGGAGCGCAGAGCTTGATGTTGTTGTCGTCGCCCGGAACCAGCGCCACCGAATGCCCGGCCTGCTCCAGTAGCGCAGCGTCGTCCGTGGCTCCCCCATCGCCCAAAGCATGCAGGGCCCGCAACAGGTGGTAGCGGAAGGCCTGCGGCGTTTGCGCACGATACAGCCCATCGCTAGCCAGGGTGGCCACCAACCGGCCCGACTGCACCCGCTTCAGCGCATCGGTTACCGGCAGCGCCGGGATCGCGCCGTCATGGTTGCGCAGCGCCGCCAGCAAGGCGGGCACGATGCCGCCGGGCAAATAGGGCCGGGCGCCATCGTGCACCAGTACCACGTCGGGCGCCTGCGCCACCAGCGCCTGCAGCCCGGCGGCGACGCTCTCCTGCCGGTTGCGCCCCCCGGCCACCGCCGGCAGCACGGCCAGCCCGGCCAGCGCCGCAGCCACCGGCTCCGCCTCGCCCACCGGCAGCAACGCGTCGACATGGGGCAGCAGCGCCTCGGCAGCATGGCGCAGCACCGGTTTACCGAGTAGCGCGACCAGGGCGGGGGGAGTGTCGCTGCCGGACCAGCGGCCGGGTTCGGCAGCGAGCAGAAGGGCGGCAATTCGCATCCCTCAGCAATGCGCATGCTGCCCGCATGCCGTCAATCTGCGCGTCTTGCGTGATTGCCATGTGACACGGTCGCCGCTAGTTTGCCCAAATGATAGGCAACGCTCTTTCGCCGGTCACCCTCGGCTCCGGACCCCGGGCGGTGACCCTCGCCACGCCCGTGATAGTGGCCCCGATGTCCGGCGTCACCGACCTGCCGTTCCGCCGCCTGGCCAAGCGGCTGGGCGCCGGCCTGGTCGTGTCTGAGATGATCGCCTCCTGGGCAATGCTGCGTGAAAACCAGGCGACTCTGCGGATGGCCAGCGTGGATGGCGACGCGCCCAACGCGATCCAACTGGCGGGTTGCGACCCGGCGGCGATGGCGGAAGCCGCCCGCATCGCCGAGGGCCGTGGCGCAGACCTCATCGACATTAACTTCGGCTGCCCGGTGAAGAAGGTCGCCATGGGCCAAAGCGCCGGGTCTGCCTTGATGCGCGACGAAGCCGCCGCCGCGCGCATCCTGGAGGCCACCGTTCGCGCGGTGCCCGTCCCGGTCACGCTTAAGATGCGCATGGGCTGGGACCATAGCAGCCTCAACGCTCCCCGCCTGGCCCACATCGCCGAGGCGAGCGGCATCGCTATGGTGACGGTGCATGGCCGCACCCGGCAGCAATTCTACACCGGCGTGGCGGATTGGGATTTCATCGCCCAGGTCAAGGCCGCCGTCGCCATCCCGGTGATTGCCAACGGCGACATCGCCACCGTGCAGGGCGCCCGGGATGCGCTGCGGCGCTCGGGCGCGGACGGCGTGATGATCGGGCGGGGCTGCTACGGCCGCCCCTGGCTGCCGGCCCAGGTCGCGGCGGCCCTCAGCTGCGGCAGCCCCCTGCCGGACCCGAGCTTGCGCACCCAAAAGGCTATCATGCTCGAGCATTACGCTGCGATCCTCAGCCATTTCGGCAGCCAGCCGGGCCTGCGCCTGGCCCGCAAGCACGTGGCCTGGTATTCTCGCGGCTTGTCCGGTTCGGCCGAGTTCCGCGCCGCCATCATGCGCTGCGATGAGGTGCCCGGCGTGATGCGCCTGATCGACAGCTTCTACGACCCGCTGATCGCGGCGGTGGAAACCGACATCGTCATGCCCGAACTTGATCCGGGTATCCACGCCGTCCGGCTGGCGACGTCGGACGCGCTTTCGCACTCTCCAGAGTTCCATGAGATGGGCCGGTGGCGTTCGGACCCCGTGGATGGCCGGATCAAGTCTGGCCATGACAGTGTAAATGCGACCGCTTTGCTCAACCGGGCTTCAGCGGCATGAGCCTCGCTCCGGCCGGCGCCCTGCGGCTGGCGGAAAAGTTCCGCCCGCGTCCCCGCACCATCGATGCCCAAGCCATGCTTGGCGCGCTCCCCGTGCCCGTGATGCTGCTCGACGCGGCCGACCGATTCCGTTTCGTCAACCATGCCGCGGAGCAGTTCCTCGGCATCTCGCTGCAGCAACTCACAAACCTGCGGCTGGCCGACCTGCTGCCGGGCGACAGCCCGCTGTTCGCGATGATGGCCCATATGCGCCAGACCGGCGCCACCATCGCCGACCACGAACTGGCGTTGGAAGGGCCGCGGCTGCACAAGCAGGCGGTCGCCATCCAGGTCACGCCCGGGCCCGAGGAGCCAGGCAGCGCGCTGATCTCCATGCAGGACGCGTCGGCCGCCCGCGCGCTGGACCGCCAGACCGTGTTCCGCTCCGCCGCCCGCTCGGTCAGCGGCATGGCGGCGATGCTGGCCCACGAGGTGAAAAACCCGCTTTCCGGCATCCGCGGCGCCGCCCAACTGCTGGAAGGCAGCGTCGGCGACGGCGACCGCGAACTGGCGGTGCTGATCCGCGACGAGGCCGACCGCATCCGCAACCTGGTGGAACGCATGGAGGTGTTCGACGAGCGCCCGATCGAGCGTCGGGCGGTGAACATCCATCGCGTTCTGGAGCACGTCCGCCGCCTGGCGCAGACCGGTTTTGCCGCGCATCTGCGTTTCAGCGAGGCCTATGATCCATCGCTGCCGCCGGTCTCCGCCAATCGCGACCAGTTGGTGCAGGTGCTGCTGAACCTGGTGAAGAATGCGGCCGAGGCCATCTCCGTGGCCACCGGCGATGGCGAAATCACCCTCGCCACTGCCTACCGCCACGGCGTGCGCCTGCTGGTGCCGGGATCCTGCCAAAGGGTGCATCTGCCGCTGGTGGTCACCGTGCGCGACAATGGGCCCGGCATCGGCGAGGACATCCGCCCGCATCTGTTCAAACCCTTCGTCACCAGCAAACCGGCCGGCACCGGCCTAGGCCTTGCACTGGTTGCCAAGATCGTCGCCGATCATGGCGGCCTGATCGAAGTCGACAGCCGGCCCGGCCGCACCGAGTTCATGCTGCATCTGCCGGTGATCAGCGAGGAGCAGGAGGAGGGCTAAACCCCATTCTCCCGTTTGAGGGCAGGATGAGTTGCATATCCACCGTCATGGCCGGACTTGATCCGGCCATCCACGCCGAACCAGCGGATGACGTCGATCAAAGCATGCGCAAACACCCTCCAACCAAAGGCCTACGTCAGGTGCCGCACCCCGTGGATGCCAAGGTCGAGCCTTGGCATGACGATGTTCAGGAAGCGCAAAGCCAAGCGCGATATCTCCGCCCGCCGGCCGAGGAGAGAATGCACGCCGCGTTTGCGCCCGACCTTCTGGAGCTTGCATGACCATCCCAACCGTCCTCGTTGCCGACGACGATCGCTCCATTCGCACCGTGCTCACCCAAGCGCTCGGCCGCTCCGGCTATCAAGTCCGCTCCTGCTCGAACGCCGCGACCCTGTGGCGCTGGGTGGAGGATGGCGAGGGCGACCTGGTCATCACCGACGTGGTCATGCCCGATGAGAACGGACTCGACCTGATCCCGCGCATCCGCCGCGTCCGCCCCGAATTGCGAGTGGTGGTGATGAGCGCGCAATCCACCCTGATGACGGCGGTGAAGGCGGCCCAGCGCGGCGCCTTCGAATACCTGCCCAAGCCGTTCGACTTGAAGGAACTTCTGGCCGTCGTCGGCCGCGCCCTGGCCGCCCCGGCGCCGCTGCAGGCCCCCGCCGAGCCGGTGGACAAGGAAGAGCGCCTGCCGCTGATCGGCCGTTCGGTGGCAATGCAGGAAATCTACCGCAGCATCGCCCGCCTCACCACCGCCGACCTCACGGTGATGGTCACCGGCGAGTCCGGCACCGGCAAGGAGCTGGTCGCCCGCGCCCTGCATGACTACGGCCGCCGCCGCGCCGCGCCGTTCGTGGCCATCAACATGGCCGCCATCCCGCGCGAGCTGATCGAAAGCGAGCTGTTCGGCCACGAGCGCGGCGCGTTTACCGGCGCCCACAACCGCAACCAGGGCCGCTTCGAGCAGGCCCATGGCGGCACCCTGTTCCTCGACGAAATCGGCGACATGCCGCACGAGGCGCAAACCCGCCTGTTGCGCGTGCTGCAGGAGGGCGAGTTCACCACGGTCGGCGGCCGCCAGCCGATCAAGGCCAACGTGCGCATCGTCGCCGCCACGCATCGGGACCTGCGCACCGCCATCCGCAACGGCCAGTTCCGCGAGGACCTGTTCTACCGGCTCAACGTGGTCCCCATCCGCCTGCCGCCGCTGCGCGAGCGCGCCGAGGATATCCCCCTGCTGGCTCGCCACTTCCTCGATCGCGCGCGCGAGATCGGTCTCTCGGGCAAGGCGCTGGATGCCGGGGCGGTCGACCGCTTGCGCAGCCATCGCTGGCCCGGCAACGTGCGTGAGTTGGAAAACCTGATGCGCCGCCTAGCCGCGCTTTACCCGCAGGAGATTATCACCGAGGAAGTAATCGCCGCCGAGCTGTACGAAACCGGCATGGACGCATCCCCCGCCGCCGATGGCAACGGCATGGCCGAACCGCTCGCCACCGCGGTGGAGCGCCACATCCGCCAGTTCCTCGCCGCCACCAGCGACGGCATGCCGATGCGCGACATCTACGACCGGGTCATCGCCGAGGTCGAGCGGCCGCTGATCCAGATGACGCTCTCCGCCACTCGCGGGAACCAGATCAAGGCGGCGGCCATGCTCGGCTTGAACCGCAACACACTGCGCAAGAAAATCCGCGACCTGGACATTCCAGTGGTTCGCGGCATCGGCTGAGCGATGGATGGCGTCTCCTCCAGCCTGAACCCGCGCGCCGCCGCACCGCCCGGCAAAGCTCGCCTTGGCCTCGCGATGGACATTCTGCTTGGCAAGGGCGTCACCCTCCTGCTCGCCGCCGTGGCGCTCACCCTCGCCATCGCCACCTTTGTGCTGCTCTCCGGCGGCGCCCCCATCACCTTGCGGCCGAACCTCACCTTCGTCGCCATCCTGTCGAGCACCGCCGTGCTGCTGTTGCTGGTGGCCGTGCTGGCCGGCCGGCTCACCCGCGTTTGGGTGGAGCGCCGGCGCGGCTCCGCCGGGTCGCGCATGCACGTGCGCCTGGTGCTGCTGTTCGGCGTCGTTGCCGTCACGCCCGCCATCGTCACGGCCGTGTTCGCCGCCGCCTTCTTCAATCTCGGCATTCAGTCCTGGTTCAACGACCGCATCCGCGCGGCACTCGACGCCAGCCTCACCTCCGCCCGCAGCTCGCTCGAGGAGCACCGCAACAACATCCGCGCCGACGCCCTCGGGGTCGCCATCGCGCTCAACCGTGCCGGGGCGTTCCTGACCAGCCAACCCGACCTGATGCAGCAGGTGCTCGATCAGGAAACCGTTTTCCACGACCTCATCCAGGCTGTCATCTACGACCCTTACACCCACGAAATCGTGCTTTCGTCCGGGGTCCTGAGCGGCAACTTCGTCGAGCTGCCAACAGATCCCGAAATTGAGCCCGCCCGCCGCGGCGACGTGGCCGTGATCGGCGGCGGCAACGACAACCACGTCCGCGCCGTGGTGAAGCTGGGCTCCACCCCCGAGCTGATGCTGATGATCGACCGCCCGGTCGATACCCAGATTATCGCCGCGGTGAACCGCACCGAGCAGTTGGTCGGCGAATACCACCAGCTCGATGCCAACCGCTCCAAGCTGCAAGTGACTTTCGTGGTGATCTTCGCCTTGGTGGCGCTGCTGGTGCTGTTCGCCGCCATCCTCACCGGGCTCGTGCTGGCCAACCAGATCGCCCGCCCGATCGGCCGGTTGATCCAGGCCGCCGAGCGGGTGCGCGCCGGCGACCTCGGCGTGCGCGTGCCGGAGGTCGCCAGCGAGGACGAGGTGGCCGGCCTGTCCCGTGCGTTCAACCGCATGACCGGCCAGCTCGCCGCGCAACGCACCGAGCTGATGGACGCCTACGGCCAGATCGACGAACGCCGCCGCTTTACCGAAACCGTGCTCGCGGGCGTTTCCGCCGGGGTGATCGGGCTCGACCGCCAGGGCCGGGTGGACCTGCCGAACCGTGCCGCCTCCGAACTCATGGGCCATGACCTGCTCGCCGCAGTCGGGTTGCCGCTCGAACAGGTGGTGCCAGAATTCGCCCCTCTGCTGCTGGACGCTCAGGCCGCCATGGACACCGCCCCCGACCGCGCCCGCACCGCCGAGGTGCAGATCGGCCCCCCCTCCAACCGGCGCACCCTGCTGGTCCGCATCGTGAGCGAGATGAAGGGCGACGGCATCAACGGCTTCGTCGTGACCTTCGACGACGTAACGGAGTTGGTCGCCGCCCAACGCAAGGCCGCTTGGTCCGATGTCGCGCGCCGCATCGCCCATGAGATCAAGAACCCGCTCACCCCAATCCAATTGGCCGCCGAGCGGCTCAAGCGCCGTTTCACCAAGGAGATCACCTCGGACCCCACCACCTTCGCACAATGCGCCGACACCATCGTCCGTCACGTGGGCGATATCGGCCGCATGGTGGACGAGTTCAGCGCTTTCGCCCGCATGCCGCAGCCGGTGATCAAGCCCGAAGACGTCGGCCGCATCGCTCGCGAGGCACTGGTGCTGCAACGCCAAGCCCATCCCGAGATCGTCTGGACCACCCGCTTGCCCGAGCGCGGCCCGATCGCCCTGTGCGACCGCCGCCTCGTCAGCCAAGCGCTGACCAACCTGCTGATGAACGCCGCCGACGCCGCCGCCATGCGGCCCCGGGCCGAAGGCGAGCCCGCCGGCGCCATTGACCTCGCGGTCGAGTCGGACGACGAAGCCGTGACTGTGACCGTGGCCGACGATGGCATCGGCCTGCCGCTTGAGGATCGCGATCGATTGACGGAGCCTTACGTAACTCATAAGCCGAAAGGCACCGGCCTTGGCCTCGCCATCGTCAAGAAGATTATGGAAGATCATGCCGGCCGGCTTGCGTTGGACGACCGGGGCGAAGCGCCTGGCGCAGTGGCCCGGCTTATCTTACCGGCAGCGGCCCATCGCCCGGTCCAAGCCCCCGAACCGGCCGGTGCACCGGCCGATGCAACCGGAGGCTCATCATGAAATTCTGTCCGTCCTCACGCGAGATTTTTGCCGCTCGGCCGCGGCTCGCGGCATAAAGACCCAGTATGGCGCAAGAAATATTAATCGTTGATGACGAGCCGGACATCCGACTGCTGATAGACGGCATCCTCCGCGACGAAGGCTACGACACACGGCAGGCCGCCGACTCCGAGACCGCATTGGCCGCCTTCCGCGCCCGGCGCCCCGGCCTGGTGATCCTGGACGTGTGGCTGCAGAATTCCCGCCTCGACGGCTTGGGCATCTTGCAGGCGCTGCACACCGAGGAGCCGCACATCCCCGTGGTGATGATCTCCGGCCACGGCACCATCGAGATGGCGGTCACCGCCATCCAGCAGGGCGCCTACGACTTCCTGGAGAAACCGTTCCAGTCCGACCGGCTCCTGCTGCAGGCTCGGCGCGCCTTGGAAGCCGCACGGCTGGCGCGCGAGAACGCCGAGTTGCGCCTGCGCATGGGCGCCGAGGCCACCCTCACCGGCGACAGCAGCGCCATTGCCGGCTTGCGCGCCGGGGTGGACCGCGTCTCCCCCACCGGCTCGCGCGTGCTGATCCATGGCCCGGCGGGGTCCGGCAAGGAAGTCGCTGCCCGCATGGTGCATGCCCGCTCGCGCCGCAGCGACGGGCCTTTCATCGTGCTGAACTGCGCCACCTTGGCGCCGGGCCGCTTCGAGGAGGAGCTGTTCGGCGTCGAGGCCGGCCCCGACCCGACCGCCATCCCCCGCCGCGCCGGCGTGCTGGAGCGCGCCCATGGCGGCACCTTGCTGCTCGACGAAGTCTCCGACATGCCGATCGAGACCCAGGGCAAGATCGTCCGCGCCCTGCAGGACCAGACCTTCGAGCGCGTCGGCGGCTCCAGCCGGGTCAAGGTAGACGTGCGCGTGCTGGCGATCACCAACCGCGACCTGCAGGCCGAGATCGCCGCCGGCCGCTTCCGCGAGGACCTCTACTACCGCCTCGCCGTGGTCCCGTTGCGCATGCCGAGCCTGCGCGAGCGCCGCGAGGACATCCCCGAACTCGCGCGCCATTTCATGACCCGCGCCGCCGAGACCAGCGGCATGTCCCCGCGCGAGCTGTCCGCCGATGCACTGGCCGCCTTGCAGGCTTACGACTGGCCCGGCAACGTGCGCCAGTTGCGCAACCTGATGGATTGGCTGCTCATCATGGCCCCCGGCGGACCCGGCGACGCCATCCGCGCCGACATGCTTCCCCCCGAGATCGGCCAGGGCGCTCCTGCGCTGCTGAACTTCGACCCCACCGCCGACATCATGGCGCTGCCGCTGCGGGAGGCACGCGATCTGTTCGAGACCCAATACCTCCAAGCGCAGCTGGTGCGCTTCGGCGGCAACATCAGCCGCACCGCGGGTTTTGTCGGCATGGAACGCAGCGCCTTGCACCGCAAGCTCAAGCAGCTCGGCGTCAATTCCGACGACAAATCCTAAGCGTCTTTCCCCCGCTGTCCAGCGCGAGCCCTTGCTCGGCATGTCGGGCCCGATTGAGTGGCGAAGTCGACCCATCTCGTCGCCCGTCGAGAGTGACTACTCTATGCGCAGCATGCATCCGCGTGCCTCGGTTCGGCGCAACCTATTTGGCGAAACCGAATGGCAGGCAGCGACGCACGCTCGTCAGCCGCGCTGTTTAGACTCAAATCGCTTTGACTGGAATCGCAGTTTTCTCCTTCCGAAACGGGAGCGACGTGTGATTCGAAGGCTTCCGGCTGATACCGGAGGCGAGGATGGCGTGGCGGCGTGGACAGGCCTACGGGCAGGACTTGCGGGATCGGGTGCTGGCATGCCGCGATCTGACCTTGGTGCAGGCGGCAACGCGCTTTGGCGTGAGCCCGTCTTATGTTTCGAAAGTGCGGGCCCGGCTTCGCGAGCTCGGCGATCCGGCCCCTGGCCCGCAGCATGGCCATGTTCCGTTGCGATTGGCCGGCGTCACCAAGGACTTGGCAGCACAAATCCATCGGTTTCCAGATGCCACGTTGGACGAGCTGCGGTTGTGGCTGTCGCAAACCCACAAAGTCAGTGTGAGCTACTCCGTAATGTGGAAAGTCGTCGCCCGGCTGGGCCTGACATATAAAAAAAGCACCTGCAGGCCGAGGAACAGCGGCGCGAGGACACCGCCGAAGCGCGCCGACAATGGGCGGCGCGCCAGCTCACTCTCAATCCAGCGCGCCTTGTCTTCCTCGATGAAACCTGGGCCACGACCAACATGACCCGCACACGCGGCCGGGCACCACGGGGCGAGCGCCTGGTCGGCATCGTCCCGCACGGCCATTGGCACACAACCACCTTCCTGGCCGGCCTGCGCACAACCGGCTTGATTGCTCCGTTGGTGCTGGACAGCGCGATCAACGGAGCGGCGTTCCTCGCCTACATCCAGCAGTTCCTGGTCAAGGAACTCAAGCCAGGCGACGTCGTGGTGCTCGATAACCTCAGCTCGCACAAGGTGAGCGGCGTGCGCGAGGCCATCGAGGCTGCCGGTGCGAGCCTGATCTATCTGCCGCCCTACAGTCCAGACCTCAACCCGATCGAGCTGACGTTCTCCAAGTTCAAACGCCTGCTTCGCGATGCGGCCGAACGCACCATCGAGGACCTCTGGACCGCAATCGGCCGCCTGCTCAAGCGCTTCACCCCGCAGGAGTGCGCCAACTACATCCGACACTGCGGGTTTGCACAGTCAGAACGATAAGGGTCTAGCGATGAAACCCGCCGCCGCCGTGGAAGCCGCCCGCGGAACCGCCATGGAAACCACCGCCGCCGCCGTGGAAGCCGCCCGCATACCCGCCGTGGAAACCACCACGATAGCCGCCATGGAAGCCGCCCCCATACCCAAAGTGGCTATAACCGTAATGGCCATAGCCGTAGCCAAAGCGGCCGAAGCCATAACGGGGCCCGTAGAAGCCGCCAAAGCTACGGCCGTAGCGGGGACCAAATCGCGGCCCAAAGAAACCGAAATAGCCGACGCCAAATCCAGCGAACGGATAGGGGTCGTAAAAGAACGGGTCACCGTCATAATACGAGTATCCCGGATACCCGTAGGCGTACTCGTCGGAAGGCGTGTAAGTGCATGCCGCCAAGCCCGTCAACAGAGCGAACGGGAGCAGAAGCCGGCTCAGCCGCGACTTCAACCCTATAGCCATTTCAACGAAATCTCCTCCCCGACCGCGCTGCCGATATCAAGATAGTGCCGGAACCCTATCGTGACATCGGGCGTCACAAAGCGTTGCTCAAGCCGGAACGCAAAGGAACTGGCGAATTCGTACCACGTGGCGCGCAGCTCCGCCGCCCGATCCATGGATGGCCGCCATGCGGCGCGGCGACCTTGCCGCAGCCTGGCGGATTGCCGACGCGGTTCTTGCGGCACGTGACCCGGCGACCCGGGATGACCCGCGGCTGCCATACCATCTTCGCTGGGTATGGGATGGCCGGCCGCTTGCCGGGCGCCGCGTCGTGGTGCGCTGTTATCATGGCCTCGGCGACACCCTGCAGTTCGTGCGCTTCCTGCCGGCTTTACGTGCGGCCGCGGCTTGCGTCACGCTCGAGGTGCAGCCCGAGTTGTTCACCCTGCTCGAGCGGGCCGAGGGGGCGGACCGCGTGCTGCCGTTCGACGTGGCCGCCCCGATCCCGGCCGAGACCGATATCGAGATTATGGAGCTGCAGCACGCGCTGCGGCTTGCCCCGCCGCCCGGCTGCGTCCTGAGTGTCACGCCCCGCCCTCTCGCCGGCGCCCAAGCCGGGGCCTGCTGGCAGGCGGGCGGGTGGGACCCGTCGCGATCGGTCCCGCTACCGCTGTTGCGACCTTGGCTGCCGCCGGGCGCGGTGAGCTTGCAACGGGACCCCTCCAGCCTACCCACCCCGCTGCCCCCCGGGGCAGACGTGCGCGCCACCGCGGAACTGATCGCCTCGCTAGCCTGCGTGGTCACGGTGGACACCATGGTGGCGCACCTGGCCGGCGCGCTCGGCCGCCCGGTTCACCTGCTGCTGAAGCTGGAGGCGGATTGGCGCTGGGGTGCCGGCCGGCAAACGCCATGGTATCCGTCCGCGACGATCTATCGGCAAACAACACCCGGCGAATGGTCCGCCCCGCTTGCCGAACTCCGCCAAGCACTCACGGCGGCAGGTTGACCGCCTCGACCCGCGCGAACCCTGCGCCCAAGACCAGCACGGAGCGGCTGGCTGGGTCGATCTGAAGGCGATGCATCAAATCTAGCGACAGGCCGAGCGCGTGGCACAGCACGGCCTTGATCACGTCCGAATGCGTGACTGCGATCACCGCGCCGTCGAGCGGGCGATGCTGGGCCAGGCTGCCCACGGCACGCGCCTGCACCGCTAGCATGGTCTCGCCGGCGGGGGTGGCCGCCAGGCCGCGTGCCGCGTTCCAGTCGTGCCAGCCAGGCTGCGCCGCCAATTCGGTGAAACTGCAGCCTGCCCAGGCGCCGAAATCGACTTCGTCCAGCCCGGCGTCGGGCTGCGGCGTGAGCCCGGTGGCCGCGCCGATCGGTGCGGCGGTTTGCGCAGTGCGCAGCATGGGGCTGACCAGAAGCGCGCGATATGAGCCGGGGGCAAAGTGGCGGGCCACGGCCTCCGCCTCCGCCAGTCCGGCCGCAGACAGCGCCACGCCCGGCATGCGTCCGGCAAGACCATGGCCGAGCAAGCCATGCTGCGCATGACGCACCAGGTGAAAGGTGCACGCCGGCTCGGCCATGCCGCAGTCAGCCCTGCTTCTTGCGGATAGCCGTCAGCCGCCGCATCGCCGCGGTTTGCTCCTCCTCGCCCAATTCGCGCCAGAGCCGCAGCAGCGCCAGCTCTTCGGCGCCTTGCGCGCTGCCTTCGGCCATCGCATCGCTGCCGAACATGAGCCATGCCGGCGTGACACCCAGCGCCTTGGCTACCCGGCGCGCATTGGTCCATCGCATGCCATGCAGCCCGGTCACCCAGGCATGCACCGTCGGCTGTGATACGTCGAGCTTGCGGGCGAGGTCGGCTGCGGTCAGCCCGTTCTCCTTCAACATCTTGCGCAGCCGGGTAGACGGACTCGATCGTGCCATAGCGCCAGCCTAAAGTTAGGCTTCGCCTATTGCAACTGCCTACCTCACGGCAGTAGGGCTTTCCTATGCCTTTTTTCCTAAGTAGTTCTGGCATAATGGGGTGAGCCTTGCCGTACTCGACTTGTTCAGCGGCATCGGCGGCTTCAGCCTCGGCCTGGAGCGTGCCGGAATGCACACGGTGGCGTTCTGCGAACCAGACCGCTTCGCCCGCCGCGTGCTACAGCGCCACTGGCCCAGCGTGCCCTGCTACGGCGACATCCGCACGCTCTGCGCACACCGGTTGGCCCGCGACGGCCTGCCAGCACCCGGCCTCATCTGCGGCGGGTTTCCGTGTCAAGACATCAGCGCGGCCGGCGCGGGTGAGGGGCTCGGCGGCAACCGGAGCAGCCTGTGGTTCGAGATGCTGCGGCTGGTCGCGGAATGCCGACCCGGTTGGGTGGTGGCTGAGAACAGCCCTTTCCTGCGCGTTCGCGGCGCCGACGTGCTGCTCGGCGGGTTGGAAGCGGCGGGTTACGCCTGCTGGCCGTTCGTGGTGGGTGCTGCCCATGCCGGCGCGCCCCATCGGCGCCAGCGCGTCTTCGTTCTGGCCCACGCCCAGGGCCAGGGACTGGAAGGCCGGCTCCGCCGCGCAACTCTCACGCCGCCGTGCCGCGGCGCTGAACGACGTGGCGGGTGGCCGGCTGAACCCGGATTGGGTCGAGTGGTTGATGGGCTACCCGCCGGGCTGGACCGATTGCGCCAGCCCACCGGCGAGCGGCGCGCCAGGCTGACCGCGCTCGGCAATGCCGTCGTGCCCAGCCTGGCCGAAGCCGTCGGCGCCGCAATCCTATCGGCTCAAGCGGCGGCGGAGCGCACCCGGTCGGCGAACGTCTTGCGGAACTTGGCAACCTTCGGCGCGATCACCGCGCGACAGTAGCCGGCATATGGATTGCGCTCGTAGTACTGGTCATGTTCGGCCTCAGCGGGATAGAACGGCCCGGCGGGCACCACCTCCGTCACCAGCTTGCCGCTATAGACGTTTGCCCCGGCAATCTCCTGCATCACCGACTCGGCCGCCGCTCGTTGCGCGTCGGAATGGGTGAAAATCGCCGAACGGTATTGCGTTCCACTGTCCGCGCCCTGGCGGTTGAGCGTGGTCGGGTCGTGGATGGTGAAGAACACGCGCAAGAGGTCGGCGTAATCCAGTTGCGCCGGGTCGAATTGCACTTGCACGACCTCGGCATGGCCGGTGCGCCCGGTGCATACCGCCGCGTAGCTCGGATTGGCCACGCTGCCCCCCATGTAGCCCGACTGCACCGCGGTCACGCCCTTGAGGTCGCGGTAGACCGCTTCCAGGCACCAGAAGCAGCCGCCGCCCAATGTTGCCGTCTCCATCGCTGAACCCTCCTCCATCCAATGATCGAGGACATGGCAACGCAAGGCGGGGATGTCGAGGCATTGCATCCGCGTCTCGCTGCCTGCCGTAGAATGAGGCAGCCGGCTGTGAGACAGTTTCGGTACAAGCAGGAGAATAGGGTGACGAGCCTGGTGGCCGAGAGCGGCTTGATGCCCGGCTGTGTTGCGACTATTGCTCGCCGCGTCATGGCGGATGCTGCAAGACCCACACGTTCTGCGGCCACGCGAACCGTGCCCCCGTCCGAAACGGCCGACCTGCTGGCACGCTGCGCTGAAGCGGATCCAAAAGCGTTCCGTCAGCTCTATGAGCTTCATTCCGGCCGGCTGTACGGGATCGCGCTTCGCATCACCCGCAATGCGGCACTTGCGTCCGACGCGGTGCACGACGCGATGCTGCAAGTATGGCGCAGCGCCGGCCGGTTCGACCCGGAACGCGGCCACGCCGATAGCTGGCTGCTCAGTCTGGTCCGCTATCGCGCGCTCGATCTCGTGCGCAAGCAGCACCGCGAGACCACGGGAACCGAGCTGCCAGACCGGCCCGATGACGATCCCGATGCGCTCAGCCGCTTGATCTCGGGCGCGGAGGAAGCAGCCCTGCGGCAATGCCTGACGGAGATCGAGGAGCAGCGGCGCAAGCTGGTCATCCTGGCGTTCACCCAAGGCCTTACCCATACCGAGATCGCGGCCACGCTGGGACAACCCCTGGGCACGGTGAAGTCCACGATCCGGCGCACCCTGCAGGCCCTGCGGGTCTGCCTCGAACGCCTGCAAGGGAGCGGGTCGTGAGCGAAACCAGCACGGACGATGCGGAGTGGCTGGCGGCGGAATACGTGCTCGGCGTGCTCGGTGCGGCGGACATGCGGCTGGCGGAGTCCCGCCGCGAGAGCGACGCAGCCTTCGCAGCCGACCTGCTGTTCTGGCAGGAGCGGCTGAGCCCGTTGGCCCTCCTGGTCTCGCCGGTGACGCCGCCGGCCTCGCTCTGGCCCCGCCTCGCGCTGGCCGCCGGCATCTCCGCCTCGGTCGGCACCGGCCGCTGGCCGTGGCAGGCCGCCACTGCCGTCTCGCTGCTGGTGGCGGCTGGGCTGGCGCTGTTGCTGTTCCTGCCGCCGGTGAACCGCACGCCGCGGCTGGCGGCGGCGCTCGGCCCCATCAACAATCCAGCGCGCTTCCTGGTCGACGCGCGGCCGGATGGCTCCCTCGCCGTCACCGGCCTCGGCAATCCGGCAGCGCCGGCCGGGCGCAGCTACCAGCTATGGGCGCTGCCGCCGGGTGCTACGGCGCCGATTTCGCTCGGCGTATTGCCGCCCGGCTCGCAAACGATGCCTCGCGGCCAGGCGCAGGCGGGCGAGCAGTTGCTCGTGTCCGAGGAGCCGCTTGGCGGCTCTCCCACTGGCGCGCCGACCGGCCCGGTCGTGTTCGGCGGCACGCTTACCCCGCTCAACCCAGCCCCGCTCACCCCGGCTGGAGCACGCGGTCCGTAACGAAGATCACGCCGTTGGCTTGCTTGGCGTCATACAGCACGATGTCGGCGGCGTCGCCCTTCGGGTCCCGCACCATCAGGTTGGCCGGCCCGTTGGTGGTGACGGTCAGCTTTTGCTCATTCACCGTGTCCAGCTCTGCCTGGCCCTTGGAGGATCGCAGCAGGAAGTGCAGCCGGGCCGAGGAGTAGTTGCCGGGCACGACCTGCATGCCGAGCAATCCGGTCAGCGCCGCCTTGTTCTCCGGCTTTCGTAAGCTGTCGAGCAGGCCCGGCGGGAGCGCCGCAAACGCCGCGTTGGTGGGTGCGAACAGGGTGAACGGCCCGTGCCCGGCCAACGTGTCCGCCATGCCGGCCGCCTGCAACAGTCCGACCAGCACGGTGTGATCGGCCGACCGGGACAGGTTCTCGATCATGTCACGGTCCGACGCCATCGGGTAGCCGCCGACGATCACCGTGGTCGCTGGCACGCCCTTTTGCGCCATCGCCGCCGGGGCCGCGGCCAAGACGATGCAGGCGCATGCAAGCGGTAAGGCAAGCGCCGACCCACGCCCGTGCCTAACCGATGGCAAACATGCCCTCGACCTCGACTGCGGCGTCGCCCGGCAGCGACGGCACCCCGATGGTGGAGCGTGCGTGCCGCCCGACGTCGCCGAACACCGCCACCGCCAAGTCGGAGGCGCCATTCATCACCAAGGCATGCTGGCTGAATTCAGGCCCGGCGGCGATAAATCCGCCCAGCCGGATCACCCGCGCTACCCGGTCAAGATCTCCCTCGCAGGCCTCGCGCAACTGCGCCAACACGTTGATAAAACACAGCCGGGCTGCGTCTTGCCCCGCTTCCAGGCTCACCGCGGCACCCAGCTTGCCGGTGAACGCGATGGCGCCATCCCGCGCCGGAACCTGTCCCGATACCACCACCAGCCCGTCCTGCCGGATAAACGGCACGTAGTTGGCCAGCGGCGCCATCGGCGTGGGCAGCGTAATGCCGAGGTCCGCCAGCTTGGCTGCCACCCGGCCCATCAGCCGGCCACCAGGCGGAGCGGGGCGTGCGGGCGCCGACGCGGCAGGTCAAGCGGGAGCAAGGGCGATTCCTCCGGTTTGGCGGGCAGGTCAGCGCCGGACGCGGGCACCAGCCGGCCCAGATAGGTGGCGGCGAGCGTACGGACGACATAATCGGGGATCGAGCTGGCGCGGTCCACTGCCGCATCGCCCTCCACGAGGCCGGCCGGAGTGAACTTGGCGTGCGCCAGCGCCTCCACGAACGCCTCCAGCGGCGTGCCATGCTGCAGGCCGACGCTGACGGCACTGGCCAGTGCGTCCGCCAGGCCGCGCACCGCCGCAGCCTCCCGCGGCAAGGCGAGCCCGATCTCGCCCAACCGACCGTCCGCGTATTCCCCCGTGCGCAGGAACACGCGATGGCCGCCGATGGCCGCTTTCTGCGTGAAGCCGCGACGCCGAGCCGGCAACTCCCGCCGGCGCACGCCATCATTGGCAGGGTGCGCCGCCACCGGGCGCGGCGGCATGGCGTGAAGTATCGGCGCCACTGCGTCATGCATGGCGGTGTAGTCGGCTGCGGTTGCCTGCGGCACCACCGCCTCGCCGGCGAGCGCCGCCGCCAGGGCAGTTTCGAGCGAAATGCCGCGGGCGAGCAGCCAGGCGCGGGCATGCCGGGCCAAACCGTGCAGCCTAACCAGGGCAAACGCCGGCGCAATCCCGCCGGTCTCCACCCCCAGCAGCGCATCCACCGGGTCCGGCGGCAAGACGGCCGTACCAGGCCGGGTGGCTCCGGCCCGCAGTGCCTCGGCCCGGGCGGCAGCCGCCGCGTCCGCCAGGCCGGGCACGGCGCAGGCGAGGGGGGCGGCGGGCCAATTCGGGATGCAAGCCAGCAAGTCCGCCTGTGGTCCTGCGAGCGTTGCGTCCACCCGGGCGCGCAACAACCCCGCCAGGCAGCCCGCAACATCGCGCGCCGGCTTGCCACCATACTCCAACCCGAGCGCCGCCAGCAGCCCCGCCAAGTCGCTGATGGCGACCGCATAGCGGGGCGCACCCGGCGCCAGTAGCATCAGCGCTTCGGTAGCCGTGGCCGCAGCCGCCGCAAACCCGGCGACGTCGAACCCGGCCACCGGGTCATGAAACGCTGGCAGGTTGAGCACGAAGCCGGGCGACTCTGCCGGCGTGCCGCGCCAGACCCCGGCCGATGGCGCACCACGCCGATGCAGCAGCATGTCATGCAGCCGGTCCGCCAGATCTGGGGCGCCCGCCTCTTTCGCGCTGGCCGAGAGCGGCAGAATCCATCGCTGGGCGCTTTCCGGCAGGCCGACCCGGCCCGTGCCCGGAACCAGCGTACACAGCGCCGCCGCAGCGTCGTCCTCCCAAGCGGCAGGAATTCGCACCGGGCGGGATGCCGCGTCCGGCTCCGCCGCCGCGCTCAAGTCCCGCAGCCGCACGCCATGCCAGCGTCGATGGGTTTTCATGGCCAGCACGCTATCGTTCGCGCGACGACTCGCAAAGCCGTATTTTGCGCCAAAACCGCCGGAAGCCACAAAATACTGTGGGTAAAACCCGCGCCTGGACCAAGCTCTCGACGCTGCTATAACCGCGCCCATGACCGTGATGATGCGCCTTGTGACCAGGATGACCGGCCGGATGGTCGGCCGCGACCATGCGGGCAACCTCTACTATGAGGCCAAGAAGCTCAACCACATGGGTCGCCGCAAGCGATGGGTGATGTACGTGGGCGAAGTGGAGGCAAGCACCATCCCGCCCGAATGGCATGCGTGGCTGCACTACACCACCGACGCGCCCATCCCCGAGACCGTGCGCCGGGTGTGGCAGAAGCCGCATCTGCCCAATCTCACCGGCACGGCGCTCGGCTACCGGCCGCCCGGCAGCGACTATCTCGGCGGCAACCGCCCGGGCGCCACCGGCGACTACGAATCCTGGACGCCCGGGAGCTAGCATGGCGCGGCGTTCCGTGACCGAGATCGCCGCCGGTGCGGCCGTGCTCGTCGTGGCGATTGGCTTTCTGGTCTACGCCATCGCCAACACCGGCCGCGCCGCGCTCGGTGGCTACACCCTGCGTGCCGCCTTCGACAACATCGGCGGCATCGCCACCGGTGCGGACGTGCGCATCGCTGGCCTGAAGGTCGGCAGCGTCACCGGCCTGTCGATCGACCCCAAGACCTACCAGGCGGTGGCCACCTTCACCGTGCAGAGCGACATCAAACTGTCCACCGACAGCAGCGCCAGCATCGCCACCGGCGGGCTGCTGGGCGGTAATTTCGTGGCGCTGTCACCGGGCGGAGAGACCAAGATGCTGGGCAATGGCGGCACTATCACCATCACGCAATCCGCCGCCAACTTGGAAGACCTGCTCGGCAAGTTCATATTCAACGTCGGCAACCTGGCGACCGCGGCCCAGAGCCAGATGGACGCGCTGAAGGCGAAGACACCATGATGGCATCCGAGTTGGTTTGGCCCGGCAGCGACGGCGCTCCGGTCAGTTGCCGGGAAAAGTTGCGCACCCTGGCCGAGAACCATGAGGAGCTCGCCAGCATGATGCAGGACGCGTTCGAGGACGCCATGCTGATGGGGGTGGACGAGGCGGCGATGCGGTCCATCCTGCACACGCTGGTGGATAAGTTGCGGAGCCCGAAACGGGTGTGATCCGGGCCGGTGCGATCGCTTTCGCGGCGGCCTGGCTCAGCGCTGCTGCCGCCGGGCAAACGCCCAATGGGGACCAATGGCTGCCGCGCGGCACGGCGGAACTGCAGATCCTCGACAAAGTCAGCGCGCACGCCACCACCATCACGCTCCGGGTGGGCCAGTCGGCCGACAACGCCTCGCTCTCGATCGCCCTGCGCGCCTGCGAGGTGAGGCCACCCACCATGCCGCCCGACTCGGCCGCGTTCCTTGACATCCGTGATAGCCGCCCGGGGGCGCCGGGTTTCCACGGCTGGCTGTTCGGCAACGAACCCGCGCTGTCGATGTTCGAGCATCCGATCTACGACATCCACCTGGTGGCCTGCCACTGATGCCAGACGCCCTGCCGCCCTTCGCTCGTTCCGCCTTGCTGCTGGACCTGGACGGCACGCTGCTCGAACTCGCCCGGACCCCGGCCAGCGTCGTGGTCCCGCCCGGCCTGCCCGCCACGCTTGCCCGCCTGCGCGACGAACTGGCCGGCGCGCTGGCCGTGATCACCGGCCGCCCGGTGGACCAGGTGGACACGTTGTTGCCCGGCGTGGTGCCGACCGTGGCCGGCGAGCACGGCGGCGCGCTGCGCCCCACGCTCGGCGCTGCGGTGCGGCGGCCGGATATCTTGCCGCCGCCGGCCTCCTGGCTCGCCGCCGGGGAGGCTTTCGTTGCCGCCAACCCCGGCACGTTGCTGGAGCGCAAGCCGCGCGGCTTCGTGGTGCACTACCGATTGGCGCCTGACGCCGGGCCCGCCGCTCAGGCCGTGCTCTCCACTCTGGTGCAGACCCAGCCGGCGGCCTTCCAATTGGTCGCCGCCCACATGGCCTGGGAAATCCGCCCGCGCGGCGTGGACAAGGGCGTGGCGGTGGCGGCGGTGATGGCGCTTCCCGGCTTTGCGGGCCGCCTGCCCATCTTCATCGGCGACGACGTGACCGACCAGGACGGCATGGCGGTGGCACGCAAGCTGGGCGGTGCGGGGTTGTTCGTCCCGGAGGTATTCGGCGACCCGGCGGGCGTGCGGGAGTGGCTCGGGAGCAGCGGCACCAGAGGCTGGGGCTCACTTCAACAAAAGTAGGATGGGCGCAGCCAATGCAAGAGTTGAGCGCCACGTTGGACGATGCTGACGAGCCCGTGCGGGCCACGATGCCGCGGGCGAGGAGTTTGCTTGCGAAAGTGAGAGGTCCCTTTGAACAAGAGGCCTGGCGCTTACGACTTCGTTGTCACTCCTGCTCCGCGCCTGTTTCCGGAGTTCGTTCGACCTGTTCAAGTTGCATAGCGGGGTCGTTTGCTGTCGCGCACAATATGCCCGTGACTGCCGACATGGTCTCTCGGTTCACTGTCTTTGCGCAGACCGCTCGAACCTCGGCGAGTCGCTTGATTGAGAACCCGTCGTCCCAGCACACGGCGGCTTCCCATGCGGCCGACGCTTGCGCCGCAGTCGTTGGCGACGCCGCCGGCGAGGCGCTCGACGCGAGCGGCATCTTCACCCCACAGCGCGAGCGCTTCCCATCCCACTGTTATCTCCGCCTAGTATCCAAGGTTCGCTCGCGTGCAAGATTTGTGCGGCATGGCCGCCCCAACCGAATCGAGGAAGAGGTCAAGCGGGTCGCGTCCTGCCATCGTGGTACCGTCACGAGTTGCGGCCCGGCGTCAACGCTCCTGCATTCTCGCTGTTTCGCAACCGTATCCCGACCCTCTCCCGCAAGCGGGAGCGGAAGATGACTGGCCGGTGCCATATGCGGGAGCCAAGCTCAAACGGGTGGCGCACCGATAGCAAAACCAGCGCAGCCCCGTAACACGCGGCCCCCGCGATCACCTCTCCCCCCAGCCCGCCCGGCGCAGCCCGCACTGTCAGCGCCATCGCGCCGCAAGCCACAGCCACCCGCGCCGCAGCACCCAGGGGGAACGGCATTGGCCACGCGCGGCGCCCGATCGCCAGTGCATGCACGCACGATACCGCCATCGCCACCGCCTGCGCCACCGCCGCGCCCAGCGCGCCCCAGCGCGGCACCAGCAGCACCGTCAGCCCCACCGCCAGCAGCGCCGCCACCGCAGTCACCCCGAGCTGCAGCCCCGGGCGCTTGCCGAGCTGAAACGCGTGGTCGAGGAAATGCCCGCGCAGGCCGGCGAACAACCCCGCCGCCGCCAGCCAGGGCGTGAGCGCGGCCACCACCGGCACATAGGCCGCCCCCACCAGCAGCGCAGCCAGACCGTGGGCGGTCAGCGCCATACCGACCGCCATCGGCGCCAGCACCATGAGCAGCAACGTGCCATTGGCGCGCAATTGCCGCTCGGCCGCCGCGGCGTCGCCCCGCTCCACCGCCCGCACCACCAGCGAATACCCCGCCGAGGCAATCCCCGCCGCCACCACCGCCAAGCTGTTCTGCACCAGCAGGAACCCGGCGGTATACCAGCCCAACTGCGCCGCCGAGCCCAGCAGTTCGACCAGCGAGCGCGCGCCGCTGGTCGCCACACCGGCCAACGCCAGGCTCGCCGCCAGCGGCAGCCCAAACCCAAGCAACTGCCGCGCCAGCTGCCAATCCACGGCGCCGGACCGGCACGGCAGCCGGCCCAGAGCGGCGCCTGCCACCGTTCCCGCCGCCATGCCCAGCGCCGCCACCACTGGGCTGCCGGTCAGCCAAGCGCCGCCGGCAGCGCCCACGGCGGCCAGCACGGCACGGCCGAGATTCATTGCCAAATAGCGGCCCGGCCGGGCGCGGGCGACGTGAAACCGCGCCGCCAATTCGAACCCGGCGTAACACCACATCAGCAGCAGCCCGGCGCCGACCGCCGCTGCGTCCGGCCCGGCGAACGCGCCGCAAGCCCAGGCGGCCAAGCCCGCCACGCCTGTGGCCGCCACGAGCATGGCGAACAGCGCCAGGGTGGTGGCCACGGCCCGGCTTTGGTCCGCCCGGCCGCCGCCGAGGCGGAGATAGGCCAGGCCTAACCAGTCGAACAACGCCGCCGAGCCGAACGTCATCACCACCAAGGCCAGCCCATAGCGGCCGTACGCCGCCGGGCCGAGCAGGCGGGTGAGCAAGGCAGTGGCGGCCATGCCCACCAGCCCAGGCAGCAGCTTGGCCGTGATGTAAAGCGCGCTGTGCCGGATCAGCACGCGGCTGGCGCCCGCGGCCGCCCCGCCGCCCAGGCCCGAACGCGCTGCCGCAGCCCGAACGGCAGCACCCAAAAGGCCAGGAACGGCAGCACTTGCCAGGGGGTGGGCGCCCCATGCACGAACGCCCGCCGCAGCAGGGTGGGGAACGCCGGGTAGTCGGCCCGCCGCGCCGCCTGCGAGCCGAGATAGATCAGGCAGAACCCGCTATAGGCGCGCCGGGTCAAATGGCCGCGGTTGCGGTCGGCCCAGCGCAGCATTTCGCGCCAGTCGAACCGGCTGCCGAGCGACTCCCGGCCCTCCTCCTTGTAGAGCACCACCAGCGTGTCCGGCGCCATCACGATCTCGGCTCCCGCAGCCTTGGTCACCCGCAACAGCAGGGTGGTGTCCTCGTTTTGCCGGTCGGTGCTGAACTGGGTGCGGGCAAACAGCGCCGTCGGCAGCAAGAACGAGGAGGTGCCGACATGCGCGTCGCCCCGGAACAGCGTGCGGCGGTCGAATAGATACTCGTCCACCGGCATTTGCCCGCGATACAGCGTGCGCGGCCAGACCTCCACGCCGCGCGGCGTGTGCACGCGGGACCGGCACGACACCAGCACCTCCCGCCCGGCCGCCGCTGCCAGTTGCCGCTCGATCTTCTGCGGCAGCCATTCGTCGTCGTCGTCCAGGAACGCGATCCATTCTCCGCGCGCCGTCACTGCCGCCGCGTTGCGGGCCGCGCCGGCGCCGGCGGGACACGGCGTTTGCATCACCCGCAGCCGAGGGTCGGCCACCGTGGCCAACGCCGACGTGGTCGCCGGATTGGGGCCGTCGACCACCACGACGACGTCCAACGCCGCATGGGTTTGCGTCAGCACGCTGGCGAGCGCGCGCAGCACGAGGTCGGGGCGCCGTGTGGTGGGGATCACGACGGTGACGAGCGGCGCGGTCACGGCGTTGCGGCTTGATCGTGGGCGAAGCGCAACCGGAGCGGCGGCCGGGAGGCGAGCGCGGCCAGTTGCGCGTGGTGCGCCTCATGCCACAGGCCGAGCGTGACCAAGGCGCCCGGCATCAGCATGGTGAACTCGTCCGGGAAGGGCAGGGGGCCCTCATCCAGGTTCAGCACGTAGTTCACCAGCATGAACAGCAGCACCCAGCGGCTCTCCCGCAGCCCGCCCCAGCGGTAAGCCGCCACACCGCGCCATGCCACGCGGCCCCAGAGCAGCATATACAGCGCCAGGCCGATCAGCCCGATTTGCACCGTCACATCCAGGTAGCCATTGTGCGAGTCCGGCGCCTGCCATCCCACCAGCAGCCATAGATACTGCACTTCGCGGGAGTCATCGTTCCAGAACCCGGCATAGCCATGCCCCAACAGCGGCCGCTCCGCGATGACGTGCAACACCTCCTGCCACAACGGGCCGCGCCCGGTGAGCGACGCATCCCGTCCTGCCAACTCGAATATAAACTGCGGCGCCACGATCATCAGCACGGCAATGGCCAGCACAGCCCAGCCGGCGCCGAAGCCTATCACCAGGCGCAGCCTCGGCCACCCGCGCGCTGCCAGAAACACCGCGGCCAGCAATACGAGCATGGCGATGCCGAGCGAGGTGGCGGACCGGCCCAGCGCAATGCAGAGCAGCAACAGCAGCACGCAAGCCAGATGCGAACGCCGCACCCCTTCGTCCAGCATCCGGAAGGCGTAACAAGTCAGGCCGAGCAGCATGCACTCCGCCATTGGGTTCTTCTGCGAGAACACCCCGCGCATCGCCCGCTCGTAGCCCAAGGCGGTTTCACGCCCGATCCTCGGCACGGCGATAAACACCATAATGGAGAGCACACCCAGGAACACCGCGCAGCGCCCGGCGATGGCAATGGCCCCACGCAGCTCGAACGTTCGCGTCAGGTATACACCGAACAGCACGCAGGTGAGCAGCGACAAGCCTCGCCGCACGGTCGGTTGCGGGTTGTCCGACCACAGCACCGACAGCAGGCACAGCCCGACGATGGCCACGTAGGGCAACAAGTGGCGCAGCAACGGCACGTAGCTGCGCCAGCGTACGGCCAGGATGGCGAGCAATACGACTAGCACCAGCAACTGCGTGACGGTGCTGACGATGTCGGACCCGCCGGGCCGCAAGCCATCCTCGCCCCGCGCCACGCGCAGCGCCTGGATGATGCCCTGCTCGTAATAGACCACGCCCACATAGGCGTAAGCGCGTTCCCAGCGTGGCACCCGGCCCATGCTCATGCCGGCCGCCTGACAACCGGCAATCGCGACAAACGCTGGCGCAGCGGCTCGGTATGGATTTCGGTCAAGCGAGAGAAGACGTAGGCGAACCCTATGCAGATGGCGAGCGTGCCGCCGATGGCGGCCCAGGGCGCCAAACCCTGCCCGCGCATTTGCCAGCCTAGGCCGGCCCAGCGCATCAGCCCGGTGATGCACAGCGTCAGGACCGGGATATGGGTGCAGTAAAGCGAAAACGAGAAGCCGGCCAGTGCGCGTTGCAGCGCCGGCCGGGGGGGCGGCGGCAAGGCCGGGCAGAACCGCAGCGTGAGCAGAAGGTTGCCGAACCCCAGCGCGAGCAGCAGGTCGAGTTCGGCCGAAAGCAACGCGTGATCGCTGGCGAAACTACGGCGAATTAACAGCCGGATGGCGAGCAGCAGCAGGGCGAAAACCGCCGCGGCCGTCGCCGGACGGCGCAGCAGCGGCTTTGGCAGCACGGCCACCGCCGCGCCCACGCTCCAGACCAGCATGTAAGGCCCGACCGGCGAGCCGGTGAATTGCGCCGCCGTCAGCCCGGCGAGCGCCGCCACCGCCACACCGCCGAGCGCCAACCGGAACGCGGCGGGCCAAGGCGCCCACAGCGCCAGCGCAACCGGTGGGAACAGCAGGTAATACCAGCCCTCATTGAACAACGACCAGAGCGCGCCGACGCCGCCAAATTGCACGCAGGCCGCCGTTTGCAGCAGCACCATGTTGCAGGCGAACACCGGCAACGAAAGGCTATCGCCGATGTCGCCGGGCAGCACGCCATACAGCGTCGCCCCGCCACGCATCGCCAGCCAATCCGCCACCGCCGCCAGCACCAAAGCCGGCCACAGCACGACGGCCAAGCGGACCGCCCGCTTCAGCAGGTAGCGGCCAAACGCGATGCTTCCCGTCGTGATCACTTCGCGCGCCACCGAGCCGCCGACCAGCAGCCCGCTCAACACGAAGAATACCATCACTGCCTGGTGGTCGAACCCGGCGGCGAAAGCGTAGCCGATATGGAGCCACGAGCGGCCCGGCAGCTCCGCAACCGGCGGCAGCATCCGAATGCCGGCATGGGTGACCAGCACCGACAGCGCTGCCGACCATCGGAACACGTCCACCCACGCGCTGAAGCTGCGCTTGCTCGCCTCGTCCGGCACCATCGGGTTCCTGCTACTCAACAGCGCGGCTATACCGGGTGCGGCTCCTTGCAGGAAAATAATGTGTTGTGAAAGCCGCGTTTACTCGGCCATTCCGAAGTGACTCAGAGATGCGCCAACACCGTCTGTCCCACCCAGACCAGGCCGCGCAGCGTGATCAGGCTAGTCCCTCCGAGCAGCAGCAAACCCAGCCAAGTCATGGAACCATCCCCCGGCAGCTTCGCTTGCTCACAGCCCGGCCATTCCGCGTCCGGCGCAGTATGGTGTCGCGGTTTCACGGCCAAATAATGCACAGATGCGGACATGATAGTGTTCCCGGATCAGCTCAACGAGAACAGCCTACCGAGCTTCACTTAAAAATGCGTTAACGCGAACCACTTTCTTGTCGGCGCGCGAAATCGCGTTGCGTCAGTGATTGTGGAGCGATAAGCCTCCACACAGCCGTAGTCTAAGAGGATGGAGCGCCACCCCAATGTCCACCGCACCGGCCGATGCGATCGCTTTCTACTCCGAGGCCGCTCCAAGCTTCCATGCCAGCTATCGCGCCGACGCCAATCGGCTGGAGCGTTTGCAGGTCTGGCGCTGCTTTATCGACAAATACGTCGCCCACGCCAAGTTCGCCTACGATCTTGGCTGCGGCAGCGGCATTCTGGCGTGCGAATTGGCTCGCCGCGGGATCGACGTTGTGGGCGTAGACGGCGCCCCCGGCATGCTGAGCATCGCGCGTCGCAGCGCCTATGAAGCGCGGCTTTCGCGCATCCGCTTCGAGCAGCACCGATTGCCGATCGCCCACACCGATGGCTGGCAGAAAGCCGAATCTGTGATTTCCTCCAGCGCGCTCGAATACCTCGACTCATTGCCCGAGGCGTTCGCCTCCATCCATGGCTTGTTACAGCACGGCGGAACGCTGGTGTTCTCCGTCTCCAACCGCGATTCCCTCAGCCGCAAGCTGGTGCGCATGGTGCACCGGCTCACCGGCCGGCCGGCCTATTTCGGGCTGTTGAAGCAATTCCGCAGCATCGCGCAAGTCCGCGCCGAGTTGGACGCGGCCGGCTTCGATTTCCTCGAAGGCACCCATTTCGCTTGCGCCGACCGGGTGAACCGCTGGCTTGGCCGGGTGCTGCCGCTTCGATTGGCCAGCAACATGATCATCGTCGCCGCGCGCCGCCGCTAGGCCGCCATGGAACCGCTCCGCGTTCTGCTGGTTGGGCCGATGCCGCCGACCAAGGGCGGTGTCACAACCTTTATGCTAAACCTAATGGCCTCGCCCTTGGCCAGCCAAGCGCGGTTCATTCCGTTCACCACCTCGCGGCCGCCGAAGCGGAATGTGACGGAGAACTGGGGCTATCGCGCGATGCTGCGCGGCGGGGCAGGTCGGATCGCCGCCGGGGCCCTGGTGACGCTATGGCACCTGGCAAGCTTCCCGCTCGCAGTGCTGCGCCAGCGGGCGCAGTTGGTGCAAATCCAGGCTTGCGACTACCAAGTATTTTGGGAAGCCGCGCTCTACGCTGCCATGGCCAAGCTGCTCCGCCGGCCGGTGTTGTTCCGCATCGGCGGCGCGTTCGACCTGTTCCACGACGGCGCCTCTGGGCTCGAACGATGGCTGATCGCGGCGGTGCTGCGTTTGCCCGACACGGTCATCGCGCAATCCGGCTTTGCCCGGGACGTCATTCGAAAGGCCGGCCGCAGCGGCGAGATCATCCTGCTGCCAAATTGGTCCCACACGCTGCCCGATTTGCCGGCACGAGGCTACGGCCAGGCGCCGCAATGCTTGTTCATCGCCGGGTTGGAGGCGCGCCGCAAGGGCGTTGAGGAAGTGATCGCCGCCGCTGGCATGCTGCACGCTCGAGGTTGTCAGGCTCGCATCCACGTCATCGCCGCCCCACCGGCATTGGCCGCCCGGATTGCGGCGCTCGGCCTACCCGGCGTCACCACCGAGGGTCCGGCCGCGCACGCATCTGTTCTGGCCGCCATGGCAGTCAGCGACGTCTTCCTGTTGCCGTCGCATGGCGAGGGCTTTCCCAATTCCCTGGTGGAGGCGATGGCGGCCGGCCTCGCCTGCATCGCCACGCCCGTGGGCGCGGTTCCCGAGATGGCCGAGGGCGGCGGTGTAATCACGGTGCCGGTCGCAGACGCCGCCTCGCTGGCCGACGCGGTCGAGCGGCTGGCCTATTCCGCCACCCGCCGGCAGGAGTTGGGGCAGCGAGCCCGCGCGACGGTGGCGCAGCGCTACACGGCCGCCGCAGCGCTGCCGCCCCTCGCCGAGGCTTATTCGACGCTTTCGCGAGAGAGTTATGGCCGAAGTCCGATCGTGGCGAGCACGGCGCTTGCCCAGCCAGCGGCGTTGTCCGACGGTGGTTAGGCTCCGTATTCAAGCCACTGCAAGCCGTAGTACATCCCGAAAAAAGTGACGAGCGTCGCCAGGTAGCATGCCGAGATGGCCGCCGCTCGGGCTGTCGGCTCACACGCGTCAATGCGCAGCAATCGCTGTAACGGCGACGCGCCACGCAGGCACACGACCGCCAGTATCGCGATGATCGGAATGTGACCGACCGCATCCAGATGACCAAATTCGGGGATCGCAGCAATGAAGATGGCGGCGTATCCGGCCGCACCGACGCGAACCAGGCCGCGGCCCGTCATGACGTAGAAGGCCAAGGTGAACTCGACAAAGCCGGCGACCACGACCACGAACGGCCAGGGAAAGCCGAACGCAAGATCGGGATGCTCGGCCACGACGAACAGCGTCCAGTCCGGATAGACGAATTTCTCGATCGCCGTCCACATCAGGCCGAAGGCCAGGCCGCCCGCTATCAGCGGCACCCGGAGACGAGTCAGGCTCGGCACGCGGCTGGGCGTCAGTGCCAAATACCCGGCGATCCCGGGAAAGAACACGTAGTCGGTCATGTGGAAGATGCCGAACTGCGCAATGCCATAGCCATAGAGGATGCAAATTCCCGCGGCCCCGAGGATGCAGGTGCGGCGCCAGGCGACGGACATGGCGACAGCGAGTTGTAACGCGCCTATCCATCCCGCGCTGGCCATGAGTTCGGGCGTCAGGATGGCGTCGCCGCGCTCCCACAACACCACCGCGCCTTTGTCCCACAGCAGCAGGAAGAATGCTCCAACGGCCAAGCGTATCAGCTTCTCTTCGGTGTCGGCGTGCAGCTGTCCGCTTGAGGCAAGCCGCGGCCAATGATGCGCCACCGCATCATCGAGCAAGAAGCCGGCAAACACCAGTAAGATGAAGCCGAAGCAGACCAAGCCGAACAGAGGCGTCAACACATGGCGCAGCGCAATCGGCGGTTGCCTGACATCGGCGATGGAGCAGAACCATTTTACGTGGGCGGCAGCTTGCACCGGGATGGCCCCGACCACGGCCCCGACAGCAGCCCACATCGGTTGCTCGCCCTCGCGCCACCAAGGCCTCATTGCAACCGAAATATCACAGTCCTTTTCCCACCGATGCTACGCCGCATATACGGCGCGACGTGGGTGGCCGGATGCGTTCGATCGTCTAGCGGCTCGATTTACCAGCGCAGCGCGGCGGCCGGCGGTTCGTGCTGATTAGCAAACCTGGCGGGAGTGATCGGCTCTGACCCGCAAGCATAGCCCGAATGTGTCGCACCACATGAGCTGAGAACTCGTGCGGTCGAGGCTTACCGACGTTATGCGAGCGAAGCGATAAGCCGTTCGTTGTGCCGCTTTACTTTTCCGGGAATGGTAAACAGGTCCCAAATCGCATAGACAGCGGTAACGATGGCCGTCAGTCCGAAGGTTACGAACGCGAGGACAGTGCAGGCCAGTATAAGGATGCCGCTCAGCCACTTGCCAAGATAGAAGCGGTGAACACCGATGCCGCCAAGGAAGAACCACAGCAAATAGGCGATGCCGACCGACTTCTTCCCTGCGTCATACCGCATCATCCGCGTCGCTGGATCTAGCCCGCTCGAAGCTAGAGCGGTGGGAACATCGGGGTTCGACAAGGCGCTCATTCTTTCCGGCATTGACTGTTCTCCGTGGCGAGTGTCAGCGACCAGTCTGCTCTGGTCAATCCTTATCGCACGACGCCCGGGTCGCCTCGCAACGTGTCGTCCCGCATGAGCAAGCGCGTACCCGGGCGACGGCCTACAAAAACGGCGCGCACATCGGCAGCGGCCGCGTCGCCCCGCGCTTGCCGGCAAACGCCGCGTCATACGCCGCCAGCAACGGCCCGACCGAATGCTCCCACGCCAGCGCCTCCGTCACCCGCCGCCGCCCCGCCTCACCCATCGTCGCCCGCAACACCGGGTCATCGAGCAATGCACCCATCGCCGCCGCCAGCGCCGTATCCGAGTTCGCCTCGGCATAGCGCCCCGCTTCGCCCGCCGAAACCCGCGTCTCGTGCAGGTCGAACGCCACCACCGGCAAACCGAAGAACATATACTCGATTACCTTGTTCATCGTGCTCTGGTCCGACCAGGCGGTCTTTGGGTCGGGGTCGATGCCAAGCGTGGCAGACGACAAAATGCGGCACAGCTCATCATCGCTCACCCGCCCGGTGAAGCGCGCGAAACCGCCGATCCCTTGTTCCTCGGCATAGGCGCGGATCGCCGGCTGGTGCGGGCCGCCGCCGACGAACAGCACGGCAAAGTCGTCCCGCCGCTCGCGCAACAGCTTCACCGCGCGCACCATGTGGTCCACCCCGTCCTGCTTGCAAATCTCACCCAGGTAGACCAGCAAGTGGCGCCTGCCGGCGCAGTAAGCCGGGTCCGGAGCATGGCGGGTGAAGCGCGCCAGGTCGGGGCCGGAGCGCACCACGAACACGTCGGCCGGGTCGCGGCCGCCGCGCTGCATCGCCACGCGCTTGTGGCTGTCGTTGGTGGTAATTACCACGTCGGCAGTGCGGAAGCTGCGGCGCTCCAGCCACAGCAAGGCGCGCCGCAACGCCCCGCCGTCGCGGGCGAACTTGGCGCTGAACATCTCGGGCGCGAGGTCGTGGTGGTCGAAAATGAACCGGCGGCCCAACGCCTGCCAAAAGCGCCCGAGCAGCCAGAACGTGTCCGGCGGGTTGCAGGCGTGCAGCACGTCGAACCCGCGGCCGAACAGCGCCACCCACAGGCTCAGCAGCGCGGTGGCGGCAAAACACCAGGCGAACTCCGCGGCAAACGCCGCCGCACCCGCCGGGTCGAACGGCAGAGGGTAGCGGTAGATCGCCACGCCCTCCAACACCTCATGCGTCCGGGTGAAGCCCCGCGCCTTGGGGCAGATCACCGTCACCTGCGCACCATGCCGCGCCAGCGTGGTGGCTTCCAGCCACACCCGGCGGTCGAACGGCACCGGCAGGTTCTCCACCACGATCAGCACCCGGCGCGGACGGCTCGGCATCGCGCTTCAGCTTCGCTTGACGGTGAAGTAGCTCTGCAGCCGCAAGGCCGGCGGCAACATCCCGCGCCCGGCCAGCACCGCCGCCGGCACGCGATGGCCGAAGCCGGGCGAATACCAGCCGAACGGCGGCGCCGTCTCGCCGCGATGCACTGACCATTGCAGCGACGGCGGCAGCACCGCCACCGCCTCGCCACCCGCCCAACGCAAGATGGCCGAGTGGCCTTGCAGCGTCACGCTCACATCCGGATGCAGGTGATAGGCCAGCATCACGGCATGGGCCTCCGCGGCATCGATCCAGTCGGTGATCGCAACCGTGCGCCTTGCCTCGTCGAGTCCGACCCGGCGGTGATGCGTCACCGGGTCGGCGAGCCGGCGATAGCCGTCGTGGCTGGCCTGCCAGGTCTGCACGCCATCAGCCGCGTCGAACCAGCGCAACGTGGAGCGCGGGCTATTGAGCCAGAGGAATGGGCCGCCGGTCTCACCCTGGTCTTGCCCGTCCACGGTGAGGGTGGAATGGCCCGGCGTGCCGCGGAACAAGGCACGCCACTCCGGTTCGCCGTGGTAGCAATAGGTCCCCGGGTCGGCCAGCACTTGCACGCCGCCGCAGCGCAGCTCCACCGCAAGCGCATCGGCGTGGCCGTGGGCGGCGATGGAGAGATAGCCGTGCGGCCCGCTGTCGCAGCGCAGCCAGATCTCGTCCGCTCCCTCGCCGCTGCGCAGGATGGCGACGCCCGCATCGGCAAACAGCGCCGGCCGCGCCACGCTGCGCTCCTGGGAAGCCTCAGCGGCCACCAGCGCGGCGACATGGCCGAGCACGCTGCCAGCCGGCCGCGGCCACCACGCGGCGGCGCCGTACAGGGCACGGGACGCGTCCAGCACGCCGGCGGCCGCGGGCGCGCCGGGCGCGTCCACCAGCAGGCCGCGGCCGTCATCCCCGTCGCCGAAGCGCGGCGGCCGGCCGGCGCTGTCCAGGCTGGCGGCCAGCGCGTCTGCCATGCGCCGCAACGTGTCGTCCAGCTCCGCGGGGAAGGGCTGGCCCGCCAGCCGCGCGGGCAGGGCGGCCGCCAGCAGCAGCTCGAACACGAACAGGTGGTAGTCGCTAGCCTGCTCGCGGTTGAACCCGTCCGCATGGGTCTGCGCCGCCGCCGCACGGACCAGCCCGCGCCGCGCCTGCGCCGCCCAGCCCGCCGATTCCCGGAACCACGGAAACGCCGTCGCCGCCGCCGACTGCCCGGCGAGTTCGGCGATCAGGTGGTTGTTGGCCGACGAGCCGTGGCTCTGAAACGCCGCCAGGGTGCGCTGATGCGCGTGCAGTTGGCCCACAAACACGTCGTTTTGCCCGAACAGCGCCGGCGCACCCTCCCATTCTGCCAGCAGCGTTGCAATCCAGGTCCAGGACAGCAGGCGCAGGCCCAACTCGATGCCGCTGGCCCAATGCACACCGGTGAGGAATGGGTTGTCCCGCCACCAGGAGCGCAGATGCTGCGCCACCCGCTCGGCATAGGCGTCGCGCCCGGTCAGCCACCAGGCGCAGGCCAGCAAGGTGGTGGCCTGGTGGCGCGACAACTCCCAAACGAACTTGATGTTGCCGCACGCGGCCTCGTCCCGATACGGCACGAAGAAGCCCACCCCCGTGCGCGGTGCAATGGTCCCAGTCAGCGGGTCGCGGAACCAGTCCGGCTCCTCGGCCACGTTGGTCAGCCGGAGATGGAACAGCGGCCACTCGCCATGCAGCAGCTTGTCGGCCGCCGCCACCACCGCGCGGGCCGCCGCACCGGTCGGGGCCTGCGCTCGCAACAGCCCGGCCGTCGGCACCCGCAGCCCGGCGCCGAGCGGCGGCAACGGCAATGGCCGGGCGGCCCGGCGCGACCACAGCCGCTGCCGCCCCGCATCCGCCGCGCGGGCATAGACCTCGCCGGCGGACATCCGGCTCAGCCGCCGCAGGTACCAGCGCGCGTTCATTCGATCGGCAGCGTCACGGGCATGCTCAAGCCCTGCGACATCGGCAGCGCGAGCAGCACCGGCATGCCGAGCAAGCGTTCCGCGCCTTCCTCCGTCACCACCGTGTTGCTGGTGACGATGGCCAGCACCAGCACGCCGCCCCCCGCCAGCACGCCCAGCAGCATGCCCGCGGCCACGAACAGCAGCTTGTTCGGCTTGGCCGGTGCATCCGGCGCCTCGGCGGGCGCCACCTGCACCACGCTCACCTGGCGCGCCAAGTCCATCTCTTCCTGCAAACGGGCTTCGCCAAGGCGTGTCTGTGTCATGCGCAGCGTATCGTTCACCGCATCGATGCGGGTGGCGAGGGTGCGGAGCTGCAAGTCCGCCGCCTCAAGCCGCTGCAGCTCCGCATCAATCGACGCCACCAGCGCCTGGTATCGGGCTTGCTCGGCCTCCAGCGGCGCCAACTGGGCGCGGTCCATCACCACCTCGCCATCGATCTGCTGCAGCAGCGAGGACGGCATGGTGGTGACGTTCACCCGGTCCCGCGCGGCGCCGGCGTGATGGTCCAGCGCCGCGATCTGCTCGCGCACGCTTTGCAGTTCGGGATAGTTGGCGCCGAAACGGCTCGCCATCTTGGCCTCGGTGGCGCGCAAATCCACCAGCGCCTGCTGCGCGCGCATCTGTTCGTCGCTCGGCGCGGTGCTGGTGGTGTGCATGGTGCGCGCGGTGGCGTCCCGGGTCTCGGCGAAGGACTGCAGCCGTGCGCGCATGGTGGCGGCGGTGTCCACCACGCTTTGTAGATGTGCCTGCGCCGCCACGCGCTGGCTGATCAGCGCCCCGCGCTGCGCGCCGATGTCGTAGATGCGGTTGTCCAGCTTGATGCGGGTGCGGTCGGCTTCCAATCCGGCGACTTCGGCGATGTCCTGGTTCACCGCGTCGGCGTAGTTTTGCGACCGGACGCCGGCAAACACCTGCGTGTGCGTGTCAATATAGGTGGCGATCAGCGTGTCCAGCACTTGCTGCGCGCGCGCCGGGCTGCTGCCAGCGAAGCTCACGCTGATCACGTTGGACAGCTTCACCGGCTCCACCGTCAGGTCGCGGCTGAACTTGTCGATGGCGGCGTCGTCGATGGTGCCGAACCAGGGCGGATTCCGCAGCAGGCTGGGATAGAGCTCGGCCAGCCCGACCGCCTTGATCGTCGCCTTGATCACCGGCCGGCTGGTCAGCAGCGCGATTTCGGAGTTGATGCCCTCCTGCTTGGTGGAGGTGGGCGCGGTGAGCGCGCCATTGGTGCCGTCCTGCGTGAGGTATTCGCGCCCGGTCTTCACCAGGATATCGCTTTGCGCCCGGTATTTCGGTGGCAACACCAGTAGCAGCACGAGAACCAGCAACGGCGGCGTGAGCGCAGCAACCAACGCCCGCCACTTGGCGCGCAGCGCGATGGCCGCCATCTCGGCCACAGCCATGCCGGGCGCCAGCCCGAGACGCGGCAGCGGCGGCAAGGCATCGGCCTCGGCGCCGCGGGCTTGCACCGCCATCACAGCAATCTCTGCAACAGCCCGGGAACCCGGCGCCGCTTGTTCAGGACTGCACCGATGGTGAGCGCGCCCACCTGGTCCAGGATGTCCCGCGCGCGCTGGATCTCGGACAGCTTGGTGCGCTCGGCCTGGATCACCAGCAAGGTGCCGTCCGCCACCGAAGCCAGCACCGCCCCGTCCCGCGCCACCAGCACCGGCGGGCAATCCACGATGGTCAGCGTGTATTCCGACCGCAACCAGCCATACAGCTTGCGCACGCTCTCCACCCGAGGCGCGGCCCGGCGGGCGCCCACCAACCAGCCGAGCGCCACGTCGGCCGCGTTGATCCGCCCGCGCCGCAGCACCGGCTCCTCCGAACGCTCGAACGCGTCCAGCAGCGGCGTGGGAGTGGAGATGCCGGGTTCGGGCGGGCCGCCCTCCAGCAAGGCCACGCGGCACCAGGAGGCATGGGCGGCGGCGGCAGCCAGTTCGCGCGCGATCGTGGTGGTGCCCTCGCCATGCTGCGCCGACGTCACATGCAACACGATGGCGCGCTGGTCGTCGATCATCATCGACACGGCCGTCAGCAGCGAGCCGAGCTCCGGCCGGACCATCTCCGGCTGGTAGGTTGCGATGTTGACGTCCATTAGGACATGCCTACCAGCAGATGCCTTCGTATTGTGGGTGACCAGCGAATGCCGCCGCGCCAGACGCCAAGTCCAGCACGCGATGGTTCGCCCGGGTGCGCTTGGCGAGACCACCGAACGCGCTGCTGTTATGGCCGACCACCACCGTGTCGCCATGGTCGAGCGCCTCGTCAAGCGAATCCACCAGCAGGCTGCCGACATGGGGCAGGGCGGTGAGGATGAACTGGCGGTTGCGGCCCATAATGTCGTCATAGGCAAAGTTCGGATCGTAAATCCGCAGTTCGAAACCCTTGCCGATCAGCCGCTCGGCCAGTTCCACCAGAGCGCTGTCCCGCAGGTCGTCGGTGCCGGGCTTGAAGGTGAGGCCCAGCAGCGCCACACGCCGGCTGCCGAACGAAGACACCTGGTCCACGGCACGCGCCACATGCGCGTCGTTGGACGGCAGCAGCGCCTGCAGCACGTCCGCCTTCACGTTCAGCCCCTGCGCATGCGCGCACAGCGCCTTCACGTCCTTCGGCAGGCAGGAGCCGCCGAACGCGAAGCCGGGCCGCATATAGGCCTTGGAGATGTTGAGCTTGGTGTCCGAGCACAGGATGTCCATCACCTTGCGGCCGTCGATGCCGGACTGCTTGCAGATCGCGCCCACTTCGTTGGCGAAGGCGATCTTGAGCGCATGGAACGCATTGTTGGTAAACTTGATCGCCTCGGCAGTGCGGAAGTCGCACGGGAAGACGGCACCCCCATTGCCCTCGTTCAGCGCCCGTAACACGTCCAGCGTGGCACCATCGATCGAGCCGAGCACGACCGTGGCGGGCCGGTTGAAGTCGTCCACCCCCTGGCCCTCGCGCAGGAACTCCGGCATGTAGCCGAGCCCAAAGCCCTCGCCCGCCTTCATGCCCGCCATGCGTTCCAGCATCGGTTGCACCACCAGGTCCATCGTGCCGGGCAGCACGGTGGAGCGGATCACCACGGTGCGCCGCCGCCCGTCATTGGCGCCGGCGATCTTGCGGCCAAGATCCTCCGCCACGCCGACGATGTAGCTAAGGTCCAGCCTATTGTTGGTCAGGCCCGGCGTGCCGACGCACACGAAGATCACCTCGCTGGCAGCGAACGCGTCCGCGCTGTTGGTAGTCGCGCGCAAACGGCCGCTGGCCACGCCGCCCTCGATCAGTTCGGCCAGGCCCGGCTCGGCCAACGGCGAGCGCCCCGCGTTCAGCGTCTCGACCTTGGCCGGGTTCACGTCCACCGCAACCACATTGTGCCCGGCGGCGGACATGCAGCCCGCCACCACCGCGCCGACATAGCCTATTCCGAAGATTGCGATGTCCATGGCGTGCTGTCCTTCAGGCGGGGGTCGTTACAGGCGTTTGCGGTAGGGCGCCGCGCGGAAGGCCGCGCCGATGGCGTCGAAGGCTGGCTTGGGGCGGAACTGGTCGTCGAACGGCAGTGGGCGCGCTGGCAGGCCGTCAGCGCGGCGGTAGCTCGGGTCGCTCGCCGGCGTGAGCCAAGTGTAGCGGTCCGAAAGCCCCCAAACGATCACCTGCGCCACCGCGGGCTCGTCCAGCGCCGCATCGAGAAACGCCTTGTACATGGCAGCGACCGCAGCGTCCCGCTGTTCGATGCTGCCGGGCAGCGGGATGTCGGACACGTCGAGCTCGGTGATCAGGATGTGCAGGCCGCGCGCAGCAATATCGTGTAGAAAGCGGCGATACAGCGACTGGTTGAAGCTCGAGCCGTCTAGCTTGAGGTGGGATTGCAGGCCCACCGCGGTGATCGGCGCACCGGCCTGTTGCAAACGGTCGAGCAAGCGCTGCAGCGCGACCCGGCGCGTCTCTTCCAGCGTGGTGTCCATCTCAAGATGGTTGTCGTTGTAAGTTAGCAGGGCACCCCGGTTCGCGGCGGCGGCAGTGTGGAACGCTGTGGCGATGTAGTCCGGCCCTAATTGATTGACGAGCGCGGAGCGCCGCATGCCGCTGGCGTCGCCACCGACCGTATCGATCTCCTCGTTCACCACGTTCCAACTGAACACCTGGCCATTGTAGTGCTGCACCATGTCGGTGAGGTGGCGGTCGACGTCCTGCTGCGCGCTTCCCGGGTCATCCAGCGCGAACCATGCCGGCAAACTTTGATACCAGAGCAAGTGGCCGCCCGTCAGCCGCAGACCATGCTGGCGGGCAAAGCCGATATTCGGGTCTTCCGACACCGGCTCCACAGCGCCGCGCGGACCGGCAACCCGGCGCCAGCCGAAATTGGGTGCGAACTCGCTGCATTGGGACGCCAGCAGGTCGGCATAGGCTGCTGGAGCAGCCGAGATCGTCACGTCGCTGTCGCTGCCGAACCGGATCCCGGCACGCGCCGCCAAATCCTTCAGCCGCACCAGCTCGGCGGCGCGCGCACGAGAGGCACCGGCCGCCAAGCCTGCAGCCAGTAATGCCCGGCGCGAGAGCGTGCGCGTGGCAATCAAAACGCGTTATCCCGGTCGAACAGGATCCGGATCGGCGTCAGCAGCAGAATGCGCAGGTCGAACAGGAAGCACCGATGTTGGACGTAGTGCAGGTCGTGCTCCACCCGGCAGCGGAGCTGCGCGATGGTCTCGGTGGCGCCCCGATGGCCGTTGACCTGGGCCCAGCCGGTGATCCCCGGCTTGACGCAATGGCGCCGCTCATAGCCCGCGACGGCGTCTTCGCAGAGCTGGTTCTCCGTGCGCATGGCCACCGGGTGCGGCCGCGGCCCGACCAGCGACATGCTGCCGTTCAGCACGTTGAACAGTTGCGGCAGCTCGTCCAAGCTGGTCTTGCGCAGGAAGTCGCCCACCCGGGTCACCCGGCGGTCGTCACGCTTGGTCTGCACCCGGCCGTCGCTGCTGCCTGCGTCGCCCGTCCATGTCATGGTGCGGAACTTGAACACGACAAACTCGCAGTGCGCGCGGCCATGCCGGCGCTGGCGGAACACCACGGGGCCGGCGCTGTCGAGCCGAATCGCTACCGCAATGGCCAGCAGCAGCGGCCAGAGCAGCAGGATGGCCACGGCGGCGGCGACGCGATCGAACACGGCCTTGGCGACCAGGGAGGCTGCGCTCGCCGTCGGGCCGGGCCGCACTGGCACCACCGAAGCGGCCGCGCGGAACGCCACCGGCTCCACCGCTTGGCGGAACCGGCGCGTGCTGTCGCGCAGCCGTGGGCGCCAAAGCGTGCGGGAGCGCGGGGCGGTCCCGAAAGCGTCGGTGTTCATGGCAGCTTGCGTCTGCGGAGCGTCGGCTGAGCGCTGACCCGTCGTCCCATGACCCACCTAACGAAATCGTGATCGAAGTAAGTTTCGGATACGATTGTATGGAAACATCGTCAAGCAGAAACGACTCGTACACGCCAGCACAAAAATGCGGCATGTTAACGAAGGAGGTGGCAAAGGTTAATTGGGCGTTGTGAACGGCGCCGGTTGGCGGCGGCAACGGCAATGGAACGAGTTGTTCCCGCCCAGCGATGCGATCCGTTCGACAACCGGGACCAGCCATGCGACGTTATGAGATTTCCTGAAGTTTAGCCCGCGGAGCCTCAATCCAAGCATGCCGCGCTATCTCGTCACCGGGGGCTGCGGCTTCATCGGCTCGCACCTGACCGAAGCGTTGCTTGCCGCCGGGCACCAGGTGATCGTGCTGGACGATCTCTCTACCGGAATGCTGGAAAATCTTCCCACCGGCGCCACCCTGCTCCAGGGCGACGTGGCCGATCCGGCGCTGGCGCGCGAGGCGGTGCGGGATGTGGCCGGGTGTTTTCACCTTGCGGCAATCGCTTCGGTGCAGCGCTGCACCGAGGACCTGCTTGGCTCGCATCGCACCAATTTGGGTGGCACCTTGGCCTTGCTGGATGCCCTGGCCACGGACGGCGGCCGCACACCATTTGTCTATAGTTCCTCCGCCGCGGTGTATGGCGATTGTCAAACCGTGCCAGTACGCGAGGATGCACCAGCGCGGCCGCAATCCGCCTATGGCGCGGACAAGCGGGCAAGCGAACTCCACGCCGCCGTGGCCAGCCACACGCGGGGGATTCCCACCACCGGACTGCGCTTTTTCAACGTCTATGGTCCGCGGCAACGTTCGGACTCACCCTATTCCGGCGTCGTGTCCATCTTTGCGCGCCGGGTTCAAGAAGGCCTGCCCCTCACCGTGTTCGGCGACGGTCAGCAAGCGCGAGACCTGGTGCAGGTCGGCGACGTGGTGACGGCATTACTGCAGGCGATGGCCCGCCCCAATCTTGCGGCGCCTGTGTACAACGTGTGCACCGGGCTGGGGACCTCGGTTCTGGGACTGGCGGCTGAGCTTGGGCGGTTGCTGGGCAGGACGCCGGAGATCCGATTCGGGCCGCCGCGGCCCGGCGAAATCCGCCACTCCATCGGTGACCCGGCACGCAGCCATGCCGCGTTACACCTGCCCGACCCGACGCCATTGGCAGCCGGGCTGGCCCGCTTGTTCGGTCGGCTCGGTTAGCAAGCCGAGGTGTCGCTGTAACGGCGCGCAATCATGAACGCCAGAGCGAGAGCAGCAAGGCCCCGATCGCGCCAGCAACAAGCAGAACGCACGCCCGCCGGTAGAGCCGCAGCGCCCGCGTGATGTCCGCCGCGGTGGCCCCGGCGCTCCCGGCGCCCATCCAGGCATCCTCCACCAGACGCCCCCCATACACGCGCGGGCCTGCCAGCCGCAGCCCCAGCGCACCGGCCATCGCCGCCTCGGGCCAACCTGCGTTGGGCGAGCGATGCCGCCGTGCATCCCGCGCAATCGCCGTAAGCGACGGCCCGCATTGCCGACCGGCGGCTCCCGCCAGCAGCAACGCGGCCAGGCGGGAGGCAGGCAGGTTCACCGCATCGTCCAGCCGCGCCGCGGCCCAGCCGAACGCCTCGTGGCGCTCGGTACGATGGCCGATCATGCTGTCGGCGGTGTTAATGGCTTTGTAGAGGGCGATACCAGGCAGGCCAAGCAATCCGCACCACAGCGCAGGCGCCACTACGCCGTCGGAGAAGTTCTCCGCCAGGCTCTCGATCGCCGCCCGCGCGACCGCCGCCGCATCGAGCTGCTCCGGATCGCGGCTGACGATATGCGCCACCGCCCTGCGGCCTTCGGCCAGGCCGCGGGGCAAGGCGGCTGCGACCGCCGCCACGTGCGCCCACAGGCTGCGCTGGGCGAGCAGGCTGGCGGCCAGCACCGACAGAGCCGCCAAAGCGAGCGGCCGCGGCAGGAGCGCCAGCAAACCCGCCTGCACGCCCCAAGCCAGCAGCCCCGAGACAGCCAACAGGATCGCCATGGCCGCCACACCCCGGGCTCTCCTGCGGTCGCCCCGGTTCAACCGACCGTCGAGCCAGGCGATCGCAGTGCCCATCAGCATCACGGGATGGCCCGCACGCGCCAGCAGCCAATGCGGGTAGCCCAGCGCCGCCTCGATCAGCAGGGCAGCGGCGGCTAAGGTGGGTGAGGCGGGCATGGCGATCGGCCAGGCATTAACATGGCGGCCCAGAACGTCCAGCTCAGTGGGTTTGGCCAGGTTCGCGGCAGTGGTTATGGTGCGTGTCGTGCTGCATCTGCGAAGAACACGACCGCGCTGGGCCATGAAAACCGTCGGTTTGGCCACCCTCGCGCTGTGGGACCGCATGGTCGCCGCCGATCCGGGCATCCTCCGGCTCCTGATGGCGGCCCGTGGCACCGCGGCGGTGTTCCTCACCAGCCTTGTCACCATCGTGCTTGCCAAAGCGCTGCATGCACCCGCGGTCGCGGCGGCGCAGGGGATCATGTTCACGCTGATGTCCGCCTTCCTGATGCGGGAGCCGACCCGGCAGCAGCGGGAGCGCACGCTCCTGTTGCTTGCCCTTCCCGCCGCTGCAGCGGCAGTGGTGACGACGCTGCTGCGCAATGCGGGGCTCTATGGCGATGGCTTGTTCCTCATCCTGGTGTTCGTTTGCTTCCTGCTGCAGGGACGCGGCCCGCGCGCCATTGGGCTGGGGCTGGTGGCGATGATCGCCTGCTATGTCGGCTTGTTCCTCGATCTGCCCGCGGCGACGCTGCCGATGCAACTGCTGTCGCTCGCTGCCGCGGTGCCGATCACCTGGTTTGCCGGTTTCGTCCTGTTGCCGATGCGTCCACCGGCGCAGCTTCGGCGTACGATTCAGGCCGTGCAAGGGCGCGCCGCCGCAGTGCTGGAGGCCGCCCGCCAGCTGCGCAGCAACCACCCGGCCGCGCCTCGGCGATGGCGGCGGCACCTGGCCCGGCTGACCGAAGCCGCTCTAGCGGCGGACGACCAACTTGCCATCCTGGAGCCGGCGGGAAGCCTGCCCACGCGATTGCGGCTGATGGACTTGGAACTCGCCGCCGCGCGGCTGGCCGCGTTGCCCGCGGAACTGACCAGTGAGCCATCGGCCTCGCGCCAGGCAGCGCAATTCGTCGTGCACCAGCGGCGGCTGCGCCGGAGCCGGTGGTCGGCACGGGACTTGACCCGGCCGCCGATGACGCTCGCGCGTTCCCCGACGACGGCCGCCCTGGCCGATATCACCCGGGCGGCGTCGGCGCTGGGGCAGGCGGCGCAAAGTTTGGCGGCCGAGCCCGCAATGCCACAGCGCGTCGCTCCGGGTCCGCTGGCCTGGCGGATTGCCTTTCGCGTCACCCTGGCCTCGGCGCTTGCCATGGCCGGGGGCATGGCGATCTCGCCGCAGCGCTGGTTCTGGGCGGTGATCACCACCTACGTGGTGTTCCTGAACACCCGCTCGCGCGGGGACACCATTGTCCGCGGCCTGCAGCGCGTGAGCGGCACGCTGCTTGGGCTGGTGGCCGGGGTGCTGTTGGCCACGGTGCTGCGCGGCGAGGGGCCGATTCAGGCGGTGTTGCTGTTCGCCGCCGTGTTCGGCATGTACTACTTCTTCCTTATCTCATACACCCTCGGCATTTTCTTTGTGACCGTCCTGCTGGGCCAGCTTTACGGCCTACTCGGCAGCAACATGGACTCTTTGCTGGTGTTGCGTTTGGAGGAGACCGCCGTGGGTGCGGCGGCGGCCATCGCCGTGGCGGTGTTCGTGCTGCCGTTGCGCACGCGCGACCAGGTAGCCCGGTCCGGCGCCGCCGTGGTGCGGGCTCTGGCTGACGTCGTGGGCGCCGCCCGCGCTAGTCTTGCCGGCGAACCAGCGGCGGCTGCCATCGTGGCGCTGCGGACGGTGGACCGGCAACTGGCCGATCTACGCCTCGCCTTGCTGCCGTTGTCGCTCGGCCGCTTGGCGTTGCGCCGCCTGGAGGTGGAGCGCCCGATCCCGGCGTTGCTGGACTGCGTGCATTGGGCCCGGCTCCTGGCGGTGTCCGCGGCCGAGCCCGACCCGGTGGCGGCGGCCCGCGCGCAAGCCATCGAGCAACGGCTGGCAAACCTCGCCGCCGGCGAGCGGCTGGAGCTTGCGGCACTGCCCCGTTCGGCCAGTCCTGGCAAGGTCTCCACCGCACTCGACGGGTTGGACCGGGCCACTGCCCTGCTGGCCGAACGGCTGACCATCAGCGCGCTGCATGGGTTCAGCTTGGAAGGTTAGCTGCATCGCCGAATACTCAAGCTGTCGGCGCCTCGCCTTCAAGGGCCGCCGCTTTGGATCGAGGCGCCGGGCGGAGCGTAGCTTTCGTTAGCGGAAGTCGCGGGTCGGCACTTTGATGCCGGTGGCAAGCCGCTCGGGCGAATAAATGTCGCGGGTGCGGAATTGGGCGGCGGCGACTTGCTCGCGCGAGTCCGCACTGCCGGGGTGAGTGGCGCCATCGCCACGCCCGCGGGTGATTGGGAACGGCAGTTCGCGCGCGCCGACCGAGCGCAGCTCGCGCGACAGGTCGGTGAGGTGCTCCACCACCACATGCACCACGAGGCCCTCGCGCTGCACCCGGCCGCGGCAGGCGATCATGCCGGCGGATAGGACCAGCCTACGTTGCTTCTCGAAGAGGCTGGGCCAAAGCACCAGGTTGGCGATGCCGGTTTCATCCTCGATGGTGATGAACATGACGCCTTTGGCGCTACCGGGCTTCTGCCGCACCAGCACGATGCCGGGCACGGTGACGCGCTTTCCCGCGCGGATGGCGGCGAGGTCCCGGCAAGCGATCATGCCGCGTGCCGCGAGTTCGGCGCGCAGGAAACTCACGGGATGGGCGCGCAGGGTGAGCCCGGTGGTCTGGTAATCCTCCACCACCTCGCCGCCGCCCGACATGGCGGGGAAGCTGACACTCGGCTCGGCCTGTGTGGGTGCCCGCAACAAAGGCGGCGGCGCCTCCCCTAGCCCGCGCACCGCCCACAAGGCCTGCCGCCGGTCCACCCCAAGCGTGGTGAACGCATCCGCCTCCGCCAGCCGCTCCAGCGCAGCGAGCTTCACGCCCGCGCGCCGCCAAAGCTCCGCCACCGAGCGGTAGCCATCGCCGCGCCGGGAAATGATCGTCTCCGCATCCCCTTGCGCCAGACCTTTGGCCATGCGCATACCCAGGCGCACCGCCATGAACCGGCCATCCGGCTCCAGCGTGCAGTCCCACGCGCTGGCATTGACGCAGATCGGCCACACCGAAACACCATGCTCGCGCGTGTCGCGCACGATCTGCGCCGGGGCATAAAACCCCATCGGCTGCGCGTTCAGCAACGCGGTGCAGAACATGTCGGGGTGGTGGCGCTTCATCCAGGCGCTGGCATAGGCGATCAGCGCAAACGAAGCGGCGTGGCTTTCCGGGAAGCCGTAGGACCCGAATCCCTCGATCTGCTTGAACGTGCGCTCGGCAAACTCGGCGGTGTAGCCGCGCTCCACCATGCCAAGGATCATCTTGTCGCGAAAATGGCTTACCCCGCCGGTCTGCTTGAAGGTCGCCATGGCCCGGCGCAACTGGTCCGCCTCGCCCGGCGTGAACCCGGCGCAGGTGATCGCCACCTGCATCGCCTGCTCCTGGAACAGCGGAACACCCAAGGTTTTGCCTAACACCCGCTCCAGCTCCGGATGCGGATAGTCCGGCTTCTCCAGCCCGGCCCGGCGGCGCAAGTAAGGGTGCACCATGTCGCCCTGGATCGGGCCGGGGCGCACCACGGCCACCTGAATGGTAAGGTCGTAGAGCGTGGCCGGTTTGTGCCGCGGTAGCATGGACATCTGCGCCCGGCTCTCGATCTGGAACGTGCCGAGCGTGTCCGCCTGCTGGATCATCGCATAGGTGGCCTTGTCGTCGCTCGGGATGCTGGCGATATCGTGCCGCACGCCGCGATGGCTCTCCAGAAGGTCGAAAGCCCGGCGCATGCAGCCCAGCATGCCCAGGCCCAGGATATCCACCTTCATGAACTTCAGTATGTCGATGTCGTCCTTGTCCCATTCGATGACCTGCCGGTCCTGCATGGAGGCGGGTTCGATCGGCACCAGGTCGGCCAGCTCGTCCTGCGTCAGCACAAAGCCGCCGGGATGTTGCGACATGTGGCGGGGATGACCGATCAGCTCGTGTGCGATCTCCAGCGTAAGGCGCAACCGACGATCGGTCAGGTTGAGGTTGAGCTGCTCGGCGTGTTTCTCCTCCACCCCATCCTCCGACCAGCCCCAGACCTGCGAGGCGAGTGCCCCGGTAACGTCCTCGGTCAGCCCCATCACCTTGCCCACCTCGCGCACCGCGCCGCGTGAGCGGTAGCGCACGATGGTGGCGCAAAGGGCGGCCCGGTTGCGGCCGTAATGCCGATAAATCCACTGGATGATCTCTTCGCGCCGCTCGTGCTCGAAGTCCACGTCGATGTCCGGCGGCTCATGCCGCTCGGCGGACACGAAACGCTCGAACAATAGGGTATTGTCCACCGGATTGATCGCGGTGATGCCGAGCACGAAGCAAACGGCGGAGTTGGCGGCCGAACCGCGCCCCTGGCAGAGAATGCCCATGCGGCGGGCTTGTTGAACGATGGTGTTTACGGTGAGGAAATACGGCGCATAATTCAGTTGGGCGATTAGCGCCAATTCATGGTTGAGTTGCTTGCGCACCGGTTCAGGCGCGCCATTCGGATAGCGATGGGGTACGCTGGCCCAAGTGTGCCGCTCGAGCGCCTGCTGCGCGGTTTCCCCCGTCAGTTCGGTCTCGTTCGGATATTGGTATTGCAACTCGCTCAGTGAAAACCGGCAACGGTCCGCAATTTCGAGGCTGCACGCCACCGCCTCCGGATAGTCCGCGAACCGTCGCGCCATCTCTTCCGGTGCCCGCAAGTGGCGGTCGGCAAACCGCTCCAGCCGGTGCCCGGCCGCTTCAATGGTGCAACCCTCGCGGATGCAGCTCATCACGTCCTGTAGGATGCGCCTATGGGGAGCGTGATACAGAACGTCCCCGGTAGCGACGGTGGCGACCTTCGCGGCCTGCGCCATCTCGGCAAGGCGGCGCAAGCGCACCGCATCGCCGGGCCGGCGGCGCAAGCTGAGGGCAAGATAGCCGCGATCGCCAAAGGCTTCATACAGCCGGCGAAGGGTGGCCGTGGTGGCATCGTCCGGCTCGCCGGGCAGCAAGGTGGCGAGCAAGCCGTCGCCAAAAGCCACGACGTCGGCCCAATCGAGCCAGCATGCGCCTTTGCCCGCGCGCGTCTTGCCCTCGGTGAGCAAGCGGCACAGCCGGGAATAGGCCGCCCGATCGGTCGGATAGGCCAGCAGCGAGGTGCCGTCCCGCAAGTCCAACCGGCAGCCCACCACCAGACGCAGCCCCACTTCCGCCGCCCGGCCATGCGCGCGCAGCATCCCAGCCAGCGTGTTGCGGTCGGTGATCGCGAGCGCCTCCAATCCCAGCGCCTTGGCGGCGAGCAGCAGTTCCTCCACATGGCTTGCGCCGCGCAGGAAGGAGTAGTTGGAGGTAACGTGCAGCTCGGCGTAGCGAGCTTGCGACAGGGGAGAGTTTGCCCCATATCCTGACCCAGTCTGGGGCAAAGGAAATGGCAGGATGTCTGCCGACGGACTAACCATTGATGCCGCCGACTTTATGGCCCCGGACGGCACAATCGAGCCCGAGCGGCTGCGCGAGACGCTGCGGATTTCCAACCGAGAGATTGCCGCCATGCTTGGCCTGTCGGAGGACAGCATCTCCAAACGGGCCCGCGCTATGGCGCCTGCCACACAACGGCGGCTGCGCGAGATGGTGGACATCCTGACGCATGTGAAGCCGTGGTCTGGCACTTGGCTTTATGCCTATGCATGGTTCCGTTCGCAGAACGTTCCATCGTTTGGTACCACTGCAGAGCACATGGTCCGCATGGGCCATGCTGATGCGGTCAAGCAGTATATCGAGCGGATTGCAGTCGGAGGCTTTTCTTAAGGCCTGCCATTTAAAATGCTTGATCGCGCTGCGGGCGATGCCTGCATGGGAATGCCGATCCCGCAAGGAACGGCATTGCGCAGCGCAAACTCCTTTTTGGCCCACAAAGCCTAGTGCGTATAACGCTAACGGACACGCTGTTTCGTGCCCATGATCCATCATGGGCTCACGAGCCCCTGTCCGGCGCCGGCGCTGCGTTGTATGGCGGCCGGTTTAATCCGGTCGGCATGCAAGCGCTTTACACTGCCTTCCAGCTGACGACGGCGTGGCGGGAGGCGCAAGCGGCGTTTCCATTCAAGGGCCAACCCGTAACGATCTGCACTTACGCGGTCGAGTGCGAGGGCATCGCGGACTTGACTGATGCTGCCGTTTTGGCGGCCTTGGCCATCACGCAAGACGATTTGGCGTGTCCATGGGAGCGTCTGAAGGCTGAGGGCTCCACGCCACCAAGTTGGACTGTCGCTACGCGTCTGGTGGCGGCGGGCTATGCCGGCATTAAAGTGCCTAGCTTCGCAGTGGGGATAACGATCGCCACCGTTTGCGCGTGATCGACAATTATGGCCGCCCTGCCGCGCAACAGAGCATCCTGGCCATCCTTGGGCTAGATCACGCCCGCACCACCGCCAGGCCAAGATGCTGCGCCATCGGGTCGAAATCGCGGTCGTCATGGAGCAGCGGCAGGCCGTGATCGAGGCAGAACGTGCCAATCACCAAGTCCACCGTCTTGCGGATGGTCACGCCGTGGCCGCGGAGCAGTCGGTAGTTGCGGGCAGCCCGCACGGCCCGGTCGGCATTCAGCATGGGCAGGACGATAAAGGCGCGCAGCCAGCGTTCCATCGCGCTGGCCTTCGCCTCGCCGCTCACTCCCTGTAGGATTTCCAGCAACACGAGGTCGCCGACGATGACTTGCTCCCGATCCGATGCAGCGGACCGTAGCCATCGCACTTGCGCGGAATCCTGGTCCCGCAAAAGATCGATCCAGACCGACGTGTCGATGACGGTCAGAAGGAACGGCCCTCTCGCATAGCATCGAGGTCACCGTCCCAGCCAAATCCGGCCATTTGCTCGATGGCCAGCTTCTGCTGGTGCAACTGCACCACTCGGTGCAAGGCTTCCTCCACGGTTGCCTTCTTAGTCGATTGCCCAGTCGCGGCCATGGCTGCGGCCAACAACTCCGTGTCGATATCGATGTTCGTGCGCATAACCCGCCCCATGTGTATACCCGCTGATTATTATACACATCAGACGGACCGCTGCCAATCACGATCAGAACACCCCATGCAGGAACCAGCGCAGGTCCCCCGTCGCGGCGTCCTGCCCATCGCCCCGGCGATACAGCCAGAAACGGCCGCCGGTCTCGTCCTCCACCTGCCAGTAGTCTCGCACCGCGGCCATCTCGCCGTCCCGCCGCCACCATTCGCCGGTGATCCGTTCCGGCCCGTCGGCGCGGCGCACCCGGTGGCGATGGCGGCGCCAGATGAAGGCAGCGGGCGGATGGTCGGGCAGGGCGGAGACTGCCTCCACCTGCTGCGGCGGATGCAACAGCCGGGTCGGGCGGCTCCAGGGCGGCCAACCGGCGCCGCTGGCGGGTGCCACGGCCGAGACCCGGTGCACCGAGCGTTCCGGCACGTCGCTTTCCACCGCGGCGGCGCGCCACACCCGGTCCGCCCCCAAACGGTTGGCCAGCCGGTCCACCAGCACCGCCACGTCCGCCTCGGCGTCGGCAATCAGCGTCGCCATCTGGCGGTAGGCCAGCGGCTCCGCCAGCGGCACCACCAGGCGCATCGCCTCCACCCCCAGCCCGGGGTCGACCGCCTCCAACCGCTCGTCCAGCAGCCGGGCGAGATGACCGCTGTCGCGCGACGGCCGGGCCGTGCCGACCCGCAGCGCCTGCACCGTGCCGTCCACCCGCTCGAACAGCAGGTCAAGCTGGCGGGCGCCGGTGCCGGCGCGTTCAAGCGTGGTGCAGACCCGGCGCACCAGCCGGGCAATGGCGGCGGCAAAGCTCTCAGCCGTGAGCAGCGGCTCGGCAAACGCCAGCCGAGCTTGCGGCAGTTCGGGCGGGGTCAGCGGGGTGATCGGCTCGAACACGCGGCCGAGCGCCTGGTCCACCCGGTCCAGCACGGCCGCGCCGAACCGCCGGGCCAAGGGGGCGCGCGGAATGGCCGCCAGCGCCGCCACCGTTTCCACGCCCAAGCGGCGCAGGGTGGCAACATCCTCCCCGCCCAAGCGCAACGCCGCCACCGGCAGGCCGGCAATGGCTGCCGCCGTGCCGCCTTCGGGAGCGACCGTCACCGGGTTCTCGGCGTAGCGGGCGAGGGCATGGGCGGCGCCCGGCGTGTCGGCCACCGCCGCGCGGGCCGCGAACCCGTCCGCCGCCAAACGCGACGCCAGCGCCCGCAGCATCGCCGCCTCGCCGCCTCGCAGGTGGCTGCTGCCGGTGGCGTCGATCCACACCCCTTCCACATCGGGCGCGGTGAGCGGCGACAGGCAGAGGCACCACGCCGCCAATGCGGCCAAAGCAGCCGTATCGCCGGCCGGGTCGGCGTCCATCACGGCCAGGCCCGGCACCATCGCTTGCGCCTGGGCCAGCGGGGTGCCGGGAAGCAAGCCGAGCGCCTGCGCCGCAGCGTCCACCGCCGCAATCACGCTACGGCGGCCGTCATGCTGGCGGGTGACCAGCGGCGTCTCAGCCTGCAGCGCGCCCCCGTGAATCTGGGCCGCCCGCCGCAGCCGGTCGGTCGCAAAGGTCGGCAGCCAAAGTGAGATAACCCTGCGCATCGGGAGCCTCCACCGTCCAGGTTGCGGGAGCGCCGCCGCGGCAGCGCACCAAATCCAGCCGCCAGCGCGCGCGGGCTAGCCCCGGCACATGCGGCGCATGGGGGATCGGCGGCGGCGAGGGCAGGGGAGCCACCCGCCAGCGCGTCACCGCCGCGTTCGGCTCGGCCAACGCCGGGTCCCCCGCCCGGCGCATCCGGCGCAGGGCAAAGGCAATCACGCCCGACGCTTCCGCCGCCAATTGCAGCCGCCGCGACGTGGTAAGCCCCAATTTGTCCACTTCCCCCACCACCGCAGCAAGGCCGGGATGGCGCAACGCTTCCTCCATCACCAGCGCAACGTCGCGGCCGGCCTCGGCGAACACCACCCGGTCCGGGTGCAACCCGGCGGCGGCCAGCGCGGGGGCAAACAGGTCGGGCAGCGCCACCGCCCATAGCACGGAGCCGCGCCGCTGCTGCCCGAGCAAGCCGGCGAGCAACAGGGCGGCCGTGGCGGCGTGTTCGGCACCGAGCCCCGTTCCGGCCACCTCATGCAACGCGCCGCGCGCCAGCCCGCCGCCGGGCAAATGGGCGTCGATGGCGGCCACGCCGAAACGCAACACGCCGGCATGGGGGATGCCGGGCCGCCGTTCCAGCCGCGCAATGCGCGTGCGGAGGGCGTCCAGCCCACAAGGGAGAGTTTGAGGGAGGGTTTGCTGCATGGTCTGTCCAAAGCGAACATATAAAGAACGGAGGGGCTTGGGAAGCCAATCCCATTCCATCTGCGTTATATCGGACAGAAAGCGCCGTTAACTCAGCGACATGGATTGTTTTCCTGCCAATGCGGATACGACTCGCCACCGAAAGTCGGATCGACTCAGGTGGCGGCGCCTTGCGCGCGCGTCCGGCCCGCTCATCGCGCAAGACTTGGTGTCTTGACGGGCCTGCCGTTCATGGCCAGGCTTCAACATGACCAAGTTGATAGAAAAAACAGAGCTAGTCATAGCGTAGGCCAATCAAACTCGGGAGACGACAAGAATCATGTTACAAACAAAACGTCGAGCACGGTGGTTTTTCAGTGCCGCTTTCATCGCTGCTTTGGGCACCACGGCTCAAACGCCGGCAGCGGCAGAGCCGAGACTAGCATCGCTGGTGGAGCAGCTTGCGTTTTCAAGCCAGCAACCGAGCTTTTCCACCATCGCAAAAATCACCATACCGGGCAATCCGCTCACCTCGTTCGACTTCACCTCTATCGACCCGGTGCTGCCGCTCTACTACCTCACCGATCGTTCCAATGCCGGTATCGACATCATCGATGTCTTCACCAACACCTTTGTCGAGCGGATCAGCGGCTTTGTCGGCTCGGTCGACACTCCCGGCACCACCACCGTCAATCCCGACCTGTCTGGTCCCGCCAGCGTGGTGGCAACCACACCCGGAGAAATCTGGGGGGCCGACGGTGACAGCACGGTCAAAGTAATCGACCTGTTTACCAAGTCCATTGTCGATACGATCTCGACCACCCTGCCAGGGCAAAGTGCGGCCGACGCGCTTCGGGCCGACGGCATGTCCTACGACCCACGAGACCGCATCATGATGGTGCAGAATGGCGCCGCGAACCCGCCTTTCGTCACCCTCATCTCCGCCAAACCGAACGATCGGCGAGTTCTGGGCCATGTCGTCTATGGCACCGACGGCGTCGTCGAAGCGAGCGTTTACAATCCGCTCAATGGCTTGTTTTACGTCAACGTTGCGCAGACCGGCAGTGACCCGAATGCTGGTGCCGTCTCCGTGGTGGATCCGCGCACGCAGACCCAAGTCGCCAGCTTTCCGGTAACTGGCTGCAACGGCGCCGGGATTGCGTTGTCGCCCGAGCACACGCTTCTGATCGCCTGTTCGCTCAGCAACGACACGCAAATCATCGATCCCTCCAGCGGCAAGCTGATCGCCAGCATTCCGCAAGTCTCCGGATCCGATCAAGCCACCTACAACTATGCCGACGGGAATTTCTATCTGGCGGCGAGAACCAATCCGGCCTCTGCCGGCGGCCCGGTGGTGGGCGTCATCAACGCCGCTACAAACAGCTTCGTGGCCAATCTGCCATCCGACGTAAGTGCTCACGTCATCTCCGCCGATGCCCGTACCAACCACGTCTTCGTGCCGCGGGGGCCGAACCCGGCTGACCCGGCCTGCCTTGCCGGCTGCATCACGGTCTATGCCGGGCAGGCACAATCGGCTGCGACTGTCGACCATCGCTACGATTTGCTGCTGAGTGGACTGTTCGAGCGATAGTTCGATACGCACCCCGCGAGAGCCTGATCGCTTCAGGTTGGCTCAACCTGAAGCGTGAATCAGTATCTCAAACAAAGGGTTAGAGCATGGGCGCTTCGCCTGTCAGAAGCGATCATGCTCTAGTGGTCCTGGCGGGATGCCATTACGTCGCCTCTACTTTAACCGGAGCCGCCACCGTCGGCTGCGGATGCTGCGCGGTAACTACGCGCCAGGGGCTGTCCGGCCCAGACAGCAACAGCGCAACGCACCCCGTCCATCCGGTTTGATGCGCGGCGCCGAGACCACGGCCGGTATCGCCATGGAAATACTCGTGGAACAGCAAATGGTCGCGGAACTCGAGATCGGTTTGCGACACCTCATCGTCGCCCAGCATCGGCCGGCGGCGGGACCCGTCGCAGAGAAATAGCCGTGTAACCCGGCCCGCCAGCTCATCGGCCACCTTGCGCAGCGGCAGCAGGGCGCCGGAACCGGTGGGGCATTCCACCTCGAAATCGTCGCCATAATAGCGTTGGAACTCGCGCAGGCTGTCGATCAGCAGAATGTTGATCGGCATCCACACCGGGCCGCGCCAGTTCGAGTTGCCGCCGAATGCGTGCGTGCTGCCCTCCCCGGGCTCGTAGCCGATGCTGAACTGGGTCCCGTCCACCGCCAGCACATAAGGGTGCTCGGCATGGTATTTGGACACGCTGCGCACGCCATACGGCGACAGGAACTCACCCTCGTCCAGCATGCGCTTGAGCAACATCTTCATCCGGTGCCCGCGCAGCAGCGAAAGGAGATGGCGTTCGCCGGAGCCGGGTTCGTTCCAGCGCGAAATCAGCCGGGCAAGATCGGGCCGGTCATGCAGGAAATATTGCAGCCGCTCGGAAAATTCCGGCAGCGCCTGGAACGCGCGGCTGCCGATCACCTCCACGGCAAAAAGCGGGATCAGTCCAACAATGGAGCGCACCCGCATCGGGATGGCCTCGCTGTCCGGCAGGTGCAGCACGTCGTAATAGAACTCGTCGGCCTCGTCCCATAGCCCGATGCCGCCCGCCATGGTCATGGCTTCAGCGATGAACAGGAAGTGCTCGAAGAACTTGGTCGCCATATCCTCGTAGGCGCCGTCTTCCAGCGCCAGTTCGAGCGCGATGCGCAGCAGGTTGAGCGTGAACATCGCCATCCAGGCGGTGCCGTCCGACTGGTCGATGCTGCCGCCAGTGGGCAGGGGGCGGGAGCGGTCGAAAATCGCGATGTTGTCCAGCCCAAGGAAGCCACCGCCGAAGATGTTGCGCCCGGCGGCGTCCTTGCGGTTCACCCACCAGGTGAAGTTCAGCAGCAGCTTGTGAAAGCACTTTTCCAGGAAGTCGCGGTCCGCCACGCCGTTCAACACCCGGTCCATCTGAAACACGCGCAGCACCGCCCAGGCATGCACCGGCGGATTGACGTCGCTAAACGCCCATTCATATGCCGGCAACTGGCCGTTCGGGTGCATGTAACGCTCCCGCGTCAACAGCAAAAGCTGGCGTTTGGCGAACACCGGGTCAATCAGCGCGAACGTCACGCAATGAAACGCCAGGTCCCAGGCGGCATACCACGGGTATTCCCAGGTATCGGGCATCGAGACGATATCGGCATTGTCCAGATGGCGCCACTCGGCGTTGCGGCCCTGGTCGCGGCCTGGCGGCGGCGGCGGTTGCGACGGGTCGCCATTCAGCCAGCGGCGCACGTCCAGCATGTAGAACTGCTTGGACCACAGCATTCCCGCCAAGGCCTGGCGTTGCACCAGCCGCGCGTCCGGGTCCTCCATGCCGCGTTGCAGAGCGGCATAGAACTCGTCGGCCTCGCTGCGCCGTTGGTCCATGACGGTGTCGAACCAGGCAAAGGCATCCGCCGTCGCGTCCGGCCTTAGGCGCAGCCGAAGCGTTGTGCTGCCGCCGGGCGGGATCACCACGCGCATATGTGCCGCACATTTGGTGCCGCTTCGGTCGGGGCTGAGGGCAGAGCGCTTGCCATCCACCACGTAGTCGTTGATGCCGTCTTTGGCGGGGCTCGCCTGCTCCACGCCGTACAGCCGGGCGAAATTGGTCTCGTTCTCGCAAAACAGCCACTCCACGGCCGCATCCACCTCGCAGACCCGGATGCGGCCGAGGCGGGGATGCGTGGCGATCACTCGCTGGCCCTCCAACCGCACCGAGGGCTTTGGCTGGTTCGGCTCCCACGACCAAGTGTTGCGTGCCCAGAGCTGCGCCAGCAGGTGCAGCGGCGCCGGGTCGGGACCACGGTTGTGGGCAGTGACCTGCATCAGGATGTCGTCGGCCGACGCCTTGGCGTATTCCACCACCACATCAAAATAGCGGCGCTCGTTGAACACGCCGGTGTCCACCAACTCGAACTCGCGGTTGGCCACGCCGCGGGCGGCATTCTCCGCCACCAGCCGGTCATACGGGAAAGCGGCTTGCGGATATTTGTAGAGCATCCGCATGTAAGAATGCGTCGGCGTGCCGTCGATGAAGTAGTAGAGTTCCTTGACGTCCTCGCCGTGGTTGCCTTGCGCGTTGGTGAGGCCGAACAGCCGTTCTTTCAGGATTGGGTCGCGCTCGTTCCACAGCCCCAGGCAGAGGCACCACAGCAGCTTGTCGTCGGCGAACCCGGCCAACCCATCCTCGCCCCACCGATAGGCGCGGCTGCGGGCGTGGTCGTGCGGCAGGTACTCCCAGGCGGTGCCGCCCGGGCTGTAGTCCTCCCGCACCGTGCCCCATTGGCGCTCGCTGAGATAGGGGCCCCAGCGCCGCCAATCGTAGCCGCGGTCGGCGGCGCGCAGGCGGCGGCCTTCCGCGGTGGCGAACATCGGGTCGGCGGTCACGCCGTCGCTTCCAGCAGCGCCTCGATGCGGATCAGCTCGCCCAGCGACCAGGCCTGGAACGGGCAGCCGCCGGGCCGGTGCGGCGCATTCCCGTCCGCCACCTCCGACACATGGCCCAGGCCGCAGCGGCCGAGATGATCGTGAAGGGGTGGCAGGAATCGGGCACGGGCCGCCTCCTTCGCCTCCGCCGTGTTGCCGGCGCGGGCCAGCCAAGCGGCAACGAACGGCCCCAGCAGCCAGGGCCAGACCGTGCCCTGGTGATAGGCCGCGTCGCGCTCCGCCACCCCGCCACGATAGCGCGGCTGATACGCCGGGTCCGCCGGGTCCAGGCTGCGCAGGCCGAGCGGGGTTAGCAGGCAGCGCTCCGCCACCTCCACCACGCCCGCCACCAGCCGGGGCGTGAGCACGGGGATGGGCAGCCCGCCCGCCGCCAGCACCTGGTTCGGCCGCACCGAGCGGTCCTGGGCGCCGGCCACACCATCCGCGTCCAGTACGTCGATCAGCCCACCGGTTTGGCGGTCGGGGAAATAGGCCAGCACGCTCTCACGCGCCCGCAACCCCGCGGCCATCCAGCGTTCGCCCCCCGGCCACTGCCCGGCAATGGCCAAGGCGTTGACCCAGAGCGCCTGCAGCTCCACCGGTTTGCCGATCCGCGGCGTGAACACGTGTCCGTCCAGCTTGGCGTCCATCCAGGTCAATTGCGCCCCCGGCACCCCGGCGCGCAGCAGCCCATCGCGCCGGTCCTGCCCGATGCCGAACCGCGTGCCGGCGGTGTAGCCTTCGAGGATGGCGGTGGCGGCCTCGCGCAGACGCAACACCGCCGCCCCGGAGGCTCCGCCCGCCTGCAGCAACTCGTGCACTGCCACCACGAACCACAACGAGGCATCGACTGCATTGTATTCGGGCGCCGCACCCCCCTCTGGAAACCGGTTCGGCAGCATGCCCTCGCTGACATGGTCGGACCAGGCGAGCAGGATCGCCGCGGCTTCCTGCAGCCGCCCGCGTGCCAGCAGCAGGCCGCGCATGGCGATGAAGGTATCCCGCCCCCAATCGGTGAACCAGGGAAAGCCTGCCAGGATGGTGTGCCGCCCGGCGCGTTCGGCGAGATAGGCGTCGGCTGCGACATCGCGCGATGGTCGCCGGCGCCGTTCATGCTCCTGCGCTTGCAGCGTCCCCACCGGGGTTGCCCCCGGCGCGCCGGCCCGCAGCACCAAGGCTGCCGTGGTGCCGGACGCCAGCGACCACTCGCAGCGGCCCGGCGACGCGAGGTCCTCGCCATCGTCCATGCCGCGTTCCTGCTCGAGCTCGTAGCTGAAACCGCGATACCATTCCGGGTCTTGCACCCAGCGGAAATCGCCGCGCGCGACGATCGGAGGCACGGCGGGATAGGGTTGCCAAACGATCGCATCGCCATCCGCCCGCGTGGTGAAGTCGAACTCGGGGTTCTCGCGATGCAGCGCGTGGTAGTCCCGCCCGGACAGCAGCGGGCGCACCACCAGCCGGATGTCGTGGTCGCACGACCATTGCAGCACCAGCTCCTGCGTGGCCCGCGCGGTGAACAGCTCCTGCCGGATCACGGTGCGGTCCGGCAACTCGAACTCCCAGCATGGCCAGGGCAGGTGGGTAAAGCTCGCGATCCGGCGCACGCCATCCGGAAAAATCACGTCCGGCCGGTAACGCTGGCTGCTCAGCGCGTACCGGCCCGACGCCGTCTCAGCCCAAACCTCCACGCCGTTGACCAGAACGTAGCGCGCCCCGGACGCGGCATCGGCCAGCAACAACCCATGATAGCGCCGGCTGCGGATCAGGCTGGCCGTCCCGGAGGCAAACCCGCCCCGTCCGTCTGGCTCCAGCCATTCCGCACCCAGGTCCATCCGGTCTCCCACTTCTGCTGCAGTGCAAGATGCCGGAGCGACGCGCCGGGGGGAAGGGTGCTGGGGATAATTTCGGGCGGGCGCCCTCCTCGCGCTAAGCGGTTCACCCCAGAGCGTGCGGCGCCTCGCGCTGCAGCCACGCGTAGAAGCTCGCGCCGGCGGTGTCATAGGGGTCGTCGAACCGCGCCATCAAGTCGTCCCGTTGCCGGTACAACAAGCGGGCTGCATACGGCACGCGCCGACCGTTCGAGAAGGTGCCATAATGCCAGTAGCCCGGCGGCAGGCCGGACACGGCATTGGCGTCCAGCGCGCGCTTGTACCACTGCCAGATTTCGAACACTTCGGTGTTGCCGCCAGCATAGCGCTCCGTCATCACGTCCCCAGCTCCGCCCAGCTTGGTGAAGTGATAGAACTTCAGCTTGGAGCCGTTCACGACAATCCCGCCCTGCTCGAAGCGCAGGCGGCGCTGGCTGAGGTTCCAACTGGCGACGTTGCAACCCGGATCGCGCTCGACATGGACCCGTTCGAACAGACCCGGCACCAAATCGCAGTATTTCTGGTCGGTGAACAACCCCTTCGCCACCTCGTCGTAGCAAGCGCGGTGCAGCAGCCGGGCCCACCAGGTGGCAAACGCCAGCCCGGCCGCATCCTGCCGCACCCCGAGAAAGCCAAGATTGTAGCTGCCGTACTGCAGGGAAGTGAGTTCGTTGTCGCGCATGGCCTGCGCATCGGCATTGGGCTCGCATTGATGCGGCGTGAGCACGACCGAAGCGCTGTCCAGCCGCGCGATCACGCTGTCGAGCGGGTGGAACACCGCGATGTCGGGGTCGAGATAGACCACCTTGTCGAACCCGGCCGCCAAGGTCTCGAGCAGCATCTGTCCCTTTACCGCCGTGCACGCTTCCACAAGGTCGTGCTTGAACAGCCAGGAACGGACCCGTGGGATGGCGAGCGCCTCGGCGGTGACGACACGGTCGAACCCGGCGGTGGCGGCCGCGACATCCACCCCGGGTGGCGGCCGGTCGACCAAGACGCCATGCAGCGCCCAATCCGGGTGCGCCTGACGCAACGTTTGCGCCAGCACGCGCGCGCGGCTGAGATAGCTGCACGTGAAGCTGGTGAAGCAGCAAACCCGAGCCGGGAGGCCGATCACGTCAATCGTCCAAGCTGGGGGGCAGGGTGGCGCTGGTGCCCTCATGCAGCAGACGCCCGCGCTCGGTGCCATCTTGGCGGACGTGTTGATTGTAGCGGAGCGCTGCGCCGCTGCAGAAGAAGTCGATCAGGCTTTCCGCGTCCTGCGCCACCACGCCGCGGCCGTGGCGCAACACCGCAGCGGCCACATTGCCGCTGCTAGCCAGGCAAACCACGTCGGCGCCCGCGGCCAGCGTTTCGAACGTGGTGTAGGAGAACGTCTCCGGCCAGGGCGACAGGATGGCGGCCAAGTCTACCTCCAGCCGCCGCAACGCCGCGATCATGGCCTCGGGCTGGTCACGCGTCGTGGTCACCGGATGATGCTCCACACCGGGTAAGGCCGCTTCCGGCTCAACGCTGCCAAGATGGAGCCATTGGTACTCCGCCGATCCGGAGCAGCGCGCGACAAGGTCCTGCCAAATAGGCCAGCCCTTATGCGGCTTGGCATAGCCGATGAACGCCACGCGCACCGGCCCATCCCGGCCCCGCGCCGGTGCAGACTCCAAGTCGGGGATTACGCGGCAATGTGCATGCACGCGCGCCGAGCGGTGCGGCAGGCCGGCCGCTTGCCAGGTTTGCAGCGCAGCCGCCGAGGGCGCCACCACGTGAAACGGCACGGCCTCCAACAGGCTGCGCACCGCGGCCAAATGGTTCGCCCGGTGGCTGCCATAGACGCAGACGCGGCAAGCCATGCTGTCCGGCGGCGGCGCGGCGCAGAACGCCACGTCGTTGCGCAACAGGCTGTAGCCGGCGCACAGGGATGAGTAGTCATGCAGCCAAAACTGGTTCTCCGTGCTGCCGCTCGCACGCTGCAGCGCCAGCATGTCGGCCAGCTTATGGCCCAGCAGGCAGTGCACCAGAAACAGTCGCCGCTGCGCCGGGCGGCGCGGTAAGCCGCCGAGCACCGCGGCAAGGTCAGCCATCGCCGCCACCCCGAGCAGCGCTCCATCCAGCAGCAGGTTCAGCATCGGGCCCGGCTGGTCGTCGTCGGCCAGGCGCAGCAGGTTGTTGAACGGCGACACGTTGAGGTAGGCGATGCCTTGGCGGCTGAACTTCGCCTGCTCCTCGCATAGGAACAACTGCAGCCCACCCGTCACGCTCACATAGCGGTCGTGACCGACCGAGAGCGCCAAGCCGCGCCCCGTCTCCAAGGCAGCGCCTAGCAGGGCCTCCAGCTGCCTGCGGGAGAGCACGTTGGTGAGTTCCGGCCGGCGGTCGGCGCTGGACAGGTCCGGTGAGCGGGCGGTTTGGATCACGCGCCGTCGGGAGCCGCCGGGTTGTTGCGGCGGCCGTCCTTCGGCTTGCCCGGCCACCAGGTAGTGCCAAAACGGGTTCACGCCCAATTGCGCCACATCGGGGTTGGCGGCGAGATAATACGCAGTGTCGAACGTGGCCGTGGGATTGCGGCCTTCGCTCCACCCCACGCCGCAATAATGCGCCACCGGGTCGGCGCCATGGCGATGCACGTCCGGATACGCTTGAAGATAGAACGCCCGGTCGAGCTGCCCCGCGACACATTGCTGCACCGGGTCGAGCAGGGACGAAGCTGGCGCTTGCGTCGCAACCCGGCGAGGCGGGCTCGCCGCCGCTGCCAGTTGTTCCGCGGTGAACCGGGTGGTGCGTAACTTGCCTCCAGCGCCGAAGCACGCAGGCTCGGGAGCATGGCCGAGCACGGCATGCAGCAGCGGGTTGAGCCGCATTTGCCTCAGGCGCGGGTCGGCGGCCAAGGCGTCCTGCACGCAAAAGCGGGGGTTTGGGTCCCGGCCTTCCAGCCAGCCACGATAGGCGTAGTGCGCCACGGGGTCGAACAGCCCGCCCGTATCGAAGCCCAGCCGGTCAAGATAGAACGCCACGTCCATCGCGGGCCGCAACAGCGCCACCCAATCGCCCACCGAACGCCCCAACGCGCGTTGCGCCACCTCGCTCGGCACCGCGGCCGGCCTCACCGCCCGCCCCTCGGCCCAGCCGGTGAGCAGGTAGTGGTAATACGGGTTCATCCCATGCGCATCGACGTCGGGATGGGCAAGCAGGTAGGACGCGGTGTCGAACGCGCGGTTCGGATTGCGGCCCTCGCGCCAGCCGCTTTGGCAGAAATGGCGCAGCAACGCGGCCGCATCGCCCACAACGTCGGCATATTCGGCAGCATAGAGCGCCGCATCGAACAGCGGCCCGATCAGCGCTTCGGCATGATCCAGGCTGCCGGTCAACGCTGCGGGCCCAGGCGCGGCAACCATGGCCGCGGCAGTCGCTGCCGCCTGGGGAACGCTGGTGATGGACGGTAATCGCATGTGTCGAAATGTTGCTCAAATGATTGCCCGGGGTGTTAGCGGACGCCGCAAAACGGAGCAATCCGGCCCGTCCCCGCTCGACGCTTGCAGTGCGGCCCCCGGTGGCTAGGCTGCGCGCCGAGGCGATAGGAGAGTGCAAGCCATGGCAGACGACACCGATGCGGCGGACCTTCTCTACCAGGTCGAGGGCGGCATTGGCCACGTCACCTTCAACCGCCCGCAAGCCCGCAACGCGATGACCTTCGCCATGTACGACCGGTTGGCCGAGATTTGCGCCCAGGCCGGCGCTGACCGGAGCATGCGCGCGCTCATCATCACCGGCGCCGGTGAAAAGGCGTTTGCCTCAGGCACCGACATCTCCCAGTTCCGCAGCTTCACTACGCCCGAGGACGCCCTGGCCTACGAGGCGCGCATCGACCGCGTGCTCACCGCCATCGAGCGCTGCCCAGTGCCCAGCGTGGCGGCCATCGCCGGCGCCTGCACCGGCGGCGGTGCGGCCATCGCCGCCGCCTGCGACCTGCGCATCGCCGCCCGTGGCGCCCGCTTCGGCTTCCCCGTTGCCCGCACGCTCGGCAACTGCCTGTCCATCTCGAACTATGTCCGGTTCGCCGCCATCGTCGGCCCGGCTGCGGTGAAGGAGATGATCTTCACCGCCCGGCTGATCGAGGTGGACGAAGCCAGGCAGCTCGGTCTGGTCAGCGAAATCCTGCCCGACCGGGCGGCTTTGGACGACCGGGCCCAAGCCCTAGCTGCCCATATCGCCACCCTCGCCCCGCTCACCCTGCGCGCCACCAAGGAGGCGCTGCGCCGCATCAAGCAGCGCATGCAGCCGGAGGAAGGCCGCGACCTTATCGTAAGCTGCTACATGAGCGAGGACTTCCGCGAGGGCATGGACGCGTTCCTCACCAAACGCACGCCGAACTGGCAGGGCAAGTAAAACATGGCCGACGGCCTGCCCAGCTTGACCCTGTCCGGCCCCGTCGCCACCATCCAACTCAACCGGCCCGAGCTGCACAACCGGATGGAACCGGAGGATCTGGCGGAGTTCGAACGGCTCTTGAACGCCGTGGCCGCCAACGCCGCCTTGCGCGTGCTGATCGTCACCGCAACCGGCAAGTCCTTCTCCTCCGGCTTCAACATCGGCAAGCTGGACGGCCAGCAGGGCCAGGCCGGCGGCGACGGCGCATTCCAGCGCGTGACCGACCGGCTCGAGCGCCTGGCCTTGCCGACCATCTGTGCCCTGAACGGCAGCGTCTACGGCGGCTCGACCGACCTCGCTCTGGCGTGCGACTTCCGCATCGGTGTGCTCGGCATGGTGCTGGTAATGCCGGCGGCCCGGCTTGGGCTGCATTACTACGAGGGCGGCTTGCGCCGCTACGTGACGCGGCTCGGGCTAGGCGCGGCCAAGCGCCTGTTCCTCACCGCCGCTCAGCAGGACACGGCGGAGTTGCTGCGCATCGGCTACCTGGACGAGGCGGTGGCGCCGGAGGCGTTGCTGCCCCGCGTCACCGCACTGGCCGCCACCCTGGCCGCAAACGCGCCGGTCGCGGTGCAGGGCATGAAGCGCTGTCTCGACGACATCGCCCGAGGCGAGACCGACCCGGCGCTGATCGCCGCCAATGTCGCCCGCAGCCGCAACTCGGCCGACCTGCGCGAGGGCCAAGCCGCTTGGCTCGAGAAGCGAGCCCCCCGTTTCACCGGCCAGTAGTCGTAAGCCCGCATCTCGATGCGGGTGCCACCGCTGCTTCCCCGGCATCAGATAAAGGCGAGATCCTCACCGCATCCCGCCCAGGCGCAGCCCCTCCGCATAGTGTTCCCGGTCGGCATCCCGATCGAACGGGCAGCGTGTCAGGAAACGCGCGACGGAGTAACGGGGATCAATCGCCAGCAGCCGCGCCAAAACTTCGGCAGCTTGGCGCTTTGCCCCGGCCTGCCCGAGCGCCGCCAGATAGTGCTTCAGCGCGGAGGCGAAACCGGGTTTGAGCGTCGACGAACGCCGGCTGAGCCGGATCGCCTCGGCGTAATCCCGCCTCTGAAAGGCAAGCAGAGCCATGCTCGATTCGAAAAAGAACGCGTTGGTGTCAATCGGGCAGAGACGCTGATAGCGCTCGAACCGCCGGGCCGCTTCCGGCAGGTCGCCGAGATAGGTGTAGGTGACGGCGGCAAACCCCCACGCCATGGCCAGGTTCGGGTTTAGCACCAAGGCCCGCTCGTGGAACTTCAGCGCCTCGCGCGGCTGCTGGTGCACGTAGGCGCGGACATGGCCGATAATCGCCAGCGAGCGCGCATCCTGCGGGTCGAGCGCCAAAGCGCGGTCGGCATGCTGCCCGGCCTCGCGCAACGCGGTATCGGCGTCCATCGCCCAGCCCTGGCCGACCGCAAACGCCAGCCAGTAGGCACGCCAGGCATGGGCGGCGGCGAAATCAGGGTCCAGGCCGATGGCGTGGCTGAGCAGCCGCCCGGCCTCGCTGAACTCGTCGCGGCCAAGCCGGGCAAGCAGCGGCAGGGCGCGGAGCGTGAGATCGTAGGCAGATGCCTCGGCAAGCGGCCGCCCGGCCGCCCGGCTGCCTTCGATCTGCAGAATTGCCGGATCGAGTTGCGCCGCCAGGTCCGCCGCGGCCTCGTTGGGCAACACGGTCATGCCCTGCGCAGGGCGATCCAGGCGCTGGGTCCAGACCACGGTGCCCCCATCGCGCAGATCCAGCAATTGCAGGGCAATGCGCATGGTGTCTCCGGCGCGCTGCAAGCTGCCGTCGAGCAGCAGGTCCAGCTCGAAGGTTTGCCGCAGCGCGGCCTGGTCGCGGCCCCCGAACTGGGCCAGCGAACTGGCCGAGACCAGGCAGAGCCAGCGGAACCGTGCCATCGCGGCCGTAATTTCCTCAGCCAGGTCGAGCGCCAAATGCGTCTCTTCGGCGCTGCCGCCGCTGGTGCGCAGCGGCAGCACGCCAAACTTGGCGCCGGCTTGGCAGCGGGGCGGCAGGGTCTCGGCGCGCGATGACGCCGTCCGGCCGGGTGCGCTGCCGCCGCGGATTTCAGCGATCAGCCGCTGGGTCTCAGGCGATGGCGCGGCGTTGAGCAAATCCGCCAGAACGGCCCGGCATTGCTCAAAGGCTTGCACCGCCAGGCCACGCTCCCCGAGCGCCGTATACGACAGCATCAGCGCCCGCCAGGCACCCTCATGCGCGCGGTCCAGCGACAGCAACTGTTTGGCGGCGGTGATCGTCGCTCCCGGCTCCATCCGCTCGCGCAGCAACGCCTCGGCCACATTGCGCGCGCGGTCCCGGATGCGTTCGCGCTCAGCGGCCAGCCAGGTGTCGAACGCCGGGTCGATGCCGTCGAAGCCTTCCAGCACGCCGCCCTTGAGCAGCGCTAATCCAGCCGGTTCGGCGACCGATGCGCGCAGGAGCACATCCACGTCCAGCCAAACCAGGTCGGCATTCAGCGCGATCCGGTCTCGCGAGGGCATCAGGATGTCGGCATGAATCGGGTGCAGCGCCTCCACCAGGCGGTGGATCTCCTGCCGCAGCGAGGCGCGGGCGGGCTCCTCCGGCCGGCGCGACCACAGCAATTCCGCCAATCGGACCCGTGCCAGCGGGCGGGGCGCCGCGAGCGCCAGGATGGCCAGAAGCGCGCGGGTCTTGCGGCCGAGCGGCAGCACGCTGTCAGACCCGACGGTCCAGGCCTCCATCGGGCCGATCAGCTTCAGCCGCAGCAGCTTGCCAGGCTGGACGGCGACATCGGCCGGCTCGGCGCGGATGGCATCATCCCCCTGGCTGGCCGGATTGGAGAGCACCTCGGTCATGATTTGTTAAGCATAACATCCTAGCAAGGCGGCTGCCTAGTACACGCCTGGCGTCATGATGGCGCAGGCCGCGGAGCGAGCCAATGCCACCCACGTCGATTTCCTTCTCCGATGTCTGCATTCGAAGTGCAATGTCATATGCTTTCACCCCGAACTGAACTTGCGTTGCAAAAGTTGCGATAGCTCGCTGCGACTGCCCAGATTCTCTTTATCAAACACCCGTCTATCCCGCCCCGCGCAATTCTGTTGCATCGGCTACAATAGTCTTGTTGTGCACAAACGGGCGTATTTCGATCCAACGCCACCGCTGTCGTAACTCAGCACGCGCCCGAGGTCTCCAACGACCGCTATCGCATTGCTGCATTGCGGCCACGCGCAGCTTTCCGCTTGCCCGCGACCAACGATCATGGTGTGTTCTGACATACAATCGGCGGCTGCGCCGGGCTGCATCGGCAGCGGCGGACCTCGCCCCGGCCGATACCAAAGACAGGCCGATGAAGGACCGAATTCTCCCATGATCAGGGCAACCTACTTCAGCCATTACGATACCGCTACGGTGGTCGACGGCTGTTGCGACGGGTTGAACGGCGTCAAACCCGCTTTCCTGCTGGTGTTCTGCGGCGGCAAGCATGATCCGGTCGCAGTCCTCGCCGCCTTGCGCGGCCATTACGGCGCCATCCCAATCGTCGGCGGTTCGGCCGCCGGCGTGATCGGCTGCGGCCGCTACGGCTATAGCGGGCTCGAACTCGGCATCCTGGCGTTCGACGCCTCCGGCATGATCCCGCAGATCTATCTCACGCGCGCCCTGCTGGCCGGCGAAGTGGAAGCCGGCGAAGCGCTCGGGCGGGAAGTGGCGGCCCAGGCGGCGGACGACGCGGTGGTGGTGTTGCTGTTCGACAGCCTGGCCTCGACCTCCCCCCGGCGGCTGCACTTCGCCAGCGCCATCGTGGAGGGCTTCAACCTCGGCTTGGACGGCAAGAGCGTCAATCTGATCGGCGGCGGCCTGCTGACCGACCTGAACATCTCGGATGGCTGGATTTTCGACGGGGCAGGGGTCTGCAAGCACGCCGCCGTCGCGTTGGTGTTTCCGCCGGCGATCCGGGCCGAAACCGTCATCCTGCACGGCTGCCGCCCGGTCAGCAGCTTCATGGAAATCACCCGGATCGACGGCGCGGTGGTATACGAACTCGATGGCGAACCGGCCTTGGGCGTGCTCGAGCGCATGCTCGGTTTGCGCATCGGCAGCACCGATGGCGGCGATTTGTCGTTGATCGCGACTTTGGGCGAGAAGCACGGCGACCCATTTGCGGCTTACGATGAGAACTCGTACGTGAATCGTCTCATTTTGATGGCAGACAGCGCCCGCGGGTCTATAACGCTGTTCGAACCCGATTTCGAGGTGGGAACCAAAGTGCAGATCATGGCGCGCGACAACGCCCTTATGCTCGAATCCGTCCGCCAGGGTGCGATGGCGATCCGCGCCAAGACCAGCGGCATGACCTCGCTGTTCGGGCTCTATATCGATTGCGCCGGCCGGGCCAGCGGGCGCAGCGGCGCCCCGTTGGAGGAGGCCGAGCTGTTGATGCAGCATTTCGATCCGTCGCTGCCGTTGCTTGGCTTCTACTCCGGAGTGGAGATCGCTCCCGTGCAGGGCCGCAGCCGGCCGCTGGATTGGACCGGCGTCCTCACCGTGGTCACGATGACAGAATGAGCGGCAGCCACGGCGTCGGCAGCCCGCTCGAGCGGGAACTGCAATACTACCGGCGCGAATGCAACGAGCTGGGCGCCCGCCTGCTCCGCCTGCAGGAGGAGCAGAGCCAAGCCTTCCTGGAGGCGCGCCGCAGCCGCACCGTCGTGCGCCTGGTGCGCGAAGCCTATCGCTTGGCCGAACCGACCCAGGAGACCGACGATATCGGCAGTGCGCTGCTGCAGATCATCATCGAAAACGCCCTCTGCGACCGCGCCGCCCTGCTGCGGGAGGAGCCCGCCGGCAGCGGCCGCTTCCTGCTGGCCCACGCCATCGCCGGCGCCGGCCGCGAGATCAACGACGTCGTCGTCATCGAGAACGCGCCCGGGTTCACCTTCACCAGCTCCCTCAGGTTCGACCGGCCGCCAGCCGGCTTGCTCGACGTGCTGCGGCTGCCTTACGTACTCTGGGCCTACGACAAGTCGAGCGGGCATGCGCTGGTGCTCGGCAACCGCTCCGAGGGCAACATCACCCGCCCGTTCGAATCCGGCGACCAAGAACTCATCGAGGCGGCGCTCTCCGTCTACCTCGACGTGCTCTACCGCAAACATGCCGAGTTCCGCCTGCGCCAAGCCAAGCAATCCATCGAAGAGGCCAGCCGCGCGCAGTCCGAATTCCTCAAGACACTGTCCTCCGGCCTGCAGCCGCCGATCCAGCGCATCGAACAATTGGTGCATGCCTGCACAAACTACGCGCTATCGGCGCCGGGCCGCGATCTGCTGCAGCAGGCCACGCTCGAATTGGCAAAAAGCTCGCGCGACCTGCTCCTGCTGGCCAACGATGCCCGCCTGCTCGCAAGCTCAGGCGAGGAGCGGCTGCCGCTGGACATGCAATGGATCGACCTTGGCGGCCTCGTCCGCGGCGTGTTCCGCGCCGCCTATCCGATCAGCGTACGCGGCGCCATCGATCTCACGGTCACCCTGCCGCCGCGCACGGTGTCGGTCTGCGTCGATCGGGACGGAATGCAAACCGCGCTGAAAACCATCGTCAGCGCTTCGCTGGCCCGGGCCGCTTCTGGCTCCCAAGTGAAACTGACCGCAGCCCGGCGCGGCGATGGCGCGGTCGAAATCCTGGTCAGCGTCATGGACGAGGCGGCGCCGTCGATTCTGGCCGATCTGCTGCCGGACCCGGCACCGGATGAACGCGGCATTCTGGTGGGGCCCGGCGCCGAGCGCATGCTTGCCGCCCGCCGTATCGTCGAGGCGCATGATGCAATTCTGATCACCGAGCGCCGCACCAGCGGCAGCAGCGGCTCGCGCATCATCCTTCCGGCCCAAATCGCACGCGACGAGAGCCCCAGCGCATAGCACGCATCGAGCTTGGCGCAGCGCAGCAAACACTCATCGTTATTTTAACGGTAGGATTTCATCGCCATCCTGACTGCTGCCAGTCAGGATGGCCCTAATTGGGCCGGCTTAGAGGACGATCCACCCGCGGGCGCTCACCTCTGGTCTCGAGCTCATTGGTCTTGCAAGCCGTCCTGCCAGATCGGCCGGTTCAGCCCTCATCTCGCTAAATCTGCGTACCCACCGGCAGCCGCGACAGGCTCACCAAAGTGGCATCAATCGCGCGGAACAGGCCCCATGTTTCCCGATACTCCGCTTTGAACACCGCCGAGCCCGCTTCGCGATCGTGCTGGCGCGCCTGGATGTAGCTGGTCCAGCGCCGGCTCGCCGGCTTGCGGTGATGGAAGTCGTGGCACGGCGCGTCTCCCACCAGGATAACCACGCGGACCGGGATCTGGACCGCGAGCATGCAGCCCCACCACAGCCCCCAGCGCACGAACCCGCCGGGCGTGGCAGCCGACGCCGCGGGCGGCATGGAACCCGGGAACACCCCGCCTGTCGCATGGGACGACAAATCCCGGCCGCGGACGCGAATGACGTCCAGTTCGGGAAAGCTGTGTTCACAGAGAATGCGCCCCGCCGTGGCGACCTGCAGCAGCACCGTCACCGGCACAACCCAAACCAGCACGTAGGCAAGCCCATGGCCGGTCGCCGCAGCAAGCGCGGCCGTAACGCCCCAGAACGCCGCGCCGGCGGCACTGTCCATCCAACGCTTGGAACTCCAGGCGGCTTGTATCCGCCGGATGGTGAAGCGTGCGTGAAACCAAGGCGAGATCAGGTTGAAAATCACCCGCCTGCGCAACACGCCAATCGGCTCGCCGGCTCTAAGGCAGCAGGTCTCGAACACGAAATTGGCAAACTCGTCTTCCTCCGTCAGCAACTTGTTGTGGCTGTGGTGGAGCATGTGCTCCCGCTGGTACGTGTCGAAATGCTTGAACAGAAGAATAACGGAGATGAGCCGGCCGATCAGCATGTTGAGCTCTCGCCTTCGAAACACCGTTCCGTGGGAGCAGTGATGGAATATCACCACCTGGAACAAGCCCAGCCCCGCGGTGACCAGCAGCATCGCCACGATGAGCAGCAACGGGTGCTGCGGCCAGGCCAGCAAGCCAAGCGCCAAGCCCGCGAGAATTTGCGCACACGAATAGGCGACGAACACCAGCGGCGAGCGCTCCCGCACGGTCTCGCCCGGCGCCGGCTGGGCCGTGAGCCAGGTGAGAAAGGGTTGCAGTGCAGCCGGCAGCCGCTGATACATGGCCGTGCGCGGACTTGGAGGGGCTGACGTATTGGTGTAGCAAGTCTCGGTGACGATGTGGTCGATCGGGGTCGAAAAGCCCATTGTAGTCTCCTTCGTAGCGGCTTGGAGTGCGACGTCGCACCCCGTATGGAAGTATGCCGTCGGGCGACGTAAAAGCAGAATCCGGGCCGGGTCGTCACTCAGGCTGTGCTGTAAAGCAACGTAATAGGCGCAGTATAAGCGCGGTAATGACCACTCGATTTCGCCCGGGTCTGACTACGCAGCGCCGAGTCCGATTAAAGTGATGATTCCCCCGATGGAAAGAGCGCTTGCCGCCGTCCGAGTTCCAGCCTTCGCCGTTGACGAAAAATTCCCGCTAAACGTAACCGCCTGGCGCGCAGGGGCGCATGCTGCACCGCGCGATGGCCCCATCCTTGCTCGGCACCACCCAGCATTCGCTGGGGAGATGATGTATGGCTGGCACACGCTTCCATCTCGGCTGGTTTACCTACTTCGGCCAGAACGCCTGGTGCGATCCGCTTGGCGCCGCGCCCGAGCCATGGACCGGAGAGCTTCATGCCGATCTTGCGCGCAGTATGGAACGCGCCTGCTTCGACTATATGCTGATCGAGGACACGCTCAGCATCCCCGCGGTTCACGGCGGCAGCAACGCGGCCTACCTCAAGCATGGCATCATGGTGCCCAAGCACGACCCGGCGCCCTTGGCCGCCATCCTCGGCTCCATCACCCAGCACCTCGGCATCGTGGTCACCTTGTCGACCATGGCCTATCCGCCGTTCATGCTGGCGCGGCTCGCCGCCACGCTCGATCATCTCTCGCGCGGCCGCTTCGGCTGGAACATCGTGACCAGCACCGAGGACGCGGCAGCCCGCAATTTCGGCAAAACCGAAATGCCGCCGCGAGCGCTGCGCTACGACATGGCGGACGAATACGTCGACCTCGTCACCAAGCTGATCCAATCGTGGGATCCGGACGCGGTCATCCGTGACTACGCGGCCGGAACCTACGCGGATGCAGCCAAGGTGCATCCTATTAATTTCGAGGGGCAATGGTTCCGCTCGGAAGGGCCGCTGAACACGGCCCGCTGCCCTCAGGGCCGGCCCGCCTACATCCAGGCAGGCGGTTCGCCCCGCGGCCGCCGCTTCGCCGCCAAGCATGCCGACTCAATCATCGCCACCACCAACGGCATCGCCGGCATGAAGGCCTATCGCGACGACGTGCGCCGCCACGCCGAGGCCCAGGGCCGCGATCCCGGCAGCATCAAGGTGCTGTTCCTCATCGCGCCCGTCGTCGCAGACACGATCGCCGCCGCCCGCGAACAATACGAGCGCGTGCTCGCCTCACCGGGTTTCACCGAACGCACCCTGGCGCTGTTCGGCTCCTTCGTCGATATCGATTTCTCGCAATACGACCTGGACCAGCCCCTGCCGCCGCTCACCACCAATGCCGAGCAGGGCGCGCTCGACAAGTTCTGCCAATCCGGCAGCGGCAAAACGCTGCGCCAATTGGTGCGCGACAGCGGCACGTCTAGCACGCTCGAACTGGTCGGCACGCCGGACTCCGTGGCCAGCCAAATGGGCGAGGCCATGGCAGAGGTCGGCGGCGATGGCTTCTTGATCACCACGCCGTATCATCGCCTGACCCGCAGCTACATCGCCTCGATCTGCGACGGGCTCGTTCCCGCCCTGCAGCGCCAGGGCCTAACCCGCACCGCCTACACAAAAGCGATGCTTCGCCAGACGCTGCTGGAATTCTAACGCGTCTGTGTCACGGTGGGGGCGACAACGGGGGAAAGCAGCATGCAGAACAGTGCGGACATCTGGAACCGGGTTGAGGCCAAGCAGGAGCCCTACCTGGCACTCAGCGACCGCATCTGGGACATGCCGGAGCTCAACTTCCAGGAAGTCCGCTCCGCCGCCGAACACGCCGCGATGCTGCAAGCCGAGGGTTTCCGCGTCACCACCGAGCTAGCCGGCATCCCCACGGCGGTGATGGGCGAGGCGGGTGAGGGCGGCCCGGTAATCGCCATCCTCGGCGAGTTTGACGCCTTGCCCGAGCTGAGCCAGCAAGCGGGCGTGGCGGAACACCGTCCGCTGCCCGGTGATGGCGCCGGCCATGCCTGCGGCCACAACCTGCTGGGCGCCGGCGCGATGCTGGCGGCGACCGCGGTGAAAGACTGGCTCGCCGCCCAAGGCATCCCCGGCCGCGTGCGCTACTATGGCTGCCCGGCCGAGGAGGGTGGCGCCGCCAAGACCTTCATGGTGCGCGACGGCGCGTTCGCCGATGTGGACGCGGCCATCTCCTGGCACCCGGCTCCGTTCTCCGGCGTGAACGTCGCCGAGTCGCTGGCCATCCTGCTGCTGGACTTCAGCTTCGCCGGCCGGGCCGCCCACGCCGCTGCGGCGCCGCATCTCGGCCGCAGCGCCCTCGACGCGGTCGAGCTGATGAATGTCGGCGTGAACTACATGCGCGAGCACATGCCGGGCGACGCCCGCATCCACTACGCCTATCTCAACGCTGGTGGCATCGCGCCCAACGTCGTGCAGTCGGCAGCCAAGCTCCGCTACCTGGTGCGCGCGGCGGACTTGCCCTCGCTCTGGCCGCTGGTCGAGCGGGTGAAGCAAGTGGCCGCCGGCGCGGCGCTGATGACCGAGACGACGGTAGCCAGCAGCGTGGTGAGTGCCATGAGCAACCTGCTGCCCAACAGCCCGCTGGAGCGCGCGATGTTCGCCAATTTCGAGCGCCTCGGCCCGCCGGAGTTCGATGCAGCGGACCGCGCCTTCGCCGAGCAAATCCGCGCCACCCTGACGCAGGACGACATCGTCTCCGCCCACCGCCGCACCGGCGTTCCCGTCACCGGCGCGCCGCTGTGCGACCGGTTGGTGCCGCTGGAAGCGCGTGGGGCGAAGATGATCGGCTCTACCGACGTCGGCGATGTCAGCTGGGCAGTCCCGACGGTGCAGGCGCGCGGCGCCACCTATGCCATCGGCACGCCCGGCCATTCGTGGCAATTGACCGCGCAAGGCAAGACGCCGGCCGCGCACAAGGGGATGGTGCATGTCGCCAAGGTGATGGCGGCCACCGCGGCCGATGTGATCGCCGACCCGGCGCTGCTGGCGCAAGCCAAGGCGGACCATGCCGGGCGGCTGGCCGAAACTCCCTATGTCTGCCCGTTGCCGCAGGGCTTGGCGCCGTCATTGACGATGTGAGCGAGACGGCGAAACTCAGCCATCGCACCGCCGTTCCCACTCCTATGATGGATCAGCCGAAGCACCCGAATGCGCAAGACCTCCCTCACCCGACGGAGCGGCATGGCGGCGAGCATGGCATCCCGTCCGACATGAACGAGGATCAGCCGACTGGCAACCCGACCAGCGACCGGCACGAGACGGAAGTAACCCCAGCCAAGCCCCAGGATGGACGCAGGTTTGGGGCATAGTCTCCACGTTTCGGCTGACCAGTCTCGTTAGTGCGAGGATACCGGCAGCGACGCGGCGTCATCGGCGCTGCGGTCCCTTCACCTCCGGCAGTGGCAGCGCGGTGGTCGACTTTACCCGCTCCATGCTCATCCGGCTGCTGACATTCTTCGGCGACACCGCGGCAATCAGCCGCTTGTAAAACGCATCGTAGGCAGCCAGGTCGGTCGTCACCACCCGCAGCATGTAATCCACGTCGCCCGCCATGCGATGCGCCTCCATCACCTCGGGCATCGTGCGCACCGCAGCGGCAAAGCGCTCCAGCCATGCGGGCGAATGGTCGGCCGCCTCGATAGCGACAAACACCGTCAGTCCAAGCCCCACGCGTTCCGGCGCCACCAAGGCGACCCGGCGCATGATCAGCCCGTCCGACTCCAAACGCTGGATGCGTTTCCAGCACGGAGTCGGCGACAGCCCGACCTGCTCGGCCAATTGGGCGATCGAGAGGGTGCAGTCCTCCTGCAGGAGCGCCAGCAGTTTGACGTCCGTGCGGTCCACTCAGGCCCGCTCAGCCGCGGCGAAGGAACGGATTACTGGCCCGTTCCGCCCCGAACGACGAGCCCGGGCCATGGCCGCACAGAAAGCGGATGTCGTCGCCCAGCGGCAGCAATTTGCTATGGATGCTGTTCAGCAGGTCCTCCGGGCTGCCATAGGGGAAGTCGGTGCGGCCGACCGAGCCGCGGAACAGCACGTCCCCAACCACGGCAAAGCGCGCCGCCTCGTTCACGAACACCACGTGGCCCGGCGTGTGGCCAGGGCAATGCAACACTTGGAACGCGGCGCCAGCCAGGTCCACCGTGTCGCCTTCCTGCAGCCAGCGGTCCGGCGTCACGTTCTCGGCGCCTTCGATCCCAAACCGCTCGGCCGCCTCAACCAGCCCGTCGAGCAGGAACCGGTCGCGTAAATCCGGCCCCTCGACCGGCACGCCGCCCAACAGCGCCTTGAGCGCGCCCGCGCCGGCCGCGTGATCGAAATGGCCGTGGGTGAGCGCGATGCGGTCGACGGTAACCCCCAGGCTCCGCACCTGCTCCATAATGGCATCCACGTCGCCACCAGGATCGATCACCACGCCGCGCATCGTAGCTTCATCCCAGAGCAGGGTGCAGTTCTGCTGGATGGGCGTCACAGGAATGACGGCGATCTTCATGCGGCCGGGCTCCGGGAAGGGTTCCTATGCGATAGGCTTACGGCATGGGCCATAGAAAGGTAAGCTCGTGCTTGTTGTGGTGCAGGTGCACCAGCCGGCCGCCAGGAACGGCCGCGAATGCCTCGGTCGCGGCGTAATCGGTCTCGCCCTGCAGCTTAACCGTGCACACGATGCGGTGCACGAGCCTGCTGCCGATCCAGCGCTCCACCATCGCGAGCAACGGCGCGGGGTAAGCCACCACGTCGCTGAACAGCCAATCTACCGCGAACGGCTCCATCGCGAAGGCGCTGCCCTCAGCGGTGCGCACGCCGGGCAGGGCAGCCACCGCCGGGTCGAGCGGCGCGCGGTCTACCGCCAGCACCGCAGCGCCCAACCGGGCCAGCGCCCAAGTCCAGCCGCCCGGGGCGGCGCCGAGATCCACGCACTGCTCCCCCGGCAACGGCCAGGCGCCCAGCCGGGTGCAGGCCTCCCATAGCTTGAGGTATGCGCGGGACGGCGGGCCGGTGCGGTCCTCAGCGAACACCGGCTCGCCGCCGATGAACGGGCTGGTTTTCACCGGGCTTGCCAGCAGGCGATCCGGCGCCAGCAGCGTCCAGCCACCGAGATGGCTCGTGGGAGCGGGCTCGGGAAACACCAGCGGCCGCCGCCGCAACGGCGGCAGTTGCGCGGCGATCAGCGCCGAGCGGCGATGGTGGGCCGCGGCATAGCCCGCCCAATTGCGCTGCAGGCTCCGCAGCGCGTTGGCCGCCGCCCGCACCGACGCCGCCGGCAGCTCCACCGGCGCCGTCCAAACATCGAGCGCCCAAGCAGAGCAGCGCGCAGGGTCGGGCGACAAGGCCAGCCGGCCGTGCCAGGCCGACACGGCGGCACCGGCGCGGGCGAGTTCTTCGGCCAGTTGCGACTCGAAGCCGGCCGCCGCCAAATAGGCCGCGCGGATCACCGGCGGCGCAGCGCCGTCGCCGCCAGCAGCAGCCAAGCCAGGATCAGCAGGGTGCCGCCGGTCGGGGGCCACGGGCCCGAGCGACACGCCGGTGAGCGCCAGCAGGTAGACCGGTCCGCAGAACAGCACCGTGCCAACCAGCAAGCCCGCGGCCGCCCAATGCGCCAAACCGCCGCGCTGCTGCGCCCAAAGCCCCGCGGCGAGCAGGGCCAGCGCGTGCCAGCCCTCGATCTGCACGGCGCTATCCATCACCCGCAGCACCTCCGGCGGCCGCCCCGCCAGCGCGTGCGCCGCCACTGCCGCCATCGCCACGGCGCCAGCCCCCAAAACACCGCCTGCGCCAATCCAAAGCCGCACCATCCATCCTGATCCCAGTTTGCTGCAGCCAGAGGCCGCGATACAGTCAAGCAATGCCACGTGGCGGCGACTTATTCCCAGAGATCGGACCCTTCGAGACCGGCTACATGCCGGTCTCCGGCGGCCACGTGATGTATTGGGAGCAAGTCGGCAACCCGCGCGGCCAGCCGGTGCTGTTTTTGCATGGCGGCCCCGGGGCCGGCGCGGGCGCGGTGCACCGCCGCTTCTTCGACCCGGCGTTCTGGCGCGTCGTCCTGTTCGACCAACGGGGTGCCGGCCGCTCCCGCCCGCTCGGCAGCCTGGTCGCCAACACCACCGCCGACCTGGTGGGCGACATCGAACAACTGCGCCGCCATCTCGGCCTGGAGCGCTGGCTGCTGTTCGGCGGCTCCTGGGGCTCCACCTTGGCTCTGGCCTACGCCCAGACCCATCCCGAGCGGGTGCTCGGCCTGGTCCTGCGCGGCGTGTTCCTGGGGCGGCCGGTGGAGGTGGACTGGTTCCTGCACGGCCTGGCCGCGATCTTCCCCGATGCGCATGCCCAGTTCGTGCAATACCTGCCGGAAGAGGAGCGCGGCGACCTGCTCGGCGGCTTCCTCCGCCGGCTGAACCACCCCGACCCGGCGATCCACATGTCCGCCGCCCGAGCCTGGTCGGTCTATGAGGGATCCTGCTCCACCCTGCTGCCCTCGCCGGACACCGTGGCCTCCTTCGCGCAAGACCGCACCGCGCTCGGGCTGGCGCGGATCGAGGCGCATTACTTCGCCAACAATCTGTTCCTGCCACCGGAAGGCCTGCTCGGCAACATGCACCGCATCGGACATCTGCCGGCTGAAATCGTCCAGGGCCGCTACGACATGGTTTGCCCGGCCCGCACCGCTTTCGAACTGGCCGCCGCCTGGCCTGCGGCACGTTTGACGGTCATCCCCGATGCCGGGCATTCCGCATTGGAGCCGGGAGTGCGGCGCTCGCTGGTCGCTGCCGTGGAACGGTTTCGTCACGCGCGATGAACGGAGCGCGAGCGGCCGCGTTCACCGCTCTCACGATGCGACACTCAGGAGTTCTTGCCGTAATGACCCGTTCTATCCGCTGGATGTTCCTCGCCGCGCTACTGCCGGTGGCTGCTTGCTCCAGCACCACGCCGCCGCCCGCCCCCGTGGCCGCCCCCGCGCCGCCTCCGCTCGCTGCCGCCGACCAGAGCTTTATCAGCGCTGCCGCCGCCAGCGATGCGTTCGAATTGCAGGCGGGCCAGCTTGCTTTGACCAAAGGCCGCAGCGCCCGGGTGAAGAAGTATGCCAACGCCATGGTCTCCGCCCACACCCAGACCACGCAACAGCTCACGCAGATCGCGCAAAGCAAGGGCGTCACGCCGACCGCGACGCTGAACCCGGACCAGCAACAGATGCTGACCCAGTTGCAAAGTGCCAAGCCCGCGATGTTCGATCGGCAATACTTGCATGACAACGTCGTGGCACACCAGGCGACCGAAAAGGTGTTCCAGGATGAGATCGCCAACGGCCAGGACGCCGACGTAAAGCAGTTCGCCACCACCACGCTGCCGACCATCCAGCAGCACAGCAAGCTGGCGGGCGGCCGTTCCTAACCGGTCCCGCAGGATGGGGGCGGCCTCCGCCCCCATCACCCGCGTGCCAGCGCCGCCTCCACCCCGGCCGCAAGGCTGAACAGCGCGCCATCCGCCCCCGTCTCGCCCACCAGCATCAAGCCCGCCGGCGGCTCTCCCGGTTTATGACAGGGCAGACTGATGGCGCAGCGGTCGAGGAAGTTCGCCAAAGACGGATTGCGCAACATCAGCGCACTGACCCGCGAGAACGTGGCGTCGTCGGTTTCGAGATCGGCGATCGGCGCTGGCACGGTTGGCACGGTCGGCATCACCAGCGCGTCGAACGGCGCGGTCAGCCGCGCCATTTCGGCAATAATTGTCCGGCGGCTGGCCAGCACGTCGAGGTAGTCCGCCGCGCTGGCTCCGGCGCCACCTTCAATCCGCACGCGAACCCGGGGGTCGTACTGCGCCGCGCCCCGGGCGAGTAGCGAGCGATGCCACGCAAACGCCTCGCACGCGGCGAAACTGGTCCTCGCCGTGGTGGCACCGATCCGCAGCAGGGGTTCGAACCGTACCCGCTCGATCTGGGCGCCGGCGGCCGCAAGCGCCGCGAGGGCGTCGTCGAACGCGCCAGCCGTCGCCGCGTCCATGGCATCGGTCACGATCTGGTCTGGCAACGCCAACCGCACCCCGGCCAGGCTGCGGACCCTGGGCGAATACGGCCGCTGCCCGGCGAGCACCGCGTCGACGATGGCGCAACAGGCAACGCTATTGGCCAGTGGACCCACCGAATCGAGGCTAAGAGCCAGCGGCAGCACGCCATCGAGCGGCACGCGGCGGGCGGTTGGCTTGTATCCGACCACGCCGCAGAGCGCGGCAGGAATCCGGCACGATCCCCCCGTGTCGGTGCCGAGCGCGGCCCAAGCCATCGCGTCCGAAACCGACACCGCCGCGCCGGAGGAACTGCCGCCTGGAATGCGCCGGGTCGCGCGGTCCCAAGGGCTGGCCGGGGTGCCGTAATGCGGGTTCAGCCCCACGCCGGAGAAGGCGAACTCCGTCATGTTGGTGCGGCCGACGGGAACGAACCCGGCGCCGAGCATCCGCTCGACCACCGCCGCATGGGTGCGGGCCGGTGGCGCGTCCGCCAGCACCACGGACCCAGCGGTTGTCACCTCGCCCGCACTATCCAGCAGGTCCTTCAGGCTGACCGGAATGCCGGCGTAAGGCCCGGCGCTGCGGCCGTGCTTGCGCAGCGTGTCGGTGGCGTCGGCCTGGGCCCGGGCGGCATCGGCGGCGACGGCGATGAAGGCACGCGCGCCTTCGCCCGCCGGGTCCGCGATGTGTGCCAGACACTGTTCCACCAGATGCCGGCTGGTGGTGCGGCCTGCGTCCAGGGCATGAGCCAACTCGGTCAAGGTTCGCATCGGCGCAGCCTGCCGCTCCGCTGGCCCGCGCACAAGCCTGGCCGGCTTCAACGTGGCACGCAGGAGGGACCGGATGCGCCCGTCTGCACCTGGAGAGCATCAAGCGGATTTGCTGCGTGAAGAGCCTGACTTCACTGACTAATCTCTGGCGAACAAGCAGTGACCGTCATGCCCGGACTTGATCCACAGCTGTCCGGTTCGTCGAAAGTGAGAGAATACAATGCTTTACCGTCATGCCCGGACTTGATCCGCAGCTGTCCGATTCGTCTAAAGTGAGAGAATACAATGCTTTACCGTCATGCCCGGACTTGATCCGGGCATCTACGGCGTTCCAGCATCACCGGCCCAACCCGTTGAGAGCCAGTCCTCGCCAAGAACCGATCGACGTCGTCAGCCGAACCCCGTGGATACCCGTGTCAAGCACGGGCATGACGATAAGGTTACTTCCGCGTCGACAGTAACGGAGCCGGACAGCCGTGGACTTGATCCGGGCATCCACGGCGTCCCAGCATCACCGGCCCAACCCGTTGAGAGCCAGTCCTCGCCAAGAACCGATCGACGTCGTCAGCCGAACCCCGTGGATACCCGTGTCAAGCACGGGCATGACGATAAAGGTTACTTCCGCGTCGACAATAACGCGAACCGGACAGCCGTGTGTCAAGCACGGGCATGACGATAAAGGTTACTTCCGCGTCGACAGTCACGGGAGCCGGACAGCCTTGAACTTGATCCGGCCACCCACGCCGTCCGGCGGCGACCCAGCCCCGCAAGCCCCACCGCCGGGATCCCGCCCACGTGCCGCTTGAAACTGTCCCCCGCCGCCATGCTAACTCCCCACCCATGGACACCACGGCCGCCACCCCCGATTTTGAGACCGCCCTCGCCGAACTCACCACCCTCGGCTTGCGCGCCACGCGCGTGGTCACGCGCATGATGGAGTTCGATCAGGCGATGGCCGACGTCGCCGCCGCCTGGCTGCCCGAACCCGGCACCACCCCCGCCTCGCTGGACGAGGCGGCCGCCATCGGCCACAGCCTCGACGCGGCCGAAGCCGTCATGGCGCACACCGTGCCGCGCACCGAAAGCCTCTCCCGCGCTCACGACCGCCTCTCCCGCGCGGTCCGCCGCACCGTCGCCCTGCGCCGCCGCCTGCAGACCGGCTGGCCCCGCGCCGGCAAAGCCGACGACCGCCCCGCGCTGGTGCGCCGCCAGGTCGCCCGCGGCGTCGCCGACAGGATCCGTCAAGAGTCCGACGGCGAGGCCGCCGAACGCCTGTTCGACGACCTGTACGAGCGGCTCGACGACCCCACCCTGGCCGAGGACTTGCTAACCTTGCCCGTGGAGGAGGTCGTGCGCCGCATCTGCCGCGACCTGGGCCTCGCGATCGCGAAACTCCCCGCGCTGGCCGCCCAATCCCCGGAACCTGGCGACCCGCCCGCTCCCATTCGTCACCGAAGACAATCGGGGTAAGCCCATCCCCGCCGCTATCGATCCGCAATCGCTCCGGGCGACGACAGCTCTATCTCGACAAAGCAGTAGTGCCGATCCATTCGATCGCGGCCCCATGGGGATCGGTCCAGGCCAACGGGCTGCCATTGAGCGACAACAGAAACCGGCCACGCACCCTTGGCGATCCAGCGCAAGCCCGGATCCCTGGGACGATGCCCGGCGCCTCATTGCTGAGCCAGTACGGCGAAAGCGACCTCACATCCCGTTCAAACGCCTGCCTGACGGATCGATCCTCGACATACGCCAAAACAGCCGTGTGAAACACCACCAGCGTGGCATCGGGCGGCGCTTGCCGGCACAGCGCGGCTAGCGCGGGGCCGGCGAGGTTTGCCTTCACGATACGGGGATGGCGCGAGGCGGCAATCCTCAACGCGGCCAGCAGCTTGGCCAACCGCTCGGCTTGCCCCGGCCACACCAGCGTCTCCAGCCAGGACACCTGCGAACGATCGGCAAGATCGACCGGGTTGAGGTCCAACCCGGCCCGCCAAACGATCCGCGGCATGGCGGCCGGGAGCGGTGTCCCCGGGCTGGCCTCGCACGCGAACACGGGAGGGTCCGTTCCGGCCTGGTCGGGGTCGATCGCGTGTGCGCCGTAACGATAGCCGTAGCAGTCGGGCAACAGGCACAAGCCCGCCGACGCGCCAACCTCGATCAGCGCGAGCGGTTGCGGCAAAACTGCCAGCGCCGGCAGCAGCACGGCGCATCGTGCCGGCTCGTTGGTTTGCGTCGAGCGTGCCAGCATCACCGAACGCACGCCATCGGCGTCGGACAGCAGCGAATGCCTGAACTGCGGCCAGTCCGCCGGCAAGCCCGATCGATGCCGCACCGCCGCAAGCAGCAGGTTGGGCTGCCGCTTCGCCGCGGGCAGGGTCAACAGGAAGCCGAGCACATCGTCATCGCGCGCAATGCTGCGGGCAAGCGCGTTATACACTGCGGAACGCTCGCCGACCTCCTCGCTGGCGAACCGAAGATAGCGTTCCCGAAGCTCGGCCAGGGCGTGCTCACTCGCTTCCATCATGGCTCCTGCTGGCGGAGCAAGGGAGAGCTATTTGGTCCCGTAAAGCCGGTCCCCCGCGTCCCCCAGCCCGGGCCGGATATAACCATGCGAGTCCAACTCGCGGTCGACCGCCGCGGTGAACACCGGCACGTCGGGATGCTCGCTGCCCAGCACCGCCAAGCCCTCGGGTGCCGCGAGCAAGCACACGAACCGCAGCTGCACCGCGCCCGCTTCACGCAGCCGGGTGAGCGCCGCGGCCGCAGAGTGCCCGGTTGCCAGCATCGGGTCGATCAAGATCACCATGCGCTCCGGCAGGTCCTCCGGCAGCTTGAGGTAGTATTCCACCGGGACCAGGGTCGCCGGGTCGCGATACAGGCCGATATGGCCGACCCGGGCCGAGGGAATCAGGTCCAACATGCCATCCAGGATGCCATTGCCGGCGCGCAGGATCGGCACGAAACACAGCTTCTTGCCGGCGAGCTGGAGCGCCTCCATCGGCTCGAGCGGCGTCTCGATGCTGACCGTCTCGAGCGGCAAGTCCCGCGTCACCTCGTAGGCGATCAGCAGGCTGATCTCCCGGGCGATGCGGCGGAAATCGGCCACCGTGGTGGCTTTGTGGCGCATCAGCGTGAGCTTGTGCTGCACCAGCGGGTGGGCGATCAGTGTCACCTGCGGGCCGGGGGCCGCGTCGGTCAAAACACGGTCCCGTCGCTGACGATCTGCAGCGGCGGCGTGCCGCCTGGGCGGCGCTCGGCGGCAATCGCCCGTCCCGCCGACCAGGTGCCGCCTTCGAGCATGCGCGACAGCGGCAGAGCGGCCTCATCCAGGCCCAACCGGTCTCGCACCAGCGGTGCCAAACGGTCCAGCAAGGCCACCGTCAGCGCGCGCCACTCCACCACCGCCGGATGGCCCGGCGGCAACGCCTCCCGAGCCAGCGCCCCGTCCCGCAGCCGCAACGCGCCAAGATCGAGGAACAGGCCCCCATTGCGGTATTCCGCCAGACCGGTGAGCCCGTCCAGCCCATGCACCGCGGTGCCGGCGTCCTCGAACACTTCGATCAGCGAGTAGGTGAGCCATTGCGACAGCTTGTGGAACGGGACCAGCCCATCGTCCGCAATCGACGGGTGCGGCCATACGTCCCCCAGCCTGCGGCCCGCCATGACGCTGCGGCTGGGCCAGATCGATCCCAACCCGCCGAGCACGGCCGTCAGCAAGGCGGTGGCCGCAATCGGCCCCTGCCGGGCCAGTGCATCGTACAAGCTGCCGGGACGGCCGCCGGCGAACAAATCGGGCCGCTCCAGCAGCGCGCCGCCGAGTTGGCCGAGCAAAGCCGCCCGGCCCTCCAGCCCGGCCAAGGGATTGGCGCTGGAGACCTGGAAGGCGTCGCTTAACGCCGCCGCATCGACCCGGCGCAAACCCGCGGCATCCACCCGCGGGGCGCCGCTGGCCGAGAACAACCCGGCGGCAAACGCGTGCAGGCTGGCAATCGCCAAGCCCTCCGAGCGGCCGACCCATTGGCCGGTCTCCGGCTCCCGAAAGCGCCAATCCGGCCCTGCGCCCGCGTCCAGCAACACGCTCACGACACACAGGTCGATCCTGGTGCGGCCCAGTTCGGCTGCGTCCATCGGCCCGAGCGCCCGCTGCAACGCGCCCCAGCGGTCCACCCCGCCGGTGCAGAAGTGGCGCCAACGGGCATGGTGCGGGATGACCAGGCTGGGATAGGCGGCCCGGATCGTGGCGGCCACCCTATCCGCAACCGCGGGCAGGCGGCTGAGCTCGAGCCTGAAGTGCGGCAGCGCGTCTGCTTCGGCCAGGGCCAGCATGGCGCCGCATCGCTCGCGCACCGCGGCCGCCGTGCAGAGCCAGTCTGCCGTCCCCGCCTCATCCATCGAGCGCGCGGCCCTTCGGCTGCTGCAGCTCGGCGGCATCCGGCACGATGTCGGTAAAGTAGCCGGCCGCCTTCTTGGCGTCCATCTCGACCCGGGCATCCGGCGGGATCAACGCCTCGGGAAGCGGCACCCGTTCCACCACCTCGATCCCGCTGGCAACGATCGGCGCGTATTTGAGGTTGCTCATCGAGACCAGCCGGTCGATGCGGCGGATGCCGAGCCAGTGCAGCACATCCGGCATCAGCTCTTGGAAGCGCATATCTTCCACCCCCGCCACGCACTCCGTCCGCTCGAAATAAGCGTCGGCACGGTCGCCGCCCGCCTGGCGCTTGCGGGCATTGTAGACCAGGAACTTGGTCACCTCGCCAAGCGCACGCCCCTCCTTGCGGTTGTAGACCACGGCGCCGACGCCGCCCGCCTGCGCCATGCCGACGCAGACCTCGATGCCATGCGCGAGATAGGGCCGGCAGGTGCAGATGTCGGAGCCGAACACGTCCGAGCCGTTGCATTCGTCATGGATGCGGCAGGCCACCCGCGTGTCCGGCCGGCCGAGGCGCGCCGGGTCGCCGAACAGGTAGACCGTGGTGCCGCCGATCGGTGGCAGGAACACCTCGAGGTCGGGCCGCGTGACCAGCTCCGGGAACATGCCGCCCGTGTGTTCGAACAGCGCCCGGCGCAGATCGGCCTGCTTGACCCCAAAACGGCGCGCCACGCCGGGCAGGTGCCACACCGGTTCGATGGCAATCTTGGTCACCCGCACGTCCCCGGCGGGGGTCAACACCGTCCCGTCCGGCACCAGTCGGCCGTGGCGCACCGCGTCATTCAGTTCGGGCATGTTGATATGCGCCCGGGTGACGGCGATGGTGGGCCGGATGTCGAGCCCGGCGGCAATCTCGCCGGCGAACAGCTCGGCGGCGAGATGCCCCCACGGGTCGAGCGAGACGATGGCGCCGGGTTCAGCCCATTGCGGGAACGGCCCGATGGGCGTGGCAGGACGCGTGTTGGTAAAGTCCGGCCGGTGCGAGCGGCTCAACTGCCCGGCGGCAACGGCCACGGCGCGATACACCGAGTAGGCTCCTGAATGGCTGCCGATCGCATTGCGGACCTGAGCGGACTGCAGCGTGGCGACGATCGGGCCACGCGCTCTGCCGTCGGCCGCGCCCCAGCAAACCGCCCGCCCGCCCGGCACATTGCGCGGGTGCGACGTGAGCACGATGGCGCTGGGAATCGGGCGGGGCTCGTTGGCTCGAAGCGGCGGGGGAGCGGCGTCCATCACAGGTCCTATGCTGCAGCGCACCAGGCTAGGGACCGCGGAGCGCCTGCGTCAATGATCCCAGGTTGGAGTTAATGCCAGGTTAGAGCCTGAGCCGCGAACGCCTGCCGCGCGGGGCGGAGCGCCACCAGGGCGAGCAGGGCGGTCACCACGTCGGCCGCAATGGCAAGCACGAACACGCTGGTCCAGGACTGGGTGGCCGCATGCAGCAGCGACGCCATCGGGCCGCCGAAGATCGCACCGATGCCCTGAGCGATGTAGAGGCAGCCGTAATTGGTGGTGGCGTGCTTGCTGCCGAAGCTATCGGTCAGGGTGGAGGGGAACAGCGAGAAAATCTCGCCCCAGCCAAAGAACACCAACCCCGACAAGACCACGAACAGCAGCGGATCGTGCCGGGTAAGCAGCCAGGCCGCCATCGCCAGCGCTTCGAGCCCGAACGCCAATGCCATGGTCGGCTCGCGGCCCAGCCGGTCTGACACCCAGCCGAAGAACGGCCGGGTTAGCCCGTTGCAAAACCGGTCGATGGTAAGCGCCAGCGGCACCGCCGCCACGCCGAACACCACCGCGCCGCTGACGCCGAAATCGGCGGCAAAGGTCGCCAGTTGCGAGGTGACCATCAGCCCGGTGGTGGCCATCAGCGTCATCATCACGAACAACAGCCAGAACAGTGGCGTCTTTAGCATGACGCCGGGTGTGATATCCGGGGCGCCGGCGTGCCCGGCGGCGGCCGGCCGCAGCGGTGGGCGGCGCAGGCCGAGGGCTGCCAGGATGCCGACCGCGCCGAGCCCCAGGCCGAAGTCGAACAAGGTGGTCTGCAGCCCGGCGCTGGCCATGCTGCCAGCGATGGGGAAGGTGGTGACGATTGCGCCCATGCCATAGCCGGCGGCGACCACGCCAGCCGCGAAACCGCGCTGCTCCGGAAACCAGCCCACCACCAGCCCGACCACGCCGACATAGACGATCCCGGTGCCCAAACCGCCGAGCAGGCCGTAGGTCAAGTATAGGCCGGCCAAGCCGCTGGCCTGTGAGGCAAGCACCCAAGACAAGCCGGTGAGCCCGGCACCGAGCCCTACCAGCAGACGGGGGCCGAACCGGTCGATCAGCCAGCCTTGGAACGGGCTGAAGAAGGTTTGCAGCACGACAAGGATGGAGAAGGTGGTCTGGATGGCGGCCGCGGAGGCGCCAAGCGAGGTGCCGAGCGGCTTGGTAAACAACGTCCAGACATACTGTGGGCTACTGATCGCCATCATGCAGATCAGGCCCAGCAGGAGTTGGACCCAGCGCAGCTTGGCCTGCGGGATGGTGTCGGCTTGGAGGGTGGTTGCTGTCGGCATGCTTGGTTCGATGCAGGAACTATGCCGTTATCACGGGAGCCTGATTCACGCGTCAGGTTGATCCAATCTAACGCGATCAGGCTCTAATCGCCTGAGAATGCGGGCGGAATGCTCGTAGGTAGCGACTGTCGCAAGATGACTGGCGGTGGCAGCCAGCATTCGCTAAGCTGTGCCCGCTACATGTGAGAGTGGAATAAAATGGCGATCGGCACAGTTAAGTGGTTCAACACGACCAAGGGCTTTGGCTTTATCCAGCCGGAGAGCGGCGGTAAGGACGTGTTCGTCCACATCACGGCAGTTCAGGCGGCCGGGCTAAATAGTCTGAATGAGAACCAGCGGGTGAGCTACGACGTGGTCTCCGAGCGCGGCAAGGAGGCGGCGAGTAACCTCAAGATCGCTTAACGCGCCTCGGTCACGTCGAGGCGTTTGCTGTCTCTTGCTCTGACGCTCCATGGCGAGAGCGTCAGAGCAAGACTGATTTTGCTATTCGAACGGCTGGCGGACAGGGTGGGATTCGAACCCACGGACCCCTTGCGAGATCGCCAGTTTTCAAGACTGGAGCCTTAAACCGCTCGGCCACCTGTCCCCGCGCGTCGCTTACGGGGCCGGCAAGCCGAATGCAACCACGGCCAACCAGGACAGCGCGTTCAGAGCAGCCGCCAAGTGATAACGACGCGGCGGTTATCCGGACCGTCGGGATTGGCGGTGTCGGCCAGTTCGGACTCTCCCAACGCCTGGATCAGCAGCCGGTCCGCCGGAATGCCCCGCGCCACCAAGGCGCGCTTGACCGTCTCGGCGCGGCGGGCTGAGAGCAACACGTTTTGATACTCGTCGCCGCTGCGATCCGCGTATCCAGTCGTGAACATCAGCACGGGATGGGCGTCCCGATAGAGCCGGGCCGCCAGGTCGAGTTGCTTGTTGGCTTCCGGGGTGAGCGTCGCGGCGCCGAGGGGGAAGGCGATATCCACGTTGTTGGCTGCAACCGCACCGGCCTCTTGCCCCAAAGTCGGCTTATCGGCCGCTGCGGGTGGCGGCGCGGGAGCGACCGCGGCGGTGGCGCCGGCATTCGGCCCGGCCGTGGTCGAAGAACAGGCGGTCAAGCTTACTATTGCAATCATCGCGATGGTCTGCGCTGTCGGCAGCCGGGCATAGAACATCGAAACCTCCCAGAACGTTGACGCGAACACGTGACTTCGCTGGAATGTGCCTCATTTCGCTCCTAAGATATACAGGCGGGTGCTGCGTATCACGCGCCGTGACAAAGAAACTGCGACATCGATGGGTTTGTCGTGACGCATCTAAGCTCCGATCCAACGAATGCCCGACGTCCATCGCGCGCGAGGACCTGGCTTCTGGCGGCGGTTATGTTGGTGGTAGGCGGCGCCGGCGATCCGTCGGACATCAGCCAAGGCCTGAGCGATTTCGCCGCCGGGCGCTTTGCCGAAGCGCTTACCGCTTGGCAGCAAGCAGCCGCGGCCGGCGATGCCACCGGCGATCTCTATGTCGGTGTCGCCTACGACACGGGGCAGGGGGTCAGCCAGGATTACCGGACGGCGCTCGACTGGTATCGCCGGGCGGCGGAAGGCGGCAGTGCGGCCGGAGCGTTCAACGTCGGCGTGTTATACGACGCCGGACTCGGCGTGCCGCAGGATCAGCGAGAGGCCGCGGACTGGTATGGCCGTGCCGCTGCCGAGGGCTTCGCCCGGGCGCAATACAACTTGGCGCTGCTCTACGAGGAAGGCATCGGGGTGAAGCGGGACCGCCAGCGCGCGGCGACGCTGTTCCGTCAAGCCGCCGCGCAAGGCTTGACCGCGGCGCGAGCGCACCTTGCGTCCCTGGCCCGGCGGACCGCTCCCCCGCTCCCGCCTCAGGAGGATGCCATGACGGACTTCCAACACGCACAGGACGAGCTGCTCAACCGTGGTCCGGCGGAAGCGGCTCGCATCACATCGCTGTTCCGCCGCGCCGCGGACCGCCACAATGCGGTGGCCGAATATGACCTGGGCTATTGCTACGAGCGTGGAGTGGGAGTGCCGGCGGACGCCGTTCAGGCCTATGTCTGGTATCAACGCGCCCTCGCCGACACGCAGGACAAGGCTTTGCAGTCAATCGCCAAAGACAGCGCCTTGAAGCTGCAGCGGCAGATCGCCACCGCCAAACCGAACCCGGCCACGCCGGACAAACCGGGCAGCGACTGACTTGTGAAAGCGATCAGGCTCTACCGTTTGGACCATCCGTTGGGGGGCTCGGGGAAGACCAGCAAGGCGCCAGCGTGAATCGGGCTGCGGTTGGCGGCGGCGACGGCGGCATACGGCGGCGGGGTCATGCCCCGGTATACCCGGGCATAGAGCGCCGGCAACGTGTCGTCGGCTCCCGCGACCAGGACCAGCCCGGGGCTGCCACGCGGCTCCCGTGGCCGCAGCTCGGCGCCCGGCGAGTCGCTTGCCGGAGGGGGTGGTGGAGGGGGCGCGATGGCGGTGGGTGCGGGCGGAAGGGCTTGCGCGAGGTCTGGCGGCGGCAGCGGCGCGGGGGGCGCCGCAGGTTCATCCGCTATGGGCGGCGGCGCCGGCTGAGCCTCAAACAACCCCGCGGCCTGGTCCACCACGGAGGCAAGCCGCAAGCGCGCCGTGGCCAGCCCCAGCTCATCCTGCCAGACATAGCCGCCGGCAGCCGCTCCCGCCAGCAACAGGCAGCCAAGCACGATTGCGGGGGTCCGCACCGAGCGCAGCATCATTCGCGCGGTGCGGCCCCGGCCCGGCGACAGCGCGGGCCAGACCGTGCGCAAGGTCGCGCGCCGCCGCCGCCGCGCATGGGACGCAACCAGCGCCGCCTCTGCCAGCGACTGCAGCCGCGCGGGAACGCCTTCCGCCTCCTTGACCAGCGCAAGGGCGGCCGATCCCGAGAACACATCCCGAGCCGTCCGTCCGGCCTGGCGGAACTTGAGGTCGAGCAAGTCGGCCGCCTCGTCTTCCCGCAGCGGAAAGATCACGTGGCGGGCGACGCCTTGCGGCTGCAACCCCGTCAAATCCGACGCCTCCATGCCGGGCCAATGGCCGGGCGCGCCAACCAGGACCAGCCCGAAGCCGAGCTTGCTGAAACTAAGCGCCGCTCGCAGCAGCAGCAGGTAGCGGTAGGCCGTGTCCGGCAGGCGATGCGCGTCATCCACCACAAGTGCCAGCCCGGCCTTCCCAAGCCGGTCGGGCAATTCGCGGGCCAGTTGGTCCGGAGTGAGCTGCTCCGAGCCGCCGATGCCGACCGCCTCACCGATCAGCCCTTGCATTTGCAGCGCGTTATGCCGCCCGGCCGCGAGTTCGACGACCAGAACGCCATGGTTGCGCAGGGCCAGCGCCACCAGCCGGCTGATGCTGGTCTTGCCCACGCCCGCGTCGCCCCGCACGGTCACGACGCCGGGCTCGGCTGCGACATCGGTGAGAAGTTGGTGAACGAATTGGCTTTGCGACTCGGCGGCCAACAGGTCTGTCGCGTCCAGTGCCGGCGCAAAGGGGTCGTGGGTTAATCCGTAGAAGCGAAGCAGTTCGTCGTTCATGATCAAGGGGCTGACTGCCGTGTTGGCGCCCCATATGGGAGCCGCCTGGAGCAAGGTAAAGCAACAAGAAACCAGCGCGGACAATGCGTTGCGCCGCCTCCCCACAGCCAAGGGTTCCGCTGCTGCGACGAACCCGGTATTGAGGGAGCCGAACCACGATCGGGTCCCTATGCTGCGCAACCGCACCGCGTTCTCCACCGCCCTTCTGGCCAGCCTGGCCATGCCCTGGGCGGCGGGCCTAGCAACCCCAGCGCAGGACCCCGCCAATATCGTGACCGTCCAGGTGGAGAACGACGCCGCTTCCACCCTGCAGGGCACCTCCGACCAGTACTATACCAGCGGGCTGCGCGCCGGCTGGACCTCTGGCACCGACGAGGTGCCCGAGGCGCTGCAAACGGCGTCTAACTCCCTCTGGGGCGACGGAGTGCAGCGGATCAGCCTTAATCTCAGCCAATCGATCTTCACGCCACGCAACACCCAGACCGCCAATCCGTCAGCGACCGACCGTCCCTATGCCGGCGTGCTGGGCCTGACCGGCGCGCTGATCCATGACATGGACCATTCCCGCACCGTGGTGTCGCTGTTCCTGGGCGTGGTCGGGCCCTATGCGGGCGGCCGGGTAATCCAGAACGGTTTTCACAACATCATTGGCGACACGCCCAATCGCGGCTGGTCCACCCAGCTGAAGAATGAGGGTCTGTTCGAGATTACCCCGGAGCGGACATGGCGGTTCGGCATCGGCCGATACGGCCCGGTCTCGTTCGACGCGCTGCCGTCCATCACCGCGGGGGTGGGGCTGCTGCGCAACTACGCTCAGGCCGGGTTGATCCTGCGGGCAGGGCAGGGGCTGGAGAGCGATTTCGGCGTCTCCAGCATCCAGCCCGGCCTTACCGGCACCGATGCCTACACGCCGACTCGGCCGCTGGTGTGGTACGTGTTCGGTGGATTGGACGGCCAAGCGGTGGCACAGGATGTGACGCTGAATGGCGATAATTTTTCCAGCAGCCGGCATGTGAAGCCGAAATGGGATGTGGGAGAAATGGAGTTGGGCGCGGCTATCATCTATCGCGGCGTGCGGCTGACCTATTCGCAGACCTGGCAGACCGAGGAATTCCACGGCCAGAAAGGCGGCCTGTTCAACTTCGGCTCGGTCGCCGCCTCCGTCCGGTTCTGATGCGCAGGCGCGGCCTGCTCTCCGCGCTGCTCACCGCCCCCGTGATGGCGCGCGCGCAGGACAGCTTCAGCGAGTTCCTGGCTGGCGTGCGCGCCGAGGGGCGCCGGGCCGGCATTCGCGAGGCGACGCTGGATGCGGCGTTCGCCGGGATCGGGCCGAACCAAAAAGTGATCGACGCCGACCGCAAGCAGCCCGAGTTCACCATGACCTGGGCGCGCTACCAATCGTTCACCATGTCCGACAAGCGGATTGCCCGCGGGCGGGAGGCGTTCGCCACCAATCGGGAGCTGTTCCGCCGGGTCGCCGACCGCTATGGGGTGGACCCGGTACCGGTGGCCGGCATTTGGGGGCTGGAGAGCAATTTCGGCACCGATACCGGCAGCTACAACGTGGTGGAAGCGCTGGCGACGCTGGCCTGGGAAGGGCGGCGCGCGGCCTTCTTCCGCAGCCAGTTGATCTGTGCACTGCGCATCCTGGACCATGGCGACGTGCTGCCGGGCCGCATGCTGGGCTCCTACGCCGGCGCGATGGGCCAGCCGCAATTCATGCCGGACTCCTATTTGCGCTATGCCGTGGACTTCGACGGGCATGGCAAACGCGACATTTGGACCAGCCCTGCCGACGTGCTGGGCTCCATCGCCAACTACCTGCACATGTCGGGCTGGCGGACGAACGAGCCATGGGGGCAGCCCGTGTCGGCGCCGCCGGGATTGGACGCGTCCGGCGGGCGGGAGCTCCGGCGCAGCCTGGGCGAGTGGGAGCGGTTGGGCGTGCGGCGGGCCGACGGCCGCGGGTTCGGCCGGACGGACCCGGTCGGCGCGGTGATCATGCCGGACGGGCAAGCGGGCCCGGCCTTCATGGTCTATGCCAACTTCACCGCCATCCGCCGCTACAACCCGTCGGATTTCTATGCGCTGGCGGTGGGCTTGCTGGGCGACGCCGTGACGTGAGACGGCGGGCCTGCGTTGCCGCCTTGCCGGCCGTTCTGTTGAGCGGCTGCAGCCTGTTCCGCCGCAAGCCGCCTGCCCTCGCTGCGGCCGCGCATTACACGGTGGGGGAGGGCTACCAGCTTGGCGGCGTCTGGTACTATCCAGCCGAACACACCGAGTATGCGGCGGCCGGACTGGCCACGGTGACGCCGGACCATACCGGGCTCACCGCGAATGGCGAGGTGTTCGATCAGGCGGCCCTCGCGGCCTCGCACCATACGCTGCAGCTCCCGAGCGTGGTGCGAGTGACCAATCTCGGGAATGGCCGTTCCCTGTTGGTGCGGCTGAACGACCGCGGGCCCAGCAATCCCGGCCGCCTGCTCGGGCTGAGCCGGCACGCGGCGGCGCTGCTGGGTGCTGGCGAGGGCAGCCAAATCCAAGTGACGCTTGACCCGGCCTTAACGCAAGCGCTGGCGGACCAACTCGGCGGCGGTCCGCGGCTGACGATCGTGGCAGCGCCGCCGGGCGCGGTGCAGGCGCAGGATTTGGCACCACCGCCGGGGCGGAGCCAATCCAGCGACGTCCGCAGCGTGGCCGGGCCGTCCCGAACCGACGAGGCGCCGCGGCCCGCCCAGGCGGTGGCGGTTCGGCTGGCGGACCAGGTGTCGCAAGGACCCGCATCGCCCGGAGCGGTTTTCCTGCAGGCCAGCGAGTTCGGCCGCCTGGACTACGCCAATCGCCTGGCCGCACGCCTGACCGGGATCGCTGCGCGCGTAGAGCGTTTGCGGGATGGCCGCACCGAACGCTATCGCGTTGTCGCCGGGCCGTTCTCCAGCGTGCCGGCGGCCGACGCGGCGCTGGACCTGGCCTTGCGTGCGGGGGTAATCGATTCCCGCTTGGTCGTGCGGGAGGAGTGATTCGCGATGTCCTGTGACGTGACACGGCGCATGCTGCTGGCGGCTGGTCCGGCCTTGGCCGCGACGCCCGTGCTGGCGCAGAAGCGCTCCGCCAAGCCGGCGCGCGCCAAGGCCGCCGCCGACCCCGTACCGGCCGGAAGCCCGGCCAACACCCCGTTGGGACCGCTCGACACGGAGGCCAAGTATGCCTTCGTGACCGACTACAACACCGGCGCCGCCCTGCTCGACAAAGATGCGGACGTGCAGCAGCCGCCCTCGTCCATGACCAAGCTGATGACCGCCTACATCGTCTACGGCATGCTCAAGCTCGGCCGGCTGCAGCTTGATGCCAAACTGCCGGTGAGCGACAAGGCCTGGCGCATGCAAGGCTCCAAGATGTTCGTGCCGCAAGGCGGCAGCGTGAAGGTGGAGGACCTGATCCGCGGCATGATCGTTCAGTCCGGCAACGACGCCTGCATCGTCCTGGCGGAGGGGGTCGCCGGGTCGGAGGACCAGTTCGTCGAGCTGATGAACGCCAAGGCGAAGGAGCTGGGCCTGACCAACACGCATTACGCCAACTGCACCGGCTGGCCGGATGCGACTCAGTATATGAGCTGCCGCGACATCGCAACGCTCGCGGGCGACATCATCCGGGACTTCCCGGAGTACTACCACTACGATAAGGAAACCACGTTCAAGTACAACGGCATCGAACAAGGCAACCGCAACACGCTGGTGCAGAAGGGGCTCGCGGACGGGCTGAAGACCGGGCACACCGAGGCGGGCGGCTACGGCGTGGTCGCCAGTGCGGACCGTGGCGGGCGGCGGGTGATCCTAGTCATTAACGGCCTTACCTCCATGCATTCCCGCACCGAGGAAGGCGTGCGACTGCTGGAATGGGCGTTCCGTGAGTGGGAGAACGTGGACCTGTTTAAGGCGGGAGACACAGTGGACGACGTGAAAGTGTGGCTCGGCACCCAGCCGACGGTGCCGCTGGTGGGAGGGCGTAACCTGGTGATCACCATGCCGAAGCAGTGGCGGCAGACGGCAAAGATCGAGCTCCAGTATAACGCGCCGATTGCGGCGCCGGTGAACCGCGGCGACGTGCTGGGCAAATTGATGGTGAGCGGCAAGGGCGTGCCGGACATGCAAGTGCCGCTGCTGGCCGGCGAGGACGTGCCGCGACAAGGGCTGCCCGGCCGCGCGGTCGCGGTGCTGGGCCATTACGTGCTCGGAAGCTGAGCGCCGCGGCACCCAGAGGCGCCTTCCTGGCTATCGAGGGGGGCGACGGAGCCGGCAAGGGCACGGTGATCGCCGACATCTCCTCGCGGCTGCAGCGCCGCGGCTTGCCCGTGTTGACCACACGCGAGCCGGGCGGAACGCCGGAGGGGCTTGCCCTACGCGAACTATTGGTGCGATCGGAAGCCGCCGCTTGGGAGCCGTGGGCCGAGCTGTTGCTGATGACCGCCGCGCGCGTGCAACATGTCGAGCGGGTGATCCGCCCCGCTGTCGCCGCCGGAACAATCGTGATTTCCGACCGGTTCGTGGGCTCCACGATCGCCTACCAAGGCGCTGGCCGCGGCGTGCCCATCGACGCCATCGAGCGATTGCACCGCGACGCCTGCGGCGATGTGTGGCCGGATCTGACGGTGGTTTTGGACGTTGACCCCAAGGTTGCTCTCCCGCGCGCCCGAAGCAGGCTAAGCCAAGACGACTCCGATGAAGGCCGCTTCGAGCAACTCGAACTCGCGTTCCATCAGCGGGTCCGCGACTCGTTCCTCAGCCAGGCGCAGAGCCGGCCCGGGCACGCCGTCATCGACGCCAGCCAGCCCGTTGCCGACGTGACAGCGGCAGCCGCCAAGGCGGTGCAGGCGTGGCTGGACGCCGCGGCTGCCCGAACCCGGCCGCGCTGAGGTGAACCATGCCATCGCGGGCCTGCCGATCGGGCTGGCCGGCGTTCTGATCGTGTGCCTGGCGGTGGGCGGCGCTGCCGCCGTCGAACTCGTTGCCCGGCGCGTGATCCCGACTCCGCTGCGGCAAGAGCATAACGAAGTCAGCTCGGCTATTTTTACCGTGATCGGAACGACCTATGCGGTGCTCCTCGCCTTTGTCGCCATGCTTGCTTGGGAAGGTTTCAACAAGGCGCAGATGATCACCGATGCGGAGGCATCGCTGGTGCAAAACGTCTATCAACTGATCGATGGCCTGTCCGGCCCTGAGATGCCGGCAATGCGCCGGGACATTCTCGGCTATGCCGACACGGTGGCTCGCAGCGAATGGCCCGCGCAGGCGGTCGGCCGTCTGGTCATGGAGGACGAGCCGCACTTGCGCGAGCTGACCACGACGGCGCTGCACCTACGGCCAGACAACATCGCGGACGGCGACCTGCACACGCTCCTGCTCGGCGACCTCGGCCAATTGGCCACGGCGCGGCGGGAGCGGCTGTTTGCCGCCCGGACTCCCATTCCAGCCATTCTGTGGTTTGTGCTGATCGCGGGAGGCTCGCTGACCGTTGGCTTCGCCTCCTTTCTCGGGGCGCCGAGCCTGCCCATGCACCTGGCGATGTCGTCGCTGCTGGCGATCTCGGGCGCGCTGGTGCTGCTCGCCATCGTCGCATTGAGCAACCCGTTTCGCGGGGACTTCAGGGTTTCCGCCGAACCGTTCAATCGCATGCTCGAGCACATGAGACCGTGAGCTTACCCGCCCCGCGCGAAAACCCGCTGCTGCTGGGCCACGCAGCGGCGGAAACCCAGTTGGCGGATGCCGCGGCAAGCGGCCGCCTGCACCACGCCTGGCTGATCACCGGCCCGGCGGGCGTCGGCAAGGCGACCCTTGCGTTCCGCTTCGCCCGCCGCTTGCTGGCCGGCTTGCGCCCCGGCGACACGCTCGCCATGAACCCGGCCGACCCGGTGTTTCGCCGGGTCGCCATGGGCAGCCATGCCGACCTGCTGACGGTGGAACGCGAATGGGACGAGAAAAAGGCCCGGTTGCGTGGCGAAATTGTCGTGGAGGACGTCCGGACGGTCTCGGCGTTCCTGCGGCTCACCCCAGCGGAGGGCGGCTGGCGCGTGGTGGTGGTGGACGGCGCCGAGCACATGAACCGCAACGCCGCCAATGCTTTGCTCAAGATGCTGGAGGAGCCGCCGCCGCGCGCGCTGCTACTGCTCACCTGTGCGGCGCCAGGGCGGCTATTGCCGACCATCCGCAGCCGCTGCCGCCGCCTTGCCCTGCAGCCGCTGGGCGAGGCGGATATGGCCGCGGTCTTGGCCCAATACTTGGCCGAGTTGGCGTTGGCAGACCGCGCGCGGCTGGCGGAATTGGCCGCCGGGTCGCCAGGGCGCGCGCTCATGCTGGCGGAGGAGAAGGGGCTGCACTTGGCCAAGCTAGCGGCGGAGGTGTTGGAGGGCGTGCCGCGGTTTCCGCTGGTCCGCGCCATCGCTCTGGCCGACCAGCTCGGCGGCCGTGGCGAAGACCGCTTCACTCCGTTCATGACCCTACTCTGCGACGCGCTCGCCACGGCGCTGCGGCGGGCCGCGCGCGGTGCGCCGGAGCGCTTGGCCACGCTGCGTCCCCTAGCCGAGTGGGCCGAAGTGTGGCAGTCGCTTACCCACACCCTCGATGAGACGGAGCGGCTGAACCTGGACCGGCGCCAGGCGCTGCTCTCCTCAATCGCGCTGCTGAACGGTTAGCGATGTCAAAGTTCTACATCACCACGCCGATCTATTACGTGAATGGCGCCCCGCATATCGGCCACGCCTACACCTCGATTGCGGCCGACGTACTGGCGCGTTGGATGCGGCTGGATGGGCGGGAGGTGTTCTTCCTCACCGGCACCGACGAGCACGGCCAAAAGGTGGCAAAAGCGGCCGCCGACGCTGGCCAGGAGCCGCAGGACTTCGTGGACAGGCTGGCCGCCGAGTTCCGCGACATGAGTGCGCGGATGAACATCTCCAACGACGACTTCATCCGCACCACGCAAGCGCGGCACAAGCAGGGCTGCACCCGGCTATGGCAGATCCTCGCCGAGCGGGACGAGATCTATCTCGGCCACTATGAAGGCTGGTACGCCGTTCGGGACGAGGCGTTTTATGGCGAGGACGAAATCCTCACCCGCGCAGACGGCGCCCGCGTGTCGCCGTTCGGCGCGCCGGTGGAATGGGTGCGCGAGCCCAACTACCTGTTCCGGCTTTCGGCCTGGGGCGAGCGGCTGCTCGAGTTCTACGCCGCCAATCCGGAGTTTTTGGGGCCGCTGTCCACCCATAACGAGGTGATCAGCTTCGTGCGCGGCGGCCTCACCGATCTCTCCGTCAGTCGGTCGAGCCTGAGCTGGGGCGTGCCGGTACCGGGCGACCCGGCGCACGTGATGTATGTTTGGGTGGACGCGCTGACCAACTACATCACCGCACTTGGCTACCCGGATACGGCGGGGGAACGCTGGGGGTTCTGGCCGGCGGAGCTGCACCTGGTGGGCAAGGACATTGCCCGGTTCCACGCCGTCTACTGGCCCGCGCTGCTGATGGCGGCCGGGTTGCCGGTGCCCAAGCGGGTCTACGCCAATGGCTGGTGGACGGTCGAGGGCGAGAAGATGAGCAAATCGGTCGGCAACGTCATCGATCCACGGACCTTGGCGGGCGAGTTTGGCGTGGACGTGCTGCGCTATTTCCTGCTGCGGGAGAAGCCGTTCGGCAACGATGGAGATTTCAGCCGCCGGGCGTTGGTTGCGCGGCAGAACAGCGACCTGGCAAACGATCTTGGCAACTTGGCGCAGCGCGTGCTGTCGCTGATTGCAAAGAATTGCGGCGGGTTGTTGCCCGAGCGCGCGCCGCTCTGCGAGCAAGACGCCGAACTGCTCGCCGCCGCCGCGGCCTTGCCGGATACGATGCGGCAGCACTTGCTGCGGCAGAGCTATGGCGAGGCGCTGGACGAGGTGTGGCGCGTGATTCGGGCCGCCAACGCCTATATCGACCGCCAGGCCCCTTGGGCGCTGCGCAAGACGGACACGTCACGCATGGGCGCCGTGCTGCGCGTGCTGGCCGATGCGTTGCGCGGGATTGCCACCGTGCTGCAGCCGTTCATGCCAGCCAGCATGGCGGCGATGCTGGACCAATTGGGCGTTCCCGCTGGCGCTCGCAGCCTGGCTTCGCTTGCGTCGCCGCTCGGCGGGGCAATTGCGCTGCCGCCGCCGCAGGGCATCTTTCCCCGCTATGTTGGGGACGCGGCGTGATGCTGGTCGATTCGCACTGCCATCTCGATTACTTTACCGCCGAGCTCGATGCCGTGCTTGCCCGTGCGGCGGAGGCCGGGGTGGGGGAACTCGTCACCATCGGCACCACTTTGGACCAGTCCCGGGCCATCCAGGATATTGCCGACGCCCATGCCAACGTGTGGTGCACAGTGGGCGTCCATCCGCAAAACGCCCACAAGGCGCCGATCCCCGCCCCGGAGGCGATCGCCGCATTGGCCCGGCACCCGAAGGTGGTCGGCATCGGCGAGTCCGGGCTGGATTACTTCTATGACACGGCACCGCCCGACGTGCAGCAGGCTTCGTTCCGGGCGCATATCCGCGCCGCCCGGATGGCGGACCTGCCGCTTTGCATCCATGCCCGGTCGGCGGACGACGACATTGCGGCCATCCTGCGGGAAGAACGGGAGGAGGGGGGTCGCTACGACTTCCTGCTGCACTGCTTCTCTTCCGGACGCGGCCTGGCTGAGGCGGCGATCGAAATGGGTGGCTATGTCAGCTTCTCGGGTATCCTGACGTTCCCAAAATCGATTGAGAACAGGGACATCGCGCGTGATTTGCCAGCGGATCGGCTGCTGGTGGAAACCGACGCACCCTATTTGGCGCCGGTGCCGTTCCGGGGCAAGCGCAACGAGCCGGGCCATGTCGCCCACACCGCCGCCACCTTGGCCGAGTTGCGAGGGCTGAGCGCCGAGGCATTGGCGGCGCTCACCACGGCCAATTTCCGGCGTTTGTTCGCCCGCACCGCCCGCTAGTGCGCATCACCGTTCTTGGCTGCGGCGGCTCCGCCGGGGTGCCGCAATTGGGCGGCGCGGATGGTCGGGGCGACTGGGGCGCCTGCGACCCGGCGGAGCCGCGCAATCGCCGCACCCGCACCTCCATTGTGGTGGAAAGCGAGCACGGCCAGCGGCTGCTGGTGGACACCGGCCCCGACATGCGCGCGCAACTGCTCGGCTGCGGCATCCCGCGCATCGACGCCATCCTGTTCACCCACGCCCATGCCGACCACATCACGGGCTTGGACGACGTGCGCATCCTGAACCGGATCCTGCGCGCGCCGATTCCGGCTTACGGCACGGAGCACACGCTGGCCGAGTTGCGCCGGCGGTTTGACTACGCGTTCCGTCCCTGGCAGCCGCCCGGCTTCTTTCGCCCGGTGATGGAGCCCTGCCGCTTCGAGTTCGGCGGGCGAGTGGAGGCGGCCGGGTTGCCGGTCTCGGTGTTCGAGCAGGACCACGGCTTCATTAAAACTGCCGGGCTACGGATTGGCGGCTTCGGCTATTCGACCGACGTGGTGGCGCTGGACGACCGCGCCTTTGCTGCCTTGGCCGGGGTGGATACCTGGCTGGTCGGCTGCTTCCAGCGCCAGCCGCACACGACTCACGCGAGTTTGGACCAGGTGATCGAGTGGGCGGGACGGGTCGGCGCGCGCCGCACGGTGCTGACGCATATGGGCCCGGACATGGACTGGGCCTGGCTGCAGCGCCGCCTGCCACCCGGCATCGAACCGGCCTGGGACGGGTTGGTGCTGGAGATAAGCGGAGTGGAGTAAGTGCATTACCTAAAAGCTCTTAAGCGGCGAACTAAGATAGCAAGTCTTCTTTGTGTGCTCGTTTCGCTGTCCGGCTGTGTACGGCCACCCGGCTATACCAACCGAATTCTGACGCCACCCGCTTTGGTGTATTTTGGATATGCCTTCCAGGACATACGCAGTGACTATATCAAAGCGATCGAGCCCTCGGTTCTGCTTGATAGGGCGCTGGATGGTTTGAAATCCGACCTCGATCTTGCCCGTCCCGGTCCACAAGCGATCCTCAAGGACGCCCACACGCGTGCCGCGGCCATCCATGGCGATACCAATGCATTATACCTCAATGTATTTGGGGATACAGTGGACGCGGTGTTGGACGACCCGCAAGCTCCATCGCGCGTCACCCTTGTGCGTAAGGCACTGGCCGGAATGCTTGACGGTTTGGACAAGACGACTGCATTCCAGCCGTCGAGTGACGGGCCGGTTCAGCGCGGCAGCGTCGGCTTGGAGCTGATGATCAATCACACCGGTGACGGCATGCGCATCATAGGGGCGTTGCCGGATACACCGGCTTCTCATTCGGGCGTAATGCCTGGAGACATCTTGCTTGCGATCGATGGACAGCCCGCCAGCGGGCGACCCTTGAAACCAATCATCGACCGGTTACGCGGTCCGGTCGGCTCGCGTGTGTCGCTTACCGTCGGGCGGGGAGTTCCGACAGCTCCTGTCACGTTCGACGTGGAACGCAGCGTGGTGCTGCAACGGCCTCTTGTCGAACTCACGCGATTGAAAGGCGTCCTCTACGTATGGCTCGGAGACCTCAGTCCCGGAACCGCCAAGTTGATGCGCCGACTGATTACGACAGCGCGGTCGACCGGGCCTTCGAACGGGTTGATACTGGACCTGCGCTACAATGGCGGCGGGCGGCTCGACGAGGCGGTCTCCGTCAGCGAGGCGATGCTGCCGCCGGGCTCGCCGATTGCCACAGTGCAAGGGCGGGCACCAGGAGCCATCCAGCGGTTCACTGCGGCGGCCACTGATGTCGCGCCGGGAACGCCGACCGTTGTGCTCGTGAACGAGATGACTGCAGCCGGCAGCGAGATCATCGCCGCTGCCCTGCGGCAAGGGCGGCATGCGAAGCTCTTGGGAACACACACGTTCGGCCAAGGCCTGGTTGCAACAGAAGTTGGTCTTGGCCCACTCGGGTCGATGCGTTTAAGCACCGGGCGGATTAGTCTCGCGTCAGGTCAGCCGCTTGGACCCGGCGGCATAGCCCCAGACATGTATGGACGGCCCCTTTCTGGCAAGGCGCTTTGTTGGCAGCCTTGGCGCACGATCTGGAGCGGTCATGTATCCGGCCTGTTGTGCGGTCGTGTGACGTGACCGCTGGCCCTGATGGGTTACGCGGACCGGCTTCCATGCATTGCGGCGCGCTGAGTGGCGCGATGACAAGTCGGAGTGTGCCGGTCCAGGTCCTGACCATTGTGCCGTCGCTGCCTTTCGGCTCCTTGCGTCGATCGGGTTGCTTGCGTTGCGGCCTACGCCGCCGCGCCCGCAGCCCGATAGGGTTGGCCCGAGCGCAACATGGCCCAGGCAATTCGAGCGGTTTTGGCGGCCTGCGCCACCACTGCGACCTTGACCGGCCGCCGGGCCAGGATGCCGCGCACCCAGGCGCTGGCCTTGTCCGGCTTGGCCCGGACCTGGCGCATCACCGCGCTGGCGCCCAGCGTGAGCAGCCGGCGCACGCCAGGGTCGCCCATCCGGCTGATGTGCCCGGCGCGTCTGCTGTTGGCGCTTTGGTGTTCGCGCGGCGTGAGGCCGGCCCAGGCGGCGAAGTCGCGCGCCGAGCTGAACTGGCTGCCGTCGCCGATCGCGGCCACGATGGCGTGCGCGCTCAGCGGCCCGATGCCCGGCACCTTCATCAGCCGGCACATCGTCTTGTCGGCCCGGGCACGCGCGACGAGTTGCGCCTCCAGCGCCGCCGCCGCGTCTCCGGCCGCCCGCCATTGCTCCAGCAGCCCGCGCAGGGCCGGGCGCAGCAGCTCGGGGATTGCCGGATCGCCGGCCTCGATCTTGGCGCACAAGGCCGCGAAGCCGCGGATGCCCTGGGAGGCTGTGATGCCCAGCTCGGCCAGCAGCCCGCGCATGGCGTTCATCAGTTGCGTGCGCTGCCGAATGAGCAGATCGCGCGCGGTTTCTATGCCGCGTGCAGCCTGCTGCTCGACGGTCTTGATCGGCACGAACCGCATGCCCGGGCGCTGCATCGCCTCGCAGATGGCCTCGGCATCGCGCGCGTCGGTCTTGTTGCGCTTGACGAAGGGCCTCACGTAGGCAGCCGGGATCAGCCGCACCGTGTGGCCCATCGCGGTCAGGGTGCGCGCCCAGTAGTGCGACGAGCCGCACGCCTCGATGCCGATCACCGCAGCCGGCAGCTTCTCAAAGATTCCGGCCACCGCCTGACGGCTGAGCCGCTTCTTCAGAGCCGGCTTCCTGTCGGCATCTTCTCCGTATGCCTGGAACACGGTCTTGGCGATGTCGAAGCCAATCATGCTAGCGTTCATCTGGACGGTCTCCTTTGCTGCCCGAGTTTCAACACCGGCCAGTATGGCACAGTGATGCCGCCGGGGGCCGTCCACCCAGCATTGCGATACCCGAAGCTGCAGAGACGTATGCGCCTTACGATCCGAACATGGATCCGACCGTCCAGACCGCTTTGCAATCCCTTCGAGCATCGAGCGAGTAGTTCTCGATGTTGAACACGCTTTACACGTTAGGATGCCGAACTGGACTCGCTCTGAGTTGGCGACTGTTCGAGCGGACCTCAAAAGCGACATCGTGGCGCTGAAATCGGCGACGGCAAGCTGGATCAGCACCGCCGTTCTTGTGAACGTGCTGCCAACCATCCGCGGAACTGCTGCGATCGACCGTCTTATCAGTCCGACTAGGCGATCGGAAGTTCACCGAGCTTTGTTTCCATAATATGCATTATGTGACTTTAGGCTGTGCGGTTTGCCGATGTCGCGATACTCTTTGTTGCGGCTCGATACCACCGACCCTTTCCGGTCCCGCTATCCTCCGCGCTGCAAAGGAGGATCGATCATGGCTTTACTCTCAAAATTGTCTCGCCTGGTGGTGACTGGGCTGACCTGTAGCCCTGTCGCGGCGGCAATGCTGCCCTCCAGGGCCAAAGCCTGGTAACCGCAGCCCGGCTTCGTGATAGCCGCGCCGCCGGTCTTGGCGGCGCCCGCGCCGGTCGTCGTGGCGCCAAGGCCGCGGGTCGTCTATTTGCCTTATCGGTACGCCCGCTGGGTCCCGCCGCATTACAACCAGTTCGGCCGGTTGGTCCCCGGCCATTGGGCCTGACCAGGCCCTCGTCGTTGCGAAGCGCGCAAGCGGTTTTAGATGGAGGTGACGCAGCCAAGGAATGCGATCCCCATGAGCGTTACCGAGTTCGCGCCCAGGCCGATTTTGGACGACACCCTGCCTCCGCCGCCCGGCGGTCTTCAACTCGCCGCTGCCTGGGTGTTGCTCGGCCGGGAGCGCATGGGCTTGGCGCGGGGCATGGACGATGGCGGCAGGACGACCCGGCCGCAGGACAGCAACTTCACCCTCACCGGCAGCAAGGCGGTGAGCGACGTGGACATCAGCGTGCCGGACCTGATGGCGCTCTGCCTGGCGGAGAACGACCGCCGGTTTGCCGGCTCTGACCGGCGCCTGCTGCGCCCCAAGACGATGCCCGCCCTCACCCGGCTGGCGCTCCGCGCGACCCGTTTTGGCCATTTGGCAAGCGCCAGCATCCCGCGTCTTAGGAACCGCTGCCGCTATCCTGTTGTGCCAGCGGCAAACTCGTCCGGCTCGCCGCCGGCACAGGGGGTGGCGGAACCCAAGGACGGTGGCCTCGCTCTGCCCGGTCGGACAGCACGGTCGCCGTCCCGCGGCTGAGCCAGACCGCGTGCGCGCCATCGCGCCAGACGGTGAAGCGGTCGATGCGCGGCAGTGCCGGGCACACGTCACGCGCGGGTTCCGCCGAGATCACCAGGGCGCCGCCGCTGCAGTCCATAGGGTGCAGGCTGCGGGCGAGCACGACGGTGGCGCCGCCATGCGTCATGCGGCACCCATCGACATCACAGGTCATGGCTTCGGAGGCGCCGGCGGCAGGAAACGGCACGGTGAGCGGCTCGGCCCAGTATTGCGACCAGGCATCCCGCTCGAACTTGGAGAAGCCAGGCCGGGCTTGCACCGTGGCGGGCAAGCGCAGCGCGATCAGCCGGGCATCAGAGGAGATCAGCAGGTCCGCCGGTGGGCTCAGCCAGGCGGCGAGCAAGCCCGCCGCCATCATCGGCACGCCGACCAAGCGCAGGTGCGACCGCCAAAGCCCGAGCCAGGCGAGCCCAAGGCCGGTCAGTGCCAGGCCCCAGCCCGGTCCATGCGGCACGGCAACAACCGCTGCCGGCAGGGCCGAGACGCTGCGGGCGACCCAGAGCACGGCATCAAGCGCCCACCCCATCGGCAACAAAGCGAGCCGCTCCAACCCGAGCGGCATCAAGGCCAAGACCAGCAGCCCCGCCGGCATCACCGCTGCGGCGAACAACGGCACGGCGACCATGTTGCTCAGGATAAAGTAGAGCTGCACCCGCCCGAAATGGTAGGCGGCGAAGGGAGTGGACGCGGCGCCTGCCAGCAGGCTGGTCAGCAGCAGCGTCGCCAAGTGGTGCAGCAAGCGGCGGCGATGCAATTGGCTCAAGGCCGGCCGCATCGCCTCGTAGCCCGCGATCAGCGCAACCACGGCAGCGAAACTCATCTGGAAGGAAACGCCAACAACCTCTTGCGGCCACAGCATCATGAGGGCGATCGCCGCCAGCGCCAAACCCCGCATGGAAATGGCCCGCCGCCCCGTCGCAACGCCCAGGGTCACCAACGCAGCCATGGCAAAGGAGCGCATCACCGGCACGTGCATCCCGGTCAGCAACACATAGCCTGCCCCCACCGCCAGCGCCGTCGCCGCAGCGATTTGCTTGCAAGGCCAACGCAATGCCGCCCGCTCCCACAGCGCCAGGCCAAGCCGGACCGCCCCCATCACCAAACCCATGACGATGCCGATATGCAGCCCGGCGACCGCTAGCAGGTGCGCCAAGCCTGAGTCGCGGAAGGCGGCGCGGTCCTCGGCTGGGATGGCGGTGCCAAGCCCTGTCAGCACGGTGGCGGCGATGGCGCCTTCCGGCCCTGGCAGCCCCGCCATCAGCCGGGAGGCGACACCCTCGCGCAAGCGGCGCAGCCAGTCGGCGCTACTGGACGGCGGCGCGTGCGACAGCAGGGTCACCGGTCCGAGCGCCGCCCCCGCTCCGCCAAGGCCGCTGAAATAGGCGTCGCGCTGCAAATCCCACCCGCCGGGATAGGCGGGCGGTGCGGGGGGCCGCAGTACGGCCCGGGCGCGGATCACGTCGCCGGGGGCGAACACCGCGGGGTTGTTGGCGCGCGGCCTGAGATGCAGTGTGCGGGGCAGCGGCGGACCGCCCTCCAGTTGCGCCCCGGCCAAGGTCAGCCGGCGGCTCTCCGGCAACTGCTCCACGGCGATGACGGTGGCAGTGAAAATGGCGGCGGTGCGCGGCAGGACGAGCAGCGGCGGCGCGCGGTGACTGGCCCACTGCGCGGAGGCAAACCCGGCGGCGGCAAACAACCCGGCCAAGGCCGCCGCCCTGCCCGCCTGCTGGCCGCGCAACAGCATAACGAGTGCGCCGGCGCCTGCGACCAGGGTCGCGCCCGTCGCCAGGCCGGGTTCGTGACGCAAGCTGAAGTAGCCGAGCACGCCGGCGCCCATAAAAACCGCCAGCCACGGCATGAACCGGCCCCGCTCCGCCTCCGCCCAGGCGAGCAGCCAGGCCGGCGCGGCAGGCAGCCGTACGGTGCGCAGAGCGAGGAGGGCGGCGTTCACGCTGAATACAATAGCGATATGAGCCCGCTTAGGCCACATTCCCCGAATGCGGATCTGCGTGCTATGGCCCTTCGTATCATGGTACGGACACGGTTTGCCCCCTCGCCCACCGGGCTGCTGCATATCGGCGGCGCCCGCACCGCGCTGTTCAACTACCTGTTCGCGCGCCATCACGGCGGCCAGTTCCTGCTGCGCATCGAGGACACCGACCGCGCCCGCTCCACGGCCACGTTCACCGAGGCAATCCTGCAGAGCCTGAATTGGCTCGGCCTCGAGCGCGATGAGCCGGAAATCTACCAATCCACCCGCGCCGCCCGCCACGCCGCCGTGGCGCAGGCGATGCTGGCCAGCGGACACGCCTATCGCTGCTGGTCCACGCCGCAGGAGATCGCCGCCGCCCGCGAGAAGGCCCGCGCCGAGGGCCGGCCGCTGCGCTTCGACAGTCCCTATCGCGACGGTTCGCGGCAGCGCGACGAGCCGTCCGTGATCCGCCTGCGCGCGCCCCGTGAGGGTGAGACGGTCGTCGATGACCAAGTGCAAGGGCCGGTGCGCGTCCCCAACGCCGAATTGGACGACATGATTCTCCTGCGTGGCGATGGCACGCCCACCTATCTGCATGCCGTGGTCGTGGACGATCACGACATGGGCATCACTCATGTGATCCGCGGTGACGACCATTTGACCAACACGTTCAGGCAGGTGCAGGTTTATCGTGCCATGGCATGGCCAGTGCCGGCGTTCGCCCATCTGCCGCTGATCCTCGGCCCAGACGGCGCCAAGCTCTCCAAGCGGCACGGCGCCGCCTCCACCACCGAGTTTCGCGACGCCGGCTATCTGCCCGAGGCGCTATGCAACTACCTGCTGCGGCTGGGATGGGCGCATGGCGACCTGGAGATGCTAGACCGCGCCGAAGCCATCCGCCTGTTCGACCTGCCGGGCGTGGGCCGGTCGCCCAGCCGGATGGACTACAAGAAGCTGGACAACCTCAACGGCGCCTGGCTGCGCGGCGCCGATGACGACCGGCTTACCCAGGAGGTCGTCGTGCGGCTGACGCTCCGTGGCTTGCCTGCGGCCGACTATGAGAGTCGCATCCGCGCTCTCATGCCTGGCTTGAAAGAGCGGGCGAGGACCCTGGTGGAACTGGCAGACAATGCAGCGTTCCTGGTCCGGGGCGTGCCGATCGAGATGGAGGCCAAGGCGGTCGCGCTGCTGACGGCGGACGCCCGCGCGATGCTCCGCGAACTCGCCCGGGAGCTGGCGGCCACCGATTTCTCCACCGCCGCCATCGACGCCACCCTGCGCAGTTTCGCCGAGCGCACCGGCCGCAAGCTGGGCCAGGTGGCACAGCCGCTGCGCGCGGCGCTGACCGGGACCACCACCAGCCCGGGCATCGATGCCACGCTCGCCGCCCTGGGGCGCGACGAAGCGCTGGCGCGGGTCGCCGCCGCCGCGATGCAGCCCGCCGCGTGAACCTGCCCAGCCGTCACCTGCCCAGCCGTCATCTGCCCAGCCGTCATCTGCTCGGCATCGAGGGCATGCATCCGCCGGAAATCGAGCGGCTGCTCGACCTGGCGGAGAGCTACGTGCTGCTCAACCGCTCGGGCACGACCCAGCGCGACCTGTTGCGGGGCCGCACCCTGATCAACCTGTTCTTCGAGGACAGCACCCGCACCCGCACCAGCTTTGAACTGGCGGGCAAGCGGCTGGGGGCGGATGTGATCAACATGTCGGTGGCCTCCTCCTCGGTGAACAAGGGCGAGACCCTGCTGGACACCGCCGGCACGCTGAACGCCATGCAATGCGACCTGCTGGTGGTGCGGCATGACCAGTCCGGCGCCCCCTCGCTCTTGGCGCAGAAGGTGGATGCGGCGGTGATCAACGCCGGCGACGGACTGCACGAGCATCCGACCCAGGCGCTGCTGGATGCGCTCACCATCCGCCGCCACAAAGGCCGGCTGGAAAACCTGACGGTGGCGATTTGCGGCGACATCCTGCATTCCCGGGTGGCGCGGTCCAACATCTACCTGTTGAGCGCCATGGGCAGCCGCATCCGCGTGATCGGGCCGCCCACGCTGATTCCGGCGGAGGTGGCGCGGCTCGGCGTCAGCGTGTTCCACGATATGGACGCCGGGCTCGCGGGTGTGGACATCGTCATGGCGCTGCGCCTGCAGAAGGAGCGCATGGCGCGCGGCCCGGTGCCGTCGGCGCGGGAGTATTTCCGCTTCTTCGGCCTGGACGCCGCCCGCCTCGCCCGCGCCGCGCCGGACGCGTTGGTGATGCATCCCGGCCCGATGAACCGCGGCGTGGAGATCGACAGCGAGGTGGCCGACGACGTGGACCGCTCGCTGATCCGCGAACAGGTGGAGATGGGGGTTGCGGTGCGGATGGCGGTGCTGGACGTGCTCTCCCGGCGCGAGCGGCGCAATGTGTGATCGCGCCGCCGCATGACGGACACCTTGTTCACCAACGTCCGCCTGCTCGACCCGGCAACGCAGCTCGACGCCCCCGGCGCCCTGCTCGTCCGCGACGGCCTGATCGCCGACCACGGCACCAACCTCGGCCGCCCCGAGGGCGCAGCCACCGTGGACGGCGACGGCGCCATCCTCTGCCCCGGCCTGGTCGACATGCGCGCGGCGCTCGGCGAACCGGGCTACGAATACCGCGAAACCATCGCTTCGGCTGCCGAAGCGGCTGCAGCGGGCGGGATCACCACCCTCGCCGCCCTGCCCGACAGCCGCCCCGCCATCGACGACCCGGCGCTGGTGCGCCTGCTGCGCGCCCGCGGCGAGGAGACCGGCAGCCTCACCATCCTGCCCTACGGCGCCATCACCCGCGGCTGCCGCGGCGAGGAATTGGCGGAGATCGGGCTGCTTGGCGAGGCAGGCGCGGTGGCCTTCACCGATGGGCAGCGCGCGCTCGGCAACGCCCGTATGATGCGCTTGGCTCTCTCCTATGCGCGGGGGTTCGGCTACCGCATCATCCAGCACCCGGAAGACCCGGCCTTGGCCGAAGGTGGCGCGGCCACGGAGGGCGAACTCGCCACTCGATTGGGCCTGCCGGGCATTCCACTGGCGGCGGAAGAGATCCTGGTGGCGCGGGACATCAGCCTGGCCCGGCTCACCGGCGGCTCGGTGCACTTCGCCCATCTCAGCACGGCGCGGGCGCTCGACCTGGTGCGCCGGGCCAAGGACGAGGACCTGCCGGTCACCTGCGACACCGCGCCGCCCTATTTCGACCTGAACGAGACCGCGATCGGCGACTTCCGCAGCTACGCCAAGCTGTCGCCCCCCTTGCGCCCGGAGGCGGACCGGCTCGCCGTGGCAGCAGCGCTGCAGGACGGCACGATCGACGCCGTTGCTTCCGACCACCAGCCGCGCGACGCCGACGACAAGCGCCTGCCGTTTGCGCAGGCTTCGGCCGGGGGCGCCGGCTTGGCGACCCTGTTGGGAGTGACCCTGGCGCAGGTGCATGGCAGCGGATTGGCGCTGATGCAGGCGATCGGGCTGCTGACCGCGCGGCCGGCAGCTCTGCTCGGCTGCCCGGCGGGCCGACTGGCAAAGGGCGCGCCGGCGGATTTGTGCCTGTTCGACCTGGACCGCGGTTGGCGGGTTGTCTCGGGCGAGTTGCCGGGCAAGGCGCAGAATACCCCGTTCGACGGACGGGCGCTGGAGGGGCGGGTAGTGGGGACGTGGAAGGCAGGGCGACGGGTGTTTGGCGGATGAGGAATGCTCTAGCCATACTTGTCATGCCCGTGCTTGACACACGGCTGTTCGGCTCGTCGAAAGTGAGAGAACACAATGCTTTACCGTCATGCCGGGACTTGATCCGGGCGGAGCAGCCAAAGGTTCCGCGGGCAAAGCCCGTGGAATGGCTGCGGAGGGATCTACGGCGTGCCAGCATCACCGGCGCAACCCGTTGAGAGCCAGTCCTCGCCAAAAATCGAACGACGTCATCAGCCGCACCCCGTGGATGCCCAAATCAATCACGGGCATGACGATAAAGTTTACTTTCTTTTCGAAAGTAACGGAGCCGGACAGCGGTGTGCTTGACACGGGCATCCACGCGGTCCGGCTGGTGACGTCGAGGCCGGTTCCGCACTGTTCGGCGCTCCATGCCTTGGGCCGGCGGCATCCGGACGCCGTGAGTGGCCGGATCAAGTTCGGCCATGACGATAAAACATGACCCTCCTCCTCGCCTTCCTGCTCGGCTCCATCCCGTTCGGACTGCTGCTCACAAGCGCCGCCGGGCTGGGGGATATCCGCAGCATCGGCTCGGGCAACATCGGCGCCACCAACGTGCTGCGCACCGGCCGCAAGGACCTCGCCGCCGCCACGTTGCTGCTGGACGCGCTGAAGGGCACGGCCGCCGTGCTGCTCGCTCGCGCCCTGGGCGGCCCGGCCGCGCTGGCCGGCCTTGCCGCGGTGCTGGGCCACACTCTCACCCCGTGGCTGCGCTTTCACGGCGGCAAAGGCGTTGCCACTGGATTCGGTGCGGTGGCCGGCATTGCCTGGCCCGTCGGGGTCGGCCTCGCCGCTCTCTGGCTTGCCGTCGCGGCGGTCACCCGGTTTTCCTCGCTCGCCGCGCTCAGCGCCTGCGCCGCGGCACCCCTCTTGACGCTCGCTGTGCACCCGTATCCCTGGCCGGTGCTGCTGATCGCGCTCTGGATCGTGTGGCGGCACCGCGCCAACATCCTGCGTCTGCGCGCCGGCACCGAGCCGCGGATCGGGCGGGCATGACGGAGGCGGAGCGGCTCGGCCGGCTGCGGCTGGCCCGCACACCGGGCGTGGGCCCGCTCACCTACCGCAAGCTGATGGCCCGCTTTGCGAACGCCACGGACGCCATCGCCGCCCTGCCCGAACTGTCCCGCGCCGGCGGCAAGGAGACGCCCGTGGCCAGCCTGGCCAGCGTGGAGAAGGAGTTGGCCCGGTTGGACAAGATGGGCGGCCGGCTGCTGCTGCTGGATGAGCCCGACTATCCCGAACTGCTCGCCATGCTGCAGGACGCACCGTCGGCCATCTCCGTGTTGGGCGATGTGGCCGCGCTCAGCGCCCGCTCCGTCGGCGTGGTCGGCGCGCGCAATGCCTCGGCCAACGGCCAGCGCATGGCCGAATTACTGGCCGCCGACCTCGCGATGGCTGGCCTGGTGGTGGTCTCTGGCCTCGCGCGCGGGGTGGACGCGGCGGCGCATGAGGGCGCCATGCACACCGGGCGCACGATCGCCTGCGTGGCCGGCGGGCTGGACCAGCCTTATCCGCCCGAGCACGGCGAGCTGCAATACCGCATCGCCCGCAGCGGCGCGGTGGTGGCGGAGGCGCCGCTCGGCACCGCGCCGCAATCGCGCCACTTCCCCCGCCGCAACCGCCTCATCGCCGGGCTGTCGCTCGGCACCGTCGTGATCGAGGCGGCGCGCAATTCCGGCACGCTGATCACCGCCAATCTCGCGCTGGACGCCAATCGCACCGTGTTCGCCGTGCCGGGCTCGCCGCTGGATCCGCGCAGCCAGGGCTCCAACGACCTCATCCGCGGCGGCGCCATCCTGGTGGCCCAAGCGTCGGACGTGACCGAGGCCTTGGCCGACCCGCGCACCGCGCTCACCCCGCTGGGCTTCGCCGAACCGGCCACGCGCTACCTGTCAGCCGGTGCCCGAGAGGACATGGCGGCGGCGCGGCAAACCGTGGCCGCCCTGCTCGGCCCGGAACCCACGCCCGTTGACGATCTGATCCGGCGCTGCCAGTTGTCCGCCGCCACCGTGATGGCGGCATTGCTGGAGCTGGAGTTGGCCGGGCGTGTGGAAACCCTGCCCGGCAACCGCGTGGCACTGCTTGAGTGCCCTGCTTGAATGAGCGAGAAACCTATGACGGACGTCGTCGTCGTCGAATCGCCGGCCAAGGCCAAGACAATCAACAAATACCTCGGCGGCAACTTCACCGTGCTCGCCAGCTTCGGTCATGTCCGCGACCTGCCACCCAAGGATGGCTCGGTGCGGCCGGAGCAAGGCTTTGCCATGGACTGGGCCGCCGATGAGCGCGGTAACCGCCAAGTGGGGGCCATTGCGAAGGCGCTGAAGGGCGCCGACCGGCTCTGGCTGGCCACCGACCCGGACCGCGAGGGCGAGGCGATTTCCTGGCATGTGCGGGCCATGCTGGAGGAGAAGAAGGCGCTCAAGGGCGTGGAGGTGCAGCGCATCACCTTCAACGAGATCACCAAGACCGCCGTGCAATACGCGATGCAGCACCCGCGGGACTTGGACCAGCCGCTGATCGAGGCTTATTTGGCCCGGCGCGCGCTGGACTACCTGGTCGGCTTCACCCTCTCCCCCGTGCTGTGGCGCAAGCTGCCGGGCAGCCGCTCGGCCGGGCGGGTGCAGTCGGTGGCGCTGCGCCTGGTGTGCGAGCGCGAAGCCGAGATCGAGGCGTTCCGGCCGCGCGAGTATTGGACGGTGGAGGCGCATTTGACCACCCCTGCCGGGGCGCCGTTCTCCGCCCGGCTGACGCATTTGGACGGCCGCAAGCTCGACCAGTTCGATCTCAACAATGCCGAAAAGGCCGCCGCGGCGAAGGCGGCAGTGGAGGCCGGCCGCTTCGATGTGGCGTCGGTGGAGCGCCGCCGGGTCAAGCGGAACCCGCAGCCACCGTTCACCACCTCCAGCTTCCAGATGGACGCCAGCCGCAAGCTCGGCCTGGGCGCGCAAGCCGCGATGCGTGTGGCGCAGCAACTGTATGAGGGCGTGGATATCGGCGGTGAGACGGTCGGCCTGATCTCCTACATGCGCACCGACGGCGTGCAGATGGCACGCGAGGCCATTGCCGCGATCCGCAGCCATGTCGGTGAGGCCTACGGCCCCGACTACCTGCCCGGCGCCCCGCGCGAATACAGCACCAAGGCCAAGAACGCCCAGGAGGCGCATGAGGCGATCCGCCCCACCGACGTGGCGCGCACCCCGGGCGAAATGGCGCGCTATCTGAACGACGAGCAGCGCCGGGTGTATGAGCTGATCTGGAAGCGGGCGGTGGCCAGCCAAATGCAGTCCGCCGAACTCGACCAAGTGACGGTCGATGTCGCCTCGGGCGGCACCCGCCTGCGCGCCACCGGCTCCATCGTGGCGTTCGACGGCTTCCTCAAGCTCTACCGCGAGGCCACCGACGAGGCACCCGAGGGCGACAGCCGCGACGAGAGCCGCATGCTGCCGCCGATGAACGAGCGCGACCCGCTGCGGCGCGACCGGGTGGCGGCCGAGCAGCACTTCACCCAGCCGCCGCCGCGCTACTCAGAAGCCAGCCTGGTCAAGCGCATGGAGGAGCTGGGCATCGGCCGCCCCTCCACCTACGCCTCCATCCTCTCGGTGCTGCGCGACCGCAACTACGTCCGCATGGAGAACCGCCGCTTCGTGCCGGAGGATCGCGGCCGGTTGGTGACGGCGTTCCTCACCTCGTTCTTCGAGCGCTACGTCGACACCGGGTTCACCGCCGGGCTGGAGGAGCAGCTGGACGAGGTCTCCGACGGCCGGCTGGAGTGGCGCGCGGTGATGGAAGCGTTCTGGCGCGACTTCTCCAACGCCGTCGAGCAGACCCGCGAACTCAAGATCTCCGACGTGATCGACGCGCTTGACCAGGATTTGGGCGAGCACTTCTTTCCCGCCCGCGAGGACGGTGGCGACCCGCGCCTGTGCACAAGTTGCGGCACCGGCCGGCTCGGCTTGAAGCTGGGGCGGCATGGCTCGTTCATCGGTTGCTCGAACTACCCCGAGTGCCAATACACCCGCCGGCTGGCGATCGGGGCTGACGAGGCGGACACGCTGAAGGAGGGGATGCGCGAACTCGGCCACCATCCCGACACCGGCGAGGACATCACCGTCCGGCGCGGTCCTTATGGCGTTTATGTGCAACAGGGCGCGCCTGACCCGGCGGATAAGAAAGCCAGGCCGCGCCGCACCTCCCTGCCCCGCGGCCTGGAAGGCGACAGCATCACGCTGGAACAGGCGCTCGGCTTGCTGTCCTTGCCGCGCGAGATCGGTGCGCATCCGGTGACGGGGGAGCGGATGGAGGCGGGCATCGGCCGCTTCGGCCCGTATGTGAAGATGGGCAGCATCTACGCCTCGCTCGACCGCGACGACGACGTGCTGTCGATCGGGCTGAATCGAGCGGTGGATGCGTTGCAGAAGAAGCTGGAAAGCGTGCGCACCATTGGGCCGCACCCCAAGACGGGCGAGGCAATGCTGGTAAAGAAAGGCCGCTTCGGCCCCTATGTGCAGAGCGGCCAGGTGGTGGCCAACGTGCCGCGCGGCGTGGCGATGGAGGAGGTGACGGCGGATCAGGCGGCGGCGTTGCTGGCGGAGAAGGGCAAGCCGCTGAAGGCCAAGCCAGGCGCCCGCAAGCCGGCGAAAAAGGCGGCGACCGCCAAGGTGGTGCCGATTGCCGGAGCAAAGAAGCCGCCCTTGCGCAAGGCGGTGAAAAAGGCTGCGCGCAAAGCCCCTACCGCGAAGGCGGGCTAGTGGCCCATTCGTCATGCTCGGACTTGATCCACGGCTGTCCGGTTCGTCGAAAGTGACAGAAGACAATGCTTTACCGTCATGCCCGGACTTGATCCGGGCGGAGCAGCCAAAGGTTCCGCGGGTAACGCCCGTGTCAAGCACGGGCATGACGATAAAGTTTACTTCCTCGTCGACAATAACCCGAACCGGACAGCCGTGGACTTGATCCGAGCATCCACGCGGTCCGGCTGATGACGTCGGACGGGCTCTGCCGCGGTTCGGAGTTCCATGCGTTAGGCCAGTGGCATACAGGCGCCGTGGATGGCCGGATCAAGTCCGGCCATGACGCTGTAAATGCCTCGGCCCTGCGGTTGCGGGATAAGCAGTAGCCGTGCCCCGCCGCCGCAAGGACGACGCCGCCCCCGCGCCCCTGCCCTCCCGTGAGGCGTTGCGCGACTTCATCCGCCGCAGCACCGGCCGCGTCGGCAAGCGTGAGGTAGAGCGCGCGTTTCGGCTTGGCCCGGAACATCGCGTTGCCTTGCGTGGCTTGCTGAAGGACCTTGCCGGCGAAGGCGTCATCGCCCCCGCGGGCCATCGCCGCTTTGCTGCCCCCGGCCGCCTGCCGGATGCGGCCATCGTGCAGGTCACCGGCACCGACGCCGAAGGCGACCCGATCGCCCGCCCGGTGCAATGGGATGGCGACGGCCCGCCCCCCATGGTTCTGATGGCGCCCGAACGCCGCGACACCGCTGCCCTCGCCCCCGGCGAGCGGGTGCTGGCCAAGCTGCGCCCAATCGGCGGCGGCAAATACGAGGGCCGCACCCTCAAGCGCCTCACCGACGCGCCGGGCCGCATCTTGGGCGTGTTCCGTGCCGGGCGCATTCAGCCGACCGACCGCCGCCAGAAGGCCGATTGGCAAGTGGCACCCGGCGACGTGGAGGGCGCGGAAGACGGCGAAATCGTGCTCGCCGCCCCGCTGCCCAGCCGCATGTACGGGCTGAAATCGGCCCGCGTAATCGAGCGGCTCGGCCGCATGGGCGACGCCCGCTCGGTCAGCCTGGTCTGCATCCACACCCACGACATTCCGGACAGCTTTCCGCCCGAGGCGCTGGCCCAGGCCGAGGCCGCTGGCCCGGTGCCGCTCGGCGCCCGGGAGGACCTTCGCGCCATCCCCCTCGTCACGATCGACGGCGCCGACGCCCGCGACTTCGACGATGCGGTGTTCGCCGAACCGGATGGCGACGGCCACCGCCTGATCGTCGCCATCGCCGACGTGGCGCATTACGTGCCGCCGGGCTCGGCGCTGGACCGCACCGCCTGGGAGCGCGGCAACAGCGTGTATTTCCCAGATCGCGTGGTCCCCATGCTGCCGGAAGCGCTGTCCAACGGCTGGTGCAGCTTGCGGCCCGGCGAGGATCGCGGCTGCCTGTTTGTCGAAATGCGGCTGAGCTCGGAGGGGCGCAAGACCGCGCACCGCTTCGGCCGCGGCCTGATGCGCTCCGCCGCCCGCCTCACCTACGAACAGGTGCAGACGGCGCAGGACGCTGGGGACGATCTCGCTTTGCCGTTGCCCGCGCTGTATGCCGCCTTCCGCGCGTTGCTCGCCGCGCGCCAGGCCCGAGGCACGCTCGATCTCGACTTGCCCGAACGCAAAGTGAGCTTGAACGACGCCGGACAGGTGGTCGCCATCACGCCGCGGCCGCGGCTGGACAGCCACCGCCTGATCGAGGAGTTCATGGTGCTGGCCAACGTCGCCGCGGCGGAAGCGCTGGAGGCGATGCATTTGCCCTGCATGTACCGCGTCCACGCGCCGCCGTCCGACGAGAAGATGGAGGCGCTGCGCTCGTTCCTGCACGGCATGAGCATCGCCCTGCCGCCGCAAGGCCAGGTGCATCCGCGCGACCTCGATGCCGTGTTGCGCCAGGTGGCGGGCAGCGAGGCGGCACCGCTGGTCAATGAAGTCGTGTTGCGGTCGCAAAGCCAGGCACAGTATTCGCCTGACAACGTGGGCCATTTCGGCTTGGCTCTACCCCGGTATGCGCACTTCACCAGCCCGATTCGCCGTTACAGCGACCTATGCGTCCACCGCGCGCTGATCCGCGGGCTGCGCGCCGGGCCGGACGGGCTGGCCGAGGCCGACGCGGCCCGTTTCGAGGACACGGCGGAGCACATCACCGCCACCGAACGCCGGGCCGCCCTGGCGGAGCGCGACGCTATCGACCGCTACCTGGCCGCGTATATGGCGGACAAGACCGGCGCCGTGTTCGCGGCTCGGGTGTCGGGGGTGGCCCGGTTCGGCCTGTTCGTGACTTTGGCCGAAACCGGCGCCAGCGGCCTGCTCCCGCTCTCGGCCTTGCCGGACGATTTCTGGCAGCACGACGAGGCCAGCAAGACGCTGACCGGCCGCCGCACCAGCCTGAGCTTCCGCCTGGCGCAGCCGCTCGAGGTCCGGCTGGCGGAGGCGAGCCCCGTCACGGGCGGGCTGATCTTCGGCCTGGCGGCACCACCCAGCACCGCAGGACGCAGGACCAACAGCAGGCGGCCGTGAGGCGCGCCTCACGGCTGGTGATGCTGCTCTGGTTGCTATCCTGCCTCGCCGCGGTCGGGGCGCATGCCGCGGACAGCTTCGACGAGGGGCTCGCGGTATCTGTGTTCAGCGTGGCGCTGGACTTCCTCGCCCCGCGCACGCTGGACCCGGTTGGCATCCCGCAACTCACGCTCTGGGGCTTGCGCGGCATCACCGCCGTAGACCCCGCCTTGATCCCCGCCTTGCGGGACAACGACGTGGCCTTGCTGCAAAACGATAAGCTGGTGTTCACCACGGCTCTGCCCGGCACCCAGGCAGCGGCCGACTGGGCCAAGATGGCGGCCGATATGGGCCGGGCCGCGTTCAGCCTCTCGCAGGCGGTGCGCAATGCCGGCACCGCCGGGATCGTCCGGTCGTTCTTCGACGAAATGTTCAACCATCTCGACCCGTATTCCCGCTACGTCCCGCCCGATGACGCGGGCGCCGACCGGGAGCGGCGTTCCGGTGCGGTGGGGCTGGGCTTGACCTTGGCCAAAACGGCGGCGGGGTTCGTCGTGCGCGCCGTGCTGCCGGGCAGCCCGGCCGACGACGCGGGCGTTCGCCCCGGCGACCGGGTGCTCTCTGTCGATGGCCGGCTGCCGCGCCGCGAGGACGCCGCCGCGGTCGAAGCATGGCTGCAAGGCCCCGAGGGCTCGAGCGTGATGCTCGCCTGGCGCGACCGCCGCGGCCGGGTGCTGCGCCGCCAGTTGGAGCGCGCTTTGGTGCCGCCGCAGACAGTGACCGCCGAGCGGGTGGCCGACGTGCTGGTGATCCATATCGACGGCTTCAGCGCCAACACCGAGGACCAGTTTCACGCCGCGTTGTCGGCCGGGTTCGAGGGCCACCGGGTGCGCGGCGTCGTGATGGATTTGCGCGGCAACCGTGGCGGCTTGTTGCGCCAGGCGGTGGACGCCACGGGGGACGTGTTGACCACGGGCATCGTGGCCACCACCGCCGGGCGCAACCCACAGGCCAACCATGTGTGGCAAAGCGGCACTGGCGAGGACGAGGCGCAAGGCCGCCCGATCGTCATCCTGGTGGACGGCCGCACCGCGAGCGCCGCCGAGATCATGGCCGCCGGGTTGGAGGACAATGGCCGGGCGGTGGTGGTGGGGAGTTCGACGCTAGGCAAGGGGCTGGTGCAAACAATCGCGCCGCTGCCCGATGGCGGCGAGTTGTTCGTGACCTGGAGCCGCGTGCTGGCGCCGGGCGGGTGGCCGCTACAAGGCCTGGGCGTGCTGCCGCAGATTTGCACCAGCCTGGGCGCTGACCCGTTGCAGGTCGAGCTGCAGGATTTGCTGTCCGGTCAGCTCGACATGGCCGCTGCCTTGGGTCGCCACAACGCCGCCCGTGCGCCGCTGCCGCTGGCGCAGGTGGTGGAGTTGCGCAACGCCTGCCCGGCCGCCGAGGGGCGGGACGCGGATTTGGACACGGCGGGATTTTTGCTGGACCATCCGGAGGCGTATCAGACCGCATTGGTGAAGGTGAGTGGGGTGCCGAATGAGCGGCATTGAGAGGCGATCTTGCACTCCGCTAGCGGCTGGACGGAGCTTGACGTGTCGGGCCGACCGGGTAGGCCAGCAACAAAGCCTGAACCGGAGGATCCGATGGTCAATACGCTCATGCGCCGGCCCGTGTTGTCCGGAGCGGCGGCCGCCTTGGCCGCACCCGTTCTGCTCCGCTGGCCGGCTCAGGCCGCCAAATTCAACCTCAAGGTCGGTAACAACCTTCCCGTTCTGCATCCAATGAACGTTCGCCTGGCCGAAGCAATTGCCACCATCCGGGAGGCGACCGGCGGCCAAGTCCAGATGAACATCTTCCCCAACAGCGTGCTGGGTGGCGACACCGACATGCTTTCGCAATTGCGGACGGGCGCTCTGGAGTTCCTGTTGATGTCGGGCGGGCTGCTGTCCGCGCTGTCCCCCGTCACGGCGATCTACAACACCGCCTTCATCTTCAAGAGCTATAACGAAGTATGGCCTGCGATGGACGGGCTGCTCGGCGCCTACCTGCGCAAGCTTATCGAGAAGGTTCATCTGCACGCGCTGCCAAAGCTGTGGAACAACGGCTTCCGCCAGGTGACAGCCAGTACGAAGCCGATCCATACGCCGGACGACCTGCAAGGCTTTAAAATGCGCGTTCCGGTCTCGCGCATATACGTGTCCCTGTTCAAGGGCCTCGGCGCGTCACCGACATCGCTCAATTTCAGCGAACTCTACTCGGCGCTGCAAACCGGGATCGTTGATGGGCAAGAGAATGCACTCGTGTTGGTCGAGGACGCCAAGCTGTTCGAAGTGCAAAAATACGTCTCGCTCACCAACCATGTCTGGGACGGCTTCTTCATGCTTTCGAACGGCCGGGTGTGGCAGCAGATGGACCCGCGAACCCAGGACATCATCGGCGAGAACCTTGACGCAGCCGCGCTCAAGATGCGTGCCGATACCATCAAGCTGGACCAGACGTCGGAACTTTCGCTCAAGGCCAAGGGCATGCTGGTCAATCCGACCGAGATCGCCCCGTTTCGCGATAAGCTGAAGGCCGTTGGCTTCTATGCTGAATGGAGGTCCACGTTCGGCGACGCGGCCTGGTCGGTGCTGGAGCAGGCAGTTGGTCCGCTTACCTAATTGACGCTGAGTGAGGAGTTTACGGCGGGAGGCATTCGTGGGCGGTCGGCTTCGCGCACCCTACGTCCTTTGCGGCAATGGCCCAGCGCGGCCGAACAGCCAGCCCTGACCGTACTGCGCCCCCATCGCGACCAGGGCCGCCGCTTCTTCCTCCGTCTCCACCCATTCGGCGACCACCTCCGCCTGGGCGGCGCGTGCCATCTCGATCATACCGGCAACGAAGGCGCGTTCCCGCCCGTCGCACGCAATGCCGGCTATGTAGGAGCCGTCCAACTTGACGATATCGGCCGGCATGCCGCGCAGCACCCGCATGTCGGCACCGCCGGCGCCGAAATCGTCCAGGCAGAACGGGATGCCGAGCTCCCGCAGCAATTGGGCCGTCTTCGCCGCTTCCGGAATGTCTTCGAGCTGGGCCGTCTCGGTCATCTCCACCATCAGGCGTCCAGCCTTGCGCGCGGGTTCGCGAAGCAGCCTGGCCATCAGCTTGTCGCGGAACGCCGGGTCCTGCATCGACTGCCCCGAGATGTTGAACGCGACCGGCACCGGCGAGGCGGCGGCAGCCTCGCACGCCAGCCCGACCACCGCGAGATCCAGCTCGGTCGCCAACCCGATCGTTTCGGTTAGCACCACGAATTCCTGCGGCGTGTCGGCCGGGCAGCCCTCGACCGGCAGCGGCCGCAGCAAGGCCTCGTAGTGATGCAACCGGCGGTCAGACAGATGGACGATGGGCTGGAACGTCAGCTCGAACCGGCGCTGACCGATCGCGCGGCGCATCGCCCCGGTGTGCTGCATCGCGTGCCTGACATAGCTGGCCAGGCCGGAGGTGAAGCCCGCCGCGTCAAGCCCGATCGTGCCGTTGCGGGCAAACGCGTCCAGCGCTTGGCGCAGCGCGCGGGCTGCTTGCGCGGGTGAAAGGCCCCCGTCCGCCAGGCTGAGATTGCGGGACGCCACCGTCGCTTGCATCCCCTGATCGCGCAGCGCGGTTTCCAGCGCAATCGCGACGCCCTCCAGCGTCGCGGCGTCGCCCGGCGCCCCCACCAGCCCGTAACGGCCTGGCGCAATCTCGCTCGCCACGGCGTCCGGCGCTAAGACCTCGAGCGCCGCGCCAACCGCCTCCCCGTTGCTGCCGGTCACTTCCAGCAGGGCCAGGTCTGCGGCGGTGCCGCTGCGCAGGCGCGACTCGGCGGCTCGGGCGAAGCCGTGGCTGGAACTGGCCTGCATGACACGGCCGAGCGGCGCCGGCAGCAAGGCGAAGGTGAGGCACAGCCGGCTGGGGCGCCCCTCCGGCGCCAGCCGGATGCCAGCCAGCGCCATTTTCATGCGGGCGGCATTGGCCAGCCGCACCGTAAGCGGCAGCAAGCGGCCGTGTTCTGACAACATGAGCAAGGCCCGGTCGAGCGCCTCATGGTCCACCGGGCTGATCAGGCTGCGCACATGCTCGCCGACGCACTGCTCCGCGGGGCGGCCATAGCGGCTGCGGAAGGCGCCGGCGGCAAAGGTGACCGTCCCCGCCGTGTCGATCTCGGCGACCAGGTCGGCGGCAGCAAAGGCGAACGCAACGAAGCGCTCGTTGTTGTCGGCGCGCCGCAGCAGCACCGGGTCCGCAAGCTGGTCTGGCAATGGGTCGCTCCCTGGATGAGGCATTATCACACTATTGTATTAACGCCAGGTGTTTGCCGCGGCGTCAGCCAGCATCTTTCATCGAGTCGCGCCATCGGCTAGGTGAGGCGGGACGACAAAGTCCCGGTCGTCAGGATGACAGTAACATGAAGCAAATGTTGCAGAACGGCGCTTCGACCGCAGCATTGCCGCCGAGATCACCGAGTAAGCCTCTAGAAGGCACGTGGTTGTTCTTGCAGCGCTGGGCGGCGAACCCGTTGCAGATGGGCTCGATTGTGCCGTCCTCGGCGGCATTATGCCGCCGGATTGTCCAGCAAGTGCGTCTGGCCGACGGCGAGGCGGTGCTTGAACTGGGCGCCGGCACCGGCGTGATCGGCCGTGCCCTGCTGCAAAGCGGCTTGCCGGCGGCCAGAATGGTGACGGTCGAGATCGTTGCCGCAATGGCGGAGCATCTGCGGCACACCCTGCCCGGCGTACACGTCATCACCGGGGACGCACGGCTGCTGTCAGGGCTGGTGCCGCCCCAATTCCACGGCCGCGTCGGCACGGTGATTTGCGGTATCCCGCTGGTCTTGCTGCCGCTGGCGGAACAGCGCCGGTTTATCGACGCCATCGAGGCGGTGGCGCCGGGCCGGGGCTTCCTGCACTACAGCTATTGCGTCACCTCGCCGCTGCCTTGGCGCAGGCACGGCTTGGTGGCGCGGCGCGAGGCCTGGACGCCACTGAACTTCCCACCGGCCAGCGTGTGGCGCTACACGCCGCGATAGCTCAGGCCGCTGCCCACTCGGCGAGGAAATCACTCGGGTCGGACCGTCGAGCCACCGGAACACCGCCAACCGGCGTGCCGAGATACAGAAAACCCGCCAATCGCGGCACCCCAAGGGCGGCAGCGACCGCCGGGTCGTAGGCATTCGGCCCCGTCACCCATTTGCCGCCGAAGCCCAGAGCATGCGCGGCGTTTAGCATGTTCATCGCCGCCGCCGCCACCGACATCACCTGCTCGATCTCCGGCACCTTGACTGCTGGAGTCGCATGCACACCCAAGGCCAGGATCAAGGGCGCCGCCAGCAACTTGCCCCGCATCCGTTCAGCCTCGGGCTCGGTGGCCGCCGGGTCTCGGGCGCGCAAGGCGGCGACCGCAACATCAGCAAACCGGCCCCGCGCCTCGCCACGAATGGCGACGAAGCGCCACGGCCGCAACTTGCCGTGGTCCGGTGCGCATAGCCCGGCGGCCACAATTTGCCGCAGGGCTGGGCCGTCCGGTGCCGGGTCCTGCAGTTCGCCTGTCGAAGCGCGGGACAGCAGGCTGTCCAACGCGCCGCCCGCCAGCGCCTGCATCAGTTGGCTGCCAGTGCCATGGCGGCAATCGGCGGCGCTACGCCGTCCGGTAGCGGGCTGACATAGGGCGATTCACGGGTGCGTTCGGCCAGGTCGGCGCGGGCGCGGTCGATCAAGCCCGGCTCCTCAATGGCTTGCACCGCGGTGGACGCCATCACCTTGGCCGCGAAGCCGAGCCCCTTATGGGCCATCGGGCTCTTCCCCTGTGCCGTGAGCTGCCACGAATGGCCCGGCGTGCCAATGGCATACGTGGCGGCATGCGCCTGCACGGTCGGCACCACCCAGGACACGTCGCCCACATCGGTCGAGCCGATCATCGCAACACGCTTGGTGTCGAGCGGCACGATCTCGTCATGGATCGGGGTGTTGGGCTTGGGCTTTACGCCGACCCGGCGGTAGGCGGTGGAGAGGTCCTCCGGCGCCAACGTGGCCTGGATCTCACGGGCGAAGGCGCGGTCGGCCTCGTCCCACTCGGGCGCGCCCAACCGGAGCATGGTCTCGTGCATCGCCTGTTCCAGCGGCTCGTTGGCCAGCAGGTTGGAGACGGCGGAGAGCACATGGATGTCCACCTGCGTCTCCGTCATCAAGGCAGCGCCGCGCGCCACATTCTTCACCCGCTCCAGCAACACTTGCATGGTGGGCAGCTCGCGCGCCCGCACCGAATAGCGCACCCGCGCGCTGGACTGCACCACGTTGGGCGCGATACCGCCGCCGTCGATCATCGCGTAGTGGATGCGCGCATCCGCCGGCATGTGCTCGCGCATATAGTTCACGCCAACGTTCATCAGCTCCACCGCGTCCAGCGCCGAGCGGCCGAGATGCGGCGCCGCAGCGGCGTGCGACGCGCGGCCGCGAAAGGCGAAATCCACGCGTGTGTTGGCAAGCGAGGCGGCGTCCGCCACTTCGTTGAACGCGTTGGGATGCCAGGTGATGGCGATGTCCACGTCCCGGAACGCGCCTTCGCGAACCATGAACGCCTTGGCGGCGCCGCCTTCTTCCGCCGGGCAGCCGTAGTAGCGCACCCGGCCCGGCGTGCCGGTCTCGGCCAGCCAATCCTTCACCGCCGTTGCGGCCAGCATGGCGGCGGATCCGAGCAAGTTGTGGCCGCAGCCATGGCCGTTGCCGTTGCCGGGAATCGGGCGATGCTCAGCCACTCCGGCTTCCTGGCTCAGGCCGGGCAGCGCGTCATATTCGCCGAGGAGTGCAATGACCGGGCCGCCCGCGCCCGCCTCGCCCATCACCGCGGTCGGAATGCCCGCGACTGTCTCAGTCACGGCGAAGCCCTGACGCTGCAGTTCTGCGGCGTGCTCGGCCGCCGAGCGGTGTTCCGTATAGCAGGTCTCCGGCATGCCCCAGACCCGGTCGGCCAAGGCGGTGAATTCAGGCCATTTGGCGTCCACAAAGGTCCAGATCTGGTCGGCGTTCTGCATGTCGCTCTCCTCGGCAGGAGCCTTATCCTGCGCTGCCGCCGGCCGGTTGCCAATCTATCCGGGTCAGGCCGCGACCCGCTTGGCACCATCCGCAAGAGCGCCGTGAAGGAACTGCGCCGCCTCTTCCATCGAAGCCCGTGCCTCGGGCATGGGAAACAGCTGCCAGACATGCGGCACCACCGGCCAACTCCGCAGCCTTGCGGTCACACCAGCCGCCTGGGCGCGCTCCGCGAACCGAACGCTGTCGTCCAACAGGATTTCGTAACTGCCAACGTGAAGCAGCAGCGGCGGTAGGCCGCGGAGGTCTGCGTACAGCGGCGAGGCGAGTGGGTGCGTCGGGTCTTGGCCGGCCAGGTAGGGGGTGGTCGCATGCTTCAGCGCCTCACTGCGAAACATCGCATCGCGCCGGGCGTTCGTAGTCAGCGACCGCCCAGTGCCGGCCAAGTCGGTCCATGGCGAGAACAGCACGGCGGCCGCTGGCAGGGCAATCCCGGCGTCCCGCAGCGAAAGCAGCAGGGCCAGCGCCAGGCCACCCCCTGCAGAGTCGCCTGCCACGGTAAGCTGGTCGGCGGAAATCCCGCCCTCCAGCAGGCCGCGGTAAGCCGCCACAGCATCCTCCACCGCGGCCGGAAACGGGTGCTCGGGCGCCAGCCGGTAATCCGGTGCGAACACCTGGAGGCCACGGCGGGCGAACCCCCCGGTAATGGGGCGGTGCGTCGCCGGTGAGCAAGCGAAATAGCCGCCACCATGCAGGTAAAGCAGGGTGCCACGGGCGGGCGCCGCCACACAACGCAGCCATTCGCCTGGAATGCCGCCAACTGCCGCCTCCGTCAGGGTCACTTGCGGCGGCACGCGATGCTTCACGGCTGAGAGCAAGGCTCGGGCAGCTTGGATGTCCAAGCTGGCCGGAAGCCGTCGTTTGACGCGGTATTTCAGCAGTAGCGTGGTGATATGGGCCTGCCAGCTTGCCATCCAAAGCTCCTCGATGAGACAGGCAGGTGGGAACGAAAGCAGCACCGTCCAGAGCCTGGCCGGTTCGGACCGTTGGTTCGAACCGTACAATAATTAACGATTTTCCATACGACAGCGTGCTAAATATGTGAATATAGTCAGTTGGCTGAGCGTTAGAATTTCATCGTTGGCGACGCTGAGGCGAACGCGGCGGTTTGGGAGAATACCGATGTCCATGCCTGCGGTTGACGGTGACGGAAGCAGCGTCAGGCCCTCCCCGATCGGAGATGGCAGCCACAAGCCGGGTGGTTTTCGCATCCACGTCACCCGTCAGGGCGCTGCGGTTCACCTCTCGCTCGTTGCCGTGGACGAGTACGCCGCGGTCGAGTTGTATGAGCACTTTGTTCAGGCGCTGGAGCAGGGACGCCTCAACCTCGAGCTGAAGTAAGTCTGCTCGGTCAGTTGGTTGGCTGATTGTTTGCCGCGCTCTCCACCGTGGCAGCACTTTGCTGCGCCATCGAGCGCAAAGACTGGTCCGCGCTGTCGCTCGCCGCGCGATGGTACCAGCGTGCGGCTGCGGCTGCATCGGTCGCAACGCCGAGTCCGTGCTCGTAGCAATAGCCGAGGTCGTATTCCGCAACGGCATTGTGCCGCTCGGCCGCACGGCGGAACAGCCGCGTGGCGCGCGACGCATCGCCCGCGCCGCGGCTCAGCAGCACACGCTGGGCACTCTGAAAATCGTGCATGGCCACGTCTTCCGCCGGCGCGCGCGCGGGCGAGTTGCGCGGCGTGCGGGCGGCAGTCCCCGGCCCGCGCAACGCCGCCAAGTGCTCTGCGGCGGCGGAAATCCCTTGAGCGGCTGCACTGCGATACAGCTCCACCGCCCGGGCCCGGTCTTGCGGCACGCCGGCCCCCAGGTCGTAGAGCATCGCAAGGTTGTATTCAGCGCGGCCGAACCCGGCCGCCGCCGCACGCTCGTACCACTGCGCAGCTCTTGCTTGGTCCGACTCGACGCCGAAGCCGCCGTCGTACATCACGCCAAGGTTGAACGCCGCCACCGCGCTGCCGCCGTCCGCGGCTTGGTGATACAGCTCCATCGCCTCGCGGAAATCACGCCTCACGCCGACGCCGCTGTCGTACATCACCCCGGCATACAGCGCGCCACGAGCATCGCCAGCGCGCGCCGCCTGCTCCCAATTGGCCAGCGCCTCGGCGTAGCGGCCGTGACGGAAATCGTTCAACCCGGCGTCGACCTGCGGCACCGGACGGGCGGCGGCAGTGACGCTCAGCAGCAACAGTACGGCTACCGCGCGGCAGGCGATTGCGTTAGGTTTACGTGTGCTTGGCGACGAGTGACGCGTCATCCGAGAGCCCCGCTTGTGACGGGCAGACCATAAGGCAAATCGCGCCGGGCAAAAACCGGGCTTGCTTGCTTCGCCCCGACCGGTGCCGTATTGCGCCGCCCACACAGCCATTGCGGTGACCGCACTCATGACCCGGCGCAAAACCTGGCTCTTGCTTACGTCCGGCGTTAGCATCTTCCTGGCTGGCTGTGCCGCGGTGGCGGGGCAAGGCGAGTTGGGGGCATCTCTCGGCAGCGATCCGCTGTCGTTTCGGCAACAGGCGGCTGAGGTCGCCTCCAACCGGGTCGAGGTACTGTTTCCGCCGCGCCGGGCCACGCTGACCAGTGCGGACAGCCGCCAGCTCGACCTCTTGGTTCGCCTCATCCGCGACGTGGACCCGGTCACCTTGCTCGCCACCGCCTACCAGGCTGGCGCTGGCGACGAGCGCGCCAATGTGCTTGCCGCCCGGCGCGCCCTCGCGGTCAAACGGGGCTTGGTGGCACGCGGCGTCCCGGCGCGGCAGCTCAGCGTCCAGGTGGTTCGGCCGCCGGATAGCGGCGGCGCACCCTCCGCCATCGCGGTCGATGACCGGGTGACGATCACCTGGGGAGCATCCTAGCACGCCGCCGGCCGAACCACTGGGCCGCCCCCTTGCCGAAATGGCGGTCGCCGAGGGCACACGGCAGTATTTCGCCACCCGCCGGGAGCGGGTGGTCCCTTTCATCGACCGGCATTTCTCCCTCGGCGGCAGCTTGCGGCTGCACCGCGCCGCGGTCGGATGGGACATCGCCAAGGCGCCGCTGAACCTGTCCCTGGCGGCGCCGCAGATCGGGCTGCGGCTCGGGGCGATGGCGGCCAGCAAGCTCGGCGCGGAACGGGCGGCGCGGGGCATGCGCCGCTCCATCCTGCTGGAGACCGCCGTGGCGCGAGAACTCGCCTGGCTGCTGCATACCGAGTTGCTGGAACTGCCGTTCCGCCAGGGCGAGCGGGTCGCAACCCATGACGCGCTGGCCGAGACCATCCTGGCCGGTCCCCGCATCGAGGCGGCGCTGGCGGAGGCGCTGGCCGCCATCGGCCGCCGCGGCGACGACCCGGCGTTCCGCGCCCGGTTGAGCGAGGCACTGGCCGAATACGCCACCAGCCGGGCGGCGGCGGCCGAGATCACCACCGGGCTGCTCAGCCTCGGCGCCGGGGCGGCCGCGCTCAGCAAGCTGACGCCGGGTGCCGCCTCGCTCGGGCCGAGCCTGGCCGCCGTGTTCGCGCAGCAGGCCGCTGTGTCTTCGTTCCCGCTCGGCGGTTGGCTCGGCGCGGCTTGGTACGGCTTGTTCCCGGTCGCGCCGTCATTGGGCTTGGTGGCCAGCACCACGGGCGGGCTGATGCTGGCGGCCAGCGTGTTTGCCGCCTTCGCCGGCGTGGTGTCGGACCCGGTGCAGCGGGCGCTGGGGCTGCATCGCGCGCGGTTGCTGCGCATGCTGGGCGTGCTGGAGCAGCAATTCTTCGACCCGGCGGCGCCCGGGTTTGCCGTGCACGACCACTATGTGGCGCGATTGCTCGACTTGTTCGACATCGTGGGGGCGGCATTGCGGCTGGCGCGGCTGTAGCACCCGTGTCCGCTCGCTGAAATCGGATCGAGCGCGGGCTGCTTGTGCGCAGGCGTGCTCATCCACCACCACGCCGATGTGCTCGGTGACGGCCGTGCTGACGTGTGTCAACGCTGGGAATTACATTGACATTTTACCTAGCGTTGCTAGATACGGGCTTGCAATACGAAAGCGCCCGTCATGCTCGCCACCCTGGCTTCCATCGTCTCCGGCTTGATCGGTATCGCCATCATCCTCATCGGCGCCCGCTTCCTTTTGGCGCCGCAGGCCGCCGCGGCCGGATATGGCATCCCGGTCGAGCTGCCCGGCGCGCAAATCCCAGCCGGCAGCCCTTACCCGTGGCTTTACGCAAAGGGGGTGCGCGATGTCGCCTTGGGAATTTTCATCGGGGTCCTCTTGGCCAGCCGGGCGCCGCACCTGCTGGGCGCGTTTATGGCCGCCGCGAGCGTTATTCCCATAGGCGATGCGGTAATCGTCCTGCGCAGCGGCGGAACCCGCGCGGTGGCCTTTGGCATCCACGGCGCCACGGCGGCGGTCGCCCTGGCCGCGAGTGCTGCGCTGCTCATGGCCTGAGCGCCGCTTTATCCCTTCACGACCGCTTAAGCACGGGAGCAACCCATGACCCTGTTCGGCATCTCCGCCGCCACCCTGCTGGCCTGGCTGCTCACCCTCGCCTTTCTCGGCGCCGGCGTCGTCAACGCAGCCGGCTCGGCCGCGACCAAGGACGACTTCGTTCGCTGGGGCTATCCGCGCTGGTGGAACCTGGTGACGGGCGGGCTGGAGGTGCTGGCGGCTGCGCTCATCGCAATGCCGGTCGCGCGCGTTGCAGGCCTTGTGCTGGCCGCGGCGATCTGCCTCACGGCCGTCGCGACCGTGGTTCGGTTTAAGGACTACGGCCATGTCGCGCCCAGTGTCGTCCTGACCGCGCTGTCGGCGCTCGATCTCGCGCTGCTCGTGGGCTGATGAAAGGCGCAGTTGCGCCCGGAAGCCAAATTGCATCCTGGTTTGTCCGCGGCCAGAGTCAATCGAGCACGAATTTCGGTATGGTGATCTCGTCCGTCGCCTTCTCGAATACGACACGAACGGCCGCTCCGTGCTTCGCGCCCGATCCGTCGCCAACAAGGTTGCTGACAAGAACGGGTCCTTCGGCAAGCCGGACCAGACACACCGTGTAAGGCAGCTCGCCGGCAAAACCCGGCCAGTATGCACGGTGGAACTCACTCCAGGTCTCCAGAGTCCCGGTTCCGCTGACCGGCGTCCAGTCCTGCTCGTCGCTCAGGCACGCCGGGCAGACAGGCGAGCCTGGAAAGTGGGCATCCCCGCACTGGCGGCACATCTGCACCGAGAGCCGCTGCTCCTCGGCATGCTTCCAAAAACCTCTCGACACCTCATCGATCTGTGGCAGCGGCTTTGCGTATTGTTGCGACTTCCCAGGTCCGCTCATGGTCTTGCTCCTATCTTGCTTAGCTGCGGGTGTAGATGAGGGAGCGCGTGCAGGGTGTCGCCTGCACGTATTGGACGATGTTACAGTCCGGAACTTGGCGTACGCCGCATTCTCCGCGCAATTGACGAACGGCTTCTACATTCAGCGCCCAGCCTTGCATGTAGCTGTTGGACAGATGGCCGCCATCGGTGTTGGTGGGTAGCGCATGACCGAGTTGCAGCGTGCCGCCTGCAACGTAGCGGCCGCTTTCCCCCCGTGGACAATAGCCCAGCCCCTCAAGACTAAACAGCACTGTAGGGCTGAAGTTGTCATAGCACATCAGGGCATTCACGTCCGCGTTGGTGACACCTGCCATGCCGAATGCCTCGCGGCCCGCTGCCGCGACCGCGTCGTGCCAGAAATCGATGTCGAAGTTGCCGATGGAGCAGCGGCTAAAGCTTTCCTGGCCACCGACGCCGCTGATCATCACCGCCGGTTTGCGTCCATCATGGGCGCGGTCCGCGTTGGTCAGAATGAGGCACACCGCGCCGTCATTGATCAGACAATAATCCAGCAGCCGCAACGGCAACACGATCGGCCGCGCCGTCTCGTGATCCTCGATGGTAATCGGCTGCTTCATCACAGCCTCGGGGTTGAGGCAGGCGTGATGGCGTATCGCGACAGACACCTCGGCAAGTTGTTGTGTGGTGGTGCCGTAAAGCTCCATATGACGGCGGAACATCATGGCATGGGACGCGCCTGGAGAGGTGAATCCCCATGGATCCCAAATGCCGGCTTCTTCGCCGCCATAATTTACCCGGCGCGAACGCCCGATGTTCGAGTATAGCAGCGCAATCGTCGTGGCTCGGCCAGTAGCCAGCGCGAGCACAGCCTCGATCAGCCCGATGCCGGACATGCGTCCATGCGGCGGTAAGGTCAGCGACCAGCGTGGATCGATGCCAAGCACCTCACCCATTCGCCCGTAATATGGAATGCGGCATACGATGAGCCCGTCCACTTGCTTCTTATCGAAACCGCAATCCTCGAGCGCATTACGAAAGGCCCAAGCAGCGAGCCCATACTCGTCCAGATGCGGGAAACTACCGTAGGCGGTCGTGCCGACGCCGACGATTGCGGTCTTATTAGATAGATTGGCGTGATCACTCATGACGCGTCCCTCTGGTAAGAATTGAGCGCCCCGTGGTGTTGCCCCCTGGCCGAATATCCCAGCCAACTCGGTCAGATCCTACGCGTTTGCCTCCTCCGAGCCGGGTGAGCCGCGATGGATCTGCCCTCGCTGCCCATCGGCGCGTCGCTCGCGCTGTCGGCAAAGCAACGCGCGTGATGCCTTGCGCTAACCTGCAAAGAACGGCTCTGGGACACCTCGAACGCCGAGGCCGCGTATCGCAAACAGCGAACCTGCCAGCGGCTGCGCCGCGCGCTCCTCCGGTGAGAGGAAGATATGGCCGGAGGTGACGTAAAGCACGTCGAGGTCGTCGCCACCCCAGTTGCACATGGTTGGATGCTTCACCGGCAGCATCACCATCTTGTCGAGCCGGCCGTCCGGATCGAATCGGCCGACCGCGCCGTGCTGGATCAGCGCGCACCAATAGTAGCCTTCGGCATCGAAAGTCGCGCCGTCCACGTACCAGGGCAGGCCCGCCGTCTGCAAATAAGGCCGGCGATTCTCGATCATACCCGTGTCGAGATCGAGATCGTAGCGATACATCACGTCGCCAGTGCTGTCGCCGAATATGAGAGTACGATCATTTGGGCTGAACGCCATGCCATTGGAGACTTTGAAACCGCTGTCCATCTTGGTGCAGCGGAAATCCGGGTCCAGTCGGTAGAGCGAGCCACCGGGTCGGCCGCCTGTCGGGTCGGGATCAAGCGAACCGCACCAGTATCGGCCGCTACGGTCACACTTGCCATCGTTCAGTCGAACGTTCGGTTGGTCCGCTTCGGGGTCGACAATCAGACGCAGCGCGAACGGATCGAGGTCGAGTTCGCAAAACCCGGTCTGCATGGCCGCGACCAATCCACCTCTTTCCCGGATCGCGAACGAGCCGATCATGTGTGGCAGCGGCCATACGTCAACCGACCCGTCTGCATTCAGTCGCTGCAGCGCCGGGCGGCGAGTGTCCACCCAGTAAAGGGCGCGCTCCCGCACATGCCAGAGTGGGCACTCTCCGATCAAGTTGTCGGCCCGGTTCACCAGCTGGACGTCATAATCCGTTTTCATCGCCTTCCCTTTCGAGCTTCCCGGCGCGCCACAGAACGAAGCTTTTGCTTCCTCACGTCGGCGAGGAGCGTCCCTCGCTCCGACTGAGATCGACCGTCTTCTAGATCACGCCTTCCTCAGCCAGCGTCTGGATGTCACCCGAGGTGAGCCCGAGGATTTCTGCGAGAAGCCATGTGTTGTCCTCGCCATAGCAAGGAGCGCCGCGGTCAACGGGACCACCGCTATAGACGGGAGTCTGACTGAATTTGATCGGCACTTCATAGACCGGCCATGTTCCGATCTTGCTCCCAGTCACCTCTGTGAGCCATTCGAGATGGCGCAGTTGCGGATCTCGGTCGCACCGATCCTCAGCGGTCTGACAAACGCCCGCAGGGACACCGGCTGCTTGCAGCCGCTGCATGAGGCTGAACGCATCGTGCTGTGAGGTCCACGCTTCGATGGCTGCATCGAGCGCGTCTTCGTGGTCGCGGCGCGAAGCCAGCGTCGCGAAACGCTGATCCCCCGTCCATGCGGCAGACTCGGCCACGGTGACGAGCCCCTGCCAGTGACGAGCGTCGAAGCATGCAATGGCTATCCAGCGGTCAAGGCCGCAGCAGCGATAGGCTCCGTGCGGCGCAGCAAGTTTGTAAGGAGAACGATTGCCATACCGTTGCCACGCTCGCCCATTTGCCGACCAGTCAAGGACGGACGTTCCCGTAAGAAACAGTCCGGCCTCGCATTGCGACGAGTCAATCCATTGTCCCTCACCTGTTCGATTGCGGTGATGCAGTGCCCCCAGGAGTGCGAGCGCATAGCCGTAAGCGCCGATCCAATCTAGGTAGGAATACCCCCAGCCGGTCGGCATAGCCGGTTCCGGTAAGCCTGACATCTCGCCCTGCCCGGCGAATGCCGCAGCAACCGGCCCTATCGTCCTCATCCGGCCGTAGCTGCCGTGCGCTCCCATGCCAGACTGTTGGATATAAATGATGTCAGGCTTGATTGACTTCATAACATCATAGCTAAGACCCAAACGCTCAAGAACTCCCGGCGAAAATCCCTCTGCGACAACGTCGCAACGCTTGATCAAGTCCTTGGCGATCTCCAGTCCTTTCGGATGACGAATGTTCAGTGAGACACCTCTCTTGCCTGCGTTCTTATTGTTGAACTGGCCGCCCATATCGGGATCGGTCACTGCTTCCAGGGGGTGCGTCGCTGCCTCGCGGGCGACGCGGCCGCCGATTGGCGCCATAGCGGCCAGACGCGTATCGGGATTGTCTTTCCACTCGACCTTGTAGCACTCGGCACCCATTGCAGCGAGAATGCGACTGCCGCCCGCAGAGGCTAGAAACCACCCGAAGTCGAGCACACGTACACCTTGCAGCGGAAACGGCTTACCGTGCCGGGCCGAGTGGCTCAGATCACAGACCTTGCTGTGTGAAATCGGCGACGCAAGGCGCCTCGGTGCTGCAGACAGCACGGTTGCCGTGTCTTCTCCCAAACGGGGCGCCCGTCGGCCCTCCTGCCAGCTCGTAGCTGAGCTCATCCACTTGCTCGTCGGATAGACGAACCGCCGGTTGAGTTCCGGATGCTCAATCTCGGAAAAACTGCGCCGGGCCTGCCAATGCGCGTCGAGCACATTTTCATGCGGTTTGCGAACAGGTGCCCAAAGCAGCCCGGCCTCCTGCGCGCGCAGCCAAGGCATAGTGTCGTATCGCCAAGTTCGGACAAAGCGCTGGATTATATCCAAAGTATGCGCCCTGGTCTCCCCGGCGGCCTGCGTCCCAGGAACGTTACGAGCTGCGGCTGCATCGGACGGCGGCGGCTGTAAGTCCGCTCTCATGGCATAGTCGTCAAGCAGTGGAATAAGGTTGCTGAGATCCCGCGAACCGAGGCTCTGCGTCATATACCAGCGGCCATCTTTCGTCGCCGCAATCGTCGGCGAGCGATCCGGCGTTTCGGCCGCATGCCGATGGGTCGAACGCAACAGCGGCACGCGGCGCATCACCCAATGCATCACGTCGAGTTCAGTATTCTTTGCCACTGCTTCATGAATTGCGACCGAGACGTCTTGCCCCTGTCCCGTTTTCGCCTTGTAAAGGAGTGCTGCCACGATACCGATCGCTAGCTGCTCACCGGCGATATGGTAGGCATGCCAGACCTGCGGCGCCATCGGCGGCAAGTCATACTCCCCAAGCGGATTGGGGTCGTAACCACAGTTCATCATCACCCCGCCCAGAGCCAGATGAATGAGGTCGGATGCCCGATAATTCTTCCAGGGCCCATCATCGCCGAAGGGCGTTGCCCGGCCTATGACGAGATGCGGATAACGCGCGGCAAGCTGTGCACTCTGAAGCTCGGGAAAACGGTCAAGGTAGTCGTCGGCGCCATACAAGAAAACATCAGACCCCGAGACGAGGTCAAGAAGCGCTTGCCGATCCGCAAGCTCGTCAAAGTCGATGACGACCGACTTCTTGTTCCGATTATAATGCCAGAAATGGAGAGAACGCTCCGGATCCGGCTTATCATCGAGGAACGGCCCAATGGCACGTGTCGGATTACCCGTTGGCGGTTCAATCTTTATGACTTCCGCGCCGAGGCCGGCTAGAAGTAAACCGGTGTATTCTGCCCGCTCATCTGCCAATTCGATGATACGGAGGCCGGCCAGCATCCCTGGCCCTCCACTCCGCAGCATCGGACTCGCTGTCTCGAAGTCAGTCATATCTTTCGTCCACCACTCAGCAAACCGGAACGATCTTGGCCACTGCCAGCAGAAGCCGCTAACCGCTGCAGTCCTCGCGAAGCTCTTGGAGAACGGCAGCGCAACGCAGTCGGTCTGCAGAGCGAAGATCGAACATGTGCTCCTGATCGCTTGATCAAGATTGCACCGGCTGGTTGTAGTCCTCGTCGCTCACGCGGTCGGACCAGTCCGCCGTTGTGCCGTCCGGCGCCGCACTTTGCATCGAGATGTGTGCGAACGCCTGGTCCGGCCCCGCGCCATGCCAGTGACGTTCCCCGGGTGCTATCGTAACACTATCACCCGGGTTGAGTACCCTCGCTGGCTCGCCCGCAAGCTGTACCCGCCCGCTCCCCGACATGCCGAGCAGAATCTGCCCATAGGGGTGCGTGTGCCAAGCCGTTCGTGCCCCGGGCGAGAAGGTCGCCAGCACGACACTAAGCGGCGGCGTGGTTGTGCCTACCGCAAGCACGTTGGCCCACACGGCGCCGGTATACCAATCAGGGTTGAATGCCGGACGTGATGTTTCGCCCACTCGTACCAGTTTCATGGCGTGTCCAACAGCTAAGGATTGATTACGAACTCACGGCCATACTGCCCGTCGAGGCAAGCCAAGCCGCACGAGTCCAATTCCTGAATTCGATCGCAAAATGATTGAGGTGACGGCGCACAAGGTCAGCCGGTGCCGCTTTCGGCAAGTGCGTGGTAAAACTCAGATGCAGCCCGTCGGCCTCGTCGCGGGATTGCCGCATGCTGTAGCCTACGCGCAGGTCGTCGCAATCCAGGATCTCCATTCCGTAGTGTCCCGAGTAGGCGGGATCCCATGGCGTAGGATAACCGAAGTCCTCCGGAAGCGCCCGGTAGAACACGCGCCACGGCAGCTCGGTCTCGCCGATATTCTCCACCACCTCGACCGTGTCCGACAGCGGATGGCTGATGAAATGCTCAGGGTGACCAGATCGCAGCTCGGCTTCGCGTTTGCCGATGACGTTAGCGACGTACCAGTCCTGGAACGCGCTGGCGCTCGGTCCGGGCACAGTCAACGTCACCGTCCCGCTTTGCCAGGCACCGGCCGACAGCTCCACCCAGCCTCGGACTTTCGCCATCATGGCACGCAAGTCGTCGTCGAGCAGCTGGCGCATCGCGTCATTGCCGAGCTTCCGCTTCAAGTAGGCCAATGCATGTCTTGCTCTTGCGAGTTCCAAGTCACGGATGTCCTGCTGAGCGAGTGTCTCGCCACCAATCGCCACGGCCGTGTGGAACAACCGGTCATCGATCGCGCTTGCCGGCCCAGGCAATTGGCCTTTACCGCCAGATAACACCGTTCGAACAAAACCTGTTCCGTCTTGGTTCATGCCGAATCTCCCGCAACGACGTCTGGAGCGGGGCGATGCCCGCCGCGCAAGGTCCGCCGATCAAGCCTGACCCTCGTCCGATCGGCGGGATCGAGCGCGCTCACGCCGGTTCAGCGAGGAAGGCGAGGAGTTCCTCGGTCAGCCGCTCCGGCCGTTCCTCCGCCAGGTAATGGCCGCATTCGTCGATCATGACGCTGCGCATCCGCTCGGCGAGCGGTCGCATTCGCGGTTCCAGGTGTTCCAGATGAGCCCCAAGGCTTGCCGTGCCGCCCACGATCAGGACCGGCATGGGCAGCTTGGTCTTGCTGAACTCCCTGTTGTGCACGCCGTCTAGCGTGTGGGCGCGGAAATATTCGATGCCGCCGTGCAACGCGCCAGGCGCGGCCAAGTGCCGGGCATACTCGGCGAGTGCGTGCTCCTCCAGGGCTGTCGTGTCGTACGCCTGCTGGCGCATCATGTGGGCGACGAACAACGCCTCGCGCCCGGTGATCAGTGCCTCGGCCAAGCCGTTGGGTGCTTCGAACAGCGGCAGATGGAACATTCTAGGGGTCTTGGCGGCGTCGTACAACTCCTCCAGGCCCAAACCGGCGAGTGCCGCTTCGGTCAAAACGAGCCGCCGCACTCCCGAGGTGAACAGGCTGGCATAGGCGTAGGCGACCATCATGCCCACGTCGTGGCTGACGAGGTTGATCGGCCCGAGGCCGAGGTGCTGCACGAGGCCGTGCACGTCCTGCGCCACGGTCCGCTTGTCGTAGCCGCCGGACGGTCGGTCGGAGTCGCCGCAGCCACGCAGGTCGGGTGCGATGACCGTGAACCGCTCGGCAAGCGACGGGATGACCTTGCGCCAGTAGAACGACGTCATCGGGAAGCCGTGCAGCAAAACCAAGGGCTCGCCGGAACCGGCCGCCGTGTAATGCAGGCGTATCCCGTTCACGTCCGCCCGGTGATGGCGCCCTGGCATCCGATCGGTCATGTCCTTCGCCTCCTGCCGCTTGCAGATCGCGCGGGCCAGATCGCACCGTCTGGCCCCCCTTTGTCTGAACTCGGATGTGGGCGATTGCGGGCCTGATGACACGTGGCTAACCTCCTCAACGCCGTGTTGAGGGTGGACTCACCGATGACGCTGCCGGGTCTGCCTGCGCTGGAGGTGTTCGTGGCGGTCGCCCGGCATCAGAGCTTCCGCAAGGCGGCGCTTGACCGGGGAGTCAGCACCTCGGCGCTGAGCCATGTGATACGCGGGTTGGAGCAGAGCCTTGGCGTGCGCCTGTTCAACCGGACCAATCGCAGCATCCGCATCACGGAAGCAGGCGAGCAGCTGCTCGGGCGGATCGCGCCCGCCCTCGGCGAAATCACGGCCGCCATCGAGCAAGTCGGTGCGTCCCAGGCTCGGCCAGCAGGCAAGCTGCGCCTGAACGTGCCCCGCAACGCGGCTGAGATGATCGTCAAGCCCCTGCTAACTCGGTTCCTGCAAACCTATCCCGACATCCGGTTGGAAATCGCAACCCAGGACGGCTTGGTCGATATTGTCGCCGAAGGCTTCGATGCGGGGATCCGGGTGAGCGAGGAAGTCGGTCAGGACATGATTTCCGTTCCGGTCGGCCCGGCGCTGCGCTTCGCTGTCGTGGCCTCCCCGGCCTACATCGCCCGACATGGAACACCCCTGCTGCCGCAGGACCTTCGGACACATAATTGCGTTGCCCGGCGCTATCCGAGCGGCGCCTTCTACACTTGGGTCTTCGCCCGCGGCAGCCAAACCGCGGAGGTTGCGATCCCCGGCCGGCTTGTCTTGGATGACCGGTCGCTCATCCTCGCGGCGGCACTCGACGGATACGGACTGGCCCACATCCATGAGGCACTCGTGGCCGACCATGTCGCGCGCGGCGACTTAGTACGGGTACTCGAAGACTGGTGCCCGGTGCTGACAAGGTTCTACCTCTACTATCCCGGTCGCCGGCAGGTGCCAGGACCCCTGCGCGCTTTCATCGACATGGCGACCGCGAAGGCGATGGCGTCGTTTTCGCATAGTTCCGAACGCGCGCCGCCCGCGAACGTCGGCGCAGGGTCAGCCGTCGGATAAAGATGCTTGCTAAAACAGCTAGAGCTTTTTACGATCCAATGCGATCGGAAAAAGCTCTAGGATGGCCACTTCGAAACAGGTCGTAGCAGGCTCGATGCCCAAGCTAGGCCCGCCCCGAGCATCACGACAGCCGCCAGCGGGATCGCACCCGTGGTGCCGACCAGGCCGACGCCGATGGTACCCAGGGCGCCGATGGCGAAAATAATGGCGCCGTAGAGCGCCGAGGCAATACCGGCCTGGCGTCGGTGCGGCCCAATCGCACCGATGCCGGCATCAGGCAACAGGCAGCCCAGTACGAGTGTCATGAAAATCATCGGCGCCTCGATGCCCCAGAGCCCGCCAATGCCGCTTACGGCGCAAAGCAGCATGACCACGGCGCCGCAAAGCAGCCCGCCCGCGGACAGCGACAGCGTGAGGGACAAGCCGAAGCGCCGTATGGCCGTCACGTTGAGCCAAGTTCCCAGTGCATAGGCGGCGCCATTGGCGGCCAGCATCGCCCCGAACAGCGTCGGTGTCATGCCGTAGTGGAGCAGGAACACTGCCGGCGCCCCGCCGAGAAAGGCAAACAGGCTGAGCGTGGCGAAGCTTCCGGTGAGCACGTGCGCGGTGAACCCGCGGTCGCGCAGCACAGCCCAGTACTGCGGCACGATAGCGTCCACGCTCTCGCTGATCCGGGTCCCCGGTGGTCTGGTCTCGCGAAGATGGCGTTGGGCGACCAGCATGCAGAGGAGCCCGTAGGCTGCGGCGACCCAGAAGATCGTGCGCCAGCCCGCGGTCTGCACGATGAGGCCCCCCACGCTCGGCGCCAGCATCGGCACCACACTCATGATGAGCTGCAGTCGCGACACAATCCGCGCTGCGGCATCGCCGCTGGTCGCCACATCGCGGATAATTGCCCGGTGAATGACCAGTCCAGCCGCACCGCCAAATGCGGCGAGAGCCCGGAACAAGACCAGCACGGATATGCTGGATGCGAGCGCACAGCCGACCGACGCCACCACGTAGAGCAAAGTGCCGAGCAGCAGTGGCGTTTTGCGGCCGAAACGGTCCGAAAGCGGGCCGTGCACGAGTTGGCCCAACGCTATACCGCCGAACCAGCCCGCGAGGGTGAGCGGCGCCAAGGCAGCGTCTCCGTGGAGCTCGGCGCTCATGGCCGGGAATGCCGGCAGGTACATGTCGGTGGAAAGCGGCCCTAGCGCGATCATCATCGCCAACAGCAGGTCGAGCTTTGCGATCGCAAGCCATTGGCTCACTGCCGTCGCCACTTGGGGGCGGCATCGACGCTGCGGACCGCCACTCGAATGCACCCATGCTGCTGAGCGGTCACCAATCGCCAGTGATCCAGCCCTTCAGACCACTTAAGCAAGTCAATCATCGAAGGCGTGAGAGCAGGCTTTATGGCTCCCACGAAAAGCCGCCCAACTCTCACGAATGGCTTCCCTGACCAAACCAGCTGTCGTTTGCACGAGTTACCTGTACAAACCCCTCTGAAACCGGGCGACTTTGAAGCCTGTCTCTGCACAAAATGCAACCATTAACCCGTATTGACACACTAATTGAAGCTGTTATCTGCACAGCCCGATTTCGTCAATCGAATCAACGTTTTAGTGAGTGCCAGCTTGCCCCGATACCCTCATTTTTCATCAGAGTTTCAAGGGCACTCCAGATGTCGTGCCCCAGCCCAGGAGGCAGAGCCCGCGCCCAGGCTGCGACAGCGTTGAACCATCTGCGGGAAACGGTCTTGGACGGCTCAGTCCAATCTTTGGCTTTGACGGAGGCGTAAGCGAGTCCGAGTCCGTCAGGCCAGGATTGTGCGGCGGACAGGCCAAGATGCAAAGCCACATGAGGTTCCTCGTCAAGGTCTACCGGGTTCTCCAAGGAAAAGTGCTTGCGACGCTGACCGGGGGAGAGGTCCATTCCCAGCCGATAGACAAACTCAAGAACAGCCATTTCGGGCACTCTATCGAACACCGGCAGCTCGAGCGCTCCAGCAACATCATCGCCAAAGCGGTCATCCCCCAGGATACCCCATGCCAGCCGCAGCCCGTCCAGTGTCTCAGACGGTACCGCTGGTGACTGCGCCCGGGTCAGAACGCCGCCGGAGCAACCACACAGCGTCAGGTCTACTCCTCGCCAACGCAGCGGCTCACCACAATCAGGGCATGCATTGACCATCATCCTATGGTGGGCCGGACAGGCAGAGGAGAAGGATAGGTCCCACGCGGCGCGGTGGTATGGACTCTCCACAAGGCATTGCGGGCAGACACGGCGCAACATCGTGGAGCCTTCAAGCAGGCTGGCCGGTATGGTTCTGCCGCGGAAGACGGCTCGGCCCGGTTCGTCCGAGCCGTACGAGATGGCAAGCAGATTGGCGAGCGGCACGTCGGCAGCCTCTGCCAGACGAGCCAAATAGGCCACATCGTTCGTCCCAGCCCTTGTCTCCAGGTTGACTATCCCCGCTTGCTTGCCAAGCGTGCGGGCACTGCCCATTCCGCGCCGGTGCCCCAGACGGAACACGAAGCCAACCAAGCTCTCGTCCGGCTTGGGCGTGATCCCCAGTGGATGACGAAACGGGCGGTCTGGTCGTGCCAGGACGGTAATCCAGAAGGATATCTGTCAGCCTATTTCCTTCTTGGACAGCCGTCGATCCTCTATAGAACGGGTCAGCCGACATCCCGCGCGTAGAAATTTTGCCTGCCACCATCCACGCTTGGACCGGTGACAGGCACAATGCCAGCCTTGGCCAAGGACGCCGCCAGCGCACGGGGAGACGTCTTGCGAACCCTGGCCAGTTCAGCACCAGTCACGAAGCCAGCAGTGAATCTGTCGATGGCGCTGGCCGGAATTCCTTCAGGGGTCCGCGTCAGAATTCTGCGGCGCACGAGATGATCAACCACCTGCCACTTGAGGCCTAGATGACGGGCTGCCTCCTGGATGGTCAGGAGGCGATCGGGGCCGCTGGCAGCGCACAGCGCCACGATATCACAGCGTGCAAACATCAGCCGCTTGATGCCGACAGCCGCCTCGTCCACGCCTGCAGGACAAAGACTGGCCTCCTGCACCCGACGGAGTATCGCGACCATGTCGATGCCACGCCGCCGCAAGGCCTTTACCGCGTAATCGAAGCCACCAAGGCGCTCTTGCGGCCTGGGCACGACACGGGCCTGCATGCCGGACAGAAAGGCAACCACAGCAGCGGTATCCACGGACCGCCGTCCGCTCGGGGCATCCGAGGCCGGATTGCGGACAGCGATGAACCCAGCCTCCAGGATGAGGCGGGTGCGAACCTTGGCTACGCCTAGCCGTTCGGCCACATCTAAAAGAGTGAGCTTCCCCTCTTCAGTGTGCTTGAGCGACAACACTGCTGCCCCGTCCAGCGCCGTCGGGACACCCCGGCCAGCAGGCTGCGCATCCGCCAAGCGGGCCTGCGCCAGCATACGCTTGGTCGTTGTCGTGGATCGGCCCAGCATGTCTGCCGCCTGCCTGAGGTTTACGACAGCCGGTTTCGCTGCCCGGCCCGCGGAGAGCAGCTTGGAACGATGCATCCTGTGGACTCCGACAGGATCTGACGCGATACTCTTTTGCAGAGCAGCTAGAACTGCATCCTTCATGAGCCCTGGCTCGACATCACGCACCCACCCGTAGAACGGGCCCAGGATCTTTGCCGCCCCGTACCGCCCGGACCGCTCGCTTGCACGGTGGCGCTCGCCTTCCAGGAACGCGAGCAACGGTCGGGGCCAATCCACCAAAGCCCCGATACCGGCAATGACGACATGGGCCACGGCTTCCGGCCCAGCGTCCACAAGGGTCTCGGGTCTGCGCACTTTGGGCAAGCCGGTCAGAAACAATCCGAGCGACATGGCCAGTTGCAACAGGTCGCCTGCGTCACATTCCCGGAGCACGCCGGGCAGCCAGCCGCACTCCGCGGCATTGGCCAACTCAAGAAGGCGACCACATGCCAGGCTCTCGTGGGCAGTCACGCTGGAGCGCGGCCATGATTTCACCTCACTACCGCACCGGCATGTGTCGACGGATGTGTCAGCCCATCCGAGGTGACGGCGGCATCGAGGACAGCGGTCCACTAGGCGGATCGCGTGATCGGGACAGGCCGTAAGCAATGCCACATGCCACGCCCGTCGATGGATGGCTGAGCGCTCCAGGCACGCCGGGCAGATGCGGCGGGACGCAAGGTCGAGCATGTCGCGGTGAAGCAACCCGGCGCCGAACCGGTGGTGAGCGAACCGGCCCGCAGGCTGGTAGGCCAGCGCCTCCAGAACGGCGACCGGCACGCTTGCCAGTGCTGCCAGACGTGCAAGGTCGGCCGCCCTCGTCGCAGAGCCAGGCTGCCGCAAACCCGCCTGCCCTGCTACCCGATCAGCCCGGCTGCCCACGCGAGCAGCCAGCCGCATCAGGTAGCCCGGCAGGCTCTCGTCAGCTTGGGGATGACAGCCCAGGACAAAACGGGAAGGGTCATTTCCTGAACGTGGCGTCACGGGCGTTCTTCCGCGTCCTACCCCGCGCGCCGCTGGCAACATCGCCGCCCCGGTCCACCTTGGAGGAGGTTTTCGCCGCCTTGGTGGGCACAGCGCAATCTGGCGGAATACGTGAGGCCGCGGCAAAGGGATTTGTTCGACCTTGGGCGGGAGCCCACTTGGTGAATGCCTCTTCCAGACGCTCCCAGCGGACGCCCGGTGCGGACCCCGCAATCATCCCATCCAGCGCAATGTAGGCGGCCTGCTCAAGCAAGGTTGCCATGTGCCCGACGACCCCATTCGCCGCGAGTATGAGGGCTAGTGCCATCTCAGGCTCACACAGCCCAGGAGACCTTCCAAAAACACTGTCGGACAGCTCAGAGTCGAGGTCGCCCAAGATGTCCAGCCAGACCGCGATGTCCTCCGACTTCGCTGGCTCGAACGGAGTCATTGGATAGATGACGGGCGTACGCGCCTCAATCTCATCATCGACCCTGATCAGACGATAGGCCTTGTCGGTTCCAACCAGCAGGATGGAGAATAGCTTGGCGTTGACTAAGTCTTTGATCAAAACCGCAACGTCCCCCACAACGTTGTCCATTTTGCGGTCGATAAGTTCATGCACCTCGTCCAAGATCAGGAGCTTTGTCCGGAATGCCTCCGCCACGTGGATGATGGCTTTGACGACCTTAGCCTCGGTATATTTTGCGCCGAAGATTGTATTGGGCTCACGCAAGGTAAACGCTTCGTAGATTCGTTCGGCCATTGCCTTGGTGGTGATCTTGCGCGCCGTCACCCTCACGACGGGAATGTGGTCGCTGAACTCTCCGTCCGCTCCCTTCAACGCAGATTTGACCCTTGGGTATCCTTTGAGCAAACTATCAAGCAGATGCGACTTGCCTGACCTAGCGGGCCCGATCAGGGCATGGATGTTGCCCTCGGAAGACGAGTTGTCGCGTTTGATGAGGTCTTTAATACCCAGCTCATAACGCTCCAGGCGCGGGTACGGAGTATGGACGTCACGCAGGCTCGTGATGGCTTTGCGCAGGGCGTCCCGGTCGAATGCAGAGCCACTCACTAGTCGGCTTCCTTTGCCAGTTCCGACAGTTTCATTCGAGGTTTGGACACACGTCGCCTGAGCCGAAACTGATCAGGGTCAGCTTGAGGCAGATCTCCTGCCTCCAATTCGGGCGGCGTCACAGGAGCAGTTGCGACAAGCGGCACCGGCTCGACGACGCCATCTGCCGGACCCGGCGCGGCCGTCGCTGCCTGCCGCGGATCCAGACTGCCCAGGTCGTCGTCGACGGGTGCCACAGCTCCGATGTTGAGCGCACGGGCGATCCGCTCGCGGGTTTTGGACGAGACCGACTTCATGGTGTGGCTCTCGAGAGCCTCCTTGCGCAGCCGCGCCTTGGCCTCCAGAAGGTCACGCTCGCTTTGCGCACCCTTGCGCTTCTTGGCCACCATCCGCAGCACGAGCTCGTGCTGGTGCAAGGTAAGACCCGGCATGTAGTTCTTCAGCACTGGCTCTAGGGCGGTGTTCTTGCCGGTGACAGGATCGGTAACAAACGCTCTACTGACGTCACCGTCGTCCATGCGGACCAGTACCGATGGCGTGGGACCAGGCTGCGACCGGATGGCCCGGATGATTTCTCCATTCCACCTGAGCCCGCTATATTGCACGCCTTCCTTGGTCGGCATGCACCGCACGGCCCGCAGCAGGTATGTGTCCAGCTTTCGTTTGGACGGCGGCGGACGCGGGGCGCGAACCTCCGCGCTTTCGTTCCACATCTCGAGCGGAACGCCATTTAGCCCCTCATGGAAGTCGCGCACATAAACCGTGGTAATCCACCGCTACAGGCGGGCGTAAAAGTCGCTGAACGAAACGGTCGCCTCGCTCTTCTTTGGACGGCGATCCTCAGTAGCCGCGCTCACGCGCGGCATGGCGCCTTTCAAGGGCAGAGCCACCTGCTTGTGGCCGGTGCCAAAGAAACGCTCCAAAGAAGCCTTGTATTCAGGGTGCTCACCCGGCGCATATCGCAGCTTGATGTCGAGGTTCAGTCCGACCTCGTCGATGTAGTCGTTATCGAAATCCTTGCCGCGATCGAAGAAGAAGACTTCGGGCGTTCCGCAGCAGGGATAGTCGTAGTCAAGGTCGGGGAGCAGCAGACGCAGAAAGCGCTTGGGCATCATGGCATTGCGCAAAGCCTGCATGACGGCATAAAGCGACTGGCCTTCGAAGTGAACGTGAACGCCGACGGGCATGCGGCTGCGCCGATCCAGTGCCGCCGTGATCCAGGGCCTGCCGAGGTTCTGGCCGGTGACATCATCGATGACTTCGAGCTTGGCCTGGGTGTGATCCACCTCTACCACCTCCATGACGCGATCGGCTACAGGTCCCACACCCACGGGCTTGAAGTGGCGGTCTGCCCACTCCTTGCCTTTGCGCGCGACGGCAGCCTCGTGTTTGTCGATGGACTGGTCCATGTAGTTGTAGATCTGGCGCCTGCTGACCCCAATTTGGCTCTCCGGATGGCGCTGGTTGTAGCGGAGAACCTGAAGGTCGACCTCCTCGCAGACCGCCGTCTTCGTTTCCTGGCTCTTGGTCATCCAGATCTCCTTGATGGCCTTGTCAACGATGCGCTTGACTGGACCGACAATGACGGTGCGCTTGTCCGAGCCTCGCTTGTCATAGCGCGGTGCCATCAGGACCCAGCTACGGTACTTTTCCCAATCCCGCATCCAACCCGCAAATGTCGTGAACCCATGGTGCTCGATCGCGGGGCTTGAACGAGTCGGACACTGCTTTCATCAGCGGCATGACCTTGGCCTCGCTCATCCGAGTGGGTGCTAGCTGCTTGTCCGTCGGCACACCCGGTAGGTAGGTCGCATAAAATGATGCCGGATTCAGGTATGCCTCGATGTAGCGCCGCTTGCGCAATACGGCGGCTTGCATGCTTGGCGGCAAAGACTCGAATTGCAGTTCATCCAGGCCCTGCCGGTCCTCGGGCAGGCCTTCGACAGGGCGCTCCAGCATGTAAATCTTCTCGTCGGAGATTCCTTGCTGCCAATCCGCGACCGAGAGCTTGCGGGTGTCTTCTCCTTCGAGGTCATCGAGAAGGAGAGCACCATTGCGGTTATTCCGAATGACCCAGACGACGCCGCGCCATTTGACGAAGTTGCCGGGGGGAAGCCGTCCGCCAGTCTTTCATAGCAAGTACCCGAACGGGTTGCAGGAGATGAGCGGCATAGCTGGCCCGACCGCATAGCCCAAGTCCACCACGAGGTAGCCCTGTGCCACAAGGCAAACCACGTCCTCCCATGCCACGGCACCGTGCCCAAGGCATTGGTGCAAGTCACCCAAGGTTGCTGGCAGGGCCACCGCCGAAATGGAGGCCACACGCAGCGGGAGTTCTCGCTCCAGTTCTCGCGAGCGATGGAAGAGGATGTCCTGGCTTGTCCGTAGGCGGGGATGAGCAGCAAGGTCGGCCCGGGTATAGGTCTCGAACAACTCGCCGCGCACCTTCAATGGTGCCGAACGCTTGTCGCCTTGGGGCTCGGTCCCGGGATGGCAGGCCTCGTAGCAAAGGCTGATGTGGCGCATACCACGTGATGTCTCCGCCCACATCGATTGCGGGTATACGCGCACGTGCCCGTCCTCGTACTCCACCTCCATTGGCTCGACCTGTGCCGACCAGCGGACGACATCCGGGTCGGTTTCCAGCAGACATGCCATGTCCTCGTGGAAGTAGTGGCGCAGCCTTTCGATGCGCCTGCCACCCTTCCACGTTGGAAAACGGGAGTCCGAGAGAGTGCCGCGCCGTGCCGAAGCAGGTTCGCCGTCCAGGTCAGTGACAGGCGCCGCACCCATGCTTCTAGTGCGTGACTGACGCAGCGGTTTGAAGCTTTCGCACCAGCCACGCGCAGGGCGGGTGGCGCCAAGCACGTGCTTGCGCATCCGAGGCATCCGTTCTCATCGAGAATACGAACCGCGTCCCCGGAGGGACGCAGCAGCTCAGGCGGAATGCCGAGCTATGCGCAGGCGGGGATTGGAAAGCGCAGGCTCGCGCGCAAGACGATGGGCTCCACGGACAACGAGCAGGCAGCAGTGAGCCCACGCCACAAGGCCTAATTTCAGCCCGCATTTCCTGAACTCGGTTGTAAACATCAGAGACCTCAACACGACCGCCAAGGGCGGCGACAACCTGGAACCGGTCACGTAATGACCGATGCTAAAAATTACCTCAGGTGTTTATCTCTGTACGTATGTCAGCCTCATACACCGGAAATCCTGAAGTTTCAATCCTGAATAGTAACTAAATTTGCACAGTCAGCATTCTTACGGGCCGTCCGCAGGCTGCGACCTAGCCTGGAAACTGTACGAAACTGGCTCAGAACAACCTCGATTTCGGAGCGAATCTGATGCAAGAGATCAGATCGTTAAGATTTCGTCCAGAGCTATTCCCGGTCAATCAGGTTGGACCGCAATCCACAAATTCGGTGTTGTCCCGATCGTCTGATCCGGCGGCCCGAAGTGCTTGCATCGACCAAGGGCAAGGGTGTCGCGTCGAACGACGTCTCGCCGCGGCACCCAACGGAAGAGCTCAGACTGGCCACGTCGAGAGCTGCCGCCGCAGGTTTTCCCCTGCCACCATCCGCTGCATTCGCCTTCATGACGACAACCGACCCATCCGGCATGGGTGTTTGTGCTGCGCTCGTAGGTTGAAATGCCGTCGACATGATGCGCGGAACACAACACGAACACCGCCGGTCGAGTCAACTAGGAATATTTTAATAGGAGGAGACTATTTTCCGTTGCGGGCGCTAACTGAAGCAGCTAGGGCTAGCACATCCAGCTCCCAAGGCTGGCCAACAAATGGGTGCAGTGATGTCGGCGCGGGCATGGTCGGTGCGAATAGCGGTATGGGAGGCGGCGATTGAGCTTGCCGTAATACCGCATTCCTACCCATGCCACTGCAGGACAGCCGCAAATGCCCGGAACAGATTTCGACGACCTAGACTTACCAGGTAATACCGATACCGAACCAAAGCCATCGGTTAAGAAACCTAAGCCGCTCGACCCGGCCCGCGTCGTAGCCGACCTTCTTCTCAAGACCGCCCTGCGACACGCAGGAATCGATATGGTCAAATTGCCGTCAAGCGGCCTCGTGTTCGTCATCGAGGTGCCACGACTTGAGTGGATCGACCTGTTTGAGAAAGTTTGGCAAAAACGGCTTCAGAAAGGTGTCGAGCCCGCAGATGGCAATGGGAGAAACTGGTATCGGAATTCAAGTTGGGTGGCGTGGTGGACGGACGAAGAGCCGACCCGCGCCGACCGTAAACGCGAGGCAGAAACCTTCGCCAAGGCAATCGCGGGGGGCCGGAACTGCGTCGGTATCGCCGTGGATCTCGAGTGGCTACCTCGCGATCTTGTCCTAAGCGCCGACCATCGCATTACCGTTGCGCCACCGACTGGCAAAATGCTCAAGGCGGCGTCCAGACTGTTGACAAAGGCATCGCCATGCACCCGCGTCAATGACGAACAGACGGCGCGTGCCACTCCGCGGTTGCTGCGCCTAGCGTATCGACCCGATAGGCAGTCGGCTGACGATTACCTGCGCAAACTCGCGGAACTCATCGAGCAGGATACCCAGGCCGAAAAGCCGAAGCCAGCAAGCCCGCGAAACGAACCGACCCTAGACCGGCTGCACGGGATGGACGAAGCCGTCGCGTGGTGCCTCCGCGTGCGGGACGATCTGCTGGCCGTCCAGGCCGGACGAATCACGTGGTCAGAACTCGACCGTGGCTGCCTTTTGTCCGGTCCGCCCGGCTGCGGCAAGACCCTGTTTGCGCGGGCGCTGGCCGCGACCTGCGGCATTCCATTGATTTCCGGCTCCTATTCACAATGGATGGCCCACGGCAGTGGCCATCAAGGAGACTTGCTGCGCGCGTTGCGTGGCGCGTTTACTGACGCGAAACGGCAAGCGCCGTCCATCCTCTTCATCGACGAGGTCGATAGCTTTCCCGATCGGGAAAGCGTCACGCACAACTGGCGGGACTGGGAAGTGCAGGTCGTCAACGCCCTTTTGACCGAGATCGACGGTGTCGACGGCCGCGACGGCGTCATCCTCGTCGGCGCCTGCAACCATCCAGACCGGCTCGATCCGGCCCTGACCCGAAGCGGCAGGCTCGACCGGCACATTCGGATCAGTCTGCCCGGGCCCAGCGATGTCGAGCGTATCTTGCGCGAGCATCTGGGCTCGGAGCTTACCGGCGAGGATTTGCGGCGTGTTGTACTATGGGCGACGGGCATGTCGGGGGCCGACCTCGAGCGTGTCATCCGTGAAGCTCGGCAGCGAGCCAGGTTTGCCGACCGGCCATTGGTTCTCGAGGATCTGGAATGGGTGGTATCCGGCAAGAACCATCCCGAGCTTCGTCCTGACGTTCTATGGCTTGTATGCATCCATGAGGCTGGTCACGCCGTCGTTGCCCTGGACCAAGGCTTCCAGGACCTGGACTCGGTTGCCATCGGCCATGACGGTAAAACGAGCCTCGGACGCACAAACGGGTTCATCGACAAGCCTTTCATGACGGCCCAGGACGTTCAAGCCCGGGTCATGCTGCTGCTTGCCGGTCGCGCCGCCGAGGAGGTCTTCCTAGGACAGCCATCCTCGGGGGCGGGCGGCCATCAAGGCAGCGATCTCGCGCAAGCCACGATGCTCCTCCTGTGTGCTCACACGATGCTCGGACTTGGCAGTGACTTGCCGCCGCTGTGGCTCGGCGAGGTCGACAGAAGCTCGCTGCCGGTTCTGCTGGCGTCACAGCCGACCATCGCGATCAGCGTCATCGGGCAGATCGACAAGGCTTACGAGGACTTGAAGCACCTAGTCAGGCGCCGCTGGGACGCAATCCATCAGGTTGCGCTGGCTCTGTGGCAGAAGCGGGTGCTGCACGGCGCCGAAGTCAAGGCCATCGTCGCCCGGCATCCTCCCCGCATGCCGTCCCACCAGCAGGAGCCGCTGGACACCATGGATGCGACCTATGTCGGACGGGAGTGACGCGGCCGAACTCCTGCGCGAGGGCGACAGGGTGGGACGCTACGTCATCCTGCGCGACGTCGAGGGGCACTGGTATGCCATTGCTGCCGGAGCTGCGTCGGCACTCCGGCAGGGGGAGGACGGCACGACGCTTTTAATGCTGCCGGGTGGCAAGCTCATGCACGTTCCTCATTCTCTCTCGCGCGTTCTGAAATGGTTTGATGGCAAGCCCATCTGACCGGCTGGTGAGGATCGCATGCTGTCCCACCGGAGACGCGACGAAGGTCATTTGTTTTCAGGGCAGAGAATTTTCAGCCGATGAACTCTCAACAACTCAGCGATGAACAGGGATGGAAGAAATTGGCCGCGGGCGTCGAGTTCGCGCTTGCGGTGCATTCCAAGCAAGTCAGGAAGGGCACGGACGCGCCCTACGCCAGCCACTTGTTCGGCGTGGCAAGCCTGTTCCTCGAGCATGGCGGCGACGAGGAACAGGCCATCGCCGCCATGCTGCATGACGCAGTCTAGAACCGGGGCGCCCACCTAGAGCCGGTCATCCGCGAACGAGTCGGCGGCCGGGTCGCCGACATCGTCTTGGGCTGTACGGACGCAGATACCATCCCGAAGCCGCCGTGGCGCGACCGCAAAGAGGAGTATATTCGCCACCTCGAACAAGCAACGCCGGACGTCCTGCTCGTCTCGCTGGCCGACGAGGGCCACAACGCTCGGGCGACCTGCACCGACATGCGGACTGACGGCATGACTGTATTCGACCGTTTCAGGGGTGGGCGAGACGGTACGCTGTGGTACTATGAACCTTGGCGGAGGTTTTCGGGGGGCTGCTTCCCGGAGCACTGGCCGACGAGGTAAGAGAGGTTGTCCAGACTATGAGAAGCCCCGCGGCCTGAATTGTAGACGAACCGTTCATGTAATCACCGCCTGCAACAGAGGCACACTGGAAACGGCTTGGCCAATCATGAAGCGGCTGTGCTCCTAAAGGTGGGACCGCGCGGCCGTATCCTCCGGGAAGATCTCGGCGTCAGGACAGACGCGGAGCCCAACTGCGGGCTGCCCTGACTGGTCGCGAGAAGGATGGTATGGTCGCGCTACGGGCAGCAACATGGATTGTCACGGCTCGCCCCCTCACTTGAAGGTTCGAGTTGTGGTGGCACTCGTAAGCCTTCCGCCATTCCGAGGGCTGTGCCGACTCAGCATCACGGAGTCGCTTACGTCCCAGCATCAACTCGGCTTCACGGCGCGGAAAACGGCGTCGGTCGATATCGAGAATGCCTCGCTTACAACCTCTGCAAGCCGACAATGAAAAATGTCGGCTTCATCAAGGTTGTTTACCTCAATGGCTGTTCCCTGAATTTGTAGAAGCAGCCGCGGGCCCGACAAAAGGCTATTGTCGAACAGCATGCTTCCATCCGCGAGGCGGATTGCTTCCGGCAGTCGCCTCAAAGCTGTTTCATAACGACGTCGAATGACATGTTCGGGAATGTCGTGCCCACCGCGCGAAACCCTTTCCGCAACACGCTGAACGTTCAGGTCGGCACTGTTCAGTGCGACGAAAACAAGGCCCAACTCGTACCCACTATCCCTTGCAGTGCGCATCAGCTCGATGGACTGTCGGCTTGAAAGGGTCGTCTCGTAGACGAAGTCTTCCCTCGCTTCCAGAAGCTTGGCGAGTTCTGCTAAGGTTCGCCTGCCCGCAAGGAGCGAAGCCGTTTCAGGTTGTTCTGGATTAAGGCTACGAGCTATGACATCCGCGTTGACAAAGCGCCCCGGCAATGTAAGCCGATTGTAAATCGTCGACTTGCCCGATCCGTTTGGTCCACCGATAACCGTACAGGCAGGGATTCTATCGTTGTCAGGGTCCACGGGGCGGCATGGCCACGACCGCCCCGTCGGCCTTCACACGTTCGCGGTGGCCGTTGGGGTATTCCCTAATAACGTCGGTCCCGTAAGCGGGCTCCGTGTAGGAAATGGTCGTGTTGCTCAGTCGCGCTTCAGCCCGCACATCCTCGCCGATCCGGCTGATCGCTTCGGCTTTAAGGGTATAATGTTCGAACAGGACCATGTTCTCACTATCCTCCTTACCCGAAGATGGTTCACGCCGTTGCAAAAGTCAATAAGCCTCTGTTATAGTTTGGCAAAATGCGGTTTGGCTTACTGTTGCGGGCTGCCTTGGCATCGCCGGTCCGTTCGATTGAGGCTCTTGTCTATGCTATGTTCTAGTTATGGGAGACCCGCCTTACGACCGTCCACTCGCTCTCGCCAGCCTGGTGCGCACGATGCGAGATCATCTCCTGGCCGTCCGATGCGGGTGCGGAGCCAAGCGTGTCATTGCCGTCGCACGGATGGCCAGCAACCCCCAAGTGGCAGGCTACACCCTGGCTCATGTTGCCATGAGCCTACGGTGCGAGGGCTGCTATGACGGCCCCGACGAGGTGCATCTGACGGCCACGGGGCACGGGCTTAAACGGGCAGTTGGTGGTGGTGATCTTGTGTAGACGATGCCGCTGCTGGTGAAGGATGGGGGCAGGGCCAAGCGGTTGCGAGGGCGCGTGGATAGGACGGCAAGATATTGTGAGGCAATGGCCCAATATCAAACAAAGATAAAGCTGCCGCCGGGTGCAATTTGCTGGAGCAAATCGAAGTCGGCCTTGTTCTCCGTAAGCACTGGAAACCCTTGTTTGGCGGCACAGAGGTAGATTACTGCGTCGTTGAGCAACTCTTTCAACTGTTGCTTTTGGAAGCCTTGGATGCGCGCGACGATGCCCGCAACCATTCCCGCGTCTGCCCACACCTGGGGATCGGGCACGAGCAGCCGATTGGAGGGGATGGCTGCAAACAACTCAGCGTAGTGGTCTGCCGTTGCCTTCCAGTCTGATGCCCTTGGAGGGTATTTGCCGACGCCTGCGCTGAGTTCTGCGAGACAGACCACGCAGTGGAACATCATTCCCTGGTCGATCATGGCGGTTGCCGTCAACGGGAGCGCGCCAGCGGCATCCAGGATGTAGATGTTGGTGTCGGGCACAAACACCTGTCGTCCCTTGCCAGGGACATCGGCGGCACTGATCAGATCGGTGTCAGCACGGGCGGTCAGGTGTGCCTGACGTTTTTCCGGCTTCCTCGACCTGATGACCTGCCTGAGATCAATCGCCGAGCTTATGGTCTTTGCCCAATCGACCCCGGCTCTTGCGCATGAACGCGGCGACCGGATCCGGCTGTGCCAGCGCTGCGAGGGCCAAGATCCCAAGTTCGGAGGGCGACGTCACGCCGCTCTCCTTCATTGCAGCCTCCACCAGGGCGCGGGGAGCCCTAAAGCTAAGATGCTCGGTACGATCGCCCTCAAGCAGACCCGCCTCCTTGGCACTGTCGAAGGCGACGACGTGCACGGCTTTGGCGCCTGATGGGGCGATGATTGCTCTAGCCCGGCGCCTCGCACCCGCCTTGTGCTTGCCAGTGTCTTGCGTCATGGCCATACCAGCCCCTGGTTTATGTGTGCATATCGCGCGCTCGCGTCACACAGATCAAGTGAGTATGCTCGCAACGGCCGCTGAGGCCATACAGATCTGATGCACCCAAGAGCTCAGGTTTGTCCGGCCTCCAGCATCACACGTCGGTCAACCTCTCTCCATGTCCACCACAAGCCTGTTGCGTCCTCGGCGGCACGATGGCGTCGATGGCGTCGCGCCGCCTCGGCGTGTTCAGCCTCTGCGACGATCCTGGCTGCGGTCGCAACTACGTATGCCTCCAGTGGGGGCCGCCTAGCGGGAGCTGCGGCCCCCGGGGGACCTTCGAGACGCTCGCACGGGCATTGGTAGGTCAGGGGTGGATCGCTGGATGGAGGTCATCACCTGGGCAAAGCGTCGGCGCCGGTGTTGTGTCGACGACAAGCTTTGCCGTGGAAGGCCTGGCCGATCAGGGAGGGCTTGCTCACCTTGTTGAGACCATTGCCCGTCAATCGGGCCGGACCAAAGCGCTCGAAGACACAGGCCGGGGTGTCACCTCAAATCATCGAACTTAGGGCGGCCTCAAGAATCCGGCGGGTCGGCTCATAGCGGTCCCGCCATTGACCGACCAGGACAGGTGTAGCCCCCATCCGGCAGGCGTCGATCGTGTCCGTGACATCGGCAAGCTTCATCTCAATTGCCGATCGTCTCCCAGAGGACGCAAGCTTGCGCGCGTAGTCGAGATATAATTCGCACTCGTTGGAGCCAATCGCCTCAAAATCGCGGAAGTAGTCCGCGGTGGAAGGCGGGGTTGTGAGGCCAATGATCTCGATCGCCTCGTCGCTTAGGCCGAACTCGGCGAGCATCGCGCGGCCGCCACCACGATCCATAAATGCGTCATGCAGCAGTGCCGCCTCGAGTTGCGCCCGGCTGGCGTCGGGATTGCGGAAGACACAGCGCAGTGCGACCCGCTCGAAATGCTCCGCCCAAGGGCGCCCGATCCGATCGACGACACCCGCTTGCTGCCGCTCGACCGCCTTCACAAGCGCCCAGAACCATTCGTGTTGCGGCATCACCGACATCAGGTTGCCTGCAGAGGCGTGACGAGTTCGGCCGCGAAATCGGCGCCTGGGTGACGCGACGTCGAGAGGCTCCGCTTGGCGGCAATCTCCTCAGCCTTGTCCTGCCAACTGGCGACGATGGGACGCATTTTGGTTTCCCAGGCAGCCAGCGCCGTCGCAACATCGGGAGTGCTGGCAACGGCCTCTGCAAGCGCCACGGCATTGAGCATGCTGACACCGGCGCCCTGTCCCAGGCTTGAGGGCATCGCGTGCGCTGCGTCTCCTACGACGGCGATACGCCCCTGCGACCAGCGATCCAATTTCGTCGTGCCATACCGGTCGCGACGGCCTCGGTCCCCCATGCGCTCGAAGATAGCGGCGAGCCTCGGGAAGCTGCGAGCCCAGAGTGCGGCGTCGACCGGGACTTTCGCCGCCACCACATCCTCCGCGGGTGCCATTAAACAAATGTAGAAAGCGTCGGCTCCGCAAGGCGTATAAAGGGCCCGAAGCGGCCGGTGCCGATAGTCATACATGTCCAGCACACCGTCCCACTCCGCCGAGCGCATGCCCTCTCGGTCCATCAAAACGCGGGTAATTCCGTCGGCGTGGCGGATGCGATGCATAAGGAAGCCAGATCGCTGGGCGGCGTCGGAGCGGACGCCGTCCGCCAGCACAATCAAGTCCGCACCGGCGAACACTCGATCCGCGAGATGCAGCGTGCCGTTCGGCTCGGCCGCGACGGCCGTAGTGCCCAGGCTCACCTCGACCCCTTCCGCCTGCGCCGCATCGAGCAATGCCGAATGGAGGTGGTGCCGGGTGGTTGTGAGGATGCCGTCGAGCACAGTCATGGAGCGGCGCTCCCCATCGATGAAGATGGTTCGGCTCCGCGGAGACCAAACCGCATTGCGGACCCGCTCGAGCGCACCGATGCGTTCCAACGAAGCCTGCGCAAACGGGAACACGTAAATCCCCGAGCCAATCGCCCGGTGCTCGGGCAAGGCCTCGTGCACGCGCACCGACCATCCGGCCCTGGCCAGGCCGATGGCGACGGCCAGGCCCGCGAACCCCGCACCAGCGATTTCCGCGCGACGCCTGGTCATGCCGCGGCTACTTTTTCGACCCGCGCCTGCGCCGAGGATGCTTCCAGCGTCCGCCCCTTAGTGCGCGGCCCGAGCAGCAAGACGGCCACGACGCTGGCGAAGAGGAGGCCGTCGCTGACGACAAAGAGGGCCAGCCGCCCCTGGAGGATTTGAAAGATGCCGAAGCTGAGCAGCAGCAGGATGCCTCCGGCGCGCCCCCAGGCTGATGCCATTCCCATCGCAGTGGTCCGGATCGCCGTCGGATAGAGCTCCGGCGTGTAAGTGTAGATGCAGGTCGACCCATTGCCGAGGAAGAACGCGGTGAACCAGGCACAGGCCATGATCTCGAAGGGCGTGTTAGAGAAGCCAAACAGGGTGCCGCTCACGCCAATGCCAATGAAGCTCGCAACCAGCCAGACCTTCCGGTCCACCAGGTCCAGCAGGAAGCCGGACAGGATGTAGCCCGGCACGAAGCCTGAGAAGATCACGACCGAGAACTGCGTGGAGCGCACAAGGGTGAAGCCCTCCATGGCCAGCAATCCTGGAAGCACCGACTGAAACGTGTAGAGCACGCCGTACTCGGTGAACCAGACTAGCCAGAGCATGACCGTGAGGGGAAGCAGGACGGGTGAGATAATATCGGCTCGGCGGGCAGTCACGGAAGGCGGTGCTGGCGCCGCGGGCATGACCGGCGGAAGCCCGCGCGCTCGGGACACCTTGGCTTCGATGGATATGAGCACTGCTTCGGCCTCGGCGGCTCGGCCGCGTGTCAGCAACCAGCGTGGACTTTCGGGGAGCACAAAGCGCATGCTTCCCACCAGCAGGGCGACCGGCGCGGTCAGCGCCAGCGTCCATCGCCAACCCACCGTCGGCAAGAACACCAGCGCCCATACCGGTGACAGGGCGATGCCCACGGCGAAGAAACCCATCATCGCGCCGTTGAACCGGCCTCGGAGCCGCGAGGGCCATAGCTCGGCCAGGTACGGGGGCACGACGCAGCTCTCCATGCCCACGAACAGCCACGTCAGGAAGTTCAGCGCCGCGAACACCTCGATGCCCGGCGACAGAGCGCGGGCGGCGGAGAACGCCGAATAGAGCACCAGGCTCGCCATCATCACCGTCTTGCGGCCCCAGCGGTCCGCCGCGAAGCCGACGACGACCGATCCGACCAGGTAGCCCGCCAGGCCGATGGCGGACGTCACCCCCAGCGCCAGGCCGCCAAGGCGCCACTGCACCCGAAACGCGGCAAAGGCGAACCCGGTGACCACCGTATCGAGTGTGTCGAAGAACAGCGACAACCCCGCAACGAGCAAGACCATGGCATGGAAACGCGAGGCTGGGAGCCGGTCCAGCCGGGCAACCAGGTTTTCCGTCGTAAAAGGCATTCGGCGGCACTCCTCAAGACAGGCTGCTGACACTCCCTCTTCGCCCGGCTATGCTTTAGGCTTGCACGCACGGATTATGCACGAGGGTTTATGGCACGCAAGCCGGAGCGGATCGGCAAAGGCGCTGGGCTCGACCATGTCTATTCGAAGCTTCGTCGAGACATTGTGTCGCTGACCCTCAAGCCGGGTGCGCCGCTGGACGAGGCGGCGATCGCCGAGGAGATGGGGCTTTCGCGGACCCCGGTGCATGCCGCGTTGGTCCGGCTCGCGGCTGAATCGCTGGTGGTTCTCTCGCCCAATCGCGGCGCCTCGGTCGCAGGGCTTGGTTGGGACGAAATCCGGGATTACTCGGAGGCATACGGCCTATTGCTGCGGGTGACGCACCGGTGGGCGGCCCTCCGCCGGAGCGAGGCGCAAATCAGGACGATTGACGAAGAGCGGCGTCGGTTCGAAGACGTCGCTTTGGCAAAACGCCCCAACGACATGAACGAAAGCAACTGGCGCTTCCATGCGCTGATAGCGGCCGCGAGCGGGAACGCCATCCTGGAACGGGACTTTCTGCACGTGCTGACGCTCAGCATGCGCATCGCTCACCTGGCCTACACGCCAAGATGGTTCAGGACCGAAGAGGAGCATCGCGCTCACATTGACAAGGTGCTGATTGACCATCAAGCCCTCGTCGAAGGGCTCAGGGAGTCGGACCCGGACTATGCCGAAGACATCGCCCGGCGCCACGCAGACCTGAGTTTTGCCCGTATCAGAGACACGCTCGCGAGCGAACTCACCGGAAAGCTCGACGTGCGCATTGAGGATCCAACTTAAGCGGCGCATAGCGCGCGGCAGCCTTTGACGAACCCATTCCAGGCGCGGGCATTTGTCGTCAGGCCCATCAAGGCAGCACTTCTGGCGCAGGCCGCGGCCCCTCCCTCTGGCGCTCCCGACCCGCTCGCCAGTTTTTATCGGGTGCGCCCCGGCGGATGTCGAATACCAAACGGGGATTGAAATGCACGTTCTCACGCTGCCGTCCGCCAAGTCTCGGATAGCCCGCCGGGTTACAGGCCACCAGGGTGCCGCCCTCGCTGCGCCACAGGCAACTATCATGCGTGTGGCCGTGGACCCAGAGCGTAGCTCCCATGCCAACAATGTCATCAAGGTTGGAGGCAAAACCCGCACTGACAGGATCTTCCCGGTAACGGTGGGCCACACTCCGCAGGCTCGGCAGGTGATGAGTAACAACGATCGTCGGGCCCTCAAATGGCTCGGCCAAAGCCCTGACCAAGAAGGATCGTGACTCATCAAAGCGAGCCAGCACCTCACTCGTCGTAAGGAAGTCCCAACCGCCAAGAAATGTTCGGAGAGGACTTCCTGCGCGGCCTTTGATTGCGCGATAATCATTGAGGCTGTTCTCAACCCGCATGCGGTCCCGCTCCGGGTCGCCTAAGAGTGCGTAATCCGTCCACAATGTGCAGCCGATGAGGCGAACTGGGATTCCGCGCACCTCGACCACGCGGACATCGTTCTCGAGAACAATCACATCGCGGCCCTCTGACACAGACATGGCGTCCGCCGCCTGTCGCATGACGGCAATGCCCTCGCTGATGGTCAGCCCGGTATCGTAATGCTCGTGGTTGCCCGCGACGCTTACCAGAACCTTGGTTCGTGGAAACACCTCAGCGAGCCTCTCAACGGAATTGGGGGCCTTCGCCATGTCTCCTGCGAGGATTACGATGTCGGCGTCCGTCGCCACCGCCTCGGGTGTCACAATGCCAAGCGGACCGAGTTCGGTGTGGAGGTCAGAAAGTAACTGAACTCGGAGCACACCGGACGGCCGACGATGGTTGACCATGCTCAGAAGACGACCGTTTCGTCAGAGCCGGGCGGCCAGGCCGCATAACAAGTCGAAATCTCGGCAGGGGCGTGTTGCCCTCGGAGAATCACGTTTGCCCAACTCCAGCATCACACGTCGGCCAACCTCTCTCCACGTCCACCACAATCCTGCTGCATTCTCGGCGGCACGATGGCGGCAGCGGTGTCGGGCTGCCTCAGCCAGATCGGCCTCCGTGATGATCCTCGCTGCGTTCGCGACGACGTCAGCGGGTTCTGCGCTGGTAGCCAGCAACGGCAGACACTGCGCCCCATACGCTTCCGCGACGTCCCGCAACACGATCGGCCTGTGCGCAAGTCCCGCCGTGGCAAAGAGCACCTCAAGCCATGCCTGATCGAAGGCGGGCGCGTCGCTGTAGACGGCATCCGCAGCGGTGAGCGCCCTGAATGCAAAATCGGCGACCCTGCAGGCGTCCTGACCCTCTCGCGCTAGGTCGCCACGGCCGATGCCGTGGATGTTTTGCGACGCCACGCTCCAGTCGTCCCAGCCCGCGTCCGGCTTGATGAGGAACGCAGTGGCCTGGCCGTCCTCGCCGACCCAGGCGATTTCGATTGGCACTGAACCATTGTTCAGTGACGAGGCTTCGATGTCTAGGAACATGATCCCCATCTTAGGACGACTCTTCGAGGAGGCGGTTCAGCGCGAAGGACGGGCGATAGCCGGGCAGGACATCACCGTTAGGGCGCACGTCGCGCAGAGCGGATTGCAACGGCTTGCCGGTCAGCTTGCCCCCACTCTTGCGCCAGCCGAACAGGTAGCCGCGCACGTCCGCGGGCAGACCGTTCAGAGCGAGCCCGAGTTCCTTGTCGGACAACTCCGCCACCGCGGCAGCAGCCGTCGCGATGCGGCTCTCCAGCTCGGCCAGGCGCTGGCACAGCAGATGCAGGATGTCGTCGAAGTCCGACCAGAACTCCTCTGGCAGGTCGCGACGGATAGCCTCCATGTCGCCGCCAATCGACAGCGCCTGCCAGACGCCGAGCGGGGTGCAGCGGGCGATCAGCGCGTGGATGCGTCGATACTCGCTGCCCTTGAGCTTGAGCCGTGTGCCATCGCCATAGCGGATGACGAAGCCCTCGGACGTGGACGGCAGGGTATCCGCGTGCCGGACCAGGTCGGCGAACGAGCCGAACGAGTATCGGGCGGCCATGGGCCAGCCCAGCCGGTCGGCAACCGCCTCCAACTCTCCCCGTGAGAGCTCCCGGCCGTCTTCGGCGTAGGCGGCCAGCAGCGCCAGAGCGGCGTCTGAATAGCGGACCACGATCCGGTTTTGCGGGCCCACGCATTCCGCGAGGTAGGTCGTGCCCGGCACCAGGCTGGAAAGGTCCTGCGCCTCCAGGCGTGCCTCGGTCCACAGCGCCTGCGCGGAAAACAGGTCGCCTTTGGTGGTGGCCCGCCACTTGCCCGCGGCGAAGTGAATGATTGCGAGGCTACCGTCGAGCTTGTCGTAAACCTCGAACGGCAGGTCTGGGATCGGGCGGCCGCCTTCTCCGACGTTGAAGAATTTTGGGAACGGCGTAGCGACGACGCGACGAGCGTCCAGGTCGAGTATGAGGCCGCGCGCCAAAGTGGTGAGCTCGTCCCAGGCCTGCTCGTAGACGCAGCGGCTCGTGTAGCAATAGAGTGAGCGCCCGGTGGCCGGATCGTCACGGCGGTAGACGAAAGTGGCTGCACGCGCGGCCTCCAGTCCGGCGATGAGCCTGGAGAACTCGATTGCGCGAGCCGGATGAATAGCTGTGTCGGTCATTGTTGACCTCCAGTCGTCTGCGGCATGCCGGAGGCACGCTCCGGCAGCGTTGCCATGCGTCGGCGAATGTCCTCCAAGCCAACAGGCCGGAAATCCCAGTCATCGACGCCGACATCCAAGGATTGCCGGTTGCCTTGAAGGTCGCCGTGGCTATGGCCATAGAGGTGCAGCGCGCCGCGGCGGTCGCCGGGCCAAACACGCATTGCATAATGCAGCAGGACGAGCCGGACGCCTTCGACCACAATCTCCGCCATTGACTGCGACGACGCCCAGCCTGTGGACATGCGGCAGGCCGCGGTATCATGGTTGCCATGCACCAGGTGCTTTCGCCCACTGAGTCGGCGCAGGTAGTCGTCCGGCGAGCGCGCGTTGCGGAATGCAAAGTCGCCCAGGTGCCAGACGTCGTCGTCCGCCCGGACCAATGCGTTCCAGTTCGCCACCATGGCCGCGTCCATTTCACCGACGGACACGAAAGGACGCGAGCAGTGCCGGATGATATTTGCATGGCCGAAGTGGGTGTCGCTGGTGAACCAAGCTTTACCCATGGGCCAAATTTCCGGCGAGATGCCGAACGTGTGTCCGTAGGTGAATTACGTCTGAGTAGATGCGCATGAAAACCTCGGGAGGCAGACGAGCACGGGACGGCAAAAGCGCTCTATCGAGCGGCTGGTATCCGTATCGTCTTGCTTGCGAGATCTCTCATTACGCGCGGGTCCTATCCTGAGATTGGATCGATAAGCAAGCGAATTTCATCCGTCTGTCTAGGTTAGGTGACAGTCCTGCCGCAATGTTCGACCAGGCAGAAGCAGCTTGGCGCTGACTGGCGACGAGGATCCGGCGTGGTGTCGGTGGAGTTGACGGCGAGGCTTTCCTGCCCGCGCTGGCGCGGGTTTCGCCAAGAGAAGGTAAAGAGCGGCTGGCATACTGGATCGTTGCCAAGGCGACAAACGGTGAGTGTACGACTACTTCCAGGCTCTGGACGTGCTCAAGGTAAGGGATGTGCCGCGTTGGCGACGCCAAATGCGAGTGGCAAGTTGGGCATCGTCCCCGGCGGGAAGCTCTGGCGACCCACGATCCGAACCGAGATCGAGGCGATGATTGCCTTCGTGCATGGCTCCAAAGAGGCGCGTAATGGCTCACAAACTTATCCCGACCCGCGTGGCACTAACCGAGGGAACCGCAGGCGCGCACTTCATAACGTTTGATGTGTCGGGATGCGCATGTCTTTCGATGCCAACGCGCCGACATCCCAAACTTCTCCGCGGCGTCGAACCGCCTAACGGGTCAGGCCATCGTAATTGGATGTAGCCGACATGCTGAACACCATGGCGCGCAATTTGAAACTCACCTAAAGCTGTCTACTCAATCTACTCGCGTCGACCATTCCATACACTGAACGAATACGGTGACAGGTCTATGTATCAACCACGCCTGCGTGGATAACCATGCCCCAGCCTAATCCGGACGTCACGGCTCTGTTGCTCGCCCGCGGTTTGATCGACTTGCATGAACGCGTGAGTGCAGGCGAAGGGGTGGTGCAGCAGGATGCGTCCTTGCCGCCTCGCCTCCGGCGAGGCCTTGCATTGCTATCCGGCATATGTATTGGCGAGGGTGCCGAGGACCTGGGTGCCAGCGTACATATCACGATGGAGCGGGCCTGCCGCCCCTTTTCCGAGTGGGGACTGGACGGCTTTAAGACGTCGTTCGCCTACGCCGACGTCGCCTTAATAGACGGCGAGCTGGCCATTCCAACGCCCGACTGCCGGGAGATGGCGGCGTTGGGCGGCAGCGAGCTGGCCGCCCAGGAAGACATCCACCACGACGCCCTGCGTGCCGCGGTGCAAGCCTTCCCGCAGCGCAGCCGCGACGCGACTTACGCCGCCATACGCGAGTTCGTCGTGCGCCGCCCGGTGTGCGCCTACGCGGAGCGCGAGCGTTTCGTGGTCGAGAATGGCCTAGTCGCGGCGGCGCGCGCCATTTCCTCATACTATCGCGAGGTTCCGGCGGGGGCGCTGCACGACGGCGTCGCCCGGCAATGCGGCCATTGCGGCTCGCTGCTGTGGCCGGACCGCGACCAGGCGATCTGGCCGGATGGCCGCTGCCGGATACGGCAGTGCCGCCTGGCGCATCCGCGCGCCGTCGTCGGGGCGGAAATCGACAATGCCGCCGAGTGGCAATGGGCGACCGCCGCGGTGCTTGCCTACTGGGTCGGGCCGGGGCTCGACGAGATCCGCATCCATGACGCCCTGCTCGCCAAGGGTCGCAACTCGGCGCTCTACCCGATGGCGGACGCGGCCGACGTGGGCGTCAATGGGGCCGAAATCGGCATAGACGTGAAGGCCTACGCCAGCCCAATTGTGCTCGGTGCCAAGCTGTCGCGGTCCATCGGACGCTGGCCGCCTTCCGCAGGCGCATCCTGGCCGTCCCCGACGACAAGCTGAACCTGAACCCCCGCTACCTGGAGCAGCTCCGCGACGTCTATCGGGGCGAGCAGCGCCTCGAGTTCATGACCGCTTCACAAGCCATCCGGGCGCTGACGTGAGGACCCGTCCCAACGGCTTCGTCGGCGACCTGCGGATCCAATGGGTATGCGCGGCGGCACACTACTTCCTGAGCGAACGCGCGCTCGGCAGCATCCCTGCCCTGCTGTCCGGCTTCGGCTCGTGCCTCGATCGGCCCGGCCTGGAGGACTTCGCCGCATCCGCCTTCTCGCTGCGCCACCTCGGCGTGTCGGTCGCCTCGGACATCCAGCTCCGCCAAGCGGTGCACGACGCGGCAATCTGGGAGGACGACCATCGCCTGGACCCAGACTACGTCGAGCCGCCGTTCCGGGTGGACGCCGAGGCCGCGGGCTACCCCTTCTCGCTCCGGCCGGGCGCCGACATTGAGGCGCGCCGCATGGCGGACGCGCTGCTGGCCGGGTTGTCCTTCGCGCCCTGGACAGTCCCCGTTGCCGCTTCTGAGCGCCCGATGGCGGTGCTTGAAGCCGCCATGGACGGAGCGGAGCGCATCTCCATCGAGCTGGACGGCGTGGACGCGCCCTCACCACCGGACCACCACGACGTCGCGCGGCCGCCGCGCGGACCCATTGTAACTCCGCTGGCCGACCTCGAGGCGGTGGCGGCGCGTCTGGACGCGTTCGACGCGGCCGATCCGGCGCGTCCGCGGGGAAACTGGCTGGCCCGGCTCCGCGAGTCCGACGGACGGCGCAAGTTCGAGGTGCTCGCGCCGGACCGGGGCGCGGGCGTCCTGCGCGACACCGACGCCATCCGGCTTGAAGGCCTCAAGCACCTGATCGGGCTGCCTGGCACCGGCAAGACCACGCTCATCGTGCTGCTGCTCGTCTGGCTCGACGAGCACGGCTACCGCACGGTCGTGTTGCTGCCGTCCATCGAGATGTCGCTCAACCTGCTGGGCGACCTGCGCTTCTACGGCGCCGACGTCGGGCTCCTGGTCGGCCAGTCGCCCGAAACCCGCATCAATCACGCCCGCAAGCTCGCTGAGCGCCTCGGCGCGGACGAGAGCCGCGGCTTCGGCCGGACCGTGGCGGGCGCCGACCTGCTGGGCCTGACCTGCGCGTTGGCGGCCTTCGACACTGATCCTGAGGGCCACGAAGCCTTCCCGCACCTGGCGCCACCCTGCATCCAGGTCCTGCAACGGCGGCTAAAGAAGGACGGCACGCCGGTGGCGCGCGAGAGCAAGCATCTGTGCCCGCTCTCCGGTGCCTGCGGCCGCCTCAAGGCGTCGCGCGAGCTTGTCCATCGCAACATCTGGCTCGGCCACGTGCTGTCGCTGGACACGCGCATCAGCCCGCATTTCGCCGATGAGCAGATCCGCTACTTCGAGGCGACGGCGATGGCGTCCGACCTGGTCATCGTCGACGAGGCCGACGGCGCGCAGGCGGCGCTGGATGGCAAGGCGATCGCCTCGCTCAACCTGACGGGCAGCACCGACAGCTACGAGCACCACCTCATCGAGGACCTGTTCTCGCCGATGGCGGCGGGCCGCAACAACATGCTGGCCAGCAACGTGCAGAACTACAGCTCGGCCGCGTCCGACTTCGCCACGCTCAACCGCGCGCTGGTCGCCATGCTCCAGGAAGGCTACCGCCGCAACGGCACGGAAGGCGCGGTGGCCGAGTTCAAGGACACCTTCGTCACCGGCAACAACGTCCTCACCAAGCTGTTCTGCCCGCGCGACATCTCGGTGCTGCTGCCCGCCGAGCGGGTCGCCGAGGAGCGGCGCTTCACCGCCCTCCAGCGGTTCTGGGACGGCTGCATGCGCTCGGCGCTCTACCGCCGGACGGAAGTCGACGAGACCACGGACGAGTACGAGTTCGACCGCGAGCGGGTGGCCGAGGATATTGACCGGACGCCGGAGGAGGTCGACGCCGTAGGCCTGCTGATCGCCGAGCGGACGCGGGACTGGCTCTCGGAGCCTCTGCCGACGCGGCGGCAGAGGCTTATGGACGAGCTGCGCGAGGCGGTGTTCGGCCTCATCGAGCCGCAGCCCCATATCGGCCCGGGCGAGCGCACCGAGCTGTTCCAGTTCCTGGTCGGGGTGACCACCGTCGTCCTGCGATTCCTCTCCCTCGTTCCGGCGCAGCAGGCCATGGTCGCCGAGGGCATTCACCGCGAGCCGTTGTTCCGCCAGGGCATCTCCGAGGATTTCGCGCGCGTCGTTCCGGAGGCGTTGCTCGGCCGCTTGTCCGGCCTGCGCTTCCACTACGACGAGTCGGGCAGCCGCCCCTCGGTGCGCCTGCAATACGTGGCTTTCCGCGGCGCGCCCCGCGTGCTGCTCTACCGGCTGCATCAGCTTCTGCGCCACGAGGGCCGCGACCAGGGCCCGGCCGTCCTGCTGGCGAGCGCCACCTCCTTCCTCAAGGAGAGCCCGACCTTCCACATCCCGTCAGGCCCGGACCTCATCCTGCGCCGCGAGGACGGCACAGCGGCCTGGCGGCGCAGCCGCTACTTGTTCGCACCCATCCTCGACCCTGAAGATCCGCTGCGGCCGTTGCGCTTCAGCGGCGCACCGCTGAGCCAACGCGAACGCATCTTGCGCGCCATGGTCGACCACTACGCCTCCGGTGAGACCCCGTTGCTCGAGCGCATGACCGGGGATTTCGACGCAGGCCATCAACGGCCTGTTCGGGCCGCGGCTCGCCGTGGTCGAGCGCCAATTGCCGCGCGACGTGCATGGCCCCCGTGCCGACCTGCCGGAGGCCGACAAGAAGGCCCGGCAGCGCTTCTCCGCGCGGGTCGAGGCATGGCGCGAGCTCGCGGCCGACCTGAGGTCCCATTACGAGGGCTGTCACGCGCTGGTGCAGGCCGACGAGTCGTACGACCGCAAGGGCGGCACCGAGGGCAAGAAGTCCGCGGGACGCAGCCATGACGACGAGGTCAACAAGCCCGCGGGACGCTACGCGCTGGCGATGGCGGGCAACGCCAACGTGCAGTATCTGCTCCCCGCGGACGGGGGATGGCGGGGATTGGCCAAGTATCTCCATCGCATCCAGGCGGCCGTCTACGACCTGATGTTCGGCCACTCCGCCCTGGTGTCAGAGGTGCGCAGCCTGGTCGACGCTGACTTCCCCGATGCGGCCGAGCGGCCTCGCGCCATCATCGGCATCTCGCTGGTGACGCAGGCCCGGCTGCGCAACGGCGGCCAGGGTGGCCAGCTCTGCCTCGCCTCGCGCATCGACGTCAGGACCGGGCGGACAACTGCGCGGATCGGCTGGTTCGAGGGGACCATGCAGTGGTCCCCGAACTGGATACCATTCTTTGAGGCGATGAAGCACATCGCCAGCCGCAACGCCGCGGGAATCGGACAAACCATCGACGTGCGCCGACGCTCCTACCAGTCCTTTGTCGACGAGGTGATCGGCGCGGCCGTTGCCGCTGGCGACCGGCCCCTGGTCATGCTCGATGCGACGAGCGCCGCGGAGCTTTGGCCATGGCTAACCGATGTCAACATTGGTGGGCCGCCGGTGATCGGTCCCGAGAACATCGACAAGTCACAGGATTGGGCCACGGCGCGACTGGTCCGCATCCGCCGCGACCGTGCTGGCCGGGTGCTCGAGCGGGCGACCGTGCGCTACGAGATCTTTGACGGCGAGCGGGGCGAGTTCGGCGCGGAGAGGATACGCTACTGCCCGACTGCGATCGCCAAGACGGTCGAGTTGCCGCATAAATCGTCCGGCAACGCCCGCCATTACTGGATCACCGGCGGCTACTTCCAGGCGACGATGCCGCGCGGGCTGAGCGTCTATCGCAACCTGCACACCTTCTTCCCGGTCGCCAAGGTCAGGGGGCTGAAGGCCCCCGTGCCCCGGAGCGACCGGCCGGTGTTCACCGAGGTCGCTATGGACATCTCAGAAGAGCCATACCGCGTGCCGAACGCGCTCGACGTCACCGTGGCGTTCGCGCCGCCGAACGACGATCGCGCCGCCATCGCGCACCTCGTATCCAGCCTGCGCTGCGGCTACGGCCATTCCCGCCTCGAAACCACTCTGCCTGCGCCGCTGTTCTTCGAGACCAAGGCACGGGACTACATGGCCCGCTTCGCGATCGACGAGCTGGACGCCGATGAGGCGGAGGGAGCGCCGCCGGGCATCGAGTCCGCAGTCGATATCGTCGAGGAGGCCGAGGTAGACCAGCCTCAGAGCGACGAGGAGGAGCTCCTCGACGGATTGGAGGCCGAGGGAATCGCCGAGGCCGCGCTGACTCCGCCCAGCGTGGATGGCTCCCCGGCACTGGCGGGTGACGCGCTGCGTTCGCCGGAGGAGGAGCCGTCGGCGCTCACCCTGCTGCGCCCCTGGTCGCGTCTGCTGCGGCCATCCCTGAACGTGACCCTGGTCGACAGCACGGCCTTGAGCAGCCTCGGAATGGGGTTGGGCGATAGTGGTAGGTTCGAGCTTCCCGAGGAGACCGAGACGTGGGAGCAGAGGAACGCGGCCGCCGAAAAGCGGACAGTGGTTGCGGCGGAGCACGTGGAGGCAAGCATGCAACAAGTCGGGCGAAATTCGCGTTGGTTAGAGGCCTTGAAGTCGGCGATCGTGCCAGTGCCATCCTTCGTCGATGTCGACTGGCTCCTCAGCGTGTCGAGCCTGCCGAGTAACAACCACGTCCTAAAGGAAATCCACCGTCGCAGGTCGATCATCCAGGATCTGTCAGGCTACGAGTGGCCGCAGGAGCGGCCCTTCGGTCTGGACGCCGCGGCAGCCATCGTCGGCGGCTTGCACCATCCGCTCGCCTTCAGCATCACCGCCAACCTCGCATTAATCTACAAGCGGCACAAGTTCCACCCCTACAGCATCCTCCGCAACCGGCTGCATGCCTACCGGTTGCACGAGGATCTCGGCATACCGGGCCATCGTCCGGTGAAGCGGCCGACCGCCCGCAAAGCCCCTGAGATGGTCAGGCTGCTGGTCGAGAACGGGCATCGGCAGGACGCGCTGTCGCTGGCCTATCTCGAGACCCTCATCAAGGGCTGGAGGAAGGAGATGGCCGACGCGGTCCAAGGCTACCGCTTGGAAGAGCTCGATGCGGTAATGGCCGCGATGCGCGCGGTGGGTGAGAATGCCGACGGCCGCAACCAGGCTTTCCAGGCCACGTGGTCCGCCTTCCACGGAGCCTCCGGCGCGCTGCCAGCTCCTGACGCGGAAACGGCCGCGAGGGCGGAGGACGAGATGGACGAGCCCAATGACGAGGGCGAGGACGGCTGCGAGGGTGAGCGTGCGGCCGACGTCGAGACGCGCGGCTCCGAGTCCGCTGCGGCCATCTGCGAGGTCGCCTGGAGGGACGATTGGAGCACGTGGGAGCTCGCGCCTTCCGGGGGAGGAGCTGGGGCGGATCAGCCGGTCGCGGAGAGCGCTGCCGCTCTGGCAGTCGCCGGGCAGGACGCCGATCCCGCCGCCGCCCGGGCGTCATGGCGGCGGGCGTTGGAGCTCGTAGCGCAGACGGCACTCGAAGTCGCGGAGGCCGAGCCGGGCGAGCAAATCCTGCTCGGCATCCTGGCTCCATTCCGGCAAGCCCGGGCGGCGATGGTCCGCTGGCAGGAGGCCCAGCCGCGCCTAGTCGACGCGGAGCTGCTGATCAACCGCTGCCATTCGGTTGCCGTCCAGCTCGCCGCCCTGCTCAGGCCGCAGGGGTTCGAGCCGCCAAGGAGCTTGGCAGGCTTGGCCCACTCAATGCGGGTAAATCCAGAGACGCACGATGCGGTCGGTGAGCTGATCGCCAAAGCCGAGGCGGGACTGGCCGAGGCCCAGGCGGCGCATGCCACCTTCAATGAGCGCAGCGGCCCCAACCGGGAAATGCTTTTCGAAAGGTGGGACGAGCTGGCCGAGATCAAGGGCAGCGCCGATGGGGCGGCGCGGAAGGCGGCCGAACGGCTCGACAGCGCAGGGGCGCTGCTCGCCACTGCGACTGCGCGCTTGGCTACCGCGCCGTTCGGACCGGCAGCGGAACGCCGCGTGGAGCTGTCTGCGGGGCCGCTGGGCTCCGACAGGATTGGCGAAGCCGACCTGGCCGGGACGCCCACAGTCGCCGAGGCCGGGGCACCAACCGACCTCGCGCCCACGCCTGTCCAGGCGGAGGCGGAGTCTGCCCCACATATTGCGGTCGAGCAGGAGGACGACCCCGGCTTCGAAATGATCGAGGAGGTCGCGGCTGGCGCGCCGGAGCATCCGGACGCTGCCCTGTCGGCATGCGATTCTGGAGTGGGGCTGGTCGGAGAGGAGCCGTCAAGGAAAGGCTTCGAGGACGTCCCGGACATCATCGAGGCCGACCCGTTGATGACCGCCGCGGTCGCCAAGATCTCCGAACTCGTGGCGGCGCAAGCCTTCGGGGCGGCCTATCAGCTTAGGCGAGCGGCCGACGGGGTGTTTCCGGCCATGGCGGACGCGCCGTTCTCGGCTGCCGAGCTGCGGCTGGCGGCCATGGCCGGACATATCGGCCATGTGGCGATGCAGGGCAGCCCGCTGCTCGAGCGCGTCGTCTCGACGGCGATCGCGACCGTCGCCGAGAGCCTGGACGACGATGAGGCAATGCTCGCGCGGCGGATCATACTGTCGGCAGCCTGCGCGGAACTCGCCATGTTCCATCCAAGCCTGCCTGCCGCGTTCGGCCCGGCCGCGATCGAGGACACCCCGGTAGAGCTGAGCGAGGCGTTCCGCGACCTGCGCGCCGCAGTGACGGAAGGGGCACGCTTCGGCTTCATCACTCCCGCGCTGCTGCGCACGGCGGGCGAGAAGAAGCAGGACGACCGCTATGTAGAGGCGTCCCGCCGGGCGGTGCTCGACAACATCGACGCTTTCGCCAAAATGCACTTCAACTGGGCACCCGCGAACCGCATCCGCACGCACCTGCATTTGCATAACGGCGTGCTCGGCCAGTATCGCGCGCGTGTCGAGGCGAATGACGTGGCGACGGTGCGCACCTTCGCCGAGACATATCGTGACCGCAGCGCCGTCATGGCATTGGCCGAGAAGATCGATGCGAGCCTGACCTTCAAGCCCAAGCCGCTCGACGGCGCGGCGCGCGAGCGGCTGCTGTCGGCGTTCGAGGATCTCGCAGCGCTGTCGGCGGAGTACGTCGACGTCGTCGACGCGCTCTCCTCGGCCAAAAGCTTGCAGCACAAGAATGCTGTGCAGCGCGTCGCCCAGGCGGTCAGCGCCGGGGCCGAGAAGGCTATCCACGCGCTCGAACTGTTCGGCACCCACTCCCGTCCGCTTCCGGCGGCCGCCTGCACCTTCGCCATTCGCGCCCTTAGCCGTCTCAAGGACGCCGCCGACGGCCGCTTCGCCGCGGTCGGCATCCACGACCACCAGCTCGCGGTTTACGGGCCGCTGCTCTGGCTGCCGAACCTGCACTACGGGACAAGCTGGCTGCCGTCGCCTTACCGGCCCGAGGGCGTCGTAAACGCCATGCTCGACCTGGCGGCACCATCGGCGGCCGAGGTCCTAGGCGACGAAGCCTTCCGCGAGGCCGTGCGGGCGCGCGTCGCCGAGGGCTCTTTTATCGCGGCGCGCCTGCTAATCCAGGCGAGCGGGTTCTACGGCATCGACGAGGGCACGCGCGCGCAAATGGCCGACCACTGCGACGCCAATCTCGGCTCCTGGCGCTCCGACCTCAAGGACAGCCTGGACGACACGCGACGCATGATCGACAAGGTCCAGCGCATGGGCAGCCTGGTCCGCATCGACCAGGCCAGCGCCATCTTCTCCGTGCTGGACCGCATCAGCCCGGACTCGCTGCCCTTGGAGGTGTCGCTAGAGGCCAGGACCGAGGAGGTCGAGCCCGAGCAGATCCTCGACTTCGGCTCGGCGCGCGACCAAATCCAGGACGCGCGGGACCGCGTCAACGGTCTGCTCGACGGCCCCCGAAAGGTGCTGCTCGACAAGCTGCACGCCTGCGAGGGCAGGGCGCGAGAAGCCGACATCGCCAAGGTGCGCGAGCTTATCTACGCGCATGACGACCTGGTCACGGCGGGCGAATACGTGGGCTTCCTCGAGGAGGGCGACGGGCTGCCTGAGCGCGTCTCCGCCACCAACCGGCGCTTCCACGCCTTCTTCCCGGCGGTGCCCGACGCCGTAGCCAAGCTGGGCAAAGCCAGCCTGGAGGAAGTCCGGCGCGCCATCGAGACGGGCGCCGACCTGCCAAGCCTGCCGTATTCGCGCATCCCGGTCCCGTCGCGCCAGGAGGCGATCGAGCGCCTCGAAGTCTGGCGCGACCTGCGCCGCCGGGTCGAGCACGGCGCCCAGGCCCACATGGTGCAGCCCCTGCTCGCCAGCCTATTCACGGCCGCCCGCATGTCGCCGGAGGTGCTGTCGCCCGCGATGAACGGACCGAAGCTGCCGCCCAAGACCTACGTGGCGGAAATGCGGCTCAGCCTGCCCGAGGATAAGGCGAGCCACCTGCTGCCCGACTTCGGCAGTCTAGTCGGGTTCAACTACCGGATCGCGGTGGCGCCGCGGCTGGCGAGCGAGGGCGAAATGGCGTCGCTGTGCCGCGAGGCGGGCACCTATGGCACGATCGTGCTGGTGACGTCGGTGATTGACGCGGAGCGGCGGCGCCAGCTCCAGGCGTCCTGCCTCGAGCACAACCGGCGCGTCCTGGTGCTCGACGAGGCGGTCCTGCTCTATGCGCTGAGCGAGCCGGAGTTCCGGCCTCTCACCCTCATCGAGTGCGCGCAGCCGTTCTCGTTCGCGGCGCCCTACAAGGATTACGGCAACTCGCCGGTGCCGCCCGAGATGTTCTTCGGCCGCGAGACCGAGGTCCGCAAGATCGTGGACCGCATGGGGAGCTGCGTAGTCTATGGCGGCCGCAGGCTCGGCAAGACGGCACTACTGCGCCACATCCGCGCGCGGCATTCGGATGCCGAGCACGGCGGCAGCACAGCGGTGGGCTACGCCAACATCCGCGACGTCGGCGCGGTCCAGAACCGAATCTGGGAAGCCGCCTCGCGCGACCTGACCTCCATCTTCCCGGCGCCGGTCCGGACGGCGTCCGAGTTCCGTACCGGCATCGACAAGTGGCTCGACGAGGACAGCAAGCGGCGCGTTCTGCTGCTGCTCGACGAGGCCGACCAGTTCATCGAGGGCGACTCGAAGCAGAAGCAGCAGTTCCAGGAATTCGTCGCGTTGCAAGGACTGATGGACAACAGCTTCCGACGCTTCAAGGTGGTGCTGGCCGGGCTGCACAACGTCACGCGGATCGTTCGCACCGAGAACTCGCCGCTCAAGCAGATCGCCTCCGATCCGCAGCGCATCGGGCCGTTGATGGACAAGGAGCTGCCGGACGCCGAACGCCTGGTGACCAGGCCGCTGTCGGCCCTGGGCTACGAATTCAAGAATCGCAGCGACGTCTGGCGCATCCTGTCGCACTGTAACTACTATCCGGTGCTGGTGCAGACCTTCTGCGCGGGCCTGCTGTCGAGCCTGATGGAGGCAACGATCCGCCGTCCGCGCGGTGCCGCCGAGATCACAGATCGTCAGGTGCGCGAGGCGATCGAGAATGTATCCATCCGCAAGGAAATCGAGGAGAAGTTCGCCTACACCATCCGCGAGATCGATCCACGCTACGAGCTTATCACCTGTATCGTAGCCGAGCAGGTCCTGCGCGACACCCAGTCCGGGCGTGCCGACGAGGGCATGACGGCCGTAGAGGTGCTGGACGGCGCCGCCACCTGGTGGCGAGTGGCGTTCGACCATCCGAATTCGCTCGAGGCGATCAAGGACCTGCTCGACGAGATGGTCGGCTTGGGGGTGCTACGGCAGACGCCGACCGGGGCCTGGGCGCTGCGCTCGCACGCCATCCTGCGCCTGCTCGGCGACGAGGACCACGTGACCACGCGCCTGCTCAGCTTTGAGAAACGTCCGGTACCTCCAGCGTTCGATCCGCGGTCGATGCGCAAGACGCTGACGCTGTCCAAGGAGGAGCCGAACTACCCATGTCCGCTGACCTGGGGCCAGGAGCACGACCTGGTGGCGGGCGGCCACGCGATGTCCGTGGTGTTTGGCAGCGCCTTGGCGGACGTGGCCTATGTCGCGGATGCGCTGCGCGGCGCCGAGACCATGTCGACGGACGGCGTCAAGACCGTGGTGACGGTGCGCCACTTCCCGGACTTCGCCAGCTTCGGCGAGGCGCTCAAGGCAATCGCTCGCGCGCCCACGCCGACCATTCTTGTGGTCGACCCCCGCTCAAAGTGGGATTTTGGCTGGGTTGACCTAGCCAGCAAGCAGCGCGGCATTAAGGAAGCGATTGGGAAGCGGCAGCGCCTCGTCAAGGAGGGGATCGTCGGCATCGTCTTCGTGGGCGGTGCCGAGCACGCGTTGGGCTGGGTGCGCGACCGCCGGACATCCAAGCTGCCGGGGGTCCAGGTGGTCTCGCTGCAACCCTGGGCGGACGCCTACCTCGACCACAAGCTCGGCGAGGTCAACCTGCCGCCAGACCGATTCGCCCCCGACATCCGTCGCATTACAGGCGGCTACAACCGGCTGATGGCGCAGGTGTTCACTGGCTTCACCGGCCACAACCACGACCGCTTCGCCAAGCATCTGAAACAGTTGGAGGGCCGCTTCGCCAAGATGCCGGATCTGCTGACTGAGGTCGGCTTGGCGTCTCCGCTAGCCGAGCTGTTCGGCCGCTTCGCCGACTGGGCGGACGCAAACGGCCGCATCGGAACCGAGGAGATCCGGGACGGCGTCGCCGACGGCCTGCGCGCGCTCGACCTTACAGCCGCCCAGGCGATCCGGTTTGGCGTCGCCAAGGGACTGCTAGAGCCGGTAGCGGCCCGTCCCGGCGAGAACCCGGAGCATCGCGCCTACTCCATCCTGCCGCTTGTGCTGATGGCTCTAAAGCAGCGGCACAGCCAGCTCGAGGTGGCCTGATGCCGGGCAGCCTGCTACGGCTCGGCACCTCCTGGTGGCGGCTGCCAGGCCCTGACCGCTTCCTCCAAAGGGTCGTAGCGGCGGCGAACAAACCCTCGGGAGTTGTCGGCCTGTTGCTGCCCAGCCCGGAGCCGGAGGGATGGCTCGAGGCCGTGCGGGAGCGGGTGGACAAGCAGGCCTCCTCGCAACCGATCGCCGTCGACGTCTCGGCCGGGCTGCGCGGGCGCTCGCCTGTGCGCATCCTCGCGGCGGCCGCGGGTCTGGAGACGTCAGGCCTGCGGGTGATCCAGCAGTTCGTGGACGAGCCCGCGCTCAGCGACGCCGTCTTCGTGGTGCATGGGGGGGCCGCGGCCGATTGGCGCGACTGGAGCCTGTTTTTGCGCGCCTTTCGCGCCGACCGAGCACGGGTCGAGCGCGCGGGCGCTCCGACGATCGTGTTCGCCATCCATCCGGCCGTTGCGCCCGACGACGTGCGAGCCGCGCTGGGCGGCGCCCCGGTGCGGTGGTCCGGCGTCGTGTCGCGGCTAGACACGCGGCTGTTCGTGGAGGCCGTGGGCGGACGCCAGGACGACGATCTGGTCGGCCGGGTCGCGATGGAGACAGTGGTGGAGCTGGCCGGGTGGGATCGGACGATGGCCGAGGCGCTGACCCGTCTTCCCATCCGCGACCAGTTGGAGCCGCTTGCTTACCTCGCCGAACATGCAGTTTCCTTCGCAGGCCTTACGCCGAGCTGGGGGAACGGGCTGGTCGACCTCTGGGACGGCCAGCCGCATGTCAGTTCGCTGGCGCTGATCGCCGCTGGCGACAAGACGACGCTAGACGCGCGCCTGTGGAGCGCCCGTGTGCGTGTCGTCTTCCCCTTCCTTAACACCGTGCGCATGGCATTTGCGGCACGCTACGAGGATGCGCTTCGTGCCCGGCTGCCAATCGTCAAGACCTACAACGACCGGCAATTTGTCTACGACGACCCATACCGGCTCGAGATCTTCGACCTCAAGAACACCCTCGAGCAGCTCATAACCCACGAGGAGGCGCTGCTGCTAGACGACTGTCTAAAGCTGCGCCGCGCGATGGCCCATGCCGACCCGGGCGAGGCCTTCCGCATCGTCCGGGTCTCGGAGCGGTGGGAAAAGCTTGAGCCCGACTTCCCAGCCGCCAGCACGGGCTGGGACTGGCCCCGCTGCGGGCAGTCGATGGTAATGTTGGTTGGGCCGTCCTGCGCGGGCAAGTCGACTTACGCCCAGGCGCACTACGACCCGGCCGACATTGTCTCCTCCGACGCGATCCGCGAAGAAATCTTCGGCAGCCGGGAGGCGGCGGGCGATCAGACGCCGATATTCGAGCGGCTGCGCTCTGAAGTCCGAACCCGGCTCGCCTCTGGGCGGCGCGTTGTGGTAGACGCCACCCACATCAAGGCGGCGGACCGGCTGGCGACCGCGCGGCTGATGCCCGCTGACCTGCCGATCGAATACGTGGTGCTGGACCGTTCCCACCATGAGAAGGTCGCGAACGCGGGCTGGCGCGCCGGACGTCCTGGTCTCCTGGAGAGCCATGCGGCTGCGTTTAAGGCTAACCTCAATGAAATTCTGGCCGGAGACGGTCTCCCGAACGTCCAAGTAACTGCACTGCTACCCGCGCCAGAGGTGCAGGGGGCCGAGGCCGCCTGACGTTGATCCGTCCAGCCAAGGTGCGATCACGCTGGAAGGCCAAAACGCCGGGCGAGATCGCCAAGGAGCGGCAGGGCTGTGAGAATGCCGCTCGGCAGAAATCCTTCACAGCCCGTGAGCTCGTGGCGCTCAAGCCCTGTCCATACGCTTTCCGCTACGACTGGACCGACGCCGAGGGCGTGACCCACAAGGCCACCTGCGACGATTGGGAGACGGCGGCTATCGCGCGAGCAGAACGGGCGCTGAATCGAGCAATCGTTCGTAGAGAGCTCGACGCTCAGCGGTCAAGATTTCACTAAAACGATCGACGAAACGCGCGAACTGATCCCTGGAGAGGCGCAGATGTTGCGCCCAGATTTCGCTTGCAGAATGCCCGACGAAAACACTCAGACGCGAATCGTCCCACAACGTGGATGCAGTCGGCCCCATGCCTGGACGATGCTCTGGCATTGCTGGAACGTGGGCGGTAGCGGGTGTTCTGTGGCAACACAGTGAGAGTCCGTGAGGTCTTCGAGCAGCAGATGCCAAGGCCGCACTTCCGTGGCCTGCGCGATCTCAACACAGCGTGGTACTAGTCGTTCCGGCAAGACAGGAGCGACATCCCGTTAGAACGCAAGCTCGTGCTGGTTCGCGTATGGTGGCCTGCCGTCGCCGCCAGGATGACCCATCTTGAGGATGACGGAGGTCGGAGAGTTTGGCGCCGGGTTCTCGTAACTCAGACGCACCTGGAAGGTGTGGGAGCGCAGTTTCCTTATCAAACTCTTCGCGTCAACATCGCGAACGCGCCCACAACCGAGTGCGCCAGCCCGCCGCAAAGCCTCTGTGAGATGCTCAGCCTTTGCTGGCTCCGGTATTGTTATAGCGGTCAATTTGATGCCCTATGGTGTCCCGCGCCCGAGAATGCCTTGAGCAGACTAGGACCGCAAAGGGCTGAGAACTTTCGATTAAGGTGCGACACTGAATGTCAGCTATCCCGGCATTATGTAGCAATCCCACCTAATTCAGGACATTGAAAACGTTGAGCACTATCCAGCCAATTAGGCTCACGTTTGCCGCTGTTCGTTAGCACAGGGACGATATGGCGACGGAGGAATTTAAGGCAGAAGCTTCCCGCATTTTGGAGGCGATCAAGCCCGGAGATCCTGATAAGGCCGCATGTACTCTGACGTTCCTGCTCAATGCCCATCTGATCACCACTCTGAATTTGCGCGAGTTCTTAGAAAAATACCTAGCCAGCCGACCTGGCGGTATAGGCGTTGCTAACGGCGACCAAACCGTGGGCGCAGGGAGTGCTCCAGCCACAGCGGCGCCACAAACCCCGGCGGTGGCGGGTGGGCCCAGCACCCTGGCTGGGCCGGGCGGATGTCCGCCTATGCCAGGAAGTCCTTTCGCTCAATCCACGCCGCCTCACTCTAAATCCGACAGCACCGATCCCCGGTTCGACATCTCCAACGCAAACGAGTATAGTCATTCAATACGCAACAGAATGGATGGACGGTGGCCACAACCAAAACGAGGCGTGCGATCGAGGGATTAGAGCGAATCAGGCAAAGTACCCCGGAAAGACGCTTGCCCGCATTTTCTCAAGTGAAAAGTCGCGCAGGACGGGTTTCATGAATACTCATGTAGATTATAAGTATAATTGCTCTATCAGCGTTTCTGATTGATACGCTTTATCGATAATCTTCTCTGGAAATGCCTGGTGTGGCAGAGGGCTGGTGTCAGCCGTGGCTGTCCGGCCATCCTTGAAGACAATCCATTGCCGGGGATAGGAGTCGCTGTGCCAGCCTTCGCCAGGCTTCTAGGAGCAAAGCAGGCCCGGTTGACCATTGACCTGTCGCCATAGCTTCATGCCCGGTTAAAGGCGTGGCCGAACGCGCAGCCCGTGCGACGCTTCGCGATCTTGGGCGCATCCCAGCCGTCCGGAAGGAGCGTGATTAACGCAACCCGACGACTCCTGGCGGACGGACGTCCTGCACGCGACCACGTGGCGGGCGCCGACGTAGCCGACGAGGTCAGTCCGTGATCGAGGAATGAGAGCGCCTGACCACGCCCTCCACGGCTAGGTCGAAAGCCTGCCGGAAAGGCACTAGGTCACCTCCAGGCTTGAGGACGTCGATGTCGGGCGCTGATTGACGCAAACGTGCGACCGCGTGGTGCAGGCGCGCGACACGGACCCGCAGGTCCAGGAAGGCGTCCAACCCAGCCTCTCGGATCACTTCGTCGGGGACGTCCCACTCGCCGAGCGGGTCGGATGGATCGTATGCCTCCGTCTGCGACCTCGCCGAGTTCCGCACGGTGTAGTCGGTCCGCAGCGAGCGGTGGGCACTCAGCGAGGCCACGGCTTCTAGCACCGCGACGGCCTCGGTCTGGACGGCTTCCCCGTGCTCCCGCAGCGCCGCCATCGCCTCGACCTGAGCGGCCAGGACGGCCTGGACCTCCAGGCGCTGATACATGACCTCGGCGCCGCTGAACCGCAGGATGGGCATCCCGGTCTGCCGCCGTATCAGCGTCTCCCGCTCGATGTCGTCGGCCAACTGCCCGGGTGTTTCCGCATGGCCTATCCGGCCGTCGCATTCCACGAAGAAGCCGAACCGGAACAGGGACGACCGCTTCGTGACCGGAGCCACGGTGGCGCACACGACCAGGAAGTCGGCACGGAAGCGGGACACCGGCACCTGCGGGAAGACGACCACCCTGGCACGTGCCACGACGGACGGGTCGTCGGCCACAGCCTTGAGCGCCCCATGCCAGCCGTCGGCGCGGGCGAAGACCGCCCGGGCCTGGGTGCCAGGGCCGGTCTCCAGGATCCGGGCCATCTCGATCTCCGCCTCGGACTCCAGAAGGAGACTTTGGGGATCCCAGGACTCGGGCAGGATCAGCACCGTTCCCGCCTTGCCTCCGTCCATCTACTTCAACTCCGCCAGCCGTGCGGAGATGGCCTCGAACAGGGTGGCCGCCCTGGTCAGGGCCTCGGGCGGAGGGGCCGCCTTGCCACCCGTCCAACCGCCGACGAGCTTGAGGGCGGAGGCGACTTTCCAGCCATCCGGCAGGTTGACGCCCAGCCTCCTGGCAGCCGCCGCGATCGCCTTGACGGTGCCGCCAGCCCCGCGGTCCTCGGCCGTCAGCGTGAGCGACGACGCCGACGTGGCGTTCGCCGCCGCCAGGAAAGCCTTCTCGCCAACGAGATCCTCGATCTCCATTCCCTCGCCGCCGAGCACGTCGTCGAGCAGCAGGACGTCAGCCTCGTGGCCTTTGTACAGCTCCCGATGGAGCCCTGCACGCCCCTCCCGCCCCGCTTTGTCGCCGTCCAGGAGCACCAGCGGCCGGACCCGCTCGCCCAGGAACAGGGCGGCGAGCTTGCTGACCATGGGCACGCCGCCGCAGGGCACGATGTGCGTGGTCTCGGGCAGGGCAGCCAGTCCCTTCCCGGCGCAATGGTGGCTCAGGGCCGTCAGCAGATAGTAGTCGGTCATGCCCTCCACCAGTACGTTGTCGTGCCGGGAGAGCAGGTTGCGCAGCATGGCGTAGCCCGCGGCCGCCTGGAGCGGGAAGATGGTCTCGCGGTCCTTTGGCCACATGCCAGGCTCCGACACCCTGGTGTGGCCGTCGTCTCCCTCCACGACCGGCCGGACCCGCTGCAGGTTCTCGCCGTCAATCAGGAACGGAGAATGGGTGCTGTAGACGAGCTGGTTGCGCTGCGAGAGGTTCTCGAAGAACGCGATCAGCTCCTGCTGGGCCGTTGGATGCAGGTTCAGTCCCGGCTCGTCCAGAAGGAGCACGGCGTCCTTGTGACCCTCGTCGGACTCGACCAGGAACACGAGGTAGAACGAGAGAAACCACTGGAACCCCTTGCTCCGGGACTCAAGCTCGATCTCCACGTTCGGCCGCCGATGGTCCGAGACCCAGATCCGGAAGAAGTCGCCGTCTGCATCGTATCTGATGCGGTGGCGGCGCTGCGACCACCAGTCGCCGAACTGGCCCGTGATGGCCGCCGAGGCCGAGCTCAGCTTGATGGCGCGCTCCTCCTTGCGCCGCTGATCCGCGGCCGACACCTCGGGCGGCACCGGCTGGTTTCGGGCGCTATAGGCGGCACCATTCTCGACGCCGAGGCGCTGCAGGTCCTCTGCGGAAAGGCCCACCTTCCTGAACATGGCGTTGATGGTGCGCACCCTGGGAGCTGCGGGCTCCCGCTTGGCGTCCTCGATGAACCGTGGCAGCCAGACGGCGCTGTCCAGGATGCCGTAGTTCTCGAAGTAGATGAACACCGGCATGGCGTCGGCTACGGCCTGACGGGCCTGGGGACCGGGATCCGGCCGACGCGCCAGGTCCAGGACGGGTTCAACACTGGCCTGCAGGGCGTCGAAGAGGTCGGCCGAGGCTGGCGTGGAATGGCCGTCGGCATCCGTCCTGAAAGCTTCGAGGTTCTGCACCCCTGCGGTCGTGTTGAGGTTCGCGATGCCTCTGAACCTGTCTTTCCCGGCCGTGGCCCAGGCCATCAGGGCGGCACGCTCGGCCTTCATGGCTTCCGCGTGCTCCGGTTGGCCAGCCTCCAGGCGGCGGGCGGCCTTGCCGAACACATCCAGCGCCTCCACGATCGCGGTGGCGGGGAGGGCCGCGACGGCCAGGGGCGGATCGAAGCCGACGGTCAGCCTTACGTCGTAACGGCGCGTGGCCGTCGCCGTGCGCGGCAGGGTCGCCCCCTGCGGAAGCAGGCCTGCGAGCGTGGCGGCGATGGTTCCTTCCAGCGCGAACCGTACAGAGCACACCGGCCAGGCCGTCTGCCTGCCGTATTGGGTGGTGTAGCGGTCCCTCGGGAACTCGCGCTGCGCGTCGTACGGCTCGGCTGTGGCTGGATTGAACTTGTGCAGGGCTTTGAGGAGCGTGGTCTTGCCCGATTCATTGCGCCCCACCAAGGCGGTGACCTGCTCCAGCTCGATCCAGCCGCTGTCCTCGATGTTGCGGTAGTTCTCGACCCTGAACGCCAATAGTCGCATGGGCTCTCCTCATCGCCCTCCCGGGCATCCCTCTACATGTATAACGAGTACCGCGGCGCGATGCGTCGGCCTTCGGGCACGAACTTGAGGATGCCCCCGTCGAACTGGGTGTTGTTCCAGTTCATCTTGGAGAGCGCGAGCACCTCCTCGGCCAGGAACGTCTGCGGCTGCGAAACCTCTCGGAACCGGAGCAGGACAGGCAGGGGCACGTACACGCCCGGGTAGGCCAAGAGCTTTTGGAGAAACAGATTGATAGCTGGCTCACAACGGGGATGTAGAATCTGCCACTTCCCACGGCCGCTAGCTTGTTGGGGTTCTAAACGGCCGTTCTCGGGATTGCTTGTTGGTGTCGGATGTTCGCTATTGTATCGTAACCGACCATAGCTCAGCGAACCATGCGTTAAACACTATTCACTAGGTAACCAAGGGCCGCTCGCCTTAACGCGCAGGCTTCCATTCACGGGCCAGCCGCTGAGCTTCGGCGATTTGCGCTGGGGTCATCTGCTTGGCGGCGGCTTCCCGACCGGCCTTCCGCCGCTCGCGGACCTCGTCGCTGACATGCGCGCTGGCGGCGAGATTGTACCACAGGTGAGCCTGGACCAAGTCGCGTGGAACGCCGTGCCCCTCCAGGTATTGCCCGGCGAGATCCTCCTGAGCGGCGTCATCGCCCTTTTCGGCGGCTGCAGTGTAGAGCTTGGTCGCCTCAACGTAATCCTGTATGACCCCGTCGCCGGTCTCGTACAGGTCGCCTAGGGAGCGTTGCGCGTCCGTGTTGCCCTGGTCGGCCGACAGGCGAAACCAGCGGGCAGCTTCGTGAATATCGAGTGGCGCTTCGGTTCCCCATTCGGATGAAAACCCCATCCAAAACTCCGCAGCCGGATGGCCGTGGCGTGCGGCAGCCAGCATCCAGTGCAGGTAGGCCGCCTTGTCTTTGGCGACGCCCCTCTCCTCTCCATACATGTAAGCGAGCCGGAACTGGGCTTCGGCGTTGCCAGCCTCCGCCAGGGGCTTCCAAATGTGGAGGGCGAGCGCGTACTTCCCAGTATCGTAGGCCTTCGTGCCGTCTTCCGGGGTTTCGCAGCGGGCGGCGGTGGCGAGCAGGATGCTCACTACCAGGGTCAACCAGAGAGGCGTTGTCGGCCCAGAGCTCTCGCGCCCACGGCACCGGTCATGGCTGGGGTTTGGGTCGGATCCTGCGGCAGGCGTCGGAGCAGTAACGTACCTCATCCCAAACCTTCGCCCATTTGCGGCGCCAGGTGAATGAGCAGGCGCAGGTGGCACAGGTCTTCGTCGGCAGGTCGGACTTGCGTTGCATCACCGCCACATGGCGCGCTTCGATCCGCCTTCACCGGTGTCGAGGTAGGGCACCTTCATCGCCCATTGACCGCTGGCGCTGTCCAAGCTTCCGCCCTTACGTTCACCGAGGACGAAAGACGGACTATCGTAAGCGGTGCGTCGGCGACGGGGCGGAACTGAGTTGACTGGCCGAACGGTAAGCTGGACGTGAATCGCCTTGCGTCTGCCGGACGATGGCACCAGAGCGACCCCGCCGCTCCGATACGTGATCCTGGTCGACCAGAAAAGCTCGACATACAAGCCTAGCCTGCTGCGGGCGCTCTGCCGCGCGGCTGACGGCGCTGCGGGGCTGGCGGTGGAGGACGGCGACGGCCCTGTCTGTTGCGACAATACACTCTAGCCTAGCTGCGTTGACACCCGGAGTACGGACCATGGCCGCACCTAAATGGCAGCGCAAGCCGACCACCGCAAAAGTTGGAGGCGAGGTCTTCCACATAGTGGAAAGCCCAGCAGATCCTTGGTTGCGGTCGATGGAGCGGCAGGTCGACTTCTGTGGCGCAGCGATTGCGGCTGTGGGCGCTCTGCGCGACGATCCTGGTTGCATCGAGGCGCATTTGTTCCTGGCCCGCCATGCAAAGGAGCCGCATATCGCCTATGCCCACTTGGCCAAAGCCGTGGAAACCGGCAAGACGCTTTGGGACCCTGTGGCCGCCGAGCAGGACGACTTCGCATTGTGGGGAGTGATGGCGACACGTCCCTACATGCGTGCCATCAAGGAGCTTGCACTCTGGCACGCCGACTGCGGCGACAACGTAACCTCGCACCGTCTGCTCAGCCAACTCCTGGAGATGAACCCGGTCGACTCCAAAGGGATCCGCTATCTGATGGCCGAAACCCAGGAAGTCGTATCCACACCCATCCCGTAGAGCCTCCAGCTATCATGCCCTTGTGAAAACCACGATAGGTCAGCCTGTTAGAGAAATCTTGTGCAGGTAACTGGTCCGTTGTGCAGGTAACCTATGCCAACGACACAAGCGCGCTACACGTCCAAGTTCGCCACTTTCAGCGCGTTGCCAACGATGAATTCCCGTCGCGGCTCGACCACGTCGCCCATCAGCGTGCTGAACACCTCGGCAGCGTTCTCGGCGTCTCCCACGCGGACCTGCAGCAGCGTGCGGATGGCCGGGTCAAGCGTGGTCTTCCAAAGCTGTTCGGGGTTCATCTCGCCCAAACCCTTGAACCGCTGAATGGTCAACCCCTTGCGCCCTTGCTGCAAGAAGCGGTCGAAAGCGCTGGCAGGCCCCGGCACCGGCACCGTATCGCGATCCAGTTTCAAGCTGGCCGGCTGACCGAACTTGGCAGCGAACAGCTCGCGCCTGTCATGCAGCCATCGCGCCTCGGCACTGCGCAGAGACCCGGCGTCCAGCCGGTGCCAGTCGGCCACGCCGCGCACGGTGCGCCGCATGGTCAGGCCCCGCTCGTCGGCGTCCACCACCCAGCCACGCTCGCTGGGCGCGGACATGGCGGCCAGCCGGTCGGCCAGCACCTGGCGGGCGCCGACCGTGCCGGCGTAGTCCGCGGTGAGCACGCCGGCAATGGCGGCCTGCTCCAGCAAGTGCGTCGGCACGGCAGCGGAAAGCCGGCGCAGGTTGAGCCAAGCCTCGCGCAGCAAGCGGGCTTCCGCCGCCAGCTCGTCGCCCTGCAGCACGGTGCCATCCGGGTAGGTAAGCGCCGCTTCGGCCAGCGCCTTGTCGAGCAGGTACTCCTCCAGCGCGGCATCGTCCTTGATGTAGCGCTCGTCGCGGCCGCGAGTGGCTTTGAACAGCGGCGGCTGGGCGATGTAGAGGAAGCCACGGTCGATCAACTGCGGCATCTGGCGAAAAAAGAAGGTGAGCAGCAGGGTGCGAATGTGGCTCCCGTCCACGTCGGCGTCCGTCATGATGACGATGCGGTGGTATCGCAGCTTCGTCACGTCGAAACCGCCTTGCTCCGGCTCACCCCGGCCGATGCCAGTGCCCAGTGCGGTGATCAACGTGCCGATCTCGGCGGAACCCAGCATGCGGTCGAACCGGGCGCGCTCCACGTTCAGGATCTTGCCCTTGAGCGGCAGGATGGCCTGGAAGCGGCGGTCCCTGCCCTGTTTGGCGCTGCCGCCCGCAGAATCGCCCTCCACCAGGAACACCTCGGCGCGCGCCGGGTCGCGCTCCTGGCAGTCGGCAAGCTTACCCGGCAGGGTCGAAACATCGAGCACGCCCTTGCGCCGGGTCAGCTCGCGGGCGCGGCGGGCAGCCTCGCGCGCGCTGGCGGCGTCCATCACCTTCTGCACGATGGACTTGGCCTCGCGCGGGTGGGTTTCGAACCAGTGGCCCAGCGTGTCGGCCACGGCCGCCTGCACCACCGGCTGCACCTCGGAGCTGACCAGCTTGTCCTTGGTCTGGCTGCTAAATTTCGGATCCGGCACCTTCACCGAGAGCACGGCAGTCATGCCCTCGCGCATGTCCTCTCCGACCAGGGCGAGTTCCTTCTTCCCCATGCCCTCGGCGTATTTCGTCACCACCCGGGTCAGCGCCTGGCGGAACCCGGCGAGATGGCTGCCGCCATCGCGTTGCGGGATGTTGTTGGTGAAGCAGAGCATGCTCTCGTGGAAGCTGTCGTTCCAGGACAGCGCGAACTCCACCCGGATGCCGACCTGGCTCTCCAGCGTGGTGACGCTGACCGGTTCGGCGATGACGGGCGTCTTGGCGCGATCCAGGTAGCGGACGAACTCGACCAACCCGCCCTCGTAGTGGAACTCGGTCTCCTGCGTGGGGGCGTGCCGCTCGTCGCACAGGCGGATGCGCAGGCCGGAGTTGAGGAACGCCAACTCGCGCAGGCGGCGCTCAAGGATGGCGTAGTCGAACTCGGTCTTGGTAAACGTGACCGGGCTGGGCTTGAAGGTGACTTCGGTGCCGGAGGCGTCGGTGCTGGGCCCAACCATACGCAGCGGGGCCACGGCGTCGCCGTTGCGGAACTCGATCTGGTGTTCCTGCCCATTGCGCCAGATGCGCACGGTCATCCAATCGGACAGGGCATTGACCACGGCGGCGCCGACGCCGTGCAGGCCGCCCGAGACCTTATAGCTGTTCTGGTTGAACTTGCCGCCCGCATGCAGCCGCGTCAGAACCACCTCGGCGGCAGACACGCCCTCCTCGGCGTGGATGTCGGTGGGGATGCCGCGGCCGTCGTCGCGCACCGTCACGCTGCCGTCGGCGTTCAAGGTGAGCGCGCAATGGCTGGCAAACCCGGCCTGGGCTTCGTCCACCGCGTTATCGATGATCTCGAACGCCATATGGTGCAGGCCGGAACCGTCATCGGTGTCGCCGATATACATGCCCGGCCGTTTGCGCACGGCGTCCAGGCCCCGCAGCACCGAGATCGAGGCGGCGTCGTAGTCATCGCTGCCCAAGGTGTGATTGGGCGTGTGATTGGGCGTGGGATCGGGGGAGGATTCGGGGATAGGCGCGGCGGGATCGGACATGCCGTGCGGTAGGCTCCAGGTGGGAACGGAATGCTCGGCAATATAGGCTTTCCCGCCCGTCTTAGACAGTGCCCACGGGGGGAAAGCTGCGGTCTTGATGCAGGGCGTGCCCGCCGGTGTTGAGGCCCTCGGCAAGGCCGTGGAGTGGGCGGAATACGTCGCTGTCCGTGCCGGTGAGCAAAGTGGTGGTGGCAAGCCGCGGCAGGGCAGCCAGCAGCGCGGCGCGGCGCAACAGGTCCAGATGCACCAGCGGCTCATCGAGCAGCAGCAGCGGCGGCGTGCCGCGGGCGGCGGCAATCAGCGCGGCATGGCCGAGGATGGTGCCGACCAGCAGCGCCTTTTGCTGCCCGGTGCTGGCGAGCTGGGCGGACAGCCCGGTCTCGGCGTCGGCGAGCGCGAAATCGGCCCGATGCGCGCCAAAACTGGCGGACCCGGCGGCGGCATCCTTCCCCCGGGCTTCGGCCAGGGCGTCGCGCAGCCAATCCTCTGCCGCCAGGGCGGGGCTGGCGGCCAGCCGCTCGGCCACCGGGTCAAGCAGGGTGAGGCGGGCGACGGGGAAAGCGCCCGCCGCACCGGCCGCAAGCGCGGCATTGAGGCGCGCGGCCAGCGTGGCGCGGGCGGCGGCGGCGGCCACCGCGTGGCGGGCCATGCTGTCCTCAAGGGCGGCGAGCCAAGCAGGGTCGGCTCCGGCTTCACCAGTGCCTTGCGCGAGCAGGCGGTTGCGGCCGGCCATGGCGGTATCGTGCGCGGCGATTTCGCGGGCGTGGCCCGGTTCGAGCGCCCAGACCAGCCGGTCGAGAAAGCGGCGGCGGCCGGACGGCCCTTCCCCGAACAGCCGGTCCATCTGCGGGGTGAGCCAAACGGCGGCGACGCGCTCGGCAATGGCGGCTTGCGAGCGCGGCGCTTCCCCGTCCAGCCGAAACGCCCGGCGGTCCGTCACCCCGTCCGGCACCGACCCGGTGCCGACCCGCAGCCCATCGCCAAACTCCGCCGCGACGCCCCATCCCCCAGGCCCGCCCGCCCGCGCAAGCTCCGCCAGCCGGGCATTGCGCAGCCCCCGACCCGGCACCAGCAGAGACACGGCCTCCAACAGGTTGGTCTTCCCGCTCCCATTCGGCCCGGTGATCACCGCAATCCGCCCCCCCGGCCGCCAGGTCAGCGCCGGATAATTGCGGAACTCGCTCAGCGTCAGGCGGGTAAGCCGCACCTCATCCTCCCCGCCCACCCCAAACTCCTTGAAACTCCCCCAGCGCGCAGGTCACAACCCGCCGATGCCCGCGCCGCCCGCTCCCGCCGAGCTCACCGCCCTCGCCGCTCAGCGCGCCGAGAACCGGGAGCATTTCCGCGCCGCCCTGCTCCGCATCATAGACCGCGGCGTCGCCATCGTCGAAGCCCTCGACCCGGCCGACGGCGATCCCATCGCCACCGCCCGCGCCTATCACGAGGTCGCGCGCGACATCCGCCAGGGCATCATGCTCGCCGACAAGCTCGCCGCCCCCATCCCCGACCCGCCCCCCATCCCTCCGCCCGACTCCCGTAGGGTGGGTTGCCCTTCGCAACCCACCACTCCCGCCACGCGCACGGGAACGGCGCCCACTCCGGGCGGTGACCCGGCCGAATCCCCGGAATCGGCCGAAACTCTCGAGCGGCCCGATCCGCTCGAAGCCCTCGAACCGCTCGAGCAACTCGACGACCGCCCGGCCGAAGACGTCATCCTGGACCTGCGCCGCAGCTTCGGCCTGCTCCCTACAAGCTGGCCCCGCCGCGCCCTCCCCACCTTCGAGCCCCGCGACGCCCTCGCCGCCACCTTCGGCGCCAACCTCCCCAGCCCCATCGACACCTCCTAAGTCGACCCCAGCCATGCGCGTGCCGCAAGCCACGCATGCGCAATCGAGGCTGCCTCATTATAACGCGGCTTATGATAATCCATGCCGATGGATTACCACCGCGACCTGCTCTTCCTGCTGCATGACCTCGCCCGCCTGCTCCGCACCGAGGCGGACCGGCGCGCCAAAACCCACGGCATGACCCGGGCGCAATGGGGCATCCTACTCTGGCTGGACCGCGAGCCCGGCCTGTCGCAGCGCGAGCTCGCCGCCGTGCTGGAGGTGGAGCCCATCACCGTCGCCCGCCTGGTCGACCGGCTGGAGCGCCGCGGCATGGTCGAGCGCCGGCCGGACCAGGCCGACCGGCGCATCTGGCGCCTGCACCTGCGCCATGAGGCGCGGGCGGTGCTGCGCGAGATCGACGGGCACCGGGCCGCCATGACCGCCTCGCTCACCCAGGACATGCCGGCCGCCGAGCAAGCCCGGCTCATCGACGCGCTCACCCGCATGAAAGCAGCGCTCAGCGCCGAGCGGCACGCCAAGCTGAAGGAAGTCGCCTGATGTCCGCATCCGCCCTGCCCCGGGACCTGACGCCCGCCGCGCCAGTCCATATCCGCCGCAGCCTGCGCCGCGCGCTGCGCCTGCCGCTGATGCTGGGCGGCGTGCTGGCCGTGGCGGTCGGCGCCGGCGCCATGTGGCTGGACGGCGGCCGCTGGGTGTCAATCGACAACGCCTATACCAATGCCGACAAGGTGGCGCTGTCCACCGACGTCTCGGGCGAGGTCATGGCCATCCCCGTCCACGAGGGCCAGACGGTGCGCAAAGGCGACGTGCTGTTCCAGCTCGATCCCCGCCAGATGCAGATCGCGGTGGAGGCGGCGCAGGCCGACCTCGAACAGACCCGGCTGACGCTCGAATCGATGAAGCAGGACTACCAGCGGATGCTGCGCGACACCGCCTCCAAGGCGGCGCAGGTGCAGGCGGACCAGGCGACCTACGACCGCTCCAACGCGCTGGTCGGCCGCGGCGACCTGCCCCGGCAGTCCTATGACGACGCCCGCTTCAAGCTGGCCGCCGACCAGAGGGGCGTCGATTCGAGCGTATTCGCCGCCCAGGTGCAGCTCGCCCGGCTAAACGGCAAGCCCGACGTGGACGTGACGACGCTACCCTCCTACCTGCAAGCCCGCGCCCGGCTGAACGAGGCGAAGCGCCAATTGGCCGACACCACCGTCCGCGCCCCGTTCGACGGCATCGTAACCCAGGTGCCGACCTTGCAGCCGGGCATGTTCCTGCCCGCCGGCACCTCCGCCTTCGGGCTGATCTCGACCGCTAACGTCTGGATTGACGCCAACCCCAAGGAGACCGAGCTGACCTGGGTCAAGCCCGGCGACCCGGTGCAGGTCACGGTGGACACCTATCCCGGCCACACCTGGACCGGCACGGTGGAAAGCATCTCCGCCGGCAGCGGCTCCCAATTCTCCATCCTGCCGGCGCAGAACGCCTCCGGCAACTGGGTCAAGGTGGTGCAGCGCATCCCGCTGCGGGTGCGGGTAGACCGCCAGCCCGGCGACCCCGACCTGCGCGCCGGCATGAGTGTGGTGGCCGATATCGACACCGGGCACACGCGAAGCCTGCACGACCTGTATTGAGCAGCACCTTGGCGGACGCGCGGGTGCCGAACCGCACCATCATCACCGTCTGCGCCATGGTGGCGACGCTGATGCAGGCGCTGGACTCCACCATCGCCAACGTGGCGCTGCCCTACATGCAGGGCAGCCTGTCGGCGACGTCGGACCAGATCACCTGGGTGCTGACCTCCTACATCGTGGCCGCTGCGATCATGACCGCCCCGGTCGGCTGGCTGTCGGCACGGTTCGGGCGCAAGACCCTGTTCATCGCCTGCCTGGTCGGCTTCACCGGTGCCTCGATGCTGTGCGGCGTGGCGCAATCCTTGGAAGAGATGGTGCTGTTCCGGCTGCTGCAGGGCGTGTTCGGCGCCGCCTTGGTGCCGCTGTCGCAAGCGACCATGCTGGACATCTACCCGCCGGAGCAGCGCGGCTCCGCGATGGCGATCTGGGGCATGGGCGTGATGGTCGGCCCGATCCTCGGCCCCACCCTGGGCGGCTACCTGACCGAACTCTACAATTGGCGCTGGGTGTTCTACGTCAACCTGCCGTTCGGCATCCTGGCGATCACCGGCATGGCCATCTTCCTGCCGCGTGCCGAGGCCGGCCGGGGCATGAAGTTCGACTGGCTCGGCTTCGCCGTGCTGGCGGTGGGCATCGGCGCACTGCAACTGATGCTGGACCGGGGCGAGACCAAGGACTGGTTCGGCTCGCGGGAAGTGATCGTCGAGGCCGTGCTGGCGGGACTTGGGATCTACCTGTTCGTGGTGCACATGGCGACCGCGGAACGCCCGTTCATCGCCCCCGCGGTCTTCCGCGACCGCAACCTCGCCGTGAGCTTCGTGGTGATGTTCTCGGTCGGCATGCTGCTGCTCGCCACCTCCGCCCTGCTGGCGCCCTGGCTGCAGACCTTGGCCAACTACCCGGTGGAAACGGCGGGGCTGTTGCTGGCGCCGCGCGGCATCGGCACCATGGGGGCGATGATGATCGCCGGGCGGCTGGCCAACCGGGTGGACCCGCGCAAGCTGATGGCGCTTGGTGTGGCGCTGCTGTGCTACTCGCTCTGGACCATGACGGCGTGGACGCCGGACGCATCGCAATGGACCGTGATCAGCAACACAATCATCCAGGGCGCGGGCATCGGCTTTGTGTTCATCCCGCTGCAGGTGGTGGCGTTCGCGACCTTGCCCGGCAGCGTACGCACGGACGGCGCGGCGCTGCTCAGCCTGTTCCGCAACGTGGGCAGCGCCATCGGCGTGTCCGTCACCTCCACCATGCTGGCCCGCAGCATCCAGGTCGCGCATTCGGACTTGGTCCAGAACGTCACCCCGTTCAGCCGCGCGCTACAGGGCGGCGGCGTGGCGCAACAGATGCTCAACCCGGTTGAGGGTATAGCGCCGCTGGTGGTGCCGGGCGGGATGGTGAACACGCAGATGCTGAATGTGCCGGACGCAAACGCCGTGCTGCTCGACTCGCTCATCAATCACCAGGCGGCGATTATCGGCTACTTGAACGATTTCAAGCTCATGCTGCTGGTATGCGCGCCCACCGCGCTGCTGCTGCTATTGCTGCGGCGGCCCGCACGGAGCGTGGCGCTGCCGGCGGATGCGCATGCTGCGATGGAGTGAGCGGCCTTGCCGTCCAGGCGCATTTGCATTATTGTGTAGGCGTCTACACAGAGGATATCATGCCGCTCAACATCCGCAGCGACGAGGTCAACGGCCTTGCCGAGGCGCTTGCCGCCCGCAAGCACGTCAACAAGACCGAAGCCGTCAAACAAGCGCTCGAAAACGAACTCCGCCGCCTTGACCAGGCACTCCCCTTGCGCGAGCGGCTGCGTCCGTTGCAGGTTCGGGTCATGGGCCGGCCGTCAACTGGCCTAGACGCGGACAAGGCGTTCTACGACGATCTAAGCGGCGAGGTGTGATGTTCGTCGACGCCTCCGCCATCGTTGCCATCCTCACAAGCGAGCCAGAGGCCGACGCGCTGGCAGATGCGCTGGACGTCGCCCACTCACCCGTCACATCGCCAATCGCTATTTTCGAAGCCGCCCTGGGCATCCGCCGCAAGCGCCACGCCAGCGTGGCGGAAGCGCAAGCGGACGTGCTCGAATTTCTTCAAACCGCCAGCATCCGCACGGTCTCAATCACCGGACAGGAAGCGGAAGCTGCTCTCGACGCCTTCTCCCGCTATGGCAAAGGCCAAGGCCACCCAGCGCAACTCAACCTAGGAGACTGCTTCGCCTACGCGGTCGCGAAAACCAACCGAATGCCGCTTCTGTTCAAAGGCGAGGACTTCGACAAGACCGACATCGCTACGGCCGTTCCGCCCCAACCAACGGCTCCAGCCGCTTGACGAAGAAAATCCGGTCATGGCCCGGCGGGTAGTCCGTGATGCGGCCGCACTCGACGAAACCGAACTTGGGATAGAAATCCGGCGCCTGAAAGGTCCAGGTGTCCAGCCAAATCCCCACCAAGTCACGACGCCGCGCTTCGGCTTCGGCGAGTTCCATAACTCGGCGGCCCAGCCCCTGGCCTTTGGCCTCTCCCAAGGCGAGAAGCTCGACAAACAGGAACCCGTAGTGGCTATAGCCCCACAGCCCGCCCACCACCTCGCCATCCTTGTCCCGCACCGTCACCGCCAACGGCGCAAACCGGCCAGGACCGCCAGCGCTCTCGTTATACGCCAGCAGAGGCTCAATGATCTTTTGCCGCAACGAGCGATCAGGCTCCGGTTCCAGGCGGACAGACCAGCCCGCCACCGGCTACACCCGCATCGGCATCAGCACGTAGAGCGCGCTGCTGTCGCCGGCATCGCGCACCACGGTGGGGGCGGCGCCATCGCGAAACAGGAACTCCACCTCGCCGCCGATCTGGTCGGTAATATCGTTGAGGTAGCGGGCCTGAAAACCGATCTCCAGCGGGCCGAAATCGTACTTCACCCGGTCGCCGTCCAGCTCTTCGCTGGCGCTGCCCTGCTCAGGGCTGGCGGCGGACAGCACCAGCAGGTCGCGGTCGAGCGACATCTTCACCGGGCGGGAACGCTCGCTGCTGATCGCCGACACGCGCCCCACCGCCTCGGCAAAATCCTTCTTGCCGACGCGCAGCACCTTCTCGTTGTCACGCGGAATGACGCGCTCGTATTCGGGAAAGGTGCCATCGATCAGCTTGCTGGTGAGCTGTACGGTGCCAACGGTGAATTGCACCCGCGTGTCGGACAGGGCGCATTCGACCTCGCCGGTGGCCTCTTCCAACAGCTTGCGCAGCTCGGCCACCGTCTTGCGCGGGACAATAACGCCCGGCATGGCGGCGGCCCCTTCGGGCAGCGGCTCCTCCACGCGGGCAAGGCGGTGGCCATCGGTGGCGACGGCACGCAACACCGGCCCGTCCGCGCCTTCGCTGGCGTGCAGGAAGATGCCGTTAAGGTAGTAGCGCGTCTCCTCGGTGCTGATGGCGAAGCGGGTGCGGTCGATCAGGCCACGCAGCGCGAGCGCCGAGAGATGGAAGCGATGCGGCAGTTGCCCCGCGGTCATGGAGGGAAAGTCGTCGGTGGGCAGGGTGACCAAGCTGGTGGCGTAGCGGCCGGCGCGGAGCGCCAGGGGAGCGTCGCCGCCGGCAAAATCCAGCTCCACTTCGGCACCGTCAGGCAGCTTGCGAACGATCTCGTAGAGGGTCGCCGCCGGGGCGGTGGTGGCGCCGTCGCGGCTGGTGGCGGCCGCCACCTCCTCCACCACGGCGATCTCCATGTCGGTGGCGGTGAAGCTGAGCTTGCCGGAGCGGACCGCGATGAGGGCGTTGGCCAGGATGGGGATGGTGTTGCGCTTCTCTGCCACGCTTTGGATATGCGCCAGCGCCTTGATCAGCGTGGCGCGATCGGCCTTGAGCTTCATGGTCGTGTCCTTCGGCGCGCCCGGAATCGGGTCCTGCAGGGTAGCAGGCGGGCACCGTATCGCAATCCGGCGGGAAGGAACTAGCTTTCCAACATCCGGCGCAGCAGTTCCACGTCTTCGGCAAAGCCGGCATCGACGCCCATGATCTCAGTCACGCGGGAGCAGGCGTGCATGACCGTGGTGTGATCGCGATTGCCGAACTTGCGGCCGATCTCGGGCAGCGAGCGGCTGGTGAGCTGCTTGGCGAGATACATCGCCACCTGGCGCGGCCGAGCCACGTTGCGGGCGCGGCGGGCGCTGCTCATCTCGGAGAGACGCAGGTGGTAGTGCTCGGCGACGCGCTTCTGAATCTCCTCGATAGTGACCTTGCGGTCCTGCGCCTTGAGGATGTCGCGCAGGACGTCCTGGGTGGATTCAAGCGTGAGCGGGCGGCCGAACAGGCTAGCATGGGCGAGCAGGCGGTTCAGCGCGCCTTCGAGTTCGCGGACGTTGCTGGTGATCTTATGGGCCAAGAACTCGATCACCCGGCGCGGCACCTCCACCCCTGCCCTCGCCGCCTTGGCCTCCAGGATAGAAACGCGCAACTCGAAGGTGGTAGCGTGCAGGTCGGCCACCATGCCACAGCCGAGGCGGGTGCGCAGACGGTGCTCGACGTCCAGGTCCGACGGCGACTTGTCGGAGGAGATCACGATTTGCTTGCCGGCTTCAACCAAGGCGTTAAAGGTGTGGAAGAACTCTTCCTGCGTGCTGTCCTTGCCGATCAGGAACTGGACATCGTCGACCATCAGCACATCCGAACTGCGAAGACTTTCCTTGAACTCCATCTGCGAGTGGCTGCGGATGGCGGCGATGAAGCGATACATGAACTTCTCTGCCGACATGTAGCAGACCGCCGCCTGCGGGCCACTGCGCCGGGCCATTTCGAGGCCGACCGCGTGCATAAGATGCGTCTTGCCCAAACCCACGCCGCCATAGAGAAACAGCGGGTTGAAGCCGGGACTGGCCGGCTGCTCGGCGACGCGGCGGGCGCAAGCATAGGCGAACTCGTTGGGCTTGCCGACCACGAAAGCGTCGAACGAAAAGCGCCCATCCAGGCCGCCCGCTTCGGCGCTGCGCGGTTCGGCCGCAATCGCAAGCGGCGCGTCTGCCGTGGCCGGCTCTTCGCAGGCGGCGGAGAGGCTTTCCGCCAACGCCGGCGCTGCAGCGCTGCGGGAACCGACGCGCAACTCGACATGGCGGATGGCGGGGTTTTCGGCGCACCAGAACTGGCTCAGCTTGTCGCCATAGTGGCTGCGCACCCAATCGCGCAAGAAGCGGGTCGGCAGAGTGACGGTGATTTCGTCGCCGTCGATGCCAGCCAGCGCCATTTGCCGCAACCAGGTGCGGTACTCCACTTCGCCGACATCCTGCTTAAGACGCTCGCGCACGCGGGCCCAACTTGTAGCCAGAATCGGATTGGTGCTGGAGGCGGCATTCGGGGCAGAGAGGTCGTCGGAGCCGCCGGTTTCGGTCATTGCGTCCCGCCTCATTGCCTCATCCACCACGCTTGCAGCAGCGAGATCACGCAGCGTTCCTCCACATGGCAGCATAGTAAGGGTTTAGGTCAACTGGCGCTGGGAGGCAATCCAAATTAGCAGTGGCAAGTAACAACCAACGCTAGAAATACAAAATGGGCCAAGCCTTCCAGTTTCGGAAAACTTAGCCCATTAGTAATGCCTTGGAGTTTTCCGGAGTAACCCGGCAGGGTGGCAACTGGTTATACGACAGGTGCAACCGGTTTCGGTGCGTCGATCTGCTTGATGCGTTTGGACAGCCGGGAAATCTTGCGCGAGACAGTGTTGCTGTGAACGACGCCCTTGCCCGCCGCACGCTGCAGTTCGGGCTGAGCGGCCTTGAACGCGGCCGCAGCGGCCTCCTTGTCGCCGCCGGCAATCGCCGCTTCGACCTTCTTGACGAAGGTGCGCATGCGCGACAGGCGTGCGTGGTTGCGCAAAGTGCGCCGTTCGGTCTGACGGATGCGCTTTCGCGCAGAAGCGGTATTCGCCATCGGATCCTAGTTTCTAGTTTTCAGTTAACAAATCGCTGGACGTGCCCGGATGTTCGCCCGGCGGAAGGCGGCTGTTCTATGCACGTGTCGGGGGCGAGTCAAGGAAGCCTGCTCACTCTGCCTGCTGGCGGAACACTGGCTTTCGCTTGGCGACGAAGGCTTCCATGCCCTCCTTCTGACCGTCCGTGCCAAACAGCGACAAGAACAGGCCGCGCTCGGCCGCGACGCCCTGAGCAAGCGTGGTTTCGAAGGCCGCGTTGATGGCCCGCTTGGTGAGCAGGGCCGCCGTGCGGGATTGGCTGGCAATCTTCGCGGCCAAGGCAAGCGCTTCGTCGACAAGGGTGGCGGCCGGGAACACCCGGCTGACCAGGTTGGCGCGTTCCGCCTCCGCGGCGTCCATCATGCGGCCGCTGAGACACATGTCCATCGCCTTGGATTTGCCGACCGCGCGAGTGAAGCGCTGGGTTCCGCCGGCGCCGGGCATCACGCCGAGGTTAATCTCGGGCTGGCCGAAGCGCGCGGTATCGGCGCAGACGATGAGGTCGCACATCATCGCGAGTTCACAGCCGCCACCCAGAGCGAACCCGGCAACGGCCGCCACGACCGGCTTCTTCACCCGCAGGATGGTCTCCCAGCGCGCGATAAAATCGTCCTGCAGCACGGCGGGGTAGCGGCGGTGCTGCATCTCCTTGATGTCGGCGCCGGCCGCAAACGCTTTGTCCGACCCGGTGATCACGATGGCGCCAAGCGCCGGGTCGGCGTCGAAAGCGAGCAGTTGGGTGCCGAGTTCGGCCATCAACTCGTCGCACAGCGCGTTAAGCGCGGCAGGGCGATTAAGCCGGACCAGCCCCACGTCGCCATGGGTCTCCACCAGGATCATCTCCGGCACGGATCGCCTCCCCTGCTGCGCACCCGCCGTGGTAGCGCGGATGGGAATGATGGGAAAGCGGTTAGCGGTTGGCAAACGTGCAAAGGGCGGAAAGGAGGATGAAGACCGCGATCTCGCCGGCAAGCCAGAGCTTGAAGCTGGTCAGTGTGGCAGCCCATCGAGCGTCGGACTCAAGCGCACGCCGGCTCATAGCAGCATTGCCGGTATCGACTGCGATAAAAGCGGCGTCCGGCCCATCACCCTCCGGAGTGCTGAAGCCCTTAAACTCGACGTCCCCACCATCAGCCCCAACGACCATCGGTTGCTTTATCGCGCGGTGCAGAGCCTGAACCAAGCTTTCCACCTGCCGCGGGGGTAAAGGTGGCACTCCCTCTCAAGTGGCGCTTGAATTCTAGTTTGTCGAATTTGATCGGCACGGATCAATGGCCGAAGAAGCGGATTGCGGCGAGCGCGCTAAATACAGCGACGAGACCGCTGACCGTCCAGACCTTCATGCTGGCAAGCGATGCGTCAAGCCGAGCCTCGATCTTGGCCTCGATAGCCGATAATCTCGCATCGAATTTGCTGTCGAGACCATCGATCCGGGCCCCGATCCGGTCCATGTCTGCTTTGTTGGCTATCGAAAGCGTTTCGATACGGCCTTCGAGCCGTTCGATATCCGCCCGGGTAGCAGTCGAAAGTCTTTCGATACGGCCTTCGAGCCGTTCAATGTCCGCCTTGGTGGCAATCGACTCCTGGACTGCTTGGTGGAACGCCTCCGAGAGCTTCTCGGCCTGTGGACGGGCGAATGTGCCCTCACTTTCCAGGTGGCGCATGAAGCCCAACTTGTCGAACACAACTGACATGCGAGCGATATAGCAGCCTCACCCTGGCTTGCGACACCTAACGCTGCGTCCGCGGGCAGTAGAAGCTGGAGCGGGCGGATTGCACCATGCGGGCGATGCCGCAACAGGCGGGCAGGCCGGGGCAGCGCTCGCAGCCCTGGCCTTCGCGGCCATAGACCTTCCAGGCGTGCTGGAAATAGCCGAGTTCGCCGCCGGGCTGCACGTAGTCGCGCAAGGAGGAGCCGCCGGCGGCGATGGCCTCGGTGAGCGTGGCCTTGATCGCCTTCACCAGGCGGGCGGAGCCGGCGCGGGGAATGCTGCCGGCGAGCCGGTCCGGCGCAATGCGCGCACGGAACAAGGCCTCGCACACATAGATGTTGCCGAGCCCGGCAACCAGCCGCTGATCCAGTAGCGCGGCCTTGATCGGCGTGCGCTTGCCGGCCAGCGCCGCAGCCAGAACATGGGTGCTGAACGCCGGATCGAGCGGCTCGGGGCCGAGTCCGGCGAGCAGGCGATGGGCGTCCTCCTCGGCGGTCGGCAACAGGTCGATCGAACCGAACCGCCGCGGGTCGACGAAGCCAACCCGGCCGCCATCGTCGGTCTCCAAGACGACGTGCTCGTGCAACGTGGCTTCGGCGCGCGCCGGCCCCAGCAGCATGCGGCCCGACATGCCGAGATGCAGCAGCACGCTATCGCCGCTGGACAGCCGCATCAGGATATATTTGGCCCGGCGGCGAAAGCTGGTCACCCGGGCACCGACCAGCCGCGACACCAAGCCCGGCGGCATCGCCCAGCGCAGGTCCGGCCGGTGGACGACGGCGCGCACGATCAGCCGGCCTTGCAGCCGCGCCTGCAAGCCGCGCATCACAGTCTCGACTTCGGGGAGTTCCGGCATCGGTCCGGCCCAAGGTATAGAGTGCGGCCATGACGAACACCACCGAACACGACCCCGAGCGCACCACCGACTTCGGCTTCCGGTCGGTCCCGCTCGCCGACAAGAAGCCCATGGTCCGCGCCGTCTTCGACCGCGTGGCGCCGCGCTACGACCTGATGAACGACCTGATGTCGCTCGGGATTCACCGGGCCTGGAAACGCGCCTTCGTCGCCGCGCTGCAGCCGAACCCGCGGCATCGCTTGCTCGACCTGGCCGGGGGCACGGGAGACGTCAGCTTCGGCTGGCGGCGCGCGGGCGGCGGACCGGCGATTCTGTCGGACATCAACGCGGCCATGCTGGGCGTGGCGCAAGGGCGGGCGGCGGAGCGCGGGCAGGCAGCGGGGGTCGTCTTCCTGGTGGCCGACGCGGAGGCGTTGCCCCTACCAGACCGCAGCCTGGACACGGTTTCGATCGCGTTCGGTCTGCGCAACGTGACCGACAAGGCGGCGGCGCTGGCCGAGGCGCGACGGGTGCTGCGGCCGGGCGGGCGGTTCGCGTGTCTTGAGTTCTCCCGGGTGCAGGTGGCGGCGTTCTCGCCGGTATACGACGCCTGGTCGTTCAACGTGTTGCCACGGCTGGGACAGGCGGTGGCGGGAGACGCCGAAAGCTATCGCTACTTGGCGGAGAGCATCCGCACCTTCCCGGATCAGGAAACGCTCGAAGCGATGATGCGAGCGGCCGGCTTGGCACAGGTGAGCCATCGCAACCTCTCGGGCGGGATTGCCGCCATCCATACCGGGCGCCGGTTATGAGCCAGTCGTCAGTCCTCAGTCGTCAGTCGTCAGAGATGCGGCGAGTCTTGCTGATCGTCTCGGGGGGCATCGCCGCCTACAAGTCGCTCGAACTCGTGCGTTTGTTACGACGTGAGGGGTATGGCGTGACGGCGGTGCTCACGGCGGGGGGTGCGCATTTCGTCACCGCGCTCAGCCTGCAGGCGCTGACCGAAGCCAAGGTCTACACCGATTTGTGGTCGCTCACCGACGACAGCGAAATGGGCCATATCGAGCTGTCGCGCGCGGCCGACGTGCTGGTGGTGGCGCCGGCCAGCGCGGACATCCTGGCCGCCATGGCCGTCGGGCAGGCGCATGACCTGGCCACCACCGTGCTACTGGCGACCGATAAGCCAGTGCTGGCGGCGCCAGCGATGAACGTGCGGATGTGGCTGCACCCGGCGACGGTGGCCAACGTCGCCACGCTGCGCGCGCGCGGCGTGCGCTTGGTGGGGCCGGACGAGGGGGTGATGGCCTGCAACGAGTTCGGGCCGGGGCGGCTGGCCGAGCCGCCCGCGATCCTGGCCGCCATCGAGGCGTATTTCAGGCACTCCAAGCAGCCTGGGCCGCTGGCCGGCCGGCATGCATTGGTGACCAGCGGGCCGACTCATGAGCCGATCGACCCGGTGCGTTACATCGCCAACCGCTCCTCCGGCCGACAGGGCAACGCCATCGCGGCGGCGCTGCTCGACTTGGGAGCGAGGGTGACGCTGGTGACCGGGCCCACGTCGCAGCCGGTGCCACCGGGGGCAGCGGTGCAGCGAGTGGAGACGGCTGAGGAGATGCTGCTTGCCTGCGAAGCGGCGTTGCCGGCGGACATTGCCGTGTGCGCGGCCGCGGTGGCGGATTGGCGGGTGGTGCCGGCGACGGGCAAGCTGAAGAAGCGCCCCGGCGCAGACCCCCCTGCCCTCACCTTGCTGCCCAACCCGGACATCCTGGCCCGGCTGTCGCAGGCAGGCCCGTCGCGGCCGATCCTGGTGGTGGGGTTTGCCGCCGAAACCGAGGACGTGGCCGCCAATGCCACCGCCAAGCGGCTGCGCAAGGGCTGCGACTGGTTGTTGGCCAATGATGTGCGGCCAGCGACGGGCATCATGGCCGGGGACTCGAACCAAATCCATTTGGTGACGGCAGCCGGAGTGGAGGACTGGCCGATGCTGCCCAAGACGGAAGTGGCGGCGCGGCTGGCGCAGCGAATCGCCGAGGCGCTGGCGTGAACGTGCCCATTGTCATGCGCGGACTTGATCCGCGCATCCACGCGATGCGGCGGGTAACATCAGGCCGAGTTTGGCGCCTTCCGGTGCTGCACGCGTCGGGCCGGTGGCGCCCGGTCGGCGTGGATGGCCGGATCAAGTCCGGCCATGATGATGTCATCGCCGTCGCACGATGAGCCCGGTCGAACTCGTCGTGCTCGATCCGCGGCTGCATGAGTGGGGATTGCCGACTTATCAATCGGCGATGGCGGCGGCGATCGATCTGCATGCCTGCCTCGACGAGCCGCTGACGCTCGAGGCTGGCAGTGCCCCCGCGCTCGTTCCGGCTGGGTTCGCGGTCCACATGGCCGACCCGGCGCTCGCGGCCCTTGTGCTGCCACGGTCGGGCATGGGGCACCGGCGCGGGCTGGTGCTGGGCAACCTGGTGGGGCTGATCGACCCGGATTACACCGGGCCCATCCTGGTGAGCGCCTGGAACCGCAACGCAGCGGGCAGCGAACCTATTGTATTGCAACCGGGCGAGCGGTTCGCGCAAATGCTGTTCTTGCCGATCCTGCGGCCGGCGCTGAGCTTGGTCGATGCGTTCAGCATTAGCAGCCAGCGCGGGGCTGGGGGATTTGGCTCGACCGGCTAACACACGTCACCGAAACGCAACCCAGCCAAGGCGTGACACGCCCGGGGCCCGCGGCTATGGGCAGGCAGCGTTCTCCTTGAGGCCAGGAGTTTACCCATGTCCGGTGCCACCTTCCCGGCCTTCGCCTCCGCACGCCGCCTACCCAACCTGTTCGATGTGGCCGCCATCCTCTGCATCGGCGGCTTGCTGCTGGCAGTCGCAACCGGCGCACGCGCCACGCTGGCGCCACTGAACGCGCCCGGCGCCACCACCATCCATCTCGACCCATCCTACCTGCCGGGCTACGCGCTACGCACCACGCTGCGGATGTTCGCGGCGCTGGCTTGCTCGCTGCTATTCACCTTCACCTACGCCACCTGGGCGGCCAAAAGCCGGCGCGCGGCCAAACTACTCGTCCCGGTGCTCGACATCCTGCAGTCGGTGCCGATCATCGGCTTTCTGTCGTTCACCGTCGTGTTCTTCATGAACCTATTCCCCGGCCAGGTGCTGGGCGCGGAACTGGCGGCGATCTTCGCCATCTTCACCAGCCAGGCCTGGAACATGTCGTTCAGCCTGTACCAGTCGCTGAAGACGGTGCCGGCCGACCTGGTGGAATGCGCCACCGCGTTCCGGCTGTCGCCCTGGCAGGCATTCTGGCGCATGGAGGTGCCGTTCGCCATGCCGGGCCTGGTGTGGAACACCATGATGTCGATGTCGGGCGGCTGGTTCTTCGTGGTCGCCAGCGAGGCGGTGAGCGTGGGGGACACAACCTGGAAGCTGCCAGGCATCGGCTCCTACGTGGCCGAAGCGCTGGAGCATCGGGACATGCGGGCGGTGTTCTACGCCATCCTAGCCATGCTGGCGGTGATCCTGGCGTATGACCAGTTGCTGTTCCGCCCGCTGGTGGCCTGGTCGGCCAAGTTCCGCTTTGAGCTCACGGCGGGGACGGAGGCGGAAAACCCTTGGATGCTGAAGCTGCTGCGGCGCACGCGGCTGCTGGCCTCCGTCATCGACGCGCTCAGCGTGGTGTTCAACACCGCCACCGGGGTGCGGCTGGCGCGCTGGCGGCGGCAGGCGGCCCGCTCCAGCTTTCGCGCGCCCTCCCGGCTGGGCGATGCGATCTGGGGCGTAATTCTGGCGGCCATGGTTGCAGTCGCCTTGTGGAAGATCGTGGGGTATGCGGCCGCCACCCTCACCTGGCGGGAACTGGGCACGGCGTTGCTGCTCGGGTTCTACACCATGTTGCGCGTGGTGGTGCTGATGGTGCTGGCCACGGCGGTCTGGGTGCCGATCGGGGTATGGCTCGGCTTGCGGCCGAAATGGGCCCGGCGGGCGCAACCGGTGGCGCAGTTCCTGGCGGCGTTCCCGGCCAACCTGTTCTTCCCGATCTTCGTCGTCATCATCGTGCATTACGCGCTCGACCCCAATATCTGGCTGACGCCGCTGATGGTGCTTGGCACGCAGTGGTACATTTTGTTCAATGTCATCGCCGGGGCCGCGGCGTTTCCGGCCGATCTGCTGGAAGCCTCCGACAATTTCCGGGTGGGCGGCTGGCTGTGGTGGCGGCGGGTGATCCTGCCCGGCATCTTCTCCTACTACGTGACGGGAGCGATCACCGCCTCGGGCGGTTCCTGGAACGCCGCTATCGTGGCCGAAGTGGCGAGCTGGGGCAGCGACAAAATCCACGCCGACGGCATCGGTTGGTATATCGCGCAGGCGAGCTCGGAGGGCGACACGCCCAAGATCGTTCTAGGCGTGGCGGTGATGTCTGGGTTCGTGCTGCTGTTCAACCGCCTGCTGTGGCGGCCGATGTATGCCTACGCCGCTCGCCGCTTGACCTTTGCTTGATGCATGGAGGAGGCAGACCGATGGACACCTCGACGCTCATCACGCCTGCCCCGCCGGTCCCCGGCGTTGCAGCCGGCACGAACCTGCTCGAGGTCCATGGTGTCCGGCAGGCCTACCACAAGGAGAGCTCCGCCGAGCTGCTGGTGCTCGACAACGTGGAGATGACGCTGAAGAGCGGCGAGATCGTCGGGCTGCTGGGCCGGTCCGGCTCCGGCAAATCCACACTGCTGCGCATCGTCTCCGGGTTGCTGCGGCCGACAGCCGGAGTGGTGAACTGGCGCGGCGCCCGGCTGGGGGGACCGGCGGAAGGCGTGGCGATGGTATTCCAGTCCTTCGCACTGTTCCCTTGGCTCACGGTGCAGGAGAACGTGGAGCTCGGCCTGGAGGCGCAGGGCGTGGCTCGCGCGGAACGGTCGCGGCGGGCAGAAGAGGCAATCGACCTCATCGGGCTGGGCGGCTACGAGAGCGCCTACCCGAAAGAACTCTCCGGCGGCATGCGACAGCGGGTGGGGCTGGCGCGTGCGCTTGTGGTGCACCCGGACTTGCTGCTGATGGACGAGCCGTTTTCGGCGCTCGACGTGCTGACCGCCGAGACGCTGCGCACAGACCTGATCGACCTTTGGATGGAGAAAAAGCTGCCGATCCAGTCGGTGCTGATGGTCACGCACAACATCGAGGAAGCGGTGCTGATGTGCGACCGGGTGCTGGTGTTCAGCTCCAACCCGGGCCGGGTGGCCAGCGAACTCGCGGTGCCGTTCCCGCACCCGCGCAACCGGCTCGACCCGGCCTTCCGCCAGATGGTGGACGACATCTATGCGCTGATGACCCGGCGCGCGCCGTCGCGGTCGGCGCAACCGGCGGTGACCACGGCCACGGCGCTGCATCCGGTTTCGACCAACACCATGGCAGGGCTGCTCGAGACCCTCGCGGCCGAACCCTATCGTGGCCGCGCGGACCTACCAGCTTTGGCCGCGGCGCTGCAACTCGAAGCGGACGAGCTGTTCCCGCTTGGCGAGGTGCTGCAGTTGCTGCGCTTCGGCACGCTGGCAGATGGCGACCTGCTGCTGACCGATACCGGGCGCCAATTCGTCGCCGCGGATACCGATCCCCGCAAGGCGCTGTTCGGCGCAGCCCTGCGCGCCCATGTCCCGCTGGTGTCGCAGATCCGCCAGGTGCTGGACGAGCGCTGGAACCATCGCGCCAGCGCGGTGCGCTTCCGCGACGAGTTGGAGGATGTGATGAGCCCCGATTACGCCGACGACACCATGCGGGCGGTGATCAGTTGGGGTCGATACGCCGAGCTCTACAGCTATGACGAAGATGCTGACCAGTTCTACCTGGACCAGGACGGCGATTGAGCTGGCAGCGGCCATCCACCGCTCGGAAGGCTCAGTCACGACGAGAAACCATGTGGATAACTCTGTGAGCAAACCAGCCTGTTCGCTCGCAGCACGGTCAAGCGACGAACCATAAGTTGCTAGGATATGCCGGTTTTCACTCACGAAACCGTGGCGTATGCGAGTGCGATAGTATTGCCACATTCACGGCAAAAACGCTAACCAACTGTTTTTTCACGCCTCTATACCGCCGCGCTAGCAAGCGACAGCACGCAGTTTCGCAGTAAATCCAGCCCTTACAGAGGCTTGCGGCAACCCTGCTCCGGCGTTGTGGATGGCGTCCACTGGGAACCCTCCGTAAACCGCGATGAGACAAGCCGGATGAGCCGCATGCGACGGGTTGCCATGGCGGTCACGCTGGTGGGATTGGGTGCCATTGCCCTGGACAGCGCCGGCTGGTGGTGGCTGAGCGGCCGGGTGGCGGCGCAGTTCGGTGCCTGGCAGGCCGCGCAAGTCGCAGCCGGCTACCAGGTCAGCGCCGGGCCGGCACACCGGGTCGGCTGGCCCCTGCAGGCCGCCGTGACCCTGCCGGACGTGACGATAGCCGCTGCGGCCGGTGCGTCCTGGCATACGCGAGCGCTACGGCTGGTGTTCGAGCCTTGGCGCCCCGGAGTGTTCACCGCCATTCCCACCGGGCCGCAGTTCCTCCGGTTGGGCACCGCCCCGCTGATCCAAGCGGCCGGGCGCATCGAGGCAGTCATCCCGCTGGACGCTGCGGCGATCACGGTGGAGGCGCATGGGTTGACCGTCACCACCGAGGGGCGGAGCGCTTCGGCGGAACGGGTGAGCGCGCGCATGGCTTCAACCGGGTTGGAGCTCGCAGCCAATTCGGTGACGCTGCCCAAGCCTGCGCCAGGCCAGAACCCGCTTCCGCTTGACGGCGTGGTCCATTCGCTCCGCCTGGATGCTCAGAGCAACGTGCCCATTCCGCCGGCGGCTACGTGGCCCGGCGCGGCGGCCGCGTGGCAGCGCGCGGGCGGCCAATTGGCCGTCTCGAACGTGGATCTGCAATGGGGCCCATTGCAAGCACGTGGCAGCGCAACGCTACACCTGACCGCGGCCTTGCAGCCGGAGGGCGCCGGTTCCGTCCAGCTCACCGGGTTTGCTGCCGCGGTCGGCGTCCTGCAGCGCTCGGGCACCATCACGCAGGACGCTGCACAGGCCGCTGGAGCAGTACTAGCGCTGCTGTCCACGCAGCAGCCGGGTCAAGCGCCCGAGGTGGACTTGCCGCTGACGCTGCGGGACGGGTTGGTCTCGGCTGGTCCATTGCCTGTGCTTCGTGTCCCAAATTTCATCGCGGATCAGCGGGCAAAACCCGGCCCAGAACCCAAATGACGCGTTGCAGCAGATAGGCTGCCGTTCACCGCCGAGGCGACTATGTTCCCAGTTGACGCATTCCATTTGGCCCGGGCGCAGTTCGCGTTCACAGTCGGGTTCCACATCGTGTTCCCGGCGTTTTCAATCGGGTTGGCGAGCTTCCTGATGGTGTTGGAGGGGCTCTGGCTGTGGACCAACAAACAGGTCTATCTCGACCTGTTCCGCTATTGGCTGAAGATCTTCTCGCTCGGCTTCGGCATGGGCGTGGTGTCCGGCCTGGTGATGTCGTATCAGTTCGGCACCAACTGGTCGCAATTTGCCGACAAGGCCGGCCCGGTGATCGGGCCCGTAATGGCATACGAGGTGCTAACCGCCTTCTTTCTGGAGGCGGGCTTCCTCGGCGTCATGCTGTTCGGCATGGAACGGGTGGGCCGCAGGCTGCACTTCTTCGCCACCTGCATGGTAGCAGGGGGCACACTGCTCTCGGCCTTCTGGATCCTGTCGGTCAATAGCTGGATGCAGACGCCGGACGGGTTCGCCTGGGGTCCCGACGGCAAGATGGTCCCAACCGACTTTTGGCGGGTGATCTTCAACCCGTTCTCGTTCGTGCACATCCCGCACATGGTGCTGGCGTCTTATCTCTCGGTGGCGTTCATCGTCGGCGCCGTGGGCGCCTGGCACATGCTCCGGGGGCGGGCCACGCCGGCGGTGATGAAGATGTTCTCCATGGCGATGTGGATGGCGCTGATCGTGGCGCCGCTGCAGATCGCGGTGGGCGATATGCACGGGCTGGTGACGATGAAGTATCAGCCGATGAAGATTGCGGCCTTGGAGGGCGATTGGACGCCATCGGGGCCGAACGGCGCGCCGGAAATCCTGTTCGGGCTACCCAACATGGCTCGCGAGCGCACCGACTATAAGGTGGAAATCCCGCATCTCGGCTCCTTGATCCTGACACATAGCTGGAATGGCCAAATACCCGGTCTGAAGCAGGTGCCGGCGGCAGACCGGCCCTACTCGCCGGCTATCTTCTGGACCTTCCGGGTCATGGTGGCGCTCGGCTTCGCGATGTTCGGCCTGGGCGGGCTCAGCCTGTATGCGCGCTGGCGCGGCACGCTCTACAAGAACCGGCTGCTGCACTGGCTGGCGCTGCTGATGGCACCCTCCGGCGTGATCGCAATGCTATGCGGCTGGGTGACGACGGAGATGGGCCGGCAGCCCTACTCGGTATACGGCCAGCTCCGTACCATCGACAGCGTGTCGCCGATCGGGCTGCCCGGCGTGGCGACCTCGCTGGCGGTGTTCGCGGTGGTGTATTTCGTGGTGTTCGGAGCGGGCGTGATGATCATTCTGCGTCTGATGGCCAAGCCGCCGGCGGCCGGCGAGCCGGGCGTGCGCACCGACAAGCCGACCCGCACCGCCGGCATCCATCCCGGCCTGCCCGGTGCGGTGCCCCCCGGCGTTGGCGGCACCCCGCCGCTGCCGGCGGAGTAGCGGGCAGTGTCCACCCAAACCATCGCCACCATCTGGGCCGCGCTGATCGCCTTTGCCGTGCTGGCCTACGTGGTGCTCGACGGCTTTGACCTCGGGGTGGGCATCTTGTTCGCCGCCGAGCGTGGCGCGGGCGACCGTGACACCATGGTCAACACCATCGCGCCCATGTGGGACGGCAACGAGACCTGGCTGGTGCTGGGCGGCGGCGGGCTGTTCGGCGTCTTCCCCTATGCCTATTCGCTGATCATGCCGGCGCTGTATCCCACCATCCTGGGCATGCTGTTCGGCTTGATCTTCCGCGGAGTGGCGTTCGAATTCCGCTTCCGCGCGCAGACGCAGCGGGGCAAGCAACTATGGGACGCATCGTTCTTCGGCGGCTCACTGGTTGCGGCCTTGTGCCAGGGGCTGACGCTTGGCGGCCTGTTGCAGGGCATCCGGGTGGTGAACGGGCAATATGCCGGCGGCTGGTTCGACTGGCTGACGCCGTTCACCGTGCTTTGCGGCGTGGCGGTGATGGTCGGATACGCCTGGCTTGGCGCTTGCTGGCTGATCTGGCGCACCGACGATACGCTGCAGGACCGGGCACGCCAGCAGGCGATGGTACTGGGGATTGCCACTCTCGCCTTGATCGTTGTGGTGAGCCTCTGGACGCCGTTCCTCAACCCGCTGTTCATGCATCGCTGGTTCGGCTGGCCCGGCATCCTGTTCACCAGCCCGGTGCCGGTGCTGGTGGCGCTGCTGGCGGCGGGGTTTGCGGTGGCGATCCGGCGCAAGCACCACCTGACGCCATTCCTGTGCGGGCTGGCTATCTTCGCACTGTGTTTTGTCGGGCTGGGGGTCAGCTTCTACCCGCTAATGGTGCCGCCCAGCGTCACCATCTGGCAGGCGGCGGCGCCGCGCGCGAGCCAATTGTTCGTGCTGGTGGGGGCCGTCGTGCTGATCCCGATGATCCTGACCTATACCGGGTTCAGCTACTGGGTATTTCGCGGCAAGGTGCAGGCCGGTGCGCATTATCACTGAACCGGCAAAACCGTTGCTGCGGCGGCTGGCCTGGTTCGCCGCACTGTGGGCGGCGGGCGTGGTGACCATCACGATTGTCGCAACCGTGTTGCGGTGGGTGCTCAAGGTGTAGCGAGCCTGCTAGCATCGAGCGCGATGGACAAACCTTTCTGGCAGACCAAGCGCCTTGACCAGATGACCCGGCTGGAATGGGAGTCGCTGTGCGATGGCTGTGGGCGCTGCTGCCTGCACAAGCTGCGCGACGAGGACACGGAGGCGCTGCGCTTCACCACCGTGGCCTGCCGGTTGCTGGACCTGCATCGATGCACGTGCACCGACTATCCGCAGCGCCAGGCGCAAGTGCCGGACTGTGTGGCGCTCTCCCCCGAGACGGTAGAGGAGATCGACTGGCTGCCGCCCTCTTGCGCCTACCGCCGGGTTCAGGAAGGTCGCGGCTTGGCGTGGTGGCATCCGCTGGTCTCGGGTGATCCGGAGACGGTGCACCAGGCGGGCGTTTCGGTGCGAGGCCGGGCGGTGAGCGAGGAGCGCAGCGGGCCGCTGGAGTCCCACCTAGCGGACTGGCCGGGGCGCAACCCGCGAACCAAGCAGCCCCTGCCAGGGAGATAGCTGCTGGCACAGCACGGGCGTGACAAAGCTGGTGAGGTCCTTGCACTCAAAGGGCCGTCTACACACGGGCTACTCGGCCGGTGCGAGCAGAGATGCCAGGTAGAACGGGCGGCGGTGCTCCGATATGACGCGCAGACCGGGTGACCAGGCGAAGGCGCGATGGATGCGGCGGGAGAGCCGGCTGTCGCGGTCGGCGGCGAAGAAGAAATGGTTGGCCAAGAGCAAGGTGCCGCCAGGCTGCAGCAGCTTGGCCAGCCGCAGCGCCAGGCGCTTGAGGGTGGCGTCCTCAATCGGCCGGGGAAGATAATACAGCGTGTCGGCCACCACCACGAGGTCGAAGGCGCCGTCGTAGTGGGGCGACAAATCGAGCACGTCGCCCTGGGCAAAGCATAGGTTGCGTGCGGCGCGGTGGCGCGCGCTGGCTTGGTTGGCGGCCTCCTGCGAGATGTCGAGACCGAGCACGCTGTCTGCCTGCCGGGCCAAGCGACGCGCCAGATCGCCCAAACCGCAGCCGAGATCGAGCGCGTTCGCGTAGCGGCGGCCTTTCAGCAAGCCGCTGAGCACGTCGTATTTGTGGCGCTGGTAAGTGTAGCGCGGGTCGGCGGAGGCCCAGGGGTCACGGGCAGTGTACATCGCGTCAAAGGTCGCAGGAGAGCCGAGAGTGGGCAGCAGGCGTTGAATTTCGGCGTCGGTCCTGGCGCTGCGCAGGAAGAGGCCGATGTCCTGGGGCGCCATGAACAGCCCCGCGAAGGCTCGCCGCGCGAGTCGGGGCATCAGTTTGGTTTCCTCGATGGTTGTAGGTTGGGCTTAACCTATGACAGGCCCAGTCCGGCTTGTCGACGGGTTAGCTTGACTGGTCCAGCAGCGCCAGCAGGGCGTGGCCGGTGTCGGGATGGCTGAGGATTTCCTCGTTCTCCTCGTAGATCAGCACGTCGGCGCCCAACACCGCAACGTCCCGCTCCGCGGGGTCCACGGTGTGGCCGCGCAGTTCGCCCTGTGGCCAGGTGACGGTCATTGCGTGCCAGTATTCGTACTCGGTCACGCTGGGATGGCAGGCCATGGCGTCTTGCAAGGCGCCGACCGGGTGGCCGAAGCTGCCGCCCACCACGACCACTGTTTGCGGCTTGCAGGTGCGCGGCGGGGGCGCCGGGTCGAGCGTGACGGCGGGGACCGGGACCGCCCAGGGGTGGGTAAACAGGTTGATCAGGCGGGCCAGGTCGACATCGCTGTCCGTCGCGCGCGGCACCATGTGCCAGGTGAAGCGGAACGGGGCATAGCCCTGGCCCGGCCGCATCGCGTCGAGCGCCGCCATCACGCGCTGCATGGCGATGGCGGCGCCGACCGCGTTCCAATGCGTGCCGCCGGGCGGGTAGAGCGGGAACGGATAGGCCGGGCGAGCGGCGGCCAGCGCCGCGGTGGTGTCCACGACATGCACGCCAGCCTCGTGCAGCATCGCGACCCAAGCGGGAACCAGGCCGGTTTGATCGGCCGGGCTGGCAGGGCAGCGGTAGTCGCGCGGCAGGAAGGCGGGGTTCTGCGCGACCTTGGACGGGGTGAGCATATAGAGAAAGCTGTGGCCGCGCGCCTCCACCAGGTCCTGCATGTGCCGGATGCTAGCAGCCCATTGCCGGGCTCCGGGGCGCCAGCGCGCGAGGCTGCGGCCGCACCAGTCCTCGACATAAGGCAGTTCGAGTAACTCGTCGTTGCGGCCGAGCAGCACCGAAGGCACCGGCGAGGTATCGAGCAGCGAGTAGAGCACCTGGTTCCGTAGTCGCACCACGTTCTGGTAGATCGGCATGGCCTGACCGATGCTACGCGCGATGGCGGATTGGGTCTGGCCGTGTAGCAGCGCGGCCTCGGACCAGGGGATGGTCTCGGGCTGGGTCACGCCGTCGAGCCGGGGGGCCAGTTTCATCGGGCTGTGGCCCGCGGCCAGCAACAGCAGGTTGGCGATCAGCAGCGCCGACGCCGCCGCGACCACGGCCGCGCCGAGCCCGAGCGGCATGGCGCGCAGCAATGGCCGAAGCACCCGCCAGAACACCGTCAAAATCGGAAGTAGAGGAACGGCCGGAACGGGGCGGCCAGGGAGAAACCGAGCGCGAGCAGGAACAGCAGGGACAGCGCCAGGTCTGCCGTGATGCGGCCGGCCGGTGCGAGCAGGAGAGACTGGCTTAGGCGATTGAACCCGGCCATGGCCGGCAGGAATGAAATGGCCGCGGCCATCGCCGTCGTGGTGAGCAAGTGCGGGGTGAACCAGAGGCCGGCGGCGGAACCGGGCTGGGCGGGGTGCAGCATCAACGACAGCATCCGCCCCGCCTGCGACAGCGACCGGGCGCGGAACAGCGCCCAGCCCACCATCGTGACCAGGAAGGTGACGGCGTTGGCCGCCACCACTGGCATCGCGCCGAGCCAGCGCAGCAGGAACAGCCGGTCCAGCACGAGGAACACGCCGTTATAGGCGCCCCAGGCGACATAGGTCCAAGCGGCGCCATGCCAGAGGCCACTGAGCAGGAAGCAGACCCATAGGTTCAGGTAGCGCCGCGCCGGCGGCACGCGGTTGCCACCGAGCGGGATGTAGAGGTACTCGCGGATCCAGGTGGAGAGCGAGATGTGCCAGCGGCGCCAGAACTCGGTGATGCTGAGCGAGATGTAGGGCTGGTTGAAGTTCTCGTTGAGGCGGAAGCCGAACATGCGCGCCAGCCCGATCGCCATGTCGGAATAGGCGCTGAAGTCGAGATAGATCTGGAAGGTGAAGCAGAGCACGCCCCACCAGGCGTCGAGGCCGCCGAGCGCCGCCGGGTCGGCGGCGAAGCTCATGTCGGCGCCATTGGCGAGCGTGTCGGCCAGCAGCACCTTCTTGACCACGCCGAGCATGAACCGGCGGAAACCCTCGGGGAGATCGCCGCTGCGCTGCCGGCCGAACGCCAGCAGTTGGGCCTCCAGCTCGTGGTATTTGATGATCGGGCCGGCGAGCAGCTTGGGGAACAGGAAGACGTAGAGCAGGTAGGTGGTGAAGCGGGGCGCCGGTTGGCTGCGGCCACGCTGGAGGTCCACCAGGTAGGTGATCTTCTCGAACACGATGAAGGAGACGCCGATGGGCAGCGCGATCTTGGCGAGCGAGAGCGGCGCCAGGCCGGTCGGCGCCAGCACGGCGTCCACATTGGCGAGCGCGAAGCCGGCGTATTTGTAGTAGCCGAGCACGCCCAGGTTGATGGCGACCCCGGCCGCGACCGCCCAGCGGCCGCGCCGCCCACCCCGCGCGGCGGTCGGGCCCAAGGCGTAGTCCAGCACGCAGGTGAGCAGCACGATGGGGACGAACAACGGCTCGGCCCACAGATAGAACGCCAGGCTGGCGACCAGCAGCACCGCGGCGCGCGGCCCGGCGTGGCGCCGCACGGCCAGGAAGGCGGTGAGCACGACGGGGAAGAACAGCAACAGGAATAGAGGCTCGTAGAACAGCACCGCCGGGGTTTACGCCGGCGGGCGGTTGGGTTCGAGCGTCCATTGCGCCGAGCTTGCATCCAACTGGCACACGTCTCGCAGCCGGTTCTGCGTGATCCAGGCCGCCACCGCCGCGGGGTAGCCGGGGGCGACCGCGTCGCGCATGGGTTCCCAGCCGGTCGGATACCAACTGCTGTTGCCGTTGAGGGTGGGCAGGCCGATCTCCTGCGCCAGCATCATGGCTTCGGACTGGTATTCGTACCAAGGCGCGGGCGGGCCGGCGCCGGGGGTGACGTAGAAGGACTTGCAGGCGGCGGGGGGGCGGCCGACGCGGGCGAACCAGTCGGTGACCTGGGAGGTCTGGCGGGCGCCGAGGCCGAGCGAGACCTGCTCTGCGAGTAGCAGCACGGCGAGCATGGCGGACAAGGGGGCGCCAAGCCGGAGCTTGCTGGCGGCCAGCCGGGTCAGCAGGCAGGCGAGTGCCAAGGCGGCGAACATCAGGCAGGCGTCCTGGATGCGGAAGGGGGTACGGATCATCGCGCCGCCCGGGACCACCATGACCAGCCGAGTCCAGACCGCATGCCGGTAGAACTGCACCTGTAGCAGCCAGCAGAGCACGGCGGTCGCGACGCAGGCCAAGGCCGTGGCATCGGCCGTGCGATAGCGCCCCCGCTGCGGTCCCGCGACCAGGACGATGCCGCATCCGGTCAGCAGCGTCACCAGCAGGATCGGCGCAAAGCCCAGGGCAATCTCCGCAATCGGGCGCGCTGGGTCGGCCAGCAGGCCGACGCGGCCGGCAAGGCCGTTCCAGAGCAGCTCGATGGGAGGCTGATGCACGACGTCTGAAACCATGGGCAGGTAGAAGCGGATCTCGCCGCCGCTCCGGTTATGGATCGGGCCTTGACCAGGTTGGTTCACGTAAACAGTCGCAGCCAAGCCAATCAGCGCACCGGCGACAAATCCAGCGGCTTGCGGCACCGCCCAGGGCGCGGTGCGGGGGTCCGGCCGCCGCAGCGCCACATAGAACAAGAACACCAGGCCGCCGACAAAGGTGCCGAACCACGCCGTCTGAGGCGCGGTGAGCAGGATCAGGCCATAGCTGAGGCCCGCCAGCAGGCCCCAAAGCGCGCGGGCGGGCCCTCGCTGGGCCCGCCATGCCGCGAGCAGGCACAGCCCGAGCGTCGGCGCCAGCATAATCGTGTAGGTTTGCGCGTGGCCGGCCAGGTAGAGCGGGACCGCGCCAAAAGCAAAGATCCAGGCCGCTACGGCTGCCGCCGCCCGATCGGCCAGGCCACTGACGCGGCAGAACCAATAGCCGGTCCAGTATCCGATGGCTGCGAACAGCACCATGGTGGCGGTGAAGGCCATGAACGGGCCAACCAAGAAGAACCGCAGCACGCAATACGGCACCGCCAGGCCCAGGTAGGAGTCGGTCAGGCCGATCGGGTTGGCTATCGGGTAGAAAAACCCGGCCTGGCGCCAGGTGCCGCCCACGGGAATGCCGTTCAAGGCCCGCCACCAATGCTCCAAGCTCGCGATCAACACCAGGCCGTCGCCCTCGTCGCCGAACGAGTGGTCGAGCGGGTTGGGCAGCACATCCTGCAGCATCATGGCCATTCCGCCGATGAACAGCAGCAGTGCTAACCCCCAGCCCAATGCGGCAGCGCGCCGTGGCGTCATCAGCGCGACTCGCTCATGCTGGGGTCCCATCGGTAATGCAGTAAGGCTCGACGCGTGGGCGCGGCGGGGCCATGTGGTGGCGGGTGCCTGCAGGAGAGGAGTGTCGCATGCCCGACGTGATGGCCAAACCGGGCAAAGCCGCCAAGCCCCCCCCGCGCACCCGCGGGCAGGTCAACCGCGACCTGGTGGGTACCGTTACCTTCAAGCCACAGCGCCAGCCGGCCAAGCCCGTCACCAAGCCGCTGCGCGTGGTGAGCGACTACGAGCCGGCGGGGGACCAACCAACCGCGATCCGCGACTTGTGGGCGGGGGTGCAGGCGCCGGAGCGGGACCAGGTGCTGCTGGGCGTCACCGGGTCGGGCAAGACCTTCACCATGGCCAAGCTGATCGAACAGGCGCAGCGGCCGACGCTGATTTTGGCACCGAACAAGACGCTGGCGGCGCAGCTCTATGGCGAGATGAAGCAGTTCTTCCCCGACAACGCAGTGGAATACTTCGTCAGCTACTATGACTATTACCAGCCGGAAGCCTACGTGCCGCGGACGGACACCTACATCGAGAAAGACAGCCAGATCAACGAGGCGATCGACCGGATGCGCCACGCCGCGACGCAAAGCCTGCTCGAGCGCAACGACGTGGTGATCGTGGCCTCCGTGTCCTGCATCTACGGCATCGGCTCGGTCGAGACCTACTCGCGCATGGTGGTGAAGCTTGAGGTCGGCGGCAGCATCGAGCGGGACAAGCTCGCCCGCGCCTTGGCCGAGCTGCAATACCGCCGCAACGATGCCGCCTTCCAGCGCGGCACCTTCCGCCTGCGCGGCGAGACGGTGGACCTCTTCCCCTCGCACTACGAGGACCGGGCCTGGCGGATCAGCCTGTTCGGCGACGAGATCGAGGCGATCAGCGAGTTTGACCCGCTGACCGGCGAGGTGACCGGCACGTTGAATGAGGTGCACATCTACGCCAACAGCCACTACGTGACGCCGCGGCCGACACTCACCCAGGCGATCGCCGACATCAAGCTGGAGCTGAAGCAGCGGCTAGAGACGTTCACCCGCGAGGGCAAGCTGCTTGAGGCCGAGCGGCTGCAGCAGCGCACCACCTTCGACATTGAGATGATCGAGACCACCGGGTCGTGCAAGTCGATCGAGAACTACAGCCGCTTCCTCTCCGGCCGCAAGCCGGGCGAGCCGCCGCCGACGCTGTTCGAATACCTGCCCGAGAACGCCATGCTGATCGTGGACGAAAGCCACGTCACTGTGCCCCAGATCGGCGGCATGGAACGGGGCGACCACGCCCGCAAGTCCATCCTGGCCGAGTTCGGCTTCCGCCTGCCCTCCTGCATCGACAACCGGCCGCTGAAGTTCGAGGAGTGGGAAGCGTTCCGCCCGCAGACCCTGTTCGTCTCCGCCACGCCCGGTCCGTGGGAGTTAGAACGGGTGCAGGGCGTGTTCGCCGAGCAGGTGATCCGCCCCACCGGTCTGATCGACCCGATGACTGAGGTGCGCCCAGTGGAGCACCAGGTGGACGATTTGCTGGCGGAAATCCGGGCCACTTGCGCCATGGGCGCCCGCACGCTGGTGACCACGCTCACCAAGCGCATGGCCGAAGATCTGACGGATTACCTGACCGAGCATGGCGTGAAGGTGCGCTACCTGCATAGCGACGTGGACACCCTGGAACGCATCGAGATTATCCGCGACCTTCGATTGGGGGTGTTCGATGCGCTGATCGGCATCAACCTGCTGCGCGAGGGGCTGGACATCCCGGAATGCGCGCTAGTGGCGATCCTGGATGCGGACAAGGAGGGATTCCTGCGCTCGGAGACCAGCCTCACCCAGACCATCGGCCGCGCCGCGCGCAACGTAGACGGGCGGGTGATCCTGTATGCGGATGTGATGACAGACAGCTTGCGCCGAGCGCTGGAGGAGACGGCGCGGCGCCGGGCCAAGCAAGCCGCCTGGAACGAGGCGCATGGCATCACCCCCATGAGCGTGCGCAAACAGATCGGCCGCGCACTGAACAGCGTGTTCGAGCAGGACTACGTGACGGTGGCGCCGGTGAAAGACAGCGGCGTGACCGACTTGGTAGGCCGAGACTTGAGCCATTCCATCGCCGAATTGGAGAAGCGGATGCGCTCCGCGGCGGCGGATTTGGAGTTCGAGGAGGCGGGGCGGCTGCGCGACGAGATCAAGCGGCTGGAGGCGCTGCAACTCGGGCTGGAGCCGCCGCCGGTGCCGCAGCGCATCGGCGGCCCGAAGCGGGATCGCACGCCGGAGCCGCTTGGGCCCGGCGGCGGCGGGTATGATCCTGACAAGCGCAAGGCGCGCGAGATGCGGCGGGGTCGGCGGTGACAAGGCCAGGCGGGTCGCGAGGGCAACCTACCGCAGAGCCCGAGCAGCCGAACCGCGTTGGCAAGGGCGCGCTTGATCCGGTCCGTTTCGGGGATCGGCAGCGTGCGTAGAAATCAGAATAGCAGCCGGTCGGCGCCGAACGTCATCAGCAGGGCGGTTAGCGGCGGCAGGCTCAACAGCCCGCTGATGATTCAACGCGCCCGACGGCACCAGGCGCAGGACGTGGATGGCGGTGTCCGAATGCCAGCAAGGCTCCTCTGTATCCGCAGTGGCCGCGGCCGGTTCGGTGTTCAGATCGGATACCGGCTGCGGCCGCGCGTGAGCGTAGTCAGGCGGATCTCGGTGAAGTCCTCGACGGCATAGGGCCCGGACCGGCCCCAGCCGCTTTCCTTGACGCCGCCGTTCGGCAGCGAGGGCTCGCTGGCCATGGTCGGGCCGTTGATGTGGACCATGCCGCAGTCGAACCGCTGGGCGAGTTCGAGGCCGCGGTCCTGGTCGCCGGTCATGATGCTGGCGCAGAGGCCGTAGCGGGTGTCGGTGGCCTTGGCGAGTGCCTCCTCGGGGCTGTCCACTGCCTCGACGACGAGCACGGGGCCGAAGGTTTCCTCACGGTTGATCGGGGCGGCAGCGGGCACATTGGTTAGGATGGTGGGGGCGTAAACCCGCCCTTCGGCGTGGCCGCCGGTGACCAGCGTGGCGCCGCGCGACACCGCATCCTGCACCCGCTCCTCGACTGAACGCAGCGCGCGGTCGTTGATCAGCGGCCCGATTACGGTTCCCGGCACGGTTGGGTCGCCCGACTGGAAGGTCCGCACCTTGGCGGCCAGCCGGTCGACAAATTCGTCGTGGATCGGCCGCTCGATCAGCACCTTGCGCGCGTTCATGCAGATCTGGCCCTGGTGGAAGAAGGCGCTGAACGCCGTCGTGTCGACCGCGCCGGCGATGTCCGCGTCGCGCAGGATAAGCATGGGGTTGTAGCCGCCGAGTTCCAGCACGATGCGCTTGAGCGCCTGGCCGGCCCGCGCGGCCAGCATGCGGCCGACGGCGGAGGAGCCGGTGAAATTGATGCTCCGCACCGCCGGGCTGTCGAAGAAAGCGTCTGCCACGGCGGCGGCCTCGCCGGGTGCGTGCGTTACCACATTGATGGTGCCAGGGGGGAAGCCCGCTTCGTCCATGATCTCGGCCACCAGCAGGCCGGCGGAGAGCGGCGCCTCTTCCGACGGCTTGAGCACCACGGTGTTGCCGAACACCATCGGCAGCAACACGGTGCGCCAGGCCAGGGTAAACGCGCCGTTCCAGGGCGAGAAGCCGGCCACCACGCCCAGCGGTTTGCGCACCGCGAGCGCCAATCGGCCGGGCACGTCGCTGGGGATCACGTCGCCAATCGGCTTGAAGCCCCAGCCGGAGGCATGGCGCAACTGGTCGGCTACGAGCTTGACCTGATAGCCCGCAAAGGCGCCGCCGGTGCCGGCCTCGACCGCCATCACGTGAGCGATGTCCTGCCGCCGCCGCTCTACGATATCGGCGGTCTTGAGGAACAGGCGCTGCCGCTCGCTAGGCGGCGTGGCGGCCCAGCCCGGAAATGCGGCATCGGCGGCGTCGATGGCGGCCTGTGCCTCGGCACGGCCACCGGCGGCGACTTCGGCGACGACCGCACCACTATAGGGGTTATAATCGGGGAAGGTCCGCCCACCCGAGGCGCGCCATTCGCCGCCGATATAATGCGTGGTGCGCCCCCGCAGGCGATCCGGTCCGATCTCGTTCATCTGAGCTTCCTTCTTGCGTGATCGTCAGGCGGCACCCGCGAGCCGGTCCAGCAAAGCCACCGGGTGCTCGGGCAGGCGGTCGCCGCGCCAGGCGACGTGCTGGTCCGGGCGGATCAGCACGAACCTGGCTGCATAGATCTGCGGCAATCGGTTGTCACCCGGCGCCACGATGGCCAGCGGCATGCCGCGCGCGGCGGCAGCCTGCGCCAAGGTGTTGTTACCGGGCTCGTTCCGGTCCGTGACCAGCAACGTGTAGCCCGGGCCGAAATGGTCGTACAGCGAGGAGCCGTCCGCAAGCCAGAGGTGCGGCGCCAGGCAGCCGGGCACGGCCGAGGGCACGTAGTCCGAGGGGTGTTCGGGCGGAGGCGGCGTTCCATCTGGAACCAAGATAGGCGAACCGGCATAGCGATAGCCGAGCACGACGCCGAGGGTCTGGAACTCGCGCCATTTGGTACGCAGGATGTCCTCGCCCACCGCGCGCCGCACGGCCTCGCCGTCCGGTCCCGGCGCCTCGATCAGCGGACGGACGAGTTGATTGCCGACGGTGGCATAGTTGGTCTCGGCTTCCTGGATCACCCGCTGGTGCACAGGCCGGCGTTCGGCGGTGTAGGAGTGGAGCAGAGCCGGGCCGCCCCAGCCGTTCAGCACCGCGGCCAGCTTCCAGCCGAGATCGACCGCGTCGCCGATCCCCATGTTCATCCCGAACCCGCCGAACGGGGGATGCAGGTGGCACGCGTCGCCGGCCAGAAACACCCGGCGGTCGGCGTAGTGGTCGGCAATCAGGCTGTATGCGGACCACGGGTCGGTGCGGACGACTTCAATCTCGAGATCAAGCAGCCCGGTGCCGCGGCGGATCAGCTCGACCGGATCGACGGTGGCTGGGTCCACGTCGTCGGCGAGCTTGGTGGCCATGAAGAACCACAGCCCATGCTGGTCCATCGGTCCCAGCAGGGCGGGCGTGTCGGCATTGACGAGCCAATACATGATGGCGTCGCCGTGGGTTTGGCGGCGGGGCAGATCGGGCGCACGGAAGATGATGCTGTAGTTCTTGAAGACCCGGCTGTCACCCTGCATCCGCGCGCCAATTGCCTCGCGTACGAAGCTGCGTGCGCCATCTGCGCCGACCAGGAACGCGCACCGCAGGGTCTGGGCCGCACCCGCTTGGAGGTCGCGCACGGTAGCCGTGACGCCGCCGCTGTCCTGCTCGAAGCCGGCAAGCTCGCAGCCGAATCGGACGGTCACGCCGGGCAGGGAGGTGGCGTGCTGGCGCAGCACCTCCTCGAGTGTATATTGCGGCACCCATTGTGCCTCTTCCGAGTAGAGATCGTTACGCTCGCGCTTGCCGTTGAACGCGTTTTCGAAGCGCGCCAGTTCGGGGCCGTTCATCCGCGTCGCGAACACGACGCTCGGCGGATAGTCCGGCGGGATGGGCGAGGCTTGCCTGAGCGCGTCCGCGATGCCCCAGCGGCGCAGATGCTCCCGCGTGCGCACGTTGGTGGTTTTGGCGCGCGGGCTGTAGCCCACGCGGTCGTTGCGCTCGACCAGGCAGCAGGTGACGCCCTGCCGCCCCAATTCGATCGCTAGGCTGAGCCCGACTGGGCCGGCGCCGGCAACAATGACGTCAACGTCTGTGTCCTGATCTGTCATACGCTGCCTACTGCCCCGCCCCTACCGACCCGCCTCATGCGACGCCCGCGGGCTTTCGGTGTTTCATCGCCTGAGCCGGAGCATTGCGCAAGCGGGCTTCGATTTTGGCACGCACGAGGTCGTCGCTGGACAACGCGACTGTCCGGCGACCATTTTCGCCGCCGAAGCGGGGCCGGCTAGCCGAGCATTGCCCCGCGATGGTGGGGCGACCGCACTTGCCTGTAAGGCTCAAGCGATCGGCTTGGATGAACGACACGGCTCGCCTGTGATTTTTCAGCGGATCCTAAAACGCCGACCATCATCCAGTAGAGGAAACCGATTTCCCCGATCGAGATGTTGGTGAGCAAGAACGTCACAAGGCTTCCTGCTAAAAGTGCGCATGCAACCAGCCGCATGGAGGCGTCATCCGGCCGGACGTTGACGGCAGATCGAGCACCCAAGAATAGAACCATGACGGTTTGCACAGTGCCGAACACGATTCCCATCGTGACAGCCGACGACAATAGGAGTCCATCGAGAGCGTTCATTCTACTATCATGGAATGAACCAAAACCGACGCCCACGAGATAGGTGAGATCGTTGCCACTGAAAACGTGTGAGTAATCTTCTAGGCGCGCGCCACCGCTTCCATCATCCGAGACGTTGCTGTTGAGACTCGTCAGACGCTGGGCGACCACGTCGCCGAACGAGGTAAACAGCAGAGCAAACATGACACCAACGATGAGGCATATCAGAAGAACTGCGGCACGTCCGCGCAACTTTTTAAAGATGAGACAGATTAGAATCGAGCACAAGGTGCTTATCCAGGCAGTACGAACCGAACTTAAAAGCAACGCGAGCGACAGCGGGATGATCGCTAGCACGCCTGTCACAATGACTCGGAATAAACCCTGACGATTAAACGTTACCGACAGAAGTCCGAAGGTCGCATAAGCGGCGAAGCTGACTGGTGAATTCATGGTTGCAAATACCCTCACCTTGCCTGGTTCGGGTTGGCCGATCGAGTCGATCTTCGACGCGATCATCCAATAGCGGTCCCACGGTTCAGGAGCCAGATGCTGGTATACCCCGTATAGACCGATCATGGGACTGATGACAAGAAAGGTGTTTGCTGCGGCCACGGGAACACGCGTGGCCTCCTCGGGGCAGAGTAGAAGACAGATGCTATAAACCATAGGGATTAAGTATTTTATTAATGTGCCCGTGCTTTGAACGAAGTCACCTTGAAACGCTGAGATCGACCAGCCGTAGGCCAAGCACACCAATATGACGAAATACGAAAGCATCGATGGTAAGGGCTGGCTTCGACGAGAAAGGAGGAGGCGGAGTTTTGGGAACGCTGCCGTGAGAGCCAGCAAAGGGCCGACCAGCATACTCCCGTTCGGGTCATAACCCACATGAAGGTCGATGATGCGGCGGAGTAGCGGCGCGAATACGAACAGGAGGATTACAGTTTGGGCGTGTAAGGGAAGGCCGCCTCGAACATAGGCTCGCGCCGCAACGCCGAGGCATCCGATGACGAACAGGCCTCGGGCGATCCCTACGCCGAATTGTCCAAGTAGGGCGGTCGACAACAATAAGGCACAGACCGGTCCGTAGTCTTTGAGCGCGTTTTGAGAGCCGGTCCAGCCCGGCAGCCGAACTCGGCGCTGCCGACTGACCGTCGCAGGCTGCAGGCGAAGCGCGGCTTGGTTGACCAAAGCGAGGTTTCCTAGCCTAGCGGAGAGCAAGATAGCTGCCGGCTTCTAGACCATCTCGGTCGTACAAGCGGTACTGCGCTGGTTGAATGCCGTCGAGCACAAGCCCATACAAGCGGCCGCCGACAGCCTGGAGGCCACGAATGCCACGCAACACGCCGGCTGTGTCGGATTTTCCCCATTTCGTGCAGAAGAGTATCCCGTCTGCGAACGGCGCGAGAATGCGCGCGTCTGGCAGGATTTGGGACGGAGGGGTGTCGATCAGGACCAGATCGTAGCGCGAACTTGCCCAGGCAAGCAGGGCTGCCATACGGGGTCCGTCGAGCAACTCTGCGGAGTTCATCGCTGGCTTGCCGGACAATATGATGTCGACACCTGGAGACTGAGCCGTCGCGACGGCTTCTTCTGGTGAGATCTGTCCGCGAAGAACCTCCGACATGCCCCATTGCTCTGGCAGAGACAGGCTTCTGGCGGCGCTGGGCTGGCGAAGATCACATTCCAGGACCAACACCCGCCGCCCGGCAGCGGCGGCGAAGTGAGCGAGGGCGAGCGTAATGAAAGTTTTGCCTTCCCCACGATCTGCTGAGGCGACAAGGATCGTCCGCCGCCGCCGGGCAGTCTCGCTGCTGCGCTCGGCAATAAGCAAGCACTCGGCATAGAGCTGGCGGATGGCTTCTTGAAATGACGACGGCGTGGCGATCCGTTTGGTCAGCCGAGAGCCTGTACGCCCAAGACCGGGGACGTGCGGAACCCGCGCGAGCACTCGGAGCCGAGCCAAGCCCTGCAACCCGTTCACAGTGCGGATGGTTCGATCCGCCCGATCCCGCATCAGAGCTACGATGCCGCCGAGGCCAAGCGCCAGCACCAATCCGGCCAAAGCGAAACTCGATAGTTTGGGAAAAGCAACGCTTTGCGGCTCCTCGGCAAGGCTGACAAGACGGGCGTTTGGCACGACCAGACGGCGATTGGTCTGAAGCTGGTTCAAGCTCTTGGTAAGGTCCAGATAGAGCTCGCGATCCGTGGCAAGGCTCCGCTCGAGAGCGGCGATTTCGGTTGCGGCGTCGTCATTGCCCCTGACCTCTTTCTTGAGCTTGCTCATTTGCGCCTGCAGGGCGGCGACGCGGCCATCGGCCGCCTGATAGTCGGCAATGGCGCTATGTGTAACCACGCCGGTATCTTGACTGACGGCTCGTTCAAGCGCCCGGCGCTGCTGTTGAAGGTCAGCAAGCGGCGGGTAAGCGCTGCCATAGCGCGAAGATAGCAGCGCAATCTGGGCGTTCACGGCGGAGAGTTGCTGCTTCTCGTCATTGACCGTCTTGTTTTCCAACACCCCCGTGGTTGAACTTCCGCTGACCAACGCTTGCTGCATCCGGCCGGCCGCGGCGGCCCGGTCGGCCTCTGCAATGGCAATTTGCTGGGCGAAGCCAGTCAGCTGCTCGGATGCGATCGGTGCCAGCTGTCCTTTGATGACGCCATTGGCATGAAGGAATGTCCCGATCTGCGTCTCAGTCTGCTTTAGGCGGTCTGCTATGGTCTGGGTTTCTGTTGTGAGCCAATTGATCGCATCGCTCCGGGGCTGAAGTTTTTCCTCCGTCCGCGAAGTTAAGTAGGTTTGCACAATCGCGTTTGCGACGGTCTGAGCCACGCCCGCAAGGGGAGAGCTGAAGGTGACGGCAAGGACACGAGAGCGGCCACTGACGCCGACGAGCACCCGACTGCGCAAGCTCTCGACCGCATCGGCTTGGTCAGCCAGTTGCTCTTGACACGAGTGGGCCGGTTTTTCGGTCAGCCACTGCTTGACAGCACGCTTCCAGGCAGGCGGCGTATTGGCTTGGCATTCGGCTAGAAAAGCGGCTTGAACAGGAGCTTGGGACAGAACTTCGCGCAACAGCAGCGGAGACGAGAGAACAATGGATTGGCTTTCAAGGTCTGCCGTGTCGCCAACGGTTAACTGTTGGGCATCAGGCGGTTGCAGGGAGGCGAGCACTTGATCTGCCGGAGCCACGGTCAACAGCGCTTCGGCTTTGTAGACCGGGGGGATTATGACGTAGGCTGCTCCCACTGTCGCGAGAACGGTGCAAAACACAGACGCGAACACCAGTTTTTGCCTGCGCAGGCGTGCTACGATGCTTGTCTCATCTTGCACAGGGCTGCCTGCGTAAAGCTCGTCATCGCCGCTGGCATTAAGGCTATGAAGCGCGAGTAGCGCCGGGTCGTTTTCACGCGGGACGAGGTCCATTACACAGTCTCCTTGCTCAGCGTGCTTGCGAAGGCACTCGCTTCTGGCGTGTCTGCAGAAATGAGCTTTTGCTCTTTGGCATAGGATGGCCGAGGCTGTTGCAAGACCCGCTGGTCGAGGCCGTTGCAAGCCAGACCGAAATTCAGCCGGGTCTTGAACGAACTGTAGTGAGAGAGAACAAAGTCTTTAAAGTCTTTCTCAAACCGTGGCGTTGCGAAACGCAAAGCGTTGGCATAACAAGCCCCTCGGTTGAATTTGTCGCTGTTCTGTTCAAAGGCCTGAACGGCCGAGGCGATGCAGTCTGCTTCCGGGCGCTCAAAAAACAAACCGGTCGGCGATAAGCCCTCCGCCACCACAGTCTCGCGCAAACCACCGCGCCCAAGTGCGATCACAGGAGTGCCCTCACCTTGCACCTCGACTGGAACGATGCCGAAATCTTCCTCTGCAGCAAAGACAAACGCTTTTGCCGTTCGCATCAAACGCCTCAGCTCTTCGTCTGCGACAAAGCCCACGAACTCGACATTTGGCGCGCCGACTGCCTTGAGGCGCCCTAGTTCGGGCCCAGAACCCGCGACCACGAGGCGTTTATCGGGCATGGTCGCGAACGCCTGAACGATCGCAAGCATGTTTTTGTACGGTACAAGGCGCGATGCAGCCAAGAAAAAGCCGCCGTTATTTTCCACGCCGGAGAGTGGCCCGGCAACGGGGCGCTCCGCCGGTATGTCAACCGGGGGGTGAATGACCGTTGACGCACGTCCGTAAACTTTGCGGATACGGCGGCTCACGAAGTGAGAGTTGGCCAGGTAGGCATCTACGCCCGCTGCGGTCCGCGTGTCCCAAAGCCGCATTTTGAAGAGGATGTAGCGGGCGATCCATCCCTTCAAGCCGTGGTCTAGCCGGGCTTCGCGAAGACACTGGTGCTGCAAATCCCACGCGTAACGCATGGGCGAATGAACATAGGATATATGAAGCTGGTCGGCGCCCGTAATGACACCCTTGGCGACGGCATGACTGCTGGAGATGATGACGTCATAGCCGGACAAATCGAATTGCTCGATGGCAACCGGCATGAGCGGCAGGTAGCTCCGATGCTTCCGGTTGATGGCCGGCATGCGCTGCAGGAAAGTCGTCCGGCTTGGCGGCAGACATGCTTTGGCGCGATCGGCATCAGACATGGTGTCAAACAAGGTGAACAAGTCGGCGGAAGGAAAGCAGCGAAACATGGCGCTTAAGACTTTCTCGGCCCCACCAAGCACATAGAGCCAGTCATGGACGATCGCGACACGCATAACTTTCGCCTTCATAAAGAGGGCGCCCCCGCCATCTGCGACGGTGGGCTGTGGTTAGACGGCCGTTTATCGCCGCAGCCTCTGGACCGATTGGCCACTTAGTTTTGCAACGATAGCAGGGGACGCTTAATGCGAGGTTAATCCGGGCACGGTGGCGGAGCTTTGGTGCAAACCGTTTGTTTGGGGGCATGTTCGTGGCTTCGGCATTGAGGCCAAAGCGGCGACCGCAGCAACGACCGGCGCACTGGCGCCAAATACGCACCAAGCATCGCCGAGGGACCGTCTAAAAACGGCCAGTCATGCGGCAGGCGGGACCAACCTTAATGCTTGGGGAGCATGAAAACTTGCTTACAACACCGGTCGAGGGATTGCGGGACAGCCGTTTGGAACAGCAACAAATTACAGGTCGGAGCCGCCTTGCTCGCCTGATTCCCCAACGTGTAGCTCACGGATGCGCGACTTCAGCAACTTGCCGGTCGCGGTGTGCGGCAAGGTGTCGGCGAACACGACCCGGTCCGGCACCCACCAGCGCGCCACCTTGCCGGCGTAGTGCGCCAGGAGGTCGGGCTCGGACAGGCTGGCCCCGGCCCGGAGCACGACCACCAGGAGCGGGCGTTCGCCCCAGCGGGGGTCGGGTTGGGCGACCACCGCGGCCTCCTGCACCGCCGGGTGCGACACGGCGATGTTCTCCAGGTCAATAGAACTGATCCACTCGCCGCCGGACTTGATGACGTCCTTTGTGCGGTCGACGATCTGGACGAAGCCGTCGGCGTCCATCGTGACCACGTCTCCGGTTTCGAACCAGCCGGATGGTGGGATCGCGCGGTGGCCCGGGGCATCATGATAGCTGGCGGCGACCCAAGGGCCGCGCACCTGCATGTTGCCGAACGCGACCCCGTCGCGCGGGACTTCCTCGCCGGTGGGCCCGACCACCCGGAACTCCATGCCGTAAAGCGGGCGTCCCTGCTTGGCCGAGAGCGCCGCTGCCTCCTCCGGTTGCTGAGCCGAAGCGGCCTTGGGCCAGTTGGCGAGGCCCAGAGGGCTGGTTTCCGTCATCCCCCAGGCATGCACTACGGCGACGTCGTGGTCGCGGAAGCGACGGACCATCACGGGCGGGCACGCTGAGCCGCCAATGGCGACGCGCTGCAGCGCCCCGAAGTTGCGTCCGTGCTGGTCGGCCCAGTCCAGCAGGGGCGCCCAGACCGTCGGCACGCCCGCCGAGAAGGTCACCGCCTCGGCCGTGATCAACTCGTGCAAGCTGGCGCCGTCCAGCTTGGGGCCGGGCAGGACGAGTTTGGCGCCGACCAAGGGGGCCGCATGCGGTAGGCCCCAGGCGTTGACGTGAAACATCGGCACCACCGGCATCACGACGGAACTGGCGCCAAGGGCAAACACGTCCGGCAGGCACACCGCCATGGCGTGCAAGACCATCGAACGATGGCTGTACAGCACGCCTTTGGGATCGCCTGTGGTGCCAGATGTATAGCACATGCCGGCGGCGGCATCCTCGTCCTGCCGCGGCCAGTCCAACTGGTCGGGCTGCCCCGCCAGCACGTCCTCGTAACAAACATAGCCGGCCTCACGGGCAGCTACTGGCATTGCTGCCGTGCTGCACATGACGACCACGGCGCGCAGCGCGGGCAGTTGGGCGGCGATGCTGGTCAGCAAGCCGAGGAAGCTGGGCTCGATGAACAAAACGCGATCCGCCGCGTGGCGGATGATGTAGGCGATCTGCTCGGAAAACAGGCGCGGGTTGATCGTGTGGCACACGAACCCGGCACCGGCGCTGGCATAATAGACTTCGAGATGGCGATAGCCGTTCCAGGCCAGCGTGCCGACGCGGTCGCCGGGGTCCAAGCCGAGTGCTGAGAGCGCGTTGGCAAGTTGCTGGCTGCGTCGCCAGAGTTCGGCGTAGGTGGTGCGGTGGAAGTCCCCCTCGGCGGAGCGGGACACCACCTCCGTGCCGCCATGGTAGAGTGCGGCATGACGCAGGATGGTGGGCACCAGCAATGGGCTGTCCATCATCGTCGATCGCACGGCACCCTCCCCTTCCCAAGCTTACTCGTCCGTCAAGCACCCGGAAGCTGCGCCAGATGGAGCTAGGGCACCCGGTCTGCCATTTGCTAAGCGACCAGCGTCTGGCGTTGCTCGCCAAGCCCCTGCACGCCGGCCTGCATCACTTGGCCCGGCTTGAGGAAGATGGGCTCGGGCTTCTTGCCCAGGCCCACCCCCGGCGGTGTTCCGGTTGCGATCAAGTCGCCCGGATGCAGGGTGATGAAGTGGCTTACATAGCTGACCAGCTGGCGGACGCCGAAGATCATGGTGCGCGTGTTGCCGTCCTGCATGCGCTGGCCGTCCACGTCGCACCACATGTCGAGCGCCTGCGGGTCCGGCACCTCGTCCTTGGTGACCAGCCATGGCCCGGTGGGGCCGAACGTGTCGCAGCCTTTGCCCTTGTCCCAAGTGCCGCCGCGCTCGGCCTGATACTCCCGCTCGCTCACATCGTTAATCACACAGTAGCCGGCCACGTGGTCCATGGCCGTGTCCTCCGGAACGCAGCGGGCCTTGGTGCCGATGACGATGCCGAGTTCCACCTCCCAGTCCACTTTCTTGGCGCCGGGCGGCATCTGCACGTCGTCGAATGGACCGCAATAGGCGCTGAGGGCCTTGAGGAACACGATCGGCTCTTTGGGGAGCGCCATGCCTGCCTCGGCCGCATGGTCGGCGTAGTTCAGGCCGATGCAGACGAAGTTGAGCGGCCGCACAACGCATGCCCCGATCCGGGGCGTGCCTTCCACGCGGGGGCAGGTCGCCGGGTCAATTGCGGCGAGTTCAGCGAGGCGGGCGGGGGCGAGCGCCTCCCCATCGATGTCGCGAACGTGCGCCGACAGGTCGCGCATCGTGCCATCAGCGGCCAGGATGGCGGGTTTCTCAGCGCCGGGATATCCTAGTCGAAGTAGCTTCATGGCGAGGCCTTTCATCTCAGATGGCTGACGATTAGAGCAAATCCGCGGAGGGTGGAATTGCCCGCAGCGGATATCTGCCCGCCAGCGTGCTGCGATTAGGCTGCTAAGCCACCCGTCCGGCTTGCGCCACCCGCAACGCGCGGGATTTGCGGCCCTGGAGGGAGGCTGCGGTCGCGACGTCCAGCGCGGTGACGCCGAGCACGGCGAGCAGCGCCAGACTGGTCGCCGTGCGGTGGCGGTTGCCTGGGCGAAGCACGGAGCCGGCCAAGGCCAGGATATCGAGTGCGTCACCGCCGACGCGCAGCCAGACCGGCGCGGCCTTGCCCGGATTGGTCAGGACCATGGCGCCGGCGGCGATCTCGCGGGCGCCGAAGGCTTGAACGGTGCCGGGGGGCAAGGCCAACCCTAAGTTACGCCGCAGCGCGGTGCCGGCGGCGATTTCCAGGCTGCCGAGCGCCACGCTGAACCAGCCGAGCAGTTTTGCGGTCTGAATGTCGTTCATGGCGCCCCTTGGGTTTCGTTTCAGCACAACCCGCGGCGCCGCAGGGGGTTTCCGCCGCCGCACCTGCCGGCGAGCTAGAACCGTCAAGCCGCTCAGAACTTCTGCGCGATGCCGGCGAGGATGGTGCGGCGCAGGCCGAACTGCGGCGCACCGACGCCCACACCGGTGCCGTCGCGGATTTCATACACCTGGTCCAGCAGATTGATCACGTCCAGGCGCAGTTGGGTCTGGCCGACATAGCCGGTCTTGATGGTTTGCACCGCCGACAGGTTAGTAATACCCCGGCAGCGCCCTGCCGTTCGGGATGTCGCCGGCAGCGGTTTGATAACCGGCGCGCAGGCCGCTGCCCACGATGAGGTCCGCCGAGAACCGCGCCGGATGGTTGGTGCCGCCGAACAGCGTGTAGGCGGCGCCCCCGGAGCCGGTCCAGCGCTGGTCGTGGTCGAGATGGATCCAGTGCTGGCTGATATAGGCCAGGTCCGCGGCGCTGAAGTTGAACTGGGCGGTGTCGATGTCCTTGCCGACCGCCCTCGAATACGCAACGTTGGCGTAGAGCGAGACCGGCCCGCGATCGTAGGACGTGCTGAACTCCACGCCGTCGTCCTGGCCCTTGCGGTAGTTGAACGCGGTCAGGATGATGGGGGCGCCAAACTGGCCTTCGTCGATGAGGTTGCGGGCGGCTTTGTAGTAGATGTCCACCCCGGCGCGCCAACCCGGCCGGATCACCTGGTCGAAGCCGGCGTCGAAGTAGTTGTCGCGCTCCGCCTTCACCGCGCTGTCGGCGGTCACCTCGGGCGCGGTGGTGGTGCCGTCGAAGTGGGTCCAGACCGCGTTGATGCGGGGGCTGACCTGGTTCTCATCGGTGTATTCGTTCACCTGGTCGAAGCGCAGGCCGTAGTTGATGGTCACGTGCGGCAGCGCCTTCCATTCGTCCTGCACATACATGCCGAACAGCGTCCCGGTCTTGGCGCTGCCGCCATAGACATCGAGCGGCTGGTCCGAGCTTGGAGCGCCCGTGTCGTCCACGGGGAGCACCGCAGACGCAATCTTGGAGCCGGTGCGTTCGCCGGTGACCTGGAAGCCGGCGCGGACAGTGTGTTGCGGACCCAGCTTCCAACTCGCATCGGTCTGCTCGCCGGTGGAGACGATGGAGCGAGCCGCAGTCTGCGAAATGCCGTTGAACAGCAAGTCCCCGACCGGATCGGGCGTGTAGTAGAGGCTGCTGTAGCGGGTGAAGGCCAAGGTCTGCAGGTCGAGGGTGCCGAACTGCTTCTGCAGCGACAGGATGGCGAAGTCGGTGATCTCGCGCTGGTGCTCGATGAGACTGGCGCTGTCGAAGCCGGTGGTGCCATCGGCCGATAGGCCGAGCGAGGGCGTCTGACCGGGATTGTTCGGGATCTGGAAGAACTCGTTGGAATAGCCGGCCAGCAAGCTGACGCGGGCGGTGTCGTCGATCAGGCCGGAGACGTGCACCAGCCCGTGCGTCTGGTTCGACAGGTCGTGGATCGGGTTGAAGCTGCCGGTCGGGTTCTCGATGCCCACGCGGTTGTGCAGGAAGTCGCCGATGTAGAAGAAGTCGATCGCGCCGCGGCTGGCGCCATAGGAGATGCTGGGCTCGAAGTCGTCGCGCGCACCGCCGTAGATGGAGATTTCGCCGCCCGGATCGGTCCGCCCCGACTTCGTGGTGATGTCGACCACGGCCGCGGTCTTGAAGCCGTATTGCGCCGGCAGGCTGCCGGTGATCAGCGAGAGCGAGTGGGCAAACCCCGTCTCGAGCGTTTGCCAGCCGGAACTGCACATCGTTGTGGTCGCCGCGGACGTGGATTTGGCCGAAGGAGTCCTGCGCCACGCCGGGGGCTTACGGCAGGGTGGCGTTCAGCGGCGAGTTGTCGCCCTGCGGCAGCGTGTCGATGGCGCGGCTGAAGGTGTAGCTGGTGGCGCCGAGGCTCGGCTCGAGCTGGCTGCGCGCTTGGTCGAGCTTCTGGCTCACCACGTCGATGCCGGGCAAAGTGGCGGGCTGGTCAGTGCCGGTGCCGAGCCGCACACTCGGGGCGGCACCCGTTTGGGTGGGCGGGTCGGCGGCCCATACCGAGCCGGCCGCGAAAGCACCCAGGGCGCTGGTCAGCAGCGCAATGCGACGTGTCTTCATCCCGAACTCGCGCCATGGACCCGCTTGAGCTATGGGCGTGGATTGATACCTTGTATCATGTTTGGCAATGCTGCAGGTTGGCAGCCAATGTGGAGAACCGGGCGGTGTTGGCCTTCAGTAACGATACGTTGTATCAAGCTGGCCGGGTCGGCGCGCCCTTGTTGGCGGGGATGGCAATGGCGAGACTGGCTGCGTTCACCCTGGCTGGGCTTTGCCTCGCCGCCCTGCCGGCTAAGCCGCAGCCGGCGAGCGCGCCCGTGTCGATCGTGGCGGCCGAGAACTTCTATGGCGACGTGGCGCGGCAGATCGGCGGGGCGGGCGTGAGAGTGACCAGCATCCTCAGCAACCCCGAGCAAGACCCGCATCTGTTCGAGGCGAGCCCGTCGGTGGCGCGCGCGGTGTCGGGCGCCCGGATCGTGGTCTATAGCGGGATCGACTACGATCCGTGGATGCAGACGCTGCTCGCCGCCGCCCGCAGCAGCGACCGGCGGGTGATCGCGGTGGCGGAGCTGGCCGGCAAGAAGGCGGGCGACAACCCGCATATCTGGTACGACCTTGCGGCCATGCGGGCTTATGCCAGCGCGCTCGCCACCGCCTTGGCGGCCGCCGACCCGGCGCATGCGAGCGGCTACCAAGAGCGTTTGGCCCGCTTCGATGTCTCGCTACAGCCGATCGCGGACAAGATCGGCGCGTTGCATGCGCGGCTCTCAGGCACGCCGGTCACGGCGACCGAGCCGGTGTTCGGCACCATGTTCCAGGCGCTGGGCATGGTGGTGCGCAATGCCGGCTTCCAGCTCGCGGTGATGAACAACACCGAGCCGAGCGCGTCGGAGGTGGCGGGGTTCGAGACCGACCTCAAGCAGCGCCGGGTGGCGCTGCTGGTGTATAACAGCCAGGCGTCCGACCCGGTCGCCGCGCGCATGGAGCGGCTGGCGCATGCCGCGCACATCCCCGTGGTGGGCGCCACCGAGACCGAGCCGCCGGGCCAGAGCTATCAGGGCTGGATGACGAGCGAGGTAGACGCGGTGGACCGGGCGTTGCCCCGGTCGCGCTGATGGATGCCGGGCTGATGAACGCGGTCGAACTCCGGGGCGTGCGCCTGGTGCTGGGTGGCCGCAGCGTCCTGGACCACGTCAGCCTGGCGATCGGCGCGCGCGAGTTCGTGGGCGTGCTAGGGCCCAACGGCGCCGGCAAGACCACGCTGATGCGCGCGATGCTCGGCCTGCTGCGGCCCCAGGCCGGGCGCATCGAGGTGCTCGGGCGGCCGGCGGTGCGCGGCAACCCGGCGGTGAGCTACATGCCGCAGAACCGGGCGGCGGGGGCGGAGTTGCGGCTGAGCGGGTGGCAGTTCGTCGCCGCCGTGCTCGATGGCCACCGGCTGGGCCTGCCGCTGCTGGGCCGCGCGGGCCGCGCCGAGGTGGACCGGGTGCTGGACCTGGTCGGGGCGCGCGGGTTGGCCCGGCGGCCGCTGGCCGAGACCTCGGGCGGGGAGCGTCAGCGGCTGCTGCTGGCGCAGGCGCTGATCGGCCGGCCGCGCTTGCTGCTGCTGGACGAGCCGCTGATCAGCCTGGACCCGCATCATCAGCGCGGCGTGGTCGAGCTGGCGAAATCGGTCGGTGCGGAGCTGGGCATCGCGGTGCTGTTCAGCGCCCACGAGCTAAACCCGCTGCTGGGCGCGCTGGACCGGGTGCTGTATCTCGGCGGCGGGCAGGCGGCGCTGGGCACGGTGGACGAGGTGATCACCGGCCCGGTGCTGTCGCGGCTGTACGGTTCGCCGATCGAGGTGGTGCGGCTCGGCGGCCGGATTTTCGTCATGTCGGGCGACCACAAGGTGGAGCGGGACGAGCACTGGCATGGTCCGGAGCGGGCGTGGCGCCGTGCTTAGCTACGACTTCATGCGCAACGCGTTTGCGGCGGCGGCGGTAGTGGCGGTGGTCGCCGGCACCACCGGGTATTTTTTGGTGCTGCGCGGGCAGACCTTCGCCGGCCACGCGCTGGCCCATGTCGGCTTCACGGGCGCGACCGGCGCGGTGCTGGTGGGGCTGTCGCCGCTGTGGGGGCTGGTGCTGGCGACCGTCGCGGGTGGGGTGGGCATGGGGCTGATGGGCGGCCGGCTGGCGCACCGGGATGTGGCGATCGGCATCGTGCTGGCGGTCTCGCTCGGCGTGGGCTTGCTGTTCCTGCACTTCTACACGGCGTTCGCCACCGAAGCGGCGGCGCTGCTGTTCGGCAACGTGCTGGCGGTGGACGCGGCGACGGTGTGGACGCTGGCGGGTCTGGCGGTGGTGAGCCTGGGCGCGCTGGCCGTGATTGCCCGGCCGTTGCTGTTCGCCAGCTTGCAGCCGGAGCTGGCGGAAGCCAAAGGCGTGTCGCTGCGGCTGTATTCGGTGCTGTTCCTGGCCATCGTGGCGCTGGCGACGGCGGAATGCGCGCAGATTGTGGGCGTGCTGCTTGTGTTCGCGCTGATGGTCGGGCCGGCCGCGGCGGCGCTGCGGCTGAGCGGGGGCGTGTGGACGGGGGTGCTGCTCTCGGCCGGTTTGGCGCTGCTGGAAGCCTGGGCCGGCATTACCCTGGCGTTCTACACCGATTGGCCCGGCAGCTTCTGGATCACCTCGTTGAGCGGGGCCATCTATCTGTTGGCGGCGGTCCCGCGACGGTTCCGGCAAGCTGCCGCATGAGGCCGACCGGCGCCGCCGAGGAGACGATGCCCCATGACCAGCACGCATGACGGCAGCGTGATCGAGCAATTGGAGGCGCTTTGCCGCGGGCGGGGCGGCCGGATGACGCGGCAACGCCGGGCGGTGCTGGCGGGCCTGCTGGACGCCCGTCGCCCGCTCTCCGCCTACGAGCTGAAGGACCTGCTGCAGCCGGCCGACGCCGCCATCACGCCCGCCAGCGTGTACCGGTGCCTGGACTTCCTGGTGGAGCACGGGCTGGTGCACCGATTGGAGACGACACGGTCCTTCGTGGCTTGCGACCACCCGGACCATCCGCACGCGGTGCAGTTCCTGATCTGCCGGCTGTGCGGCACGGTGGTGGAGGCGGAAGACAAGCGGATGGCGGCGGCGGCGGCGCGCCTGGGCCATCGGCTCGGTTTCGCGTTGGACCATCCGACGTTGGAGCTGACCGGGGTGTGCGCCTCCTGCAAGACGGCAGAGCGCGCGAGCCCGGTTGGTTAGCGAGGTGGTGGGTTTCACCCACCCTACGGCTCAACCGGCCTGGCTGCGCGCCACAGCCGCGGACCGGCGGACGGACCATCGGGGGCTGCGATGGGGAGCCTGCCTCCCGTTGGCGTTGGCCGTGCATGGGGCGGCGGTGCTGCTGTTGCTGCGGCGCGAGCGGGGGGTGCGGAGCTCGCCAGAGGCGGTGCCGTTGGTGCTGGAGCTGGCACCGACGGCGGAACCATCCGCCAGCCCCGCACCGGCTGAACCGGCAGCGGCGCCCGCTGTCCCGCCGGAAGCGGCTCCACCGCCGCCCGTTGCCGCTCCTCCGCCGCCGATTGCCGCGCCGGCCGCTCCGACCGAACCGAAGCCTGAGCCACCTGTCCCTCGGCCGCCCTTGCCACGGCGCAGCGCACCGCAACGGTTGCCCGCTCGGGTGCATCCTGCGCCGGCGCCGCAGGCTGCACCGGACCCAGACCGAGCCGCACCGGACACCGCTCCAGCGCCGGCGGCCCCGGCCGCGACCGCCGCGAGCAGCCTGCATGGCTGGCAGAGCGAGTTGCTTGGCCGGCTGCAGCGCGCCAAACGCTACCCCGACGGCGCCCGCGAACGGGACGAGCAGGGCGTCGCCACCGTCACCTTCAGCATGGACCGCAGTGGGCACGTGCTGTCAGCCAGCCTCGCCAGGAGCTCTGGCTCGACCGCGCTGGACGAGGAGGCGGTTGCGATGGTTCGTCGCGCTGAGCCGCTGCCGCCGGTGCCGGCCGATATCGCGGGAGCGACGATCAAGCTGACGCTGCCGGTGGCGTTCTCGCTGCGTTGAGAGGGCACCGGGCGCGAGCGGAGTTGACGTCGCCGGGTTGGCCGCCAAGCATGCTCCATGGCACGAATTTTGGTTCTCAACCCGAACAGCTCCCCGGCCTGCACCGACGGAATCGACGCGGTGGTGGCGCCGTTGCGGAGCTGGAGCGGCCCGGCGATCGATGTCATTGGCGTTGCGGACGGCCCGCCGGCCATCCTGAGCTGGCAGGACTGGCACCGAGCGGTCGGCCCGATGTGCGAGGTGGCGGCGCACGAAGCGGCGGACGTGTATGTGGTGGCCTGCGCCTCCGATCCGGGCCTGGAGGCGGTGCGGGAGGTGACCGGGCGGCCGGTGCTCGGCGTGTTCCGCTGCGCTCTGGCCGCGTCGATGACCCGGGCGGAGCGGTTCGGCGTGATCGCCATCGTGGAGGCGAGCCGGGCGCGGCACCTGCTCGCCATCCGCGCGCTTGGGCTGGAGCAGCGCCTGGTTGGCGAGACCGCGCTCGGCGTGTCGATGGAGGCGTTGCTGGACCCGGTGGCCGCGCGCGGCCTGCTGATCGACGCGGCGATGGACCTGGTGGAGGCGGGGGCCGGCGCGGTGGTGCTGGGCTGCACTGGGATGGCGGCGCACCGGGCTGCGGTGGAAGCGGCGGCGGACGTGCCGGTGATCGATCCGTGTCAGGCGGGGGTGGCAATGGCGCGGTTGGCGCTGGTTTAGAGCAGACTTTGCTGCCCGATCCGGGGGTGGTTTGGCAGGCGTTTTCTGCTACATTGTGTTTATGTCAGAGACGAGACACGCAATGACCGCGCGAACCCTGACCAAGCCTGCAGCAGTCAAGCCGACGCGCGCGAAAGCTCTACCGGCCAAACGTTCCGTGGGCAGCGAAAGCTCAGTGGCGGAACAAGCCTCCGTCATGCTTGACCGCATTCGCCGCAAGAGTGAGGCGCTCACAGTCAGGATCAACGCGCTCGTCCGCCGGGGCTAATATTTGCCGGGAACGCCGACGACGAAGATACTGGAGACGATTGCGGCGGTGGAGGTTCTGCAGACGCAAATCGAGACACTCACCACAGTGCTGGAAAGGTTGGAGGCACGGCTTACCAGGCTGGAGCAAGACCGCATCAAGCCGCCCGCGACCAGCAGCAATCCTTGAATGTCCGGCAAATCGGCAGCCGAGATGGATGATATCACCCCGATCACAATCGAGGACCTTCCGCGTCTGGGCGTGAACTCCAAAAGCCAGCTTTTTTTCGACAATCGGCTGCTGATCACGGGACGCCGGTTTTATTTCACTGTGCCGCAGAAGCTGCTGGCGCTGCTCACCGCGATGGCGGCGATTTCAACCATTGCCACTGGTGTGAACAATGCGTCTGTGTTCCTGTGCTCGCGAGACATCCATTGGCTGACCTGCCCCGTTGCGGCCCTGCATGACCTGGGCCACACGGCTCCGTCGCAGAAGTAGCGTGTTTGGCCGGCAGCAGATCGCACCATGACGACCGAGTTACTCCTGGCCTTTGCCGGATTTGTGTTCGCCAGTTCGATCACGCCGGGCCCAAACAACGCGATGCTGCTTTCGTCCGGCTTGACCTACGGATTCCGCCGCAGCTTGCCCCACATCGCGGGGATCAGTGCCGGCTGCATCGCCATGCTGGCCGTGGTAGGGCTGGGCATGGGCGCGGTGTTTGCGGCCCGGCCGGAGATCTACCGCATCCTGCGCTGGGTCGGCGCCGCTTACCTGCTTTGGCTGGCCTGGACCATCGCCCGCGCCGGCCGGATCACTGGCGGCGCGCTCAGCAGCCGCCCTTTGACGTTCTGGCAAGCGGCAGGGTTCCAATGGGCCAACCCGAAGGCATGGCTCATCATCGTCGGTGCGGCAACGGCCTATCTGCCGCACGAGGGCGTCGTGACCCATATGGCGGCGATGGGGCTCTTGATGGGATCCGTCATGGTCCCGTGCGGCTGCGCCTGGACCAGTTGTGGCGCCGCACTCGGACGCTTGCTGTCCGACGCACGCCACGTCCGGGTGTTCAATGGCGCAATGGCGCTGCTGCTGGTGCTGTCGGTGTTGCCGATCCTGGCGGAGTAAGCGGACGGCCGGCGTTCACGTCCGGGCTGGTGCTGCCATGCTGCCCGAGCGGGCCTCGGCGCTCAAGCGCTCCGGCTCCGCCAGGTCGGCCCCCATGCGGGCGCCTCGCGGCTCGCGGCCGAGCGCCACCATGACGGCGATCACCACCGCCACGACGCCGACCACGATGGCCAGCGCCATGGCGTAGTCGCCGTTGAAGTGCTCCGCCAAGGCGACCTGGATGTTGGCATTGGCCGAGGCCAGGAAGTTGCCGACCTGGTAGACCAACCCCGGAAAGGTGCCGCGGATGGCGGCGGGCGAGAGCTCGTTCAGGTAGACCGGGACCACGCCCCAGGCGCCTTGGACGCAAATCTGCATCAGGAAGGCGCCTAGCCCGAGCAGCAGCGGCGTGGTGGAGAACGCCCATAGTCGCAGCACCGGCAGGGCCAGCAGCGCCGCCAGCACGATCGCCCAGCGGCGGCCGATGCGTTGCGACAAGGTGCCGAACAGGATGCCGCCCAGCATGGCGCCGACATTGGCGATGACGGTAATCAGCGAGATCGTGCCCGGCGCCAGATGATGCTGCGCGCCAAGGAACTGCCTCGGATACAGGTCCTGCGAGCCGTGGCTGAAGAAGTTGAACCCCATCATGACGACGGCCGCGAACGTCACCAGCCCGGCATGCTGCTTGAGCACCGTCCAGATGCCAACCTTGCGCTCCTGCTCGGCGCGCGCCAGCCAGTCCGGGCTCTCCGGCACGTTGCGGCGGATGTAGAGCACCAGCAACGCGGGCACCACGCCCACCATAAACAGGCCGCGCCAACCGAGCCAGGGCAACGCCAGGTAGAGCAGCGAGGCCAGCAAGAAACCCGTGGGATAGCCCGCCTGCAACAGGCCGGATACCGGGCCGCGCCACTTTGCCGGCACGCTCTCCATGGTCAGCGAGGCACCGACGCCCCATTCGCCGCCCATCGCGACACCATAGAGCGCGCGCAAGACGAGGAAGGTGGTGAGCGTCGGTGCCAAGCCGGAGCAGAACTCCAGCAGGGAGTAGCACAGCACGTTGACCATCAGCGTCGGGCGGCGGCCGTAGCGGTCGGCCAGCCGGCCGAACAACCAGGCGCCGACTGCTCGGCAGGCGAGGGTCAGGGTGATGGCAAAGGCGACGCTGCTGATCGGCACACCGAAGGTGGCGGCGACCTCCGGGAAGACGAAGACCATGATGAAGAAGTCGAACGCATCCAAGGTCCAGCCCAGGAAAGCGGCCGCGATGACATGCACCTGCGCTGAAGCGGGCCGGGGGGCAACACCTGACATAGAGAATCCTTGCTATAGCAGCCGCTCACCAGCCGGTTGTCGCATGTGTTTTGCGCTGCGGGAAGCGTGGGCACTGGCCGCGAGGCCAAGCGTGCTCAGAAGTGGATGGCCCGCCCATACGCGTCCAGCACCGCCTCGTGCATCGTCTCGCTCACCGTCGGGTGGGGAAAGACGGTATGCATCAGATCGGTTTCGGTGGTCTCCAGGGTCTTGGCGATGGCATAGCCCTGGATCAGTTCCGTCACCTCCGCCCCGACCATATGGGCGCCCAGCAACTCGCCCGACCCGGCGTCGAACACCACCTTCACCATGCCCTCGGGCTCGCCCATGGCAATCGCCTTGCCGTTGCCGATGAAGGGGAACCGGCCGACGCGGACCTCGTGCCCACTTTCCTTGGCGCGCGCCTCGGTAAGCCCGACCGAGGCCACTTGCGGGCGGCAATAGGTGCAGCCCGGGATGTTGCTCCAGTCGATCGGGCGTACATCGTTCAGCCCGGCGATCTTCTCCACGCAGACCACGCCCTCGTGGCTCGCTTTGTGGGCCAGCCAGGGGGCGCCGGCGATGTCGCCGATGGCGTAGACGCCGGGTTCGCCGGTGCGGCAGTATTCGTCGATCAGCACATGGGTGCGCTCGACCGTGACCTTGGTGCCTTCGAGCCCGATCCCCTCCACATTGCCCACGATGCCGGCGGCGGAGATGATGCGGTCGACGGTGATGTCCTGCGTGGTGCCGCCGGTCTCGACGGTGGCGGTAATGCTGTCGGCGGCCTTGCGCGCGGCGGTGACTTTTGCGCCGGTGATGATCTTGATGCCCTGCTTCTCGAATGCCTTGCGGGCGAAGGCGCTGATTTCGCTGTCCTCCACCGGCAGCACCCGGTCGAGCACCTCCACCACCGTCACCTCGGCGCCCATGTTGCGGTAGAACGAGGCGAACTCGATCCCGATTGCGCCGGACCCGATCACCAGCAGCGACTTCGGCATGGTGGGCGGCACCATGGCCTCGCGGTAGCTCCAGATCAGTTTACCGTCCGCCTCCAGGCCCGGCAGTTGGCGGGCGCGGGCACCGGTGGCGAGAATGATGTGCGGCGCGGTGAGCGTCTGCTTGCCGACGGCCACCGCGTCCTTGCCGGCGAGCGCGCCGCTGCCGTCGATGACGGTGACCTTGTTCTTCTTCAGCAGGTGGCCGACGCCCGAAGAGAGTTGCTTGGACACGGCGCGGGAGCGCTTGACCACCGCCGGCAGATCGAAGCGGATGTTGTCGGCGGCGAACCCGTAGTCCGGCAGGTGATGCAGCAAGTGGTTGATTTCGCTGGAGCGCAGCAACGCCTTGGTTGGGATGCAGCCCCAATTGAGGCAAATGCCGCCTAGGTGTTCGCGCTCCACCACGGCGGTCTTCATGCCGAGCTGGGCGGCGCGGATGGCAGCCACGTAGCCGCCGGGGCCACCGCCGATGACGATCAGGTCGAAAGCGTCGGCCATACCAAGTCCTTTCTTCTGCCTCTCCCGCGGGCGGGCAGGGGTATCGTATTTACACCGTCATGGCCGGACTTGATCCGGCCACCCACGCCGAACCAGCAGGTGACGTAAATTGAGGCGTGAGCGGACACCGTCCAAACAATGGCTTACGTCAGGTGCCGCACCCGTGGATGCCAAGGTCAAGCCTTGGCATGACGATGGTGGGGCGGCCTGGGGCCAAATGCCATAGCCCGGCACTTGCGGGAGTTTACAGCATCAAGCTGAGCGGGTCCTGCACGATGGCCTTGAACGCGGCCACCCACTCGGCCGCCACGGCGCCGTCGATGACCCGGTGGTCGACCGAGAGCGTGGCGCTCATCACCGTTGCGGGCACGATGGTGCCGTCGCGCACCACCGGGCGGGGCTCGCCGGCGCCCACGCCCAGGATGCCGCCCTGTGGCGGGTTGATGATGGCGGAAAACGATTTCACCCCATACATGCCGAGGTTGGAGATGGAAAAACCACCGCCTTGGAACTCCTCCGGCTTCAGCTTGCCAGCGCGGGCGCGGGCGATCAGGTCCTTCAACTCGTTGCTGATGGTGGCCACACCTTTCTGGTCGGCGCGGCGGACGATGGGGGTGATCAGCCCCCCCTCGGTTGCCACCGCCACGCTGATGTCCACGTCCTGGTAGAGCGCGAGGCCCTCGTCGGTCCAACTGGCGTTGGCTGCTGGCACGCGGCGAAGGGCGACGGCGGCAGCCTTCACGATCAGGTCGTTGACCGAGAGCTTGAACGCCGCCGGGCCGTCCTTGGCCGATTTGGCGTTGAGCTCGGCCCGGAGCTTCAGTAACGCATCGATCTCGATGTCGGCGTTGACGTAGAAATGCGGGACGGTCTGCTTGGCCTCGGTGAGCCGGCGGGCGATGACCTTGCGCATATTGGTATGCGGCACGAGCGTGTGCGGCGCGGCGATCACCACGGGGCGCGGCGCTGCAGGCGGCGGCGAGGCCGGCGCGGGGGCTTCGGCGATGACAGGCTTGGCGGCAGCCGGGGGGCTGGTGCGGGCGGCCTCGATGTCGGCTTTGACGATACGGCCATTTGGCCCGGAGCCGCGGATGCCGTCCAGCGCTAGACCGGCCTGCTGTGCCATGCGCCGCGCCAGGGGCGAGGCGAACACCCGCGTGGCACCGTCATGACCGTTCGGCCGTGGCCCAGGGGCATCAGCGGGGGCTGGCGCGGGTTGGGCCGCCGCGGACGGCTTCGGCGTGCTATCGGCCGTCTCCAGCGCCTTGGCTGCGGGCTTGGCCGCAGGAACCTCCCCGGCGGGCACGCTCTCGCCCTCCTCCACCAAGATGCCGATCGCCGCGTTCACCTGGACGCCCGCCGTGCCGTCTGCCACCAAGATCTTGCCGAGCACGCCCTCGTCGACCGCCTCCACCTCCATGGTGGCCTTGTCGGTCTCGATCTCGGCAATCACGTCGCCGGCGGCAATGGGGTCGCCCTCTTTCTTTAGCCAGCGGGCGAGCGTGCCCTCGGTCATGGTGGGGGAGAGCGCCGGCATCAGGATATTGGTCGCCATCAGACGATCTTCTTCACGGCATCGACCACCCACTGCGGCTGCGGCAGGGCCAGCCGTTCGAGGTTGGCGGCGTAGGGCAACGGCACGTCTAGCCCGCTGACCCGCACCGGCGGCGCGTCCAGCCAGTCGAAGCAGTTCTCCACCACCTGCATGGCGATCTCGGCGCCGATGCCGGCAAACGCCCAGCCTTCCTCCACGCTCACCACACGGTTGGTCTTCTTCACGCTCTCCACAATGGTGGCCGTGTCGAGCGGGCGCAGCGAGCGCAGGTTGATCACCTCGGCGTCGATGCCCTGCTCGGCCAGTGCCTCGGCGGCCTTCATCGCCACGCCCACCATAATTGAGAACGCCACAATGGTGACGTCGCGGCCTGGCCGCTCGATCTTGGCGCGGCCGAACGGGATGGTGAACTCGTCGTCGGTGGGGCAGTCGAAGGTCTGTCCGTAGAGGATCTCGTTCTCCAACACGACCACCGGGTTGGGGTCGCGGATGGCGGAGCGGAGCAGGCCCTTGGCGTCCGCGCTGCTCCAGGGCGCCACCACCTTCAAGCCGGGCACGTGGGCGTACCAACTGGCGAAGCATTGGCTGTGTTGGGCTGCGACCCGGCTGGCGGCGCCATTGGGGCCGCGGAACACGATCGGGCAGCCCATCTGGCCGCCGGACATGTAGAGCGTCTTGGCGGCCGAGTTGATGATCTGGTCGAGCGCCTGCATGGCGAAGTTGAAGGTCATGTACTCGACGATCGGGCGCAACCCGCTCATCGCGGCACCCACCGCCATACCGGTGAAGCCATGCTCGGTAATGGGCGTGTCGATGATGCGGCGGGGGCCGAACTCGTCGAGCAGTCCCTGGCTGACCTTGTAGGCGCCCTGATACTGCGCAACTTCCTCGCCCATCAGGAACACGCTGGGGTCGCGCCGCAGCTCGAGCGCCATGGCATCGCGCAACGCGTCGCGCACGGTGGTGGGCGCGGATGGTCCGGCATCCCGCTCCGGCGCGGCTGCCGCCATGGCCGGAGCGACGTGGGAGGCGGCCTGCTCCGGACGCTTTGGCTCCAGCTTCTGCGGCGCCTCGGCCGTTGGCGGTGCAGCGGGTGCGTCAGCCGGGCCCGCGCCGTTGCCCAACAGCGCGATCGGGGTGTTCACCGCCACACCCTCGGTACCTTCCTCGATCAGGATTTGCGACAGCGTGCCCTCGTCGACCGCCTCCACCTCCATTGTGGCCTTGTCGGTCTCGATCTCGGCGATCACGTCGCCGGCGCGCACGTCCTCGCCGACCTTTTTTAGCCAGCGGGCGAGCTTGCCCTCGGTCATGGTCGGGCTCAACGCCGGCATCAGCACTTGCGTGGACACCGCCTCAGGCCTCCACTAGCACGTCAGTCCAGAGTTCACCCTCGTCGGGCTCGGGGCTGGACTGGGCGAATTCGGCAGCCTCGTTGATGCGCACTTTAATGGCCGCGTCGATCTGCTTCAGCGCATCCTCCGCTTCGCCCATGCGCAGCAGCATTTGGCGGGCGTGGTCGATGCAGTCCCGCTCCTCGCGCATTTTCTGGATTTCGTCCCGGGTGCGATATTTCCCAGGGTCGGACATGGAATGGCCACGGTAGCGATAGGTCTGCATTTCCAGCAGATACGGCCCTTTTCCGGCCCGGCAGTGCGCCACCGCCTCTTCGGCTGCGGCACGCACCGTGACCACGTCCATGCCGTCCACCTGGGCGCTGGCCATGCTCCAGGGTGCGCCGTTCTTGGACAGGTCACGCGAGGCGGTGGCCCGCTCGATGCTAGTACCCATGCCGTATTTATTGTTTTCGATGACGTAAATGCAGGGCAGCTTCATCAGCGCCGCGAGATTGAAGCTCTCGAACACCTGGCCCTGGTTGGCGGCGCCGTCGCCGAAATAGGTCACGCAGACGGCATCGTTCTCGCGGTACCAGTTGGAGAACGCCAGCCCGGTGCCGATGCTCACCTGAGCGCCGACGATGCCGTGGCCGCCGAAGAACTTTTTCTCCTTGCTGAACATGTGCATCGAGCCGCCCTTGCCCTTGGAATAGCCGCCCGAGCGCCCGGTGAGCTCCGACATCACACCGCGCGGGTCCATGCCGGTGGCAAGCATATGGCCGTGGTCGCGATACGAGGTGATCACCTGGTCACCGTCCTTGAGCGTGCTCTGCATGCCCACCACCACCGCTTCCTGGCCGATATACAGGTGGCAGAACCCGCCGATCAGCCCCATGCCGTAAAGCTGGCCGGCCTTCTCCTCGAAGCGGCGGATTTGCAGCATGTCGCCATAGGCCTTGCGCAGCATGTCGCGCGAAATGTTGGATTGCGGCTGTTCGATCTGGTTCCCGCTCCGCTTGGTCTTTTCGGCTGCTTGCGCCATGGACGTGTTCCCTGCCCGCTCTCGCTATGGAGGTAGCCCCGCGGCCTGGCAGCGGCAAGGGTGCGGGCCAGGCTTGAGCCGGGCCTTGCCGCCGGATCGGGGCGGCCCAGCCGGCGGGGCGGTTTTTACGGCGGCGAACGGCCATGCTAAGCGGTGCGGTTATGCCTGATGATCCGCCCCCCTCGCGGCTGGTTCCGCTCCTGGTGCTCGGCGGCCTGGTGGCACTCGGGTTGTTGGCTTGGCTGGTTTTTCCACTGGTGCAAGGCTGGATCGCACACCAGGATTGCGTCGCGGTCGGCCGCACCAATTGCGGGTAGTGGTCCGCTGATCTTCATTGGTTCGTAATCAGTTGGGGCTACAATCGTTTCGTGGCCGCGCCGAGGCGGTCATGAACAGCAAGCACCGACGATGGACAGCGCCGCCCTCAACGCGTTCGAGACTGCGAGGCTTACGCCGAAGCCGTATCATCCCGCCACGTTCCTGGAACGCGGCGTGGCCCTGCCGCTAACAACGCCGTTGCTGGCTGGGGCACGGACGCGCCCGTCGGAAACCCACCGGCTCGAACTGATTATCCTCAATCCCTCGGGCGGCCGCGGCGTGTACATCTTGCCCTGGTCGGCGATCGGGGCGTTTTGCCGCCCCACCATGCACGATGCCATGTTCAGCCAGCGCATCGCCGCCCTGCCCCACGTCACGCCGGCCGTTATCCGCAGGGTGGCGCGCCAGATCGCGATTGAGGGACTAGCCGGGGAGGATGCGGCGGAAGCGGCCCAGGCAGCCGCGGAGTCTGACCGGGGCGACCTCGTCTTGGCCAATTACGAGTTGTTGATGGTGCTGTACGAACAGCACGCCCAGGAAGCGAAGGCGCCAGGCCTAAGCGGCGGCGGCCCGGATGCGGAACGGCTGCGGCTGGCGGTCGAGGCGGCGGGAGCCAGGCTGGGCCGCTCGGGCGACTGGGCAGCCAACGCATTGGAGGAGCTTGCCGAAGTCGTGGCCGGGCTTGGCGTCCGCAAACGTGGTGCCAAGGCGCGCCTCCAGCACCAGGTTGACGCGCTGTCCGGGATAAGGGCGGAGATCCATGACTGGGCGGCGGCGCGGCAGGACGAGGCGATGACGCAGTCGGCCGCCATGGTGCACACCGTTGCAGGGCTGACGCTGAGCTTGGCCGAAACCACGATGGCAGCCGCGCGGGCGCTGACGGCGGATATGTCCGAGTTGCTGCGGCGCTGGGCCGGGGAGCCGGACCGCATCCGTGATATTGCCGGCCGCGCCGACTGGCTGCTGGACGGCTGGGACCGGGTTTGCGCGATCTGGTGCAGCGCGCAAGACACGCAGAGCCAGGAACTGGCCTTAACAGAAATCGCCGGGCTGATTCCGGTGATGCCCAAGGAGGTAACTCAATGGGTCAGCATGGAGGGCGGAGGCAGCCAAATCATCGACCGCGAAGTCACTCGGCACCGCCGCGTGGTGCGGTTCAAGGAGGACTGGCTCACTGGACAATCCGTGTTCGATGAGATCGCGCGCAACGAGCGATTGCGGGCGGCATGTTGAACCGCAGCAGAGTGCCGGCAGCAGACCCGCAGGCCAACTCGACGCCAGGCCAGGCGTCGGTCTCGGGCAGCTCCATCCACCGCCAGCTCGGGGACGCGGACGACGAGAAGATCAACAAGATCATCGCCTACGTCGACCAGTTCGGGGATGCGGCGGTCAACCGGACGCTGCTTGATCCCCTGCGCGCCCGGCTTGCCGCGCTGCGGCCGTCACGCGCCTTGCGGTTGTCCCGCTTGCTGTTTATCCCGCTCGACCCGCTGATCGTCAGCCCGGCGGTGTGGCGGCCGGGCAGCCTACGAGTGCCGCGTACCACGCTGGCGCCGCTCACCGCGGCCGTGACGGCGCGGCTTGGGACTGAGGCAAGCCGGATCGCCGGCATGGTTGGCAAGCTGGACGGCGACGCGGCTGAAACCATCGAGCAGGCTGGGGCACTGCTGTGGCCGCGCGCCGCCGATATCCTGGCAGACGCTCCGGTGCCTCCCGAGTGGCGCGAGACCGAATTACCCGAAGCACTGTTTGGGCCGCTTGCGAGGCGGGTTGCTGCCGTTATCCGCCGCGGCTCGCTGCTGCAGGGCCTGGTACGCGATGGCGAGCAAGGCCGCTTTGACGACGACGCCGCCAACGTGGCCGCCATCATGGCCGGCTTGGTCAACGAGTCGGCGGATGGGGCGGCGATGGTTGCCCAGCTGGTCTTGATTCAGGCACCCCACGCCGTTCTGCACCTGCGCCGATTTGTGTCGGCGACCCGGGACAGCGCGGAGAGCATCGCGCTTAATAAGGCGATGAGCCTGGGGGTGGAGCAGACCCTGCAGTTCCTGGAGCGCGAGGCGAACTTCGCGCGCAAGATCAACACCGGGTCCATCGGCGACGCGGGGGATACGGTCCGCTCCGTCGCCAAGCTGCTCTACGCGCTGGACAGCGACACGTCGGCGCCAGTGCACCGCGCCCGCCTCCGCGCGATGCGGGATGGGCTGGATCGAGCCAGCCGGGCTTGCTTTGCCAAGAGCCTCAAGTCGGACATCATCGAGCCGCTGGCCGCCATGAGGCGGCCGGACGTGGTGGTCGAGCAGCGGCGCCTGGAGGTGAGCGCGCGCGAACTCCGTGCTTTAGAGTCCACGGCGCGGCATTTTGGCGACCCCGCCGGCTACGACTGCAGTCTGCTGCAAACATCAGAGGCCGTACGCGCCGCCTATGCCGCGGGAACGATCGGGCTGGCGCGCGCCTGCCGGCTGATCGAAATCCTGTCCGGCCCGGAGTCCGCCATCGAGCTTTATCACAGCGCTGCCCGGGACGGCGGCACAGCGTAAAGCGGCGATGCCCTGGAACTCGCCGGGGTGGGTTGCTTGCAGCCCATCAATGGCGGGAAGGGGTTGGGTCGCGCTGCACCCACCCTACAAAGCTCTGCGCGCTAAATCCGGGTGGTCAAAACCCAAACGATGCAGCCCGCCAGCGCTAGGATGAGCAAAGCAAGCAGCGGCGAGGCCATGCGCGGCTGGCGTGTGGCGCCGGGCAGGCGCTTGCGCCCGGTGATCATTGGCCACAGCAGGTTATGCTTCTTGATCAACGCATAAGCCAATATCGCTAGCACATGCAGCCCAATCGCAGCCAGGATCAGGTTGAAATTGAACGCGTGCACCGAGCTGATGCGATCGCTCGTTGCCTTGCTGACGAGGTGGCGCAACGGCCCGTCCGCAGTGGCGTCATCATTGCTGAACAGGCCGGTTGTAACCTGAACGGCAAGCAGCCCAAGCAGCACCAGTATCATCCAGCCGCCGGCCGCATTGTGGCCCACCTCGTTATCGGGCTCGCGCCGGGTGAACTGGGCCAAGTGGCGGAATCCCGCGAGCGGGCTGCGTAAGAATTGGTGGAAGCGGGAGGTCTCGCTGCCGACGAAGCCCCAAGCCAGGCGGAACAGCAGCAAGGTGAGCAAGGTGTAACCGGAGAGGAAATGGATATCGAGCCAATCCAATTGGACCGACGTGTAGCTCACTGCGACCAGCACGACGATGGCCCAGTGGAACAGGCGCGTTGGCGCGTCCCACACCCGCATAGACAGGCGCAACACGCTCTGCCGCGCGCGCCCCTTTCGCACACCACTCATTTGCTGCCTCAAGCCCGTGACAACCCACTGTGCATGGAGCGGCGGCGCCAAGCCAGAGCGCGACGGCTCACAAACGGGCGGCACCGTCCCAGGGTGAACGCCGCATTAACATTGCATGAACAAGCCGGGTTCATTACCTATCCACCATGGAACGTCCCCTCGCGGCCTCCGCCCGGATCCCGCTGCGTCCGGTTGCCATCGTGGTTGCAGTGGCCGTCTGCCTGGCGGTTGGCTGGGGTGCTTGGACGAATTGGACCCCACGGCCGCAACCCGGACCGGTTCAGCACCAGGCCGTGGCACCGCAAGCGTTGACGCCGCCGCCCGCCAGCGCCGCCGGGCTGGCGCCCAGCTTCGACATCGTCCGCGTCTCGCCGGATGGCGGGATTGTTATGGCGGGGCAGGCGGAGCCGGGTTCTAAGGTCACCGTCAAGCGGGGCGACGCGGTGATTGCAGAGACCGAGGCGGACCAGCGGGGCGCCTGGGTCGCCGTCCCGGCAACCCGGCTGGAGCCCGGCAGCGGCGAACTCACGCTCAGCGCGCGCAACGGCGCGGGCCAGGTGCGCACCGCCGAGACCACGGTCGTCATCCTGGTTCCCGCGGCGACCGACCGGCCGCAATCTAGCGCGCCGCCGCTGGCCCTGCTTTCGACACCGGCCGCGCCATCCCGGCTGCTACAGGAACCGCCTGGAGGCGCTCGCTCCGGCAAGCTCGGCCTAGGCACGGTGGATTACGACGACAACGGCGCGATTCGGTTCAGCGGCACGGCGCCGCCGGGTGCAACGGTGCGGGTTTACATCGACAATGCGGCGGTGGGCGACTCCGTGGCCGATGTCCAGGGCCAATGGGCGCTCTCGCCTGACACGCGACTGGCGTCCGGCCTGCACCGGTTGCGGCTAGACCAACTGAATGCGCGCGGCCGGGTCGCCAATCGGGTAGAATTGCCGTTCGAGCGCGAAGTGCTGGCTGCGGCACAGGTTGGACCGGGGCAGGTGGTGGTCCAGCCGGGCCAGAACCTGTGGCGGCTGGCACGCCGCGCCTATGGCATGGGACTGCGCTACACTGTGATCTATGCCGCCAACCGCGACCAAATCCGCGATGCCAAACGCATCTATCCCGGCCAGGTATTCGCGGTGCCGACGCTGGCGCAGTAGGGCCTGATCGCTTCAGCCTGAGCAGCAATCCTGGCCGCTCAGGCTTGATGCCGTAGGGTCCGGCGTCCCCCTTTTAAATGGAGGGCTCGTCGTAATGAGAGGATCTATGGCGCAGCTTGTGCCGGCTACAGGCGCTGAATGGCGTCGACACGTTCCCGGTTCGCGTTGCCCCAGGCACAGAGCGGCATAAGTGCGGTTGCCAGCGTCCGCCCGAATGGGGTCATCGCGTAATCTACTCGCGGTGGGACCTCACGGTGATCCGTGCGGCTCAGGATACCGTCTCCTTCCAACTCCCGAAGATGCTGGATCAGGATCTTTTCACTGATGCCCTGCACGAGCCGGCGTAGCTCACCGAAGCGCCGAGGGCCGCCGCCGAGATGGAACAGGATCAGCGGCTTCCATTTGCCGCCGATGACAGCCAGCGCCACGTCCAAGCCGCACGTGACATCATGATCCGCCACTGCCGTCATCCCACACTAACCTTAAGGTAAGTTCTGGACCTCACGTAAGCGTCTGCCCAGGTCCCTGCTATCGGCCCCGGTGGGGCTCCATCGGGGGACATTCTCATGGGAAGGCTTGAAGGCAAGGTCGCGGTCGTGACCGGTGCGACCAGCGGCATCGGTCTGGCGACGGCAAAACGCTTTGCCCGCGAGGGCGCGCGCCTGTTCATCACCGGCCGCCGCCTGGCGGAACTCGACAGCGCCGTCCGTGAGGTGGGCGGCACTGTCCGTGGCGTGCAAGGCGACGTGTCGAACCTGGCCGACCTCGACCGGCTGTATGATATCGTCCGTGAGGAGGCAGGAAACATCGATGTGCTGTTCGCCAATGCCGGTGGCGGAGCATTCATGGCGTTGGGCGAAATCACCGAAGATCATTACGACGATACCTTTGCCACCAACGTGAAAGGCACACTGTTCACGGTCCAAAAGGCATTGCCGCTGCTGCGCGATGGAAGCTCGATCATTTTGACGGGCTCCACCGCTGCAAGTATGGGCTTGCCAGCCTTTAGCGTGTACAGCGCGACCAAGGGCGCGATCCGCAGCTTCGCGCGAAGCTGGATCATTGACTTGGCGCCTCGCCGTATCCGGGTCAATGTGCTGGTCCCCGGCGCCACGTCGACGCCCGGATGGCACGAGCTGACGTCGTCGGAAGAGCAGAGGCAGCAGATGCTGGCGATGACCAAAGCCGCAACACCACTCGGCCGTCTCGGCACGCCGGACGAGACCGCCAGTGCCGCACTGTTTCTCGCATCTGACGAGAGCAGCTTCGTGAACGGCAGCGAACTGTTCGTGGATGGCGGCTCGGCCCAGATCTGACAGCGGCAACAATGGGATTGCGGCCCGGCCAAAATACCACCCGCCATTGAACCCATCCAAACCTCTGTGCAGAACTCCCAGTGCTTCGACGCCTTCAGAAGCGATCATGCGCTAGGATCAGGGTTGCTGGCTTTGGGGAGCGTCCCCATACCCTTTTGCGCATGAGTGGGACCGATCCATGACGTTGGCGCAAACCTTGCGGGTGGCCTTCGCGCCGCCGCACCGCGCCGGTTGGCCGTTCATCGCAGGAGCCCTGGTGCTCGCCCTGCTCGGCCTGGTATTGACCCGGTGGCTGTTCTGGCCGGCCGCGATCCTGACCGGGTTCTGCCTCTACTTCTTCCGCGACCCGGACCGGACGCCGCCGGGCCGGCTGGGCGCCGTGGTGGCGCCGGCGGATGGGCGGGTGGTCTCGGTGGCGCTGGCGGTCCCGCCGCCTGAGTTGGGGCTTGGCCCGGCGCCATGTTGGCGGGTGGCAATCTTCCTCTCGGTGCTCAACGTCCACATCAACCGCGCCCCGGCCAGCGGCACCGTGACACGGATCGCCTACCGGCCCGGCGCCTTCGTCAGCGCCAGCCTGGACAAGGCCAGCGAGAAGAACGAGCGCAACGCGTTGGCCCTGCGACTGCCGAGCGGGCAGGACATGGCGGTGGTGCAGATCGCGGGACTGATCGCCCGGCGCATCCTCTGCTTCGTGAAGGAGGGGGACGTGGTGCAGGGCGGCGCCCGGTTCGGCCTGATCCGTTTTGGCAGCCGCACCGACCTCTACCTGCCGCCGGGCGTGCCGCCGCTGGTGGTGGAAGGGCAGACCATGATTGGGGGCGAGAGCGTGATTGCGGAGCTGGCATGACCCTGGCGCCGGAACGGGTGGCCGACTACCCTCGCCCGCCGCGGCTGGAACCGGTGCCCGCGCGCATCCGGATCGTACTGGGCGGGGAAACGGTGGCGGACACCATGGCCGCGCTGCGCGTGCTGGAGACCACGCATCCGCCCAGCTACTACCTGCCGAAAGCTGACTTTATCGCCGGGTCGCTGGTGCCGGGGTCGCAACGCGGCTCGGTCTGCGAATGGAAAGGGCGCGCTCGCTACCTCACGGTGTGCGGCGGCGGCCGGATCGCGCGGGACGCGGCGTGGACCTACCCGGACCCAACACCGGAATTCGCTCTGCTGCGCGACCACGTAGCGGTGTATTGCGCCCTGATGGATGCGTGTTTCGTGGGCGAGGAGCGCGCGATGCCGCAGCCGGGCGGGTTCTATGGCGGCTGGGTGACGTCCAATCTGCAGGGGCCGTTCAAGGGTGGGCCGGGGACTGAGTTCTGGTAGGCGCGGCTGGATGGCGCGGCCGCAGGTCAACCTGCGGGGCGGGCAGCGTGTCGGCATAGGCTTGGCCGTTCCAGATCCATCGATCGGCCTTGTTTACCACCAGGTCATGCATGCCGCGGTGTTCGGTGGGGGCGATGACGATGGGGCCGCTCACCGCGTCCATCACTTTGTGCCAGCCATGCCTTGTGGGCAGGTAGACCGAAGTCGAGCAGCCGGCCGAACCGCAGGCGCGCTGCGACTGCACCTGCACGAACAGGGCGGGACCGGCGCCGGCGCGGCCGAGCGGTGCGCTGCCGAGCAGCAGCAAGGCGCCAGGGCCGCCATCGGCCAGGTCGGCCACGGCGATGCGGCGTGCGGCGGCGTCCAGCGGCGAGCCGGGCTGGGCGGTGAGTTGCACCGGGCCGGTCGGCACGGGTGCCGCTGCAGCCAGCAGAGCCACCAGGCAGGGCAACAGGAAGCGACGGGGCACCGGGGGACTCCTCTTGCGAAATGGTTGGTTCTGTCGCGAACGCGGTGGCGGGCGCAAGCCGGATGCGCCTGATTGCGGTGGGGCGGCTGCGCGGCGGGCCGGAGGCGGAGCTGTTTGCGCGCTATAATGCGCGTTTGCGGCCGGGTTTGACGGTGACGGAGGTGGCGGAGGGGCGCGGTGCGCCGGCGGAGTGCAAGCGGCGGGAAGCGGAGGCGTTGTTGACAGCCCTGCCTGCGGCCGCGTTTGTGGTGGCGCTGGATAGCGGGGGCGAGGCGCTGGATAGCATGGCTCTGGCGGCCCGGCTGGAACGCTGGCTCGCGGCGTCTCGCCCGGTCTGCTTTGTGGTCGGCGGCGCGGAGGGGTTGGACGCGGCCGTGCTGGCGCGGGCGGATGCGGTGCTGTCGCTGGGGCCGCTGACCTGGCCGCATTTGCTGGTGCGGCCGATGCTGGCGGAGCAGGTGTTCCGTGCTCAATGCATTGCGACGGGCCACCCGTATCATCGCGCCGGGCGGCCGGGGCTATGAGGTCCAAACCGCTAGTTTGGTGGATAGCGCTCTATCTACTCTAGCAGGGAAGCTGGAATGCAGACATCCTCCAATCGCCAGGTAGGCGAAAGCGGTCGGTCTGCTTTAAGGCCCAAAACGGCCAAGTGCCCACTCCAGTCCTGGCATAATTCCTTTACGTCGGCTGCGGAGCCTACATATTTGGCGTCGAAAGCATCGAAGTGCCAACATCGATAGCGTGGGGATTAGAAGGGGATGTCGTCGTCAAGCTCGGGAATAGGTTGTAGTAGCGCATCCTTCGGCAATTGAACGTTGTGAACGACGAAGAGATTGAGAATGTCGCTCCTATCCATGAACACGATTTGGCTGCGCTTGGTCGAGTCGAGCATGCCACCAAGCAACTGCTGAGCAGCCTTCGTTATCTCACCACCGGCCACGATGAAGGCATGGTCCACCAACACCTTCCGGTTGATCTCGGGATCGAAAATCTCGTGCGCCAGCATCATCAGGGTCTGGTTGTAGATTTCGGCGATGTTGGCGTTGGTTCCTTTGGTCAGACCAGCTGAATCCAACTTCCCCTTCTTGGCCTGGATGCCGAAGTAAAGGTAATGCTGGGTGGGCAGTTGAAACCGCATCCAGATGTCCTTACCGAACTCGTTGGACTTGTCCTTGTGGCCACCGGCAGTGATGCGATGGAAGCCAGCCTGTCGCAGCATCGGGAGAAGCACTTCCTCGATCAGTTCGTCCTCAGAGCACGTTTCCAAGTAGGCGGCGAGCTGTGCGCGTCTGGTACGTTCAGCGGCTGATAGGGGACGATGCGGGCTAGTCGAAATGCCCGCCACTTTCTTGGTACCGATGTGCCGGAGATAGCACTGCTTGTCCTCGGCGTATAATGCCTCGAAGCCCTCCCGCGCCAAGGCAGTGTTGAGGGCCTTGAGAGCACCTGGCCGATCGGGTTCCTCATTTATGGCGTCTCCTTGGTCCATGAGGACGCGGATGACACGACAGAACGTTTCAGGTGGGGTTTGAGCGTCGGGGTGCGGCTCTTCGAGAATTTTTACCAAAGTCCCGGCCGTCCAAACAGCGCGGCTGGTGCCATCGTGCGCATAGTCTGTGTCAGCATCCCAGAAGAAGCGCGTGATGTAGTAGCTGCTGCGATAGGCGAAGAAGGAGTCGGTCTTGCCTTGTGGGATGCAAATCATCGCCGCAATCTCGTCAATTGTCCGATCCTTCCACCTCATTCCCGCCTCTCCCCTGAGTCGCTGCCCAGCCTAGCATTCGTATAGCAGGCAGTGTAGTTTCCTCGCGAAATCAGCCGCATGCGGCCCGCCGGTTCCGACAAAAATACGAGGGCATTGAATGGCTCTGAACTACACGGGGGTTGGCGTTGGCCCATCTGCCAACACTGTCACTGATCCCCAAAAGCTCTTCCAGGCCCTGCCGAACAAGGCTCGTGCCTACTCCTACCTACGCGATGTGCAGGGTGAGGTGCTCAAGGCGTGGGATGGACAGCGCGCGCAGACGCGGGACGTGGTCATCAAGATGAACACTGGCGGCGGGAAAACCACCGTCGGCCTCCTGATGCTCAAGTCATGCCTCAATGAGGGCGTGCGGCCAGCGGCCTACTTCTGTCCTGATAACTACCTGTGCTCGCAGGTGGTCCGCGAAGCAGCTAACCTCGGAATGAGGACAACTGATGATCCGCGCGGCGTCGAATACCAGTCGGGCGATGCCATCCTTGTCGCGCCGATTCACGTCCTCATCAACGGCAAGTCTAAGTTCGGTGTGGGCTACGGTGCCAATTCTGAGGTCAGACTCGCCGCCTTCGTCATTGACGACGCTCACGCCTGCCTTGCAGTAGCTGAGGACCAATTCTCTCTCGCGCTGCCCCGCGCGCACGCTGCATATGGCAAGCTTCAGACACTGTTTAATGAAGACCTACGTAGCCAGTCGCTGACGGGGGCTGTCGAGATTGAGCAGGCAAGCGGCCGAGGCCTAGTTCAGTTGCCATTCTACGCCTGGATCGAAAAGCAAGCTGCCGTACTGCGGGCGTTATCGCCACATGCAACCGGTGACGAGTTCGAATGGAAATGGCCATTGATGAAGGAGGACTTGGCGCAGTGCCGGTGCTTCTTCACGCCGCAAAATGTGGAGATTTCCTTCCGCTGTCTTCCGATCGGCGTGTTGCCCGCATTCGATGCGGCGCGGCGACGCATCTACATGACGGCCACTTTGTCGGATGACTCGATCCTGGTCAGCAATTTCGGCGCTGATCCGTCGAGCGTTTCCAGGCCGATAACCCCACGATCAGCGGGTGACCTCGGTGAGCGGATGATCCTCGTTCCTCAGCAGCTCAACACGGGGCTGAAGGATGATGATATTAAGGCTTACATCGTCGCCAACTTTAAACCACACCTTAACGTCGTGGTGATAGTGCCATCGACCAAGCGCGCGACCTACTGGGCTGATGCGGTGACGCCGGGCATGATCCTAACGGCGGGCAACTTGCAGGCCGGAGTGGAAAGGCTTCGCACTTCGACCGGGAACCTCGCTGTCCTCGTGAACAAGTATGATGGCGTCGACCTGCCGGAGGATGCGTGCCGGTTGCTCGTGGTCGATGGTATACCTGATGTGCGCAGCTTGCTGGATCAGTACGATCAAAGCGCCCTTCGCCACAGCGACCGAAACCTGGCTAGTCAAATTCAGCGGATCGAACAGGGTATGGGGCGAGGTATTCGCTCTAACGACGATTACTGCGCCGTTCTCCTCATGGGTACCGGCCTGAGTCGCGCCCTCTACGCCACGGGCGCAGCAGCGCATTTCTCGCCTGCTACAGCTGCCCAGGTTGAGTTGTCGCGGCAGGTAAGTACTCAAGTGGCCAATAAGGGCATGACGGCAGTCCATGAGGCTTTCCAGGACCTTTGGCAGCGAAACCCCGCCTGGATAGCCGCTGCTCGCAACACGCTGATCCCTGTCACCTATCCCGACCAGACGACAATTGATCCCATCGCATCCGCTCAGCGGCAAGCCTTCGACGCCGTTCGCAACAATCGGTTTGAGCAAGCCGAGGCAGCTCTGAGGGCGGCCGAAAACGGCCAGTCCGACGTGAAGGTTAGGGGGTGGCTCCTGGATCAGGTGGCCGCTGCAGTACACCACCTGGACAAGGTGCGGAGCCAGCAAATCCTGCACTCGGCCATCGACCGCAATAGCCTTGTCACAAAGCCCATCGGCGGCATCGCCTACAAGCGCGTGGAAACCGTGGGTATGGATCAAGCCCGTCAAGCCGCGCAGTTCCTGACTGACACCTATGGAACCGATGGCAACAAGCTGCTGGTCGGCATCAACGGCATCCTGGGTGATCTGACATTCGTGCCGGAGGAATTTGAGGAGTTTGAGCAGGCCCTTTATGACTTGGGATTGCATCTTGGCTTTCGTTCCCAGCGACCCGAGAAAGACGGCATCTCGAACCTCGATGTCCTTTGGGGCGTCGGTCAAGGCTCGTACCTTCTGCTGCCCTGCAAGAGCGGTGCAGTGTCAGGGGTGATCTCGAAGCACTACGGCGACGAGGTTAGTGGATCGGCGAATTGGTTTGCTCAGAATTACGACCACACCTTCAACGCCATGCCAGTCATCATTCATCCTTCAGCTCAACTCGATGCGCTAGCTACGCCACCCGCCAATATGAGGGTGATGACAGCAGCGCAGATTGAGATCCTCCGGGATCGAGCCCGTTCATTTGCCCACTCGGTAAAAGATAGGCTCACAGAACACGCGCAGGTGCGCTACGCCTTGTCAGCTAACAATCTGCTCGGGGACCATTTTGTGCAGAGCAACACAATTCCCCCAAAACGAACTTGAGTTGGCAAAAAAGGCGTGTGGTCGATACGCAAGTACCCGAAGTTTCGCCTCCGGACGGGTCTAACCAGCCCATGACCATCTGAGTTGGGGCGGCAGCGGACCTGATTGAGTTAAGCCGTGGTCTTCGACCTCGCCCTCCGGCATGGAACGACAACCGCAACCCGGGAGCCCACTATGTCCAGCCAACCTACTATGCTCGTCATCCTGGATGGTTGGGGCTGGCGGGAGGAGCGCGCGGACAACGCCATCCTGCAGGCGCGGACGCCGAATTTTGACCGGCTCTGGGCCATTGGGCCGCGGGCGTTGCTGCGCACCTCGGGCGAAGACGTCGGGCTGCCGGAGGGGCAGATGGGCAACTCCGAGGTCGGGCACCTCAACATCGGCGCCGGGCGGGTGGTGATGCAGGAATTGCCGCGGATCGGCCGGGCGGTGCGGGACGGCAGCCTGGCCGCCAACCCGGCGGTGCAAGGGTTGATCGCGGCGTTGCGGCAGAGCGGCGGCGCCTGCCACTTGCTGGGCCTGGTGTCGCCCGGCGGGGTGCATGCCCACCAGGACCATGCGGCCGCCCTGGCTCGGATCGTGACGGCGGAAGGTGTTCCGGTGCGGGTCCATGCCTTCAGCGACGGGCGCGACACACCGCCACGCTCCGCCGCCGAATACCTTGCGGCGCTGGAGGCGGCGCTGCCTGAGGGCGCCGCGGTCGCTACCGTGTGCGGCCGCTATTTCGCCATGGACCGGGACAACCGGTGGGAGCGGGTGGCGCGGGCGTATGGCGTGGTAGCGCGGGGCGAAGGGGCGGCGTTTGCACGGGCCGCCGACGCCATCGCCGCCGCCTACGCGGAGGACGTCACCGACGAGTTCGTGCCGCCGGCGGCCATCGCCGGCTACCAGGGGATGGCGGATGGCGACGCGATCCTGTCGTTCAACTTCCGCGCCGACCGCATCCGCGAATTGCTGATGGCGCTGCTCGACCCGGCGTTCACCGGGTTTGAACGCGCGCCGCTCCGGTTCGCTGCGGCTGTCGGCATGACGCGTTACAGCGATGACTTGGCGCCTTTGATGCAGACAATCTTTCCGCCGCATTCGATGCAGGGCATCCTGGGCGAGACGGTCAGCCGCGCCGGGCTGCGGCAGTTGCGGCTGGCGGAGACGGAGAAATACCCGCACGTGACCTACTTCCTCAACGGCGGGCGGGAACAGCCGTTTGAGGGCGAGGAGCGCATCATGGTGCCGTCGCCCAAGGTCGCGACTTATGACCTGCAACCGGAAATGAGCGCGCCCGAGTTGACCCGGCGCGCGGTGGAGGCGATCGATAGCGGCCAGTTCGACCTGTTGGTGCTGAACTTCGCGAACACCGACATGGTAGGCCATACCGGGAGCCTGCCAGCCGCCATCGCCGCTGCCGAGGCGGTGGATGCCGGGCTGGGCGCCATTGCGGACGCAATTGCGGCGCAAGGTGGCGCACTGCTGGTGACGGCCGACCATGGCAATGCCGAGTTGATGCGCGACCCGGTCACGGGCGAACCGCATACTGCCCACACCACCAATCCGGTGCCGGTGTTTCTGGCCGGACGTCCGGGCGCCACATTGGCAGACGGACGCCTGGCGGATTTGGCGCCCACCTTGCTGGCACTGATGGAGGTGCCGCAGCCAGCCGACATGACGGGCGCGTCGCTGCTGCGCCTCAGCCCCTGAGACCAAACGCTCGGGTCTCGCCAAAGCCGAGCGTGGTGAAGTTCTCCACCCCGGTGGCCGCCAGGGCGCACTCGGGCTCGTCGATGGGCTCGTCGGTGAGTTGGAAGGTGCCGAAATGCATGCCGACCGAATGCCGTGCCGCAAGATCATGGTGGGCCTGCACGGCCTCCGCCGGGTTCATGTGCATTGGCGCCATCAGCCATCGCGGTTCGTAGGCGCCAATCGGGAGCAATGCCAGGCCGGGTGAGCCTAGCCGTTGGCGGATTGACGCCCAGTGCGGGCCGGCGCCTGAGTCGCCGGCGAAGAACACGTGGCCCGCCGCGTCCGCGATGCTGAAGCCGGCCCACAATGAGCGGTTCATGTCGCGCAGGCCGCGGCGGCTGAAATGCCGGGCGGGCGTGGCGGTGATGCGTGCGGTGCCGTGGACACGATCCTGCCACCAATCCAGCGCGTGGACGCTGGTAAACCCGGAGTCGCGCATCATCCGGTCGTTGCCCACCGTGGTGATGACCGCTTGCGTGCCGCGCTGCGCCAGGCGCCGGAGGGAGAGCAGGTCCAGATGGTCGTAGTGGTTGTGTGATACGAGCACGAGGTCGATACGGGGAAGGTCCTCGAGCACCAGGCCCGGTGGCCTCGCGCGGCGCGGGCCTGCCCAGGGAACGGGCGAGCATCGCTCGCTGAACACGGGATCGGTCAGGATGGTAAGGCCGGGCAGTCGCAACAGGAACGTTGCTTGGCCGATAAAGGTCAGCGACGCCGTGCCGGGCTCGACCGTGCTGGCGGGTGGCGGATACGCCGGGCCGGGGGGTTGTGGCGGCCAGGCTTGGTGCTGCCGCCCGAACTGCCATTGCACCACCTGCATCAGCCTGGCTTGGTTGCGGGATTGGCCAGGATTGTAAAAGCGTTGGCCGTCGAAATGGTCGGTGATCAGCGCCTGAACCTCTACTTCAACGGGTCGTGGCCCCAGTTCATGAGAGAGTTGCGCCAGCGCGTGTCGGTGATGTCGCCGCTGGGGCGTTGCTTGCTGTGGCGGTGGACGTAGCCGACCACCTTGCGCATGGCGGCATAATCGTCGTCGGAGAGGTCGGCCTGCTTGGTGGCTTTGAGTTCGAGGATGCGGCGGCCCATTTCGTGGCCGACCGCCTCCTCGCCGCCAGAGTGGGTCACCTTCTCACCCTCGTGGGTCATGCCCACCGACTGGCTTGCCTCAGTCTCCAGCCAGCGGCGCAATTCGCTGGGCGTCATGTTGACCACTTGGTGAAACGCCTGGGCGGTCTCGTGGTGATCGCTGTCCTCTGCCATCAGCCATGCCCCGCCAGGGCTTGCTCCAGTTCGGCCTTCTTCATGCGGGAGCGGCCTTTGATGCCGCGCTGGGCGGCCCTGGCCAGCAAGTCGGCGCGGCTGGTGCCGCCGCCGCGCGCGCTGGCGGTCTTGCTGGCGACGTCCTTAGGTTGGGCAGAGAACTGGCGGCCGCGCGCGCTGTCGGCGCGCTTCTTGGCGGTGGTGCGGGCGTATTCCTGATCGCTCAGCGTCTCGCGCGCTTGCTTGGGCAGGTAGCGCTCGCCGGTCTTGCCGCTCTGCTTGCCGGACTTGGTGCCCCAGTCTTCGCCAGTCCACTGCGAGAGGTGGTTGTCCGCGGTCTTCTTGCCTTTGTAGCCACCGCCCTCGGATTTGTATTCGCCGACCGCCATCTGGGCCTTGCGCGCAGACCATTGGCCGGGCTTGCCGCCCTTGTCACCTGCCGTGACTTGCTTCTTGACCTTGTCCCAGAGCTTGGGGTCGGTCTTCTCCGCAGTACTCGCCATAATTTATCCTCCTTCGGCGGCAGAACGGTCTTACGCCGGGTTGGTTCGTCCGCAAACCGTCTTGCACCGCGTCCTGTTGGCTCACCTTAGCGATATCGATTGCTCGCGCCGGAGGAGTGCGGGAAGGTAACGCCATGCCGATCGTCAAAGTCCGCGTGTTTGATCCACGCCTGCGGCCCCGCCGCACCCGCATCGAGCTGCCCGGCTGGGCTGGGCAGCCTGAGCCCCGTGTCGATGGCTCGCATGAGCAACCTTGGCACTGCATTCCGTTCTCCGAGGCTGCTAAAGGCGGCATGGAGCTCTGCTATCCGCACCGGGGCGCGTTGCAGGTTCGCAAAGACGGCCCGGACTGGGTGTTTGACGAAGAGGCGACCGCGGGCGACGCCGACCCGGCGCCGTTCCGCAGCTTTGGCGAGCATTACTATACCTACCAGACATCGCTCGACCTCAAGGTGCCGCCTGACTACGCCGTCAAAGTCGAGACCCACCCGCGATTTTACACCGACATCACTGGCACGGCGCCGCCAGCGGTGCCTGCGATCATTCGGTACTGGTGGCCGATGATCTATTTCGTCGTGTTCAAGGCGCCCGGCCCGGGACAGACACACATCTTCCGCCCAGGCGAGCCGTTCCTGCAGCTCTCGATCGTGCCGGCCGAGGATGCAGTGGAAATCGTCGACATGCCGGCAGACGAGGCAGCCGAGCGGGAACTACAGTCCCGCCGGATCTACGAGAGCCGAGATACGCTGTCGGCCGACACGCAATGGACGTCCTCGACCGACACAGTGTTCGACGGCACGTATCGCCGCATGTCGGTGGCGGCTCGGGGGCTCGACCGGGCGCCGGACGAGTCGGAGCGGGACGGCGATTAAGCTGTAACGGCGCCATTTCAGCGTCATGCCATTGCATTTGCGTCGTCCTGGCCAGGATCGAGCACGTCACGCGGCCTTGACGTCACCGGCACGAGGCAGTGGCTTCAAGAGGCATGACAACGTGGCAGAGCGCCAGCCGGACCTCGTGCATGCCAGTGTCAAGCACACGCATGACGAGGTCGGTGAGCGTTGAACCGGCAAAAGCCATGACCATCGGTTGAGCGGCAACACCGCCCCCACCCGACCCCTCTCCCGCAAGTGGGAGAGGGGAGGACTGTCGCAGCGACCTTGTTACGGGATGATCGCTACGAAGGGCTGGTGGTGATGGTGATGGTGGTGATGATGGTGATGGTAGCGGATAATCCGGCGGCGGTGGTGATGATGGTGATGATGGTGGTGGTGGAACTGCACCTCCTGCAGCACAGCCGGGGCGTCCGCCGTAGCGGGCGACGCTGCGTCAGCCTGCTTCAGCACTTCGACCGCGTTCGGGATCGGCTTGAACAGGTCCGCGTATGAGGCGGCCTGCAGCGCCGGCCGGGTGTTGACGGGCGTAGCGCCGGCGGCTGGCGCGGTTGCCGCCAAAGCGCCGACAGCGCCAAGCAGGGCGGCGAGATTCTTATCCATGTGGTCCTCCAGAAAAACACAAGCCAGGTCGTTCGATCGCCAAGCTGACTATCAGGTATCGACCCGAATTGCGGCGACATTGTTGCGGCCTGAGCGTTAACAAAGGATTAATTCGGACCGGGTTCGGCGTAGGGATTTTTGGTGCCGCGGAACTGCAGCCGGATGGGTGTGCCCGCCAACTGGAACGACTCGCGCAGGCCGCCGATGAGATAGCGGCGATAGTCCTCCGGCGTCTGTTCGGCGCGCGTGCCAAAGATCACAAAGGTCGGCGGCCGGGCTTTCGGCTGGGTGATGTAGCGCAGCTTGAGGCGGCGGCCATCCACCAGAGGCGCGGTGTGGCGTTCGAGCGCGGCCTCGAACCAACGGTTCAACTCTCCGGTGGGAACCCGCGTGTTCCAAACCTCCTGCGCCCGGCGCACGGCCGGCAGCAGCTTGTCGACGCCCGCGCCGGTGGCGGCCGACAGCGTCACCACCGGGATGCCGCGCAGCTGGGCCAGGCTGGTCTCCAGCCGGTCGGCCGCGGCGCGCCGGGCGGCGTTGCGGTCGGCCACCGCGTCCCACTTGTTCAGCGCCAGCACGCAGCCACGGCCTTCCCGTTCGATCAACCGGGCGATTTGCAGGTCCTGCTCATGCAAGCCCTCCACGGCATCAACGCAGAGTACCACGGTCTCCGCCATCTTCAGTGCCTCGATGGCGGCCGAGGTGCTCATCTTCTCCAGCACGCCCTCCACCCGCGCCTTGCGTCGCAGCCCGGCCGTGTCCACCAGCTCCACCGGGCCGACAGCATCGGCGAAGCGCAACGCAACCGCGTCGCGGGTGAGGCCGGGTTCGGGACCGGTGATCATGCGCTCTTCGCCCAACAGACGGTTCACCAGGGTGGACTTGCCAGCGTTGGGGCGGCCGACCACCGCCAGGCGGAGCGGGCGCTCCGGCTCGGAGGCCGCCGCCTGCTCCGGCAGGCGGTCGGCGATCTCGCCCATCAAATCGGCAAGTCCCTCGCCGTGTTCGGCCGATACCGGCAGGGGCTGGCCCAAGCCGAGCCGAAAGGCGTCGAGTGCCGCGTCGGCGCCCCCCCTGCCCTCCGCCTTGTTGGCCACCAGCAGCACGGGGCGGCCCTGGCGGCGCAGCCAGTTGGCGAAATGGCTGTCGGCCGGAGTAATGCCGGCGCGGGCGTCCACCACGAACACCACCAGGTCGGCCCCGCTCACCGCGGCCTCGGAGCTGGCGCGCATGCGGCCAAACAGCGACTCGGGCGCGCTCTCTTCCAGCCCGGCGGTGTCCACCAGGCGCACCATCTTGCCGCGAAGCTGGGCGGTGGCGTCCTTGCGGTCGCGGGTGACGCCGGGCGTGTCGGAGACCAGGGCGTGACGGCGGCCGGCGAGGCGGTTGAACAGGGTGCTTTTGCCCACGTTCGGCCGCCCAGCGATCACCACGACTGGGAGCATCGTCTCAGCCGAATGCCGTCAGCGTGCCGTCATCGGTCACCACGAACAACTTGCCGGAAGCGGCGACCAGCGACACGGACGGATGGTCGGGCAGCTTCTGCTCCCCGGCGATGGCGCCGGTGCCGGGGTTGACGGCGATCAGCCGGTTGGTCGAGCCGGCCAGGTAGAGGTAGTCGCCGCCGAGCAGCGGGCCGGTCCAGAAGATCGGGCCGCGTGCGCGCTCCTCGTTGTGGTAACGCGGTAATTGACTGAGCCAGCGCACGCGGCCGTCGATGGAGCTGAGGCAGGCCAAGGTCTGCTGGTCGGTCAGGACGAACATCCAGTCGCCGGCGACGCAAGGGGTCTGCTGTCCGGCGGCGTTGCGCTCCCAGATGCGACGGCCGGAGCGCAGGTCCAAGGCGACGATGAGGCCGCCGAGTCCGATGGCATAGACGCTGCCATTGTCGATCACCGGCAGGGCGCGAATGGCCGAGATGTCGGACAGGCCGGCGCGACCGCGGTTCGAGGCGAGGCTATCGCCCCACGCCAGCGTGCCGCTATCGGCCCGCAACGCCAGGAGATCGCCGGAGCCGAAGCCGGCTATCACCAGGCCTTCGGCGACGGCCGGCGCCGGTTCGCCCAGGAAGCTGGTGGCCGTCTGAGTGGCTTGATAGGACCATAGCAGCTTGCCGCCGTCGACCGAGAGGCAGAGCAGGCGCTCGTCGATGGTAGGGACGAACAGCCTCCCATCCACCACGGTCGGCGCCGAGCGGGCCGGCGAGTCCAACGATACGCGCCAGGCGATCTTGCCCGTGTCCGGATTGAGGGCCAGCGTCTCTGCCCGTCCGGTGGTGGCGTACAGCACGCCCGCCGCCACGCCAAGGCCGCCGCCGACATTGGTGCTGCGATCTTTCTTCGCCTGAGTGTCGGTGATCCAGGCGCGATTGCCGGATTCGAGGGCGAAGGCGCTGACCGCACCGTCCGAGTCCATGGTGAAGACGCGGCCGCCGGCGACGACGGGGGCGGCGGTTATCTTCCGCCGGTAGCCGCCGCCTTCGCCGATGGAGCGGTGCCAACTGGGCTTGAGGTTGCCGAGCGCGTGGTTGCCCATGACGTGGCTGGGCGTGTCGCCGGCCTGCAGCCAGTCGGCGTTCAGGACCGGCTTCGGCAGCGTAATCGGGCGGTGGTCCGCCGGATCAGCCTGCAGGCCGGCGAAACCGGGCAGCACCTGCTCCCGCTTGCCGGTCAGCGGGACTTTGTGGGCCTCGAACAAATCGTCGAACCAGGCGCAACCGGGCAGGGCTGCGGCGGCCATCAGGGCGACGGCGTTGCGCAGAGCGCGGCGGCGGCTGAGCGGGAAGCGGCTCATCCGCGCGGCTCCGGGGCGCCGAGCAGGGTGAGTAGCCCGCCGGCTCGGCCCCGTAAGCCCTGGGGCGCCGCCGGGTCGGTCGCAATGGCGGTGAGCAGCTTGGTGGCCTTGCCCGTGTCGCCTTGCCGAACGGCGACCAGCGCGTCCACCTCCTGGGCGAGCGGCCGCCAAGGATTGCCGGCCTGCTCGAGCGGCATGGTGCGGGCGGCGATGGCCGCCGGGTCGCCGGCATCGACCGAATGCTGCGCCCAGAGCAGCGCGCCCAAATTCCGCAGGGTCACGCCCGCGCCGTCCTCATGGCTCACGGTGTCCCACAGGCTCAGCGCGGCCGCTCGGTCGCCGGCGTCCCATCGCAGGGCGGCCTCGCGGAGTTGGGCCAGGAGGCGATAGCTGGCCGGGGCGGTGTGTGCCACGGCGGCAAAGGCATCGGCAGCCTTGGCCTGGCCAGCGGCGTCACCCGGGGCCACGGCATCGGCGGTGCGCATGGCGGCCAAGAACGGCGCGGCGGAGGCGGCGGACTGGCGCGCTTGCCACCATTGCCAGCCCTGCCAGCCGCCCACGCCACCCAGCACCAGTAGCAGAACGACGACCCCGAGCAGCCCCCAGCGCCGCAACAGAGCGCGGGCCCGCTCCGCGCGCATCTCCTCGTTCACTTCGTCAAAAATATCGGCCAATACAGCTCACTCTCGCCTGGGCAGTCCAAGGCGCGGGACCATAGCGGCGGCCCTGGCAAGGGGAAACCCTCTGTTCATCTTTGCATGGTGTAGTGCCGCATGACCTTCCCGTTCCGCGCGCTGCGCCGACTGCTGCTTCCATGTCTCTGTCTGGGCCTGCTCGGCGGCTGCGCCGGGGCGGAGGCGGTGGTCGCCGTGGAGGGCACGAGCGACATGGTGTTCGGCCGCGGCATCGCCGATATCGGGGTCTCGGCGGTGACCGGGCGGGATTGCTCGGCCGTCCGGCTGGACAAGGGACTGCCCTACTGCGCGCCGCGCGGCACGCTGCCGGCGCCGCCACCGTTCTGCACGAAAACCATCGGCACGGTGACTTGCTGGACAAATCCGCAGGATTTTGCCTCGCTGCCGCACCAAGTGGCGGACACGCCGGCGCTGACCGCCGAGCAGACCAAACTGATCAAGGCACGCTGGCCGGCGTTCCTCAATGTTTGGGATTGACGCTATGCCCAGGGTGTCAGCCGCCGCGCGCATCTTGATGCGGGCGTCACCGGCGCGGCCCCGCATCGCAATGCAGGCGACATGGATGGGATTAGCGGAACCGCACCGCACGCCCGATGGGCGTCCCGAGCACCTCGTCATCGCGCATCACCGCTTGGCCGCGGATGATGGTGGCGACCGGCCAGCCGGTGACGCGCACGCCATCGAATGGCGTCCAGCCGCAGGGGGACGCGATCCAGGCGTCCTCAATGGTCCGCTCGCGCTTGAGGTCGACTAGGGTGAAGTCGGCGTCATACCCGGCGGCGAGGCGCCCCTTGCCGACGGCGCCATAGACGCGGGCAGGGCCGGCGCTCATCAGGTCGGCCATGCGCGCGAGGCTGAGCCGGCCGGCGGCCACGTGGTTGAGCATGACCGGCACCAGGGTCTGCACGCCAGTGAGGCCTGCCGGCACCTCGGGCCAGGGCTTGAGCTTGGCGGCGCGCGGGTGGGGGGCGTGGTCGCTGCCGATGGTGTCCACGGTGCCGTCCGCCACCGCGCGCCAAGCGGCATCGTGGTGTTCCTTGCCGCGGATCGGAGGGTTCATCACGCCGAAGCCGCCCAAGCGATCGTAGACGTCCGGCGCCCATTGGGTGAGATGGTTCACCAGCAGCTCGACCGTCGCCACATCGCGTGCGTCTCGCAATAGGCCGAGCTCGGCGGCGGTGGAGACGTGGAGGATGTGGGCCGGGCGGCCGGTCTTGCGGGCGAGCGCCAGCAGGCGGCCTGTGCCAAGGATGGCGCATTCCTCGTCGCGCCATTCCATGTGGCTGCGATAGGGCATGCCGGAGTGGAACAGCTTCTTGCGTTCCTGCAGCCGGTATTCATCCTCGCTGTGGAAGGCGACCACGCGGCGGCCGGAACGCATCACCGCCTCCAGGCTCGCATCATCCTCGATCAGCAGGTCTCCAGTGGAGCTGCCGGCGAACACCTTGATGGCGCAGACGCCGGGCAGCGACTCGAGCGTGGCGAGGTCCGGCGTATTGGCGCGGGTGGCGCCGACGTAGAGGCCGATATCGCACCAGCTCGCCTGCCCGGCGTAGTCCCGCTTCCAGGCCAGCCGCTCGGCGTCGGTCATCGGCGGCGTGGTGTTGGGCATGTCGAACACGGCCGTGAGCCCACCGAGGATAGCCGCCTTGGTGCCGGTGGGGATGGTCTCGACCGCCGGGTCGCCGGGATCGCGCAGATGCACATGGGGGTCGATCAAGCCCGGCAGGACGTGCAGGCCGGTGGCATCGATCACCGTGTCCGCCGTGCCGGTGGCGCCGAGGGCAGCGATGCGGCCGTCCCGCACCCCGATACCGGTTCGGTATTCGCCCCAGGGCAGCACGGCGGTGCCGCCTTGGATCAGCAGGTCGAAATGCTCCATGGCCGGGGGCGCTCCTACTTCAAGGCGGCCGCAGCGTAGTGCCCGGCGGCGACCGCGGCCAGGCACAGCGCCACCGACGTTGCGACGTTGGCGCAAGCCGGAGCGACCCGGCCGTCGCGCAGCAAGTCGAGCGTTTGCAGGCTGAACGAGGAGAAGGTGGTGAAGCCGCCGCAAACCCCGGTCATGACGAAGGCGCGGATATCGAGTGGCTCGGCAAACCGACTGTCGCCGGCGGTGAGGGTGGCGAAAGCGCCGATGACGAAGGAGCCGATACCGTTGATGGCGACAGTGCCCCAAGGGAAATCCGGACCGGTGAGGCGCAGCAGCGCGACGGTGAGATAGCCGCGGCCGAGGCTGCCGATGGCGCCGCCGATGGCGATGGCGAGATAGGTGGTGAGCGACATCGGCGGCAGCCTAACTGCGTTCGGTTGCGGCTGCACGCGTTCTTCCCCAACGCTGTTCCTTGCGTGCGGCGGTGGTGGGTTGCGGAGGGCAACCCACCCTACGCGACGTTGGGCAGCATCCCGGAGATGCGTTCGGCGACGGCCGCGTCGTACAGCCGCTGCTCGGCCTGCTTGTGGGCGAGGCTGAAGCGGATCAGCGTAGTCGCGACGGCGCAGATGATGGCCGTCAGACCGAGGATGAACAGGCACTGGGTGATGCTGCCAAGGCCGCGAAGCAGAAAGCCGGCAGCGACGCCGCCGACATTGCCGCCCGCGCCGACGATGCCGGTGACGCCGCCGAGAACCTTGCGGTCGACGAACGGCACCAAAGCGTAGAGCGAGCCGCAGGCCATGTGCGTGAACAGGCCGAAAGCCAGCATCGCGGTGATCGCCGTGCCCACCACGTCGGCGCGCGAGAAGGCCAGCAGTCCGATGCCTTCCCCGAGCAGCAGCAGCGCCAGCAGCCAGGTGCGGCCCGAAAGTCCGGCGCGGCGGGCCACCCGGTCCGATAGGATGCCGCCCAGGGCGCGGGCGAACAGGGCCAGCAAGCCAAACGAGCCCGCGGCGTAGCCAGCCTGCACCAGGCTGAGATGGAAGCGCTCGAAGTAGTAGCCGGCAGCGACGCCGTGGATGAATAGCTCCACGCCGAACGATGCGCCGTAGCACGCCGCGAGGATCCAAACACGGTAGTTGCGGGCCGCCACCGAGATGACGTCCCAGCCGCCCTTCTTACCGCTTTCGACTGCAACGCCGCGGCGGCGCAGGTCGGGAATGTCGCCTTCTGGCGTGTCTTGCGTGTATTTCCAATACAGCACCGCCGTGATCAGCATGAGCAGGCCGGGGACGATCATAGCCAGCCGCCAACTCAGGCTCGCGGTTAGCCCGAGAGCGAGAATGGCGGTGAAGATCAGCGGCATCACGGTCTGCGTCACGCCGCCGCCGGCGTTGCCCCAGCCGCCTACGGTCGCATTGGCGGTGCCGACCACGTTCGGAGCGAACATGACCGAGGTGTGGTACTGGGTAATGACGAAGCTTGCGCCGATGACGCCGATGGCCAGGCGGAACACCAGGAAGGACAGGTAAGACCAAGCGAAGGCGATGCCGATGACGGGAATGGCGCCGAGGATCAGCAAGGCGGTATAGGTTCGGCGCGGGCCGTATTTGTCGCACATCGGACCGATGGCGGCACGGGCGATGATGGTGATGGCAACCGCGGCGATGTTGATGTTGGCGATCTGGGCTCCCGTGAGGCCGTAATCGTTCTTGATGGTGGACATAAGCGGGGCGACGGCGAACCAGGCGAAGAAGCAGACGAAGAACGCCAACCAAGTGAGATGGAACGCCCGCATGGGGGCGCTGCTTAAGCTGAACAAGTCGATACGCGTCGCTTTACGCGAGACCATCTCGTGTCTCCTCGATTGAAAGATCAGTGCCACATCGCGCTGGGCGTCGATGCTGGTCAGCCGCAAACCAGTGCGATCTACGGACGGGCGGCGAAGCGCCGACGACCGCGGTTGCATTGTCCGCCGAATACACGCTGCCGTGACAGCGCGCAAAGCATTCATGCAAGAAAAACGCTTGAACAGCGGGCATTCGCCTAGACTGAAGGCAATGATCCGGTGGTGAGGCTAAGGATTGTGCAACCCTATTGGGTGGGTTGGCTGCGCTGTGTCAGCGGCGTCGGTTTGCCGGTGACGCGAGCCACTGCAGCCTGCGTGCTTGACGTGCGGTGCGGATGCGGGCCGGGCATGGCAGAACGAGTCGGGCCGCATCGACCGGGCTGCTGCGAGTCGTTACGCATTGCATGTCAGCGGGGCACGGCGCAGCAAGGTGCAGCCTATGCGCATTGGGCAGCTCCCAGGTCTTTTTGGTTGAGCGTTGCGAAGCTAAAGTTTGTGATTGTTCCTGTCTCGGGCCATATCGACAGCCGGGCCAAGCGATTCGTGCGAGTATGAAGCGTGATCGCCAGTGGAGATATCGAACCAATGCTTAAAGCCGAAACGACATCAGTCCGCGCTCCCCGCGGCACCAAGCCGGTCAGCCAGGCGTTTTTCAGTGCCCTGGATGCTGTTCCCGAAGCGTCGCGAGCCGCTGTGGCAAAGGCGGCGCAGGCGATGATCCGGGATGAGTTGAAGACCCGGCGGGAGAAAACAAAGGCGGCCGTGATGAAGCAGAAAGCGCGGGCCAAGACGACTATGGCGGCGGTTGAGCCGGCACCGAAAGCGAGCGGGCGCGGCGGGACAAAGCTTGTGGCGAAAACCAATGGCGCACTACAGCCGCCGAAGCGGCGGGCTCGCAAAACGCAACCAGCGCCCGAAACCACCTGATGCGTCGGGCGGTGCCGGGCTAAGAGACCTGAAGCGATCAGGCTTCGGCAAATCCCGGCACCGCGGAGTCACACCGCTTCTTTGAGTTCCTTGGCTGCCCGAAACGCGATTTTGCGGCTGGCCTTGATCTGGATCGGTTCACCGGTCGCGGGATTGCGGCCCATGCGCGCCGGGCGGTTCTTTACCTCGATGATGCCGACGCCGCCGATGCGAACGCGGTCGCCGTCTTTCAGGTGGGCGACGACCATGCCGAACACGTCGGCCAACAGCGCATCGGCTTGCTTCTTTGGCATGTCCTGCTTTTCGGCCAACGCCGCGGCCATATGCTTGGTGGTGACCGTCACGACCGGTTTGGCGACTGGCTTGGCTAGGCGTCCGCTTGCCTTTGCTGGCGCCTTGGACGCGGCGGGCTTGACGGACGCTGCCGCCTTGGCACCGGTCCTGCCTGGAGGAGCCTTGGCCGCCGCGGCCTTGGCCGAGCCCGTGCCCGCGGCTGGCGCCTTGACCGCAGAGGAGGTTTTCGCTGCCGCTGGGGTGCTCGTTGTTCTTTTCGCCATTGTCGGAGTCTCCGCGAGTTGCCGTTCCTTGTCACGGAAAACATGCGAGCGCCCGCGACACAAGCCTTGATCAAAGGACAGGCAGCAGTTCTGGCGCAAACAGCGCCGACGCCGGGTCGCTTGGCCGCCGGCGCCGAGGCCCGACCAAGCGGGCCGCCCGCCCGACACGTGACAATTCAGCGGTTCGTGAGGGGCCAGGCTCTTGTCTACTTCCGATGCGTGGTTAAAGAAGGAGCTACGATGCAAGAACGGCTGCCGCCACTCCTGACGGTACATTTGCGCTGCCCGGCCGATTAGTATTTTGGTTGTTTGGGGGTTGTTTTGAGCAAGGCAAAGTGTTGTCGCTAAACCATCGGCCTGATTGCTCCGGTCTGCATCCGGCAATGCTTCGCGCCGAAGGGCGCGTCTGATGTCGACGACGCTGGTCAGCGCCGGAAGCGAACAGCCGATCCGGCAACTGTTCGCGCCGGGTGCCGACGCGATCCTGCGTCTGGTGATCTTGACCATCGTCGGCGTGGTGCTCGGCGGTGGGCTGGGGTTGTATCTTTGGTCGCATGGCTATTTTGTCGGCAGCGTCGGGGTGGCGCCCGACCAGCCGGTGCCGTTCAGCCATAAGCACCATTCCGGCGAGCTTGGGATTGATTGCCGCAACTGCCATGAACAGGTGGAGCAGCAAGCGACCGCCGGCTTTCCGCCGACCCACACCTGCATGACCTGCCACTCGCAGATTTGGACTGGGGCGGCCATGCTGGCGCCGGTGCGCGATAGCTACTCCCAGAACATGCCGATGCATTGGACATCGGTAAACCGGCTGCCGGACTACGTCTATTTCAACCATTCGATTCACATTGCCAAAGGTGTCGGCTGCTCGAGTTGCCACGGGGCGGTGAATACCATGCAGCTCACCTACCCGGCGCAATCGTTCCGAATGGAGTTCTGCCTTAATTGCCATCGTGCGCCGGCCAACTACCTGCGGCCGCCAGACCAGATCTGGAACATGCAGTGGGTCGCGCCGGACGATCAGGCGGCGAAAGGCACGGCGCTGGTTGCCAAGTACCATGTCGCCGGGCCGCAACGCTTGTCTGACTGTTCGATTTGTCACCGGTGAGGTCCATGGCTCCCAAACCCCAGCAATGGCGCAGCCTGGAGCAACTGGCGGATACGCCGGCGTTTCAGCGATTTTTGCAGACCGAGTTCGGCGCGGTGAGCCATCTCGCGGCCGGGCCGGAGCGTCGGCAGTTCCTGCGGCTGATGGCAGCCTCCTTCGCGCTGGCCGGGCTCGCGGGTTGCGACGAGCGGCCGGACAGCCGGTCGCAGAAGGTGCCCTGGGTCAACCAGCCCGAGCATGCCGTCACCAGCGATGCCATGCATTATGCGTCGGTCGCGCTGCTGGATGGTTTTGCCAACGGCGTTCTGGTGACCACGCGAAACGGCCGACCGCTGAAGATCGAGGGCAATCCGCAACATCCTTGGTCGCGAGGCGGCACTGACATCTTCGCGCAAGCCTCCGTGCTCGATATGTACGATCCGGGGCGCTCGCAGACGGTACGCCACTTGGACGAGGGCAGCAGCTGGCAGGCGTTCCGGGGCGCGATCTTAGGCCGGTTCGCGGCCTTGCGCGCCGGCGGCGGCAAGGGGTTTCGACTGCTGACCGGACCGATCGGTTCGCCCTCATTGCGGGCGCAGATTGCCGACATGCAGCGCAAGTTCCCTCGCATGCATTGGCACAGCTATGCGGCGGCGGATCGCTCCGGCCCGGTCTATGCCGCCGCGAAAGCCGCGTTCGGCCGCGAGCTGGAAACGCGTTGGCGGTTCGACCGGGCACGCGTGCTGGTAGCGCTGGAAGGCGACTTTCTTGATCCGGGGCCGCAACAGGCCGGCGTATCGCGAGATTGGATCGCGGCTCGGGCTGCGTCGGCGCAGGCGGGCGCATTGCTGCCGATGTACAGCGCCGGGTCACTGCCAAATCTCACTTCGGCGAAGGCGGACCATGCCGTGGTCGCCACGCCGGCCGAACTCCATGGGCTCGCAATGGGCTTGCTGGCCGATTTGTCCGGCGGCGCGGCGCCGGCGGCCAACGCGGGCGGCTCGCCGGTGGAGATGTGGCGGGCGCAGGTGGCGGCCGCGCTGCATGCCAACCGCGGCGCCGGCCTGGTGATTGCAGGCAGCACGGCGCCGGTGGCGGTGCAGGAGGCGGTGCATCGGCTGAACGCTGCGCTCGGCAACACCGGGCAGACCGTCTTCTACACCGCCCCGGTGCTGGAGCGGGGTAAGCCGATTGCCGACCTGGCCGCCGCAATGCGCTCGGGTGCGGTCTCGACATTGGTGATGCTGGACAGCAACCCGGCCTATGATGCGCCAGGCGGGCTTAATTTCGCCGACGCGCTCTCCCGGGTGGCACTGAAAATCCACGCAGGCAGCTTTGTCGATGAGACCGCGCTGCACAGTGATTGGCATACGCCGCTGACCCACCCGTTGGAGTCATGGGGCGACGGGCGTTCGCTCGACGGCACGGTGGGATTGATGCAGCCGGCCATCGCGCCGCTCTACGAGGGGCGGTCGCCGGCCGAGTTCCTCTCGCTGCTGGCCGACCCCGCGCCCAAGAGCGGGCTCGACCTGCTGCGTGGCTACTGGCAGGGCAGCGGCACGGCGGAGGCGTTTGAACCCAAATGGCAGGCTATGCTGCAGGCGGGCTTTATTGCCGGCTCGGCGCTGCCGGAGGTGAGCGTGACGCCCACCGCACCGGGCGCTCCTGCGCCGCCGCCGGCAACCGCGCTGAGCGTGGCGTTCCGGCCAGATCCGACGGTGTGGGACGGGCGAGCAGGCAACAATGGCTGGTTGCAGGAACTGCCTAAGCCGCTGACCAAGATCACTTGGGACAACGCCGTAGCCATCGCGCCCGCCCTGGCGGCGCGCGAGGGATTGCGAACCGGCGACGTGGTCACAGTGAGCGTCGACGGTGCCGAGATCGACGGGCCGGTGTGGGTGATGCCGGGCCAGGCGGACAGGGTGATCGGGCTGACGCTGGGCTATGGCCGTTCCGCGCCGGACATGCTGTCCACCGGGGCCGGCTATAACGCCACGGTGCTGCGCGGCAACGACGATCCATGGAGTGTCAGTGCGGCGAGCCTGCGAAAGACCGGGCGCACCTCGCCGTTCGCCACCACGCAGGACCATAACACAATGGAGGGGCACGACTTCGTCCGCGTGCAGCATGAGGGCGAGGCGCCGGTGGGCGAGACGCAGAGCTGGACGCAGCCGACGATGTATACGCCGCCACGCCAGGATAATGGCACGGCCTGGGGCATGGTGATCGACCTGGATGCATGCATCGGCTGCAACGCCTGCGTGGTGGCCTGCCAGGCGGAGAACAACATCGCGGTGGTGGGGCGCGAGCAGGTAGCGCTGGGCCGCGAGATGCATTGGCTGCGGGTGGACCGGTATTACGAAGGGCCGGTGGAGGCGCCGAAGACGCATTTTCAGCCGGTGCCCTGCATGAATTGCGAGCAGGCGCCGTGCGAGGTGGGCTGCCCGGTGGAGGCAACCCTGCATGACGGCGAGGGGCTGAACGTCATGGTGTATAACCGTTGCGTCGGCACCCGCGCGTGCTCTGGCTATTGCCCCTACAAAGTGCGGCGGTTCAATTACCTGGACTATGCCGGTGGGGCTGCTCCGGTGTTGACGCTGCGCAACAACCCCGAAGTGTCGATACGCAGTCGCGGCGTGATGGAGAAATGCACCTATTGCATTCAGCGGATCGAAGCCGCGCGGATTGACGCGGACAAGCGCGACGGCTCGATTGCGGACGGTGTGGTGCAGACCGCCTGCCAGGGCGCCTGCCCGACCCGGGCAATCAGCTTCGGCGACTTGCACGATACGCAGAGCGCGGTCGCCGCGGCGCGGGCCGACAGCCGCAACTATGCCCTGCTTGGCGAACTGAACGTGCGGCCGCGCACAACGTATTTGGCCGAGCGCGCGCCGCGGCGCACAGACGGGACGGCAGGCTGAGATGAGCACGACCCTGCCCCGGCCACGCAATACTCAGGCCCCCCTGGAGCCGCCACCCAACTGGGCCGTTGCCGGGCGCGCCGTGACGGATGTGGCGTTTGGCCATGAAAGCGGCACGCGCTGGTGGTACGCTTTCGCCTTCTCCTTAGCGCTGATTGCCGTGCTCGTGGTGTGCCTGCTTTGGGTGCTCTACGAGGGTGTGGGCGTGTGGGGCAACAACATCCCGGTTACCTGGGCGCTCGACATCGTAGGGTATGACTGGTGGATTGGCGTGGCTTGCGGCGGGCTGTTGGTGTCGTCGATGCTGCTGTTGCTGGGGGCGCGGTGGCGCGGCGCGGTGAACCGCATCACTGAGACCATGGCGCTGATCTCGGCGGCCGCTGCCGGGCTGTACCCGATCGTGCATTTGGGACGGCCATGGTTCTTCTTCTGGAACCTGCCCTACCCGAACACCATGCTGCTGTGGCCACAGTTCCGCAGCCCGCTGTATTGGGATGCGATCGATATCATCAGCTTTCTCGGTGTCTGCCTGTCGTTCTGGTATGTCGGGCTGATCCCCGACCTCGCCACGATGCGCGACCGGGCGGTCGATCGCGTAGAGCGCGAGTTTGGCAAACCAGGCGGCTGGACGCGGCTGTTGAAAGCACAGCTTTACGGGATCGCAGCGCTGGGCTGGCGTGGCTCGGTGGGCCAGTGGCAGCGGTGGTGGCACACCTACAACACGCTCGCCGTGTGTGGCATCGTGGTGGTGCTGGCGCTACAGACGGGCGCGGCGGTGATGTTCGCCGGCACGGTGGAGCCCGGCTGGCACGACACGCTGCAGCCGGTGGTGTTCCTGGTCGGAGCTTTGCTGGCGGGGGTCGGCATGGTCGCGGCGCTGCTGGTAATGCTGCGCATGGTGTTTCCGCTCTCGCACCTGATCGTCGAACGGCATATCGAACTGCTGTCGATCCTGCTGCTCGGGCTCGGGCTCGCGATGATCTATTGCTACGGCTCTGAATTCGGCACCACTGCGCTCAGCGGCACCAGGTTTGACCATGACGTGCTGACCCGGCGGTTCACCGGGGACCATGCGTGGGCGGCTTGGGCGATCATCGGCTGCGCGCTGCTGCCGGTGCAACTATTCTGGTTGCGCCCGTTGCGGCGGTCCGCCGGCACGCTGTTGGTGGTGGGGGTGCTGTCGGCGTTTGCGATGTGGGCGGACCATTTCACCGTCATCGTCGTCACGCTGCAGCATGATTTCCTGCCGGCGATGGCGCACCCATACACAGTGGACCTGGTCGAGGTCGCCACCTTCGTGGGCACGGTTGGGTTGTTCCTGTTTCTGCTGCTGCTCGCGGTCCGCTACTTGCCGATGATCTCTCTGGTAGGGGTGCGGCGGTCCTTCCTGGCGGTGACGCGTGACTGAGGCGCAGCACGAATCAGGCGCGCCGCTTTGGGGCGTTGCCGCCGAGTTCGATACTTCGGAGGCAATGCTTGCCGCCTTGCGGGCGTTGCGGGACCGCGGGTTGGGCCGGTTGGAAGCGTTCTCGCCGGCGCCGGTGTGGGGTGCTGCGGAAATGCTGCGCTACAATGACCAGCCGATTTATCCGTTCGCGTTGCTCGGCGCGGGGTTGGGCGCGGCGGCCATGTTCGGCATGTGCACCTTCGCCACCGTCGTGTCGTACCGGTTTAACATCGGCGGCCGGCCCTTGTTCAGTTGGCCGTCCTACGTGGTTCCGAGCGTCTCCTTCGCCGCCCTGGTCGGCGCCCTCGCCGTGTTCGCGGCCATGCTGGTGCTCAGCCGGCTGCCGCGGCTGAACCACCCGGCGTTCAATATCCCCCACTTCACGCGGGTGACGGACGAGCGCTTCTTCGTGGCGGTGGAAAGCCGCGGCGAGGAGTTCGACGCCGCGGCGGTGGAGGCCGCGATCGCCGAACTCACGATGCAGCCGAGAAACGTGCACCGGGTTCCGCGATGAAGCGGTGGCTGTTGCTCGCCGTGCCGCTGTTGGCGCTCGCCGGTTGCAAGCGGGAGGACATGTATACGCAAGATTCGCTGCGCAACTGGGACCGGAGCGCGTTCTTCAAGAACGGCACCTCCATGCGCCATCCCGTGGCTGGCACGGTTGCGCGGGACATGCCGAACCCGCCGGCGCCGGAGCCGGCCACGATCGATGCGGCGCTGCTGGATCGCGGTAAGCAGCGCTACGATATCTTCTGCACGCCCTGTCACGGCCGCGCCGGCAACGGGGAGGGCATGATCGTGCAGCGCGGCTTCCCGCAGCCGCCCTCCTTTGTGGAAGGCACGCTGCGGACGGCCAAGGCGCAGGTGTTTTACGACGTGATCACCGACGGCTATGGCGCCATGTATAGCTACGCCGACCGGGTCTCGCCGGCGGACCGCTGGGCGATCGTCGCCTATATCCGGGCGTTGCAATTGAGCCAGGGGAGCGCGACCGCGAGCCTGCCCGAGCAGGACCGGGCGCAACTGGCGACGGCAAAGTGAAGGCGGCGTTCGCTACGCTGGCGATCGGCTTGGCGGGGGCGGCGGGGTGGATTGCATTCGCCGCCGCCGGGAGCGCCGTGATGCCGTCCTACCTAGCGGGCTGGCTGCTGGTGTTTGGCATTCCTGCTGGCGCCCTGTTGCTGGTGCTCGGGCAGGAAGCGCTCGGCTACGTAAGCTGGTCGGCGTTGCCAGTGCTGCGCCGGACCGTGTTGCTGCTGCCGGCCGTTAGCGTGTTCAGCATTCCCGTGCTGCTCCGGACTGAGCCGCTCTACCGGCGTCCTGGCCTGGCCGATGCGTTGCCGCCGGGTTGGGCCGCACCAGGCCGGTTCGACCTGCGCATGGTCATCATCCTGCTGGTGCTATCCGGCTTCGCACTGGTGTTCAGCCGCACCCCCAGCCGGCCGCGGCGCCTGCTGGCCGTAATTGGCTGCATGCTGCACATTTGTCTGGTGAGCGTCGCGGCGGTGGATTGGGTGATGTCGCTGCAACCGGGTCTGAATTCTTCGGCGATCGGCTTGCTGCTGATCAGTTCCGAACTGGGCACGGCTTGTTGCCTGCTGGCGTTCGTGCTGGCCGTGCAGAGCCGCGAGCGCTTGCGCAGCCAGGGACTGCCGCTCCTGCTCACTGCCGTGCTCGCTGCCTGGGGGTTTTTGCACTTCATCCAATTCCTTATCGTCTGGTCGGCGGACTTGCCGACAGAGATCGTTTGGTATCAGGCGCGCTCCGGGGGCTGGGGCGGCTTCGCCGTTTGGTTCGCGGCCGCGGCGCTCGCCTTGGGGCTGGCGATCCTGCCCTCCAGCATCGCGCGCGTACCGGCGGTGTTGGCGAGCGTGTCGGCCATGCTGCTGTTGGCGCATCTGGTGGAGACGCTTTGGCTCGTGACGCCGGCGTTTCGCGGCCGATTCTCGGTGACGCTGCCCGACGCGCTTGCGCTGATCGGGCTCGGTGGGTTGACGGTCGGGCTGATGATTGTGCTCCTGCCGCGAACGCCACCGGCGGTGCGCCATGCCAGCTAGGATGCGGCAGCGCGGTGGACTGGTGAATGCGCTTGCAGTGCTGGCCGGTCGCGCTGCCATGGTCGCGGGCGGCGTGGCTGTCGCGGTTCGCGTCGCCGTGCCGTCAGCGCGCGCACTGGGCCGAGGCGAGAGCAAGCCACCCGAGCACGACGACACTGGCCGCGGCCGCAGCGGAACGCCCGCGAGCAAGCCGGCGCTGCTGGCCGGGCACGAAACCGAGGATATGGATGCGCGGCTGATGGCGCGCGTGCTTGGCACGCTCGGCGGCATCGCGGTGTTCATGGTTTTGCTGATGATCGGTTTTGCGAGCTTGGTCGTTGCCCCGCGGCAACGGAGTGCCACGCGGCTTACTGTGCAGCAGACGACCCATCCTGCGCCGCCCGCACCGAACCTGCAGGCCGATCCGGTGTCGGAGTTAAGCCGGCTGAATGCCGCGGAGGATCAATTGCTGAACCATTATGCGCGGATCGACCAGGATCATGCGCGCATCCCGATTGACCGCGCGATGTCGCTCATCGTCGGCCGGCCGCTGGACACGGCGCCATGAACCCCAGCGATTACCCGCTCGCCATTTGGCCGGCCGCCGCCTCTGCCAGCGCGGCCAACACCGACACGTTGATTTGGCTGTTCACGGCGCTGACCTTGTTGCTGGTGGTGCCGATCTTCATTGGAATCACCTTCTTCGCCATCCGCTATCGCGATGGCCGGGTGGTGAACCGGGCTTACCGGGAGGACCGCGACCGGACCCTTGAGTTGACCTGGATGATCATCCCGTTCGTGCTGACCCTGATCTTCTTCGCCTGGGGGGCGACGATGTTCATGGTGCATAAAACGCCGCCGGCGAATGCCACCCAGGTGGAGGCGATCGGGCGGCAATGGATGTGGAAATTCCAGCATCCCGGCGGCCAGCAGGAAATCAACGACCTGCACGTGCCGACCGGCGAGCCGATTCTCATCAACATGATCAGCCAGGATGTGATCCATTCGTTATATATCCCGGCGTTGCGCATCCAAATGGAGACGCTACCCGGGCGCTACACGCAACTATGGTTTAACGCCGACCGGCCCGGCACCTACCGCATCCTGTGCAGCGAGTTTTGCGGCACTGACCACTCCAACATGGATGGTTTGCTGACTATCATGACGCCAGCCGATTACGCGAACTGGCTGCAACAGGCGGGCAGCTCGATCAGCCTGGCCTCGGCGGGCAAGGCGCTCTTCTCCAACTATGGCTGCAATGGCTGCCACGGCGTGGGAAGCACGGTGCGGGCGCCGTCGCTGGCCGGGCTGTGGGGGTCGGACGTGCCGCTCGAAGGCGGCGGCGTGATCAGGGCGGACGACACTTACATCCGCGACAAGATCCTCAACCCGGACCATAACCTGATCGCGGGCTACAAGCAGGTGATGCCCGCGTTCAAGGGCGTGATCCCGGAAGATGAGGTCGAGCGGCTGCTCGCTTACATTAAGACCATCCAACCGGGCACCAAGCAGGTCCAAACGGCGGAGCAGACGCAATGAGCCCCCTCGACAGCAGCTTGCGCGAACCCACGACGCCGCGGAGCACGATTGGACGGCCGCTGGACTACCTGCACGATGCGCATACCCTGCGATCCTGGTTTTTCACCATCGACCATAAGCGCATCGCACTGCTCTACCTCGCATCGATCACCGCGTTCTTCATCGTCGGAGCGTTCGCCGCGGGCGCGGTGCGGCTGTCGCTGATCGTCCCGAACGGGCAGATTTTTACCAGCGACACCTACAACAAGCTGTTCACCATCCATGGCGTGGTGATGGTGTGGTTTTTCCTGATTCCCTCGATCCCGGCGACGTTTGGCAACTTCCTGATCCCGATCATGATCGGCGCCAAGGACCTGGCGTTTCCGCGGCTCAACCTGCTGAGTTGGTATATTTTCGTCGGCGGCAGCCTGTTCACCTTGGCGGACCTGATCGTGGGCGGCGTCGACACGGGATGGACGTTCTATGCCCCGTTCAGCACCACCTTCAGCAACACGTATGTGATCCCAGCGTTGTTGGGCGTGATCGTGGTGGGCTTCTCCTCCATCCTCACCGGGCTGAACTTCATCGTTACCATCCACACCATGCGCGCGCCGGGCATGACGTGGTTCCGCATGCCGATCTTTGTCTGGACGCACTACGCGGTCAGCATGATCTTCCTGCTGGCGACACCCGTGATCACCATCGCGCTGATCCTGCTGGTGATGGAGCGCGCGTTCCAGATCGGCATTTTCGACCCGGCCCTGGGTGGCGACCCGGTGTTGTTTGAGCACCTGTTCTGGTTCTATTCCCACCCGGCGGTTTACATCATGGTGCTGCCCGGGATGGGGGTGATCAGCGAGATTGTTCCCGCCTTCGCGCAGAAGAAAATCTTTGGCTACCGCTTCATCTGCTATGCCAGCATCGGCCTGGCCACCATCACCTTCTTCGTCTGGGGCCACCATATGTTCGTCAACGGCGAGAGCCCGACGGCGGCGCTGGTGTTCTCGGTGTTGAGTTTTGCCGTGGCGGTGCCCTCGGCGGTGAAGGTGTACAACTGGACGGCAACGATCTATAAAGGCACTATCCGGCTGAAAACTCCGATGATCTACGCCATGGGCTATATTGGGCTGTTCGTCCTTGGCGGCCTGACCGGGCTCTTCCTGGCGACGCTGTCGATCAACGAGCATACCCACGGTACCTACTTCGTCGTGGCGCATTTTCACTACATCATGGTGGGAGGCACGGTGCTCGCTTTCTTGGGCGGGCTGCACTACTGGTGGCCTAAGGTTACTGGGCGGATGTATCCGGAAGCATGGGGCATCGTCTCGGCTATCTTTATCTTCATCGGCTTCAACGTGACGTTCTTCCCGCAATTCCTGCTGGGCTACCTCGGCATGCCGCGACGCTACCACGATTACCCACCCGAGTTTCAATTGCTGAACATTATGTCCTCCGCCGGGTCGACCATCCTTGCCGCGGGCTACATCTTCCCGATGGTCTATCTCACTTGGTCGCTGTGGTATGGCAAAAAGGCGCCGAGCAATCCCTGGCAAGCCAAGGGGCTGGAATGGACCACCTCGTCGCCGCCGCCGAAGCACAACTTCGACGTCCGCCCGGTGGTTGATTTCGAACCCTATGACTACCCAGTGCTGATTGGCAAAGATGCAAGCTGAGCTGATCGGGCTGCCGACCGGCGTTGAGGTCCACGAGCAGTTCGACAATGCCGCCCAGCAACGCCACGCGGCCGAGTTGGGCATGTGGGCCTGGCTGGTCACCGAGTTACTGCTGTTCGGCGGCCTGTTCGTCAGTGCGCTCGTGCTGCACTACATGCACCCCGACGCGGTCCGCGCCGCGGCGAGCCATCTGAAGCTCTGGATTGGCGCGACCAACTCAGCCGTGCTGATCTGCTCCTCGCTCTCGATGTCTGGCGCCATCGTGATGTCGCGGTTGGGTGGGCAGAAATGGATGGTACGCTGCATGCTCCTGACGGCGGCCCTGGGCACGGTGTTCCTCGTGCTGAAGAGCTATGAGTATTACCGCGACTACGTCGAGCACATGATGCCGTTTCTCGGCCGCCCGTTCGAGCTGGCGGACCAGCCGCCGGCGCATCTCTTCGTCGACCTCTACTACATCACGACCTTGCTCCATGCCGTCCACCTGATCACGGGCATCAGCATTCTGCTGGGACTGACGTGGCAGGCCAGCCGACCCGGGTTCCTCGCGCGCCGCCAGAACCGTATAGAGGTTTACGGGCTGTATTGGCATTTCATCGACCTGATCTGGATCCTGGTGTTCCCGGTGCTGTACGTGGTCGGGCGATGAGCAGCGAGCAACAGCACCGCGAGATCTGGGCTCAGATGCGGGTCCCGACGTTTGCTGCCGTATCGCTGCTTGGCTTCCTGCTCTGCATCGTGCTGCTTGGCACCATCGTGCCGGGGCGCACTGCCTCGTTTCTTGAGGCCGGGCTTGCCATTTGCATGATGCTGACGGTGCTGCTGTTCTCGATGGAAGTGCGGCATCAGGCGCCTTTGCTGCGTCTTTACGCCTCGTTCGGCTTCGTTTGGCTGACGGTGCTGGCGGGCATGACAATGGTGGATTACTGGACCCGCTGAGCGGTTAGTGCTCGTCCGCCCCCGACCAGATCAGCGACAACACCTCCTCCCGGGCGGCCACGAAATCGGCTCGGCTCTTCACGCTGCGGATGCTCTCGCCGGCGTAATCGCGGGCAAACGGCATCGGCAGCCGCGCCACGATGCGGCCCGGCCGGGGCGACATCACGACAACCTCGGTGCCGAGATATACCGCTTCCTCCACGCTATGGGTGATGAACACAACCGTCATGCCGGTGCGCCGCCACACGGCGTGCAGTTCCTCCTGCATGCGCTCGCGGGTGAGCGCGTCGAGGGCGCCGAACGGCTCGTCCATCAGCAGCACTTTCGGCTCGTTGCAGAGCGCGCGGGCAATTGCCAGGCGCTGCTGCATGCCGCCAGAGAGTTCATACGGATAGCGGTTGCGAAAATCCCAAAGGCCGGTCGTGCGCAACCATTGCTCCACCCGGCGCTGGGCGTCCCCGCGCTCCGCCCCGGTCATGCGCGGGCCGAAGCCGGCATTGGCCGCCACGGTCAACCATGGGAACAGCGCCGGCTGCTGAAACACCACGCCGCGCTCGGGCCCCGGCGCCGTCACCGCCTCACCGTCCACCCGCACCACGCCCATCGTCGGCGCCAGGAAGCCGGCCAGCGTCTGCATCATGGTCGTCTTGCCGCAGCCGGACGGGCCCACAATGCAAATGAAGTCGCCACGCTCAAAGCTAAGGTCGGCGCGCTCTAACGCACGCACCGCGCTCGGCCCGGTGCCGTAGTGCACCGAGACGTCGGCAAACTGAACGAACGGGGTCAAACCAGGGCGTTCTTCAGAAAGGAGGTGTTGGTAGCTTTCTGGAACGCCTCGACGCCGGGGGCATGCTTGATGCTTTTCTGCTCCACCAGAAAGTCCGCCGTGCTCTTGAGCACATGGGCGAACTTGCCGGGATCGGTCAGCGTCCCTCCCAGCCAGTCGGGACTGGCCTGCTCGTTCAGCGGCACGAAGTCGTATTCCTTCATGTCGGACAACGCCACCTCCGCCGCGACGCCGGCCTGCTTGGCCACGGTGTCAGCCACTTCGTTTGGCTTATCGCGATACATCGCCAGGGAACGGCCATAGGCGCGCAGGAACCCGGTGACGGAATCCGGGTACTGCTCGGCGAAGCCAGTGCGCACCACGATCAGGTCGGCGATTACGTAACCTGCCTTATCGAGGTCGACATAGGTGGTGTAAACCGAGCCGCCATCGGCCAGAAGCTTGCTCTTCGCCGGTGCCCAAACATAGGCCGCATCGATCTCGCCGCGGCTCCAGGCGGCGACGATGGCGGGCGGCTTCATGTCCAGCACGGTCACTTCGCGCTGCGTCAGTCCATTGGTCTTCAAGAAGCCGAGCAGCCGGAAATGGCTAGTGGAACCGAACGGGGTGGCGACCTTCTTGCCCTTGAAGTCGGCCGGCGTCTTGATGTGGGCGGCGGTGCGCACGGTCATTTCCTCGGCCGGACCGATGTTGTCGACCATGCCGACGAGCTGGTATGGCAAGCCTTGGGAGATGCCGGCCGCGGTCGGCGAGGACCCAATCGAAAGGCCGAAATCGCAACTTCCTGCGGTGATGGCTGTGTTGATGTCCGCCCCGCTGCCCATCTCGATCCAGTTCATTTTGCCGCCGGTGGCTTGCTCGAACCAGCCGTCCCCCTTGGCGAGCATGGTGGGCTTGGTCTCGGTAAAGAAGCCGATGTTCACCGTCTGCGGCGCAGCAGCGCGCGCGCGGCCGGCAAACGCCAGGGCGCCGGCGGCGGCCAAGGCCGTACGTCTGGTCACGGTGGGCGGCATCGATGTTCTCCCAGTTCGAGCGGCCATCAGCGGCCCGCCCAATGTACTGCACGTCGCTCCAGCAGCACCAGCAAGCGATCAATCGCCAGGCCGGCCAACCCAATGATCGCAATACCAGCAAACACATAGTCCGAACGTAGAAAGCGGCCTGCGTCCAAAATCATCCAGCCAATCCCGTCCGACCCGGCGATGATCTCGGCCGCAATCAGAGTGCCATAGACGATTCCCGCCGCCAGCCGCGCGCCCACCAGGATTTCCGGCAGCGCCGACGGCATGATCACGTGGCGGAACACCTGCCACTGGCCTGCCCCGAGCGCCAGCGCCACGCGCACGCGTTCGGGCGGCACGTTGGCCACGCCGTCCCGCGCAGCGATGGCGGATACCGGCAGTGCGGCGAGGAACAGCATGGTGATCTTGCTGGTCTCGCCGATGCCGAGCCAGATGATCAGCAACACAAGGTAGGCCAGTTGCGGCAGCGGGCGCAGGAACTCGACGAATGGGGACGCCACGGCGTTCAGTTTCGGCACGTAGCCCATGCCTAAGCCGAGCAGCGTGCCCACAGCGGCACCGGAAATGAAACCGGCCAGCACGCGGAACAGGCTGATGCCAATGTGCTCCGCGAGAGGATGGCCCTTGTAGCCGTCTTGGACGAGCTCGACGAAGCCATCCCACACGTCTGCCGGGCCCGGCAGAAACAAGTCTCGCACCAGCCCGCCGCTGGTCACGCCGACCCACAATGCCGCCACCACAGCCATGGACATCGCCGTCACGGTCCAGAGCGGCAGGCGGCGGATCAATCCCGGCCGCGCCAATGGATGAAGGCACGATCCGCCGCGCGAAGCAGGCTGGCCAGCGCGACGCCTAAGAACCCGAGCAGCAGAATGCACAAGATGATGATGTCGTTGCGCAGGAAATTGCTGGCCGAAATCACCATCCAGCCGAGACCGTCGCTCGCCGCCAGCAGTTCGGCCGCAACCACGGTGGAGAACGCCGCCGCCAGTGCGATCTGCAGCCCCGTGAGAATCATGGGCGCGGCAGAAGGCAGGATCACGTGGCGGAACACGGCGGCACGATTGGCCCCCAAGGCGAGCGCCGCTTGCACTCGTTGCCGCTTCACGCCCCGCGCGCCGGCGGCAGCAGCCGAGACGATAATGGGAAATGCCGTGAGGAACAGCAGAGCGCCCTTCGACAAGTCGCCGGTGCCAAGCCAGAGAATGAGCAAGATCATGTACGACAGCGGCGGCAGCGGGCGCATGAATTGAACAATCCAATCCAGCGCCGCGTTGGCAACCTTGTTCGTGCCCATCCAGAGGCCGAGCGGGACGCCCACGATGGCGGCGCTGCCGAAGCCGCCCAATAGGCGCCCGAGCGTGGCGGCGATGTTTTGCCACAGCGTAGTGCCACGGTAGCCATGCAGCACAACTTCGACCAGCGCGCGCCAAACGGCGACCGGCGAAGGCAGCAGATCCGCTCGCACGAGGCCAGTCACCGAAACCAGCCACCAGGCCGCGACCATGGCCGCAACCGAAATCATGCTCAGCGCGGTGGATGAGAGACGCGGACGGCCTAGCCGTCCGCGGGGCGCAAACGCAACCGGGTGACGAGGCTGGACGGTAAGCGTGCTCTCTGCAACGGGCTGCGACATCGCCTGGTTCGTAGCACTGCCCGTGCCAAAAGTGTAGCATTCGCGTCCGCAAACAGCGGCCGTGCAAAGCCTGGCGCCGCTGGCATGGCACCGTCTGCACAAACTGCCCAGAGCGTAGGCGCGTTGCATGTATGCTCGCTATAACTTGGTACTTCTTGTGCAGATCGCGTTTGTACCATGGTTCGCCGCCGCTTTCCCGGGTTGACTTCGCAGCTGGCAAGGGCGCTCCATTGCTGCAGCGCGAGGGGCGCCTAGCCGCAAGGGCGCCTCGGCCGCGCCCAGCCCGCAATAGTTAGGGTGCACAGATGCCGGATGATCTTCAGCTTCACTCGGCTGCGTCCGGGCCGCTCGGCATTGCCGAAGCCGCCGCCCTGGTTGCGCGCCGGGCGATCTCGCCGGTGGAGTTGGTGCAGGCGCAGCTCGAGCGGATTGCGGCGCTCGACCCACAGCTCAACGCGTTCTTGCTCGTGACCGCAGAGCCGGCTCTGGCCAGAGCCAAGCAGATCGAGCGTGCGATGATGGCGGGTGAAGCGCTGGGGCCGATGGCTGGCGTTCCGGTCGGCCTGAAGGATATTATCTGCACTGCCGGCGTGCGCACCACCGGGCACTCGCGCACCCGCGCCTACACGGTTCCGAGCGAGGACGCGGCCTGCGTGGAGGGCTTGTATGCTGCGGGCGCGATCTTGCTGGGCAAGCTCGCCACCCATGAATTCGCCCATGGCGGCCCGTCGTTCGACCTGCCCTGGCCGCCGGCGCGCAACCCTTGGAACACGGGGCATTTCACCGGCGGCTCCTCCAGCGGCTCGGGCGCCGCCGTCGCCGCGGGCCTGGTGGCGGGCGCGCTTGGCACCGATACCGGCGGGTCTATCCGGCTTCCCGCGGCGCTCTGCGGCATCGCCGGGTTGAAACCGACCTATGGGCTGGTGAGCCGCCGCGGCGTGTATCCCAATTCGTTCGCTTTCGACCATGTCGGCCCGATGACTTGGACCGTGGCGGATTGCGCGACCATGCTCGGTGCTATCGCCGGGCATGACCCGCTGGACCCGGCGAGCGCCGCCGTTGCGCTCCCGGATTACCGCGCTGCGCTGACCGGCGACATACGAGGCTTGCGCATTGGCGTGGTCCGCCACTTTCACGAGGAGGACGTCGCTACCGACCCGGCGGTGACGAATGCGCTGGAGCACGCTTTGGATGTGCTGCGGTCGCTCGGCGCGGTGCTGGACGACGTGCGGCTGCGGCCGGCGAAGCAATATAGCGACGTGAAGGTGACGATCGCGGAAAGCGAGTTGTTCAACGTGCATGCCGATACGCTGCGCACGCGGCCCGGCGATTTCGGCGAGGATTTCCTCGGCCGCGTGCTGGGAGCCGTATTGATTAGCGGCGGCGACTATGTTGAGGCGCAACGCGAGCGCCGGTTGATGCTGCAGGAGTTCGATGCGGCTTACCACCGGTTCGACGCCTTTGTCACCGCCACCGTGCCTGCGCCTGCGCCGTCATTCGGGGTGTGGCGGACGGAACATTTCTGGCAGAAAGCCTCGTTTACCACGCCGTTCAATGTCTCGGGTGGGCCGGCGCTGTCGGTATGTATGGGCTTCAGCCCGGCTGGGTTGCCGCTGGGGCTGCAGATCGCCGGCCGGCCGTTCGACGAGGCGACGGTGCTGCGCATAGGCCACGCCTATGAGCGGGAGACCCCCTGGCGTGCCAAGCGGCCGGTGCTGCAGCCGGGGGCGGCCGCCCCTGCCCTGCCGCCGGCGCCGAACCCGGCCAGCGATCTTCCCGCCGCCAGCCGCGCTGCGGTGACGGAGGCTTGCCGCCGCGCCGGGCTGTCGCTGACCGAGCGCCAACTGGAGATGGCCTGTGTTGCCGCTCCCTATGTCGAGGCGATGGTCAGCCGGCTGCGGCGCACCCGGCGCTTCAAGGACGAGCCGGCCAACACTTTTCGCTTGCCGCATTAGGAGGTCCGCATGAGTGAGGAGACCGCGACTGCCCTCTCCCGCCGCCGGCTGTTGGCTGCCGGGTCGGCTGCTGCCGGAGCCGTGATCGGCTCGGGTGCGATAAGGGGCTTTCCAACGATCTGGGCGCAGACGATCAAGGACATCGAAATCCGCCATGCCGGGCCGCCGGTGACGGCATTTCCCGCGATTGCCGAGCAAGCGAGCAAGGATCTCGGCTTCAAGGTGACGATGCAGGCTTCCGAAAGTGCCGATCTGCTCAACCGCTTCCTCTCGCAAAGCACCGCGATGGACGTGGGCGACATCAGCCTGCCCTACCACAAATACCTCATCGGCCGCGATGTGCTGCAGACGGTGCCGGTCGCCAAGTTCAGCCAGTGGGACAACACGCTGCCGCTGTTCACCAAGAGCCTCTACGCGGATGGGCGCCGCGCCTCCACCCAGGGGATCGCCCCCTACACCGTGCTCTACGCCACCGACGTCTCTGGCAAAACGCTGGCCAAGGCGCCCACCGAGTTCCTCAACAGCATCCCCACCATCACCAATGCCGACACCCTTGGGATCCGGCCCGACCTGGTGGGCCGCCCCGTAAGCAGTTGGGCCGACCTCATCAGCCCGGACTTCAAGGGCCGCGCCGCGCTGCAGGACAACCCGACCGTGGGCGTGATCGACGTCGCGATGGCCGTGGAAGCGCGCGGCGACGTCAAATACGCCGACAAGGGCAACATGACCCGGGCGGAGATCGACAAAACCATCTCGCTCATGACGGAGATCAAGCAGTCGGGGCAGTTCCGCTCGTTCTGGTCCTCGTTCGACCAATCGGTGAACCTGATGGCGTCGGGCGAGGTGGTGATCCAATCCATGTGGTCCCCCGCGGTGACGGCGGTGCGCACCCGCGGGATCGATTGCGTGTTCCAGCCGCTGAAGGAAGGCTATCGCGGCTGGGGCTACAATCTCGGCATCATGAAGCATGTCAGCGGCACGAAGCTGGATGCTGCCTACGAGTATATGAACTGGTACTGCTCGGGCTTTCCGGGCGCGTTCATCGCGCGTGAAGGCTATTACTCCGCCCAGCCGGACAATGCGCGCAAATACCTGAGCCCCGCGGAGTGGGACTACTGGTATGGCGGCAAGACCGCGGAAACCGACATTCACGACCCGTTCGGCAAGCTGATGGAACATGCTGGCCGCTCGCGCGACGGCGGCTCGTTCGAGCAGCGCATGGGCAATATCGCGGTATGGAACTCGGTCATGGACCAAGACCGTTACCTCACCCGGCGTTGGAATGAGTTCATCACCTCTTGAAGGATCGGCCTAAACATGAAGCTTGGTGTATTCATCCCGATCGGTAACAATGGCTGGTTGATCTCCACGACTTCGCCGCAATACATGCCGAGCTTCGCGCTGAACCGCACCATCGTGCAGAAGGCGGAAGGTTTCGGGTTCGACTTTGCGCTGTCGATGATCAAGCTGCATGGCTTCGGCGGCCCGTCGCAGTTTTGGGACCATAATCTCGAAAGCTTCACCCTGATGGCCGGGCTGGCCGCCGTCACCAGCCGCATTCAGTTGTTTGCCACCTGCGCCGTGCTCACCATGCCGCCGCCGATCGCCGCCCGCATGGCGGTGACCATCGACAGCATCTCCGGCGGCCGCTTCGGCGTGAACATCATCTCCGGCTGGCAGCGGGCGGAATACACGCAGATGGGGCTGTGGCCCGGCGCCGAGCACTACCGCCGCCGCTACGACTACTGCGCCGAGTACGTCACCATCATGCGCGAACTCTGGACCACCGGGCATTCCAACCTCAAGGGCGATTTCTTCACCATGGAGGATTGCCGCTGCAGCCCGCTGCCGTCGGTGCCGATCCCGATCATCTGCGCAGCGCAAAGCGACGCCGGCACGCGCTATGCGGCGCAGCATGCCGACTATAACTTCTGCGGCTCGTTTGGCGTCAACCGGCCCACGGCTGTGGCCACCAGCGTTGCCCGCCTGGTGGCTGCTACCGAGCAAAGCGGCCGCGCCTGCGGCGCGCTGGTGCTCACCATGATTATTGCCGACGAAACCGATGCGGCGGCGATGGCGAAATGGGAGCACTACAAGGCGGGCACCGACCACGAGGCACTGGCCTGGCGCGACGAGCAGGCTGGCGACGACCCCAATAAGGACCCGTTTTCGCAGCCGCAAAAGCGCAAGGCCATGGGTGACGAGAAGCTCCCCACCAACCAGGGCGTGCTGGTCGGTTCCTATGCCCACATCGCCGCCATGCTGGACGAAGTCGCCGCCGTCCCCGGCGTGGAAGGCGTGATGATGACGTTCGACGACTTCGTGATCGGCATGGAGCAGTTCGGTACTCGCATCATGCCGCTGATGCGCAGCCGCACTGCCGGCGGACACGCGCAGGCCGCTTGATGCCGAGCGAAACCGCGCTGGGCGCCGGCACCACCGCTTGGCGGCCGGCCCGAAAGCGGTTGCGTCTGTCCCCCGCGGCGCTTTCCTGGTTGCAGGTTTCGCCCCTGGCGTTGATCCTGGTGGTGCTGTTCGCGTTGCCGACCTTGCTGTTCCTGGTGGTCAGCTTCTTCGACTACGACCGGGTGGGGATTTACCCCGCCTTCCTGCTCGACAATTACCGCGAACTGCTCACCACGCCAGCGACGCTGCGCATCTATGTCAGTTCGTTGCGCTTCGCCGTGATCGTTTGGGCCATTACGCTGTTCCTCGGCTTCAACATCGCCTATTTCCTGGTGTTCCATATCCGGTCGCGTGGCACGCGCGCGGCGCTGTTCCTCGCTTGCGCCATCCCGTTCTGGACCTCCGGCATCATCCGCACCATTGCCTGGATCCCGTTCCTGGGCCGCAACGGCGCTTTCAACACCGCGCTGATGGACCTGCATCTGACCGCCCATCCGCTCACCTTCCTGCTGTTCTCGGATTTCGCGGTGTGCATCACGTATGTCCATCTATACACCCTGCTGATGATCGGCCCGATCGCCAACTCCATGGCCAAGATCGACCGCGCTCTGCTGGAAGCAGCACGCGACGCGGGGGCGAGCCGCTGGCGCATCATGACCGACGTGGTGATCCCGCTGTCGCGCACCGGGATTGCGCTCGGCTCGATCCTGGTGTTCACGCAGGTCATGGGAGACTATTTCGTTGTCAAGCAAATGAGCGGGGGCCAGAGCGCCTCCATCGTGTCGGCGCTCTCCACCGAAATCCAGGCCATGCAATATCCCCCGGCAGCGGCCAGCGCGATGGTGCTGGTGGTGTTCGTGGCCCTGATCGTTGCCGGGATGATGCGGGTGGTGGACGTGCGTCGGGAACTGCTCGGCTGATGGCGCGCGAGCGGGAGCGCCGGCCGTATACTTTCTATTTGCTGGCGACACTGATGGCGGCTTTCCTGCTGTTTTTGTATGGGCCGATGTTGGTGATCTACCTGCTGTCGTTCCAGGGGCCGAATGGCGGCGTCACCTTCCCCATGGTTGGCTTCTCCACCCACTGGTTCGCGGAAATCCTGCAACCGGGCCAGATGGCGGACATCCCCGTCGCGTTCCGCCGGTCGCTGATATTGGGCGTGGTGGTCAGCGCGCTCACCGTGGTTCTGTCGGTTGCGGCCGGGCTGGCCTTTCGCCGCCGCTTCCCGGGATCGGGCGCGCTGTTCTATCTCGCTGTGGCGAGCCTGGTCATGCCGAGCCTGCTGGTAGGCTTCGGCATCGGCCTGGGCTTCCAATTGCTCGGGCTGCCGCTGGGGCTGTTCACCTCGGCACTCGGCGCCCAATTGACCTGGACCTTGCCGTTCGGCTTGCTGACCATGTTCGCCGTGGTGGCGCGGTTCGACCGCTCCTACGAAGAAGCGGCAGCTGACCTGGGCGCCTCCCCCTGGCAGCGGCTGCGCTACGTCACGCTGCCGTTGCTGTTGCCCGGCATCATCGGCGTCGCGATTGGTGCCTTCACCTTGTCCTACGACGAATATGCGCGCACGACGCTGACCGTTGGCAGCCGCAACACGCTGCCGTTGCAAATCTACGCGCTGATCTCGTCCGCGACGTCGCCCACCTTGTTTGCCATTGGGACTGTCACCACGGCGGTGTCGTTCGTGCTGATCGGCAGCGGGCTGGTGGTGATGACGCGCCTGCAGCGCCGGCGCGCGGCCGCATGATGAAAGGGGCTGCTCATGGATCCACGCTATGACATCGAGCTGATTGGAGTCACCAAGCGCTATGGCGGGGCGGTGGCGGTGAACGCGGTCTCGTTGCGGATCCCGAAGGCGAGCTATTGCTGCTTGCTCGGCCCGAGCGGCTGCGGCAAGACCAGCACGCTGCGCATGATCGCCGGGCACGAGACCCTCTCGGAGGGCGATATCCTGATCGACGGCGAAAACGTCGGCGACAAGCCGCCGCTCGCGCGCGGGACTGCGATGATGTTCCAGTCCTACGCGCTGTTCCCGCATTTGAGCTGCCTCGACAATGTTGCATTCAGCCTGAAGATGCGCGGCGTGGCCAAGGCCGAGCGCCACCGGCGTGCGCGCGAGTATCTGGACCTTGTCCATATGGCCTCGTTCGCCGACCGGTTGCCGGCGCAACTCTCTGGTGGCCAGCAGCAACGCGTGGCTCTGGCGCGGGCGCTGATCAATCGGCCAAAGGTGTTGCTGTTGGACGAGCCGCTGTCGGCGCTCGATCCATTCCTGCGCATCAAGGTGCGCGAGGAGCTCAAGCGGCTGCAGCGCGACCTTGCGATCAGCTTTATCCACGTGACCCACAGCCAGGACGAAGCGATGGCGCTGGCGGACCTGATGGTGGTGATGCAGGACGGCGAAATCCGCCAGGCGGGCGCGCCGCGCGACGTGTTCGAGCGGCCGGATAACGCGTTTGTGGCGCGCTTTATCGGCGGGCACAACGTGCTGAGCGGTGGCAATGGCACCGTCGCCGTACGCGCCGACCGCTGCCGCCTGGTTGCACCCGGCGACGGCTTGCCGGCAAAGGTGATGGCGGTGGAGTATCAAGGCACCGCGGTGCGGGTAGCGCTGGCGCTGGAGAGTGGCGGCGAAGCGGCGGTGCTGTTGCCGGACGACGCCTTCTATGCCACGCCGGTGGCGGCGGGGGCGGCCGCTGGTTTGCTGTGGTCGCACCAGGACGCGCACCATCTGAGCAGTTAGGCTTCAGCTAAGTGGCAGGCAGCGCCATGCCCGGCACCCACATGGAAGGCCGGGACCTCCACCGGGCAGCGACCGAACACCAGGGGGCAGCGCGGATGGAACGGGCAGCCTGACACCGGCCGCATCGGGCTTGGCAACTCGCCTTTCAACGCGGCTTCGGTCCCTCGCCGCCCTGGCGCCAGGCTGGGGGCCGAGCGCAGCAGCGCTTGGGTGTAGGGGTGTTTTGGCCCGGCGAACACCTGGTCCGCCGTGCCGTATTCCACCACGCGGCCAAGATACATCACCGCCACGTGGTGCGCGACGTGGCGCACCACCCGCAGGTCGTGCGAGACGAACAGCATGGCTAGGCCCAACCGCTCCTGCATGTCCAGCAACAGGTTGAGGATTTGCGCCTGCACCGACACGTCCAGCGCCGAGACGATCTCGTCGGCGATCAGCAACTCCGGCTCCACCGCCAAGGCACGGGCGATTGCCAGCCGTTGCCGCTGCCCGCCGGAGAACTCCCGCGGCACCCGGCCGACGGCATCGGGCGGCAGGCGCACCAGTGCCAGCAACTCCGCCACCCGTTGCGCCACCGCCTGGCGCTGCACCATGCGGTGCACCCTCAGTACCTCGGCCAAGGTCTCGCCCGCCGTCATGCGGGGGTTGAGCGAGCCGTACGGGTCCTGAAACACCATCTGCACTTTGCGATTGTAGGCGCGCAACGCGGCGCCCTGCAGCCGCCGCACGTTCAGGCCGGCAAAGTCGATCTGTCCGGCATCCAGCTCCAGCAAACGCACCAGCGCGCGGGCAAGCGTGCTCTTGCCGCAGCCGGACTCGCCCACCACCGCCAGCGTCTCGCCCCGATCGATCGCCAGGCTCACCCCTGCCAGGGCGCGGACCACGGGGCGCGGACCGCCGGCCAGCACCTGCCGCAGGCTGCGGCGCACGGGGAAGCTGCGCTCGAGGTCGTCGGCACGCAACAAGGCCGTCATGCCGCCGCCACGACCCCGGACCGGATGCAGGCGCTCATCTGGCCCGGCCCTGTCGCCGCCAAGACACGGTCGCCGGACCGGCAGGCCTCAACCGCGAACTCGCAACGCGGCGCAAAGCGGCAGCCCGGAGGAATCGCGTGTATATCAGGCGGAGCGCCGCCGATGCCGCTTAGGCGCTGCCTTGCATGCGCCGGGTCGGGAATGGAGCGGAGCAGGCCAAGCGTGTAGGCATGGGTCGGGCGGCGCAGCACGGTGGCGACCGGCCCGGTTTCCATCACGCGCCCGGCATAGAGCACGGCGACCCGGTCGCACACGCCGGCGACGACACCCAGGTCATGCGTGACGATCACCAAGCTCATCGCCAATTCATCCTTGAGGCGCAGCAGCAGCTTGAGGATTTGGTCCTGGATGGTCACGTCCAGCGCGGTGGTGGGTTCGTCGGCCAGCAGCAGCTTCGGCCCGCTGGCCAGGGCGATGGCGATCATGGCGCGCTGCCGCATGCCGCCGGAGAACTCATGCGGGTAGGCGCTGAGGCGGCGGCTGGCATCCGGGATGCCGACCAGGTCCAGCAGTTCCACCGCGCGCCGCCGGGACGCGGCCCCTCGCAGGCCGAGATGCGCGCGCAACCCTTCGGTGATCTGCAGGCCGATGGTCAACACCGGGTTCAGCGCGGTCATCGGCTCCTGGAACACCATCGCGATCTCGCCGCCCCGCACCCGGCGTATGGCGTCCTCCGGCAGGGCGAGCAGGTCGCGTCCCTGCCAGAGCACGCGGCCCGCGGTCTGTGCCCCGGCTGGCAGCAGGCGTAGGATGGCCCTCAGCGTCAGGCTCTTGCCCGAGCCGGACTCGCCAACGATCCCCAAGGTCTCGCCGGGTTGCAGATCCAAGTCGATGCCATCGACCGGGCGGGCGCTGCCGATGTGCACCGATAGTCCAGCCAGACTCAGCAATGCTGTCATAGCCGGCGCCGCAACACGCCTGTCAGGCCGTCACCGAGCAAGCTGAAGCCGGTGCCGGCCAGAACGATGGCAATGCCGGGGAAAATCGACATCCACCAGGCCGTGTTGATGAAGTTCTTGCCGTCGGCAATCAGCACGCCCCATTCCGCCGTGGGCGGTTGCGCGCCGAGCCCGAGATAGCCCAGCGAGGAGCCGAGCAGAATCGCCAGCGCCATGTCGGTCATCCAGTAGGTTAGCAGCGGGGCGACCGCGTTCGGCAGCAGGTGGCGGAAGATGATGCGGCCGGCGCCGAAGCCCATTACCCGCCCGGCGGCGGCATAGTCGCGTTGCGCCTGGGCCATGATCTCGCCGCGCATCAGCCGGGCATAGATGATCCAGTTTACCGCCGAGATCGCGATGTACATGTTGCGCAGGCCCGGCCCCAGCACCGCCACGATCACGATGACGAGCACCAAGAAGGGCACGGTGATCAGCAGGTCGACGATGCGGCGGAACACCGCATCGGCCACACCGCCGACATAGCCGAGCACGCTGCCCACCAGGGTGCCAAAGATCGCCGGGAACAGAGTGGCGAACACGGCGATTTGCAGGTCGATGGTTGAGGCCCAGATGGTGCGGGAGAGCACGTCGCGGCCGAAATTGTCGGTGCCGAACGGATGCTGCCAACTGGGCGGCTTCAGCAAGGCGCGAAAGTCGAACCCGGCGGGCGGATAGCGGGCCAGCCAGCCCGGTTCGGCGGCGCACACCAGGAACAGCAGCAAGATCGCGCATCCGGCCAGCAAGCTCGGTGGCACCGGCACGGCGGCGCGGCGGCGCCCGAGGACGCCGCTCACCGCTGCAGCCTCGGGTCAAGCAATGCCTGCACCGTGTCCACCAGCAGGAAGACCACGGAGACCATTACCGCCAGCACCAGGGTCAGGCCCTGCACCACGGGGTAGTCGCGGGCGAAGATGCTGTCGATGGTCAGCCGGCCCAGCCCGGGGATGCCGAACACCGTCTCGGTGATCACCGCGCCGCCTACCAGGGTGCCGATGTTGAGGCCGAGCAGGGTGACGGTCGAGACCAGGGCGTTACGGAGCACGTGGCGGCCGAGCACGACCCGGCGTGGCAGGCCTTTGGCGGTGGCGAAGCCGACATAGTCTGCGGCTAATACTTCGAGCAAGGACTGGCGCAGGTTGCGCAACAGCACTGCGGAGAGCGAGAGCGCCAAGGTGAGCGCGGGGAGGAACAGGTAGTAGAGGTCCTGCCAGAAGCCCGAGCCGATGCCGCCTACTGGGAACCAATGCAGTTGCGCGGCGAACACGATCAGCAAGGCGAGCCCCAGATAGAACACCGGCATGGAGAGGCTCACTTGCGCCACGGTACGGATTGCGGCGTCGAGGAGGGTGCCCGGCCGCAGCGCGGAGACGAAGGCAAGCGGCAGCGCGATCAGCAGCGCGAGCGCCGCGGCCATGCCGGTGAGCATGAGCGTGATGGGGAGGCCGTTGCGCACGAGGGAGGCCACCGGCACGCGCAAGGTGATGGAGTTGCCCATTTGCAGCATGACGCTGTGGCGCAGGAACTCGAAGAACTGCACGGGGAGCGAGCGGTCAAGTCCGAGGTCGTGGTGGAGGCGGGCGATGGTGGCGTCGGTGGCCTTGTCGCCGAGCAGGATCAGCGCCGGGTCGCCGGGCAGCAGGTGCATCAGGCCGAAGATGAGCAAACCGACCAGCACGACGGTGGCTAGGACTTGGCCCAGCCGGCGGGCGATGATGAGGAGGATCAGCATGAACCCACCACCTCCGCGCTGGTGGTGGGTTGCAAAGAGCAACCCACCCTACGGTTCGGAGGAGACTTGCCGCTGCCCCTCACTTGTCGAGATAGGTGCCGACGAAGATGTTGTTGCCCAGCGGGATTTGTACGAAGTCGTGCACCTTCTTCGACATGGCAATCGGATACGGCACCTCGAAGGCGAACGCGATTGGGGCCGCCTCGTTGTAACGTTGCTGGATCTCCCGGTATTCTGCGGCGCGCTTGGCTGGGTCAAGCTCGGACTGGCTGGCGACGAAGAGCTGGTCGATGCGCGGGTCGTCCCAGCCGGAACGGTTGTTTTGGCGGGTGGGATAATAGGCGAAGATGTCGGTGATCTCGCTTGGATCGTTGATGTCGTTGGTCCAGAGAGCGGTGCGCATTTGGAAGTCCCCGGCGTTGTAGCGGGCCAGCCGGGTCGCGGATTCGAGCTGCTCCACCTTCAAGTGCACGCCGACCTGCGACCAAAGCTGCTGCAAGGTGGCGACCTTCGCCGCATCGTCCGCGCTGCCCGCCAGCACCATGCAGGTCACGTCGAAGCCGTGATCGTAGCCGGCGTCGTGCAGCAGGGACTTGGCTTTGGCGATGTCGTAGGGATAGAGCGGCCCGGCGTCATAGGCGAGCGGGGTGGACATCGGCATGAAGGAATGTTGCGGCGTTCCCGTGCCATAGCTCACCACCTGGATCAGCGCGTCCTTGTCGGTGGCGTAGTTCAGCGCCTGGCGCACGCGCATGTCGGCAAGCGGGTTCTTGGTGCCGTCCTTCAAAGTCGGCCGCGCGTTGAAGGCGAAGTAGTTCACCTGCGCCGCCGGGAACAGCACCATGTCAAGCTTAGGATCCGCCTTCAGCTCCGCCACGCGTGCGTAAGGCACGAACTCGGCGATATCCAACTCGCCGGCGCGCAGCTTGAGGATGCGGGTGGCGTCGTCGGGGATGATCTCGAACTTGATGGCGTCGAGATAGGGTAGCTTGCTGCCGTCCGGCGCGGTCTTCCAATAGTATGGATTGCGGGTCAGCACCATTTCGCTGTTGCGCTGCCAGCTCTTAAGCATGAACGGGCCGGAGCCCATGGCGTGTTCGGCATAGGCGGCGCTCTTGGCCTCCAAATCCGCGCCGGGGGCCGCCATTACCAGCTTCTCCGGCATGATGCCCGCGTTGAAGGTGGCCAAGGCGGCCAAGATCACCGGGTCGGGATGGGTCATGTGCAACACGACGGTGCGGTCGTCGGGGGTTTCGACCGAGCCGATGGAGCTCAACAGGGACTGGAACTCGCCGCCGGTCTCCTTGCTGCGCGCGCGGTCGAGCGACCACTTCACATCGCTCGTGGCCAGTGCGGAGCCATCGGCGAACTTCAGGCCGGGCCGCAAGGTGAGCGTTACGGTGTTGCCGTCGGTGGACACGTTCCACTTCTCGGCCAGGCCGGGCACCAGGCCGCGGCCGTCGTCGCTGGGCTGGATCAGCGTGTCGTAGATGTTGAGCGCGAGCCAGATGTCGGCGTTTTGCACGGTGTGCACCGGGTCGAGGTACTGGCTTTCGATGGCGCGGCCGAACACCAGCGTGCCGCCATGGGGTGCGGCCAGGGCGGGGCCGGCCCAGAGAGCGGCAAGGGCGAAGGCGAGCGTGTGACGGTTCAATTCGGTTTCCCCCGGCGGCGAGCAAGCCTTGCCGGGCAAGCACGCTGCGTGCCAGGCTGGCGCATTATGGCACAGTCCCGCCCCCTCCTGCTCACCCCCGGCCCGGTCAGTGTCTCGGCCACCACGCGCGAAGCCATGCTGGCGGCGGAAACGGGATTTCAGGCCGACTTGGGCCATGCGCGCGACTACCTGCTTGCGGTCGCGGGGGCCTCCGCTGCGGACTACGTCACCGTCGCCATTCCGGGCAGCGCTACCTATGCCAACGAGGCGGTGATCGGAGCGCTGGTGCCGCCGGGCCGCACGCTGCTGGTGCATAGCAACGGGGTTTATGGCGACCGGCTGGTGGAGATTGGCCAGGCGCTCGGCACCCCGGTCGCGGTTTTGCGCACGGACGCGTTCACCCCGCCGGAGCCCGCCCAATTTGCTGCCATGCTGGAGGCCGACCCGGCGATCAGCCACGTGTTCATGGTCCATTGCGAGACCAGCACGGGGATCCTGAACCCGCTGGACGGCGTGGCAGAACTGTGCCGCGCCCGCGGGGTGGGCTTGCTGGTGGACGCGGTGGCTTCGTTCGGCGCCATGGCGATCGACGCGGCGGCGCTGGGGCTGGCGGCGATCACCGTCTCGTCCAACAAGTGCATGCAGGGCGTGCCCGGCATCGGCTGGGCGGTGGTGCGCCGGGCCGATCTGGAGGCGGCGCCGCGCCCGCGTGCGCTGTGCCTCGATTTGGCCGACCAAGCGCGGTACATGGACCAAACCGGGCTGTTCCGGTTTACGCCGCCGCTGCCGGTGCTGGCCGCGTTCGCCCAGGCCTGCCGCGAGCATGCGGCGGAGGGTGGCAGCCCGGCGCGGCTGGCGCGTTACCGCGCCAATTGGCGGCGCCTGGTGGATGGGATGCGCCAGATGGGCTTTCGCACCGTGGTGCCGGACGCGGCCGCCAGCCCGATTGTGGCGACGTTCCACAACCCGGCGCACCCGGCGTTCAGCTTCGAGGCGCTGTTCGAGGGCATGAAGCGGCGCGGGTTCATCATTTTCCCAGGGCGGCTGGCGCTGGCCAACACGTTCCGGATCGGCTGCATGGGGGCGGTGACGCCGGAGGACATCGGGCGGGCGATGGCCGCGGTGGCGCAGACGCTTGCCGAAATGGGGGTTGAGGCGGTGGGGCGGGGGGAGCGCGCGCTGACGCAGTAGCGCCTCGACCCGCCGGGTCTTGCTTCAGGAGGAGTCGGGCGGGCTGGGGAGACCGGGGGGTTCGCCGGGGTCGGGGCCCGTGATGCGGCCGATAAGCTCGGTGAGGCCAACGGGCTGGACGGCGGCGGCGGCGGCTTCGATCTCGTCGATGCGCGGCGGAGTGCGGCGGCGCCAAGGGCCGGTGAGCGGCACGGTGGCGCGGGCCAAATCGCGGCGCAGGTCGAGCAGGATGTCTTCGGGGGCGCGGTCGGGGAGCGGGTCTTGCCGCTCGGGCCTGTCCAGTTGCTCGGGCCGCTCGCGCTGCAGGTGGTCGGCGGGCTCGCTGCGGGCGGCAGGGGTGGCGGCGTTGGGGTGTTCGCGGGTGGGTTGCTCGGCAGGTGGTTCGGGCGGCTGGCTTGGTTCAGGGATTGGCGCGGCAAGCGTGTCGGCGAGCATGATGCCCTGGCGGATGGCGCGGGCGACGTGATGGTGGGTGGTGGCGACGGTGCAAGGGTCTTCGCTGGAGTAGGCGAGGGAGTCGGCGATGCTTGCCCCGGAGTCGACCAGGCGGCGCAGGACGCGGACGAAATGCTCCCGGTTCTCGGCGCGGTGGGCGGCGAGGGGGTTTGGTTCGGGCGCTGCGGCTGGCGCGGACATAGGCGGAGAGGTACCGCGGGGGGCGTGGGAGTTTCAAGCGGGTTGTGCGGTCGCGCGTGAGCGGGGGTTTAGGCGGGCTACGCTTGCTGGCTAAACGCGTTCCGGGTCGGCGGCATGGGGACGGTGACGTCGGAGCACATCGGGCGGGTGATGGAGGCGGTGGGGCGGGGGGAGCGCGCGCCGATCTCGGGTCAGCCGGGTTCGCGAGGGCTGCTTTCAATTCCACTAGGCCGATTAAGCACTACGTTCATTGAACATTTCGATCTGTGATGCCGGGCGATGCTCATCGGTTGGCAGCATGGCGGCGATGGCGTCGGCAGGCACGTTCGCCAGTTCCTTAGGCTCCATCTTATAGAGGCCACCACCATAAACCCGCCCTTCCCTGAGCAGGGTTTCCGGCGGGATCGCATCGAGGAATTGCCACAATCGCCGGCCTAAATCCGGGTCGTTCGCGAGGGCGCGCGCGAGCGCCGGCTTGGGGTAGAGTAGCAGATACACGTTGGCGGCCGTCGCATCAGATTGGTTAAGGATGAAGCGGAAAGGCTTCATGCGCCGTTCCAAGCCGCGCCCCATGTAAGTACAGAGGAAGGGCGGTGCCGGCCGGTTCTCCTGCGCGTACCAGGGCGAGCGGCGACTGCATAGATACGTTTCCGCAACTTTCGGCTTGCCGGTTTCAAGATAGGCCCATAGCTCCGGATAGCGTTCTCGCACCTCATTTTCCGGCAACCGACAATCGAGGATAAATTGCTGGCGCTGGATTTTCGGCGTGCCATCAACTTCCGCCTCAATCACGTCCGCTTCGAGATGGCGTGGTCCCGGCAGGATCGGCTTGAAGAACTTTGCTGGCAGGCTGCGCGCCGCCATGTCTGTCCGGCTCATGATGAAAAAGCCGTTGTCGCCGGTGGCGAGGCCGCGTTTGATATCGAAGAAGTCCGCCAGGCGCAGCCCATCAGTAGCGGCCCTGACGCCAGAGGCGGCGAGGCCCGTCCACTTGGTAGCATGCTGCAAAGCCGTCGCCGACACATGGCGCGAGAGCGCTGGCCTGGCGAGCGTTCCGCCATAGCTGAACTCGACCTGGTGCCCCTGAGCGGCGTGGCGCTTTCTAAACCAGACGACGGCGGAGGACACGAGGGCATCCCCGAACTGCAAATCGTTTGGGTCAAAGCGATGGACACGCAGCAACTCGATGTGGTTAAGCAAGTAACGCTTCACAGGGCCGCCATAGTTGACGTCCATGAACTCGCTTGGAATGAGCCAGCCGGCTACGCCGTCATCGGCCAGCCAGGCATGCGCGAGGCCGAGAAAGTAGCAGTAAAGGCCTGCGAGACCCGCCATCGGCACGCTACAGGCAGCCGTTGTTCTCGCCAGTAGCCGAGCCTTGGCTGCCTTATCCATATGATGGTGCCGGACATAGGGTGGGTTGCAGATGATTAGATTGAACCTCTCCGCTGCTTCCGGAGGCTGCATCGTGGTGAAATCGCCTACCGTTAACTTGAGCGTTTGACCCTGCCACAGCGCGCGCGCTGGCTCGCCGTAGTGCGGGTCAATCTCGACTCCAGCAGCTGCCGTGATGCGCGCAGCAGGAAATTCCCGCAGTAGCGCAGCATAGAAAGAGCCCGTGCCGATGGCGGGATCAAGAAAGCGGACGGGCGATTCCACCGGAAGTAGCTTCCGCGCATAGGCCAGCAAGTCGGTTGCCAACAGCGTGGGCGTTGCGAACTGTCCGAGGCGATTACGTTGGCGCTGAGTCTTGGTGGAATCGAGTGCCGTTTGCAAGGCGAGGCGGCGATCTTCGATTGGAAGCGGCGCGTTCATGTTCAAACCCCGAACGCGGCAAGCTCGTCGATCCGGTGCTCCCAGACCCAATCGATGCCCTCGCCCGCCTCGTAGCCGAGGTAGCCCGTGTCAAAATATCCGCAAAGAAACAAGACGAAACGCACCCGCGCACCGTACGTATGGCGGAGCTGGGTGATCTTCACTGCCTCCTCCTTGCGGCGTTTGTTAACGTTAGTGAAGTCGCCAGCCGATTTCGCTTCGATAAACAGGGGCAGTTCACCCGCTTTCGCTGCCTTCGGCATCACCACGGTGTCAACCGGTATGTTAATGGTCGTCCCACTCCCCTGCCGCTTCACCGGCACATTAAGGCGAAAGCTGAAGGTGCCAGGCGGCATGGCGTCGAAACGGATCTTGGGCGGCAACGGCCGATAACCTCGCACCTTCAGCCAGGTGCCGATAGCGGTGAGCTGGCGCTTTTCCTGCGCGTTGCGGATGATCGGGTTTGCGACAGCGCCGCACAGGCGATCCGCCACGATGGTAGCGGCACGGTGGATTTCGGTTTCCGTTGCTGGCGTACTGCGGCCGAGCCAGACAAAGATATCAGGGTCGGCCATTTTTTCGATGATCGCACCGATCTTGTTGAGGTCGGTTGCGAGCGCGCGAGCGATCATGCGCGGGGGCATTCTCCCTTTTTCCATCGCACTAACCAAGTTTTTCGATACGCCGGCAAGGCCGACCAGGCGGTCTACGGCAATCGGCGGGCAGGTCGACATGCGCAAGGTCGACAGCACGCCCGGATCTCGGGTCAACACGGCAGCACTAATATTCGTTAGATTATTCGTCTTGTGCAGCGTGTCCTCTACGGTGACAGTCGTCTTGATCCGTGTCTCTCGATAAGCGGTCGGCGCGAAGCTCATGAACCAATCATTATACATGTCAACAGATTGAAGAATATCGGGCTTCCAACGATCCGGCTTCGTGCGATTGACGGCGGCGTTGGCTCTTTTAGCCGACACGCTTTGCCTCAAGGTATAATTGCCGCATCTTCGTTAGCAGCAGGTTAACTGAACAGATCCATAAAAGGTCGAAGTCCGGCCCAGGGCCCGATTTGATTCCGTATTAACCACCCTCGTATCCACGGTTATGGATCATGCGAAAGGGGGCGGCACCCTAAGATGCCGCCCCCCAACTCACGTCCGGCCTGCTTAAGTGCGAGTGCCCGAAGTCGTGGTTGCCGCCAGGTCGAACCGGTCGGAGTTCATCACCTTGTTCCACGCCGCCACGAAGTCCTTCACGAACTTATGCTGGGCATCCGCGGCGCCATAGACCTCGGCAAAGGCCCGCAGTTGCGAGTGCGAGCCGAAGATGAGGTCGACCCGGGTGGCGGTCCACCTCACGTCCTTGGTCTTGCGGTCGCGGCCCTCGTAGGCGTTCTCGGACTCGGTCGGCATCCACTCCACGCCCATGTCGAGCAGGTTGACGAAGAAGTCGTTGGTCAACTTGCCGAGCCGGTGGGTGAACACGCCATGCGGGGAGCCGGCGGCGTTGGCGCCCAACACCCGCAAACCACCAACCAACACCGTCATTTCCGGGGAGGTCAGCCGCAGCAGCTCGGCACGGTCCACCAACGCCTCCTCCGGCGCCATGAATTGAGCGCCCTCGTAGTGGTTGCGGAAACCGTCGGCGGTCGGCTCCAGCGGGGCGAACGAGGCGGCGTCGGTCTGCTCCTGCGAGGCGTCCATGCGGCCGGGGGTGAACGGCACCGTCAGGTCGCTGCCGGCAGCCTTGGCCGCTTGCTCGATGGCAGCACAGCCGCCGAGCACGATCAGGTCGGCGAGCGACACCTTCTTGCCGCCGGGCGCAGAGGCGTTGAACGCGGTCTGGACGGATTCGAGCTGCTGCAACACCTTGGCCAGCTCCGCCGGGTCGTTTACCGGCCAATCCTTTTGCGGCGCTAGACGGATACGCGCTCCGTTGGCGCCGCCGCGCTTGTCCGAACCGCGGTAGGTCGAGGCTGACGCCCAGGCCGCGGAGACGAGTTGCGGCACCGACAGCCCGGTGGCGAGGATTTGGGCCTTGAGCGCTGCAATGTCCGCCTCGCTGACCAACGGGTGATCCACGGCTGGGATCGGGTCCTGCCAGATCAGCGTCTCCTTGGGGACGAGCGGGCCGAGGTAGCGCTGGATCGGGCCCATGTCGCGGTGGGTGAGCTTGAACCAGGCGCGGGCGAAGGCGTCGGCGAACTCGTCGGGGTGCTCGTAGAAGCGGCGGGAGACCTTTTCGTAGGCCGGGTCCATCCGCAGCGCGAGGTCGGAGGTGAGCATGGTGGGGAGGCGCTTCTTGGCCGGGTCGTGCGGGTCGGGGACGATGGCGTCGGCGCCCTTGGCCTGCCACTGGTAGGCGCCGGCCGGGCTCTTGGTCAGCTCCCACTCATACTTGAACAGGTTGTCGAAGTAGTTGTTGCTCCACTGGGTCGGGGTCTGCGACCAGATGACCTCCGGGCCGCCGGTGATTGCGTCCGCGCCGAACCCCGTGCCGTGCTTGCTGCGCCAGCCCAGGCCCTGGTCCTCGATGGAGCCGCCCTCCGGCTCCGGACCGACGAAAGAGGGGTCGCCGGCGCCGTGGGTCTTGCCGAAGGTGTGGCCGCCGGCGATGAGGGCCACGGTCTCCTCGTCGTTCATCGCCATGCGCGCGAAGGTCTCGCGGATGTCGTGGGCGGAGCCGACCGGGTCGGGCTTGCCGTTGGGGCCTTCGGGGTTGACGTAGATGAGGCCCATCTGCACTGCGCCGAGCGGACCTTCGAGCTGGCGCTCGCCGCTGTAGCGTTCGTCGCCGAGCCAGGTGCCCTCGGGGCCCCAGTACAGCTCTTCGGGCTCCCAGGAGTCCGCGCGGCCGCCGGCGAAGCCGAAGGTCTTGAAGCCCATCGATTCCAGCGCGACGTTGCCGACCAGGACGAACAAGTCGGCCCAGGAGAGCTTGTCGCCGTATTTCTGCTTGATCGGCCAGAGCAGCCGGCGTGCCTTGTCCAGGTTGGCGTTGTCGGGCCAGCTGTTGAGCGGTGCGAAGCGCTGCTGGCCGCCGCCGGCGCCGCCGCGGCCGTCGGTGGTGCGGTAGGTGCCGGCGCTGTGCCATGCCAGGCGGATGAACAGGCCGCCGTAATGGCCGAAGTCGGCCGGCCACCACTCCTGCGAGTCGGTCATCAAGGCATGCAGGTCCTGGATGACGGCGTTCAGATCGAGGGTCTTGAACGCCTCGGCATAGTTGAAGCCGGTGTCCATCGGGTTGGCGCGCTGCGAATGCTGGCTCAGCGTGTTGAGGTTCAGCCCCTCGGGCCACCAATCCCGATTGCCCCGGCGCGAGCTCTTGCGCGGGGACGAAGCGCCGCCGTGGGCCACCGGGCACTGCCCCGAAACCTTGTCGTCGGTCATCCCATCCATGGTGTCTCTCCTGTCATGTTGGCCACCCGATTTTGCCGGCGATGCCCGCCGCTGCCGCCGAGGCGCGCGCGACGGGCTTGTCCCGCGGGTGATCCATAGCCCTACTCTAGCGCCCGCCGCCTCCGCTGGGAAATCGACTGGCTGCGAGGAAGCGATCGAGTGGGTCGATTGCTGGTCACACCCGGTGGACGCCCTGCGGCAGGTGATTGCACAGGGTTTGCGCCAGCAGGTGGATGTCTCGCGGCTTGGTGAACCGGCGGCGCCAGACCAGCCCGATGCGCCGCCCCACGCCGGCTTCGAGCGGCCGCGTCGCGACCGCGCGGCCGCGGGCTTCGCCGCACGCCATCGCCGGCAGCAGGGTATTGCCGAGGCCCGCCGCCACCATCTGCAGGATGGTTTCGAGGCTGGTGGCGCGGAAATCGCCTTCGGCGTCGCGGTCGGCCATCCCGCAGACCGCCAATGCCTGGTCGCGCAAGCAATGGCCTTCGGTCAGCAGCAGCAGGCGCTGGCCGCGAAGCTCGTCCTCTTTCATGATTTTGCCGGTGGCGGGCATGATCTTGCCGGTGGCGGGTTTACGGCTCTTGGGCTCGGCGAACCAGAACGGTTCGTCGAACAGCGGCAGGGTCTCCAGCCGGTCGTCGGGCACCGGCAGCGCGACCAGGGCGGCGTCGAGCTGGTGCGAACCGAGCCGCTCCAGCAGGGAGGCGGTCAGGTCCTCGCGCAACGACAGGCGCAGCTCGGGGTAGGCTTGCTTCAGCGCCGGGATCAGCCAGGGCAAAAGGTAGGGCCCGAGCGTCGGGATGACGCCGAGGCTGAACCCGCCGACCAAAGGCCCGGCGATCTGGCGGCCAACGCTCATAATGGCCTCGACATCGGCCAGGACCTGCCGAGCCCGCCCGGCGATGTCCGCCCCCACGGCCGTCACGCTCACCGATTTGGACGTGCGCTCGAACAGCGTGACGCCGAGCTGTTGCTCGAGGTGCTTGATTTGGGTGCTGAGGGTGGATTGGGCGATGCTGCAAGCGGCGGCGGCGCGGCCGAAATGAGCGTGTTCGGCGAGTGCCACGACGTAACGCAGATCCTGTAACGTCATGCGGGCATGCGCGACCGGGGCGGCTTCGGACGCGGCTTCGATGCGCTCATAGATCGCGACGCGATGGGCGTTACAGCGCCCCACCGAGCCGCCCGGCGGCGGCGGCGAGGCGGAGGCGGAGCGCCTGGAGCTTGATGAAGCCCTGTGCGTCCACCTGGTTGTAGGCCCCCTGGTCATCCTCGAACGTCACCACCTGGGCGGAATACAGGCTGTTCGCGCTCTCGCGGCCCACCACCGAGACGTTGCCCTTGTAGAGCTTCAGACGCACCGAGCCCGAGACGCTGTTTTGGCTTTCGTCGATCAAGGCCTGCAGCATGCGGCGCTCGGGGCTGAACCAGAAGCCGTTGTAGATCAGCTCGGCATAGCGCGGCATGAGCTGGTCCTTCAGGTGCGCGGCCTCGCGGTCGAGGGTGATGCTCTCGATGCCGCGATGCGCCTGCAGCAGGATGGTGCCGCCCGGGGTTTCGTAGACGCCGCGGGACTTCATGCCGACGAAGCGGTTCTCCACCAGGTCGAGCCGGCCGATGCCGTTGGCGCGGCCGAGTTCGTTCAGCCGGGTCAGCAAGGCGGCGGGGGAGAGGGGCTGGCCGTCGATGGCGACCGGGTCGCCGCGCTCGAAGGCGATGGTTATCACGGTCGATTGGTCGGGGGCGTCCTCGGGGCGGATGGTGCGCTGGTGGACGAACTCGGGGGCTTCCTCGGCCGGGTCCTCCAGCACTTTGCCCTCGCTCGAACTGTGCAGCAGGTTGGCGTCGACGCTGAACGGGGCCTCGCCGCGCTTGTCGCGGGTGATGGGGATTTGGTGCTGCTCGGCGAACTCCAGCAGCTTGGTGCGGCTGGTCAGGTCCCATTCGCGCCAGGGGGCGATGACGGTGATGTCGGGCTTGAGCGCGTAATAGGCGAGTTCGAAGCGCACCTGGTCGTTGCCCTTGCCGGTGGCGCCGTGGGCGACGGCGTCCGCACCCACCTGCTCGGCGATTTGGATTTGGCGTTGCGCGATCAGGGGGCGGGCGATGGAGGTGCCGAGCAGGTATTGGCCCTCGTAGAGGGTGTTGGCGCGGAACATCGGGAAGACGAAGTCGCGCACGAACTGCTCGCGCAGGTCCTCGATGAAGATGTCCTTCACCCCGAACAGCTCGGCCTTGCGCCGGGCCGGCTCGAGTTCCTCGCCCTGGCCGAGGTCGGCGGTGAAGGTGACCACCTCGCAGGCGTAGGTGGTCTGTAGCCAGCGCAGGATGACGCTGGTATCGAGCCCGCCGGAGTAAGCGAGCACGACCTTTTTGACATCGCGCGTGGGCATGGTGCATTGGAACTCCTGAGACGGCGCACGTGGCGCATAGCGGGCTGGCTTCGGGGCAGCAAGCAAGTGTTGTTCCTTGTGGCGCTGATGATCCTGGGCTCGCCGGGCCTGGCTTGGGCGCAGGCCTTGCTCGACCCGGCGCGGGTGCCGGGCCTGGATGCGGCCGGGCGCGCGCTCTACGCCGGCTGGCTGCTGACCAACACACCACGGGCGGTGGCGGTGGGCAGCAATGGCAAAATCGGCTGGTATGCCGGCGGCAACTCGCTGCCGGCGGCACGGACGCAGGCGGTCTCGCTCTGCACCGAGCATGGCGGCGTCGCCTGTCAGATCTATGCCGAGAACCTGGACATCGTATGGCCGGGCCGGGAGTGGCACCCTGCCCCGCCACCCGGACCGTTTGTCGACACGATTAATGAAAGCTTCGTTCCGGACGAGCGGTTCCTTTGGCATGGCCCGGCGGCGGCCTTGGGCGTGATCGTGTGGTCGCACGGCAAGCAGGGGGTCGATGTCGATGTGCGCGGGTTGCAGCCGCCGCCGTTCTTGCGCGCGTTCAACAACGCCGGGTTCGACATCGTGCGGTTCGACCGCGCGCCGCGGGTGGACCTGGTGCTGCGAGCGCGGGGGTGGCTGGAGGACGAACTGCCGGCGCTGCGCCGTCTTGGCTACCGGCGGGTGGTGGCGGCCGGGCAATCCCGCGGGGGATGGACGTCGCTGCAGATGCTCGACACGCCTGGGCTGGTGGATGCGGTGATCGCGCTGTCGCCCGCGGCGCATGGCCGAGGAGCGGATTCCGATCTGCTTGCGCAGGACGACGACCTGCGCGCCATCGTGGCGGGCGCTGCGCCAGGAGCCGCGAGGGTCGCGGTGGCGCAGTTCGAGGGTGACCCGTTCGCCTCGGATTTTGATCGCCGCGCGGCGCTGCTGAACCGATTGCGCGCCAAGGTGGGAGCGGTGCTGTTGATCGACCGGCCGGCCGGGTTGCATGGCCATTTCGGCGGCACGGGGCAGGCATTCAGCAGCCGGTTCGCCTCCTGCCTGTTAGGCTTCGTGCTCGACCCGGCGCCAGCCGCCGCCTGCCCGGAGGCTGAACCATAGCAGCAGGGCCAAAGCGGCCAAGGCGGGGCAGTCGGCGGCGAACACGGCGCGGTAGCCCCGCCAGCCAATGCCGGCGCCACAGAGCAGCGCGCCCAAGGCCTGGCCGGTGAGCAGCGCAAAGGCGAAGCTCGAGACCGCCACGCCGCGGGAGGCGGGCAACATCTCGGTCGCGCGGGCCTGCAGCACGATGTGGAGCATGAAGTAGCCGAGGCCGAGCATGATCTCCGCGACGACATAGGCTGGCCAGGCTCCGGCAAACGCTGCCAGCGCCATCCCGGCGGCGGCGACCAACCCGCCCAGCAGCACCAGCGTCGCCTCCGCCCAGTGCGCGACCAGGCGGGGCGCCAGCCGGATATAGGCCCAACAGCCCACGCCGAAGCAGGCCAGCACCAAGCCCGCGGCGCCATAGCTCAGCCCCAGCCGCTCGTGCAGGAACGGGCCGATGAAGGGGACGGTGCCGGTGAACAGCATGCCGTCGACCACGGTCATGGCCAGCAGCAGCATCGGGCCGCGGTGCCACAGCCCGGCAAAGCTGCGCCGGGTCACGCTGCTGCGGCGGGTTGGCAGCCGGCGGATCTGCAGGGCGATCCACAGCGCCAAGCCGAGCGCCGCGAGCGAGAGCAGCACGAATACGCCCCGCCAGGAGACGAATTGGCCGAACAGCCCGCCCACCGGCCCGGCGACGACCTGGGCCAGCACCACACCCATCAGAAAGCGGCTCAGCACCAACTGGCGGTCGGCGTAGTCGGTGCCGTCGCCGATATAGGCGAGACAGACCGGCACCAACCCGGCACTCGCGGCGCCCGACAGGATGCGCAGCAAGGTGAGCGGGAGCAGCCCCGTGGCTAGGGCGCATCCGGCGGTGGCGGCGCAATAGCCGAGCAGCGCCGCCACCAGCACGCGGGGCTTGCCGAACCGATCCGCTAGAGGGCCGACCACGAGCTGGCACAGGCCATAGGGCAAGGTGAAGGCGGCCAGGATGACGGCGACTTGCGGCACGCCGACATGGAAGTCACGCGCGATGGGGTCGAGCAGGGAGTCGACCACGCGGGCGCCGGCGGAGGACAGGAAGCCTGCCGCAGCCAAGAGCGGCAGGGGAACTCCGATCCGATTGCTCGTCATTTTCATGGCGCGCAGTCAAGGTTGGACTCGGCACTGGAGACAAGACGGGGCTGGGGCGCACGGCCGGTGTGAGGTGGAGATTGAGCCGGAAGACGTTACAGACAAGACATGATGTGCGGTATTTACCGGAGCTTCGGCAACATAATCAGCGGTTTCGCGCCGGGCAGAGTAATTTTGTTGTTTGTGATAAATCGTTGTTAATTGTGCATGACTGGCCTTGGGCGCTCGCTGGCGGTGCGCAATTGGCCGCAGGCGGCCAGGATGTCGCGCCCGCGTGGCGTTCGCACCGGACTGGCGAAGCCGGCTTGCATGACGATAGCGGCAAAGCGGTCGAGCTGGTCGCGCGTGCTTGGTTCGAAGCGGCTGCCGGGCCAGGGATTGAACGGGATCAGGTTCACCTTGGCGGGCAAGCCGGCCAGGAGGCGCACCAGTTCGCGCGCTTCGGCCTCGCTGTCGTTGACGCCACGCAACATGACGTATTCGAAGGTGATCCGCCGCGCGTTGGAGGCGGAGGGGTAGCGGCGGCAGGCCGCCAGCAGCTCGGCGATGGGGTATTTGCGGTTGAGCGGCACCAACTCGTCGCGCAGGTCGTCGCGCACGGCGTGCAGCGAGACGGCCAGGTTCACCCCCAGTTCCTCGCCGCAGCGATCCATCATCGGCACCACGCCGGAGGTGGAGAGCGTGATGCGGCGGCGGGACAGGCCAATCCCCTCGCCGTCCATGGCGATGCGCATGGCGCGGGCCACGTTTTCGTAGTTGTAGAGCGGCTCGCCCATGCCCATCAGCACGATGGTGCTGAGCAGCCGGGGCGTTTCGCCCTGGGGGGAGGGCCATTCGGCGTAGGCGTCGCGCGCGGCCATGAACTGGCCGACGATTTCGGCAGCGCCCAGGTTGCGGGCCAGCATTTGCGTTCCGGTGTGGCAGAAGCGGCAGGACAGGGTGCAGCCGACTTGGGAGGAGACGCACACGGCGCCGCGGTCCTGTTCGCGGCCGGGGATGTAGACCGTTTCGGCCTCCTGGCCGTCGCGGAAGCGGAACAGCCACTTGCGGGTGCCGTCGGTGCTGGTCTGTTCGGCGGCGGTGGCGGGGCGGCCGATGACGAAGCGTTCGGCCAGGCGGTGCTGCAGCGGCTTGGCGAGGGTGGTCATGGCGGTGAAGTCGGTGGCGCCACGGTGATAGATCCAATGCCAGAGCTGCTTGGCGCGAAACGGCTTCTCGCCGACCTCGGCCAGCGCTGCCGCCAGGTGCTCGCGCGACAATCCAACCAACTCGCGCCGGCCATCCGGCAAGACGGCCGGCGGCGGCGAGAACAGGGCCGATTTGGCGAGGATGCGCTCGCGCTCGGTCGCGGTCAGGCTGGCGGACATCAGCCCTTCACCGCGCAGGCCTTGTTGATGGCGGCGAAAGCGGGGGAAAAGCCGCGCAGGTTGAAGGTGTCGGTGAGCATGGTGTTGCGCGGACCGGGGGATTTAGCCACCGCCTGGCGGCCGCGCTCGAACGCGGCCACGGCCGCATGTCCGTCGCGCGCGAAGGCGGAGCGTTGGGCGGTGTAGAACGGCAGCGTGGTGCCCTCGACCTGCACGGCCACTTCGCTGTTGGCCGAGTAGGCGAAGCCGGCGCTGATGGCCACCGCGTCGTGGATGCCGCCGGGCCGTTGGGTGACGGTGAGGACCACGTCGCCGCGGCCCGGCAGGCTGGGGGCGGACGCGGCGGCGCGGGTGAAGGCGTAGCAGACGGTCTGGCCCGACTCCTGGTGCACGGCGGCGGTCCAGTCCTCGAAATGGCCGATGGCATGGGGCGGTGCTGAGCGCGCTACCGCGCGGGATGCCGGGTGCGCCGCCCGGGACTGGGCCAGGGCGGGCAGGAGGAAAGCGGATAGCGTGAGGGCGGTCGCGGCAAAGGAGAACAGGATGAGGCGCATGGCGCAGAGATACGGCGCGGGAGGACGGGGGACAAGGCGGGCGAGAAGCGTCGTGGTGCTTGCAATGCACCGCGACGTATGACATTGTCCTACGGGAGGTTGGATATGTCGGTTATTTCTCCTGTGATGAGTTTGCGCGTCAGCCCGGGTGAGCGGAGCTTGCTGGAAACGGCGGCCGAGCAGTCCCGCACCAGCCTGAGCGACTTCATTCGGCGCAAAGCGCTTGAGGCGGCGGAGCTGGAAGTGCTGGATTACCGCGTCGCGACGATCCCGGCCGAGGCTTGGGGCCGGTTCGAAGCATGGGTGGGTGCGCCGGCCAAGGACGTTGCGGCGCTGCGCAAACTCGCCGGCCACCGTCCGGTATGGCAGGACTGACGCCGCCACGGCCGCTTGCCGCGACGGACAACCGGGACGAGTTTGACTGCGGGCGCGACTCGCTGAACCACTGGTTCCGCCGCCACGCTTGGCAGAACCAAGCCGCGGGCGTGACCCGCACCAGTGTGATTTGCGACGCCGGGTGTGTGGCCGGCTACGTGTCCTTGAGCGCCGCTCAAGTCGAGCGGGCCTATCTCCCCAAGCCGGCGCAGCGTAACCGGCCGGACCCGATCCCAGCCCTGTTGCTCGGGCAGCTTGCCGTGGACCGGCGGCACCAGAAGCGGGGCTGCGCCCGGTCGCTGATGCTGTTCGCGCTGACGACGGCGGTGCGGCTGTCGCGCGAGATCGGCTGCTTCGGCGTGATCACCCATCCGCTGGATGACGGGGTGCGCGCGCTCTACACCGGGTTTGGCTTCGAGACGCTGCCGTTTGACCCCAAGCGCAGCATGGTGGTTCGCATCGTGGACCTGGAACGCAACGGGTTCGGCGCTCCGCCATGACGGACGCGGCCGACGCGCACCTGCAAGCCCAGTACGAAGCCTATCCCTACCCGGCCCGCAACCCGGCGGACGAAGCGCGGCGGCTGGTGATCGGCAGCCCGAGCCATCTGCGCGAGATCGACCACTGGGTGTTTGGCGCCGCGCGCCCGCGCTCGCAGCCGCTGCGCGCCCTGGTCGCGGGGGGAGGCACCGGGGATGGCACCATCATGCTGGCCCAGCAACTCGCCAGCGCCGGGCGGCCTGGGCAGGTTACCTATCTTGACCGGTCGTCCGCGGCCGCCGGCATCGCTCAGCGCCGGGCGGACGTCCGCGGGCTGAACATCCGGTGGGAGACCGGGTCCCTACTCGACCTGGCTGGCAGCGGGCTGGGGCCGTTCGATTACATCGATTGCTGCGGCGTGCTGCATCACCTGCCCGACCCGGCGGCCGGGCTGCGTGCCCTGCTCTCGGTGCTGGCGCCGGGGGGCGGGCTGGGGCTGATGGTCTATGCTCCGCACGGCCGCACTGGCGTCTATATGCTGCAGGACGCGCTGCGCTGGCTTGCCCCGGCCGATGCCGACCCGGCGGTGCGGCTGGACGCGGCAAAGCGGATGATGCGCAGCCTGCCCGAGAGCGCCTGGCTGCGGCGCAACACGCTGTTCGCCGACCACCTGACCGGGGGCGATGCCGGCTTGTACGACTTGCTGCTCAACCCGCGCGACCGGGCGTTCGACGTGCGGGCGTTGCACGCCTTGCTGGATGGGGCGGGGTTGCACGCAACCTGCTGGATGGAGCCGATGCGCTACGACCCGGCGGTCTACCTGGCCGACGTCAAGCTGCGCCAGCGCGTGGCCGGCTTGAACGCCGTCGAGCGGGCCGCGCTGGCCGAGGCGGTGTGCGGCAACATGAGCACGCACGTGGTCTATGCCGTGCGTGCCTCCGATGCACCGGCGGCGCCGGACCCGGCGGACCCGGCCGCGGTTCCGGTGATGCGCGAGATGCCGGGCGAGGAACTGGCCAAGCACATCCGGCCGGATGGCACCCTGCCCTTCCTGTTCGACGGCTTGCGCATCCCGGTGCCGTTGCCTGCTCTGGCTGCGCCGATCCTGCGCCTGGTGGATGGTGAGCGCACGGTGGGCGCAATCGGGTCGGCGATGGCCGGCCGGGCCTCGCCCGAGGCGTTCGCGCGGGCCTGGCGCGGCAGCTACGACGCACTCAGCGCGCTCAACCGCCTGCTGCTGGCGGCTCCCGCATGACCGGCCGGTGATCATTGTGATCTTCGGCGCCGCCGTGCTGCCGGGGGGCGAGCCGAGCCCAACCCTGCGCGCGCGGGTGGAGGCGGCGTTCCGCTGCGGCGGGCCCGGCGCCCGCTACCTGCCGACCGGCGGAGTGGGGCGGCACGGCCCCTCGGAGGCGCGGGTGATGGCGGGGTTGCTCGAAGCGTTGGGCGTGCCGCCGGGCGAGATTGTGCTGGAGGAGACGGGGGTGAACACGCGCTCCTCGGCGCGCGCCTGCGCGGCCTTGCTGGGGGCGGAAAGCGGGCCGGTGCGGGTTGCTTCCAGCGGCTATCACCTGCCGCGCTGCCGGATGTTGCTGCGCATGGCTGGGGTCAGGGCGTCGGCTTGCCCGGCCCCTCCGGCGCAGGACGGCCGCTGGTATTGGCGGCTGCGCGAGTGCGTGGCGCTCCTGGCGGATGCGGTGCGGGGGTGGTTCGGCTAGAGCCTGATCACTTCTGGTAGGTGAAGCGATCAAACTCTCACTCTTGGTCCGAGAGGCTGATTTACGCTTAAGGTCGATGCAACCAGAAGCGATCAGGCTCTAAATGCCGGCAAAGAAGCCGAAGCCGGTCTTTTCCCAGTATCCGGGCGTGTAGGTGTTGGTCACCTCGATGGCGGTGATCCACTTTGGGTTCTTGTAGCCGAGCTTGGTCGACATCCGCAGCCGCAGCGGGAAGCCGAATGGGTCGGCCAGCGGCTCACCGGCGTACTCGGTGGCCAGCAGGGTCTGCGGGTGCAAGGCGGTCGGCATGTCGATGATGCTGGGATAGTCGTCGGCGGTTTGGAACACGACGTATTGGGCGCGCAAATCCGCGCCCACCCGCTCCAGGAAGCTGCGCAGGGTCGGGCCGGACCAGGAGCCGATGTAGTTCCAGCCCTCGACGCAAACGTGGCGGATGATCTCGGTCTGCGCCGGGAGCGCCTGGATGCCGGCCAGCGTCCAGGGCGTCTTGTTGGCGATGCGGCCGGACAAGTCCAGCCGCCACTCCGCCCCGTTCACCGGCTTGACGGCTTCAATGTCGTAATAGGCGTTGAACTTCGGCGGGATCAGGACCGCAGACGCGGGATAGGTGGGCGCCAGCTTGGCCGGGTCGAACAGCCATTGCTGCACCACGTCGTTCATATCCGAGATCAGCCGCAGGCCGCGCTCGACCGAGGCTGGGGTCTTGGTGTCGCAACCGGTCAGCAGCGAGAGCGCGCCCAGGGAGAGACCACCGCGGATGAGGCCGCGGCGTTCGAGCGAGCGCAGCAGCGGGCGGTGATCGTCCAGGATCGCCGGGTCGGGAGGCTGGGCGGGGCGGAACAGCGACCTCATCGCCGGTGCCGACCTGGGGACGGCGACAGGCGAGGGCCGCCGGTGAGCATGGCCCAAAGCGTGCTGGGGATCAGGAATGCCAAGGCAACATGCACCAGCAGGAAACCGACGATGACCGCCATGCCGGTGAAGTGGATCACGCGCGCGGCTTGGAAGCCGCCGAACAGGCTGGTCAGCCAGTGGAACTGCACCGGCTTCCAGATCGCCAGCCCGGTGGCCACCTGGGATACGCCGGCCAAGATCACCACGATGTAGAGTAGCTTCTGGACGGCGTTGTAGGTGGTCAGGTCCTCGTGGGCGAGCTTGAAGTGCAGCGTGTCGCGGATGGTGGCGATCACCTCGCGCGGGCGGATCGGCAGCAGGCGTTGGCGCAGCCGGCCGGTGATGAAGCCGTAAGCGAGGTAGGCCGCGCCGTTGATCAGCAGCACCCACATGAAGGCGAAGTGCCACAGCAGGCTCTCCGCCGCCCAGGTGCCGATGCGCAGCTTGGCGGAAAAGTGCAGCCCATTGATAATGACGTCGTCGTTGTAGATGCCCCAGCCTGACCCGACCATGACCAGCATGGCCAAGGCGTTGACCCAGTGCATGATGCGGACCGGCACCGGATGCAGCCGGGGTGCGGCCTTGGCTGGAGGGGGGGCGGTGACGGCGATGCTCATTGTGCCTCCGTGGCGTCGCTCTATGCTGTGGCTGTACGCTGGGTCGGTTCGGGTGTGCAAGCACAACGGAATGAGGGTTATGACAAGGCTACTCCATGTTGCCGCAATCCCGGCTGCCGTGTTGGCTGCCGTGTTGGCTGCAGTGTTGGCTGCCTGGGGGCTTGGGGCGGCCGGGGCGCAGCCGGCGTTTCCCACGGCGGCAACCCTGGCGCAGCAGGCCGCCCGCCGCTTCCCGCAGTCGATTCCCGCTGGCGCGCTGGTTGGCCGCACCGTGCTGCGGCCGCTGGAGAGTCAGCCGATCCTGGGTTCGGTGACGGCGGTGGTGCGCAGGCCGGACGGGACGGTGAGCGCGGTGGTGCGCTACGGCGCCATACTGGGGTTCGGCGGGCGCCCGATTGCCGTGCCGCTGGATGCGATGACCTTGCTGGGCGCGCGGATGGAGATTGTCGGCTTTACGCCCGAGCAGCTTGACCGCTTCCCGACCTTCAACCCGGCGGACGCGATGGCGGTGCCGCCGGACACGGTGCTGCGCGTGGGGTTGTCACGGCCGACGCATTAGCCCGGCTCAGCCGGGTTGCCCGGTTCTACTAGGAAGGTGTAGGTCGCATGGTATGCCACGCGGGTTTCGGCGCCGTCATGCGCCGGGTCGCAGCCTGTGGCGGGCGCCGCACCGCCCTCCGTGTTAGTCCGCAGCACGTAGACGATGTTACTCATCTGGCCGGAGCCCTCGTGCTTGGACGCGCGGAGCACCAGCCACGGAACCGAACCCGCGACCGGCGACGGCATGGACACCATCACTGTGCCATACACCACGCTGCCGTCGGTGGACTTCCAGCTCGGTCCGGCGCCGTGGTGCCCCTCAGCCTGACCGGCCGCATCGGTCAGGGCCGCGTCGGGCCGTTGCAATGTCCAGGCGGCGCGGTCGCCGTTGCGCTTGCAGTCGTACACTTGCACCCCGGTGCCGATCCAACGCAGCACGCCCTCAGGCGCTGGCGCGGCATGGAGGGCCGATGCGCCGCCGAATGTGGCGGCCAAGCATCCGGCTATCGCCACGTCGCAAAGCTTGGTCATGGTCGCTCCCACATATTGCCTAGCGCTACAACCGATTCGCATCGCGTCCGTTGCGCCTTGGCCTTGCACGTCCCACCAAACTCCGAACACGGGCATGACGGTCAACTGTATTTCTAGGCTGCAGGCCGCGAACCGGACTGCCGCGCCTACTCCGCCGCCACCCGTTGCTCCACCAGCGCCGCCGCGCGGGCTAGATCGACGGAGAGCAGCCGGGAGACCCCGCGCTCCTGCATCGTCACGCCATACAGACGGTCCATGCGCGCCATGGTGAGATGGTGGTGGGTGACGACCAGGAAGCGAGTGCCGGTCTCGCGGACCATCTCGACCAGCAAGGTGCAGAAGCGCTCCACGTTGGCGTCGTCCAGCGGGGCGTCCACCTCGTCGAGCACGCAAATCGGCGCCGGGTTGCAGCGGAACACGGCGAAGATCAGCGAGAGCGCGGTCAGAGCCTGCTCGCCGCCGGATAGCAGGGAGAGGGTCGCCAGCTTCTTGCCGGGGGGCTGGGCGTAGATTTCGAGGCCGGCCTGCAGCGGGTCCTCCGAGCCGACCAGCGCCAGATGGGCCCGGCCGCCGCCGAACATGCGGCCGAACAGGGCTTGGAAATGGCGGTCCACCTGGGCGAACACTTCCGCCAGGCGCTCGCGGCCCTCGCGGTTGATGTGGCCGACCGAACCGCGCAGCTTGGCGATGGCGGTGTTGAGGTCGGCCTTCTCGCCCTGCATTGCCGCGATCCGGGCCTCCATTGCTTCGGCCTCGATGGCGGCGCGCAGGTTCACCGGTCCCATGTCCTCGCGCTCCCGCGCCAGCCGGTCGAGCTTGCGGCGGGCGCGCTCTTCGGCCGCGGCGGAGACGTCGGCGGGCGCGGGCGGCAGCGGAGCGTTGGGGCCGAGCCGCTCCAGCACGCGCTCTGCCACGGTGCCCCAGGCGTGGTCTGCCTGGGTTGCGGCGGCTTCGGCGCGCACCAGGTGCTCGCGGGCTTGCGCGAGCGCTGCTTCGGCGGCCCGAGCTGCGGCGGCGGCGGCGGCCGCGGCGCGGCTGGCCCCCTCGACCGCGTCGGCGGCCCGGCGGTGGTCGGCCTGCGCGGCGGCCAAGGCGGCCGCGGCGGCCTCGGCCTGCCCGGAGATGGTCGCTGGTGCCTGGTTCAGCGCGGCCAGTTCGGCGGCCGCTGCGGCGGCGCGGGCCCGCAGATCGGTCTCGCGAGCGCTCGCCTCGGCGGCACGAAGGCTCTGGTTGTTCAGTTCGGCCGCCAGGGTTTGCAACCGGATTCGGCGGGCGGCCTGCTCACGGCCCGCGTCGCGATGGGCGGCCTGGGCTGCGGCGTCGCGGGCGCGGGCGGCGGCCAGGGCGGCGCGGGCGCGCTCCACTCCAGCACGCAACACGGTGAGGTCGGGCAAGCTGGCACGCTCGGCCTGCAGGGTGGCGAGTGCGGCTGCCGCCTCGTCGGCGTCTGGCGCCAGGCGGGCCAGTTGCGCCTCCACCGCGGCGAGCTTGGCGGCCGCGTCCTGGGCGGCCGATGCCAAGCGGGCGTGCTCGGTGCGAAGCCGCTCCGCCCGCGTTTCCGCCTCGCGCCGGGCAGCACGGGCGGCGGCATCGGCGGCGGCGGCGGCGCGGTCGGCGGCTTCGGCCTGGCTGCGGGCGGCGGTGGAGTCGGCGGCGGCGGCGCGGAGCTGAGCCAGCTCGCCGCGCAGGCCGTTCAGGCGGTTGCGCTGCTGCAACCGGACTGCCGCGGCGGTTGGCGTGCCGGCGCGCACGGTGTAGCCGTCCCAGCGCCAGACTGCCCCGGCGCGCGATACCAGGACTTGCCCGGCGAGCAAGCTGGGCTGCTTGGCGTCGCCTTCCGCCTCGGTCTCAACCAGCACGATGGCGGACAGAGCGCGGCCGAGGGCGGCGGGGCCGCAGACCAGCCGGTCCAGCGCGGGCGAAGCGGCGGGGGGGAGCGGCGGCAGGTCGCGCCAGTGGCGGGCAGCGGCGGGGTCGGCGGCGGCGCCGAGCTCCTCGCCGAGAGCGGCGCCGAGGGCGGCTTCCAGCCCGGCGGGCACGGTGAGCGCGTCCACCATTGGCGGCCAGCGCTCGGCCTCGTTCACGCCGAGCACCTCGGCAAGGGCGGCAGCTTGGGCGGTGAGCTTGGCGAGCGAGGCGGCGTCGGCGGCATCGCGTTGCCGGGCGGCGCTGGTGGCGGCAGCGGCGGCGGCGCGGGCTTGCTCGGCGGTCTCCTGGGCGCGGCGGGCGGCTTCGGCGGCGGTGCGAGCCTCCGCGGCCTCGGCGGCGAGCGCGGCCAGCTTCGCCGGGTCGACCTGGGCGGCGGCGGCGCGGTCGCGGTCGGCACGCAGTTGGGCCGATTGGCCGCCGAGCCGCTTGGCCCGTGCTTCCGCCTGCGCCAGGGTTTGGGTAAGGGCTTGGCCGGTGGCGGTGAGTCCGGCGGCGCGCTCGATCTCGTGGTTGGCCGCGGTCTCGGCCGCGCGCGCGGCGTCCTGGGCGGCGGCACGCTCGGTTTCGGCGGCTGCGAGCCGGGCCGGGGCGGCGGCTTCGGCGACTTGCAGCCCCTCGCGCTCGGCGGCGAACCGGGTGGCGGCGGCATCGGCGTCGGCTTTGCTGCGCTCGGCGTGGGCGAGGTCCCGCTCGACCTGGGTATGCCGAGTGACCGCCGTGGCGAGCGCGTCACGGGCGCGCGCCACCTCGGCTGCCATTTGTTCGCGCACGAGGCGCAGCCGCTCCAGCGCGGTGCGGGCGGCTGCTTCGACCTCGCGCAGCGGCGGCAATGCGGCGGCGGTGCCGGTCTCGCTGCGGGCGGCGGCGGCGGTTGTCTGGGCCGCCGTGGCTAGGGTGGTGCGGGCCGTGGCGAGGCTCGTGGCGGCAGCAGCCCGCTCCGCCTCGGCGCGGGCGCGGGCGATGGCGAGCAGTTCGGTCTCCGCCTCCCGCACCGCGGTGGACAGGGTGCGCCAGCGGTTGGCCTGGCGGGCCTGCTTTTGCAACGCCGCCAACTGCCCGTCGAGTTGGCTGCGCAAATCCTGCGCCCGCTCCAGATTGGCCTCGGCCGCGCGCAGCTTCAGCTCGGCCTCGTGCCGGCGCGCGTGCAGCCCGGTGATGCCGGCGGCTTCCTCCAGCACGGCGCGGCGCTCGTCCGGGCGGGCGTTGATGATGGTGCCGACCCGGCCTTGGCTCACCATGGCGGAGGAGCGCGCGCCGCTGGCCAGGTCGGCGAACAGGGTCTGCACGTCGCGGGCGCGGGCCTCGCGGCCGTTGACGCGGAAGGTGCTGCCGGCGCCGCGCTCGATCTTGCGGCTGATCTGCAGTTCCGGCGCTTCGTGGAACGGCGGCGGCGCGGTGCCGGCCGCCTCCTCCAGCGTCACCACCACTTCGGCCAGGTTGCGGCTGGGGCGGGCGGCGGAGCCGGCGAAGATCACGTCGTCCATCTCGCCGCCGCGCAGGGAGCGGGCGCTGGCCTCGCCCATGGCCCAGCGTAGCGCCTCCACCACGTTGGATTTGCCGCAGCCGTTGGGACCGACCACGCCGGTCAGCCCCGGGAGGATCTCCACGGTCTGCGGCTCGGCGAAGCTCTTGAAGCCGGCGATGCGCAGCCGGGTGAACGCGACGGGCAACGGGCTCAGGCCGCGGCGGCGACCAGGCTGGCGATGGTGTTGTAGGGCTGCTCGCCGGCATGGGGCTTGTCGTTGATGACGAAGGTGGGGGTGCTGTCCACCTTGTATTTGTCCTGACCCATCTGCTGCTCGGCCAGGATGGCGGTGCGCAGGGCCTGGTCGTTGACCGTGGCGTCGAACACCGGGCGGGGCATGCCGGCCAAGGCGGCGCGCTTGAAGATCTCCTCGGTCGGGTCGATGCCGCGGGCGAAGGCCCAGCGGTCTTGGCTGGCGAGCAGCGTGTTCACGAACGCCTCGTAGCGGCTCGGCGGCAGGGCGCGGGCGACCATGGCGGCGGTGAGGGCCACCTGGTCGAGCGGGAAGTCCCGGTAGATGTAGCGCAGCTTGCCGGTGTCGATCAGCTTGCTCTGCACTTCGGGAAACACCTCCTTGGACCAGGCGGCGCAATGGGTGCAGGTGAGCGAGAACCATTCCTGCATGGTCACCGGGGCGTTGTCCTGGCCCAGGCTGCGCGGGGCCATGCGCGGGTCGGAGTCGTCGGCGCGGGCGAAGGCGGGGGCGAAAGCGGGCACGGCGAAGGCGCCGGCTGTGGCGGCGATCAGGATGCGTCGGGTCAGCAGCATAGCATGCCTCATACAAGGTCGAACCGAGTCGCGACGCATTGGTGGCGGCGCGAGCGGACCCTACACGAGCATGGCCGGCCGCGTCAGGGCTGATGGATCGCACATGGATAGCCATGGCCGCGATGGCCAGGGCGAACCCTGGGCTGGCGTCGCCAGCCGTGCCAGTCCTTGCACCGCCGTGTCCAGGCGGACCGCGTGGATCCCTCCGCAGCCATTCCACGGGCGTTGCCCGCGGAACCTTTGGCTGCTCCGCCCGGATCAAGTCCGGGCATGACGGTAAAGCATTGTATTCTGTCACTTTCGACGCACCGGACAGCCGTGTGTCGAGCACGGGGATGACGATCAGCTTTGGCGTGACGGTGTTGGCCGGGTCAGCCAGAGGTAGCCTGCACGATGGGAGCGAGCGGGGCGGGTAGCGGGGGCGCAGGCGGCTCCTCCATCGCATTGGCGCGGACCGGGTCCGATGGCAGGGCCAGCGGGTCCGACGTGTCCACCACCACCACGAGGTGGCCGGCAAGCGGGGTGGGCGTGGCATCCTTCGGCAGCAGGGCGGCAAAGCGGCGTTGCGTCTGCGCCGCCTCCTGCAACTCGGCGTCGATCAGGCCGTGCTGGTCGAGGTAGAGGTTGAACTTGGACGGGATGCGGATGCAGCCTTCCGAATCCCAATGGCCCAGCCGCGGCTCCAGCACGGCCGGGTCGGTCGCGTGCATCTCCAGCCGCACCGCCATCAGGGCGCCGGGGGTGCGCCAATCGTCGGTGGTCTGCCAGCCGAAATCCCACACCCGCATGCCGCGGGTGCCGTTCCCCAGGATGTGGTTCTCGTTGTAGGTGCCCTGGGCGCGGTAGCCCAGCACCGCGGTGCCGTTCTCGAACACGCCGACCGGGGTGCGGAAATGCTCCTTGCGGCCCGGCTTGCCGGTGCTCACCCGCACCTGGCCGACCACCTCCCAGGCCTCGCCCTCCGGATAGGCCGCCACCACCCAGAGCCGCTGCACCAGGGCTGAGCGGTCCACCACGAGCACGACCTGGGCTGCGTCGATGGCAACCGCTTGGGTCTGCAACAAACCGCGCGCGCCCGCCAGAGCCATGGCGGTGAGCCGTGGATTGTCGGGCAGCAGCAGGCCGCCAAGCTGCCGCCGCATGTCCGCGGCCAGGGCGTCCGCCTCGGGATGGCGCGCGACGAGCTTGGCCAGCAAGGCGGGATGGCTGATTGGCGCCGCCGCAGCGATTCGCTGGGGTGCCAGGGTCTGCCCACGGACGAGCTGCGGCAGCAAGGGCGCGAGGGCGAGCAGGAGAACGGCGATGCGGCGCAAGGAGGAACCTGCAGGAGTAAGCAAGCCAGATATTTGGCGACCTCAACATGCCACCGCATTGCGCGCCAGAACGTTAAGCGATTGTTGTCATGCAGCTATTTTATCGACTGTTGCAGCAAAGCAACGCCGTGTCATGCCTGTCTGCATCATCGCTCGGTAAACCGGCGTGGTTTGGTCGTGATCGCTGCGGCGAGCCGAGCCAAGGCGTCGTGTAGCGGGCCTGGCGCCAGCCCAAGCACCGGAACCGGGCCGGGTATGGCGGCCGCGAGAGGCGATGCGAGGGCGGGGGCGGCGGTATCCTGGGTGAAGCGCAACCGCTCCACCACGATGCGGCCGAGATGGCCGTTGATGCGGGATAGCAACTCGCCCGTCATGTGCTGCAGCTCCATGGCCACCGGCCCGGCACAGGCCACTGTGAGCGTGGTGGCGGATAGCCGCCGCGGTTCGGTGACGGCAGCCAGCGCCGGGCCGACAATGGCCGACCAGTCGGTCAGCAACTGGGCGCTGGCAGGCGAGCGTCGGCGGAAGGCGGGGCGCAGCAGGGCGGGCAAGACGCTGCCGACCGCACGCGGCCCCCAAACGTTGCGCTTCTCGTCCTCTGCCTGCATATCGCCGCCGTGCCCTCCGCTCCAGAACCCGAAAAGCTGCTGCTTTGGTATGACCGGGCGCGCCGCCGCCTGCCGTGGCGGGCCGAACCCGGCGAACCGCCCGACCCGTATCGCGTGTGGCTGTCGGAGATCATGCTGCAGCAAACCACCGTTGCTGCGGTGATACCGTATTTCGAGCGCTTCCTGCAGCGTTTTCCCACTGTCGCGGTGCTGGCGGCGGCGGCGGAGGCGGAGGTGCTCGCCGCCTGGGCCGGGCTGGGCTACTACGCGCGCGCCCGCAACCTGCATGCCTGTGCGCGGCAGGTGGCGGCGTCGGGCGGGTTCCCGCGCGATGTGGCAGGCCTGCGGGCGCTGCCGGGCATTGGGGCTTACACGGCGTCGGCGATTGCGGCGATCGCGTTCGGGGTGCCGGCGGTGCCGGTCGACGGCAACGTGGAGCGGGTGATGGCACGGTTATTCGCCGTGACCACGCCGTTGCCGCTGGGCCGCCACATCATTGCCGCGGCCGCCGAGACCATGGGGCAGGACCCGGCGGCCTACGCCCGGCCGTCCGACTTCGCGCAGGCTTTGTTCGACCTTGGCGCCACGATCTGCAGCCCCGCTGCGCCCGCCTGCGCGCTGTGTCCGTTTATGGGCGAGTGCCGCGGCCGGCTGGCCGGGATCGCCGCCGAGTTGCCGCGCAAGGCGCCGAAAAAGGCGCGGCCGCGGCGGTTCGGGGCACATTTCTGGCTGACCGACGGGGCTGGCCAGGTGCTGCTGCGGCGCCGTCCGCCGAGCGGCTTGCTGGGCGGCATGACGGAGTTGCCCGGCACTGCCTGGCGCCCGGAGCCTTGGAGCGAGGCGGAGGCGGTGGCCGCCGCGCCCATGCAGGCGGGGTGGCGCCGGGCCGGGCGAGCCTTGCACGGTCTTACCCACTTCGAACTGGCGCTGGACGTCTATGCCGCCGCCGTGCCGGAGATCGCGGCGGACGGTTTCCTGCGCCCGGCCACGGCGCTGGCGGAGGAGGCACTGCCGACCGTAATGCGCAAGTGCATCCGCGTCGCCCAGGATTTCGCATGACGCGACGGCCCGGGCTGGTTTTCATCCTGCTGACGCTCGGGATTGACGCGCTGGGCTTCGGCATCGTGGTGCCGATCGTGCCTGGCCTGGTGGAAGCCATGACTGGCGGCAGCACCAGCCGCGCCGCCGAGTGGGTGGGTGCGCTGGTGGCGACCTTCTCGCTGGCGCAGTTTTTTGCCGCGCCGGTGCTGGGCGGGCTGTCGGACCGGTATGGGCGGCGGCCGATCATCATCCTGGCCATGCTGGGTGTGGCGGCAAACTACTTGCTGCTGGCCTGGGCGCCTTCGCTGGCCTGGTTGTTCCTGGGGCGCCTGCTGGCGGGGGCGACGGCGGCCAATTTCTCCACCGCCACCGCCTATGTCGCCGATATCACCGAGCCGGCGAAGCGGTCGGCGCGCTTCGGGCTGGTCGGGGCCACGTTCGGCGCCGGGTTCGTGTTCGGGCCGGCGCTCGGCGGGGTGCTCGGCGCCATCAACCTGCGGCTGCCGTTCCTGGTGGCGGCCGGGCTGGCGCTGGCGGATGCGGCGTTCGGCGCCCTGGCGATGCCGGAGAGCCTGCCGCGGGAGCGACGCCGCCCGTTCTCGTGGCGGCGCGCCAACCCGCTTGGCACGCTGCACATCCTGCTGGCCGACCGGGTCACCGGCTGGCTCACCGCGTCCTGGGCGCTGCTCTGGTTCGGCCTTGGCGCGCTGCAGAGCACCTTCGTGCTGTCGATGGGGCTGCGCTTTGGCTGGGGGCCGAAGGAGAACGGCTGGGCCCTGGCCGCGCTCGGCCTGACACAGGCGCTGGTGCAAGGCCTGCTGGTGCAACCGGTGATCCGCTGGCTTGGGGAGCGCGGGGCGGCGTTCGCCGGATTCGCGCTCGGTGCGGCGGCCTACCTGGTGTTCGGCCTGGCGCCGGCGGGCTGGGTGATCTATCTCGCCGTGCTGCTACAGGCTCTGGGCGCCGTTGCCACGCCGGCGTTGCGCAGCCTGCTCTCGGTGCGCGCCGGGCCGGAGCGGCAGGGCGAGACGCAGGGGGGCTTGTCCTCGGTGCAAGGATTGACCGCAGTGGTGGCGCCGCTGCTGGCATCGTTCGTGTATTCCGGTGCGGTGCGCTGGGGTGGCGTGGCTTGGGCGGGGGCGCCGTTCCTGCTCGGCGCAATCGCCTATGCCATGGGCGCGGTGGTGTTCGCGCGGTCACGCGTGCGGACGGTCGCCCATCAGCCGGGCTAGGGTGGGCTCGATGGCGGCAGACAGCCGCGCCTGGGCTTGCGCCGTCGGGTGCAGCAACGGGTCGGGCGGGGTGAGATAGCCGTCCAGGAACGCGGCGCGGTCCAGCTTGCCGCCTTGCATGAACAGGCCGGTGACGTCCAGGTAGGTGACCGCCGGGTCTTGGCCGTGGCCGTAGCGGGCGGCGAGGCCGGCGTTGATGGCGGCGGTGGTCGCGTCGACCCAGGCGGAGCGCTCGGAGGGCAGCACCGAGAGCAGCAGGATCTTGGTGGTGGGTAGCTTGCGGTGCGCCTCGGCAATGACGGCGGCGATGCCGCCCAGCGTCTCGTCGGCGGACCAATGCACCCGGCCGTTGTTGTTGGCGCCGATCAGCACCACGGCGACGCGAGGGGCGATGCCGTCGATCTCACCGTGTTGCATACGCCAGAGCAGGCTGGCGGTGGTGTCGCCCTTGAAGCCCAGGTTGAGCGCGTGGCGGTCGCCGTAGAAGCGTTGCCAGGCGGGGGCGAAGTCCCGCCAGGCGGGGGGGCCGTGCTGCTCCCAGTCCTGGGTGATGGAGTCGCCCAGGAACACCAGGCCGACCGAGCCGGCATGGGCTTGGGCAAGCTTGTCCTCGTGGCGGGCATGCCACCATGGCAGGTTGTCGCGGGAGAGGGGAACGGCGGCGGGGTTGGCGGGGGCGGCGGCGATGAGCAGCAGTGCCGCGGCAGCCAGGCGGTTCAAGCGTACAGCCCGAGATAGATCAGGCTCGCGATCCCCGCCGCGATGCAGTAGCCGGCGAAGGGGCCGAGCGCCCATTTGTCGTTGTGCTTGAAGTAGCGCATCAGGAACGCCGTGCTGAGCAGCGCCACGACGCCCGCCACCACCGCGGCGATGGCCGAGAGCTCGAACATGCCGGGCGGGATGTCGGCGTGGCGCAGTTTGGGCACTTCGAGCACGGTGGCGCCGATGATGATCGGGGTGGCGATCAGGAAGGAGAAGTGCGCGGCGCCCTCATGGTCGATGCCGCGCAGCAGGCCGCCGACGATGGTGGCGCCGGAGCGGGAGATGCCGGGGATGAGGGCGGTGCATTGCCAAAAACCCACGGCCAGCGCGTCCGTGATGGTCATCGACTCCATCAGGCGGTGGCCGCCGCGGGCGCGCAGCCGCTCGCCGAGCAGCAAGAGCAGGCCGTTCAGCGCCAGGAAGCCGGCGGCGATGAGGGGCGAGGCGAACAGGTTGCGCAGGAAGTGCTCCAGCACGAAGCCGATAATGACCGCGGGGATGGTGGCCACGACGATCAGCAGCAGCTTGCGGCGGTTGTCGCGCGTCTGCTGCGGGCCGGAGACGCCGAGCACGCCCATGGCCAAGGCGAGCCAGTCGCGCCAGAAATACCCCAGCAGGGCGACCGCGGTGCCGACATGCAGCATGACCAGGAACGGCAGGAAGGCGGGGGCGCCTTGGTCTAGCGGCCAGTGCAGCAAGGCGGGCAGCACCACGGCGTGGCCCAGGCTGCTGACGGGGAAGAGCTCGGTGGCGCCCTGAACGACGGCTATGACGATCGCCTGCAACGTATCCATGGGCCAACTCACCTCCTCGCGGGTCGGGGAGGTTCCTGCCGGATGGGGCGGGGGCTGGCAAGGTGGCAATCTGGTCGCCAGATTAGCGGAGCAGGCGTCGTCCCAGCCACGCCGCTCCACAGCCACCGGCGCCAACAAGGATGGGTAGGACCACCAAAGCAAACCACTGTAAGTCAGTCATTCGCGCAACCCTCCGAGTACGCCCTGGGCAGCAAAATGTAGCACTATTGCTACCATAAGCCAGAAACCCGCCCCGATGAGCACGGTTCTAAGCGGAAAGCTGGTAGCGCTATAGAAGAAAGAAGCGGCGGTCGGCGCTGCCACGCCAACGGTAAAGCTCGAACCTGACATCGTATTCAACAGGTTGGCGAGCAGTTGAATGCGCGCGTTTTTGAGCATGCGAGCGTTTCAGCCAGAGGTCTACCAACGCGCTACCACGAGGCTAAGCCGCTCGCTGGGTCGCAGCCGGGTAATCCGTGTAGCCCTCCGCGCCGCCACCATACCACAGCGACTTGTCGCTGGAGGGCGCCAGAGGCACGCCGGTGCGCAGCCGGTCGACCAGGTCGGGATTGGTGATGAAGGGGCGGCCGAAGGCGATCAGGTCTACCCGCAGCTGGGCGCGGGCGTCCTCAGCCAAAGCCAGGTCGTAGTTGTTGTTGGCCATGTAGAGGCCGGTGAAGAGGCTGCGCAGGCGCACATAGTCGAACGGCGCGAAGTCGCGCGGGCCCTGGGTGGCGCCCTCCACGATGTGCATGTAGCACAGGCCGAGCCGCTCGATGCCGGCGACCACCGCCTCATACACCTCCTGGGCGTCCTCAAAGCCGCTCATGTTGTTGGCCGGGCTCACCGGGGAGAGCCGGATGCCGACCCGCTGGCCGCCCCAAACCTCCACGACGGCCGCCGCCACTTCCAGCAGCAAGCGCACGCGGTTCTCGATCAAGCCGCCATATCGGTCGGTGCGGTGATTGGTGAGCCGGCGGAGGAACTGCTCCAGCAAGTAGCCATTGGCGGCATGGATCTCCACGCCGTCAAAGCCGGCGCGCTTGGCGCAGTCGGCGGCGTGGCGGTATTGCTGGATCAGGCCCGGGAGTTCCGACAGGTCCAGCGCGCGTGGGGCGACCAGGTCCTGCATGCCGGTTTCGGTGAAGGCCTGGCCCTGCGCCTGCACCGCGGAGGCGGAGACGGGCAGGCCGCCGCCGGGCTGCAAGGAGGGATGGCTGATGCGGCCGACATGCCAGAGCTGGCAGAAGATGCGGCCGCCGGCGGCATGCACGGCGTCGGTGACGATGCGCCAGCCAGCCACCTGCTCGTCGGTGTAGATGCCGGGGGTGAAGGCGTAGCCCTTGCCCTGCTGGCTGATGTTGGTGGCCTCGGAGACGATCAGCCCGGCGCTGGACCGCTGGGCGTAGTATTCGGCGTTCATCGGGCCGGGGACGTCGCCGGCGCCGGCGCGGCTGCGCGTCAGCGGCGCCATCACGATGCGGTTTGGCAGCAGCAGTCCGCCACCGAGCGTGACCGGCTGGAATAGATCAGTTGTCATGGGATTGCCTTAGTCGTTGGTCGGATAGGAGGCCATCAGCCTGCGCTGCAGCCGCCAGAGCCGGTACATGGGCCATAGCCCACTCGGCTGCAGCCCCCGCGAGCGGTTGATGTGGCCGATCTCCCATGCTGCCCGGTAATGGCTGAACTGGGAGGCATACGCCTCGCGCAAGGTGCAGCGCGCGTCCCAGATATGGGTCGCCTCGGAGCCGGCGCCGTTCACCTCGATGACGGTGAAGCCCTGCCCCAGCTTGAGCGCCGCCTCCGAGGCGAAGCGGATGTCCACCCGGCCGAAATGGAAGTTGGGGATGGCGCGGGCGAAGCGGTCGACCTGCTCGGTGAGGGCGGGGGTGATGAGGTTGGCGCCGTTGAAGAACACCGAGCCCTTGCAGTGGTTGCCGGTGAACACCAGCGGCACGACCTCTCCCGCCGCGGGGATTTCTGCCAGACGGGAGGCCAGCCGCCGCAGGTAGAGGTGCGGCACGCGGCCGGCGCGCGGGTCGGCGCGCACCAGTTGCTCCAGGGTGGAGCGGCCGTTGCCGGTGACCGATGGCTGCAGCTTGATGGTGGCGGAGGTCAGACGGCCATATGGCTCGTCGGGGTAGCGGATGTAGAACAGCCCCGCCTCGCCCGGGTCGGCCACGTAGTGCTGCAGCAAGAGCTTTATGCCGCGCGGGAACTCCGCGACCGCCTGGGCTAGGGCAGCCGAGGTGGCTACGAGGCGGACGCCGGTGCCGTTGCAGCCGATATCGGGCTTGAGCACCATCGGCCATGCGAAGCCGCTGGCCTGCGCTGCTGCTGCCGGGTCATCCTGGCCGGCGCGGAAGGCGATGTAGGGGGCGATCCGGGCCCGGGCCGGGCCGGTGATCTGGTCCAGGATGGCGGTCTTGCTCTCGCCGCAGAGGCCGCCGGTTTCGATGGTGGGGTTGGCCGCGGTGGGCAGGCTCATGTCGCCGTAGCGCAGGCCGAGCCAAATCCATTGCACCACCACGGGGGCGTAGAACAGCCAGCCGGGCCAAAACTCGAATGGCGAGATCACCCGGTCGGCGGCCGCCAGCCGCCGGGCGGCACCGCTGGCGACGGCCTGGCTCATCGTATGTGGCTCATGGGGAGTGCACCGACGAGTCGGCCGATTGCAGCCGCGCGGCCAGCCGGCCGAGCAGGACGATGGTCAGCGCGAACCCGGCCATGCCGACCCAGCGCCATTCGCCCAGATGCTCCGCCATGAGGCGGCCGATACGGAGCGAGATGCTGAACAGCAGGGTGGTCCAGATCAGCGTGGCGACGATGGCGGCGGCGGCAAAGCGGCGGAAATCGGCGCCGAGATAGCCGCAGGCGGTGTAGGTCGGCAGCCGCGCGCCGGGCAGGAAGCGGCTGATGAGGACCACGGTGAAGACGTGGCTGCAAACCCAGTTGCGGCTGTGGCTGAACCGCTCCGGAGGCGCCCAGCGGCGGGCCCAGGGGGTGGACGCTGCCAACCGGCCGAGCCCGTAGAGACCAAGATCGCCCAGGACGATGCCGAGATAGAGCGACAACAGCGCCACGGCGAGCGTGAGTTGGCCCACCTGCACGTCCATGGCGGCCAGGATGGTGGCGGCATCCTCCAGCACGAAGGTGCCGAGCACGATCAGCAGCCCCTGCACGGCCGGTTGGTGCCCAGCGATGCTAAGCCAGGCCGGGAAGGCGTGAGCCAAATCGGGGGTCAGGGGAGCGCTCCTGTGGCCTCAGCAGGTTGGTCAGCACGCAACGCCGCGGCCAGTGACTTAGTTCGGACATCGTCACTTTGCCCGACAGGGATCGTTATGGCGCCGTTGGCGGCGGCAATCAAATCGCTCGCTCGGTCGCGAGTGCGCGATATCGCTGAGGGGCCACGGGTAGAGGCCGCCTTTGCGAGCCGCCGCTTGGCAGCGTGGTGATCCAGCGGGCGAGCACCGCTGTGCGACCCTGGATGGCCACGTCGCTGCGTCGTCGTCATGACGAGATTTCGGTCGCTGTCACGGCTCGTTATTGAGCGACGGCGCGGTCTGGGGCGATAAAACTTACAGCGAGCCGCGCGCCGTGAGAGATGGGGCCAGGTTCAGGCGGCTTCAGCCTCCATCGCCAGGCTCAAGCACTCGGAGTCGTGCCGGAGCCGGCGCAGCGCTTCGCGAGCCAGCTTATGGCCGGCGGCGGCGGCCCGGCCGTACCAGCGCGCGGCCTCGGCGAGCGATACCGGCGTGCCGCGGCCGCGCTCATAGAGCGAGCCCAAATTGAATTGCGCGAGCAAGTTGCCGTCCTCGGCGGCGAGGCGATACAGCCGCATCGCCTCGGGGTCGGACTGCTCGACGGCGCGGCCGGCCTCGTAGAATTGCCCGAGATTGTTGCGCGCCGGGCTGCACCCATTGGCTGCGGCGAGCCGGTAGAGCCGCAATGCCTCCGAGTCGGAGCGCGGCACGCCCTGGCCGTTGGCATAGCACACGCCGAGATTGAACTGCGCCAAGGCAAGGCCATTGTCCGCCGCGAGCTGGAACCAGCGGACCGCCTCCTCGTCGGACTGCGTGACGCCCCGGCCGAGCCAGTACATCAGACCGAGGTTGAGCTGGGCGCGGCCATGACCTTGGCTGGCGGCCAGACCGTAGCAATGGGCGGCGGCCACATCGGAGCGGACGACGCCAAGCCCTTCGGCGTAATAGTGCGCGAGCCAGAACTCGGCTTCGGTATGGCGATGCTCGGCCGCTTGGCGGAACAGGGTGAAGGCCGCGCCATGGTCCCGGGCGACGCCGTTGCCGGCATCGTAGAGCAGCGCGAGTTCGTATTGCGCCTGCGTCAGCCCCTGGTCTGCCGCGGCGCGGTAGAGCCGCGCGGCTGCGACCTGGTTGCGCTCGACGCCCCTGCCCTTCTCGAGCAGCCGCGCGAGCCGCAGTTGTGCCCAGGCGTGGCCCTGCTTGGCGGCATCCCGATACAGGGCGGCCGCGCGGGTGGTGGAGGAGCGCACGCCGCGGCCAAGTTCGTAGAACAAGCCGGCGCTGTGCAGGGCGGCGGCGTTGCCGCATTTGGCTGCTTCGAGATACCAGTGCAGCGCGTCTTCGTCAGATTGCGCCAGGTCGTCCCCGTACTCGTATTTGCGGGCCAGGTCGTTGAACAGGCCACCTTGGTCAAACTCAGGCATCCGACTCCACCTGCTGCGATCATGCGCAGCAACTTAGCCGGGAAATGTTAGCGTCCCGTTGCTATTTGCGTCCGAAAAGGCGAATGCCGGCTTATTATTCGGCGAGTCACAACCGGCGACGTGCGGGTCACGCATTGGCCACGGCTTGCCAGGCCTGCCGCCAGATTTGCGGCAGTTGCAACCAGCGTTCGCGGCTGGCTGGGCCGGCGCGGGCCTGGCCGGAGGGGTGCACGCAGCGGAATAGCAGCAGCTCCGTTTCGCGCAACGCCGGGCTGCCCCATTGCGCCGCCGGGTTGCCCGCCAACAGGGCGCCGCGCAGCCCGGGCAGCAAAGCCAGCAGCGACGCGAGCTCGCCGGCCCCGGCGCGCTGTTCGGCGCTGGTCACGGCCATGGTGCCATTCCACCAGGGAACGATGTTCCACAGCACGATGCCCGGGCGAGGAATGGCGGCCTGGTGCACGAGGCGGTGAATGGTTTTGGCGGTGGGGTCGTCGGTGTTCATGCTGACGAAGCCGGAGCCTTTCGGCGGCACCGTCTTGGGTCCGGGCTTTTCCAGCAAGACCAGCAGCTTGGCCGTGGTGCCGCCATCCAGCGGGTCAAAATCGGGAACGAAGCCGCGGGTGCGCAGGCGCTCGGCATAGGCGGCGAGCGGCCGGACATGCTCCATTGCGAGCATGTCCCGCCGGCGCCGGGCGACATCCGGGTTGGCCAGGGACCCGGGCTGTGCGTCGCGCTCGTCGTTGGATGCGGAGGCGGTCATTGGGCTATGCGACAGATCCGGCGCATGACAGGCGGTGGTCTGCGGTGGCGTCGAGACCCTGGGTGGCAGATGACGCTTCCGGTTGAGCCAACCTGAAGCGATCAGGCGCTAGAACGGCTTGTTGCTGGTACCCAGGAGCGGCCCGAGCGGGATGCGGACGATGAAGCCAGCTTCGGCGCCGTTATGCGGGACGTGGTTGACGAACGGGACCTCGTAGTCATCGGGATTGGCGAAATACTGGCCGAACGCGGTGACGGTTAGGTAGGGGTTGAACGTCAATTGGTACATTGCCTCGAGCTGCAGCTCACTCCTCGATTGCTGCACGAAACGGCCGCGATTGATCAAGGTATGCTCGCGGGTTTCGAAGTTGGCCTCCACTGAGCTGAGTTGGACGCCCCGCGCCTGCAGGCCGAGGATGTCGGCCGGTCGGTAAGGAACGAAGCCGGTGAAGTTAATTCCGCCCAAAAGATCGAGGTTGATCGGCTGCGGCTGGTCGACGGCGACGTCCGCCTGGACGTAGAGTTGGATGTTCTGCGGCGGCTTGCCACGGGCGGCCGGAGCCGGGCCGCGGTAGACGACCTTGGCACCCTGCAGGAAGATCACCCCTCCGCCTGGATAGTTGGCGGCGGTGGTCGCAGCGGTGGAGTTGTTGCCGGTGCCTTTGGTGTTGGAGCGGCCCGTTCTGGTGTTCCACTCGAAGCCGGCCTCGAGGTTGGCAGGATAGGCCTCGGTGTTGAACTCACTGCGGTAGCCGACTTCGCCGATAATCTGTGCTCCGGACGCGCGGGACGTGCCGAACTTCCAGCCCTGCTTGACCTCGTCGCGGTAGTCGTCTGCGAACGCACCCGCTTGCAGATACCAGAACGGCGTGAGGTGGTAGGTCGCCTTGCCCATGTAGACGCCATATGGGATGGAGTTGAAGTCGGCATCCACGTAGAGCACCGGGGAGTCGTAGCTGAAGAAATCAAGCGAGTTCGGAATGAAGAAGTATTGGTGCACGTTGGACCGGCCGACTTCTATATCGAGGCGGTCGGCCAGCAGCTTTTGTTCATAGGTGAGCCTGGTCAGCGCGCTGGCTTCAAGGATTGGGGTGGACTGATAGCCGGTGACGGCGCCGCCGGTCTGCGCGATGATGCCCGGTTCGTCATTTTTGGAAAAGAAGTAGGTCAGTGAGGTGTGGATGCTCGCGCCATAGATGCCGGCGATCTTGAACAGGTCGAAGTCTGCTGTCGGGCGGAAAATCCCCAGGTTTGCCGCTGCGAATTTCGGCGTGTTGCCGGCATCGGGGTTGGACAAGAAATGATCGAGGAGAGCGCCGTGGAACTCGATGCCGTTGTTAAGCAAAGTGTTGCCGAACGAAGGGAATAGCCCGGTGTTGACCGGCGCGAACGATTGCGGCGCCGCCACCGGGCGCAAGTCCTGCCCTGGCGTATTTTGGTTTTGGGCCGGCGCGATGCCGATCGGCGAATCCTGCGTCTTGGGCGAGATCGGCCGCCCGGTCGGATTTGCCAATTGTGCCATGGCCGCATCCGGCAGGCGCACAGCCTCCTGGGCCCAGAGCTGGAGTGGCAAAATTAGGGCCACGATGGCAGTAGGCGCATATTTCCAAGCGCACCAACCCATTGAACGCTTCCTCGGCTTAGGACCACCTTTGGGTCGGTTCATCGATCGTTAGGCGATCGTTTTTACTGGTTCGATAGATATCGGTTAGGTTGTTCCGTCAATGCCGATTCCGTGATGTGGACCTAAGCGTCTAGAAAACCTCGGACCGTGTGCTGAAAACACAACATTGCGGGTACCAAGACTCGATAGCCAGCAACACGCTGCCGCCATCTTGAACCGCTGCTTGGCGACCATGGAGGCGAGCACCTTCGTGCAAGCCCGGATGGCCACGTCGCTACGCTCCTCGCCATGGCGGCTGTGGAGGCTAGACTCAAATCGCTTTGACTGGAATCGCAGTTTTCTCCTTCCGAAACGGGAGCGACGTGTGATTCGAAGGCTTCCGGCTGATACCGGAGGCGAGGATGGCGTGGCGGCGTGGACAGGCCTACGGGCAGGACTTGCGGGATCGGGTGCTGGCATGCCGCGATCTGACCTTGGTGCAGGCGGCAACGCGCTTTGGCGTGAGCCCGTCTTATGTTTCGAAAGTGCGGGCCCGGCTTCGCGAGCTCGGCGATCCGGCCCCTGGCCCGCAGCATGGCCATGTTCCGTTGCGATTGGCCGGCGTCACCAAGGACTTGGCAGCACAAATCCATCGGTTTCCAGATGCCACGTTGGACGAGCTGCGGTTGTGGCTGTCGCAAACCCACAAAGTCAGTGTGAGCTACTCCGTAATGTGGAAAGTCGTCGCCCGGCTGGGCCTGACATATAAAAAAAGCACCTGCAGGCCGAGGAACAGCGGCGCGAGGACACCGCCGAAGCGCGCCGACAATGGGCGGCGCGCCAGCTCACTCTCAATCCAGCGCGCCTTGTCTTCCTCGATGAAACCTGGGCCACGACCAACATGACCCGCACACGCGGCCGGGCACCACGGGGCGAGCGCCTGGTCGGCATCGTCCCGCACGGCCATTGGCACACAACCACCTTCCTGGCCGGCCTGCGCACAACCGGCTTGATTGCTCCGTTGGTGCTGGACAGCGCGATCAACGGAGCGGCGTTCCTCGCCTACATCCAGCAGTTCCTGGTCAAGGAACTCAAGCCAGGCGACGTCGTGGTGCTCGATAACCTCAGCTCGCACAAGGTGAGCGGCGTGCGCGAGGCCATCGAGGCTGCCGGTGCGAGCCTGATCTATCTGCCGCCCTACAGTCCAGACCTCAACCCGATCGAGCTGACGTTCTCCAAGTTCAAACGCCTGCTTCGCGATGCGGCCGAACGCACCATCGAGGACCTCTGGACCGCAATCGGCCGCCTGCTCAAGCGCTTCACCCCGCAGGAGTGCGCCAACTACATCCGACACTGCGGGTTTGCACAGTCAGAACGATAAGGGTCTAACCTACTCTTCGCTGTCCGCCATGCTAGATTGCTGAACCGACGCAGTGATCGTGTTGCGGCATCACCCACCAACCGCCGCAGCCTCACTCGCTGTTAAGCGACTTTGGTGGGCCTGCGGCGGCCGGCCTGCAGGATACGCCCACGCTTGAGCAGGTCGAGCAGGTGCGTCGCCGCGGGCGTCAGCGGCAGGTCGGCGCGCGTGACCGCGACGATGGGGTGAGCGGATAGCTCCTCGCGTACCGGGATCGTGGTCAGGAGACCGCGAGTGAGCACCGCCTCGGTCCATTGTATCGGGACCATCGCCAGCAGGTCGGTGTGCAGCAGGCAGATGATCAGGCTCAGCGCGGACTGCGTGCGCAAGACGGTTTTCGGCGTTGCAAGCTGGTGGCGTTTGAAGCAGACCCCGATCTCGGCCTCGGCTTCGGCCGTGATCGATGTCGTGGCCCACTCGGCGGCGCATAGCTCGGCAAGGGAGCTGGCGGAAGCGAGCTTATGGTCGCGGCGGCACAAAATGGCTCGCCGATTGGGCGACACAAACTCCCGCGCCAGGCCGGGCGCGACCTTCCGGCCGGTGTCAACGCCAAGATAGAAGTCGATGCTGCCATCGCGCAGCCCGGCCTCCAGGGTCGGGTAGAAACCCTCGATGATGTGCAGCTTCGTGTCCGGATAGCGCTTGCGGAACGGCGCCAAGGCGTGCGGCAACAAGGCCAGATGAGCGGCAATCGAGAGGCCTGCGGTGACGATGCCAGTGGTGAGGCCGGAAAGCTGTTCCATCTCGTCGCGCGTGCGCTGCACCGCTTGCAGGATGGATGTTGCCCGGCGCACGAACGCTTGGCCGAGCGGAGTGAGCGCCACCCCGCGTGCCCGCCGTTCAAACAGGGCGCAGCCTAACTCGCGCTCCAACTCGGCGAGGTTGCGGGTCATCCCGGGTTGCGAAACCTGGAGCGCCCGGGCGGCGGCGCGAATGCTGCCGTGGTTGGCGACGGCCACGACTTCGCGGAAGTTCTGCAGCTTCATGGTGCAAGCGATAGCAATTTTGCATCGCCAGAGTCATCACCCTGCCCTACTCGCGCGGAGGTGCGGCCTTGCGGGCGCATCTCCGGCCTGACGAGGGCGGCTATTGAGCGGGAGCCCGCGTCCGGTCGGCCTCCCGCATGAACGCGCCGACGTCGCGATTGAAGTCTGCCGAGTTGGCGAGCTGCACGAAGTGGTTTGGCGAGCGGACGATGATGTGGCGCCCGTGCAGCATCTTGGCGATCACCCCGGCTGCGGTATCGAAACCCTGGTTCCAGCCGCCGGTGACGATCAGCACGGGGATGCCCGCTTGCGCGACGGTGTCGGCCGCGCGCTGCAGGACATCGACCGGCGCCATGCGGGCTTGCAACAGGGCGCACCCCATTGCAGCTGCCTCCGCCGGGTCGAGCCCGACTGCGGCGGATGCCTTGGTTTGGCTGGCGCTGCCGGCGTCGGTGCCGACCAATTTCGCGAACATTTCGGCGTATTGCGCCGGGCTGCTTGCGTGGAGGACCATGTTGGCCCGTGCCGCGGCGCCAGCTTTGACGGCCGGGCTGTCGCGCAGGCTCGGGTCGGCCTCGGCGAGATCGAACAGCGCGGGCTCGATCAGCACCAGCGATTGCACTGCGTTCGGGCGCCGGGCGGCGGCGAGCAGCGCCTCGGCACCACCCCAGGAATGGCCAATCAGGTTGGCGCCGCTGCCCAGTAGATCGGCGATCCACACGGAGTCGCGTTCCATGTCGTCCACCCCGCGCGAGGGGCTCTGGCCGAAGCCCGGCCGGTCCACTCGCTCGACCCGCAAGCCGTCTGCGCCTTGAGCCGGTGCGGCCCAGGCTTGCTGGCCGTCAAAGGTGGCCGGGCCGCCGCCAAGCCTGCCTTGCACGCCGCCGTGGATGAGCACGACGCGGGGGCCGCTGGTGCCCCAGCGGGTGATGTGGATCGGCAGCTTTGCGGCCTCCGCATCGGAGATGGCTGGCACGCTGGGGCATTGTGCGATCAGGCTCGCCCGCGCCTGCGCCAGTTCGGCGCCGCTCACGCCGCCACCTCCGCCGGGCGCTGCCCGGCTTGGGAGATCGGCAAGCGCGCCGCATAGAGCGAGGCTGGCCAAACCGGTTTTGAGCACTCTGCGCATCCCATGGACCTCTCCATCCTGCTGGCTGACCCGTTTTGGTCCGCTGCTGGCGCGCTGCTGGGCGCGTCACATCACCAGTGGGTAAGGTTACCGTGATGGCCGATTCAAATCCATGGCTGTCCGGCCAGGTTTTGGCTCGTTTGCAGCAGTTTCCTCACGGTTGTCATGCGTGCTTGGCGCGGGCATCGACGCGGTCTGGCTGGTCGACCATGGCGCCGGCCCTCAATCAGGCAGCGTCGCGGTCGAACTTGGCCCGCCGGTCCGCGATGTAGGCCGCTGCCGCGTCGATAAAAACCCGCGCCTTCGGCAGTAGACCGTGATGGCTTGGGAAGAGCGCAAATGCGTCCGACGTGGCGGCGCCGATCTCGGGCAGCACGCGCACCAGTTCGCCCTTTGCGATCGAGTCGGCCGCCATGTAGTCCGGGAGTTGGCCGATGCCGCCGGCGGCGGCCAATACGGACTGGACCAGCGCGGTATCGGGCAGCACGGCGCGGGTGTGCAAGGTGATCTCCTCCACGCGGCCGCCGGCGCTGCGGAACGGCCAAATCACCTCGGGGCCGGTGAGGCCGACAATGTCATGAGCCGCCAGCGCGGAGGCGGAAGCGGGCGATCCCCGGGCGGCGAGATAGGCGGGGCTGGCGCAAATCCAAAGCTCGACGGTGGCGAGACGGCGGGCGACCATCGTGGTCGTCGGCAACGGGCCGACTCGCATGAAAAGGTCTGCATCGCCGGTGGCCAGGCTTGACCAGCCCGCATCTGCCTCGAATGCGACGTTGACCTCGGGGTAGCGGGCGAGAAAGCCGGGCAACATCGGGATCAGGGCGCCTTTGGTGAAGGCGAAGGGCGCGCTGATCCGCAACGTTCCGCGCGGCACTCCGGCAAACCGACCCAGCGTCACCTCGGCGTCCTCGACCTCCTGCAGAATGCGCAAGGCGTAGGGCAGGAACAAGTGACCCGTGTCGGTCAGGTGCAGCCGTTGCGTCGCGCGCTCGACCAGCACGCTGCCGAGCGCTTGTTCCAGCCGGGAGAGCGAGCGGCTGACGGATGATTTGGGCGCCACCAACGCCCTCGCGGCGCCCGAGATGCTTCCGAGTTCGGCGATCCGGGCGAAAGCGCGCACATCGGACAGATCCAGCATGCGGCATCGTTCCAAAGCGGGAACGCGATGTCCAGCTTTTACCGGCTGATCGGGGTTTTCGCGCTGGTTCGCCGCGATAAGGTTGCTGCAAGCTGAACCGATCGGGGGCTATTTTAGCGGAGCGGAGGTGAAAACCCGCGTTAGGAAGGCGGGGTGGCAGATTTGTTGCGTGATGACGACGGCATGGCCTGGCTGCAATTGTTCCGCGACGTGCGGCGCTCCGGCACGGCGCTGCCCGCACAAATCCGCCAATTGCTGACCGTGGCGATCGAGAGCGGGCAGCTTTCGCAGGGCTACCGGTTGCCCTCCACACGGCGCCTGGCGGCGATGCTGGGGATCGCCCGCAATGCGGTCAGTTCCGCATATGAGCAGTTGATCGCGGAGGGCTCCCTGCTGTCGCAGGAGCGCAGCGGCGTGTTTGTCGCCGCCGGGCCGCCGGCTATCGCCGGAGCGCCGGCGATCCGGTCCGGCCCGGCCTGGCAGCCGCGGTTTGCGCTGCAGCCGTCGAGCCTGCGCCAGATCAGCAAGCCGAGCGATTGGCAGGCCTATCCGTATCCGTTCCTGTTCGGGCAATTCGATCCGGCGCTGTTCCCGGTGCAGGCTTGGCGCGAGAGCGCTGCCGCCGCCTCCAGCGCGGCCAGCGTGAACGACTGGGCGGCCGACCTGATCGACGAGGACGATGGCGAATTGGTGGCCCAGTTGCGCGCGGCGGTGCTGCCCCGCCGCGGGGTGTGGGCGGCGGCCGATGAGGTGATGATTACCCTTGGCGCGCAACAGGCGCTTTCGCTGGCGGTCCAGCTGCTGGTGGCGCCCGGCACCGCGCTGGCGATGGAGGAGCCCGGCTACCCCGACGCGCGCCACATGGTCCGCCTCGCCGGCGGCCGGGTGCATCTGCTGGCGGTGGACCGCGAGGGCGCGGTGCCGGATGCCGGGCTGGCAGAGTGCCGCGCGGTGTTGCTCACCCCAGGGCACCAATGCCCGACCACGGCGGTGATGTCGGCCGCGCGGCGCGAGGCGATGCAGGCGGCGGTGCGTCAGCATGGCCTGACGGTGATCGAGGACGATTACGACGCCGACCTGTTCGCCGAGGGCCCGGCGATGCCGCCGCTCAAGGGGTCCGACGGCGAGGGGCGCGTGGTGTATATCGGCAGCCTGTCCAAGGTGGTGGCGCCCGGGTTGCGGCTTGGCTACGTGGTGGCGGCGGCGCCGATCATCCGCGAGTTGCGGGCGCTGCGGCGGATCATGCTGCGGCACCCGCCGAGCAACAATCAGCGCGCGATGGCGATGTTCATCTCGCTGGGACATTACCGGGCGCATTGGCGGCGGCTGTCGCAGGTGTTGGCGGAGCGGGCCGCCATCGTGGACCGGCTATTGCCGGAGCACCTGCCGCATGCCGCCTGGCAGCGCGCGCCGGGCGCGGCCAGCTACTGGATCGAGGCGCGAGGCGGTCTGGACGCGTTTGCAGTGGCTGCCGAGGCTGCCGCCCGCGGGGTGCTGGTGGAACCCGGCGGCGTGTTCTTCGACACACCGGAGCGCGGCCGGGCGAGTTTCCGGCTGGGCTTTTCGTCGATCCGCACGGACCGGATCGAGGAGGGGCTGGTCCGGCTCGGGCGGGTGATGCGTGAGGCATGATGACGCCGTCGCACTCTGGCTTTAGTGTGCGAGTTGCTGGCGACCATGCCTGGCGAGCAGGATAGACCCCGATGAGCGGACTGACCGAGGAGCAGATGGCCTTTAACGAGAAGTCCTGGAAGCTGCTAAACCTGCAGATGGATACCCTGCTGAAGGATGCACAACGAAACACTGAGGTATGGAAAGTTGTTGTGTCGTCCATGACGGCCGGGGCTGCGGTCGTGGTTGCTTTGGTCGCAGTCCTTAAGGCTTTCTGATCGCAAGGGTAACGAGGGCAAAGTGTCTGGCCGGACGGTCACCCGCATCTGGCCCTAGTTGTGCCGGCAGCGAACGAGCAGCGTGCTTTCATTGCATGCTGCGAGGACTCCGATGACCGACGACACGGCCCGGCTGGCCACACTCGAGCGCTTGTTTGCCGCCTTCAACGCCCATGACGCCGATGCCGTAATGGCGTGCTTTACTGCGGATGCGGTGTTCCTCGGAGCGGCCGGCGACCACGCCGGCGGGCGCCGCTTTGCCGGGACCAGCGCGATCCGCACCGCCTTCGCCGCCGTCTGGGCGGACCTGCCGGACGTGCAATGGGCGGTGCATCGCAGCCGCATGCTGGGCGACGAAGCCGTCACCGAATGGCTGTTCACCGGCACGCGCCGCGACGGCGCGCGCATCGAGGCGGAGGGGCTCGACCTGTTCCGGTTCGAGGGGGCGCTGGTCGCCAGCAAGAGCGCCTTCCGCAAGGACCGCCCTGCCATGGCGGCCTGAGCCATGAACGTCATCGTCCGCCCCGAACTCCCAATCCAGCCATACGATCCCAGCTACGACCCGCTGGTGGATGCGACGCCGGGCCGCAACCGGGATTATGCGCCGACCTATTGGGTCGCCACCGCCGGCAGGCCGCCCGAGGATGACGGCCCGGTCGGCGCGGACTGCGACACCGACGTGGCAGTGGTTGGCTCCGGCTTCACCGGGCTCACCTGCGCCCTGTTCCTGGCGCGCGAGTTCGGCATCAAGGCGACCGTGCTGGAAGCCAACCGGGTCGCCTGGGGGTGCAGCACGCGCAATGGCGGCCAAGGGCAGAACGCGTCCGGGCGGCTGACCCGGTCGCAATGGATCGCGCGCTGGGGCGAAGCCACGGCCAAGGCGCTGCACGCCGAAATCCGCGAGGGCTTCGAGCTGTTCTCCAGCCTGGTGGCCGAGTTCGCGTGCGACGCGCAGCCCGGCGGCCATCTGTTCATTGCCCATCGCCGCCGCACCTTCGAGCGGCTCGTGACCGAATCCGAGGTTTGCAACCGCATGTTCGGCTATGGCACCCGGATGATTGACCGCGCCGCGCTGGATTGCGAGTGGGTGCGGGACGCCGAGGCGGTGGGCGCACTGCACGAGCCGCTGGGCACCGGCGTGCATCCCGCCAAGCTCGCCTTCGGCTACCTGCGTGCCGCCCGGCAGGCTGGCGCGCGCGTGCATACCGGCAGCCCGGTGCAGAGCATCACGCGCGACGGCGCGCATTGGCGGCTGCGCACCCCCGGCGGCACGGTGCGGGCCCGGGCGGTGGCGATTGCCACCGGCGGCTACACGGGACAAGCGCTGCACGCCCAGCTGCGCAGCCGGGTGATGCCGATACTGTCGAACTCCCTGGTCACCCGGCCGCTGACGGCCAGCGAGATCGAGGCGACGGGGTTCCAGACCCGGCAGGTGATCACCGATACGCGGGTGTTGCGGCATTATTACCGCTTGCTGCCGGACAACCGGCTGCAGATCGGCAGCCGCAGCGCCATCACGGGATCGGACGCCGCCAACCCGGTGCATCGGCAGCGTTTGATCGAGGGGATGGTTGCCAAGTTCCCCGCCCTGCGCGGCATCGAGGTGGACTATTCCTGGTGGGGCTGGGTGGATGTCAGCCACGACATGATGCCGCGCATCGTGCAGCCCGATGCGGCGGAAACGCTGTTCTACTCGGTGGGCTATGGCGGCAACGGCGTCAGCTACTCCGCGCAAGCCGGGCGGCGGCTGGCTGAACTGGTGGCCGGGCGCGCGCCGCGCCATGCGGTGCCGATTTTCCAGGGCGAGCTGCCGGGCCACCCATTCGCGCCGTTCCGCCGGCTGGGGCAGCGCATGCTCTACCAGCTCTACCACCACCGCGACGAACGCCGCGACGCCTGAATGGCCGATGCTTGAATGATTGCCGCTTGGGACTGGGTGGGCCTGGTGTTCCTGGCCGCCCTGTTGCGCGGCTTCACCGGGTTCGGCTTTGGCCTCACTGCGGTGCCGCTGGTGAGCCTGGTGATGGCGCCGGCGCGGGCGGTGCCGATCGTGCTGCTGCTGCAGATGTTGGTGAGCCTGGCTGGGCTGCGCGACGCGGCGCGGCGGTGCGACTGGCGCTCGATTCGCATGCTGGCGCTGGGCGCTGCCGTTGCCACTCCGCTGGGCGCGTTTGCCTTGGCCCATCTCCCGGCCTCGCCGGTGCGGCTGGCAATCGCGGTGGCGGTCGCGGCCGGCGCGGCGGTGCTGGTGGGCGGGGTGCGGCTGCCACGGGCGCCGCGGGGCTGGGGCGTGCTGGGGTTTGGCTTGGTCTCCGGCCTATTCAACGGCCTGGCCGGCATCCCGGGGCCGCCGGTGATCGCCTTCTACCTGGCGAGCCCGGTTGCGACCGCCGTGGCGCGCGCCTCCATGATCGTGTTTTTCCTGGTGACATCGGTGCTTGCCTTGGCGCCATTGGCTTGGGTCGGCCTGCTCGGCCGCGGCAGCATGGTGGACGCGGCGGTGGGTTTGCCGGCGGTGTTGCTGGGCTCCTGGATGGGCGCGTTGGTGTATCGGAAAGCGGCTGACCGGCACTACCGCTTGGTCGCTGTCGGTTTGCTGGTGAGCACCGCCACGGTGGCGGCCCTTCGGGCGGCCGCTGCGTATCTCGGGTGGCTCGCTTAGAAACGTCGGACGCGGGCAGGTGGTGGGTTGCAAATGCAACCCACCCTACGACTCCGTCGCAGCGACCAGGGGCACCTGCGCAACGGTCTCGGCGAAGTGGCAGGCGACTCGGCGCTGTTCGACCAGCCGGAGCGTGGGGCGCTCCGCTACGCAGCGCGGGGCGGCGTGCGGGCAGCGGGAGGCGAAGGCGCAGCCGGGCGGCGGGTCTACTGGCGAAGGTAGCTCGCCCTGCACCGGCACGGAGACGACGCGCCGCGCCGGGTCGACGAACGGGGTGGAGGCCAGCAGCATGCGCGTGTAGGGATGCAGCGGCCGGTCCAGCACGTCGGCCCGCGCGCCCTGCTCCGCCGGGCGGCCGCAGTACATCACCAGCACGTCGCGGGCCATGTGGCGCACGACGGAGATGTCGTGGCTGATGAATAGATAGGCGGTGCCTAACTCGTCCTGCAGGTCCCGCAGCAGGTTGAGCACCTGGGCCTGCACCGAAATGTCCAGCGCGCTCACCGGCTCGTCCGCGGTCACCACCGCGGGCCGCAGCATCAGGGCGCGGGCGATGGCGATGCGCTGGCGCTGGCCGCCGCTGAACATGTGGGGGTAGCGATCGAAGGTCTCCGGCCGCAGGCCCACCCGCGCCAGCATCGCCCGCGCCTCCGTCAGCCGCTCGCGCCGCGAGAAGCGGCGGTTGATCGCCAGCGGCTCGACCAGGGTCTGCCCCACGGTGCGCCGCGGATTGAGCGAGGCGTAGGGGTTTTGGAACACCATCTGGTTCTGCAGTTGCAGCTTGCGGTCTGCGGTGCTGGCGGCGCCGACGACGTTGACGCTGCCGGCGGTTGGCGGCTCCAGCATGGCGCAGACCCGCGCCAGGGTCGATTTGCCGCAGCCGGACTCGCCCACCACGGCCAGGGTCTGCCCGGCGGCGAGTTGGAACGAGATGCCGTCCACCGCCTTGAGTGTCCGGCCGCCGGCGACGGGGTAGTACCGCGTTACGTCGTAGGCGGCGAGCACGGTCATTGCGGCCACCCGGTCGGGCGGCCGGCGTCGTCCAGCGGGTAGTGGCAGCGCACGCGGGCGGCGAACGCCGGGGCCAGCGCCGGGCGCTCGAAGGTGCAGCGCAAGGCGCGGTGGGGGCATCGAGGCGCGAACAGGCAGCCCTTAGGACGATCCTCAATCCCGGGCACCATGCCCGGGATGGTGGGCAGGCGCGGCTTGCCTTCGGCGCGCTCCGGCAAGGCGTCCAGCAGCGCCGCGGTGTAGGGGTGGCGGGGGCGGGCAAACAATGCAGCGGCCGGCTGCTCCTCCATGACTTGCCCGGCATACATCACCTGCACGCGCTGTGCCGTCTGCGCCACCACGCCCATGTCGTGGGTGATCAGCACCAGTCCCAGCCCGCTCTCGCGCTGCAGCCGCACCAGCAGGTCTAGCACGCCCTTCTGCACCGTCACGTCGAGCGCAGTGGTGGGCTCGTCGGCGATGACCAAAGCGGGATTGCAGGCGATTGCCATGGCGATCATGGCGCGCTGGTTCAGGCCGCCGGAAAGCTGGTGCGGGAAGGCGCGGCGCCGCTGGTCGGGCGCGGGCATGCCCACTTGCTCGAGCAGTTCCACCACGCGGGCCCGCAGCGCCTCGCGCCGCAAGCCGGTATGCACCCGCAGCGCCTCGCCGATCTGCCAGCCGATCGTGTAGCACGGATTGAGCGAGGAGGTCGGCTCCTGGAACACCATGCTGATGGCGCGCCCGATCAAGCGCCGGCGCCCCGCCCGGCCGATGCTGCGCAAATCGGTGCCGCGGAACGCGATCTGCTGCGCCTGCACTTGGCTGTTGGGCGGCAACAGGCCGAGCACCGCGAGCATGGAGACGCTTTTGCCCGAGCCCGATTCGCCCACCACGCCCAGCACCTCGCCGGCCGCCACGGTGAGGTCGAGCTGCTCCACCGCGTTGAACGACCCGGCCGCGGTGCTGAACGCCACCGATAACCCGCGCACGTCGAGCAGGGTGCCGCTCATCGCCGCAGCTTCGGGTCAAGCGCGTCGCGCAACCCGTCGCCCAGCAGGTTGAACGCCATGACGGTGACGAGGATGGCCAGGCCGGGAAAGGTCAGCAGCCACCAGGCGCGCTGGTAGAACTGCAGCGCGTCGGCCAGCATGGTGCCCCATTCCGGCGTGGGCGGCTGCGCGCCGAGGCCCAAGAAGCCGAGGGCCGCCGCATCCAGGATGGCTGAGGAGAAGCCTAAGGTCGCCTGCACGATCAAGGGCGCCAAGCAATTCGGCAGCACGACCAGCAGCATCAGCCGCAGCATGCCCGCCCCCGCCGCGCGGGTGGCGATGACGTATTCCTTGGACAGTTCGACCCGGGCGGAGGCGCGGGACAGGCGGACATAGGCCGGCAACTGCACTACTGCAACGGCCAGCATGGCGTTGGTGAGGCCCGGCCCGAGAATGGCCACCACCACGATGGCGAGCAGCAAGGACGGGAACACCAGCAGCACGTCCATCACCCGCATGATGGCGACATCCAGCACCCCGCCGAGAAAGGCTGCGAGCAGGCCGAGGCAGGTGCCGGCCGAGAGCGACAACAGCACTACCACCGCGCCGATCAGCAGGGAGAGGCGGGCGCCATAGATCAGGCGGGAGAGGATGTCGCGGCCGAGGCTGTCGGTGCCGAGCGGGAAGGCGCTGGTTTGGAACGGCGGGGCGAGGAAGTGCTCGCGGAACTGCTCCGCCGAACCGTGCGGTGCGAGTTGCGGCGCGGCGGCGGCGGTGAGGACGAGCGCCAGCATGATCACGAGGCCGAGCGTTGCGCCCGGGCTGGTGAGCAGGCTGCGCACCAGCATGAAGCGCGCCGGGCGGGGCGTTTGGGTGCTGACAATGGTTCCCTCACCCGCCTGCGGGAGAGGGTTGGGTTGGGCGGTCATTCTGTCTCGCCCAAAATCGTCATGCCAAGGCTGGACCCATTCCCGTTCGGTTTATGAAAGGTGATGTCCTACAAGACTTTATCCTCATGCCCGGACTTGATCCCGGCATCCACGCGGTAGTCGCCGAACGGCCGAGCAAGTCATGGTTCGCCCTGGCCAACCGGACCGCGTGGATGCCCGTGTCAAGCACGGGCATGACGAGCAACTATACTTTGAGGCTGCAGGCTGTGGACCGGACAGCCGTGGGTCGAGCCCTGCCATGACGGTGAGGTCGGGACAGTCATCGCCGCAGCCTTGGGTTCAGCACGCCGTAGAGTGCGTCCACCCCCAAGTTCACCAGCATCACCACGACGGCGATCAGCAAGGTGCCGCCTTGCAGCACGGTATAGTCCCGCCGCTGCACGCTCTCGACCAGCCAATGGCCGACGCCGGGCCAGGAGAACACCGTCTCGGTCAGGATGGCGCCGCCGAGCAGCGAGCCCACCTGCAAGCCCAAAATGGTCACCACGGGGATCAGGGCGTTGCGCAGCGCGTGCACCACCACGACGCGCGCACCGCCCAGCCCCTTGGCGCGCGCGGTGCGCACGTAGTCCTCGCCCAGCACCTCCAGCATCGCCGAGCGCGTCATGCGGGCGATGGTGGCGAGCGGGATGGTGCCCAGCACGATGGCGGGCAAGATCAGGTGGCGCACGGCCGAGCCGAACGCGCCCGGGTCGTCGGAATAGAACAGGCTGTCGATCAGCATGAAGCCGGTATGCGGCACCACGTAGTAGAGGTCGTCGATGCGGCCCGACACCGGCGTCCATCCCAGCGCCACCGAGAACACCAGGATGGCCATCAGCCCCCACCAGAAGATCGGCATGGAGGCGCCGGTGACGGACACTCCCACCAGCCCGTAATCCACCGGCGTGCCGCGGTAGACGGCGGCCAACACGCCGAAGGGCAAGCCGAACAGCAGGGCGAACGCCATGGCGCAGAGGGAGAGCTCGATGGTCGCGGGGAAGAGCGTGGTGAACTCGGTCCACACGCGCGCCTGGGTGATGATCGAATGCCCCAGGTCGCCATGCAGCAACTGCCACTCGTAGTCGGCGAACTGCTTCCAGAGCGGCTGGTCGAGCCCCAATTCGTGGCGGAAATAGGCCAGCCGTTCGGGCGAGATGCCGTGTTCGCCGGTGCGCACCTCGATCGGGTCGCCGGGCACGGCATGGACGAGCAGAAAGCCCGCGAGCGAGACGCCGACCAAGGTGGGGACGGTCAGCGCCACGCGGCGCAGCAGCAGCCGGATTATTGGAGGTCCACCTGGTCGAACAAGTGGGCGCCGAGCGGGCTCATGGTGTAGCCCACCACGTTCTTGCGCAGCGGCTGGAAGGTGACGGAGTGCGCGATCAGGAAGAACGGCGCGTCGTCATGCATGATCACCTGGGCCTGCTCGTAGAGCTTGGCGCGGTCGGCCTGGTTGGGCAGGGTGGCGGCCTTTTGGATCAGCGCGTCGAAGTCCTTGTTGCACCATTTGGAGGCGCTGCCGCCGCCCACCCGTGCCGCGGCGCAGGAGGCGAGCGGGGTGAAGAAGTTGTCGGGGTCGCCGTTGTCCCCGGTCCAGCCATATTCGGCGGTCTGCGCTTCGCCGGCCTGGATGCGCTTGCGGTATTCGCCCCATTCGTAGCTGACGATGTGCGCGTGGACGCCGACTTTCTCGAGGTCGGATTGCATCAGCTCGGCCACGCGGCGCGCGTCCGGGTTGTACGGCCGCTGCACCGGCATCGCCCAGATGTCGGTGTCGAACCCGTTGGGGAAGCCCGCCTCGGCCAGCAGCTTCTTCGCCGCCGCCGGGTCGTGCGGGTAGTCCTGCACGGCGTTGTTGTAGGACCACATGGTGGGCGGGATCAGGTTCTTGGCCGGCTGGCCGGCGCCTTGATAGACCGCCTCCAGAATCGCCGCCTTGTCGATGGCCATGGTCACCGCCTGGCGCACCCGCTTGTCGGTGAAGGGCGCCTTCTGCGTGTTGAAGGCAAGGTAGCCGATGTTGAGCCCCGGCTGCTGCAGCAAGGTGAGCGCCGGGTCGGCCTTGATGCCCGGGAGGTCGGCGGGGGAGGGATAGGCCATCACCTGGCATTCGTTGGCGCGCAGCTTGGCCAGCCGCACCGCCGGGTCGGTGGTGATGGAGAACACCAGCGCGTCCAGCTTCGCCTTGGGTCCCCAATACTCCGGGAACTTGCGGTAGCGGATGGTGGCGTCGCGCTGGTAGACGACGAACTCGAACGGCCCGGTGCCGATCGGCTGCTGGTCGATCTGCTCCGGCTTGCCCGCCTTCATCAGCACGTCGGCATATTCGGCGGATTGGATGCTGGCGAAGTCCATCGCCAGGTCGGCCAGGAAGGGGGTTTGCGGCTCGGCCAGGGTGAACCTCACGGTGTAGTCGTCCACCTTGTCGAGGGCAGTGATCAGCTTGGCGAAGCCCATGTCGCCATAGTAGTCATAGCTGCCGCCGGAGATCTTGTGGTACGGGCTGGCGTCGCTGCCTTGCCGGTTGAACGAGAACAGCACGTCGTCGGCGTTGAAGTCGCGGGTCGGCTTGAACAGGGCGTTGCTGTGCCACTTCACGCCGTGGCGCAGGTGGAAGGTGAAGCTCTTGCCGTCTGCCGATTGCTCCCAGCTCTCGGCCAGGCCGGGCTCGAGGCCGGTGCTGCCGTGCTTGAACTCGATCAGCCGGTTGTAGATCGGGCGATTGGCGTCGAACGTGGTGCCGGTGGTGTTCAGCATTGGGTTGAAGTTTTCCGGCGAGCCCTCCGAGCAATAGACCAGCGTCTTGGCGCCCGCCGGATGGACGGCGGCGAGCACGGCGCCGGCGAGCAGCCCGGCAAGCAGCGAGGAGCGGAGGCGGCCGGGAACGGTCATGGACGGAGCCTTTCATGTCCGAAAGCAACGGCACCATCCTAGACCATCATTCTAGCGACAATGCTACCGGTTACCCCTGACCGTTGTCATCGCAAGCCGGAGGCGTGGCGATGCAGGGGGGTGGAAACGGTGTGCAATGCCGGATCGCCGCGCTTCGCTCACGATGACGAAGCTGGGGGCGCCGCCGGTGCCGTCCCGCATCGGCATACGGACTACGTGGCTGGATCAAGAATTGCTACTAGTGGGCGGCGGCCCAGCTCGGGCCCCTCCCCGTCTCCACCACCAGCGGCACGGACAGCGTCGCTGCCCGCTGCATCACATCTTTCGCAATGGCGGCCAGCTGGTCTGCTTCCTGTTCCGGCGCCTCGAACAGCAGCTCGTCGTGCACCTGGAGCAGCATGCGCCCGCGCAGGCCCGCCGCCGCCAAGGCGGCCGGCAGGCGGATCATGGCGCGCTTGATGATGTCGGCCGCACCCCCCTGCAACGGGGCGTTGCTGGCCTGGCGCTCGGCATAGCCGCGCTTGGCCGGGTTGCGGTCGGCGATGCCCGGAACCCAGCAGCGGCGGCCGAACGGGGTGAGCACGAAACCGCGGATGCGCGCCTCCTCGCGCGTGCTCTCCATGTAGGCGCGGATGCCGGGATAGCGGGCGAAGTAGGCGTCGATATAGGCGCGGGCCTCGCCGGCCTCGATGCCGAGCTGGCGGCCGAGGCCGAAAGCGCTGATGCCGTAGATGATGCCGAAGTTGATCGCTTTGGCCCGGCGCCGGATCAGCCCCGTCATCTCCGCCATCGGCACGCCGAAGACTTCGGAGGCGGTGCGGCTGTGGATGTCCTGCCCGGTGGCAAACGCCTCCGACAGCGCCGGCACGTCGGCCACATGCGCCAGCAAGCGCAGCTCGATCTGCGAGTAGTCGGCGCTCACCAGCAGGTGGCCCGGGGCGGCGACGAAGGCGCGGCGGATGCGGCCGCCCTCCTCGGTCCGGATCGGGATGTTCTGCAGGTTGGGGTCGTTGGAGGAGAGCCGGCCGGTGGTGGTGGCGGCCATGGCGTAGGTGGTGTGGACGCGGCCGGTGCGCGGGTCGATCTCGCCCACCAGGGCGTCGGCGTAGGTGCTTTTCAGCTTGGCGAGCTGGCGCCATTCCAGGATGCGGGCCGGGAGCTCGGCGCCGGCTTCGGCGAGTTGCTGCAGCGCGGCGGCATCGGTGCCCCAGGTGCCGCTGCCGGTGCGGCGGCCGCCGGGCAGCTTCATCTCGTCGAACAGGATTTCGCCCAGGACCTTGGGGCTGCCGAGATTGAAGGTGCGGCCGGCGAGGCGATGGATATCGGTCTCGGCGGCCGCCATGCGCTCGCCGAAATCGGCCGAGAGGCGGCGCAGTTCCTCCTCATCCACCCGGATGCCGGCGCGCTCCATGTCCGCGAGCACGGGGATGAGGCGGCGCTCCAGCTGGTGGTAAAGCTGCGTGCTGCGGGCCGCGGCCAGGCGGGGGCGCAGCGCGTGCCACAGCCGCAGGGTGCAATCGGCCGCTTCGGCGACCACGGACGCGGCACGGTCCGGCGGCACGTGGGCCAGCGGCAGCCGGGCGCGGCCGGTGCCGGTGACGCTGTCGAGGGTGGCCAAGCCATGGCCGAGATGGAGGCGGGCCAGGTCCTCCAGCTCATGGGCATGGGCGCCGGCATCCTGCGCGTAAGACAGCAGCATGGTGTCGTCGACGCAGGCGGGCGGCGCGAACCCGTCCAAGGCGCGGAGCCCGGCCTTGGCGTCGTGCAGAACCAGCAAAACCGAGCGGTCGGCGAGCACCGGGGCGAGTGCGGCTTGGGCTTCGGCGAGCGAGAGTTGCTGCACCGGCTGCTCCAGCGTGGCCTGGTGGGCGAGCGGCAGGTAGGCGGCGTGGCCGGGAGCCGACGCTAGCCCCAGGCCGATCAACGCGCCCTGTTCCAGCAGCGGGGTGATCGCCAGCAGGCCGCAGCCGGCCGCGGCGGCAAGCAGGCTGGCAAGCGCGGCGGACTCGGTGATGACCGGATAGGGGCCGAAGCTTGCTACCGCCTCCGGCGGCGGGGCGGGCGGCGCATCCTCGCCCACCGGGCCGTCCAGCCCCAGACGGGTGGCGGTGGAGCGAAAGCCCATGCCGTGCAGCCAGGCGCTGAGCGTGGCCCGCTCGGGTTGCTTGACGCCGAGCGCATCCAGGGGGGCGGGCAGCGGCGCGTCGTCGCGCAGGATGACCAGTTGACGGGACAGGCGGGCCTGGTCGGCGTGGGTGATGAGCAGTTCGCGCCGCTTGGATGGCTTCATGGCGGGGGCGGCGGCCAGCACGCTGTCGAGGTCGCCGAACTCGCTGAGCAACTGGCAGGCGGTCTTGGGGCCGATGCCGGGCACGCCGGGCACGTTGTCCACGCTGTCGCCCATTAGGGCCAGAAGGTCGATCATGTGCTCGGGGCCGCAGCCGAACTTTTCGCGCACTTCGTCGGGGCCGATCGGCTTTTGTTTGATCGGGTCCTGCAGCATCACGCCGGGGCGGATGAGCTGCATGAGGTCCTTGTCGGAGGAGACGATGGTGACCCGGCCGCCCGCCTCCACGGCGGCGCGGGCATAGGCGGCGATCAGGTCGTCGGCCTCCCAGTCGGGCAGCTCCAGCGCGGGGACGTTGAAGGCGACGGTGGCGTCGCGCACCAGGCTGAATTGGGGGATGAGCTCGGGGGGCGGCTCGGGGCGCTGGGCCTTGTAGCGGTCGTACAAGCGGTTGCGGAAGGTGGTGCGGCCGGCGTCGAAGATCACCGCTAGGTGGGTGCCGACGTGGTCCTTGAGCAGGCGCGCCAGCATGTTGGTGAAGCCGAACACGGCGTTCACCGGGGTGCCGTCGGGGCGCGACATCGGCGGGAGGGCGTGGAAGGCGCGGAAAATAAAACCCGAGCCGTCGACCAGCACGAGATGCAGCGGGTCGGCTCCGCTCAGTGGCCGCGGTGCGGCTGCGCTCAATGGTCCTCGCCGCCTGCCCCGGGGTTCAGCACGAAGACGCGCGAGCAATAGGGGCAATAGGTCTGGTCGTGCACGATGCGCAGCCAGACCCGCGGGTGGCCGCCGCCGTCGCTGCCGCCGTCGCAGGCCACCACGCGCTCGTCGACATGGATGATCTCGTGCTGGCCGGCGGGGACGCCGATCGGCGTTGCTGGCGTGTCGGCGCCGAACGGCATGTCAACCTCGTACTGGTAGGGGACGCATGGGGATGATAGCTAGCTGGGCGATGACTTCAACCACCCGCATCCTGCTGGCTGCCGCCCTGCTCGCCTTGAGCGGCTGCAGCAGCGCCCGCCTGCCGCCCTATGGCGCACCGGGCCAGCCGGTCGCCAGCCATCCGGCGCCCGATACCTCGTTCACCATGACGGACGGCGCGGTGTTGCCGGTGCGGACTTGGCTGCCAGGGGGGCTGCCGGATGGGGCGCCGAGCGCCGTCATCCTGGCGCTGCACGGGTTCAACGACAGCCGCGACCAATGGGCGCTGCCCGCCGCCAGCTTCACCGGCGCCGGCATGGCGGTGTTCGCCCCGGATCAGCGCGGCTTCGGCGACACCAAGGAGCGCGGGTCCTGGCCCGGCGTGCCCGCGCTGGTGCACGACGCCGACACCATGGCCCGCCTGCTGATCGCGCGCTATCCGGGCACTCCCGTCTATGTCATGGGGGAGAGCATGGGGGGCGCCGTGGCGCTCGACCTGGCCGCCGAACCCAATCCGCCGCCGATTGCGGGCACCATCATGCTGTCGCCGGCGGTTTGGGGCCGCTCGGAGCAAGGGCTGGTGCTGGCGAGCGCGCTGTGGCTGACCGACACGGTGGCGCCCGGCTACCGGATTACGGCGAGCGACGTGCCGGTGCGGGTTCATGCCAGCGACAACCGGGCGGCGTTGATTGCGCTGGCGGAAGACCCGCTGACGATCCGCACTACCAAGGTCTCCACCCTGGCGGGGCTGGTGGACCTGATGGACAGCGCGCAGGCCGCGGCACCCCACGTGGCAGGGCGCACGTTCCTGGCCTATGGCGGGCATGACGACCTGATCCCGCCTAGCGCGATGGCGGTGGCCTGGGCGCATCTGCCGGCAACCACGCGGCGGGCGCTGTATCCCAATGGCTACCACCTGCTGATGCGCGACTTGGACCGGCAAGCGGTGATCGACGACGTGATAGCCTGGATCCGCACCCCGGACGGGCTGCTGCCGTCGGGGGCGGATTTCGCGGCGGCGGCTTGGGCGACGCGGTTCAATCCGGGGGGTGGCCTCACGTTCTGATCTGGGCTAGACGGAGGGGGTTGGACCCGTAGCTCAGCTGGATAGAGCGTCGCCCTCCGAAGGCGAAGGTCGCACGTTCGAATCGTGTCGGGTCCGCCAATCCTCACAGCGAGCGACCGGCGATTTAGGATGGGCCGGCTGGTTGCACAGCAAACATCCGGCAAACGCGCATGAATAATCGATCATGCCAAAGCGATTCTTAGCGCAACGAGAAGACCACCCAGGCGAGGCCTGGCTGGCTCGATTCCGCGCGGGCCGGGAGGAAATGGAGCGCTGGTATCTTGGCCAGGACCTCGCATCGACCGGTTCGATGAGGGTTCCTACGCCCACGACTACGGCGAGTTGATTGTTTAATCGACTTCGTTAAGCCAGCCCGTCTTGTTCCCTACTCTCGGTTACTAGCGCAACCTGACCTCCGCAGGAAGTTGTGATGGCCTGTTCGCAATGTATGGAGTTGACGGTTCCAAAAAGCGTGATGCCATCCAGAGGTGGGATCTACCCGACTGGGTGTTTTTCGCCTGCGGTGCCTGTCACATTCTGGCCTACGCGTTCCTCGAACGTTGAAGCTTGTCTTCACGCAAGTAATCTGGATCAAACCTCAGCCGGGGTTTACCGGAAATCACATCATTGTAGCTGACGGGGACTGGGCGTTCGACTATCACGGCTACTCGAAGCGGGATGCGCTTCTCGCACACACGCGACGCAAAGCCTCGAGATGGTGGCCCGGATGGGAGTCGCACCTCGTTCAGCTGCCGCACGACGTTCTCGTTTCGGAATCGAAGTCACGAGCCTATGATGGGCTCCGGCTTCGCGAGCCCCGACAGTTCCTGCACGAGCCTTGCCCCGCGCCCACGCTTACGTCGCCCAATTTCATACACCGCCATAAATCTTGATTTTGCCTCCGGGTGAACGGATCACTCTCCATGGCGCCGACACGAGCACGAGCCGGCCGAACGAATCAGCCGCACCCTACATTGCAGCCCTTCCAAAAGAGATCTTTCCCGGCGACAACCATCTGCAAGAACAAAGCGCGATGGAGAGCCGCTTGGAACCGCCATCGCAGGTTATCATACTGAATGGCGTTGGCAGCGTTGGGAAAAGCTCCACCGCGAAAGCGCTTCAGGCAATAGCTTCCAAGCCGTTCCTGCACGTCGCGATGGACGCCTTCCTGGACATGTTGCCAAAGAGGATGCTTGCTCATCCAGACGGCCTGCTGTTCGAGGCTGCGCAGGACGGCGGCAAGCCGGTCGTCGCCATTAGAACCGGTCCGATCCTTGAACGTGCCATGCGCGGTATGCGGCACGCCGTCGCAGCCATGGCCGAGCAAGGCAACAACCTTATCGTCGATGAGGTCATGATCGAGGCCCGCACTGCGCAGGAGTATCGTGACCTTCTAAGGTTCTGTGATCTCCGTCTGGTTGGCCTCTTTGCTCCGCTGCATGTGTTGGAAGCGCGGGAGCGCGAACGTGGCGACCGGGAAGTCGGCCTCGCGCGGTGGCAGTATGGCCGTGTCCACATGGGCATCGCTTATGATCTGCAAGTGGACACGGCGGCAGCAGCGCCAGCCAAATGCGCTCGGCTGATCCGCAATGCGTTGGGGCTTTGACCACCCGTCTGTCCAGCAAGACACAACTAGGACGTCCGCTCACTGCCGAGACTTCTGCCGCTTGTCGGTGCTGGCGCTTTCGAGAAACTACTTCAAAGGCAACGCCCAGTTGCCGGAGCATTCCCCTGTTGTGCTCATGAAAGTGACCGGGCTCTATCGCGGCTTTACCAATTCCGGCCCGATGGTGACCGTAATCTCCCCCACCCCGTCCACCCCACCGGTCACAACGTCCCCAGTCACGACCGGGCCGACGCCCTCGGGGGTTCCGGTCATGATCAGATCGCCCGGCTGTAGCTCAATCGAACTCGAGGCGGCGGCAATGATGTCGGGCACCGGCCAGATCAGCTTGCTGATGTCGGACTCCTGTTTCACCGCACCGTTCACCGCAAGCCAGATGCGGGCCCCAGCGAGATGGCCCACCCGCGCTGCCGTCCGCAGCGGCGCGATCGGGGCGGACCGGTCGAACCCCTTGCCCCAGTCCCAGGGGCGGCCCAGCTCGCGCGCGGCGAGCTGCAAGTCGCGCCGGGTCAGGTCGATGCCGACGCCGTAGCCCCAGACGTGGTCCAGCGCGCGGCCCGGCGCGATGTCGGTGCCGCCGGCTCCGATCGCCACCACCAGTTCAATCTCGTAGTGCAGGTTGGCGGTCTGCGGCGGGTAGGGAATGGTGGTTCCGCTGTCCACGACGGCGTCGGCCGGCTTGAGGAAGAAGAACGGCGGCTCGCGGTCGGGGTCGCGGCCCATCTCCCGGGCGTGCGCGGCATAGTTGCGGCCGACGCAGATGATGCGCCGAACCGGAAAACGGGACGCGGCGCCGTCGACCGCGACGCTGCTCGGAGCCGGGGGCTCAATCACGTAATCCGGCACGTAATCAGGCATGGCTGCGGTCCTCTCGGGAACAGATGAAGCGCCTGCTGGGTGGGCCGATCGGAGACGCCCGCCGGCGCGCTGTGGTCGGCTGCTTGGTGCGGCAGCTTGTGCCAGAACCGCAGGGCGGACAAGTCTCGCCCGACCAAGCAGTGCGCCCGATGAGCCAGAACTCGTGGCGGCCAACCACATCCTGTTCGACCAAGAGGCGTGTTGCACCGCCCAAGACCTGAAGCAATCAGGCTCTGATCGTTAAAACGGCGTGGCTGGCCGTTAATCGAGCATCGCTGTTTTGAAAGGCAGCGCAACAAGCTGGCATATGGGCACCTCCAGGGGGGAGGTCGTGCGTGTCAGCGTCAGCCATGGATTTCGTCGACGCCGCGGCGCGCGGCATCACGATACGGTTTCACGCTGGCAACGGCCGGCTGCGGGTTTGGGCGGAGCGCTTCGAGGAGATCGAACCGGAGTTGCTGGACTTGTTGGACAGCCTGCCCTCCGGCACGATCTTCTATGACGTAGGGGCCTCGATCGGGTTGTTCTCGCTCTATGCGGCGATCAAGCGCCAATGCCGGGTGTTTGCGTTCGAGGCCGAGGCGGCAAACTACGCGACGCTGGAACGCAACCACTTCCTGAACCAGGCCCGGCTTGCCATCCCGATCACGGCATTGAACGTGGCACTGTCCGATGGCGCCGGGCTGGGACACATCTACACCAGGGTCTACGGCGCCGGAGAGCATGGCAAAGTCCTCGACCAAGCGGTGGCGCAGGACACCAAGCAGCCGTTCCAGCACGCCCATGCCCAGGCCGTGTTGAAACAGACGCTGGACGGGCTGGTGGGGACGTGCGCGCTGCCGCTGCCAGAGGTGCTCAAAATCGACGTGGACGGCGCGGAGGCGGCCTTGTTGCGGGGCGCCAGGAGCGTGCTGGCGTCGCCATCGCTGCGAACGGTGTTCATCGAGCTGTCCGATGCCAGCGACGCCGACGAACCCGGCATATTGCTCGCGCATGGCTTTGAATTGAGTGCGAAGTTTCCCGTCGTGCGGCTGAGCGGGGGGCACTATCCCGGTCTGCACAATTGCATTTTCACGCGCTCATGAAACGCGAGGGTGCCACGCGTTGGGAGTAAAAACTTGCGCGAGCTGCTCGCGGGCGGGGAAACCGGCTTGATAGAGGTCGCGGTGGACGCTTCGCTGATAGGCAGTCGGATAGGCGCGCGCGACAAAGCTCGGTTCATCGGCGTTGTCGAACCGGGTGGATAGGGCGAGCCTCAGTCGCCGCTCGTCTCCCTCGCGCTTGCTGCGATGAATGGTGAAGACGGAGAGGAACACCACGTCTCCCACCGCCGCTTCGACCGGCTGCCACTCGGCGCTGTCGAGCAGCGCGGGTAGGATCTGCCAACCGGCGGCGGTTCGCTCGACGTCTTGGATCAAGCCGCGGCGGTGACTGCCCGGCGAGACTTCGATGGTCCAGCCGTCGGCGTCCACCGGTGTCAACGGTATCCAGGCGATCACGCCGTCCAAGCTGCCTTGCACGGAGGGGAAGTCCTGATGGGCGGCCAGCCCGAAGTAACCGCCGGGGATTTTCAGGTCGGCCGCCATCAGCAACGCCACCTCGCCGCCGGGCAGGAACACGTCCTGCCAGCCAAGTTGCTGCCGCAGGAAGCCGAAGATGGCCGGGTCGCGCATCAGTGCCGAGACGTCGGCCTTGCGCCACAAGGCGGCGAGGGTGCGCTTGTAGCGGTCGAGGTCGAGCCGGTGCAGCCTGCGCAGCGCCTCGTGCAGGCCGGCGGCCGGGTCGCTGGCGCCTAAGTAGCCAAGTTGGGCCGCGATGCTGCGATGGATGCTGTCGAGCACAGCCTGCGCCTGCTCCGGCCGCAACAGGCCGCGTGCCACGTGGAAGCCGTTGTGGCAGAACTCGTTCCAGGCGTCGGTCATGGTCAGCCGGTCCCGTAGTGGCATACCATGGCGTTCTACAATGTCGCGCTTCCGGCAGCCATAGCTGTGACCTGGCTCGCGACGACCGTTTATGGCGGCTGGATCGCGTGGCTCCGCTCGTGATGACGGGTCGGTAGGTATCAACGCACGCCCCGCTTCCGGTTGAACGCAAGTTCGGCGGGGGTGAGCTGGAACGCATCCAGCACGCGGTAGACCACGCCGGAGGTCTTGTCGTCGACCGGCAGCACCAGGTTGACCGGGTCGCCGGTGATGTGCACGCGGTCCGAATTCGGCGGGAAGGTCACCGCCAGCGTGTAGTCCTGCTTGGCCAGGATGGTGTCGCCCTTCGAGACGGAGACGAAATAGGTCACGTCGACGGTGCGGCCCTTGGCGGCGGGGCCGCGGGTGAGGTCCATGCTGACCGAGATGGTGGTGTGCAGGTGGGTGAGGTCGTCGAGCTTGCATTGGCCGCGCGGCGGCGCGATGCGGCCGTCGATGACCATGTCGGTGAGGTCGGTGCCGCGGCCGTTGAAGCGGGTGAGGTCGGCGGCGTCACTCAACACGCCTGTGACCGGGCAGGCGGGGGCGAATTGCGGCAAGTCGGGCCCACATGAGCTGACGGCGGCGGCGAGGGCCAGACCGAGGGCCGGCAACGAGGCACGAGCAGTGATGGGCAACGGCATGGACAACTCCGGTCGGGCGCTTCCCGGCGGCGGGAACGCGGGTCTTGGTCGAGCTGGGTTGTGGCAAGGGGGGTGGGCGGGCATACTGCGCGCCGCAGCAGCCGCGGACAACATGGCCGAAAAAACGCACCTCCGTATTCTATTGTCTGGCCCTCGCGGCTTCTGTGCCGGTGTAGACCGCGCCATCCGGGTCGTCGAGGAAGCCATCCGACGGTTCGGCGCCCCGGTCTATGTGCGGCACGAGATCGTTCATAACCGCACCGTGGTGGAGGCGCTGGAGCAGCAGGGCGCGGTGTTTGTGGAGGAGTTGGACGAGGTTCCGGCCGACGCGCATGTGGTGTTTTCGGCCCATGGGGTGCCGAAAGCGGTGCCGGTGGAAGCCGAGCGGCGCAACCTGCACTATTACGACGCCACCTGCCCGCTGGTCAGCAAGGTGCATCGCGAGGCGGAGCGGCACTTCGCCGAGGGCGGCCCGGAGCAGCGCCACATCCTGATGATCGGCCATGCCGGGCATCCCGAGGTGGTGGGCACCATGGGCCAGTTGCCGCCCGGCGCCATGACCCTGGTGCAGGATGCCGACGAGGCGCTGTCGGTGCGGCCGGCGCCGGGTCCGCTCGCGTTCATCACCCAGACCACGCTGTCGGTAGACGACACGGCCGAGATCGTGGACATCCTGCGCTCCCGCTTCCCTGAGATCGAGGGGCCAAAGCGGGAGGACATCTGCTACGCCACCACCAACCGCCAGGCCGCGGTGAAGGCGGTGGCGCGCGATTGCGACCTGGTGATCGTGATCGGCAGCGCCAATTCCTCCAACTCGCAGCGCCTGCGCGAGGTGGCCGAGCGGGCCGGGGCCAAGCGGGCGGTGCTGGTGCCCCGGGCGCGGGACTTGGACTGGTCGGTGCTGAACGGGGTGAACACGCTCGGCATCACCGCGGGGGCCTCGGCCCCGGAGGCGCTGGTGCAGGAGATGGTGACCCACCTGGCGCATCGCTACACGCTGGATATCGAGGAGCGCCGGGTGACCGAGGAAGACGTGATCTTCAAGCTGCCGGCGCCGCTGTCATAACCGTGCACGCCGTGCCGTTGCCCCGAGGTCTCCGTTTCGCACCAATGCCGTCATGCTCGGACTTGATCCGAGTACCCACGCCACGCGGCGGGTGACGTCGGACGCGCGCTCATGCCGTTCGGAGTTCCAAGCCTTTGGCCGGTGGCGTTCGGACGCCGTGGCTGGCCGGATCAAGTCCGGCCATGACGGTGGAGCAATGGCTGCCCTGCGCTTGCGGTGCCGGCTGGCGGCCGTGCAACACTGCGCCATAGCATGGCCGTCTACACCGAGGTCTCCGATGACGCCGTCACCGCCTTCCTGGCCGACTACGAGGTCGGCACGGTGGTCGCGTTCCGCGGCATCGCCGAAGGGGTAGAGAACAGCAACTTCCAGCTCCGCACCACCGCGGGCGACTTCATCCTCACCCTGTATGAACGCCGGGTCGACCCGGCGGAGCTGCCTTGGTTCTTGGGGCTGATGGAGCATCTCGCCGGCCGCGGCATCACCTGCCCGCAACCGGTGCGGGCCCGCGACGGCCAGGCGCTGCGCCAATTGGGCGGCCGACCCGCTTGCATCACCACCTTCCTGCCCGGCGTATGGCCCCGGCGGGTGCAGCCCTCCCACTGTGCTCCGCTGGGGCAGGCCTTGGCAGGGCTCCACCTCGCCGGCGCCAGCTTCCAGCCGGAGCGATCCAATGCGCTCGGCCCCTTGGGCTGGCCCGCTTTGCTGGAGCGCTGCCTACCCCGCGCCGACGAGGTGCAGCCCGGGCTCGCAGCCCAACTTGCCGAGGCCATGGAGCATATCCTGGCCGCGTGGCCGGCCGCCCTGCCCCGCGGCCACATCCATGCCGACCTGTTCCCCGACAACGTGTTTTTTCTCGACGGACGCCTCTCCGGGCTGATCGACTTCTATTTCGCCGCCACCGACCTGCTGGCCTACGACCTTGCCGTCTGCCTCAACGCGTGGTGCTTCGAGCCCGATATGTCGTTCAACGTGACCAAGGCGCGGGCGCTGCTGCGCGGCTATGGCGAGCGCCGGGCCTTGTCGGCGGCCGAGCGCGCCGCCCTGCCCGTGCTCTGCCAGGGGGCGGCGATGCGTTTCCTGCTCACCCGGCTGTTCGATTGGGTGAACACTCCGGCCGGCGCGCTGGTTACCCGCAAGAACCCGCTGGAGTATCTGGGCCGGCTACGCTTCCATCTCGCCGCCCCGGATGAACACGCCTATGGACTCTGAGGACGCGGTGGAGATCTGGACCGATGGCGGCTGCAAGCCCAACCCGGGGCCGGGCGGCTGGGCGGCGCTGCTGCGGTTTCGCGGCACCGAACGCGAACTGTCCGGCGCCGACCCGGCGACCACCAACAACCGGATGGAATTGACCGCCGCCGCGGCCGCGCTGGAGGCGCTGACCCGGCCGTGCAGCGTGGTGCTGCACACCGACAGCGAGTACGTGCGCAATGGGATCACCCGCTGGCACACAGGGTGGGTGCGCAAGAATTGGCGCAATGCGGCGGGGGACCCGGTGGCCAACATGGCGCTGTGGCAACGCCTGCTGGCCGCTGCCAAGCCGCACCAGGTGGAATGGAAATGGGTGCGCGGCCATGCTGGAGACGTGATGAACGAGCGGGTGGACGTGCTGGCGACGCGGGCACGGGAGGGGGGTTAGCCGGAGTTAATCGGCCCCCTTCTTGCAGACGCTTTAGCCGTCCCGCGAGGAGAGCCGCCATGCCCGCCCGCCCGTTCCATCTCGCCTGGTTCCTCTCCCAAGGCTATGGCCCGAAGACCTGGCGCACCGCTTGGCCCGGCAGCGACACCGCCCGCTGGATGATGCCGGACCTGTTCCTCGATCTCGCCCGTGGCATGGAGCGCGCCGGGTTCGACTACCTCATCATCGAGGACTCCTCGATGGTGCCATACACCTACCAGGGCAGCCACGACACCTACCTGCAATACGCCGCCAGCACCCCCAAGCTCGACCCGGCGGTGCTGGTGCCCTATCTCGCCCAGGCCACCCGGCATCTCGGCTTGGTGCCAACCCTCTCCACCTCGGAATACCCGCCCTTCCTGCTGGCGCGGCTGGTGAACTCGCTCGACCACGTGACCGAAGGCCGCGTCGGCTGGAACTGCGTCACCAGCAGCAACGACGGCGCGGCGCAGAACTATGGCAACGAGGGGCAATACCCGCACGACGAGCGCTACGACCGGGCCGACGAGTTCGCCGACCTGGTCACCAAGCTGTGGGACGCGTGGGAGCCGGACGCCGTGGTGCTCGACCGCGAGCGTCCGATGTTCGCCGATGGCAGCAAGGTCCATCCGTTGAATTATGAGGGCCGCTACTTCAAGTGCCGCGGCCCGCTGAACGCGCCGCGCTCGCCGCAGGGCCGCCCGGTGATCTGCCAAGCCGGCGGCTCTCCCCGCGGGCAGGAGTTTGCCGCGCGCTGGGCCGACACCATCATCACCGACGCGGGCAGCGTCGCCGGGATGAAGGCGTATCGCCAGGAGGTCCGCGCCCGCGCCGCCCGTGCCGGCCGGGACCCGGACCGGGTGAAGGTGCTGTTCCTGGCCTACCCGATCGTGGACGCCAGCATGGAGGCCGCACAGGAACGCCGCCGCTTGCAGCGCGAGGAGGCCGCCGCCCACGTGGCTATGCCGCTCTCCTCCATGTCCCGCCTGACCAATATCGATTTCGCCGAGTTCGACCTGGACGAGCCGCTGCCGCCGGGCCTCACCACGAACGGGCATCAATCCTCGCTGGCAAAGTGGATCGGCAAAACTCCTCGGGAGCTGGCTTTGACGCAGTCGACCAAAATGGGCATCGACTTCACCGGCAGCGCCGACCACGTCGCGGGCATGATGGCCGAGATCATGGCGGAAGTGGGCGGCGATGGGTTCCTGATCTACAACAGCTATTTCGACCGGCGCTACATTATGGAAGTGTGCGACGGGCTGGTGCCGGAACTGCAGCGTCGCGGGCTGACGCGGACGGAGTATGCGCACCGGTGCTTCAAAGACAATCTGATGGCGTTTTAGACCTGCGCCCGCTCTCGCTTGGCGTGGCCGCGGCCCGCCCCTAAAGCCTTTGCTGGCTTCGATTGACCGGAGCAGCGCTTGCCCTATCAAGCGCCTCCGCAGGCTTCATGCGTCAGCTGGACCCATCGCTTGGACAGTGGTGTACCCGACCTCGTGCGCGTTGATCAGGTCAGCAAGGTCTTCGGGCCGAAGCCGGCGCTGCGGGGACTGACGTTTGCCATCCCCCCGGCCAGATTTGCGGCCTGCTGGGCCCGAACGGCGCCGGCAAGACCACCTTGTTCCGCCTGCTGACCGGCATCCTAAAGGTCACCGAGGGAACTTTGCGGGTCGACGGGTTGGACGCGTTCGACGACCGGGTCGCGCTGAAGCGGCTGATCGGCTTCCTGCCCGATGAGCCGATCTTCTACTCCTATCTTTCCGGACGCGAGACGCTGGAACTCAGCGCCGCAATGCATGGCCTGGAGGTGCGCGCCGCGATGGACGCGCTGGGTCCGGCGATGGCCAAGCTGCGATTGGGAAGCGAGCTTGGCAATTACGCCGAAGACTATTCTCGCGGCACGAAAAAGAAGCTGGGCCTGCTGCTGGCGCTGGTGCATCGCCCCAAGCTGCTCGTGCTGGATGAGCCGACCAATGGGCTGGATGTCGAGGCGACCTATCAGTTTTACGAGCTGATGCAGGAACAGTCGGCCCATGGCACGACGATTCTGTTTTCCAGCCACTTGATGGACCATGTGGCGCGGCTCTGCACCCACGCCGTCATTATCAGCGGGGGAGCCTTGGTGAGCAAAGGGCCGCTCGATGAATTACGCCAGTCGTGTGGGGCAGCAAGCCTGGAAGACATGTTCCTGCGACTGACCGCACGGCCCGCCGAGCCATGACGCCGGCTTTGGCCGCGCCCGGCTTCTGGCGGACGCTGGCGCTGCTGTTGCGCTACGCTCGCAAACGCTCGGTTGGGCACCGGTTGCGGCAGCGGGCGCTGATGAGCAACAAGCTTGGCCGGACGGCTGGGGAGTGGAACTGGCTATGGACCCTGGCCGCCATCAGCTTCGCGATTGCCGTGCACGTGTCGGCTGCCTACCTCGTGATCCATGCGGTGACGGCGGGTGAGCGGGTGGCGGCCGAGCATGCCGGCTATGTGTCGGTCGACGATTGGTTCGTGACCAATGTGAACCGCGCCGCCGCACTCGCCAAATCCAAGGACCAAGCCGACTTGATGCTGGCTGACAGCTACGCCGCTGAAGCCAAACACCTTGCCGAGCAGACCGGCGGCAACGCGGCGGCGTTGGAAGGCCGGCTGCGCAACACGGTGCGCGAACTCGGCGCTGTGGGTTTTGTCGCGCAGGCGCGGATCAAGCCGGGTTTGACGGCACTTCCGACCGAGGGCGTAGCGGCCGTGCTCGGCTCGCCGGCCCTGCTGTGCTGGAGCGTCATGCTGGTGCTGCAAGGTGAGGGCCTGGAACTCGATGTGCAGCAGCGGCGGCAGCCGATGTGGGAATGGCTGTTCAGCCACCCGGTGCCGCAAGGTGCGGTGTTTCTGGCGGAAATGCTGGCTCCGCTCGCCGCCAACCCGGTCTACTGGGCCGCTCCCTTGCTGCCGGGCATACTATACGGCCGCCTCTACGGTTGGAGGCCGGGTCTGCTTACCGCCATCATCGCCGGCATCCCGATCAGCCTGGCGGCAGCCTGTCTCGGCAAAGCCATCGAGATCGGCCTGGTGCTCCGCTGCCGGCCGCGGTCGCGCGGCGCGCTGGCTGGCGCGCTGAGCTGGGCTGCTTTCGCGGCGCTGATGCTGATTTTCATCCTTCCCGCCCAAATGGAGATGGTCGCCTCGGCGGCGGCCGGGCTGCTTCTTGAGCTGGCCAAGCTGCCATGGCCCTGGCTTGGCCTGCTACTCGGTCAGCGGAGCGACGGGTCTTTCTCGCTGCCGGCCGGACTGCTGACCTGTGACACGGCCGCAGTGCTGGTTTGCGCGGCTTCGGTCGGGTTCAGCGTTTGGTCGGCGCGGCAAGGGCTCGCCGGCCGCATCGGTCGCCGGGACACCGCGCCCACGGCGGTGCGCGCTGGCCAGACACGGTTCGGCCGCGGCCCGCTCTATCGCAAGGAACTGCTGTGGCTCAGCCGCGACCGCAGCGTGATCGTGCAGGTCGTGCTCTTGCCGCTCACAATGGTAAGTGTTCAGGCGTTCAACATGCGCGGCTTGGTGTTCGCCGCCGGCAGGCAGTGGAACTTCTTTTGCGGTGTCGCCATCGTGCTCGGCACCTACTTCCTGGTGGTGATCGGCCCCAAATCGCTGACCTCGGAGGGCAAGGCGCTGTGGCTGGCGCTGACGTGGCCCCGGGGTCTGGAAAGCCTGCTGCGGGCCAAGGCCTGGCTTTGGGCCTGCATCGCATCCGTCCTGGTCGGGCTGGTGCTCGCCTACGCTGCCTATCGCTTTCCCGAAAATCGTGTGGGGGTTGCCCTGGTTGGACTTGGCTGGTTGCTGTTCGCCCGCAGCATGGCCGACAAAGCCGTCACCCTCGCGGTCGTGGTGTCCGAGTCTGGCGAGCGGCAGCGAGTATCTCGCGGACGGCAAGCGGCGACCCTGCTCGGTACCCTCACCTTCGGCATTGGCGTGTTCACCCGGCAATGGCCGCTCGCCATGGCTGGCATCGTCTATTCTACCGTGACAGCCGCGGCGATGTGGCAGAATTTCCGAGCCCGGCTGCCGTTCCTGTTCGATCCCTGGTCGGAGCGGCTGCCGGAGCCGCCCACCACCATGCACGCTATGATTGCCATCAGCGGTCTGGTCGAAGCCACGGCCGTGGTGACCGGGCTGATTTTGGCCGTTGCGCCCCGTGGTGACGTTGCCGCCGTCCGCGCGCTTGCTTACACGGGCTGCAGTGCGGCCACAGCGCTGGCCGTGGCAAGCTTCCTCAATCGTCGCGGCGTGTCTCCGGCTGGTCTATGGACTTGGCCCGGCGCCAGGCTCCGACCGAACTCGGTCTCGCTGCTGATCGGGGCTGCCTGTGGCGTGCTGCTGGGTTTGTTCGGCCGGGGCTACGTCGAGCTGCTGCATCGCATTCCCTGGACCGCCGCCCCGCTATCCCAGTCCGAAGCACAGTTGCACGCCGTGCCCCATCTGTGGGCCGCCTACTTTGTCACGGCGGTGCTGGTGGCGCCGCTCGCGGAAGAATATCTGTTCCGTGGGCTGCTGTTCCGGGCGCTCGATCGGGAGTGGCGCAGCTGGCAGGCGGTGGCGGGAAGTGCGGCGTTCTTCGCGATCTACCATCCCACGTTTGCCTGGTTTCCGGTCGGCGCCGTCGGCGTCGCGAACGCGGTCTTGTTCAAGCGCACTGGCCGATTAGCGCCGGCTGTGCTGCTGCATGCCATCTACAATGCGGTGGTGTTGGCCTGACTCCGCTCGCTGCCCGTCAGCCGCGGGTGGGACGGAACCGCCCTAGCCACTCCTCCCCTTGCCGCCGCAGCTTGCCGAGCCGGCCGACACCGGCCAGCCGGCGGTCCAAAAACGCCAGCGTCGCTTCGGCGCCCTCGCTGTCGTCGCGCAGCCAGAACAGCAGCGTGCTGCCATACACCCCGGCCAGAATCGCCCGCTTGGTATACCAGCTAAAATCCGCGCTGCGGTCGGCAGCCGCATGCCATAGGCTGTCGGTGGTCCGCGCCGTCACCCGGCCGAGCGCCGCCGAATTGAGCGTCAACAACGCCATGGCCCGGCGGATCGCCTCCTTGTGAGGCGCACTCTGCAGGAGCCGCTGTGCCATCACGCTACGGAGCCTTTGCGACAACCCCAGTTCGGCCGCTGCCGGCGGCATGCGGCGGTCCACCAGGTCCACCCAGGCCTCCACCATGTCCACCGGGCCGCCGGGAAACAGCAAATCCGCGTCCGGCCCGGCCGCCGCCTGCAATGCGGGCCGCGTCCAGCCCGGGAACGGCACCGTACCGACCAATGCGTCCATCGCCGCGTCGCGCTCGGGGGAACGCTCTGGCGGGGTCATGCGCCGGCCCGCGCCAGCTCCTCGTTGAAGCCGAACAGGCGGAAATCGGTCATGCGCATGGGGTAGAGAATGCCGTCCAAGTGGTCGTATTCGTGCTGCACCACGCCGGCATGGAAGCCGGAGACTTCGCCGCCGACCGGTTGGCCGTCGCAATCCACCCCGCTGTAGCGGATCCGTGCCCAGCGCGGCACGGCGGCGCGTAGCCCCGGGATGGAAAGGCAGCCCTCCCAGCGCAGCACCCGCTCCTCGCCGACCGGCTCCAGAATGGGATTGATCACGACCGTGTTGCCCACGACCGGGTCGTCGGCGTCACCGCTGGCGCGGGCGGGCTGCACGCGGAACACGAACAGGCGCAGCGGCACATGCACCTGCGGCGCGGCCAGCCCGGCGCCGGGCGCGTCCTCCATGGTGTCCATCATGTCGGCCACCAGGCGGCGGATGTCCGGCGCGCCCGGGTCTGCGACCGGGTCGGCTTTTTGCAGCAGGACGGGGTGGCCCATGCGGGCAATCTTGAGAATGGCCATGGCGAACTTTATTTAGGGCGGCGGAAAGGCTTTGGCGAGTGGGCGATCCCCGTGCTATAGCGTGGCTTCCGCGGTTAAGGACCTTGGGCGGGCCAGTTCGGCACGCCTGCAAACACAGGAGAAGGCATCGAGTGCAGGTTCTGGTTCGGGATAACAATGTCGACCAAGCGCTCAAGGCGCTGAAGAAGAAGATGCAGCGCGAGGGTATCTTCCGCGAGATGAAGCTCCGCCGCCATTTCGAGAAGCCATCCGAGCGGCGCGCCCGCGAAGCCGCCGAGGCCGTCCGCCGCGCCCGCAAGATGGAGCGCAAGCGGCTGGAACGCGAAGGCTTCTAAACCCGGCTAAACCGAGGGGGCGTCGCAAGCGCCCTGGGTGATGTGCTGGCCCGGCTGCGCCACCGACACGTTGAACGTGACCTTGGAAAGCACACGCGGACCTTGGCTGATCGTGAATGTCCACGGGCCCGGCACCAGGGACCAATCCTCCTCCAGCGTGTAGCCAGTGTAGGACCAGCGATCCGCCGTGACGGTGTTGAAGTTCACCTCCCGCGTGCCGCTGGCGCCATCCGGCCGGGTCCAGAGCGGGTGATCCAAGGTCACCTGCACCAGCGCCGTCTCGCCCGGGGCAAGGTTGGCGGCGCGGAACTCTAGCCCGAACTGCTTGCAGAACGCGCCCTGGATGTCGGTGCCCAGATGCACGAATCGCGGGTCGCGCACGGCGTCGATGCCGGCAATGTTGCCCGGGCGGGGCGGCTCCGGCGGCCCCACCTCCTGCGCCATCACCTCGCCCACCCGGCCGAGCTCCAGCGCAAGCGGGTCCGCCCAGGCGGCGCTGCCGCCCAGCAGCAGGAAGGCGGCGAGGATGGTGAGAAATCTCATTGCGTGTCCTCATCCTGAGCGGCCGGCAGAGTTTGGCCGATCATCGCGGCCACTTGCCCGGCGATGGCGTCGCCACCCTGCCGCAGGGCTGACATTACGCTTCGGCGATCCGTAACACTGCGGTTCTGGCTCAGCTTCCATTGCGTCTGCACCCGCATGGGGTGCAGCCGGAAGGCGCGGATGCCGGCGAACATCCGGGCGCGGTAGTCGGGCGTCAATGCCATCACGTCGAAGCCCGCCGGGTCGGCCCTGGCTAGCGCCGTGACATCCCTGGCAATGCCGTCGGCGTCCGCCACAGGCGTGAGACGGCCGTAGACGTGCACGGCGGCATAGTCCCAGGTCGGCACCGCAGGCTGGGCTTCGTACCAGCCTGGCGAGATGTAGGCGTGCGGGCCGGCGAAGATCGCCAGCACCTCCTGCTCGCTGCCGATGGCATCACATTGCGGATTAGCCGCGGCGAAATGGCCCGACAGCTCGAACCCGTCCGACCCGGCGTGATAGCTGAGCGGGAGATGCGATGCTTCCAGCCCGCGCGCGCCGGCGCTCACCAGCTGGGCAAACGGATGGTCGCGGATCAGCGCGGCGATTTCGGCCGAATCGGATTGCAGGAACACCGGACGCAGATACAAGCGGGCAGCCTCTCGGGCGACGTTGCCCGAGGCTTAGCACACCGGCCAGCAACGCCGCATCACTGTAAATAGCCCCATCGCGCCACTGCCGGCTCCGCGCTGGCCCATTTCCAGCCCTGCGTGCCGTAGCAGATGTCGACCGAGTACCAGGGCGGCGGCGCCTTGCCCTGGGTGACCGAGAACAGCACCTGCTTGCATGGCGCCAGCGGATTGGGGATCTCGCGCGCCACCGCCAACTGGCCATGCTCGTTGCCGACCGGCACGCTGTGCACGATGCGCCACGGCGCCCGCGCCCCCACGGCCAACGGCCCGGCAGCCGCCGCAATCGCGTCCTGCTCGGCACCATGCCAGGATCGCGTCACGATCCGGACGGCGTAGTCCGACGCGGCTGCGGTCGCCACGCCCACCGCAAAGCCCACCGCCGGATTGGCCGTGGCGCCGCCGGCGGCTCCGCCCACGACCACGCCGACGATCTGGCCGGTGGAGGAACAGCCGCCGACCAGCAGCACTCCCGCCAGCCACCACGGCCTCACTGCAGCGAGCCCCACCTCGCCGTGGCCGGTTCGGCGGAAGCCCATTTCCAGTGCGCACCGTCCTGGCAGACTGTCGCGGTGTAGAAGTCGCTCCGCGGGGTGTGGCCGGCGACGGTCTCGACCGAAAACACGATTTCCTTGCAGTCGATCGGCGGTGCACCGAGGTCGCGCACCACCGCAACCTGGCCGTGCTCATCGGCTTCGACTGACACGTCGTGCGAGACGCTCCACGGCCCGGCGGTGCCTGGCCGCAAGGCACCAGCGGCCGCTGCAATGCGGTCCTGCTCGGCACCGTGCACCACCCGCTCCTCATATTGCAGGCCGGCATTTGCCCCGGCCGCCACGCCAAGGCCGATGGCGGTCGCCGTGGTGGCGCTCCTGGTGAGCGAACTGGCAATCCCGGCGCCCGCGATGCCGGCCACTTCGGAGGTGCCGCCGGCGACGAGGGAGGAACAGGCTGGGAGAGTGCAAAGGGCAAGCAGCAGCAGCGGACGCAATGGGACGGTCAACGGCGCAACCTTGGACATTCGGTTTATTTGGAGGCCGGCTGCATAGCCGGGTTGGAACGGCGCTGCCAAGGTCAGAACTGCGCATGAAGCCGCAGGCTGAGCACGGAAATGGGACCGCGATCCCGATTGTATGCGGGGTGATCGATAAACTGATAGTCCGCGGTGACGTGAGCGAAGGTAAGCGCCGAGGCGCTATAGAACGTCTCGACGATGGTCTCCGCCCCTGAGTTCGGCAACTCGCCATCGCCGATCACGATGCCTAAGCCGCCGGCATTGAGGTAGCTCTTGTACTGGCGCGAAATGTCGTTGCGGGCGAAGCCCAGCCCGACGGTGTCGTCCGGCCGCCGCCAGCGCGTGCCGGTGATCGAAACGCCGCCCGAGACGCTCTTGGAAATGTCGGCATAGGAGTCGATCTGCGTGCTGGGGTCCGCCAGGCCAGCGCGGAGGAAAACGCCGATATCCTGCCGCACCTGCTGCTCCAGGTTCAGGCTGACGCCGCCGCGGGACCGATAGGCCAGCACACGGTTGATGTCCGGCACGGTCCCGCTCGCCCGCGCGGCGGCTACGGCGTCCGCGTAGAGGCCGAGCTCGCCGCGGGTCAGGAAGCCGAGCAGCTTGAGCTTGCCGGGCTGGCCCCAAAGCTGGTGCCGCTCCTCTAATTCAACGTCGTATTGCAGTTGGTGGAACAGATGCGGGTCGAGGTATTCGGAGGCGGGCGTGGTCGACAAATCTAGGATGCCGGCCCGGATGGCCCACCAGTCCTGATACCATTCCGCCGCGGCGCCGTAGGTGTAGCCCCAGTTGTCGGCGGGATAGTCGTAGCTGCCGGCATCGATGATCGCGCCGTTGAGGAAATCGTTGCGGCTGTCATGCGCATATTTGTTGGTGTCGAAGATGTCGGGCGCGGCGATCTTGCCCACGGTGAGGACGATGCGGTTGTTGGTCTGGCTGCCTCCCAGTATGTTCACGTCGGGCGCCACGGCTTCGGTCTCGCCGCCGAGATCGATGGTTTGGCGCAGGAACACTCGCTGCAGCCGCAGGTAGGGATCGGCCGCGCCGAGCTTGAAGGCGTCGCCATTGGCGAAACCGGCGATGCCGACGAATTTCCCCAAGCCAAAACCCTGGTCGATCTCAGGGTTCACCCACGCCTCGGCGCCGGGCCACAAGCGCACGCCGCCATAGAGCGTCGCGTCGAACGACTGGTCGCCGCGGCTGCCCGGGTTCTGGCTGAACGAGCCGGAATAGGGGGAGCGAAACGCCGGGTGGTATTCAAGGATGAACGTGCTTTGGCCGTGGATGGCCCATGCTTGCGGCGTCGCGGGGGCCGCTCCTGGTTCCGCACCGGCCGTCGACTGTTCCGATGGCGTTTGCGGTTCCGGCGTCGGCCCGCTTGAGCCCTGGGCGTGCACCACGGCGGGCGCAACAGCCATTGCGCTCGCCAGCAACCATGCCAACGTGGCGCACCAGGCCTGGGCAGCTCGGACCGGCCGTGTCATGCAAACTTCCGCTCGTGCGATGCGCTTACCCGGTCGCGCATAGCCCGACAGGCCGGCACGGGTTAGGCTAGTTGCCAGTTCCTTTCCAGCCGGCAGGATGACGTTTTGGCGAAAGTTCCCCCCAGCGTTGGCCCCAAGCACCCCCAGGTCGTGGTCCTGGTCGGCGCCACGGGGGACCTGTCGCAACGCAAGCTGCTGCCCGGCCTGTTCCATCTCGCCAGCAAGCGGTTCATTCCCGGCTGCCGCATCATCGGCGTGTCGCTCGACAGCATGGACGCCGACGGCTTCCGCACGCTCGCCCACGGCGCGCTGGAGCAGTTCTCCGCCCGCAAGACCAACGAATGCGACTGGGCGGACTTCGCGCAATCGCTCGACTACGTGCCGATCGGCGCCGGTGCCGCGCTGCTGCGCGAGCGGGTGCTGGCGGCGGAGGCCGAGTTGGGGGGCGAGAGCCAGCGCATCCACTATCTCAGCGTGCCGCCGAGTGCGGCGCTGCCGGCGGTGCGCCTGCTGGGCGAAGCAGGCCTGGTGGAGCGCTCTCGCATTATCATGGAGAAGCCGTTCGGCGTGGACATCGACAGCGCGGTGACGCTCAACACCCGCCTGCATGACGTGTTCGACGAGGGCCAGATCTTCCGCATCGACCACTTTCTTGGCAAGGAGCCGGCGCAGAACATCCTGGCCTTCCGCTTTGCCAATGGGCTGTTCGAGCCGATCTGGAACCGCAACTTCATCGACCATGTGCAGATCGACGTGCCCGAGACGCTGGGCCTGGGCAAGCGCACCGAGTTCTACGAGCAGACCGGCGCCTTCCGCGACATGGTGGTGACCCACCTGTTCCAAATCCTGGCGTTCATGGCGATGGAGCCACCGACTGCGCTGGAGCCCGTGCCGATCAGCGAGGAAAAGAACAAGGTGTTCCGCTCCATCGTGCCGATCGACCCGCGGGACGTGGTGCGCGGCCAATATGTCGGCTATCGCGGCGAGCCCGGCGTGGACCCGGAGTCGGACACCGAGACCTTCATCGCGCTGAAATGCATGATCGACAATTGGCGCTGGGCCGGCGTGCCGTTCTTCCTGCGCACCGGCAAGCGGCTGGCGGAGGGGCAGCGCATCATTTCCATTGCGTTCCGCGAGCCGCCGAAGAGCATGTTCCCGTCCGGCTCCGGCGTGGGCAGCCAGGGTCCCGACCACCTCACCTTCGACCTGGCGGATGCCTCCAAGATGTCGCTGTCGTTCTACGGCAAGCGCCCCGGCCCGGGCATGCGGCTGGACAAGCTGAGCCTCCAATTCGCGATGAACGACACCGGGCGGATCGGCGACGTGCTGGAAGCTTACGAGCGGCTGATCCTAGACGCGATGCGCGGCGACCACACGCTGTTCACCACCGCGGAGGGCATCGAACGGCTATGGGAAGTTTCCAAGCCGCTGCTGGAGGCGCCGCCGCCGGTGCGGCTCTACCAGCAGGGTTCCTGGGGCCCGAAGTCGATCCACCAACTGGTGGCGCCGCATGCCTGGCGGCTGCCGTTCGAGCGCGCTTGGCGGGACGCGAAGGCGGGGGCGGGTTAGACGCCTCAACTCGCCGGGGCGAGCTTGTCCTGCGTCCTGGTGGCGAAATCGCCGGCGTCGTGGCGCTCGTGCAACTGGCTGGAGGGTTCGCCCATGACGCGGTTGACCATGCGGCCGCGCTGCACCGCCGGCCGGCTGGCGATCGTCTCGGTCCATCGCCGCACATGAGCGTACTCCTGCACCTGCAGGAACGTCGCAGAGGCACCGTAGAGCGCGCCTTGCACCAAGCCGCCGTACCAGGGCCAGACCGCAATGTCCGCGATGCTGTAGTCCGCGCCGCCGAGATAGGCGCTCTCGGCCAGGCGCCGGTCCAGCACGTCGAGCTGGCGTTTCACCTCCATGGTGAAACGGTCGATGGCGTATTCGATCTTGGCGGGCGCGTAGGCGTAGAAATGGCCGAAGCCGCCGCCGAGATAGGGCGCGCTGCCCATCTGCCAGAACAGCCAGCACAGGCATTCGGTGCGCTGCGCCGGGTCTTTGGGCAAGAACGCGCCGAATTTCTCGGCCAGGTAGAGCAGGATGGAGCCGGACTCGAACACCCGCACGGGTGCGGCGCCGCTGCGGTCCAGCAGCGCCGGAATCTTGGAGTTGGGATTGATCCCCACGAAGCCGCTGCCGAACTGGTCGCCCTCGCCGATGCGGATCAGCCAGGCATCATACTCCGCCCCGCTATGGCCGAGCGCCAGCAGTTCCTCCAGCAGGATCGTCACCTTGACGCCGTTCGGCGTGCCCAAGGAGTAAAGCTGCAGCGGATGGCGGCCCACCGGCAGCTCCTTTTCGTGCGTCGGCCCTGCCACCGGCCGATTGATGGATGCGAAGCGGCCGCCATTGCCGGGCTTGGAGGTCCAAATCTCGGGCGGCGTGTAGTCGGACGCTTGCGACATGCGTTCACTCCGTTCAAGGCTGCCAGGCGCGCTGGCGGGAGACCAGCTATGGTATCCCGCCAGCCGGACCGCAACCGCGCCACCGAAAGGCATCGCAATGGCCTTTGCTTGCACCATCCCTGCCTCCCCCACCGTCCAGCAGGACGACTCCAGCGTGCGGATCACCCGCTGGGACTTCGAACCCGGCGCCGTCACCGGGTGGCATGAGCATGGCTGGCCCTATTTTGTAGTGATGCTGATGGCGGGCACGTTGCGCGTGCATGACGGAGCGCAGGTGACGGAGGTGCCGCTCGCCCAGGGCCAATCCTACCAGCGTCCCGCAGGGATCAAGCATGACGTGATGAACGGCTCGCCGCATCCGATTGCGTTTGTGGAGATCGAGGTCAAGCAGGCGGTTGCGTAGTCAAGTTGAAGCGGACCTGCCGCTGTAGCACGGCACCGGGCTGTAGCACGCGCAGGCCGTGGTCGGGCACCGTGTCCATGTGATTCACCGCGTCGGTCATGTTGCTGGCGGGTTCCACGGCGAAATACGGCTTGCGCTCCGGCGTGTAGACCACCACGAAGCGGAAGATGTCGTCGGCCGTGATCGCCAGCCGCAGGCCGTGCTCCGGCCGGGTGATCTCGGCGCGGCCGGCCCAGTCGGCGTAGCAGTTGTCCAAAGGCGGCGGCGTGATGACGTGGCCCGGCTCGAAGCTCCAGTGGCCCTCCACGGGTAGGCGCGCGTCCGGCAACGAGTCGGCTCCGGTGTGCCAGACGGAGCCGGCACGGAACGCAATCGCGGTCTGCGGGGTGCGCGGTTGGTAGGGGTGCAGCCCGAGGCCGACCGGTTGCGCGCGGTGGTCGGTGTTGGTGAAGCCGATGGTGACTTGGAGCCCGTCCGGCTGCAGCGCGTAGTGCAGCGTGGCGGTGTAGCGGTATGGCCAGTGGCTGCCGCGATCGGTGGCCGGGTCGTGATGCAGCACCAATTCCGCCTCTGCCGCGGCGTGGCGGGCGACCTGCCAGGCGCGTTGCCAGGCATTGCCGTGGATGGTGTGCGGGTGGTCGCCGAAATTGCGGTCGAGCTGGAAGCTCTCGCCGCCGAAGCTGAACCGGCCCCAGGCGATCCGGTTGGAGAACGGGATCAGCGGGAAGCAGGACAGCGCGCGCGAGCTGGTGCCGGCCAGCGCCTCGGCCGGGGTGGGGCGCAGCACGGGGGCGCCGCGCCAAGTCCAGCCGCCGATGCTGCCCCCGAGCGCCGGGCAGAGCAGGAGGGTGGCGTCGCCGGCCGCGAGTTCGAGCGTCATGGGAACCTCGTTGTTTTCGTTGCTTCAGCTTGCGGCGACGGGGTCGCACGCTGCAACACCAGCCGCTATACCGCCGCCGATGCATCGCTTCCTCACCCGCAATGGCGTGCGGCTGCATTGGCGAGCCGATGGCGACCCCGGCCAGCCCGCTATGCTGCTGCTGCACTCGCTGGGCACCGACCACACGCTGTGGGATGCCGTGGTGGACGCTTTGGCCGGCCGGTTCTGGCTGCTGCGGGCGGATGCGCGCGGGCATGGCGCTTCGCAAACGCCGCCGATGGACGCCACGATCGAGGATTTGGCTGCCGACGCGTTCGCCGTGCTGGACGCCGCCGGGGTCAGGCGGGCAGCGGTGGCGGGCGTGTCGATGGGCGGCATGGTGGCGATGCAGATGGCGCTGTCGGCCCCGCACCGGCTGACCGCGCTGGCCGTGTGCAACAGCGCCCCCGATCTGGCGGGGCAGCCGTGGCGGGAGCGAATTGAGATCGTTCGGCTGCTGGGCGTGGCGGCGCTTGCCGAGATGATCCTTGCCGGCTGGTTCCCCCGGGCGGTGTTGCGCGCCAACCCACCCTACGTCGCTGCCGTGCGCGCGATGCTGGCTCGGCAGGACTCACGGGGCTATGCCGGTTGCGCCACCGCTCTCGCCCGCCTGGCGCTGGGGCCACGCCTGCCCGCCATCGCCGTGCCGACGCTGGTGCTGGCGGGCGAGTTCGACCTGGCCACCCCGCCGGCGACCGGGGCGGAGCCGGTCGCCGCGGCAATCCCCGGCGCGCGATTGGTGCGGCTGCCGACAGGCCACCTCGCCCCGCTGGAGCAGCCCGAAACGGTGGCGGCGCTGCTCGCCGACCTCCTGGCGGGCGCGGAACCGGCGGGCGCATGAGCGACGCCAAACCCGCCTATCCCCCGGCCGCGCGAGAGCCCACGCAAGCTGGGCCGCGCGGGCTGCGGTTCGACTTCAACATGGGGGCGCGCGTGCTGGTGCCAGTCGCGGAGGGCGGGGCCGAGTGGCGGATCCGGCTGCGCGATCTGGACACCGGCAACACGCTGTTCGACACCGCTATCGCCAGCGGCTTCGTCAACAGCAGCAAGCGGTGGTTCGTGCGGTTCCGCATCGAGGCTTGGGCGGGCGGCGAGGCGGTGCTGACCCACGACTACGACGCGCGGGACCGGCCGGTGCTGGTGCAGTTCCCGGTCGGCACGCTGGGCGACACGCTGGGCTGGTTCCCCTACGCCGCCCGATTCGCCGCCCGGCACGGCTGCCGGCTGACCTGCGCGATGTCGCCGCTGATCATCCCGCTGCTGCAGGGCGCCTATCCGCACATCCGCTTCGTCTCGCACGAGGAGGTCGCGCCGGCGGAGTTCTACGCCACCTATTGCCTGGGCCTGTTCTTCGACGACGCCGAGCATGTCTGGCAGCCGACCGACTTCCGCCTGGTCGGGCTGCATCGCACCGCCGGCTACATCCTGGGCGTCGACCCGGCAGAAGCGCCGCCGAGCCTTGTCCTGCCGGACGAGAGCCGTCCCATCCCCGAGCCGTACGTGTGCATCGCGGTGCAGAGTTCGAGCCAGTGCAAGTACTGGAACAACCCGCAAGGCTGGCGCGCCGTCGTGGCACGGCTGCGGGAGCGGGGCTACCGGGCGATCTGCATCGACCAAAAGCCGGTGCATGGCGGCGGCATCGTCTGGACGCATCTCCCGCACGGCGCCGAGGACCAGACCGGGGACTGGCCGCTGGCCGAGCGCGCCCGCTGGCTGCGCCATGCCGCTGGTTATGTCGGGCTGTCGAGCGGGCTGTCTTGGCTGGCCTGGGCGGCGGGGACCAAAGTGCTGATGATCAGCGGCTTCACGCACCCGCTCAACGAGTTCGCCACCCCGTGGCGGGTGCACAATTGGCACGCCTGCAACAGTTGCTGGAACGACCCGGCGTTGCGGTTCGACCACAAGGACTTCCTCTGGTGCCCCCGCCACGCCGGCACGCCGCGGCAGTTCGAATGCACCAGGTTGATCACGGTGGAGCACGTGCTGGATACGCTGGACCGGATGCTTGGCCAGAACCAGCCCTCGCCCGCTTCCGGAGAACCCGATGCCGCTGACCCTGTATCCCGCGATTGACCTCAAAGACGGCGCCTGCGTCCGCCTGCGCCGTGGCGCGATGGATCAGGCCACGGTTTACTCCAACGATCCAGCGGCGCAGGCGCGCGCGTGGCAGCAATCTGGCTGCCAGTGGCTGCACGTGGTGGATCTGAACGGCGCCTTCGAAGGGCGGCCGGTGAACGGCGCGGCGGTGGCGGCTATTCTGGCGGCGGCCAGCGTGCCGGTGCAGCTCGGCGGCGGCATCCGGGACCTGGCGGGGGTGGAGCGTTGGCTGGAGGCGGGCGTGCGCCGGGTCGTCCTGGGCAGCGCCGCCGTGCGCGACCCGGCGCTGGTGCACGAGGCGTGCCGCCGCTTCCCAGGCCAGGTAGCGGTCGGCATCGACGCACGCGACGGGATGGCCGCCACCGACGGCTGGGCCACGACGTCCATCCTCGCCGCCGCCGACCTGGCGGCCCGCTTCGCCGGCGCGGGCGCCGCCGCCATCATCTACACCGATATCGGCCGGGACGGCATGCTGACCGGGTTGAATCTCGAGCAAACGGCAGCTCTGGCCGACGTTAGTGCCGCGCCGGTGATCGCGAGCGGCGGCGTCGGCAGCCTGGACGATGTGCGGGCGTTGGCCGCGCTGGCGCACCCGAACATCGCCGGCGTCATCATCGGCCGGGCGCTGTATGACGGCCGGGTCGATCCGGCCGCCGCGCTTGAAATCCTGGGCGGCGGTGGGCCGGCTTAGCGCGTGCGGCACATGCAGGGTCTTGAACTTTGCCGGCACAAAGCCGTTGCCGAATTGCGCCGCGTGCATGGCGCATTGTGGGAGTTGAGTTACACATGAGAACAACTTTGCTCGGGCTGGCGGCGCTCGGCTGCCTTGGATTGTCTGCCTGCGCTGGCAGCGACCAGAATCCCGCCCTGGACTCGACCACCGGTCCGGCCCGGTTGGACAGCGGCATCACGTCATCGAACGGTGGCGGCCAGCGGGCTTTGGGCAACGCGCCCAATATCGGCATTAACTCGTCCAGCGGTGCCACGGGCGGGGGCATCACCAACCAGAAGGGCAACACCTACTAAACCCTGCGAGGCATGTCCCCGACAGCAGCTGAGATAAACATCCATTTTGAAGCTGCCGGGAACCCTCACGGGTTTGTCACGTCTTGAACTGTCACATTCCGGCGCTCCGCCGGCCTCACTTACGATGAGCGAGATTGGGCAAGCATGGCAGAACGGGTGCTGGTGACAGGCGGAGCCGGCTTCATCGGCTGCCACGTGGTAAAGGCGCTGTTGCAAGCCGGCTACGACGTCCGCGTGCTGGATAGCCTGATCGATCAAGTGCATGACCGCGCGGGCAAGCGCAATCCGATCCTGAGCCACACCCATTTCATCGAGGCGGACGTCCGCGACCAAGCTGCGATGTCCCGGGCCGTAGCGGGGGCCGACCACGTGATCCACCTCGCCGCGGAAGTGGGCGTGGGGCAAAGCATGTATGCGGTCGAGCGGTATGTCTCGGTGAACGACGTCGGCACCGCAGTGCTGTTCCAGGCTCTGATCGAGCGGCCGGTGCAGCGGGTCGTCGTGGCCTCGTCGATGAGCATTTACGGCGAGGGGTTGTACCGGACGGAGGGCGGCGAGGTGATCGCCGACGCTACCCGGCCGGCGCGCGCCCCCGGGGCTGGCTGGGATCCGGTAGATGCGGATGACCGGGCGTTGCTGCCGATGGCGACGCCGGAATGGAAGCGTGTCGATCTCGCCTCGGTCTATGCGCTTACCAAATACGCGCAGGAGCGGCTGACGCTCACCCTGGCGCCGGCCTATGGCATGGAGGGCGTGGCGCTCCGGTTGTTCAACGTTTACGGGCCGGGCCAGGCGCTGTCCAACCCGTACACCGGCGTGCTCGCCATCTTTGCCTCCCGCCTGCTGCACCGCGAACGGCCAATGGTGTTTGAGGATGGCGAGCAACGGCGCGACTTCGTGCATGTGGACGATGTCGCCGCCGCCTTCATGCTCGCCTTGCGCACGCCTGCGGCCGCGGGCGGTGTATTCAACATCGGCAGCGGCCAGGACGTCAGCATTCTTGAAGTGGCCGATGCGATCGCCCGCGCCATGGGCGTGCCGCATCTGCAGGCGGACCTGGTCGGCAAGGCCCGCGCTGGGGATGTGCGGCATTGCTTCGCCGACATCGGCCTGGCGCGCGACGTGCTTGGCTTCCTGCCCCGGCGCAGCTTCGACGACAGCCTTGGCGAATTGGTCGAGTGGGTGCGGCAGCAGCAGGCGGTGGATCTGGTGCAGCGCGCCCGGCAGGAACTGGAGCAGCGGGGCCTGGTGGCTTGAGTCTCGCCACCGAGGGTCCCGGGGTCGCTTCACCGGCCGTGTTGCGCAGCCGGCCGTTCCTGGTCACCGGCGGCGCCGGGTTCATCGGCAGCAACCTTGCCGACCGCCTGGCCCGCGACGGGCAGGACGTGCTGGTGTTCGATGCGCTGACACGGCTCGGCGTGGAGCGCAACCTCGAGTGGCTGCAGCGCCGCCATCCCCGGCGGATCAGCGCGGCGATCGCCGATATCCGCGACGAGAGCGCGGTGCGGGACGCCGCGATACGCTGCTCCGGCGTGTTCCACATGGCGGCCCAGGTGGCGGTCACCACCTCGCTGGCAGCGCCGATGGAGGATTTCGACGTCAACGTCCGCGGCACGCTGCACGTGCTGGAGGCGCTGCGGCGGCGGCCCGACCGGGTGCCAATGGTGTTTGCCTCCACCAACAAGGTCTATGGCGACCTGGGCGACCTCGCGCTGGCCGCGGATGGCGGCGCTTACCTCCCCGTTGACCGATCGACCCGTGAGGCGGGCATCGCCGAGTCGCGGCCGCTCGATTTCCACACGCCCTATGGCTGCTCGAAGGGCGCGGCGGACCAGTATGTGCTGGATTACGCCCGCAGCTTCGGCCTGCCCGCCTGCGTGCTGCGCATGAGCTGCATCTACGGTCCGCGCCAAATGGGCACGGAGGACCAGGGCTGGCTGGCTCATTTTTTGATTTCGGCACTGGACGGACAGCCCATCAGCATCTACGGCGACGGTCTACAGGTGCGGGATGTGCTGTTCGTGGACGACGCGGTGGAGACCTACGTCCGGGCTGCCGGGCAGATTGGGCGGGTGACGGGCCGGGCGTTCAATCTCGGCGGCGGCCCAGACAATGCGGTGACCTTGCTGGACGTGCTGGGCGCCATCGCCGGCATCGCCGGGCGGCCTCCCACAGTGGATTTCCACCCCTGGCGGCCCGGCGACCAGCGCTACTTCGTGGCCGACGCACGGCAAATCCGCGACCGGCTCGGCCTGGGGCCGCCGCTTGGCTGGCAGGCCGGCCTGGCGCGCTTGGCGGGCTGGCTGGCAGCCGCCCGAGCCGACCGGGCGGCTGCCGCGGACGCATGAGGGTCGCGCTCGTCAACCCGCCGTGGAGCTTCGAGGGCAGCATTTATTTCGGTTGCCGCGAGCCGCATCTGCCATTGGAGCTGGGGGCCTGCCGCGCCTTGCTGCAGGCCGCCGGGCACGAGACCCTGATGCTGGATGGCGCGCTCGATGGGCTTGGCGTGGCCGAACTCGCCGCGGCCGTGGCAGCATTTCAACCCGCAATGACAGTGGTGACGACGGCGCCAACTTACCTGTTCTGGCGTTGCGCCCAGCCCGAGTTGCGGGTGCCGCGGGCTATGATCGAGGCGCTGGGCGGCTGCGCTGGCCTCACGGTGGCAATCGGGCCGCACGGCTCCGCCACGCCGGGCGCTGCGCTGCGCAAGCTCGGGTGCGACGTAGTGGTCCGGGGGGAATGCGAGGAGGTCGTGGCGGCGCTCGCAGACGGCGGCACGCCGGGCACGGTGCCTGGCACGGCGCGGCTGGTGAGGGGAGTTATCGAGCAGGCTGGCGGTCCGCAGGCCGCGCGCTTCACTGACTTGCCGCCGTTGGCCTGGCCAGATGCCTGGGTAGCGCGCCATCGCCACCATCATCACCGCTTCGGCCCCGAGCCCTCCGGTGCTGGCAATAACGCTGGCGCCGAGGTGGAGGCTTCCCGCGGCTGCCCCTATCATTGCAGCTTTTGCGCCAAGCTGGACTTCCGCGACGGCTACCGGCGGCGGGACTTGGCGACGCTGTTGGTGGAAATCGATCGGCTGGCCGCGCAAGGCGTGAGCTACCTCTACTTCATCGACGAGATCTTCCTGCCCAGGCGGGACCTGCTTGAGGCACTGGCCGAGCGCCCCGTCTCATTCGGCATGCAAACCCGAATCGACCTGTGGAAGCCGGACATGCTGGCCCTGCTCGGCGCCGCCGGCTGCGTCTCCATCGAGGCGGGCGTGGAGAGCCTCACGCAAGATGGCCGGGCCGCGCTCGACAAACGCTGCAAGCTCAGCACCGACGAACTCGCAGACCGGCTGATCCACGCCCGCCGCTTCGTCCCCTTCGTGCAGGCCAGCCTGATCGAGACGCCCGGCAACGATCCCGCCGCCGTAGACGCCTGGCGCGCCCGCCTGCAGACTGCCGGCGTGTGGGCGAACGACCCGGTGCCGCTCTACCCCTATCCCAGCTCGCCGGACTACCATCGCCTGTGGGGCGCCCCGGACGACGACGCATGGGAGCGGGCCCACGATCACTATCTCGCCCAATTCAGCCGCTTCAGCGACCTGCAGGAGCACGCCCCGGCCCCCTTGCCAACGCTCGAGACGGCATGCTGCCAGCCGTAGACGCGGCGCTGCCGGGCAGCGTGCTGGTGACTGCGGATGCGGTTGGCGGCGTCTGGCGCTATGCCGTGGAGCTGTCCCGCGGCCTGGCCTTGCGCGGCTGCCAGGTGGTGCTGGCGGTGCTCGGACCCGCCCCGAATGCGGCACAGCAAGCGGAGGTGGAGGAAGCCCGCGGCGTCGAACTGGTGACCACCGGCCTGCCGCTCGATTGGCTGGCGGAGCATCCGGCTGAGTTAGAACGGGTGAGCCGCGCGCTACGCAAGCTTGCGGCCAGGGTGGACGTCGTTCTGCTGCACGCCCCGGCGCTGGTCGGAAGCTGCGCGTGGCCGGTCCCGGTGGCGGCGACGGCCCATTCCTGCGTCGGCACCTGGTGGGACGCAGTGCGCGGTGGCCCGGTGGCGGCGGATTATGCCTGGCGTGCGAGCGCCACGCGCGACGGTCTGCGGCGGGCGGACGCGGTGGCCGCTCCCAGCCACGCCTTCGCGCAGGCGTTGCACCGGGTGCATGGGGCTGCGGGGCTGACAGTGGTGTACAACGGCCGCGACCCGGTGCGCCTGCCGGCCGCGCCGCGGGATCGCGCCGTGCTGACCGCCGGGCGGCTATGGGACGATGCCAAGAACGCCCGCATGCTGGACGCCGTGGCGGCGCGGCTTTCCGCACCATTGCGCGCCGCCGGGCCGACCGAGGGGCCAGGCGGCGCGCGGGTCGAGCTGCGGCATACCTTAGTGCTTGGCAAGCTGAGCGAGCGCGCGATGGGCGAGGCGCTTGCGCGCGCCTCGGTGTTCGCCTCGGCCGCGCTTTACGAGCCATTCGGCCTGGCGGTGCTGGAAGCGGCGCAGGCCGGCTTGCCCCTGGTCTTGTCCGATATCCCCACCTTCCGGGAGCTGTGGGAGGGCGCGGCCGTGTTCGTGCCTTGCGGCGACGTGGACGCGTGGACGGCGGCGTTGGAGCAGATGCTGCGGGCGCCCGCAGCTTGGGGCAACCGCGCCCGGCTGCGGGCGGCCCGCTACGACGCCGCCTCCATGGTGGATGGCACGACCGCCTTGTTGGCCCAGGTGATCGCGCCGGCGTCCGCCTTGGCGTAGGCTCGCGCGGTGCGCTTCGTCTACTTCACCCATTCGCTGCAGTCGTGCTGGAACCACGGCAACGCGCACTTCCTCCGCGGCGTGCTGCGCGAACTGATCGCGGCCGGGCATGACGTTTTGGCCGTCGAACCGGCCGAGAGCTGGAGCCGGAGCAACCTGGTGGCGGACGCCGGCCCCGCCGCACTGGAGGGTTGGCAGGCGCACTACCCCGGGCTCGGCAGCGTCCTGCTGGCGGAGGGCGAGGCGCCCGACGCACTGGTGGACGGCACCGACGTGGTGATCGTGCATGAATGGACGGCTCCCGCGCTGGTAGCCCAGCTTGGTGCGCTGCGGCGGGCGGGCGCCCCATGGCTGCTGCTGTTCCACGACACGCACCATCGCGCGGTCAGCGAACCCGAGGCGATGCGGGCGTTCGATCTTGCTGGCTACGACGCGGTGCTGGCGTTCGGCGAAGCCTTGGCCGCGGTGTATCGCGGCTGGAGCTGGGGCGGTCGCGTGTTCGTCTGGCACGAAGCGGCCGACACGGCGCTGTTCCGCCCGCCTTCTGAAACAAATGGAGGCCACGCAAGCCTCACCCACCCCGTCATGCCCGGACTTGATCCGGCGATCCACGCGGCCCGGCTGGTGAGGCCAGACGCGCTTTCGTTCCAGTCGGAATTCCATTCGACCGGCCGGCAGCGTTCGGACGCCGTGGATGGCCGGATCAAGTCCGGCCATGACGGTGCAAACAGGCAGGGAGCCGTCTGGATCGGCAATTGGGGCGACGGCGAACGCACGGCGGAGCTGGAGGCGTTCCTACTGGCGCCGCTGGACCGTGCCGGCGTGGCACTGGACATCCATGGCGTGCGCTATCCGCCCGAGGCACGGGCGATGCTGGACCGCTACGGCGCCCGGTATCATGGCTGGCTGCCGAACCATGCCGCGCCAGCCGTCTTTGCGCGTCATGCCGTGACGGTGCACGTGCCGCGGCGGTTCTACGCCACCCAGCTCCCGGGCATCCCGACCATCCGGGTGTTCGAGGCCCTGGCGTGCGGCATCCCGCTGATCTCCGCCCCATGGGACGACGCGGAGGGCCTGTTCAGCCCGGGCGAGGATTTCCTGGTGGCCGCCGACGGCGCGGCCGTCGAGCGTCACGTGCGCGCCTTGACGGCGGACCCGGCGTTCGCCGCCGCCCTGTCGGCCCGGGGGCTGGCGACGGTTCGGGCGCGGCATAGCTGCGCGCACCGCGTCGGCGAGTTGCTCGGGATCGTAGCCAACCTCAAACAAGCGGCATGATCCGCCGCCTCGCCTTCTACGGCTCCTCGCTGCTGTCCTCCTATTGGAACGGCGCCGCCACCTACTACCGCGGCATCCTTGCCGCCCTGGCTCCGCTCGGTTGGGACATCACCTTCTACGAGCCCGACGCGTTCGGCCGCCAATCCCATTGCGACATCGAACCGCCGGATTACGCCCGGGTCGAGGTCTATCCCGCCACCGTGGCGGGCCTGGAACGCGTTCTCGCCCGCGCCGCCGAGGCGGAGGTGGTGGTGAAAGCCAGCGGCGTCGGCGTGTTCGACGACGAACTCATCGCCGGCCTGTCAGCCCAGGCGCGGCCCGGCGCGCACACCCTGTTTTGGGACGTGGACGCCCCCGCCACCCTGGCCACGCTGCAGGCGGACCCGGCGCACCCGATCCGCCGCGCCCTGCCGCAGTTGAGCGCGGTGCTCACCTATGGCGGCGGCCCGCCTGTGGTGGCGGCGTATCGCGCGCTCGGCGCCCGTTCCTGCACCCCCGTCTACAATGCGCTCGACCCGGCCACCCACCACCCGGCTCCGCCCAACCCTCGCTTCGCCGCCGACCTGGCTTTTCTCGCCAACCGCCTGCCGGACCGGGAAGCCCGCGTTGACGCGTTCTTTCTCGCTGCCGCCGCGCGGCTGCCCGGGCGGGACTTTCTGCTCGCAGGCGCCGGGTGGGAGGACAAGGCGCTGCCGGCAAACATCCGCCGCCTCGGCCATGTCGGCACGGCGGATCACAACGCCTTCAACGCCACGCCGCTCGCCGTGCTCAACGTGGCGCGGGACAGCATGGCCGCGACCGGGTTCTCTCCCGCCACCCGCGTGTTCGAGGCGGCCGGCGCCGGCGCCTGCGTAATTTCCGACAGCTGGGAAGGGCTGGACCTGTTCCTGGCCCCTGGCACGGAGGTGCTGGCGGCGCGCGACGGGCCGGACGTGGCGGAGCACGTGGCCAGCCTCACCCCTGCCCGCGCCCAAGCCATCGGTGCGGCGGCGCTGCGGCGGGTGCTGGCGGACCACACCTATGCCAAGCGGGCGGTCGCGGTGGACCGGCTGTTGCGCGCGCTGTGAGGCGGGGCTTCGACGGCGTCCAGGCTTTGCGCGCGGTCGCCGCTGTGGCGATTGCTGTGCTGCACATCGCCGATGAAGCCGGGGCGCTGGGTGGCACGCCGGGCCACTCGCCCTGGCCCTGGCTGGACGCGGTGCCGCTGGAGGCGGGCGTGGACCTGTTTTTCGTCATCTCTGGCTTCGTGCTGGTTTGGGCGAGCTGGGATACGTTTGGCCGGCTCGGCGCGATGCCGGCGTTCGCCCTGCGCCGGCTGCTGCGGGTCGGGCCGCTCTATTGGCTGCTGACTGCTGCCACCATCCTGGCCGGGGCGGCGCTGCCTGGCTCGCTCAGCGAGGGGCTTGGCGCGGGTCCAGGCTACCTGGTGGCCTCGGCGCTGTTCATTCCCTGGCGCCGGGCCGACGGATTCGTCCAGCCGATCCTTCGCCTGGGCTGGACGCTGGAATACGAGATGCTGTTCTACGCCCTGCTGGCCTGTGCCCTGCCTTTGGCGCGCGGGGCTGGCCTAGCCGCGGTGCTGGTCGCCATCGCGGCATTGGCGGCCGCCGGGCAGGCTGTCCACTTCGCTGCCGCGCCGCTCGCGTTCTGGACCGACCCGATCGTGCTGGAGTTCGCCTGCGGCGTGTTGGTGGCCATTGCGGCACGGCACGGCTGGCGCGCCGGCCGCCTCGCTGTGGCGGCGCTGGTCCTGGCCTGCGTGGCGGCCGCCGTGCTGGCGCGGTTGCCCGGCTGGGACATCCGGGTGCTGGTGCGCGGCGTGCCGGCGGCCCTGCTGGTGTTCTGCGCGCTCGGCGTCCGGCGGGTGCCCCCAGCGGTGCTGCTGGTTGGCGATGCGTCCTACGCGCTCTACCTCGTCCACCCGTTCCCGATGCGCGCCTTGCGGGTGCTGACGGCCCGGCTGCACCTGCCGGAGCCTGCCGCCGCGCCCGCTTACGTGGTGGTCACGCTCGCGGCCTGCCTCGGTTTGGCCATCGCCCTGCACCTGCTGGTGGAGCAGCCGATGCTGCGTTGGTTACGGCCGGTTGCGGCGAGGCCGGTCGAAATAGCGGGCTGACGGCGCCAACCTGCGAGAGTAGACCTGACCTATGTCCTCCCCGCGCGTTACGATCGCCAGCCTGCCTGCCGCCGCGAGTCCCATGCCTAGCGGCTATACGCACCAGGAGATCCTCCGCGTCGTCACCGGCATCATGCTTTGCATCCTGCTGGCGGCGCTGGACCAGACGGTGGTGGTACCGGCCGTGCCGGCCATTGCCACCGAGCTGGGCGCCTTCGGCCATCTCTCGTGGATCGTGACCGCCTACCTGCTGACTTCCACGGCAGTGACGCCGATCTACGGCAAGCTGTCGGACATGTACGGGCGGCGGATCTTGTTGCTGCTCGCGCTGGCGTTGTTCATCCTGGCTTCGGTGCTCTGCGCCGTGGCGAACTCGCTGCCCGTCCTGATCGCCACCCGGGCGCTGCAAGGCGTGGGCGGCGGCGGGCTGATGGCGATGGCGCAAGCGGCCATTGCCGACGTGGTGTCGCCGCGCGAGCGGGGCCGCTACCAGGGCTACATGGCCGGCATGTGGGGCGTCGCTTCCGTAGGCGGCCCGGTGGTGGGCGGCTGGTTCACCGACCACCTATCGTGGACCTATGTGTTCTGGATGAACGTGCCGCTGGGCATCGCTGCCATGGTCCTGTGCAACCGGGCGCTCAAGCTGCTGCCGATCAAACACCTGGGGGGCCGCATCGACTATCTCGGCGCGGCCCTCTTGATCGCCGTCGTCACGGCCTTTCTCCTGGTGCTGAGCTGGGGCGGGATCGAGTATCCCTGGGTTTCGGCGCCCGTGCTCGGGCTGCTCGCGGCGGCCTTGGCGCTGACGGGGGTGTTGATTTGGCAACAACAGCGTACTCCGGACGCCATCTTGCCGCCGCGCATGTTCGCCAATGCGATCTTCACCCGCGGCGTCCTCCTGGCGTTCCTCACTGCGATCGGCCTGCTTGGCACCACCTTCTTGCTGCCACTGTTTTTCCAACTGGTGCGTGGAGTGGACGCTGCCACGTCCGGCTTCGACGTCATTCCGTTTCTGGCCCTGAACGTGGTGGGTGCCTTCACCGGCGGCCAGTTGGCGCGATGGCTGGGGCGCACCCGGACCATCATCCTGGGGGGGCTGACGCTGGCAACCTTGGGCTTCATTGGACTGAGCTTGGTCGGCGGGCACCCTGCGATGGCCTTGGTGTTGGCCTGCATGATCGCGGTCGGGGTCGGCATCGGCGTGTGTTTGCCCAACGTGCTGGTAACGGTGCAGAACGCGGCGGAACGCGACGATGTCGGCACGGTCACCGGCGCGCTTTTGTTTCTGCGTTCCTTGGGGGGCGCATTCGGCACCACGATGGTGGGCGCGTTGCTCACCGGCGCCTACACGGCCACGCTGGCACGCACCGGCTTCCCGGGCATTACGGATTTAAGTGCCAGCAAGCCCGGTGGCGTCCTGGCAAGCGCCGGCCCGGCGGCGCGGGCGGCCGGGCTGCACGCGCTGAGCAATGGGTTCAGCCTGGCATTCGGCGTATGCGCTGCGGTTTCGGCCCTGGCCTTGGTCATCGCCGCCGGCCTGCGCGACATCCCGCTGCGCAGCGCGTCTGCGGCGACCCCACAGGATGCCCAGTCTGCGGCCATGGGGCATTAGTTCCACCCATCGCTCCGGCGCTGCCTAACACAAGCTTGTTGTTTGAAAGCGCCGGCCCGGCTGCCGACTTCAAGGCATACGTCAACCATTAAGGAGGAGCGCCATCATGCAGCTTTCCGACATTCTTCACACCAAGGGACAGCATGTCGTCACCGTCCGGCCGGACCAGCCCGTCAAGGAGGCGGTGGAACGCCTCGCCAGCCACCGGATCGGTGCGCTGGTGGTCGAGGACCGGCTGAAGCCCGTGGGCATGTTTTCCGAGCGCGACCTCGTCAACCGGCTCGCGCGCAGCGGCATCCGTGCCTACGACTATCAGGTGCGCGAGTTGATGAGCGCGCCCCTGATCACCGGCAGTACGGACGACACCATCGAGCAGGCGCTGGCCAAGATGATCCAGCGTCGCATCCGCCATCTTCCGGTGCTCGCGGGCGGAGCGCTGGTCGGACTGGTGAGCATCGGCGACCTGGTCAAATCCCGGCTCGACCAGAAGGAATTGGAGGCAAACGTCCTGCTCGACATCACGCGCATGCGGGCGTAGCGGGCTACACGTCCAACGCATGCTCGCGGGCCCAGGCGGCGATGGGGTCACGCAAGCTGGACTCGCCGGCGGCGTTGGCGCGCAGGGAGGCGAGCACCGGGCGGAAGGCCGCCAAATCCACCGAGCGGAGCAAACCCTTCACCGTCAGCAAGCTCGAAGCCGGCATCGACAAGCTGGTGATGCCGAGCGCGGCCAGGACGAGCGCTTCCAGCGGCCGCGACGCCGCTTCGCCGCACACCGACAGCGAAACTCCCGCCGCCTGGGTCTGCTGGCGGACGTGATCCAGCACGTCGAGCACGGGCGGGGAGATCAGATCGTAGCGCCCTGCCAGCGCCGGCGTGCCGCGGTCGGCGGCGAATAGAAACTGCATCAGGTCGTTGGAGCCAATCGAGAGGAATTGGCACTCCCGCAGCAAAGTAGGCAACTGCCAGAGCAGCGCGGGGACCTCGAGCATAGTGCCCACTTCGATCTGGCTGGGCGCGGGGCGCACCCGGGCTGCCTCAGCGTAGAGCAGGCCGCGGGCGGCGCGGAACTCGGCGACCGTAGCCACCATCGGGAACATGATCCGCAGCGCTCGACCGCCCGCAGCCAGCAGCAGCGCACGCAGCTGGCGCCGCAATAACGCCGGGCGGTCCAGCGCCACCCGCAACGAGCGCCAGCCCATCGCCGGGTTCTCCTCCTCGGCTGGCGGGGCGTCCGGCAGCAGCTTGTCGCCGCCAAGGTCCAACGTGCGGAACAGCACCGGCCGGTCACCGGCCGCGTCCAGCACGCGGGCATACAGGGCGGCTTGCTCGGCGGTGTCCACCACGGCGCCGCGGGCCAGCATGGCGATCTCGGTGCGGAACAGGCCGATGCCGGCCGCACCCACCGCGTCCAGCTGCTCCAGCTCAAGCGCGAGGCCCACATTGATCATCAGGGAGAACGGCGTGCCGTCCAAGGTTTGGCTCGGCTCCTTGCGCAGCCGGCCGAACCCGGCGCGTCGGGCCTCCCTGGCCTCTTTGGCGCGCTCATAATGGGCCTGCACCTCGCCCTCGGGGCGAAGGATCGCCTGCCCCTCATCGCCGTCCAGGACGATCTCGTCGCCGGGCTGGATGGCATCCACCAGGCCGCGCACGCCGCCCAGGGCGGGGATGCCCAAAGCCCGCGCCAAGATGGCGGCGTGGCCGGCCGCACTGCCCTCTTCGATTATGACGCCCGCGATGCCGCGGGCCTGCCACTGCAGGAGCTGCGCCGGGCCAAGCCGGCGCACCACCAGCACGGCGCCAGGAGGCACGGGGCCGGGCGAGACGGCGCCGTCCAGGGCGGCCAGCAAGCGGGCGGCGAGGTCCTCCAAATCCGCCAGCCGCTCCCGCAGGTACGGATCGGTGATGCGACGCATGCGGTCGCGCAGCTCGCTGGCCACGCGCACGATGGCGGCTTCGGCGGTCAAGCCGCTGCCGATCGCCTCCGAGACCCGGCGCACCCAACCCTCATCGGCGGCCACCAGGCGGGTCGCTTCCAGCACTTCGCGCGATTCCTGGCCATCGGGCATGCCCCGTTCGATCAGCCGATCCAGGTCGCGGCGCATGGCGACCAGGGCGCGGTCCAAGCGGGCCTGCTCGGCCGCCGGGTCCTTCGCCAGGAAGCCGCGGGACCCGGCCTGCAGGCTGCTGCCGACCGCCCGGCCGATCGCCAGGCCCGGCGAAAGCGACACGGCGTCGAACTGGCGCGGCAAGGTGGCGCCCAGCCCGTCTTCCACCACGTCAGCCGCTCCGGCCGCTGCCAGCGCCTCGGCCAGCAGCATGGCAACCGTCTCCACCACGTCCACCTCGTCGGGCGCATAGCGGCGGGGCGAGCGGTTCTGCACCACCAGCACGCCCATGATGTGGCCGCCACGGCGAACCGGCACCGCAAGCAAGGAGGCGAACGCCTCCTCCCCGGTCTCCGGGCGGTAAGCGAATTCGGGATGCATCTGCGCGTCCGGCAGGTTCAGCACGTGCCCGGTGGCGGCGCAGAGCCCCACCAGCCCCTCCCCCACGCGCAACCGGGTACGGCCCACCGCGTCCGGCCGCAGCCCCTGGGTGGCGAGCAACTCCAGCACGTCGGCTGGCCGGCGGGCGTAGATCGAGCAGACCTCGGCCACGAGTTCGGCGGCCACCAGGCGGGCGATCTCGGTGAGCGAGGCAGCGCCGGCGGCCATCGTTTCGCGCAGGCGGGTGAGCAGCCGCCGCGATCCGGACACGGTCAGAAGACCGGCTCGCGGTCGTTCCGGCCCGGGACCACGAATCCCGCAACCGGCGCCGGCGGCGGCGGCTTCCGGCGGCGTGAGAGCAGCGCCAGCACGGCCTGATCCACCATCTCGTCGATGATCTCGGCGATGCCCTGTTCACGCGTCACCATGCCGACAGACTGGCCCATCATCACCGAGCCATGCTCGATGTCGCCTTCCAGCACGGCCCGGCGCAGCGCCCCGGCCCAAAAGTGCTCGACGGCGAGTTGGGCGGCTTCGCGGGTCATCTCGCCCGCCTCCAACCGCGCGATGGTCTGCGCCTGGTAGCGAAGGAAACGCCTGGTGCCTTCGTTGGCCAGCCCGCGCACCGGGATCACAGGCAACCGGTCGTCGACCTGGATGGACGCCACCGCGTCGCGCGCCCGGGCCTGGAAGAACGCCTCCTTGAAGCGGGGATGCGCCACCGATTCCCGCGCCGCGGCGAAGCGGGTGCCGAGTTGCGCTCCAGCAGCGCCCATTTCGAGATAGCCCAGGATGGCCTCGCCACGCCCCAGGCCGCCGGCCACAAACACTGGCACGTCGCGCACATGCGGCAGCACCTCCTGCGCCAGCACCGTGAGCGAGACCGGGCCGATATGGCCGCCTGCCTCCGAGCCCTCGATGATCAATGCATCGGCGCCCGAGCGCAGCAGCCGGCGCGCCATGCTCAGCGTCGGCGCGAAGCAGATCAGCCGGGCGCCGCCATCCTTCACTAAGCGCACGGCCGCCGCCGGGGGCAGTCCGCCGGCCAGCACGACATGGCTCACCCCCGCCTCGCGGCAGACCCGGACCAGGTCGTCCAAGTCCGGATGCATGGTGATGAGGTTCACGCCGAAGGGCGCGCGCGTCATGGCCTGGGTCGCCGCGATCTCGGCGGCCAGCGCGCCCGGCCCCATCGAGCCGCACGCGACCACGCCGAATCCGCCGGCATTGCTGATCGCCGACACCAGGCGGTGCTCGCTAACCCAGCTCATCGCGCCACCCAGGATTGCCACCCGGCTGCCGAGAAAGCGGGTGCCAGCCGACCAGAGAGCGCCGAGTTCCGCGCGGGCCTGCGCTGCCGCGGCCCCCTCAGGCGGCGTCAAGGCCGTAGGCTGTGTGCAACGCGCGCACCGCCAGCTCCGTATATTCCGCACCCACCAGCACCGACACCTTGATCTCGCTGGTGGAGATCACCTGGATGTTAATCCCCTTCTCCGCCAGCGTGCGGAACATGGTGCTGGCAACCCCAACATGCGAGCGCATCCCCACTCCCACCACGCTGATCTTGGCCACATCGGCATCGGTCAGGATTTCGGCATAACCAACGTCGGCCGCCGACTGGGCCAGGGTGGATTGGGCGCGCGCCAGGTCGGCGCGGCCGACGGTGAAGGTGAGGTCGGTGGTGCCGTCGGCGCTGACGTTCTGTACGATCATATCGACATTGACGCGGGCGTCGGTCAGCGGCCCGAAGATGGCGGCGGCGACGCCGGGCCGGTCGGGGATGCGGCGGACGGTGATTTTCGCCTCATCGCGCGAATAGGCGATGCCGGACACGATTTCCTGTTCCACGATCTCGTCCTCGTCCACCACCAGGGAGCCGCCGGTGCCTTCCTCCGCCGCGTCCTTGAACGAGGATAGCACCTGCACCCTTACCCGCTCCTTCATGGCCAATTCCACGCTGCGCGTCTGCAGCACGCGGGCGCCGACCGAGGCGAGTTCGAGCATCTCTTCATAGGCGATCTTATCGAGCTTGCGGGCCTTCGCAACGATGCGCGGGTCGGTGGTGTAGATGCCGTCCACGTCGGTGTAGATGTCGCAGCGGTCGGCCTGCAACGCGGCGGCGAGGGCGACGGCCGAGGTGTCCGAACCGCCACGGCCGAGCGTGGTCACGCGGTTGTCCGGCCCGACGCCCTGGAAGCCGGCCACCACCGGCACCTGCCCCGCCGCCATGCGGGCCAGCAGGAGGGCGCCCTCGATCCGCTCGATGCGCGCCTTGCCGTGGGCGCCATCGGTCTGCAGCGGGATTTGCCAGCCGGACCAGGAGCGCGCCTCCACGCCCAACTGCTGCAGCGCGATGGCCAGCAACCCGCTGGTAACTTGCTCGCCGGTCGCGACCACAGCGTCATACTCGCGCGCGTCATGCAGCGGGGCCAGCGACTGGCACCAGCCGACCAGCTGGTTGGTCACCCCCGCCATTGCCGACACCACCACCGCAACCTCGTGCCCGGCCTCGGTCTGCCGCTGCACCCGGCGGGCGACGTTGCGGATACGGTCGAGATCGGCCACCGACGTGCCGCCGAACTTCATGACAATGCGCGCCATGCCCGCCCCAGTCCCCAGCTACGCTGCGGCACAAGCCAATTGCGACGGATGCCGACCGTGTCCACATAGCCGCCATGACCCTGCGGGACAACTCTGCTGCGCCGCAACACAGCTCCTCGTTGGAGGATGCGGAAGTCGCCAAGTTCGACGCGCTGGCCGCCGATTGGTGGGATCCAGCGGGGCCGATGGCGCCGCTGCACGCCATGAACCCGCTACGCATTGGGTGGATCGCGCAACATCTGCCCGCACCGACGGAGCTTCTGGACGTGGGATGCGGCGCTGGATTGGCTGCCGAGGCGCTGGCGCGGCTGGGCCATGCCGTCACCGGTATCGACCTGGCCGACGCCACGTTGGCTGCCGCCCGGCGCCATGCCGGGCAGACCGGCGCGGCCGTGACGTATCGCCAGGCCGCGGCGGCGGATTTGGTGGCGGAGGGCCGCCAATTCGGTGCCGTCACTGCGCTGGAGGTGATCGAGCACGTGGCCGACCCTGCGGCGTTCCTGCGTGAGCTTGCCCGATTGATGGTTCCTGGCGGTCAGTTGTTCGTCTCCACCCTCAACCGGACCGCCCGCTCCTTCATCGTGGCGAAATTGGGCGCCGAATACGTGTTGCGGCTGTTGCCGCGCGGGACGCATGCGTGGCGCCGCTTCATCCCCCCGGCCGAACTTGCCCGGCTCGCCCGCGGTGCGGGTTTACGCATGGTGGACAGTGCTGGCATGAGCTTCGACCCGCTCGGCCAGCGCTGGCGGATCACGCAGGATTTGGCGGTGAACTACATCGCGGCGTTTGCGCGTTAGGCGAGGGGGACGCGCTTGCGAGCGGCCCAGCAACGACGCTGAGCTGGCTGGCGTTAATGGCCGATAATGCCCTGCACCGTCGCCTTGAGCGCCTCCATCCCGAATGGCTTGGTCATTACCGGCACGCCCTCGTCGAGCAGGTGGCTGCGGGTGGCGTCCTCCTCCTCGTAGCCGGTCACGAACAGCACCTTCAGCCCCGGGCGGCGCTGGCGCGCGGCGTCGGCGAGTTGGCGGCCGTTCATACCGCCGGGCAGGCCGACATCGGTCACCATCAGATCGATGCGGATTTCGGACTCGAGCGCGTGCAGCCCCGAGCGGCTGTCATGCGCCTCGACCACGGTGTAACCCGCGTCTGACAGCACGTCGGTGACGAACATGCGCGCCGCCGGCTCGTCGTCCACTACCAGCACGGAGGACCTGGTCACCGTCTTGCCGGGCCCCCTGGCGAGTTCGTCCTCGTCAACCAGGCCGAGGAAGCGCGGCAGGTAGATGGTGACCGTGGTGCCCTCGCCCAATTCGCTACGTAGTTGGACATGGCCGCCCGCCTGCTGCATCAGGTCGTGCACCATGGCCAGGCCGAGCCCGGCGCCCTGCCCGTTGGGTTTGGTGGTGAAGAACGCGTTGAACGCCTGAGCACGCACGCTGGGCGTCATGCCCATGCCGGTGTCGGTCACGGAGAGCACGGCGTATTCGCCGGGGGGAAGATCCTCATGGGTGATGGCCGGCTTGGTGATGAAGACGTTGGAGGTCTCGATCAGGATGGTGCCGCCATCCTGCATGGCGTCGCGGGCGTTGATCACCAGGTCAAGCAGGGCGCTCTCGATTTGATTGGGGTCGCACAAGCTGGGCCAGAGTTCCTGCGGGTTGCGGGTCTCGATGCGGATCATCGGGCCGACAGTGCGGCGGAACAGTTCTTCCATGCCGGCCGCAAGGTGGCTGAGCTTGCAAGGCCGCGGTTCGAACGGGCGGCGCTGCGAAAAGGTGAGCAAGCGGCTCGCCAGCAGCGCCGCCCGGTTCGCCGAGGCGAGCGCGGTCTCGATGTAGTTGCCGAATTCAGCCGTCCGCCCTTGCGAGGCGCGCACACGCATCAGCTCCAGGCAGCCGCAGATGCCCTGCAGCAAGTTGTTGAAGTCATGCGCAACGCCGCCGGTCAGCTTGCCCATCGCCTCCATTTTGTGGGACTGGCGCAACAGGTCTTCCACCTGCCGGCGCTGGTCTGCCTCGTTCTGCAGGCGGGCATTGGCGGCGGCAAGCTGATGGTCGCGCTGTGAACTTTCCGCTTCGCTGGCATCCAGCGCCTGGCGCAGACGGCGGGTCTCCTCGCGAGCGCGCCAATCGAGTTGCATGCGCTGCAGCAAGGCTCCGAGCGAGGCGCCGCACGATTCGAGCATGGCTATGTCGCGCTCGCTCCAGGCTCGCGCGGTGGCGCTGTCCACCTGCAGCACCGCCTGGGCCGCTCCGTCCAATCCAGGCCGCACCACGGTCGCGGCGCTGGCCAGCACCCCGTGTTCGGCCAGATAGGCGGGTTGTGCGAACAGCTTGGCCTCCCCTGCCTGCCAGCAGGCAGTCTGGCCGGTTTGCGCGACCCGCTCGGCCAAAGTGCCGGGGGGGACCGGCTGGCTGGCGGAGCCGATGATGCCCAGCCGCCAGCCGAACCCGGCTCGCACTGCGGCGACGTGGGAGTCGACGGCAAGCTCGGTCAGTTGGACATAATCGACGCCAAGCGCGGTCGCGATCGCCCGGCATGCTTCCGCCAGCACGTGATTGCTGTCACTCGAACGCAACGCCAGCTCAGCAAGACTTAGCAAGCTCGCCGGCTGGTCGAACGTTTGTTCACAGTCGTTCGAATCCGAGACGGCCATCGGCACCACTCCACTCATTTTCGTTTGATATGCGCGAGGTTTATTACTCTGGATCGGAGAGTGCGGTTGGTAAGACGCCGTTATGCCCGCGTTAATTCGCTCTCAACCCAATGAACCGAAGACCCCGCACATTCCCGCTCACGCTTTCGTGAAGACATTGCTTGGCTTTTAACGGCGGCGTCGCTTTCGCCACATGGTCGATCCTTCATAGGGTGGCGGGATATACTGTTTGAATTGAGTTGTTATTTGGACAGAGACTGTAGCATGCGACGCAGCAACATGCCTCGGCGTGGTGCTCAGCGTCGGAGACCTGCTAGCCGTCAGCCCGCGGCACCCAGGGAATTTTAGCCACTTCAATGCCATCCTCGGCCAGGCGCTCGGCTTCGTCCGCGCTGGCTTCGCCATAAATGCCGCGCACGGCGCTTTCACCGTTGTGGATCCGGCGCGCCTCCTCGGCAAACCCGCCACCGACATACTCGCAGCGTTTCTCCACCTCCGCGCGCATTCGCTGCAACATCGCGCGCAGGCCGTCCGGCAACGTGCCGCCCGCCACCGGTTGCGCCGGCGAAGCGGGTGCGGGAACCGGGGCGGCGGGGACCTCCACCTGCGCCGGGAGTTCGCGCTTCTTGCCGACCGCCGGCGCCATCAGCGCGCGCGTCACTTTGGCGTCGCCGCAAACCGGGCACGATAGCAGACCGCCCTGTGCCTGAGCATCGAACGCGGCACTGTCGCGGAACCAACCGTCAAACCCGTGCTCGGACTGGCAACGAAGCTGATAATGGATCACTCCGCGGCCAACATCGCGTCCAGCTTGCCGGCCCGATCCAAGGCCGCCAATTCGTCGCTGCCGCCGACATGACTGTCACCGATAAAAATTTGCGGCACCGTCGTGCGGCCGCCGGAGCGCTGAGTGGCGACGGCCCGCTCGGGGCTGCCATGCGGAGCTTTAATTTCCGCGAACGCCACGCCTTTGCGCTGCAACAGCTTGATGGCACGGCTGCAAAACGGACACCAGGGCTGGGTATAGACCTCGACGCGCGGCAAGTGGCTGCTCTCCTAAGTCGCACCTCCGTTCAGCCGGGGCGCCAGCATCCAATGGCGACGCGGAGCGTCCAAGGCAAGGCCGCACCGGCCGGCGCTTACGGCAGCGCCGTGTCCGGCGGCGCATAATCCACCCGCGCGCCCACCAGCAGGTCAACGTGAGCCGCACCCCCCGCCAGCAAGACCTCCGTGCAGGCGCCAGCGGTGGCGCCCGTCGTCAGCACGTCGTCGACCAGCACGACCCGGCGCCCGGCGATGCCGCCCGCCCGGGCATGACGGAGGGCAAATGCGCCAGCAACCGTCGTCGCCCGCTCCTGCCGGGTCTTGCCAGCCAGTGCTTCGGTCGCCCGCACCCGGCAGACCGCGTCCGGCAGCACGGCGCAACCGGCGATGCGGCCGATTGCGCGGGCGAGCAGGGCGGCCTGGTTGTAGCGCCGCCTGATCAGGCGGCGGCGATGCAGCGGCACCGGCACCAGCAGGTCTGCGTCCCGTAGCAGCGCGGCCCCGGCGCGCGCCATATGCGTGGCCAGGGCTGCTGCCGCCTCCACACGGTCGCCGTATTTCAACGGCAGGATGATGCGCCGGGCCTGCTCGTCGTAGCGCAAAGCCGCGCGCGCCTGGCGCCACGGCGGCGGCTCGGCGGCGCATTGGCGGCACTCCATCGTCCGGCCGCCCTGCCCCGCATGCCCGAACGGACGGCCGCAGCGGCGGCAGCAAGGCTCGGTGACGAAGCCGGTGACCCGGTAGCAGGCAAAGCACAGCCGGCCCGGCGCTTCCACGGCCGCCTCGCAGGTGAGGCAATGCGGCGGCAGCAACGCGTCGAGCGCGAGGCGGCCGGTGGCCCTTGCGAGGTCGAGTGCATACATTGGCAAGACAATACCGCGCCGCCACCGCTGGCGTCCAGCGCGGCACTTGCGAGCGGGTGCCCCCGCCCGCACATCGCTGCCATGACCGAGACCGTGTTTGACCGCCGGGCCGTGCGCCTGCACCGCGACCGCGCCGCGCCGCTGGTCGGCCGGGTTCAGCCTGTGCTGCGCGAGGTGGCCGAGCGGTTGCTGGACCGGCTCGACGACACCACGCGCCGGTTCCACCGTGCGCTCGACTTGGGCGGCCGTGGCGTCGTCGCACCCATGCTGCGCGGCCGGGACATGGCGGTAACCAGTTGCGAGCTGTCCCCAGCCATGGCCCGTCTGGACGGCGCCGTGGTGGGCGACCCGGAATGGCTGCCATTCGCCCCGGCCAGCTTCGACCTGGTGGTGGCCAACCTCTCGCTCCACCTGGTCAACGACTTGCCCGGCACCCTGGTTCAGATCCGCACCCTGCTGCAGCCGGACGGGCTGTTCCTGGCCAGCATGCCTGCGCTCGGGACCCTTGGCGAGTTGCGCGCCGCCCTAACGGAAGCGGAGGCGCGGCTGACCGGGGGCGCCAGCCCGCGCGTGGCGCCGTTCGCCGGCCTGCCCGACTGCGCCGGTCTGCTGCAACGCGCCGGGTTTGCGCTGCCCGTGGTGGACGGGGACGAGTTGACGCTGCTCTACCCTAAGCCGCTGGCCTTGCTGCATGAGCTGCGCGCAGCCGGCGAGGGTAATGCCGTAGCCCTGCGGGACCGGCGGCCGCCATCGCCCGCCTTGTTCGCCGCTGCCCTCGCAGCGCTGCCGCGGCAGGATGGTTGCGCGGCTGCAACCTTGCGACTGGCCATGCTGACCGGCTGGGCTCCAAGCGCCGGCCAACCGCAGGCGGCGCCGCGCGGCAGCGGCACGGTCAGCCTTGCGGAGGCGCTGCGCGGCTGAACCATATCATCCTGCATAGGTGATACCGTTTTAGGGGGGATGCTACGCGGCGAGATTATGAATATCTCCCATTTCACCGATCCGGTCGCTACCAAGCCGGCGTCGTTGGCCCGCTCCTCCCGAACGGACCTCTCAAGAGGACACCTGTTATGACTTCGAAATTGATGATTGCCGCCACCGTCGCGATGATGAGTTTGGCGACGGCGGCATTTGCTGGACAGAATAGCGCGAGCGATTCTGGCAATGGGGTCGGCTACACGGTCGGCTTCGACAACGCGACGCTGCCGGTAAACGGCTCGGAGGGCGCGGTTCAGTCGCCGAACTCACTGCCGCCCGGCTTCGCCAATGGCACCGTGCCCTACATGCAGGCGCAGTCGGTCAACCGTTGGTTCGCCTCGCAAGCGACCCGCCACCACTACGCCGAGGTGCAGCCCACTGCCACCGGCGGTTAGACCGTGGCCGCGCATCGCTGCGGCTAAAACGAAAGGCTGGCGCCTGACGGTGCTGGCCTTTTCGTGCCTCAGCCCCCGGTCAGGCTCATCGTGCGCGCCACCGAGGCATCCGGACGCCGCCGGTCGATGATGAAGTCGTGCCCCTTCGGCTTGCGGGCGATCGCCTCGCGGATCGCCCCATCAAGCGCTGCATCGGAAGCGCCCGCGCGCAAAACGGCCCGCAGGTCCGCCGCATCGTCCTGCCCCAGGCACATGAACAGCGTTCCCGTGCAGGTCAGGCGCACCCGGTTGCAGCTTTCGCAAAAATTATGTGTCATCGGCGTGATAAAGCCGAGGTGCCGGCCGGTTTCCGCCACGTCGAAATAGCGGGCCGGGCCGCCGCTACGATGCGCCGAATCGGTCAGTGTCCAGCGGCGTTTCAACCGCGCGCGCACCACCGACAGCGGCAGATACTGGTCCGCCCGCGCTGCGACGTCTCCCATCGGCATGGTTTCAATCAGCGTTAGGTCCATTCCTTCGCGGCCGCACCATTCCAGCATGGCGTCGAACTCGTCTTCATTGACGCCTTTCAACGCCACGGCGTTGATCTTCACCGCCAAGCCGGCTGCTTTGGCCGCGCGGATGCCGGCGAGCGTCCGCTCGATCCGTCCCCGGCGGGTGATCTGCGCGAACGTGTCGGGCGTGAGCGTATCCAGGCTCACATTCACCCGCCGCACGCCCGCCGCATGCAGATCTTCGGCAAGCCGGACGAGCTGCGTGCCATTGGTGGTAAGCGTCAGCTCGTCCAGGCCGTGGCCGAGCCGGGCGCCAAGCGAGCGGAACAGATGCAGCACGTCCCGCCGCACCAGCGGTTCGCCCCCCGTGATGCGCAGCTTACGCACGCCCAAGCCGATGAAGGCACCGCACAGCCGGTCCAACTCCTCCAGCGTCAGCACGTCCGCACGCGGGAGGAACTCCATCTCCTCCGTCATGCAGTAGACGCAGCGCAAGTCGCACCGGTCGGTGACGGAGACGCGCAGGTAGCTGATGCCGCGGCCGAACGGGTCGATCATCGCAAGACGGGTGTTTGAGTCATGCCAATAGTCTCGGCTGCCGATGGCCCGGCTTCAACCCCCAGCGGCCATGTCAGCCCCAAGCGTCCCGCGGCGCCGCGTCGACGATATCCAACGCCACAACGTCCGCGTTGATCACGACCTTGCCCGCATGGGGGAAGTTGACCGTAATGCGGCCGCCAATGGCCGATTGAACCTGGCCGATGCCCCAATCGGGCTGCCCAGGATGGCGCACCCGCTGGCCGGGCTCAATCGGGTAATGCAATGCAGTCATGCGGTTCTAACTTCCGGGCGGCAGCTTCGTTGCTCCGCGCAAAATATGCGAGACCAAGCTGAATGCTTCGTTAATCCCGCCAGCACTCATGTTACTCTTTTCCAGGGCGACGGACGGGTGGTCATGGGCGGGGCAAGCGCAGGGCAAGACGCTACCATGTTGCAGCTTGCGGATGCGCTCTGCGCGCGCTTGTGTCACGACCTCAGCGGCCCGCTTGGCACGCTCACCGGCGCGCTGGACTTGGCGGCGGAGGATGCCAGCTACGTGGCCGAGGCGCTGCCGCTCGCGAGCGAAACCGCGCTGGCGATGACAGCGCGCATTCGTTTGCTGCGTGCTGCCTGGGCGGGTGATTGCGGCTGTTTGAGCAATCAGGACCTGATTGCGCTGGCTATGGGCCTGCCTTCGCGCGTGCGGCTGGACGCCAGCCAACTCGCGTCAGGCCCGTTTAGCGCTGCCGTCTCGCGCATTCTGGTCAACTTGATGCTGCTTGCCGCGGAGGCGCTGCCAAGGGGCGGGACCGTGCGCCTGATCGGGGAGACCGACCTCGTGGTCGCCGTCGACGGACCTGGCGCGGCCTGGCCCGACGCCCTGCTCACCGCAATCACCGACCCGGCGGACGTGCCGCTGGATGATCCCCGCGCCGTGCAAGCACCGGTGGCCGCCATGCTAGTCCGCGCGGCAGGCTTGCGGCTCTCGCTACTGCTGGCGGCCGGCTCCTTTGCGGCGGGGGTGCCACCCATTTTGCTAGCGCCTTAACCTTCTCTTCGTTTTCTGCTGCCATTCTGCCCCAGACACTGGAGCGGGTGAATGGACGAACTGCTGGCCGAGTTCTTGACGGAAACGGGGGAAAGCCTCTCCGCGCTGGATGAGGCCTTGCTCACCCTGGAACGGGTGCCGGGCGATGCGGCAACTCTGGCCATCGTATTCCGGCTGGTGCACACGATTAAAGGTACGTGCGGCTTCCTCTCGCTGCCGCAATTGGAGCAGGTCGCCCATGCTGCCGAGGAACTGCTTGGCGCCGTGCGAGACGGTGAACGGACTGCAACGCCAGAGCTGATAAACACCGTCCTGGCGCAGCTGGACCTGATCAAGCATATCGTCGCCGTGCTCCGTGCGACCGGGCGCGAACCGGTGGAAACCATCGCGGCCAGCGTGCCCAGCCCAGTCGCTCCGCTGCCGCCGCCGAGCGAACCGGTGAGCGAGGCTCCCGCGGCGGCCGAACTCCCAGGTGCCGGCCGCCAAAGCATCCGGGTGGATGTTGGCGTGCTGGAAGCCTTGATGACGCTGGTCAGTGAGCTCGTGCTCACCCGCAACCAACTGATGCAACTATCCCGCGGCGAGGAGAACAGCCGCTTCGCGGCCCCCCTGCAACGGCTGTCGCACATCGTGTCGGACCTGCAGGAGGGGGTGATGAAAACCCGCATGCAGCCGATCCGCCACGCCTGGAGCCGGCTGCCCCGCATGGTCAGGGACTTATCGGCCGATCTCGGCAAGCCCATGAAGCTGGTCATGCTCGGGCAGGACACTGAGCTCGACCGCCAATTGGTCGAGCTGATCCGCGATCCGCTCACCCATATGCTGCGCAACAGCGCGGACCACGGCTTGGAACCGCCGCACATTCGCGCCGCAGCGGGCAAGTCCAGCGTGGGCACCATCACGCTCAACAGCTACCACGAGGGCGGCCACATCGTCGTCGAAGTCTCCGACGATGGGGCTGGGCTGCCCATGGAGCGCATCCAGGAACGGGTGCTGGCTGCAGGCCTGGCTACGCCCGCCGAACTACAAGCGATGAGCGAGCAACAAATCCAGCGTTTCATCTTCCATCCTGGTCTCTCCACCGCGGCGACTATTACCGCGGTATCGGGGCGCGGGGTCGGGATGGACGTGGTGAAAAGCAATATCGAGCGCGTGGGCGGCACGGTGGACGTTCGCAGCGTGGCTGGCGCCGGCACCGTGTTCACCATTAAAATTCCCCTCACCCTCGCGATCATTTCCGCCCTTATCGTTGAGGCGGAAGGCGAACGCTTCGCCTTGCCGCAGCTCTGCGTGTCCGAACTGGTGCGCGCCGAGGCTAGTGGCGAACCAGGCAGCAACGGCCTGGTGATCGAGCGGGTGGATGGCACCCCGGTCTTGCGCCTACGCAACCAGTTGCTGCCCTTGCTATACCTCAAGGACATCCTCCGCCTGCCGGAGCAACCGAAAGCGGATGACGAAACGACCTTCACAATCGTGGTGATCGCGGTCGGCCAGACCCTGCTGGGCCTCATTGTCGATCAGGTCTTCGACACCGAGGAAATCGTGGTCAAGCCGGTGTCCCCATTGCTGCGCCACATCCCCATGTTCAGTGGCAACACGATCCTCGGGGATGGCTCGGTCATCATCATCCTGGACCCGAACGGGCTGGCTCGATCGGTTATCGCTACGTCCGCGAAAGAAGAGCGCCGGCTCGACGTGGCCGCCCCTGAGCAGGTCGAGCGTACTGGGGATTTGCGGTCGATGCTGCTCGTGCACGTTGCCCAGCAGAGCAGCCCGGTCGCCGTTCCGCTGGGGCTCATCGCCCGCATCGAAAGCATCGAACTTGCCAGCATCGAACGGTCCTCCGGCCGTTCTGTCACTCAATACCGCAGTAGGCTGATGCCGCTGGTGGAGCTGTGCAGCCCCGGCAGACCGGGGCAGACCCATGCCCCAGTGCTGGTGTTCACCGATCATGGCCGCTCGATGGGATTGATCGTGGACGACATCGTCGATGTGGTGGAAGAGGAACTCAGCATCGAGCTTGCCGCCAGCCGGCCAGGCGTGCTCGGCACGGCGCTGATCGGCGGCCAGGTGACCGACGTGATGGATGCCGGACACTGGCTGATGCAAGCCTGGCATGACTGGTTCCGCGACGGTGCCCGATCGAGCAGCGGAACCGTCCGCAACCGTCTGCTCGTGGTGGAGGATAATGCATTCTTTCGGCAGTTGCTGCTCCCGACCTTATCGGCAGCGGGCTACCAGGTCACCGCGGTAGACAGCGCGACCATCGCGCTTTCCTTGCGGGATCGTGACGAGGTTCCAGGATTTGACGCCATCATCTCGGACGTCGAGATGCCCGGCATGGACGGGCTTTCATTTGCAAAGAACGTTCGGGCAGGCGGCCGCTGGGCCAGTGTTCCGCTGATCGCCTTGAGCGGCCGCTTCACACCGGCCGACATCACCCGCGGCCAGGCCGCCGGGTTCGATGAGTATGTCGGTAAGTTCGATCGCCACGCGCTGGTTGCCGCACTCGACCGGCAAGTTGGTTCCAACACACGGATCGCCGCATGATGAGCGCGGACAAGCTTGAGGAGACAGGCAGACAGGCCCAACCCATCGGCTATGTAACGTTGGTCCTGGCGGGTCAACTTTGCGGCGTTCCCGTGATGGGCGTGCGCGACATATTGCGCGAGCAGCCGATTGCACGGGTGCCGCTCGCACCGCCCGACATCGCCGGCAGCTTGAACTTGCGCGGCCGGATCGTCACGGCAGTGGATTTACGCCGACGCCTGCAGCTGCCAGCGCTGTCCAGCGACAAGCGGCCCATGGCCGTCGTCACGGAGCACCAGGGGGAACTCTACGCTCTGCTGGTGGATCAGGTCTGCGAGGTGATCTGGCCGGACCAGGCGCTGTTTGAACCCACACTGATGACGCTTCCGGCCGCGTGGAGCCGTTACTGTACCGGGTTATACCGGCTGGAGACAAACCTGATGATCGTGCTCGATTTGACGCGGCTGGTCTCCCTCTCGGCCGAAATGGCATGACCGGCACCAAGCCCACGTGCCTCGTGGTGGACGACAGCCGGATTGTCCGCAAGGTCGCGCGGCGAATCCTGGAAGGCCACGGTTTCATCGTAAGCGAGGCCACCAACGGCGAGGAAGCGCTCGGCCACTGCCGTCAGGAACTGCCTCGCTGCGTCCTGCTGGACTGGAACATGCCGGTGATGAACGGGCTGGCGTTGCTGAAGTTGTTGCGGGCAGAGTTCGGCCCGCATAACCCGACCGTCGTGTTCTGTACCACTGAAAACGAGATGGCACGGGTGATGGCCGCGCTGGAGTTTGGCGCACAGGAATATATCATGAAGCCCTTCGATGAGCATATCTTGACCGAGAAATTCGCTCAGATCGGCTTGCTCTAAGCCCTTGCGCGATCTCTCGACCATTCAGGCCGCGGCAACGGCGGCTCCGACCGACAAGGCCTCGATGCCGATGAGAGCTCTCGGTTTCCTGGCCGATCTTCTGCACCGGCGTTCGGGCTTGGTCATCGGCGAGGAGAAGCTCTACCTACTCGAAACGCGGCTCGCCCCTTTGCTGCGCCGGGCTGCGCTCCGCGACCTGGATGCTCTTGCCGACTATCTCTCGTCAACCAATGACACGGAGCTCGAACAAGCGGTTGCGGAGGCGATGGCGACGCATGAGACGCTGTTCTTCCGGGACAGCAAACCGTTCGACCATCTGCAGTCGGTCGCGCTGCCGATGCTGATCGCCAATCGGCCAAGCAACACGCCGATCCGGGTCTGGTCGGCAGCGACTGCGACCGGGCAAGAAGCCTATTCCATCGCGATGGCGGCGCTGGAGACTGGGCTTGAGGATAGCAGCCGGGTCAGCATCCTTGGCTCGGATCTCGCCTCAACCCCGATCGAGCGCGCCAAGCAAGGCCTTTACTCGCAGTATGAGGTTCAGCGTGGCCTCTCCATCCGCCGGCTGCTCCAGCATTTCACGCAAGAGCCGGAGGGATGGCGGGTGCGCCCGATCTTGCGCTCCATGTGTGAATTTCAGCGCTGGAACTTGCTTGACGATCCGGCACCGCTCGGCCGGTTTGACATCATCTTTTGTCGCAACGTGCTGATGTATCTTGACCATCCCACTCGAAAACGCGTCTTGAGCATGGTGCTCCGGCAACTGGCACCCGATGGCATGCTCTATCTCGGCCTGGCGGAAACCTCCGGCGGGGTCGCCGATATTTTGCCGAACAACTCTGGTATTCATGCCGTTTTTCAACCCCATTTGGCGGCGGCGTAGCGCGCCGGCGCTATGGGCTATGCCGCCTGAGCGCCCTCATTGGAAGCACGCGCGGACTGGCGGTCGGCTCGGCAGCACATCAAGGGCTGAATTTGGGTCCCAAAAGCTTCGATTCCGAGCAGAAAATCATCGAAGGTCAGCATGATGCCCTTTATGCCCGGCATAGCTGCCGCCTCATCCAGCATGGCCGCGACATGGGCGTAAGAGCCGACCAGAGTGCCCATGTTGAAGTTGATCGGCGAGGCAGATCGCAGCACGGCGGCAGCCATCGAGGTCGCCGCCGGCGCCGGGTCCTCGCCCGCTTTGCCGAGCAGGTGTGCCAAAGCCTGCTGGTCGGCGCCGGCATTGTAATGGTCCCATTTTGCCATCGCCGCCACGTCGCTCTCCGCGGCGATCACCATGTACAGCATGTAGCTGCCGACCTCGCGCCCAATGCGGCGGCCATGATCGAGCATCCGGGCCGGAATGCCAGCGGCAAGGGTCGGCTGGTTGACCCCTTCGCCAAGCGCAAAGTTCACATCGCAGTAGTGCGCGGCAAACGCCATGCCGCGGTCGCTCTGCCCCGCGGAAACCAGCCGCACCGGCGCATTCGGCCGCGGACTCAGCTTGCAGGCCTCCATTCGGAAATAGTCGCCGCAAAAATCCGAGTGTCCGTCGGTCCAGAGATCCCGCAGCACCTGGACGTACTCGGTGCTGTAATCGTAGCGGCGCCCAAAGTGCTGGTCACCCGGCCAAAGTCCCATTTGGCTGTACTCGATCTTATGCCAGCCGGAGACGATGTTCACACCGAATCGGTCGCCAGAGATGTCCGCGATGGTGCTGGTCATCCGCGCCACGATAGCGGGAGGAACCGTGAGGACCGCCACCGAGGCGTAAAGCTGAATACGCGAGGTGACGGCCGCAAGCCCGGCCATCAGGGTGAAACTTTCCAACCCATGGTCCCAGAACTCAGATTCGCCGCCAAACCCGTGCAGCTTGATCATCGACAGCGCGAAATCGACTCCGAACGCTTCGGCGCGCTGTACGAGGCGGCGATTGAGGTCGAACGTTGGCATGTATTGCGGCGACGTGGTGGAGATCAGCCACCCGTTGTTGTTGATGGGAATGAAGATGCCGATGTCCATCGCCGCGCTCCCGGGTCGGCAGCGCGCCTCGCAAGCGACGTGCCAGCAACGGCTTGGTTCGCCGGCTCAGCTCATGGCGCCGCGCGCCGCCACCGGCCACACGCATTCCACGCGCCCGCTGCGCACACCGACGTACCAGTCATAGCGGTCAACCGTCGGGTCGCAGTGCCCCGGCACAAGCAGCAGCTTTTCGCCCAACCTCGGCCGAGCGCCTGGCTCGCAACGCAGCTTGCCGTGCTCGTCGGAGGCACCGACATACTCGACGCCGGGCCGCTGCCAAGCCAGCGGCATGCCGCTATCCACCGCCAGCGCCTTCAGCCCGGCGTCGACCACCGCAATATCGCTTTGGGCGACGCTCATCACGGTGGCGAGCACGAACAGCGCTTGCGAGAAGCCAGGCGCGGCAGCATTGCGGCCGTAGTCGGCGTCCATGAAGCAGTAGGAGCCGCACTGCACTTCCGTGTAGACGCCGCTGGCGACTTCGAGCGGAAACGTGCCGGTGCCGGCGCCGCCAACGATCGGGCACTCGAGCCCGCGCTGCCGCAATCGCTCGACGGTGCGCCGGGTGGCTTCGGCGCCCTGTCCAATCGCTGCCTCCCGCGCTTGCGGGGTTCGCATGTGCTGGGCCGTGCCGTGATAGGCCTGCAGGCCGCCGAAGCGCAGATGCGCCGACGCGGCAATCCGCTCCGCCAGTGCCACGGCCGCCGGGCCAGGAGATACGCCGCACCGGCCCATGCCGACGTCGATCTCGACCAAAGCGGATAGGCGCACCCTCGCCGCGTCTGCCGCGCGCTCAAGCCAAATCACCTGCTGAGGATCGTCCACGCAGACGGCGATGCGGCATAGCCGATGCAACGCCGCCAGCCGCGCGAGCTTGCCGGCGCCCACCACCTGGTTTGTCACCATGATGTCTGGCACCCCGCCCCAGGCCAGCACCTCGGCCTCGCCCACCTTCTGCACGCACTGGCCCACTGCCCCGCGAGCCATCTGCCAGTGGGCAATGACGGGCGATTTGTGGGTCTTGGCATGCGCTCGAAGCCCGACCCCGGTGCCAGCCAGTAGCGCGGCCATGCGGTCGAGGTTGGCCTCGAACGTGTCGAGATCGAGGATCAGGGCCGGGGTGTCGACCTCGTCCAGCGCCATACCCGGCAGGGCCGGCGGGTTCTGCGTCACGGCGTCATCGGCCCGAGATCAACAGCGAAAGCGGAATTTGATAGGAGATCACGGCCGCTTCGGTGCCGGGATTGTGCCGGGTGATCCCGGCGTTGGACGTGTGGCTGAAGGCGGCAACCAAGCGGCTGCCATTGTCGAACACATACCCCCCCTCGAAGGTGGAGCGAAACTCGACCACCGAGCCCAGATTTTTGCCGTTGCCTTGGCCGTAGGCTCCCACGCCCTCGCTTGGCGAGAGCACCCAATGGCGGCCGATTGGGATGTCCAACCAAATGCCGCCGCCGCCCCAGATCGACTGGCGCGACGTGGTTTCGATGCCGGCCCAGGGCTTCACCTGCAGGTACTGCTGCAAAACCGGCAATAGCGAGAGGTTGGAGCGGTAATCCAGCCGGACGTCTGCCGCTGCGCGGGCTTGCTGATTGAGCACGTCCGTTCCGCCGACGCCGAAACTCAGCAAGCCCGGATCCGCGCTCGCCTGGTGCGCTGCCACGCAAAATAGGGTGGCGGCGCAGACAACATGGGCCTTTGGCAAGCGGGGGATTCCTTTGCGCGACGGCCGGCAATCTCGCGCAACCGCGCCAAGCGGGCAAGTTCACACGCTCTGCTTGATTTTCTTGTGTTCGTCCGCGGCTCGCCAGAGATACCAAGCTGCAACCGATCGATGCGGTGCCCAGGCGGCGCCGATCTCCGCCAAGGCTTTCGGCCGCGGCTGCGCCTCCAGCCGCTGCAGCCGGCGCCATCCCTCGCGAACCCCAAAATCGTCGACGGGCAGCACGTCAAGCCGTCCCAGCGTGAAGATCAGCAGCATCTCTACGGTCCAGCGACCCACGCCGCGGATGCTGGTCAGGCGCTCGATCAGCTCCGCGTCATCCACGCAGGCGGCGGCTGCGGCGGTCGGCACGGTGCCGTCCAGCGCACGGGCGGCAATGTCGCGGATGGCGGCCACTTTGCTGCCGGAAAGGCCGCAGCCGCGCAAACTGGCCGGCTCGGCAGCGAGCACATCTGCCGGCGGCGGAAACGCGGCGGCTGGGAACAGCGCGACCAAGCGGCCGAGGATCAACTCCGCCGCCCGGCCATGCAATTGCTGGTGACAAATCGCCCGTACCAGCGCCTCGTACGGTTCGCGCGGCACGACGGTGAGCCCGCACGGGCCGATCCGTTCGATCAGTGCAGCAAAGGCCGGGTCGCTGGCGGCCAGGCGGAGCGTGGCCAGGCGGAGCGTCTCTCTCATGATTGAAGTTCCCTGCGCCCGGACGGGCTTGACCATGGTAGCCCTGGAAGCGGATGGTGATCTCAACACGAGGTGGGGCGATGGTATGGCCCCGGCCCGCACAACGCGCTGGACAAACAATGAGACGCGTGGAGCAATGGAGTGCCGCGGAGGACGAGCAAGCGGGTGCCAATCGGCAAACCTCGAGCTTGGCTGCGCTCGCGGTGGTCCTTGCCATTGTCATTGTGAGCCTGTTTCTCGTGCGGGAATTGCGGTCGCAAGGAGCCGTGGACGACTGCATGATGTCCGGCCGGAGCAATTGCGCCCTGATCCAGGACTCGCTGGAGCATGATCGCTTCTGACAGGCGACGTGCTCCTACTCTAACTCTTTGTCTGAGAAACTGATTAACGCTTTAGGTTGCTGCAACCCGGAGCGATCACGCTGCTAGCGGGTCATTGAGGTCTGCGCGATCCTGCAGAGACGAAGTCTAGCAGGGCGGTGCGGTCCTTTTCAGGCTTGACAGCGCCGGCCTCACGATCCCGGGTTTGATCAGGGTCGATCGAGGCTCCGCAACCAGGGTCGTCCGCAACGCCAGTACGAATGCATCCATCCCGCCCGCAGCGGCGACCGGGCCGCCGATTGGCAATCGACCGCAACAGGTTTACATCCCGCCGCAACAGGAACGGCTCAAACTGGCCGACGGAGGCACGCTTGCTGCCACTTACGTTCGCTGCGGCCGGTTGGCCGTGATGTCTTTTGTCGATCCAGAGCGGGTTGGGCCTACCGGCGGAGCGGCACGCGTCGGGATCGAGTTCCGCCACGCGCGCGAACGATTGGGCTGGGCGCTGCCCGATGTGGCCGCCTCTTTACGCATTCGCCCGCCCTATCTTGAAGCCATTGAAGAGGGACGCCTGTCCGACCTGCCGGGCAACGCTTACGCCATGGGCTTCGTGCGCACCTACGCGACGGTGCTGGGCCTCGACCCCGACGAGATGGCCCGGCGGTTGCGCGCCGAGGCGCAGGATGTCACCCGCAAAGTCGAGCTGACCTTCCCGGCGCCCGTGCCGCAGCGAGGCGTGCCGGCCGGTGCCGTCGTGCTGCTAGGCCTGTTGATCGCTGGGGGGGCCTATGTCGGGTGGTTTCGCTACTCCGGGGGCAGCGAGCCGCGCCCGGCTCAGGTTTCCGCGCCGCCGCCAGACCGATTGGCAGCCCTTGCGGCGCCCGGGCCCGCTCCGTCGCCCCAAGTCGCGTCCATCCTGCCGCAACCGCAGCCGGGCAGCGCCCCCGCTGTGCCGCCGCCCGCGCCGCCCACGCCCACGCCGGTCCCCGTGCCCGTTCCCGTGGCAATTGCCCCGCCGGCGCCGCTACCGCCGCCTCCTGCGGTAATCACGCGGCTCGTGTTGCGGGCAAAGTCGGGCGGTTGGGTGCAGGTGCGGGAGCGACAAGGGCAGGTGCTGCTGAACCGGGTGATGCGCGCGGGCGAGACCTGGCCGGTGCCGATGAAGCCGCAGCTGCTGCTGACCACCGGCAACGCCGGCGCCATGGAACTGCTGGTGGATGGGGTGGCCGCTCCGCCGATCGGCCCAGCGGGCGCAATGCGGCGCGACGTGCCGCTGGACCCAGACATCGTAAAGGCGGGCAAGGCCAACGCCGCTGCACCCATCACGCCTCAAGAAACGCCCTTGGCGCATCGGAGCCCATTCGGATGAACTATCGCCCCTACCAGAAGATCGACCGCCGCAAGTCGCGCACCATCCACGTCGGCGCCGTGCCGATAGGGGGGGATTCGCCGGTCACCGTGCAAACCATGACCAATACACTCACCACCGACGTCGCGGCGACGGTCGCGCAAATCCATCGGGCGCAGAAGGCGGGGGTGGACATCGTACGCGTCTCCTGCCCCGACCAGGAGAGCGCGCTGGCGCTCAAGCACATCGTGCCTCAGGTGGACGTGCCGGTGGTGGCCGACATCCATTTTCACTACAAGCGGGCGATCGAGGCGGCGCAGAGCGGCGCGGCCTGCCTGCGGATCAACCCCGGCAACATCGGCAGCGCCGAGCGGGTGCGCGAGGTGATCCGCGCCGCCCGTGATCACAACTGCTCCATGCGCATCGGCGTGAACGCCGGCAGCCTGGAGCGCCACCTGCTGGAGAAATACGGCGAGCCTAACCCGGAGGCGCTGGTTGAGAGCGCGCTGGAGCACGCCAAGATCCTGCAGGACAACGATTTCCACGAGTTCAAGATCAGCGTCAAAGCCTCCGACGTGTTCTTGGCGGTCGCTGCCTACCAGCAATTGGCCGAGGTCTGCGATCACCCGCTGCACATCGGCATCACCGAGGCCGGGTCGAAGCGGGCGGGTACGGTGAAGAGCTCAATCGGCCTCGGTTCGCTGCTATGGGCCGGCATCGGCGACACGCTGCGGGTTTCGCTCTCGGCCGAGCCGGAGGAGGAAGTGCTGGTCGGCTGGGACATCCTGAAGTCCCTCGGCATCCGCCATCGCGGGGTGAAGATCATCTCCTGCCCATCCTGCGCGCGGCAGGGCTTCAACGTCATTCAGACCGTGAGCACGCTGGAAGAGCGGCTGGCGCATATCGAGACACCGGTCACGCTCTCCATCATCGGCTGCGTGGTGAACGGCCCCGGCGAGGCGCTGATGACCGATTTGGGCGTGACGGGAGGCGGCGACGGCAAGCACATGGTCTATGCCGCCGGCAAGCAGCACCATCGCATGGATGGCGCCTCCATGGTGGATCACATTGTCGACCTGGTGGAGGCGAGGGTGGCCGAGCTGCAGGCGGCCGGCGCGAAGGTCGCCGCCGAGTAGGGGCAAGCACGATGGATCGTGCGCCGGCAGTTCGCCAGCGGAATCCGAGGGGCGGTCAGGCGATCGGCAGCACCGCGTCCGACCCCCCGAGCATGGCTCCTGGCTCAATCTCGTTAAGGGCTTCTTCTCCAAGATGGCGCGTTCGATGCTCCATCCGCCCGACGCATCTCACCCATTACAGGATGCTGTGTACTAGACCGGGTCGAACGCGGCGTATTGGGCCGCGTGGCGGACTTCGAGCGCGAGGTCGATCATGCCTCGCATCATGGTTGCTGCGTCATACTCGGCCGTCACTAAGTCCAGCGCAGGTTGCAACTGCTCATCGTATTCTGCCGTGCTGTGATACAGCGCAGCAAGCTGGTCCGCGAGTTCGCCGCTCTCGGTGTCGATGCCGAAGTAGCTCGGCAGGGCGCTGAAATGCGCCCGCATGGCCGCATTCTCGTTGCTGACGACGCAGCATTTGGTGGCAAAGCCATGCAGCACGCGCTCATGCGTACCATTGGCGAAGTTCGGCATGGTGTTCAGCAGGAACTGCGTTTGGCTGTAGAGCGTCGGCAGTGTGGCTGCATCCACGGCCGGGTGAAAACGGGCTTTGCCGCCAAGCCGAGCCGCGTGGTCCCAGCCACGGCCAATGATGTCAACCGGCAGGTCTAGCAGCGCATGCACCAAAGCGGTGGAGCGGCAATCACGAACATAGACGTCGACCTCCCGCATCAAGCCAAACAGCACGTCTGGCCGCTGCTCCAAATAGAGGTCGTGGTGATCGAGGCATTGCAGATAGGTGTCGGTAATGTCGCAAACGCCTTGCTTCAGCACTGCAGCGGATGTGTCCTCCAGCACGGCCCGGAAGCGGGGCGGCAAGCTCAGCCATCGCGAGCGGTGCAGCGACGGAGCATGCCCGGTTTTGACCAGCACCATGCGATGTGGCCGGCGCGACCAGGCAATGGCGTCCCGTAGCGGGTTGGCAATGATGCCGATTGGCAGCAAGGCCGATATTTGGCGCGAGCGGATCAAGCGCCGCTGCATGTCCAACCAGTCCCGAAACACGTAACCGTTGGCGACATAGCGGGACGGAACGTGGTGGTTAGCGGGCATCCAGCACGGCGAGTCGCTCAGCAGAGAGATGAACGGCACTTGGGCTGCATCCCAAAGCGATTGGCCACCTGGCCGCAGCCGCGCGCCGATGCCAGCCGCGCCCCAGCCGAACAGCACACCGCCATCGAGCGCCTGGCGCAGGTCGTCCGCCCAACTGGCGTGAGCCAAGTCAATCACTTGGCCGGTGAACCCATATGGTCGCACCAGGTCGAGCAGATCGTTGCTATGGGTGCGAAGAATGCCATTTTCATTTTGGCCGACGCAGGCCAGGATATGGCGCGGCACCGTCGGCGGCAGCCGCAGACTGTCGAGCCCCGGCGCGGGGAACCGTACGACACCGCGCTGTTTGGCCGCCTTACCCGTCTGCGCTTGCATCGTGTTCGGAGCCTTTTGCTCGATGATGCGTGCAGACTACAAAGCGGCGGTAAAAATCCAGTTAACGCTTGTCCCATGGTCACAGCCGCTGTGGTCGTGATCGTGGTGGTCTATTCCGCTCACGATGCCGCTCCGGCCAGCCGGCTCCGGTGCCGAACACGCCTGCAGCAGCCAGCAATAACGGCGGCATTTGCGATTCGCGGCCGGGCCGCAGCATTGGCACCGCGGCGACAATCGAGGTGCTGCGGCCGGACGGCTCGCGCCAAGTCTTTGCCATGCAGGACCGCGGCGGATGGCTGGAAAGCGCCGAGCCGATCCCCGAGTTCCACCGGTTTACCGCTCACGTGCGCGTCGCCGGGAGCCGATATCCCGTGATCTTCGAGGAACATGACCACGGGTGCATCTCCATAGGATGTTTCCAGTTGGCAACCGCCAGGCTTACCGCCAGCGCGCCGAAAATCAAGTTGAGCCAGAAGGTGTCGTTGAAGCTGAATTGCGTCACTTGGGTGCGCACGTCCGGGCTCGCCGCCGGAACGAGGCCACGCTCCAAAACATCCCCGCCGCCATGAGGAGGGCGTCGCCGGCTTTGGACACAAAGCCGTCCGTCAGGCCTCCAGGGCGCAATGCGCCGCGTCATTGCGCCGGCATGACGAACTTGACTTGCACCGGCTTGCCCTGCGCGGTCTGGGCCAGCACCGCGTTAGCCGGCCCGTGGCGGGCGCAGCGGTTCGCCGGTGACGCTGTTATCGGCCGCCGGCGTGACGGTGATCGGCAGTACCCAGGCTGCTCCAAGGCATGTCACGGAACCTTCCTATAGGGCCGGGGGTGTTGGACGTGCTCCGTAGCGGGTGAAGCCTAGAAACGCGAAGCGGAACCGATCTCCGTTTCCAGCGTGCAAGGGGTCAGGTCCGGGTGGCGTGCTGCATCCGCCACCCTGCTTCGGTCGCGATGCTGAGCTGATTCACGCTCCTAAATTAGTATCGGTCTTTCTTCGGCTACGCTTTCACGCGCACATAACGCCCCGGCGCATCCTCAATGGCCGGCAACCCGCCGTCCCCCGGCTGCCGCGCCGGCACCGTTTCGCCGGCATATCCGCTCACCCAGCGCTGCCAATCCGGCCACCACGACCCGGCAAGCTCCTGCGCCCCGGCCAACCATGCCTCCGGCGTCGCCGGCAAAGCATCGTTCACCCAATGGCTATACTTGCCGCTCTCCGGCGGGTTCACCACCCCGGCGATATGCCCGCTCGCCGCCAGCACAAAACGTACCGCGCCATCCACCCGCGAGCCCAGCAACTGCGTGCCGCGATAAGTGCTGCGCCAAGGTGCGATATGGTCCTCGCGCGTGCTGATGAAATAGGCCGGCGTCTGCACCGCACCCAGGTCGATCCGCTCCCCGGCCAGTTCCAATTCCCCGCTTGCCAGCTTGTTGGCGTGATACATGTTGCGCAGATAGTAGCTGTGCATCCGCGCCGGCATGCGGGTCGAATCGCCGTTCCAATACAGCAGGTCGAACTGGAACGGCTCGTTGCCCAGCAGATAGTTGTTGACCACGAACGACCAGATCAGGTCGTTGGCGCGCAGCATGTTGAAGGTCTGCGCCATCTCCGCCCCTCCCAGCACACCCGCTCGCTGCATCTTGCCTTCCAGGCTCGCGAGTTGCTCCTCGTCGATGAACACGCTGAGCTCGCCCGCCTCGGCAAAGTCTGTCATCGTCACGAAGAAGGTCGCCGTCTTGATCCGGTCGTCGCCGCGCCGCTGCATCCAGGCCAACGTGCAGGCCAGCAATGTGCCCCCGAGGCAGTAACCGATTACGTTGGTGTCCCGCTCCCCGGTGGCGCGCTCGATGGCGTCCAGCGCCGCGAACACGCCCTGGCTCATATAGTCCTCAAACCCCTTCTCGGCCATCGTCTCGTCCGGGTTCACCCAGCTCACCATGAAGACGGTATGCCCTTGCGACACCGCCCAGCGCACGAAGCTGTTCCTGGGCCGCAGGTCGAGGATGTAGAACTTGTTGATCCAAGGCGGCAGGATCAGCAACGGGCGCTTCAGCACGTGCTCCGTGCTCGGTGCATATTGGATCAACTGCATCAGCTCGTTCTGGAACACGACCTTGCCCGGCGAGACGGCGATGTTCTCCCCCAGCTTGAACGCGTCCAGGTCGGTCATCTTGATCGCGAGCTTGCCCCGGCCGCGCTCGAGATCAGCCAGCAGGTTGTTCAAGCCCCGCAGCAGGTTCTCCCCGCCCGTCTCCGCCGTCTTGCGCAGCACTTCCGGGTTGGTCAGCACGAAGTTAGACGGGCTCATGGCATCGATGAACTGCCGCGCGTAGAAATCCACTTTCTGCGCCGTCTTTTCGTCCAGCCCCTCCGCCCGGCCCACCACGTCCTGCACGTAGCGCGCCGAGAGCAGGTAAGACTGCTTGATGAAGTCGAACACCTCGTTCTCCTTCCACAGCTCGTCCTTGAACCGCTTGTCCTTCGGGTCCGCCTCAATCACGGGGGAGGCGGCGGGCGCGCCGCTGCCGCTCCACATCCGCCGCGCCGTGCTTTGCCACAGCGTCATATAATCCTGCCAAAACCCAATCTGCGCCTGCACCAGCCCAGTCGGGTTGGCCATCAGCTTGGCCGTCATATCGAAGAACGCAGTGCCGAGATGCAGCGGGTCGAGGGTCGGCGCTTCCAGGCTCTGCCGCTTCAGCCACTCGCCTACAATGCGTTGCGAGCGTTCGGCGACAGCGGCCATGTTGCGGCCAAGCGCCCCAGGGTCGCTAAGCCTCGCATCGGCCAGCTTGCCGTCACCGAGTGAAGCATCCGCCAACGGCATCGTCGGCAACGGCGGAGTTGGTTGCGATGGGGGCATCGTCGTCGGGCCACGATCCGGCATGGTCGTCCTTCCCGTCGGGTTCGCACGCCGCTACAGAGAGGCAAGCGCGGAGGCGGTCGCCGACTTATGATTGCTGTGTTCCATCAAGCTAGTCGCCCGGTCGGCCAGCGGCAAGCGACGGCCCGCGCCATCGCCGCAGCACTGGCGCTGAGTCTGGCCGCCTGCAGCCAAGACCTGGTCGGCCCGGCGGTGGACCTCTACCACAACCTGCAAGGCGGCGAGATCGCTCAGCAGCGCCCGCCGCCCCCCGGCGCGCACGACCCTTACCCCAATCTCGGCAGCATCCCCGCCCGCCCAGCCGCGCCCGACATCGCCACCCAGCAACGTATGGCCGACCAACTCGCCGCCGAGCGGGACGCCGCCGAACGTGCCGCCGCCGCCAGCCCGCTGCCAGCGCCGCCAGCCGGGCCGCCCAAGCCCGCAGCGGCGCCGCCCGCAGCGCCGAGCGCAAACGCCAACCAGGTGGTGGTGGACGCGGCGCCCGCCCCGAAGCCGCTCCCCGCGCCATCCCCTCCCTCGCCAGCCCCTCCCACGGCATCCCCGCTATCGCCGATCGATGCCGTGGCACCCGTGCCGGCCGCCATCGCCTCGGGACCGCTCCCGGTGTTTGCCGCCACCCCCCCGCCGACGCCCGCCGGGCTCGGTCTCGCGGTGCCCTCGCCCCCTCCCGCGCCGCTCACGCGGTCGGCTCCGCCAGCGCCGCCCGCCCCTGCCAACACGGTGGCGGTGTCGTTCACGCCGGGTTCAGCCATCCTACCCCCCTCCGCCGCGCTCAACCTGCGGCGCTTCGCTCTCGCCCATCGGGGCGTGCCGCTTACCGTGACCGGGCGGGGCGAGGCTGCCGGCCTGGCGCCGGACGCCCAGGCGGCGGCGCTGCAACTCGCCCTGCAGCGCGCGCAGGCGATCGCCGCCTCCCTCGCCGCGGCCGGGGTGCCGGCGGCCAACCTCCGCCTCCGCGCCGACGCCGCCGGAACCGGCGGACTTGCCACACTCTAGCTCGCAGAGACCGCTATGACCGCCGAGTTCCATCGCATCCGCCGCCTGCCGCCTTACGTGTTCGCCGAGGTCAACGTCGCCCGCGCCCGCGCCCGCGCCGCCGGCGAGGACATTATCGACCTCGGCATGGGCAATCCGGACGGCGCCACCCCGCCGCATATCGTGGCCAAGCTGGTGGAGGCGGTGCAGGATCCCCGCACCCATCGGTATAGCGCCAGCAAGGGCATCCCAGGCCTGCGCCGCGCCCTAGCCGGCTATTACGGCCGCCGCTTCGGCGTAAAGCTCGATCCCGAGACCGAAGTGGTTGCCACCCTCGGCAGCAAGGAGGGCCTCGCCAACCTCGCCGCCGCCATCACCAGCCCCGGCGACACCATCCTGGTGCCCAACCCCTCCTATCCCATCCACCAATTCGGCTTCATCATCGCCGGCGCCTCCGTGCGCTCGGTGCCGGCCCGGCCGGACGACACCATGCTGCGCGCGCTGGACCAGGCCGTGCGCCACTCGGTGCCGCCGCCGACCGCGCTAATCGTGAACTTTCCCTCCAACCCCACCGCCGATACCGCCACGCTCGACTTCTACCGTGAGGTGGTGGCGTTCTGCCGCAAGCACGACATCCTGATCCTATCCGACCTCGCCTATGCCGAGATCTACTTCGACGGCGAGCCGCCGCCCTCCATGCTGCAAGTGCCCGGCGCCCGCGACATCACCGTCGAGTTCACCTCGTTGTCCAAAACCTATTCCATGCCGGGTTGGCGGATGGGCTTCGCCGCCGGCAATGCCCGCATGATCGCCGCCCTGGCGCGCATGAAGTCCTACCTGGATTACGGCGCCTTCACCCCGATCCAGGTCGCCGCGATCGCGGCCCTGAACGGACCGCAGGACTGCGTGGCCGAGATGCGCGCCCTGTATAAGGAGCGGCGCGACGTGCTGGTGCGCGGCCTGCACGCCGCGGGCTGGGACGTGCCGAACCCGGCCGCCTCCATGTTCGCCTGGGCGCCGATACCGCCCGCCTACGCCCACCTGGGCAGCGTGGCGTTCAGCAAGCTGTTGCTCGCCCGGGCGAAAGTGGCCGTGGCGCCCGGCATCGGCTTCGGCGAGCAGGGAGACGGTCATGTCCGGATTGCCTTAGTCGAGAACACCCACCGCCTGCGCCAAGCCGCGCGCAATATCCGCGCCTTTTTGGCGTCCAGTTCCAACCTGATCGCCCCTGCCGAGCCCGTCGCCTGAGCAGCGCGCGACCGCAGCCTGATTCAGCAAGCGTTAAGCCTCTCGCCCTATCCTGCATCGATCCACCACGTCAGCACGGGCCGATAAAGCATGATGGTTCAGGACAGGATTGCCAAACCGCTTTGGACACGAATGGTCGGTTGTGGCTTTGCCGCAGTCCTCTGCTCCAGCATCGCGGTTGGCGGCGTCGCCGTTTATCACGAGTCTCCGGCCGCGCACGCTGCATCCATCGCATGGGCTGAGCGGGATGCGCTCTGGTCCATGGCGCTCGCCGCGGCAACGTCCTGCTGCCTGGTGATGGCCCTGTTCTTCGTGTTCGCACGCTCGCTGGCGAACCCCATCAAGGGCCTCACCTCCGCTATGGCCCGACTGGCCGCCGGTGACCTCAGCATCGAAGTGCCTGGCGTCGGCCGCTCAGACGAAGTGGGCGCGATGGGCCGCGCCGTGCAGGTGTTCAAGGATGCAGCGGCCGAAAAGTGCCGATCGGAGCGGGACAGCGCGGCAGCGCGGGACGCCGGCGAGACCGAGCGCAACCGCCTCGAAGCCGTACGGGCCGAAGCCGCCGCGCACCAGGCCGCCGTGGTGGAAGGCCTCGCCGCCGGCCTCACCCGCCTTGCCGCTGGAGACCTAACCTGGCGGCTGGAGCAAAGCTTCGCCCCGGACTACGAGGCACTGCGCGGCAACTTCAACATCACCATGGACCAACTCCAAACGGCGATGTGCGCTATTGTCGGCAACGCCGAGGGTATCCGGTCGGGAACCAAGGAAATCACCCAAGCCGCGGACGAGCTGAGCCGGCGCACCGAACAGCAGGCAGCAAGCCTGGAAGAGACGGCGGCAGCCCTGGACCAGATCACCGCTGCGGTCAAACACACCGCCGAGGGCGCCAGCCAGGCCCGCACCGTGGTGACCCGAACGCGGACGGACGCCGAACAATCCGGCACGGTGGTGCGCCAGGCCGTTGCCGCCATGGGCGAGATCGAGCAGTCCTCGCGGCAGGTCGGACAAATCATCGGTGTCATCGACGAGATCGCTTTCCAGACCAACCTACTTGCACTCAACGCCGGAGTGGAAGCCGCCCGCGCCGGGGATGCCGGCCGCGGCTTTGCCGTGGTAGCATCCGAAGTGCGCACCCTGGCGCAACGCTCCGCCGAGGCCGCCAAGGAGATCAAGGCCCTGATTTCGACCTCCGCCCAGCAGGTTGAGGCGGGCGTGAAGCTTGTCGGCGAAACCGGCGAAGCGCTTTCCCGCATCGTGACCCAAGTCGCCGAAGTCAGCGGCGTCGTGGACGAGATCGCCGCCTCGGCCAGCGAGCAGGCCAGCGGGCTGGCCGAGATCAACACCGCGGTGAACCACATGGATCAGGCCACCCAGCAGAACGCCGCCATGGTGGAGAAGAGCACCGCCGCCAGCCATGCCTTGGCTCAGGACACCGGGCAACTGGCCCAACTCACTGGCCGCTTCCAGCTCGGGCCGCAAGATGAACACAAGGACGTCAAGCCTGCGCCCGGCAACTCCGTGCGGCACACCCAGCCGAAACCGCCACTCACCGCCCGCCGCCCTGCCGCACCAAAGCCGGCACGGCAGAGCAATCTGGCGGTCGCGGCCAAGCAGGACGATTGGGAGGAGTTCTGAACCCGGCCGCCCCCGACCGCGCTCTGTGGACATTGGCCCGAAGGCAGAGGACGATCTTACCTTGTCTGACCTGTTCTAGCCTGGGGGAGGCCGCATTTGACGCAGAAGCGTTGCCGGTGCAGGTGCCGTTCGCACCGAGACCTTCGTAACGATAGCGTTCGACCATGCGCATAGCACTCGCCGGGCTCGGCACGGTCGGCGCCGGCGTGCTGCGCCTGCTACACGAAAACGCCGGCCTCATCGCCGCCCGCGCCGGCCAGCCCATCACCGTTGCCGCCGTCTCTGCGCGGGACCGCGACAAGGACCGCGGCATCCCGCTGGACCGGTTCGACTGGATCGCAGACCCGCACCGACTTGCCACGCTGCCGGGGATCAATGCCGTGGTGGAGCTGATCGGCGGCGCAGGCGATCCGGCCCGCGCGCTGGTCACCGCCTGCCTCGCGGCCGGCCGCCCCGTCGTCACCGCCAACAAAGCCTTGCTGGCCCTCCATGGCGCTAGCCTGCCCACCACCGCGCCGCTGGCATTCGAGGCCGCCGTCGCCGGTGGCATTCCCGCCATCAAGGCGCTGCGCGAGGGCCTTGCCGCCAACCGCATCAGCCGGGTGGCCGGCATTCTAAACGGCACCTGCAACTACATCCTCACCGCCATGCGCGAAAGCCGGCGCGAATTTGCCGACGTGCTCGTCGAAGCGCAGCAACTCGGCTATGCCGAGGCCGACCCGGCGACCGATATCGACGGCATCGACGCGGCCCATAAGCTGGCGATTCTGGCCGCCTTGGCGTTCGGCCATCCGGTCCGCTTCGAAACCGTGTCGGTGGAGGGCATTCGCCGGATCAGTGCGCTGGATATCGCGTTCGCCGACGAACTCGGCTACCGCATCAAGCTGCTCGGCATTGCGCGCCAAACGAGTTTCGGTGTGGAAGCGCGGGTGCATCCCTGCTTGGTGCCGCTTTCCGCCCCCCTCGCCCGGGTGGACGGCGTGTTCAACGCCGTGGTGGCCGAAGGCGACGCTGTGGGCCGTGTCATGCTCGAAGGCCGCGGCGCCGGGGCCGGCCCGACCGCGTCTGCCGTTGTGGCCGACCTCATCGATCTCGCCCGCGGACGCCTCACCCCCGCCTGGGGCCAGGAGCGGCTCGCCGAGGCGCCCGTTGTGCCCGGCGGCGATCACCACGGGGCCTACTACCTGCGCCTGATGGTCACCGACCGGCCTGGCGTTATTGCCGACGTTGCCGCCATCCTGCGCGACTACGGCATATCGCTCGAATCCCTGCTACAGCATGGCCGCAGCCCGCAGGACGCCGTTCCGGTGGTCCTGGTGACGCACGAAGTGCGCGAGCACGATATGCTTGCCGCTACCGAACGCATCGCGGCGCTGCCGGCCGTTCTTGAACCCCCTGCCTTGATCCGCATCGAAGCTGGCTGAAAGGTCCTCACCTCCATGGAAATGAATTACGATCGCAACCTGGCGATGGAATTGGTCCGCGTCAGTGAGGCGGGTGCCCTGGGTGCCAGCCGCTGGATGGGCCGCGGCAACAAGAACGAGGCCGACGGCGCCGCCGTGGAGGCGATGCGCCGAGCCTTCGACAGCGTGGCAATCGACGGCACCGTCGTCATCGGCGAGGGCGAGATGGACGCCGCGCCGATGCTTTACATCGGCGAGAAGGTGGGCAGCGGCGGCCCGGCCATGGACATTGCGGTCGACCCGCTGGAGGGCACCACCATCACGGCAAAAGGCGGCCCCAATGCGATGGCGACGGTGGCTTTGGCCGAGAAGGGCAACTTTCTCCACGCGCCCGACATCTACATGGCGAAAATCGCCGTCGGCCCCGGCCTGCCGCCCGGCGTGGTGCATCTCGACGCTCCAATCGGCGAGAACCTGCGCAACCTGGCCGCCGCCAAACGGATCGACATCGGCGAACTGGTGCTCTGCACGCTGGACCGCGAGCGCCATGCCGAAATGATCGCCGGGGCACGCGCGGCGGGCGCGCGGATCATGCTCATCGGCGATGGCGACGTGTCCGGAGTGATCATGGCGGCGCAGCGCGATAGCGGCGTGGACATGTTCGTCGGCATTGGCGGCGCGCCCGAGGGCGTGCTGGCTGCCGCGGCGCTGCGTTGCCTGGGCGGCCAGATGCAGGGCCGGCTGCTGTTCGAGGACGCCGCACAAGCCGACCGCGCCCGCGGCATGGGGGTTAGCGATCCCAGCCGCGTCTACGAACTGGAGGAGATGGCGAAGGGCGACGTGATGTTCGCGGCGACCGGCGTCACCACCGGGCCAATGCTCCGCGGTGTGCGCCGCTGGGCGACTGGCGCGGTAACACACTCCCTGGTGATGCGCAGCAAGTCCGGAACGGTCCGCTACGTCGAGGCGCACCACAACTTCGCCACCAAAACCTGGCAGCCGAATTAAAACTTCCGAGTCTAAATGCCCGCTTGGCCCGACTTGACAACCAGCGCCTTCACCTCATCGACGGCTTCGGTGAAGCGGTGGTTTAGCAATGTGAGCGCCTCGCCGTTCGATTTCTGGATCAAGCCGCCAATTTCCTGCATGTTCGAGACAGCGCGCTCATAAGCCAACTTCAGCATGTCCGCCTGCCGTGCGGCGCGGGCCTGCGGCGGCTCGGCGGCGGAGAAGTGACGCATTCCTTCGGTGAGCTCCGACATGGTCTGCTGCATGATCTCCATATTGCGCCGTGCGATCGCCTGCGCTCCCTCCAGCGCAACCTTGTTGGCCGCCGACAGCGTCTCCAGGTTGCGACGGTGCGCGGACATCAGCATTTCCATGTCGGGCATGGCGGGCAGCTTCATCCCATTCAGCATCTTGGTGAACTCGCCCATCGCCGAGGCGCTCATGTCCGACATGGTTTGGCTGGCCGATTGAGCGGTGCTCATGCCTGAATGCATCGCATCCTTCGCAGCGTTGGCCGGGTTGTTCGCGCCATCCGTGTCTTCGGACATGTTCTATGTTCCTTTTCGTTCCAGCAGCCCCGCTGACGGCTGCATCGACCGGAGGCGACACTAAAGGCAATCGGAGCGTTAAACCATAATCATCTTCTAGCAATTCGCGTTCATTTGCTGCCAGACACGACGGCCGTTCAAGGCGAGGCGGCAGATGGCGGCCCAGGCTCTTCGTCGCTCGGCCCAGGCTCTTCGTCGCTCGGCCCGGGCTCTTCGTCGCTCGGCTCCGGCGGCAGGTCGATCACGCCCTCCGGAGCATCCCCGCCATCGTCGGACGCCATGGCAGCACCCGGCAACATGCTGGAAAACCGCTCGGCCTGGTCCAGCGCCTTGTCCAGGGCAGCCATGGTGGTGGCCAAATCTGCGCTCTCGTCGTCCCGCCAGGCCCGCACGGCATACACCCAAACCGCAACCAGGCCTTGCGCCCGCACGGTTCCGCTCACCCCGGCGGCCGAGATGCCGGCAGCCTCCAGCATCCAGGCCATGCTGCGCATGGTGGCACTGCCAAGGGCCAGCGAAAGCAATGGATTGCGCGGCAAGTAGGCCAGCAGCGCCAGCATGCCGGCACGATGGCGTTGCAGCACATCGAACCGGCGCATCAGCAGGTCGAACAGCCGGTCCCGCGCCAGCGGTTCGTTGGCGGGCTCCGCCAGGGCCGCCTGATCCGCCATCAAGCCGAACCGCAACAACACCGCGCCCGGCCCAGGAAACCGCGTGCGCGCCTGGTCGAGCGGCAGCCCGGCGGTACGTGCGGCCTCCACGATGCTCAGCCCAGCCCACCCGGTCAGGGCCGCTTGGGCGAAGGCTGCCGTCACCAGCGCCTGGTCGAATTCGGTGTTGTCCATCGTGCTCCCCATCTCGGCCTCCAAGTGGCGGCGGCGGCGCAGATTGCCAGCCTGCCGGCCCGCTCAGTTGGACAGTTCGCGGGACCGTGCAGTGGCCGCTGCAATGGCGCGGCGCATTGTAGACGGCCAAGCCTCCTCGGCCATCAGCACGGCCAGGGCGCGTTCGGTGGTGCCGGCCGGGCTGGTGACGGCGCGCCGCATGGCCGCCGGCTGCTCCGCGCTCCCCGCCAGCAACGCGCCCGACCCGGCCACGGTGCGCCGGGCCAAGCGGCGCGCCAGGTCCGGCGGCAACCCGTGCTCCACCGCGGCTTGCTCCAGCAACTCCGCCAGCAGGAACACATAGGCCGGCCCGCCGCCGGACAGCGCAGTGACTGGATCGAGCAGCGCCTCCTGGTCCACCCAGGCCATCTCCCCGGTCGCCGCAAGCAACGCATCGCCCAGCGCGCGCTGGGCGGGCGTCACGCCGGGGGCGGCAAAGGCGACGGTGAAGCCCTCGCCGATGGCTGCCGGGGTATTCGGCATGGCGCGCACGACCGCCGCCGTGCCGATGAGGGAAGCCACGCTGGCCACGGTGCGACCGGCCATAATCGACACCACCACCGCGCCGCCGGCAAACCGCGCCACCCCCGGCACCGCCTCGCTCGCCATTTGCGGCTTCACCGCCAGCACCACGGCGTCAGGCTTGAACTCTGCCGGGACTTCGGCGGGGCTCGCGGCCAGGATCACGCCCGGCCAACCCGGCAACGGCGCCGGATCCACCACCACGCTCGGGCCAAGTCCTGCGCGGCACCAGCCGTCGAGCAAGGCACCCCCCATGCGTCCGCCGCCCAGCAGCAGGACGGACGGCCTCACGCCTCGCCCACGCACTCCAGCATGGCGGCGGCCAGCGCGTCGGCCGGCGACTTGCCGCCCCATAGCACGAACTGGAACGCCGGGTAGAACCGCTCGCATTCGGTGATGGCGATGTCCACCATGTCCTCCAGGCTCTCCGCCGAAGCCCCGCGGGCGCCGCGCAGCAGCATGGAATGGCGGAACAGCGGCATGCCGTCGTCGCTATCCATGCCGAAATGCCCGATCCACAGCTTCTCGTTGGCCAGCGCCAGCAACTCATACAGCGCCCCGCGCCGCGCCGCCGGCACCTTCAGGTCGAACGCGCAGGTGAAGTGCATAGCGCTGATTTCGGGCGACCAGGAGAAATACAGCCCGTAATCGCACCACTTTCCGGGGGCCTCTGCGGCCATCTCGCCGTCGCTGCGGCGGTCGAACACCCAATCGTTGTTGCCGACGATCTGCTCGAGCGCGTCGAGCGGGTTGGCAGCATGCTCGTTTGTCGGGAGGGACAAGGGGGTCGGCATCTTGGGGTCTCCCCATCTGGAGGAAGGCCGTATGCGAGCCGGGGCAAGGACTTGGCCCGTCGACTCGACACGGGATGAGACTAACGGCGGGCAAAGCCTGCTTGCAACCCCGCGTTGCTGCAGGTGCTCAGATGCCGTTCGGGTCGGGGAAGTCGGTCATCGGGTCGGGCGGTGCGTCGGTGGCGGCGATACCCGCGCCAGCGCCCTCCAGCGTTACCACGCGGCGTTCCAATTCGGCCAGCTTCGCCTCCGCAATCTCCTGCCCAGCGCGAGCGTTGGCAGCCATTTGCTGCACCGCTTCGAGGTCTTCGCGGCGCACCAGGTCCAGCCTGCGGATGGCTTCATCAATGCGGGCGCGGATGGTGGCCTCGGCCTCGTCCCGCAGGCCGGTGAGCGCCGAGAACGCGCCGCCGGCAACGCCTGCCAGGTCGTCGAAAAAACGGGGACGGTCATTCATGGCACGGAGGCCTCCCAGGATGCCAGCTAGCTATGTCTAAGAATATAGCGCAACGCCAGCGGTTTGCATGGCGTCCGGGATGTGATTGGCTGCCGGTCATGGAAATCAGGCCGCTTGCGTTGACAATGGGAGACCCGGCCGGCATCGGCGGCGAAATCACCGCCGCCGCCTGGCGCGCGCTGGCGCCGGCCGGCCCCGTGTTCGCCGTACTGGCCGACCCGTTCTGGGTGGGCAGCCTGGACGTGCCGATGGCCGTGGTGCGCTCCCTGGGCGAGGCGGCAGACGTGTTCGCCACCGCGCTGCCCGTGTTGCCGGTGGAGCTGCCGGCCATTGCCCACCCCGGCCGCCCCGACCCGGCCAACGCCCCCGCCGTGATCGCCAGTATCGAGCGCTCGGTGCAACTCGCCTTAACCGGAGAGGCAGGCGCGGTGGTGACCAACCCGATCAGCAAGGCCGTGCTGTATCAAGCCGGCTTCCCGCACCCGGGCCATACCGAGTTCCTCGGCGCGCTCACCGGCGCCGACCCGGTGATGATGCTGGCCTGCTCCCAGTTGCGGGTGGTGCTGGTGACGATCCATGTGTCCCTGCGCGAGGCGCTGGCGGGCGTGACCGTGCCTGCCATTCTCACCACCGCCCGCGCCACCGCGGCCGCGTTGCGACGGGATTTCGGGATTGCGCACCCCCGATTGGCGGTTGCCGGGCTCAATCCCCATGCCGGCGAGGGCGGCGCCATGGGCATGGAGGAGACGGCGGTGATCGCCCCCGCCGTCGCCGCGCTCCGGCAGGAGGGGATCGACGCCACCGGGCCTTACCCGCCGGACACCCTGTTCACCGCCACCGCTCGTGCGGGCTATGATGCGGCGGTGTGCATGTATCACGACCAGGGCCTCATCCCGCTCAAGACGCTCGACATGGCCGGCGGCGTGAACGTCACCCTCGGCCTGCCCATCATCCGCACCTCGCCCGACCACGGCACCGCGTTCGACATCGCCGGGCTTGGCCGCGCCGACCCTGGCAGCTTGATGGCGGCGCTGCGGATGGCGGCCGCGTTGGCGCAGCGGAGGGCGGCGGCATGATCCGGCTGGGCGTGAACATCGACCACGTGGCCACCGTCCGCAACGCTCGCGGCGGCACCCACCCCGACCCGGTGGAGGCTGCGTTGCTGGCCATCGCCGCGGGGGCGGACGGGATCACCGCCCACCTGCGGGAGGACCGCCGCCACATTCGCGACGCCGACATTGCCCGGCTGCGCGAGCGCATCACCGTGCCGCTGAACTTCGAGATGGCGGCCACCGAGGAGATGGTGGCGCTGGCGCTGCGTCTGCGCCCGCATGCCGCTTGCATCGTGCCCGAGCGCCGCGCGGAGGTGACCACCGAGGGCGGGCTGAACGCGGCCGGGCAAATCGAAGCGCTGCGCCCGATGGTGGCGGCACTGCGCGCCGCGGGCATCCGCGTGTCCTTGTTCATAGACCCCGATCAGCAGCAGTTGGACGCCGCGGCCGACCTGCAAGCCGACGTGGTGGAACTGCACACCGGCGCCTACGCCGAGGGCCGCTCCGGCGAGTTGGAGCGTTTGCGCATCGCCGCCACGGCCACCGCCGGGTTGGGGCTGGAGTGCCATGCCGGGCACGGCCTGAGTTACACCAATGTGCAGCCGGTCGCGGCGCTCCCGGAGGTGATGGAACTCAACATCGGCCACTTCCTCGTCGGCCAGGCCATCTTGGACGGTCTGCCGGCGGTGGTGGCCCGCATGCGCGAGTTGATCATGACAGCACGCCCGTGATCCAGACGCCGCGCCTCCTGCTGCGGCCTTGGCAGGACCGCGACCGCGGCCCCTTCGCCGATATGTCGGCCGACCCGGAGGTGATGCGCTACCTGATCAATCCCGCAAGCCGCGACGCCGCGGACCTGTGGATCGACCGGCAGATCGCACACCAAGCCGCGCATGGCTTCTGCTTTTGGGCCGTCGAGGAGCGGGCGAGCGGCGCGTTCGTCGGCGCGGTCGGGTTGCTGCACGTCGGTTACCAGGCGCATTTTACCCCGGCAGTCGAGCTGGGCTGGCGTGTGGCTCGGCGGTTCTGGGGCCAGGGCTATGCTCCGGAGGCGGCATTGGCCTCGCTGCGCTTTGGCTTTGCCGAGCTCAAGCTGGAGCAGGTCGTGGCCAACGCCTCCGTAGAGAACGCGAAATCCCGGCGCGTGATGGAGAAGCTGGGGATGACGTGGAACCCCGCGGATGACTTCGACCATCCCCGAATGGCGGAGGAGGCGGAGCGCGCGCCGTTGCGCCGCCAGGTGCTCTACCGCCTCCGTTCAAAACCCGAGGCGTCTTAGGGAGGCGGTCGTCGCAACAGCCGTGCCTCGCTGGGTCGGAGTGACGGAAGTGCTTCCAGCACCGCCTTGGACGCGCTACGCTGATGAGATGAGCAAGCCCCCACGGCAAGAACAGCGCCCTGTCGATGACGTACTGCGCGACAGCTTGGCCGATATTGCGTCGGGCCGGGTTCAGGACTTCGATGCATTTTTGGTAGAGATGAGCGAGAAAATCGGGCGGCGGGTTGCGGAAGTTGAGGCGGACGGCACGCTTAGCCCGGTGGTTCGACCGGCTTCTTGATCCGCATCACGTTTGCCGCCGCAAACCAGATTGAAGGTTTGCTGTCTTTTTACCTGTATGAGGTGACGCCACCGCGACCAGAGGCTGCGATCGCCATGTTCAACGAACTCGCCGAGGCGCGGGCGCGTATTGAAATAGCGCCGGACAGGGGAAAGGCCTTTCCAGCGACTTACCAAGAGCTGCGTCGTTATGGATTTTTATGGCTTCGCGTCCGCGCCTATTGGATGAGTTGGGCGCCAGTGTTGCGCGGGCCTATTGTGACAAACGTCTTTCACTCGACGGCGGACATTGAGCGGCGTGCCAGCCCAGACACCAGTAATTTCCAAGACTGGTAAACAGGCGCGTAGCCCGTATTCGCGGAGCGAATGCGGGATCATTACCGGGCTGGCGCCTGCGACCGCGAGAAGCAGCCCTTCTCGTAACACCCGAACAACGCCACCGCAGCGACGCCGATCGCCACTTTCTGCCCCGTGGACAGTCCGGGGCGCGCGGCTGGCGCGACCTTGTTGCCGCTGCCCAACGTTGCGGTCACGCGCTGTGCCTGTTGCGGGCCGCCGCCGTTCGGCAGGTAGTCCACCGTAATCTGCCGGCCGGGCGGCAGTGACCCTATGTAGCCGGCAAAGCTGCGCAGGCTCGCGAACACCATGCCGTCCACCGCCACAATCTGGTCGCCTTGGCGGAACCCCGCTTGCGCGGCCGCCGAGCCGGGCCGGACGCCAGACACGCTGAGCACCTCGAACGTCATGCCGGCGTCCGTCACCACCTGCCCGCGGCGGATGTCCAGGCCGAGTGTGCCGCCGCTATGGGGCAGGGTCTCGGCCTGCTGCTGTGACATCAACCGGTAGCCCATGGCGTTGTCCGCCCACGACGCTCCCGGGAGCAGCAGCACCGCCATCACCACCAGGACGGTGCACCGCATCGGGCTACACCGAGACGGAGCCTTCATCCGGCAGTTGCCCGTTCGGCGTCGCGTGGTCCACCGCCGTCGGCAGGTGCTGCGCCAGCTGGGACAGGAAATCGTGCGGTTGCATGCCGGCTTGGTTGGCCATGCTCTGCACCTGGCCCTCGCCCAATGCGGACTGGATCTGGCTCGGCGAGACTTGCTGGTTCGGCCCGTTGCCGATCCACGATTCCACGACATGGCCCAGCCCGGCCTGCTGGAACTGGCTGAGCAGTCCCCCAAGGCCACCCTGCATGCCGCCGGGTTGCTGACCTTGCTGGCCGCCCTGCTGCCCCTGCATCAAGCTGCTCAGCACGCCGCCCATCGGCGAATTGGCGCCGCCCGCACCACCCAGCACACTGCCGATGATCGAATCGAACAAACCCATGGCCGTTTCCCTTCTGCTACCCGGCGCCTTTGGCCCGGGGATGTGTCTGACGCCAGACCTCCAACAGCCGCCCGGCGTCCACCGCGGTATAGCGCTGCGTGGTGGAAAGGCTCGCATGCCCCAGCAGTTCCTGGATCGACCGCAAATCCGCGCCGCCCGCCAGCAGATGGGTGGCGAAGGAGTGGCGCAACCCATGCGGTGTCGCGTGCTCCGGCAATCCAGCCTGTCGCCGATAAGCCCGCATGGTCCGTTGGGCGACCCCCGCATTCAGCCGCCCGCCCCGTACCCCGACGAACAGCGGCGCCGCCGGGTCCGCCCGGCCCGGATGCAGCGCCAGCCAAGCCGCAAGCGCTTCCCACACGGCCGGCAGCACGGGGACCAGCCTTTGCTTCTGCCCCTTGCCGGTCACGCGCAGCGCCGCCCCCGCAACAGGCATGTCCCTGACCTGCAGCCCCAACGCTTCGGCGATGCGCAGCCCGGCGCCATACAGCAGGGTGAACAGCGCTTGGTCCCGCGCCTGCACCGCCGGGTCGTCGGCCGCCTCCCCAATCTCGCCGGCTAAACCCAGCGCGTCCGCAGCGGAGAGCGCCTTGGGCACGCCGGGCTGCCGCTTTGGCGTGCGCACCAGCCCGGCCGCGGGGTTCGCGGTGTCGTGGCGGCCGGCGAGATAGCGGTAGAAGCTGCGCACCGCGGCGATGTGACGGGCGCGGGTGGCGTTGCTGTGGCCCTTCGCCGCCCCATGCGACAGCCAGGCCCGTAGGTCCGCCTGGGTGACGGCGGCAAGCCCCGCCAGGTCCGGCTCACTGCCGCTGTGGCGCACCAGGAAACCGAGGAAGTCCGCGATGTCCCGCCCGTATTCCCGCACCGTAAGCGGCGAGGCGCGGCGCTCCCCGGCCAGCCAGGCGAGGAAGGCGGTGCGGGCAGCCTCCCCCGTCACGCCGGCGCGGGCCGCTCCAGCACGGCGCTCACTGCCCGGCCCAAAAAGGCGAGCGGGGCGGCCCCCTGACCGGGATGCAGGCGGCAGCGCTCGCGCGAGGCCAAGGCCAGCAACGCCCCGCCTGAGAGACGGATCAGCGCATCCACCTTGGCCAACGGGGAGGCCGCACCATGCAGCACGGCGGCTTCAGTCGGGCCATCGCGGAACACCACTTCGCGCGGGCCGAGCAGGCGGCTCACGGCGCCGCGCGGCAAGGGACGGGCATCCGGCCTGGCGTCCTCCGCGCAGAGCGTGGCTGCGTCGAGCCCGAGCAGGCCGGCCAGTTCGGCGTGCACGAACTCGGCCGGTTCAGGCGCACGGATCAGCGCCAGCACCGCCTCCTGCACCAGCCCGGCCAGCCCAGCAGCTGCGCGCCCGGCCGCCAACACGCTGTCGGCCCGCGCCCCCTCCGCCTGGGCATGAGCGCGTTCCTGCGCCAACATCGCGGCCATATGGTCGGCCAATTGCTCGCCATGCAGCCGCCGCGGCGGGTGCAGCACGCGGTAAAGTTCGGGATTTTGCGACAGCCAATCCGGGTTGGCACGCAGGAAGGTCGCGACGTCCGCACTGGTCAGCTGATTCACCAACGCCTCGGGGGCTTGATGTCCGGGGTTGCGTTCATCACCAACTGGGGCATGCCTCCATATTCCATGTTCGACACCCTAACCGCGGGCGCGGGCATCCGGAAGCGGGTTCCGGTGCTGCTGCCATACCCGTTTGCCGGGCCGTTCGACTACTCGGTGCCGGATGGGATGGAGCTGCAGCCCGGCGATCTCGTGCTGGTGCCGCTCAACCGCCGCGCGGAAGTGGGCGTGGTGTGGGACGCGCCGGCGGGGGACGCGGTGGCGGACGCCAAACTGAAGCCGGTCAATGCCGTGCTGGACGCGCCCGGCATGCAACCCGCGCTGCGGCGCTTCATCGATTGGCTGGCGGCCTACACCCTGGCGCCCCCCGGTGACGTGCTGGCCATGGCGCTGCGGGTGAACGCGCTGGCGCCGCCGGTGGCTCAGCCCGGCTGGAGCCTGGGCACCATCCCGCCGGACGCCCGGTTGACAGACGGGCGGGCGCGGATCGTCTCCGTTCTGACAGATGGCGTGCCCCGCACCGGACCAGCCCTGGCGCGCGCGGCGTCGGTGTCCCCAGGGGTGATTCGCGGCATGGCCCAGGCCGGCATGCTGCTGCCCACCCTGCTGCCCGCTGCCCCGCCCTTCGCCGCGCCCGACCCGAACCATCCCGGCCCCGCCCTGTCCGCCGAGCAGGACGCGGCCGCTTCCTGCCTGCGTGAGGCGGTGGCCGCAGCCTCGTTCAGCGTCACCCTGCTGGATGGCGTCACCGGCTCGGGCAAGACCGAGGTGTACCTGGAGGCGGTGGCGGAATGCCTGCGCGCCGGGCGGCAAGCGCTGGTGCTGCTGCCCGAAATCGCGCTGTCTTCGCAGTGGCTCGAGCGCTTCGCCGCCCGGTTCGGCACCCCGCCCGCCGTCTGGCACTCCGACCTGCCCTCCCGCACCCGGCGCATCACCTGGCGGGCGGTCGCCGAAGGCGGCGCGGCCGTCGTGGTGGGCGCCCGCTCCGCGCTGTTCCTGCCGTTCCCCGACCTCGGCCTGATCGTGGTGGACGAGGAGCACGAGACCGCGTTCAAGCAGGAGGACGGCGTGGTCTACCATGCCCGCGACATGGCGGTGGTGCGCGCCCGCTTCTGCACCGCCCCCGCCATCCTGGTCTCGGCCACGCCCAGCCTGGAAACGCTGGCCAATGTCGAGGCCGGCCGCTACCGCCATCTCTCGCTCGCCGCCCGCCACGGCGGCGCTCGCCTGCCCGAAGTGAGCACGCTGGACCTGCGCGAGGACCCGCCGCCACGCGGCCGCTTCCTGGCCGACCGGCTGGTAACGGCGGTGCGCGAGACCATGGCGCGGGGGGAGCAGGCGATGCTGTTCCTCAACCGCCGCGGTTACGCGCCGCTCACCCTGTGCCGCGCCTGCGGCCATCGCATGCAATGCCCGAATTGCACCGCCTGGCTGGTGGAGCACCGCGCCCGGCGGCAGCTCACCTGCCACCATTGCGGCCATACCGAGCCGATCCCGCCCGCCTGCCCCGTCTGTGCGGCGGAGGACAGCCTGGTGCCGATCGGGCCCGGCGTGGAGCGCATCACCGAGGAGGCCGCCGCCCTGTTCCCCGAGGCGCGAACGCTGGTGATGGCCAGCGACACCATGCCCGGGCCTGCCGCCGCCGCCGCCGCCGCCGAGGCCATTGCCGCACGGCAGGTGGACCTGATCATCGGCACCCAGATCGTCGCCAAGGGCTGGCACTTCCCGCATTTGACCCTGGTGGGGGTGGTGGATGCCGATTTGAGCCTTGGCGGCGGCGACCTTCGCGCGGCGGAGCGGACGGTGCAGTTGCTGCACCAGGTCGCGGGCCGGGCGGGCCGGGCCGAGGCGCCCGGCCGCGTGCTGTTGCAGACCTTCAGCCCGGAACACCCGGTGATGCAGGCCCTAACCGGGGGCGACCTACGCGCTTTCATGGCGCAGGAGAGCGCCGCCCGCCGCCCCGGGCATTGGCCGCCACACGGCCGGCTGGCCGCCCTGATCGTATCGGGCGACGACGCGCAATCTGCCGACGAGGCCGCGCGGGACCTTGGCCGGGCAGCGCCGCGCGCGGATGGCGTGGTGGTGCTCGGCCCGGCGCCGGCGCCGCTGGCGATTTTGCGCGGACGCCATCGGCGGCGTTTGCTGCTCAAGGCCAGGCGTGACATCTCGGTGCAGCCGTTGCTGCGCGAGTGGCTCGCGCGGGTGAAGCTTGCTCGCGGAGTGCGGGTGGATGTGGACGTGGACCCGGTGTCGTTCTTATAGCCGCCTCACGGCTGCCCGAAGGCGTGGCGATGCGGGCCTGCGCGAACCTGGCGCATGGGCGACTTGGCTCTGCGCCCGCCAGGGTGGCCCGCTGCCTTCGTGCGCTGCCGGTCAGGGAGCGTCGGCAAGGCGGTTCGTCTCAGCGCCAAGCCCCTCTGGGACGCGGGGTGATGCCCCTGTCGAAGCACAGCTATCGCTTACCCACGCTCCACAGCATCAGCCAGCGCACCGGGAACACCCAGACCACGCCGGCCACCAAGAAATACAGCGCTTGGAACACCCAGTTCTGCGGCAGCACGGCGGGCAGCGTGATGGCGGCCGCGATATAGGCCACAACGAAGCCCACCCCCATCACGGCGGCGGCGAGCGGGCGGTAAGCGGGCGCGGCCATGGCGGCCAGTTAGCGCAACACCGGAGCCCGGGCTATAGGGGCCACTCTCGACGCGCCGAAAGGGCAGCCTATGGACCTCAAGGACCACATCGCCGCGATCCCGGATTTCCCCAAGCCCGGCATCCTGTTCTATGATGTCTCTACCCTGCTGCGGCATGCCGATGCGTGGCAGGTGGCAATGGGCCGGATGGCACAGACCGTGCGCCAATGGCAGCCGGACTTGCTGGCCGGTGTCGAGTCGCGCGGCTTTCTGCTGGCCGCGCCGCTTGCGCTCAAGCTTGGCTGCGGCTTCGTCATGCTGCGCAAGCGGGGCAAGCTGCCGGGCCGGGTGGTGGCGCACGACTACGCGCTGGAATACGGCACCGACCGCCTGGAAATCCAGGCCGATGCAATCACCGCCGGCCAGCGCGTCGTGGTGGTGGACGACTTGTTGGCCACCGGCGGCACCATGGCGGCGAGCATCGCCCTGCTGCAGGAGGTCGGCGCCGTGGTGCCGGCGGCGGTGGCGCTGATCGAGCTGAGCTTCCTGGGCGGGCGCCAACGGCTCGGCGTGCCGTTTGCATCGCTCGTCGCTTATGACGCTTGACGGAGGCTGAACGGCGGCATCCGGTTGCGACCGGCAACAAAGCGCGGGTAAAAAACGCCGAGGAGGAAAGCGACACCGTGCACGCACCTGCATTCACCCGCCGATCGCTCTTCGCCATGGCGGCTCTAACCGCGCCCTTGGCCGCGCCCCTGGCCGCGCTCCTGCGCTCCGGGCAGGCCCGTGCGGCCGCCGCCGCGCCGTTCGCTGCCGCCACGCTCCTGGTGGGCGGTCCCGGCGGCGGCGGGGTGGATGCTTGGGCCGACTGGCTCGCTCCCGCGCTCGGCCCGGCCTTGTTCCCCGGCGTGTCGTTGCGCAAGGACGTGGTAGGCGGCGTGGACGGCGTGACCGCGGCCAACCAGTTCGAGGCCTGGGCCATCCCGGATGGCAGCACCGCCGCATTGCTGCCCGGCGCCGCCGCCCTCGCCTGGCTGAGTGGCGACCCGCGTGCCCGATTCGACGCCGCCCGCTGGCTGCCCGCGATGGCCGCCACCACGCCGTGCCTGGTGGCCAGCCGGCTGACGCTATCGCAGGTGACGGCCGCGCCGTTGCGGCTGGCCGCGGCGGCCCCGGCAGGAAAGGAATGGCCGGCGATGCTGGCGCTGGATTTGCTGGGCGTGCCCTGGCAGCCGGTCTGGGGCCTGCCCGACCCGGCCGAGGCGCTCAAGTCGCGGCAGGTGGACGCCGTTTGCCTCACCGGCCGGCATGTGCCGGACACCGCGGCGATCCTGGCCGCGGCCGGCGCCGCCCCCCTGTTCAGCTTCGGCGCCTTGGACGACGCCGGCGCCCCGCAACGCGCGGCGGATTTCCCCGACGTTCCGGCCGCCACCGAGTTGCTCGCCAACCGCTCCGTCAACGAACACTTGCTGGCGGGCTGGCACGCCGCAGCCTCGGCAGCGGGGTTGAACATGGCCCTCGTGTTGCCGCAACTCACGCCCGCGGCGATGGTGGCGCAGTGGCGCCGCGCCTGTGCTCAAGCGTCCGGCTCGACTCTGGTGCAGACCCAGGCCGCCGCCGACGGCCTGCGCCCCATTCCCGCCCCCGCCGCAAGCGCCTACACCGCTGCCGTGCTGGCCGACACCGCCGCGCTGCTGGAATTGCGCCGCTGGCTCGCCCTCCGCCTGGACTACCGGCCGGCCTAGCAGCCCGAGCCGGTGTCACTGGCCGTCCGGCAGGAGCGAACGCTCACACGGGCTCCCGTCAATGGCTCGCTTTCCGCCGCGAGCCCATCAGCAACTCCACCGATGTCCGGTCGGCCGGTGTCGCCGGGTTGTAGACGATCAAGCTGAGATCCGGCCGAGCGTCGACGGCAAAGGCCGAGTATTCCAACGCGATGACCCCCACTTCAGGGTGGCGAAACTGCTTCACGCCACCCCCGTGCGTCTGCACGTCATGGTCGTGCCACATCGCCGCAAACTCAGGGCTGGACTGGCACAGCTCGGCAACCAGCGGCGCAACCTCAGCGCCAACGCCCGCGCGTGCGGCATCGGTCCGGAACACGCTCACCACGAAGCGGGCCACGGCCTCCCATTCGGGCTGCACGGCGCGGAGGCGGGCATCGCAGAACATCATGCGCAGGATGTTGCGTTGACCCGGCGGCAACGAGCCATAGTCGGTCAGCACGCAAGCGGCTGCGTCATTCCAGGCGATGACGTCCCAAGTCGGTGTCCTGACAATGGCCGGGCTGTAGCTCAGCGTATCGAGCAGGCGCTGCAGCCGCGGCGTGATCGCATCGCTGCCGCGATAATGAACGTTCGGCGGCCGGCCAAGGCCCAGCAGGAAGAGGTGTTCGCGCTCGGCTTCGGTGAGGCTGAGCGCCCGCGCGATCCGGTCGAGCACGTCCGCCGAGGGGTTGCCGCCGCGGCCCTGCTCCAGCCAGGTATACCACGTCGCACTGATATTGGCCCGCTGCGCCACCTCTTCGCGACGCAATCCCGAGGTTCGCCGCCGCCCGCCGGAAACCCCGAACGACGCCGGGTCGAGCTTGGCGCGGCGGTTCTTGAGGTAGGCACCAAGCGAACTGCTGTGGGACACGATTGCACGCCCTATTACAATATATAATGGGATAATATCCACACTTTAATAGCAACGCCAAGCTCCCGATACTCTCTCCACAAGCAGCTCGAGGAACGGCAAATGCGGGTATTCGTAACAGGCGCCACCGGATGGGTTGGCTCCGTCGTCGTCAAGGAACTGGTCGAGGCCGGCCATCAAGTGACAGGACTTGCCCGTTCCAAAGACAAGGCCGCTGCCCTCGCCGCGACCGGCGCGCGGGTCCTCCACGGCACGCTCGACGACCTGGGCGCGCTCCATGGCGCAGCGGCCGACGCCGAGGCAGTGATCCATACCGCGTTCAACCACGATTTCAGCAAATTCACCGAAAATTGCGAGCAGGATCGGCGCGCCATCGAGACGTTGGGCAGCGCTCTAGAGGGATCAAACCGCCCGCTTCTCGTCACCTCGGGCGTCGCCTTGCTGGCACCCGGCCGGGTCGCGACCGAGGCCGACGTGCCTGAGTCCAGCCCGTCCTACCCCCGCAAATCGGAGGCGGCCGCGAGAGCGCTCGCGGACCGCGGCGTGCACACCACGAGTGTGCGGCTGTCTCCGTCGGTCCACGGCCTCGGCGACCACGGGTTCATTCCGGTCCTGATTGCGCTCGCGCGCGAGACGGGTGTGTCGGCCTATATCGGCGAGGGCCTGAACCGCTGGCCCGGCGTGCACCGGCTGGATGCCGGCCGGCTCTACCGGCTTGTACTCGAGCAGGGCGCAACCGAACCCGCCTACCATGCCGTCGCCGATGAAGGCGTGCCGTTCAAGGCCATCGCCGAGGTGATCGGGCGCCAGCTTGGCCTGCCGGTCGAACCGCGGGACAGCGAGCATTTCGGCTGGTTTGCCGGCTTCGCCAGCCTCGACATGCCGGCATCGAGCGAGCGCACGCGTTCGCTGCTCGGCTGGGAGCCGGCCGGCCCCGACCTGCTCACAGACCTCGATCAGCCCGGCTACTACGCAGCCTAGCGCATGACCGCTCCTGCGCTGCAGCTGAATGTCACGACACAGGAGACTACCGAATGGCCGATGCTGCTCTATCCCTCATTGGCAAACGCGTGGTGGTGATTGGCGGAGGCTCGGGGATCGGCTTCGCCGTGGCCGAGGCGGCCCACGAGGCGGGGGCCGGGGTCGTCATCGCTTCGAGCCGTCCGGCGACTGTCGATGCGGCCGTCGCGCGCCTGCCTGGCGTGACCAGCCAAACCGTCGACCTGCGTGATGAGGCCGGGATCGCCGGTTTCTTCCAGGCTCTCGGCGCTTTCGATCACCTGGCGATCACGGCGGGCGACTGGGGCGGTGCGATGTTCGCGCCGGCCCGCGAGATCGATCTCGACCAGGCGCGCGACGGCTTTGCCGTGCGGTTCTGGGGCGCGTTTGCCGCAGCCAAGCACAGCGCCCGCACCATCGCCCACGACGGCTCGATCACACTGACCAGCGGCATGCTCGCGCATCGGCCGATGCAGGGAGCACCGGTCGCGACCGCCCTGGCCGGGGCCGTCGAACACCTCACCCGCGGCCTCGCCAAGGACCTCGCCCCGGTCCGGGTCAACGCCGTGTGTCCGGGCATCATCCTCACCGACCACGTGAAGCAGACCATGCCGCAGGCCATGCTGCAGGCTTTCGTCGCGCCGTTGCCGGTGCCCCGCGCCGGGTCGCCCGCGGAGGCCGCCAAAGCCTACATCTACCTCATGCTCAACGGCTATGCGACCGGACAAATCCTCCCCGTCGATGGCGGCGGCATGATGGTCTAGTCGCGACAGCGACCGATCTCGACAATGGCGGGGAGCAAAGCGACGCGGTCATCCAGGGTCGCAAGACGGCGCTCGCCCGTGGATCATAGACACCCTGTGGCAGAGCCGAGACGAATGTTTCCGCAAACGCAATAGTGTGCAACAACCCTCCCGGGCCTCAGCGTTCGGCGAGTGGTGCAGCACATGCGGCGGTTCGGTTGGCAGTGGATTGCGGCTGGAATGGCCGCGTTGCTGGTTGGTGGCGCCGCGCGCGCGGCAGACATTCACATCTATCACCGGGCCGAAGACCATGTCGCCTTCATTTTCGTGCAAGGGGAGCTTACCCTCGCAGATGGGAACGCCTTCGCCGCCGCGACGAAAACCATACAGGCATTCGGGCCCGGCCACGTCGCCGTCATCTTCGACAGTCCTGGCGGCTCGTTGGGCGCTGGGTTGCGGATCGGACTGCTCATCCGTCTGTATCATTATGCCACCTTCTCGCCGCAAGACGACGCTGCATGCGCATCGGCTTGCGCCTTAGCGTGGCTGGCGGGCACGCCGCGGATGATGGAGCCGGACAGCCACATTGGCTTCCATGCCGCCTTCATCGAGCATGGTGCAGAAAAGACCGAAGATGGCAAAGGCAACGCGCTGGTCGGCGCCTACATGACCAAGATGGGCCTGTCCTTCGCGGCCATCGCCTGGGCGGAAAGCGCCCATCCCGACGATATTTCGTGGTTGACGCCGCAGGACGCGCGGCGGCTTGGCATCGATGTCTCGGTGCTGCCGCCGTTCAAGCAGGCAGCGCGCCCCCGTCCTGCCACGACCGCGCCGGAGCATGCAGCACCGGACGAACTTCCGAGCTTGCTGATACCGGACCAACCCGCCTTGCCGGCCACAGCGGAGGACCGGGCCCGCCATTTCGCCGACGACTACTTCGCCCACTGGTCGGAGCAGAATCGCGATGCGATCGGCTACTTCGGCACCACCTACGCACAGACCGTCACCTATTACGGCAAGAGCATCGACCACGACACGTTGCTGCAGAGCAAGCGGGGCTATGCCGAACGCTGGCCGGTCCGCGTCTATAATCCGCGTCCTGCCTCCATCCACAGCTTCTGCAACCCTGCCGGCACCGTCTGCACCGTGTCCGGCATTGTCGACTGGGACTGCCGCAATCCCGCCGGCAACGCCGCCAGCACCGGCTCGGCCAACTTCAGCCTGACAGTCTCGCTCGCCAGCGGCCGCGAGCAGGTGTTGGCGGAAAGCGGCTCGGTGATCTCCCGCGGCGGCAATTAGTGCGCACCGCCGAGGCCGAGTTCGCGCTTGGTCTGCTCACTGTACTCGAACCCGAGTGCGATCTTGGCGAGATTGGCCGGGTCGAACCGCTGCCAGACCACCTTGTCGTACGTCGCCCGGTCGAAGCCGAAGCTGAACAGGGTCTGCGACGCGTCCCGCCCGAACAGATCGAGCGTCAGGCTTGCCAGCTCAAACCGGCATGGCCCAGCCACGCTGGGGTCGGTCGCGAAAAAAGCATGCACCATCCGGGTGGCAAATTGGCTGCGCAGCAACGCCACTTCGGCCGCCAGCAGCGCCGCCGCATCGTCGTCGTCGGGCGGGTCCTCGCCGGCATGCCGGGTGGCGTCCAGCGTGGCCCGGCGCAACGCGGCGGGTTCGCGGATTTCGGCCGTCACCGTGCAGGCATCGCCGGAAACAATGGCGACCGACACGCCGATCGCCGTGGCTTCGCGCTGGAACTCGCTCCAGGCGGTGCTTGGCGCGGCCGGCGCGGCGGCGGTCTGGCGGTCCAGCGCCGCGGCATCGGCGTCTCCGAGCAAGCCGGTCGTGGCCAGCCCCATGGTCTGCTGGAACGTGACGATGGCGGTGCGGGTCTTGCTGCCATACACGCCGTCGGCGCCGTCGCCCTGCGGCAGCAAACCGAGTTGCTCCAGGCTGTGTTGCAGCGCCACGTGCTGTGCCAGTGGGCGGCCCGCCTCTTGCCGCGCCGCGCCGCTCAGCCGGCCAGCCCAGGTGGCGCGCTGGCGGGCATAGGCGCGACCGACGCAATCCGCCGTCTCCGCCGCAGCCGGTCCGGCGGCGATAGAGCATTCGCTGCGGACGGACTTGCTGAACGCGGCAGCTTCCTGCCGCAGCCCGCCCTGCTCCTCCGCCGCGGATTGCTGGCGCAGTGCCAGGAACGCCTGAACCAGCGCCAGATCCTGCTCTGCCAGCTCCGGATTGCCGCAAATCAGCCGCCCGAGCGGGTCGTTCACCACCGGGCAGGTGAAGCTCGGCCCCACCCGCGCCGGCGCGGGTTGCGCGAGCGCCATGCCAGCGCCCCCCAACCAAAGCAGCAGGCCCAGCCGCAGCAAGCCCAGCCGCATCATGCCGGCGGCAGCACCACCGCATCCCCCTGCGGATCGCGGCAGGCCAGTCCTTGCCCGGCCGGACGGCAGGACAGCGACGGATCGAGCTGATAGCCGCCCGCGGGACCGGCGCAGTAGAGCAGCGTCTGGTCTTGCGTGCTGCGCGCGGCGTCGTTGATTGCCGTCACCCGGGCGGAGCGGCACAGCGAGGCGCCGCGGCGGAACAGCCCGGGGCCGACGCTGAACTCGCCGTAATTGCCCGTCATGCGGTCGTTCCAGAACGCGTTGGCGTCGACGGGCAGCAGCGGCGGCGGCGTGCGCATCAAATCCGCCTGCTGCCCGGCGAACGCCGCGGGCTTGCACGCGGCCAGCACGCAGCACGCCGCCAGCACGGCGCCACGCCACCCCAGCGCATCAAGCCGGGTAATAGGCATAGTCCCCGTCCGGCTTGCGGCAGGCCACCACCGGCTGCCCCGCCCCGACGCTCAGCGCGCGGCGGCAATCGGACGAATCGTGGCTGGCGAACGAGTCGCTCACCACCTCGTATTGGCCGCCATGGCCCGAGGGGCTGCTCCAGGCGATCATGCTGCCGGTGCGCGCGGCGGCAAGGTTCGCGGCAAGCGCCCGCTGTGCCGCTTGGCAATCCTGCTGGTCCGCGATGTGCCCGGCGATCATGCCCGCCAGCAGGCCCACGCCGGCCCCGATTGCAGCACCCCGCCCGCCCCCAGCGGCCGCCCCGAGCGCCGCGCCGCCCGCAGCACCCCCCGCCGCGCCCACCATGGCTTTGGCGCCGATCACGCTGCAGGAATTCGCCTCCTGCTGCTGCGGCGAACTGTAGGCGCATCCCGCCAGGATCACGCCCGCCATCACGGCAGACCACAAGACGGCGGCAAAGCGAACGAGCGGCATGGGTCGGTCCTTCATTCTAAGGAGTTAACGGTTGACGGGTTGGAAGCTGGCTTTGCTGGCGGCCAGCGGGCTGACCGGGTCGCCATTTACGGGGCTGCCGGTGATGCCAATAGGGAGTTCACCGGCGGCGGTCAGCTTGACGGCGCCCGCCGGCCGTGGCGCGTCCGGCGCTTCGGAAAAGTCAGCCGGCCCGGCATAGCGCGGCTTCAGCAAAGTCACCTGCGTCCGCGCGGCCGGCGGCGCCGACCCGCCCAACGCCATGAAACTGCGGTTGACCGGCTGGCGCGAAATGGCCGCGAGATTCGCCGCCTCGCTCGGCGAGATCACGAATTCGACCCGCCGGTTCTCCGCCCGGCCGCCAGCGGTGGCGTTCGGCGCGATCGGCTGGCCGTCGCCGATCGCCACCGCGGTGAGTTGCGCCGGGTTCACCCCGTCGCTGACCAGCGCCTGCACCACGGCTTGCGCCCGCGCTTGCGACACCGCCATGTTCGCGCCGAAGCTGCCAGTGGCATCGGTATGCCCCAACACGGTCACCCGTACGTCCGGCACGTCCCGCTGCATGTTTTGCGCCACCGCATGCAGCACCTGGCTTGCCGCCGCACTCGGACTGGCGCCGCCGGGGGCAAAGAAACCGCGCTCGGCAAAGGTGACGCGGATCACGGGGATCGGCCGCTCAAACCCAGCCGCCGGATCCGGCGGCAGCACGAATTGCTGGATTTGCGGCGGGGTCACGCCTTGCATCTGCGACAGGCGATCCAGCCGCCGCACCCGGTCGGCGAGTTCCTGGTCCATCATCTGGTCCGCCGTGCGCAGGGTCTGCCCCGGAGCATAACCGGCGCTCTGCCACTGGGTTTGCACGCAGCCGGCTAGCAGAGGCGCACAGGCCGCGGCGGCAAGCAGCGCGCGGGCCGGGACCTTACGACTTTCTGACGCATTTCCGGTCAACACCTGCCTTACTCCGCTTTCATACCGCTACCGGATCGGACCGAGCGCGTTACTATTGTATGTGCGCGCCGTCGTCCAGCAGGAAAACGCGGTTGCGCTTCCCCTCTGGCCGCTTAGGCTCGGCGCATGACGCCAAGCGTGCTCGCCATCGACCTGGGAAAGACCGCCTGCCGCGCGGCGCTGTGGCTGGCAGACGAGCGGCGGGATGCGGCCGGCCCAGGCGCGCCGGGCCTGGCGCGCCTGGGCGGCGAGTTCGCAGCCGAAGCGGCCATCCTCGCCGTCGTCACACCCCTGCTGTCCGCGGCCCGGCTCACGCAGGTGGCGGCCGTGGGCGTCGCGGCAGCCGGCGCGCTGGCGAACCCGGACGCGGCCCGCAGCCTCGCTGAACGGCTGTGCGAAAGCCTGCCCGCCGCCACGGCCGCGGTGGCCAGCGATGCGGTGGTGGCCCATCTCGGCGCATTCGGCGGCGGCCCCGGCGTGGTGCTCGCGGTCGGCACCGGCGCGGTGGCTATCGCGCTGACGGAGGACGGCGCGCTGCGTCAGGTGGACGGCGCCGGGCCCTGGCTGGGCGATGCCGGCGGCGGCGCCTGGCTCGGCCTGCGCGGCTTGCGGGCGGCGCTGGCGGGCTGGGAAGGCCGCGGCCCCGCCACCGCACTGACCGCGGCGGCCGAGGCCGGCTTCGGCGCCTTGCGCGACCTCGGCAGCGTGCTGGAACGCAGCGCCAACGCCCCCGCCCTCGCCGCCAGCTTCGTGCCCGCCCTCGTCCGCCAAGCCGAGGCCGGCGATGCGGTGGCCCGCGCCTTGCTGTCCCAAGCCGCCGCCGCCCTTGCTGCCACCGCTCGCAGCGCCGCCGCGGGGCAGACGCAGCCCCTCGCCCTGACCGGCGGCTTGGCCGCCACCCTCGCCGCGCCGTTGCAAGCGGCCTTCCTGAACACCCCCTTAGCGCCGGTCGAGCCCCAGGGCACGCCCTTGGACGGCGCCCGCCTGCTCGCGACCCGGCGGAATGGGCCGCATGAGCGCCACACCCATCGTGCCGAACGCCACGCCGCCGACCGGCTGGACGGCCTCGCCACCGAGGCGGTGCGCCCCGGCCTGGACACGCTGGACCGGCAATCCCCCGCCGCCATCGTGAGCCTCCTGCTCGAGTCCGAGCGGGCTGCTTCGCATGCCATGGCACAGGCCGAACCGGCGCTGGCCGCGGCGGCCGCGGCGGTGGCGGCCCGGCTGCTGGTCGGGGGCAGGCTGTTCTACCTCGGCGCCGGAACCCCGGGCCGGCTGGCCGTGCTCGACGCGGCCGAGTTAGGCCCCACCTATAGCGCCCCGCCAGGCCTGGTGGTGCCGCTGCTGGCGGGTGGCCCGGCCGCCATGCTGCAAGCAGCCGAAGGCGCCGAGGACGACCCGCACGCCGCCGCCGCGGCCCTCGACCGCCACGGCCTCTCCGCCAGCGACGCCGTGGTCGGCATCACCGCGTCCGGCCGCACGCCCTATGTGGTCGCCGGCTTGCAGCATGCCGGCGCGCGCGGCGCCCTCACGGTGGCCATCGTGAACAACGCCGCCAGCCCCGCCGCAGCAGCGGCCCAGCTCGCGGTGACCATCCTCACCGGCCCCGAGGTGGTCGCCGGCAGCACCCGCATGGCCGCCGGCACCACCCAAAAGATAGCGCTGAACGCACTCAGCACGGCGGCGATGATCGCCTTAGGCAAGACCTACGGCGCCCGCATGGTCGACCTCCGCGCCACCAACGCCAAGCTGCGCCGCCGCGCCCTGCGCATCGTCTGCGAGCTGACCGGTGCTGCCGCCCCGGCGGCCGAGGCGGCCCTGGCAGAGGCAGGCGGCCGGGTCAAACCCGCCCTCGTGGCGCTGCTGGCGGGCGTCGGGGTGAGCGAGGCCGAGCGCCGCCTGCTGCAGGCCGGCGGCCGGGTGCGCGAGGCGATCGATCCAGAGCAAGCCCCGTGACGCACGCAATCGACCTCGCCGTCATCGCCGCCTACCTGGTCCTCAGCGCCTGGCTTGGCCTGCGCCTGTCCGGACGGCAGGGCGGCGCCTCCGCCTACTTCATCGGCGAGCGCGACATCCCATGGTGGGCCGTCTGCTTCTCCATCGTCGCCACCGAAACCAGCACGCTCACCGTGATCTCCGTGCCCGGCGTGGCCTATGGCGGCGCGTTCGGCTTCATCGAGCTGGCAATCGGCTACCTGGTGGGGCGCAGCCTGGTCGCGGCCGTCCTGCTGCCGCTGTATATGCGCGGCGGCTTCGTCAGTGCGTATCAATACCTGGGCGAACGCTTCGGCGGCGGCCTGCAGGCTCTCGCCTCGGTCACCTTCCTCATCACCCGCCTTCTGGCCGAGGGCGTGCGCCTGTTCGCCTCCGCCATCCCCATCAAGCTGCTCATGGACGCAATCGGCGCCCCCACCAGCTACACCGCCATCATCGTGGCACTCTCCGCCGTCACAGTGCTGTACACCTGCGCCGGCGGCATCCGCGCCGTGATCTGGACCGACGCGCTGCAAATGGCGGTCTATGTCGGCGGCGCCGCGCTCTGCGTCATCGTGCTGCTGAACGAGACCGGCTGGTCCGCCTTCGGAATCGCCTACGCCGCCGGCAAGTTCACCGTCATCGACACCGCGGCCCCGCTCTGGACTAGCCCGTTCAACTGGGTGGCGGCCATCGTCGGCGGCGCCATCTTCGGCATGGCCTCCCACGGCACCGACCAGCTCCTGGTGCAGCGCGTGCTGGCCTGCCGCAGCCTGGCCGACGGCCGCCGCGCCATGGTCGGCAGCGGCGTGCTGGTGATGGCGCAATTCGCCCTGTTCTCGCTGGTCGGCGCCCTGCTCTGGGTGCATCTCGGCGGCAAGACGCCGGCGCAACTGGGCATGGCCTCGTCCGACGAACTGTTCCCCCGCTTCATCCTCGCCGAATTGCCGCCGGGCCTGTCGGGGCTGCTGATCGCCGGCATCCTGGCCGCCACCATGGGGTCGCTGTCGGCGGCGCTGAACGCCATGTCGAACTCCACCGTGGCCGATCTCTGGCGCAGCCTCGGCCGCACGCGCAACGACGCCGCGATGCTGCTGGCCTCGCGCATCCTCACCGTGGTTTGGGCGGTGGTGATGGCCGGGTTCGCCTGCCTGTTCACCAGCACCAAGAGCCAGGTGGTGCTGCTCGGCCTCGGCATCGCGAGCTACACTTACGGCGCCCTGCTCGGTGCCTTCCTGCTCGGCCTGCTGGTCCGCCGCGCCGGCCAGCGCGACGCCGTCCCCGCGTTCATCGCCACCATCGCGGTGATGAGCGTCGTCGTCCACGGCACCAAGCTGGCCTTCGTCTGGTACGTCCCGCTGGGCACGGCCGTCACCCTCCTGGTGGGCGGGCTGTGCTGCCTCGCCCGCCCCAGCCCGGCCGGGCGCACACACTGGGCGGAGCGCTGACATGCCCCCTTGGTCGCTCGGCTTGATGACCGGCACGGTGCTGGACGGCAACATCGATATCGCCCTGCTGCGCACCGACGGCGAGACGGTGCAGGAGTTCGGCCCCTGGACCCTCGCCCCCACCCCGCCACAACTCACCCCCCTTCTGGAACGCGCCATGGCCGCCGCGCGGACGTGGCAGTTCAGCGGCCCCGAACCGCCGGTGTTTGCCGCGGCGGAAGACGCCCTCACCCGCGCCCAGAGTGCCGCCGTGACGCAGTTCCTCGCCCAATGCGCCATCCCCCCGCACGACGTGGCGGTGATCGGCTTCCACGGCCAGACCGTGTTGCATCGCGCGCCGCAACCCGGCCGCCGCGGCGACACCCGCCAACTCGGCGACGGCGCGCTGATGGCCCAACTCACCGGCATAAACGTCGTATACGATTTCCGCACCGCCGACGTGCAGGCTGGCGGCCAAGGCGCGCCGCTGGCCGCGGTCTACCATGCCGCCCTGCTCAAGCCGGCCCCCTCCACCACCGCGGTGCTGAACCTGGGCGGCGTCGCCAACCTCACCTGGTGCGGCCCGGCTGGCGAGTTGGCCGCGTTCGACACCGGCCCGGCCAACGCGCCGCTGAACGACTGGGTGCGCCGCGCCACTGGCGCCGTCATGGACCGAGACGGCGCCCTTGCCCGCAGCGGCCAGGTGGACGAGGCCCGGCTTGCCCATTGGCTGGAACACCCGTATTTCGCCGCGCCCTACCCCAAATCGCTCGACCGGTTCGACTTCCCCGCGAGCCTAGCGGCCGGGTTGAGCCCGGCAGACGGCGCCGCGACGCTCACCGCCTTCGTGGCCGCAGCGGTCGGCCGTGCGCTCGACCTGCTGCCGCACCGCCCAACCCAGCTGGTGGCCTGTGGCGGCGGCCGGCGCAACCCGGCGCTGATGCAGGCGCTGGCCCAGCGAAGCGGCGTGGAGCCGGTCGCGGCAGAGGCACTGGGCTGGCGCGGCGACGCCATCGAGGCGGAGTGTTTCGCCTTTCTCGCCATGCGCACGCGGCGGGGCTTGCCCAGCAGCTTTCCCACCACCACTGGAGCGGCCTGCCCCATCATCGCCGGGCGCATCGCCGGGGCGGACGAACGGACGATTCTGTTATGACATCGGCTCGCCCTTAGCTCTAAGCTTGGCACTGAGGTGAGTGGCTTGGAACCCTTGCGGGTATTTGAGCCCGACACCCAACAGCCGATCAAAGCCGATATGCGCCGCCCAGATCAGGCCGGCCAGCCACAGCGCGGAGAGTCCCAGCGCAACGCCCGCCAACGCCAAGCAAGCGGGCGTAAGGTAGGTATGGCCGATATTGTAGACCGCCGCCCCAATCCGGCGGTTGGCAACATAGCCGAGCATCGTCACATCGGGCACAACAAAGCCCAGCGCGAACACCCACCAGCTTGCTCCCGTGGCACGATACGCCAGGCAGGACAGCGCGAGCACGGCCCCGCCCTCCAATCTCAGGATCAGGTTAATCGGTCCGGTGAGCACGGGGCTGGCGCTGGACGGCACAGGAGCTTCGGTGTTGACGGCAATAGACACGGCCTATCTCCCACGGCCGACTCGCCTGCGATCGTCCTGACTGGAACAGTCAGCACGGGAATCGCCAGGCCAGAGAGGGCCAGAGCTGGATGGACCTGACACATTCAGGGCGATCCACATCTCACCGTGGCACTGAGCGTAGATGAACAGAATTGACCAAAACCGTTCATTGTCTGTACGGAAACCGATGAGCGTACACCGCCTGGAGTGGGAGCTTTGCCGCTCTCTCCTCGCCATCTTGCGCGAAGGCAGCCTCTCGGGCGCCGCCCACGCCCTCGGCGTCGCCCACCCGACGATGCGGCGCCATCTTGAAAAACTGGAGCAGGCAGTCGGCGCCAAGCTGTTCGTGCGCTCCCCCTCCGGCCTCGCCCCAACAGAACGCGCCCTGGAGCTGCGCGCGCCAGCCGAAACCATGGAGGCCGCATTCGAGCACTTAGTCCGCACCGCTTCGGCGGAGGCGGACGCGCTGAAAGGCACCGTGCGGATCACCGCCAGCGAAGTGATCGGGGCGGAGGTGCTGCCGGCGATCCTCGCCGGACTGAAAGCCGAGCACCCCGGCCTCGTCTTCGAACTCCATCTCACCGATCATGTCGAAGACATGCTCCGGCGCGACGCCGACATCGCCGTTCGCATGACGCGGCCCGTCCAGTCCGACCTTCTGGTCCGCAAGGTCGCGGTCGTCCAAGTCGGATTCTATGCCCACCGCCAATGGCTGGCGGCGCACGCCGCCCCGGCCGACCTACCAGGGCTGGTCGCGAGCAACGCACTGATCGGCGACGACCGGGGATTGCTGCTGCTCAGGGGATTGGCGGCGGCTGGCGTGGCGGCCAGCCGCGGCGACTTCACCTTTCGCTCCGACAGCAGCCTTGCCCAGCTCGCCGCATTGCGGGCCGGAATCGGCATCGGTGCATGTCATCTCCCGCTCGCCGCACGCGATCCCGCCCTGCGCCGGATCATACCCGGCTTCTGCCACGAACGAGAGCTATGGCTCGTCAGCCATCCCCATCAACGCCGCGCCGCGAGGTTTGCTATCACCTTGGCGGGTCTTGCGCGCGGGCTCGCCGCGTACGGGGAGCGGCCAAGCTAACCCAGCGCAATCGACGCCAAATTCACCCGCAGGTTGTCAGGCCGCCGCGGCCAATCCCATCGCCGCCAACCCATCCTCAATCGCGGCGGACGTGCGCTCGGGCTGCGCATAAATGACATCGTGAAATGCATCCAGCTCGCCGACGGTCCAGTCGGCGCGCCCGCGCAGGCCGGACGCAATGGCGTGGAACGGGCTATTTTCGTAAGCCGTGCACAAAACATAGTGGCGGCGGGGCCACGTCGGTTCGGCGCGCACGCTGACCCAACGCTGCCGCAGGGTTTCGATGGATTGCGGCGTATACGGCGCATACCCGAGCACGCCAGCACCAGGAGGCGTGCGCGGCGAGGCGGGAGCGGGCACCGACCGGCCGCCGTCGTGCCGCTGCGCGCTCGCCCGCTGCCACTCGATGGTGGCTGCCGGAGCGAGGTCCCACAGCGACTGCCCGTTGCTGGGCAGGAACGCATCGAAGTAGATCATCCCGGCAACGCGGCCCGGCGAGCGGTCGGCCGCACCGGTAATGACCATGCCGCCGTAGGAATGGCCTACGAGAACGACATCGCTCAGATCATAGAACGTGAGCAGGCCCGCGATCTCGCCGATATGGGACGACAGCGAAACCAGCTCAGGCGGAATATGGGCAAGCTCAGCCACACCGGTCAACGTGGGTGCATAGACCTCATGCCCACTCGCCCGCAGCTGGCGGGCAGCATCGCGCCAGCACCAGCCGCCGCCCCATCCCCCATGAACCAAAACCAAAATCGCCATCCGGACCAACTCCCCCACCGGCACGCCGAAGCCGCTGACGAACCGCGCTACACCGTCGCGACTGAGCCAGAATCCACCCGCAGGTTCACTCCATTGATGAAGCTGGCCTGTTGGGACACCAGGAACGCGATGGCGGCCGCGACCTCCTCCGCCTCGCCGCGCCGGCGCAGCGCCATGGTGGGGCGCTCCTCCGCCAAAAAGCTGCCCACCGCCTCGTCGAACCCGGTGCCCTGTTGCTTGGCCCGGCTCTGCATCATCGCATCCGTCATCGGCGTCGCAACGAAGGCCGGGGACACGGCATTCACCAGCACGCCGCTCTCGCCATAGGCCTTCGACAACCCCTTGGACAAGTTCAGGATCCCCGCCTTGGCCGCGCAATAGGGCAGTTCGTCCACATAGGGCTGCTCCGCGTCCTCCGAGCCGATCAGCACCACCCGGCCCCATTTGCCCGACACCATGGCGGGAATGAACGCCCGGCACACCCGCACCGCCGCCATCAGGTTCACCTGCAACACCGCCATCCAGTCGTCGTCCGACAAGGTGTGGAACGGCCCGGTCGCACCGGTGATGCCGGCGGCGTGCACCAGGATCTCCGCCGGCCCGAACGAGCCGGTGACTTTCTGCTGCAACCGGTCCACCTCGCCCGGCTGGGTGAGGTCGGCGGCGACGGTCACCACCTCGCCCAACGCCATCAGCTCGGTCGCGGCGTGTTCGAGTTGCGCCGGGTCGCGGTCGGACAGCGCCACGCGGGCGCCCTCCCGCAGCAGCGTGGCCGCGGTTGCCAAGCCGATGCCGCTGTCGCCGCCGGTGATCACAGCGATACGCCCAGTGATGCCCAAATCCATCCCGCTTCTCCTTCACGCGCCAAGTATTCCCCAGCGCTTGGCACCCGCCAGGGTTTCGCCGGCCTCCCGCTTCGGGCACTATGTCACGGCAAATCCTTGGAACGCCGATGACCAAACTTCCCGCCTGCCTGCCCGCGCTTGCTGTGGCGGGCCTGCTCAGCGCGCCTGTCAATGCCCAAACCACCGCCACCCCGGCCCAGGCGCAAGCCTTGCAGGACCAGATCCAGGCGGCCCTGGAGAGCGTGGTCGGGCAGAGCGTGGCGGGAGCCAGCGCCAAGCGGCCCAAACCCTGGGCGCAAGTCAGCGCCGCCGGCGACCACTACCAGCTCAGCCTCGCGCTCGCCCCGCTGATCCAGGGCCTGCAGCCCGCCACCGCCGCCTTCACCGCCGAGCTGCGGCCGCTTCCCGCCGGCGGCTGGGCGGTGGACAACGAGCAATACCCCTCCGAATTCGAGATCATCACCCACCAGCCCACCCCACCGCCTCCCCAGCCCGGCGACAACCGCGCCGGCGACCTGCCCCGGACGGCCACCTACCAGGTCAAGCTCGGCGCCCAGGACGAGCACGCCACACTGGACCCGGCGAGCCTGGCAGTGTCCAGCAGCAGCGGCACCATCGCTTCGGCCGACATCGTCAAGACCGGCGGCTTGGGCGCCTCGCTCACCCATCTCGGGCGCATCAGCAACCAGAGCAGCACCCGTCCCAGCACGCCGGGCCATTACGACGTGTTGGCCGACGTGGCGGTGGAGGGTTACGCCGCCCAATTCGCCGACCCCGACATGGTACGCAGCGAGGTCAACGCCGAGCGGCTGCACGTGTCCGCCACCATAACCGGCATTTCGGCGGCGGCGTTGCGTCAGGTGTCCCTGAACCTGTCGCATGCGCCAAGGTTCGGCAGGGCGCCCGCGCTCACGCCGGAGCAGCGAGCCCAGCTACGCCAATTCTTGCTGGCGGCCCAGGGGCTGCTCACCGGCGCCCAGCTCGATGAGGAAGCCGACGGCCTCAAGTTCGACATCGCCGGGCATAGCGGCGCGTTGCACAAGATCGAGCTCACCCTCGCCGGCCAGGCGCCGCAGGACATGCTGTCGGCCAGCATGGGCATCACCCTGGAAGGCCTCACGCTCGACGAACTGCCCTCCGGCTTCGCCGCCTACCTGCCGTCCCGCATCGCCTTCCGCCCGACGGTGTCCAATCTAAGCGTCGCCGACCTGACCAAGCTTGCCTTGGACGACTTGAACCCGTCGCCCGATCCGGCGCCTGGCCAGCCCACCTTGCCCTTGCCCGATTACCAGGCCCTGTTCAGCCATGGCGGCATCCAGGTCGGCTTCGACCAGCTGGCGCTCGACCTGGCTGGCGCCCAATTCGCCGGCACCGGGTCGTTCACCCTGACCGGTCCGCAGACGCTCAACGGCGCCGCGCAGATCACCGCCCACGGCCTGGACGACCTCGTCGCCCGCCTGCAAGCCGACCCGGCGGCCGCCCAAGCCGCGCCCGCGATCCTGCTGCTGAAAGGCATCGCCAAGACCACGCCGGACGGCGCCGTATGGCAGGTCACGGTGCAGGACCGCAAAGTCCTGGTCAACGGCCTCGACCTCGGCGCCATGGCCGCCGCGATGAAGTAGGGCTACACCGACAGATACGCCGCCAGCATCACCAGCCCCGCGACCCCCAACGTGGCATGCAGGCCCAGCACCAGCATCGCCGGCATTTGCCGCCGCAGCCGGCCGATGAGCAGCAGAACGCCCAACGCCAGGCCGCCCGCCACCAGCCCTGCCGCCGCGGGCCCGAACGAGCTGGCTCCCTGCGCCACCCCCCGCACCGGCCCAGCCGCCACCCCCGCGACCAGCAACCCGAACCCCGCCGCCCCCGCCGCGCCATGCACCGCCCCGGGCCACCACACCCGCGCCCGCGACGGCGCGGTGTTGCTGAGCAGGATGAGCCCCAAGCCGCCCAGCACGGCGGCCGACAGCAGATAGGCCGCCCAAATTAGCATCGGCAGCAGCAGCTTGTACCGTCATGGCCGGACTTGATCCGGCCATCCACGGCGCCCCGGCGCCGCCGGCCCGACGCGTGGAGCACGCAGGGGCGCAAAATTTGGCGCGGCGTCATCAGCCGGACCGCGTGGATGCCCCATGTCGAGCACACGGCTGTCCGGTTCGTCGAAAGTGACAGAAGACAATGCTTTACCGTCATGCCCGGACTTGATCCGGGCATCCACGACGTTCCAGCATCACCGGCCCATCCCGTGGAGAGGCAGTCCTCGCCAAGAACCGAACGACGTCATCAGCCAAACCCCGTGGATCCCTCCGCAGCCATTCCACGGGCGTTACCCGCGGAACCTTTGGCTGCTCCGCCCGTGTCAAGCACGGGCATGACGATAAAGTTTACTTCCTCGTCGACAATAACCCGAACCGGACAGCCCCATGTCGAGCACGGGCATGACGGCAAGCTTGCGGGCATAACCGCCACCGGCAGCCCGCAACCCCTCACGCCGCCTTCGCCTGGCTTGACAGCCGGTTGAGACTCTGCAGCACTTCCCGCGCGGTCTTGATCCGCTCCGTCACCGCCATCTCGCGGGCAATCGCCAGCTTGTGGTCCGGCCGCAGCCGCACGCCGCCCTTCTGCGAACCCAGCCAGGCCACCAGCCCAGCCGGGTTGCGGAACGCGTTGCCGCGGAAACCCAGCACCATCCCCTTCGGACCCGCCTCCAGCTTCTCCACCCCAGCCTCGCGGCACGCGCGCTTCAGCGCCACCACCTGCAGCAGGTTATCCACCTCCTCCGGCAACGCGCCGAACCGGTCCACCAGCTCGGCCGCCATCGCCTCGCTCTCCCCGTCCGTGGCCAGCGCGCCAATCCGCCGGTACAGCCCCAGCCGCACCGGCAAATCCCGGACGTAGCCCTCGGGTATGAGCACCGGCAGCCCGAGCGAGATGTTCGGCGTCCAATCCCGGTCGTCGTGCTTGCGGCGGCCGCGCTCGGCCCGCATCTCCGCCACCGCGTCCTCCAGCATCTGCTGATACAGCTCGATGCCGACTTCGCGGATATGACCGCTCTGCTCGTCCCCCAGCAAATTGCCCGCACCGCGAATATCCAGGTCGTGCGACGCCAGCGTGAACCCCGCCCCCAATTGGTCGAGCGTCTGCATCACCGACAGCCGCTTCTCCGCCGCCGCCGAAAGCTTGGTCTGCGACGGCCAGGTTAGATACGCATAGCCACGCTGCTTGCCCCGGCCGACCCGGCCGCGCAGCTGATACAACTGCCCCAACCCGAACATGTCCGCCCGATAGATCAGCAACGTGTTCACCGCCGGCATGTCCAACCCGCTCTCCACGATGTTGGTGGAGAGCAGGATGTCGGCCTTGCCATCGCCGAACTCGGTCATCACCCGTTCCAGTTCAGTCGGCGCCAGCCGGCCGTGCGCCTGGGTGATGCGCGCTTCCGGCACGATCTCGCGCAGCCGGGTCGCCATGCGGTCCATATCCTCCAGCCGCGGCACCACGCAGAAGATTTGCCCGCCGCGGAACCGCTCGCGCTGGATCGCCTCGCGCGCCACCACCCCGTCGAACGGCATGATGAAGGTGCGCACCGCCAACCGGTCCACCGGCGGCGTCGCGATCAGGCTCATCTCGCGCACTCCGGTGAGTGCCAGTTGCAAAGTGCGCGGTATCGGCGTGGCGGTCAGCGTCAGCACGTGCACGTCCGCCTTCAGCGCCTTCAGTTTTTCCTTATGGGAAACCCCGAAGTGCTGCTCCTCGTCCACAATCAGCAGCCCGAGATCGGCAAACTCGATGCCCTTGGCCAGCAACGCATGGGTGCCGATGACGATGTTGATGCTGCCATCGGCCAGGCCGCGCTTGGTCTCGGCAGCCTCCTTGGCCGTCACCATGCGGCTCAACTGCGCCACCTGCACCGGCAGGCCCTCGAAGCGGCGGCCAAACGTGCGGTGGTGCTGGCGGGCGAGCAAGGTGGTGGGCACCACCACGGCCACCTGCGCCCCGCTCATCGCCGCCACGAACGCCGCGCGAAGCGCCACCTCGGTCTTGCCAAACCCGACATCGCCGCAGATCAGCCGGTCCATCGGCCGCCCGGCCGCGAGATCCTCCAGCACGTCGGCGATGGCACGCGCCTGGTCCTCGGTTTCGGCGAACGCAAACCGCGCGCAGAACTCGTCCCACGCGCCTTCCTGCGGCGTGATGCTGCTGGCCTCGTGCGTGCGGCGCTCGGCGGCGGTGCGGATCAGCTCGCTCGCCATGTCGCTGATGCGCTGCTTCATCCGCGCCTTGCGGTTCTGCCACGACGCGCCGCCCAGTTTGTCCAGCGCCGTCCCGCCCTCGGCGCCATAGCGGCTCAGCACCTCGATGTTCTCGACCGGCAGGAACAGCTTGTCGTCGCCGTCGTACAGCAGCCGCAGGCAATCGTGCGGCGCCCCCGTCACCTGCAGCGTCACCAGCCCGTCGTAGCGCGCGATGCCGTGGTCCTGATGCACCACCAGGTCACCCTCGGCGATCTCGGTGGCTTCGGCGATGAATTGGTCCGCCCGCTTGCGCCGCCGCGGCGGCCGGCTGATGCGCTCGCCCAGCAGGTCCTGCTCGCCCACCACGCCCAGCTCGTCGGTGACGAAGCCGCGCTCCAGCCCCAGCGTGACCAGCACCACATGGTCGCGCGGCGCCACCCGCACCTTCTGCCAGGTCTCCGCGGTGATGGCTCGCAGCCCATTCTCCCGCAGCAGATTGCCCACCCGCTCGCGCGACCCCCGCGTCCAAGCCGCGACCACCGTGCGGCGCCTGGCCTGCGCCCAGGTGGCGGACTGGTCCTTGAGTTGCTGGAACACGTCTGACCCGGCGTGCGCCCCCGCCTGAGTGAACAACACGCCGGGCCGCCCGCCCGCATCCACCCCTTCGGCATCCTCCGCCTTGGCAAATGCGCTGAACTGGAACCATGGCCCCATGGCCAGCATCTCGTCCCACTCCGCCCGATCGAGATACAGCCGGCCGGGCGGCAGCGGCCGATACGGCACTTCGCCATCGCGCGGCACCAGCTTGCGGGCTTCGTAGTGGTCGGCGATCATGTCCAGCCGCGCGGTCAGCACGTCGTCGGACTGGGCATCGAAGCTCACTGCAGCGTCCGGCAGGTAGTCGAGCAGGTTTTCCATGCTGTCGTGAAACAGCGGCGCCCAATGCTCCATCCCCGGGTGGCGGCGCCCGGCGGAGATGCTGTCGTAGATCGGGTCCTTCGCCGCATCCGGCCCGAACAGCTCGCGCCACGCCTCGCGGAACCGGCTGATGCTCGCCGGGTCGAGCGCGATCTCGGAGACCGGGCGCAGTTCCAGCCGCTGCAGCGTATCGGTGGAGCGCTGGGTGGTGGCGTCAAAGCTGCGGATGCTCTCGATCGTGTCGCCGAACAGGTCGAGCCGCACCGGGTCGGCCTCACCGGCGGGGAAAATGTCGATAATGCCGCCACGCAACGCATACTCGCCCGGTTCCATCACGGTATCGGCGCGGCCGTAGCCGTTGCCTTCCAGGAAGCTGGTAAGCTGCTCGGGTGGCAGCGTGCCGCCGGTTGTGACGGACAGGCTGGCGCCGCGGAAGACCGACCGCGGCGGCACCCGCTGCACCAGCGCGTTGACGGTGGTGAGCACGATGCGCGGCCGGCTCGGCGGCTCCAGCAACCGCGCCAGGCAGGCGATGCGCTCGGAGACAATGGCCGGGTTGGGCGAGACCCGGTCGTATGGCAGGCAGTCCCAGGCGGGAAACCGCAGCACTTCGGTTTCGGGGGCAAAAAAGGCAAGCGCTTCGGCCAGGCGTGCCATGCGGCTGTCGTCACGGGTGGCATGGAGCACGGAGCCGGCGTGTTCGGCCCGGCGGCGGGCGAGCAGGAGCGCGTCGTAGCCTTCGGGCGCGCCATGGATGGTGACGGCGCTCATTGTCCCACCGCCTCCCGCATGGCGTGGAGCAGCGGTGCGTGCGGCCCGGGCGGGATCGGGAGGCGGCCCATGAGCCAATCGGCCAGGTCCACGTCCGGCAGGTCCATCATGGCCTCGATGGCATCGAGTTCGCTCTCGGTGAAGGTTGTGAGCCTCGGCGACACGTAACCGCCCACCAGGCGGTCGGTTTCTTGCGTGCCGCGATGGGTGGCGCGGAACAGGATGCGCCGGCGGCGCGGGTCGGGTTCGGTCATTGCGGGTGCATATAGCGGTGGAGCGGCCATGTGTCAGCGGGTTGCCCGCCTGTCCGCGACCGTCCGGCCTGCCCTCTTAGGACCGTTCTGGGGGCGGTTCCAATCTTTGCTCACGATTCCCGGCTGAGCCCAGACTCACAGTCCGCTGTCTGGAGCAACACCGCGTCAATACGATCTAGCTTTCCCGGCACATGCTTCGTATAGACTTTTGTGATTCCCAACACGTGGACTCCGGCCAAGAATGCCAGCAACCTCATCAAGCACGATGTGGCGTTCGAGGCGGCGGGTGCGTTCGATTGGGCCAACGCCCTGGTCACGGCGGATGTGCGATTTGCCTACCCAGAGCCTCGTATGGCGGCGCTCGGCATGATCGGCGACCGATTGCACGCCTTGGTGTTTACGGTTGAGCGCCGCACCACGCACATCATAAGCCTGCGCAAGGCTAATCAGAAAGAGTTCGATCGCTATGCCGCGTCCTAAGCACATGGTGCGCCCAACCGACGAGGAAGAAATCGCCATCCAGGCGGGCATCGCAGCTGATCCCGATAATCCGGAGTGGACCGACGACATGTTCGCGCGGGCGCGGCCGGCCTCGGAGATGGTGCCGCACCTGGTGCCGCGTCGGGGCAAGCAGCGCACACCGACGAAACAGATGGTCTCGATCCGGCTTGACCAAGACCTTTTGCTGAAGCTGCGCCAGAGCGGGCGCGGCTGGCAGGCGCGCGTGAACGACCTGCTGCGCAAAGCGACGTTGCCATGACGGGGTCCGGTAGCAACGCAACCGGAAGTTCGACAGCTTTCATCCTCGGTATCGGTGTTCCGAGCATCGCGCAGCGGCCTGAGTTCGCCGCGGGCGATCTGGTCGGGCAAGATGAACACGTAGCAGCCCAGCATGTTGATGTGGTCGAAGCCGAGCGGCGATAACCGGGCTACGTCCTCGTCGCGCACATCGAAGCCCTCGGCGCGGAGTTGGTTTAGCAACGCGTCCATGTAGATTGTGTTCCACAGCACGATGACGTTCACCACAGAGCCGCGCAGAGACTGGCAGCGACGTCGCCGGTTGGTTTGGCGGGCGGGCCGGGCGCGCGGTTCGGGTATGGAGTCGTTTGGCGGACAGCTACGCTGTAAGTGGCTGTCGCAGCAGGTCGAGAAAGGCAGTGAACACCGGCCGCGGATGCTGACGCGACGGGTAGTACAGGAAATAGCCCGGGAAGGGCGGCAGCCAGCCGGCGAGAAGCGGGGTCAATGCACCGCGGCCGACGTGAGGCGCTGCCTCGTTCTCAAGGACGTATGCGACCCCGAGACCATCGAGTGCGCAATCCAGCATCAGCGCGGGATCGTTAAAGGTGAGCGGCCCCGGCACGCGAACCTCAAACGGGCTGCCGTCCTCCTCGAACTCCCAGGCGTAGATCGTGCCAGCTGCCGTCATCCGGTAGTTGATGCAGCGATGCTTTGTCAGCTCTCTAGGGTTCTTGGGGGTGCCGTGCCGGGACAGATAGGCCGGCGACGCCACGACGGCCATACGCAGGTCCGGTCCGACTTTCGCCGCAACCATGTCCTGCTCGATCTTCTCGCCGAGCCTGATCCCGCCGTCGAACTGGTCAGCGATGATATCGCGGAACCCGTATTCGATCAGCACCTCGACCGTCGCGTCTGGATGGGCAGCCGTGAAAGCTGGAAGCACCGGACGTATGACCATGTCGTAGGCTTGGCGCGTCGCGGTCAGCCGCAGCGCTCCCGACACGCTGTCCCGTGCCCGATGGAGGGCGTCCAACGCCCCGCTGATGCTGCGAAGCACCGGGTCCAGCGTCGCCAACAGCGCCTCTCCCGTCTCGCTGGCTGCCACGCTTCGGCTGTTACGTTGAAGCAGGCGGGCGCCGAGCTGCCGTTCCAACCGCTTGATTGTGTGACTAAGGTTGGAGGTTGAGGTGTCGAGTTCGACTGCAGCGCGCCTGAAGCTGCGCAGGCGCGCAACGCAGGCAAATGCAGCAAGGTCGTCCAGGCTTGCTTGCGTCACCATCTCATCTCATTCAACGGTCCATCCGATATACCGCGGCTTATCGCACGCTCGTCCGACCGCCAACTGTGGCCCATCCAATGAGACGAGAGGTTGAGCGATGATCGACAAGAGCGCCGTATGGTTCATCACTGGATGTTCGAAGGGTCTGGGCCGAGCACTGGCCCATCAGGCGCTGGCATCCGGCTACCGGGTGGTCGCAACCGCGCGCCGGCCTTCGGATCTGAATGACCTCGTGAAGGAACACGGTGAGACCGCCCTTGCGGTCGCGCTTGATGTCACCGATCCCAGCCAGATCAAAGCAGCAATTGTCAAAGCGCAACAGCGGTTCGGCCGCATCGACGTGCTCGTCAACAACGCCGGATACGGCTATTTCGCAGCGATCGAAGAGGGCGAGGATGCGGAATTCCGGGCCATGTTCGAGGCGGACGTGTTCGGCCCGGTCAACCTCATCAAGGCCGTGCTCCCAGGCATGCGCGCCCGCCGTCAGGGCCACATCGTCAACATCAGCTCGGTCGGCGGCTACGTGACCTTCCCGGCGGTCGGCTACTATCACATGGCCAAGTTCGCGATTGAAGCGTTGTCGGACGTGCTGGCCAAGGAACTCGCCCCGTTCACCATCGGCAGCACAGTCGTGGCACCTGGCGCATTCCGGACCGACTTCCGTGGCGCGTCCGGCAAGCAATCCGCCGCCCGTATCGAGGATTATGCTGACACCGCCGGGACGGCGCGCGACCGGGTACTGGCCGGCCACGGCACGCAACGGGGAGACCCGATGCGCGGCGCGCGGGCGATCATCACCGCCGTCCAGGCAGAGCACCCACCTGTTCATCTGATCATCGGGGGCGATGCCCTCGACCAGGTTCGGCAGAAGATCACCGACTTGCAGCGCGATTTCGACAGCTGGGAGGCCCTGACCCGCGGCACGGATTTCCAATAGGCCGGACTAGAAGGCGCTCGTCCGCCTATTCGCCCCACCCGGTCACGTCGTTCCCGCCGAAGACCATGCGGCGGATCATCGGCGAGGTCAGCCCCGCGCTGAACCCCGGTGCGGGTGCGCTGATTTCGTTGAGGCGAGCCATCTGCTCATCGCTCAGCGTGATTTCGGAGGCCGCGATGTTGCTTTCGAGCTGGGTCAGCTTGCTCGCGCCGATGATGGTCGAGCTGATGCCGGGGCGCGCCATGACCCAGGCCAGCGCCACCTGCGCCGGCGGGCGGTCCAGTTCGGCGGCAACTGACTTCAGCACGTCCAGCACACCCCAGTTTCGGTTGACGAACTTGCTGTTGCCGAACGGGTTGGGACCGCTCAGCCGGCCGGAGTTGCTGGTATCGTCGCGCCGGTATTTTCCAGTCAGGAAGCCCCCCGCCAGGGGGCTCCAGGCCATCACGCCCAGGCCGCAATCGCGCGCGGCAGCAATGTGCTCGCCCTCGACATCGCGCGCGACGAGGGAGTACTCGACCTGGATCGCAATCGGGCCGGGGGTGCGCCGCTCGGCGGCGATGGTGGCGGCTTTCGTCGCCACCCAGGCCGGCATGTCGGAGAGGGCGTAGTAGCGGATCTTGCCCGCCCGGACGAGATCGCCCAGGGTTTGCACGATCTCCTCGACTGGCGTCACACCGTCCCAGATGTGCATCCAATACAGGTCGAGGTAGTCGGTGCCGAGCCGCCTCAGCGAGGCATCCAGCGCACGATGGATGTTCTTGGCACCCGCGCCGCCCGCATTCGGGTTGCCGCCGCCGCCCTGCGTCGGGGCGAGCGGGCTGGCCGAGCCGTTGAAGGCGAACTTGGTCGCCAGCACCACCTCGTCCCGTGAGCCGGTCTCCTTGATGAACTGGCCGACCAGGGTTTCGCTCCCGCCGCCCGAATAGATGTCGGCCGTGTCGATGAAATTGCCGCCGGCCCCGCGATAGGCATCGAAGATCGCGCGCGAGGTTGCGTCGTCGGCATTCCATCCACCCGGGCCGAAGGTCATCGTTCCGAGCGCAATCGGGCTGACCACCAGACCAGAGCGGCCGAGGGTGCGAAACTTTGTCAGTGACATTCGGTTTCCAAACTTCCATAATGGACGCTACGGAATTGATGGCCCCGTGCCTCCATCGTGTCAACCGGTTCCCTAGTGGTCATTATGGAAGTTCTGGTGCATCCCCTTCGCCGAACTGGCAGGCCACTCTCTTTCGACCGGGACGCAGCACTCCGGCAGGCCATGCTGGCCTTTTGGCGCCATGGCTACGAGACCACCTCGGTCGCCGAACTGACCGCCGCGATGGGGATTACAGCTCCCAGCCTCTACACCGCTTTCGGGGACAAGAAGCAGCTGTTCCTCCAAGCCATGCGGCTTTACGCGGGAGACCCGGAGGACATGGCACGAGCGATCTGCGATGCGCCGACGGCCTACCACGCTGCCCGCGACCTGATGACCGCCGCCGCGGCGACTTACACCGGCGAGGCCACCCCTAGAGGATGCCTGCTCGCCAGCGCGACCGCGAGCGGCTCGGCGGCCTCCGCCGATGTGCAGGAGGCCGTGGCCGACATGCGTCGCGGCATTGAGAGCCGCCTCCGGACGCGGATCGAACGCGATGTGGACACTGGGGTATTGCCCGCCGGAACGCCAGCCGCAGCCCTCGCAGGGCAAGTGCTCGCGCTCACCCAGGGCATGTCCGTGCTTGCGCGGGACGGCGCAACCCGGATGTCGCTGCTTGCCATTGTAGAGGCTGCTCTGCGCTCTTGGCCGCCTGCGGAACCGTCCAAGTCCTGACCGTATCCTGTTACGTCTGGTAGTTACCGTCGCATGAGCCTGTTTCAGCCCTCCTTTGCCCACTCATTGCCGGGCCGCCCTCAAGCAGAATGGGAAGACCTTGGTCGCCACCTCAACGAGGTCGCCGAGCAAGCCAAGCGGTTCGCGAGCTGCTTTGGGTGGGGTGAGATAGCGTTCCTTGCCGGTCTGCTCCATGACATCGGGAAGAACTCGACCGCGTTCCAGCACTACCTTCGCCAAGCCGACGAAACCGCGCGCGGGCCGGACCACTCGACAGCGGGCGCGCGGGAGGCGGAGAAGGCATATCCAGGATCGCTCGGCCGAATGCTGGCATACGTCGTTGCCGGGCACCACGCAGGGCTGTCCGACTTCGCCGACCTCAATCGGCGGCTCCGCGACAAGACGCTGGACTGCTATGCCGGCTGGGAGAAATACGCCGATTCGCTGGCGGACCTCACCCGTCTCGTCCCAACCCGCCGGCTACGCTCCAACACGGCAGCAGGATTCACACACAGCGTCCTGATACGGATGCTGTTCTCCTGCCTGGTGGATGCCGACTCGATCTGCACCGAGCGGTTCGTCTCGCAAGCGGACGGCGCCCCGGTCGATCGGGGGAGTTTCCTGCTCCTCGACGTGCTGCGGGACCGGCTGCGCTGCCACATGGCGGGGCTGCAAGACCGGGCCGGAGCCGTGAACGTGCTCCGTAACGAGGTCCTGCGCCACGCGGTCCGGCAAGCCACGCGAGCCCCGGGCCTGTTCACGCTGACGGTGCCGACGGGCGGCGGAAAAACCTTGGCGTCACTGTCCTTCGCGCTCGAGCATGCCGTGATCCACGGGTTGCGGCGGGTGGTCTATGTCATCCCGTTCACCTCCGTGATCGAGCAGACCGCGCAGGTGTTCCGTGATGCGCTCGGCACCAGCCGGGACATCCTCGAACACCACGCGAGCTTCGACTGGGCTCCGGCGCGGGGCGTGGCCGAGGCCGATAGCGAGGGACAGGACGGCCTGCGAAAACTGCAACGCGCGTCCGAGAACTGGGACGTGCCCATCGTGGTCACGACGGCGGTGCAGTTCTACGAGAGCCTATTCGCCAACCGCCGCTCCCGCTGCCGCAAGCTGCATAACCTGAGCGGCGCCGTGATCGTGCTGGATGAGGCGCAGGCCATGCCCGTCCACTTGCTGAGGCCAAGCCTAGCGATGTTGGAGGAGCTAACCGCCAATTACGACGCCTCCGTCGTTCTCTGCACAGCCACGCAGCCAGCATGGCGGCTGCTCGACGGCGCCATCGTGGACGCGCAGAAGCGCCCGGCCGGGCTCGACATCCCCGCGTCCCGCGAACTCGCGCCCGACCCGGCTGGGCTCTACACCCGGCTCCAGCGCGTAACGGTGACGCGGCTGGAGGGTCCGGTGACGGACACGCAGATTGCCGGGCGGTTTGCGGAGCGGCCGCAGATGTTGTGCATCGTGAACGCCCGCGCCCATGCCAGGGCGCTCTACGGCCGCATCGCCGACCTGCCGGGTGCCGTCCACCTGACGACGCTGATGTGCCCCGTGCACCGGCAGGCGGTGCTGGCCCGGGCGCGTGCAGACCTGGTGGCCCACCTGCCCGTGCGGCTGGTGGCGACCTCGCTGATCGAGGCCGGGGTGGACATCGACTTTCCCGAAGTGTGGCGCGCGGCGGCCGGGCTGGACTCGATTGCGCAGGCAGCCGGGCGGTGCAACCGGGAGGGCAAACCGGCGCTCGGGCGCGTGGTGGTGTTCGAGCCGGCCGAAGCGCCGGCGCCGCGGGAGCTGGCCGCGTTCTGGCAAGCGGCGCAGCCGGCCCTGCGCCGCCACGCCGAACCGCTCGCCCCCGCCGCCATCCGTGACTATTTCCACGAGCTGTATTTCACCCGCGGCGCCGAGGGGCTGGACGCGGCGCGACTGGACGGCGAGCGCTGGCCGATCCTGCGCGAGATCGCGGACCGGGCGCCCGATCATGCTTACCCCTTCGCCTCCATCGCAAAGGCGTTCCGCCTGATTGACGACGCGACCCGGCCGGTCGTGGTGCCCTACGACGAGGATGCGCGCGCGTTGCTGCACCGGGTCGCGGCGATGCACCGGCCTCGCACGGAGGATTTGCGGCAATTGCAGCGCTACGTCGTGGGCCTGCCGCCGCGAGCGCGCGACGAATGGCTTGCTGCCGGCGTGTTGCGGCCCGTGCATGCGGGGCTTGGCGATGCGCTGCTGCGGTTTGAGGACCTGGCGCATTACCGGGCCGAGACGGGGGTGGATTTGCAAGACACCGCGCATCGCGCTGCCGAGTTAAACGTGATTGCGTGATGGCAGCGACACGGCTTGCGAAGCCGCGCGAACTGTCGGTGCGAATTACTATTGCGTTCCCCAAGACTTCGATGCAGCTTGGCAATGGATGGTTGCTTCAGACACTGATGGCAAGACTGCAAATGGCGAAGCTTACGAGTGAGGCGCGGCAGACCGCCTCCTCCCAATTGCTGTGGAACCGCAGTATCGATGGGATAAAGACGACAGGTTCGTAAGCACTAAACCCAGCATCGGCTTCGGCCGGGGCGCTTCCGGAAAAACCGATGTCATACGGCGTGCGGCTGCATGTCTGGGGGGAGCGTGCCTGCTTCACCAGGCCGGAAATAAAGGTCGAACGCGTGTCCTACGACATGCTCACCCCCTCCGCGGCCCGGGGCATCCTGGAGGCCATCCACTGGAAACCCGCGATCTGCTGGGTCGTCGACCGCATCCGGGTGCTGCGGCCGATCCGCTTCCAGTCGTTCCGGCGCAACGAGGTCGGGGTCAAGGCAAGCACCGCCTTGGCGGAACGGGCCATGCGCTCGGGGAGTGCCGCCGGGCTCGGCCTGGTGATGGAGGAGCAGCGGCAGCAACGGGCAACGATGCTGCTGGTGGATGTGGGTTACCTCATCGAGGCGCATTTCGTGCTGACGGACCGCGCCGAGGACGACACCGAGGCCAAGCACGCGGCGATGTTCAACCGCCGCGCCGCCGCTGGCCAGTGCTTCCACCAGCCCTGCTTCGGCACCCGCGAGTTCCCCGCGCATTTCGCCCTTCTTCCGCCCGGAGCACCGGATGCGACAGACACGCTGCCGCCTGGGCAGCGCAACCGAGATTTGGGCTGGATGCTGCACGACATCGACTTTGCAAACGGCCGCACCTCCCAATTTTTCCGCGCCCGTCTACTGGACGGTGTGCTGGACGTGAATGCGTGCCTGGCCGAGGGCGCCGCGCAATGACGGTGTTGCAGGCGCTGGACCGGTATTACGGCCGCATGGCCAAACGGGGCGAGGTGGAGGAGCCGGGCTGGTCGCGGCAGAAGATATCGTTTGCCTTGGTGCTCGGCGCCGATGGCACGCCGCTGCAGGTGATGGATCTGCGCGAAACCAGCGGCAAGCGGCGCGTTCCGCAGTCAGTATCGGTGCCGGGGCCGGTGGTGCGCACCGTGGCGGTGCTGCCGAACCTTTTCTGGGACAAGACCGCCTATGTGTTCGGTCGGACCGCTGGAGATGGCCGTCGCACCGCGATGGAGCATGCAACGTTTAAACATGCGCATTGCACGCGGTTGATAGGGGCGGACGACCCGGGATTGGCGGCACTTCATTCCTTCCTCCGTCAATGGCGGCCGGAGCGGTTCGATGCGCCGCCGTTCGCCCCCGAGATGCTGGACGCTAATTTCGTCTTTCGCCTCGATGGCGAGGCCGGTTACCTGCACGACCGACCGGCGACGCGTCAGCTTCTAAGCTTTCGGATGATAAACGCAGGCGCCCGCCGGCCCTGCCTCATTACCGGCATGACTGAGCTACCCGCCCGGCTGCACCCGGCTATCAAGGGCGTGGAAGGCGCGCAGTCTTCGGGAGCACGACTCGTGTCGTTCAATCTCGCTGCCTTCGAGTCTTACGGCAACGAGCAAGGCTGGAACGCCCCGACTTCGGAAGCGGCGGCATTCCGCTATGGCGAGGCGCTGAACCGCATGCTGGACCGTGGCAGCGGCAACCGGCTGGAGCGCCCGGTCGGCGATGCGGCCATCGTGTTTTGGGCCGACACGTCCGACACTGTCGGCGAGGCGGCCGCGAGCGCCGCCGAGCAATTGTTTGCCGCCGCGTTTGACCCGGCGCCCACGGCCGACGCCGACCTCGACCGGGCTGAGGCCGCCAAGTTGCGCGATGCCCTCGGCCTCGTGGCCGATGGCCGTCCGCAAGCCGCCGACCCGAGGCTGCGGCTCGGGACGCGCTTCCACGTGCTCGGCCTTGCCCCCAATGCCGCCCGGCTGTCGGTGCGGACCTGGGTGCAGGACGACTTCACCATGATTGCTCAGCGGTTACGCCAGCACCACGACGACCTCGCCATCGAGCCGGTGCCCTGGCGTGCCAAGCCGCCGTCCATCGCACGCCTGCTGGTGAAGACGACGGCGTTGCAAGAGAAATTCGACAACATCCCGCCGCTGCTGGCCGGGGAGCTTGCGCGGGCCGTGCTCACCGGCGGCCGCTATCCCCGCACCCTGCTCACCGCCGCCGTCATGCGGTTGCGCGCCGGCGACGACCCCAGCACCGGCTGGCACGCGGCTGTCATCGGCGCCGTGTTAGCCCGGGACCATCGGCTGAAACTCACCAAGGAGCCTGCCCCCATGAGCCTCGACCGGGTCAACCCCGACCCCGCCTACCAACTCGGCCGATTGTTTGCAACGCTCGAAGTGGCGCAGCGTATGGCGCTGGGCCGCGTGAACGCGACCATCCGCGACCGCTATCTCGGCGCCGCCTCCGCGACGCCCGCCAGCGTGTTCCCGATCCTGATCCGCGGCGCGCAGAACCATCTGGGCAAGCTACGCAAAGAGGGCAAAGGCGGCTGGATCGAGCGTGAGATCGAGGAGATCCACGGGCAGCTACGCGATGAGCATTATCCTAAGTCACTGCGGCTGGAGGCGCAGGGCCGGTTTTTCATCGGTTACTACCACCAGCGCCGGGCACAGTTCGCCGGCCGCCCTGAGGTGACAGAAACCGAAGACAGCAACGCGGAGGGCGGCGATGAGTAACGGCGTGACCCAGCGGCACGAGTTCGTACTGTATTTCGACGTAACGAACGGCAACCCAAACGGCGACCCGGACGCCGGCAATATGCCGCGGCTGGACCCCGAGACCAACCAGGGTCTCGTGTCCGACGTGTGCCTCAAGCGCAAAATCCGCAATTACGTCGCACTCGCCCGGCCAGACGCGCCCGGGCATGAGATCTACATGCGCGACGGCGCCACGCTGAATTCGGAGCACCGCCGCGCTTACGCAGCGCTCGCGCCGGAGATCACCAAGTCCGACGAGCTGAAGAAAGGCCCAAAGGATGCCGGCAAGGCGGCGGAACTGACCCGGTGGATGTGCGAGAATTTCTACGACATCAGGACTTTCGGCGCCGTGATGACGACGGGGGTGAACGCCGGACAGGTGCGCGGCCCGGTGCAGCTCGCCTTCGCCCGGTCCATCGAGCCGGTGCTGCCGCTGGAAATTTCCATCACCCGTCTAGCGGCTACGACGGAGGCCGATCACGAGGCCAAGGGCGGCCGCACCATGGGCCGCAAGCACATCGTGCCCTACGGCCTCTACCGGGCGCACGGCTTCGTCTCCGCATCGCTCGCCTCGCACCCCGTCAAAGGCACCGGGTTCTCCGGCCCGGACCTCGACCTGCTGTTCGAGGCGCTGCGCAACATGTTCGACCATGACCGCTCCGCTGCGCGTGGCGAGATGGCGACCCGGCGGCTGATCGTGTTCCGGCATCGCTCCGCGCTGGGCAACGCCCCCGCGCACGCGCTGTTCGACCGGGTGCAAACCTGGCGCGTGCACAAGGGCTCGACCCACGCCATCGGCGCCGACGCGAGCGACAACTGGCCGCCGGCCCGCCGGTTCGACGACTACGCGATCACGGTCGACACCGCCGGGTTGCCGGACGGGGTGGAGGTGATCGAGCCCTGATGCCTGCCCCCGAACCGGCGGATGAAGACGCGCTCATCCCGCTATCCGCGCTGCAGCACCACCTGTTCTGCGCCCGGCAAGGAGCTGCTGCGCCGCGCCCAGTTCAAAGCGACGGAAACGGCCTTGCGGCTCGGTATCGCCCAAGGCTTCGTTGCGGCCAAGGTCGCCAACCAGCGGGCGGTGGTCCGGCGCGCGCTGCGGGACCACGCAGACAGCCTGCATCCGCCTGCGGTCGATGCCCTGAACCGGACTGAACGGCGGCTGACCGACGCGGCGCGGCGGGTGCTTGGCGCCACTGACGTGGATGTGGTGCGCGGGTTGGAGGGCGAGGCGGCGGTCGCCTACTTCGGCGTGTTCAACAGCCTCATCCGGGTTGGCGACCCTGCCCTCGCGTTTACTGTCCGCTCGCGCCGTCCGTCGCTGGACCGCATCAACGCGCTGCTGTCATTTTTGTATGCGATGCTGGGCCATGACTGCCGCTCGGCGCTGGAGGCGCACGGGCTCGATCCGCAAGTAGGCTTTCTCCACGCGGACCGCCCGGGCCGGGCCAGCCTGGCATTGGACCTGATGGAGGAGTTGCGCCCGGTGCTGGCCGACCGTTTGGCGCTGAGCCTGGTGAATCGCAAGCAGGTTACGGCGGGTGATTTCGTCATGGAGGAAGCCGGCGGGGTCCGGCTGACGGATGACGCTCGCAAACGCGTGCTTGTCGCGTGGCAGGATCGCAAGCGGGATGAGTTGCAGCATCCCTTTTTAGCCGAGCAGGTGCCACTGGGTCTTTTGGCGCACATCCAGGCGCAGTTGCTCGCGCGTCACTTGCGGGGTGACCTGGACGGTTACCCGGCTTTCGTGTGGCGCTGACATGTTGATGTTGGTCGCCTACGACGTGCGGACCGAGGACGCAGCCGGCCGCCGGCGCCTTCGCCGGGTTGCGAGGTTATGCTTGGATTTTGGCCAGCGTGTGCAGAACTCTGTTTTCGAGTGCGAGGTGGATCCGGCTCAATGGGCAATGTTGCGCACCCGGTTGATCGGTGAAATTGATCCCGCTGCAGACAGCCTCCGGTTTTACCGGCTGGGTGCTGACGGAAGGCGCCGCGTGGAGCATGTCGGTGCGAAGCCCGTCGTGGATTTGGCTGGGCCGTTGGTGATTTGATCCTGCCTGTGCGACTCCAGAGTTGGCACGCGGGCCCAAGCAGGTTCGCGCGAGCTCTTTGTCATTGTGAAATCGATCGATTTTGGGATGATGCCGCTCCGCCAAACCGCCTCGGGTGGTGCCGACGGACTGGTTCGCGGATTGATACGGTTTGAAGGTTTCATTACACGAGGTTAAAGGTAAAGCCGTCGCCCCCCGCGCGGGGGCGTGGATCGAAACGAGAGCGTTGGGGCTGAAGCAATCAAGACCCCGGTCGCCCCCCGCGCGGGGGCGTGGATCGAAACAATCGACCTGAAAACCCGCAATGTTGCCACAGTGGTCGCCCCCCGCGCGGGGGCGTGGATCGAAACCACTGACACATGCGCAAAGTGTGTCTCTGCGATGCGGCATTATGGAGCAACTGCCCCGCGACCCGGACCTGAAAATCGAGTAAGTTGCGTCTCCGAATGTAGGCGGCGTTATGTCAGCGGTCCTCGATGAAATCCTCGAAAAGAGGAACGGCCTGGTTGCCAGGAAGCGCGAATTGAAGACCGAGCTGACCCGGTTGGCGGCGGACATCTCTGCCATCGACCGCGTCGTGCTCATGCTGGATCCCGGCTACGAGGCACGCGTCTCGCCAGTCCGCCGCCAGAAGCAGCCCGGCCTGTATCCGCGAGGGGAACTGACAATCGCCGCCCTGGAAACGCTGCGGAAGTTTGGCCGCCCGGCGACGTCCGCCGAGTGCGGTGCGGCAATACTGGAAGCGAGAGGGCAAACGGCAGAATCCGACATGCTGGCCTAGCTGGTCAACAGGGTGTCAGCCCGTGGACGGCCACCGCGCCTGTTTGAACCACTCGTACGCAGCCTCCTCGTTCATGGCCGCGACGGACGCCAAGGTCAGGCCGTTGGCCTTCGGCGAAAGCAGGAAGTGTTGTCCGCCGTCCCGGTATTTCCAACCTCCGGACCGCCTTTAAGCCAGTCGTGGACGGTTTGTCCCGGGGTGCGGGAACAGTCATCGAATCGGTCGGGATTGAAGGCATGCTGACACCTCTACGCAGGAAGTCGGCCGTCCCGGCGGGACGGCTGCGGCTTATCGCGTGCGTATGGTCTGGCTATACATACGAGCCCTATGCCGGTTCAGGAACAAAAAGTCAACTTCGGGCCGAGATGAGCGGATCGCGTTGAGTGTTCCCTGTTGGTGGGAAGCGGTCATCCAGCTCACTAGAAAATAAAAACTTTCTGGACTCAGGATCAGCTGTCTGCTCGGCACTCGGAACCGCCATAGTGTGAGCTATAAGGCTGACATGGAAACCGAAAGTTGTCGTACATGGCCGTTCCGGGAGTTGGTACCGGATGAAGCAACTGCCTTGGCAATTGGGACGGCTTTCATCCGCGCATATTTCGGCGACGCGGTTTTTGAGAAATGGGGGCCTTACACGGCTTGCCGCATTCGCGACGAGTGGGCTGTCCTGGGGACGAATGCAGAACTGGAGACGCAAGTCCAAGAGTTCGAGCGGCTGCATCCAGGTTCGATGATGAGCGTCCGGGGAGGCGGTATGCCCGGTGTCTCGTTCTCCGCCTATGACGCTCGCGTGACGTCCATCTCATACCAGCGATGAACAGTTCTAAGATGGCATCCCGGTAAAGTGCTAAATGATACGACTTCAATACGATTTCTCTGGCGAGGGGCGGTTGCTCCATAATGCCGGATCGAAACATGATGGCGCGTGGGCCCGGTAGGGCGGTGCTAAGGTCGCCCCCGCGCGGGGGCGTGGATCGAAACTGCCCGGTGCCGCTGAAGAAGTTGCCGAGGCAAGTCGCCCCCCCCCGCGCGGGGGCGCGGATCGAAACGTTCGGTTTGCGTGGCCCTCGTTCAGGTCGACAACGCCACCGGCCTCGGCAATCTTATCCAGCAGGCCGTCCGTCACCAACTGGACGGCCCGACAGATAGCGCATTTCGGTCGCGCTAAAGCGCTCGGAGACGAACTTGCGCAGCTTCGTGTGCTGCGGCGGGTCGAGCGTGACTAAGCTGCCCAGCGGGAGATCCATCGCGCTCAGCCGGGGCGCACCCGGGCTGATCGTGTCTGCCCGGCTAAAGCGCGGATCCGACACTACGAGCCGCGCGCCGTCCTAGCGCGTGACGACAGAGCCCATCCTGCCGGTGGGGGAGCCTACTTTCGCCACCGGCTCGTACTCCTGCGGTAAATCGACCGCCGAACTGCGGCGGAATGCAAAGCCCAGCATGTCGTCGGAGGGATGCCTGTCCATGATATCTCGCCTCCATAAACTCGTCAGTGCGTGCTTGCCTCAACCCGGTCCTTCAGGGCCGTGTTCATGGCCCGGAAGCTCCGTTCGGTGTCGTCGACCATCCCGCGGGTCAGCGTCCCAACCAGGAGGCCGCTGAAACGCTCGCTTTGGATAAAGCGCGTGCCGGTCTGTTCAGGGAGCAGGCGAAAGCCGTGCTCCCCATCGAAGATGCCGCCGGGCCAGAAGCCGCCGCGCCAGCGCAGCGCCCGACCCGTCGCCACCTCAAGCAGGATTGGGTGGAACGTGGTGGTATCGCCGGGCGCGCCGATGTCCACGGTGATGCGCTGCCCAACCGCGAGCCGCCCGTCCAACCGCTGCATCGCTGGGTTCCAGGACGGGAATGCGGCCGTCTCGGTCAGCACCCGCCAGACCTCGGCGGGGGGACGCGCGATCCAGATGTCGTTCGCTATGTCATAGCTGCGGCGGGTCAGCGCCAAGACACCTGCCGTCGCGAGGATGAGAAGCACGAGGCTAACGAGTGCGATCTTCAACCGGCGCATGGATGATCCTCGCAACTCAGCTGGCCAAACCGGTCTGGAGGTCCTGTGCGGCGACTGCCGACCCCAGCCAGGCCATAAGCGCAAGCCCGGCGGCCAGCAGAGCGGCGGCGAACAGGAACCGCAAGCCCGGCAGACGCATCGCGAGCAGCGGCTGCGACCGCACTCTTAGGGCGAAGCCGCCGGCAAAATAGCGGCGGCCCGATGATGCCGGCGCGGCTGCCGGGACCAGTGAGCCCTCCCTGGAAGCGGCCCGGCGCGGCTGCCGGGACCAGATCGGTCATCAGGGTCTGCAGTGGCGCATTGGCGAAGCTCGCGAGCGCAAGCAGCGGGTTCGCGAGCAGGAGGGTCGGGAAGCCGCACGGCAGGCCGAGCACGGCCCTCTCCCGGCACATGGGCATAGATCAGCGAGCCGGTCCGCTCGTGCACAAGGAACAGCGATGCGAGCGCTCCTCTTTCGCGAATCGTGACCACAACCCGCTTGAAACTCCCCCACCCGCCAGGTCAAAACCCGCCCATGCCCGCGCCGCCCGCCCCCGCCGAGCCAAACCCCCTCGCCGCCCAACGCGCCGAGAACCGCGAGCATTACCGCGACATCCTGCGCCGCGTAATCGGCCACGGCGCCCTCATCATCGAAGCGCTTGACCCAGCGTTCAACGACCCCGTCGCCGTCGCCGCCGCCTACCATGACGTCGCCCGCGCCATCCGCCAGGGCATCATGCTGGCCGACAAGCTCGCCGAGCCCATCCCCGAGCCCCGCGAGCCGCCCCAGCCCATCAACCCCGAACCCACCCGCCACCGCCAGCACGCCGCCGAGCCAACCCGCAGCGAGCCCGCCGAACCCCTCGAACGCGAGCGCATCGAACCGCCCGAACCAGCCGACCAGCTCCCCGACCGCCCGGTCGAGGACATCATCCTGGACATCCGCCGCGCCTTGGGCCTGCTCCCCATCGCATGGCCGCGCCGCACCGTGCCCACCTTCGAACCGCGCGCCGCACTCGCCGATTTCGCCGCCGGCCCCTGCGACGGCGGCGATGACCGCCAATCCCGCAGCCGCCCCAACGCTGTGCCCGGTGGCATCGACTCGTCCTGACGCCCATTGCATCCCGCCGCCCCGGTGACTAAACACCGTTCACTCATGTCCACCACTCTCGATCCGCCCCGCACCCGCAAGCCGCGTGGACAAGGCGCCTCCCGCCGCGGCGAAATCCTCGATGCCGCCACCCGCATCTTCCTCACCGAGGGGGTCGAGGGCGCCACCATGCGCCGCATCGCCGCCGCCGTCGGCGTGTCGCCCACCGCGCTCTACGTCTATTTCCCCGACAAAGACGCCATCCTCCAGGCCATCGCCGAGGCCACTTTCGCCAAGCTGCTCGCCGTGCTCGAAGCCAGCCAGCAAGGCCCCGGCGGCACCTTGGAAAAATTCCGCGCCGGCATGCGCACCTATGTCGATTTCGGCCTCGCCAACCCAGACGCCTACCGCCTCACCTTCATGGCCACCGCGCGAACCCATTTCTGCCGCTCCAGCGAGGACATCCCTTCCGCCGACCACTCCTTCGCCATCCTCCAGCGCGGCGTGGAAGACCTCATGCAGGCCGGCCAGTTCCGGCCGCAATCCTCCGAACCCGTCGCAGAGACCATTTGCGCCTGCCTGCACGGCGTCACCGCCCTGCTCATCATCAAGGCAGACTTCCTCGCCACCCCCCGCGACGACCTGATCCAACGCGTCATCGACACCACCATCGCCGGGCTACGCTAACTGACGCTTGTAAACTGAACGCTGTGCAGTTACGGTCGCGCCATCCTCACGGAGACCGCGGCCCATGCCTAAGCATTCACCGGCGCTCATCCCGCTCCTGCTCGGCCTCGCCACCCTGCTCGGCGCCGCCACCGACGCGCCCCGCCCCGTGCGCGTGCAAACCGTCAGCCTCATCCCCAGCGCCCTGCCCCTCACCGTCTCCGGCACCGTGCAGGCCCGCACCCAGGCCGACCTGGCCTTTCGCGTCGGCGGCAAGGTAGTCAGCCGCCCGGTCGAGGTCGGCGACCACGTCGCCGCCGGCCAGGTGCTCGCCACCCTCGACCCGGCCGACCTGCGCTTCTCCGAACAGGTCGCCCAAGCCGCCGTCGCCTCCGCCCAGGCCGACGACAACAACGCCGCCGCCGACCTGCGCCGCTACCAGGAACTCGGCCGCAACTCCCCCGCCTATCTCCCCTCCGACTACGACAAGCGCATCTCCGCCGCCCGCATGGCCGACGCCCGGCTGATCCAGGCGCAACGCCAACTCGCCCTCGCCGTCAACCAGCGCGCCTACGGCCAATTGGTCGCCGACGCCGACGGCGTGCTCACCGCGCTCCCCGTGCAGGTGGGCCAGGTGGTCGCCTCCGGGCAGACCGCGGCCACCCTGGCCCATACCGGCGAGATCGAGGTGGTGGCCGACGTACCGGAGAACCGCCTGCCCGAGGTCCGCGCCGCGCAACAGGTCACCATCGCGCTCTGGGCCCTCCCCGGCACCGCGCTGCACGGCCGGGTGCGCGAAGTGGGCGCCCTCGCCGACCCGGCCAGCCGCACCTTCATGGTGAAGATCTCAGTGCTGGACGCCCCGGCCGCCCTGCTCTCCCTCGGCATGACCGCCACCGTCCAGTTCGGCGGCGCGGCGCCCCCCGTCGCCCTGCTGCCCCCCGGCGCGCTCACCGACCAGGCCGGCCAGCCAGCCGTCTGGGTGCTCGACCCGGCGGCCCACACCGCCGCCCTCCGCAGCATCGAGGTCGCCTCCTACCGCGACGACGGCAGCGTCGCCGTGCGCGCCGGCCTGCAACCCGGCGAGCAGGTCATCACCGCCGGGGTCGATCAACTGCAGCCCGGCATGGCGCTCACCGCCTGGGCCGGAGCGCAGCGATGAGCGGCTTCAACCTCTCGGCCTGGGCGCTGCGCCACCGCTCGCTCACCCTCTTCGCCATGCTGGCCCTCGCCGCCGCCGGCGCCATGGCCTACCTCAAGCTCGGCCGCGCCGAAGACCCGGCCTTCACCGTCAAGCAGATGGTGGTCATGGCCGACTGGCCCGGCGCCACCGCCGACGAGATGTCCCGCGAGGTCACCGACCGCATCGAGCGCAAGCTCGAGGACCTCGAGCACCTCGACCATCTCGACAGCCAGACCCAGCCCGGCCACACCGTCATCACCGTCAATTTGCGCGACGACACCCCGCCCAAGCTGGTCCCCGGCCTGTTCTACCAAGTGCGCAAGAAGGTGGGCGACATCGCCGGCAGCTTCCCCGACGGCGTGCAGCAGCCGGTCTTCAACGACGAGTTCGGCGACGTCTACCCCCTCATCTACGCCCTCACCGGCGACGGCTTCACCCTGCCCGAGCTCAAGCACGTGGCCGAAGACGTGCGCGAAGCCCTGGTGCATGTGCCCGGCGTCGGCAAGGTGATGCTGGTCGGCCAGCAAACCGAGCAGATCACGCTCGAAGTCTCCTTCCGCAAGCTGGCCGAACTGGGCGTGAGCCTGACCGACGTGTTCAACGCCGTGAAAGCCGAGAACAGCGTCAATGCCAGCGGCTTCGTCGACACCGCGCACGACCGCATCCGCGTCCGCACCCGCCCCTCGGTGGAGGGCCCCGCCGCCCTCGCCAACCTCCCCCTGCAAATCGGCGGCCACCTCATCCGCCTCGGCGACATCGCCGCCATCCACCGCACCACCGCCGACCCGCCCCAATCCACCATGCGCGTGAACGGCAAGCCTGCTTTGGGCCTAGCCATCAGCATGGCGGCGGGCGGCAACATCGTCACCCTGGGCAAGCGGGTCGCCGCCCGCCTGGAGCAGGTGCAGCAAACCCTCCCGCTCGGGGTGCAGATCCGCAAGGTCAACGACCAGGCCACCGTGGTGTCGGCCGATGTGGACGACTTCACCCAGAGCTTCCTCGAGGCGCTCGCCATCGTGCTGCTGGTGAGCTTCCTGAGCCTGGGCTGGCGCACCGGCATCGTGGTGGCCATCAGCGTCCCCCTCGTGCTGGCCGGCGTCTTCGTCGGCATGGCGCTGCTCGGCATCGACCTGCAGCGCATCTCGCTCGGCGCCATGGTGATCGCCCTCGGCCTGCTGGTGGACGACGCCATCATCGCCGTCGAGACCATGACCGTGAAGCTGGCGCAAGGCTGGGACCGCTTCGCCGCCGGGTCGTTCGCCTACACCTCCACCGCCTTCCCGATGCTCACCGGCACCTTGGTCACCGCCGCCGGCTACCTGCCCGTGGGCCTCGCCCAGTCCAGCACCGGCGAATACACCCAGGACATCTTCCGCGTGGTCGGCATGGCGCTGATCCTGTCCTGGCTGGTGGCGGTGTTCTTCGTGCCCTTCCTCGGCGCCGCCCTGCTCCCCGCCCCCAAGCCCGGCGCCCAACACGAGGTCTATGACGGCCGCACCTACCGGGCCTTGCGCGCCATGGTGCGCTGGTGCGTGCGCCGCCGCTGGAGCGTGATCGGGCTCACCGTGCTGGCCTTCGCCGTCTCCGTGGTCGGCTTCACCAAGGTGCCGAACCAGTTCTTCCCCGCCTCCGACCGCCTGGAGATCCTGGTGGACGTGCGCCTGCCCGAAGGCGCCAGCTTTGCCGCCACCGCCGCCCGCGTCGCCCAGCTCGAAGCCCTGCTCGACCGCCAGCCCGGCATCGCCTCCTATGTCGCCTACACCGGCACCGGCACGCCCCGCTTCTTCCTCGCCTTCGCCCCCGAGCTGGACCAGCCGAACTACGCCCAGTTCGTGGTCAACACCAAGTCCATCCCCGACCGCGAGCGCCTCCTCGCCACCCTCACCCAGCTCACCGAGGGCGGCCTGGCCGGCGACTGGGCCGACGTGCGGCTGCGCCCATCCCGGCTGGAACTCGGCCCGCCGGTCGGCTACCCGGTCCAGTTCCGCATCCTGGGCCCCGACCCGTTCGAGCTGCGCCGCATCGCCGTGCGCGTCGGCCAGGCCCTCGCCGCCTCCCCCTCCTTGCGCAATATCAACGACAACTGGGGCCAATGGGGCCGCTCCGTCAGCGTGTCGGTGGACCAGGACAAGGCCCGCCTGCTCGGCGTCACCAGCGCCGACGTGGCCAGCGTGCTGCAGACCATCCAGCAGGGCGCCACCGTGACGCAATACCGCGAGGGCACCGACCTGATCCCCGTGGTCGCCCGCGCCATCCCCGCCGAACGGGCCGACATCGCCGGCCTGGCCGACGTGCCCATCCCCTCCCAGGGTCACGGCCCGGTGCCGCTGGGCCAATTCGCCCAGCTCGGCTGGGGCTTGGAGCAGCCCATGGTGTGGCGCCGCGACCGCACCCCCATGCTGACCGTGCGCGCCGACACCGCGCCCGGCATCCAGGCCCCCGTCGCCACCGCCGAGGTGCAGCCCGCCATCGACGCCATCCGCGCCCAATTGCCCGCGGGCTACGACATCCAGACCGCGGGCGCCGTGGAGGAGGCCGCCAAGGGCAGCGACAGCATCAACAAGCAGATGCCGCTGATGCTGGCCGCCATGCTGCTGCTGCTGATGGTCCAGATGCAGTCGTTCAGCCGGGTGGCGATGGTGGTGCTGACGGCCCCGCTCGGCCTGATCGGCGTCGCGGCAGCCTTGTTGCTCACCGGGGCGCCGTTCGGCTTCGTGGCCACCTTGGGCTTCATCGCTTTGGCCGGCATCATCATGCGCAACAGCGTGATCCTGGTGGACCAGATCGAGCAGGACATCCGCGCCGGCCTGGCCCCGGCGGAGGCCATCGTGGAGGCCACCGTCCGCCGCGCCCGGCCCATCCTGCTCACCGCGGCGGCCGCCATCCTGGCCTTGGTGCCGCTGGCCTTCTCGGTGTTTTGGGGCCCGATGGCGATTGCCATCATGGGCGGCCTGGTAAGCGCCACCGTGCTGACGCTGTGCTTCGTGCCCGCGCTCTACGCCGCCTGGTCCCGAGTCGCGCGCCCGCAAGCCGCCACCGTGGGCACGGGCGAGCTACTGCCGGCAGAGTGAGCGTCGCCGTCCCTCCCCCCACTCGTCATGGCCGGACTTGATCCGGCCATCCACGGCGCCCAAACGCCTGCTGCACTGCATTCCATCCACAGTTGTCATGCCCGGCCATGAGCCGGGTATCCACGCGGTTCGGCTGGTGACGTCAGACCCAGTTTGGCACCATTCCGCGTTCCACGCATCGCGTCGGCGGCATCAGGACGTCATGGGTGGCCCGGCATCACGAGGCAATGGCACTGCCCCCATCTGGGATCGAACGGCGCGAGCATGCTATCGTCCCACCATGAGTGACGCCGCCCCCATGAACGCCGCATGAACGCAGTCGAGATCGAGCAAGCCGTCACCGCGCTGGCCGAGCAGCCGTTCGACCCGGCGGAGTTCCCTTTCGCCTTCCTGCAGGCCTTCGGCAACAAGGAGACCACGCTCAAGCGCCTGCGCCGCGGCGAATCCAACCGCTCGGACTGCGGCGGCGTGCTGCAGACCGGCAACATCCACCTCGCCGTGGCCGCCCCCGGCGAGGTTGCGCACCGGCTCGCCGCCCTGCGCGCCAGCCCCGCCACCGCCCGCGGCCGCGCCAAGTTCATCCTCGCCACCGACGGCGACACGCTCGAAGCCGAAGACCTGGCATCGGGCGAGACCGTCGCCTGCGCCTACGCCGCCTTCCCCGACCGCTTCGGCTTCTTCCTCCCTTTGGCCGGCATCACCACCGTCAAGCAACTGCGCGAAAGCTCGTTCGACATCCGCGCCACCAGCCGGCTGAACCGCCTCTACGTCGAGCTGCTGCGCGACAACCCCGACTGGGGTGCCGCCGAGCGCCGCTCCGACATGAACCACTTCATGGCCCGGCTGATCTTCTGCTTCTTCGCCGAGGACACCGACATCTTCCACGGCGCCGGCCTGTTCACCGCCACCATCGAGCAGATGAGCGCCCGCGACGCCTCCGACACCCATTGGGTGATCGGCGAGCTGTTCCGCGCCATGAACACGCCCATCCAGGACCGCGCGGCCTCCGGCCTGCGCCCCTGGGCGGACGCGTTCCCCTACGTCAACGGCGGCTTGTTCTCCGGCCGCCCGGACACGCCGCGTTTCAGCCGCATCGCGCGCTCCTACCTGCTGCATATCGGCCATCTCGACTGGACCCGCATCAACCCGGACATTTTCGGCTCCATGATCCAGGCCGTGGCCGAGGACGAGGAGCGCGGCGCCTTGGGCATGCACTACACCAGCGTGCCGAACATCCTGAAGGTGCTGAACCCGCTCTTCCTGGACGACTTGGCCGCCCGCCTGGAGGAGGCCGGGGACAACGCCCGCAAGCTACTGAACCTGCGCCAGCGCCTTTCCCGCATCCGGGTGTTCGACCCGGCCTGCGGCTCGGGCAACTTCCTGGTGATCGCGTACAAGCAGATGCGGGCGCTGGAGGCCGAGATCAACGCCCGCCGCCGCGAGCCCGGCCGCCGGTCCGACATCCCGCTGACCAACTTCCGCGGCATTGAGCTGCGCGATTTCCCGGCCGAGATCGCCCGCCTGGCACTGATCATCGCCGAGTATCAATGCGACGTGCTCTATCGCGGCCAGCAGGAGGCGCTGGCGGAGTTCCTGCCGCTAGATGCGGAGAACTGGATTACGTGTGGGAATGCGTTGCGGCTGGATTGGCTGAGCGTGTGCCCGCCGACGGGAACGGGGGTGAGGCACCACGCGAAGGATTTGTTCCAGACACCGCTGGATCAGGCGGAGGTTGATTTTGAGAATGCGGGTGGGGAGACGTATATCTGCGGCAATCCGCCCTATGCGGGCAGTTCAAAGCAATCGAGTGAGCAGAAGACAGACATCAAGCTGTTATTCGAGCCTTCAGGGGTTCGTTATAAGAATCTAGATTATATCTCAGCTTGGTTTTCCCTTGCGGCCTCGCTTTGTCGCGTGACGCATGGAGCTGCGGCGTTCGTCACAACGAACTCGATCTGTCAGGGGGAGCAGGTCTATCTATTATGGCCTACTCTGCTATCAACTGAAATTGAAATTTTCTTTGCACAAGCCGGGTTCAAGTGGAGAAATCTAGCCTCTAACAATGCCGGAGTGACTTGCGTTGTCGTTGGCATTAGAGCCTGTCAACCAGGACAAAAGCACATATATTTTGATACCCACAAGAAAGAAGTTTCTCGAATAAACGCCTACCTTTTAGACTTCCCAGATATCTTCATTCCGAGGCATGGCGAATCCATTTCATATTTGCCACGTATGCTCAAGGGAAATCAGCCTAGTGATGGCATTTTTTATACTAGCAACGAGCCCCGAGTCGGCAGATTGTTTGGCTCTAAGGATTTAATTGACGGTGTTGACCGATACTGTCTCTGGATTGAAGACAAAGAGATGGATCGAGCTGTGGCGATAGCATCGATCTCCAAACGGCTAGCTGGCGTAACGCAATCCAGACTACAAAGCCCTGCTGAGTCAACACGCAAGCGCGCACGCGATGCGCATCGCTTTATTCAGATACAAGATTATGGCAAACGGGCTGTTGTTATTCCGGAGGTATCATCGGAAAAGCGTGATTATCTTCCGTGTGGAGTTCTCACAGCAGACAGCATAGCAACGAACAAATTGTTTGCCGTTTACAATGCTGAGGTTTACGTCTTTGGGCTGTGCTCGTCGCGATTGCACCGGGTTTGGGCGGAAACGGTTTGCGGGAAGTTAGAGGAACGTATCAGCTATTCAAATGTGCTTGGATACAACACCTTCCCCGTCCCCACCCTCACCGACACCAACAAGACCGACCTCACCCGTTGCGCCGAGGCCATCCTGCTCGCCCGCGAGGCCCACTTCCCCGCCACCATCGCCGACCTCTACGGCCCCGGCACCATGCCCGCCAACCTCCGCGACGCCCACGACCGCAACGACGAGACCCTCGAACGCATCTACATCGGCCGCCGCTTCCGCAACGACACCGAGCGGCTGGAAACCCTGTTCGAGCTCTACACCCAAATGACCGCCCAACGCCCGCCCGCCCGCAAACCCAAGCCCCAACCCGCCCAGGCCACTCCACCCGCAACCAGCACCGCCCGCCAGGCCCCTGCCTACCGTCATGGCCGGACTTGATCCGGCCATCCACGCGGTCCGGCTGGTGACGTCGAGCCCAGCGTCACGCCTCGCCGTGCTCCCCGCGCTGTTCCGGCGGCGGAACGCCGTGGATGGCCGCATCAAGTCCGGCCCTAACGTGCTGTTGTGTTCTTCCCTCGACCAGTCACCCAAACCAGGTCAAGCCTGGTCGTCATGAGACTGCTCTGCCCGACCATCAAAACAACCCATTCCCGTCATGGCCGGACTTGATCCGGCCATCCACGCGGTCCGGCTGGTGACGTCGAACCCAGCGTCACGCCTCGCCGTGCTCCCCGCGCTGGGCCGGCGGCGGGACGCCGTGGATGGCCGCATCAAGTCCGGCCCTAACGTGCTGTTGTCTTCTTCCCTCGACCAGTCACCCAAACCAGGTCAAGCCGTGTCGTCATGAGACTGCTCTGCCCGACCATCAAAACAACCCATTCCCGTCATGGCCGGACTTGATCCGGCCATCCACGCGGTCCGGCTGGTAACGTCGAGCCCAGCGTCACGCCTTGCCGTGCTCCGCACGCCGGGCCGGCGGCGTGCCACCCCCTGGGACGGCCGGGTCAAGTCCGGCCATCACGGAGCATGACGTCGGCGCGGTCCGCGTGGGTTTACATCATGACCAATCGGCCAAACGGCACCCTCTACATCGGTGTCACCACCAACCTGGCCCGCCGCGCATGGGAGCATCGCGAAGGCGGGACCGAAGGCTTCACCAAGACCTACGGGCTCACCCGCCTGGTCTATGCCGAGGAGCACGAAAGCGTTCTGCGCGCCATCCAGCGCGAACGGACCATGAAGCACTGGCGGCGGGCATGGAAGGTCCGGCTCATCCTGGAGCGCAATCCTGGCTGGGCCGACCTCTACCAATCAGTGATCTGACGCCCACTCCACCCACCACCGTCATGCCCGGGCTCGATCCACGGCTGTCCGGCCGCGCACCGGACAGAAGCGAAGGCATCGCTGAATCAGCTTTGAGCTTGAAACCGTCCCCTGCGTTATGGCCAGATAATCCCATGAACACCCCCTCCGAGACCGACGCCCTGCTCGCCGAACTCGCCGACATCGAACGGCAGGCGGCGCGCGTGATCACGAACATAATGCAATACCAGCATGCCGTAGCGGGCCGCCCAAGCCAGGCAGCCACCCGGCCGCCCAAGCCAGGCAGCGACCCGGCGCCGCTGAGCGAGATGGCCGCCAGAATGGCCCGCCTCGCCGCCGGCAGCGGCGACGCCGAAAGCCTGCGCGAGGACCTGGCCGAATGGCTTGAGGACCGGGGCCTGGACGACGACGAGGACGACGACGACGCCGAAGAAGAGGCCGAAGAGGACCTGCTGCTATCCCTGCCGGTGGAGGATGTGTTGCGGCAGATTTGCCGGGACCTCGCGCTGGGCCTCGCAGTGCTGCCGCCGCTTGCCTCCGGGTCGCCTTCGCCTCCGGCAAAGCGCCCGCAGCGGCCGCGTCGTGGCCGGACGTGAGTCACGCGGCCCGGCTGGAAAACACGGGTTGCTCCGCCCCACTCACACTAACGAATGAATCCCTAACGCCGTTCGTATAATACCAGCGCCCGCATGGCCTGACTCACGGGGGCTATGCGCGGTCACGGTGGGTGTGATTCGGTTTCCTGAATGGTTGATGGGGATTGGTCATGCCTGCTGGGGTGAGGGTTTGTGCTGAGAAGTGTTCGGCGCAGGAGTTGCGGCTTGCGGCGAGCGGCTGCCGTGATGCCAATGCGGTGCGTCGCATGCTGGCCATCGCGCTGTTGCTGGAAGGTCATTCGCGTGGCGATGCTGCGCGCGCCTGCGGGATGGAGCGCCAGACGTTGCGCGACTGGGTGCACCGGTTCAATGCGAACGGCCTCGCTGGGCTTAGCAATCGCTGGGGTGGCGGCTGTAAGCCCAAGCTTGCTCAACCGCAGACGGACCGTCTGGCCGAGCTGGTGCGCAACGGCCCCGACCTTGCCGTGCATGGGGTGATACGCTGGCGTCGGATCGACCTGGCCCGAGCCATGCACAAGGAGTTCGACGTCACGGTGAACGAGCGCACCGTGGGCCGGCTGCTGCGCAAGCTTGGGTTCAGCCGGATATCGGTGCGTCCGCACCACCCAAAACAGGACGCGGACGCCCTGCAGGCGCATAAAAAAACTTCGCCGAGTTGGTCGCCGCCGTCCTGCCGCCCAGCGCGGCTGGCAAGCCGATCGAGCTCTGGTGGCAGGACGAGGCACGCGTCGGCCAGCAAGGCTCCTTGACCTATGTCTGGACGGACCGAGGCAGCCGTCCGCCCATGCCGCGCGACCTGCGATACGAATGGGCCTACATCTTCGGCGCCGTCTGTCCCGCCCGTGGCTGCGGTGCGGCCCTGGTCTTGCCGGAGGTCAACGCCTCGGCCATGAACCGGCACCTGGCCGAGATTAGCCGCAACGTCCAACCCGGCGCGCACGCCGTCGTCACGCTCGACGGCGCGGGATGGCATCAAACCGGCGGTAAGCTGCGCGTGCCGGACAACGTAAGCCTGCTGCATCTACCGCCCTACTGCCCGGAGCTGAACCCGGTCGAGAACGTCTGGCAATATCTCCGGCAGAATTATCTCAGCCACCGGGTCTTCCCCCACTACGACGACATCGTCGATGCCTGCTGCAACGCCTGGAACGCTCTCATGGCTATGCCCGAACGCATCACGTCCATAACGTCTCGCGCCTGGGCATAGGTCAAACCATGCGGGCGCTGGTATAACAAGGCTCCGGCAATCGTGTCGGAGCCCCCAGCGTGCCCAGCCCCAACCCCGTCCCGTCCGTCTCGGTCCGCTACGCCGGCAACGGCCGCTCCACCCAGGCCAACGCGCTCGGCATGCGCCCGATGCAGGAACGCGCCTATCAGAAGCGCGGCGAGCAATACCTGCTGATCAAGTCGCCGCCGGCCTCGGGCAAAAGCCGCGCGCTCATGTTCATCGCACTGGACAAGCTGCATCACCAGGCGCGCCGCCAGGCCATCATCGTGGTGCCGGAACGCTCCATCGGCGCCAGCTTCCACGACGAAGCGCTGACCCAGGCGGGCTTCTGGACGGACTGGCAGGTGGCGCCCAGATGGAACCTGTGCGACGCCCCCGGCGCCGACAACGGCGGCAAGGTGGGCGCCGTCGCCGCCTTCCTGCACAGCGCGGACACCGTGCTGGTCTGCACCCACGCAACCTTCCGCTTCGCCGTCGACAAGCTCGGCGTCGCCGCGTTCGACGACCGGCTGGTCGCCATCGACGAGTTCCACCACGTCTCCGCCAACCCCGACAACCGCCTCGGCGCCCAGCTCAACCAGCTCATCGCCCGCGACCGCACCCACATCGTGGCGATGACCGGCTCGTACTTCCGCGGCGACGCCGAAGCCGTGCTCGCCCCGCAGGACGAAGCCCGCTTTCAAACCGTCACCTACACCTATTACGAGCAGCTCAACGGCTACGAGCACCTGAAACGGCTGGACATCGGCTACTTCTTCTACGCCGGCTCCTATGCCGACGATATCCTCAAGGTGCTCGACCCGGCCGAGAAGACCATCGTCCATATCCCGAGCGTGAACTCGCGCGAGAGCACCAAGGACAAAATCCGCGAGGTCGAGCACATCATCGAGGCGCTCGGAAGCTGGGAGGGCAGCGACCCCGCCACCGGCTTCCAACTGGTGCGCACCCCCTCCGGCCGCGTGCTGCGCATCGCCGACCTGGTGGAGGACGACCCGGCCCGCCGCGACCGAGTCGCCGCCGCGCTGAAGGACCCGGCGCAAAAGCACAACCGCGACCATGTCGACATCATCATCGCCCTCGGCATGGCCAAGGAGGGCTTCGACTGGATCTGGTGCGAACACGCGCTGACCGTGGGCTACCGCTCCAGCCTGACCGAGGTCGTGCAGATCATCGGCCGCGCCACCCGCGACGCCCCGGGCAAGACGCGAGCGCGCTTTTCCAACCTGATCGCCGAGCCGGACGCGTCGGACGCCGCCGTGACCGAAGCCGTCAACGACACGCTGAAGGCGATCGCCGCCAGCCTGCTGATGGAGCAGGTGCTGGCGCCCCGGTTCGAGTTCAAGCCGAAAAGCCCCGCCGCCGGGCCGACGCCGGGCTTCGACTACGGCCCAGCCGGCTACGACCCGGCCCGCTGCAACACGGGGTTCAGCGAGGCGCAAGGCCGGTTCGAGATCGAGATCAAGGGCCTGGCCACGCCCCGCAGCGAGGAGGCGCAGCGCATCTGCCGGCAGGACCTCAACGAGGTGATCGCCAGCTTCGTGCAGGATAAGACCACGGTCGAGCGCGGGCTGTTCGACGCCGAGTTGGTGCCGGAGGAACTGACCCAGCTCCGCATGGGCAAGATCGTCAAGGACCGCTATCCCGAGCTGGACGGGGACGATCAGGAGGCGATCCGCCAGCATGCGGTGGCCGCGCTCAACCTCATCCAGGAAGGCAAGAGGATCGCTCTGGGCGGGGCCAAAGACGGCGAGGGCAGCGCTAACACCGCCTTCGTCGATGGCGTGCGTAAGTTCGCCATGCAGGTCGGCGAGTTGGACATCGATCTGATCGACCGCATCAATCCCTTCGGCGAGGCCTACGCCATCATGGCCAAGGCAATGACGGAGGACAGCCTGCGCCAAGTCGCCGCCGTAATCGCGGGGCGGCGCGTCACGATGTCGCTGGAGGAAGCCCGCGGCCTGGCCCGGCGGGCGCTCACGTTCAAGCAGGAGCGCGGCCGGCTGCCCGCGATCACGGCGGCGGACGCCTGGGAGAAGCGCATGGCCGAAGGCGTGGCCTATTTGGCCCGCATGAAGGCGCAGGCCGCACGTGGCTAGCCTGAGCGACGACGACGATGCGCTGCTGGGCGAACTGGGGGTCAACGCGGAGCCGAAAGCCACCGGCCGCAGCGCGCCCGAGGAGCGCGTGATCGCAGGCTTTGAGGACATCCAGCGCTTCGTCGAGCAGCACGGCCGGGCGCCGCTTCATGGCGCGGATCGCGACATCTTCGAGCGCCTGTACGCCGTCCGCCTCGACCGGCTGCGCACGCTGGAGGAGTGGCGCGGCGTGCTCGCGCCGCTGGACCGCCAGGGCTTGCTGACGGGCAGCCAGGCGCCCGCTCCGCCCGACGAGCTGGACGACGACGCGCTGCTGGCCGAACTCGGCGTGAGCGACGGGGCGGAGTTGCGGCACGTCCGGACGGCGGCGGAGAAGCGTGCCGCTGAGGAGATCGCCGCCCGGCAGAGCTGCGAGGACTTCGACCGCTTCGGCCCGCTGTTCGAGCAGGTGCAGCACGAGCTCGGCGCCGGGCTGCGCGAGACCAGGCGGTTCGAGCGCAAGTCCGAAATCGCGCCGGGCCGGTTCTACATCCTGGGGGGGCAGAAGGCATACGTGGCCGCGATGGAGCCGCCCTTCACCAACGAGCAGGGCAAAACCGACGCCCGCCTGCGGGTGGTCTTCGACAACGGCACCGAAAGCCCGCTGCTGATGCGCTCGTTGCAGAAGGCGTTGCAGCAGGACCCGGCCGGGCGGCGGATCGTGGAGCCGGTCGCCGGCCCGCTGTTTGCCGAGCAGACCGAAGCGGGGGACACGGCCAGCGGCATCGTCTATGTGCTGCGCAGCAAGTCCACCCACCCGTTCGTGGCCGCGCACCCCGAGCTGGTGCACAAGATCGGGGTGACGGGCAGCGACGTGGCCCGCCGGGTCGCCAATGCCCGGTTCGACCCGACGTTCCTGATGGCCGAGATCGAGGTGGTCGCGACCTACGAGCTGTACAACATCAACCGGACCCGGCTGGAAGCGCTGATCCACCGGGTGTTCGAGCGCGCCCGCGTGGAGATCGAGGTGGTGGACCGCTTCGGCCAGCCGGTGATACCGCGGGAATGGTTCCTGGTGCCGCTCTTCGTCATCGACGAGGCCGTCGCGCGGATCAAGGACGGCACCATCACCGGCTACAGTTACGACCCGAAGACGGCCACGCTCGGCAGAGCCGCCGAACCGCCGTTACCGGCTTGAGCCCGGGACAGGCTGCGAGGGGGTTTGCAGAGGTGGCACGTTGGGCGCCGGGTTGGCCGAGTTGGCGCTGCCCGGCTTGCCGCCGGTCGTGTTCTCAGGCACCCGGTTGATGGCGGCGTTGGCCCGGCTGCTCGGCCGATGGGCGAGGCGGTGCGGCCGTGGCTTGGTTTGCGCCGTTGCGGCCGTAGCAAAGACGCCGATCAAGCCGAGACAAACGATTGCGATGCGCCGCATAACTCACTCCCGTGCGATACAGGCCGATCAAGCCATCAACCGGCGTTGCAACGCTTGCAGTTGCTGAAGGTTAGACCGCACCAGAGCGTCGCCCCGCCGCGACAGCTCCGCGAGCCCCGGATTGCTCCCCGGCGACGCCATCACCTGCTCTTGCAGGTCGAGCGCGTCTTGGTGGCTGGCGATCTGGTCGGCGAGGAAGATTTGGTCGAACTGGGTGCCCTGGCCCAGGCGCAGCCGCCCGGCGCGGATGCGCAGGGTGGTCGGCAGCACCGTCGCGGGTTTGATGCCGGCCTGCATGGCCAGCGGCTGCAACTCCGCGTCGAAACGATTTGCATCGGCAAGCAACTTGGCTGCAATGGCGCGCACCTCGGGCGATTTGGCCTGGGTTTGCGCCAGGCCGCACTCGTCGCGGTCGAAGCGGATGATGTTGGAAGCATTGGTGACGAAATCGAGGTCGGCCGAGCTCATGTCGCCGGACGAGGAGCTGGCGGTTGCCTGAGTGGTTTGGCAACCCGGGAGCAGTATTGCGAGCAGCGGCATCAGCAGGATGGTCCGCCGAGTTGTAGGCGCCATGGCGCGTCTCCTGTGGCCTGGTTTGAGTTCAGAACGCGAACACGAAGCGCGTCGTGGCGCCGAAGACTTGCTTGAAACTGCCCACCGCGACGAAGTCATGGTTCAATTCCAGCAACACCTGCGCATTGGGGGCCACAAACAACGATGTCGCGACGCGAAGCCGTTCGAACTCGGCTTTGGTGCCGTTCGGCACGCCGTTGGTCATTTCCGAGCCGCCCAGGATGCTTTCCCAGCCGATGGAGGTCTGAAAGGCGCGCGTCCAGTTCCAGTTCGCCCAACCCTGCAGCCGGTAGGTGTTTGCTTCCTGGATGCGTAGGCCGCCGGGCCGGGTTGCGTCGCCGAAGAACGCCGCGTCGAAGGCGAGGTCGTAGGAGAAATGCTGCCCGATGCCCTGGTCAAACCCGGCTTGCACATCGCCCGCCCAGCCGACGCCGCCGAACACGGTATTGAGGTTGATCTGCGAGTTCTTGTCGTACGTGCCGTCAGGCGGGATGACAAAGCCGGTGATGTTGAAATAGGTCTTTTTCGCAACGCTGGCATAGGGCCAGATGAAGGCGGACAGAGTGGTGTTCGAGGCGCCGAACGCGCTGCCGATGCGCGTCGTTCCAACGTGAGCCCCCGATTCGGAGCCGAACGCTTGATAGATCTGCACGCCGGCCGGTATACCGTGAATATAATCGAAATGGACGTAACGGGAGTTGAAAATATTGGTTTCTAAACCGCTGTCCTTGATGGTGGGGCCGCGTGCGATGTTGAAGCTGTCGTTGTGGCCATAGCTATAGTAGCCAAATAGCAGGTTGGTGCCATCTGGCAACGGCACGAACTCGTTCGGCTCAACCTCCTGCGCGCAAGCAACGCGCGCCAGTGCGAGCGACAGAAGCGACATGGCAGCGACGGCCATAAGGCGCCTGCGGAAACCGAAACAGTTGCCGTCACTTCGTGTTGCCATCGTTTCCCCCGAGCAGGTGGCTTTTAGTGCCAGTTTGTGCTGAACAAATCGAACGCTGTCTAATCGCCTTACCGCGCTGTACGTAACATAAACTGACAGTGTAGCGATTGCGTCACAGCCGCTTCGTCACGGCCTCACTGCGGCGCCGCTCCCAATTCGGCAAGCTGCTGGGTGACCAGGCGGTCGTGGGCGGCCACATCGGCTTCGGCCGCAGCCGGGCTCCACCGGCCGCGCATGGCGAAGATGGTCGCCACGAACAGCACAACGCCCGCGATGCACACCCAATACCAGATCTGCCACTCGTGCGGGGCCGCCGCAGCCGCTTGCTGAATGCCGCCAAGGCGCGCCAGCAGCTCGGGGCTTGGCGTCCCCTTGGCCGCCAGCACGGCCTTATACGCCGCGATCACGCCGGGCGCCTCGATCAGCGGGTTCACGCTGGTGACGACGTACGGCAAAGCGAGAAAGCACGCGGTGATAATCAGGCGCTGCAGCCAGCCCCAGACCGCCAGGCCGGTGGCGGTCAGCGCCGGATTGCGCGCCTCCACCGTCTCGGTGAAGCTGGCCATCCAGGCCGTGTAGGCAAAGCCCACCAGCACGGACTGGCCGCAACTGACCGCCACCAGCAGCCAAAACGAGGGATGCCGGCCAGCCATGGCAAGCCAGACCCCCATCAGCACCACGGCCCCGAGGCCGCCCACCAGCATGAACGGCTTGCGCACGCGCAGCCGGTCGGACAGCATGCCGCACGCCACCAGGGAGACGGCGTTGGCCGCCCAGGTCCAGTTGGCCACGGCGTTGGCTTGCGACACGGTCAATTGGAAGATGGTGACGAGATAGATCGTGCCGAACGCCACGGCCGTGTAGTAAAAGATCAGCAGCATCGAGACACCGATCGCCGGCGCCACCACGTCGGCATGCAGGATTTGGCTCCAGGGCCGCCGCAGGCTGGCCTCCACGTTCATGCCCTTGGCCCGCAGCTCCACCAGCAAGCGATCCCGTTCGCTCACCATGAGCTGGTCGCGCAGCTCGGGCGTCAGCTCGCGCAAGCCAATGAAGGCGATGATGAAGATGACCAGCCCGAACGCCCCGCTGAGATGAAACTGGCTTTGCCAGGTTTGCAGCGAAGGCAGCGTGGCGGTGTTCACGCCGCTCACCATCAGGCTGCCCAGCACCGGGCCCACCGTCCAAAAGCCCATCGCAGCGGCGCGGCCGACCTGGGGCGAGAAGTCGCGCATGAGGGCCGGCGTGGTCACCAGCACGATGCCTTCGACAAAGGCGAGCGCCCAGGACGCGAAGGCGAATTGCAGCGGCGTGGTCGTGCTCGGCAGCACAAACAAGGTCAGCAACGTGACCGCCAGCAGGCCGTAGATAACCAGGTTCGCCCGCCCAAACCGGTCGGACAAGCCCGCCGCCAGGGAGCCGAAGGCGCCGAGCAGGTTCCCGATCGCCACGATGAGGACAAAAATGGGGAATGGCAGGCGCAACGCGGGCAGCATCAAGGTTGCCACCCCGCCGCCGACGTAAAGCTGGTAATACAGCGAGACCGTAATCACCACGACGAGCAGCAACAGCGCGGTCCGCACGGTGCGTTGCGGGTAGTGCTGCAACTGGCGGCTCCACCGCCGCGGCCGCGGCGGCGAACTGTGTGCAGCGGCGGCGGGACTGGACGACACGGCGGTTTCCTCCGGAAATGTTTTTGTTTGGCAGCCAGTCTCCAGCGTTACCGCCTGACGAACTCCATGGTGCCATCGGCGAGCCGGCCGTATCGCAGCATCACGGCGTCCTTAGGGTAGTTCTGATCAAGCCGCCACGGCCGCTTGGAGCCTTGTTTCGGCAACAGGCCGATCCCGCGCTGGATGTAGCCCGAGGTCAGGTTCAAGAAGTCCTCCTCCTGCACCGAAGCGTCCCGCCGCGGCACCGCGGCCACGATGTGGCGCCGCCGCATGAAATTGAGCAGCCGGCAGATATACTCGCAGGAAAGATCCGCCTTCAGCGTCCACGATGCGTTGGTGTAGCCGAGGATCCAGCCGAGATTGGGCAACCCGCTGATCATCGTACCTTTGTAGGCCATCGTTTTCGAGAGCTCGATCGCTTGGCCATCGACTTTGAACTTGATGTCGCCGAGTAGGTTGAGCTTGAGCCCGGTCGCCATGACCACGATGTCCGCGTCGATAGTCTCACCGGAGCGCAGCTTGAGCCCGGTTGCGGTGAAACTGTCCAGATGCCCGGTCGCAATGGAGGCCTTGCCGCTCCGCAACGCGTTGAACAGGTCGGCGTCGGGAACCAAGCAGAGCCGCTGGTCCCAGGGCTTATAGGTCGGCGTGAGATGGGTCGCGACGTCGAACTCGGGGCCGAGCGCATGCTGCGCCATGGCGATGATCTGCTGCTTGGTCTTGTCCGGTTGCTTGCGGGCGAGATTGTAGAAATAGATCGTCAGCGCCACGTTTTTCAACCGCGCGATGCGATAGGCCAGCCTGGCAGGCAAGTTCGCGCGCAGCCAGTTGGCGGCTTTGTCTTCGGACGGGCGCGACACGATGTAGGTCGGCGAGCGCTGCAGCATGGTGACATGGGCGGCGGTCTGGGCCATCGCCGGCACGATGGTGACCGCCGTGGCACCGCTGCCGACCACCACGACGCGCTTGCCGGCGTAATCCAGGTCCTGCGGCCAGAATTGCGGATGAACGACGGAGCCGGCGAAACGCTCGCGGCCGGGGAACTCCGGCATGTGGCCGCCGGCATAGTCGTAGTAGCCGCTGCACATCATCAGGAAGCCGCAGGTGAGGCGGACCCGCTCGCCGGTGTCGGTCCGCTCCACCTCGATCAGCCAGCGCGCCTCGGCGGACGACCAGGACGCGCTGCGGACCCGGTGGTTGTAGCGAATGCGCCGGTCGATCCCGAACTCCCGGGCAGTATCGCGGACGTAGTTCAAAATGTTGCTGCCATCGGCGATGGCCTTGGCCTCGGCCCATGGGCGGAACGAATAGCCGAGCGTGTACATGTCGGAGTCGGAGCGGATGCCTGGGTAGCGGAACAGGTCCCAGGTGCCGCCGCTCGCGCCGCGGGCCTCGAGCAGGGCGAAGCTCATGCCCCGGCAACGGGCTTGCACGTGGCAGCCGGCGCCGATGCCGGACAAGCCAGCCCCCACGATCAGGACGTCGAGATGCTCCAGCCTCGCCGTCCGGACAGATTGCTCGGGAGCGTCATCGACGAGGACGTCTTGGTCAGCCATAGATCGATACCTTCACACGGGGCGCCTGAGTGGCACCCTCAATCAGCCGCTTTTGATGGGGGCTCGCAGCTTGCGCTCGATAAACCGGTTGAGCGGCGGCCAGTAGCCGACCGGGAACAATCGTTGCACCAATGCGATCTGCCGCGCGTCGCGGCCAACCAGCACGCGCTTATTCCGGGTCCGAATGCCGCGCACGATCTCGGCGGCGGCGGCCTCCGGCGAGAGCTGCAGCAGCCTGGCCGAGATCTGCCGCTGCTGCGCGGCTTCGGCGTCCGACAGGCCGCTGCGGCGGGCGCTGGCATCCACCGAGGTGCGCACGCCGCCCGGGTGGACCGTGGTGACGCCGACGTTCGACCCCGCCAACTCGTGCCGCAACGCCTCCGAGAAGCCGCGGACGGCGAACTTGCTGGCGGCGTAGGCGACTTGCCCCGGGGGGGCGACGATGCCGAAAATGCTGGACACGTTGACCAGGTGAGCAGTCTCGGCCCGTCGCAGCAGAGGCAGGAAGGCCCGGGTCATCGAGACCACGCCCCAGAAGTTGATCCCGAACAACCACTCGAAATCGGCCGGCGGCACCTGCTCGAAGGTGCCCCCGAGCGCCACACCGGCGTTGTTGATCAGCAGGGTGACCTCGCGGTGCTGCGCCAACACCGCGGCCGGCAAGGCGGCCACGGCCGCTTGGTCGGCCACGTCCACCACGTGCTCGCTGACCGCCACGCCCGCGGCGCGCGCGCGGGCCGCGACCGCCTGCAGGCCCGCGGCATTGACGTCGGCCAGGGCCAGGTTGCAGCCGCGGGCGGCAAGGTCGGCGGCGAGCGCCGCGCCGATGCCGCTGGCCGCTCCGGTCAAGACGGCGGTGCCGCCCTGCAACGGAAACCGGGCACGGCGGCCGGCCCGCATGGTTCGATTACTCATGGCAAAAGGATTACCTTGCTGGCCGAGCGCTGCCGGGCCAACTCGAAGCCCTCCAGTCCACGGGCGAGGGGCAGCCGATGGGTAATCATCGGCCGGAAGGCGTCCGGGTCGCGCGCCAGCAGCGCAGTGACGCGTTCCCAGGTGCGCTGCTCCGAACTATGCGACGCGCGGAGTTGGTGCCGGTTGCGCACGAACGCCGTCAGAGGCAGGGCGAGCGGTGCGGCATGGATGCCGACCACGACCAACACGCCCGAGCGCTTCAGCGCCGGCAGGGCGTCGGTGATCGAGGCGGGGTGCCCGGTCGCCTCCAGCACCACGTCTACCGGCTGGCCGCCGGTCAGTCCGAGCACCTGGTCGCGCAGCGGGCCGTCGGCCACGTCGATGAAGTCGTCGAAGCCGAGTTGGCGCAGCACGTCGAAGCGCGGCTCGTCGGCACGCCCGGTGACGATCACGCGCCCGGCGCCGCTGGCCCGCGCCATCAACGCGATGCCCTGCCCGATCGTGCCCGGGCCAAGCACGAGCACGGTGTCGCCCAGCCCCACTTCGCCAACCATGACGGCATCGGCCGCCACAGCAAGGGGCTCCACCAGGGCGCCCAATTCGGCATCGACCTTGGCCGGCAGCGGCAGCACGTTGCCCGCCTCCACGCGCAGGTAGCGGGCGAACCCCCCGTCGCAGCTCAGCCCAATCCCCAGCGCGGGCGTGCCCAACCGAGGATCGCCCGGCCACGCCACGCGGCCCTCGCCGCGCACCACCCGCGGATGCACCGACACGCGCGTGCCCGGCGCCACCGCCACGCTCGGGCCGGCGGCCGCAACGATGCCCGCCAGTTCGTGCCCCATGGTCAGCGGCAAATGTGGCACCATGAACTGGTAGCCGTCGCTCCACTCATAGGCATGCACGTCGCTGCCGCAGATGCCGACCGCCTCCACCCGCACGAGCACCTCGCCGCGACCGGGCGGCCCGGGCTCGGGGATCTCCTGCGGCTCCAGGCCGAACCCGGCCTGCGTCTTGCGGAGCGCCAGCATGCTCAGAACGGTTCCGGATAGTGGCCGTGGAAGAACGTGAGCGGCGGCCGCGCATTGGGGTCGGTCAGCACTTCGATCAGGGTGGGTTCGTTGGAGCCCAAGGCGGCATCGAGCGCAGCACCGACCTCCTCGCCGCGTTCCACCCGCACCGCATTGACGCCGCAGGCGCGAGCGATAGCTGCGTGATCCACCTCGGCGAAGTCGCAAGCGTTGGTGTGGTCCCCCAGGATGGTGTCCTCGCCATGCTTCTGAAAGCCAAGGATCCCATTGTTCAGCACGATCACGGTGAGCGGCAGTTGCAGCCGGCGCAGCGTCTCAAGCTCGGCCCAGGAATGGGCGAAGCCGCCATCGCCGCATAGGCACACGACGCGGGCGTCCGGTGCAGCCATCTGCGCCCCGATCGCCAGCGGCACGCCCCAGCCAAGGCCGGCCAGGCCGCGCGGCGTCAGGAAGCGCTGCCCGGGCCGCCTGGCCGTCAGATAGGTGATGATCCAGTTGGAGGAATACGATGCATCGGCGCAGACGACGGCGCCGGCCGGAAGCCGCCGGTCGAGCTCCGCCACCACACGCTCGGGGCGCACCGGGCCGCCATCGCGAGTGGTGACGCCAGCCACCAGGTCGCGCCATCCGGCGACCGCGGCGGCAATCTGCTGCTCCACCCCCGCCCTCGCGCTGGCGCGCAGGGTCAAGTCCAGCCCGAGCATCTCGCGGCTTAAGGCGGCCAGCGTGAGCTTGGCGTCCCCGACCAGGCGCACCGACTCGTAGTTACGGCCGATTTCCAGCGGGTCCGGGTCGATATGGATGAAGCGCGCGCCGCGCGGATACAACTGCCAGGAGTCGGTGCCGTTCTGGTTGGTCCGGTTGCCAACCAGCAGCACCACGTCGGCCTCCTGCACCATCGGCCGTAGGTCGCGGGTGCGGGCGCCCAGGCCCATGGTGTTGCCGACCACGCCCAGCGAGAGCGGGTGCGTCTCGTCAACGCTGCCCTTGCCCATGAACGTGGTCGCGACCGGCAAATGGGCGTCCTGCTGCAGCGCCGCGAGTTCGGCCGCGGCGTCGGAGAGGTGAACCCCGCCGCCCGCAATCACCAGCGGTCGTTGGGCGCGGGCCAGTAGCGCGGCGGCTTCGGCGATACGCGCGGGCTCCGGCGTGGTGCGATCGAGCGGATAGCGGCCCATGCTGGACGTGCGCGGCGAGCTGCGGCCGGCTTTTTCGCTCAGTAGATCGGCTGGCACCAGGATCACCGCGGGGCCGGGCCGGCCCGATGTGGCGGCAGTAAACGCCATATCCACGTAGTCTTCCAGGCGGTCGGCGCGGTCGATGCGGCGGACGAACTTCGCCACCGGGTCGAACAGTCTAAGGTGATCCAGCTCCTGGAAGGCGTTGCGGTCCACCGTGCTGCGCGCCACCTCCTGCACGAGTGCCACCACCGGCACGCTGGCTTTCAGCGCCTCCGCCAGCGGCGCCACCAGCAGGGTCGCCGCCGGGCCGTTCTGCGCCGTGACCACGCCCACTTTATGCGAAATCCGGGCGTAGCCGTCGGCCATGGTGCCGCCCATGTTCTCCTGTCGGTAGGCGATCTGGCGGATGCCGACATGCGGGGCGGCCAGGTGGAAGGCCGAGGGCAAGCTCTGGCCGAAGGCAATCGTCACCCCATGACGGGCGAACGCCTCCGCCAAGCGGAGCGCAACTGTGGTGTTCGGGAGGCATGGACCGGTGTCAGGCAAGCCACGCTCCGATCGTACAAGAGGCTGGTTCACGCTTCCGGCTGGTACAACCCGGAGCGAGCAGGCCCAGTCGTTGTTATTTGCTATAGCAAGCCCATTGCGCTTGACGTGTCAAGCCTCTAGCGTTCACTAGCGGCGAAAATGGACATCCCAGCTTCCTTATCCCCGCCAGCTTCGTTGTCTCCCATCGAACGAGCGGAGAGCGTTGCCGGCAAGGTCTACCAGCAGCTTCGCAGCGGGCTGGTACAGGGTCAGCTCGTGCCCGGACAGCGGCTGGTGCACCGCCTGCTGGCGAGCGAGATGGGTGTCAGCCCGACGCCGGTGCGCGAAGCGTTGCTGCGGCTGGTTTCGGAAGGCGCGCTGGAGCTGGACGGGCGCGGCGTCGCCTGGGTTCCGCGCCTCGCGGCCGAGCGCTACGACGAAATCATCGAGTTAAGGGTGGTGCTGGAGGGCCTCGCAGCGTCGCGGGCAGCGGCGCTTGCCACCATGGCCGACATCGCCGAGCTGACGGCCATTCAGGGACGCTTCCTGGCCGGCCGGGCCGTGATGGATCGGGAGGTCGTGCTGACGGAGAACGAGCGGTTTCACTTCAAGGTCGTCCACATCGCAGCCATGCCCGTGTTGCAGCGGGTGGTGGAGAGCCTCTGGGTGCAGGTCGGCCCCACGATCAGCCTGCTGTTTGCCGCTCCCCGGCTGCTCTCGCCGGCTGGTCATGCCCACGAGTCGCTCATCGCCGCGCTCAAGGCCCGCGACGGCGAGGCGGCCAGCGCTGCGGTCAGGCGTGACCTGCTGGAGCATGCGGCGGTGTTGTCGCCCATGCTGGCCCGCGATGCGGCGGCGCGGGCAGAGTCACCGGTGCCGCAAGAGCCCCGGCAGGACGCGCTGCGGCACGCTTAGCGCCTTACGCTTCAGGTTGGCGCAACCTGAAGCGTGAACTATGCTCTAGCTCCGCGCGGCGGTCCGCGGCCCGGAGGCCGGCGGTGGCTGCGGCAGGTGAACCCGGTTGCCGTCGTCCAGCGTGGGCGGCGGATTGAGGATCACCTGTTCGCCGCCCGCCAGGCCGCTGCGCAACTCGACGCTGGTGCCGAAGTCACGGTAGACCGAGACATCGCGCATATGCACGACGCCGCCCTCGCCGGCCACCGCCACGCGCAAACCCTGGCCGTTGAACAGCAGCGCGTCGGACGGGATCACCACGCCGGGTGCGGTGCGCGGCACGCCGATCTTCACCGTAACATACAGGCCAGGCCGGAGCATGCCGTCCGGGTTGGCCACGTCCACCTCCGATTGCATGGTGCGGGACGCCTGATTGAGGGCTGCGGCGCTGCGGTTGACCTTGCCGCTGAACACCCGGCCGGGTAGCTCCTGCACCATCACCTGCGCATCGAGCCCGTCGCGGATGCCGACCGCGCCCGATTGCGGCACGTCGATTTGCACGCGCAAGACGTCGTCACGGGCCAAGGTAAACAATACATTGGTCGCGCCATTGTTGTCGGCGCTCACCAGGTCTCCGGTGTCGACGCTGCGGCTGGTGATCACTCCGTCATAGGGTGCGGTGACGTTTTCGTAGTCGGTGAGTTGCTGCAGGCGCTTTACCGTGGCGAATTGGGCGCCGAGATTGGCCTGCGCCACCTTCACCGCAGCCTGTGACGATTGCAGCGAGGCCTGCGACCCGGCGAGCCCCAGCCGCGTGTTGTCGGCGTTTTGCCGGGTCTCCCAGCCGAGATTGGCCAGTGCTGAGGTGCGGCTGTTGGTAACATTGCCCAAGTTCACGTTCGATCGGGCTTGGTCCACCTGCGCATTGGCCTGCAGCAGCGCGGCCTGCATCTGCACCAACTGCGCATTGGCCTGCGCCAGTTGCTGGTCGAGGTCGGGCGCCGCGATCCGCAGCAGCAGGTCGCCCCGCTTCACCCGGCTGCCGATATCGACCCGGCGCTCGGCGATGTAACCGGTGGCGCGGGCATACAGGGTGGTGGTGTCGAACGCGGCCGCGGTGCCAGGCAGAGTGTAGATCACCGGCGAGTCTTCTCGCTTGGCGATACCCACTTGCACGTCGGGCACGAAGTCTCGCGTCTGCTGCTGCGTCTGCGAGGCTTCGGCGGCCTCCTGGTAGTGGCCCCACGCGCCCCACCCGAGCAAAGCCGCCACCACCACGCCGGCCGCAATCAACGGCTGGCGCGGCACCGGGCCGAGCTCGCGCGGCTTGCCCGCTTCGTCCTCCGGCCGCTTCGCCGACTCAGCCTGCTGCGTCATGCGTAATCCTCCAGCGGCTTGACGGCGCCGCGCCGCAGCTTGGCATATAGGAACGGCACGAACAGCAAGGTGGAACAGGTACCGACCGCCACCCCGCCAAGCACCGCGCGCGCCAGCGCCGCGTTCTGCTCGCTGCCCTCCCCCACGCCAAGCGCCATGGGGATCAAGCCTACGAACATCGCCGCCGCCGTCATCAGCACCGGGCGCAGCCGGGTTTCGCCCGCCGCAAACGCCGCCTCCGCCGCGCTGCACCCGGTCTGCTCGCGGTGCTCCCGGGCAAACGTGACCAGCAGGATGGAGTTCGCCGACGCCACCCCCACGCTCATGATGGCGCCCATCAGCGACGGGATCGAAAGCGTGGTCTGGGTGATGAACAGGCTGGCGCAAATGCCGCAGAACGCCAGCGGCAGCGCCAACAGCACGACCAGCGGATCGCCCCAGCTCTGGTAGTTCACCGCCATCAGCAGGTAGACCGCGACCAGCGCCACCGCCAGGCCCAATCCGATATGGGAGAAGGCGTCGTTCTTGGACAGGATTTGCCCCCGCAGCGTGATGGTGTTGCCGGGGGTGAGCTGCTTGCGCATGTCCTGCAGGATGCGGTCGAGGTCGCCCTCCACCCAACCCAGCGGCCGCTGCTGCACATTGGCCAGGATATCGTAGGTCGGCCGCGTGTTCTCGTGGCTGGCCACGGTTTGCTCCGGCCGCCGGGTCAAGGTGGCGACGTTGCTGAGCAGGTTGGGCGCGCTGGCGCCGTTGTTGGAGACCAGCAACGGGGTGTTCTCCACGTCCGACAGCGAGTCGGTGCGGTATTCCGGCGTCTGCACCGCCAATTGGTAAGGAATGCCGCTTTTCGGGTCGGTCCAGAAGTTCGGCGAGACCTGGTAGGACGAGGACAGCGAGGTATTGAGGTTCTGCGCCACCGACATCTCGGTCAGCCCCAGCATGGCGGCGCGAACCCGGTCGACCTCGACGAAGAACTCCGGCGCATTGACGATCTGCTGCAGATGCACGTCCACCGCGCCCGGCACCCCCTGCACCCGGCGCACCACCTGCTGCGCGACGGCAAGGTTGCGCTCCCGGTCCTGGCCCGAGACCTGGATGTCGATCGGCGCCGGCAGGCCGAAGTTCAGCACCTGGGTGATGATGTCAGCCGGTTGGAAGTAAAAGATCGCGTCCGGAAACCGCTGCCGCAACGCCACCCGCAACCGCTTCTGGATGCCGAAGATTGAAGGGTGGTCCGGCTTAAGGTTGATCAGGATTTGGCCGTCGTTCAACCCCACCGTCGATCCGTCGGTGAACGCCAGGTTATAGTTGTTGGCCGGCAGCCCGATGTTATCGAGGATCAACCCGGTGGACGGCACCACTTGGCGCACCGTGTCCTCCACCTGCTGGAACAGCCGCTCAGTGTCCTCGATGCGCAGGCCGGGGCGTCCGCGCACATGCAGCGTCAGCTGCGGCGCCGCGATCTGCGGGAAGTAGTCCTGCCCCACGAACAGCAACATCACGCCGCCGGCGACCAGCGTTGCGCCCGCCACCGCCAGCGTGCCCCAGCGGTGATGGATGGAGGCGTGCAGCAGCGCCAGGTAGCCGCCGCGGAAGCGCGCGAACCCGCGCTCGAAGCCCGCGTGGCAGCGGCCGAACCAGCCTGGCTTGCGCTGGTCCGCTGGCTCAGCGCCCGCATGCGTGCGCTCGTACTCGCTTTTCACCAGCACGTCGATCAGCACCGGCACCAGCGTGCGCAACAGGCCGTAGGACGCCAACATGGCGAACACCACCGCCAGCGCCTGCGGCGTGAACAGGAATTTGGCCGCATCCGTGAGAAACAGCACCGAAACGAAGGCGCAGCAGATCGACAGGGTGGAGATCAGCGCCGGCTTGGCAATGCCCGCACCCCCCTCCACCACGGCGGTGCGGAACTCCGCGCCCTCCTCCATCAGGCGGTAGGTGTTTTCGATGGCCACCGTCGCGTCGTCCACCAGGATGCCCACGGCCAGCGCCAGGCCGCCGAGGGTCATGATGTTCAGCGTGTCGCCCAGCGCCGCCAGCACCGCCAGCGAGGTCAGGATCGACAGCGGGATCGACACCAGCACGATCAGGGTGGAGCGCCAGGAGCCGAGGAACAGCAGGATCATCAGCCCGGTCAGCCCCGCCGCAATCGCGCCCTCACGCAGCACGTCGCTGATCGCGCCCGACACGAACACCGACTGGTCGAACAGCGGGGTGATCTTGAGGTCCTTCGGCGCCGCGGCACGAATGCCGGGCAGCAGCGACTTGACCGTGTTGACCACCGAGAGGGTGGAGGCGTTGCCGTTCTTGAGCACTTCGAGCAGCGCGCCACGGCGGCCATCGTTGCGCACGATGTTCTGCTGCACCTGGTAGCCGTCGCGCACATAGGCCACGTCCTGCACCAGCACCGGCGCGCCGTTCACCACCTTGATCGGGATGCGGTTGAGCTCGTCCACCGACTTCGGGATCGCGTTGAGCTCCATCGGGTATTGGATCGAGCCGATCTTCGCCTGTCCGCTCGGTTCGGTCAGGTTCTGCGCTGTGATGGCGTTCACCACGTCGCTGGGCGCCAGGCCGAGGCCCTGCAGCGCGTGCAGGTCGAGGTCCACCATCACCTGGCGCTGCTTGCCGCCGAACGGCGCTGGCAAGGTGGCGCCCGGCGTGGAGGTGATCGCCTGGCGCACCCGGTACTGCCCGTAATCGTAGAGCTGCTGCTCCGATTCCTTGTCGGACGACAGCGCCAACTGGATCACCGGCACCGCCGACGCGCTATACCGCACCACAACCGGCGGCTGGATGCCCGGCGGCATCACCGCGCGGATCGAGTTGGTGGAGGCGACGATCTGCGAGATGGCGAGATCGATCGAGACGTCGGGCTGGAAATACACCTTCTCGATTGCGACCCCCTGCAGGGTCTGGCTCTCTATATTCTTGATGCCGTTTACGTTGTTGGACAAGGCGAACTCGGAATAGGTGGTGATCCGCTGCTCCATCTCCTGCGTGTCGAGCCCGGTATAGGTCCAGATGATCGAGACCACGGGGATGTCGACGTTCGGCAGCACGTCTTTCGGCATGGTGACGATGGCGCCAATGCCGCCCAGCAGGATCAGCAGCGACAGCACGTAGATCGAAATACGGAACTTGAGTGCGAACTTGACCAGCCCCATGCGTCACCCTTCCGGCACGGCGAGGACCTGCCGCACTGCACAATGGGGGTTAGTCTGCCACGGTCCCTCCGCTTTACCCACCTTATCACGAAGCTTTGCGGACAAAGTGGCGCTCGGGACAGCGTCAGCCATCACAAGCCCGCTGATTTAAGGTGGCTTTTACCTGGGCGCCGCATTATCGCGGACGCAGCAACACACGGGAGGACAGTCATGCGGCGGCTGGTGTTAGCGACAGCAATGGGGGCGGTACTTTGCACGTCGGCACTACAGCCGGCCAAAGCCTGGGGCGGTGGTGGTGTTGTGCTCGGCCTCGCCGCCGGAACCGTGGTTGGCGCTGCGCTCGCGCACCCATACTATCCCTATCCATACCCCTACTACGGCTATCCATACTATTACGCGGCGCCCGTCGTGGCGCCTTACCCTTATCCCTACCCGTATCCGTATCCTTACCCACCCCCGCCGGGCTACGGCGCGGCCAGCTACGCGCCGCCACCGGCCGCCCCGGCACCGCGCCCACCCCCGACGCCCGCCTGCGGCACCGGCCAGTTCTTCAACACATACACGGGAACCTGTGATCGCCGCTGAATCGGGCTCGGCCACGGCTTGAAGGTCGAGTGGCTCGCCGAAACTGTGTCGACGATGGACGAGGCGCGGTTGCGCGCGGGGCTTGGCGCCGACCACGGCACCGTCGTCGCCGCCCGGCTGCAGCACGCCGGCCGCGGCCGCAACGCCCGGCCCTGGTCGAGCCCCGCCGGCAACCTGCATGCCACCCTGTTGCTGCGGCCCGGCGTTGCACCCCGCCGTGCCCCGGAACTCGGCTTCACCGTCGCCGTCGCCGTCGCTGCCGCCGTCGACGCCGTGGCCGGGCCGGGAACTGCGTTGAAATGGCCGAACGACGTCCTGCGCTGTGGCGCCAAGCTCGCCGGCATCCTGCTGGAACGCCTGGACGACGGCGCCGTGCTCGCGGGCATCGGGCTCAACGTTCGTCACGCCCCCCCAGACATGCCCTACCCCGTGACCAGCCTTGCTGCCGAAGGGCTGGACCTCACGCCGGAAACCGTGCTGGACGCGATTTTGCTCGAATTCGACAGCGTCTGGACCCTCTGGCGGGAGCACGGTCTGGCCGCCATCCTGGCGCGCTGGCGCGAGCGCGGGCCGGCCTTGGCAACGCCGCTGCGGGTCCGGCTGCCGTCCGCAACCGTCTCGGGCGGCTTTGCCGGCCTGGCGCCCGACGGCAGCCTGCTGCTGGACACGCCCACCGGCCAGCGGACCTTGGTGGCCGGGGAGGTCCTGCTACCTGAGTGACCCGATTCTGAGGCTGCCGCCGACGACGACCGCCCGGCCATGCTCCGCCGCCAGGTCACCCTCGGCGTCACCAGCATGATCCGCCAGGGTAAGCGCTCCCCACCCACCTCGTCATGGCCGGACTCGATCCGGCCACCCACGCGACACGGCATGTGACGTAAGCCTTCGGTTAGCAGGCGTTGTCACTCCAGCGATTGCCCCGCTAGACAGTTGATTTCCTGTTGCGCCGGCACGCTGCGGTGTTGAAAACAGGCCGATGCTGAAGCTTCGGATCATCCCTTGCCTGGACGTGAAGGACGGCCGCGTCGTCAAAGGCGTGAATTTCGTGGCGCTGCGCGACGCCGGTGACCCGGTGGAGCAAGCCGCGCTCTACGACGCCGCCGGCGCGGACGAGCTCACCTTCCTCGACATCACCGCCAGCCACGAGAACCGCGACACCATCTACGACGTGGTCAGCCGCACCGCCGCGCGCGTGTTTCTGCCGCTCACCGTCGGCGGCGGCGTGCGGTCCACCGAAGATATGCGCAAGCTGCTGCTGGCGGGCGCCGACAAATGCAGCATGAACTCCGCCGCCCTCGCCCGGCCCGGGCTGATCGGCGAGGCGGCGCAAAAATTCGGCAGCCAATGCGTGGTCGTCGCCGTGGACGCGCGGGCGGTGGCGCCCGGCCGCTGGGAGGTGTTCACCCATGGCGGGCGCGAGCCGACCGGGCTGGACGCGGTGGAATGGTGCCGCCAGGCGGCGAGCCTGGGCGGGGGCGAAATCCTGCTCACCAGCATGGACCGCGACGGGACCGGCACCGGCTTCGACGGGGCGCTGTTGCGGGCGGTCTGCAGCGCGGTCCGCGTCCCGGTGGTGGCGTCCGGCGGCGTCGGCAGCCTGCAGCATTTCGTCGAAGGGGCACAGGCCGGCGCCACCGGGCTACTCGCCGCCAGCGTGTTCCATTTCGGCAGCTTCACCATCCCGCAGGTGAAGCAAGCCCTTGCCGCCGCCGGCCTGGCGGTGCGTCTGCCGCGGCAGGCAGCCGCCTAGCCATGGCCAAGAAACTGCTCAAGGCCAAGGCGAAGATTGCTCCCGTGGAGCCGGTCGCCGCCAACTCCGCGGCCAGCGCGATGGTGTTGGACCGGCTGTGGTCGGTGGTGACCGAGCGCCGCGGCGCCGATCCCGCGGTCAGCCACTCCGCCCGCTTGCTCTCCCGCGGCCGCACCAAGGTGGCGCAGAAGTTCGGCGAGGAAGCAGTCGAGTGCCTGATCGAGGCCGTCGCCGGCAATACGGAGGCCTTGGTGGGGGAGAGCGCGGACGTGCTTTATCACCTCATCGTCATGTGGGTAGATGCGGGAGTGGAGCCCGGCATGGTCTGGGCCGAGTTGCACCGGCGGGAGGGCGTGTCCGGCATTGCTGAGAAGGCCGCGCGCAGCTTGCCGCAGCTCGCGAGCATCACCACCCGCAAAATCCCTTAGCCGAGGAGCCGACAAGCATGCCTGTAAGCGGCCTGGAACCGTACGACGACAACAATATCTTCGCGCGCCTGCTACGCGACGAAATTCCATCACGCCGGGTCTATGACAACGAATGGGCGGTGGCATTCCACGACATTGCGCCGCAAGCGGCCATCCATGTGCTCGTCATCCCGCGCGGCCGCTACGTTTCGCTGACCGACTTTGCGCGCGACGCATCGGACGCGGAGATAACAGGGTTCTTTCGCGCCGTCGGTGCCGTGGCGCACCAGCTTGGGCTTGAGCCGGACGGCTATCGCACCGTGACCAACATGGGCGGCTTCGGCGGGCAAGAGGTGCCGCATTTCCACGTGCACCTGTTTGGCGGCCAGGCGCTGTCCTCGCGAATGGTGTCGCCGCGCTAACGTTTTGTTTGCTCCCGTCTGCGATGCTGCCGCCAGCCCGACCGGGCGGGACGGAGAGGTCATGACCATTCGCTACGCCTTTAGCCAGCCAACCATCCCAGCGGCCGAGGCCGTGAGCGGCGACCTCCTGCGCCTGCTGACCGACCATAGTCCGGACGTGACATTGCTGGCCCAATCAGATGCGCGCTGCCGTTACGCCACCCCCGCCAGCGCAATGGTTTTGGGCCGCACCCCAACCGAGATGGCGGGCTTTGACCTGCGGGAGCTCGCGGTCGAGCCGGACCGCGAGGCGCTGGAGGATTTGTTCGTCCGCCTGAACAGCGGCGAGCCCGCCGTCAGCGCCGAATTCCGCGTCCAGCACGCCGGCCAGCTCTCCTGGATTGAGGTCATCGGCCGCCGCCTGCCCGGGGCTGCTGGCGCGGTGCTCTGCCTGCGGGATATTTCCGGGCGCAAACAAGGCCAGGCAGTGATGGAGGAGGCCAACAGCCTGCTGCGGCACCGGGCCGCCACCGATACGGTAACCGGCCTGCTGAACCGGGACCACCTGGTCGCCACGCTCGAGCGCGAGGTCCGCCGCGCCCAGCGGGACCAGACCCAACTGGCCGTCCTGGCGCTTGGCTTGACCGAGTTTCGCCGCTTCACCGACCTTTATGGCTGGGAGGCTGCGGACGGCGCTATGCGTGCCGTGGCCGAGTCGATCGGCGCTGCGCTTCACCGCCCGGCCGATAGCGCCGGCCGGTTGGACAGCGATGAATTCGCCATCTTGTTGCCGTCGACAAACGCCGAGCAGGCCGCAACCATTGCTCGCCGGGTGCTGGCGGCGGTTGACGCGCTCGCAATTGCGCATGCTGGCGCAACGGCGGGGCAACTCGCGGCTGCGACCGGAACCGCACTCTGCACGTCGGGGTCGGACGGGCTGAGTCTGCTAAGGGAGGCCCATTGCGCGATGCGCACCGCGCGCGGCGAGCGGGTCGGCGTCTGTATCCTGGAGCGCGGCGCCGCCGTCGCGTGACGGCCGGCTCGCGTCCATGGACCTGCTCCGGGCATTGTGGCGCAAACTACAGAGGCGATCCTACCCCAGCCGCGGCTGCCCATTCGACGCGCTCACGCCACCATCGACCGGCAGGTTCACCCCCGTCACGAAACGGGCGTCCTCGCTCGCCAGGAACGCGATCACGTCGGCGATCTCCGCCGGTTCGGCCGCGCGGCCCAGCGCGATGCGGTCGATGAACTTGGCCATCATCTCGGGATTGCCGGTAACGCTCTCTGCCATCTCGGTCGCGGTCAGGCTGGGGTTCACCGCATTGACGCGCACGCCCCGCGCGCCGAACTCCAGCGCCAGCGCCCGGGTGAGGTTGGTCACCGCGCCCTTGGATGCGTCGTAGAAGCTCAAGCCCCAGTCGCCGCCCAAGCCGGACACGGACGACACGTTCACCACGTTGCCACGGCTGGCCAGCAGGTGCGGCATGGCGGCGCGGATGCAGAAAATGACGCCGTCGATGTTGGTGGCCATCATGTTGCGCCAAGCGTCCTTGGCGGTGTCCATGAAGCCACCGAACGCTGCCGCTCCGGCGTTATTCACCAGGACATCGAGGCCGCCAAAGCGCGCCACCGCCGCGGCAACCAGGGCGTCGCAGGCGGCTTCGTCGGTGACGTCGGTCGGCTGCAGCAGCACTCGATCCCCCGGCAACCCGGCGGCCGCTTCCGCCAGCTTGCCAGCGCGCCGGCCGGCAAGCACCACGGCGGCGCCGCCCCACACGAAGCGGCGCGCGGTCGCCGCGCCGATGCCGGTGCCTGCGCCGGTGACAATGACGGTTTTTCCGGTGAAATCGGCCATGATCAGAGGTCTCCTAAGTGGGCGGCGGCGCAGCCGCGCCGTGGATTACAGTCGAGGCAGCTTTGGCCACCGCCCGGCGTTAGCCTCCGGATTATCCAGAGGTAGGCAGGCATGCGGCATATCCAACTTCATCCGCTGGGCGGCGTGGCGGGGGACATGGCAGTCGCGTGCCTGCTGGACGCGTTCCCCGAGCATGGCGAGGCCGCCATCGCCGCGGCCGAGCAACTCTCCGGCGCGCCCTGCCGGCTTACGCCCCATGCCGACGGCGTGCTCACCGGCTGCCGTTTCCTGGTGGATGCGCGCGGCGGCCATGTTCATCATGACCATGTCCACTGGTCCGCCATTCGCCGCCGGCTCGCAGACTCGCAATTACCCGGCCCCGTGCAGCAGCACGCCATCGGTATTTTTACCGTATTGGCAGAGGCCGAGGGCCGGGTGCACGGTCGCCACCCCGACGAGGTGGTGTTTCACGAGGTGGGCGCCGCAGACTCGATCGCCGACATCGTGGCCGCCGCCAGCATCGTCGCCGCAGTCTCTCCCGCCTCGTGGAGCTGCCTGCCGCTCCCCCTGGGCGGCGGCACGGTGCAGACCGCGCACGGCGTCATGCCGGTGCCCACGCCAGCCACCGCGCTGCTGCTGGAAGGGTTTGCCATCGCCGATGACGGCATCGGCGGCGAGCGGGTGACCCCCACGGGCGCCGCGATCCTGCGTTACCTCGGCTGCCACACCGCCGCGCCGCTCGCGGGCACGCTGCGGCGCAGCGGCACCGGCTTCGGCACCCGAACCCTGCCCGGCCGCAGCAATTGCCTCCGTGCCCTGGTGTTCGAGGCCGACGAAGCGGAGGCAATCGGCCATCGCGATCTGGCCGTGGTGAGCTTCGAGGTGGACGACCAATCAGGCGAGGACCTCGCCATCGGGCTTGATCGTGTGCGCGCCCTTGCCGGCGTTCACGATGTCGTGCAAATACCATGCTTCGGCAAGAAATCACGACTCGGAGTTCACATTCAGGTGTTAACCACACCCTCGGCGATGACGTATGTAGTCGAAGCCTGCTTCCGCGAAACCACCACCATTGGGCTACGGACCCACCTGGTGCAGGGGCAGGCTCTGGCGCGGCAATCGTCGCAGATCGATCTGGCGGGGCAATCAGTGCCGGTCAAAGCGGTGATGCGACCCTCCGAAGGTGGGACCATCGTCATGACGGCCAAAGCGGAGGCAAATCACGTGTATGGCATGGCGGGACATAGCGAGCGGACGCGGCTCCGGCGGGACGCCGAAGCGTTGGCATTGCGGCAGTTGGGCGAAGCCCAGCGGGGCCCGAAATGACGCCGCATGACCGCCTGCGGGACGTTCTGCGCGGGTTCAGCCGCCTGGCCGTTGCGGTGAGCGGCGGGGTGGACAGCCTGACCCTGGCCACCGCGGCCCACCGCACCCTCGGCGGCGCGGTGACAATGCATCACGCCACCTCCCCCGCCGTCCCGCCCGAAGCCACCGAGCGCACCCGGGCGCTGGCAGCGCGCGAAGGCTGGCGGCTGGACGTGTTCGATGCCGGCGAGTTCAGTGACCCAGCCTACCGCGCCAATCCGGTCAATCGCTGCTTCTTCTGCAAGACTAACCTTTACGGCGCCGTGGCCGGGCGCACCACCGACCCGATCGCCTCCGGCACCAACCTCGACGATCTGGGGGATTACCGTCCCGGGCTAGAGGCAGCCAAGCAGCACAATGTGCGTCACCCGCTGGTGGAGGCGCAGATCGACAAGCGCACCGTGCGGCTGCTGGCGGCGGACCTCGGGATGGGCATCCTGGCGGAGCTGCCCTCCGCACCCTGCTTGTCCAGCCGGGTGGAAACCGGCATTCGCATCGAAGCGCCCGTATTGGCAATGGTGCACGCGGTGGAAAAGCTGGTGTCGCGTGAGCTCTCACCGCGCACCGTACGCTGCCGGGTTCGCGCGGGCGGCGTGGTGGTGGAGTTGGACGAGGACTCGCTGATCGCCCTGCACGAAGGGCGCAAGCAATCGTTGCAACGCGAACTCGAGCAGATGGCGGGGGCGGCCGGGTTGGCGGGGACAGTCGCCTTTGCCGCCTACCGCACCGGCAGCGCCTTTCTGCGGAGCGCCTCATGAACGTCGGTCCTGCGGAGCGCCTCATGAACGTTGATGTCACCTCCACCGAGTTCGTGCTCGATGAAATCCGCACGGCGCGGCTTGGGTTTGGCGAGGCGGTGTTTTGTGCTGGCAAGTCGGCGCCACAGATCGCCGCCATCGTCGACCATGCCACCGTGCCGATGCTGCTCACCCGGCTGGACGCCGCCAAGTTCGCCGCCCTGCCGGAACGCCAGCAGGCGGCGCTCGACTACGATACGGTATCCTGCACCGCCTTCTCCGGCGCGCCCCTACCCACCAGCGGCCCGGCCCAGGTCGCCATCGTCACGGCGGGAACCTCGGACGTCCCCGTGGCGCGAGAGGCCATGCGCACTCTGGCGTTCCAGGGCCATGATGCCCGGCTGGTGGCCGATGTCGGTGTCGCCGGGTTGTGGCGGCTGCTGCGGCGGCTGGACGACTTGCGCTCGGCCCGGGTGGTGATCGTGGCAGCCGGGATGGATGCGGCGCTGCCCAGCGTGCTTGGGGGTTTGGTGGGCGGGGTGATCATCGCGGTGCCCACCTCGGTCGGCTATGGGGTCGCCGCCGGCGGACAGACGGCGCTGAACTCGATCCTGGCGAGTTGCGCGCCGGGCATCGTGACGGTGAACATCGACAACGGCTATGGCGCGGGAATTGCGGCGTTGCGCGTGCTTGGGGTCGCGGCCTCGGCTTAAAGCATCATCGGCACAAACGCGATGAGCGACCGATAAAGAGGCTCGCCAAAACAAAGAGCCAGGGCATGTTCGGGCAGTTTTACCACTGCATTCGCTCCGAACATGCTCTAGCCGCTAGCCCAACCGCCTTCCACGCGGGCAAAGGCGGGCGTGCTGAACGCCGAGCGGAGCGGGAGGCCCGGCGGCCAAGCGGCGCGCCAGCGCTCGGTCTGCGCCATCGCCACCGCGGCAGCGACCGGCTGCACCGCCGCGGCCTGCAGCAGGGTGAGCCCAGCCAGCATCGAGGCGCCGGTGCTGATCACGTCGTCCACCAGCAGCACGCGCCGGCCGGACAAGCGGGGCAGCAGGCGAGGGTCCAGCCAGAGGCGCCGCCCGGGCTGCGGCGAGGTGATCGAGGTCGTGCCAGCCGAGAACCGCTCCTCATACCAGACCTTGCGGGTAAACCCTGGTGCGACCCAATGCGTGTGGCCCAGCGCGCGCGCCACGCCCTGGCCGAACACATGGCCCAAAGTTGGCAAACCGACCACCACCTCAACCCGGTCGGCCGCTACAGCCGCAGCCATCCAGGCCGAGAGCCGGTCGGCGACAGCAAAGGAGGCCTGGTTGGCGATCAGCCCAGCGACTGCGAACTCCCCCATGTCGCGCAACGGCAGCAGCAGCGCCGAGCCGTCCGGCATCGCCGCCTCATAATGCGCCGTCCAGATCGGCGGCAAAGCGCGCGGCTGCACGAACTCCTGCCAGAACATCACCGGGCGTTGACCAGGGCTGAGGAATAGATGGTGCCGGTCGAGCCATCGGTGATGCCCATGTCCGTCACGTGAGGCCCGGGATTGCAGGCCAGGGAGGCGCCGACCAATGCCTTGAAGGTCAGCAAGGGTGGTTGCCAGTCCACGATGGCGTCCGCTGCCTCGCGAAGCGCCGCGAAGTTTGCCGCGACGGTCGTGGCGGGCGCGTCGGACACCAGGCCGCAGACCGGCAGCGGCAACACCGCCTGCACCCTGCCTCCCGATGCGACCGCCATCCCGCCGCCAGCCGCGGTGACGGCATTGGCAGCGGCCGCCAAATCCAGCGGGTCGCGGCCGAACACCACGAGGTTGTGGCTGTCATGCGACACGGTGGTGGCGATGGCGCCGCGCCAGCTGCCCCAGTCCCGCAGCACCCCCATCACCGGAACGGCTGGCGCGCGGCCATGACGATGGATGACCGCCATGAAGATGGCGCCGTCCGGCAAGCGGACTTGGCCGTGGACCACGGCAGCCTGCGCCTCGCCCCACTGCGTCGCTCGCGGCCGGTCCACCGTGCGCAGCGTGGCGGCGGTGCCACCGGCCGGGATGGCGAAGTCAGCGGGCGTGAAGTGCGGCACCTGCATCGTGCTACCGGGCAGCGGCGGCGAGGCGGCAAGCGGCGCCAGCATCTGCCCGGCTTGCGCCACCACCTCTCCCGAGGCCAGCACGGTCTGGACCGCCAGTTCCTGCAAGTCCGACAGCACGATGAGGTCGGCCCGGCGGCCCGGCGCCACCAGGCCCAAATCCCGCCGTCCCAGCCGAAGCGCGGCATGCAGCGTCGCCGCCCGCAACCCCTCCATCGCAGGCAAACCATAGCGCACCAGGCGGCGCAGCAAATCGATCACGCCGCCGCGGGCGACCAGGTCGTCCGGGAACACGTCGTCGGTGCAGAGCGTGAGCGTCGGCGGTAAATGCGGCAAACGGCACAGCACGGCGGCCGCATCGGGCAGCACGTGGTCGTGCGAGCCGCGCAGTTCCACCGTGAAGCCGGCGCGCAGCTTCTCCAGCAAGTCGTCGCCGTCCTCGATCTCGTGGTCCGACTGCAACCCGGCGGCGGCGAAGCCCTGCAACGCCGGGCCAGCCAACCCGCGAGCATGGCCGCAGACCAGCTTGCCGCTGGCCAAGCCGGCCGCCACGATGCCGCGCATCTTGGCGCCGCGGTCCAGCACGCCGCGCATGTCCATCACCTCGGCGACGCCCGCGATGTCCGGCCGGGCGAGCAACGCCTGCATGTCCGCCGGCTCGATCACCGCTCCCGCCCGTTCCAGCCCGGGCGCGGAAGGCACGCAGGAAGGCGCCAACACCAGCACGCGCAACGGAAGAGCCCGCACCGCATCCGCCGCCCAAGCCACTCCAGCCATCCCGAGCACGTTGCCCAATTCGTGCGGGTCCCAGCAGATGGAGGTGGTGCCTTGTGCCAGCACCACTTCCGCGTAGCGGCGCGGTGTCACCATCGAGCTTTCGATGTGCAGATGCGTGTCGATCAGGCCGGGCGCCACGATGCCGCTCACGCCCAAGCTGCGTGCCGCGTCGGTGCGAGCGCCGGGAGCGTGCACGCTGGCGATCAAAGAGCCGACGATACCGACATCGGCGGGGCGCAGCTCGCCGGTGGCCATGTCCGCCACCTGACCGCCCTGCAGCAGCAGGTCAAACGGGGCAGAGCCGCTGGCGGCGCGCACTGCCCGGTCGCGTAAGGCGGGATCATTCAAATCGGTCATGGCTCAAGCCCTTGGTCATGGCACAAGGCTGTGCAAGCGACATACCGCCCAATGCCGCCGCACTGCCATCAGTTTGCAACTTTCGGCTCCAAGCGCGTTGCGCCCAGAGCGGCCACCGTAATGACACGCGTGGCCCAGTCCCACGAAACGGAGGCTCATCCATGCAAACAACGCATAGTATCGTGTGGGTCGTGGCGACCCTCGCCGTCGCTGGCTGCAGCAACATCGGCGCGCAGATCAAAACTAGCGGCGCCATGGGCTCGGAGGACACCACCTACATCACAACGGCCTACGAACTCGCGCAACTGGATAACGAAGCAGGCAAGCTGGTGCCGGACAAAGCGCAGGACCCTCGGGTGGTGAACGTGTCGAGCGAGCTTGTGGACCAGGCCAGTGCCTTGTCGCCAGGTCTGACCGGCGCACTGAAGGCCCAGGGCATTGCGCCGCCGAAGCAACTACCGCCCGATGTGGCTGCTGAAGTCGCCAAGCTGCATACTCTGCAGGGTCCGGCGTTCGACCACGAGTACGTGGCCGACGAGATCGCCCTGCACAAGACGGCGGTGAGCGTGCTCGAGAAAGAACGGGCCGACACCAAGAACGGCGCCATGTTAACCCAAGTACAAGCGGAGTTGCCGGCAGTGCAGACCGATCTCGCCGCATTGCAGAGCCTGACGACCGCTCCGAACCTGTCAGCCAGTCCCGGCTGACGGGCTGCGGCTAGGGCCTGGCCAAGGGCGAGCGGTCGAACTCGGCGAGCAGTCCTGCTGGATCCGGATAGATTGCGATGCAGCCGGCGCGGCGTAAATCGGCCTCGGCAAAGCCGCCACATAGCACGCCCACGGCGCGAAGACCCGCTTTCCGGGCAGCTTCGGCGTCATACGGCGTGTCGCCAACCACCAGCATTTCACTTGGCGGAATATCGCCAAGCCGCCCAATGGCTGCCTGAAAGATGTCCGGATGCGGCTTGCTGCGTTCGGCATCGTCCGAGGAGGTTTGTGCTTCGACCAAATCCTCGATTGCCGCCGCTTGCTTATAGTATTGCAGTTCATCGTCCTTGGCAGAGGACGCCAAGACCACGCGCACGCCTGCGCGCTGCAAACGCTCGAACAGCGCCCGCACATCCGCAAAGCCCTTGATGCTGTGCAGGTAATGCTCGGAAAGGATTTGCTTGCGAGTGGCCTCAAGCGACTCGCCGATCTTATCCAACTCGGCTTGGCTGAGAAATACCGGTAACAGCTGGTCGCCGCCTTTGCCGATTTGGCTGCGCACCGCCTCGAACTCGACGGTGTGGCCGAATGCCGCGAATGCGTCCTGCCAGGCACGGGCGTGCTGGTCGACCGAGTCAACCAGCGTGCCGTCGACGTCAAAGATCACTGCCCTCGGCACAGCCGCCTACTATTCGAGGTGCTGGGCGAGGAACTTGTTCATCTCAAACATCGTGACCTTTTTCTTGCCAAAAACTTTTTCCAGTTTGTCGTCGGCGAGGATTTCTCGGCCATCGTCTGGATTCTGCAATTTATGCGCCTTGATGTATTCCCACACCTTGCTGACCACTTCTCCCCGCGCCATGGCGCCCTCGCCCACCACTGCCGCCAAGGCCGGCGAGGGTTTCAACGGCTGCTGCAACGCATTGGGCTTATGGCCCGACTTGGGCTTGTCGACATGAGCACCCTTCGGCGGTGCAGTATCCGGCTTGGGAGATTTGGTCATGGTCACCCCTCGTGACGAACTACGGTTGCAGGCACCCCCAACGCAGATCGCGTGATTAAGATTGCAACGAGCGCTGAATCAGACACAACTCAATCACTCGCCTCGCCCACCAGCTGCAGCGTGCGTTCGTCGGGCTGCGAGCCGAAGTATTTGGCCAGGGCGGTCTCGAACACAGCCTCGCCGGGCTGCGCGCGGGCGAACAGGGTGAGGCTGGAGCGGAACTTTATGTCGTCCGGGCTGCCAAAAATCTGCTGCGCCGAGCGCCCGGTCACGGCATTGACCAAGCCGGTCGCCTCCCGCAGCCGCGGCCCCAGTATGGGGTGCGAGAGGTAAGCCCGCGCCTCGGCAATCGAACGAACCGCGTAACGCCGGGCCATATCGCTGTGTCCCAATCCCTCGATTTGCGGGAACACGAACCACATCCAATGCGTGGTCTTCTGCCCGCCGCGAATCTGCCGGCAAACGTCGGGCCACACTGGCTCCTGCGCCCGAATGAAGCGCGCCAGATCGAACTCTCCAGACATAACCCCTCATCGCGTGCAAATGACATCAAGCGGGTCAACCCGTGGCGCTGCGGGCCGTTGCTAGGCCCTACAAAGGAGTCAGGATGACCAGCACATCGGACCACACCACAGGCAATGACCCAACCGAAGCGATGGATCCTGGCGGCACCCATTCCACCAAGCCTGGAAATCCAGACAAGAGCGGCGCGGCCAAACCAGATGCGGTGCGTCGAGACCAGGAGGTTGTCAGCGGCGACCAGAACGACCCGGCCAGCAAGCGGGCCCGCTGAGAGCCGTTAAAACAGGGCCTCCAGCCGGATCGGTAGATCGCGAATGCGGCGCCCTGTCGCGTGATACACCGCATTGGCGATTGCCGCGTTGATGCCGACGACCCCGATCTCGCCGATGCCCTTCATGCCGATCGGGTTCACTTCGCGATCCTGTTCCGGCACGCTTATGACCTCGATGGCGCGGACGTCGGCATTCACCGGGATCAGGTATTCCGCGATGTTGTCGTTGGTGTAGCGTGCCGTACGCAAATCGACCTCGGTCTTCTCGTGCAGGGCCGAGCCGATGCCCCAAATCATACCCCCCATGAACTGACTATGGGCGGTCCGGGGATTGATAATCCGCCCGGCCGCGAACGCCCCAACGACCCGCGGCACCCGGATTTCACGCGTGCGGGCGTGCACCCGGACCTCGACGAATTGTGCTCCGAATGCATAGGTGGTGAAGTCGGTGCGGGTGGTGCCGCGCGAGATGGCCATCTGGCCGCTATAGACCTTGGCGACCGCATCGGGCGGCATACCCTTCGGGATACTCTCTGCATAGGCCTCCAGCACCCCGCTGGTGACCCGCGCCAGTGCATCCCCCAGCGCTTCGGCTACGCCATTCGGCGCTTGAAGCTGGCCCGCTTGCAACCGCAAGCCGGCAGGATCCTGCCCGGCGAACGGGCCGGCGTTGCTGGTGGACGCAGCATGCGCCAGGCGCGCTCGGGCCTCCTCGCAGGCCGCGCCGACCGCGTGGCAAATCCCGGAGGCGTGGTTCGACCCGGCGGCCAAGCCGGCGGCCGGCAGGTCGCTGTCGCCGATTTGGATGGTAATGCGCTCCAGCGGCAGGCCGAGCCCATCCGCCGCGGTCTGCGCGATGATGGTGTGCGACCCGGTGCCGATGTCGTGGGCGGCGATTTGCACCGTGGCAGCACCGTCCGCACCGAGCAGCACGCGGGCGGAGCCGGCGCCGATATTGGCCGGGTAAGCGGCTGCGGCGCAGCCCCAACCAACCAGCCAATCGCCCTCCCGCTGGCTGCCGGGCTTGCCCCGCGCATGCCAGCCAAAGCGCTCGGCCGCCGCGTCGAAGCATGGCATCAGCGAACGGCTGGAAAAACGCTGTCCGGTCGCAGGGTCAGTTTGTGTATCGTTGCGGCGGCGCAGCTCGATCGGGTCGAGGCCGAGCTGTTCGGCAAGCTCGTCCATCGCAGATTCGAGCGCAAACATATACGGCACGTCTGGCGGCGCACGCATAAAGCCCGGCGTGTTGCGGTCGGTATGCACCACGTTGACCCGCGTCAGAATATTGGGGCAGGCATACATCCGCGCCGTCGTCTCGGTGCCGGACACGTTGTAGTCCGACGGGCGGGACGTCACCTCCCAGCCCTCATGCCGCAGCGCCAGCAGTTTGCCATCGGCCGACGCGGCAAGTTGGATGTGGTGCTGGGTTTCGGCGCGATAGGTGCCGATGGTGTAGCATTGGTCTCGCGTGGCCACGAACTTCACCGCGCGCCCCAGCCGCCGCGCCGCTATCGCGATCCAGGCCGTGCGCGCCGACGGGATGCCTTTGGAGCCGAATGCGCCGCCGACATGGCGCGCCACCACGCGGATATGCCTCGGATCCATGTGCAACTGCTTGGCAACAGCCCCGCGCAGGCCATGAACGAACTGGCTCGGTTCATACAGCGTCAGGCTGCCATCGTGCCAAACGGCGGTGGTGGTAAACAGCTCGATGGGATTGTGATGTTGCGTGGGCGTGCTGTAGCGCTGATCCAGCTTTGCGGCGGCGGTGCCGTAGGCCGCGGCGACGTCGCCAACGGCAAAGTCCTTGTGCTCGCCGGGTTCGCGCTGCTCGGTTTGCGCACCGGGACTGCCGAAGGTCGCGGCGGGCGGCTCTGCGTCATAGCTCACGCGAACCTTGTAGGCGGCTTCCCGCGCCGCCTCGTAGCTGTCGGCTACCACCACACCGATGATCTGGCCGTCGTGCCAGATACGGTCGTCCTGCATCGTGGTGGTTTCCTTGCCGGGGCCGTGCGGCGGCGGCGGGTCGGCCTCGCCGCCGACATTCTCGTGCGTGAGGATGTCCAGCACGCCGGGCACGGCACGCGCCATTTCGAGCTTGAAGCCCTTGATGCGGCCACGTGCAATCGTGCTGGTCACCAGGAAGGCATAGGCCGGACTGGCCACCGCTTCGTCCGAGGCATAGAGCGCCCGGCCGGTGACCTTGGCGCGGCCCTCGATGCGGGGGATGCTGGCGCCGACCAGCCAGGTTGCGTCGTCAGGCATGCGCGATCTCCATCGTTGCAGCCTGTAGCAAGGCGCGCACCAGCGTGCGGCGGCCCAACTCGGGCTTGAAAACGGTCTCCTCGTCAGTGACGGCACCCTGGAAGGCGGCCTCGGCGGCTTGCTCGGCCGCCGCCTCATCCAGCACGCGTCCGGCCAAGACCTGTTCGGCTGCGTAGGACCGCCATGGCTTGGCCGCGACACCGCCGAGGCCGATGCGGGCGGTCCGTACCGCGCCGCCCTCCAGGTCGAGGGCCACGGCCGCCGAGGCCAGCGCGAAAGCGTAGGCATCGCGATCGCGGATTTTCAGGTAGAGCGACCGCCGGGTCCATGGCCCAGATGGAGCGTGTATCGCGGTGATGATCTCGCCCGGGAGCAGGGTGGTTTCCAAGTCGGGCCGGTCACCGGGCAGGCGGTGCAGGTCCTCCAGTGGGATAGTACGCGAGCCGGTCTGGCCGGCTAGGTCCACAGTGGCGCCGAGTGCCACAAGCACGGGGGCGAGGTCACCCGGGTAATGCGCGATGCAATGCTCGCTTACGCCCAGCACGGCCAAATGCCGATTGTTGCCGCCAATCGCCGCACAGCCGGTGCCGGGCTCGCGCTTGTTGCAGGCCGTCACGCTGGCATTGCGAAAATACGAGCACCGCGTGCGTTGCAGCAGAGTGCCGGCGATAGTGCCCATGTTGCGGATTTGCGGGCTGGCCGCCGACCGCAGCGCCTGCACGATCAGGGGGTAATCCCGCATCGCCGCCGGATGGTTTTCCAAATCGGACATGTGGGCCAAGCCGCCGATATGCAGGCCATCGGCGTCGGCGCGAATGTCGGCGAAGCTCTGCCCCAAACCGCTGACGTCGATCAGTGCGCTTGGCCGCATCACGCCCAATTTCATCAGGTCCAGCAACACAGTACCGCCAGCGAACAGGTGCGCGGAGGGGGATGCCGCGAGGGCCGCGGACTGGCTCAGGGTATCACCATGGGAATACTCGAACCGGTCCATGTCAGGCGTGCTCCATCGCGCTCTTGGCCTGGGCGACAGCAGCCACGATCTTCGGGTAGGCCGCACACCGGCACAGATTGCCGCTCATGTACTCGCGGATGTCGTCTTCCGTGCCGGCATGGCCTTCCTGCACGCAGGCGATCGCCGACATGATCTGGCCCGGCGTGCAGTAGCCGCACTGGTAGGCGTCGTGATCCAGGAACGCCTGCTGCATAGGGTGTAGCGGCTCGGACTCACCGGCCAAGCCTTCAATCGTGGTGATCTCCTTGCCCTGCACTGCGGCGGCGAGCGTGAAGCAGGCCAGCACGCGTTGGCCGTCGATCAGCACCGTGCAGGCGCCGCACTGGCCTTGATCGCAGCCCTTCTTCGACCCGGTCAGCCCAAGCCGCTCGCGCAGCGCATCCAGCAACGTGGTGCGGATGTCGACGCCGAGCCGGTGCTGGGAACCGTTCACCCTCAAAGTAATGTCTGTCATGACCGCCTGATACGCGGCCGGCCCGGCAAGGTTTGCAGCCGGCCCCGCGGCGCTCCCGAACATTGCGGACCTACCGGAAACTTGTTGTGAGCGCTCCCGCTATCACTTCGAGCCCAGCCGCACCCGGAGACAGCATCATGGCGCAACGACCGATCTGGCGCGGCCACTTGCGGCTTGCACTGGTTTCCTGCCCGGTGGCGCTGTTCAGCGCCAACCACGACCGCGGCTCGCTCCACTTCAACCTGATCAACCCGGCCACTGGAAACCGGGTGAAAATGATCACGCAGGACGCGGAAACTGGCGAGCCGCTGTCCCGCCGGGACTTGGTCAAGGGTTACGAACACAAGAAGAACAGCTACCTCATCATGGATGAGGACGATTTCGAGAGCGCCCGGGTGGAAAGCTCAAGCACGGTGAAGGTTGAGAAGTTTGTCGACAGCAGCGACATCGACCCGATCTACTACGATGCAAGCTACTACATGGCGCCCGATGGCGATGCCGGCAGCGACGTCTATGTCGTGTTGCGCGATGCCATCGCGGCCAGCGGCAAGATCGCGCTTTCCCGCGTGGTGATCGCCCGGCGGGAACGCGCGGTGGCGATCATGCCGCTAGAGGATGGCCTGGTGGCGCACACGCTGCACGAGGCACGCGATTTGAACGATTACCACGAGGTGTTCGATGGCATTCCCGCCGGCAAGCCGGACACGGAGATGGTGCAGCTTGCGCGGCAATTAATCGCCCGCCAGGCTGGCCGCTACGACGCAGCCGATACCGAGGATCGCTATGAGGCCAGACTGCGCACGTTGATCGAGGCCAAGCTGAAAGGCGAGGGATTGGCCGCGGATGAGGAGGAACCGGCGGAGTCGAGCAACGTGGTGGATTTAATGGCAGCACTCCGCCGCAGCCTCGGCCAGGGTGCCGATGTGGATGCTCCGCCAAAGCGCGGCAAGGTTCCGGCGAAGGCCGCCGTAAAACCGGCCGCCAAACCAGCAAGTAAGAAGGCGGCCCCGCGCAAGCGTGCCTGACCGCCCATTACGGCGGTGGCGGCGACCCGGCGCTGCCGGCCCCAGCACCGGGCGCTTGCGGCTGGGTCCTGGCACTGCCTGGAAACACCGTGTTCGATGGCACGCTGCCGAGCCCGGTCGAGCCGGTGGCAGGGCCGACGCCGCCGCCCAAGCCGGAGCCGACCATCCCGCCGCCGGGTCCGGCGGGGCTGCCGACCGAACCGCTGCCGGCCGGAACCCCACCCGGAGCCGGCGCAGCGCCGGCACCGGGCGCGCCGCCCGCGCCGGCTCCGGCTGCCCCGCCCCCCGCTCCCGTGCCGGCGGCGTTCACGCTCGGGGCGGCGCCGATTGCGGCAACGAGACCGACAAGAAGTAGGCGGGGCAACAGGCGCATGGTGGATTGTCCTCATCAGTCGGCATTCCTCGCGGGGTGAACGCCAACCGAGGCGGCCAGTTCGGATGGCTCCCCTGAGCGCGGACTGCGGTGCGGATGCAAAAAAGTATGTCTTTATGGATGATTTCCTGGTGGAGCGGTGATCCACGACCAGTTATGTCAGTTGCCAATACCTAATAAGAACGGCCGTGGCCAAGACCAACTGGGGGCAAACGACAATGGCGGCATTCGCACGCGGCAGGCCGGGGAGCTCTGCTTTACCCCGAGACGGCTCGCATTGACCGAGCCCGCAGGCGCTTGATGGCCACCCCGGACCTCGAAATCGTCGACGTGCACGCCGGCGCGTCGTTCAAGATTTGGGCGCACGGTTTGCCGTTTCGCACCGTGCGGTGGCACTACCATCCGGAATACGAGATCCACCTTGTGACCGCCACGCGCGGGCGCTTGTTTGTGGGCGACCATATCGGCGCCTTCGAGCCCGGCAACCTTGTGATGACTGGGCCAAACTTGCCGCATAATTGGCTCAGCGACGTGCCCCCGGGCGGCAGCGTGGAGGAGCGCGGCCTGGTGCTGCAGTTCACGGCCGAGTTCGCGCAGAGCTGCGCCACCATGTTTCCCGAACTCGCTTTTCTGCCGGCCCTGCTCGCAGAGGCGGCGCGCGGTCTCGCCTTTTCAGCGGCAGCCGGGGCTGCGGCAGAGGCGCTGCTACGGGCTTTGCTGGCGGCGCGGGGACCCGCCCGGCTGCAGCACTTCTTCGGCCTGCTCGACGTGCTGCATCGGTGTGGTGAGCGGCGCCCGCTCGCCAGCGTCGGCTATCAGCCCAGCCCCGCCACCTACCTGAAGCAGCCGCTCAACCACGTGCTGCATCACATCGCCCGCAATCTCAGCTCCGACCTGCGGGAGAGCGAGCTGGCCCAGCTCAGCGGGTTCAGCCCAAGCGCATTCTCCCGCGCATTCCAGCGGCAGACCGGGATGACGTTCGTGCGCTACATCAACAGCTTGCGGATCAATCGCGCCTGCGAATTGCTGGTGGCGGGCAAGCAGCGGATCACCGACATCTGCTTCGAGGTCGGCTTCAACAACCTGTCGAACTTCAACCGCCAGTTCTTCGCGCTTCAGGGCATGACGCCGCGCGCCTTCCGCGGCCATCACCTGGCGAACGAACCGCGGCACGGTTCCGCTCCGAGGCGGCTTGCCGACCCGCGTGCGCGGCCAGCACAGATCTGATTCATCGTAACAATCAAGAAGAGGACGCAGCCATGATTGAACACCGCAGCCCACGCACTGCAACCAGCCTCACGGCCGGCCGGTTCGCCGCAACCCTCGCCGCCGGGTTGGCGGTGTTCGGCGCCACGGCATCGGCCGCCCCGCTGGCCAACACCACCGTCGCCTTCCTGATGCCGGACCAGAGCTCCACCCGCTATGAGCAGCACGACCATCCGGGTTTCGTCGCGGAGATGAGCAAGCTGTGCCCGAGCTGTAAGGTGCTCTACCAGAACGCGGACGGCGACGTCTCCCGCCAGCAGCAGCAGTTCAACTCGGTGATGTCGCAAGGCGCCAAGGCGATTGTGCTTGACCCGGTCGACTCGGCCGCCGCGGCGTCCCTGGTCAAGCAGGCGCAGGCGCGGGGCATCAAGGTGATCGCCTACGACCGCCCCATCCCGTCCACCCCGGCCGACTATTACGTCTCGTTCAACAACGAAGCGATCGGGCGCACCATCGCCACCTCGCTGCTGCAACACCTGAAGGCTACGGGGGTGCCCACCGCGGACACCGGCTTGCTCGAAGTCAACGGCTCGCCAACCGATGCCGCCGCCGGCTTGATCAAGAAGGGCATCCACGAGGGGATTGCCGAGGGCGGCTATCCGGCGCTCGCCGAGTACGACACGCCCGGCTGGGAGCCGCCCAAGGCGCAGCAATGGGTGAGCGGCCAAATTTCGCGCTTCAATAAGAAGATCGTCGGCGTCGTCGCCGCCAATGACGGCACCGCCGGCGGCGCTATTGCCGCCTTCAAGGCGGCCGGGGTGAACCCGGTGCCCGCGGTCAGCGGCAATGACGCGACCATCGCCGGGCTGCAGCTCATCATCTCGGGCGACCAGTACAACACCATTTCCAAGCCCAGCGAGATCGTGGCCGGCGCCGCGGCCCAGGTCGCCGCCCAGCTTTTGCAGGGTGAAAAGCCCAAGGCCGACACCGAGCTGTTCAACACGCCGACCCAGTTGTTCACCCCCACGTTGATCACCGCCAGCAATCTCAAAGCCGAGATCATCGACAAGAAGGTCAATGGCCACCCGATCCAGACCGCGGCCGAACTCTGCACCGGCCGCTACCAAGAAGGCTGCAAGAAACTCGGGATTACGCCATGATCATGTCTCGCGCTCGTTGAAAGGCTCCGCGCCCATGTCAGGCTTTTCTGAGGCACCAACCGGAGACATCGTGCTCAGCCTGCGCGGGGTCTCCAAGACCTTCGGGGCGATCTCGGCGCTCACCGATATCGACCTCGACGTGCATGCTGGCGAAGTCGTGGCGCTGGTGGGCGATAACGGCGCGGGCAAGTCCACGCTGATCAAGATCCTGGCGGGCGTGCACCAGCCGACCGCCGGGACCATGGAGTTCGGCGGCAAGCCGGTGACACTCGCCGGACCCAGCGACTCGCTGGCGCTCGGGATCGCCACCGTGTTCCAGGACCTGGCTTTGTGCGAGAATCTGGACGTGGTCGCCAACATCTTTCTCGGCAAGGAAATGCGGCCACTGCAGCTCGACGAAGTGGCGATGGAAATCCGCGCCTGGACCTTGCTCAACGAGCTGTCGGCCCGCATCCCGAGCGTGCGCGAGCCGGTGGCCTCCTTGTCCGGCGGTCAGCGGCAAACGGTCGCCATCGCACGCTCGCTGCTGCTCAACCCGAAGCTGATCCTGCTGGACGAACCGACCGCGGCCTTGGGCGTGGCGCAGACCGCCGAAGTGCTCGACCTGATTGAGCGGGTGCGGGACCGCGGGTTGGGCGTCATCATGATCAGCCACAACATGGAGGATGTCCGCGCGGTCGCCGACCGCATCGTCGTGCTGCGCCTGGGGCGCAACAACGGCGTGTTCTACCCCGACGCCTCGAACCAAGAGCTGGTCAGTGCCATCACGGGGGCGGCCGACAACTCGGTGTCGCGCCGGTCCAAGCGGCGCCAGGATACCAGCGCGCCGGCGGAGCCGCGGGCGTGACGGCCAAGCTCGAAGACAAACCTGCAGCCGCGCTGCTGGACCGCAGCGACGTGCGCGTGCGGGAGGATATCGGGCTCGCGGGCGCCGTCCGTGGCTTGCTTGACCGGGTCCGCTCGGGCGATCTCGGCTCCCTGCCGGTGGTGGTCGGGCTGGCGATCATCTGGACGGTATTCGAGAGCCTCAACCCGATCTTCCTGTCCAGCAGCAACCTGGTGAACCTGTTGTTCGACTCCTCGACCGTGGGGGTGATCGCGCTCGGCATCGTCTGCATCCTGATGATCGGTGAGATCGACCTCTCGGTGGGTTCGGTCAGCGGCTTCGCCTCGGCGCTGATCGGCGTGCTTTGGGTCAACAGCGGCTGGCCGGTATGGCTGGCGATCCTGGCCGCGCTGGCCGCCGGGGCAGTGATCGGCGGGGTTTATGCGGTGCTGTTCAACCGGCTCGGCATGCCAAGCTTCGTCTCCACCCTGGCCGGGCTGCTCGCCATCCTCGGGCTGCAGCTTTACATCCTGGGCGAGACCGGGTCGATCAACCTGCCCTACGACTCGCCGCTGGTGACGCTGGGCCAAACCCTCGTCATGCCGCATGCCGTCGGCTACGCCATTGCTGCCCTTGCCGGCGCTGGAATCCTCGTCACCGGCTTGCGCACCGCGGCCCGGCGCCGCGCGGCGGGGCTCTCCGCGCAATCGCTGGCCTCGCTGGTTTTACGTGCGGCCGTGCTCGTCGCCGTGCTCGAAGTGGTGGTGTTCTATCTCAGCCAGGACCGCGGCATCCCCTGGATGTTCGGCATCTTCGTCGGCCTGGTCGTGGCGATGGACTACGCGCTGAAACGGACGAAATGGGGCCGCTCGATGACCGCGGTCGGCGGCAACCGGGAGGCGGCGCGCCGGGCTGGCATCGACGTGCGGCGCATCAACCTGAGCGCCTTCATGCTGTGCTCCACCTTGGCGGCGTTCGGCGGCGTGCTATCGGCCGCGCGCCTCGCCTCAGCGAGCCAGCAGGCCGGCACCGGCGACGTCAACCTCGACGCTATCGCCGCCGCGGTGATTGGCGGCACCAGCCTATTCGGCGGGCGGGGCAGCGCCTACGCCGCCCTGCTCGGCATCATCGTCATCCAGTCGATCTCGAGCGGGTTGACCTTGCTCGATCTGTCGTCGTCGCTGCGCTACATGATCACCGGCGCCGTGCTCGCCATCGCGGTGATCGTCGACTCCCTGGCGCGCCGCTCGCGCGCCTCTCATGGCCGCGGTTAGGAACGGGACAATGGCGCAGAACCCAGTGCGGACCAACACGCGGATGACCGCCATCGTCTGCCACGGCCCGGAGGATTACCGAGTGGAGCAGGTGGCGCGCCCGATGCCTAAAGCCCGCGAGATGGTGATCCGCATTTCCGCCTGCGGCATCTGCGCCAGCGACTGCAAGTGCTGGCAGGGGGCCAAGATGTTCTGGGGCGGCTCCAATCCCTACGTGAAGGCGCCGGTAATCCCCGGCCATGAGTTCTTTGGCGTGGTGGACGACCTCGGCGAGGACGCAGCAGCGCATTTCGGGGTGAAACCCGGCGACCGGATCATCGCCGAGCAGATCGTGCCGTGCGACCGCTGCCGCTTCTGCCGCACCGGCAAGTATTGGATGTGCGAGGTGCACAACATCTTCGGCTTCCAGCGCGAAGTCGCCGATGGCGGCATGGCCGAGTACATGCTGATCCCGCCCACCGCGCGCGTGCACGTCATCCCGCCCGCGGTCTCGCTGGAAGACGCGGCCATTATCGAGCCGCTATCCTGCGCCATCCACACCGTCCAGCGCGGCGACGTGCAACTGGACGATGTGGTGGTGATCGCCGGCACCGGCCCGATCGGGCTGATGATGGTGCAGGTGGCGCGGCTGAAGACGCCCAAAAAGCTGGTGGTGATCGACATGGTCCCCGAGCGATTGGCGCTGGCCCGCCAGTTCGGCGCCGATGTGGTGATCAACCCCAAGCAGGAAGACCCGCTCGCCGCCGTGCATGCGCTCACCGAGGGCTATGGCTGCGACGTGTATATCGAAGCCACCGGGTCGCCCAGTGGCGTCACGCAGGGGCTGTCCCTGATCCGCCGCCTCGGCCGCTTCGTGGAGTTCTCAGTGTTCGGCAGCGACACCACAGTCGATTGGAGCATCATTGGCGACCGCAAGGAACTGGACCTGCGCGGCGTGCATCTCGGGCCGTACTGCTACCCGATCGCCATTGACCTGCTATCCCGCGGGCTGGTGACGTCAACCGGCATCGTGACGCATGGCTACGCGCTGGCGCAGTGGGACGAGGCCATCAAGGTTGCCAACTCGCTGGACTCGATAAAAGTGCTAATAAAGCCAGCCTAGGAGCATCAGTGCCGCTTCGCCGCTGCCCCGCCGCGCGCAGGCGCATTGGGTGCCACCACCTGAGTCGCTGCTTCACCTCGCCCCACCGGGTTCTCGGCCTGCTGGCATTGGCCAGTGTTGCCAGTGCCAAATTGGATGGTTGGCAAGATCGCCGCCGGCGGGAACAACACGCCGAGACCCACCGCTGCGCCCCCCTTTAGCGCCAATGGCCCGATCTCGGGGCGAATGGACGGCGCCTTCAACGTGCCGGTAATGTCGATCGGGGTGGAAAGCGTGCCGATGGAGAAATGCTTGGACCGGGTCAGCAGCTTGTAGTCGAGCGTCTCGTTGGCGAGGTTGATATTGCCCGTGCCGCGAACCTCTGCCTCGCTGGTATCCACGATCAGCGTCTTGGTCGCCATCAGCCCATCCGTCAGGGTGTATTCCGCGACAAAGCATTGCAGATTGGCCTTCTGCGGCACGCCGAGCGCGGACAAGATGGCGTTGCCCACCTCCAACCCGGCGATGTCCACGAGTAGGGCACTCAAATTGCCGCCTGACAGACCGGCCGCCAAGCCGCCATTGCCGTGGCCGAGCAAACTCCCCAGCGAGTCGCCCGTGGCGTTGAGCTCGGCATTGCCGGTGAGCGTGCCCGCCCCTTGCACCAGATGGGTCGCTGCCAGCAGGCGGTCGAGGCTGACATGCTCAAGGTCAATCCGCGCCACCGCGTGCAAATCGTGCGTATTGACCGGCGTCAGGTCGGCATGCAGCACGATATTCCCGCCGCCGACAGCAAAGCTCAGCGGCTGCAACTGGATGCGTCCGTCGGTGATGTCGAGGTTGGCGACGATGTTGTCGAGCGGCACTGACCGGCCCTCGATATGATCGCCTTTGTACCTCAGCCGGACATCGGCGAAGTTCAGCTTGGGCATGTTGACCGGCGTCTGCGGCAATACCTTGTCGGTGCTCGCCTCCTTGCGCGCCACCGCGGCCCGCTGCTGCGGCGGCTGCCCCGCCTCATTTTTCTGGCCCGGCGTGGTGCCGATGAAGCCGCCCAGGTCGGCCAGGTTGACCGCATGCGAGTACAACGAGGCATCGACCAGCATGCGCGGCCGAGTCGGGTCCACCGCGATATCGCCGTTGAGATCGCTATCGCCGAGCCGGCCGTGGAAGTCGTCGAATCGCACCTTCCGGTCGGCATAATCGAGCTTGCCGCCGACGGAGAAGGCCGGCGTATGCGGGATCGGCACCCCGGTGAGCGGCGTGAGTTGCGCCATGTCCGGGCCGCTGAACTTCAGCGTCAGGTTGGCCCCGGCAAAGTTCAGCGGGTTCTCCACCGTCCCGGTCAGTGCGACGCGGGTCGGCCCATTGGCGACCTGCAGATCGATCGGATAGGGATGGTCTTTATCCCGCAGCGACAGCAACGCCCCGCCGACGAAATGCGCGGTCACCGGCTGGGCTGCGTATTTGCCAGTGGCCTCGGCCACGATCTCATCGCCAGTGGCAGCCGCAACGCCATTGGCCGGCGCGACCGTGTTGGGCTTCTGCGTCGCCACTTTGACGTTGAAGTCGGCCCTCAGCTTGGCCAGCGCTACGTGCGCCTGGCCGTCATTGATCACCAAGTTGCCAATCTGCGGCCCCGATGAAGCACTGCCCGAGGGCTTGCTGCTGGAAGACGAGCCGGCCGGCCAGTTGGCTTGCCCCTGCGCATCTTGATCGGCTTCAATCACCGGGTGGTCGACCGTGATTTGCGGCAGCACCACCTGGCGCGACTGGATGAACGGCAGCACCGCCGCTGTGATGCTGAGCCGGCCGATGTCGGCAAAAGGCTTGCCGCCAGCGAGGTCGGGCGTGCCCGCCACCTCCACCCCATCGAGCGAGACGGTGATGGTGCGGCCGAGCGACACGTGCAGATGTTGCGCCGTAACCTTGCGGCCGAGTGCAGAACTGGCCTGGGCGTCCACCACAGGAAGGAACCAGTCCCAATCCCACAGCGCCACCAACGCGACCACGGCCAAGCCAACCACGCCGAGCACCCACGCCCAAACATGCCGGCGGCGCCGCACCGGCGAGTTTGGTTGCACTGTGGCAGAACTAACCATTGCTAAGCAACGTGCTGATCTTTGCGCGGTTGCAGACCCTTCCCGGCGCGCGCATGCTGAACCAAACGTAAGGGGGGTCCGGATGATCTACGAGATGCGTGTATATCACTGCCTGCCCGGCCGGCTGCCTGCCCTGCTACAGCGCTTCGAGACCATCACGCTCGGCATCTGGGCCCGGCACGGCATTCGCCAGGCTGGTTTTTGGACCACGCTGATCGGCGCCTCCGACCAAAGGCTCACCTACCTGCTCGCCTGGGACAGCCTGGCCGAACGGGAGCAGAAGTGGGCTACCTTCCTGGCAGACCCTGAATGGATCGAGAAGCGGGCGCAGACCGAGGCGGACGGCTTCATTGTCGCCTCCATCACCAACGAGTTGCTGACTCCGACGCGCTTCTCCAGCGTGCAGTAAGGTGGAATCGTCGAGCCACACGGTATCGCGGACGGATCGCCGGGTCGGCAGACGCTCCCGGTCGGCCGCGCACCGGCGGCTGGGGCTGGCTATCGTCGCTCTCAGCGCGGCGGCTATGGCGGGCTTCCTGGGCTGGCTCACCGTGCATCTTGGTTTGTAGCAAGACTATCGGAACACGTCGAACAGGCTCCGCATGAAGCCCGGCGTCAGCGCCGAGAGTGGGTTAATACCGACCGAAGGCTCGTCGATCGCGCCACTCAGGCTGTAATTGGCGGCAAACATCCCGCTGCCCTTCTCCGGGCTGAACAGCTTGCCCACAAACGGCACCCGGCCCGGCAGCGAATTCACCGCGTAAGCCGGCACAATCGTGCCATGCAGCGCCACCGTGTTGCGGCCGAAGTCCAGGCTGCCGCTGGCGGTCACCCCCAAAGACGCGCTGAACGCCCTCGCCTCGTCCAGTTGCAGGAGGGCGTTATCGAGCCGGAACGGCGCTACCAGGCGGTCGAACACCAGGCCGGGCCCGCGCAGCGCGTCGGACAGCCCGTAAACGGTGAGCGCCTGCAGCACCTTGCCGGTGAACGGCGCTCCGCGGACGCTGAAATTGGCCAAATCCATCGTGCCGGAAAATGGGCTATTCGGCTGCCGATCGTCGAACGCGCCGTTCACCGTCATCTCGCCGCCATTCAGCGCGTGCGCCAAGTTGGTCTGGCGCAGCAACAGGCCGAGATTGGCGGTGACGGCATGCAGCCGGCGTTCGCCCGCCGCGGGCACCAGTTCGGCCTCTACCCGCTCCGGGCCGCGGGAGGTGAGGTGGCCCGAAGTCAGCCGCTGCCCGGTGCCGGCGGCTTGCAGCGCGACGGGGCCGACCGCCTGCCCCGGCCCAAACCGCACCTCGTCGAAGCGCAGATCGAGCACATACGGCGCGCTGACCCCGCCCGGCGGGGCTGGCTGCGCCGGACTCGCCGGCTTGCCGCCCAATTGGCCCTCCAAGTCGAGCCGGCTGCCCGACAGTGTGATGCGGTAGGGCTGGCCGTCCGCCTGTGGCAGGCCGATACTGCCGGCAGCACTGCTGCGGCCGACCTGCCCCTCGTCGAGATGGACCACCGTCACCCGGCCGCCGGCCGTCTCGCTGCTGGCCGCGATCCGCAGGCCCGGGGCGCTGGCCTTGATGTTCGTCAGCCCCACCAGCCTGCCATGGTCGAGCAACGCCTGTCCCGCCGCCTGCCCGGCCGCCCCGGCGGCCTTGGACCAGCCTATCGGGGTTTGAATGGCAGCGTCCTTGAGGTCGGCGGCAACCGTCAATGTGGCCGTCGCATCCCGCCGCTCGGCGTAGTCCACCGTGGTGGCGAGCACGCCCGATTGCAGCCCGATCACGCCCAGCCCCGCCGCGCGGGCCGCGTCCGGCGTTACGGCGATGGCGGCGGAGGCCTGCTCTAAAACCTCACTGGGCGGCCCGTCGCGGAAATCCATGTCGAGCGCCAGCTTGGAGGGCAGTTGGTCCAGCAGCGCCGTTCCCGCCGCCTTTAGCCCATCGTTGCTGACATCCAGCGCGATCTGCCCATGGTCGAGGTCTCGGCCCGCCACCACGGCGCCGAGATGGGCGTCGGTCACCTTGCTGGTGGCGTGGATGCCGATCTGGTCGATGGTGACCTTGGTCTCCAGCGGCAGGTTTACTGTGAGATGCGCCGTCACGCTGCCGGACGGGTTGGTGACCGGGACCGGCCGCTTGCTCAGCAAGTTGAGGCGGGGATTGCCGAGCAGGCCGAACACGTCTGACAGCGGGCCCGCAAAGTCCGCGTTCAGCACCGAGGTCTGGTCGTGCACAGTGAGCCCGGTGATGCGCATCGTGGCTGTCTTCATCACCAGCGCCCCCGTGCGGCCGTTCGACCCGGTAATCAGCAGCGTGTCCGGCCCGTCGAAGCTGAGCACGGCATGGGTATGCTCCAGCGGCGGCACTGGACGCAGCCACCAGATGGTGACGTCCTCCGCCGCCAGGGAGCCGCTGGCGGCGGTCAGGGCCAGATCCTCGCCGGACGAGCTGCCTGCCAGCGTGAAGCTGAAATGGCCGTCATGCGCGGTGCCGGCGGTCAGGTTCTGCACCAGCCAGGGGCGGGAGCCGCCGCCCACTCCCTCGGGCCAGAGCGCTGCCAGGTCGGACAGAGCGGCGCGATCCAAATCGACCGTGGTGTCCGCCCGTACCCGCCCGCCAGCGAGCGTGGCGGTGCCGGCAATGACCAGGTTGGAAGGCGGATTGCCCGAAGGCGGCGCTAACGTGACGTGGAGCGTGCGCAGTGTGATGGCGCGCGGTGTGCCCCCGGCGTCCAGCGACAGGGCGGCGAAATGGGCCGGGCTGGTGCCCCCTTTCGCAGGCAGCAGCAGGGTGCCGACGCCGGCCTCGGCGTGCACACTGGCATGTTGGAGTTGCAACGCCGGTCCGAAATCGGCGGCGAGTTTCAATCCGACCGCGGCGTCCAGCGCTCCGAACGCGGCCAACGCCGGCACGGCCCGCGCCAGATCGGCCGGGGAGACCGGCGTACTGGCCGCATCCAGGTGCGACGCCCTTTGGCCGAGGCTGCCGGTAACCAGCAGATGCGTCGAAACCGGGCCGGCGGCAAGCGTGCCCTCGGCATGGCCGGTCATGCCCTCGCCTTGCCGGTCCAGCCCCAGGGAGGCATCCGTCAGCCGCCAGACTGTATGCAGCACCCGGTCGTCCACCGTGACCTGCAGGTCGGTGACGCTGACATGCCGCAACGGGCCGATTTGCTGCAGGTCGAAGCCTGCGCCGCCGGGTTGGGCCGGGCGGATGATGGCGAGCCGCACGCCCGTTGCGGTGATCTCGGTCGGAATGAAGTCCAGCCGCACCAGCCGCCGCAGCGGCACCGCGACTGTGGCGGAGCGGACCGTGTCCGCCAGCCGCCCAGCATCGGCGACGTCGAGCCGTAGCACGTGCACGCCGGCGGTCTTGGCCATGGAGAGGACGATGCGGCCGCTGACGATGTTGGGTGCGAACTTCGCTTCCAGCCGGTGTGCCGCCCCCGTCACGTCCAGCGGCCCCTGGTTCAGCCGCCAGATCAAGACCCCGAACGCGAGCAGGACGATCACCACCAAGCCCAGCACGAAACCGAGCGCGCCAAGCAGAAGCTGACCGGAACGCCGGCCGAACCAGCGGGTGAGATTCAGCATGGCAGGCAAGGGAGCACTATCGCATTTGCACCGTCATGGCCGGACTTGATCAGATCAAGTCCGGCCATGACGAGATTGGCGAGGCTCGAACCCAATTGCTACCGCCCTCCGCCAGCGGGAGAGCGAGCACGGACACGGTTGACCTTCCCCCTTCCGGGAGCAAACGCTAGCTTATGGACGCCCTGTTGCCTGCTGAAGCCGCCGCCTGGCCCCGCCCGTTCGATCCGCACGCAGCCGGGCGCCTGCTGGAGCGCTTTGCCGGGCAGGGCCGCGCGGCAGCCTCCTTGGCGCGGCAGCCCGGTCCGCGCCGCATGCTGCAGGCGCTCGGCGGCAACAGTCCCTTCCTCGCCGACCTGGCCGTGCGTGAATACGTCACGGTGCTGCGGCTGGCGCGGATCGGGCCGGACGCCATCGTAGCCGCCGCGCTGCGGGAGGTGACGGGCGCCAAACCCCAATTCGATCGGCCCGGCTTGGCCGCCCTGTTGCGCCGGGCCAAGCGCCGGGTGGCCCTGGTCACCGCCCTCGCCGACATCGGCGGGCTGTGGACGCTGGAACAGGTCACGCGGGCGCTCAGCGACCTCGCCGATGCGGCGCTGCAGGCCAGCGTGCGCCACCTGCTGCACGCCGCCGCCGCGCGAGGCGCGTTGCACCTGCCGCGCGGCCGTCTTGCAGTGGCGCAGAGCGGGTTCACCGTGCTCGGCATGGGCAAGCTGGGAGCGCGGGAGCTGAACTATTCCAGCGATATCGACCTCGTCTTACTGTATGACCCGCGGTCCCACCCGCGGCACGAAGAGGGGCTTGGTGCGACCTTTACGCGGCTCGCCCGCGATCTTTGCACCCTTATGGAGGCACGCGACGCGGACGGCTACGTCTTCCGCACCGACCTGCGCTTGCGGCCCGACCCGGCGGCCACGCCATCGGCCATGGCGCTGCCGGCCGCCCTCGCCTACTACGAGACTGCCGGCGAGAACTGGGAACGCGCGGCGATGATCAAGGCGCGGCCGGTCGCCGGCGATATCGGCTTGGGTGAACGCTTCCTGGCCGAAATCCGCCCGTTCGTCTGGCGCCGCCACCTGGACTTCGCCGCCGTGGCCGACATCCGGGCGATGAAGCGGCGCATGGACGAGCATCATGGCACCGAATTGGCCGCTGCGGCCGACCCAGTTGCGCGCGTCGCCGGCCATGACGTGAAACTCGGCCAGGGCGGCATCCGCGGCGTGGAGTTCGCGGTGCAGACCATGCAGTTGGTCTGGGGCGGCCGCGACCCGGCGTTGCGCGTGCCGGCCACCCTGGCCGCCTTGGCTGCCCTCGTCGCGGCCGGGCATATGACGGCGGCCACGGCCGCCGAGATCGAGGCCGCCTATCGTGGCCTGCGCCGAGTCGAGCACCGGTTGCAGATGGTGGGCGACCGCCAGACCCACCGCCTGCCTGCCGACGGTGCCGGGCTGGAGCGGTTCGCCTGCTTCATGGGCTACGAAAGCGCCCGGGAGTTCGCCACCGCCTTGCTGGCGCAGCTCGAAGCGGTCCGCCGGCACGATGCCAGCCTGTTCGACCGGCCGAACTCGCCGGCTGCGGCTGTCACCGCGCCAGCTTTGACCGCCATGGGGTTCGCCGAGCCGCAGCGCGTGCTGGCCGCCATCGCCGCTTGGCGCCAAGGCCGGCTGCGCGCGTTCCGATCCGAGCGAGCGCGCGCGTTGCTGGAACAGGTTCTACCCGAGCTTTTGCAGGCCCTTGCCGCGCAGCGCGAACCCGACGCCGCCTTTGCCCGCGCCGACACCCTGCTCGGCCGGCTGTCCGGCGGGGTGCACGTGCTCTCGTTGTTCCATCGCCAGCCGGTGCTGCTCGAACGGGTGGCCGCCGTGCTCGGCGCGGCCCCCTCGCTCGCCGACCACCTGGCGCAGGTCCCGGCCGCGCTGGAAGGCTTGCTCGCGCCCGGCGGCGCCATGCCCGATCCGGCGGCCCTGATGCAGGCGCAACTGGCTGATGCACGGGATTTGGACGACGCGGTAGCGCTGGTCCGGCGCACCGTGCGGGGCGAGGAGTTCCGGCTGTCGGTGGCGCAAATGGAGGGCCGCATTGACGCCGACGCGGCTGGCCTTGCCCGCACCGCCCTGGCCGATGCGGCGTTGACGGTGTTGCTCCCCCGCGTGCTGGCGGCGCATGAGGCGCGGTTCGGCACCGTGGCGGGGGGCGGCCTGGCGATCTTGCTGTTGGGCAAGGCCGGCGGCCGCGAGATGATGGCCGGGTCGGACCTCGACCTGATGCTGATCTACCAGCATGCGCCGGATGCGGGCGAAAGCGACGGTCCGCGCCGCCTGCCGCCCAGCCAATACTACATTCGCGCTGCCCACGCCCTGGTCGCCGCCCTGACCGCGCCGGGGATGGACGGTGCGCTCTATGCGGTGGACATGCGGTTGCGCCCCTCCGGCAATAAGGGCCCGGTCGCGGTCAGCCTGGAGTCGTTCCGCCGCTATCACGCCAGCGAGGCTTGGACCTGGGAGCGCATGGCGCTCACCCGCGCCCGCGTCGTCACCGGGCCACAGGCCCTCTGGGCCGAGATCGAGCGCGCAATCGATTCCGCCATCGATCAGGCCGACCCCGCTCCCGTCCGCGCCGACGCCACCGCCATGCGGCTGCGCATGCTGCGGGAGCTGCCGGCGCATGGGCCGTGGGACGTGAAGCTGATGCCCGGCGGCCAGATCGAGGTGGAATTCATCGTGCAGACCGTGCTGCTGCTGACGGAGGCGGCGCGACCCGCCACGGCGATCCGGATTGCCATTGCCCGCTTGCTGTCCGCGGGCTCGCTGTCGGCGGCGGAGGCACAGAGCTTGCGGGAGGCGGACCGGCTCTGGCGCACGGTGCAGGGCATGTTGCGCGTCACCGTGGGGCCGCGGCCGCCTGAGGCGGTGCCGCCGGCCGCGTTGGAGGCGCTGTTGCGCGCGGTGGGTGACGACAGCGCTGAATTGTTCCACATCAGGATGGCCGATGTGGCGGCCCAGGTCCGGGCCTTGTTCAGCGCGCGAGTGGGAGAGATCGGATGAGCGTGGCAGAAGGAGAGCAGGCCCCTGATTTCGAGATGGCGGCCACCGGTGGGCGCACCGTCAGCCTCAAGGCGATGCAGGGCCGCCCGTTCGTGCTGTATTTCTACCCCAAGGCGGACACGCCGGGCTGCACCAAGGAGGCCTGTGCCTTCCAGGAGGCGCTGCCGGCGTTGGGCCAGGTCGGCATCGAGGTGATCGGGGTGTCCAAGGATGCGATGGCGCCGATCGAGAAGTTCGCCGCAAAGTATAATCTCAGCTTCCCGCTGGCTTCGGACGCGTCGGGCGTGGCGGAGGCGTATGGCTCGTGGGGCGAGAAATCGATGTATGGCAAGACCTATATGGGCATCGACCGCAGCACCTTCCTGATCGACAAGGCGGGCAAGGTCGCGAAGGTTTGGCGCAAGGTAAAGGTTCCGGGGCACGCGGCGGAGGTGATGCAGGCCGCCAAGGCGCTTGGCTGAGGCGCCTGCATGGCCCAGCCTCTCACCATGGCTGCCATTGCAGCGGCAGAGGCGGTGCTCGGTGTCGACTACACCGAGGCGGAACGAGCCCTCATGCTTCCCAACCTCGGCGCGCAGATCGAAGCCGCGCTGCTCCGCCGTGCCCTCGCCTTGCCGCCCGAGCTGGCCCCTGCGACGCGGTTCGACCCGCGTTTGCCCGGCTTCACCATGCCCAGTCCAGCGCCGACCGCCTGGGAGCCGCCAGACCTCCCTCTGCCCGCCAGCGACGAGGACATCGCCTTTGCCCCCGCCGCCGCGCTCGCCGGCTGGGTCCATCGCGGCCGACTGACCGCCGAGCGGCTCACCGAGCTCTACCTGGCCCGTATCGCCCGCCACGGTTCTACCCTGCTCTGCTTCGCCGCCATGACCGCCGAGGCGGCCCTCGGGCGCGCCCGCGAGCTGGACGCGATGGCGGCGCGAGGCCACTGGCTCGGGCCGCTGCATGGCATCCCGTATGGCATGAAGGACATTATCGACACCGCCGGCGTGGAAACGAGCTGGGGCGCCGAACCCTATCGCGGGCGAGTGCCGAGCGAGGACGCTTTCGTCACCACCGCCCTGCACGACGCGGGCGCCATCATGCTGGGCAAGACGACGGTGGGCGCCCTAGCGTATGGCGATATCTGGCATGGCGGCCGCACGCTCAACCCCTGGAACCGCGACGAAGGCTCCAGCGGCTCCAGCGCCGGCTCCGCCGCGGCCACCGCGGCCGGGCTGGTCGGGTTTGCCATTGGCACGGAAACGTTGGGCTCAATCGTGGCACCCTCGACCCGGTGCGGCACGGTCGGCCTGCGCCCCACTTTCGGCCGCGTCTCCCGCCGCGGCGCCATGCCGCTTTGCCCTTCGCTCGACAAGATCGGCCCGATCTGCCGCGCCGTGACCGACACCGCGTTGGTGCTGCAAGCGTTGAACGGGCTCGACCCGGCGGACCCGTTCCAGATCGCCGCCCCGCTGGGCGACGGTGCAAGTACGGCCATCGCCGCGTTGCGGGTTGGCATCTATGAGGCCGACTTTGCCGACCCGGCCACGCATGAACTCGATCATGCGGCGCTGGCCGCGGTGCGCGAACTGGGTTGCACCATCGTTCCGCTGCAACGTTCGGACCTGCCGTATAGCGCGCTCACCGCCATCCTCTACGCCGAAGCGGCGGCGAGTTTCGAGCATCTGACGCTCAGTGGGCGCGACGACGAACTCGCCTGGCAGGATGCCGACGCCTGGCCCAACGCCTTCCGCAAGGCGCGCTTCCTCTCTGCGGTGGACCATGTGCAGCTCGACCGCTTCCGCCGCCTCGTGATGCAGGAGATGGCCCGCGCATTCGGCCAAGTGGACCTCATTTTCGGGCCGAGCCAGGTCGGGCCCATGATGGTGATCACCAATTTCACCGGCCATCCTTGCCTCTGCCTGCCGGTCGGGTTGCGTCCCTCGCCGTCGCGCGGCCGTCCATCCCTGGCGCGTGCCCGGCTTGACCTCGAAACCGCTGCGGCCGGTCCGATGCACGACGTGCCGCACACGGTTTGCCTGTGGGGGCGGCTGTTTGACGAGGGTCCCATGCTGGCACTCGGCCGCGCGCTGGAGGGCCGCTTCGCCGACGATGGGCGCCGGCCCAAGCTGTAGCGCGGGCGCTTGAACCAGGCCTCGCCATTTGTCAGTATTGCGCCATGGCAATCGACGCCCGACCCAGCGCCCGCATCATGACCGAAGCCCAGCGCAGCTATGAGGCCAAGCGCGCGCAAAAGGCCGGCATGTCGCTCGACAAGTGGTTGGACCAGAAGCAGAAGCAGGCGCTCGCGGTGCAGCCCAAACCGAAGCAGCCGGACCGCAAGCCGGGCTTGTTTTCGCGCCTGCTGGAACGCGCGAACCAGCCGCTCAAGAAGTCCTGATCGCCACCCACGCCGATTGGAGCAGCGACGCCGCCAAACGCTGGATGACTGTGGCATTCGGGCGCCCTGGGTGCTGGCGGGTTTGCGGCCCGCAACGGGTGGGCCAGCTTGCCACCCTGCTCGAACGCCTCAGCCGTGACGGAGAACCGGTGGTCCTTGGGGTGGATTTCCCGCTCGGCCTGCCTCGCGCCTACGCAGAACAGCTGAACGAGGCGGCGGATTTCCCCGGCTTCCTGCGCGCATTGGCCCATCGCCCCGGGTTCTTCTCGGTGTGCGACAACCTGGCGGACGTGGCGGCAGACCGGCCATTCTACCCGCGGCGGGGTGCCAGGGGGATGACGCGGCTGTCCCATGCCACAGCGCTTGGGCTGGGCGGGGCGGCAGGCCTGTCCCGCTGGTGCGACCGCGCCACGGCCGAGCGCCCGGCCGGCGCGCCGCTGTTCTGGACCCTCGGGGCCAACCAATCCGGCAAGGCGGCGATTTCCGCCTGGCGGGACTTGCTGCTGCCGGCGATGGAGCGCTCGGCGCCTCCGCTGCTTTGGCCATTCGAGGGACCGCTGAACCGCTTGCTGCGGCCCGGGCGGGTGGCAGTTGCGGAAACCTACCCCGCCGAAGCGATGCGGCAGTTGGGATTGCGCACGGGCGGCAGCAAGCGGCGGCAGGCTGACCGGGCCAAGCTCGCCCCCGCCTTGCAGGCCGTGTTGGCCAAGCAAGATGCTACGCCGGAGCCGGAACTGACCCAGGCCATCCACGCCGGGTTCGGCGCCGATGCGGCCGGCGAAGACCGGTTCGATAGCCTGCTTGGCCTGCTTTGCGTTTTGGGCGTGCTGGCGGGCGAGCGGCCAGACAGCGCGCCAGAGGATCCCTGGGTGCAACATTGGGAGGGCTGGGTGCTGGGCCAGACCGCCCTGCCTCTTCAGCTTGCGCCGGGCTAGCAGTCTGTCGGAGTGCGCGGCCGCACAGCCTTGGATCAAACCTCCGCACTCTTTTCGCGTGCATGCACACGCGAACCCTTTGCGGCTACTCGCCAATCTCCGCGGCGGTGGGCAGGCTGCGTTGGCTGCCGGGGCGGGTGCAGCAGAGGGCGGCGGCGCGGTTGGCGCAGCGAATGGCCAACGATGGGGTAAGGCCACGGCTCAGGGCGGCGGCGAAGACGCCGGTGAAGCAATCGCCGGCGGCGGTGGTGTCCACCACCGTCACGGAGTGGGCGGGCTCGCGGGCGAAGTCGGCGCCGGTGGTCCACTCTACGCCCGCGGCGCCCATGGTGCGGATGATGCCGGTGCTGGGGCGGAGCTTGGCAGCAAGGGTCGGGAGGTCCGGCGGGACTTGCAGGTGGGCGGCGACGGTGTGGGCTTCGGATTCGTTGACCACCAACCAGTCGATGTGGAGCAGCAAGGCCGGGTCGAAGCCGGTGGCGGGGGCTAGATTGAGGATGACGCGGGCGCCGCGGCGGCGGGCACGAGCAGCCAGGGCGATGCTCTCCTCCGCGGAGACCTCGTGCTGTAGCAGCACGGTGGTGGCGGGGGCGAGGTCGGCGTCGCTCACTTGGGTGGCGCGGGCCAGGGTGTTGGCGCCGGCGGCCACGGCGATCTGGTTCTCGCCCGCCGGATCGACACAGATGGCGGCAGTGCCGGTGGGGAGGGCGGTTTCGGCCACGCGGGCGAGGTCCACCCCGGCGGCGCGCAGGCCGGCGAGGGCGGGGGCGGCGTTAGCGTCGCGGCCGACGGCGCCGGCCATGGCCACGGTGGCGCCGGCACGGGCGACGGCGGCGGCCTGGTTGGCGCCCTTGCCGCCGGGTTCGGTGGTGGCGGTGCCGAGCACGGTTTGGCCCGGCGACGGCAGCAAAGGGAGGCGGTAGATGGTGTCAAGGTTGATGCTGCCGAAGACGAGAATCATGCAAGGGAGGCGCCGAGAGCGGCCTCGAGTTCGGACCACTCGCGCTTGCTAAGGCCGCTGTCGGGCTGGCTGACCCGCTCGCCGGCGAGGCGGCGGCGTAGCACGGCGAGCATGCCGGCGGAGAGGGTCGCGGCGCCCATGCGGTAATCCTGGAAGGCGGTGTAGGTGGCGGGCACCCAAGCGGCCACGCTGCGCAGCATGGCTTCGGCGTAGGCGCGGATTTCGTATTGCGCGTGGCTGTCGGCACGCAGTTGGAGGAAGCCCAGCAGGTTGTGGAGGTCGGCCTTCCAATACCACTGGGTGTAGGTGTTCAGCGTCAGGTTCATGCGGGCGAGTTCGCGGGCGAGGCCTCGACGGTGCGGGTCGGCGCCGTCCTCGTTTAGCATCCAGGCGTAGCCGTCATGGGCCTGGCCGGCTTCGCGGCGCAGCAGGTCCAGCACGGTGCGTGCCTCCTCCCCCTCCAGCACGGCGCCACGGCCTTGGCGGTTGTCGGCGGATTGGGCGGCGAGCTGCTCCGGGGCCGGAATGTAGAACTCGCGGTCCATGACGGAGTAGCGGGCGGAATACTCGTTCACGTTGGCGGTGCGGTGGCGGATCCATTGCCGGGCGACGAAGATGGGCAGCTTCACGTGGTATTTGATCTCGCACATCTCGAACGGCGTGGAGTGCCGATGGCGCATCAGGTAGCGGATCAGCCCGGCATCCTCGCTCACCCGCTTGGTACCGCGGCCGTAGGAGACTCGCGCCGCCTGCACTACGGCGGCGTCGTCGCCCATGTAGTCGATCACGCGGACGAAGCCGTGGTCCAGCACGGGGATGGCGATGTAGAGCATGGCCTCCAACGCCGGCACGGTCGCGCGCAGGGTGGTGGCCGTGCCGCGGCGTAGCTGATCGATCTCGGCCTGCTGGTTTTCAGAAAGGGACATGGCCGAGACCCCTACCAATTTGTCGCTTGATAGGCTACATCGAGGGAGCTGGCTTGCCAGCTATGGCGATAAACGGTGTTTGGAATAATCGTTGTGGACCCGGGGGCGGTACCCGGCGTCTCCACCAGCCCCGGCTGGATGAGGGGACGAAATAGGCTCGACACGCGTGGTAAAGACTCACCTTTTGCTCGGCATTGTACCGCCGTTATCGGGCTACATCACAGGTGCCAATGACAATCATGAGGCATTCGCAGTCGCAGCGTAAGTTGCGATAGACGCGGTTCGGGGGGCACCGGGCAACAGAAGCCCCCCACTTCTCAGGTTTGGCTGCTGGCGGACGACAGCGCTGCTAGCAGGTCGGCGCGCCCGCTCTGCCGGGCGATGTCCAGCGCGCTGATGCCCGCTACGTCCTGGCGCTGCGCGTCCGCCCCATGGGCCACCAGCAAGGCCGCCATGTCCGCGCGACCGAACATGGCTGCGAATATCAGCGCGGTGCGGCCGGCCTCGTTGGCTGCGTCCACGGCGGCCCCGGCCCTGAGCAAGTGGCGGGCGATGTCCACATAGCCCTTGAACGCCGCCCCCATCAGGGCCGTGGCGCCCGCTACGTCCACCGCATCCACCGCCGCTCCGCGCGCGAGCAACAGCGCTGTCGCCTCCGCCTGCTGGTTGTAGCTCGCCAGGATCAGCGGCGGGAAACCCCGCCCATCCGGCCGGTTCGGGTCAGTCCCGACGTCGAGCAAGGCCGCAAGCCGCACGCTATCACCCTGCCGGGCCGCGTCGTGAAAGCTGTGCTCTCGCTGCTCGGGAGAGGACTCGCTCACGTCACCGTTTGCACCACGGCGAAGCCCTCGAACTCGGGATGGCCCAGGTACATCGCCCGGTTGTCGCCGGCATTGGCATGGGCGGCGCGGAACGCCTCGGATCGGGTCCAGTCCTCAAAGGCGCCCTGGTTGGCCCAGACCGTGTGGGAGGAATACAGGGTATGGTCGTCCTTCTGCGGCCCGCGCAGCAAATGGAACTCTACGAAGCCAGGCACGGCATGCAGGTAGGAGTCGCGCCCGGTCCAGATTTGCTCGAACGCGGCTTCGGAGCCCGGCGCCACTTTGAACCGGTTCATTGCGATATACATAGGTTGGCCCTCCTGCCGTCACTCGGCCACAATACGCTCGGCATATTCGCCCCGTGTTGCAAGGGGCACGGCCAGCGGGGGCGTTTTGCCTCAAGCTGCCGGGTCGCGCTATGACTGGCATTGGAATCAGGCGACGCACATGGAAGACGACGAGACCTCCCCGCCTCCGAGCCCCGATAGCCTGCTGCCCTACGATCTCTGGGCGGAAGAGGCGATGCGCGGCGTGGCGATGCGGGCGCTGCAATTTGCCTCGAGCGAGGGCATGCCGGGGCAGCATCATTTCTACGTCAGCTTCCGCACCGACCATGCGGGTGTCAGCATTCCCGCCCGGCTGCTGGCGCAATATCCGGAGGAGATGACCATCGTCCTCCAGCACCAGTTCTGGGACCTCAACGTGGACGAGGCGGCCGGGCGCTTCAGCGTCGGCCTTTCGTTTGGCGGGGTGGCAAGCACGCTGGTCGTCCCGTTCAGCGCGCTCACCGCCTTTGCCGACCCGCATGCGCAGTTCGGCCTGCGGTTCCGCGCTGCCGCGGCTGCCATGGCGGAGGAGTTGCCCGACGCTGCGAGCGAGGAACCGGCGCCAGAAGCTGGACCGGAGGCGAGCGAAAAGCCGCAGGTGGTCAGCCTGGATGCGTTCCGTAAACGCAAGGATTAGCGGAGTGGACAGTCTTGCTCCGCGCAGCCCTGGCTTTGCCTACGCGCCGATGTTCCCGCTCGGCGAGCACGCCACGCCCTGGAAGCAGCTCGACCTGCCGGGCCTGTCCACCGTGACCTGCGACGGCCGCAGCGTGTTGCGGCTGCAGCCGGAGCTGCTGAGCGAGCTGGCCTTCCAGGCCTTCCACGACACCTCCCACCTGCTGCGCCCTGGCCACTTGGCGCAGCTTCGCGCCATCCTTGACGACCCGGAAGCGAGCGCAAACGACCGCTTCGTGGCGCTCGACCTGTTGAAGAACGCAGCCATCGCCGCCGGCGGCGTGTTGCCGATGTGCCAAGACACCGGCACCGCGCTGGTGTTCGGTAAGAAGGGCCAGCGCGTTTGGGTGGCGGGCGACGAGGAGGCCGCGTTCTCCTATGGCGTGCACCGCACCTACACCGAGACCAATTTGCGCTACAGCCAGATGGCGCCGCTGTCGATGTTCGAGGAGGTGAACACCGGCAACAACCTGCCCGTCCAGTTCGACATCATGGCCGCCCCCGGCGAGGACCATGCCTGCGAGTTCCACCTGCAATTCGTGGCCAAGGGCGGCGGCAGCGCCAACAAGACGTTTCTGTTCCAGGAAACCCGCGCCATCCTCTCGCCGGAAAAGCTGCTGAACTACCTCGAGACCCGCATTCGCACGCTCGGCACCAGCGCCTGCCCGCCGTATCACCTGGCCATCGTGATCGGCGGCACCTCGGCGGAACTGACGCTGAAGACGGTGAAGCTCGCCTCCACCCGCTGGCTCGACACGTTGCCCACCGCTGGCACTGCGGCCGGGCACGCGATTCGCGACCTCGACATGGAGCGGCAGGTGCTGGAACTGACCCGGCGCATCGGCATCGGCGCCCAGTTCGGCGGCAAGTATTTCTGTCATGACGTTCGGGTGATCCGCCTGCCGCGGCACGGGGCGAGCCTGCCGGTGGGCATCGGCGTGTCTTGCAGTGCAGACCGGCAGATCCTGGCCAAAATCACGACCGAGGGCGTGTTCCTGGAGCAGCTCGAAACCGACCCGGCGCGCTTCCTGCCCGAAGCCACCGACGACATTTTGGGCGGCGAGGTGGTGCGGGTAGACCTGAACCGCCCGATGCTCGACATCCGGCGCGAGCTGTCCCATCACCCCGTCGCGACGCGCTTGTCGCTGACCGGCACGATGGTGGTGGCGCGCGATATCGCGCATGCCAAGTTGGCCGAGCGGCTGGCCGCCGGCGAGCCGCTGCCCGACTATATCAAAAACCATCCGGTATATTACGCCGGGCCCGCCAAGACACCGGAGGGGTTCGCCACCGGGTCGTTCGGCCCCACCACGGCGGGGCGGATGGACAGCTACGTGGAGCAGTTCCAGGCGGCGGGCGGCAGCCTGGTGATGCTGGCCAAGGGAAATCGCTCGCGCGCCGTACGCGACGCGTGCCGTGCCCATGGCGGGTTTTATCTCGGCAGCGTCGGCGGGCCGGCAGCGCGGCTGGCGCAGGACTGCATCCGCAAGGTCGAGGTTTTGGAATACCCCGAATTGGGCATGGAGGCGGTGTGGCGCATCGCGGTGGAGGACTTCCCCGCCTTCATCGTGATCGACGACAAGGGCCATGACTTCTACGACGCCTTTGAACCGGTCGCGGCCGAGCGGTAAGACTCGGAACGGATCAGTAACGGTTAATTGACGCCGTGGCTTGGGCAGGCGATGCTTGTATGTGCCTCGGGATGGGCGCCGACTGGTGTCGCGCGTCCGATGATGTGTTAAACGCCACGTCGCGAGAGCTTGCCAGCATCGCAAGGAGCTTCGGCGCATGACGATCCGCGAAACGGTAATGGACCAGATGAGAATTGTCGCGTCGCAGCAGAACAAAACGCTGGCTTCGTTGAGCGACGACTTGCCGTTGATGAGTTGCGGGCTGGATTCACTGTGCATCGCCATTCTGGTCGCCAACCTTGAAGACGAGCTCGACATCGACCCATTTGGCTCCGGCAATGACGTCGCGGTCCCGGTGACGGTGGGAGACTTCGTGCATCTGTACGAGAGCACCGCTGCCGAGTAGCCAAGGAAGGCCGCCGTGAGCGGCCGGCGCGCGCTGTTGCCGCTGTCGCTGGCGACCGCGCCTGAGACGCGCTGGCTGGCCGACCCGGCCGGCCGGGTAAGTCTGGCGGCGCTGCAAGCGGGTTCGAACCTTGCCGCACCGCTGCAGCAGCTTGCCGGCGCCGCCGTGCTGATCGCCACTCAGGCGCAACAGCCTGCCATGCTGGCCGCCATGCTGCTGGACGGCATCGCCGGCCGCCTCTTGCTCTGCCCGCCCGACCTCTCGCCCGCCCACCTGCCTGGCATCCTGCGCGACGCCGAGGTGCAGGTGGTGATTTCCGACGGCAGCCTGCCCGCGCTCACCGGGGCCGCGGGCTTGCCCGTCGTTGCGTGTTTCCGCACGCCGCTTGACGGTGGCGACTCCCCCGCTCGCGACGCCGCAACCGAATGGGTGCTGTTCACCTCCGGCACCACGGGCGCCCCCAAACTGGTGCTGCACACGCTGGATAGCCTGACCGGGCCGCTGGACGATGGGCTGGCGGTGCCGAGCGGCGCGATTTGGAGCACGTTCTACGACGTGCGCCGGTATGGCGGGCTGCAAATCCTGTTGCGAGCCTTGCTCGGCGGCGGCTCCATGGTGCTGTCCAGCGCGGGCGAGCCGGTGGCGGAGTTCCTGCACCGGGCCGGGGCAAGCGGGGTGACCCACATGTCGGGCACGCCCTCACATTGGCGGCGGGCGCTGATGAGCGCCGCTGCGAGAGCGATGGCGCCAGCCTATGTGCGCTTGTCCGGCGAGGTGGCCGACCAGGCGATCCTGGACCAACTCAAGCGTGCCTACCCAACGGCGCAGGTGGCGCATGCCTTCGCTTCGACCGAGGCGGGCGTCGCGTTCGACGTGCGCGACGGGCTGGCCGGTTTCCCTACCGCCTTGCTTGAGGCTGCGAACGACCAGGCGCAGATGCGGGTGGTGGATGGCTCGCTGCAGATCCGCTCCAGCCGCACCGCAGCCCGCTACCTGGGGGAGCGGGCGCGCACATTGCGCGAGGCGGACGCGTTCGTTGACACGGGGGACATGGTGGAGCGCCGGGGCGACCGCTACTACTTCACCGGGCGGCGTGAGGGCGTGATCAATGTCGGCGGACAGAAGGTGTTCCCCGAAGAAGTGGAGGCTGTGATCAACGGCCATCCGGCGGTGCGCATGGCGCGGGTCTGGGCGCGGCCTTCGCCCATCACCGGCGCCGTGGTCGCGGCAGAGGTCGTGCTGTGGGCCGATCCCGCCGGCGGGTTTGCCGCCATTCGGGACGACATCGTGGCCGCTTGCCGCCGCGTGTTGCCGGCCTACAAGGTGCCGGCCAGCCTGCGCCAGGTGGCCGCGCTGGACGTGGCCGCTTCTGGCAAGCTGGTGCGCGCTCATGCGTAGCGTGGTGGTGACGGGGGGCAGCCGCGGCCTGGGGCTGGCGATTGGGCAGCGGCTGGTAGGATCCGGGTTCCAGGTTGTGGCGCTGGCTCGGTCCCAAGGCGACGAGTTGGCCGCCGCGGTTGCGCAATCAAGCGGTGCGCTCCGCTTTCACGCCTGCGATCTGTCCGACATTGCTGCGTTCCCGGCTTTGGCCCGGTCGTTGCGAAACGAGCATGGGCCGTGCTGGGGGCTGGTGAACAATGCCGGGATCGGCACGGCGGGCGTGCTCTCGACCATGGCCGATGGCGCAATCGAGCAGGTGGTCCGGCTCAACGTCACCTCACCGATCACGCTGACAAAATACCTGCTGCGCCCGATGCTGAGCGCCGGGTCGGGCCGGGTGGTGAACATCTCCTCCATCGTTGCGAGCACCGGCTACACGGGGCTGGCCGCCTATGCCGCGTCCAAGGCGGCGCTGATCGGCTTTACCAGGTCACTGGCGCGGGAGGTGGGGGCTGTGGGGATCACGGTGAACGCAGTGGCCCCGGGTTTCGTCGAGACGGACATGACGGGGGACCTCAGCGGAGGGCAGCGCGAGCAGATCAAGCGGCGCAGTGCGCTTCGGCGATTGGCGAACGCGGGGGATGTTGCCGCCGCGGTGGCGTTCCTGATGAGTGAGGATGCGGCCAATATTACCGGAACCGTGATGACGGTGGACGCTGGCGGCACGGCCTAATGACAAGCCCTGAAGCGAGCCCCGGCTCGGCTCTCAGTGCGGTCGTTGCAGCGTTTGGACCCCGGAGCGGCTCAAGGCTACTTGACCTGGACGAAGTCGATCAGGGCACGCAGTGCCGGCGCAAGATGACGGCGCCCTGGATAGTAGAGGAAGAAGCCCGGGAGCAGCGGGCACCAATCCTCGAGCACGCGCAGCAGGCGTCCGGCCGCGAGGTGGCCGGCAATTCGGCTTTCGAGAATGTAGGCAAGGCCAGCCCCATTCACGGCCGCCGCGACGATGAGGTCGGTATCGTCGAGGGTGAGCGGCCCCCCGACACTCAAGTCGAATTCCTTGCCGTCCCTGCTCAACTTCCATCGATACAGGGCGCCGCTTCCAGCCCATCGGTAGTTGATACAGGCATGGTCCTGCAGGTCGTGGGGTGACCGCGGCGGCGTCCGCGCCATGAGGTAGTTCGGCGAACCGACGATGGCGATGCGAATGTCCGGTGTCACGCGCACGGCCACCATGTCGCGTTGCACGCGCTCGCCTGGGCGGATGCCTGCATCGAAGCCGCCGGCGACGATGTCGGTCAAGGCATCGTCCACGCTCACCTCAAGATGCACGTCTGGATAAGTCTGCGCGAAGCGGCCGAACAACGGAGCCAGCACGATGTGTGCTGCCAGCCGAGGCAGGTTGAGACGAATGGTGCCGGACGGCCGATTCTTGAACGTGCTGACCGCCGCGACGGCCTCGGTGATGCCGGCGAAGGCTGGTGCGAGCTGGTCGAGGAGCCTTGCGCCTGCGTCGGTTGGGGCCACGCTGCGGGTGGTGCGGTTGAGCAGCCTGGCGCCCAGCCGTTCCTCAAGCTCACGGATCGTGTGGCTCAGGGCAGAAGGCGACAAGCCGAGGCGAGCGGCGGCGCGCCGGAAGCTACGCTCCTGCGCCACCGTGACGAAGGCCGCCAGTTCCGCATAGTCCGTCCCGCGCATGACTGTTGGCTCCTGCTCAACAACGCATGCCAATTATAATGCATTCTAACACAGAGTGATTGCTTGCATTCTCCGTCAGGCAACGGATCACGAAGGGAATGACCATGCTCGACACGCACGCCAAGGACGCTCAATCCAGCCACAACCGGCTGATCGGCAAGGTCGCCCTTGTAACTGGCGGCGGCAGCGGCATCGGCCGTGCGGCGGCTTTGGCCTTCGCGCGGGATGGAGCGGCCGTGGTCCTGGCTGGACGCCGGGAGGCAGAATTGCAGGCGGTTGCGGCGGAAATCACTGCGGCGGATGGCCGCGCCACCGCCATCCCGACGGACGTGTCCGACGAGACCGCGATTGAAACCCTGGTAAAGGGCACCCTGGACCGCTTTGGGCAGCTCGATGCCGCCTTCAACAATGCGGGCATTACGAGCGCCTTCGCGCCGATCTGCGAACTCGCGGCGGCCGACTTCGATCGCGTGATGTCCATCAATGCCCGAGGTGTCTGGCTGATGATCAAGCACGAGGTCAAGGCGATGCTCGCCCAGGGGCGCGGTGGCGCAATCGTCAACACTTCCTCCATCGCGGCCACAGGCGGAACCGCCGGCCTGTCCATCTACGCGGCCAGCAAGGGCGCCCTCGACGCCATGGTTCGTGTTGTGGCGCTGGAAGTCGGCTCTGCGGGCATCCGCATCAACAACGTCAGCCCCGGTGTCATCAAGACGCCAATGTCGATGGGCTACGGTGAGGAAGCGTTGGCGCCTTTCGGCGCGCACGCGGCCTTGAAGCGGTTGGGCGAGCCGGAAGACGTAGGTGACGTGGTCGCGTGGCTATGCTCGCCAGAGGCACGGTTCATCACCGGGCAGAGCATCCTGGTGGATGGCGGCTTCAACATCCCTGGAGCGCGGTAGCAAGGTTGCCACTCGGACGCTTTGCCATTTGGCAGTATTTCTGGGGGCTGACGGCAATCATGTGATTGAAGCCACCTGCCTTTCCACGTCCTCATAAGACGGGCTTAGCTTGCCGTCCCGAATCTGTGCCATACGGAACTCTCGGATGGCCGAGCACGGTACAAGGAGGTTCCAGATGCGGGTGGAACACTATCGACGCGCTAATAGCGGGTGGGATTCGGTAATCCTTACCAAGCCGCTGGACACCCTGTTCTTCGAGGTGATCCGCTGCAGCCTAACGTTAGAGGACGTCTACTTTGGCGCCGACTTGTCTCAAGCTTAAACGTGGAAGCTCTCGCCGCAGCCGCAGCGGCCCTTCTCGTTGGGGTTGATGAAGGTGAAACCGGAGGTCAGGTCCTTCACCTGGTAGTCCATCATGGTTCCGATCAAGAACAGGCTGGCCTTGCGGTCCACCAGCACCGTCATGCCGTGGTCGCTTACCACCTCGTCGCCAGGGCCGGGTTCGGGCACCCAGGTCATCTTATACGACATGCCGGAGCAGCCCTTGGTGCTCACGTCGATACGCAACAGCATGCCTTTCTGACCGCCGGCATAGAGCTTGGCCAGGCGTTCGGCGGCGGCGTCCGTCAACGTCATCAGCGGCGGGAGGGCGCGGCGCGGCTTGGTTGCAGTCTGGGTGGTGCTCATGGCTTGTCCCACGTGGAAAGTCGTTAGAACATGTTCAAGGCAAGGCGGGCTTCCTCAGTCATGCGGCTTGGGTCCCATGGCGGATCCCACACGGTCTCGACCTCGCAGCCGGCCACGCCGGGCACCGCCATCACCGCCTCGCGCGTTTGGACCGGCAGTTCCTGCGCGGAAGGACAGCCGGGGGCGGTGAGCGTCATCTCGATATGCACCTGCCCGGCGTCCGAAATGTCGATGGCGTAGATCAGGCCGAGTTCATAGATATTGACCGGGATTTCCGGGTCATAGATGGAGGCGACGGCGGAGATCACCGCGTCCTCGGAGGGCAGCGGCTCGGTGGCGCCGTCGGGCGTCCAACTGCCATGGGTCTCACTCATTTGCGTTCTCCAGGGCAGCGAGCAGCGCGTCCCAAGGCAATGTCGCGCATTTCAGCCGCGAGGGATATTCGTGCACGCCGGCCAATGGGCGAAGCGCCTGCATGTCGGCGGCACAATGCGCGCAATCGCCGCTGCGCACCATGGTCCGGAAGTCATCGGCCAGGGTGCGAACCTCTGCCGGCGTCTTGCCCGCCACCGTCCCGGCCATCAGGTCTGCCGCGGCCACGCTGATCGCGCAGCCCCGCGCCTCGAACCCCGTCGCCGCCACACGGCCACCATCCATGCGGACGCGCACTTCGACCCGGTCGCCGCACATCGGGTTGTCGCCTTTCGCCGCGCCATCGAACGGATCGAGCCGGCCTTGGTGTGCCGGGTGGCGGCTGTGCTGCAGGATCACCTCCTGATACAGGTCGCGCAACTCAGCAAAGGACTCGCTCACGCGAAGAACTCCCGTACCCGGTCCAGCGTCTCGGCCAGCACATCGATCTCGCCCTCGGTGGTATAGATGCCGAACGAGGCGCGGGCGGTGCTGTCCACGCCCAAGCGGCGCATCAGCGGCTCGGCGCAGTGGTTGCCGGCGCGCACCGCGATGCCGTTGCGGTCGAGCAGGGTGGCGACGTCGTGGGCGTGCGCACCCTGGAGGGTAAAGGAGATCACGCCGCCGCGGTCCTGCGCCTGCCCCAGCACGCGCAGGCCCTTGACCGCCGAGAGCCGCGCCAGCGCGTGCTCGGTGAGCGCCGCCTCGTGCGCGGCAATCGCGTCGTAACCGATCGCCTCCACCCATTCGACGGCGCGCTTGAGCCCAATCGCCTCGACGATCGGCGGCGTGCCCGCCTCGAACTTATGCGGCACCTCGGCCCAGGTGCTGCGCTCGAAGCTCACGCTGCCGATCATGTCGCCGCCGCCCATGAAGGGTGGCATGGCATCGAGCAGTTCGCGCCGGGCCCAGAGCACGCCGATGCCGGTGGGGCCGTAGAGCTTGTGGCCGGTGAAGACGTAGAAATCGGCACCGATGGCCTGCACGTCGACCCGGCGGTGCACCACGGCCTGGCTGCCGTCGAACAGCACCTGCGCCCCCGCGTCATGGGCCGCGGCGGCGATGCGGCTGGCCGGCGTGTAGGTGCCGAGCACGTTGGACATATGCACCATCGCCACCAAGCCCACGCGGCCGTCGGCCAGCTTGGCTTGGTAATCGTCCCAATCGAGTTCACCCGCGTCGGTGATCCGCGCGATACGCAACTCGATGCCGGCCCGGTCGCGCAGCATCTGCCAGGGAATGATGTTGGCGTGGTGCTCCATCTCGCTGATCAGCACCGCCTGCCCTGGCTGCAACAGACCGCCATAGCTATGCGCCACCAGGTTGATCGCTTCGGTGCTGTTCTTGGCGAACACCACTTCGTCGCGGGAGGGCGCGTTCAGCAACCGGGCAATCGCGTCCCGAGTGGATTCATAGGCGTCGGTGGTGCGCTCGCTCATCCAATGCAGGCCGCGATGCACGTTGGCGTATTGGGTGCGCATGGTCTCGGCCATGGCGTCGATCACCGCGTCCGGCTTCATGGCGGAGGCGGCGCTGTCGAGAAACACCAGCGGCTTGCCGTGCACCTGTTGCGACAGGATGGGGAACTCGGCGCGGATACGTTCCACGTCGAGTGCGGCCTGCGGCGAAATCGGTGCAATCATGTTCATGCTGCTATCTCCACCTCGCGCTGCCACCAGCCCTCTATCGCCGCCTCCAGCAACGCGCGCGCCGGCTTGTGCGACACGGCTGCGAGTGCGTCGTCTAGAAAGGCCCGAATCAGCATCGCGCGGGCTTCGGGTTCCGGGATGCCGCGGCTGCGCAGGTAAAACACTTGCTCGTCGTCGAGCTCGCCCACCGTGGCACCGTGGCTGCACTTCACGTCGTCGGCGTAGATCTGCAACTCGGGCTTGGTGTCCATCTCGGCCTCGGGAGACAGCAGCAGCGCCTGGCTCATCTGGTAGCCGTCCGTCTTCTGCGCCAGGCGGTCCACCTCGATGCGGCCCTGGAACACGCCGCGGGCACGGCCGGTCAGCACGTTTTTCACCGTCTGGCGCGAGGCGCAGAGCGGTGCGGTATGCGTTACCACAGTGGTGATGTCCCCGACCTGCGCGCCGCGCAATAGCTGGGCGGCATTGAGGTGCACGGTCGCACCCGGCTCGGTCAGCCGGGCATGAAACTCGGCGCGCGAGATGCGGCCGCCGAGCGTGAGGGTGAACGCGTCGTAGAAGCCGGCGCGCGCCACCTCGGCGTAGATGGTGGCGAGATGATAGGCACCCGGCGCCTCGTCTTGTAGCCTCACATGGGTGAGCGTGGCGCCGGCAGCGACCTCCACCTCGGTCACCGGGTTGTGCAGGTAGCGCCCGCGGCCGAGCGCCAGTTCCACCACAGTCAGCCGCGCATTCTCGGCCACGCGCAGGGTGTGGCGGGGATGGAAGGCGACCGAGCGCCCCTCGGTCTCGGCGGCCATGCTCACCAGCAGCACGGCGCCGGCGTCCACCCCGGCGGGAATATCGAGGATGGCACCGTCCTCGGCGAGCATGGTGTTGAGCGCCACCACCGGCTGGTGTTCCGGGCGCGAGAGCGAACCGAACTGAGCGTGGTCGGCAAAGCGGGTGAAGCGGAGGTCCTCGGGGACTTGCGACAAGGTGGGCTGGAAACGGCCGTCCTCGAACACAAGCCGGGGCCCGTTCCAACCGGGAATGACGGGCAACTCGCTGCCGCCCACGGAGGTCAGCGCTTCGCGGAACTCGACCTCGGCCAACGCGCGCAGGCTGGTGTATTTCCACGCCTCGTCGCGCATGCCGGGCAGGCCAGCCCGGCGGAACAGATCGGCGGCCGCTTCGCGCACGCCACCATCGCCCGGCAGGCGCGCGCGTAGGCCTTCGTAGCGGGCGAGGAACGCCTCGGCGCCTTGATGCAGAGTCGTGCTCACTTAGGCGGTCCCTTGCCCCGTCATGCCGCCTCGGCCACCACGGGAGCGTAGCCGCGCGCCTCGAGCTCCTTGGCTAGGTCCGGGCCGCCGGAGCGGATGATGCGGCCGGCCGCCAACACGTGCACCCGGTCGGGGACGATGTAGTCCAGCAACCGCTGATAGTGCGTGATCACCAGCGCGGAGAAGCCCGGGCCGCGCAACGCATTCACCCCGTCTGCCACGATCTTCAGCGCGTCGATGTCGAGCCCGCTATCGGTCTCGTCCAGGATGGCGAGCTTGGGCTGCAGCACCGCCATCTGCAGCACCTCGTTGCGCTTCTTCTCGCCGCCGCTGAAGCCGACATTGACGTTGCGCTTCAGCATGTCGTCCGGCATGGCCAGGCGCTTCATCGCCTCGCGTGCCAGGCGGAGGAACTGGATCGCGTCCAGCTCCGGCTTGCCGCTGGCACGCGCCTGTGCATTGTAGGCGGTGCGGAGGAAATTGGCGTTGCCGACGCCGGGCAGCTCCACGGGATACTGAAACGCCAGGAACAACCCGGCGGCGGACCGCTCCTCCGGCTCCATCGCCAGCAAGTCCGCGCCATCGAAGGTCGCACGACCGCCGGTGACCTCGTAGCCCGCCCGCCCGGCCAGCACGTAGGACAGGGTGGACTTGCCCGACCCGTTCGGCCCCATAATGGCGTGCACCTCGCCGGTCGGCACGTCGAGGTCGATCCCATTCAGGATCGCCTTGCCGCCACCGTCGCCGCCTTCCAGCGAAGCCGCCAATTGCCTGATTTCGAGCATCAGCCGACGGAACCCTCGAGCGAGATGGCCAACAGCTTCTGCGCTTCCACCGCGAACTCCATAGGAAGTTCCTTCAGCACGTCCTTGCAGAATCCGTTGACGATCATCCCTACGGCATCCTCCTGGCTCAGGCCACGCTGGCGGCAGTAGAACAACTGGTCGTCGTTGATCTTACTGGTGGTAGCCTCGTGTTCCACCTGCGCAGTGGCATTGCGCGCCTCGATATACGGCACGGTGTGCGCGCCGCATTGGTCGCCGATCAGCAAGCTGTCGCATTGGGTGAAGTTCCGCGCCCCCGCCGCTTTCGGCATGATCCGCACCAGGCCGCGATAGGTGTTGTCGGACCGGCCGGCGCTGATGCCCTTGCTCACGATGGTCGAGCGCGTGCCCTTCCCAATGTGGATCATCTTGGTGCCGGTGTCGGCCTGCTGACGGTTGTTGGTCAACGCCACCGAGTAGAATTCGCCGACGCTGTCCTCCCCCTGGAGGATGCAAGACGGATACTTCCACGTGATCGCCGAGCCGGTTTCCACCTGCGTCCAGCTCACCTTGCTGCGGGCGCCGCGGCAGGCGGCGCGCTTGGTGACGAAGTTGTAGATGCCGCCGCGGCCTTCCGCATCGCCGGGGAACCAGTTCTGCACCGTGCTGTACTTGATGCTGGCGTCGTCCATCGCCACCAGCTCCACCACCGCGGCATGCAGCTGGTTCTCGTCGCGCTGCGGGGCGGTGCAGCCTTCCAGGTAGGACACGCTGGCGCCTGCCTCGGCGATGATCAGCGTGCGCTCGAATTGCCCGGTGTTTTTGGCGTTGATGCGGAAATAGGTGGACAGCTCCATCGGGCAGCGCACGCCCTTGGGGATGAACACGAACGAGCCATCGGTGAACACCGCGCTGTTGAGCGCGGCGAAATAGTTGTCGGCCGCCGGCACCACGCTACCGAGGTAATGCTGCACCAACTCCGGATGCTCGCGCACCGCCTCGGAAATAGGGCAGAAGATCACGCCCGCTTCAGCCAGGCTCTTGCGGAAGGTCGTCGCCACGGAGACGCTGTCGAACACGGCGTCCACGGCGATGTTGCGGCCTCCTACAGCGCCCTCGGCCGCACTCTCGCCGTCGGTGCCGACCACGCCGGCCAATATTGCCTGCTCCTTCAACGGAATGCCGAGCTTGGCATACGTGCGCAGTAGTTCGGGGTCTACCTCGTCAAGCGAACGCGGCCCAGACTTGACCTTAGGCGCAGCATAATAGTGGATGTCCTGGTAATCGATCTTCGGGTAGCCGACGCGAGCCCAATTCGGCTCCTTCATCTGCAGCCAGGAAGCATACGCCTTGAGCCGCCACGCCAGCAGCCAAGCGGGTTCGCCCTTGCGGTCCGAGATCAGCCGGATGGTGCCCTCGTTCAGGCCCTTTGGGGCGACATCCATCTCGATGTCGGTCTCAAAGCCCCACTTGTAACCGGAGCCCGTAAGCGACTGCACGGTGTCGAGAGTTTCAGCAACTGCGGCCATGGATCAGTCCTACTCGGCGGCGAGGGAAAGGGAAGGTTCAGCGACATCGGGCAGCGCGCGCCTCGGCGGTTCAGTCATGCCGGCCAGCGAAATGCCGGCGAGCGCTGCGCACACCGCATGGTTCACGACATCCCATCGGCCGCGCACCTGACAACAAGCCGCGTCGCATTCGGCGCCAGAGCCTTCGACGCAAGCCGCCATGGCGATCGGTCCGTCGATGGCGGCAATCACGTCGGCCACTGAAATGGCGCTCAAAGGCCGCACCAACCGGTAACCGCCACGCGCGCCGCGCTGCGAAGCGACGAGGCCCGCCGAGGACAGCGCCTTCAGCACCTTGGCCACAGTCGGCTCCGGCACGCCCGTCATCTGCGAGACGCCCGGCGAGGTCTGCACACCGCCCGAGGAGGCCAGGCGGACCAGCACGACAACCGCATAATCGGTCAGTTTCGACAGCCTGAACATTCAGGTTCCAAGCAATGAGATGAAAAACGGACCCAACCGGTCCGGTATCAACCAAATGAGCGGCGAACCCGGCATCGTCAAGGCCTGGCGGCCGAGGTAAGCGTAGCCAGCAGTGCGCAACCCGCCGCCGCGGCCAGCGTCGCGACCGCAATCGGCAGGCCAAACCACCAGGCGCCGAAGCCGCTCGCGGCCGCTAGAGCGCACGCGGCCCATGGCGTACTCTGCGCCAGAGACGCGGCCGCCCCGCTGGCGACCAAGCCGGCGGCGGCTTCAGCGGCGCCCTGCAGCGGGTCGGTATGCATGCGCTGCAGGGTGCCGGCGATATCGGCTCCGCTCGAACGGAGCAGCGCCGACGCCACGCTCTCCCCCACCACGAACAGGCTGCCGAACCCGTAGCGCAGCAAAGCGAGCAGCCCGGCGGCGAGCAGCGGCAGTGACCAGAGCACCGCCCCCGCCAAACAAAGCCCCGCGCAAGCCACGCCGGCGGGGCGGCGCAGGGTCAGCGGTCGCGCATGTCCGGACCGCGCTCGCCCTCATCCAAATCGTCGTCCTCCAGCCGTTCCATATGGATGCTGTGGTCGCCGCCATGCTGCTGGATGTCGTGCTCGCGCGGGCCGGAGACGCGGTCGATCACCTGCACGGCGGGGATGCCAGCCTCGTCCGCCACCCGGCGCGCGGCCTCCACCGCCTCTTCCAAGCTCATCGGCGAGCCATCCGGTCGGGCGGGGCGGGTGCGCTCGGGCAGGCCGTGGCGGTGGGTGAGCGTCACCTCGACCACGGTGCGATGCGGATCGTCCTCGTCGAAACGGCGCAGCACGAAGACGCTGTGTCCACCTTGGGGCGCCGGGTCGTGCGGGTTGAGCTTGATCACGTCTGCCATCGTTACCTCCGGTTCGCCCCTCCAACGAGGCTGCACGCAGTGTGGTTCAATTGCCCGGCCGGGCGGGCTATGCAAGCTGGCATGTCCGATCCCGTGCTGACGGCCCCTGCCCGCATGCGCGCCGTGCACGCCCGCCACGCCGCGAGTCTGGTGGTGGTGCGGCAAGGCGCGCGAGAGGCGGCGATGCTGATGGGGCTGCGGTCGGCCGGGCACCGGTTCATGCCCAACCGGCTGGTGTTCCCCGGCGGTGCGGTAGACCGGACGGATGCAACCGCGCCGGTCGCCTCACGATTGCCGGCAGCGGTGCAGGCGCTGGTGGAAAAGGCTGCCAAGCCGCGCCTGGCGCAGGCGCTGGCCGTAGCCGCGGCGCGGGAATTGGAGGAGGAAACTGGGCTCACCCTCGGCAACCCGCCTGCCCTGGCCGGGTTCGATTATCTCGGCCGATTGATCACCCCGCCGGACAGCCCGATCCGCTTCAACGCCCGCTTTTTCGTGGTGGACGCGGCGGCGCTGAGCGGCACGCTTGCCGGGTCGGGGGAGCTCACCGGGCTGCGCTGGTATGGGGTGGAGGAGGCACTGGCGCTGGACCTGGCGCGCCCGACCCGCTCGGTGGTCGGGCTGGTGCAGGAGTGGCTGGCCGCCAGCCCGGCCGAGCGCGCGGGGCGCCGCCGAGTGCCGGTGATGCGCAAGCGGGCATGGTGCTGGGAGTAAACCTTAGCCTGCGATCGTCCTGACTGAAACAGTCAGGACGTGAATCGCCAGGCCAAATATAGCTGGGGATACCTCGCGTCGCCGCCGGCGGTGCGTCATTATGGACCAGATTGGAGGCTACCAATGGACAGCATTTCGCGCACCGACACTCATGAGGACCGGCTCGACCGACTGGCCGCGACCGCGGTGCATACCGGGCTCGGGCTGCGGACCGGGCAGGAGGTGGTGCTGACCGCGCCGCTCGACTCGCTGCCGTTGGTGCGCCGCATTACCGAGCATGCCTACCGGGCCGGCGCCTCCCTGGTGACCACGATCTACTCGGACGATGCGGCGTCCCTGGCCCGCTACCAGCACGCACCGTCCGAGGCGTTCGACTATGCTCCGGCCTGGCTGTTCGAAGGCATGGCGGCGGCGTATCGCCGCGGCGCCGCGCGGCTGGCGATCGCGGGCGAGAACCCGGCGCTGCTGGCCGGGCAGGATCCGGACCGGGTGAGCCGCTCCAACCGCGCCCGCTCGGCCGCGTATCGCCCCGCGCTGGAGCTGATCACCAACTTTGCCACCAATTGGAGCATCGTGCCGTATGCCACGGCCGCCTGGGCGGCGACGGTGTTCCCGGACGTCTCGCCTGCGGAGGGCATGGCGCGCCTGTGGGACGCGATCTTCGCCGCGTGCCGGATCGACCGCCCCGACCCGGTGGCTGCCTGGGCGGAGCACAATGCCAGCCTGCGCGCCCGCACCACGGCGCTGAACGGCAAGCGCTACGCCGCGCTGCAGTATCGCGGCCCCGGCACCGACCTGCGCATCGGGCTGTCGGACGGGCATCTCTGGCTCGGTGGGTCGGAGACGGCCAAGAACGGCATCACCTGCAACCCCAACATGCCCACCGAGGAGGTGTTCACCACCCCGCACCGGGCGGAGGTGGACGGGCATGTTCGCAGCACCAAGCCGCTGTCGTATTCGGGCACGCTGATCCGCGACATCGCGGTGCGCTTCGAGGCGGGGCGGATCGTGGAGGCGAAAGCGAGCAGCGGCGAGGAGGTGCTGCAGCGGGTGCTGGACACCGACGAGGGCGCGCGGCGGCTGGGCGAGGTGGCGCTGGTGCCGTTTTCCTCGCCGATCTCGGCCAGCGGGCTGCTGTTCTTCAACACCCTGTTCGACGAGAACGCCGCCAGCCACATCGCCATCGGCCAGGCCTACCGCACCTGCCTCGAAGGCGGCACCACCGCCAGCGACGAGGAACTGACCCGGCGCGGCGCCAATACCAGCCTGATCCATATCGACTGGATGATCGGCTCCAATCAGATCGATATCGACGGCGTGCTGCCGGACGGCGGCACCGAGCCGGTGATGCGCGGCGGCGAGTGGGCGTGAGCTCCCGCCCCGTCATCATCGACTGCGACCCGGGCACGGACGACGCCATCGCGCTGTTTCTCGCCTTGGCCAGCCCGGAACTGGAGGTGCGGCTGGTGACGGTGGCCGGCGGCAATGCCGGGCTGGCGCACACGCTGGCCAATGCCCGCGCGGTGGTTGGGCTCACCGGGCGGGCGGTGCCGGTAGTAGCGGGAGCGGACCGGCCGCTGCTCGGCTCGTTCACTGCGGCCGCGCACGTGCACGGGGCGGACGGCATCAACGGCGTGGTGCTGCCGGACGGGCCGCCCGCCGCGCTGGGCGTCGCGGCCGATGCGATTCGCGATGCGCTGCGCAGCTCCGGACCAGATGGGGTGACGCTGGTCGGGATCGGCCCGGCGACCAACCTCGCCTTGGCGCTGGCCTGCGAGCCGGTGCTGGCCGCCAAGGTGCGCGAAGTCGTGCTGATGACGGGCGCGTGGGCGGAGGGCAATGTCACCCCCGCGGCGGAGTTCAACGCCTGGAGCGACCCGGAAGCGCTTGCCGTGGTGTTCGCCTGCGGCCGCCCGATCACGGTGGCCACGCTGGAACTGACTGCACAGGCGCTGTGCACCCCCGCCCGGTTGGTGGAGTTTCAATCTCTCGGCGAAAGCGCCTGTTCCCGCGCGGCGGCGGCAATCCTTACCTCGGTGCCAATGACCGAGCGCCACGGTGAGCGTGGCCATCCCCAGCATGATGCCTGCGCGGTGATGTGGCTGGTAGCGCCCGCACTGTTCACCGTCCGGCCGGCGCAGGCGGAGGTGGAACTCGGCGGCGGGCCAGCACGGGGGCGGACCGTGATCGACCGATGGGCAGGGCGGCCCAACCCCAACATCAGCTTGCTGGACCGGCTCGATGCGGACGGCTTCTTCCGTGTGCTGCGCGAGCGAGTGGCGACCCTACCGTAGCCTACAGAAAGGCGGTGAGCGCCGCCGCGAGCAAGCCGAGCCGCGGCAGGGCCAGCGCGGGTTGCCGGTGGCGTAACTCGCCGGCCAGCATGGCGGCCGACGACAGCGCCAGCACCGCGCCGCCCAGACGCCGGGTCCGCTCGGCGGCCAGCAAGGCACCCCCGGCGAGTTCGCCCGCCGCCACCGCCCGCATGCCGGCCATCGAGAACCCGATATCCCGCGGCAAGCGCCGGTAGGAGCCGACCGCCAGCAGCTTGTCGGCGCCAGCGACGGCGAACGCCACGCCAAGGGCCGGGAACCAGTAGCCGAGCTTGCCAGATGCCATCGGAGCCTCGCGGTGATTGGCTCCCCTACGCACCGTCGCACCGGGAGTTCGCTACTCCAGCTGCACCACGACAGCGGGCCGGAGGGTGCTGCGCGGCAGCAGGAAGGCCAACAGGCACGTCACCAGCATGAGGCCCGCATTGCAGACCAATGCGGCCGAGAGTGCGCGCTCGTAGTCGCCCGGGGTCGTGCCGCTGCCCAGGACAGAGAAGAACAGGCCCATGATCACCGCCACGCCGAGGGAGAACGCGGTCTGCTGCAGCATGGTGAACACGCCGGAGGCCGCGCCCGCCTCCTGCGCCGGAATGCGGCTGCTGCCGACCACGGAGGAGACCAGCGTCGGCAACGCAAGCCCCTGCCCGCTGCCGTACCAGATCAGCACCGGCCACATCGCGAACACGTTGAGCGGCGTGCCACGGGCCACATGGGCCAGCCAAACGATGCCGAGCAGCCCGGTGGCCATCAGCATGGTGCCGACGCTGATGGCGCGCGGCCCGATGCGGCGCGCCAGACGGGCCGATAGCAGGCTGCACCCGACGAAGCCGAAACCGAAGCCGAGGAACACCAGACCGGTGGCGAACGGGCCGTAGCCGAGGCCCTGCTGCAGGAAGATGGTCAGCCCCATGAAGAACGCCGACAAGCCGCCGAAGAAGGTCAGCGCCATCACCAGCCCGAGCGCAAAACCAGGCACCCGGAACAAGCGCAGGTTTACCAGGGGTGAACGGTTGCGCAACTGCAACGCCCATTCGTAGACCACGAAGGCGGCAAAGGCCGGGATGGAGGCTGCCAGGCTCAGCAGCATCCAGCGCGGCCAGCCGGCGCCGTTGCCCTCGACCAGCGGGTAGGACAGCAGCAGCAAGAACAGGCTCAGCAGCGCGATGCCGCCGCCGTCCAGCCTCGGCCGGCCGTCGGCGCGCGAGTCGCGCAGGGTGCGCCCGGCGAAGAACAGCGCCACCGCGCCCACCGGCACGTTGACCAGGAAAATCGGCCGCCAACCCAGGCCGAACAAATCCGCCTGCACCAAGCCGCCGCCGATCAACTGGGCCGTGATCGAAGCCAGGCCCAGCGTGGTGCCGAAGAAGCCGATGGCCCGGGCGCGCTCATGGTCTGGGAACGTCACGCGGATGATCGCCAGCACCTGCGGGTTGAGCAGGGCTGCGGTGAGGCCCTGCAACACTCGCGAGGCGATTAGCATCGAGGGGCTGACCGCCAGGCCGCACAAGGCGGAGGCAATGGTGAACCCTACCATGCCGATGATGAACAGGCGCTTGCGGCCGAATAGGTCGCCCAGCCGGCCGCCGGTGACCAGCAGCACGGCGAAGGCGAGGCCATAGGCCGCCACCACCAGTTCCAGGTCGGCGGGCCGTGCGCCCAGACCAGCCTGCATCGAGGGCAGCGCCACGTTCACCACAAAGAAATCGAACGCCGGCAGGAAGGCGCCGGTGAGCAGCACGACCAGCGCCGCCCAGCGCTTCGGGTCCGGCGGCTCCACCACGGGGAGCACGCCGGCTGCGCCCGGGCTCAGGTCGTTCACGGCAGGACCTTGCCCGGGTTCATCAATCCGGCCGGGTCGAGCGCGGCCTTGATCCGCCGCATGGCCTCCAATTCGGCCCCGCCACGCCATTCGGGCATCATGTAGGGCTTGAGCTGACCCACTCCATGCTCGGCGGAGAAGGAGCCGTCCAGCTCGCGCACCACCGCGCCCACCGCGTCCATGATGGCGTGGTCTTGCGCCAGGAAGGCGGCGGCGTCCATGCCTTCGGGCTGGGCGAAGTTGAAGTGGATGTTGCCGTCGCCGACATGGCCGAAGGCGACGCAGCGGGCGCCGGGGATCAGGGCCGCGACCGCCTCGGTGCCACGGCGCAGCAGCTCCGGCACGCGGGAGACCGGCACCGACACGTCGTTCTTTACCGAGGCGCCTTCGCGCTTCTGGGCCTCCGAATGCTCCTCGCGCAGCTTCCACAAGACCAGACGCTGGGTTTCGCTTTCGGCCAAGACGGCGTCGGTGACGGTGCCGTCCTCCATCGCCGTTGCCAGCACGGCCTCCAGACCGGCGCGCACGCTGGCGCCCGGCTGGGAACTGGCCAGCTCAAGCAGCGCGTAGTGCGGCGCCGGGCCGATGGGCAGCGTAGCGCCGGGACTATGCTTCAATACCAGCGCCATGCCGGTCTCGCCCATGTATTCAAACGCCTGCAACGCCGCGCTATCCTGGGCCTGCACCCGGCCGAACAGTGCCAGCACCGCCTCCAGCGACGGTAGCGCGCAGAGTGCGGCCTCGCGCTGCTGCAACCGCGGCGCCAGCTTCAGGACGGCGGCGGTGATGATGCCAAGCGTGCCCTCCGACCCGATCAGCAGGTGGCGCAGGCTGTAGCCGGTGTTGTCCTTGCGCAGACGACGCATGCCGCTCCAGATTGAGCCGTCTGGCAGCACCGCCTCCAGGCCAAGCACCAGGTCACGCGCATTGCCATAGCGGACCGTGTTGTTGCCGCCGGCGTTGGTGGCGAGCACGCCGCCAATCTGCGCCGTGCCTTCCGAGGAGATCGAGAGCGGCAACAGGCAGCCGGCTTGCGCGGCAGCGTCCTGAGCGGCCTTGAGCGTGGCGCCCGCCTCGATGGAGAGGGTGAGGTCGACCGGGTCGACCATGCGCACCCGGTTCATGCGGGCAAGGCTGATCACGACCTGACCCGGGCCGTCTGGCACACCGCCGCCGACCATGCTGGTATTGCCACCCTGCGGCACCATCGCCAGGCCGCCTGATATGCAGAGGCGGACGGCTTGTGCCAGCTCCTCCACGCTGGCGGGCCGAAGCACGGCTACAGGCGGTTGCCGGTACAGGCCGCGCCAGTCCTGCCCGGCCGCGGCCAGGTCCGACGCGGCGGTTAGCATGCCGCGGTCACCCAAGAGGGAGTGCAGCTCTTCCAGTATGGTCATTGGCGGTCCCAGCGGGAGGCTAGAAAGCGGTAATTGGGCGCGTGGGTGCGGCACGGCAATGCATGCTATCGGCGCGGCTGGCATGCTCGGGCGCTGCCGCGTGCGTGCCGGTGAGCTCGCTCACAGCAGGGCGGACTTCGTTTCGTTATACTACCATGGCGTTGTTGAGAGGAGTAAGCGCCATGGCTCGCCTGGAAGATGCCGCTGCTGCGTCCCGCCTGTCGGAGGCTGAGCTTGGCCGCCTGCTGGGCCACTTGGAAACCGTTCCGCCGCGCGTGCCGCCTCGCTTGGTCGCACGCTGGATTGTGGACGAGCCCACCGGCCGACCCGTCTGCTGCTGGTCGCTCGCGCGGTGAAACCAGCAGCCGTTAGGTGGTGTGGCGATTTAAGGCCGCGCCTATGGTGCCGGGCGACTGTGTTGGTTCGTCGCAAGGGCTCGTCGCAATAACGGGAGTGACGCCAGGACTTATACCGGTCAGCTTAGAAGCTGACTTGGTTGAGGTAGGGGTAGCTAGTTAGGGATTGCAGTTGGGCTGCGGTCAGCTTTTGCCATGCGATGCAAAGCGCATCGACGATGGCGTCGTAGCTGTTGAGGAGCCTGTGGCTGAGATAGCGCTCGCGCAGGTAGAGCCAAACGCGTTCGACTGGGTTGAGCTCGGGGCTGTAGGGCGGCAGCAGGATCAGCGACACGTTGGCCGGCATGGTGAGGTCGTTGGTGACGTGCCAGCCGGCCTGATCCATGACCATGGCAGCGTGTTCGTCCTTGGCCAAGGTGGCGGCGAACTGGTCGACGAACAGCTGCATGGTGGCGGTGTTCAGCTCTGGCAGCACCAGGGCGAACGCGCTGCCAGTCTTCGGCTGCACGGCGGCGAACAGGTGCGTCCAGGTGTAACGCTGGTCGCACAAGCCGGGCGGGCGTTGGCCGCGGGTGAACCAGCGATGGCAGGTGCGGCCTTTCTGGCCGAACCGCGCCTCATCCTGAAACCACAGCGTCAGGCGGCGGCCCGGATGCGCCTGCGCGATGGTGTCCAGCTCGCTCTGCAGCCCCCTTTTGACCAGGTCTGTCGTGCTACCGGGTCGGCCTTGGGATGCGACGGCCGGGCCTTCTGCCGCGACAAGCCCAGTTTGCGCATCAGCTTGGACATGTGCGCCTCGTGGTAGTCGACCTTCCAGCGCCGCGCGATCTCGGCACACAGCTCGGCCAGCGTCCAGGCCGACACGCCCGTCTTCTCGATGTCCGGACCATCCAGCACCAGCTTGCGCAGCTCGGCCATACGGCTGTCGTCCAGCCGCGGCTTTGGTCCAGGCCGGGGCCGGTCGTGCAGGCCGTCCAAGCCCTCGGCGTTGTAGCGCATGACCGCATCGCGCAGCGCCTGGCGCTCCATGCCGGCCAGGCGCGCTGCCTCGGCCCGCGTCATGCCTTCCAGCGCGTTGGCGATTGCCATCATCCGCGCCGCCGCTGATCGGTCAGGTTCTACACGCGCCCGCTTGCGCAGTTCTGCCCCCGACAGCTTCTCGCTGATCACCAGCCGCTTGCCCTTCATCGCCCCTACCCCGCACAGCCCCAGCGAGGCCAGCAGGCTCCACCGAGCCGCTCAAAATCACAGGCGAGTCATCAACCGCGCTGGCCGGTATTACTCGGCGGCGGCTGGGCCGACGGCTCGGCGGGCGAAGCGCAATCGGGCGCGTTCGAACGCTAGATAGATTACCGGCGTGGTGTAAAGCGTCAGCAATTGGCTCAGGAGCAAGCCGCCGACGATGGTGACGCCCAGCGGGAAGCGCAGCTCCGACCCGGTGCCGTGCTCCAGCGCCAGCGGCAACGCGCCGAGCAAGGCGGCCGCGGTCGTCATCATGATCGGGCGGAAGCGCAGCAGGCAGGCCTCCTCGATGGCGGCTTGCGGCGATAGACCGCGGTCCCGTTCCGCCTCCACCGCGAAATCGATCATTATGATGGCGTTCTTCTTCACGATCCCCATCAGCAACACGATGCCGACCAGCGCTACCAGCGATAGGTCCAGCCCAAACAGCCGCAACGCCAGCAGCGCCCCGATGCCGGCGGAGGGCAGCGTGGAGAGGATCGTTACCGGGTGGATCGTGCTCTCGTAGAGCACGCCCAGTACGATGTAGATCACCACTACCGCTGCCAAAATCAGCCAAGGCTCGGACGCCAGGGAGCGTTGGAACTCGGCCGCGTCGCCGCCATAGCTGCCGTTCACCGTCTCTGGCAGGCCCAGCGCCGCTTCCGCCCGCGCGACCGCGGCGACAGCCTCCCCCAGCGACGCATTGGACGCCAGGTCGAACGACAGGGTGACGGACGGGAACTGCTGCTCGTGGGTGATCGCCAGTGGGCCAACCGTGCGGGTGATCTTGGCCAGGGCCGATAATGGAACCATCGACTGCGGCGCGCCCGCCACGCTGGCGCCGCTGGTGGTGCTCTGCCCCTGGGCGGAGAGCACGCCGGGCACGCGCAAGCGCAGCAGCGAAGCCGGGTCTGCCTGCCAGGCCGGATCGGCTTCGAGGATCACCCGGTATTGGTTGTTCTGCGCGAAGATCGTGCTGATCTGGCGTTGGCCAAAGCTGTCGTACAGGACGTCCTGGATGGTCTGCATCGACACGCCGAGGCGCTGCGCCGCCTCCCGGTCCACCGCAACCTTGGTGACCAGGCCCTGGTCCTGCTGGTCGCTGGCGACATTGCGCAGTTCCGGCATTTGCCGGAGCCGCTCGAGCAGGCGCGGCGCCCAGGTGGCGAGTTCGGCGGCATCCGTGTCCACCAGCGTGTATTGGTATTGCGTGCGGCTGACTTTGGTGCCGATCTGGATATCCTGCACCGGCTGGGTGAATACGGTGAGCCCGGGGATGGCGCGGGCCGCGGCCTGCAACCGCGCTTGCACGGCCGACACCCCGTCGCGCTGCCGCCTTGGCTTGAGCGCGATGGTCACTTGCCCGGCATTGGGCGTGGCGTTGGTGGACCCGGCGCCGACGAATGAGACCACGTCCGTGACCGCCGGGTCGGCCTTTGCGGCGGCGGCGAAGCGGGCCTGTAGCTTGGCCATCGCCGGCACCGAGATGGCTTGGCTGGCCTCGGTGACGGCGACGATGACCCCCGTGTCCTGCGCCGGCAGGAAGCCCTTCGGTGCCGCCAGGTAGAGCAACACTGTGCCCGCCAGGGACGCGGCCGCCAGCCCCAGCACCAACGGCTGCGCCGCCAGCGCCCAGCGCAGCGTGCGGCGGTAGAACGCCAGGCTGCGGCGGAAGAGGGCCTCGAAGCCGCGCGCCAGCCAGCCGGCCTGCCCCGGCACCACCGGGCGCAGCAGCCTGCCGCACATCATGGGCGTGAGCGTGAGCGACACGATGGCCGACACCACCACGGACACGGCCAGCGTGACGGCAAACTCGTTGAACAGCCGGCCAACCACCCCCGTCATGAACAGCAGCGGGATGAACACCGCGATCAGCGAGACGGTCAGCGACACGATGGTGAAGCCGATCTGCTTGGCCCCGCGATAGGCGGCGGTGAGCGGCGGCACGCCACCCTCAATGAAGCGGACAACGTTCTCGATCATGACGATGGCATCGTCCACCACGAAGCCGGTCGACACCGTGAGCGCCATGAGGGAGAGGTTGTCGAGCGCGAAGCCGAGCAACGACATCACGCCGAACGTGCCCATCAGCGAGAGCGGCAGCGCGATCCCGGGAATCACCGTCGCGCGCCAGGAGCCGAGGAACAGGTAGATCACCGCGATCACCAGGGCGATCGCCAGCACCAGGGTGAACTGCACGTCCGCCACGGAGGCGCGGATGGTTTGCGTGCGGTCCATCACCACTTGCAGCCCGATGCCGGCCGGCAGCGAACCCTCGAGCGCCGGCAGCGCTTCGCGGATGGCCGCCACGGTTTGCACGATGTTGGCGCCGGGCTGGCGCTGGATGTCGAGCACCACGGCGGGGCGGCCGTTCAACTCGGAGAGCACGCGCGTGTTTTCCACCCCCGCGACCACGCTGCCGACGTCCTGCAGGCGCAGCGGACCGGAATCGCGATAGCTGATGATGAGGCTGCGATAGGCGTCCGGCGTGAGCAATTGGTCGTTGGTGGCGAGCGCGAAGGATTGCCGGTGGCCATCAAACCCGCCTTTGGCGCCGTTCACGTTGGCGGCGGCCACCGCGGTGCGCACGTCCTCCATCGACAGGTTGTAGGCAGCCAGCCGCGCCGGGTCGATGCGCACGCGGATGGCCCGGCGCAGCCCGCCCTGCACCGTAACCTTGCCCACGCCGTCGATCTGGCTGAGCTTGGGCTGCAGCAAGGTGTCCGCCGCGTCGGCCACCCGGTCGAGCGGCACGCTGTCGGAGGTGAGCGCTAGCGTGACCACCGGCGCGTCCGCCGGGTTCACCTTGGAGTAGACCGGCGGATACGGCAGCGTGGTGGGCAGCGTGCCGGCCGCAGCGTTGATGGCGGCCTGCACGTCTTGCGCCGCGCCGTCCATCGAGCGGGACAGGTTGAACTGCAGCGTGATCTGGCTGATGCCCTCGCCGCTGGTGCTCTCCATCGACGCCAGCCCGGTGATCTCGCCCAATTGACGCTCGAGGCTTGCGGTGACCAGCGTGGCGGTTACCTCCGGGCTCGCGCCGGGCAATTGCGTGGTGACCTGGATGGTGGGGAAATCTACCTGCGGCAGGGCGGAGACCGGCAGCGCGCGGTAGCCGAGCAGCCCCGCCAGTAACACGGCCACCGCCAGCAGCCCCGTCGCGATCGGCCGCGCGATGAAGGGCGCGGATATGTTCACCGGCGGCTCACGGCGCGGCGGAGGCGCGCTGCCCAGCGATGCGCGGCCGCTGTGGCGTGGCGACTTCGGCCGGCTCGCTGCTCTCGGGCACCGACACGCGCGCGCCGTTGGTGAGCCGGGAGGCGCCGTCGGTCACCACCCGGTCGCCCGGCTGCAACCCAGCCAGCACCACGGACACGGCCTCGTCCTCATGGCCCACGGTGAGCGGCCGGCGCACTGCCGTGCCGTCGCTCGCGACCACATAGGCGTATGCGCCCGGCGGGCCGCGCTGCACCGCGACGGGCGGCACCGTCACCACCCCGCGCTCGGTGCGGACCAGCAGGCGCACATTGATGAAGCCGCCGGGCCAGAGCGCCAGGCCGGCATTGGGGAACGTCGCCTTCAGCTTGATGGTGCCGGTGTTCTGGTCGACCGTGTTGTCCAGCACCGCCAATTGGCCGCGGTCCATCGGGGCGCCGCTGGCGGCGATGTCGCCCTGCGGAAAGGCCAATACCTCGGGCGTGCCCGCGTGCATGGCCGCCGCCACCTCCGGCAGAGTTTGCTGCGGCAAGGTGAACACCACCGAAATCGGCTGCAACTGGGTGATCACCACCAGCGGCGTGGTGTCCGCTGCATGGACGATGTTACCCTGGTCGACCTGCCGGATGCCGGTGCGGCCGGCGAGCGGGCTGGCGATGGTGGTGTAGGATAGGTTGGTCCGCGCGGTGTCGATCTGCGCCTGGTCTTGCTCAATCAGCGCCACGTCTTGCGCCACCAAAGCTTTCTGCGTGTCGGAGGTCTGGCTCGACGTGTAGGCCGTGGCGGCCAGCTTCTGGTAACGCACCAGATCCACTCTGGCGTTGGCCAGGCTTGCCTCGTCCTGTGCCTTCTTCGCCACGGCCTGGTCGAGCGACGCCTGGTACGGCCGCGGGTCGATGCGGGCCAGCACGTCGCCGGCCTTCACGTCCTGGCCTTCCACGAAGCGCACCTCGGTCAACGGGCCGTCGATCATGGCCTTGATGTTGACGGTGTTGAACGCCTGCACCGTGCCCAACGCGTCGAGATACTCGGGTACGTCTGCCACGGTGGCGGTCGCGGTCAGCACCGGGATGGCGTCCCCGTCCTTGGTGCCGGGCCGGCCGGTACGCGCCTTCACCGAGGCGGGGCCGTGCAGGGCGTAAAACCCAGCAGCGGCAAGGCCGGCCAGCAGAACGACGGCAACTAGCAGGCGCTGACGCGTCATGTGGTCCCGATCAAACGCGGCTGCGTCCATCCGCCGCCCAGCGCCTTGTAGAGGTTGATGAGCGCCTGAAAATGCGCAAGCCGCGCTTGTGCCAGGGCGTTCTCATCGGTGAACAGGGTTGTCTGCGTGTTCAGCACAGTTGTGATGTCCACCACGCCGGCGCCGAGCTGCGCCCGGGCGATATCGGCCGCTTGCTGCGCCACGGAGACCGCTTGGCGTTCCAGCTCCTCCTGCTCGGCGGCGTAGCGGACCGCGACAAGGTACGTCTCCGCGTCTTGGAACGCCTGCAGCGCGGCTTGCCGGTAATCGGCCACCAACTCGACATAGCGGCCGCGGGCTTGGTCGAGCGTGCCTTGCCGCAATCCGTTATCGAAGATGGTTTGCGTGAGCGACCCAGCGGCGGAGAACAGCAAGCTACCCGGCTGCAGCAACGTGGACAGCGCCAGGCTCTCGACGCCGCCCTGAGCGGTCAGCGTCACGTCGGGAAAGAAGGCGGCGCGGGCGGCGCGCACATTGCCGTTTTGCGCCAGCAGGTTCGCCTCCGCCGAGGCCACATCCGGCCGCCGCGCAAGCAACTCGGCCGGCAACCCGCCACTGACGCTCGGCGCCGGCAGGTTCGTCAGGGTGTCGGCGGCAATGGCGATGGTCTCGGGGGGCGCGCCCACCAATGTGGCGAGGCCGATCACTTGCTGCTCGTACTGGCTGCGCAAGCTCGGGATTTGCGCCGCCTCCCCGGCGACCAGCGCCGCTTGCTGTGCGATGTCCAGCGCCGTCGCGGTGCCGACCTGAGTACGCACCTGGAACACCTTGAGGGCTGCTTGCGCGTCGGCCAGGTTGCGCTGTGCCACTGCCAACTCGTCCGCGGCGCCCAGCGCATTGAAGTAGGTGGTGGCCACCGAGGTCAGCACCGTTAGCGCCACGTTGGCCTGATCGAACCGGCTGAACAGGGCGGACGCCTGCGCGGATTGCAGCGCCGCGCGGTTTTTGCCCCAAAAATCCAGCTCGTAGCTCACCGCGCCCTGCAAGCTGTATTGGCGGCTCTCGATCACCCGGGTACCGGAGGCGCCGCTAACGACGGTGCTGCCGGCGGAGGCGGTGGTCTGCGTGGTCGTCCCCGATCCCGTGCCGCTGCTGCTGGTGGTGGAGGTAACGCCGGTTCCGGTGGTGATCCCAGCGACCGAACCGCGGCTGCTGCGGGACGTGGAGCCGAAGCGCGTATAGCTCGCGTTCCCATCGGCGCTGACCACCGGCAGCAACGGGGCGCCTGAGATCGCGACCTGCGCGTCCGCCTGGATGACGCGAGCGGCGGCGGCGACCAGGTTCTGGTTGTTGGCGCTGGCCTCGTCGATCAACCGGTCTAGCTCTGGGGAGCCGAACACGCGCCACCAGTCGGTCGCCGGCCAGGCCGCGCGGGCCGACGCATCGGTGGCGCGGAACGCCGGGGGGACGGCGAGCGCCGGCTTGCGGTACTCCGGCCCAAGCTCGCAGCCACCTAGCAGGACGGCAAGCGCCAGCACGCCCCATCCCGGCCTCCAGCCTCGCAGCCGTGCTATTTTTGGCACCAGCGGCATCCGCAGTGTCTCAATCCTTGACTTGGCCTTGACCTGACCCGCGGAGTATATAGGCCGCGTTTGGCTAACGTCGTGCTAACGGCGCGTCACAGTTCGAGCTGGTCCGCCAAGGCGCCGATCCCGCTCGCGGCGTAGTCCCAAGGGCCGGTTGGCTGCAGGTTGTCTTGCTGCGCCGGGCCATACTCGGTGGGCCGCACGACGAAGGCAGTGCGCAGGCCGAACCCCTGAGCCGCCGCCAAATCGGCATTATGGGCGGCGCACAGCATCACCTGCCCGGGCTGCAGCGCGAGCATGCGGCAGGCGCCGAGGTAGGTCTGCGCATCCGGCTTGTAGTGCCGGGACACATCGGCGCCAAACACCATGTCCCAAGGAAAACTGTTTAGCCGGGCCAAATCGATCAGCAGCGAAACGTTGCCATTGGAAAGGGGGCCGAGGATGTAGCGCCGGTGCAGGCGCACCAGGCCCGGCGCTGCGTCTGGCCAGGCATGCAGCCGGTGCCAGCCGAGGGTGAGATGGTCGCGATCCGCCGCCGATACGCCGTTGAGGCCGTGCTCAGCCAGCAGCGGGTCTAAGGCAGCGCGATGCAGGTCGTCCAGCTTGGTCCAGGGCAGTTCCCCGGACCGCACCCGGTTCATCGACGGGACGTAGCTTTGCCGCCAGGCATCGACGATGGCCGCCCAATCCGCAGCGAGGCCGCGGCTGGTGCCGAATGCGGTCAGGTCGCGGATCAGGCTGGACCGCCAATCCACAAGGGTGCCGAAAGTGTCGAAGAGGATCGCGCGGATGTCGGTCATGCCGAGAAATTAACCGATTTGCCCCGGCGAGGCGAGTAAGGCGGCGAACTGTAAACAGTCTGGCAACCTTCTTGGGGTAAAGCTGCGGCATGCGGCTGAAGCTCTATCGAGCCCCGAGCGTGAGTGAAGCGATGGCCCGCATCCGGGCGGAGCTGGGGGCGGACGCGCTCATCCTGGCCACGCGCCGGGTTGCGGACGGGGTGGAGGTCACCGCTGCGCTCGAGCCCGCAGAGGCAGCGCCGCCGCCCGATCCGGAACGCCAGCGGCAGCTTGCTTGGCACGGCGTGCCGCAACCCTTGCTTGAAGCGCTAGCGTCTGGCCCGCTCGAAGCCGCCTTGGGCCGTCTGCTGCGCTTCGGCAGTCTTGGCTTGGAGGGGGAGAGGGTTCGGCCGCTGCTGTTCGCCGGGCCGCCCGGCGCCGGCAAGACGCTGACCGTCGCCAGGCTGGCGACCCGCCTGGTGATGGGGGGCGCCTCCCCGCTGGTCATCACAACGGACGGGCAGCGCGCCGGCGCCACCGAGCAACTCGCCGCGTTCACCCGCCTGCTCGGTCTCACCCTGATCGTGGCCAGCCATCCCGTCACGCTCGCGCGCGCCCTGCAGCGCCGCAAGCCCGGCAGCCCCGTGCTGATCGACGCCTCGGGAACCGACCCGTTCGACCCGGCGCAACAGGACGATATCGCCGGATTGGCCGCCACGGCGGACGCCGCGACCGCGCTTGTACTGCCTGCCGGGCTCGACCCATCGGAGGCGGCCGACCTCGCCGCTGCCTTCGCCGCCGGGGGCGCCAGCCTGCTGGTCGCCACCCGGTTAGACTTGGCCCGGCGCATGGGCTGGCTGTTGAGCGCGGCCCATGCCGGCAAGCTGACATTGACCGAGGCCGGGATTGGTCCAGGCGCCGCGGACGGGCTGACCCCGCTGACCGCCGCCCTGCTCGCCGACCGCCTCAACCATCGCGGCGCGCCGCCACCGCGCAGCCCTCGCAAAGAGCCGTCCCTTTCCGCTTCGCAAACCCACCCGGTTCCCGCGAGGCGACCCAGTCTGTCGGAGTTGCCGCTATGAGTGCGACCCTCGCTCCCCCGGTCCTTGACGTGACGGAGGCCCGAACCCGTGCACGGCTGCTGGCGGTTGCGTCTGGCAAGGGCGGGGTGGGCAAAACCTGGCTCTCGGCCACCCTGTCGCGCGCCCTCGTGTTGGCCGGGCGGTCGGTGCTGCTGTTCGATGGGGACCTTGGCCTCGCCAATATCGACATCCAGCTCGGCATCATGCCCGAGCGCGACCTGGGCTCCGTCATCTCCGGCCAGTGCAGCGTGGCGGAGGCGGCGCTGGCCTATGCGCCAGGCGGCTTCTCCGTGCTGCCCGGGCGGTCCGGCTCCGGCGCATTGGCGGGCATGGAACCGGCTGCGCTCGACCGCATCCTGCGAATGCTCGCTGCCGACTCCACCGTCAATGACGTTGTGCTTGACCTCGGCGCCGGGCTTGACCGCTCCACCCGGCGAATGGCGGCCACTGCTGATACGTTGCTGGTGGTGGCCACGGAAGAGCCGACCAGCCTGACGGACGCCTACGCCGTGCTGAAAATGGCCGCGCTGGACCGGCCGGGCGGCGATGTTCGCGTGGTGATCAACCAGGCTTCCAGCCCAGCAGCGGGGCAGCGCACCTATCTCACTTTGGCGAAAGCCTGCGCCACGTTCCTCGGCCGGCGCCCTGCGCTTGCCGGCATTATCCGCCGCGACGACCATGTGAGGGACGCCATCCGCCGGCAGGTGCTGCTGCAGGTCCGCCATCCGCTCACCGGCGCAGCGCAAGATGTCGAGCGGCTGGCCAAGGAGCTCCTCGCGTCTTGGTGAGCGCGCCCATCCGCCGCTGCTTGCGCGGGGCGAGCCGTCTCCCTTATGTCACGCCCTCGGTGCGAAGGGGGCAGCGTGCGCTTGATCCGTTCTGGCCGCGACATGCGGGTGGACTTCTTCCGCGGCTTGGCCCTGTGGTGGATCTTCACCGACCACATTCCGGACAACTGGATCAACCAATTCAGCTTGCGCAACTTCGCCATTTGCGATTCGGCGGAAGTGTTCGTGTTCCTGGCCGGCTTCGGCGCCGGGCTGGCCTATGGCCGCTCGATGGACCGCAACGGGTGGATTTACGCCGCGGCAGATACCGCCAAGCGGGCGTGGACGCTTTATATCGCCCATATCTTCCTGTTCGTGGTGTTCGCGGCGCAGGTCTCCTACTCGGCCACGGCGTTGGACCGGGCGGATTACCTGGACGAGATTCACCTGGATGTGCTGGGCGAGCAACCCTACCGCGCCATGCTGGAGGCGCTATGGCTGCATTTCCAACCAGCTTACCTCGATATCTTGCCGCTCTACATCGTGCTCCTGTTGCTGTTCGCGCTGGTCATGCCACTGCTGCGCCGGCCGCAGACCCTGGCGCTGCTGTCGTTCGGCCTCTACGCCATGGCGCGAACGTTCGGCGTCAATCTGCCATCCTTCGTCGGCGACGGCTGGTATTTCAACCCGCTCACCTGGCAATTGCTGTTCATGCTGGGAGCGATCCTGGCTTATGCGCCGGCGGAGCAACCCGGGCGTCGCATCACCTGGACGCTGGATGGGCTGAGCGGGTTGTTCATCGTGTTTGGGCTGGTGCTGCAATTCGTCGTCTGGAACCATCCGGAGATTACGGCACGCCTGCCGCCGCGGCTCGACCGCGTCCTATTGTCGGTCGACAAGGGGGGGCTGCACCCGTTCCGCCTGGTGTCGATCCTATCACTGGTTTGGGCGGTGTCACGCCTGGTGCTGCCCCAGGCCGCGTGGCTCGCCAGCCGGTGGGCAAGGCCGTTCGTCCTGTGCGGGCAACACTCGCTGCCGGTGTTCTGCAGCGGGATTTTTCTCTCCTTCCTCGGCCGATTGTTTCTGGAGGAGATCGACGGTTGGTGGGTGCAGTTGCTGGTGAACGCCGCGGGCGCCTTGGCGCTGGTGGGTGTTGGCGCACTTTCGGCTTACTATCGCGAGAAGGGGCGACGAGTCCCGCAACCGATTGCAGGGGGAGCGCTGCCGTGAGCGCGCCGCGGCAACAATGACGGCCGTCGGGCTGCTGCGCCGGGCTTTGCCGCTGCTCGGTTTGCTGTTCGCCGCTCCACTGTGCGCGCTGGCGGCGGACCGGTGCGCCGCGCCCGCGGAGTTGGCGGGCGAGCTTGCCCCGCTTGCGCACGTCGCGGCCGTGCTGAAGCCCGGCGGAACGCTCAACGTGCTCACCGTCGGATCGGCTACGGTGTTCAGCCCCGATGAGTCGCTCAAACCAGGCACGGTGACCGGGCAGGCGCTGGGTCTGGGCGCGGTGAGCCAAAAATCCGAGCTGCCGATGCCGTCGCAGTCAGCATTCCCGCTGCAAATGGCGCATGCCCTCCGCCAGGCGATCCCCAATCTGACGGTGAACGTCACCGTGCGCGGCGGTCGCGGGATGACGGCAAGCGAGATGGTGGACATCCTCCGGCAGGAGCTTGCCAGCCATTCCTACCAGCTCGTGATCTGGCAGACCGGCACCGTCGAGGCGGTGCGCAACGTCGCTGCGGGCGATTTCTATCAGACCTTGCAGGACGGTGAGGCCGCCATTGCCAATGCCGGGGCGGACCTCGTCTTGGTCGACCCGCAATACAGTCGCTTCCTGCATGCCAATGCAGATTTGGAGCCGTATGCGCAGTCGTTGCAACAAGTTGCCGCCATGCCGGGGGCGCTCCTATTCCACCGGTTCGAGTTGATGCGCTACTGGGTCGACGAAGGCCAGATCGACCTTGAACGCACGCCGAAGGCGGACCGCCTGCAAACCGTGGAGGCGCTTCATGCCTGCCTCGGCGAACATCTTGCCCACATGCTCATGCAAGCGGCGCATCAGCCGTCCTGAGCCAAGCAGAGTGCGCGCGCCTGGCTCGGCAGACCGGTTTCGTCAGACCAGCCGCACCACGTCCGCCCAATAGGCGCCCCAGTCCTCGTTGGCCCAAGCCGCACCCTCGTACATCGCTTCGGCAAAGCAGAGCGCCGAAAGCGGGTCAACGCGGCGCAGGTAATGGGCCATGGCAGCAGGCGACAACGCGACCGAACGGGCGGGAACTTCAACCGGAAAACCCATAACGCTGTCAGCCTGCGGTGTTGCCTGCATCGTCGCACCCTCCTCGCCTCAGTCACGAAGACTAAGCAGCTCGATGTGTCCGAGATGTGGCTCGAAGCCTATCAAAGTCGTAAAAAATTGTGAGTAGACCGTCATAAGCGCCTGCTCACCGGAATGTCACCGTCAATTGTCCAGTGAAACGGACCCGTCTCGCGCGAAGGTATACGAGGCGGACTCGGGCGGAAAGTTCTGCAGGATGGTCTGCTTGAGGTAATCGACGCGTTGGTTCATCGCCGGGCTGGCGAGTTGGGCGAACGCGGGGGCAACATGGACCTGCGCGACCCGGCTGGCGCCCAAATCGATTTCGATCGTGTAGCCCGTAGCGGACGAGACCATGCGCCATCGTCCGCCCTGTGCGGTCACGTTGGTCCAGCGCGAGGCAGGGGGCGGCGCGGCTGGCGTCGTTTGAGGCGGCGTGGGTGTGATCACGGGCGGCGGCGCGGCAAGTTGGGGTTGGGTTGGTGGCAAGGCGGGCGCGCCGGCGCTGCTGTCGGCGTTGGCGGCGCGTAACCGCTGCATTGCCGCATCCAAGTCCGGCGTTGCGGGCCCGTCTGGCTGGGGCGTGGCCGTCTGGGCTGCGCCGGTCTGCGCCACGCCCGACTGAGCCGTGGCGGCTTGCGGCGCAGTCGGGACTGGCGGCAGCGGCGCACTGGGCGGCGGAGCGTCGTGCACGACGAAAGCGTTTGGATCCGCTGGGCTGGCTACGGGAGTACTCAAGTTGGCTTCGGGCCGGGACGTGCTGCGTGGCAGCACCACCCAGCCGACCGCCACGACTACGATCGCCGCCACGGCGAGCAAAATTAGCCTCAGCATGCGGGCTGAGCCCCCTCCCGCCGCGCGAGCCTTACGTTTTGTTCTGCCATCCACGCTCGTCCTGTTGCCAGTAGGTAAGGCTGTGGCCCGCCGCTTTCTCAGCCGACCAACGGGATCGGGCGGCGGCCACCTCCGCCTCGTTGCGACCATCGAATAGGTCGAACACGCGGTCAAACGCGGCAGCCGCGGCTGGGGTGGCGTCCAAGCGGAACAGAAATCGGGCCCCGTTCGGCGCCTCCTCCGTGAGTGTGAGCCAGATCGGCTGCCATTCGGCCTCTCCTGTGCGCGCGCTGCCATGCGGCAGCCAATCGGGGTCAGTGCTGGCCCAGAGCGCGTCCGACACCGCCTTCAGCCGGGCTTCGCTGCCGCAGACCACCACGGCGCGCTGCCCGGCGAGCAAGGTGCGGCCCAGCAATTTCGGCAACGCCCGCTCGGCTTCCGTCCGCGTCAAATGGTAAAAGCCAATCTCGCTCACCGGTGCGGGTCCTCGAAGCATTGCGCCACCAACCGATCCAGCAAACGCACGCCGAACCCAGTGGCGCCGGCGGCATGGCGCTCGCTGGCCTTCGTGCGGGCTTCCATGCCGGCGATATCTAGATGCACCCACGCAATGCCGCCAGCAAACTCGCGGAGAAAGGCGGCAGCGTGGCACGCATCCGGCTGGAAGCGGCCCGGCACGCACTGGCGCAAATCGGCGATCTCAGAGCGCAAGTCGTCGCGATGGCTCTGGCCGATCGGCATGCGCCAGACCGGTTCCCCCACCGCCTGGCCGGCGGTGGCGACTTCGGCCGCGAGCACCGGGTCGTTATCGAACAGACCGGCCATTTGCGCGCCCAGGGCGGTGACGATGCTGCCGGTGAGCGTGGCCAGGCCGATTATGGCGGCCGGTTGCAGCCGAGGCACCGCCCAAGCCATCGCATCGGCCAGCACGAGGCGGCCCTCGGCATCGGTGTCCACCACCTCTACGGTGGTGCCGTCGGCCAGCGTCAGCACGTCGCCCGGTCGGTAGCTGCGGCTGCCCAGGGCGTTTTCCGCCAGCGGCAGCACGGCGGCGACGGGGGCGGGCGAGCGGCGGCGCGCCAAGGCCAGCATCGCTCCAGCGCAGGCCGCCGCACCCGCCATGTCGGCGCGCATCTCCTCCATGCCGGCGGCCGGCTTGAGGCAGATGCCGCCGGTGTCGAAGGTGATGCCCTTGCCGACCAGCAGCAACGGCGGAGCGTCTGTTGCGCCGGGCCAGCGCAGCAGCACGAGGCGGGGCGGATGCGCCGAACCGCCGCCGACCGCGCACAGCCCGCCCAACCCGGCGCGAGCCAAAGCGTCGCCTCGCACCACGCTGAGCTTCACCCCAGCCGCGGCCACGCAAGCGAGACGCTCGACGAAGCCGCGCGGCGTCAGCGTGTTGGGAGGCTCGGCCACCAAGTCCCGCGCCAGCCAAACGCCTTCCAGAACGGCCCTGGCCCGTCGCCATAGGCGCTTGAACGCATGTGGTGCCGCCGTCAGCACGTCGAACCGCACGAGCTTAGGTTTGTCCTTGAACGTCTGCAGCCGATCGTAGCGCCATGCTCGCAACACCGCGCCGGTGAGGACCGCGACCGCCTCTGCCGGCGAGAGCGCCCGCAGGTCGAACGTGGCGCACTTCTCGCCGTCCAGCCGCGCGACGGCCAGCGCGCCGCACGCTTCGGCATCCGCGCCCAATGCGACCAGCCAACGCGCATGCACGAAAGCCGCCGTCCCCGGCTGCACGGTGAAGCCGGACACCGTGGCGCCATCAGGCACGGGCAGCACCACCGGTCCGGCGGGATCGGGAGGCGCGATGCGGACGCGGATCACGCCGGGGTTTGCGCGCCTTCGTAATGCTCGGCCACCAGCCGGTCGATCAGGCGCACGCCGAATGCGGTGGCGCCTTTGGGCGTGATGGCGGTGTCCTTGCTGCTCCAGGCCATGCCGGCAATATCCAGATGGGCCCATGGCACGCCGTTGGTGAAGCGCTGGAGGAAGCAGGCGGCGCTGATGGAACCGCCGGGCCGGCCGCCGACGTTCTTCATGTCGGCGATCTCGCTTTTCAGCATCTTGTCGTAGGCCTCGCCCAGCGGCATGCGCCAGAGCTTTTCGCCCCAACCGGTGCCGGTGGCGAGCAGCTTCTGCGCCAGGTCGTCGTCGTTGCAGAACAGCCCGGCGTATTCATGCCCCAGGCTCGTGATGATGCCGCCGGTGAGGGTGGCGAGGTCTACCATGAAGGCGGGCTCGAAGCGCTCCTGGCAGTACCACATGACGTCGCCCAGGACGAGCCGGCCCTCGGCGTCGGTGTTGATGATCTCGACGGTCTGGCCGGAGTAGCTGCGCACGACGTCGCCGGGCCGTTGGGCGGTGCTGGAGGGCATGTTCTCCACTAGGCCGACCAGGCCCACCACGTCGGCGCGGGCGCGGCGGCCGGCGAGGGCTGCCATGGCGCCGATCACCGCGCCGGCGCCTGCCATGTCCCACTTCATGTCCTCCATGCCGCCGGCGGACTTGATGGAGATGCCGCCGGTGTCAAAGGTGACGCCCTTGCCGATGAAAGCCAGCGGCTTTGGCTTAGGCGTGCCCTTCTTAGGTTTTCCCTTGGCGTTGCCGGAAGCACCGTTCCAGCGCATCACCACCATGCGCGGCTCGGTGGCGCTGCCGAGCGAGACGCCCATCAGCATGCCGAAGCCGAGCTTGTCCATCTCCTTGGGGCCGAACACCTCGACCTTCACGCCCAATTCCTCGAGCTGCAGGCAGCGGTCGGCCATCTCTTTGGGGAACAGCACGTTGGCGGGCTCGCTCACCAGGTCCCGCGCCAAGACCACGCCCCGGCCCACCGCGTGCATTGGCGCCCAGGCGCTCGCCGCCTGTGCGGGGTCGCCACAGAGCACGGTGAGCGACTGCAGCTTGGGCTTGTCCTCGGGCTTTTCCTTGGTGCGGTATTTGTCGAAACGGTAGGCGCGCAAGACGGCGCCCATCGCCGCCGCGGCGGCGTGTTCAGGCGGCAGGTCCTGCGTGGCCAGCGCTGCTTCCGCCTCCGAGGCCAGGGCGCTGGCCGCCGACCCACCAGCCTCCTCGACGTTGTGAGCGGTGAGTTCGGCCGGCTTGCCCAAGCCCACCGCCACCACACGCGACAAGCCGACGCCTGGAGCCAGCACGGTGCATGTGGAGCCTTTCTTGCCGGTGAACTTGGCGGTGGCAAAGGCGCGTTGCAGCGCGCCGCCGGTGGCGCGATCCAGCTCCGCCGCGAGCCCGGTGCCCTCGGAGCCCTCGCCCACCAGCAAGGCGAGCGCCCCCGAACCGGGCAGGGAGGCGGGGGCAAAATCGATAGCGAGCATCGGCGAGGTTCCTGAAAGGGGCGGGAGGCGGTGGACTGTAGCAGCGGCGGCGCGGTTTGCCAGAGCGGGCGGGGGCTTGCGGGCGGGGGCTCGCTTGACACACGGCAGTGCCAAGCCGCATCACGAGCGCCGTTACGGCGTGACCGCGGTTTCTCGTGAAAGGGACGACGAGCCACCAATGTCGACCGTTCTGCAGGTCGCTAGCCAGGTCTGATGGGTTTCGCGATCATGAACTTAGCCGAGTGCGAAGGCTGGTGATCGAGCACCGCGATGCGCTGCAAAGGGAATGGGATGAACAACACGGCACTTCAGCCAAGCCCGGATCAGCGCCAACGTTGGGAGCCAATCGGGCCTGGCCATGGCTTGCACTGGCCCGATGTGGATGAGGACATTTCGGTCCGCGACTTGTTGGGCCGACCGACCTGACGCGGCACCATCGCGTCTTTACGATCGAACTCGCTTGACGGGCGAAGCCGCTCTCCTCGCCCGCGCCGCCGAGTTGGCGCAACAAGCCGCCGCCGTCATCCTGGCCGTACGGGCCAGCGGGTTCGAGACGCGGCGCAAGCAGGATGAAAGCCCGGTCACCGAGGCGGACCATCAAGCCGAGGCCCTGATCGCCGCCGGGCTGCGCCAGGCCACGCCGGACATCCAGGTGATTGCGGAGGAGGAAGCCGCCGCCGGGCTCGCGCACAATCCGGCGTCCGATTACTGGCTGGTGGACCCGCTGGACGGCACGCGCGAGTTCGCCGCCGGGCGCGACCAGTTCACCGTCAACATTGGCCTGGTCCGCCATGGCGCCCCGGTGCTGGGCGTGGTGGCGGTGCCGGCGTTGGGAGAGCTGTTCGGCGGCATCGCCGGCGCCGGCGCGTGGAAGCGGACCGCCGCCGGCGAGCGCCCCATCGCCACCCGCACGCCGCCGGCGGAAGGGCTGACGGTGGCCGCCTCGCGGCACTACGCCGATGACCCGGCGCTGGCCGAGCTGCTGGCGCGGCACAAGGTGGCAAGCCTGGCCAATTACGGCTCGGCGCTGAAAATTCTACGAGTGGCCGAGGGCGTGGCGGACTTCTACCCCCGGCTCGGCCGCACCATGGAGTGGGACACTGCCGGGCCGCAGGCGGTGCTAGAGGCGGCGGGCGGCCGGTTGATCGACATGGCGGGGCGTCGGCTGAGCTATGGCAAGCCCGGCTGGCACAACCCACCTTTTCTCTGCCACGGGCGGTGACGCAGCGTCTCTCGCCTAGCGACCCGGCGGCGGCGGCCCTGCTGTTGGCCGGGGAATTGGTCGCTTTCCCCACCGAGACGGTCTATGGCCTGGGGGCGGATGCCACCAGCAACACGGCCGTGGCCCGCGTGTTCGCGGCGAAAGGCCGGCCGCATTTCAACCCGCTGATCTGCCATTATCCGCAGGCGGAGGCCGCCTTTCGCCACGTCGAGGCCTCCGCCCTGGCCGAGCGCTTGGCTGGAGCGTTCTGGCCGGGCCCGCTCACCATGGTGCTGCCGCGCCGGGTCACGTGCCCGGTGGCGCTGCTGGCTGGGGCCGGGCTGGAGACGCTGGCCGTCCGCGTGCCCGCGCATCCGGTGGCGCTGGAGTTGTTGCGCGGCGTCGGGCGCCCGGTTGCGGCGCCATCGGCCAATCGCTCCGGCTCGGTCTCTCCGACCACGGCGGAGCACGTGCTGGACGGTCTGGCGGGGCGGATTGCGGCCGTCGTCGATGGCGGCCCCTGCGCCGTGGGCGTGGAGTCCACCGTGGTGGACATGACGGGGACCGCGCCGTTCCTGCTGCGGCCCGGCGGGATCGCAACCGAGGCGATCGAGGCGGTGGTGGGGACAATTGGCCGCGGCATCACCCCGGCCGCGGCGGAGGCGTCCCGCACGATGCGCTCGCCGGGTCTGCTGGTGTCGCACTACGCCCCCGCCTTGCCCGTCCGGCTGGACGCGACCAGTGCCATGGCGGACGAGGCCTTGCTGGCGTTTGGTCCGCCCCTGGCCGGCGCCGGAGCAGTGTATGAACTCAGCCGGGACGGCGACGTGATGGCGGCGGCGGCGCGGCTGTTCGCCGGGCTGCGCTGGCTGGATGCGGAGGGGCAGCGCCTGGGCTTGCGCGGGATAGCCGCCATGCCCGTCCCCGCCGCGGGGCTGGGTGCCGCGATCAGGGACCGGCTGCAGCGGGCGGCCGCGCCGCGCCGCACTTGAGGAGCTGATTTACGCTTCGGGGTCATTGCGCGCTGCCGCTTAGCGGCCGTGGCGATCCAGGGGGGCGGACACGGTGTGCAGCGCCGGATCGCCGCGCTTCGCTCACGATAACCAAGCTGGAGACGTGGCCCGCATGGTGATGCGGGTGCCACGGGTGCATGCCCCGCCTCTCGATGCGGGGCTACTTGGCTCGCTATCCGGACTCCCTCGGGTGACGAACGGGGGGGGCGATCGGGCGGCCAGCGGGGCGGTGGCGAGGCCGAGGTCGCGGCAGATGCGCCGCACGACCTGCTCCACCGGGAGGGTTTGGAAGTCCTCGGCCAGGGTAGGATCGTCCAGGCGCTTGGGCAGGTCGTCGAACAGGCGTTCGGCGGCTTCCTCGTCGGACTCTTGGCGGATCCTGTCGGCGACGCCGCAGGCCACCTGGCGCCGGATCATTGTCGGGCGGGCGTCTGCGGCGCGGGGCCAGCCGGCCTGCTAGAACAGCGACAACTGCGCCTCGGCAAAGGCGCCCGTGCCGGCGGGGACGGCGAACTGCGAGCAGTCCAGTTGCTGCCGGCCGTTCAGCCCGTGCTGGCGGGCGGCGCGGTGAAAGCGCCGGGCCAATAGGTCGGCATACACGCCGGTGCCGACGAGGCGCTCGCTGAAGCGGGAGTCATTCAAGGCGCCGCTGCGGGTCTCGCGCACCAGGTTGAGCACATGGCGGGCGCGGTCCGGGACGTGCTGCGCCAGCCAGGCCTCGAACATCTGCCGCAGTTCGTGCGGCAGGCGCAGCAGCACGTAGCCGGCCGCCTTCGCCCCGGCTTTAGCAGAAGCGGTGACGATGCGTTCCATCTCGGCATCGTTCAGCCCGGGGATCATGGGCGCGGCCAACACCCCCGCCGGCACGCCCGCGCCGCTCAGCGCCGCCACCGCGGCAAGCCTGCGGGCGGGCGTGGCCGCGCGCGGCTCCATCACACGGGCCAGCGCCGGGTCGAGCGTGGTGACGGACAGCCAAACGCGCACCAGGTTGCGGGCCGCCAGGCGCTGCAGGATATCGAGGTCGCGCAGCACGCCGGCCGATTTGGTCACGATCGAGAGCGGGTGGCCGAAACGTTCCAGCACTTCGAGCACGCTGCGGGTGAGCTTGAGGCGGCGCTCCACCGGCTGGTACGGGTCGGTGTTGGAGCCGAGCGCCAGCGGGCGCGCGACGTAGCCCGGCTTGCGCAACTCCCGCTCGAGCTGCTCGGCCACGTCCGGCTTGAACACCAGCTTGGTCTCGAAATCCAGGCCCGGCGAGTAGCCGAGATAGGCGTGACTCGGCCGGGCATAGCAATAGATGCAGCCATGCTCGCAGCCGCGATAAGGGTTCACCGCCCGGTCGAAGCCGAGGTCGGGGCTGGTGTTCCAACTGATCACGTTGCGGCTGGCATCGCGGATCAGCGTGGTGGGCAGCGGCGGCAGTTCGGCGAACGCCTCCTCCAGCGTGCCCCACCCGTCATCGAACGCCTCGCCATGCAGCCGGTCGAAGCGGACACCAGGATTGACGGTTGCCCCGCGCCCGCGGCGGGCTAGGGTCGGCATCGGCGCGCCTTCTTCGGCGTCAGGTTCGGCTGGAAAAGGATCATGGGTTCCAAGCATGGCATTGTTCCCCTTTCGTTCAAGATCGACCATGCTTGGTGTGTCGCCCTCCGTCAAGAACAAACCGCGACCGGACGATGCCTTTCGGCTGCCGCCGCCGTTGCTGCGGGAAGGCGTGCGGCACATGGCGTTCTGGGTCGGAGCCGTGGTGGTCGGTGTGGTGGCGCTTGCCTTCGCCAAACTGGCCGATCTCGCCGGCGCCTTGTTCGTAGACATCCTCGCCCTTGGCTGGTGGATTCCGTTCCTGCTGGCGCCCGCCGGGCTTACCCTGAGCGTGCTGCTCACCCGCCGCTTTTTCCCCGGTGCGCAAGGCAGCGGCATTCCGCAGGTGATCGCCTCCTTGCACATGACGGATGCCTCGCGGGTGGACGCCACGCTCTCGCCGCGCATTGCTGTGGGCAAGGTCATCCTCACCTTGCTGGGCCTGCTCTGCGGCGCTTCGATCGGGCGGGAGGGGCCGACGGTGCAGGTGAGCGCCACCATCATGCACGCGATCGGGCGTAGGCTGAACCTAACCCGTGAAGACACCTACCGGGCGATGGTGCTCGGCGGCGGTGCGGCCGGCATCGCCGCTGCCTTCAACACGCCACTGGCCGGGGTGGTATTCGCCATTGAGGAACTGAGCCACTCGTTCGAAGCGCGGACCTCGGGCACGGTGCTGACGGCGGTGATCATCTCCGGCATCACCACGGCGGCGGCGGTGGGGAACTACCATTATTTCGGCACCGCTTCCGGCAACCTGCCGTTCGGATACGGCTGGTTTGCCGTGCCGGTTTGCGCGTTGCTGGGCGGGTTGGCGGGCGGCTGCTTCAGCGCTTTGCTGCTGCTGTTCGCACGCGGCATCCCGGGGGCGATTGGGCGCGGCTTGCGGCGCCACCCGGTGCTGTTCGCAGCCCTTTGCGGCCTGTCGATTGCCATGCTTGGCTGGGCGAGCGGTGGCGCCAGCTACGGCACCGGCTACGCGCAGGCGAGCGGGCTGGTGAGCGGGGACCATGCGCAATCCTACAGCTTCACGCTGCTGAAATTTCTCGCCACTGTGGTGTCCTATATTAGCGGCATACCGGGCGGCATCTTTGCCCCGTCGCTTGCCGTCGGGGCGGGCTTAGGCCACGCCATTGCACAGGTATTGACCTCCGCCCCATCCGGCACGGTCGTGCTGCTCGGCATGGTGGCCTACTTCAGCGGCGTGGTGCAGGCGCCGATCACCGCGACCATTATCGTTATGGAAATGACCAATGACGGACAGGTCACCGTGCCGCTGATGGCAACATCGCTGCTGGCTTTCGCAGCCTCCCGCCTGGTGTGCCGCAAGCCTTTGTATGCCGCCTTGGCCGACTACTTCCTGGCTTCGGACAGTCCTAACCCTCCGCCAGGTGCTCCTGGAGCCGCGGCATGAGTTCGACCAGGTTGCACGGCCGGTGCCGGCTATCGAGTTGGGACAGCAGGATGTCGTCCCAGCCGTCCTTCACCGCCCCCGTGCTGCCCGGCAGCGCGAATAGGTAGGTCCCGCCGGCAACGCCGCCGACTGCGCGCGATTGCATGGTGGAGGTGCCGATCTTGTTGTAGCTCAGCATGCGAAACAACTCGCCGAAGCCTTCAATCCGCTTCTCCATCACGCGCTCGAATGCCTCCGGTGTCACGTCCCGCCCGGTGATGCCGGTGCCGCCGGTGGTTATCACCACATCGACGGCCGGGTCGGCGATCCACTGGCGCAGGCGGCGCTCGATCACATCGGCGTCATCACGCTCCAGCGCTCGATCGGCGAGGCTATGTCCGGCGGACGCTATCCGCGCGACCAGGGCGTCGCCCGAGCGGTCATCGGCCAGGCTGCGGGTATCCGACACGGTGAGCACCGCGATGTTGACGGGGATGAAACGGCGGCTCGGATCGATGCCCATAGGACGCTCCTTCGGTGGGCCCGCCTAATTCAATCTGACCGCGGCCTCCCGCTCGATCGGTGGCAGCGAGAAGCTCGGCCAGGCGCCGGCCGCCAACTGGTCCAGGCTGGGCGATGGCAGATGCAGCCGGGCGGCGTAGATCCAGCTATACGTCAAGGCACGCGGAATAAAGCCGCGCGTCTCATCATTGGGGATGCTCTCGATGAACAGCAATGGATCGTCGGACGAGCGTATGCTATCCGCCATCCGTGCAAACGAGCTTGGCCCGGCGTTGTAGCTGCCGAGCAAGCGGATGAGATTGCCACGCACGCCCGACAAGCCAGCCAGGTACAGTACGTAGCTCTGCCCGACATCGAGATTGGTTGCCGGGTCGTACAGCAGTTGCGCGTAGCTGGCGGCAGAGCCGTGACCGGTGACGTAACTTGCTGTAATCGGCATCACTTGCATCAGCCCGCGGGCGCCCGCACCGGAGAGCGCGCCGGGATCGAAGTTGGATTCCAGCCGGGCCAAGGCATAGACCAGCGGCGGGTCGAGGCGGAAGCCGCCGGCCGGGCGCAGCGCGGGAATGGGGAAGCGCGCCTCGTCGTGCGGCCGGCCCTCGGCGGCCTCGATCAGCCCGGCGATTTGGGCCGCGAAATCCATCAGGCCAGCCGCCTCGGCCACGCGCAGAACCGCGCCGCTCAGCCCGGGATCGTCCGCCACCTGCGGCCATAGGCAGCGCAGTTCGGCCTCGGCACGGCGCGACTGGCCCACCTGCAACAGGGCGAAGGCGCGGTGGCCATGCGGGTTGGCCATCAACGCGTCCACGTCCGCAGCGCCGAGCGTGTCGCGACCGCCCTGGGGGTCCGCGTTGAGCCGCAAGGTGCGCCGGGCGAGCAGGCCATAGAACGTGTGTTTGGACTGTGCTGCCTGTTTCAGCCAGGTGGTGGCGCCGGCGCTGTCGCCATTGCGGGCATGCGCCCGGGCCGCCCAGAATGCGGCGCCCGAGCGCAAGGCTGCCGGGGCGAGGGTCGCGCTGGTGGCGGCCTCAAAGGCGGATTGCGCCTGGTCGCGGTCGCCCAGCCGCCACGCGGCGAGACCCGCCACGTAGCCGGCCAAGCCGACCGCGCCGCCGCTCCCGGCCAGCGCGTCCTGCGCCGTTCGCAGCGCCGCGGCGTCCCGCCCCTGGGTGAACAGGGTTTGGCCAACCTCGGCGCGCAACTGGTCGCCATAGAGCGCGCCCAACCCTTTGGTGCGGCGGAGCAGGCTCAGTGCGCTCTCGGCGTTGCCGGCGCGCGCGCGTTCATGCACGGTGCGGTCGAGCAGGGCATTGCGCGACAACTTCGCCCCGGCGGGCTCGTCCTCTTCCGGTGCGGCCGCTTCGGGCGGGTCGGGCTCGAGGCGGGCGACGTCGGGCGTCGGCGGCAGTGCCGTGCCAGCCGTCACGCGCTTGCGCAGCAGCGCGTGGATGGCGGCCGCGTCGGGATGGTCGGGGTAGCGGGCCAGCCAGGTGGCGAGTTCGGCTGCACTTGAGCGTGTATGGGGCCCCAAGTAGCGTTGCGCCAGCACATGGCCGTTCAGCAACGGGTCTGCCACGCCGGCCAGTTCGGCCGTGGCCTCGGCGAGGTGGCCAGCGGCCTGCAACGCGAAAATCTGCCGCAGCCGGGCCGCATCGCTGGGGGCGAGCGGCTGCGGCAAGTCGGCGCCCCCCAGCCCGTGCGCCACCCCGGGCGCGATGCGCGGGTTGACAAACGCCATTTCCTCGGCCGCCGCCTTGGTGAGAACCGCTCCTGCCGAGACCGCACTGGCCAGCATGGCCGCCCCGGCAATCAAGGCCCGTGCCGACGGGCGGCGGGAGAATGTGGCTTCGGCTCCTCGCATGACCGGCCCGCTACACGCATCGCCGGACGGGCGCAACGCTGGCGAGCGACCCGGGTGATGAGCCTTGTACGCAACTGGCGGTAATCCTGGATTTTCCGCTGCACTTTTCGCGATATCGTGAACTCTGCGTTAACCTTCCATTGCGCGCCGCAGCCGCAGCAAGTCTGCCCACGCGTCGCGTTTGGCCGCTGGCGTGGCCTGGAGGTGGGCAAGGCCGGCGAATAGCAGGGTCGGCAGCGGGTTTGCGACGCCCGGGAGCGTCATCTGCTGCCACCCGGAGCGTGGCCGCCGCGCCACGCCAGGCAGCAGGGTCCGCGCGGCGAGCCCCCCCACGAGCAGCACGAAGCGTGGCTGCAGCAAGGCCAGATGGCGCTGCAGGAACGGCAAGCAGACTTGCACCTCCGGCTCGGTCGGGGGCCGGCCGCCGGGGGGGCGCCAGGGCAGCAAGCTGGTGGACAGGCCTGCTGCCCGGTCCAGCCCGGCGGACGTGAACATCCGGTCCAGGAAGGCGGCAGCGGTGCCGGCGAAGGGCAGCCCGGCGCGGTCCTCCGCTGCGCCGGGCACGTCGGCCACCAGCACCAGCCCGCTTCGGCCGGTGCCGTCGCTGAACACCAGGTTGGTGGCGGTGGTGCGAAGCGGGCAGCCATCGAAGCTGGCGAGGGCGGCCCGTAGCGCTTGCGGGCTGCCCGCCGCCGCCGCCAGCGCTGTGGCGCGCACCTGGGCGCGCGCCACAGCATGGCCCGCCGGCGCGGCGGGGGGCACTGGGAGCGCCACCGTAGGAGCGGCCGGAACGGTGACCCGGCGGTCGAGCGGGTGGTCGGCCAGCGCCTCATCCGCGCCCCATTCCAACTGCAGCCGCAACCAAGCCAATGCATCCATGGCGGGGTTGTTAGCGGGGAGCGGCACGATGGCAAGACGGCATGGTTTGCGTCACCGGCCGCGGTGCCTATCTTGGTAGAGCAAAACACGGGTGCGGGGGTTCTTGGCATGTCAGGCCGCGAGGCGATGGAGTTCGACGTGGTGATTGTGGGGGCGGGCCCGGCGGGGCTCGCCGCCGCCATCCGCCTGAAGCAACTGGCGCCGGAGGCCACGGTCTGCGTGGTGGAGAAAGGCAGCGAAGTCGGCGCCCACATCCTCTCCGGCGCCGTCATCGAACCGCGTGCCCTGGCGGAGCTGTTGCCGGATTGGCAGGAGCGGGGCGCGCCGCTGACGACGCCGGCGGGCGAGGACCGGTTTGTGTTCCTCACCGCCAGCCGCGCCATCCGCCTGCCGACCCCGCCTCAGATGCATAATGCCGGGAACTATATCGTCTCGCTCGGCAATGTGGTCCGCTGGCTGGGGCAGCAGGCCGAAGCGGCCGGGGTGGAGATCTATCCCGGCTTCGCGGCGGCGGAGTTGCTGGAGGAGGACGGCCGCATCGTGGGCGTCGCGACCGGCGACATGGGCGTGGAGAAGACCGGCGCGCAGGGCTCCAACTACCAGCCCGGCATGGAGCTGCGCGCCACCTACACCCTGTTTGCCGAGGGCTGCCGCGGCTCACTCAGCAAGCAGCTTATGCAACGGTTCGCTCTGCGCGACGGGCGGGACCCGCAAACCTACGCGCTGGGCGTGAAGGAGCTCTGGGAGATCCCGGCCGAGGCGCATAGGCCTGGCCTAATTGAGCACAGCATCGGCTGGCCGCTGGACAGCAGCACCTATGGCGGGTCCTGGCTGTATCACTGGGGCGAGCGGATGGTGTCGTACGGGTTCGTGGTGGGGTTGGACTATCAGAACCCGTTTCTCTCTCCGTTCGACGAGATGCAGCGGTTCAAGACGCATCCGGCGATGCGGCGCCATTTCGAAGGCGGCCGGCGCATCAGCTATGGCGCCCGGGCGCTGAGTGAGGGCGGCCTGCAATCCATTCCAAAGCTGACCTTCCCGGGCGGTGCGCTGATCGGTGATTCTGCCGGGTTCCTGAACGTGCCGAAAATCAAGGGCACCCACACCGCGATGAAGTCCGGCATGGCGGCGGCAGAGGCATTGGCGGAGGCGCTGGCTGGCAACCGGCCGCCCGAACCCTCGGGTTACGCCGATAAGATCATGGCGAGCTGGGCCTGGCAGGAGCTGAGCGAAGCCCGCAACATCCGCCCTGCTTTCAGCCGCTTCGGCCTGTGGGGCGGGCTGGCCTACTCCGCGGCCGATGCCTACGTGCTGCGTGGCCGCGCGCCCTGGACGATGCATCACCGCCACGCCGACAACGAGACTTTGGTGCCAGCCACGAAGGGTAAGCCTATTGCGTATCCAAAGCCCGACGGCAAGCTCACCTTCGACCGGCTCTCCTCCGTGTTCCTCAGCAACACCAACCATGAGGAGAACCAGCCCGTCCACCTCCGCCTGCGAGACCCGGCGCGCTGGCTCGGCGTCAATTGGGAGACCTACGGCAGCCCGGAAAGCCGCTATTGCCCGGCCGGCGTCTACGAGGCCGTGGGCGTTGAGGAAGGCCAGCCGCGGCTGCAGATCAACGCGCAGAACTGCGTGCATTGCAAGACCTGCGACATCAAGGACCCGACGCAGAACATCGACTGGGAGGTGCCGGAGGGCGGCGGCGGCCCGAACTATCCAGGCGGCATGTAGCACCGCTCGGCTGGCAATCGGCCGGCACCGACGATAGAAGTGCGTGCATGCTGCTCAAACCAACCCAAGCGCGCGCTGCCTTGCTGGTGCTGTGCCTCTCCGCTTGCGCCGCCTCCGATCCGTCCGAGCACGCGGCGGCAGGCGTGGACAGCCACTCGGCGGACATCCTGGTCGGCTTGCACGCGCTCGCTGGCGATGACGATGCGACCGCGGCGCAGGCGTTCAACCGGGCGCTTCAGGCCGACCCGGACGATCCGAGCCTTCGCCACAGCGCCTTCATGGCCGCCCTGCTCTCCGGCCGCCCCGAGGCGCAGAAGCAGGCGGAAGCCCTGGCGCTCCGGCTGCCCAATGACCCGACGGCGATGCTGGTCCGGGCCGATGCCGACATCAAGGCCGGCCGTTGGGACGCCGCGGCCGCGGCGTTTGCCAAGCTGCCCGCCGGCGGCCCCAACCAAGTGCTGCAGCCGTTGCTGCTGGCCTGGGCGCAGCAGGGCGCGGGAGAGACCGACGCCGCGCTGAACACCCTGCGCCCACTTGGGGAGGGCAGCCGGCTGCGCGGCATCTTCGCGCTGCACTCGGCGATGATCGCCGACGCGGCCGGCCGCTCCGCCGAGGCCGCCCGGCTCTACCGCGTGGCGCTGGTTGAGTTTGGCTCGCTCAACCTGCGCCTCGGCACGTTGGTGGCCAGTTGGCAGGCGCGCAGCGGCCAGGCGGCCGAAGCCCGCGGCACCATCCACGCCATGGTGCAGACCAGCCCGGACCTTGCCATCGCCGAGCCGGCGTTGCAGCAAAGCATTTCCGGCTCGGCGGTAGCGTCGGCCACGGATGGCGTGGCGGAGAGCTACCTGGCCGTGGCCGCCGCCCTGCAGCAGCAGGATTCGCCCGATTTCGCGCTGGTCCTCCTACATCTCGCCATTGATCTCCGGCCGAACTTTACCTCCGCCCGGCTGCTGCTGGCTGAGATGCTGGCCAACCGCGGGCAGGTGGATGGGTCGATGGCGGTGCTCGCCCCCGTGCCGCCCAGCGACCCATTGGCGGCGGTGGTGGAGTTGCGCCGGGCGGGCGACCTGGAACGCCAGGGCCACAGCGCCGAGGCGGAAACGATGCTGCAGCGGCTCGCCGGGGCCTATCCCGGGCAGGCCGAACCGCTGGCCATGCTGGGAGAGGTGCAAAGCGGCGAAGGCCACTTCAGCGAAGCCGCAGCCACCTATGGCCGGGCGATCGGGCGGCTGACCGAGCCGCGTCAGGCGGACTGGGTGCTGTATTATCAGCAGGGAGTGGCCTACGACCGGGCGCATGAATGGTCGCGGGCCGAGGCTGACTTCCTCCATGCGCTGGACCTCTCGCCCGACCAGCCCCTGGTGCTGAACTATCTCGGCTATGCCTGGACTGAGCAGGGGCGCAACGTGGGCCGCGCTCGCGAGATGATCGAGCGCGCCGTCGAGGAGCGGCCGAACGACGGCTCCATCGTCGACAGCCTCGGTTGGTCGCTGCTGCAGGGCGGCGACAAGCCGGGCGCGGTGAAGGTGCTGGAGCGGGCGGTGGAGCTGCAGCCGGAAGACGCCACCATCAACGCCCATCTCGGCGACGCCTACCGCGCGGCCGGACGGCTGCGCGAGGCCGAGATCCAGTGGCGGCGCGCGCTGATCCTTAATCCTGCCCCGCAGGACGCGGCCCGGCTGCAGGCCAAACTCACCGCCGCGGCGCGCCCGGCGCTGCCGCAAGCCGCAGAGCGCCACGTGGAGTGACGGCATCCGGCAGCGACAGCGAACGCGCGCCGGTCAAGGTCAACCTCAGCCTGCTGGTGACCGGGCGCCGCGCCGACGGCTACCATCTGCTCGACAGCATCGTGGTGTTCGGCCCGGCCTTCGACGTGGTGCACGCGCGGGCCGCCGCGGAGCTGTCGCTGGCCATCGCAGGCCCATTCGCCGCGGGGCTCGGCGGCGGCCAGGACAACCTGGTGTTGCGGGCGGCGCGCGCGCTGGCGGATTGGGCGGCCATCGAACCTCGGGCGGCGCTGTTGCTGGAGAAGCGCGTGCCGGTCGCCTCGGGGGTCGGCGGCGGTTCGGCCGATGCGGCGGCTGCGCTGCGGCTGCTTTGCCGCTTGTGGCGCTGCTCGCCGGGCGCCGATGCGCTGTCTGCCTTGGCGCTGCACCTGGGAGCGGACGTGCCCGTCTGCCTGGACAGCCAACCCGCGCGGATGACCGGCGTGGGCGACGGGCTGGCGCCGTTACCGCCGTTGCCGCGCTGCGGGCTGTTGCTGGCCAATCCCGGGGTGGCGTTGGCCACGGCCGATGTGTTCGGCGCTCGGGCGGCCGCGTTCTCCCCGCCCGCCCGGCTGCCGCGGGAATGGCCGGATGCGGCCTCGCTCGCCGCCGCGCTGGCGGCCTTGGGCAACGATCTGGAGGCGCCAGCCATGCGGCTCTGCCCGGCGGTCGCGGGGGTGCTGGCGCGGCTGCGCGCCCTGCCCGGCTGCCTGTTGGCGCGGATGAGCGGCTCCGGCGCCACGTGTTTCGCCCTGTTTGCCACGCCGGCCGAGGCCGAGACAGCCGCGGCGGTGTTGCCGGGCGCTTGGTGGCGGTCGGCCGGAGCCCTTTACGAACCCCCTGCCGCCGCCCTATTGACGCAGGTGGCCGGCTGGGGCGTCGCCAAGCGGTAAGGCAGCGGATTTTGATTCCGCCATTCGGAGGTTCGATCCCTCCCGCCCCAACCACGGCTGCCAGCGTCCGAAGCTACCAGGCCATGGTGACCGGGGCCCGGCTGCGCGCGCGGCGGTGATGCACCCATTCCATGGTCGGCATGAAGCGGGGCGCTAGGAACTGGTAGGTGGTGGCGAGCAAGGCGGCTATTTCGGCACGGGCCTCCTCGCATACCCCGTCCCATTGGTCGAGCACCGGCTGCCAGGCGCGCTCGCTGCGATACAGCCAGTCGCGGTTGCTGCGGATGAAGGCGCGCTGGCTTTCGACATCGCGCAGCAGGGCGGCGATTTGCTGCGTTTGCGCGTCCACCTCGTCAAACCGGCTGCGCAATTGCTTTTCGGCCAGCGCACTCAGCCGGCCCACCGAAGCCAGCGTCTCGGCCTGCAGCCCGCAGAGCAGCCGCGCGGGGCGCAAGCGGTCGAGCCGGACGATGAAGCGCTGCACCCGCAGCATCAGGCTATCCCGCAGAGCTTCGATGAAGGACAGTTCGCGGGACAGGTCGTCCATCGCCTGCAGCACTTGGTCGCGCCCGGCCATGCCGAGTTCCTCGGCGCATTCGCCCGCAAGCGCCTCCACGTCGGCTTGCAGGTCGGCCTCCTGCGCCAAGCGCAGCAGAGTGCGGGCGTCCCGTTGCGCCTGGGCCCAGCGGCTGGATGGGGAGAGCCAGCACACCAGGTCGAGCGCCAGGCGGGTGGCGGCCAGCCGGAGATGATCCGGGCTGGGGCGCCAACTGGCCTCCCCGGTCAGCAGTTCCGGCGGAAAACGGTCACCGGGCCGGATGGAGTTGACGTAATCGAGGGCGAGACCGACCAGGTCCAGCATCATGCCGTCATGCGACTGGTCGCCGATGTCGAACTCGCGACGCAGCGACTTCAACGGTATGGACGCTTCGCGTGCGCCAAGAGTCAGCGCCATTACGGGCAAGCTGTCCTGCGATGAGCGATGGAACCGCACGCCGCCGACGGTGCTGAACACCCGGTGGTGCAGATCGCAGCGCTCTGGGACGTGTTGCGACGAATGGGTCATGTGCCGTGCTTCCGAGACAAGGCTCATTTTGCTTGCTGAAAGTGAACAAAGCGTTGACCGTGAGACAGTGTCGGGCTTGGCGCTGACATCGGGGTGACAAACGCTTCATGCCGGTGCTGCATGGCTTGCCTCCAGGGTCCCGGTGCGGCAGCGTTGCGGTATGAGACCCGATCCGGTCGCTGTGGAGGCGGCGATCCTGCAGTTGTTAGACGCACGCGGCGCCGACAAATCGATCTGTCCCAGCGAGGCCGCGCGCGCCCTCGGTGGCGAGTGGCAGCAGGTGTTGGGCGACGTCCGCCGCGCGGCGGTGAGCCTTGCCAAAGCCGGCCGCATCGACATTCTGCGCAAGGGCAAGCCGGTCGATCCGGACAGCGTGCGCGGGGTGATCCGGCTGCGGCTGCGTTGGCCACCTGGCGGTGAGCGCTGATGCGGCGCAGCGGCCGGTTCTTCCGTAATATGTGGTATCTCTCCGCGCCGTATTTCCGGTCGGAAGAGAAATGGTCGGCCTGGGGGCTGCTGATCCTGGTGCTGGCGGCCGACGTGGTGCTGGTTCGCATCAGCGTGCTGCTCAATCTCAATGGCGGCGCCTGGGTCAACGCGCTGCAGCAATACGATGAAAGCGCCTTCTTCCGTTTGATGCTGACGTACGTGCCCAACCCGGAAGGCCCGTTCGGTATCATTCCCGGCTTCATTCCGTTGCTGATCGTGGCGCTGGTGATTTGGGCCAATGGCCGCTACCTGCGGCAGTGGCTGCAAATCCGCTGGCGGCGCTGGATGACGGCGCGGTTCCAGCAGGAGTGGCTGGCCAATCGCGCCTACTACCAGATGCAGCTTCAGGCGGAGACGCTGGGCAACGACAACCCCGACCAGCGCATTTCCGAAGACATCAACGCCTTCGTCGAAAGCGGGCTGATCCTCGGTATCGGTTTCATCGCCAACCTGGTCTCGCTGGCTTCTTTCCTGGAGGTGCTGTGGGCCTTGTCGTTCCCCATCACCGTGTTCGGGGTGCACATCCCGGCCTACCTGGTCTGGGTCGCACTACTGTATTCGCTGGTGGTGTCGGTGCTGGCGCACCTGATCGGGCGGCCGCTGATTTCGCTGAACTTCATCCGGCAGCGCCTGGAGGCGGATTTCCGCTTTGCCCTGGTGCGGCTGCGGGAGAACGCCGAGGGGGTCGCGCTTTACAAGGGCGAGGCGGATGAAAGCCGCATCCTGGGGGGGCGGTTCGGGTCCATCGTGGCCAACTGGCGGCGGATCATGTCGCGCAACCGGCTGGTGAACGCGTTCACCTATGCGGTCGGCCAGGTCGGCGGCATCTTTCCGTTCTTTGCCGCAGCGCCGCTGTATTTCACCAAGCAGATCAGCTTCGGCACGCTCAGCCGGGTCGCCGGCGCGTTCGCGGAGGTGCAAAGCTCGGCCTCCTGGCTGGTGGACCAGTATATGGCGCTGGCGGACTGGGCCGCCACGTTGGACCGCTTGGCCACCTTCCAGCGCAGCCTCGAAGCCCTGCGGGACGCACCGCCGGGGATCACCGCGGCGGTGTCCAGGGAGCGCGACCTGGTGGTGCAGGACCTGCACCTGAACTTGCCGAACGGTGAGCGGCTGCTGGATACGCCGCACCTGACGCTGGCGGGCGGGGCCAGCACGGTGATCACCGGGCGATCCGGTAGCGGCAAATCCACCCTGTTCCGTGCCTTGGCGGGTATTTGGCCGTTCGGCCAGGGGCGGGTGGCGTTGCCGGCCGGACGCACCATGTTCCTGCCGCAGAGGGCCTATATCCCGCTCGGCTCGCTGCGCCGGGCGGTGACCTATCCCGCCGAGCCCGAGAGCATGTCTCAGGCCGAGATCGAACAGGCCTTGACCGACTCTGGCCTCGCCGCGCTGATCCCGGAATTGGATGTGGATATGGCCTGGGGCCAGCGCCTGTCCGGAGGCGAGCAGCAACGCCTGGCGCTAGCACGGGCGCTGCTGAGCAAGCCCGATTGGCTGTTCCTCGACGAAGCCACCGCGAGCCTCGACCCGGCAGGCGAGGCCGACCTCTACCGCGTGTTGCGCCAGCGGCTGCCGGGGACGACGCTGGTCTCCATCGCGCACCATCCAGACACCGCCACGGCCTACGACCAGCACCTGGAACTCGACCGCAACAGCGGCCAGGCCATGTTGCGTCAGGCGGAGCCGATCCTGCCGGCCCAGTAGCCTTCACCAACACGTGAATGGCTGCGCGATGGCCGCGAGAGCCGCTGCGGCCAAGACTGCTGCCATGTCCTCCAGTACAGCCGCCGCCTCGGCCGGCCCCCAGGCAGAGCCGAGTGCGCGTGCGCTGTTCTTCCGCCTGTTTCCCTCGGTCATGCTGCCGATGTTTCTGGCAGCCCTCGACCAGACCATCGTCGCCACCGCCCTGCCTGCGATTGCCGGGTCGCTGGGAGAGGTGGAGCGGGTGTCTTGGGTGGTGGTGTCCTACCTGGTCGCAGCCACCATCGCGGCGCCGGTCTATGGGCGGCTGGGCGACGGGTTGGGGCGGCGGCGCATGCTGCTGACGGCGCTGGCGGTGTTTATCGCAGCCTCGGCGGGCTGCGCGCTGGCGCCGAACATCCTCGTCCTGACCGCAGCCCGGGTGTTGCAGGGGCTCGGCGGGGGCGGGCTGATGACGACCTGCCAGGCCTTGGTGGGCGAGGTGGTGCCGCCGCGGGAGCGGGGCCGCTACCAGGGCTATCTCGCCTCCATCTTCGTCACCGCCTCCACCTTCGGCCCGGTGGCGGGCGGGTGGCTGACGCAGCAATTCGGCTGGCGCTCGGTGTTCCTCATCAACCTGCCGCTTGGGCTGCTCGCCGCCGCGCTCGCCTGGCGCCTGCCGCGGCGCCCCGTCGCGGGCGGACGATTGCAGTTCGACATCCTTGGCGTGGGGCTGTTCACCCTCTTCATCGCGCCGCTGCTGCTCGCCCTGGAGCGGCTGCAGCGCTTCGACCTGGCCGCGTTGCCGGGGGTCGTGCTGCTGGTGGCGCTGTCGCTGGGCTGCTTGCTGCTCTTGCTGCGGCAGGAACGGCGCGCGGCCAATCCCCTGCTGCCGCTCGGCCTGCTGCGGCAATCCGCGATCTGGCGGTGCGACCTGATGGCGGCGTCGGTGGGGGCAACGCTGATCTCGATGGTGACCTTCGTGCCGATTTGGCTGCAGGTGGTGCGCGGGATCGGCCCTGGCCAAGTGGGCTTGATGTTGCTGCCGATGACGGCCGGCATTGCCCTGGGCTCACTGTTCACCGGCCGCATGATGGCGCGGACCGGCCGCACGGCGCTGTTCCCGTCCGTGGGGGTGGCGATTGCGGTGGCAATGCTGCTGGGCCTGGCGTTCGCGGCGCCGCATTTGTCCAACCGGGCGGTGCCGGTGCTGTTCATGGTCTACTCGGTCACGCTCGGCACGGCGATGCCGGTGGTGCAGCTCACGGTGCAGCTCGTGGCGGGCCGGGCGAATTTGGGGGCGGCGGCGGCCTCGGTGCAGTTTTCCCGCACGGTTGGGGCGGCGTTCGGCACGGCGCTGGTGGGGGCGGTGCTGTTTGCCGTGCTGGCTGCGACCGACCGCAGCACGGCGGCGCTGTTCGCCGACATGGTGGAACGCGGCCCGGCAGCGCTGGCCGGGCTGGACGCGGTGCGTCGGGCTGTGGTGTCGGCGGAAATCCGCGACGCGTTCCGCTCTGCGTTCCTGACCATTGCCGGTTTCGCCGGGCTGGCGCTGGTGATGGCCTGGACCGTGCCAGTGCGCCGGCTCTGAGGCATGCAAGGGGCTTTCGCCCGCGGGTCTGCAACGTCATGACCAAACTCGATTTGAACTATCCACGGCGTTCGATTGCCACTGGCCTCTGGCAGAGACTTTGAACAGTGCGAAAGCGCGTCAATTTCAAGCCGAGTTAGGGTTAGTGACATAGGGCAAACGCCTATTCTCGACAGCGACCGACTGGCTTGACGTAGGCAGCGTACGGTTTCTACAGCAGAAGCCAGCCGAGGCGCTGGCGCACTCCGGCATTGGCGGCGAGAGATGAGCCAAATGAGCGGTGCCAGTGCGACCCCGGCAGATTTTGACCTGCGCGAGCAGCTTGTCCGGATCGACCGCATGCTTGCCGAAACGCACAAGTTTCAGGAAGAAAGCAACCAATTCGCGGCTGAAATCCAAAAGGTCGGACGCGAGCGCTGGCTGGCGCCGGTTATCGCCTCCGCTTCGGTGATTGCCGCGTTCGGCGGCGCGATCGCCGCAACTCTGGCGGTCTTGAGAATCGGGCACTGACATGACGGCGGACGAATTCCGCAACGGATTGGACGCGCTAGGAGCAACCCAGCGAGCGTTCGCGTCTCTCGTCGGCTCCAACGAGCGAACCGTCCGCCGCTGGTCCTCGGGCGAGCAGGACATCCCGGGCTGGGTACCGCTGATGCTTAGGCTGCTGCGGCAATGCGGCGGCATCGCAGCTGCAACCGCCTGACTTGGGCGAGGCTCTTATCGAGTACGGGGATGACGGTGTTTGGGAGTGGGGCGCCCGGCGTGCTGGCTGGTGCAGTCTCAGGGCGACTCTGAGAGTGACGGCGGCGGTTCCAGGCCGTTCTTGGTCAACACAGGCCGCGCGGCCGGCGAGGCCAAATAGTGGATCAGCGCCCGCCCCGCCGCGGGCTCGGCCGCATGGGCGCTGAGCCCGGCGGCATAGACCGTGACCTTCTGAACCGCCTGCGGGATCAGCCCGGCGAAGGTGATCCCAGGGATGGGCAGCAACTCGGCCCTCTGCTGGAAGCCAAGCTCCGCGTCGCCGCGGGCCACGATCTCGCCGACTGGCGTCGCGGCGATCATGCGCGCCTTGCCCTGCATCTGCGCCTCGATGCCCAGCTTCTTGAACAACTCGGCCTGGATGTAGACGCCGCTGGCACTATCCGAATAGGCGACCGACTTGGCGGCGAGCAGCACGGCGCGCAGCTTGGCCGGCGTGCTGATGTCCGGCACCGGCGCGCCCGCGCGCACGGCCATGCCGATCGGCGAGCGCGCCAACTCCACCCGGCTGCCCGGCACCGCCAGCCCGTTCTTCAGCAAGGCGTCGAGCGCGCTGCCGACCATGATCAGCACGTCATCGCGCTCGCCGCGGGCTAGCCGGTTGGGAATGGCACCGGGGGTGGCGCCCATCGAGGGACCCTGAATTGCGATGAGATGGTCGCCAGTCGCTGTCTCGAACCCCGGGACCAGCGCCTGAAAGCTGGAGAGAAAGCCGCCCGAGATCATCACGGCAAGATCGGCCGCGTGGGCCAGGCCGGGTGTGGCAAGCGCCACGGCGGTCACCAGCGCCGCCGCTTTCATGCTAGCTGCGATAGGACCCATTGATGTCGATGTAGCCATGGGTGAGGTCGCAGGTCCATACCCGCGCCTGGCCTTCACCTAAACCGAGGTCGATCGTAACGGCGATCTCCCGGCCGCGCATATGCGCCACCACCGGCGCCTCATTGTAACCCGGCACCACGGCGCCATCGCGCGCCATCCAAATGCCGCCAATGCCGACGGAGAGCTTGTCGCGGTCCGCCGGCTCGCCCGCTTTGCCGACGGCCATGACAATGCGGCCCCAGTTCGCGTCTTCACCGGCGATGGCGGTCTTCACCAGCGGCGAGTTCGCCACCGCCAGGCCGACCCGCTTGGCCGACCCATCATCCACGGCGCCGGTCACGTCGATCTGGATCAGCTTCTGCGCGCCCTCGCCGTCCCTCACCACTTGCAGCGCCAAGTCGAGCAGCACGGCATTCAGCGCGGCGACGAAGCTCGCCAGGTCCGCCTGGCGGTTACCAGCGGCGCCGGTGGCGAACAGCAGCACGGTGTCGCTGGTGGAGGTGTCACTGTCGACCGTGGTGCAATTGAAACTTGATGCGGTGGCGGCGGTGAGCATGGCTTGCAGCGCCGAGGCCGGGATGGCCGCGTCGGTGAAAACGAAGCACAGCATCGTCGCCATGTCGGGCGCAATCATGCCGCTGCCCTTGGCAAACCCGCTGATGCGCACCGGCGTGCCGCCGATGTTCGCCAGTCGGGTGGCCGCCTTGGGAAACGTGTCGGTCGTCATGATCCCGCGCGCCGCCGCTTCCCATGCCTCAGCGGTGAGGCTGGCATGCAAGCGGGGCAAGGCCGCGGTGATCCTCTCGGGCGCCAGCACCTCGCCGATCACCCCCGTGCTAGCGAGGAATACCTCGGCCGCCGGACAGGCAAGCAGATTGGCCGCCGCGGCAGCAGTGGCCTGCACCGTGTTGCGGCCGCGCGCGCCGGTGAACACATTCGCATTGCCGGCGTTGACCACCAAGCCACGCGCCCGGCCGCCAGGTAGCACGGCCCGGCACCAATCGACCGGTGCGCCGGGGCACTGGTTGCGGGTGAACACGCCCGCGACGGTGGCGCCCGGCGCCAACTCCACCAGCACCAGGTCGGTGCGCCCGCGGTAGCGGATGCCAGCCTCTGTGGCAGCCAACCGGACGCCCGCGACCGGTGGCAAGTCCGGCAAGGCGACCGCAAGCGGCGAGACGGCAGTGACGGCCATTCCGAGGTTATTTCGACGGGGCTGGCGGCGTGCCCGGCGCGGGCGGCATGTCGGTGGTTGGGGTGCTGGTGGCCTCGGGCGTGGCAGCCGGCGCGGTCATCGGCGAGCCATCGACGTTGAACTTCTCGACAGCCAAGCCGGTCCGGGCCTTGGCCAGCGCTTCACGCACGCCGGCCTGGATGATCTGCTGCCGCAATTCCGCCTTGGCCTGATCGAAGCTGGGCGGCGGCGCGACCCGGCGTTCCTCTGTCTTGATAATATGATACCCAAATTGGGTCTTCACCGGGGTCTCGGTATACTGGCCGGGCTTGAGGCCGAACGCCGCGGTGGCGAACTCCGGCACCATGTCGCCCTTCTTAAAGAAGCCGAGATCACCGCCGTTCTGCGCCCCCGGGTCTTTGCTCTCCTGCTTGGCCAAAGCGGCGAAATCCGCCCCCTTGTCGAGTTGGGCAATCACCTTCTTTGCCTCGTCCTCGGTCGGGACCAGGATGTGGCGCGCATGCACCTCCTCCTCGCCGGGCTTGTTGGCGTATTCGGCGTCATATTTGGCGTGCAGCGCCGCGTCGGTGACGGTGGGGCCGATCTCGCGGGTGAGGATCGCGTTCTGCAGCACCTGATCGCGCGCGCGGTCCAGCGCCTTCTGCACCTGCGGCTGGTTCTGCAACCCGTCCTTCTCGGCCTCGATCACCAGCGCCTGGCGGTCCACCATCTGGTCGAGCAGCATGGGGTAGAGCACCTGCGGCGGCATCGAGCGCATCTCGTCCGGCAGAGTTTGCGCGGCCTCGGATAGGTCGCTCAGGTGGATTTCGGTGTCCCCCACCTTGGCCACCATGGGGTCGGCCGGCGGCGCGGACGCCGGCGGGGCGGCCGCTGCCGGAGCCGGGCTCGCAGGCTTGGCGGCGGGCGGAGTTGCTTGGGCGGCGGCCGGCAGAACGGGGGCGCACAACAAGACGGCCGCAACGGCGAGCGACAGGCGCATGGGGACGAACCTCGACAACGATGGGAGCCACGCCAAACGGCTCGGACTGCGTGGCCGGGTTATGGCCGAAGCGGCGCGGGATGAAAAGTTCTGTGGCGTGAGCAATCGTTCACGCGCCAACCCTGTGAACCGGCCGCGTTGACCCGGCCAGGCACGGCTCTTATCTGAACGGACCGCGTTCAGACCGGACCCACCATGCTCGCCAGCCTCGCCCGCAGTATTTTCGGCAGTGCCAACGACCGTTCGCTGAAGGGATATCAGCGCCGGGTTCCCGAGATCAATGCTTTCGAACCAGCGATGCAGGCGCTGAGCGACGAGGCGCTACGCGGGAAAACTGCCGAGTTCCGCCAACGGCTGGCCGAGGGTGCCAGCTTGGACGAGCTGCTCCCCGAGGCCTTCGCCACGGTGCGCGAGGCGGCGCAGCGGTCGCTCGGCATGCGGCATTTCGACGTGCAACTGATCGGCGGCATGGTGCTACACCACGGCAAGATCGCCGAGATGAAGACCGGCGAGGGCAAGACCCTGGTGGCCACATTGCCGGTGTATCTCAATGCGCTGGCCGCGCGCGGCGTGCACGTGGTGACGGTGAACGACTACCTGGCCCGGCGCGACGCCGATTGGATGGGTCAGCTTTACGGCTTCCTGGGCATGACCACGGGGGTAATCGTGCACGGGCTGGACGACCTGCAGCGCCGGGCCGCCTACCATGCCGACATCACCTACGGCACCAACAACGAGTTCGGCTTCGACTACCTGCGCGACAACATGAAGTACCGCCTGGAGGACATGTCGCAGCGCGAGTTCGCCTACGCCATCGTCGATGAGGTGGACAGCATCCTAATTGACGAAGCGCGCACCCCGCTGATCATCTCGGGGCCGGCGGAGGATAGTTCGGACCTCTACCGCCAGGTGAATGCCGTGGTACGAGACCTGGTGAAGGACCCGGAGACGTACGAAAAAGAGGAGAAGTTCAAGACCGTCACCCTGACCGAAATGGGCTCGGAGCAGGTGGAGGAGCGCCTTCGCGAGGCCGGCGTGCTGCGCGAGGGAAACCTGTATGACATCTTCAACGTCTCCGTGGTGCACCACGTGCAGCAGAGCCTGCGCGCCCACACGCTGTTCGCCCGCGACGTCGACTACATCGTGCAGGCCGACAAGGTGGTGATCATCGACGAGTTCACCGGCCGCAAGATGGAGGGCCGACGCTTCTCCGACGGGCTGCACCAGGCGCTGGAGGCCAAGGAGGGGGTGACCGTGCAGGCGGAAAACCAGACGCTCGCCTCCATCACCTTCCAGAACTACTTCCGGCTGTATCCCAAGCTCGCCGGCATGACCGGCACGGCGCTGACCGAGGCGGACGAGTTCGCCGAGATCTACAAGCTCGACGTGGTGGAAATCCCGACCAACGTGGCGGTGCGCCGGGCCGATGGCGACGACGAGGTGTATCGCACAGCGGCAGAGAAATACGAGGCGGTGGCGACGCTGATCACCGAGGCGCGCGAGCGGGGCCAGCCGGTGCTGGTCGGCACCACCTCGATCGAGAAAAGCGAGATCATCAGCGAGCTGCTCAAGCGCAAGAAAGTGCCGCATGCGGTGCTGAATGCGCGGTTTCACGAGCAGGAAGCGACCATCGTGAGCCAGGCCGGCGCGCCCGGCGCCATCACCATCGCCACCAACATGGCCGGCCGCGGCACCGACATCAAACTCGGCGGCAACCTCGACATGCGGCTCAAGCTCGAGCTGGAGGCGGTCGCGGAGGAGGATCGCCCGGTGCGGGAGGCCGCCATCGCCGCCGAAGTGGCCGCGGCGCATGAAACGGTGAAGCAGGCCGGTGGGCTGCTGGTGGTCGGCACCGAGCGGCATGAGAGCCGCCGCATCGACAACCAGTTGCGCGGCCGCTCCGGTCGGCAGGGCGACCCGGGGGCGAGCCGGTTCTTCCTCAGCCTTGAAGACGACCTGATGCGCATTTTCGGCTCCGAGCGCATGGGCGGCATGCTGCAGAAGCTGGGCCTCAAGCCGGGCGAGGCGATCATTCATCCCTGGATCAACAAGGCGCTCGAGAACGCGCAGAAAAAGGTCGAGGCGCGCAACTTCGACACGCGCAAAAACGTGCTGAAATACGACGACGTGATGAACAGCCAGCGCCGCGAGGTCTACAGCCAGCGCCGCGAGTTCATGCTGGCCAACGACGTCTCAGAGACGCTGGCGGACATGCGGGCCGAGGTGATCGAGGCGGCGGTGTCGCTGCGCATTCCGGCCAAAGCGTTCAGCGAACAGTGGGAAGCCGACGCGCTGACCGAGGACTGCCGCCGTCTGTTGGGGGTAGACCTGCCAGTCAATGCTTGGGCGGCCGAGGACGGCATCGACGAGGAGACGGTCCGCGAACGGGTGGTTGCCGCCTCGGACGCGCATGTGGCGGCCAAAACCGCCCAATTCGGCCCCGACCTGACGCGCCTGGTCGAGAAGTCGGTGCTGTTGCAGACGCTTGATGCGGTATGGAAAGAGCACCTGCTGATGCTCGACCAGCTGCGTCAGGGCATCTACCTGCGGTCGTACGGTCAGCGCGACCCGCTCAATGAATACAAGAGCGAAGCGTTCGCCCTGTTCAACGCCATGCTGGACGACCTGAAGCAGCGCATCACCGGCACCCTCTCCAACCTCCAGCTCCAGGCCGAGCCGGAGCCGCCTCCCCTGCCCGCGATGATGTGGGAGAACCATCCGGAGGCAGCCCTGGAAGCGCCCGCGTTCAGCATGGCCGCCGCTGAGCCGGTGGAGGTGATGACGCTGCCGCCGCGCAGCGACGTGGTGGCCAGCGACGACCCGGCGACCTGGCGCAACACGCCGCGCAACGCGCCCTGCCCGTGCGGTTCGGGTAAGAAATTCAAGCACTGCCACGGCCGGGCGGCCTGAGGCGGTTGCGCGTCGGCGTTGTCGGGGCTGGGCTGGCTGGGCTCGCTTGCGCCGAGACGCTGCAGGCCGCCGGCCATCGTGTGACGCTGTTCGACAAGGGGCGTGGCCCTGGCGGGCGCATGTCTGCCCGGCGCCTGGCGACGGAGCAGGGTGACGCCTCGTTCGACCATGGGGCGCAGTATTTCACCGCCCGCGACGCCGGGTTCCGCCGGCAAGTGAGTTCCTGGCAGCAAGCCGGATGCGCGGCACCGTGGCCGGCGGCCGGCAGCGAGGCCTGGGTCGGCGTGCCGGCGATGAACGCACCAGTCAAGGCGTTGGCCGCGGGGCTGGACGTGCACTGGAACGCCCCGGTGAGCGGCTTACGGCGCTTGGATGGCGTGTGGACGCTGGATGGCGTGAACCACGAACCTGACTTCGACGCGGCCGTGGTGGCAATCCCGGCGGAGCAAGCGGCCATCCTGCTCGCGCCGGTGGTTCCCGAAATGGGCGCCCGTGCCGAGGCCACCCGCTCTGCCCCGTGCTGGACGGCGATGGCCGCGTTTGCCGAGCCGGTGCGATGCGCAGCCGATGTGCTGCGGGGCGGGCCGGTGTTGAACTGGGCAGCCCGCAACTCGGCCAAGCCGGGCCGGTGCGGCCCGGAAAGCTGGGTGATGCACGCGGCGCCGGATTGGTCGCGCGAGAAGCTGGAGCGCAGCCCGCCTGAGATCGTTCCGCTGCTGCTGCAGGCATTGGCGAGTCAAACGGGTGTCGCGCTGCCGCCGGTGCTGGTTTCGGCGGCGCATCGCTGGCGCTATGCCATGTCGGGCGCTTCCGGCGAGGGCTGCTTGTGGAGCGTCGGGACTGCGCTCGGGGTTTGTGGCGACTGGTTGGTGGGTCCCCGGGTTGAATCCGCCTGGCTGTCCGGCATCCGGCTGGCGGCGGCGATGATTGGATGAAAACTGGCCGCGCAGGGGTTTCAACGGTCCGCCGACATGCTTATACAGCGGCCGGCGGGTGATTAGCTCAGTTGGTAGAGCAGCTGACTCTTAATCAGCGGGTCGTTGGTTCGAACCCAACATCACCCACCAATCCATGAATGAGATGGCGGCCAAGATGGACACGGACACTGTCGCATTCGGTGTGCCGACGCCGGTTTCGGCCAAGCTGCGAGGGCTCGCCGAGTTCACGCTGGCTCTGGGCGGGTTTGCCTTGGGCACCGGCGAGTTTGCCTCCATGGGGCTGCTGCCGAACATCGCCCGTGATGTTGGGGTGGCAGTGCCGGAGGCAGGCTTGGCGATCAGTGCCTACGCGCTGGGCGTCGTGGTGGGCGCGCCGGTGATCGCTGCAGTGTCGGCCAAAGCAGGCCGGCGCGCCATGCTGATCGGGCTCATGCTGGCATTCGCGCTGGCCAATGTGATGACGGCGATCAGCCCGGGATTCCGGTTCTTGCTTGTGGCGCGCTTTCTGGCGGGATTGCCGCATGGCGCGTATTTCGGCTTCGCCGCGCTGGCGGCCGCGGCGATGGTGCCGCCCGGCGGCCGGGCAAAGGCGGTCGGCCGGGTCATGCTGGGGCTGAGCGCCGCGAACGTTGTGGGTGTGCCGCTCGCGACCTGGGCTGGTCAGTGGCTCGGGTGGCGCGCGGCGTTCGCCCTGGTAGTCGCCCTCGCGCTCGCCACGGCAGCTTTGAGCCGCCTCTGCCTGGCGGCCATGCCAGCGCACGAGCTTGCCAGCCCGTTGCGCGAGCTCAGCGGGCTGCGGCGCCCGCAGCTCTGGCTGACGCTGGGGATTACCGCCGTGGGCTTTGGCGGGCTGTTCGCGGTCTACAGCTACATCACGCCGACGCTGGTGCAGGTGACCGGCGTGGCCGAAGCGACCGTGCCGCTGTTCCTGACCCTGAGCGGGGTGGGCATGGTGGCAGGGAGCCTGTTCGGCGGATGGCTGGCCGACCGGGGGCTGTTGCGGGCGATCGGGTTGATGCTGGGGCTCGACATGCTGGTTTTGCTGTCGATTCCGGTCGTCGCCCACTGGCCGGTGCCGATGGCGGCGGCGCTGTTCCTGATGGGGTTCTCTGCGCTCGCACTCGGGCCGGCGCTGCAGACTCGGTTGATGGACGTGGCCGGCCCGTCGCAAGGGATCGCCGCGTCGCTGAACCACAGCGCCTTCAACACCGCCAATGCTTTGGGCGCGTGGCTCGGTGGCATAACCGTCGCCGCCGGGTTCGGTTGGACGGCGACCGGCCCGCTGGGTGCTGGCCTGGCGGTCTGTGGCTTCCTGGTCTTGTTGGTCTCGGCCGCGGTGCAGCGACGCACGACGCTGGCTCTGGGGCCTGCCGGCTCTAGGCTCTGACATGGTCGAGCACCGTCAGCCCCTGGTGGCACATCCCTGTACGCCACGCGCCAGCAGCGGCTTCAGCACGGCGGCCATTTGGCAACGCGACATAGCGTGCTGCGGCCGGCGCCGTGGCTGCCGGTTGACGTTCACCCGCAGGATGCCGCCGCCCGCCAGCGCCAGCCGCAGCGTGCCCTGGCGGATGGCGCGCTCGAACAACGGCTCCGGGCCGCCGATGCCGGTAAGGATGCCGGCGCCCACGGCGGCAACGCGGTTGCGGTAGTCGTCGGCGAGGTCGGGCGTGTGGGAATGATACAGGCCGACTGCCACGTTCCAGTCGCCATGCGCCTCTGTCTGCAGCGCGCGGAGATAGCGGGCGGCGTAATCGGCATTGGCCGCGGGGTCGAAGGCCTCGTCGAGCGAGCGGAACGCGCCGGGGTGCAACGCCAGGTCCACCTGCAAGCAGCCGACGTCGATGAAGTGCGCGCCGCGGGCCTGCGCCCGCTGCACCCAGGCGACGGCAGCGGCGCGGCTGTCGAGGAACAGGCCTTCCCCATCGGCGTCGATAGTCCAGGGCCAGGCGCGGATATCGCCCAGCCCGGTGATGGGTCGGCCGCTTTCCACCTTGGCAATGGTGCCGAGCAAATTGGCGGGCAGATCGTATTTTTTCTCGGCAGCGGCGATGGCGGCGGTGCATTGGGCGCCTTGCGAGCCCAGCCAGTCGCCCGGCGAGGCGGCGGCGAGGGTGCGGGCGGGCGCGAGCAACAGCCACGCTGCCCACACACCGATCAGGGGAAGGCGCCACATGCCCGGCCGGCTACACTGTGCAACGGCGCGCGCGGGGGCTGCGGCGCCGGGAAGCCGCAGTCCGTTCAGGCCGCCTCCGCCTGGATCGCGCCGGACAGCGTCTCCACGATGCGGTCCACATGGGAGCGCTCGATGATCAACGGCGGCGACAGCGCCACGATGTCCCCGGTGGTACGGATCAGCAGGCCGTTGTCGAAGCAGCGGCCGAACACCGCGGTGGCGCGGTCGGTGGGCTTGCCGGGCCGCGGCTGCAGTTCGATGCCGGCGATCAGGCCGCAATCGCGGACGTCCACCACGTTCGGCAACCCGCGCAGGGAGTGCACCGCCTGCTGCCAGTAGGGCTCGATCTCGCGCACCCGGCCGGGCAGGTCGTCGGCGCGTTGCACGTCCATCGAGGCGATGGCGGCGGCGGCGGCGAGCGGGTGGCCGGAATAGGTATAGCCGTGGAATAGTTCGATCCCACCCGCGACGCCCTCCACGACGGCGTCATAGATGCCGTCCTTCACCACCACGGCGCCCATCGGCACGGCGGCGTTGGTGAGACCCTTGGCCAAGGTCATGATGTCTGGCACCACGCCAAGGCGCTCGGCCCCGAAATTGGCGCCGAGGCGGCCGAAGCCGGTGATCACCTCGTCGAAGATCAGCAGGATGCCGTGTCGGTCGCAAATCTGCCGCAGCCGCTGCAGATAGCCCGCCGGCGGCGGCAGCACGCCGGTCGACCCGGCGACCGGCTCCACCATCACGGCCGCGATGCTGTCCGGCCCGTGCAGCGCCACTAGCGCCTCAAGCGCGTCGGCCCGCTCCGCGCCATGCTCGGGCAGCCCGCGGGCGAAGGCGTTGCGGGCCGGGTCATGCGTGTGCGGCAGGTGGTCCACATAGGGCAGCATGGCGCCGAACTGCTTGCGGTTGGCACCGATGCCGCCCACCGACATGCCGCCAAAGCCCGAGCCGTGGTAGCCGCGCTCGCGCCCGATCAACCGCACCCGTTGCCCCTCGCCGCGCGCCTTGTGGTAGGCCAGCGCGATCTTCAGCGCCGTGTCCGCGCTCTCGCTGCCGGAATTGGTGAAGAACACCCGGTCCAGGCCCTCGGGCGTGATTTCGGCGAGGCGCGCGGCGGCCTGGAACGCGATCGGGTGGCCCATCTGGAAGGTGGGGGCGAAGTCCATCACCGCCGCCTGGCGCTGGATCGCTTTCACGATCTCCCGCCGGCCATGCCCGGCGTTGCAGCACCACAGGCCGGCCGTTCCGTCCAGGATCTCGCGGTTGTCGTTGCTATAGTAGAACATGCCCTCGGCGCGCGCGAGCAGCCGCGGGGCAGCCTTAAAGCTGCGGTTGGCGCTGTAGGGCATCCAAAAGGCGTCGAGGTTGTTCGGCCGGCTGATGTCGTTCATGGCGTGATCGGGACCCGTTTGCGGACGGCTCCCACCGTGGCACTGTTGCCAGGCAAGCTCAATGCGGAGGGCGCAATGGCTCAAGGAACGATGACCCAGGGAACGCTCGTCATCGGCACGCGCCGTTACTCGTCCTGGTCGCTGCGCGGCTGGCTGCTGGTGCGGCTGGCCGCGTTGGCCGTGACGGAGCGAGTGATCCCGCTTGCCCGTGGCGGCACGCCGGCCATCAAGGAGGCGACGCCGACCGGGCTGGTGCCCTACCTGGAGCACGACGGCGCCAAGGTGTGGGAAAGCCTCGCCATCGCGGAATATTGCGCCGAGATCAACCCGGCCTTGTGGCCGCGGGACCGGGTGGCGCGGGCGGCCGCGCGCTCGATCGCGGCGGAAATGCATGCCGGGTTCCGCGCGCTGCGGGTGGCGATGCCGATGAATCTCGGCCGGGAGCGCAAAGGCGAGCCTCCGGGTGCTGACGTGCGCGCCGAGATCGCCCGGATCGAGGCGCTTTGGCGGCAGGCGCGCAGCGGCACGCGGTTCCTGTACAGCGACACGTTCGGCGCGGCGGATGCGATGTACGCGCCCTTGGTGTGCCGATTGCTCTCCTATCAGCCGGCTCTGGCGGTGGAGTCGCTCGACTACTGCCACGCCGTCCGCGCCCACCCGCTGATGGTGCAATGGTACGACGCCGCAGCCCAGGAGCCGGCCGAATGGCTGCTGCCGCATTACGAAGACCTGCCGTGACGTCCGCCTGAGGGCTGGGGGCGCACCGCCTCCGCCCCTATATGAAACGTCGTATCACCGATCGAGGCGTTCCGCGATGTTGCAAACCGCTGACCAAATCCCCGTCACCGTGCTCACCGGCTACCTGGGCGCGGGCAAGACGACCCTGCTGAACCGCATCCTGTCGGAGAACCATGGCCGGAAATATGCCGTGGTGATCAATGAGTTCGGCGAGTTGGGCGTGGACAATGACCTTGTCGTGGATACCGATGAGGAAGTGTTCGAGATGAACAACGGCTGCATCTGCTGCACCGTGCGCGGCGACCTGATCCGCATTGTGGGCGGGCTGATGAAGCGCCGCGGCAAATTCGACGGCATCATTATCGAGACCACCGGGCTGGCCAACCCGGCGCCGGTCGCACAGACCTTCTTCGTGGACGAGAGCGTGCGCGCGCGCACACGGCTGGACGCGATCGTGACAGTGGTGGACGCGAAGAACCTGGCGGCACGGCTGGCGGACAGCGCCGAGGCGGCGGCACAGATCGCGTTCGCCGACGTCATCCTGCTGAACAAGACCGACTTGGTGAGCGAGGCGGAACTGGGCGAGGTCGAAGCCAAGATCCGCGCCATCAACCAGTTCGCCGCCATCCACCGCACCCAGCGCTCGGCCGTGGATATTGCCGCGGTGATGGATCGCGGGGCGTTCGACCTCGAGCGCATCTTGGCCGAGGTGAAGCCCGACTTCTTGAGCGAGACCGAGCACGAGCACAACGACGACATCGCCAGCCTATCGTTCGAGGTGAGCAAGCCGGTGGACGCAGACAAATTCAACACCTGGATCAGCCAGTTGCTACAGGAAAAGGGTCAAGACCTGCTGCGCACCAAGGGCATCCTGCACTATGCCGGCGAGGACAAGCGCTTTGCCTTCCAAGCCGTGCACATGATTGCCGATGGCGGGTTCATCGGGCCATGGCCGGCGGGCGAGCAGCGGCGGTCGCGCCTCGTGTTCATTGGCCGCAACCTGAACCGGCCGCAATTGCGGCGCGGATTCGAGGCATGCCAGGCGCAGTGAGCAGCGCGCTGGTATCAGACGCCACCAACCTCGTCATGCCCGGCCTTGAGCCGGGCATCCACGCATACCGACTGGTGACGTCAGACCCAGTTTGGCACCGTTCCGCGTTCCACACGTCGGGCCCGCGGTATTCGGACGCCGTGGATGGCCGGATCAAGTCCGGCCATGACGATGTAGGTGCAACAGCCTCTCTCCCGTCAGCCGGCGATAGCCCCGGTCGTGCCGCATGACAGCCACCGTCGATCATATCCTGCAAACCCGCGGCGAGCACCGCGAACTGGACGTCTTTGTCGTGGGCGCTGCCTGGTGTGGCAGCACGCCGGCGTTCGCGCTGGGGGATGGCCGCCTCCTGCTCGCGGACTGGCGCGAGACGCAGGTCCATGACGGCGCCGTCCTCGCCCTCGCCGCGGCGCCCTCCGGCTTCGTCACCGGCGGCGATGACGGCGCGCTCTGCCGCACCGCGGCGGACGGCAGCACCGAGACCATCGCCCGGTTCGGCAGCAAATGGGTCGAGCAGGTGGCCGTCCATGGCGCCGTGACCGCTGCCGCGGTGGGCAAGACTGCTCACCTGTTCAACGCCGCCGCCAAGCTCAAGCAACTCGACCATCCCTCCACCGTGACCGGGCTTGCGTTCGACGCCCGCGGCAAGCGGGTCGCCGCCTCGCACTACGGCGGCGCCTCGGTCTGGTTCGTCGCCGCCAAGGTGGACAGCCCCCGCCGGCTGGAATGGAAGGGCAGCCACACCGGCATCGCGCTGCACCCCGCCGGCGAGGCGGTGGTGACCGCCATGCAGGAGAACGCGCTGCATGGCTGGCGGCTGGCGGATGGCCAGCACATGCGCATGTCCGGCTACCCGGCGAAAACCGAGTCGCTCGGCTTCACCCGTTCCGGCAAATGGCTCGCCAGCGCGGGGGCGGACACCGTGGTGCTTTGGCCGTTTTTCGGCGGCGGCCCGATGGGCAAGGCACCCATGGAACTGGCCGGAGGCGACCAGGTGCTCTGCACCCGCGTCGCCACGCACCCGCAACACGAAGTGGTGGCGGCGGGGTTCGCCGATGGATTGGTCGTGCTGGCCGATATCGGCAGCGAGCGCATCCTGCCGGTCGCGGCGCCGGGGCGCGGCCCGGTCTCGGCGCTGGCCTGGAGCGAGGACGGCGCTTGGCTCGCCATCGGAACCGAGATCGGCTTTGCCGCCTTGGTCGATCTCAGCAAGCGGTAGAAGGATACTGGCAATGGATATGATCACCACGCGCGGCTTGCGCATGCCCAAGCTCGGCCTCGGCACCTGGCGCATGAAGGGAGACGACTGCCGCGAGGCGGTGGAGCGGGCGTTGTCGCTGGGCTACCGTCACCTGGACACGGCGGAGATGTATGGCAACGAGGAAACGGTTGGCGCCGCCTTGGCCGGGGCGCGGCTGCCGCGGGACGACGTGCATGTCACCACCAAGGTGTGGTTCGACCACTTGGCGCCTGCGGCGCTCCGCCAGGCGCTGGAGGGCAGCCTGACCAAGCTGCGCACCGACCATGTCGACCTCTACATGATCCACTGGCCCTCCCCCGACATGGATCTTGCCGCGGCGCTGGAGACGTTGACCCGGCTGAAGGACGAGGGTTTGGTGCGGGCGATTGGCGTTTGCAACTTTACGGTGGCATTGCTGCGCCAGGCGGTGGAGCAGATTGGTGCGCCGATCGCGGCCAATCAGATCGAATACCACGTGCTGCTCAGCCAGGCGCCGGTTTTGCAATATGCTCGCGCCCATGAGGTGGCGGTTACCGCCTACTGCCCGATCGCTCAAGGCAAGCTGGCGGATCATGAAGAACTCACCGCCATAGGCCGCAAGCACGGCGCCAGCGCCGCACAGGTCGCGCTGAAATGGCTGCTGGATCAGCCCGGCGTTGCCGCCATCCCCAAGGCGTCGCGACGGGAGAGCCAGGTTGCGAACCTGGAGGCGCTTAAAATCGAGCTGGACGACACTGACCGCGCCGCCATTGCAGCCCTGCCAAAGGGCCAGCGCATGGTCAACCCGGGCTTTGCCCCCGTTTGGGACAAGGCTGCCTAGCCGGCCGGCGGCGTCACCCCAGCCATTTCGGATGTTTCGCCGTGCTGTCGAAGAACTGCGAGACTTTGTACCGCTCGGTGTGGCCGTCGGCGGCGACAGCAGCGGTCTTTGCAAGGATGGCGGCACGCTGCTCGGCCGTGAGCGGCTGATACGTGCGAACCGCGTCCAGCGCCTGCTGCAGGATCGACATCTTGTCGATGCCACATACCTGCAGGGCGGTCGGCAGGCTCATCGGGTAGTGCAGCATTTCGATTGGGGTGGCCGCCTTGCTGTCGTAGATGAACGGATCGCCAAACGTCTTCATGCCCAGCACCGCCGTGCCATGGGCGATCGCGACCGGCAGCACGCCTTGCTCGAAGCTGTCGTAATGCGCGTCCATCACGTTAAGCGGCATCTGCACGGTGTTGAAGTGGAAGCTGTGCTGGTCGGCCACGTCGAACATGTGCTTATGGATTGCCGGGCTCTTATGGCCGGTGAAGCCGATGTAGCGGACCTTGCCCTGGTCCCGCGCCCGCAACGCTGCCTCCAGCGCGCCGCCGGGGGCGAACACCCGCTCTGGGTCGTCCATGCGGATGATCTCATGGAACTGGACCAGGTCGAGATGGTCGGTCTGCAGGCGCGACAGGGATTGGCCGAGTTGCTGGTCGAAGGCGGTTGCAGTGCGGCCGTCGATCTTGGTCATCAGGAACACGCGGTCGCGATAGCCGCCGGCCAGCGCGCGGCCGAGCCGGATCTCGCTCTCGCCGCCATTATAGTCCCAGGAATTGTCGAAGAACGTCACCCCAGCGCCGATCGCCGCATGGACGATGTCGACTGCCTCCTTCGCCGTGGGGCCGCCGGGCTTGGCTAGGTGGAACCCGCCGCAGCCGATCATCGACACATATTCCCCGGTGCTGCCGAGCGCGCGGTATTTCATGTCCGGGTTCTGCGCCAGCCCGGCCGTGACGGGGCCGGTCGGCCGCAGCGCGCCGCCTTGCAGAGTCTGGATCTGCGCGTGGGCTGCCGTCGCCATCGCTGCGGCGGCCGCGCCCAGGCCGGTCATCTTGATGAACTCGCGACGTTCCATAGTCCGTCTCCTCGCTTCAACCTGTCCAAAGCGCTGCGCAGCGCGGGTGTTCCCGCGCGCCATGGTGGATGCTACGGCTTTGTGATCCTGTCGGACGTCCGCGATGGCAGCCGCGTTCGCCAACCGATAATTGACAAAGCTCCTGTGCGGGCGATTGTCGCAGCGTCCCCGGCGAGAATCGGACCTTTAAATGCAGCGTCGCGCTGTCTTGTGTTTTTGTTGCAATGCCGCCACTGCAGCAACGCTGCTCGTCGGCTTTGGCGTTCCTGCCCTAGCCGCGGACCCCGACCTTTCCGCAGCCGACCGATCCTTCATCGCCAAGGTCTCCCAAGGCGGTATGTTCGAGGTGGAGGCTGGCAAGGCCGCTTCGCAGAAGGCCGCGCGGCAGGACATCGCCGATCTCGGCTTCACCGAGGTGCATGACCACGAGTTGGTCGGCGCCAAGCTGCGCTCGATTGCCGAGGCGTCGGGCGTGCAACTCGACTCGGCGCTGAATGCGGAGTTCCAGAAGCGGCTCGACCGGCTGAACAGCCTCTCTGGCAAGACGTTCGACAACGCATTCATCCAGGAGATGGACGCCATCCATGCGGCCGATGGAGCGGCCTTCGCGGCGGAGGCGAAGGCCGGCCACAATCCCGCCTTGCGTGCCTTTGCGGCCGAGACGGTGCTGATCGTGGACCGTCACCTCGGCGCGTTGCACGCATTGCCGAGCGAGAAGGCCTGATCACCCTCCCTTGCGCAGGGCGGACCAGTAGAGCGCCGGGCGTCCCGCGCGACGGGCTTTCTCGCCGTATCGCGTCGGAGGCCAACCTCCAGGCCGTTCGTGCGACGGCGCAGCCGCGACGAACGCATCCTGCCTCTCCAGCACGCTCGCGGTCCAGGCTTGATAGGTCGGGTCGTCAGTGGCGACGCGCCATTCGCCGCCGGGCCGCAGGGCGCGGGCCACCAGCGCCACCATATCCGGATGCACGAAGCGGCGCTTGGCGTGCCGCGCCTTCGGCCAGGGGTCGGGAAACATCAGGAACAGCCGGCTGAGCGAGCCAGGCGGCAGTTGCCGCAGCAGCAGGCGCGCGTCCCCGGGCCAGATCAGCAGGTTGGGCGGCAACGGCGCGCTAGCCTCGCTCCCCTCGGGCACTAAGGCCGACAGCAAGGAGCAAATGCCGTTCTCGTACACTTCGCACGCGATCAGGCCCGCCTGGGGATTGGCCGCGACCTGCGCGCGGGCGTGTTCGCCGCCGCCGAAGCCCACCTCCAGCCAGAGTTCATCGGGCCGTTGCGGAAAGGCGGAGGCCGGATCGGCCGCGCTCGCCGCGTCGAGCCGCAGCCGGGGCAGCGTAGTGTCGAGCAACAGGCGTTGGCGCGGGCGTAGGGTATTGCCCTTGGTTCGGCCGTAGAGCCGGTCCGCTGCCGGTTTAAGCCGGCTTGGACGCTCTCCATCTCCCGGCTGCAACTGAGGAAGCAACCCGGGCTGCCTAGCGCCCGAACGCGGTCCTCAGCGCGGGCACGAGATCGGTCTTTTCCCAGGTGAACGTGCCCTGCTCCGGGTCCGGCGTGCGGCCGAAATGGCCGTAGGCAGAGGTCACGGCGTAAATCGGGCGATTCAGGTGTAGATGCTCGCGGATGCCGCGCGGGCTCAGGTTGACCAGCTCGCGCAAAGTACGCTCCAGCCGCGTCTCGTCCACGTCGTGCCCGGTGCCGGCCAGGTCGACATAGACCGAGAGCGGGTGCGACACGCCGATGGCGTAGCTGATCTGGATGGTGCAGCGCTCCGCCAGCCCGGCGGCCACCACGTTCTTGGCCAAGTAGCGGCACACGTAAGCGGCCGAGCGGTCTACCTTGGTGGGGTCCTTGCCGCTGAACGCACCGCCGCCATGGGGTGCGGCCCCGCCGTACGTATCGACGATGATCTTGCGCCCGGTGAGCCCGCAATCCCCGTCCGGGCCGCCGATTACGAAGCTGCCGGTGGGATTGATGTAGACCTCGTCCTCCGGTGGCATCCAGCCCGGCGGCAGCGTGGTCTCGATCAACGGCAGCAGCATGTGCTTGATCGCGGCTTGCTCCATGCCGGCATCGTGCTGGGTGGAGACCACGACGCTGGTCGCCGCCACCGGCTTGCCGTCCACGTAGCGCAGCGTAACCTGGCTTTTCGCATCGGGCTGCAGCCCGGCCACCGAAATGTCCTTATTGCGGCGCAGTTCGGACATGCGCCGCAGGATTAGGTGCGAGTAATAGATCGGCGCCGGCATCAGCGCGTCGGTCTCGGTGCAGGCATAGCCGAACATGATACCCTGGTCGCCGGCGCCTTCGTCCTTGTTGCCGGCGCTATCCACGCCCACCGCGATATCCGTGCTTTGCGCATGCAGGTGGCACTCGACTTGCGCATTCTTCCAAGAGAAGCCCGCCTGGTCGTAGCCGATATCGTGCACCGCCAGCCGAGCCAGGTGGGTGAGCAATTCGGGCGTCACGGTGTCGGGGCCGCGCACTTCGCCGGCGAACACGATGCGGTTGGTGGTCACCAGGGTTTCGCAAGCCACGCGGGAATACGGGTCGGCAGCCAGGAAGGCGTCGAGCACGGTATCGCTCAGCCGGTCGGCAACCTTGTCGGGATGACCTTCGGACACCGATTCGGACGTGAACAGATACTCGCCTTTGCCGCGCATTCCCTGCCTCACCCCCTGCCTAAATCCCGCCTGGAGCGGGGTGCTGCGTGTTTGGCCGAAAGCGCCCAAGGGGTCAAGGAGTGGGTCAAGAACCGGAGCGGAGCTGCGCGACGGGCGCCAAGAAACGGGAAAGCGGACAGCTTTTGCCCAATTCGCTTGCAAACACCTGGCCGCTTCTATAGCGGTTTGGTGATGGTCCCCGAAACGTCTGCGCCGGGCGCAGCGGCCCCCGCCGACCTGACCGATGCTGTGCGGCGGCTCGCTCGCACCAGCGTGCTCGTCGTGGGTGATGCCATGCTGGACCGCTATGTCTACGGGACGGTCAACCGTATCTCCCCCGAAGCCCCCATCCCGGTCGTCTCCGTCGAGCGTGACGTTGCCATGCCGGGGGGCGCCGGCAACGTGGTGCGCAACCTCACGGCGCTGGGTGCCGCGGTAGCGTTCGTCTCCGTGGTGGGGGACGACCAGGCCGGGTCGGACCTCACCGGCCTGATCGGCGGCCAGCCCAACGTGGAGCCCTGGCTGCTGGTGCAGGGCGGGCGCACCACCACCACCAAAACCCGCTACATCGCCCAAGGCCAGCAGTTGTTGCGCGCCGACCACGAGGTTGCCGCCACCATCCACCCGAAGCTTGCCGAGCGGCTGGTGCGCATCGCCGGCGACGCGCTGGCTGCCACCAGCGTCACCGTGCTGTCCGACTACAACAAGGGCGTGCTGATGGGGGACGTGCCGGCGCAAATCATCGCCCTCGCGCGCACCGCTGGGCGCCGCGTGGTGGTGGACCCGAAGGGCCGGGATTACAGCCGCTACGCCGGGGCGGACGTGATTACGCCCAATCGGCGCGAACTGGCCGAGGCCACCGGCATGGCGGTCGACAGCGAAGCCGCCATCGATGCCGCTGCCCGCAGCCTACGCGCCACCCACGGCTTCGGCGCCGTGCTGGTCACCCGCGCGGAGGACGGCATGACGCTGGTCACCGAGGGCGGGCTGCAGCACTTTCCGGCCGAAGCCGCCGATGTCTACGACGTGTCCGGCGCGGGCGACACCGTGGTTGCGACCTTGGCCGCCGGCATGGCGGCCGGGCTGGAGCTTGCGGTGGCGGTGCGCCTGGCCAACCTGGCGGCGGGGGTGGTGGTGGGCAAAGTTGGCACCGCGGTGGCTCGCGAGGGGGACCTGCTAGCCGCGCTTTCGCCTCAGGGAGGGGCCCTGCGCAAGGTCGTCACCCGCGAGCAGGCGGCCGAACAGGTGGAACGCTGGCGGCAGCGCGGCTGGCGCACCGGCTTCGCCAACGGCTGCTTCGACTTGCTGCACCCTGGCCATGTCCACCTGCTGGAACAGGCGCGCAGCCGCTGCGACCGGCTGGTAGTGGCGCTGAACTCGGACGCCAGCGTGCGCCGCTTGAAAGGCGCCAGCCGCCCCGTGCAAACCGAGGCCGCCCGCGCCGCCGTGCTGGGCAGTGTGACCGCGGTGGACCTGGTCTGCATCTTCGACGAGGACACGCCCGAGGCGCTGCTGCAGGCCATCCGCCCCGAACTGCTGGTGAAGGGTTCCGACTACACGCTCGGCACCGTGGTGGGCGCCGACTTCGTGCAGGGCTATGGCGGCGAGGTGTTGCTCGCCGACCTGTTGCCCGGTTTTTCCACCACAGCGACGGTGCAACGCCTGCGCAGCGTTTGACGGCGGCCGCACTCCGCCAGTAAGCGTGCCGCTCACACGCTAGCTTATGTAAAGAGACTGAGTCTCGTTCCAGCCGGAAGCGAGCAGGCTCTAGGGAGGCGGAATGCCGGACGTTCCTGAGTTTGCCTTGCGAGACGATCCGGCATGCGACCTGCGCCGCATCGGCAGCCACCCGAACCATTGGTATCCGTTGGCCTGGTCGCGCGAACTAAAGCCCGGCAAGACCTATGCCGCGCAATTCGCCGGTGAACCGGTCGTGCTGGTGCGCCCCGCCGACGGGGTGGTGTTCGCGCTGGAGGACCGCTGCGCCCACCGGCAGGTGCCGCTTTCGCAGGGAGTGGTGAAGGGCTGCGCCGTCCGCTGCGGCTATCACGGCTGGACCTACGACGCCTCCGGACGCTGCGTCGACGTGCCCTATCTCGGCAAGGGCAAGCTCCCCAATGGGGTGCACTCCTATCCCTGCCGCGAGCAGGACGGGCTGATTTTCATCTGGCCCGGCGACCCTTCGGCGGTCACCGAACTCGGCCCGCTCGGCGCCGTGGCCGACCCGGCGTTCAAAACCAGGCGCTTCGGCCAGACCGTGCGCTGCCACTACACCTTCATGCATGAGAACCTGATGGACATGAACCATCAGTTCCTGCACCGCCGCCAGATGGGGCAGATCGCGCCGCGCTACCTGGGCCGCCGGGTGGGCGAGGACTGGCTCGAGATCGACTATACCTTCGCCCGTACCGGCGGAAAGCAGCCGCTGGGCGAGGCCGCCATCCTCGGCAGCCGGCGCGGCCTGAGCACGTCCCAATCGCCCAAGGACCTCATGACCATCCGCACCGAGTATCCGTATCAAACGCTGCGGATCTGGACCTTGGGCGACGATCCGGTGATGCACCTATGGATCTGCTACACCCCGCTCGATGCCGAGCAGCGGCGCAACCGCACCTTCGGCCTGCTCTCCGTGCGGCGCCCGAAAATCCCCGGTGTGCTCGAAGCCGCTTGGCCGCTGCTGGTGTGGTTTACTGAACGCATCTTCCGCGAGGACCGCGAGATCGTCGAAGTTGAGCAGGCGGCGCATGACGGACAGGGCGCGGACTGGAACCAGGAAGTGTTCCCGCCCATCCGCGACCTGCGCGCCTTACTCGCCGCCTGCGGCCGGCCGATCACTCCGCTCGCAAGGCGGCCCGCAACGACGCGGTGATCGCCGGGTCTTCCAAGGCGGCCAGCCGGGCGGCGGCCGTGGTGGCAAACCGGTGCGTGAGCGCCCGGCGGCGCGCGGGCGGCAATGGATGCACGGGCGCCGGCCGCACCAGCTCCGCCTCCCGCTCGCAGGCCACGATCCACCCCGTGCTCTCGGGCAGCAACTCGGTGGGAAAAGCGTCGTCGACCGCGAAATAGAGCGCGTCGCAGAAGTCCCGGTAGTCGGGCCATTTGTCGTCGGTGAGAAAATCCCGCGGGCCGGACTTCACCTCGATGCAGACGAAACCGCCATCTGGCCGCAGCGCCAGCACATCCGCCCGGCGGCCGTTCGGCAACGGGAGTTCGTGCACCGCGGCCCAAGCCAGTTGTTGGCACAGGCTGGCGACCGCGCGGCGGATGGCGAGTTGGCGTTGCGGGAAGGAAATCTCCATCGCAGCATCATTAGCCGCCTTCGAACGAACGGGGAACTCTTGGAACCGTGGCACAGATGGCGCATTGTGGAGGCATGGTTCCCACGCGGTTTGCCGTTGCCGCCCACATCATGCTGATGGTTGCGTCGGACGCGGGTGAACTGCTGACCAGCCAGCGGCTTGCCGCCAGCATCAACACCAACCCGGTGGTGATCCGCCGCATTACCGCGCTGTTGGCGCGGGCTGGCCTGGTCCGGGTTCGGCGCGGGCCGGGTGGGGCGGAGCTGATGCGGCCACCTGAGCAGATCACATTGCAGCACGTATGGCGCGCCGTGCATTCCGATGCGCAGCGCCCGTTGCTCCCCATCCACGCCAACCCGGACCCGTGCTGCGCCGTGGGTGCGCGGGTGCATGCCGTGTTGGGCGAGGCGTTTCATGCGGCCGAGCAGGCGCTGGAGCAGGCTTTGGCGAAGACGACGCTGGCGGATTTGTTGCAGGGGGTGCGGGTGGAGGGGAGCGCAGCGATACGGGTGACAAATGTCGCGGGCTGTGTGTCGGCGGTGGGTGCGCGATTGCCGTAGGCGTGTGCCTCAAGCGAGCAAGCGAGTAGCCTGGATGGACTTGGTTTAGATCCTAATACCAGCGCCCGCATGCCCTGACTCACAGGGGCTATGCGGGCGCTGGTATAATTCGTTAACGTCGGCAGCGCAGCGTTCATCGCCGGCGTCGTCAGGCTCCCGGTCACGGAACAGGTCAGGATGGTCTTTGCCATTCATGTTCTCCCAGAACCTAGAACGTCGCCACGTCCGACGGTTCGCCCGATTGTCAGTAGCTTCGCGGCACGCCAAGCACGTGCTCGGCGAGGTAAGACAATCTGAGGTTCGTACTGATCGGCGCCACCTGGTATAGCCGGGTCTCGCGAAACTCGGTCACTGGTATAGGCGGTGGACTTTGCGGTGAACCATTTGGCATCACCGATGCACTCTGCCGCGATCAACAGCCGCTCGGCGTTCATGCCGTCTAGGCTGTAACGGAAGCCAAATCCTTCCTTGCCCAGCAAGGCGCCAGATGGAATGTGCATCTCGTCGAAGAACACCTCGCACGAGTTGTGGGTTCATCATGGTGCGGATCGGGCGGATGGTCAGACCTGTGACCGCCTTCATGTCCACGATGAAGGTCGACAAGCCCTCGGTCTTCTTCGTCACCTGCTCCTTCGGTGTGGTGCGAGCAAGCAGCAGCAACGGCAGATCCGAGTGCTCAGCACGGCTGGTGCAGATTTTCTGACCGTTCACCACGAAACCCTCGTTGGTGCGGCGCGCGGTCGTGCGGAGTGCCGTGGTGTCGGTGCCGCTTGTCGGTTTCGTGACGCAGAAGGCCTGGAGCCGCAACTCGCCGGAGGCGATCTTTGGTAAACAGCGCTGCTTCTGCTCCGTAGATCCGTGACGCAGGATTGTGCCCATCGGGTACATTTGGGCGTGGCAGGCACCGGCGTTGCAGCCTTCCGCCTGAACGGTTTCCGAGATGGCTGCCGCAGCCGAAATGCCTAGCCCGGAGCCGCCGTACTCCTGGGATCAACACTGATAGGTATCCGCTCTCCGTCACCGCATTGGCGAACTCGGTTGGATAGCTGCGCACTTGGTCCAGCTTGCGCCAGTAATCACCCGGAAAACGCTAGCAAAGCTTACAGACATCCGCATCAATCACAGCACGCTCAAGCATCCGATTACTTTCATACACCTCGTCCATCGTCCCTCCGGAACGTCAACTCATCTGCTGGCGGCGTGCCGATCTCGAACGCCTTGATGGTCATCGAAATCAATGCGTAATAACCGAGCACACCGATGAGATCGATCACGCCGGCCATGCCGAGCATCGACTGCGCTTTGTCCCAGGTTGCCGGCGTGACGGTGTGGTCTTGTAACAGCTCCGTCGCGAACCGGTAAACGACCGCCTCATCTTCTGCCGCGAACCGAGGTGGTGCTCCCGTCCGGATTGCTTCGGACACTGCTTCGGGTAAGCCGCCGGCATGAGCCATCGGCGCATGGGCACGCCATTCGTAGCCCGCTTGCCAGAACGCGGCGGTGGTCAGGATCGCCAGCTCACTCAGGCGCGGGGGAAGGCGGGTGCCGAACCGGCAGTAGGCGCCGAGCGCCTGAGCGTGCTCTGCCAGGCCAGGATTGTGCAGCCATACCTGCACCGGGCCTCGTACAACGCCACGTGGCCCCGCGATCACGGCAGCATGGACGCGCTTCTGATCATCGGACATGGCCGCGAGATCGAGATCTGGTATCCTTGCCATCGGCGGAGCTCCAGTTGGAATGGCTTTGACACGCTCAGTGAGACGCGGTGATCGCCGGGGCCATGCTCGGAACGGAGCCGGTTCCCCGAACGAGAACGGCGACGCAGACTGCGCCTACGAAAGCGACGCTGCCAGCGCACGCGAACGCTGAGACGTAGCTTCCACTCCGGTCGATCAGAACTCCCGTGACCACCGGAGCGACAATGCCTGCGCTGTTTGCAATCGTGTGGAGCAGACCTCCGACACTGCCGACTCGTGCCGGTTCCACCGTATCCAGGATGGTGCCGAAATAGGAGCTTGCCGAAGCTTGGGTCAGGAACACCGCCGCTGCCATGAGTGCTACGGCTGCGCCGGGTGACGTCGCCTCAATCATCAAGCCGATACATCCCGCCGCGCCGCCGAGGCAAATGACCGCTATGGTCCTCCGGCTTTCCACGGCGTCGCCCGTGCGCCGAAGCATCCAATCAGCGGCCAAGCCGCCAGTGACTTGCCCGAGTGCGCCGAGCAGCCACGGGATGGCGGAGACCAATGCCATCTCACGCAGGTCCATCCGCTGCACGTTGGTGAGATAGCTGGGGAACCAAGTGATGAAGAAGTAAAGCAAGTAGGCAAACGCGAAGTAGCCGACAGCAACCCCTATGAAGCTCTGCTTGCGGACGTAGAACCCGATGCCATGCAGGGCTTGGGTGTCGAGCCTCGGTGTTCCCGTAGCGGGCGTGAGCTGAGCATCTTGCGGCCGATCACGGCCGAGCGCCGCCCACGACACTGCCCAAGCGATACCAAGGGCGGCAACGGCCCAGAAGGCGACGCGCCATCCTGCCCAGATCGTCAGGAAGCCGATGATGGGACCCGCGATCGCTCCGCCGAGGGAGGGGCCGGCCTGGGACATACCCAGGACGGTCGCTCGCCGGGCCGGCTCGAACCAAGCGCCAATGAGCTTGGCAGAGCTGGACAGGTAGGGGCCTTCGGCCATTCCGAACAGCAAGCGAATGATCAGCAATCCCGCGAAGGAACCGGCCACACCGGTCAGCCCGCATAGCAGCGACCAACTCACCATGGCAACAAGCAGAACACGTTTTGCGCCGAACCGGTCGGCTGCCGCGCCGCCGGGAAAGCAGGACACGGTGTAGCCCACGAAGAACAGGCTGAAGATGGTGCCGAGCTGCGTAGCGCTTAGGCCAAGTTCCTGGGTGATCCGGGGTGCTACGATGGACAGCGCGGCACGGTCGAGATAGTTGATGACACCCGCGAGGAAGATAGCTCCCGCGATGATCCATTGCTTGCGCATGAAATCTCCTCCGTTTATTTTTGGTGCTTATCGGGGTGAAGCAGTCTGTTCAGCCGACTGGCACGGAAGACCGGATCAAGCCCGCATGGTGAACGGGTCGCGGACGCCCTGCGAGAAATCGATCATCACGTTCTTGGTCGTCATGAACTCGTCGAGCCCTTGGGACCCGCGCTCCCGCCCGAAACCGCTTTCCTTCACGCCGCCAAACGGCGCCTGGCAGGCCGCAGCCCGGTAGGTGTTGACCCAGACGACTCCGCTGCGCAGGGCGCGCGTCACCCGCATGATGCGGGAAATGTCTTGCGTCCATAGCCCGGCCGCCAGACCGTAGCGCGTGTCGTTGCCGATCTCGATGGCTTCCTCATCGGTCTCGAACGGAATGATCGACAGCACCGGCCCGAACACCTCCTCCTGCGCGATCGTCATTGCGCTGCGCACTTCGTTAAAGATCGTGGGCTTGACGAAGAACCCTCCCGCGAGGTCGCCGTCGGTGGCCGCCTCACCGCCGGTCAGCAGGTTGGCGCCCTCGGCCTTGGCGGCATCGATGCTCCCTAGGATGCGTCGGAACTGCGGCTCGTTGGCCGCGGTGCCCATCTCGGTTCGCGGGTCCGCCGGGTCGCCCATCGTGATCCGCGCGGCACGCTCCGCCAAATACTCGGACATGCGTGCGTATAGCGACCGATGGACCAGCAGCCGGGATCCGGCGATGCAGGTTTGCCCAGTCGCCCCGAAAATGCCGGCCAAGGCGCCGACCGCGGCCTTGTCAAAATCTGCGTCCGCGAAGACGATGTTGGGCGACTTGCCCCCGAGTTCGAGGGTCACGGGCACCAGGTTGCGCCCGGCCGCCGCGGCGATGTGCCGCCCCACCGCCGGGCTGCCGGTGAAGCTCACGCGGTCTATGCCCGTGGCCTCCGACAGCGCCTTCCCAACCCGCGCGTCCCCCGTCACCACGTTGACGACACCCGCAGGGAAGCCGGCTTCGTGCACAAGGTGGCAGAATTCGAGCGTAGTGGCCGAGGCGTGTTCCGATGGTTTGATGACCACGCAGTTGCCCGCGGCCAACGCCGGCGCGAGTTTGTTGGCCAGCAGCGACATTGGTGAGTTCCAGGCAATGATCAGCACGGCTACGCCAAGCGGCTCACGCGTCGCGTAGTCGAACACGTCCCGCTGGTCCAAGGGGATGACGTTGCCCCAAAGCTTGTCGGCATAGCCCGCGTAGAAGCGGTACTGGCGAGCGGCGAAATGCATCTGCGTCACCGTTTCGCGGATGACCTTGCCGTTGTCGCGGGTTTCCAGCTCACCCATGCGCTGGGCGTCCCGGTCCAGCAAGTTAGCCAAGCGGTTCAGCAGCCGGGATCGCTCCAGCCCCGAGCTCTGCCCCCAAGAGGATTCGAACCGCCGGCGCGCCGCGGCAATCGCGCTGGCGACGTCGCCGTCTCTGGCTTGCGGGATCGTTCCCCATTCCTGCCGGTTGAACGGGTTCACCGTGGGAAAGCGCTCACCGTTGGAACTCTCGGCCCACTCGCCATCGATAAACAGGCTGTATTGCGTCATTGTCCGTTGCTCCCGGCCTGCGAGTACATGGGATGCCCGGCCACCGGCAGGGTCACCCGCAGGATGGCTCCCTGCTCCGCCTCGGTGATGAAGAGGGTGCGGCGATCCGGACCGCCAAAGGCGACGTTGGTGACGCGAAGGCCCGCGCAGGACTTGATGCGATACAGCGGCTCGCCCATGGCGCTGAACAGCCAGACGGTGCCGAACCCGGCATGCACGACGACGATGTTGCCGTCCTCGTCAAGAGCGAGGCCATCCGGGCCTGCCGGGCTGCCGGACAAGCGGATGAACAGTCCGGCCCGTCCCGCCCCCTGGCCCGGCCGCACTGGGACGCGAACGACGGCGTTGATGAGCGTCACGCCGACGAACAGCATGGTTTCCTGCTTGTTGAGGACCAGCCCATTCGGGCCTTCCATTTTGTCGCAAAGTAGGTCGAGGTCGCCCGACGCGCGCAACCGCCACACCCGGCCGGTCTTGTCATATAGCGAACTTTCGCCGGGATCGGTGAAGTACAGGTCGCCGTTGCTGGCGAACACCAGGTCGTTCAGCGCCTTGAATCCCTCGCGCTGCGGGTAGTCCACGACCACCGTCATCGCAGCACTGTTTGGGTCGAAGCACAGCAGGCCCCGCCGCCGATCTGCTACGAAGATGCGGCCATCCTGATGTATCTTCAGCCCGTTGGGAATGCCGTCATAGTCCGCGAACACGGACCAGGCGCCGGCCGGGCTAATCTTGAAGATACGTCCGTGCGCCACGTCCACGCAGAACAGATTGCCGTCGCGATCGAAGGAGGGACCTTCCAAAAAGGAGTGCAACGGTCCGGCGCCACGATGCGCCACCCAGGCGGAGTAACGCTCCGGGACACGCAGTTGTTCGGGAACGGACGTAAAGACCTCGGTGTCAAGCAATGGCGGCGCTGCGTACATCCTTGTCGGTCCCTTTGGCTACTTTGTTCGTGTCAAGCATGGGCAGGCCGAAGCTCAGCCATGAGGGGCCGCACGCTTGGCAGGCGTTCGGCATCCATGATCATGTCGGCCACGCGCCGGCCGCGCTCCGGTCCCAAGCTCGCCGTGTTGGTCAAGAACTTGGCCAGCAACTCGTCTTCTGCGATTGGCTCCGCCGCATTCCCCCGCACGAACGGGATTTCGTGCGTATGGACCGCGCCGTCCCTGAGCTCCACCGTGACCCGGCCCGGCATGTCCTTGAACACGAAGGAGGGGTTCACCCGGTAACGCGTCCGCTGCATGACGGAGGCAATGACCGGATCGGTCGCCAGCTCGTCCGTGAATGAGTGGGCGCCGGCCCGTCCCGTGACCAGCATCACCGCAACGGCATAGGCAAGACTGAACCGGGCGTCATATCCGGTGGCTGGCGCTATCTTCTTGTTCCACGGCTCGCACACCATGGCCACGGAGCCTTGCGGCGGCTCGCACAGGACGGAGACGATCTGATCTGGCGCGAACCCGTACCGCTGACGCAACGCAGCCGCGCATTCGATAGCGGCATGGACGTTATGGGCACAAGGATAGAGCTTGGGCCGGACGTTGAGGATTTCCCACGCATCGCCAAGACCAGCCGTCACATCGGCAGGGGCGATGGGCATACCGTGCAGGAATGCGGCATAGTAACCGAGAGAGCCCTCCAGCACCGATTGCGGACCAGTGAAACCGGCTGCCGCCAAGTCGGCCGCCATCACGCCGCAAAACCCGCCCCAGCCCGGCTGGAACTGCTTGGACGACGCCGATGCCGGGACGCACTCCATCAAGCCGGATGCGAAGCTGCCTGCAATGCCGACGGCGTTCACCGTCCGCTCCCCGTCCAGGCCCGCGGCCCGCGCGGCGATCAGCGCGGACCCCAAAGCGCCAAGCGACGAACTGGCCTGAAAGCCGCGGCGATTGATGGCGCCACCCGCCGGCAACGCCATGCGGATCACGGCTTCCGTGGCTCCCGCCAAGGTGGCCAGCAACTCCGTGCCAGAACGGTCGTGCCGCTCCATGGCGGTCAGCGTTGCCGGCACCAGGACGCAGCTCGGATGGACGATGCTTTCCGTATGGGTGTCGTCGAAATCCTGACCGTGGCCAAGGGCACCGTTGGCGAAAGCCGCATATTGGGGCGACACAAGGCGGGGATCGCCAATCAGGGTGCAATCTCCCGCGGCGGACCAGCGTGCGCATTGATCCAGCATCGCCCGGCCAGATGCGAACTCAGCCGATCCGACGCACACCCCCACCGTGTCGAGCAGCAGCAGCTTGGTTTTCATCAGGACGGCCGGGGGAAGATCCGCCAGCGAGAGTCCCAACGCGAAATTGGTCAGTGTGCGGCTTAGGCTAGGCGGGCGGCCATCCTCCGCACGACCGCCAGCAACCAGCGTTGCTGTTGCTTGCACCATTCACCTCCCACCTGGAACCGATTGGAAGGCTACATCGCGCGTGACGTGGGGTCGCATAAGCAGTTCCGGTCAAACTATCAGGAAAGCTAATAGCGGCCGCCCGCACCGCTCTGCGGCAAAGTCATCGCAAGCCGGTGTGCGAGAGCAGGCCCGTTACGGTGGTGCGTTGACGTTCAGCGGTAGGGCGCGGCCAGCCGGCGGCGCACCGATGCGGCTAGGGTGGGCTTGAGCAACTGCATGAAGCCGAGCGCGACCTTGTTCAGGGGAGCGTTGCGACGCAGCGCCATCTCGACCGGCGTCTCGGGGACCAAGCCGTCCAGGCTGCGCGCGCTCAGCCCGTAGTCGGCGACCGGGTCAAAGGCGCCGGTCTTGAGGACCGCCACGCCGACTCCGGATCGCACATATTGCTTCATGATATCGCTATCTGCCTCCGTTACGACGAGGTTCGGCACGACGCCTCGTGCGCTGAACGCGCGCAGCAGGACGCCATGGGACGCGAAGCTCTCGTCGTAGGTGATGATCGGGCAGGCTGCGATATCGGCCAGGGACAAGTCGGCCTTGTCGAGCAGCGCGTGATCGCATGGGGTCAGGAGCGACCAGCCCAGCTTGAAACAGGGGAACATCGCCAGATCCGGTATGGCATGCCGCGGCCGGGTCGAGAGCGAAAGGTCTGCCTCCCCGCTGACGACCATTTCCATGATCTGCGGAAGAGTGCCATGCCGGACCCGAAGCCTGACCTTTGGATGGCCCTGCGAAAACCGTGCAACGATGGGCGGTAGCGTGTAGCGCGCCACAGTTTGGGATGCCGCCACCGTCAGCTGGTCAGGCCTGGGCTCCCCGAACGCTTTGGCGGCGCGGCGCAGCTCCTCGGCAGCATCCACCGCCCTGGCGATGACCGGTAGCAGGCTGCGTCCAGCCGGGCTGAGTTCGATGAAGCGGTTGCGCTGCCGGACGAAGATCTGGAGCCGAAGCTCGGCCTCGAGCAGCTGGATGTGCATGCTCAGGGCCGGCTGGGACGTGTTCAAGGCGGCGGCGGCGCGGGTCAGATTCAGGTCGTGCTTCACGACCGCATCAATTGAGATCAGGTGCTGCAGTTTCACGTTGCCTCCGGTCCCGCCGTCTGAGCGGCGTCCGGCGGAGGCTACAACCGGCGCAGTGGCACTCCAAGAGCCCGGCTGAGCCCAATGAACCAGCAAATGATGTGGCGAACCGAAAAGGTCCCGGGGATGCTACGGCGTTACCTTGACCCGGCCGACCGGAACCTCGCCGTCGAAGCTGGTCGCAGTGCCCAGGCTCTCCCATTGGTCGAGTTCCCGGGCGACCGAACGAAGCTTTGCCCGCACGCGCTCGAAAGCATCCGCGCCGAGCGGCAGCCGCATGGGCGGGGCCTCCGCCTCGACCACGGCGATCATGGCCTGAGCCGCCTTCGCGGGGTCACCAGCCTGGGTGCCGTGGTTCGCGTCCATGTAGGCGCGTGCCCTTCCAGAACTGTCAGCGTAGTCCGGCAAGACCTGGCGTGCCCGCCCCATCGCGGCTCCACGAAAGCCCGTCCTGAACGCGCCGGGCTCGATGATGGTGACCCGGATGCCGAGCGGCGCAAGCTCCGCGGCCAGGGACTCGGACAAGCCCTCGACCGCGAACTTGGAAGCGGAGTAGTGCGCGAATGCGGCGCTGCCGGAGAAGCCACCAACGGACGATATGTTCAGGATATGGCCGCGCCGCCGCCCGCGCATGCCGGGCAGCACGGCGCGGACCATCTCCGCCGTCCCGAACAGGTTGACTTCATACATTCCGCGATACTCGTCCGGCGTGCTCTCTTCCACCGTCCCGAGGAAGCCGAACCCGGCGGCATTGAGCAGCACGTCGATGCTGCCGAACGCATCTTCGCCAAGACGCACGGTGGCGTCGATGGCCGTCCAGGAGGTCACGTCGAGTGCGCATGTGCGGCAGGTTTCGGGATAGCGGGTCGTGAACTCCGCCACGGCCGCCTCATCCAGCGCGGTCACCACCGCCCGGTCGCCCCGCGCTAGAACGGCCTCCGCAACCGCCCGCCCGAGGCCTGACATGCAACCAGTGATCAACCAAACCCGCGTGCCGGCCACGTTTGCGCCCGTCACTGCCGCACCAAGGGGCACTGGCTCTGCGAAAGCGGTCGGAATGCGTCTTGCTCTGGGATGCTGCGCAAGATTTCCTCGTAATCCCATGGCTCCTTGGAAGCGACCGGGCTTTTCATGCTGAGCAAATACATATCGAATAAGGCTACCTTGCCAGCCCGGCGTGCGATGTACTGGACGGCCAAGCCAACGGACGACGACGGGATATCCACGATGGCGCTGAAGCCCTCGGTCGGGAGCCAACGCATCGCGATTGCCGAACCAACGTCGGGCTTGTCCTGGTGGTCGGCCGACAAAAGCTCCAGAGGGCGGCCCAGGACCAAGCCGCCACAATCGTCGACCGCCATCCTGGCAGCCTCGACCGAGCCGAGCCCGGTGTAGTCAGAATTCAGTTCCGACATGCCGGTGAGCACGCCGATGCGGACCGGCGCTTGGGCATCCGCGTCTGGCGCTGTGCAGGCGAATGCGGCCGAAAGCGCCAGCCAGCAAAGCGAACTCCTCATGACATCCTCCCGGAGGCTCGCAGGTCGGAAACCACCTGAGCGCTCGTTTTCTTCCCTTTGTTCGTACTGTGGCTCATGGGTATCGTCTCATAAGAAACGAATGATCAAGTATTCGAGTTGCTGATAGCCATTCAGGCCGCGTGACTGACTGGAGCGTCCGGAGCGGCGGCTTGGCCGATCCAGGTCCCGGTTTGTCGGACAGGCACCGTACTCTTGTTGAACTAAGGTTGGGCGAGCGCGCGATCAGGACGGCGTGCTCGTGGTTACGCCGCGGCAGCGACGCCGCTGGCCTCGGCCCGAAGCTGGAAGGCTTGGGTGCGGGCGGCTCGATAGTGGGGAGCGTGCACTTGATGGCGGCGAAGGTGGAAAAGGTTGTCGATCCCGTCGTGGGAGCAAAGGAAGCGCTGCACCTGACCGGCTGATTCGAAGCGCTTCATCTGCCGCTCTCGCCGCTGTGTCGGCTGGTGCGAGTTTGTGCTGCCGGTGCTCGACGGAGCGACCACCTCGCGCTTGGCCGCCCCGTAGCTGGCCAGCTTATCGGTGATCATGACACGCGGCGGGCGGGTCTGCCTGTCGCACCGGCGCTGCACCAGGATGTCCAGCACCGTCCCGTTCTGGCCCACCGCACGCCATAGCCAATGCTTCACGCCGGAGATCGTCAGCACGGCTACGTCCATGTGCCACTTATCGATGGCGGCGGACAACCTGCGGCGGATCTGATTGGCGAAGCCCTGGCCGAACTTCAATGCCCACTGGCGCACGGTCTCGTGGCTGGCGAGGATGCTACGCACGGCCAGCAGTTCATCCACCATGCGCAGGTTGAGCGCAAAGCGGAAGTAAAGCCAAACGGCGTGGCTGATGATCTCAGGCGGAAAGCGTTAGCCGGCGCAGCTCGGGCAAGCAGATGTCGTCATCCCCGCAACCCGGCCGGTAGCCAAGTTGACGGTGCCCGCCGGACCATGATGCAGTTTTTCGCAAGCTTATCCAGCCGTGACGCGGCTCTCGGCAAGTTGTCCTCAGGCCTCCACCACAACCTTCCCGCGCGCACGGGCGACGCAACTCAGGATGTATCCCTTGGACAGGTCGTCATCGGTGAGAGTGGATTGTCCATCCATTTCGGCTGTGCCGGAGGCGACCCGCACGCGGCAGGTGCCACACACACCGGCCCGGCAGGATGATCGGATCTCGACTCCCGTGAACTCCGCCACGTCCAGAATGGAGTCGTCCGGGCCTGCCGCCGAGGTCACGTTGGATGTGCTGAACAAGATGCTGGCGGGTTGATCCGCTGCGATCCCTCCGTCCAACCGTGCCAGCGTTGCCGGCGCAGAATCTCGCGTCGCGGTCGGCGGCGCAGGAGCCCTCTCCGTTTGCTCACGCTTGTCGCTCCGGCTTGGCAGAGCGCGCGGCGAAGCGGCCGGCGCAAAGCTTTCCGCATGGTAGCGATGGGGTGGATGACCCAGCACGCCCAGCATGTCTTTTACAGCTTGCATGAAGCTGGCCGGCCCACACGTGAACACCTCTCGCTCGGCCACGTCCGGCACCATAAAACCAAGTACGCCGGCATCAAGCCTGCCCACCAGACCTTGCCACCCATGCCCACGCGCATGCGCTGAGGGCAGGATGAAAAGTTTCAACGCTCCGCCGAATTGGGCGCTTAGCTGGAATAGCTCACGCTTGAAGATGATGTCTTCTGGAGAGCGCACGCTGTTGATGAAGCAAATATCGCGATGGGGCGATGTGTCCGCCAAATACCGCAACATCGACATCACCGGCGTCACTCCGCTTCCGCCAGCAATCAGCAGCAGCTTCTCGGTCGCATGGTTGATGCACGTGAAATCGCCATGCGGGCCGCTCACCATGCATTGCATGCCCTCGTGCATAGTGTCGTGCAGCCACCTCGAGGCGACACCATCCTCCAGCCGCTTGATGGTGACGGTGAGGATCGTGGGCCGGGAGGGTGAAGAGGAGATGGTGTAGGAGCGTCGCACGTTGCGGCCATCGATCGTCAGTTCAAATGTGACGAACTGGCCTGGCTTGTAACGGAATATGCAGGCCGGCTCTGCAACGAAGCTGAAACTTTTCACGTCAGCCGTTTCGCGCACCACACTCACGCATCGAACGGCCGTCCGTCCGCGAACCCACTCGCCTGACGCGACAATGTCGGCCGGCAGTTTAGGCGCGATCTTTGTCGGCGGCTCGGCCGCGGTAATCACCGGGGTGGCCAACGGTTCCGACAAGAGCCGCGTGACATCCGCCCATGCCTTTCGGCGCATTGCGCTACCGGCGGGGCTGCCACGGGACAGCAATGATCTCTCCGCGGGAGAAAATCTCTTGATAAACTCAAGCAATCCATCGCGCAGCGACGCCGCATCGTCCTCCGCCCGGCCCTTGACTACGGTGGTCAGCCCGCGTGCAACACTCGCAAGGCTGCCATCTATGTCGGACGCCATATAAGCAGCCCAAAGCTCAGAGTAGATCGCGCGAAGCACCGGCAAGGCCGCTCGCAGATCGACATGGCTTGCCCAGCGGGCATCCATGGTCAAGCGCAGCAGAACACGGACTTCCTGCGGCGTGATGTCGCGGTCGCAGTCGCTGAGACAGATGAACAGCGTGAACAGCAACGATGCAATGGGGCGGAGGTCGGGCTCGGCTTGCTTATCCAGCTGCGGCTTCACGCTTGTCAGATTGTCCGAAGTAGCGGTCATCCGGTCACGGCCTCGATGGTCCCGCGGCGTTGTGGCTCTGACGACACCGGGGCCGAGTGAGCTTGCATCGCATCCATGGCCGGGTCGGACGCCACCTCGCTTGTCACCGCGAGGATGACGGCAAAGTCAGACACCACCTGCACGGTGGTCAAGCGCGAAGAACCCGCCATTCGAGCCCACTCCCCCGTGGTAGCGGTGGTTACATCCGCCGCGTCGGGTATGACAGTGCCTTGCTGGGGTTTCGTTTCATGAAAACGGCCGACGCGCACGAAATAGGCTTCATCCGCAGCATCGCCGGCTTGGAAGAGCACGGCCTGGGCAGAATAGCGCCGCAGCTCGGAATGCTGCGCTGCGCGCGACAGCGTCGCCAGGTCAGCGCCTTTGAACAGCGCGGACGCGGCCAGCCAAAGCATTCGCGTTACCGAATCACTGTTCTGTACGCGATAGGGCGCGCGTCCGTGGGCAGGCTGTATCAGCATCGAAGGCCCTTGTTCCGGCGGTTCGCTGAAACTCAGCTCGGCCGAGCTTTCGAGCAGCATCGAGGTTGCGTTGAGTTCGACACCGTTCAGGAAAATCGACGCCGCATCGAGTCGGATTAGCCGCAGTCCATCGACCTCCTTCTGCAGCATGAGATGATACGGCGCCACGTTCATGTGGTTGATGACGGCGCGATTGCCCATGGCGCTGCCGATCGTCAACGAGGCCGCGTCAAACCGGACGAAGCGCTCCGGCCTGCCGGGATGGCGTACGGTTATGCGGATCTCGTCCGCAGCCTCCGGCGCGCCGGCCTCCTCATCATAAGCGCTTAAGTTGACCAGCGTTTCCGACATCATCCAGTCGTCGGACCACTTGCTTTGATCCCGCAATTCGGCAGCCAGCGCGCGGGCGAGATCTATCTGCAAGCGCGCGGACGCACTTAAGGCGAGTGCTGCGCTGCCCGGCTCATCGTCTTGCAGCAGACACCGCAAACAGGCCTCCATGTCACGGCTAGCAGTCACCACATCATGGTAGCGATAGGACACGCCGATGTCTGGATGGCCAAGCGACATGTCCGGCGCCTTGCCCATCAAAACGGCGGCGACCGCAGGGTGCAGGGCGTCGCGCCAAGTTTTGGAAGAACGCGTGTTGATGGGGCGCTGCAACATCGATCGGCAGCACTCGCCGTCGATCGCCACCATGGATGCTGCGTAGCCGGCCGAGTGAGCAACGGTGCCTAGCCCCGCAACCAATCCCGTCAAACTTTGCACGGTCGTCGCGATACGGGTTGCTAGGCGCCGAACGAGCAGCGCTTCTAATTCCGGCAGGAAGGTCTCGTCGAGATCACTGGACTGCAGACAAAAGCGCGCCGCCGCAAGATCCTTCAATTCGGTCAGCTTCGTTCCAATTCGCTGAGCAACCAACCCGTTTTCACCGGCAAGCCAATCCAGCATTGCTTGGTGTTCGAACTCGGTAATCTGCAGGCTGGCGCGAAGCAGGCGGATCAGGGATTGCGTCTCCGGGTCCTCAACCACTGTGGGGATGGAGCGGCCCGACGCGACATGCCCGGCAATGGCACCTCCAACAATCTCGTAGTAGTTCCGGACGCATCGTGCCTTCTCCTGCGCCGTAGCCGTCTTCGCGTCGAAGTTGGTGTCGCCGGCGACGCCCATCTCCTCGACCATGCGGGTGTGCTCCGCCTCGGTGACGCCCATCTCCGCGCGCAATTCAGCCAAAACGTCGAGGAACCAAGCCGAACTGGTCTTGCCGGTGCTAATGGCGTCCTCTAGCAGATTGCGGTAGGCGGTGAGGCGCTGCTCCCGAGAGACGGCAGGCAGAACCTTGCTGAAAACGTAGATCTCGTCCGGCCGCAATTCATCGAGCGAGCGACCCTCAAAATACTGCCCGACATCCACCTTGAGCTTGCGCAACTGCTCAACCAGCCCCATGGCGAGACTTTCACGCCGATATTTGAAGGGCGTGCGAGCTAACGTCTGCCACAGCCAAGTGGTGCTAACAGCGATGATCAAAACGTCGATCGCGTGCATGGCGTAGGCTGGCAGCAAAGCCAAATTTGGTCGGCCTCCGAACAGGTAGAAGCAGTTGAACGAGAGGAAAGCCGTGACTGCCAAGCAGTGATTGATGGTCTCGGCATTGGAGTGGCGGACGCGGCGCACCCGTATGCTGCGGTAGGCCAACTCTAACATACGACCAAGTAATAGCGACAAGCCGACGCACGCAGAAAGAAACAGCGGGGCGGCAAGGAACTTCGGGACTGGGATCGGTCGATCACCGAAGAAGAGGCCAGGATCGAGCAGGTGGCCGATTACGCCGGGCTCATGCGTCCAAACACCCGAGAAGTAGTAGTCCCAATTGCCTGCCTGGACGAAGTAGTAGCCATAGAACCCGAGGACGAGGCCGGGGAACATGTAATAAACGTTCCGCCGCGGAAGGCTCTCGATTGTGTCCCAGTATGATCGCTCGAGATCGATGTCGCCGCAATGCAGCTTGCAGGCGACACAGGCGATCTTATCACCTCCAGACACGCCTCCGCCTGCCGTTCGGCAACTAGACTGCGGCGTGGCTGTGCGCTGCAGATGCGGCGCACTCTCGAGCAGACCGCGCGGCTCAGTGTAAATCCGCTGCACGATGTTTGCCGGGCAGAAGTAATTGCACCAGGTTTTGCCGTCCCACAGGTATCCGGTTGTGACCGCCGCTGCGATAACTCCAAGCAACGCGACGGCTAGAGCCGTGCGATTGCTATTGATGATCAGCAGTCGCGCGGTCAACCCGGTGAACAGGACGGCGAACTGCACATACCAGGCGTTGTGCTCCAACCAACTATCATGACCGATGAGCCAGCGGAGCTTTTCCGGCAATCCCGTGCTCCGCTGAACGACACTTCGCGAGCGCTGCATACCGAAGTAGCGCGGCAACTGCGATGCAAAGGACAATGGGCAGACCCGCCGCCAGGCTTCGTGCCCAAAGACGAGTAGGAAAATCGGCACCACCGGCACAATCATCGTCCAGAAAACACGATTACCCAGCGGATAGGGCTTCAATTCTAGAAGCTGCTTCCGAAGCAAAAAGGTGGAGGATTGTAGATGAAACGGACTCGCCAGCGCGGCGGGGTCGGTCCATGCCGCGGAGAACGGGTCCCAAAACAGCGAGCCGATCAGCACGAACCAGCCCAGCAGGAGCACGGCGCGCACCACACGCGCCTTACGTTCTGCGATCTTAGCGAACATCGGGCATGTCGCGGTGGCGGTGTTGCAGCCTGCAGCGGACAATAACCACTGTCTGCGCAGGAGATAGTTGCTGGGTCAAATGAGCAATCAATCGTCTCTCCTGGGAAGTATCCCGCTCGTGGCAAGGCATCGTCGCTGCGTCCCGTTGAAGGCTGCAAATAGGTTAACGAGACCATCTTTAGGCGCGGTAATCAGTCGGTACACAGATAGCGACCGCCGCTCCCGACCAAACACACTGCTAAAGATGGGTCTTGAACACGACAGATTGGCCTCATTGATCATCACCAAACCTTCGTAAACCGCGAAAGGCTCTTCCGGATACTCGTTACCATACCTGGCTCGGCACCCCGTTCTCCCGACTGCGGGACAGCAGGTATGATTTTGTCTGTAACCGGCATCATCACGAGACGGCGATTATGTTCCTGAAGCGCCGCCCCGACCGCCACCCGAAACACATTGGGTTGAATCGGTTTCATCGCAAAACGATAGATTTTAGCATTGTTGATCATCTCAATGATGACATCAGTCTCGATCGATTGCGCGATGAGCACTATGGTGATGGAAGGCTCTCGTTTGGCCAGGTCTGCCAGCATTGCAGCCCGCTCGCGGTCCTCAGTTTTGTAGTCGGCGATGATCACGCCAATGTTCTTGACAGTCCGGCTTATATCGAGTGCCTCTTCAACGTCACGCGCCGTGATGATAGTGTAATCGTCACCGAACATCTCCATCACCTCATGTCGGTCATTCGCGAGCCCGTCAAACGAGAGCAGCATGACCGCTTTAGCCAGAGGTGTGCCATCGATTGCTGGGAGTTCCCTGCTAATTCCGACGACTTGCCTCGCCTCGGCAGCGGTCCGGACTGCATCAGCTAGGACTTGTCTTATCTCGTCCTGATTCCAGGGCTTGTTGAGGAACCGAAAGACCTCACCCTCATTCACCGCACCGATGATCGCGACCAAGTCGGAGTAGCCGGTGAGCAGGATGCGGACCGTCTCAGGCCATTGCCGGCGAGCCTTCGACAGTAGTTCGATGCCAGTCATTTCCGGCATGCGCTGATCGCTCACCAACACGTCGATCTCGTGCTCGGCCATGATTTCGAGGGCACGCTCGCCGCGGACGGCGGTGAAGACCTCGTAGGTGTCGCGGAACATCATCCTTAGGAGTCGGACGATACGTTCCTCGTCGTCGACGAACAGGACTTTCGGTCGGGTCACAAAACCTCCTCTACCTACACGGCAACAGCATTGCGGGCGGAAATCTGGTCTGACTTCACTGGACTTACCGGCAGCAAAACGGAGAGGGTCGTTCCTTCTCCGATCTTCGTATCCACCAGAAGCTGCCCGTTATGCGCCCTGACGATGCGGTAGCATATCGATAATCCAAGCCCCGTTCCCTCGCCCGAGTTTTTGGTTGAGAAGAACGGGTCAAAGATATGGGTCAGCACATCGTCCGGAATGCCGGTGCCGTTATCGGAAACGTCGATCCTGACCATTGTATCGCGCTCGAGACCGATGCGGACGGTCAGTATCCCCCGGCCATCTCGGGCCTTCATGGCGTGCACGGCATTGCTGATCAAGTTGAGGATAACCTGCACGATCTGCGACGGAGCGCAGCGCACTTTAGGTACGCTGGCGTATTGGCGTTGGACTTTCGCGACGTGTTTGGCCTGATGGCTCGAGATGGTCAGCGCCGAGTCAGCGAGTTCGGCGACCGACACAGCGTGAACCTCAGCCTCGTCCCGCCGACTGAAGTTCTTGAGCGACTGAACCAGGTCCGCGATGCGTTCAACCCCGTGCACCCCGTCGCCGATAAGAGTACGGATATCATCAAACAAGGAGCTGTCAGTGTGCTGGTCATGCTCGGCCAGTATTGTAGCGAATTCGACTTTGTCCTTCGCCTTGGTTAAGTTGGTCTCAAGCATCTCCTTCAGCATCTCCATCGTCGCTTTGATATACGCGAGCGGCGTATTGATCTCGTGGGCGATGCCAGCCACCAGTTGGCCAAGCGAGCACATCTTGGCCGTTTGCAGCAGCAATGATTGTGTCTCGTGTTGATCTCGGCGGAGCTGTTGGTTTGCCTGGGCAGCCTGGAGATAGTTCTGCCGCAGCTGCAAACCGAGCGCGGCAATCTGCGCCACTAGGAGGGCCGCAAGGACGACGACAAGAATTCGATAAATTTGCTGGCGGGCAGCAAGCCGATCGTGCTGCTCTACATAAACGCGACGGATTTGCTCCAGGACCGGCGCCGCCGACATCGTCCCCAATTGCACCAGGAGTGTGTTGCCGTTCTTTCGCCGTTCCAGAATGATGTTGCTGTGGAGCACAAATCTCCGGACAGTATCCGCCAGGTCCTGCGGCATGATCGATGCCAAGCGGGTAAGTTGCCGGGATGCGGCCGTTATGTCCACAGGCTGTATTTGAGCGCCAACGATTCGCGACGCCAAGAGCATAGCCAGGCGTCCGGCATCGCTGCGCTGGTCGAGCGGCAGGTCGGATGAGTCAAGTGACTTGGCGAGAGCGTCCACTGCGACCAGGAGATAGCGCGTCGAGTTGCTGAGAATGGCAAACTGGGCTGCCACCCGGTTTCCGAGTTCGGCTTTTTTGTCGACAACAAGGCTGAGCTGCTTGGCCAACTCGGCCAAGCGCGGCAACTGATCACTCGGAAGCGCTAGTTCGCCGCTCACCTGCGTTAGCTCCTTGCGGCCTCGCTCCATACGGTAAACCGGGGCAGTCAATTGGTCGTAGTTAGGTAGCAATCCCACTTGAACGCTCAGTATGTTGCTGGTCCACGTAGCATCCTCCTGCTCCATCCTGCCAATGATGTCTTCGATATATGCCAATTGCCCCTCGATATCCACGAGCGTCGCGTGGTATGCAAAGCCAAGCCCAATACACACCAGGAGGATTGCTGCGAGTGCAAGCGGCTTGAATTGGCGGCGAAAGCTGAACGCCATTGACGGCTTGGTGAATGCGTTATCATGGCGGCTGCGGTGGAACAGGGCAGCTTCTCGTTCAACGAGACGATCCATCGTCAGTGTTTCTGATCGTCAGCCGGACGAGCCTGCGGCTGTTCGCCCGTGAGGGTGTTCAAGAACTTCACAATGAGCGACAGGTCATGGGCTGGCGGTTCCAGCCCGAGCTGATATCGGAACATGACGCTCACTGCCTCCTCAATCGTCGAAGCCGATCCGTCGTGCAAGTAGGGTGTGGTCAGCATCACGTTGCGCAAACTCGGCACGCGGAAGACGAACCGATCAACAGTGTCGTGCGTGACGTTGAAACGGCCGAGATCGGCATCTCGCACCACGCCTCGCCGCCGGAAATAATCTCCGGGCTCACCCACCACGCCAAACACCTGGCGGATGTTTCCACCAATATTCTGACCTTGGTGGCAGGATATGCAGCCATAGCTGCGGAATAGGTTAAAGCCTTCGATCTCCTCTGCGGTCATGGCGTTGTTTTCGCCGCGGAGATAGCGATCAAATCTGGCATTGGGCGTTGCGAGTGAGCGCACGTATAGCGACAGCGCATCAAGCAGGTTTGCCTCGGTAATACCATCAGCATAGGCGCGGCCAAAATCGGCGGCAAAGCGCTGGTCACCTTGCAAGCGCTGGATCACTGTCATCCAATCCGCAGCCATCAAGCGACGATCAGTGATGACATCGCCGATCAAGGTGCGGAGTGATTCAACATACCCCTGCCAATCGCGCAGGTAATTAAACTCGTTGTCGAATATAGAGGTGGTGTTAACGTCGAGCGGTTTGCCGTCGGCACCCGTGGAGAACGCCCGGCCTTCGGCGCCGCCATGTGTAAAACTGTGGCACGTCGTGCAGTTGGACGACCCACTTCCGGAAAGACGATCGTCAATAAACAAGCGGCTGCCCAATGCAACTTTCCTCGGATCCAAGTTGTCCGTGATCGGCAAGGGCATGATCGGTTCGGCCGTTTGCGCACGTAACAACGTGGCAGCCAAGCCGAGGCTTAAAGCAGTGCTGGCTGCAAGGATGAAACTAAGTCGTAAATAGCCTTGTTGTGGTCGCAATGTCGGCGATCTCCGGACAGGTCGTAAATGCCGCTCTCCATCCGTCGGCCCGAGAATGCCATACCGCGCGAGACGGGCTGCGGTAATGCCAAAATGAAGACCCTTGTATGATGGTTTTGTCACAGCGCGATGACATGACGTCAGGTTGAAGCGTCACAAGACTCTGTTGCACGGATTTTTGTCGCGTCGGCTGTGGTAAGATGGTTCAGGGCGTTCCCCGCCACTGTCCGGGGGGGTCGTCGTGCCGTTCAAAGCCGATGCCGCTTGTCGTCATTATATCAATGCTGCGGCACCGGGCCACGAATTCTGCTGCCTACAAGCGGTGCTGCGTCAGCACGGCAGCCTGGGAGAGCATCAGGATCTGTGGCGTGTTCACACCGCGGTGGCTTGAACGGCTTCACCTCCATTGTCGTTGGCCAGCCCCGAATACCAGCGCTCGGACAGCGATCGGAGCGTGCCGTCGAGCGTCCCCGTTCGGGGTTGCAGCAGCAGATGGACGCCGCTCTTGGTCGACTGCATCTGCTGTCGCTTGGCAAAGCGCTTGCTGATGACGGCGTTCACCGTGGTTTCGGCCAGCCATGAGGAGATGCGCTCACCGGAGCGATATCGCTCGCCATAGTTGATCAGGCTGCCGGCGTTTCTGGCGATGTAGACGGCGAACTCGTGGGCGGTGCGCTTGAACTTTCCCAGGTTCGGATAACTCACCTCCAGTCCGGCCGAGTCGTCCTTGAAGAACGCGATCTCCTTGCCGGCCCTGTGCTGATTGGCGTGCCAAAGCTGCCACTTGATGCTGTCCAGCAAGGAGGCGGGCACCCTCGGCCTCGTGGTGATGCGCAACGCCACGGGCATACTGGCTCAGAACCGTGACGTGGTCAGACACGGGTCATTTCTCAGCGAAACTCAGACCCTCTCCGGGTCAGTTCTCAACGCAACTCAATATACTCGCCTGCTGTATCGCGTCTTAAAATACTCGAAACCTAGAAAAAGGTAACCGTATTTACAAGAACGTTAAGCGCACTACCGGTGTTGGTTACGTATGTGACCGAAACAGGATTGTCAGTGTAGCTTATACCAAAGTTGAGGTTAACACCTGGATAAACATGAGCACTATAGGATGCGGTATAGGAGCGGGCATCGTTGTGAGTGTGCTGTCCTCTACTTTGAGCAACGTGGATGGCGTCGCCGCTGAATACGTTCTCATTAAATACGAGAGACGCCAAATCGAATGGCCGGCCGGGAATCAATCCAAACCCATATAGGCGTGCCTCATAATATTGGCTGAATCGATTGGCATAGGGTGGCGCGTACTCTGCAGAGAACCCGGCATAAAGACCGCGTGCGGCAGAGCCGGGGCCAGCATTGGCTTGAATTTGGATAAGCTGGCGATCAGCAAGGAAGAACAGGCCGTAGTTACCTGGATGACGGGTGAGCGGACTACCCTGATCGATGTATCTGCTAGAGGTGAAAGTGGTTGCCCCACGTATCCAGGTTTGCATCTGACTAGGCAAAGCAGGAACCCGATACCCCGCCTCGTTGATCACCAACACGCCCGAATTCGCGGTCTTGAACCGCACGTTGCTACGGTTCTGGTCGCTTTCGATGACGCTGCCATCAGGGCTAATGGCGCGTTGAACGCCAACCTTGTCGTAGTAGTTGTTCGGCAAATTGAACTTCACGTTGACCCCCGGGGTGGAAAACACCCCCGCGTTTTCGCCCTGTTCAATCGTCAACGCCGCGCTCACCCCGAACACGCCTCCGGCCAGGCTGCCACCGACTTGGGTGCCAAGAAATTCTGTGCCGTTTGCGAGATAGCCAAACTTGAGTTCGACCGCTTTGTTGAAGAGTGTTTGATAGTAACTCGCCGTTGCGAGCATGACCTTATTGGGTCCTCCTGGATCCCAGTTGGTCGATATGTTCTCTCCAGCGAGCACGATCTGACCATCGGGAACGCCGTAGCGCGTGAGGTCATAGGCGAGATATTGGGTGTAGGACTGGGTGTAAGTCGGCCGCTGACCGGAGTATTGCTGGTTGGCCCGAATGCCTCCAGGAGGACCGCCATGTGTGATGAGGTTGTCGACAAACGTGGCAGACTCGATACCGAGATAGCTGAAACCGGCATCCGCGAGGGCTTGCCGAACGCCGAACAAGCCCTGATCGACGGTATCAGCCGCGCCCGGCAACGGAATTGTCCAGCCTCTATTGGGCTTGAGCTGGTCGATCTCAGTGAAACGCTGCGGCGCCGGGCCGGGCGGTGGAGGAATGCTACCGGGTGTACCAAGCCCGGGAGCCCCCGCAGCATTCTGCGCCAGCTCCATGATGCCTAAGTCGTTCGTTATTACTTCGTCGCCATAGGCGCGTTCGGCCGCTATGCTGCAGCCGCTCAGAACCGTGGCGAAGCAAACCAAGCGCGACACCGATGAGGTGCCAAACCGTCGGCGTGCTAGGCCTAGGTAGACTTCAATTGTCGGCGTATTCGTCGACAAGGCTTTTGTTGTTCTCATTCTTGGAACACCCTTCCCCGGGCCGAGGCGTTGACGCTCTCACCTTACCCATGAGTAGAAAAGCATTGCGCATGGGGGAGCGGTCAAGCAGAAATTTGCTCGGTGTTCAGGTCATGGAACGATGTGGCTGCTACGTCGCATTTGGCCGTGGAACTCTCTCCGCCTCCGCTCTCAGGCCCTGACAAATCGTGTCCCCCCGAGTGGCCGTGACGGCCAGGTCGGGCTTGTTCAATGAAATTCTCGCGGTCCCATCGGTTCCTCTTGCAAACTCCAGCGCGCCCATTATGCTACCGACGGGTAGGTTTCGTAAGTCAGAACGCAAGCCCGGGGATTGAGGACGTGAGGAGCAGTTCGCCAACGGGGCGGAAGCCTTCGAGAGCGGCGGCGGCCTGCTCGCCTGCAACCAAAAACGGAGATGGCAATGCCGCTTCCTAGCCTTGAAGGCCAGCGTGTCGTGATCATCGGCGGAAGTGCCGGGATCGGCTATGCGGTGGCCGCGTGCGCTTTGGCCGAAGGGGCGAAGGTGGTGCTCGGATCGAGTAGCGCTGCCAATATCGCGGCGGCTGTCGACCGGTCCGGCGGGGCGGCATCTGGCAGGGTCGTGGATGTCAGAAGCGAAGCCAGCATCGCCGCTTTCTTCGAGACCCATGGCCCGCTCGACCATCTGGTTTACACGGCCGGCGACTTCGAAAACATTCACGACCAGGTTCCGCTCGCCAAGCTGGACATGGCGAAGGCAGGTGAGGGTCTGACGGTGCGGTTCTGGGGCGCGGTCATGGCAATCAAGCACGCGCTGCCGCGTCTGTCCGCCAACGGTTCGATCACGCTGACCGATGGGACCTTGGCTCACCGCCCCATCAAAGGGCTTGCGCTGGTCACGGCGTTCGGCGGTGCGATCGAGCATTTGGTTCAAGGGCTTGCTGTGGATCTGGCGCCTATCCGGGTCAACTCGGTCTGCCCGGGCGTGACGCTCAGCGAACGGCTGGCCCAGCTGCCGGCGGAACAAATCCGTAAGATGACCGGGCACCAACCCATTCCAAGAGGAGGCGATCCGGTCGAACTGGCGCAAGCCTACATCTATGCGATGCGTGCTGGATTTACCACCGGCCAAGTGCTCGTCGTGGATGGCGGACGCACTCTCGTCTGACTGCCTCGACGCCGTGTCAGTGAGCAACGTTAAGAATGGGGAGAGATGCGATGGCAGAGATAGGCCGAACCATACCCGGTCGGCGCGACATCGAGTTCGATTCCGGCGGGATCCTATTGCGCGGCTGGCTCCAGGTTCCTGAGAGTGACGGCCCCTATCCGCTCGTCATCTTCGCTCACGGCATGGGCGGCCTGAAAGAATGGGAAATCCCCGCCTTCGCCGAGGCTTTCGCCGCGGCAGGGATCGCGGCGATGACCTTCGACTATCGCAACTTCGGCGACAGCGAGGGGACGCCACGGGAGGAGGTCGACCATTGCGGGCAAATCGCGGACTTCCAGAACGCCATCACTTTCGCGACGACGTTGCCAGAGATCGACCCTGCGCGGATCGGACTTTGGGGCACCAGCCTCGGCGGCCGCAACGTCCTGGCGGTCGCAGCGCTCGACCGGCGCGTGAATTGCGTCCTCGCACAGGTGCCGGGGATTTTTCCCGAAGGCATGTGGCTCCGCCACGGCGCCTCGGCCTGCAGCGGCGGCGACGTCGCCCAGTTCTATCGCGACCTCGCGGACGACCGCCGCGACCGGGCGTTGGGCAACGCCCCCCGCTACATGGTGTATGAACCTGATCCAAATGCGGAACACTACCAGCGCGGCCTGGCCTTGAACGATGAGGAGCGTCGCAACGCGAAGGGGCGGCTGACGATCCGCTCGTTCGAACCGACCCTTGCACTCGACATCGTGCCGTTGATGAAGTCGATCTCGCCCACGCCATTGCGCATGGTCCTCACCGAGCGCGACGTCCTCATCGAGGGGCAAATGGCAGCCTACCACGCCGCGCTGGAGCCGAAATCGCTGATCGTGTTCCCGGGCCACCACTACGACCTGTACCCGCAAGGCAAGGACAGGGACACGACAGCAAGGGACAAGGCAATCGCCGATGCCCGCGCGTGGTTTGTCGGGCAACTGGCCTGACGCGCGTGGCGACAGCAGCTGGCCGGGGGACTGCGTCAGCCAATGACACCGAAGCGGAGTGAGCTGCAATGACGGCCGCACATCAAACGATTGAGGCGATAGCGCCCCCTGCCGCACCAGGGTCGCTGATCCGCCTTTTGGTTTTCCTACTACCGGCAAGCGCGGGGTTGATCGCCCTGTTCATGAGCCTCGGTTTGATCTTGCTGCCGGCGCAGTTGGAGGCGATCGATCCCGCCCTCAAGGTTCACAACCTCGCCGTGTTAACAACACTCAACGCATTGACCGGCGTCGTGGGCTTGTTGGCCGGGGGTGCCATCTCTGATCGCACGGCTGGGCGGTTTGGACGCCGCACGCCGTGGCTGGTGGCGATGTCCGGTGCCTCCCTCGTCCTCGTCACCGCCCTTGGACGTGCGACGTCGATCGGCGCGGTCCTAGCAATCAGTTCGATACTGTATCTCGCGTGCGGGTTCTATCAGGCGACGATCTACGCGGTTCTGCCGGACCGCGTCCCGGCGAGTTCACGCGGGACCGCATCTTCGGTCATGGGGATCGGCATGCCGCTCGGGCTGCTTGCCGGCTTAACCTTTGCAGCGCGCGTCCCAAGTGCCATGGCCTATCCGGGGTTAGGCGTGGCCTTCGTGATAACAACCTTGGTTTTCGTCATCTTCGCCCGTGAAGCCCCGGCCGAGAAGTCGCCGATCAAACCAGTGCGTCCAGCGAACGTTGCGCAGTGGCTGTCTAGCGTCGGGGAGTTTGTCAGCGGTTTTGCCAGTCGGGACTTTACCCTCGCCTTTGCGTCTCGCGCTTTGATGTTCCTCGGTTACTACGCGGTTATCAATTTTGCATTCTACATCCTGCAGGACATGGTGGGCGCGGCGAACGTCCCGAATGGGAATGTGAAGGTCGCAGTCAGCCTGTTGGGCTCGATGCAGATGGGCGCCTGGCTTGTCTCCGGTCCGATCGCCGGGCGTATCGCGGACAGGTTCGATTGCACCAAACGCGTCATCAGCGTGGCGGCGCTTGGCATGGTCGTCGCTTTGGCGATCCCCTTTGTTCTGCCGACCTGGGGCGGCATGGTCGCGATGTATATTGTAGTTGGAGCCTGCTTCGGAACCTATATTTCGGTAGACTTGGCGCTGATGTCCTTCGTGCTGCCGAATAAAAAAACGGCCGGGCGCGATATGGCAATATTGACCATGGCGTCGACTGGCCCGCAACTGATCTCGCCGATGATTTCTGGGCTAATCATAACGGTTCTGGGCTATCCCCCACTGTTTGTCTTTGGCGCGCTCCTCTCCCTCATGGGTGGCGCAGCCGCGTTCGCCATCAAGAAGGTCCGCTGATGGGATCTGCGAACCGGGCTCTCGTGATGGAATTGCTACCGCTGGCCAGCGTTATGTTCGTCGCCTTCTTCGTCACCGGCATCGCCATGCCGGTCTTGCCGCTGCACGTTAACCAGACCTTGGGGTTCGGTGCCACGGTCGTGGGCCTGGTGGCGGGGAGCCAATTCTCCGCCTCTTTGGTTTCGCGATTGTGGGCCGGAGGCCAAGCCGACAACCGTGGCGGCAAATGGGCCATCATCGTCGGCCTTTTGGTGGCTTCGGCTGCGGGCTTCATCTACCTGCTGTCCCTGCGCTTCATGCGAACGCCGGCTCTCTCGGTCGGCATCCTCCTGCTCGGTCGCGGCATTCTTGGTGGTGCGGAAAGCTTTATCGTCACGGGTATTATGAGCTGGGGTATGGCCATCGGCGGCCCCAAGAACGCGGGCAAGGTGCTGTCATGGCTCGGAGCGCCGATGTTCGCCGCCTTCGCCCTCGGCGCGCCAGTGGGTTCGTTCCTTTATAGCGCGTATGGCTTTGCCGCCGTGGGAATAGCCACAGTGGCGGTGCCGCTGCTAACCCTGTTGCCGATCCTCTGGCGGCCCGGCCCGAAACCCTCTCCACGCGGTCGGCCGTCGTTTCGCACCGTCGCCAGGGGAGTCGCCGTGCCGGGTCTGGGCGTGGCGTTGAGTTGCGTGGGGTTCGGCGCCGTCACAACCTTTATCACCCTGGTGTTCGCCGCGCATGGCTGGGGTGACGCGTGGATCACCTTCACCGCCGTCTGCATCGGTTACATGCTGCCGCGACTGGTGCTCGGCCATTTGCCCGACAAGGTCGGCGGCGCCAAACTGGCTCTGCTCTGTATCCTCGTCGAGACCGCGGGCCAGGTGATGATTTGGCTTGCGCCTTCACCCTTAGTGGCATACGCGGGCGCCGCCGTCACCGGGCTCGGATACTCGCTGGTATTTCCGGCGTTCGGCGTGGAGGCGGTGCGCGGCGTCGAACCCGAGCGTCGGGGCTTGGCCATGGGCGCTTTCACCGCCTGTCTGGATCTCTCGCTCGGCACGTCCGGGCCGCTGCTCGGCCTGGTGGCCGACCACGTGCAGCAGGTCGATACCATATTCATGGTCGGTGCGCTCGTCGTATTGAGCAGCGCCGGAGTGGCGCTCTGGCTGCAGCGCAAAGGCGCCAACGGCGCAGTGCGCCTGGCCCGCTCTGGGAGCCAGTACCCCGTTGACAACGATGGTCAGCGCATTACCTACTGACCAGTAGGATTGCATTGCGCGAGTAGGAAGGGTGAGCATGATGGGCGAGCGCGTTTTGGTCGCTGGAGTGGGCATGATCCCCTTTACGAAACCGGGTGCAACTGCCCCCTATAACGAAATGGGCGCGCAAGCAGCGCGTCTGGCGCTGGACGATGCCGGGATCACCTACACGGCAGTGCAGCAGGCCTATGTCGGTTTCGTCTACGGCGACTCCACCAGTGGCCAGCGCGCCCTCTACCCGGTGGGGATGACCGGCATCCCGATCGTCAACGTCAACAACAACTGTTCCACCGGGTCTACCGCGCTGTTCCTAGCCCGCCAGGCAATCGCCTCCGGAACGGTTGATTGCGCCCTGGCGCTCGGCTTCGAGCAGATGCGGCCGGGTGCGCTGGGCGTGATCTTCGATGACCGGCCGAGTGTCTTCGAGCGGTTTGACGCCGCTGCCGACGCGCTGGTCGATGCGCCCGGCGTGCCGCTCGCGTTGCGGCAATTCGGTGGCGCCGGGCTGAGTCACATGAAGAAATACGGCACGCCCCTGCGCGCCTTTGCCGAGATTCGTGCCAAGGCGAGCCGCCATGCCCGGCACAATCCGCGTGCGGTGTTCCGCCACGAGGTGACGGCCGACGAAGTGCTGGCCGACAAGCCGGTTTGGCCGGGCGTGATGACCCGGCTGATGGCTTGCCCGCCCACCTGCGGGGCCGCGGCGGCAGTGCTGGTCTCGGAGCGCTTCGCGCGCGAGCACGGCCTGCGCACGGACGTGCGGATTGCAGCGCAGGCGATGACCACGGACACAGACAGCACGTTCGGGACAGGTGACATGATGCAGGTGGTCGGGGCGGACATGTCGCGCGCAGCGGCGCGGCAGGTCTATGAGGCCGCAGGCGTTGGCCCCGAGGACTTGGACGTGGTCGAGCTGCACGACTGCTTCGCCCACAACGAACTAATCACCTATGAGGCGCTCGGGTTGTGCCCGGACGGCCAAGCGGCGCAGTTTATCGGCGATGGCGATAATACCTATGGCGGCAAGGTGGTGACCAACCCGTCGGGCGGGCTGCTGTCCAAGGGGCATCCGCTGGGCGCGACGGGCCTGGCGCAGTGCTTCGAACTGACGCAACAACTGCGCGGCGATGCCGCCACGCAGGTTGAGGGCGCCCGCCTGGCCCTGCAGCACAATCTAGGCCTTGGCGGCGCCTGCGTGGTCACTCTCTACGAGGCAGCGTGAGGCGGTGATCGACCGCTCGCACATCGGCCGGGCGTTGCCGTCGCACACGGCCTTGGTGGAAGCTGGGCGCCTGCGCTTGTTTGCCAAGGCGACAGGAGAGAACAGGCCGGAATACATCGACGATGCGGCCGCCTTGGCTGCTGGATTTCCTGGCCTGCCAGCGCCGCCCACCTTCCTGTTGGCACTGGAGAACGAAGTTCCCGACGCCTTGGCTTGGTTGAGCGAGCTTGGCATGGAGATCGGCCGGGTGCTGCACGGGGAGCAGTCCTTCGCTTATCGGCGCCAGGCTTTCGCCGGTGACACACTCACTTTTCGGCCGACGATCGCCGACATCTACGACAGGAAAGGCGGTGCGCTGGAGCTCGTCGTTCGCTTCACGCAGGTGAGCGATGCAGCGGGGACGGCCGTGGCTGATCTACGCCAGGTCGTGGTGTATCGAAATGGCTGACGGAATGCATGTGGCAGGCGGTCCCGTCTCGGTCGGCACGATGCTCCCGCCGCTTGCGCTGCCGCCGGTCAACCGCACCACGCTGGCTTTGTTCGCCGGCGCGTCGGGCGACCACAATAGGGTCCACATCGACATCGATTTTGCCCGCAAGTCGGGGATGCCGGACGTGTTCGCCCACGGCATGCTGTCGATGGCCTATCTAGGGCGGCTGCTAACGCGTTGGCTGCCGCAATCCCAGCTGCGCAGTTTCAGCGTACGGTTTGTCGCGATAACCCACCTTGGCGACGAAGTCCGTTGCAGCGGGCGTGTAACGGACATCCAAAATCTGGACGGCGAACGCTGTGCGCGGGTGAGCCTCTCCGCGGCCAACCAGTTCGGTCAAATCAAGATGCAGGGCGAAGCCGTGGTCGCCCTCGGCCCGGAGGTGGTGGCGTGAGCCGGCTACAGTACAAAGTTGCTTTGATCACCGGCGGGGGCCGGGGCATTGGACGACAGATCGCGCTCAAGCTCGCTGGGGAAGGCGCCAGGGTTGTGGTCAATGACCTTGACCCCGACCCGGCGCACGAAGTGGTCGAAGCGATCCGCGCGACGGGCGGCGAGGCCACATCCTGCGTGGGCAGCGTTACCGCGACGGACTTCGCGGACCGCTTCGTGGGCACGGCGACGGAGGCTTACAAAGGCCTCGACATCATTGTCAACAACGCCGGCTATACCTGGGATGCCGTTATCCAACGCATGACGGACGACCAGTGGTATGCCTTGATGGACGTACATCTAACCGCGCCCTTCCGCATCCTGCGCGCAGCGCAGCCGGTGCTTCGCGCGTTGAGCAAAGCGGATGCGGATGCTGGCCGGGAAGTGTTCCGCAAGGTGGTCAACATTTCATCCGTTGCCGGGCTTGGCGGCAATCCCGGCCAGGTGAACTACGCCACCGCCAAGGCCGGCGTCGTGGGCATGACCCGCACGCTCGCCAAGGAATGGGGCCGCTATAAGGTGAACGTCAATTGTGTGGCGTTCGGCTTCATCCGCACCCGCCTGACCGAGGCCGCAGCAGGCGCCAACAGCGCGATTTCAATCGAGGGCCGCGCCATCAAGGTGGGCGTCAGCCAGGAGCTGCTTGAGATGTCGGAGCGGATGATCCCGCTCGGCCGGACCGGAACGCCGCAGGAGGCCGCGGGCGCGGTCTTCCTGTTCTGCCTCCCTGAATCGGACTACATCAGCGGCCAGACGCTTGTCTGCGGCGGCGGCCTCGAAATCTGAGGGCACCAGTACATGGACATCAACGCACCAACCGTGCCCGCCGCTCAGCCAAACGATGCCGGAGGCGCGGTGGAATTCCGTGAAACGGCTCGCCGCTTCGTGGAAGCGGAGATGACGCCGCACGAGGCCCGCTGGGCGAAGCAGCAGCACGTTGATCGCGCTGCCTGGCAAGCTGCCGGTGGGCTCGGCCTCCTGCTGGCCGACATACCCGAGGAGTATGGCGGCAGCGGGGGCGGGTTCCGGCACCAGGCCGCCGTGGTGGAAGAACTGGGGAAATCGGAAAGCAGCGGCGGCTTCCTCGTGCACTCGATCGTGGCGCATTACCTGCTCAACCAGGGCACTGACGAGCAGCGGCGAAAATACCTGCCCCGCCTCGCCTCCGGCGAGATGATCGGTGCCGTCGCGATGACGGAGCCGGGAACCGGCTCAGATCTGCAATCGGTGCGCACCAGGGCGGTGCCCGATGGCAATTCTCTGCTGCTTAACGGCGCCAAGACGTTCATCACCAACGGCAGCCTGGCCGATCTCATCGTCGTGGTGGCGCGGACAGGCGATGGCACTGGCGCGAAGGGGCTTTCGCTCGTGCTGCTGGAAACGCGCGCAACGGCGGGCTTCGAGGTCGGCCGAGTTCTCGAGAAGATCGGCCTGAAGTCGCAGGATACATGCGAACTGTTCTTCAACGAGGTCCGGGTTCCAAGCAACGCCATCCTGGGCGGAACGCCCGGCCGAGGCTTCGCTCAACTGATGAGCGAGCTGCCCTACGAGCGCGTGCTGATCGGCTTGGCCTCGGTCGCTGCCATCGAGAAGGCCGTGCGCCTGACAGTCGATTACGTGCGCGAGCGCGAAGCGTTCGGCCGCAAGTTGGTAGATTTCCAAAACACGCGGTTCGTACTGGCCGAGGCAAAGACCAATGCAACCGTAGCCCGCGCTTTCATCGACAACTGCGTCGAACTGCATGCCGCCGGGCGGCTCGATGCCGCGGTGGCGTCCATGGCGAAATGGTGGACGACCGAACTGCAGGGCAAAGTGATCGATGCTTGCCTGCAACTGTTCGGAGGCTACGGCTATATGACCGAGTACCCGATCGCTCGCATGTATGCCGATGCGCGTGTGCAGCGCATCTATGGCGGAACGACAGAGATAATGAAGGAGATGATCGCCCGCACGTTATGATGCTGGAGCACCGTTCGGCCATACGGAATCACCCGTCGGATAAAGATGCTCGCAAAGACAAAGACTAGCGCCTGTTGAGAGTCCTCGTGAGCTGATGATGGCTGCACCGAGATGGATCATGGCGGCAAAACTCGTGTCCCGCCTCTCGCTGCGCAGGGCCACTCGCTTGAATTCCTTCAACTTTGCATCGGTCAGCGCCAGGATTTTGGTCGTCAAGCCGCCACGAGACTTGCCGATGGCCTGATTTTGAGTCCCCCTTTTGCGCCCTGCCGTGGCGGTGGACGCGGACGATGGTGGCTTCAACCATGGCATATTCCATGTCGGGATCACCCGAGACCGCGTCGAACATGCGCTCGAAAACATCCGCTTTGACGCAATCGCGGAAGCGCTTAAAGGCCGTGTTCCAGTTGCCAAACAACGGCAGCAGGTCACGCCAGGGGCTGCCAGTTCGTGCAATCCACAACAACGCTTCGACAAACAGCCGAGCATCCCCTCCAGTGCGCCCCGGATCGGTCGGCTTACCCAAGCCAAACGGCCCCATCTTCTCCCATTGCGCGTCTGGCAAGCTGAACCGACCCATGGCAAACTCCTGTCGGAGCTTGAATCACAGCCGCCGTAGCCAAGGGAATCCCCTCCCCTGCATCTCGACAGGCCCTAGAACATGATCGCTTCTGATAGACGAAGCGATCAGACTCTAGCGCGGAAACTGCGCGTCTAGCAGCACAGGTTGCGCTTTAGTTCACCTTTCGCGACCGGCCGTCCCAAAAGGGCGCGCGTAGGTCCCGCTTGAGGACCTTGCCTGCACCCGACAAGGGCAGCGGCGTGTCCCTAATCTCGATGGAGCGGGGCAGTTTGAAGCCACCCAGCAGCGTCCGGCAGAATGCGGTCAACGCGTCTGCCGTCACTTCAGCCTCGGGCCTGCAAACCACCACCGCATGGACCAGTTCGCCCCAGCGGTCGTCAGGAATGCCGATGACCGCGCAATGGAGAACAGCCGGATGCTTGACGATGGCATTCTCGACCTCGACCGAGTACACGTTTTCGCCGCCGGAGATGATCATGTCCTTCATCCTGTCGACTACGAACAGGTAGCCCTTCTCATCCAAATAGCCACCGTCACCTGTGTGCATCCAACCATCCACGACGGCTTGCGCGGTCTCTTCCGGGCGCTCCCAGTATCCGAGCATGACGGTGTCGCCGCGGACCAAGATCTCTCCCACTTGGCCGCTCGGCAGCGTCTGGCCATCAGGGCCGGTGATGCGGACCTCGCAGCCGATCACCGGACGCCCGGCGCTGCAATGGCGGCCTGCTACCCGGCTTTCGCCCGTGTGACCTGCCCAGGGTAGAGCGGTGGCGCATGGCGACAGCTCGGTCATGCCATAGGCGTGCACGAACTCCGTGTGCGGAAGCGCCGCGATCGCGCGGTCCAGCACCGCGCTGCTCATCGGCGACGCGGCGTAGAGCACACGCCGGAGCGACGACATGTCGTGTTGCGCGAGCTCCGGGTGATCCACCAGCATCTGGATCATGGTGGGGACCAGCAGCGAGTCGGTAGCGCGCTGCGTTTCGACCGCCTGCATGACGGCCTCGGGAGCGAAGCCGGAGACGATGATGTTGCTGCCGCCGCTCAACATGGCGGAATACATCCCAGCCCCATTGGCTAGGTGGAACATCGGCGCCGCATGCATGTAGCGCATGTCGGCGGTCCAAAGGCCGGTGGCGAGCATCTGCATGGCGTTGCTCATCAGGTTCGCGTGGCTGAGCATGACGCCCTTGGACCGCCCGGTGGTTCCGCCGGTGTAGAAGATACCGGCAAGGTCTGACCCGGCCCGCATCGCGTCCGGCAGCTGGCCGCTCCGCTCGACCAGGGTCTCAAAATGCTCCGTCCCGGCAGGCGCGTCGCCGTCGTCGGCGTAGACAAGATGGAGCTCGGGCAATGCCTGCTTCAAGGCACCGGCGAGTTCTAGGTAGCCGCGATCGAGCATGAGCAGCACGGGCTGGCAGTCGCGCATCGCTTCCTCCACCTCCCGGGCACTCCAGCGCACGTTCAACGGCACGGACACCAGCCCGGCCCAGGCCGTTGCCAGGTAGTACTCAAGGTAGCGGTCCGAGTTGGTCGCCAGCATTGCGATCCGGTCTCCAGGCCCTGCGCCGCCAGCCAGTAACCCGGCGGCGAGCCGGGCCACGCGGTCGCCGACCTCACCCCAGTTCCGCCGGCGACCGTTGAAGGCCGTGGCGAGGCCGTCCGGATTGAGTTGCAACGTCCGGCGAAGCCCATAGGTAATGTTCACTGACCCTGTCCTCCACGCGGCTATGTCGTTATCCCACGATCTTGCGAGCGTTCCGCGACCAGCCTTGCTGCCGGACGGGGGACGGCGATTGAAAGATACTACTAGCTAGTAGCATAAGTCCAGGCCATAGCATGCATGTCGGGCTTGCCGGCACTGCACGGATAGCGCGGTAATGCCAGCGAACTTGCCTCTCGCCCCGAGGCGCGTTCGGTGCGGAATACTCTTACCGGCGGGTCCGGTGTAGGCTGAAAGCGCCGGTCACGTAGGCTGGCGAATGAACAACCGGAGTGCCTCGCACAGTGGCCGCAGCAAATAATCAACAGGCGTCGCTCGTTTCGCCGTTCCGAAAGACTAAGCAGCGGCGGGCCGGGGGGGTCACGAAGCGGGAAGCGCTCCTGCTTGCTGCCGTCCGCATGTTTAATGCACGTGGATTCAACGCGACATCACTTGACGACGTCGCCTTAAGCTTGGGCGTCACCAAGCCGGTGATCTACTACCACCTCGGCAACAAGGATCAGGTGTTGCTGGAATGCCTCCGGCGCGGCCTCGGCCAACTGGAACAGGCGGCTCAGGTCGCCTCGGGCTGGCATGGCACGGGGCTGGAGCGGCTGCAGGCTTTCCTCGTGTGCTACGGCGAGGTCATCGTTTCGGATTTTGGCAGATGTCTCGTCCGCACTGACGAGGCCGCGCTGTCCGCTGAAAGCGCGGCGACCTTCCGTGAGCTGAAGCGGGAGATCGATATGCGCCTGCGCGAACTGATCGCCGCAGGGATCGCGGACGGCTCGGTCGCGCCGATGGACGTGAGGCTGGCAGCGTTCACCCTCGCCGGCGCTTTGAACTGGGCAGCCAATTGGTTCTCCAAGTCCGGGCGAATGCCGGCGGATGCAGTTGCTGCGGAAATGGTTGGCATTCTGTCGCGGGGATTGCAGCCGCGTTGACGGACTGTGGGACACAAGCTGTTGACGGCGCACCCCTCCGGTCCCTGGGCCGCTATCCGGGGTGAGATGGTCCCGGTTTGTCGGACAGGCACCGTCAACTTGTTGAACTGAGGTTGGGCGAGCGCGCGATCAGGACGGCGTGCTCGTGGTTACACCGCGGCAGCGACGCCGGTGGCCTCGGCCCGAAGCTGGAAGGCTTGGGTGCGGGCGGCTCGATAGTGGGGAGCGTGCACTTGATGGCGGCGAAGGTGGAAAAGGTTGTCGATCCCATCGTGGGAGCAAAGGAAGCGCTGCACCTGACCGGCTGATTTGAAACGCTTTATCTGCCGCTCTCGCCGCGGTGTCGGCTAGTGCGAGTTTGTGCTGCCGGTGCTCGACGGAGCGACCACCTCGCGCTTGGCCGCCTCGTAGCTGGCCAGCTTATCGGTGCCTCGCCGTTGGAACCTTCGGCCAGCTCCGCCCACGAACTTGCCTGCGAAGCCGAACTCGCCGACGTCCTGTCCGCAAGCCTCGACGCCGGACGGCTGCCCGACCTGGCGGCGTTGCACGCACGCTTCCGGTCAGCATAGCCAGACATCCCGACCGTCGCGGTCAAACTCGTGCCGCTGGCGCTCTACGACGAGCTCACCACGAGCGGCGTCGTGCCAGCACACACCGGCACGGAGATCCTAGCATGACCGCCGCAGCCAGCCCGATCAATGCCGCGCGCGTCGAACTGCTGCTCTCCGACCTGCGTCTGCCCGGCGTCAAGACGATCTGGCCGACGCTTGCGGCCCAATCCGACAATGAAGGATGACCTCCGTAGCACTGCGCGAGTCTCGGAACACCGATACCGAGGATGACGGCTGTCGAACTTTCGGTTACGTTGCTTCTGTAATGAGCCTTCAGTCGTCAAGCTCAGAGTGCATCCACTCGCCGGTTTCGTGCTTCTGTCCGTGGTCTGCGTGAGACCGCAACTTCATGCTATAAGAGGGAGTGGCGGAGCAATCTACTGGGCGTAGTCTCGGGATCGCTCCCGGCCACTGCAGCGGAACCTGCCCCACCATCTCCGCGTCCCGGCGACGGGACCTCGTGGGAGCTGAGCCGCGTTGGGCCCGCTCCGAACGGTGTGCCTCCCTCGTGCTATGCAGCCGCGGCTGCGGCTGCGGCGGGATCCTTGCCCCAGACGAACTCCGTCCCGTCTGCCCAGATCCGATGGAGCACAGTGGCGAGCTTGCGCGCCAGCGCGACCTTCGCCCTCCGCACGCCCCGCCGCTTCGCGACGTCCATCGCCCAGCGCTTAAGGGTGCTGAACTGGGTCGCCCGTGTCAGCAGCGCGTTGCCCGCATCGTGCCGAGCAGATGGACACGACGACCGCGAAAGCGGAACTGGTGTTCCACATGTTCGGCGCGCTCGCCGAGTTCGAACGGTCGCTTATCCAGGAGTGCGTGCAGGCGGGGCTTGCCGCGGCAGCATGCCGTGGCCACCGCGGAGGCCGTCCTGTGACGATGGACGCCGAAAAGCTCGGCGCGGTAACGGCCGCTCTGGACGGCGGCGCCACCAAGGCTGCCGTGTGCCGCACCTTCGGTATCAAGCGCAGCACGCTGATCGACTCCCTTGCCCGGATCGGCTGGTCTGCCGGCCCCAAGGGGCAGGAGGCATGAGTGCGCGACGGCAGCAACTGAGCGAAACCCAGCTCGCTGAGCTGTTTGACCCCCAATCGAGTAACGCGAGTTGGTGCGCCACTACACTCTGCCGTCCGAGGATCTGGCTGCGGCCCAGCGTTGCCGCGGTGATCACAACCGGTCGGCTATGCGCTGATGCTTTGCTACCTGCGTCACCCCAGCCGCGCGTTGCAGGCCGGCGAGCGCCCGGGCCGCTGCCATGGTGGAGTTTGTGGCCGAGCAAGTCGGTGTTGTGCCGAGTCCTCGCAGAGCAAGGGCGTTGCTGAACCGGTCCAGCATGGCGGCGACATCCGTTATGCACATAACTGCAAAACAGAAATACTTTTCCGCCAACTCCTCTCTCTCTGACAATACATTTAGGTTGCCGGCAGAAAACGTCAGGGGGGCACTCAATGGGGTATCACGTGGGCGTCGATATCGGCGGCACGTTTACTGACGTGATCGCGATCAGTGAGACCGACGGTAACGTTCACCTCAGCAAGGTCCCCTCGACACGCGAGAACCAAGCAATCGGCTTCATGAATGGCCTCGCAAGCGCCGACGTTGACTGTGCGGTCGTCACTTGGCTGGTGCATGGGACGACCGTTGGAACCAACGCCACGCTGGAGCGAAACGGTGCCAAATGCGGGTTGATCACGAGCGCGGGGTTCCGCGATCTTCTTGAGCTCGGCCGACGGCAGCGACCCAACTTATACGGCCTGTTCGGCAAATTTGTGCCGTTGATCTTGCGTGATTGCCGTATTGAGGTTCCCGAACGCCTTGATGCCCATGGGCGCGTCGTCACGCCACTCGACGAGCAGGCTGTGGAGCGTGCGGCGCGAGAACTTCAAGCAAAGGGGTGCGAGTCGGTTTTGATCGGCTTCCTGCATTCTTACGCCAACCGGGAGCCTGAGGATCGTGCGCGCACAATCGTGCAACGCGTGTGGGACACTTCCTACGTGACGACGAGCTCGGAAGTACTCGCTGAATTTCGGGAACTGGAACGTTTCGGTACCGCGGCGGTCAACGCCTACATCCAACCCCTCATCGACCGTTACGTCCGGCGCTTGCAGTCTGAACTGAAAACTGCGGGACTCGCGCGGGACCTCGTAATTATGCAGGCGAACGGCGGAATTATGTCGGCGGAGGCCGCGTGCCGCCGGGCAGTAAACACCGTCCTCTCGGGTCCCGCTGCCGGCGTTATCGCCGCACGCTATATCTCGGAGCAGGCCGGTTACCGGGACGTCATCACCTGCGACATGGGTGGTACCAGCTTCGATGTCGGCTTGATTGTCGGCGGCGAACCAGTCGTGACCAGCGACCGCGACCTCGGGTTCAATCTGCCAATGCGAATCCCAATCATTGACATTCATACGGTTGGCGCCGGCGGCGGCTCTATCGTACACGTCGATACTGCCGGTATGCTGCGTGTTGGCCCCCAAAGCGCTGGCGCCACGCCAGGCCCGATCTCCTATGGTCGCGGCGGGACACGTCCAACGATTACCGACGCGAACGTCCTGCTCGGACGCCTGAGCGCTGACAATCTTCTTGCTGTGGACGGCGTGGCCGATGTGGAACGGATCAAACGCACGTTCCTGGATGAAGTTGGGGAAAGACTGGGTGAAGCGGATCCTTTCCGGGTTGCGGAGATGGCGCTGAGGGTCGTGAATGACGCGATGGCTACAGCAATCCGCGCGGTGAGCCTACAACGCGGTCATGATCCGCGAGATTTCGCCATTCTTGCCTTCGGCGGAGCCGGGCCACTGCACGGCGTAGCCCTGGCGCGGGAGGTCGGAGTTAAGAAGGTTATCGTTCCGTTTCTGCCGGGCATCACTTGCGCGCTCGGCTGTCTCGTAGCGAATGTTCGTTATGATTACGTTCAAACTATAAGCAAGGTGCTCGACCTTGTCGACGTCGTGGATGTGCGGTGCATTCTTGAAGAGCAAGCAGCGAGCGGGCGCAAGACGCTGAGTGACAACGCGGTGCCGGTGGACTCGGTCCACGTGCTTCATCAGGCCGACATGCAATATGAAGGGCAGACCTACACCGTCCGCGTGCCGCTTGTCGCCGAGACGATCTCGCCGACGGCGCTTGCGGCCAACCTGAAGGACGCCTACTTCGATCGATTCCGCATTGATCTCTCGACTTTCGCCCCCAAGCTGATCAACCTGCGCACTACAGTGACCGGCCACCGCGCTCCGCCCAATCTGCTTCAGCTTTTCGAGGCCCGACGCAATGCGAAGACAATGGAGTCTGCTCGGCTTGGTCAGCGGCGTGTCTTTTTTGACAAGACGTGGCGGTTGACGCCGGTATACGAGCGCAACGCATTGCCGACGGACGTCGAAATACACGGCCCGGCGATCTTCAACCAATTAGACACGACTACGGTCGTTGAGCCTGACGCGACTGCGACAATCGACCGTTTTGGTAATCTTGTAGTTGAGTTAACCTGAATGACAGTCTCTCACGAAGGACCATCAGCTTCTCTCAAAGAGAGGAGCGATTTGAGCATCCCTGCTTACGATCCGGGAACGCTTGCAGTTCTGCAGAATGCTCTCCGCCAAGTCGTCGACGAGATGGATTTAGCGCTCTCTCAGTCCGCTTTCAACCAAATCATCTCGGAAAGCGGAGACCGCGCCAACGGTATATTCCATCCGACGACGGGCGAGGTTATTGCCCAGGGGGACACCGGCCTGCCGGTCTTCATCGGCGTGATGCAGTATGCAGTCCAGTCCGCACTTGCCGCCTTCCCAAATCTCGACGATGGCGATGTCGTGGTGATGAATGATCCCTATCTTGGAGGGACGCACCTGATGGACGTAAAGCTTATCCGACCGTTTTACCATGACGGCGAGAGAGTGGCGATCCTCGCCAACTGCGGTCACTGGGCCGACATCGGTGGCAACACACCCGGAGGCTTTGGCGCCCGCGCGACACACGTCATCCAAGAAGGCGTACGTATTCCCCCGATCCTCCTGCAGCGCAAGGGTGTCCTGCAAACGGACATCTTAGCCATCCTCTTCGCCAATGTACGCGTCCCGGAGGAGCGACTGGGCGACTTGCAAGCTCAAATTGCGGCGCTCAATGTCGGCGAGCAACGGATGTCGCTCCTGTTCAATAAGTACGGCGCCGATACGGTCGACCGCTACACTGCAGAGCTCGCGCGGCGATCCGAGCGGCAGATGCGGGCCTACATCGCCGAGATGCCGGACGGTGAATACCATTTTGAATCCTACCTCGATTCCGACGGAATTGACCCCGATCCGGTCAAAATCGCGGTGACGATGACGGTGAACGGCGACGAGCTGACGTTCGACTTCTCAGAGTCCTCGCCGCCGGTGAAAGGGCCGATGAATGGGACGAGGGCTGGTACTTTTGCGACCGTGCTGATCGCGCTCAAGCACGTGTTTCCGGAGGTCCCGATCAACGGGGGCGTTTTCAAGCCCATCCGCATGGTGTTGCCCGACACGACCTTCCTAAACGCATCGTATCCCAGACCGGTGTCCGGCTCCTCGGTTGAGGTTTCGCTGCGGATCTTCGACGTTATACTCGGTTGCATGGCCCAGGCCGTTCCCGAGAGGGTGCCGGCAGCAGGCTTCGGAACAGGCGCCAACTTCACGCTAAGTGGCCTCGATCCCGAGCGGGGTCGACCGTACATCATGTTCCGGTTCAGCGGTGGTGGCTATGGTGGGCATGTCAACGGCGATGGATTGACCAACGGCAATTGCCCGACTTCAGTCGCCAAGACAGCGGCACTTGAGGTTCTGGAACAGCTCTATCCTATTAGTTTTGATTATTATCGCATCCGCGAGGGCTCCGCTGGCGCTGGGAAGTATAGGGGCGGATACGGGACAGAGTATTGCTTCCGCATCTTGCGCGGCGAGGCGGTCTCGAGCTGCATGGCTGAGCGCGGCAAGTTTCCTCCCTATGGTCTGGCCGGCGGCAGTGACTCTACAACGACGATCGTCGAGTACACTCAGGGAGGACAGGTCTACCGTCCTTTGCACATTACTAAAGACCAGGATGTTCCGCTCGCGCCCGGCGATCAAGCCATGATCGCCACGCCCGGCGGTGGCGGTTTCGGCGATCCGCTTCGGCGAGACCCCACCGAAGTTTTGGCGGACGTTCGTCTGGAATACGAAACGCGTGAGACGGCGGACCGCGTCTATGGCGTCGTAATTAGGGAAAGTGCCGCCGGGCCAGCCGTCGACTTCGAGCTAACTTCGGCAACCAGGTCGGGTGCTTTGGAGCGCCGACGGCGGCGGGAACTCGCACACGGAAGCGTGCAACTGCCGGCTAATTCATGATCGGCGACCGGAAAGCGGAGGGCGTAGATTATGGCAGTGCTCGGTGACCGAGACGGCCCAGAGGTTTGTAATGTCGGGCACCAACAGACGATCCGGAAGATTTCTATCCGGATCGTCCCTATAGCGGCCCTCGGTTTTCTCCTGAGCTATATCGACCGGACGAACATCTCGATAGCCGCCCTCGATATGAACGCTGATCTTGGCTTGTCACCAACCGCTTTTGGTTGGGCAATTTCTTTATTCTTCTTTTCCTACATTATATTCGAGGTTCCCAGCAACATCGCGTTGCGCCGGTTTGGCGCCCGTCTTTGGCTTGCTCGAATTATGCTGACCTGGGGACTCATCTCCGCCGCAACCGCCTTCGCAACTGGGCCGATTAGCCTATACATATTGCGATCGCTTCTGGGTGCGGCGGAGGCCGGTTATGCCGTGGGTGTGGTTTATTATTTCACGCTATGGTTCCCCCAAGCCTATCGAACCCGTATGCTTAGCTACTTCTTTGTTTCAACGCCGCTGGCACTTGTGATTGGAAGCCCTATTTCAGGACTTCTACTCGGTCTGAACGGCTACTTACGTGGTTGGCAATGGTTGTTCTTGCTTGAGGGGGTCCCCTCTATTTTACTAGGGTTCATCATTCTTTTTCGACTTCCAGATGAGCCTCGTGCCGCTATGTGGCTGACGCATGACGAGCAGGCTTGGCTTATCGATACACTTCGCGTTGAACAAAAGTCGTCACACCAAGTGGCGGATTTCGGGGGGGCGCTGCGCAGCGGGCGCGTCTGGCTGCTATCGTTGTGCTATCTTTTCATTCTCATCACGATCTTAGGACTCGGCTATTGGCTCCCGCAGATGATCAAGACGTACGGCGTCACTAACAGCACGGTAGGGTTGCTCGCAGCTGCTCCATCCCTGGCCGCGATCTTCGGAATGCTGGTGTGGAGTCGGGCAGCGCAGAGGACCGGCCGCAGCGAGCGGCATGTTGCGGGAGGTTGCTTCGTCGGCTTTCTCAGCTTAGGCATTGCTGTCTTTGCAAGCTCGCCTCTGGTTTCGTTTGTGGCAATCGTCGTTTCCTATGTAGGGCTTTGGTCGGCCTGGGGCATATTCTGGTCGGTAGTGACACGAACGCTCGCCGGGCCTGGCAGTGCTACGGCAATTGCCTTTATCAGTGCATTTGGAACCATGAGCGGCGTGTTCGGCCCTTACCTGATTGGCTGGCTGCTTCAGGCCACGGGCGACTACCGGACTGGTATCATGGCGCTCTCCTTGTCTGCAGTGATCGCAGCACTGATCGCTCTCGCCTTCAGAGAAGAGCGTCGGACGATTGATTCTCGACATATGGCAGAAGCTAAGTCGGCTCGGACTTGAGGCCTCTCTCCTTCCCTCATTTCGGTCCTGTCGCGTGGGTGACGTGCGGATACCGTCGACCGGCTCGTTCGACCAGCCAAACGCTGCTGACGTCCCGTGACCGTGCTGTATCGCCATAGCTGGTAGAGCATTAGTGAATTTGATCTGCCAACCGGGGTCGAGGAAGATGCCAACGCGTACCGGTTTTTGTGGTGCGCCGCAAAGACGCATGGAGGGAGGCTTGCCGAACCGTTCTTCTAGCCGCAACCGCGGACTGTCCGAAGCCGCGCCGTCCTGGGATCAACAACCCGCCCCGCGCCATCCAGTCTGCCGTTTCCGCGTCGGTTCTGCGCGGGCTACGGTCGTGTCGGACGGGAGTATCCCGTTTGGTGACGTGTATGCGGCTTTCTGGACCACGCCGGCCGCCACGGTCAGCGCCCTGCTCGACGCCGCCCGGATCGAGCCCGGCGACATGCGCCTACCGCAAAACAACCTACTGCTCGATATGGATGGGCACCGCATCCTGTTCGAGACGGGCAAGGGGCCGGTCACACTACCGGGCTATCGGACGGGCAAGTTGATGCCTGCATTGCAGGAGGCCGGTATCGAGCCTGGGAGCATCACCGACGTCGTGATGTCGCATGCACACAGCGACCATTGCGGCGGGATCGTCGCGGCCGACGGACGCGTCAACTTCCCAAACGCTCTATACCACCTGTCGCATGCCGATTTCGAGTATTGGACCGACCCGCAACGCGTGCCGCCGCATCAAGCGGCGTGGCTGGAGATAGCGCGCCACAACCTGTTACCGGTAAAGGACAGGCTGCACCTGTTCGCGGCCGGCGACATGGTGCTGCCCGGCGTGCACTCCATCGGCACGCCCGGACACACGGTGGGGCACGTGGGATTCGACATCGCCGCTGGCGATGGGAAGCTTTGCCTAATCGGCGATCTTGCGCACCATCACGTGTTATTACTGATGTGTCCGCAGCTACTCTTCGTCCACGACACGGACCCGGCACAGTCCGCCGCAAGCCGTTTTGCCGAGCTCACCCGGCTCGCAACTCGGCGCATGCGCATGTTCGGCTACCATTTTCCCTGGCCTGGCCTCGGCCATGTGGAGCAGGCCGGCGCGGGTTTTCGCTTTATTCCTGAACGCATCGACACCGATTTTCGAGGTGCACAAGGCCGATAAGGCCACTAGATAGCTGCTATGCCACCCGGGGCCCAAGCGCGCCGGTCGAAGTCGGCGTAATAGTCGATCACGTTCGAACAACCAACTACTCGACCACCAACCACGAGGTGAGGCGACATGCCCGGACCGATGTACGACAAGGGATTAGAGATCCGTAAGGCCGTGGCCGGCGCGGATTATGTCGAGAAGGCGTTGTCCACGGCCGACGAGTACAGCCAGCCGATGCAGGACTTAGTGACGGAATATTGCTGGGGCGCGGTGTGGGGCCGCGAAGGGCTCGACCTCAAGACTCGGAGCGTCATCAACATCGCGATGATCTCGGCCCTGAACCGGCCGCAGGAACTGAAGACGCACATGCGAGGCGCGTTGCGGAACGGCTGCACAAAGAAGGAGATCAGCGAGATTCTGCTGCAGGTCGCCGTCTACTGCGGAATGCCGGCCGGAATCGACTCTTTCCGGGTTCTGCGCGAGGCGTTCGCCGAGGCGGATAAGGCTTGAACACTCTCGCGCATGAAAGTTTGCTGATCGGCGGGCAGTGGCTTCAATCCGCGTCCGGCGAGTGGATCGACAGCCTCAACCCGTACACCGGTCAGCCATGGGCGCGCATCCCGCGCGGCGGCCCGGCGGACGTGGAGCAGGCCGTGCGGGCGGCCCGCGACGCGTTCGCGGCGCCAGCGTGGCGTGGTCTGACGGCGACGGCGCGTGGGGCGTTGCTGCGCCGCTTCGCCGACCTCGTCTCTGCCCATGCCGATGAGTTGGCACAGATCGAAACCAAGGACAACGGCAAGCTGATAGCGGAGATGTCGGCGCAGCTCCGCTACCTTCCGCAGTGGTTCCACTATTTCGGCGGCCTTGCGGACAAGATCGAGGGACGGGTGATCCCAATCGACAAGCCAGGCGTGCTGAACTACACGCGCGAAGAGCCGCTGGGCGTGGTGGCGGTCGTGACCCCCTGGAACTCGCCATTGCTGCTCGCGGCCTGGAAGCTGGCGCCGGCGCTGGCGACCGGCAACACGATCGTTTGGAAGCCGTCGGAGCACTCGTCCGTTTCGGCCCTCGCCTTCGCCCGGCTGTTCGAGGAAGCGGGCTTCCCGCCCGGCGTGGTAAACGTGGTCACCGGGTTCGGGCAGGATGTCGGCGACGCGCTGACCACCCACCCGGACGTGGCGATGGTCGCATTCACTGGCGGCGACATGGCCGGGCGGCATGTCTATAGCAGGGCCGCGGCTGGGTTGAAGCCGGTCACGCTCGAGTTGGGCGGGAAGTCCGCCAATATCGTGTTTGAGGATGCGGACATCGGCAACGCCGTAAAGGGCGTGATTTCCGGCATCTTCGCCGCCACCGGGCAGACATGCATCGCCGGGTCGCGGGCGCTGGTGCAGCGCTCGATTTATGCTGACTTCCTCGAGCGCCTCGTCGCCTTCGCCCGCACCGCGCGGATGGGAGACCCGCTCGATCCCACGACGCAGGTTGGCCCGATCACCACGCCGCAGCAGTACCGCAAGGTGCTGGGCTATATCGACATCGCCAACGCCGAAGGCGCTCGCTGCGTGCTCGGCGGGCAGAAGGCGACCCGGCCAGAATGCGGTGATGGCCTGTTCGTGGAGCCCACGATCTTCGCCGACGTGACGCCTGCCATGCGCATCGCGCAAGAGGAGGTGTTCGGCCCCGTGCTGTCCGTCATCGCATTTGACGACGATGAAGATGCGGTGCGGATCGCCAACGGCACCGTCTTCGGGCTCGCCGCGGGCGTCTGGACGCGGAGCATCAAGCGCGCCATCGGCATTCCCGACCGGCTGGAGGCCGGCACGGTATGGGTAAATACCTATCGTGCTGTCAGCTACATGTCGCCGTTCGGGGGCTTCAAGCAGTCCGGCATCGGGCGGGAAAGCGGGCTGACCGCGGTGCACGAGTTCCTGCAGACGAAAAGCATCTGGATCGACACAAGCGAGACGGCCGCGGACCCATTCGTGATCCGCTGACAACAAAGGAGGGGCGTTCACATGGATTTGGGCTTTATCGGCCTGGGCAACATGGGGGCGCCAATGGCGCGCCGCATAATTGACGCCGGTCACAATGTTGTCGTCGCGGACCTCAACCGGAATGCGGTCGAGGCGGCCGTCGCGCATGGCGCCACCGCGGCTGCAACCCCACGGGAGGTGGCGGACGCTTGTGAGATGCTGGCTGTCAGCCTGCCCTCGCCGGAGGCCCTGCGGGCGGTGGCACTCGGGCCCGACGGCGTCATCCACGGCGCCAAGGCGATCCGGCTGATCGACCTTTCCACCACGGGCTCCAAAGTGTCGAGCCAAGTCGCGGCGGACTTGGCGAAAAAGGATATCGTGCTGGTCGACGCGCCCGTCAGCGGCGGCGTCTCCGGCGCGGCGAAGGGCACGCTGGCGGTCATGGTAGCCTGCAACGGGCAGGATTACGCTGCGGTCGAGCCTATGCTGAAGCTGCTCGGCCGGGTGTTCCATGTCGGCACGGCGGCGGGCATGGGGCAGACGATGAAGCTGCTGAACAATTATCTTTCGGCAACCGCGATGGCCGCGACCGCCGAGGCGATGGTGTTCGGCGCGAAGGCTGGCCTCGATCCCGCAATGATGGTCGAGGTGGTGAACGCCGGGTCCGGCCGCAACAGCGCCAGTCAGGACAAGTTTCCCCGCGCCATCCTTCCCGGCACCTTCGATTTCGGCTTCACCAATGCACTGATGTACAAGGACATCAAGTTGTTCACCGAAGAGGCCGAGGCGGCCGGCGTTCCCGTCTGGATCGGTTCCATCGTCCGCCAGGTCTGGCAGCACGTGGTGAGCCAGGTCGGCCCCGACGCGGATTTCACACGCGTCGTGCAGCCTTATGAGCAGTGGGCCGGCGTGGAGGTGCGTGCGAAGCGGATGCCTGGCTCGTGAGCGGCGACACCTACGACGTTCTCGCAGTCCGCTACGCCCATGCCGAGCGGCGCGCGTCGGAGAACTTCATCGGCGGCGACCCGCACGACGGGCCGATGCCGATGGACTACTTTGTGTGGGTGGTGCGCAATGCCGAGCGCACCGTGGTGGTCGACACCGGCTTTGACGAGGCCGGCGCGGTCAAACGCAAGCGGACGATCACGCGTCCGGTGCGCGAAGGCTTGCAATGCGTCGGCGTGCGGCACGAGGTCGTGACCGACGTCATCTACACCCACCTGCACTACGACCACGCCGGCAACACGGAGCTGTTCCCGCGCGCGCAGTTCCACGTCCAGGATTGCGAGATGCAGTTCGCGACCGGGCGTTGCATGTGTCACGCAATGCTGGGCGTGCATTACGAGGTCGAAGACGTTGTCAGCATGGTGCGGCGCAATTTCGCCGGCCGCCTGCGCTTCCACGACGGCGCGGCAGAGTTCGCACCGGGCATTACGCTGCACCACGTTGGCGGCCACACGCGCGGGATGCAGGCGGTCCGTGTCAAGACGGCGCGGGGGCATGTCGTGCTGGCCTCGGACGTCACGCACTTCTATGCCAACATCGAGCAGCGGCGGGTGTTCCCCGCGGTAACGGACGTGGCGGCGGGGCTGCAAGCCTACGATACGGTCGAGCGGCTGGCATCATCGCGCGACCACGTCGTTCCCGGGCACGATCCGCTGGTGCTGGCCCGCTACCCCTCCGTCCCGGGCCTTGAAGGGCTGGCCTGCCGGCTTGATCTGCCGCCCCGCCCAAGCTGACACCGCTGCAAAGGATACATTACATGCCGCCTCCATCGGAACCTTTGGCACCCCCGGATAGAACATTCCAAGATTACCTGGCGCGCGGCGAGATGCGGTTGCAGCAATGCAACGAATGTCGCAAGTTCGTCTTCTTCCCGCGCACCATCTGCCCGCATTGCGGCAGCGCGAACCTGGACTGGCAGCCGATCTCCGGTGCCGGCCAAGTTTATTCGACCACGATCGTGCGGCAGCGCCCGGATCGCGGCGGCGACTACAACCTGGCCCTCATCGATCTCGTGGAAGGCGTCCGCATGATGTCGCGCGTTGAAGGCGTGACGCCGCATGAGGTGCAGATCGGCATGCGCGTCACCGGGCGCATCGCCGCTGCGGGCGAGGCGCGAACGATCGTATTCGATGGGGAGCCGCGGACATGAATGTGACCGATGTGCGTGGCGCGGCTTCCCTCGTCGGCATCGGCCTGGCCGGCATCGGCATCGCGCCCGGCTTCACTCACCTTGACCTGATCGGTCTTGCGGTGCGCCGCGCGCTCGACGATGCGGGTCTGCGTCTGCCCGACGTGGACGGGTTGTTCGCATGCAACATGGTCAACCTGTTCCCGACGCTTGTGGTGGGCGAATATCTCGGAGTGCGGCCGCGCGTGGCCTACGCCGGCAACTCTGGCGGCAACGCGCCGATCGACCATGTCCATGCGGCCGCTGCGGCGCTGATGGCGCAGGAATGCGACGTGGCCTTGGTCTGCTACGGCTCCAACCAGCGCAGCGCCGCTTTCCCGATCATGCCCGCCGATGCTCCGGCCTACGAGGCGGTGCACAGGCCGCGGGAACCGATCTCCTCCTACGCGCTCGCCACCGCTCGGCACATGCACCAGTACGGCACGACCCGGCAGCAGATGGCGGAGGTTGCCGTTGCCGCCCGGCAATGGGCGCATCGCAACCCGGTCGCCTTTGCCCGCGACCCGCTGACGATGGAGGATGTGCTCGCCTCGCGCATGATCTGCGACCCGATCAGCCTGCTCGATTGCTGCCTCGTCACCGACGGGGCGGGCGCGATCCTGATGACGCGCCCGGACCGTGCGCGGGATTGCCGGCCGCCGCCGGTCCACGTACTGGGGTGCGCCACATGGCAAACGCACCGTCAGATCAGCCAGATGCCGGATCTTACGGTCACGCCGGCCGCGGTGTCCGGCCCGGCGGCGCTTCGAATGGCGCGGGTTGCCATCAGCGACATCGACGTGGTGCAGCTCTACGATGCGTTCACCATCAATACGATCATGTTCCTCGAGGACCTCGGCTTCTGCGCCAAGGGCGAGGGCGGCGCCTTCGTGAGCGGCGGGGCAATTGCACCGGGCGGCCGTTTGCCGGTCAACACGAATGGCGGCGGGCTGTCGTGCGTCCATCCTGGGATGAACGGGATCTTCGAGGTGATCGAAGCGGTGGAGCAGCTCCGGGGGGTCGCCGGTGACCGCCAAGTAGTCGGGGCTGACGTCGCGTTATGCCATGGCAATGGCGGCTTGTTTTCCTGCCAGACCACGGCCCTGTTCGGCACGGAGGCGGCGCTCGGCTGAGAAGGGCGGCACGGGCCGGGAAGACCGGCCCGCGATGCCAGCCTCACTCGAAGGCGACGCTTGCGGAGATCGCCTCCCACTGCGCCAACTCCGCCTCGACCGCCGCCAGTTTCTGCCTGATCCGGTCGACTCCACTGCGGCCCAGCACGAGACGCAGAGGCGGCTGCTCCGACTCGAACGCGTCGACGATGGCGTTCGATCCGCGCACCGGGTCGCTCGGCTGCTTGCCTTCCGCGGCGGCGAATCGCTCCAACTGCACGCCGCTTGTCGGCTGGTAGGCCGCGATGCGGATTGCGGCGGTGCGCATCGACCGGGCGGAAAGGAAATCCGTGCGGAAGCCGTTCGGCTCGACGATGGTGACGCGGATGCCGAGGGGGGCGACCTCCAGCGCCAGCGCCTCCGACAGGCCTTCGAGCGCAAATTTGGTGGCAGAGTATTGGCCGCACGCCGGCAACGCTACGAAGCCACCCACTGATGACACGTTGAAGATGTGCCCTCGTCCCGCCTTCCTCATGCCCGGCAGCACGGCATGGATCACCTGCAGCGGTCCGAAGAAGTTCGTGTCCATCTGTCCGCGCGCGGCTCCGACATTGATTTCCTCGACTGCACCCAGCACGGCATAGCCCGCATTGTTAACCACGACGTCAATCCGGCCGAAGTGATCCTCCGCCCGCGCGACGGCGGCTGCGACGGAGGCCTGATCGATCACATCGAGGCGCAGCGGCAGGCACCGGTCGCCGAACTCGTCGCGCAACGGCGCAAGCGCAGCCTCGTCCCGCGCCGTCACCGCCGCGAGGTAGCCACGTTGCAGGACGACACGGGCGAGGTCACGGCCGAGGCCGCGCGAGCATCCGGTGATCAGCCAAACAGCATTCTTCATCGTGGAAAGCCTTGTTTTGTTGAGATTGAAAGAGGACGCGAGGGCCGATGAAGTCAGGCAGTGGCTTACGCCGCGCTCCCTCGCAGCTTCTTGACTGCGGCTGCCACGTCGCCACCTAGCGCCGGCACCGCACCGTATCGGCGCTCCGTCCCATCCACGATCGGGGCTGGCGCGGGCAGGGAGACTGGTCCCACCTCGGTGTCCACCACGACCCGGCGGAGGTGCGGGTGGCGCGAGAGCCCGCCCATGGTGTTCACCTCCGCGCAGGCGATGTCGGCCGCGGCCAGCCGCTCGATCAACACGTCACGCGGGTGCTGCCCGATAGCCTGGCTGACCAGCTGGTCTGTTTCCGCCCGGTTCGCTACCCGGGCGACGTTGGTGCGATATCGCTCATCGGTAGCCGACAGCTCACCGGACAGGAGGACGCGAACGAACTCCGCCCATTCCCGATCGTTCTGGATCGAGATCAGGATGGCCACTCCGTCGAGCGTGTGGAACACGCCATAGGGGGCGATGGAGGGGTGGGCCAGGCCCAGGCGCTGCGGTGGGCTACCGGCCTCCTGGTGCAACAGCGGCACGGTCAGCCAGTCAGCCATCACGTCGAACATGGAAATGCGGATGTCAGCCCCTGCGCCGGTGCGCAGGCGAGTGATCAGTGCTTCGAGTATGGCGGCGTGGGCGGTGGCGCCGGTCGCGATGTCGACGATCGAGATGCCGACACGCGCCGGCCCCTCTGGCCCCCCCGTGATGGATGACAAGCCGGACTCCGCCTGGATCAATAGATCGTAGGCCTTGCGCGCGGCTAGCGGCCCATGGTCGCCATAGCCGCTAATGGAGCAGGTGATCAGTGCCGGGTCGCGCGCGCGGAGCCGGGCGGCGCCAAACCCGAGGCGGTCGAGCGCGCCCGGCTTCAGGTTCTGCACCAGGATGTCGGCACCCTCGATCTGCGCATCGAGCTGCGCGCGCGCCTCTTCCTGCTGCAGGTTAAGCACGACCGACTCCTTGCCGCGATTGAGCCAGACGAAATAACTACTCAACCCGGCTGCCGCTTTGTCATAGCCGCGGGCGAAGTCGCCCCCGGGCCGTTCCACCTTAATGACCCGCGCGCCGGCGTCGGCAAGACGCGAAGTGCAGAACGGCGCCGCAACGGCCTGTTCGACGGCAACCACGGTGATGCCGTCGAGGGGGCGGGAGCAGCTCGTCATCAGTATGACCGCGGCAGTCCCAGGACGTGCTCCGCGAGGTAGGACAGGATCAGGTTGGTCGAAACCGGTGCCACCTGGTACAGCCGGGTCTCGCGAAACCGGCGCTCGACGTCATATTCCTCGGCGAACCCGAAGCCGCCATGGGTTTGCACGCACGCCTCGGCCGCGGCCCAGGACGCGTCGGCGGCGAGCATCTTGGCCATGTTGGCCTCCGCACCGCAGTCCTTGCCGTCCTCGAACAACGCAGCCGCGTGTGACACCATCAGCTCCGCCGCGCGCATCTGAGCGTAAGCCTTGGCGATCGGGAACTGGATTCCCTGGTTCTGCCCGATCGCCCGGCCGAACACGCTGCGGTCCCTTGCGTATACGGCGGACGTCTTGGTGAACCATTTGGCGTCCCCAATGCATTCGGCGGCGATCAGGATACGCTCGGCATTCATCCCCGACAGGATGTAACGGAAGCCATGGCCCTCCTCGCCCACCAGATTCTCGGCCGGCACGCGCACGTCGTCGAAGAAAACTTCCGTCGATGAGTGGTTCATCATGGTTCGGATGGGCCGGATGGTAAGACCGCGCTCCTTCGCGTCCCGCATGTCGACGATGAACACCGATAACCCGTCCGTACGCTTCTTCACCTGGTCCTTCGGCGTGGTGCGCGCGAGCAACAGCATGAGGTCCGAGTGCTCGGCCCTGGACGTCCAGATCTTCTGGCCAGTGACGACCCACTCGTTTCCGTCCCGGCGGGCAACGGTCTTGATGGCGCTGGTATCGGTACCGCTGGTGGGCTCGGTCACGCCGAACGCCTGAAGCCGCAGCGCGCCCGTGGCGACCTGCGGCAGGTACTGACATTTTTGGGCCTCGCTTCCGTGCCGCAGCACCACACCCATGATGTACATCTGCGCATGGCAGGCTGCACCGTTGCAGCCATTGTGCTGCACCTCCTCCAGGATCGCGGCAGCGGCGGAGAGGGGCAGGCCTGCGCCTCCAAACTCCTCCGGAATCAGGGCGGCGAGATAGCCGGCGTCCGCCATCGCCTGGACGAACTCTGCCGGGTACCGGCTGTGGCGGTCCTGTTCGCGCCAGTATGCGCCGGGGAACGAGGCACAGAGCTTGGCCACCTCCTCGCGGATATCGGCATACCTCGGGGTCTCGCCGGCCGGAATCTGCGCCTCCGCCGCCACGTTTGCGACCATCCTATCCATGACCGAACCTTTCGAACCAATGCTGCATAGAACAGGCTGGTGCCCGTGTTGCCCAGTGCTCCCCAAATGCTATCAGCTATAAGTTTCACATCTGGAAGCAGGCATTTCGGTCATGGAAATCCGGCATTTGAAAATGTTTTTGGCCGTCTCTGAGGCGGGCAGCTTCTCACGTGCGGCGGCCGTAATCTCCGTCCCACAGCCGGTTCTGAGCCGTCAGGTCAAGAGCCTTGAGGAAGAGCTGGGCGTCGAACTGTTCTACCGCAACGGGCGCGGCGTGATCCTGACGGACGCGGGGCGTCTACTTGCCGGCCATGCGGAAGTCGCCGTCAGCACCGTCGCACGGGCGACGGACGAACTCCGGGTGCTGCGGGAGGCGCCGACCGGGAGCGTGGTGATCGGCGTTCCTCCCACGGTCGGTACGTTGCTGACATTACCCGTGGTGCGCCGGTTTCGCGCGGACTTCCCCCAGGTTGCGCTGCGCATCGTGGAGGGGTTCAGCGGCTTCGTGCTCGAATGGCTGTCCGTCGGGCGGGTCGATGTGGCGGTGATTTACAACGCACCCAAGTTGAGCACACTGCTGACCGAGGAGCTCTATGACGAGGAGCTGTTCCTGATTGGACCGGCCGCAGACCCGACCACTCCTGGTGCCCACGAGACCATCGACGCCGTCGCGCTATCGCAGCTATCGCTTGTGCTCCCGAGCCCCAGGCACGGGCTTCGCATTCTGATCGACAACTGGCTCGGCCAGCACAGGCTGTCGGCCAGGGTGGATGTGGAGGCGGATTCGCTGTCGTCCATTCTAACGCTGGTTGAGGACGGGTTGGGCTACAGCGTGCTCCCTTACGCGCCAGTCAATTCACTCATCGCGGCCGGGCGGCTACGCTTTTGGCGGATCGCGAACCCAGGCATGGTTCGCCGGCTAGTTCTCGCGACATCCACCAGCCGGATCTCGACACCGGCGACCCGCGCCTCCGCCCGAATCGTCCGCGACCAAGTGCGGGCGTTAGTCGAAAGCGGGGCTTGGTCGCCGCCCGCGTCCATGACTTGGCCCAGTTCGTCTTGCCCGCGTTCGCCGTGACCGATCTACCGAACCGGTCATAATCCGCCGGCAAAGACGGCCTGATGATCTGTCGGTCGGAAGTGCGCCACAGTCGGCCGCGGCTCATCGCCCGGCGAAGACGGGGCTGCGCTTCTCGGCGAAAGCCCTGACGCCTTCCAGGAAGTCGTTCGAGGCGCAATAGGCGCCAAACCCTTCGAGCTCTCGGCACAGCCCATCCTCGATAGGATGGTCGGGAGCGAGGTTGGCCAGCTGCTTGACCGTCGCAATGGCGAGTGGGCTAAGCGCCGCGATCCGTTCGGCTATCGCGGCCACGACAGGAAGCAGGTCCGGCCCGTCCACAACCCCGTTGACCAAGCCCCAGGGCAGGAACGCCTCGGCTGGAAGCAGCTCTCCGGTCAGTAGCAGGTGCTTGGCGATGTTGGCCGGCACCCGGCGCGGCAGCCGGATCGCGCCGCCCCCGCCGGGCAGGACGCCGAACGTCGCGTGTCCGTCGCCTATCCGGGCCGAACGGCTGGCGAAGACCATGTCGCAACACAGGATCAGCTCCAGCCCACCCGCGACGGCCACCCCGTTCACGGCGGCTATCACCGGCAGGGGCGACAGCTCGAAACGTCGAAAGATCGCACTCGCCCGGGCAACGGCCTGCTTCAGCGGTCCATGATCGCCAGCCTCCAGCTGCGCCTTGAACTCGCCGAGATCGCCGCCAGCGCAGAACGCCCGGCCAGATCCGGTGATCACGATTACCCGGCTCGTCCCGTCCGTCTCAATTTCAGTCAGCGCCTTGCCAAGCCGTTCACGCATCTCCGACGACAAGGCATTCAACTGCGCAGGCCGGTTCAGCGTCAGCACGGCGATGGCCCCGGTACGACTTAGAAGGACTGTCTCACTCACCAGTTCACCCGATCCCTATCTCGATTGATCATAGTGATTGTAGCCAGGGCTGTACAGGGTTACGCGCCTCGTGCTGCCGGTTGTGGCCACAACTAACAGCTATTCTCCGTCATTCTTTCATTGTGGTTTGAGTCCGCCATCGGCTGTCGTCATTATTCAACCCGAAAACACACATTGAGGGGAACGGCCGGATGACGATCACCGATCAGCTCTCGGCATTCGTAGTGCGATGCTCGCTGGACAGCCTGCCGCAAGACCTGATGCACCGCACAGAGCTTCTGGCACTCGATCTGATCGGCAACATAGTGCGTGCGCGGCACGACGCGGAAAGCACGCCAGCCCTACTCGCCGCCGTGCAGGCCCTGGGGTTGGGCGGCGGATCAAGTCGGGTGTTCGGAGATCAGGATAGCTACAGCCCGGCCGGGGCGGCGCTGGTCAATGCGACGCTGGGCCATTCGCTGGATTTCGACGACACACACTCGATGGCCGTCGTGCATCCGGGCGCCCCCGTGATCCCGGCAGCGCTTGCCGCCGCTGGCATGGTGGGCGCCTCGGGGGCGGACGTGGTGGCCGCGATCGTCGCCGGGTATGAGGTGGCGCTCCGCCTGGCCTTGGCGCTACCGGCGGGTGCACATTACGACCGCGGCTTCCATCCAAGCGCCACGTGCGGCGTGTTCGGCGCCGCGGCCGCGGCCGCCCGCGTGTTCGGGTTGGGACCGGACCAGGTCGCCTCCGGCCTTGGAATCGCGCTCAGCCAGAGCGCGGGCAGCTTGCAGTTCTTGGCGAACGGAGCCTGGACCAAGCGTTTCCAGGTCGGCTGGGCCGCCATGGCTGGATTGTCAGCCGCGACCCTGGCCCGCGCCGGGTTCAAGGGTGCCGCGGCACCAATCGAGGGGCGGCACGGTTTCCTCAACGCTTACGCTCCGGCACCGGCGCCGGGGCGCGTCGTGCAGGACCTCGGCACGGTGTATGAGGTCATGGCGACCGGCGTGAAGCCCTATCCATCCTGCCGCTGGGGCCATGCTGGTATCGACGCGGCGCTGGCGATCCGCGCCGAGGAGGATGTACGGCCGGAGCAGATCGAGGTGGTGACGTTTGGCCTCTCACGCGCCGGGCTGTTGCTGGTGGGCGAGCCGGCGGCGAAGAAGGCCAACCCGCAAAACGTCGTGGACGGGCAATTCAGCGGGCCGTTCGTGATCGCGACGGCCCTTGCGACGGGCAAGATGGATTGGGACAGCTACCGCCTGCTAGACGACGCGAACATCCGGGTGTTGATGGCGAAGGTGTCGTGCGTGAACGACCCTGAGATCGAGGCGCACTTCCCGGAGAACATGGCGGGCAAGTTGACCGTGCACCTGCAGGGCCGGATCGTCGAGCGCACCGTCATTGTGCCCCGGGGCGAGCCGTCCAACTTCCCTGCTGAGGCAGAGCTGAGGGTCAAGTTCGGCGGCTTGGCCGATGTAGTGCTCGGCGAGACGCGGGCGTCTGCCCTGGCCAGTGACGTCCTGCGGCTGCACGAGCTTCCGCACGCGACCGACGTGTTCCGCAACGCCGGGCCCGCCGGGCGAGCCAGCCTTGCTGCAGAATGAGATTAAACTCTTGTGCCTCCCGTCCGGCGATCGCGCCAAGCTTTTCGAGCCGGCACGTCAAGCCGCTCGCAAGGTGCAGGCGGCGGTCCCTAAGGCCTGCCCGGTCAGGAAACCATGCGCGCCCGGTCACCCCAATAGCGCTGCCGCACTTCTCGCTTGAGGATTTTGCCAATTGGGCTGCGGGGCAGCGCATCGACAATCTCGACCGACTTGGGCGCCTTCATGGCCCCGAGCGAGGCACGCGAGAAGGCGACGATCTCGTCGGGGGAGGCGGACAAACCTGGCTTGAGTTCGACGACGGCCTTCACCGTCTCGCCCCACTTCTCGTGCGGCACGCCGATCACCGCACATTGCAGCACGGCGGGATGAGCAAGAATGGCGGTCTCTACTTCCACTGAATAGATATTGAATCCACCCGAGATGATCATGTCGCGTTTACGATCAACGATGTAGAAGAATCCGTCCTCATCGCGGTAGCCGACGTCGCCGGAATGGTGCCAGCCGAACTGGGACACCTCGGCGCTCTCCTGCTCGTTCTTGTAGTAGGACGGCATTACGCATTGGCCACGCACAACAAGCTCGCCCCGCTCGTTGTCTGGCAGCAGATTGCCGTCGTCGTCCATGACCGCAACGCACACGAAGGGCAGGGGGCGTCCGCAACTCGACAGCCGCTGCGCCGATGCGATGTCGCCGCCTTGCAGGTGGTCAACCGGAAGCAACGCGGTGCACCAGGCGGCCTCGCTTTGTCCCCAGATCTGGCACAGGATGGGGCCAAACACCTCGATCGCCTCCTTCACCTTGTCGGCGGCCATTGGCGAGGCGCTGTACAGAAAGTAGCGTAACGAGGAGTAGTCCGTGGCGCGCGACGCAGGTTCGGCGAGCAGGTCGTAGATCAGCGTGGGCGGCAGGAAAAGGTGCGTGACCTGGAACTCGGGGATCGCGGCCAGGATGCGCGCCCGGTCCGGAGCAGGCAGGATGACGCCGGACCCTCCCTGGCTCATAATGTAGTTCATGAATTTGCCCGATAGATGGGTCAGTGGTGCGACGGCCAGGAACACCGGTCGCGCGGTGACGGGCGCCACAGCCGTGAAGTTGGCGACGATGCTTTCGACCATGCGGTTGGTGAAGATCACACCCTTCGGAAATCCGGTCGTGGCGCTCGTCGGCAGGATTTCGAACGCGCGTTCCGGGTCGTGAGGGATATCGAACACAGAGTCCACCGCGTCCGCCCGCCACTCGGCCAATCCGGGGTCCGGCCCAGCAGGGTCGTCGAGGCACACGAACTCGCGAATCTGGGGGGCTATCTTGCGCACTATGCCAATCGCATCCGCGAACTCCGCCTGATAAAACAAGATGTCGCAGTCGAAGCGGTCGAGGATTTCCGCGTTGTGCTCCATCGTGTTGCGCGCGTTGACCGGAATGTAGGTCATGGCGGTACGCATGACGGACAGGATAACGATGAAAGACTTTGCACTGTTATGGCTCAGCACAGAGGCCTTGCTGCCGATGCCATAGCCTCGCTGCCGAAAGGCGTTCCCATTCAAGAAGGTCTGCCGCCGGACCTCGCCATAGCTGAAGCGTTCGCCTGTCCCGGCTTCGACAAGGCAGTCCCGGTCGGCACCAAGGGTCCAGCCCCGGTCTAGGAAGTCGATTGCGTTCACAATGTGCTCTCCCCGAATGGTCTCGTGCGCAGCCAGGAACCGCGGGCCATGCTTGCACGTACGGTATTCTCGCTGGAGATGGCGGGGAATCCCTCGGCAAGTCCTAGCAGTTATAGACTGGCAAGCATTCCTTCGAACCTGAGAACTCTATCAAATTTGTTCCCAGGGCCGTCCAGGACTCCGGGCGCATGCCACTAACCCTTGGTAGGACCGCAACCCGTTGTCTCCGCCATGCTTATGCTCCGTCGGGCAACAGATTTGGCCGCGGTCTCTGACAGCCCCTTGCAACGGGACGATCCGCAGTGCCCCGCCCAATGAGAGGACAGGCTGCGCCGGGAGCTTCTTAGCTTGTGCGGACGACTGAGATTTTGATGTCTTTAACAGGAGTTTCGTTTGCCACGACGAGAAGCCTGGGTGTCGCGGCGCCGCCCTCAAATACCACATAGCCTTCACCGGAGCAAAGGGGTGCAAACTTCTCTTGGAATTCTGTTGTTGTTGGAGCATCGTTTACAAACATGAATGTGTTTGTGTCAATTTTCCTTCCGCCGGAAGTTTTGATCCATTCGATAATCTCGTTTACGCGGATAGCCGGAACTTCTTCAGACCTCACATAAACTGCAATCATCTTTACAGGAATGCTAAATTGCTGTTCCATACTGGCTCCTAATTTGAAGACTTGATGACGTTGAACTTACCATTCGGGAAAAATGCGGCAACGTCGCCCCTTCCCGTCACAACGTAAGAACGGGTTTGACCAAGCTGATTGATCGCGTTTATATCATCTGATGAAGGTGCTGCGCCATATACATTGCTGATGCTTTCAGTTGCCGGCTGAGTATGAGCTATCAAAGTGATGTTGTCTGGGATTTTGCCACCTTGCGACCCTAGCTGCGCGATAAATCTATCGCCTGACGAGTTTGTATAGACTGCGAACTCATTGCCAGTTTGCTGCTGTAAGTTGGCAAGATCAGCAAAAGACACGTTGGTATGTGTAATGTTCAGAGGGGCTCCGTTTTGTGTGCCTTGAAGTAAACTCGCTTGATTGGGAGTAAGACCGTTGCTTACGATCTCGCCTCCATCTGAGGACGACGCGATTGAAATCCCTGTGTCACGTGATACAAACTCTAGGTCTGGACTAATTCCAGTTCCATTTGACAATCCCGATTGAGCAGTAGAGACAAGCAACGACGCCAATCCCGTAAGAGGCTGAGCTTCAGATGCAATCGGGCCGAGACTGTTTATGATGCTGCTTGTAGTTCCAGTCGGATCTATTGAGAAGTCAGAAATGAGATTACGGAAGCTATCCTTGACAAGTTTCACCTCAAAAGCCACGCTATCGCCGAGAAATCCACCTACGCGTTGCAGTGAAATTGGAGCTCCACTTATTACCTCAGGCGAAGCGATACTTACTTGCCCTCCTGGAGAACCAAGCAGGTCGTATCGGTTTCCTGCAATAGGTGAACCTCTGGCAGTCTGACTCACATTTTCAGCAATCGTTGAGAACAGCGTTCCCAGGCTCGTGAACAGCGCTGTGCTGACGTCGGCCATTGCTAAGTGCGTCGGCGCTGGCTCCGGCGGCGGCGAGGGCGGCGAGTGTTTGGGTGACGTTGAGACGGAGGTTTATGGTCGCCCCACCAAGCGTGACGGTGCCGGCCGAGACCACTGGCTGGTTGCCATTAATGCCGCCAATGCCCTGAGACGCCGCGGCGGCGGCAATGGTCAGCGCGCCCGCCGCGGCCCCGAGCGCGTCGCCATTCTCGGCACTCTGCACAATCGCCGAGGCGCCGCCTGCGGCTTGAGACACCGCCAGGATGGTCTCGCCGGTAGTGGCCGCGGCACCCTTCAAGCTAGTGCCGGCAATGTCGACCCCGTCGGCGATCCCGCCAAACCCCGCGGCTGACGCCAGGCTGAGCAGCCCACCCAGCACGTTGCCCTCGGCAAAGTCTTGCCCGGCCTCGGCAGTGTTCAGCACGGTGGCGATCGGGGCAAAGACCGGCGACGTCGCCGGGATGACCGCGAGCATCTAGGGGAATTCAGCAGAGACCAGCATGGTACAGTTCGTATGGAGGCGGGAGAGCAACAGGCGGGCAACGCTTCGCCTATTCTGACCGCCAGTTCTCCGCCTCCTGGGTGAACGGCTGGCCGGTCCCGGATGGGCCGAAGCCCTTGAGCCATTTCGGCAGCGCTTGCGGGATGGCGGTGATGAACAGCGGCAGCGCCGGCAACTCCTGCGCGTAAATCCGCTGCATGTCGTTCCAGGCCGCCGTTTGATGCGCCGGGTCCAAATCAGCGTCGGCAGTCGCGATATCGCGGTCGAACGACTTATCGGCAAATGCCAAGAAGTTGGCGCCGCCCCAGTTGTTCTCCGCCGTCGGGATTTGGTCGGAACCGAGGGTCAGGCGGGGGCTCTCGCCGACATTGCTGGTCCAGGTGTAAAGCACCAAGCCGGTGAAGGCCCGGTGCTTCGTGGTGGTCCCGAACAGCGTCCGCGACGGCTCAAACCGCAGGTTTGTCTCCACGCCGACCTGGCGCCATCCGCTCTGCATCACCGCCATCTCGAGCTCGTTGATGCGGAACCCGGAGGCGGACAGAAACTCGAGTGAGAGCCGGTCCCCCGCGGCGTTGCGGCATATGCCATCCGGCCCGGGCGTCCAGCCGGCTTCGGCCAGCAGCTTGCGCGCACCCGCCGGGTCATACGGCACGGTTGGCACCGTCGGGTCGAAATGCGGGTTCTGCGGGCTGACGAAACCATTGGCCACGATGTCCATCTCGCCGAACAGCTTGGCGTTGAGCGTGGTGCGGTCCACCGCCATCAGCAGCGCGCGGCGCACGCGAACGTCCCGCAAAATCGGATTGTCCTTTTGCAGGTCGATATGGGCGTAGGTCAGACTGGGCGAGAAGGTGTAGTTGAACCGATCCGGTTCGCGCCGGCGCAGTTCGAGCGTCTGGTCGAGCGTCAGACTGTTGTCGAGATCGATATCGCCCGACAGCAGATTGGCTTGCAATGCGGCCGTGTCGCCGATGTAGCGCAGCACGACATGCTTGAAGCCAGCCTTGCGGCCCTCGGTGGCCGGCACGCCTTGCCAGTGCGGGTTCGGCTCCAGAACGATCTGCGCGCCGACATCATACTTAGTGACGAGATAAGGCCCGTCCCACAGCCCGGGATTTGTCGGGTCGCGATTGTAGGCCGTGGTGTTGATGTAGTCCCCCGCAGCGTGGGCGCGTTGGTAGATCGGCCCCTCGATATGCTCCGGCAGAACCTGATCCCATTGCGCGTACGACAAGGTGACCTTAGGCAGGTGCAGCACAACGGTATGGGGATCGACCACGCGCGCGCTGTCGGCCCGGTTCCACGCATTCGAGTTGCTGAACCCCGCATTCGGGTCTCGCCCCACCCGCAAGGTGAACGCGACGTCGTCTGCGGTCACCGGCTGGCCGTCGCCCCATTCGAGGTCGGGCTGCAGCTTGATCGTCACCTCCATGCCGCGCCCGCCCCCCGGCTCGTCGACCAGCTTGGCCAGGCCGTTCTCCAGCGACGGGACCTCGGTGCAAAGCAGACAGATGAGCCGGCCCTGCGCGTCGTAGCTGGTGATGGGGCGGATGGCGAAACCGAGCGCGTAGTTCTTGATCAGCAACGCGTCGATCGAGGGATGAAAGCTGGCCGGGAATTCGCCGATGCCGATGACGAGATCGTCCTTGGCCTGGGCTGTTTCGCCGCTCGTTGCCAGCGCCGCCGCCATCGCCAGGGTAACACACAGCCTCATCACCATCTTCCTTCATGCGGCCAAGCCATCAGGCGGAAGGCGGGGAAACGAGTCAACCGCCCGGCTGGCCGATGCTGGCGCGCCCCAAGCAGCAGGCGTAAGCTCCGGCCACCAAACGGGATATGTCGTGACGCGCTCAATACCCTCGCCTCGGCGGCCCTGGCCGGCCCTTCACCGCAGCGTTGCGTCACCGGGCGGCTTCGCCCTGCTCATCGTGCTGTGGTCGGTGGTGCTGCTGGCGCTGCTCACCACCGTGCTGACGGCATCCGGCCGCAGCGAGGTGCAACTGGCCGGCAATCTGCGCCGCGCCGCTGCCGCCGAAGCCGCCGCCGATGCCGGCATCGCCGAGGCCGTGTTCCATGCCAGCGACGCCCCGGCCCGGGCGTGGCAGGCCGATGGCCAGCCTCACCTGATAACGATCGGGGCCTACGCGGTCCGCGTGCAGGTCGGCGACGAGAACGGCAAGCTCAACCCCAACTACGCACCGCCGCAACTCATGGCCGCCGTCATTGCCGCCACCGGCGTGGAACGCACGCGCGCCGCCGCCATCGCGCAGGCCTTTGCCGACTGGCACGCCATCAGCAATCTTGGCCAGGTGGAAGCGCAATACCGCCAAGCCGGCATGGCCGCCGCGCCCACCGGGCAACCCTTCCGCAGCCTGGACGAACTCGGCCTGGTGATTGGGATGACGCCGGATAGTCTCGCCCGCATCCGCCCCTATCTCTCGGTGTTCACCAACGGCCCGTTGGAGCTGGCGCATGCAGCGCCGCTGTTGCGGGAGGTCGCGCGCACGCTGGAAGGCGAGCAACCGCAAGCGCCGGACCAGCGGCCCAGCGTGATCAATGTCATGTCGGATGCCCAAGCTGCGGACGGCAGCCGCTTCGTTCGCCATGCGGTGGTGGCGCTCGGCGCCGACCGCGCCGGGCGTCCGTTCCAAACCTTGCAGTGGGACAGCCCGCAAGCGCCGTAATGGATGGGCCGATAGCTCTAACGCTGCAGCTCTAACGCTGCGGTAGTGAGCGTCAGGATCGGGCCACTCGCTCCGTTGACCGGCGGCTAACCCCGGCGCGATAACACGGCATGATCCTGCTGATCGACAACTATGACAGCTTCACCTTCAACCTCGTCCATGTGCTGGGCGAAGTCGGCGGCGTCTGCACCGTGCGCCGCAATGACGCCATCGACCCCGCGGCCGCGCTGGCGATGGCGCCCGAGGCGATCGTCCTGTCGCCGGGTCCCTGCACGCCGAACGAAGCCGGGATTTGCCTCGACCTGATCGCCGCCGCCGCTGGCCGAGTGCCGATCCTGGGCGTGTGCCTCGGCCATCAGGCGATCGGCCAGGCGTTCGGCGGCACGGTGAAGCGGGCGCCGCTGCCCATGCACGGCAAGGTCGCCGCCGTGGAGCACGGGGGCACCGACATTTTTGCCGGCCTGCCGGACCCGTTCCAGGCGGCCCGCTACCACAGCCTGATCGTGGAGCGCGAGACCCTGCCAACCGAACTCGAGGTGACCGCCTGGACTGCGGATGGCCTGATCATGGGCCTGCGCCACCGCGCCATGCCGGTGTTCGGCGTGCAGTTCCACCCAGAGAGCATTGCCTCCGAGGCTGGACGCGACATCCTGGGCAATTTCCTCGCCATCGCCCGCGGCGCCAACGCGCCCCGCGGCGCCCGCGCCGCCTGAGCCCAGCCCGCTTGTGGAGCACGACCTCAAGCCCACACTCGCCCGGCTGGCGGCGGGCCAGACCCTGTCCGAGGCAGAGGCGGAGGCCGCGTTCGGCGTGATCATGGCGGGCCAAGCCACGCCCGCCCAAATCGGCGGCATGGCGATGATGATGCGGCTGCGCGGCGAAACGGTGGCCGAACTGGCCGGTGCCGTCCGGGCCATGCGCACGCGGATGGTCGCCGTGCCAGCCCCGCCCGGCGCCATCGACGTCAGCGGCACCGGGGGCGATGGGGCCGGTACGCTGAACGTCTCCACCGCCGTGACCTTCGTGCTGGCCGGGCTGGGGGTTCCGGTGGCCAAGCACGGCAACCGCGCGCTGTCTTCCCGCACCGGCGCGGCGGACGTGCTGGCCGAGCTGGGCGTGAACGTGGAGGTGCCGTTGGAACGGCTGCCCGCCGTGCTGGCCGAAGCCGGATGCGCCTTCCTGTTCGCGCCACGCCATCACGCCGCCCTGCGCCATGCCGCTGGGGTGCGGGCGGAGCTGGGCACCCGTACCATCTTCAACCTGCTCGGTCCGCTGGCCAACCCGGCGGGCGTGCGCCGCCAACTGATCGGCGTGTTCAGCCCGGCCTGGCTGCGCCCGATGGCCGAGACGCTCCGCGCGCTTGGCAGCACGCACGCCTGGCTGGTGCATGGCAGCGGGCTGGATGAGCTGACCTTGGCCGGCCCGAACCACGTCGCGGTGTTGCACGACGGTATGGTGACGGAGCGGGAGGTGCTGGCCGAAGAGGCGGGACTGCCAGCCGCCCCGCTGAGTGCAATCCGCGGTGGGGCGGCGCCGGAGAACGCCCGCGCGATGCTCGCCATGCTGAGGGGGGAGGCGAGTCCGTTCCGGGACACGGTGCTGTTGAACAGTGCCGCCGCCTTGATTGTCGCCGGCCGCGTGACCTCGTTGAGAGTGGGCGCCGAGCAGGCAGCCCAGGCGATCGATCAGGGTGCCGCATTGGCGGCCCTCGACCGGCTGCGGCAGGCGACGGCATAGGGGGGCGGGTGGACCAGGCAGTTCCAGACGTGCTGGCGCGGATTTGCGCCGAGACCCGGCGCGACGTGGAACGCCGCCGGGCCGCCACACCGCTTGCGGAGCTGCAAGCAGCAGCCAAAGCCGCCGACCCGCCGCGCGGCTTTGCTGCGGCGCTACGCCGGGCGGTGACGGCCGGCCGCTTCGGACTTATCGCCGAGATCAAGCAGGCATCACCCTCGGGCGGCTTGATCCGCGCCCATTTCGACCCGGCCTGCATCGCGCAGGCGTACGAGGCAGCGGGTGCCGCCTGCTTGTCGGTGCTGACCGATGCGCCGTTTTTCAGCGGCGATCCCGCCCATCTGTCCGCCGCCCGCAATGCCACGCAGCTCCCCGTGCTGCGCAAGGACTTCATGCTCGATGAGTGGCAAATCTACGAAAGCCGGGCGATGGGCGCGGACGCCATCCTGCTGATCATGGCGGCGCTGACCGACGCGCAAGCGGCTGGCTTGGGCGCCTTGGCCCAGGACCTGGGCATGGATGTGCTTGTCGAAGTGCACGACGCCGCAGACCTCGAACGCGCGCTGCCTCTGCCAACGCCGTTGCTGGGCATCAACAACCGCAACCTTAAGACTCTGGTGACCGATCTTGCCACCACCATCGCGCTTGCCGCCACCGTGCCGCCCGGCCGCATGCTGGTGACCGAAAGCGGCATCCGCAGCCGTGAAGATGCCGGGCGCTTGGCCCAGGCCGGCGCGCACTGTTTGCTGGTGGGTGAAAGCCTGTTGCGCCAACCCGATGTCGGCGCCGCCGTGCGGCAGCTGATTGGCGAGGGCCTGCCGTGCTGACCCATTTCGACGCTGCCGGCCGCGCCACCATGGTGGATGTCTCTGCCAAGCCCGAGACCGCCCGCACCGCCACCGCCCGCGCCCGCGTGGTGATGGCCGAGGGCACGCTGGCGGTGGTGGCGAGCGGCACCGCAACCAAGGGCGATGTGCTCGGAACCGCCCGCTTGGCCGGCATCATGGCCGCCAAGCGCACCGCCGAGCTCATCCCGCTCTGCCACCCCCTGCCGCTCGCCGCTGTCACGCTGGAGCTGGAACCCGGCGAAGGCGCGGTCGAGATCACCGCCACGGTGCGCACCACCGGCCGCACCGGGGTGGAGATGGAGGCGCTCACCGCCGCCAGCATCGCCGCACTCACGGTCTACGACATGTGCAAGGCGATCGACCGCGGCATGCGCGTGGAGGCGTTACGGGTGGTGCATAAGGCTGGCGGCAAGTCGGGGGAGTTTAGCCAGCCATGATCCCCCAGCTATGATCCCCCAGCTATGATCAGCGTCGCCGAAGCGCGCGCGCGCATCCTGGCGCCGCTCCGCCCCACCCCGGTGGAAACCGTGGGTTTGGCCGAGGCTTGGGGGCGCGTGCTCGCAGCACCCGTCGCCGCCCGCCGCACCCAGCCACCGGCCGACGTCTCCGCCATGGACGGCTATGCTTTGCGTGCAGCGGATGCAGCGCTGGGCGCACGGTTGCGCGTGGTGGGCAGCGCACCGGCCGGGCATCCGTTTGCCGGCGACGTGGCGCCGGGCGAGGCGGTCCGCCTGTTCACCGGCAGCGTCGTCCCCCCCGGTGCCGACGCCATCCTGTTGCAGGAAGATGCCACGCGTGACGGCGAGTTCGTCACCGTGCAGGAGGCCTGCGTGCCGGGTCGCCACATTAGGCGCGCCGGGCAGGACTTTGCTGCCGGCGACGTATTGCTGCAGCCAGGGCGCCGGCTGGGTGCGCGCGATATCGGGTTGGCGGCGGCGGCCGACCACCCCTGGCTGGCCGTGCATCGCCGTCCCCGCATCGCCATCCTGGCCACGGGCGATGAAATCGCTATGCCCGGCGAGCCGGTCGGGCCGGGCGGGGTCGTCAGCTCCAACTCCCATGCCATCGCAGCGCTGGTCAGGGCTGGCGGCGGCGAGCCCATGCTGCTGCCGGTGGCGCCGGATGACCCGGCGGCAATTGGCGCTGCGGTGGACGCAGCCCGTGCCGCCGAGATGTTGGTCACCACCGGCGGGGCCAGCGTAGGCGACCACGACCTGGTGCAGCAATCGTTGGTGCAGCGCGGCTTTGAGCTCGATTTCTGGAAAGTGGCGATGCGCCCGGGCAAGCCGCTGATCGCGGGACATGTCGGGCCCACCCCCGTGCTTGGCTTGCCGGGCAACCCGGTCTCGGCGCTGATTTGCGCGGCGCTGTTCCTGTTGCCGAGCCTGGACGTGATGGGCGGGCTGCCCGCGGCAGCGCCCCGCACTGAGCGCGCTATTCTGGGGGCAGCCGTAAAGGAGAACGATCGGCGCGCCGACCACCTGCGCGCCAGCCTCGGCAACGGACCCGGTGGGCTGCTGATTGCCACCCCGTTCCCGCGCCAGGATTCCGGCCTGCTGAACATGCTCACCCGCGCGGACGCCTTGATCTTGCGCGCCCCTTTCGCGCCCGCGCTGCCTGAAGGCGGCGAGGTCGAGGTCATCCGGCTGGACAGCCTGGGATTGTAGCGCCCGATTGCAGACGTGCCCGCCTAAACGCTTGACGGCGCGAGTGGAACCAACCTAGAACACCGTAGGTTGCTGATTTGTTCCGACCACAAGCAGACGTCGGAGTCCGTAGAGGAGAGTTCGCATGCTCACGCGAAAGCAGCATGAGCTGTTGGTGTTTATCGACCATCATCTGCGCAGCACGGGTTTTTCCCCCTCGTTCGAGGAAATGAAGGACGCGTTGAAGCTGCGCTCGAAGTCCGGCATCCACCGGTTGATTTCGGCATTGGAGGAGCGTGGCTTCATTGAGCGCCACCACCATCGCGCCCGTGCGCTCGAGGTGATCCGCATGCCGGACAAGGCCCCCGCGCTGCGAGAGGAAGCGCCGGCGTTGGCTCCCCCCGCCGTTGCCCCGCCCGCCTTTGCGCCAAACGTGATTCGCGGCGATTTCAGCGGCAACCGCTTGGCCGGCGTGCGTGCCGCCAGCGAGGCCGCGGCGGTGCAATTGCCGCTCTATGGCCGCATCGCCGCCGGCCAACCGATCGAGGCGCTGCGGGACGGCGGCAGCCAGATTGAGGTGCCGCTCGCCATGCTCGGCAGCGGTGAGCACTACGCGCTGGAGGTGGCCGGCGATTCGATGATTGACGCCGGCATTCTGGACACCGACACCGTCATCATCCGCAAAGGCGAGACAGCGGAGAACGGGCAGATTGTCGTGGCAATGGTCGACGACTCGGAGGTGACGCTGAAGCGCTTGCGCCGCCGCGGCAGCACCATCGTGCTGGAGCCGGCCAACCCGAACTACGAAGTGCGGATTTTCCCCGCCGACCGGGTGAAGGTGCAGGGCAGGCTGGTGGGGCTGCTCCGGCGGTACTAAGCTCCGCCCCCAGAGCTCTTCGCCCCTTCGGCGGAAGGCACCGGGGGACAGGCGATGGAGCAAGCAGCCCGCGTGACGGCGCAGGTCGAGCGGCGGCTCATCCCGTTGCTCGCGCTATGCTACTTTTTCAACATCCTGGATCGCGGTAACATCGGCCTCGCCGCGTTGACCATGAACCACGACCTCGGGCTGTCCGCCGCCGCGTTCGGCTTCGGCGCCGGGGTGTTCTTCATCCCGTATTTCGTCTTCGAAGTGCCATCCAACCTGGCGCTGCAACGTTTTGGCGCCCGCAGGTGGCTCGCCCGCATCCTGGTCTCCTGGGGCCTGATCGCCAGCGCGACCGCGTTCGTCTGGGATGCAACCAGCTTTTACGTGGTGCGCGCGGTGCTCGGCGCGGCGGAGGCCGGGTTCTTTCCCGGCATCGTATTCTATCTCACGCTGTGGATCCCGGAGGCCCGGCGGGGCCGCATCGTGGCCGTCTTCATGGCTGCGATCCCGGTGTCCGCGCTGGTCGGCGCGCCGGTAGGAGGTGCCCTGCTCGGCACGGAGGGATTGCTGGGCCTGCATGGCTGGCAATGGCTGTTCATCCTGGAGGGCGTCCCGGCCGTCCTGCTGGGCTTCGTCGTGCTTCGCGCCCTGCCCGACCGCCCGGACCAGGCGGCCTGGCTGGCCGAAGACGACCGCCGCTGGTTAGTCGACACGCTGGCCGCCGAGCAGGCCAAGCCGACGCATTCCGCCGCGCCAGGCGTTCTAGCGGTGTTGCGCGATCGCAACGTGTTGCTGCTGGCCTTGGCCTATACCGGGTTGACCGGGCTGAACGCCGGATTGGGCTTCTTTCTGCCACTGATCATGCGCATGTTCCCGGTCAGCAACTTTCAAGCGGCGATGCTGGCCGCCATACCGTTCCTGCTGGGCGCTATCGGCATGGTTGTGTTCGGCCTGTTGTCGGATCGGCGCCGGCGGGGTGCCGCGTTGCTGTCGGCAGTTGTGGCGGCAGTTGGGTTGGTCGGTGCGGCGATCACGCCCGACCCGGTGTGGAAACTTGCCGTGCTGTCGTTTGCCTGTCTAGGCGTGTATGGCTGCATGCCGGCGTTCTGGCCGATCCCACAGGCAATGCTCACCGGCGCCAGCGCAGCAGCAGCCCTGGCCCTGATCAATGCGGTCGGTAACCTGGCCGGGTTTTACAATCCCGCCATCATGGGCTGGCTGCGCGACCGCACGGGGAACTATAACGCCGGGTTCCTCTGGCTGGCCGCGACCGCCGTCATGGCGCTGGTAATTCTGGTACTGCTGCTGCCGCGCTCCGGCCGCATGGCGACCCGCCCGCCTGCGTGAGAGGTGTTGCTCCGGCAACACACAATGGCGTGCATCATCGCAACAGTGGCCGTCCCTGGCCGATAATTCTTTGCGGAACCGTTGCGATCTGCGATCGAGCGGCACCCTAAGTTATCGAAGGTTCCAACGATGCGCACATCCCGGCTGCTTGCCTCCATAACCGTGCTCGGCCTGCCTCTGGCGGCCCAAGCGCAGCCCATAACCGGCGTCTATATCGGCGCTGGTGCCGGCGGCAACTTCGTGCCGTCGCAGACCGTCGACCAGACATTTACCCAGCCAGCCTACAATTTTCCTATCGGCAACGGGCGGTCCATCCCCGAACCGGCGGCCGGCTTTCGCAGCCATGGCGTCTATGATTTCGACGCGGGCGGCGTGGTGGTCGGCAGCATCGGCTACGGGTTCGGCCACGGGCTGCGGGTTGAGGTTGAAGGCGACTACCGGATCAACCAGCGCACGCTTTTCAGCCGTGTCAATCAGCAGACGTTCGGCCCGATGGTCAACGTGCTCTACGACCTCAATGTCGGCTCGCCCGACCTGTTCCCGTATGCCGGACTAGGAGCGGGCTACATGTGGCAGGATCGCGGCTTCCAGATCGGCCGCACCAGTTCTTTCGCCTATCAAGCCATTCTCGGCGTCGCCGTCCCCATCGCGATTGTACCGCGCCTGTCGGTCACGCTGGAATACCGCTTCCTCGGCCTGGCGGACACCAGCCGGACCGACATCGTTCCGTCGGGCTCTGCCTTTGTGCCGGCGGCGAGGGACAAGCTTTCGTATAGCAACAATTATAACCACAGCATTCTGCTCGGCGTCCGGTATGCATTGAGCCAGCCAGCGCGCCGCCCGTCGCCTGGCCCAACGCAGCCCGCCGCCCCCGCCGCGCCGCAGATAGCCCGCACCTACCTCGTCTTCTTCGATTGGGACCGGGCCGATCTCACCGACCGCGCCCGGCAGATCGTGGCCGAAGCCGCACAAGCCAGCACAAAAGTGCAAACCACCCGCATCGAGGTGCAAGGCAACGCCGACAGTTCGGGCAAGCCCGCCTACAACCAGGCCTTGTCTCTGCGGCGCGCGCAGACAGTGGCCGCGGAGCTCGTGCGCCAGGGCGTGCCAGAGGCCGCCATCGACATCCAGGCATTCGGCGACACGCGTCCCTTAGTGCCGACCGCAGCCGGCGTGCGCGAACCGCAAAACCGGCGGGTGGCGATCATCCTGCGCTGATCATCCCGGACGACGCGGCCTGCCGGAGGGGCCGCACCCCGCCGGCAGATCCGTGCCCAACGCGCCGGCAAGTTGGGCGATGGAGCTTTCCAACAGGTGCACCGCTTCTTCCAGCCGGACCACCTCGGGCGAAATCGCCCCCCGTTCCAGCATTCGGTCCCGCAGGACCCAGGCCACCTGAGCCAATTCACCAATCTGTTGCAGGCAAGCTTGCTGGTCGTTCTGCATCGCATTCACCTCTCGACCACACTTATCACAAAATTGTGTAAGTTTCGCAAGAAAGAGATTCTGTATGCACAGAGAGGGAGACCGGTCCGCCTCGCCAACGAGGCGGACCGATCCAGCGATCAGCGCAGGATGATGGCAACCCGACGGTTTTGCGGCTCCCGCACGCCCGGGCCGGTTGGCACCAAGGGACGGGTTTGGCCAAAAGCCTCAATGTCGATGATGTTCATCGGCACGCCATGACGCACCAGTTCCGCCGCGACGGTCTGCGCGCGCCGCAGAGACAGCCGCTGATTGTACGCCGGCGTGCCCGACGTGTCGGTGTTGCCCTGCACCTCGATGCGCGTGGTCTGCACCCGGGTGCTGGCCTGCGCCGCCTCGGCCACGATCTGCCGGGCACGGTCGGTGAGGTCAGCCCGGTCCCAATCGAAGAACACGAGGTAGGTGCGCGCCGGCGCTGGAGCGGGCGGCGCCGAAACCGGCGCGGGTGGCGGCGGCGGCGAGGGAGTGTTGAAGGCATAGCGCACGCCGAGCAACACGCTGTGGTTCAGGTTCTCGCTGATATCGACATTGCCGACCCGCCTGCCCGGCGCGCGGCTGAGGGTGTCGCCGGTAAAGGTCTGATTGCCCAACACGCCCAGGAACCGATATTCCGCCGTGAGCGCCAGGCCCGGAACGGCGGCGATCGGGAAGGCGGCACCGACGATGCCTTGGTAGGCGAAGTTGTCTGAGGTGCCCCCGATATGGGTGACGCTTCCGGCCACCGGGTTGCTCGCGTTGAAGCCGTTGAGATGGCTCCATTCCCAACCCGCGCCGAGGCCGACATAGGGAGTGACGAACGACACACCGAAAGGCCGCAGGTCCACGTCGTACAACACATTGCCCAACACGCCGTAGTCTTGCTGCGTGCTTTGGCCACCGATCGGCTGCAGTGCCCCGCCAAGTTGGCGAACTCCGTTCTGCCGGTAATTGCCCTCGATCTCAAAGCGCAATCCATTGCCAAAGCCGTACCCTACACTGCCCACTCCGCCGAAGCCGCCCTCATCGAAGCGGAACCGCGTCGAGGGCAGGCCGGTGCCTGGGGAGCCTGGCACATGCTCGTCCTGCTTGTAGTTCCAGAGCGCACCCGCGCCGATATACAGGCCGGTAATCGGTTGAGCGGAAGCAAGGACGGGAAAGCCGATAATCGTGGCTGCCGCGAGGGCAATCCGTAGGCGCATGGAAAGGCACTCCTGTTGCGTGGCCGCGCGACCTACGCGGCGCGGTTGCGATAGTTGAAATTTAAAATCGTCCAGGTCTATGCAACATACAGTTACACCCTTGAATTTACACGTATGTTGAAGAAGAGGATGGCGCCTTCGTGAACGGGCGCGGCAAATCTGCGCTGCCCGGCGAGGAGCGCCCCTTGCGTCACACGACTCTGGATGGACGGTTGACGCGGCGGGGCGCACCGGCGTAACAGCCCCGACATCTTGGGCGGCGTAGCTCAGCGGTAGAGCAGGGGAATCATAATCCCTTGGTCGGCGGTTCAAATCCGTCCGCCGCTACCAAGGACCGCCCGGTCGCTCGCTCAAGGTCTGGCCGTCGCTCGAGAGGACCGCCGCACCATGCCGGACCGCGGCCACATGTCGCTCGCCCTCCTGTTCGGCGCCGCCGGGTCGCACCCGGCCAGTTGGCTGCATCCCGATTGCGCGCCCGCCCCGCCCACCGACCTGGCCACCTACAGCCATGCCGCCCGATTGGCTGAGCGCGGCCTGTTCGACCTGTTCTTCATCGCCGACACCCCCGGCGCGCGGACCGACAACCTGCACGCCTGGTCACGTTTCCCGCTGTTCATAAACGTGCTGGAGCCGGTCACGCTGCTGACCGCGCTGGCCGGCGCGACAAAGCGCATCGGCCTGGGCGGCACGGTGTCCACCAGCTTCTCCGAGCCCTACAACCTGGCCCGGCAGTTCGCCTCGCTCGATCATCTGAGCCACGGCCGGGCGGCCTGGAACGTGGTGACCTCGGCCAACGACTATGCCGCGCGCAATTTCGGCCACGCCAAGCTGGCGCCGCACGCTGACCGCTACGCACGCGCCGGCGAGTTCGTTCACGTGGTGCGCGCCCTGTGGGACAGTTGGGGCGACGGCGCATTCGGCCTGGACCGCGCGACCGGCCGCTATTTCGACCCGGCGGCGCAGCACCCGGTCCATCATGACGGCCGCTACTTCAAGGTCGATGGCGCGCTCAACATCGCCCGGCCGCCGCAAGGCCACCCGGTGATCATCGCCGCCGGGGCCAGCGATGCCGGGCAGGACCTGGCCGCCCGCTGGGCAGACGTGGTGTTCTCCTCCAATCCCACCGCCGCCGACGCCAGCCGCTTCACCGAAGGGCTGAAGGCGCGCATGCCCGCCCACGGGCGCGACCCGTCGGACATGCGGGTGCTGGCCGGCCTGCCCATCGTCATCGCGCAGAGCGACACGGAGGCGGCCGACGACTATGCCAGGCTGCAGGAGCTGGTGCATCCGGATGTCGGCCGTTTCCGCCTCGGCATGGACCTGGAGACCGACCTGTCCGACCTGCCCTTGGACGAGCCGATCCCGGACGAACGCATCCCGAAGGCAGCCAACTTCCACAAGGGCTTCTTCGACGACATCCTGCGGTTGATCCGCGAGGACCGCCCGACCTTGCGCGAGGTCTATCTCCGCTACGAGCGCGGCCGCAAGACCATCACCGGGTCGCCGCGGCGGATCGCGGACGTGATGGAGGAATGGTTCCGCAGCGGCGCGGCGGACGGCTTCATGCTGCAGTTCCACATCATGCCGCGGGGCCTCGACCTGTTCGTCGAGCATGTGGTCCCAGACTTGCAAAGGCGCGGGCTGATGCGGCGGGCCTATGCGGGCGCCACACTGCGCGAGCATCTAGGGCTGCGGCGTCCGGACCGGCCAGCAACGGCGTAGGGCAATGGGGACAGCGTGAGGGACATTTTAAGGCTTCTCCTTGCCGCGGCATGCATCGCCCTCGCCGCTGGGTCGCCCGGCCGGGCTTTGGCGGCCACTCCCCCTACCGTGACCGAGGGCAAGCTGACCTGGGGCGCCAGCCCGACCTTCGCGCCGTTCGAGTTCCAGCGCGACGGGCAGACGGTCGGCTTCGACGTGGACCTGGTGGCGGAGCTGGCCCGGCGCATTGGCCTCCAACCCGCCATGCTCGGCATGGATTTCGCCGGCATCATCCCGGCTGTGCAAGCGCACCGCATCGATCTCCTGGCCAGCGGCATGTACATCACGCCGGCGCGCGAGGAGGTGCTCGACTTCATCCCCTATCTGCGCATCGGCGATCAGATGGTCGTGCCGGCCGGCAATCCGGCCCATATCAGCGGGCGGGATGCGCTGTGCGGGCACAAGATCGCCGTGGCGGTGAACACCCTCTATGAAAAGACCGCCCATAGCCTCAGCGACGCATGCACCGCCTCGGGCAAGCCCGCGGTCGGCATCCTGGCCCTGGGCAGCAGCGCCGTGGTGGCGCTCAGCTTGGCGCAGGGCCGGGCCGAGGGCGCGATCAGCTCCACCCCGGTGATCTCGGCCATGATGGCCAACTCACCCAACACCTTCGAGCCGCTGGGCGAGCCGTTCAACACCCAATCGCGCCTGGGCATGGCGGTGGCCAAGGACAACCCCGCGCTTCGGGATGCGCTGCGTGCCGCGCTCGACGCCATGCAGGCGGACGGCACCTATGATACCCTGCTGAAGAAGTGGGGCTTGCCGCCATCGAGCACCATTTTTTGAGCCGCAAGGGTCGGCGAGCCGAGCGCAATGACCTTCCGTTACGACGTCTTCCTGCACGAACTGTTCGGCTTCAACTTCGCCGAAGCTGCTTTCGTGACGCTCTGGGTCAGCGTCGCCTCCTTGCTGCTCGGCATGGCGGGCGGGCTGCTGCTGGCTCTGATGCAGCAGGCGCGAATACGGCCGCTGCGTTGGCTGGCCTGGCTCTATCTCTGGCTGTTCCGCGGCACCCCCGTGCTGCTGCAGATTATTTTCGCTTTCAACGTGCTGCCGAGTTTCGGGCTGATCTTGTCGGGCCCGGCCTGCGGCGTCCTGGCCTTGGGGCTGCATGAGGCAGCCTACATGGCGGAGATCATGCGCGGCGGCCTTGGCGGCGTCGGCCCGGGGCAGCGCGACGCGTCACGGGCATTGGGCATGTCGGAGCGCCAAGTGATCCGCTTGGTGGTGCTGCCGCAGGCCTTGCGGCTGGTGGTGCCGCCGGTCGGCAACCAATTCATCGGCATGCTCAAGCTGTCCTCGCTGGTCAGCGTCATCGGCATACGCGAGCTGTTGCTGGCGGCCGAACAGTCGGCTTCGGGCACGTTCCGTTACCTTGAGGCGCTCTCCGCGGCCGCCGTCTACTACCTGGCGTTCACGACGGTGCTGATGGCGGCGCAGCACTTGCTTGAGCGGCGTCTCAGGCCGCAAACGCGCGGCGCCGCTGCTCAGGCGGCTCAGCAGGATAGGAGCCAGGCGCTTCCTCATGTCCGCACCCTATCCGCGTGATCGGTTCATTCCCGGCTTAGGCAGGCCGACACGGCCCGTGGCATAGCGCATGCATCCCTTCAGCACGAAGCCGTAGGAGCATCCACCATGTTCGACAGCCTCCCCTGGACCGCCGCCCGCCCGCCCGCGCTCAGCCGGCGCAACATGATGCGCGGCGGCCTCGGTGCCATCACCCTGATGGGCTGCGGCGGTGGCGCCCGAGCCGCCGAGAGCCATATCCGCTCCACCTTCGGCTCCGGCTTCTGCAACCTCAATTTCTATCTCACCAACGCCTTGCAGACCGCCAAGGACGATGGGCTGATCCTGGACTTCATCCCCTCCCCCACCTTCGCCGAGCAGGTGACGTTCCTGGGCGCCGGGCAGGTGGATGCCGGCCTGATGCCCTACACCAGCTTCGTGGCGCTGTATGACGCAGGCGCGCCGGTGAAGGTGGTGGCGGGTGGCGGCATCGAAGGCTGCGTGCTGGTGGCGCAACCCGGCCTGGACCGCCCTGACAAGCTGAAAGGCAAGACGCTCGGCACCTTCCAGCTCGATACGCTCGAAGTGCTGCCATACGACTGGTTCAAGCGCCACAACGTCTCGTTCAAGGACATCACCGTCCGCTACATGGGCAACACGCCCGAGGCGGTGGAGGCGTTCCGCGCTGGCGCGCTCGACATGATCTGCACCATCGAACCCTATGGCACGGCGCTGCTGAATGACGTGAAGGGCGCGGTGAAGCTGTCGGACGGGCTCGACATCTACGGACCCGGCTATACCGACTGCGTATTGGCGGTGCGCTCCGACCTGATCGCGCAGAACCCGGCCGGGCTCAAGGCGCTGATCAAGGGCATGATGAAGGCGCAAGTGATGTCGGAGATGCAGCCGCAGCACGTGCTCGATATCCTGGTCGGCCCCTACTACAAAACCAGCATGGAGAACGCGCGGATCGCCAAAGCCAAGCAGCCATCGGTGGTGGATGCCCGCAACCAGACCCAATTCATCCTTGATCGTGTCAATACGATCATGGAGATGGGCTACATCAAAAAGAAGCCCGGCCGCGACTCGATCGATTGGACGCTGCTGGAACAGGTGATCGCCGAGAACCCCGAGCTCTACGGCCAATTGAAGCTGAAATCGGCCTGACCATGTCGGCCGTCCTCGGCGCGCGACGCGCGGAGCGGCTGCGGCCGCCGCCGCTGCCCGGCTGGCTGGCGCGCGTGCTATGGGCGCTGCTGAGTGTGGCGCTCTTCTGCAGCATCTGGGAGGTCTGCTGGCTGCTCGGCTGGGCCGACCCGCGCTTGCTGCCGCCGCCGCACGTCTTCCTCGGCGGCATTGCGGGCCAGGCCAAATACTTCAACACGGTCAGCCGCTGGCAAGTCGGCGTCGGCATGGATAGCGGCCCCAGCCCCGCAATGGCGGTGGTCTACACCGCCGCCGCCACCATCGGCCGGGTGATCGCCGGGCTGGTGATCGCCACCGTACTGTCGATCACGGTGGGCGTCTCTATCCGCTACCTGCGCCTGCTGGAGCGGCTAGTGCTGCCGACCGTCACGCTGCTCGCGCCGGTCTCCCCGATCGCCTGGCTGCCGGTGGCGATCTTCCTGTTCGGCATCGGCAACCGCCCGGCGATCTTCATGGTGGTGGTCGCGCTGCTGTTCCACATGACGCTATCCACTATCGCACAAATCGACGGCGTCAACCGCAACCTCATCAACGTCGCGCGCACCATGGGCGCCAGCAAGCGGCAGATCTACGCCCGCGTCATCATCCCAGCCATCCTGCCGGGGCTGCTGATCGTGCTGAGGATGAACCTATTCGCCGCCTGGATGGTGGTGCTGATCGCGGAAAGCACCGGCGTCGGCTACGGGCTGGGCCAGGTCATCATGCTGGCGCGCAACACCTTCAACCCTTCGCTGGTGTTCTTCACCATCGCGCTGATCGGCGTGCTCGGCTTCCTGTTCGACTACGGCTTGCGCCTGTTGCAGGCCCGCATCCTCTACTGGGTGCCGCAAGGAGCGGAGGCGCTGCGTGGCATCTAGCGATGCCGTCACCTGCCGTGCCGTTAGCAAGACCTGGTCCCCCGGCACCCCGCGCGCGCATGAGGCGTTGCGCGGCGTGGAGCTGGACGTCGCCCCCGGCGAATTCGTCGTCCTGCTCGGCCCCTCCGGCTGCGGCAAGAGCACGCTGCTGTATATGATCGCCGGGCTGGAGCAGACCACGGCCGGCGCCCTGGCCTCGTTTGGCCGCGCCGTGGACCGCCCCTCGCCCGACCGCAGCCTGATCTTCCAGGAAACCTCGCTGTTTCCCTGGCTGACAGTGGGGCAGAACGTCAGCTTCGGCCTCTCCATCCGCGGCGACCCGGCCCCCTCGCAGCGTGCCGCAGCGCGGGATGCGCTCACCCGCGTGGGCCTCGCGCAAGCCATCGACAAGCGGCCGGACGAGCTCTCGGGCGGCATGCGCCAGCGCGTGGCGGTGGCGCGGGCGCTCGCCATGCGCCCCAAGGTGCTGCTGATGGACGAGCCGTTCGCCGCTCTGGACGTGCAGACCCGGGCCAAGATGCAGGACTTCCTGCTCGACGTCTGGCGCGACTCCGGCGCCTCCGTGCTGTTCGTCACCCACCACATCGACGAGGCCGTGGCCCTGGCCGACCGCGTGGCGGTGTTCACCTCGCGCCCAGGGCGGATCAAGCGCGTGGTCACGATCGACCAGCCCCGCCCGCGCGACCCGTTCAGCCCGGCGGCTGAGGCATTGCGGCGCGAGCTGACCGGCTTGCTGCGCGACGAGGTGGACCGCGCCTTCGCCGAGCAGGAAGCCTTATCCGCCTAGCCCAAGGACACTCCTATGCCGGCCACACTCATCCGCAGCCATGCCGCCATCGCCTCCGCCACCGAGATCATCCCCGGCGGCGCCGTGTTGCAGGAGGATGGCATCATTGCCGCGGTCGGCAGCTTCGACGATCTGCAGCGCCGCTATCCCAACACGCCCGTGCTGGGAACGGGGCGCGACATCCTCATCCCGGCCTTCGTCAACGGCCACCATCACGTGGGCCTCACCCCCGTCCAGCTTGGCTCGCCCGACATGCCGCTCGAGCTGTGGTTCGTCACCCGCATGATCGCGCGCAATGTGAACCCCTATCTCGACACGCTGTATTCCGCCTTCGAGATGGTCGGCTCCGGCATCACCACCGTGCAGCACATCCACGGCTGGCTGCCGGGCCCGCTGGCCGAGGTGGCGGCAAACTCCAACCAGGTGATCCGCGCCTACCAGGACATCGGCATGCGCGTGTCCTATTGCTATGCCGTGCGCGACCAGAACCGCCTGGTCTACCAGGACGACACAGCCTTCGTCGCCTCCCTGCCGCCGGAGTTGCGCGGCCCGATGCAGGCTTGGTTCGACCGCTTCCAAATGACGCTGGACGACTGCATGGACCTGTTCGGCAGCCTGCACTCCGCCCATGAAGGCAAGCCGCGCGTGCGCATCCAGCTCGCCCCGGCCAATCTGCATTGGTGCTCCGACGCCGCTTTGACCCGGCTGGCGGACGCCTCCGAGCGCTACGACGTGCCGATGCACATGCACCTGGTGGAGACCGCCTACCAGAAGGCCTATGCCGAGAAGCGCGGCAGCGGCACGGCGGTGGACTATCTCGACCGCTTCGGCCTGATGAACCCGCGCATGACGCTGGGCCACGGCGTATGGCTGAACGAACGCGACATCGAGCGCGTGGCGCAGACCGGCACCTGCATTTGCCACAACTGCTCGTCCAATTTCCGCCTGCGCTCCGGCGTGGCCCCGCTGAACCGCTTTGCCGCCGCGGGCGTCAACGTGGCCATCGGGCTGGACGAGGCCGGCATCAACGACGACCGCGACATGCTGCAGGAGATGCGCCTGGTGCTACGCGCCCACCGCGTCCCCGGCATGGACGACGACGTGCCGACCGCGTCCCAGGTGTTCGCCATGGCCACCACCGGGGGCGCCCGCACCACCGCCTTCGGCGACCAGCTCGGCACCCTGGCCGTGGGCAGAGCCGCCGACCTGGTGCTGCTGGATTGGCAGCAGATCAGCTACCCGTACCTGGACGAGGCGATGCCGCTGCTGGACGCCGTGGTGCAGCGGGCCAAGAGCGGCGGGGTGCGCCTGGTGATGTGCGCCGGGGAGGTGATCTACCAGGAGGGCCGTTTCACCAAGGTGGACCAGGCCGGCGCGCTCAAGGCGCTGCATGACGACCTTGCGCATGCCCTCTCCGACGACGAGGTGCAGCGCCGCCGGCTGTCGCACGCGCTGCTGCCGCACGTGCAGCGCTTCTACCGAGATTACATTAACCCGGCGTCGCACCAGCCGTTCTACCGGCCGAGCTCCCGGGTGTGACGCCGGGCATTGGGCGGGAGCGACTATGATGAACAGCGAGACGCACGTTTTGCCATCGCGAGCCGCCGCTTGGTAGCGTGGCGATCCAGGGGGCGCGCACCGTCTTGCGGCCTGGATGGCCAGGTCGCTGCGCTCCTCGCCATGACCAATCCACGATAGGGGGATACTGAGCATGGACCTCGGATTGGCCGGGCGCAAAGCCCTGGTGACGGGAGGCACGAAAGGGATCGGCCGCGCCATCGCGGAGGCATTCGCGGCGGAAGGCGCGGCAGTCGCCATTTGCGCCCGCAATGCCGCCGAAGTGCAGGCGACCGTTGCGGCTTTGGGCGGGTCGCCCCATTTCGGCGCCGCAGTGGACGTGGCGGACGCGCCCGCCTTGGCCGCCTGGGTCTCGGCCGCAGCGGCGGCGCTTGGCGGCATCGACATCGTGGTCCCGAACGTCAGTGCCTTGGCGGTCGCCAGCGACGAGGCGGGCTGGCAAGCGGGCTTTCAGACCGACATCATGGGCAGTGTGCGCGTGGTCGACGCGGCGATGCCTTGGCTGCTGCAATCGGGTGCCGGCAGCATCGTCGTCATTTCCAGCGTGTCCGGGCGCGAGGTGGATTTCGCGGCCGGCCCCTACGGTGCGTTCAAGGCGGCACTGATCCACTACGCCCAGGGGCTCGCCTTCCAACTGGCCGGCAAAGGCGTACGCGCCAACAGTGTCTCCCCAGGAAACACCTATTTTCCAGGCGGCGTATGGGAGCGGATCGAGCAGGGTAACCCCGAGTTGTTCGCCCAATCGCTGGCGCTGAACCCGACCGGCCGTATGGGCCGGCCGGAGGAGGTGGCACGCGCCGTGGTGTTCCTGGCCAGCCCGGCGGCAAGCTTCATTACGGGAACCAACCTCGTCGTGGACGGCGCGCTGACGCGCGGCGTGCAGTTCTAACCCGCGGCGCTGAGCGGATCGGAGAAAACGCCATGCCAGGCAAACCCAGAATGAAGCTGGTCGCCTATCTCAAGACCGGCCCGACCGCGAGCCATGCCGGCGGCTGGCGCCATCCGGACGCAACCCTGCACGACATCCTTACCCCCCAGCGTTACGAGGACCTCGCCCGCACGCTGGAGGCGGCCCGGTTCGATGCTGCCTTCTTCGCCGACACCTTCGGCATTCCCGACGTGTACGGCGGCCATTTCCGCACCTATGTCGAACGCGGCGGCCAGATCAGCTACCTGGACCCGATGCTGGTATTGCCGCTGATGGCGCGCGTCACCAGCCATTTGGGCCTCGCCGCCACGCTCTCCACCACCTTGCATCCCCCCTACCTGCTCGCCCGCATGCTGGCCACGTTCGACATCCTGAGCGCCGGCCGGGCGGCGTGGAACGTCGTCACCTCGGCGACCGAAGTGGAGGCGCGCAACTTCGGCCTCGACCGATTGCCGCCCAAGCAGCAGCGCTACGACCAGGCCGACGAGGTGCTCGAAGCGTGCGACGCGCTGTGGCACGGCTGGGACGCGGATGCGCTGGTGCTGGACAAGGCGCGCGGCCAATTCGCCGACGCCGACAAGATCCGCTACGCCGACTATGCCGGCCAGTGGGTGCGAACCCGCGGCCCGCTGGCCATGCCGCGCAGCCCGCAGGTGCGCCCGGTTTTGCTGCAGGCCGGCGCCTCGCCGCGCGGCCGCGAGTTCGCCGCGCGCTGGGCCGAGCTGATCTTCGCCACCAGCGGCGATACCGCCGACAGCATTGCCTTCACCGCCGATATCCGCGCCCGCATGGCCGCCCTGGGCCGGCCGCCAGAGCAATGCGCGGTGCTGAACTCGCTCGGGGTCGTGTTGGGCGAGACCGAGGCCATCGCGCGCCAAAGGGCCGACGAACTCGACGCGCTGGCCGACCCAAGCTTGGTTCTGGCGCACAACTCCACCATGGTCGGGGCGGACCTGGGCAAGCACTTTACGGCCGACGCAGTCGCGGCCGCGCAGGGCAGCCAAGGCATCAGCGGCATTGACCAGCAGCTCCAGCGGCGTGCTGCCGAGCAGGGCATCAGCTACGCCGACGCCGTTCGCCAGCCCCGCAGCATGGCGGTCGGCACACCCGGCTCCATCGCCGACCGCATGCAGGAGCTGTGGGAGGCTGGCGGTTGCGACGGGTTCGTCGTGTGGCCGACGGTATCGCCGACCATGTTCGAGGAGTTCGGCCGCCTTGTGGTGCCGGAACTGCAGCGGCGCGGGCTGGTGCAGCGCGAGTATGCGCCGGGCACGCTGCGCGAGAAGTTGCGGGCGTAAGCGGATCGCGCCGAGGCGTGGCGGACATTGCGAGCCGCCCCGCGATGACAAGCCAGGAGTTGCGCGGATTGGCACAAGACGTTTGACAAAGAACTGCCTAAGAAACCGGCGCAATTTGCTTAATGTAGTTGCATTGCATTATGATTAATTCCCGACTTGCCTAAACATTGGTCTCGCGCCATGGTGGCAGTGCTGCGATGGTGATTGGCGCGCCCGTCCGGAGACACCGATGCCCCGTATTTACTCTCTGTTCGCCTTGGCCATGCTCACCGCCGGGTCGCTTCTCGCGCGACCTGTCAGTGCGGAGGGCGTGCTCACCGTCGCTATGACCGCAGGCGACCTGCCGGTCACAACAGGCAACCCCGACCAGGGCTTCGAGGGCTACCGTTTCGTTGGCTACAACCTGTATGATGCCCTGATTAATTGGGACCTCTCGAAGAGCAACACGCCCTCCGACATCAAACCCGGCCTCGCAACCGAGTGGCATGTCGATCCGAACAACCACAAGCGCTGGATTTTCACGCTGCGCCAGGGCGTGAAGTGGCACGACGGCTGCCCCTTCACCGCCGACGACGTGGTGTGGAACTTCGGCCGCATTTCGGACCCGAAGGCGCCGCAGTTCTACACCCAGCAGTTCGCTCTCGCCCGCGCCTACATGACCAACTTCGACAGCATCGAGAAGGTCGACGACCACACCGTCGCCATCACCACCAAATTCGTCGAATCGCTGTTCCCCTACGACATGTCCTACGTGCTGATGATCAGCCGCTGCCGCGCCGAGGCGCTGCACGACAATTGGGACGCCTATGCCGCGCAGCCCTCCGGCACCGGCCCGTACCGTTTCGCCAGCATGACGGCGCACGAACGAATGGAGTTGGTGCCCAACAAGGACTATTGGGACCGCGCTCGCGTGCCGAAGCAGGATAGGCTGGTGCTACTGCCGATGCCGGAAGCAGCCACTCGCACCGCCGCCTTGCTCTCCGGCCAAGTGAACTTCGTCGAGGCCCCGGCGCCGGATGCCATCCCGGTGCTGAAGCGGGCGGGCATGCAGATCATCACCAACACCTACCCGCATAACTGGCCCTACATCCTGAACTTCGTGCATGGACCGTTCACCGACCTGCGCGTACGCCAGGCCGCCAACTACGCCATCAACCGCGACGACGTGGTGGACCTGGTGGGCGGCATGGCGATCCCGGAATACGCCGAGGTCCCGCCGTCGCTGCCCTATTACGGGCATCCGGTGATCTACAAATACGACAAGGACAAAGCGCGCGCGCTGCTGAAAGCGGCCGGCTGCCTGCCCTGCAAGATCACCCTGGCGATCTCCACCTCCGGCTCCGGCCAAATGCAGTCGCTCACCATGAACGACCTGGTGAAGCAGCAACTGGAAGACGCCGGCTTCCAAGTGACGTTCGACGTGATGGATTGGAACGCACTCATCGAGGTGAGCCGCTCGGGCGTGCCGAAATACCCCAATATCGACGGCATCAACGCATCCCGCAGCCTGATGGACCCGGTGAGCGCCATCGTCAAACCCGTCGCCACCGCCTACTGGTCGCCGGCCGGTGCCAATTGGGGCCATTTCGGCACGCCGCAAGCCGATGCGCTGGTGAAGCAGATCTTCGAGGAGTTCGACCCGGCCAAGCGCCTCGCGCTGCTCACTCAACTGCACGAATACGAATCCGAACAGGCGCTGATGATTTTCGTCGTGCACGACCTTAACCCGCGTGCGCTCTCCCCCAAGGTGCACGGCTTCGTGCAAGCGCAGAACTGGTTTCAGGACCTGACGCCCATCACGGTCTCGCCGTAGGAACGGCCTCATGCTCGGCTACGTCGCCCGCCGCATCCTGTTCGCGATCCCGATTGCGCTGGGAGTCAGCATTGTCTGCTTCTCCCTGGTGTATCTGGCGCCCGGTGACCCGCTGCAGACCGTGCTGCCCCCCGACGCCACCGCCGACACCATCGCCATCATCAAACACGCCTACGGCTTCGACCGGCCGATTCCGGTGCAATACGCGATCTGGCTGTGGCATGTGCTGCACGGCGATTTCGGCCGCTCGATCGCGACGCAACGGCCGGTCACGCTGGAAGTGTTCGGCTCGCTCGCCAACACCGCCGTGCTGGCGGCGTTTGCGGTGCCGGTGTCGTTCGCCGCCGGCTTCGGCATGGGGGCTGTCGCCGGCTGCTTTCCCGGCCGCATCGTCGACAAGCTGGTAACCGGCGCGGCAGTGATTGGCGTCAGCCTGCCGAACTACTGGCTTGGCTTGGTGCTGGTAATCCTGTTTGCGGTCGAATACATGGTGCTGCCGGCCAGCGGCATGGGCGAGTCCGGCTCCGCCAAGTTCGAGATTTGGCGCTGGAGCGATGCCCAGTTCCTCGTGCTCCCCGTCGTCACGCTCACCATGATCCCGATCGGCATCATCGCGCGCACCACGCGCGCGGCGGTGGCGGAGGTGCGCAACCAGGATTTCGTCACCACCCTGCGCGCCATGGGGCTCGGCGAAGGCGCCGTCATCCGTCACGTGCTGAAAAACGCAGCGCCGCAGGTGCTGGCGGTGATGGGGCTGCAATTCGGCTACCTGATGGGCGGCTCCATTCTGGTAGAGACCGTGTTCACCTGGCCCGGCAGCGGCTTTCTGCTCAACAAGGCCATCATCAACCGCGACATTCCCGTGCTGCAAGGCACCATCTTGGCACTCTCGCTGATCTTCGTCGCCACCAACCTGGTGGTGGACCTGCTGCAAGCCACGATCGACCCGCGGATCCGCCGCGCATGAGCCAGATTGTCGCGACGCTGGCGCCCACCAGCGAGGCCGACCCGGCGCCCGCCACCAAGCTGCGCGGCTATTGGCGATCGGTCGGCTACCGCCTCGGCCACGATTGGATCACGCTGCTGTTCGGCGCCGCGGTGGTGTTCATCGTCCTGCTGGCGATTGCCGCCCCGCTGGTGGCGCCATTCAACCCCGACGCGCAAAGCATCATCGGCCGCCTCAAGCCGTTCGGCTGGCGCGGCCACCCGTGGGGCACCGACGAACTCGGCCGCGACATGATGAGCCGGCTGTTTTATGGCGGCCGCATCTCGCTGCTGATGGGGCTGGCCCCCGTGGTGATCGCAACCATCGTCGGCGGCTCGCTCGGCGTGCTCGGCGGCTTCGCCGGGCGCATCACCAACACCGCCATCATGCGCACCATGGACGTGTTCTACGCCTTCCCCTCCATCCTGCTCGCTGTGGCGATTTCGGGCGCGATGGGCGGCGGCATCGTCAACGGCATCATCTCGCTCAGCCTGGTGTTCATCCCCGCCATGTGCCGCGTCGCCGAAACCGCCACCGCGCAGGTAAAGAACCTCGACTACATCGAGGCCGCGCGCGCCAGCGGCGCCGGCACGCTGACCATCGTGCGCCACCACGTGCTGGGCAACGTATTGGGCCCGGTGTTCATCTACGCCTCCAGCCTGGTCAGCGTCAGCATTCTGCTCGCCGCAGGACTGTCCTTCCTCGGCCTCGGCGTGCAACCGCCGACGCCCGATTGGGGCCTGATGCTCAGCACCCTGCGCCAATCGCTGTATGTCGACCCGATCGGCTGCGCCATGCCCGGCGCAGCCATCTTCGTCACCTCGATCTGCTTCAACCTGGTGAGCGACGGCGTGCGCGCGGCAATGGACGTGCGGCTATGAGCGCCACCGTGCAAACCTATGTCGACGCGAGGGACCGTGGCGGCGCCGCGCAACCCATGCTGATCGCGCGCGAACTCAAGCGCCACTTCAAGGTGAAGGGTGCCGGCCGAGGCGCCGTGGTGCGCGCGGTGGATGGCGTGTCGTTCACCCTGTTCAAGGGCGAGACGCTCGGCGTCGTCGGCGAGTCGGGCTGCGGCAAGTCCACTTTGGCCCGCTTGCTGCTGCATCTCGTCTTGCCGCAATCGGGCGAGCTGGTGTTCGACGGCGACAGCGTGGCCCAGCATGGCGGCATCAGCATCGCCGCGGTGCGCCGGCAACTGCAAATGGTGTTCCAGGACAGCTCCTCTTCGCTCAACCCGCGCATGCCGGTGCAGGACTCGGTGGCGTTCGGCCCGATGGTGAACGGGCGCAGCCGGGCAGAGGCGCGCCGGGTTGCGCAGGACATCCTGCTCAAGGTCGGACTGAGGCCAGACCTATTCGGCCCGCGCTACCCGCATGAGCTCTCCGGCGGCCAAAAGCAGCGCGTCAACATCGCCCGGGCGTTGGCGGTCGGCCCCCGCATGGTCATCCTGGACGAGGCGGTGTCGGCGCTGGACAAGTCGGTGGAGGCGCAGGTGTTGAACCTGCTGCGCCAGCTCAAGCGCACGCTGAACCTTACCTATCTGTTCATCAGCCACGATCTCAACGTGGTGCGCTACATCAGCGACCGGGTGTTGGTGATGTATCTCGGCCAGGTGGTGGAATTGGGCCCGGCAGCGGAGCTGTTCGCCACCCCCCGCCACCCCTACACGCAAGCCCTGCTCGGCTCCCGCCTGTCGATGGATGCCGAACACCGCACCCTCGCACCCCCGATCGTGGGCGACCCGCCGAGCCCGATCGATCCGCCCTCCGGCTGCCGCTTCCGCACCCGTTGTCCCCATGCGGAACCGGTCTGCGAGGTCCGTGTGCCGCTGCTCGGCCAATGGCACGACCGAGCCTCCCAAGTTGCAGCCTGCCACATGGCCGACCCGGCATCCGGCCACTCGCGCGCAGGAGCCGCCTGATGGATATGGGCGTTGCGGCCACTCCCCTGCTCGACGTGGCGGATCTGACGGTTCAATTCGTCACCCGCGCGTTTACGGTCAACGCGGTCAGCGGCGCCAGTTTCAGCCTGCAAGCGGGCGAGGTGTTGTGTCTGCTCGGCGAGTCCGGCTCCGGCAAGTCGGTAACCCTGCGGGCGTTGATGCGCCTGTTGCCGGCGAAGCGGGCGCGCGTCGGTGGGCAGGTGCGGGTCGCCGGGCAGGATGTGCTGGCGCTAGGCGGCCGCGCCTTGCGCCAGTTCCGCGGCGGCACGGCCGCGATGGTGTTCCAGGAACCGATGACGGCGCTCGACCCGGTGTACACCATCGGCCAACACCTGACCGAAATGATCCGGCGGCACAAAGGCGGCACTCGGGCGCAGGTCCGCGCCCGTGCCATCGAGCTGCTCGACCTGGTGAAAATCCCCTCGCCCGAGCGCCGGCTGAACGCCTACCCGCATGAGTTGTCCGGCGGTTTGCGGCAGCGCGCCATGATCGCCATCGCGTTATCCTGCGGCCCGCAACTGCTGCTCGCCGACGAGCCGACCACGGCGCTCGACGCCACCGTGCAAATCCAAGTGTTGATCCTGCTGCGGCGGCTGCAGCAGGAGTTCGGCATGGGCACCATCTTTGTCACCCACGACCTGAGCGTGGCGGCCGAGATCGCCGACCGGGTCGCCGTGATGTATGCCGGCCGCATCGTTGAGGAAGGCCCGGTGCTCGACGTGTTGCGCCGCCCGGCGCATCCCTACACCGCCGGCCTGCTCGCCTCCACCGTGCACGATCAGGCCCCCGGCGCCGATATCGCCGCCATTCCCGGCAGCCCGCCAGACCTGCGCCGCCTACCGCCGGGCTGCAGCTTCGCGCCACGCTGCCCGATGGCAATGGAAGCCTGCCGGCGGGATTTTCCTAAGCCGGTTTATCCGGCGCCTCGCCGCATGGCGCGCTGCCTGCGCGTCGCCGACATGCTGCAGTCGCAGGAGGAGCAAGTCCGATGAATTGCTGACCATCCCGTCATCTGTGATGAGGGAGATGGCGCTGCCCTGCCTTGGCGCTTCACCGGCCGCCGCGGCTTGAAGCCACGCGCCGCCTCCATTGGCACCGACGGAACGATGCGACCAGCGGCTCAGCCCTGCTCCGCCAAGCGAGCCCGAATGGCGCTCAGCCCCTCCTTGCGCACGACCATGCTGTCGCGGAACACCGGCTGCAGCAGTCCCGCTGCCTCCTGCTCGCGGGTTTGCAGCTCATGCAGAACGAAGCGCCCACCCTCCCGCTCCACTCGCAGCAAACCACGCGCCGAGTTCTTGGTCCCGCTATCCGTTTTCGGCGCCTTGAACAGCACCCGGTCGGTGCCGTCCACTACGCCGAACGTGGCCTTGATCGCGGTGCCGAAACTGTCCCGCGTCACATGCTGGTAGGTGTAGGAGCCGATGCCGAACACCACGTTGGAGGCGGCGAACCCGCGTTCCGCCAAGGCGGCCAGAATCCGGCTGGCACGGTCGAGCGTGATCGAGTCGCCATAGATCAGCCCCACGCGCGGGTGTAATACGCGATAGCCTTCCGCCGTTACGCTGCCGCCAAAGATGTCCCATAGGCACTGCACGGCGCCTTTGTGGGCGGGCGAGCCGGGCTCGGCGGTCGGGTCCCCGGCCAGGATCAGCACGGGGTCGCCGCTATCGGGGCGGAACACGACGCGGGCGTTGCCTAATGCGTCCGGCTGGCGCGCCAGGATCGCGTCTTTCAGCGCAGCGGCATACTCCGTCACCACGCGCCAGAAATCCCAAGTATCGCTGACAATGCTGACGATGCTCGCGGGATACAACTCGGTGACCAGGCGGCGGAAGGTGCCGATCTCGTCGTCCTCGCCGCCCATGCACATCACCGAGTGCTCCGTCGCAGGCACCGAGCCGCCGATCAAGCTCGGCTCGGCATCGGGATAATACGTCTCCAGGTAGTCGATGGCCGCGATGCTATCGGTGCCGAGGAACGACAGCAGGTGCCCGGCGCCGCTGGCGGCAGCGTCGGCGATGCCGGACATGCCGCGGGCAGAGAAATCATGCCCCAGCCAGGGCAGCAACGCCGGGTCAGCCCCGGTGCGGCGGGCGTAGCCGGTTAGGAGGCGCCTATACTCGTAGGCGATGGTGGCCGACGTGATCTGCTTCCACAGCTCGGCCGAAAGCTGCGTCTCGATGTAGTTGGTCACCCAGTAGAACTCCGGATGGGTGTTCACCACCGTCAGCAACGGCACGCGCATGTCCACCCGGCTGCCCTCGGGCAGCGCCTTGATCAGCAGCGGCAGGTAGCCCAGGTCGTGCAGCGCCGCGATGTGGCCCACGTCCACCGCGCCGGCGCCGAGCGACAGGTCCATCCGGCGCTGATAACGCGCAACCACCTCGTGCTTGGGGCGGTGGAAGAATTCGTCGTTCCAGCAATCCACCAGCAGCCACTGCGCCAGGCCCTGCAGGCCGAAGAACACCACCTTGTGGTCGAAATCCGGCAATACGTCCGCCAAGCGGTCGCTGCGGCAGGTGAAGTTGGAATACACCAGGCTGGTTCCGGCCGGATACTGCCGGATGTGGCCGGTCTTGTAGAAATCGGTCGCGTGCAGCGGAAAGATGCGCATAGGATGCTCCTTCAGAGGGCTTGAACGAAGTCGGGCAGGCTGGGCGGGAACGGGTTGGCTACGTAAATCCGGTCCAGCGCCGAATGCAGCACGTCGAACCCGGCGCTAAAGATGCCATGCGTCACGTAGAGCTTTACTTCGCCCGCCGTGAGCGGCCGCAATACGCGGGCGAGTTCTATGAAGGTGCGGCCGCCGTCGCAGATATCGTCGACGATGAGAAAGTGGCGCGGCCCGATCGGCTTGCTGTGCACCACGGTGCCGGTGATGGCGCCGGTGTCGGTGCTGCGGCTCTTCTCGGCATGCACCAGCGGCACGCCGGCCAGCCGGGCGCAGGCCGCCGCCCGCTTCACGGCACCTTGGTCGGGCGCAACGATCACGTCGTCCCCCCCGATGACCGCCGCGGCGAAGTCGCTGGCAGGGCGGTTGCGCACCCGGTCGAGCAAGGCGAGCGCCACGTCGCTATGCGCGTCCCAGACCTCGATGGAGGCGTAGCCCTGGGCATTGAGCAGTTTGCAAGCCACGCTGGCAGCCAGCGCCTCGCCCGCGAACGCCACCCGGTCTTGCCGGGCGTAAGGCAAGTAGGGGCAAACGAGATGGATCGCCGGGTCGGCATAGTGCCGGCGCACCGCATCCGTCAGCATCAGCAGGCCCATCACCGCCTGGGCATCGGTGAGCGCCACGCGGATGCTGACGGCGGCAGGCTGGGACGGCGGCTGCGGATCCTCGATGCGGACCTGAACCTCGCCGCCCGGGAAGACGAAGCAGCGGACGGGAACGCGACGGCCGGCGATGGAAAGCTGCATGTCAAGCGCCTCCTTGGCGCTGCAATCGTTATGGCTTGCATTCTGAATGCCTCCGTAGCAAACTTAGTCGTATAATGCAAATAACACAAAAGCGCGCGCCGCCTGCACCCGAACCGGCGTTTCCAGCCCCCATCGCCACCGTGGATGCCATCCTGCTCACCCTGGCCGAGGGCGCGCTCGCGGTCGGTTTGGTCGCCCGGGGCCAGGCCCCATACAAGGGCAAGCTCGCTTTGCCCGGCGGCTACGTGCATGTGCAGGAGGACCGCAGCCTTGAGGAAGCGGCGGCCCGCATCCTGCGCGACAAGGCCCGGCTCACCTGCCGCTACCTGGAGCAGTTGGCCACCTTCAGCGGCGCCCGCCGGGACCCGCGCGGCTGGTCGCTCACCGTAGCGTATTTCGCCCTGGTTCCCGCCGCGGAGTTGGCGTCGGCCGGCGGAGCGCTCACGCTGCATCCGGTGGACGCGCTGCCGCCGCTCGCCTTCGACCATGCGGCCATCGTCGCTGCCGCGGTGGCCCGGTTGCGCGGCAAGTCGGGCTATCTCGCCCTGCCGGCCTACCTGTTGCCGCCGCTGTTCACCATGGCCGAGCTTCACCGCGTCTATGAGCAGGTGCTTGGGACCAGGCTCGACCCGGCATCGTTCCGCCGCAAGATCGCCGACCAGCGCATTGTGGAACCGGCCCAAGGCGGCATGCGGATTGGGGCGCATCGCCCGGCGGCGCTCTATCGGCTCAGCCCGGACCAGCAAGCCTCGCCACGGCGGCTGGCATGATGGCAGAGCGGCCACACTGCCCGGCTGCCTTGCGTCCGCCCTGTATGCGCGCATTCGTTCCGGTGGCATCCTGCTGCCGGGAGAGATCGATGCGTGCTTCGCGGCTGCTCGGGTGCTTGCTGATCATCGCTGGGCTTTGGGCGGCCTACCGGCCGGGCGCGGCGAAGGCGGCGGGAATCGACTGCAGCAAAGCCCGCTCCCCGGCTGAACAGGCCATCTGCGCCAGCCCGTCGCTGCTGGCGCTCGACCGGGCAGTGGCCGACGCCTATGCCGACCACCTGCAGCGCCAGCCCGAGCCCGCCGGCCAGGCGCGGCAGGAGCTGATCGCCTGGCTGGAGCAGCGGGACGCAGCCTGCAACGTGGCTGCCGCGGCGCTGGAGCGGTGCCTCACGCGCGAACTCACCGCCCGCCTGGCGGCACTCGCCCCGCCGGCCACGCTGGCACAGGTGCCGCCGCACGAGCCAACGGTCCCCTCCTTAGCCAACCCGCCGCAAGCCGCCGCAACGCTGGACGCGGCCAGTCTGCCGGCGGCGGCCGAGGCGGACACGCTGCTGCACGTCACCAGCCCAGGCCGTTTCACCATCGCGGCCCATAGCGGCAGCGGCGCCGCGTTGCAGTTGGTGGACATGCTGTCCGGCCCGTCGAACCTGGCGGGCAGCGCCGGCGTGCAGGATGGCCGGCTGGACCTGTTGCTCGATGTCGGCAGCTACAAGCTGCGGGTGTTCTCCGCCAAGGGCGCATCCGGCACCGTGGCGCTCGCCGTAACCGCCTTCACCGACACGGCTCCGCCACGCGCCCTCCCGGCGCCGGGCACCACCCTGGATACGGACCTGGCCGACGGCAAGCAACGCGGCTTCTGGCTGTACGTGCCGCCCAACGGGGCCGTTCGGATCGAGGCCGCCGGACGCGCGCTGGCCGACTTGCGGCTGTGGCGCGACGGGCGGGAGCTGACCGACCTCGAACCGGCAGCCACAATGCCCGAGCCGGTCCCCGGCCACCCGCTCACCGACCTGCGCTTGGTCGGCCGCGTGGAGCCTGGCACCTATCTGGCCGTCGCCTATGGCGGCCCCGCCGCGCGCTGGACCGACAACGACACCGCCCAGCCTTTCCACCTGCGCGCCGGCGCGTCCGACGCGCTGGCGGAAGGTTGGGCGTTCGGCACGGTCGGCCCGTTCGGCAGCGAAGTGTTCACCCTGCCGGCGTCCACCCAGCGCGTGCGCTTGGACCTGCCAGCCCCCGCCCCGGCCAGCCTGGCGGCCGGGGACGCGGCGGTCACCATCGCCAGAAACAGCCGGGAGGCGGCCGCCACGCTCGCCGTTCCCGACAGCAAGCCGCAGGTGATCGAACTGGGCGCCGGCGCCGGGCAGCCCTACAAGCTGCAGGCCCTGGCGATCCCCGACAGCCAAGACATCATCCGCCCCGGCACGTACTGGGTCTCCGCCGTCACCGCCGGCGCGGGTGGCGACGAGGTGCCTCCCAGCGCACTGCTCGAACGCACCGAGCCCGGCGGCAAGCCGCCGCGAATCGTGGCGGCGTCCGAGCCCGTGCTATCGCCCACCGTGGGCTGGCGCGGCCAGTTCAACCTGCGTGGCCCCACCACCATGCTGTTCCAAACCGCCGCCGGCGGAGCGGTGCAGGTCCGCACTGCCGGCGTCGCCGCGCGGACCGGCCGCGGTCGCGAGTTAGACTTGCCGGCCGATTACTACACCCTGGATGTCGCACCGGTCGGCAACACCCAGGGCGTGGTGGACCTCGTGATCGGGCCGCCGGGCGCCAACCCAGCCGCCACGCCGCCGCTGCCGCCCAACCCGGTGCTGCCGCTCGGCATCCAGACCGTGGCGCCGGGCCAAACCCTTTCGCTGCTGGCGACGCAGGCGCCGGGCGTGTCGGTCGGCCTGTCCGCCCGGCCCGTCCCGGTGGCGCTGGCCGAAGGGCCGCTCTCCGTCACCATGGCGGCAGGCAGCACGCTGAACGTGCCGGTCGCGCTGGCGCCGGGCGGCAGCTTGGCGGTGACGGAAGGCGGCGGCGGCCCGGTGCCCGCCACCATGCAGGGCGGCTCCGTGATGCTCCCCGCGGCCGACCGGGCGCGCACGCTGGTGCTGGCCTGGCGGCGGGCGGTGGCGCCCCCGGCCGACATCCCGGCGCCGCCGCCGCTTGCCAGCATGAGCGGGTTGCAGGCCGGACATCCGGCATTCTTCGACCTGGCCGCAAACCAGCAGCGCAGCTTCGCCCTCACCGTGCCGGAGGGTGGCGTCTACCGGGTGGAGACGCTCGGCCGCCTGCACACCACCGGCCGCCTATCCACCCCGTTCATCCCCTCGCTCGGCAGCGCCGACGGCAACGGCGCCGGCTTGAACATGCTGATCCAATCCGTGCTGCGCGCCGGCCGCTACCGTGTCACGGTGACCGCGCTGGAGTCGTCCGGCCATCTCGCCATCTCCGCCGCCCCTGCGCCGCTACTGACCGGGACGACACTGCGACCCGGCGGCAGCGTGCGCGCGACCCTCCCACCCGGCACCGGCGCGGCGTTCCCGGTCGAGGTCGGCGCCGAGGCGGAGCGCTACCACCTGGACGTGCTCTCGCTTGGCCGGTCCTGGACGGGGCGCGTGGAGGACGCCGACGGCTGGCCCCTCGCCCGCCCCGGCCCGCTCGACGGCGTCGACTTGCCGCTGCCGCCCGGCCGTTACCGCCTGGTGGTGGAGGCGGACACGGTTGCCCGGCAAGTGGTGGCGCGTCTGCGGCCGGTCGTGGCGGCGGCCGAGATCGCCGGCCACGGGCCGCACCCGCTTGCCTTCGAGAGCCCGGCGCACGCGGTCTGGCGCGAACCGGATGGCCGCGACCAGCCGCGAACACCCGATGCCTGGACGTTTCGCCTCCAAGGGCCGGCCGACGTCACTGTCTCGCTCAGCGCCGGCATGGCGGGCGAACTGCACCAGGAGGGCACGCCCGAGCCGGTCGCGCGCGTGACCGGCCAAACGCGTGCGACGCTGCAGGCGGGCGCCTACCGGCTAGATGCGACCAGCCTCGGGCGCAACGATCGCCTGGCCTACACCGTGCTGCTCACCAGCCGATCGTTGCAGCCCGGCGTGGCCCGCACTGTCACCTTGCCCGCGACCCTGCCGTTCGCCATCGCCGAGCCTCGCGTGGTGAGCCTCACCAGCTTCGGCAGCGTCCCGGCGAAGGGCGTGCTGCGCCAAGCGGATGGCCGGGTGATTGCGCGCATGGGGCCGCGGGCGGACGACTGGAACATCGCCGCCTCGCGCCCGCTGCCAGCGGGGTCCTACACGCTGGATCTCGCGGCCGCCGTACCCCCTGCCGCCAACGCAACCTCTCCAAATCAGCCGGCCGACTCCGCCTCCAATGACGCCAGCGATGCGGACGCCACGGACGACCAGCGCGCGCAGACGGCGGCGACGCAAACCGCTAGCTCCCACCCGGCCGCGCCGCAATCGGACGATGCCGGGGACTCCGCCGACACCCCGCCCGACACTGCTCCGGCTCCAAAGACGGAAATCCGGCTAGCCCTGCCGCCAGCCTTGGAGCCGCAGCCCGCGCCGCCTTCGCTCACGCCGCTCGCAGGCCGTGGCGTGCACGTGCTGACCCTACCGCAGCCCCCGGCGGGCAGCCTGGCGATCGCCCAAGCCCGGTCGGACGCCGCCATCGTGCTCGCCCTGGAGCGGCGCGAGGCAGCCGGCTGGCGGCCCGTGGCGCTCAGCCAAGGCCCTTACCCGATCGTGGCCAGCCCGGCCGATGTCGACCCGGCGCCATGGCGGGTCGAGGCTTGGACCGTCGATGGCGGTCCCGAACCGATCCAGCTTGCCGCGCAGGCGGTCGAGGCGGCCGCGCAAGCCCCCGGCCCGGTGTCGTGGACCGCTCTGGACGATGGGCTCGCCGTCACCCGCGTGCGGTTGCCCGAGCCGGGCATCGCCGCCCTGTCGGGGGCGCCGGACAGCGTGCTGGCGGGCGGCTGGGCCGGGCATGCTCTGGCGCCGATAGAAAACGGCCTGGTCTTGCCGGAAGGCGCCGAGCTGTGGCTGCTGGCGCGCGAAGCCGCTGCGCTGGACGTGGCGCCAGCCAGCATCCCAGTCGGCCAATCCGTCGCCGTGTCACTCCCCGCTGGCCTGGCTGCGCCGCTGCCGGCCAGCCGCCCGGCGGAAGGCCATGTGGCGCTTTGGCAGGCGGAAAGCGGGTTCGGCCTGCCGGGTCTCGGCGGCGCCATGGCGGTGGCCGCGGGCAGCACGCTCGCCCCCGCGGCGGCCGGCGCGACCCTGCGCAACGCCACCGGCGAGGACGCCCTGCGCGTGCGGCTGACGCGGGTCGAGCCGGTGCTCTTGCCGCCGCAGCCGCTCGGCAGCGCATTGCAAACGGTGGTGCCCCCCGGCTCGGCACTCCCCCTCTCGCTCCCCCCGGGCGGTAAGCGGCTTCGGGTGGACCTGGCGCCCGGCTTGGCCGTGATGGCCGGCGGCCGCGCGGTGGTTTGGACCGGAAGCAGCCCGGCGTCCCGCAGCCTGGCAGCGGACTGGACGGACCTGATGCTGGTGAATATCGGCGCCGCGCCCGCGCCTGCGAGCCTGTCTTGGCAGCCGGCGCCCCCCGCCCCCGCGCTCCATGCCGGCCGGGTCGTGAAGCGGTTCTTCGGCGCAGATGGCTCCTTCGAGCTGGCCGCCGACGGCGCCCCCGGCACCCGCCTGCTCGCCGCCGGAACCGCGACGCTGACCGCCATCACCGCCGACGGGCGGGTGCTGCAAGGCCGCGCGATCCCGCTCTCTGGCCCGGCGCGCGTTGTGGTGGATGCCAAAGCCGGGGCCATGGCAGTATGGGCGGAGGCGGACGGCGTCTCGCCTTGGCCGACCGTCGATGCGCAGCCAACCCAATTGCCGGCGCGGCTTGCGCTTTCCGGCCCGGCGATGGCGCTCTCGCTGCATCCGGAGGCGGCGATGCTGCTGCATGCCCGCACCACCGCGCCGGTGCTGCTGGGCCTGGTGCAATCGGGCCGTGCCGAACCACCCGAGCTGTTCGCCGCCGGGGCCGAGTTCAACCGCATGGTCGCCGCCGGCCCGGCCGAGTTGCGCCTCTACTCGCCCCAGGACGGCCCGCTCTCCGGCAGCCTGGATTTAACCGCAGAGCCAGTGACATCCATCGCGGAGGGGCTCGGCCCGCCGGTTGCCGTGGCGCCCGGCGGGGCCGCCGTGTTTGGCTTCAGCCTGGCCCAAGCCGCCACCGTCGGCGTGGGGGTGCGCGCTACGCCGGACCGCGCCGTCGTGCGCCTGCTGGACGCCGCGGGGCAGACGCTTGGCAGCGGCGTTGCCCAGCTGCGCGCGTTGCCGGCTGGCCACTATGCCATCGAGGCCCGCGTGCCGCCCGACGCGCCCACCACGGTGCTGCGGCCGGCGATAATCGGCATCACACCCCGGGGGGATGGCCCGCCACCGGACGTGGTGCAGCGCTATCTCGAACTCGCCGGCATGAAGCCGCAGGGGAAGGCACCGTGAGGATGAGCGCAAAGCTCTCGCTCTCCCGCTTGCGGGCAGGGCTATCGCGTTTGGGCTCAAGCCTCGCCAACCTCGTCATGGCCGGACTTGATCCGGCCATCCACGCGGTCCGGCTGGTGACGTCGAACGCGCTTTCGCACCGTCCGCAGCTCCACTCCACCGGCCGGTGCCGTCCAGACGCCGTAGATGGCCGGACCAAGTCCCGCCACGACGGTGCCTACGCGGTAGCCGCCGCACTCGCCGCCCTCCTGCTGATGGCGCAGGCACCGCTCGACCGGCTGCAGCGGGCGGACGGGGCGCATGTCGTGCCCACCCATTTCCTGCGGTCGTGGGACGCCGTGACCATCCTGTTCGACGCCGACACCGGCCCGGCGCAAGGCGGCCCGGAGGACGCGCCCGAGCGCTTCGCCACCCTGGCGCCGGGCAAACCGGGCGCCTGGACCTGGATCGGCCCGCGCACGCTGCAGTTCCGCCCCGCCGAACCGTGGCAGCCGCTGCTGCGCGAGGCAGTCACCGTGGCCGGCGCCACCACGCAGCTCGTCCCGCTGCTGCCAGTCCCTAGCGCCACCGGCCCCGCCGACGACCCCAACGGCGCCGCCAGCCTCGACACCATCGCGCTGACCTTCGACCAGCCGGTGGACCAGTCCGCACTCGCCCGCTTGCTCACCATCACGGTGGCGCCGCAACCCGGCGCGGCCGATGCCGGCACGCAGACGCTCACGTCGGCGGACTTCACCCTCCGCCCAGTGGAGCGCACTGCCCGCAGCGACAAGCAGACCATCCTCGTCGTGTTGCGCAGCCCAATTCCGGACGGGCGCATCGCCACCGTGCGCCTGCGCCTGTCGGACGAGCCCGGGCTCGACGATCCGATCTTCTCGCTGCCGCTGCATTCCGCCACCCCGTTCACGGTCACGGACGCGTATTGCGGCGAGAACTTCCAGCACAGCCTGGTAGACGGCGTGGTGCGCTGCGACCCGGCCGCCGACACGCCGGGCAGGCGTAGCCTGGTGCTGCAGTTCTCGGCGCCCCCGCATCCGCTGGACATCGTGCAGGCTCGCGATGCGCTACGCTTCACCCCGCCCGTGGACGATCTCGCAGTCACGAGCGGCGGCGACAACGAGCTGACCATCGCGGCCAAGTTCGCCGCCGACCAAATCTACCAGCTCACCGTCGCCGACGGCGCGCTGAAGGACAGCAATGGCCGCCCCTTGGCCGAGGCCGTGGACCGGCAATTCAGCTTCAACCCGGGCACGCCGGCGCTGGCCTGGGACGTGCCGCAGGGCATCGCCGAGGCGCTTGGCCCGCAGATGGTGCCGTTGCGCGGCCATGGCTACGACCATGCCGACCTGCGCATCGTCCCGATCGACCCGCTGTCGCGCGACTTCTGGCCGTTCCCGCGCGCCGGGCTGATCACCAGCGACGACCGTCCGCCGCCGCTGCCCGGCACCGAGCCCAAGCACTACGTGCAGCCCGGCCCGATCAGCGGCGACGCCATGGCCGCGCGCCTCTACGCCCTCGGCTCCCCCGCGGTCAGCGAGTTGCTCGCCTTGCCGATCCACCGCGGCGGGCTGGACGCCAAGTTCGGGCTCGACCTCGCGCCAAGCCTGGCACGCATCGCCGGGCCCCGCATGCCCGGCACCTACCTGCTCGGCCTGCGCACCGTAGACGGCCGCACCCGGCAATGGGCGCGGCTGCAGGTGACCGACCTTGCCCTGGCGACGGTGGAGGAAGCCGGCCGGGTACGCTTCGTCGCCACCTCGCTCGCCACGGCGCAGCCCGTGGCGGGCGCGGAAATCCGGCTCGACGGCGTGCGCGACGGCCGGTTCGCGACCCTGGCGCGGGGCGTGACCGATACCGCCGGCAGTTGGACGCTGCTGGCCCCGATCGCCAAGGGCTTGAACGGCGACGAGGCCGAAATCCAGCGCATCGTGGTGACCAAGGCGGCCGACACGCTGGTGCTGGAACCCGCACGCGGCCCCCAGGCCTATGCCAACGGCAACTGGACCAAGCCCGACCAGCCTTGGCTCGATTGGGCCACCGCCAGCCTGAAGGACCGCCAGCAAGCCGCGCAAACGCTGTGTCACGTGTTCAGCGAGCGGCCGATCTACCGCCCCGAAGAGCCGGTGCTGATCGCGGGCATGATCCGGCGCTACCAGGCGGGCAGCCTCGCCTATGCCAGCGGCAGCGGCGACGTGGTGGTGGGCGCCCCCGGCGGGCAGGAATGGCGGCTGCCCGTCACGCTCGATGAACTGGGCGGCTTCCACGTGCGCTTCGACGCCAAGACCGAGGCCACCGGCGACTACAGCATCGCCTACCAGCCGAGGGACGGCGCACCCTGCGGCAGCTTCACCGTCAAGAAAGAGGCCTACCGCCTCCCCACCTTCGAGGTGGTGCTGAACGGGCCGGATCACACGCCGCTCGACGCACCGTTCAACGTCGACCTGCTGGCGCGCTTCTTCGCCGGCGGCATGCTGTCGGACCGGCCCATCACCTGGCGGGTGACGCAATTCCCCTATGTCTGGACCCCGCCGGGCCGCGACGGCTTCCTGTTCTCCTCCGACAGCCGCTTCTTCGGCGACAGCAGCTTCCGCTCCACCCCCGTGCTGGGGCGCGACGCCAAGACCGACGCCGGCGGCTCGGCGCAACTCACGCTGGACCCGACTATCGAGCCCACCGCGCAGCCGCGGCAATACCTGGTGGAGGCCACCGTCACCGGCGACGACGACCAGCAGGTGCGGGCCACCCAGCGCATCACCGCCCTGCCCCCGTTCGTGCTCGGGGTGAAGCTGCCGCGCTATCTGCCACACCCCGGCGCCATCGAGCCCGAAGTGGTGGCGCTGGACGGCGACGGCCACGAAGTCGCGGGCTTGGCGATGACGGTCAAGCTGATCCACCGCCAATGGAATTCCGTGCTGGAGGCCAGCGACTTCGCCCAAGGGTCGGCCAAATACCAAACCCAGGTGATCGACGACCCTGTGGAAGAGCGCCACATCACCAGCACCACGGCCCCCCAACCGGTGCATTTCGGCGCCACCGAGGCCGGCGTCTACCTCGTCGAGGTGACCGCCGCCGACAAAGTCGGGCGCACGCAGACCGTGCGGGTGGACCTGTTCATGGCCGGGGACACCCCCGTGACCTGGATGCAGCCACCCGCGCAGACCGTGACCGTCACCACCGACCGCGAGCACTACGACCCGGGCCAGACCGCCACCCTGCTGATCCAGAGCCCGTTCCAAACCGCCCGCGCCCTGGCCATCGTGGAGGAGCCGGAAGGCCGGTTCCGCTACGATTGGGTGGACATCAAGGACGGCTTCGGCCGCTACGACGTCCCCATCCGAAAGCAGCAAACCCCGCGCCTGGCGGTGCATTTCCTGCTGATGCGCGGCCGCCTCGCCACGCCCCCCACGCCAAATGCCCCGTTCGACCAGGGCAAGCCCGTCACCCTGGCCGCCACCAAATGGATCACGGTCACGCCCGTCGAGAACCAGGTGAAGGTGAGTTTCGAGGCGCCCGCCACCGCCCGCCCAACGCAGGACTTCGACCTCGTGCTGCATCTGGCCGATGCCGCCGGGCACCCCGTCGCGGGCGAGGCGACGGTGTGGCTGGTAGACCAGGCGGTGCTATCGCTGGCGAAGGAACGCCCGCTCGACCCGCTGCCCGCCTTCATCGTCGCCCGCCCCAGCCGCATGGTCGCGCGGGACACGCGCAACATGGCGTTCGGCGTCATCCCGCTGGCCGAAGCGCCCGGCGGCGACGAGGCGGGCGATTTCGGCATGGAGAACATCTCCGTGCGCAAGAACTTCACTCCCGTGCCGTTCTACGCGCCGCGGGTGCAGGTCGGCCCCAGCGGCACCGCCACGGTTCACGTCAAGCTGCCCGACACCCTGACCGTGTTCATGCTGCGCGCCGAGGCGGTGAGCGGGCCGGACCGCTTCGGCTTCGGCACCGGCCAGGTGCGGGTGCGCCAGCCGGTGATAGCGCAGCCCGCTTTGCCGCGCTTCGTGCGGCCCGGCGACGTGTTCACCGCCGGGTTGCTCGGCCGCATCGTCGAGGGTCCGGGCGGGGCCGGGCAAGCCGCCATTTCCACCGAGAACCTGGCTGTGCAGGGCTCGGCCGAGCAGCCGGTGACCTGGGACGGCCAGCGCCCCGCCCGCCTCGGCTGGTCGGTGAGCGTCCCCGACGCGGCGGCCGACGCCACCACCGCCCGCATCCGCTTCCTGCTGCAGCGCACGGCGGACCGCGCCAGCGACGCGGTGCAGCTCGACCTGCCGATCAAGCCCGACCGCCCGATGCTGCACCAGCGCGACTTGCTGGTGGTGGGCGCGGCCGGCGCGCTGCAACTCCCCACCTTGCCCGACCCGGGCCGCCCCGCCAGCTACCACCGCAGCATCACCCTGGCGACCGACCCGGTAGTGACGCGGCTGGTGGCGGGTTTGGGCGTCCTGGCCCACCCCGCTATCGGCGGCACGGCGCAGCGCATGGATCTCGCCTTGGCGGAACTCTCCCTGCTGCCGTTCACCCCCATCCTGGACGCGGCCGGGTTGCGCGAGCGGCTGGCGGCGGACGTCTCGGCCACGCTCGCCGCCATCCGGCAGAGCACCGACGATGATGGGTTGGTCGCCTTCTTCCCCAACGGCCATGGCGCCATCTGGCTGACCGCAACGGCCTTCCGCGTGATGACCGCGGCAGCGCAAGCCGGCTTGCCGGTCGACAAGGCCACGGCCGACCGCACCGCCAAGCTGCTGCAGGCCTCGTTGCGCAGCGACTACCCGCACCTGATTGGCGGCGAGGAGCTGTTCGAACGCACCTACGCCCTCTACGCCTTGGCCGAAGCTGGCCAGATCACGCCCGACGCCGCCGCAGAACTGGCGCGCCGTTCGGCCGAGCTGCATACCAGCGGGCTGGCGGAGGTCGCCGCCGCGTTGGCCCGGCTGCCGAACGCGGACAAGCGGCTGCTCACCGGCGTGCTCGACCAGCTTTGGAGTCGAGTGAACGTGCTTAACCGCGATGGCAAGCCGGTCTATCAAGGCCTGACCGATACCGGCGGCGGCCCGGCCATCCTCCCCTCCGAAGCGCGCAGCCTGGCCGACGTGCTGCGTGCGGTGGCGACGGCGACGCCGGCCGACCCGCGGCTGCCGGTGCTGCGCGTTGGGCTGCTGGGGCTTGCGGGCGGGCAGGGCTGGGGCAATACCAACGCCACCTCCGCCGCGCTGCAGGCGCTCGCCGCCGCCTGGCAGCCGCCCGCCGCGCCAGTGGACGCGCTGATCACCCTGCCGGACCGGCCGGTGAACGGCGTGCTCGACCGCACCCATCCCTTGCTGCAGGCCAGCACGGCAGCGCCGGGCCCGGTTCACGTTCAGGCCGCCAGCGGCATCGCGGTGTTGGCAAGCACCGACTTCGTGCCGCGGCAGCCCGGCGCCGCGGCCACGCCCGACCAGCATGGCTTCGTGCTGACCCGCACGCTGTACCGCGTCCCCCCGGCGCAGGGCGCAACGCAGCCGCCGATGAGCCAGCTTGCGCCCGGCGCAGACGGCGCCATCCATCTCACCGTCGGCGACGTGGTGGAGGAGGTGGACGACGTGGTGACGCCGGAAGAGCGCGCGCAGGCGGCGGCGCGGTTGCCGGTTGCCGCCGGCTTGGAGCCGCTGAACCCGGCGTTGGCCACTGCGACCGCCGAAGCCACGCCCTCCGCCGGGCCAACGCTGGCGCCATCCTGGTCGTCCTTCGGCGATGACGAGGTGGTGGCGGTCTGGCTACAGCTCCCGCGCGGCACGTACACGCTGCGCACCCGGCTGCGCGCCACCGTCCCCGGCAGCTACACCCAACCGCCGGGCAGCGTGGAGCTGCTGTACCAGCCGAGCGTGAACGGCACGTCCGCCGGTGCCCGAATCGTGGTTTCACCGTGAGATGGTTCGCTCCAAGCGAGCCACGTGGCTGCCGTCGTCGCTTGGTGCTTGAAACTGTGCCCTACCGAGTGGTCATCTCCCCACCCATGGACCCCAGCCTCATCCCCGAGCCCGACGCCATGCTCGCCGAAGCCGCCGCCCTCACTCTGCGGGCGATGCACGTGGTCACCGGCATGATGGAGATCGAGCAGGCCGTGGCCAAGGCCGCGGCCGTCTGGCTGCCCGAGCCCGGCCGCCTGCCGGCGTCCCTCGCCGAGGCCGCCGCAACCGGCCAAGCCGTCGACGACGCCGTCGCCGCAATGGCCCAGGCCGTGCCCCACACCGAGATCCTGGCCCGCGCGCTGGACCGGCTGTCCCGCGCACTGCGGCGCAACCTCGCCCTGCGCGAGCGCATCCTGGCCGGCTGGCCCCGCGCCCGTGCCGCCGACGACCGCCCGGCCATGCTGCGCCAGCAAGTCGCCCGCGGCGTCGCCAGCACCATCCGCCACACCGCCGCCGACGATGAGGCCGCCGAACGCCTGTTCGACGACCTCTACGAGCGCCTGGACGATCCCGCTTGGGCCGACGACCTCCGATCGCTCCCCGTCGAAGAGGTCGTGCGCCGCATCTGCCGCGACCTCGGCCTGGTCGCGGCCGCCCTGCCGCCGCTCGCCGCCCAACTGCCTTACGCCGCCCCAGCGCCCCACCGTCCTGCGAGAGAATCGGGGTGACGCTATTTGGGTAAACGCCCCGGTCACAATGTACGGCGCCATCTGACCGCCGCCTCCCACGCTCACCTTGGCTCCCTCCCGCGCGCAGCGTGGGGGCGCGCACTATGTCTGTTGCCGCTCGCAGGCGCGCTTGCCTGCTACTCGGCGACCGTCGCTCGAGACGCCCATCTCAGCGCCCCCGCCCCCACCGCTATCGTCACCGATCTGCATGGCACCTTCATAACCCAGGCCGGCCATGTCAGCACCCGTCCCGATGGCGGCCGGCAGGTGGAGTACGGCTACTGGTCTATCGCGCCGCCGGAGCGGGTGGTGCGGGCAACCATCGCCTTGGAGGACCGGCGGTTCTGGCGCCATCCCGGCGTAGACCCGTTGGCCGTGCTGCGAGCCATCTGGCAACATCTGCGCGGCGGGCATGGCTCGGGGGCGTCCACCTTGGCGATGCAGGTCGCCCGCATGCAGCACCCGCGGCCCCGCACGCTGTGGGCCAAGGCGGTGGAGGCGGGCACGGCGCTGGCGCTCACCGCGCGCTATGGCCGCGATGCGGTGCTGGCCCAGTACCTCAAACTGGCACCCTATGGCGAGGGCAGCCACGGCATCGCCCACGCCGCCGAGTGGTATTTCGACCGGCCAGCAGCGGATTTGAGCTGGGCGCAAGCCGCCCTGCTCGCCGCCATCCCCCAGGCGCCCGGCGTGATGGCGCCGCGCCATGCCGGCCTCGCCCGCGCCAAGCGCCGCGCCGCCATGGCGCTGGCGGCCATGCACCTGCCGCCCGACACCCTGAAAGCAGCCTTACGCGACCTCGACCAAGTCACCGTGGCGCCCGCGCCGCACCGTCCAGCGGATCTGCAAGTCGTGCTGCGGCTGGAGCGGATGGCGCGAGCGGACGGCCGCACCCACATCCGCGCCACGCTCGACCTGCCGATGCAGCGCTGGGTGGCACAACTCGCCGCCGCCCAGCTCGCCGCCTGGCGCCCGGCGGGGGCGCAACAAGTGGCGGTGATGGTGGTGCGCCGCGGCAGCCGCGCCGTGTTGGCCGACGTCGCCTCCGCCGGCTACGGCAGCCGGCCGGCGGGCGCGGTCGACTTCAGCGCAATCCCGCGCTCGCCGGGCAGCACGCTCAAGCCGTTCCTCTACGCGCTCGCACTGGATCGCGGACTGATCGCGCCGCAGGACGTGTTGGCGGACGCGCCGGAAGGCGCCGCGGGCATCTCCAACGCCGACCACGACTTCCTGGGGCCGCTGCTGCCGCGTCAGGCCCTGGCCAACTCCCGCAACGTGCCCGCCGCCAACTTGCTGCGCCGCATCGGGGTGCAGGCCGGGTTCCGCTTCCTGCGCCGCCTCGGGCTGCACGAGCTGGATGGCCCGGCGGAGCGCTACGGCCTGGCCCTGGCGATCGGGGCCCTGCCGACCAGCCTGGACCGCCTGATGCGCGGTTACGCCACCCTGGCAGAAGACGGAATGGAGGACGATCTCGCCTGGTTCGCCGGCGCGCCGCGCGCGCCCCGCCGTGTGCTGTCGGCAGACTCGGCCCGGCTGATTGCCGACTTCCTGAGCGATCCCTTGGCCCGGCTGCCCAGCTTCCCGCGCTACGGCTCGTCCGAGTTCCCAATGGCGGTGGCGCTGAAGACCGGCACCTCGCAGGGCTACCGCGACGCCTGGACGCTCGCCTGGTCGCACGAATACCTGGTCGGCGTCTGGATCGGCCGCGCCGATGCCGGGCCAATGACCCGCCTGTCCGGCGCGCGGGCGGCGGCGGGCCTGGCGCAGGCGGTGCTGCTGCGCCTGCACGGGCTGAACCGGAGCGACCTGGTGGCGGGGGGCTGGCAGGCACCGCTGGGCCGGCAGCGGGCCGAGCTCTGCACCGGGACCGGCGCCCTCGCCGCCCCCGGCTGCAACCAGCGGCTCACCGAATGGGTCGGCGGCCCAGCGCCCACCCCCAAGCCGCTTACGCCGCGCCTGGCGATCGTGTCGCCCGACCCAAACACCCATGTCTGGCGCAACCCGGAGGCGCCCCCCGCCGTGAACCGCCTGGTGCTGCGTGCCGCAGTGGACCCGCCGGTGCCGCAGATCGTCTGGCTGTTGGATGGCCAGCCCATCGCGCTGGCTGCACCCGGCGCGCCGCTATATTGGCCCATGACGCCCGGCCGCCACCGCTTCCAAATCCGCCTGCCATTGCGCGACGACAGCTCCAGCCCGCTGAGCCTGGTAGTGGAGTAGCCCTATCCCTCCGCCAACACCTCCCGGCTGGCACGCACGCGCTCGACCCGGCGGCCGTCCACCGACTGCACCTCGAACAGCCAGCCGGCGAACACCACCTTGTCGCCCACCCGCGGCACCCGGCGCAGCAGCGCCAGCAGCAGTCCCGCGGTGGTGTGATAGCTGCCTTCGGCCGGCAGGTCAGGCAAGGCCAGCCGGGATTTCAGCTCGTCCACCGGCATCATGCCGTCCACCACCAGCGTACCGGGCAGGGTGGGCGCTTCGCCCGTGCTGTTGGGCCGCACGTCGCCCACATCGCCCACGATCGCCTCCAGCACGTCCGTGGCGGTGACCATGCCCTCGAAGCTGCCGTATTCGTCCATCACCAGCGCCAGCCCGAGGGCGTCCGGTTTCAGCCGCTCAAGAGCATCGAGCGCGGAGATCGTGTCCGGCACCACCATCGGCTGGCGCATCGCGGCGGAGACCGAGAGCTCGCCGCCACCGAGCAGCCGGTCCAGGATGTCCTTCGCCTGCACCACGCCCACCACGTTGTCCACCGAGCCGTCGCACACCACGAACCGGCTATGGGGGGCGCCTTTCAGCGCGATCACGATATCGCGGCGGGAATGCGTGCGGTCGATAAAGGCGATCTCGTTGCGCGGCGTCATGATGGCGCGCACCGGCTTGTCCGCGAGCCGCAGCAGCCGCTCGATCATCTCCCGCTCGCCGGTTTCCAGCACCCCAGCCTGCGCCCCCTCGGCAAGCAGCGCCTTCAGTTCTTCCTCCGTCACCAGCGGCGAGTCCGCCCGGCTGCTGCCGAACAGGCGCAACACCAGGTTGGTGGACACGCCCAGCGCCCAGACGAACGGCCGCACGACGCGCGTGAGGGCCGCCAGCGGGCGAGCGATGCGGGCCGCTACCAGCTCGGGCCGGCGCAGCGCCAACTGCTTCGGCACCAGCTCGCCCAGCACCAAGGTGAGATATGTGGTCACCAGCACGGTGACCAGCAGCGCAAGCTCGGCCGCGAAGGGCTGCAGCAGCGGCACCGATTCAATCAACGGCTGCAGCCGCCGCGCCAGCCGGGCCGCCCCGAACGTGCCGGTGAGAATACCGACCAGCGTCATGCCCACCTGCACCGTCGGCAGGAAGCGCTGCGGGTCTTCGGAGAGAAACAGCGCCGTGCTGGCGCCGGGCAGCCGCTTGCGTTCCAGCACCATCAATCGGGCGCGGCGCACCGAGACCAAGGCGAGCTCGCTGAGTGCGAACAGCCCGTTGAGCAGGATCAGCAGCAGGGCGACGGCGACTTCGATGGCTGGGAGCATGGCCCATCCTATTACTGCCGGGCCTGTTACTGCCAGGCTGGACACGGCAAAGCCTCGGCAGAGGTGGGCAGGCGCGGATGGCAGTGGCAAGCTGCCCCGCATGCAAAGACCCCTGCCCTTGCTCGCGCTCCTGCTCGGCGTTGCCGGGCTGATCCCATTCCTTGGCTGCGGATTGCTGGCGCTGCGCCCGGCGGGAGACCCGGTGGATAGCCGCGCAGTAGCGGCCCTGATCGCCTACGGGGCCGTCATCCTGGCCTTTTTGGGCGGGGTGCATTGGGGCTTTGCCTTGCCCGACCGGTCCACCCGGGGCGAGCGGCCGCGCTTGCTGCTGGGGGTGGTGCCGTCGCTGGCGGGCTGGCTGGCGCTGCTAATCTATATCGCCGAGGCGTCCAATGTGGCGCTGGGCGTGCTGGCTATCGGCTTCGTTGCCACAACGATCGTGGAGGCGCGAGCCACCCGGGCGGGACTGATGCCACGCGGCTACATGGCGATGCGCTACGGCTTGTCGGCCACGGTGGTGCTGGTTCTGTTGCTCGTGCTCATCCTGCGGGTGGTCGGAGGCCATATCGCACTCTGGTGAGGGCCCCGATAACCAATCATTCATCTTTTCTCTTTTCTTAGACACTCGTTACAGCCTATGATGGTGTTCGTTAACAGGAGATTGTCATGGCCGAGCCTGCCACCGCGCAAATCATCCCTTTCCCCCGCCGAGCCGCGCCGGCACCGCAGAAGCTGTCTAACGCGTTGACAAATCTGTCAGATGCCATGGCCGATCAACGGGCGGCAGTGGCCGCGTGGCGCAAGGCCGTCAAGGACCTAAGCACCCACATGCGGACGCTAAGCGACAATCTTGAAGCCGCCAAATACACCGCGCTCCGAAAGAATTAACCACAGCCGTTAAGCCAGCGTTGCGCCAGCAAACCCGCCTAGCACCCCGTTCGGCAAGCGCAGCCGGCGGTCTCGCGCGACGGCGAGGGCGGGGTCGGCGAGCCAAATCACTGTCTCGTCCAGCGCCGGCCGCCGCGCATGCAGCTCCAGGGCGAGGTCATAGTCGCCGGCGGCCACCCGGCGCTGCCACTCCGGGGCGTCCGGCGCCTCCGCTGCCAGCTCCACCGCGATCAACCCCAGCATGCGGGTCAGCGCCGCGGCCAGGCGGCCGCTCGCGCTGCCGGGCGGCAGCAGGAGGTGGAACTGGGCGCGCAGCCCATCGTCCCCGGGCCGCAGCCCGGCGGCTTGCAGTTGGGCCGCCGCCGCGCGTGGATCGTACCCTGGCGCATCGGCCGGAGCGGCACCGAACCCGTCCCACACCGCCCAAAGCAGCGCGTTACGATCGATCGCCGCCGCCAAAGCGAGGCGGACGGCGGCTTGGTCCAGCGGCGGGCGAAGCGGGTTGAGCCGCAGCAACGCCCAGCGCGGCAAGCCCGGCGGATCGGCCGCCTCCACCGTGAGCATTGGGTCCGCGCGCAATCGGGCGGCGGTGGCGCCGTCGATCAGCGTCTCCACCAGCAGGGCAGGCCGGCCGCGTTGCACCGCGGAGACCCGGCTGGCAAGGTCGGGCAGGATCGGGAATACCAATCCCGCGATCGCCGGCGCCGCATCGGCCGCCCGGCTCAGCCGCAGCCAACCATCGTAGCGGAACGGCCCGGTGCCGACTGGCTTCGTCAACGCCGGGTCCAGCCCCCACTGCGCAATCTCATGCACGTGCTGCGGCACGATGGCGGCGCAGAGCGCGTTCAGGCGGCGCAACAGCGGCTCGAATGGCTCCCGCAAGGTGACCAGAACGGTTTGCCGGTCCATCGCGGCGATGGCGGTCACCCGGGTCAGGTCGAGACCGTGGTTGCGCTCGCGATGCAGCCGGTCGAGCGAAAACACCACGTCGGCCGCCGTGATCGGGGAGCCGTCGTGCCACAGCAGGTTTGGTTGCAGCGTAAACTGGTAGCGCAGCCCGTCCGGCGACATCACCCAGCTGGCGAGGTCCGGCACCGCGTCGCCGGCAGCGTTCAGCCGGGTGAGGCCGCGATAGAGGTTGCTCCCCACCAGCAGCGTGCCGAGGTGGTCGCCCACGCCGGGCACCAGCGCGGGCGGCGCCTCGGCCAGCGGGCACAGCAGCGTCTCGCCCGGCTCAGCGGCGCGGGCGGTCCAAGGGAGCAAGCTGCTCAGAATGACAGTGCGACGCGACAACCTCATGGCCCGGATGCTACTCGGTTCCGCCCGGGGCCAAAACACACTACCGTCTGGCGGGCGATGGAGGGCATGACGCTTGAAGGCTTTTTGGGACCCGGCGCAACTCGCCCACACGCCGCGCTTCTTCCTGCAACGCGGCCAAGTCCGCCCGAACTACGAGACGCCGGCGCGAGCCGAATCGCTGCTAGCCGGGTGCCGCGCGTTGGGACTGGACGTAGCGGCGCCTCCACCGGCCGAGCGCGCCGCGCTGGAGGCGGTGCATGCCGCCGACTACCTCAGCTGGCTGGCGGGAGCCGTCGCGGAATGGGCCGCGCTGCCCGATGCCGGCCCCGAGGTGGTGGCCAACATGCACCCGGCGCCGGAAATGCTGGCCAGCATCGCTGGGCCGCCGCGCTCGACCATCGGGCGCGCCGGCTGGTACTCGGTCGACGCCGCCTGCCCGATTGGGGAGGGCAGCTGGCCCGCCATCGCGGCCGCCGCCGCCTGCGCGCTGGCCGCGGCCGATGAGGCGTCGCTCAGCCGCGACTGTTACGCGCTATGCCGGCCGCCGGGCCACCACGCCTATGCCGCCCGCGCCGGCGGCCATTGCTATCTGAACAACGCTGCGCTCGCGGTGGAGCGACTGCTGGCCAAGGGCGCGCGCCGGGTCGCGGTGTTGGACATCGACAGCCATCACGGCAACGGCACCCAAGGCCTATTCTGGGCACGCGACGACGTGCTGTTCACCTCGCTTCACGGCGACCCGGCCGGCTATTACCCCTGGTATGTCGGTCACGCGGATGAGCTGGGCAGCGGTCCGGGGCTGGGCTTCAACCGCAACTTCCCGCTGGCCCAAGGCACCGACGATTTCGGCTGGCTGGCCGCGCTGGAGGCGGCGTTGCGCGCCATCGAGCGCTTCGGGGCCGACGCGCTTGTGGTGAGCCTGGGGTTCGACGCCTCGCGGGACGAGCCGTTGAACTTTCTAGCGGTGTCGCCGGACGGGTTCGCCCGTGCGGGGGCGGCGGTGGGCCGGTTGGCACTGCCAGCGGCGTTCATCCAGGAGGGCGGGTATGACACCGAGCGGCTCGGCTCACTGCTGCAGAGCTTCTTTGGCGGCTTTGCTGGATGAGCCTTGCCCGCGTGCAGTCCTTCGCCTTTGCCGGCATCGAGGCTGTGAGCGTCGAAGTGCAGGTTCAGGTCTCCAGCGGCTTGCCCGCATTTCTGGTGGTGGGCCTGCCCGACAAGGCGGTGGGCGAAGCACGGGAGCGGGTGCGCGCGGCGCTCACCGCCATGGGCCTCGCTTTGCCGCCCCGCCGGGTGCTGATCAATCTCGCCCCGGCCGACCTGCTGAAGGAAGGCAGCCATTTCGACCTGCCGATCGCCCTAAGCGTGCTGGCGGCGATGGACGTACTGCCGCGCGAGGACCTGGCCGGGTTCGCCGCACTGGGCGAACTGTCGCTTGACGGCACGCTGAACCCGGTGGCCGGCGTGTTGCCGGCCGCGATCGGTGCCTCCGCGCGCGGCCTCGGCCTGATCTGCCCGGCGGCGCAAGGCGGCGAGGCGGCCTGGGCCGGGCAGATCGAGGTGCTGGCGCTGCCTGACCTGCTCTGCGCCGTAAACCATTTCCGCGGCACCCAGGTGTTGACCCCGCCCGAGCCCGCCGGCGTGGGCGAAACCGGGCGCGGGCCGGACCTGGCCGAAGTCAAAGGCATGGAGACCGCCAAGCGCGCCATCGAGGTCGCCGCCGCCGGCAGCCACAACTTGCTCCTGATCGGACCCCCGGGCGCCGGCAAGTCCATGCTCGCCAGCCGGATCGCGGGATTGCTGCCGGACCTGACACCCGCCGAGGCACTGGAAGTGAGCACCATCCATTCCGTCGCCGGCATGCTGGAGGGCGGCCGGCTGGTGATGCGCCCGCCTTATCGCGAGCCGCATCATTCGGCCAGCCCGGCGGCGCTCACCGGCGGCGGCCAGCGCGCGCGGCCCGGCGAGGTAAGCCTGGCGCATCGGGGCGTGTTGTTCCTGGACGAGTTGCCCGAGTTCCCGCGTGCTTCGCTGGAGACGCTGCGCCAGCCGATCGAGTCCGGCCGCACCACGGTGGCACGGGCGAGCGCGCACATCACCTACCCGGCCCGGTTTCAGCTCATCGCGGCGATGAACCCCTGCCGCTGCGGCCATCTGGGCGACGCCGCGCGCGAATGCGGCCGCGCGCCGCGCTGCGGCGAGGACTACCTCAACCGGATTAGCGGCCCCTTGCTCGACCGCATCGACATGACGATTGCGGTGCAGCCGATCGCCCCCACCGAACTCAGCCGCGCGCCGGCGGGTGAGCCGAGCGCGGCCGTCGCACGCCGGGTCGCTGCCGCCCGGCAGTCGCAGCGGAACCGGGGCGGGTTGAACGCCGAAGCAGACGCGGCTGCCATTATGCTGGAGCCAGAGGCGCGGACGCTGGCGGAGACGGCCGCGGACAAATTGCGGCTCTCGGCGCGCGGATTCACGCGAGTGTTGCGGGTGGCGCGCACCATCGCCGACCTGGCGGCCGCGCCCACGGTCCGCCGGGTGGACGTGGCGGAAGCACTGGCGTTCCGGCACCGCTTGCCGGGACGGTCTGGGTAGGGTGTGTTGAGATTCTTTATTCGCACGGCGCACGCTAAAACGGTCTGGCGCGAAGACGGCCCAGCGGCAAAGACGTTTTTGGAAGCGGGGCAAACCTCCTCCATCCAACTGCCAGGAGTGAACGGCAGCAGCCCGTCTTCCCGCTGGCGCCCGCGTTTACGCAGGCAGCTTCCACGCCGGCGCGATGGGTGCAATCTCGAACGGGTAGACGGTTTGATACCGCCCTGCCCTCACCTGCTGCACCACCGGCGTGCAGGCGACGTTCTGGCCCGTCTCGTCGAAGCGCACGCCCTTCCAGGGCATAATGGTCTGGTCGCCGGCGATGTCGGTCGCGAGCAGGGCGGTGCGAAGGGCGTTCGGCTCAGTCGATCCGGCGCGCTGCAAAGCATCCGCCAATACCTGGAGTGCCACGACGACCCGGCTGGTGTTGTCGGTCAAATCCTTGCCCGTCCGCGCCTTCAGTTGGGCATTGACCGGTTGAATGGCAGGACGGCTGTTCCCCACGTCAAGCGCGAAGCTGCTGCGGCTAAACACCCCTTCGGCTAACTCGCCGACCGAAGCCAGAAACGCCGGCTGCTGAAAGCCTGCCGCTTGCGACATGATCACCGGCGGCCGGTAGCCGATTGCAGCCATGGTGTTCAGCAGCAAAATCGCGTCGTTGGTGTACGAACTGGGCATCAGCATATCGGCGCCCGCGTTCTTGATCCGGCCAGCCTCAACTGTAAGCGACAGCGAATTGGCGCGGTAGCGGATGTCAGCCGCGACGGAGATGCCCTGGGCCGTAATCAGCCGCCGCTCCGCAGCGCTGCTGTCATTGCCAAAGATGCTGTCCTCATAGAACAGCGTTGTCGATTGCACCGGATTGCCGCTGCGGGCGCCCATCTCGGTGATGAACCCGATCATGGCGGCGGTGAACATCTCATCGTGCGGTCCGGTCCGGAAGAACCATTTCAGCCCGCGCTGCGTCAGCGCCGGAGAGGAATTATCCGCCGAAATGAAAGGCAGGCCGAACCGCTCGGTGACTTGGCCAATCGCTGCGGCCGTTGCGCTCTGATAGCTGCCGATGATGGCGACCACAGCTTCTTGCGTGATCAACCGTTCTGCCTCGGAGCGCGCCTTTTGCAGGCTGCCTTCGTGATCGGCCGCGACAATCTGGACCGGGCGATTGCCGAGCCCGCGCAAGCCGCCGCCAGCCCCCAACAGCATCGGCAACGGCGCGTGCTCACCGTTGATAATGTCCGCCATGACGAGCATCGCCTGCAGGTTGTCGATCCCAACCTGAGCGTTGTCACCGCTCATGGGGAACAAGCAACCGATCCGCACCGGCTCCGCCGCACGTGCCCGCCGCAAGCCGGCGCCACCGGCCAGCGCCGCGGCACCAAGCCCCAACGCCGCGCGGCGGCTTAACTGCGCTGCGCCAGCCGGCTTGGCCAACGCTGAATGGAAGGACAAAGAGTATTTCGGATCGACCATGACGAATGATACCTGGTGAAAGTAAACAAAACCTTGAGCGCAGTTGCGTTTTTCAATGGGTCACGAGACAGCTTGGATGGCACCGAGGAACACGGTCGCTTCGGCGGTCAGCGCCTCGGCGTCGCGGGACAGCGCCGTCGTCGCGTCCAGCACCTCGCGGGCCTTAATCCCCGTGTGCGAGACAATCTGCTGCACGCTGCCCACGTTGTCCGTCATGTCCTGCGTCCCGAGCGCCACCTCACGCACGCTGCTCACGATGGCGTGCAATGCCTCCTGCTGTTCGGCAACCTTGGCCAGGATGCCGGACCCGATATCAGACATCTGACGGATGGCCCCGGCGACGCCGTGCAACACCTCCATGGTTTGCCGCGCCGTCGCTTGCATGGCGGTCACCTGCGTTCCCACGTCCAGGGTAGCCGCCGCGGTTTGCGCCGCCAGCGCCTTGACCTCGGTGGCGACCACGGCAAAACCGCGTCCGCTCTCACCGGCGCGCGCCGCCTCTATCGTGGCATTCAGCGCCAGCATCTTCGTCCGCGCCGCGACTTCGCCGATCAGCCGCACAATCCCGCCGATCCGGTCCGCGGCATCGCCGAGTTGGTCGACGCTGCCATCGGCCACCGAGGCCTCGCGCGCGGCCTGCGACGCGGTGGCGACGGCGGTCTGAATTTGCTTGCCGATATCGCCAACCGAACCCATCAGCCGGTCGGCGACCGTGGCAATCTCACGCACTTGCGCCGAGGCCGCGCCGGTGACCGTCACCACCGCGGTGGAGCGATGCAGTCCCTCGACCGCGGCCTGCTGCATGCCAGCGGCCGTGTCCCGCACCGAGCTCGCCGATTGACTGAGGCCGGCCGCAAAGGCGGCGATAGACGACTCGAACCGGTTCAACAGCCGCACCTGGTCCGATCGCGGTGCGATCGTCACCATGACGCTGGTCTGAACTCCGCGTGGATCGAGGACGGCCGATATGCGCAGGTCGAAAGCCTCGCCGGCCAGCACAATGCGCTCGGTACAGGGCAAGGCAGCCCAGTCTTCTCCGCTGCCGGGCAACTTGGAGGATTGCAGAAAGGCCAAGCTCCTCCCGGCCACAGCCTTGTCCGCCAGCCCGACTGCACTCAGCAGCCGTTGCGCTTCAGGGTTAATGAAGCTCAATGGAAGCGAGTCACCCGGTTCAGCGCAAATCACGCCGATCGGCAGTTGCGAGATAATCTGGCCGCGGACAAAGGCATCGTGCACCGCTTTGCGCAGCGTTTCCAACGCCTCCCTCATCCGGCCAATTTCGTCATCCCGGCGGCCGCGTTCGAGCGGCGCGGCAACATCGCCCTTCGCCATCGCCTGCATGGTCCGGGTCAGCGCGCGAATTGGCCGGATCACGCTGCGCAGCACCAGCACGTTGGTGCCAATCAACAGCACAAACGCAACCGCCGTCAGATCGACGTTGCGCAACAGCAGCCTGGAGCGGCTCTCTGCCCCGGCGGCGTAGGTGGCAATAACCGCTTCGTCCAGTCTGTGCGCCGCCGCCTGCAGGCTGGCGGTCAGCGCAGCGTTCGCCGGCTCCAACTCGGTCGCAATCGCCTGGTTCACTCTGGCAGAGGACGCGAGCAGCGCAGTCGCCGCTGCGACGAAATACTGCCGCTTACTCTCCAGCTCGCCCAGGCTGTGCCGAGTGAACTCACTCTCCTGGCCGGCATTCAGATCGGCCATGCGGGATGTCGCCGTGGCCATCGCGTCTTGCGCCATACCGGCGAACTTGGCTTGGCCGGTGGCCAGGAAGCTCATCGTACCGTAGCCGGTCGCATCGATGGCTGCCTGATAATCGCTCAGGTAGGCCGTGAGGTCATCGATGTCGCGGCTGGCCAAGTCCTCCACCACCAATTGAGAACGGACCTGGCCGATTGTGACCGTCAGCGCGTCATGCAGCTTCCAAAACGGGCCTTCGCGGATCGCAAGCACGCCGCGCCGTGAATCCGCCTCCCGCATGAGCGCCCCCGTCAGTTGCTGCAAGGCGGTCATCGATTGGGCGATGAACGGACGGGATGCCGCGGTCAGTCCTCGCCGGCTGACGGAAGTGAGGCAGCGCTGCGCCTCGTCGGCCTTTGCCCGCATGCGGTCCATGGCATCGTCAATGTCGCCGCCCGTCTGGAGGCCGGGCAGCTCGCGGCTGATCACGCGCAGCTCTTTGGCGGACGAGATCACGGTGTCGATCTCGCTGCGGGCGAGCTCGGACGCCCTTGCCTCGTCTTGCATGGCCGCGATCCGCGTCGTCTCGCTGCGCAGCAGAATCGACAGCGCCAACAGCACAGCGACCGTCCAGCACGCGGAGAAAGCCAGCTTGAACGTGATCGTGTTAAGAGAACGCAATGCCGGGTGCCCCAGACGACATCGCCGAGCCTACCGCAAGGTGGTAAACCGATTGTTAGTACGGCGGCGGTACCCTGCGCCCGAGGCGACAAACATCCGCGCCATAACGTCGACCGCTCGCAACCATAGGCCTCCCCTAAGCCCCGCGTGACAGAACGGCCGCGCTGTGCTCACGTTGGCAGTGGGAGGGGTCGCATTGTCATCCGCCAAAACCATCCAGTTCGACCCAGCCGCCGCCGGGCCGCTCGCCGGCATCCGCGTGCTCGACATGTCGCGGCTCGTGGCGGGCAACATGCTTTCCTTGCAACTGGGCGATTTCGGCGCCGAGGTGATCAAAATCGAGCCGCCCGAGGGCGACCCGTTGCGTGCCTGGCGCGACGGCGGCGAGGAGTTGTTCTGGAAGACCTACAGCCGCAACAAGATGTCGGTCGTGCTGAACCTGCGCCACGCGGGCGCCAAGGACGCGCTGCTGCGCATGGCCGAGACGGCGGACGTGCTGCTCGAAAGCTACCGGCCCGGCACGCTCGAGGCGATGGGCCTGCCTCCCGCCCTGCTGCATGCCCGCAACCCGCGGCTGATCGTGGTCCGCATCTCGGGCTTCGGCCAAACCGGGCCCTACGCGCAGCAGCCCGGGTTCGGCACGCTGGTGGAAGCGATGAGCGGGTTCGCCGACCGCACCGGCTTCCCAGACCGCGAGCCCGTGCTGCCTCCGCTCGCACTGGCCGACATGATCGCCGGGCTGTCAGGTGCGATGGCTACGGTGACGGCGCTGCTGGCGCGCGAGCGGAGCGGGGCGGGCGGCCAGGTGATCGACCTGTCCCTACTGGAGCCGCTATTCTCCACCCTGGGGCCCGAGGCTGCGATCTACCGGCAGACTGGCGCGGTCAAGCAGCGCATGGGCAATGGCTCCAACACGTCGGCGCCGCGCAACATCTACTGTTGCGCAGATGGCCGCTACGTTGCGCTTTCCGGCTCCACCCAGGGCATGGCCAAGCGCATCTTCACCGCCATCGGACGCCCCGAGGTCATGGACGATCCGCGCTTTCGCACCAATTCCGACCGCGTGCGCCATCGCCCTCAGGTCGATACGATTGTGGGTGGGTGGTTCGCGGCCCGGCCGCGGGACGAGGCGCTGGCGATGATGCGTGCCGCCGGCGTCACCGCCGGCCCAGTCTACACCATCGCGGACGCGGTGGCCGATGCGCACTTCCAGCAGCGTGAAGTCCTGGTGGAAGTGGCCGACCCAGAGCTGGGCAGCCTGCCGATGCACAACATCACTCCGCGCTTGTCCGGCACGCCCGGAGTTTGGCGCCGGCCCGCCCCGAGGCTTGGCGAGCACACCGACGCCTTGCTCAGCGCCGCCGGGCTCTCCCCCGAAGCAATCGCCCGGTTGCGGGCAGAAGGAGGCGCCGCATGATCCGCTCGCTGCTCTACGTACCCGCCAACGCGCCGCATTTCGTGGCCCGCGCGCACGAGCGCGGCGCCGACGCGATCATCCTGGACCTGGAGGATTCCGTGGTCCCCGCCGAGAAAGAAGCCGCCCGCGCCGCCCTGGCGGAGGCGGTGCCCGCGGTGGGGCGCAACGGTGCAATCGTATTCGTACGCATCAATCCAGGAAGCGAGGCAGACGCCGTCGCCGCCTGCTGCGCCGGCGCCTTCGGGCTGTTGGTGCCGAAGGTGCAGTCGCCGGACGCGCTGCGGCATCTTGCGGTTGCGCTGGAGCCGCATGAGGCCGGGCGCGCGCCGCTGCGTTTGGTGCCCCTGGTGGAGGATCCCGGCGCGGTTTTGGACGCCAGGGCGATTGCCGCCGCCTCGCCCCGCGTCCTGGGCATTTCGGCCGGCGCCGAGGACTTCGCTACCGCGATGGATGCCGAACCCACGCCCGACCTGCTGCGGCTGCCCAAGCTGCTGGTGCACTTGGCGGCCAAGGCGGCCGGGGTGATGTCGTTCGGCATGCTGCGCTCGATCGCCGACTGGCAGCACGCCCCCGCCGTCGCCGCCAGCGCGCGCGAAGCGCGGGCGCTTGGCTTCGACGGCGCCACCTGCATCCATCCAACCGTCGTGCCGATCCTGAACGCGGCCTTCACCCCCGACCCGGCGGCGCTAGACCGGGCGCGCCGCCTGATCGCCGCCGCCGAAGCCGCCAGCCGCGATGGGCGCGGCGTGTTCAGCTTCGAGGGCAAGATGGTGGACCTGCCCGTGGTGGAGCGCGCCCGGCGGCTGCTGGCGCGGTCGTCCTAAGCGCGCCCGATTGCCAACGCCCCGGGGTTCCGTCCATCGTGCCGCAAAATCGAGGGGAGGGGCGGTCGATGATCACCCGCAAGCAGTTCCTTGGCCGCGCGGCAGCGGCTGGCGTGTTCGCGATCGGCTCCGCCCGGGCCGCCCGGCGCACCGTGGTGCGGCTCGGGCTCGATTTGCCGACCGATCACCCGACCACGGTCAACCTCAACGCCGCAGCCAAGACGATCAAGGACGCGGCCAATGGCGAACTCGAACTGCTGATCTTCCCCAACAGCCAATTGGGTGACGACACCCACATGCTGGGGAACCTGCGCTCCGGCGCGACGCAGATGATGGCCATCGGCGACAACATCCTCGCCACCCTGGTGCCCACCTGCGCCATCGACAACATCGGTTTTGCCTTCAAGGACCCGGACACCGCCTGGCGCGCGCTGGATGGCGCCGTGGGGGACGTGGTGCGAGCGGACATCGCCAAGACCGGCGTGCAGCCGATGCACCGCATCTGGGACGAGGGCTTCCGCGAGATCACCTCGAGCAGCAAGCAGATCACCACGCCGCAGGACCTGCACGGCTTCAAGATCCGGGTGCCGCCGAGCCCGATCTCGCTCTCGCTGTTCCAGGCCCTGGGCGCGGCCCCGGTCACCATCAACGCCGCCGAACTCTATACCAGCCTGCAGACCCACGTGGCCGATGGGCAGGAGAACCCGCTCGGCAACATCGAAACCATGAAGCTGGACCAGGTGCAGACATACTGCTCGCTCACCAACCACATGTGGGTTGGCTACTGGCTGCTGGCCAATGGCCCGTTCTGGCAGGGGCTGCCGGCCGAGCAGCAAAAGCTGCTGGGCGACACGCTGGACGCGCAGGCGCTCGCGCAGCGCCAGGCCAACCAGACGCTGGAGGCCTCGCTCGAAGCGACGCTCAAGCAGCAGGGCATGCAGTTCACCACGCCCGACCGCGACGCCTTCAAGGCGGCGCTGATCAAGAGCGGCTTCTACAAGGACTGGCAGGGCAAGTTTGGGCCGTCGCTGTGGTCGGCGCTGGAGGCCGTCACCGGCCCGCTCGCCTGACCGCCGCCGCCGTGCTCCGCGCGGCCGACCGGGTGGTGGACGCGGTCTCGCAAGGCGTCGCCGCCCTGCTGGTGGTGGCAGAGGTCGCGCTGCTGTTCGCCGAGGTGGTGTTCCGCTACGGGCTCGACCGCCCGCTGGTCTGGGCGGACGAAGTCGCCGGGCTGCTGTTCCTCTGGCTGGTGACCCTGGGCGCGGTCATCGCGCTGCGCCGCGGCGAGCATATGCGCATGACGGTGGTGGTCGGCCGGATGGGCCCGCGCGCCCAGGGTTTTCTCGCCCGCTGCTCGGCCCTGCTGATCGTGGTCGTTACCCTGGCCCTGCTGGTGCCGGGCTGGTCGTATGGGCAGCAGCAGGGCGCGATCCTCACCCCAGCGCTGCAACTGCCGGGCTCGTGGGAGATCTACGGCCAATTGGCCGCACTCGTGCTGCTGCTCTGGGTAGCGCTGCGCCGCCTGTTCGCCGGCGCAGGCATCACCGACCTGGCGGCCGTGCTCACTTTGGGGGTGGCCATCGCCGCCGCGCTGTATTTTCTCCAGCCCGTGTTCGATGCGCTCGAGGACTGGGACTTGGTGATCTTCTTCGTGGGCGTTACCGCCACCTGCATCTTCATGGGCGTACCGATCGCCTTCGCCTTCGCCGCCGCCACCTTCGGCTTCCTGCGCTTCACCACCAACATCCCTGCCTCCGTGGTGATCAGCCAGATGGACCAGGGCATGTCCTCCATCGAGCTGCTCGCGGTGCCGATGTTCGTGGTGCTGGGCCTGCTGCTCGAAATGACCGGCATCGCGCGGGCCATGGTGAACTTTCTGGCCGCCCTGGTGGGCCACCGCCGCGGCGGGTTGTCCTACGTGCTGATCGCGGCGATGTACCTGATCTCCGGCATTTCCGGCTCCAAGGCCGCGGACCAGGCCGCCGTCGCCCCCGTGCTGCTGCCCGAGATGCGCCGCCGCGGCGTGCCCGGCGGCGAGCTCGCCGCCCAACTCGCCGCCAGCGCCGCCATGTCGGAGACCATTCCGCCCAGCCTGGTGCTGATCATCGTGGGCGCGGTCACCGGCGTCTCGATTTCGGCCCTGTTCACCGGCGGCTTGCTCCCCGCGGGCATTGCGGCGCTTGGCCTGGCGATCCTGGTGTTCGCCCGCTCCCGCGGCGAGCGGCCGCAGGCGGCCCAGCTCGGCGCAGCGGCGGTGGCCCGGCTGTTCCTGGTCGCCCTGCCCGCCTTGGTGCTGCCGTTCCTGATCCGCTACGCCGTGCTGGCTGGCATCACCACCGCCACGGAGGTCGCCACCGTGGGCGTGGTCTATGCCGTGCTGGTGGGGCTGTGCGTCTACCGCTGCTTCGACTGGGCCCGCCTAGTGCCGATCCTGGTCGAGACGGCCGCGTTGTCTGGCGCAATCCTGCTCATCATCGGTGCCGCCAGCGCCATGGCCTGGGCGCTGACCCAGGCCGGCTTCGCGCAAACCCTGGCCGACCTCATGACCGGGCTACCGGGCGGCCGCGCCGGCTTCCTGGCCGTCTCGGTCGTGCTGTTCGTGGTGCTCGGCAGCGTACTGGAGGGACTGCCGGCGATGGTGCTGTTCGGCCCGCTGCTGTTCCCGGTGGCGCAGCAGCTCGGCATCCACCTGGTGCATTACGCGATCGTGGCGATCCTGGCGATGGGGATCGGCCTATTCTCGCCCCCGTTCGGCGTCGGCTTCTATCAGACCTGTTTAATCAGCCGCGTCTCCAGCGACGAGGCGTTCGGACGCATTTGGCCCTACATCGCGACCTTGCTGCTAGCGCTGGCGGTGGTCGCGGCGGTGCCTTGGCTCAGCGTGGGATTTCTGTGAGTCCTTACCAGGGGACGGTGCGGCCATAGATTGCTCGTCAAACACCTAGTGGCTGCTGTTAGCAAGGAGGCGTAAGGCCGTCGCACAGTAACCGCATTTGATCTAGTCAGGCCTCCATAAGCATCGGCATGCCAAGAGTTGACCCATGGCTGTCCTGTTCGCATTATTGTTGGTAGGGAAGTAAACTTTATCGTCATGCCCGTGCTTGACACGGGCATCCACGGGGTTTGGCTGATGACGTAGATCGGTTCTTGGCGAGGACTGGCTTTTAACGGGTTGGGCTGGTGATGCTGGGACGCCGTGGATGACCTGATCAAGTCCGGGCATGACTGCAAGGCATTGTTCTCTTTCACTTTCATTGAACCGGACAGCAGTGGGCTTGACCCTGGCATTCACGGGTTGCGGCACATAACGCAATCCCTTTTGGGACCCAGCTCTAGGGTTTAGATTGTTGACGGTGCTATACTTAAACAATAAGCCTGGAGGTGACAGTGCAAATTCAACGCGATGGAAACGGCCAGCCATTTATAGAGTGGGAGCAATTTGGTGGGCATTGTAAGCGTGCTTGGATAATCCGGCGTGAGGAAGGGGATGCGCGCGACTGGGCCAAAACTCAAAGATATCTCTGCGTTGTGAGATGCCAGTCTCCAGGACATCCGGGCGGCAATCCAACAGACTTCCCCGTTTTTGTTAGCGCTTTGACCGACGAACAACTGCTACATGCTTTCGTCCACGTAGCTTGCGCACTTACCGGATGCCACCTTCCTGGATAGCCGCAGATGCCCGAGGGACCTGACGGCGAAGATTTCAAATTGAAACAGTATGGCTTTTTCTAAAACCGCGCGTCATCGCGGCACGGCCGTTATCACAGCATAGTCGCTCCCAATGCGGCCGTCCGCCATGGCGGCGTCCTCCGCGGCGAACAGGCGCTCCAGCACAGCGCGATCGCTAGCATCGGCCGGGTCGAAGTTCTGCGTGATCTCGCCCAGCGCCAAATGCAGCAGGGCGCCGCCGAGCGGGCGCTCCTCAATAATGTCGAACCGGCCGCGCAACAGCGGCAGGATGTCCGCCGAGCGGATCGCCTCGCTGGGATCGGCCTTGATCATCTGCGCCAGAGTGGGCCGGGTCTGGCGTGGCCGCGGGCGGCCGTTGGGCTGGCGCCGCAGCCGCTCGGAAAGCCCGTCCAGCATCTGGTTGGTCAGCGCGATCTGTGCGTCCGTCCATTGGAACCGTGTGGGGCCGACGAACTCCCACAGGTGGAACACGCCGCCGGGCTTGAGCATCCGCTCGACTTGGTCGAACACGGCTTCGAGCTGCTCGACATGGTGGATGGAGGAGTGCGCGAAGACGACATCCACGTCACCCTCGGGAAAGGCCGCGCGCTCAAGGTCGGCGACTTGATAGCGCAACCCGCTCAGCCCGAGTTCGGCCGCCAGCCGCCGGGCCTGCTCGATGGCGCCATGGGCGATGTCGTAGGCGTCCACGCTCTCGACCAAGCCACGGCCAGCCAAGTCCCGCTCCAGGTTGCCGAAGCCGCAGCCCAGCGAGACGGCGCGCGGGATGGGCAGCCTCTGGCCGCGGGCGCACAGCAGTTCGGCCAACCGGTCATAGGCGTCGTGGTCGGGGCGGCCGGAGGCGAGCATGTTGAGCCGCGACCGCACCATGGGGTGGGCGAGCCACATTTGGCCCTGCCCTTGCGGCCCCGACCAGTAGCGGCCGACCCGGTGCGCGCGCTCCTCGTCGCTCATCAGCGCAAGCATCGCCGGGTCGTAAATGCCCCGCCCAAGCCGCGCGTCCTCGGCCGCCTGGAACGAAGGCGGCCGGCCCTCGTCGCGCCCGAAGTCCCGCCAGTGCGCCTCGGCGGAGACCAATATGCCCTGGCTCAGCGCCTCAGCGACGTCGGGGTATTCGTGCAGGTACCAAGCTTCATCAAAGGCATAACTGCCGAGCACCGTCTCATTCGGCCTCATTGCCTCGCGTCCCGTTCCGGCTGTCGCCGCTGCATAGCAGTCGGTCCGCCCTGCGCCCAGCCGGCCGCTTCAATCGGGCGCAATAACGAGGAAGGACGCTTGGCCATGGTGCCGCCCAGCCAGGCTGCCGATGCCTATGTCATAGCATTGACGACTCCCCCCCGGCCGCTCTACAGGCGCAAACTGTGGCGGGCATACCCCCGATCGGCCTGCTCGAGGTATGTCGTTGGATAAAACTGTGACTCGGTTTGCCGGAACCATCGCCTGGCGCGTGATCCTAGCAAACCATCGCCGCTTCGATGCGGACGTGCTGCTGGAGGACACGGCAGCAGCGCTGGCCGAGGCAAGGCGGCAGGCGCAACAGACGGCAGCCGAACTCGATGCCATCCGAAGCAGCACGAGTTGGGCCCTGACCGCCCCGCTGCGCTGGCTGCTGGCACGCAACCAGCCGGAACAGCCGCCAGCACCGCCGGCCGAAACGCCCGCGCCGGACCACGAACCCGAACACCTCCGCTACCAACGTTGGATCGTGTCGCAAGAGCCGCTCGTCACGCGACGCCTGCTCAGCGCCGGTCGCGGCGCCAAGCCTGCAGTCTCGCCAAAAGTGGCGCTCATCATCGGCCAGGAGGCGAGTGCTAGCCCGTGGCCGGAGGGCTGCGAAGTCCTGCAGGCTCCGGCTGGCGCGGACCCGGCCGCCATGCTCGACCTGGCCCGCCGCCGCGTGCCCGACGGCTGGGTCTGCTTCCATGACGCGAGCAACACGATCGCCGCCGATGCGCTTCGGCTCGTGTCCCAGGAGTTGAGCCGCTTTCCCGATACCCACGTGCTCTATGGCGACGAGGACCGGATCGATCGGGCCGGCAACCGAAGCGATCCCGTTTTCAAGCCCAGCTGGGATCCGGACTTCCATCACGCCTGCGACCTGCTGGGCCCGTTCACCTTCATCAATACGGAGCTGCTGGACCAGGTGCAGCCAGGCGACGGGCCGCATTGGCGGTTCAGCCTCGCCGCTCAGGCCGCCACGTGCGCCCGCCCGGACCGGATCCGCCACGTGCCAGCCGTGCTGCTGCACAGAACGCAGGAGGCAAGCGCTCCCGCACCGGCCCAAGACGCCGTCGCGCAGCAACTCGGCCGCGAGGGCATTGTGGCCGAAGTCAGCCCGGTGCCGGGCGCGCCCGGCACGCTGCGCATCGTCACCCCCAGCGGCAACCCGCGCGTCTCGCTGATCGTGCCGACCCGCGACCGGGCCGATCTGCTCGGGCCCTGCACCGAAGGCTTGCTGTCCCGCACCGACTATGGCGGCCCCATCGAGCTGCTGATCCTCGATAACGGAAGCGCCGATGCCGAAGCGCTCCACTTGCTCGACCGGCTGCAGCGAAACGAACGCGTGCGCGTCATCCGGATCGACGAGCCGTTCAACTGGTCCGCGCTGAACAACCGCGGCGCGCGCGAGGCCACGGGGGATGTGCTGGTCTTGCTCAACAACGACATCATGGTGCTTCAGCCTGAGTGGCTGGAGGAACTCGTCGCGCAAGCCGTCCGCCCCGGGGTGGGCGCCGCCGGCCCGATGCTGCTGTATCCGGACGGCACCGTGCAGCACGCCGGGTTGACCACGGACGCCTCCGCGACCCCCCGGCACTTGTTCCGCCACGCCAATCCCGCGCAACCCGGCCCGTCGGGTCTGCTCGCCGCCGTGCGCACGGTTTGGGGCGTGACGGGGGCATGTCTGGCGATCCGGCGCGAGCTGTTCTTCGCGGTCGGTGGGCTGAACGAGGCGCTGCCGGTGTCATGCAACGACGTGGACCTTTGCATGCGGCTCACCGCCTTTGGTTCGCGCATCGTCTGGACGCCGTGGAGCGTCGTGCAACACCGCGAGTTCGGCAGCCGCGCGCCGGATCACTCGGTGGCCCGCCGCGAGCTTGCCGCCGAGGAGCTGGAACGGCTGCGCCGCGACTGGGGCGCCCTGCTGGCCTACGATCCGTTCCTCAATCCGAACTACGAGCTTCACCGGGAGAACCCGCGCTTGATCATCGACTGCGACCCGTGAGCGAGGACCTGGCCGCCGCCGCCGCACGCCGCGACCGGGCGCGGATGGCGGCGGTCGCAGCCGAGTTGGCCTGGCTCCGGCGCCGGGTACAGGAACTGGAGGCAAGCCCGCTGCGGCGCGCGACCCAGCCGGTCCGCCGCATGTTGCAGCGCAGGCGCAGCCCGCCACCGGCTTTGCCGGGCCCGCACCCTGGCCGCGGGCTGGCGCTCGTGCTCGACCACGCTTGGCCGCAGCCAGACCGCGATGCCGGGTCAATCGAGATCGTCAACCTCGTGCAGGCGTTAAGCCAGCTCGGCTTCTCCGTCGTGGTTGCCGCGTCCACCCAGCATGCCGGTCCGCAACCCGCGCGAGACCGGCTTGCAGCACGGGGGATTCGCTGCCTCGCACCGGCCGACGCCGCTTCCACGGAGGCTTGGCTGGAACAGCACGGCCACCGGCTCGACCTGTGCGTGCTGTGCCGGGTGTTCTGCGGCGGCGCCTTCCTGGAGCAGGTGCAGCGCGTCGCCACCAAGGCGCGGCTGGTGTTCAACTCCATCGACCTCAACTGGGTCCGCGAGATGCGCCGGGCAGAAATCACCGGCGACGCGGCGCTAGCCGGGATGATCGACATGCTGCGCACCCGTGAGCAGCATGTCATCCGGTCTTGCGATGCAACCATTGTCGTCTCCGAGTCGGAGGCGGCGCTGCTCGCCGCCGAAGTGCCGGGGGGCCGGGTTGCGGTGCTGCCTTTGGCCCGCCTCGCGTCGCCGCCTCGGGCCGGCTTTGCGGAGCGCGACGGCTGCGGCTTCGTCGGCAACTTCGCTCACGCGCCCAATACCGACGCGATGCGCTGGTTTCTGGCCTCGGTTTGGCCGCTGGTACGGCGCGAGTTGCCCGAGGCGCGCATGAGCATCGCCGGCCCGGACGCGCCGGCAGAGCTGCAGCACGTGCCCGGCGCCACGGTGCTCGGCCATGTGCCGGACTTGACGCCTTGGTTCGAGGGCCTGCGCGCGACCGTGGCGCCGCTGCGCTATGGCGCAGGAAGCAAGGGCAAGATCGCGTCCAGCCTGGCCGCGGGCGTGCCTTGCGTCATCACGCCGGTGGCGGCTGAGGGCATGGGTCTGCGCGAGGACGACGGCGTGCTGATCGCGGCCGACGCAGCGGGCCTGGCCGCGGAGCTGGTCCGCCTGCAGACCGACGAGGCGCTCTGGCGGGCCTGCAGCGAGGGCGCGCTGCGCTACGCCGAGGAGCGGCTCAGCATGCCCGCTTGGCAGGCGCGGCTAGACCGGCTGCTGCAAACCATCGGGCTGTGATCTCCCCCGCCAGTTGACTGAAACATCAAAGATGATTTTACCGTCATGGCCGGACTTGATCCGGCCATCCACGTGGTCCGGCTGGTGACGTCGCACCCCGTTTCGCGCTCTTCCATGCTCCAAGCATTCGGCCGGCGGCCGTGCGGACGCGGTGGATGGCCGGGTCAAGTCCGGCCGTGACATGCAATTGGATTCTCACAGCGCTTGACGATCGCCCTGTCATCTCCCCGCTCGGCTTGGCGAGCCCGGCGCGCTGCGCTATCGCGGCACGTCACACGGAGGAAACCCTTTCGCCATGCACGACATGATGCCGGGCACGGCTCTTGGCGACGAGACCACTTGGGAGCCGATCCGGCTGGTGCCGCCGGACCCCTGGACCGGCCATCTCTCGTTTGCCTTCTGGCTGGTCAAAGCGCTGCGCCCGGCGAGCTTCGTGGAATTGGGCACGCACTCGGGCAACTCCTACTTTGCGTTCTGTCAGGCCATGGCCGCCGCCGCACCCACCGGCCGCGCCTACGCCGTCGACACCTGGACCGGCGACGAACACGCGGGCCGCTACGGCGAGGACGTCTACGCCGACGTCGTCGCTTTCAACCGGCACCATTTCGCCCAGTTCTCCACCCTGATCCGCTCCACCTTCGACGAAGCACGCGGTTACTTCGCCGACGACTCGGTCGACCTGCTCCACATCGACGGCATGCACAGCTACGACGCCGTCCGCCATGACTACGAGGCCTGGCACTCCGCCCTGTCCTCCCGCGCGGTGGTGCTGTTCCACGACATCAATGTCCGGGAACGCGATTTCGGCGTCTGGCGCTTCTGGGCGGAGATCAGCCGCCAATACCCCGCCTTCGCGTTCGATCACTCCAACGGCCTCGGCGTGCTCGGCGTCGGCCGCGACCTGCCCGCGGCGGTGCAGGACTTGTTTGCCCTGGACCCCCTGGCCGCCGGCGCATTCCGCAGCCGCATCGCCGCTCGGGGCGAGGCGTTCCAGCGCCAAGTCGAGATCATGGCGCTACGCGAGCGGGTGGCGGCCGCGCAAGCCAGTGCCGCCCGGGCGCATGACGCCGCCCAAGCCCGCGAGGGCGCCCTGGCCTGGCACGCCGAGCTGCTCGCCAGCCAGCGGGATGTTATCGCCGCCAAACAGGCCATGATCGCGGCCTTTGGCAATGTGGCAGCCAGCCGGGCGCAGGCGATCGAGTTGCGGGACCGCGTGATACTGTCGCGTGACGAGTTGGCCGCCCAACTGCTCCAGGAGGTGCGCCACGAGAGACGGCTGGCCGCTGAGGAGCGCCAGGCCCGCGCCGAATTGCAGGCAGGCTACGCCGAGATGCAGGCTCGCTACGAAGCGGCCATTCAGCGCAGCAACGCCGATCGTGCCGGCCAGGCAGACATCATCGCGGCACTTACCCGTTCGACCTCCTGGAAGGTGACCAAACCGCTGCGGCGGGCCACGCAGCTGTTGCGGCCAGGCGCGGGCGCGCCGCTCGATGCCGCCCTGCCACCGGCGCCACCACCGCCGGCCATCCCAGTGGCAGCCATCCCAGTGCAAGCGGCAAGCGAACCGCAACCCGACGTGACCGCCCCCACGGAGCTCAAACAAACCGTGCGCACGGCGCTGCGGGTCCGGCTCGCCGCCTTCCTCTGCGGCCCGGCGCCGCTCTGCCTGCCGCGTTCGGACACGCCGGACGTCTCCATCGTGCTGGTGCTGTTCAACCAGGCGGAGCTGACCTTCGCCTGCCTCGAAGCCATCGTGCAGACCCTGGCCGGGGTGCGCTTCAGCGCCGAGGTCGTGATCGCCGACAACGCCTCGACCGACGCCACGGCCGCGTTGCTGGCCAAGCTGGAGGGCGCCGTGGTGCTGCGCAACGCGGTCAACCTGCACTTTCTCCGGGCCGCGAACCTGGCCGCGCGGCAAGCCCGTGGCCGCACGTTGCTGCTGCTGAACAACGACGCGCAGTTGCTGCCCGGCAGCCTGGCCTCGGCCCTGCAGACCCTACAAAGCGACGCCAGCATCGGCGCGGTCGGCGGCCGCATCATCCTGCACGACGGCACTCTGCAGGAGGCCGGGTCGATTGTTTGGCAGGATGGCGCCTGCTCCGGCTACGCCCGTGGCGAGAACCCAGCCAGCCCGGGCGCCATGGTCCAGCGTGATGTGGACTACTGCTCGGGCGCGTTCCTGCTCACCCGTATGGAGCACTGGCGCAGCCTGGGCGGCTTCGACGAGGCGTTCGCCCCCGCCTATTACGAGGAGACCGACTACTGCGTCCGCCTGTGGCAGCGCGGGCTGCGCGTGGTCTACGATCCGGATGCCGCCGTGCTGCATTACGAGTTCGGCAGCTCGACGGCCACAGGGGAGGCGCTGCGGTTGCAGGCGGCCAATCGCGCGCTGTTTCAGGCGCGCCATGCCGATTGGCTCGCCGGCCAGTTCCCGCCCAGCCCCGCCAACGTATTGGCCGCCCGCTCCGGCCGCAGCGGGCGGCCGCGGATCTTGGTGCTGGACGACCGCGTGCCGAAGCCCGAACTGGGGGCCGGCTACCCCCGCGCCAACCTGCTGCTGCACGAGCTGGTCGAGGCTGGCGCCGACGTAACGCTGTTCCCGATGAACCGGCACGCGGAGGACTGGCCCGGCGTGCGGCGGGTGCTCGACAAGCGCATCGAACTCCTGATCCATGCTGACCGGACCGAGCTCCAGCCCTACTTGTTGGCGCGGCAAGGCCATTTCGACGCGATCCTGGTGTGCCGGCCCCCCAACATGCGCTCCTTTCTCGATGCGGTCGGGCCGGAGCGCGCCATGCTCGCCGGAGCCAAGATCATCTACGACGCGGAGGCGCTGTTCGCCGGGCGCGAACTGCTGCGCCGCGCCATGGACGGCAACCCGGTGTCCGACCTTGAGCGGCACGAGATCGTGGCCGACGAAGTCGTGCTGACCCGGCTCGCCGACACCGTCATCTCGGTCTCGCCGCCAGAGCAGGCGACGCTGGAGGATTACGGCGCACGTGACGTGCGGCTGCTCGGCTACGCCGTCGCGGACATGCCCGTCGGCACGAGCTGGAGCGAACGCAAGGACGTCGCCTTTCTCGGCGCCATCCCCTACGACAACACCCCCAATGCCGACGCCGTGCGCTGGTTCGCCCAGGACATCCTGCCCCCCCTGCGCGAGGAACTCGGCGACCCGGCGCTGCGGCTCACGCTCGTGGGCCAGGTGGACGCCAAGAGCGTGCTGGCGCTCGACGAGGGGCAGGTCCACCGCACCGGGGTCGCGCCCGACGTGGCCGCCGCGCTGGCCGGCACCCGGGTGTTCGTGGTGCCCACCCGGTTCGCGGCCGGCATCCCGCTCAAGGCGTTGCAGGCGGCCGCACTTGGGCTGCCGATGGTGGTCACCGGGTTGATCGCGAGCCAGCTCGGCTGGCGCGACGGGGTCGAGGTTCTGGTCGCCGACGATGCCAGCGCCTTCGCCCAGGCTGTGGCGCGACTCTACCGGGATCGGCCGCTTTGGGAGCGGCTCCGCCAGTCCGCACTCGACCGCGCCAGGCAGGACGCCTCGCCGCAGCGCTTCCGCAAGACCGTCCGCGAGATCGTGGAGCGGGTCCCCATCGTGCACCGCCGGGCCGAGCAGGCTCCACCCCTGCCCCGGCCGCCCCCATTCAGCGTGGAGCCGAATACCAGCCGGCCCGCCCAGGCCGATTGGGCCGCCGCCGTGCCGTTCGGCTTCCCGCCGGACGCTGCCATGCCCCAAGTCGGGGTGATCTGCCATCTGTATCACCCGCACATCGCTGCCGAACTGCGCTTCTACCTGCAGAACATCCCGCAAGCCGATCTCTTCCTCTCGACCGACACCGAGCCGAAGGCGGCCCAGTTGCGCACCGCCTTCGCCGGCTTCGACCGTGGCGAGGTGACCATCCGCGTGCTGCCCAATCGCGGCCGCGACATCGCGCCCAAGCTGGTCGGGTTTGCCGACATGCACGCGCGTTACGGCCTGGTGCTGCATCTGCATTCCAAGACCTCGGCCCATGCCGGCTTTCTCGAGCCCTGGCGCAGCTACCTATTCGAGACGCTGCTGGGCTCGCCGCAGATCGTCCGCTCGGTCGCGGACGCCTTCGCCCGGCTGCCCGATCTCGGCATGGTGGCGGCGCAACACTACGAGGGCGTGCGACGCTGGCTCGGCTGGAATGGCAACTTCGAGGCGGCAGCATCCCTCGCCGGGCGCATGGGCCTGCCGCTGTCCAACCGCCGCGCGCTCGACTTTCCCTCCGGCTCCATGTTCTGGGCGCGGCCCGCAGCGCTGCAGCCGCTGCTCGGGCTCGCGCTGCGCTTCGAGGACTTTCCAGAGGAGGGCGCGCAGCTGGATCACACCCCGGCGCACGCCATCGAGCGCCTGTTCTTCTATGCCTGCGAGCAGAGCGGCCACACCTGGTTCAAGGTTGCCTCGCCGGTGCTGATGCATGAGGACACCACGGTGACCGAACTGGCCACGCCGGCGGCCCTCAGCCAATTCGTCGCCGAGCGCGGCGTGATGCTGACCGGGCCCGGCCCGATTGCCACCTGCGAGCAGCCAGCGCCGATGCAGACCCGGGTCGCGCCCGGCCTGGCGCAGCGCCTCGCCGCCCGGCCGCTCTGAGGTGGCGCTCTCCATGCTGCGCCGGGTGCTGCCGGCACGGCAACCAGCCCGCGTGTCGGTGGCAATCCCGCTCTACAACCACGCACGCTACATCGAGCAGGCGCTGCGCAGCGTGACGGCCCAAGGCGCCATCGTCCGCGAAGTGGTGGTGGTGGATGACGGCTCGCAAGACAACGGCGCCGCCGCGGTGCTCCGGCTGGCGCGGGCGGACGAGCGCATCCGGTTGATCCGGCAGGACAACCGCGGAGCGCACGCGGCGCTGGCGCGGGCGCTGGCGGACTGCGGCGGCGAATTGTTGGCGATCCTGAACTCGGACGATGCTTGGCTGCCCGGCCGGCTGCAGGCGCTGGCCACCGCGTTGGACGCCGATCCCGCCGCTGGGTTCGCCGTCTCTGGGCTCGACTTCATGGACGCCGCCGGCAACCCGGCCGTGAACGACTGGCAGCGTGCCGCCCTGCGCTTCCACACCGACGGCGCCGAACTCGGCGTGGCGCTGCTGAACGGCAACTTCGTCCAGACCACGTCCAACCTACTGATCCGCCGCACTTGCTGGGAGGCCGTCGGCCCATTCGCCGCCTTGCGCTACACGCACGACCTGGACTGGATGCTGCGCGCCCTGGCGCTTGGGCAGCGCATGGTCCGCGTGGAGCCGACCTTGCTGCGCTACCGCATGCACCCGGCCAACACCATCGGCGAGGACCACCGCCGCGTGCGGGAAGAATGGGCGATGGTCGCCGGCGCCTGGCTCACCGCGCTGTGGGACCGCCCCGGCGCGCCGCCCATCGACTGGACGCAGGCGGCCGCCGCGGCCCGCGTGCTGCGCACCCACGAGCTGGACCGTGCCGCCGCGCTGGCCATGGCCTATCTCCGTCGCGAAGGCGCTCCCACGCTGGACCGGAGCGCGCTCCCCGGCGATGCTTTCGTCCGGGCCGAACTGGCTGAGCTGTGCTGAACCGTCCGCGCGACCCATGCGCCTGCTGATCCTCTCCAATCTCTATCCCCCCAACGTGGTCGGCGGCTACGAGCGGCTGTGCTTTGAGGTCACGTCGGCCCTGGCCTCCCGCGGCCATGACATGACCGTGCTCACCAGCGGCTACGGCGGCCAAGTCGCGGAGTTCGCCGGGCAACGGATCCTGCGCAAGTGGCAGTTGCTGGCCGGGGCGGAGATCTACGCGCCGTTCACCGGAGACCGCGAGGCAGCCAACCGGCACAACCGGGCGGTGCTGCAGCGCGTGCTGGCCGAGACGCGGCCGAATGTCGTGTTTTGCTGGAACCTGTTCTTCCTGGACGCCGGCGTGCTGGACGCTCTGGAGGCCAGCCGAATCCGCACCGTCGTCATGCTAACAGACAACTGGCTGCTGACCATGCGAAACCCGCAATTCTGGACCGATTACGTCAACCGTCACGTGCTCGCAAACGCCTGCTTCCAGCCGCCGCCGGTCCGAGCTCCCCTCCCTTGGCCGAAACGCCTGGCCGCGCGGCTGCTGCGCCGGCCGCTTGGCCTGGAAGCCATCTTCGGCGCCGGCTTCGTCCGCGACCTCTATGCCGCGGGGGGCTTAGGCTTTCCCGTCCACCGGGTGATCCAGAACGGCGTCCACCAGGCCAGCTATGGCGACGCACCGCTGCCCGACCGCACCAGGCTGGTGCAGCCCGGCACGCTGCGGCTGCTGTTCGCCGGACGCATGGTGGACTTAAAGGCGCCCGATACCTGCGTCGAGGCGTTGCAGCATCTCCAACTCGACGGGTTGAGGGTGGAACTCACCTTGCTGGGCGACACGCGGGACACGGCGTTCATGGCTCGCCTGCATGCCCAGATCGAGGCAAGCGGCCGGGCGGCCCAGATCAGCCTTCGCCTCCCCGTGGCGGAAGCAGAGCTGCCCGGCCTGTTCGCGGAGCATGACATCTACCTGTTCCCATCGCGCTACGAACCGTTCTCGCTGACGTTGATCCATGCGATGGCGCTTGGGATCCCAACGGTGGCTAGCCGCGTGGGCGGCAATCCGGAAATCCTGACCGATGGCACCAGCGGCTTGCTGTTCCCTCAGGGAGACGCCGCCGCCCTGGCCGCGTGCGTGCGGCGGCTGGCGCAAGACGGCGCCCTGCGCCAGCATCTCGCCCAGGGCGGCCGCGCGGCGGCGCAGGGTTTCACTTTCGAGCGCATGGTGGACGAGATGGCCGCGTTCCTCGGCCGCACGGTATGACGGGGTTGCGGGATGTGCCCTGCCTGGTGCTGGGCGCCGGTGGCTTCATCGGCAGCCATCTCTGCCACGCTCTGGTCCGCGCCGGCGCCCGGGTGCACGGCTTCGGCCGCCGCCCGGCCTTCGACTCGCTCCCTGCGATGCGCTTCACCGCGGGCGAGTTCACCGACCGCGCCGCGCTGGCGCTGGCCGTGGACGGGGCCGAAATCGTGTTCCACCTGTTGGGCGGCACCAACCCCGAGGTGTCGAACAAGGACCCGATCGCCGACCTGCAGGTGAACACCATCGCGGGGGTCCAGATGGCCGAGCTGTGCCGCACCGCCGGAGTCCGCACCGTGGTGTTCATTTCCTCCGGCGGCGCCGTCTATGGCGTGCCCAAGACGGTGCCAATCCCCGAGGACGCGCCGACCCACCCGATTTCGGCCTACGGCATCAACAAGCTCATGGTGGAGAAATACCTCCAGCTCTACGCCCGGCTCGGCGGGGCCAGGCCGGTGATCCTGCGCGTGGCCAACCCGTTCGGCCCGTATCAGAGCCCGTTCCGCCGGCAGGGATTGGTGCCGGCGCTGATCGAGACGGTGCTGGCTGGGCGTGCCGCCGAAATCTGGGGTGACGGCCAAGTGGTGCGGGATTACCTCTACGTGGGCGACCTGGCCGAAGCCATTGTCGCGGCCGCCAGCTACTCGGGGCCTTGCCAGGTGTTCAACGTGGGCTCCGGCCAGGGCCGTTCCGTGCTCGCCGTGCTGGACGACGTTTGCGCGGTGCTGGGTCGCCAGCGGCCCGCTCTCGCCTGGCGGGCCGGGCGCAGCGCGGACGTCCCTGCGAGCGTGCTGGACTGCAGCCGGGCAGCGGCGGAACTTGGCTGGCGCCCGCACACCCCTTGGAACCAGGGCATCCGGCTGACCGCAGAATGGGTCGGGCGGCAATTCGCAGAAGGAGCACGCCGATGAGCAAGCGCCAGATGAAGCTGGGCATGTCGATGCGCGGCCTAGGCTATCACGTCGCCGCCTGGCGCCACCCCGACACCCCGGCCGACGGCACGCTGCGCTTCGACCACTATGTCCGCAACGCCCAAATGGCCGAGCAGGGCCTGTTCGACATGATCTTCTTCGCCGACGGCATCGGCGTGCGCGAGAAGGACGAGCCGCGCGGCTCGCTGGCCCGCTCGGGCTACGAGATCGTCGAGCTGGAGCCGATGACCTTGCTCCCGGCGCTCGCAGCCCTCACCCAGCACATCGGCCTCGTCACCACCGCCAGCACCACCTACAACGAGCCATTCCACGTCGCCCGCAAGTTCGCCACCCTCGACCTGATCAGCGGCGGCCGCGCCGGCTGGAACATGGTCACCTCCTGGTCCGACGCCGAGGCGCAAAACTTCAACCGCGCCAAGCACCTCGACTACGACACCCGCTACGAACGCGCTGCCGAGTTCGTCGAGGTGGTCAAGGGCCTATGGGATAGCTGGGAGCCCGGCGCCTTCGTCTACGACCGTGAGAACAGCGTGTTCTACGACGAGAGCAAGCTGCATCTGCTGAACCACCGCGGCAAGCATTTCCAGGTGAAAGGCCCGCTCAACGTCGCCCGCATGCCGCAAGGCCGCCCCATCCTGGTGCAAGCCGGCGCCTCCGAGCCCGGCCGCGAGATCGCCGCCCAGTCAGCCGATGTGATCTACGCCGCGCAGAACGACCTCGCCGCGATGAAGACCTACTACGACGACGTCAAAGGCCGCATGGCCCGCTACGGCCGCGACTGGGACGACCTCAAGATCATGCCGCAACTGCGCCCGGTCGTCGGCGCCACCCGCGCGGAGGCGCAGGCCAAGTTCGACGCGCTGCAGGAGCTGGTGGACCCCCTGGTCGGCCTGGCCCGCGTCTACAACGCGCTCGGCGACCTCTCCGGCTACCCGGTCGACGGCCCGGTCCCCGAACCCATCGAGGAGCCGCAAGTGCGCAGCAGCCAGGCCCGCATCATGCAGCGGGTGCGGGAGAACAACTGGACCATTCGCGAATTATGCCAGCACCTCGCGGGCGAAGGCGGCAGCGCCCTCATCGGCACCGCCGCCGACATCGCCGACCGCATGGAGGAATGGATGGACGCCGACGCCTGCGACGGCTTCAACATCACCCCCAACCAATTGCCCGGCGGTTGCGAAGATTTCGTCCGCTTCGTCACGCCCGAGTTGCAACGCCGCGGCCGCTTCCGCACGGCGTATGAGGGCAAGACCTTGCGCGAGAATCTGGGCCTAAAGCCGCACGTGAACCGTTATGTCACGGCCCGCCACGCGGAGCCGGCGCGGCTCGCATCGGACTGACGCTTAGCCACCCCTAATACGTAGGGTGGGCTGCTCGCAGCCCACCAGCTCGCGCGGCTGTCTTGAACGCAGCTATTCTTCATCCATCTCGGGCATGATGCGCCGCAACACCGACTCGCGCACGGCAAGGTAGTCGCCCCCGGTCCGGATATCGCGGCTCTTGCGGGACCGGGTGGCAAATTGCCGCGAAAACGGCACTGCAACCCGCTCGACCACCCGGCCAGGACCCGCGGCCATCACGGCAATGCCCGTGCTGCAGAACACCGCCTCGTCCACGTCATGCGTGATGAACAGGATGGTCTTGCCCGTCTCGTGCCAGATGCGTACGATCTCGCGCTGCATCTGCTCCCTGGTCAATGCGTCGAGCGCGCCGAACGGCTCGTCGACCAGAAGGATCTCGCTCTCGTTGGCCAAGGCCCGCGCCAAGGCCACGCGCTGCTGCATGCCGCCGGACAGCTCATACGGCCGCCGGTCCCGCGCCGCCGCTAGCCCGACCAGCGCCAGATAGCGCTCGACCGCGCGCTGCCGCTCCGCTTTCGGCACGCCCCGCGCCCGCGGACCCAGCTCGACGTTGCCGAACACGCTGAGCCAAGGGAACAGCGTCGGCTGCTGCAACACCACCGCCCGGTCGGCGCCGGGCCGCCGCACCGCGCGCCCGTTCAACAGCACCCGCCCCTGGCTCGCCGGCACGAACCCGGCAATGACGTGCATCAACGTGCTCTTGCCGCAGCCGGATGGCCCGACGATGGTGACGAAGTCGCCCGCATCGATCCGCAGCGACACATTGTCCAGCGCACACACCGCAGCCGCCCCGCTCCCATAGGTGACCGAGACGTTCTGCAGGTCCAGCAGCGGCTTGCTGGCCGGGGTAGCATCCGGCGTCGCGACGGCGGTTTGGGCGAAGCTCACGCCCGCCCCGCCCACGGCACCACCCAGCGTTCGACGGCCACCATCACCCGGTCCAGCAAGACGGCAATCACGCCGATCACCGCGATGCCCAGGAACACGTAGTTGGTCCGTAGATACTGGCTCGAATTCAGGATGAGGAACCCCAGCCCGCTGCTCGCCGCCACGATCTCCGCCGCCACCAGCGAGCCGAACGTGACGCCCACCGTCAGCCGCGCGGCAGTAAACAAGGCCGGCAGGGTCGCGGGCACGATCACCGAGCGGAACACCTGCCGCTCCGACAGGCCTAGCGAGCGCGCCACCCGCAGCCGGTCCTCCTGCACGCCGCGAACCGCCGCCGCCGCCGAGACGATCATGATCGGCGCCCCAGACAGGAACAGCAGCGTCATCTTGGACGCCTCGCCGATGCCAAGCCACAGCACCAGCAGCATGTAATAGCCGAGCGGCGGCAGCGGGCGGAAGAAGCCGACGAACGGATCGACCGCCGCGTAGAGCAGCTTGTGGCGCCCCATGGCCAAGCCCAACGGCACGCCGATGGCCACCGCCGCACCGAAGCCGACGCCGACGCGCAACAGGCTATAGGCGGTATGCTCCAGCAGCGTATGGCCGCGATAGCCGCTGCTCTGCGCCGCCACCATCGCCCGCCACACCGACAACGGTGACGGCAGGAAGGTGGGTGAGACGAGCTGCAGCCACGCCGCCAGGCTCCACGCCGCCAGGGCCGCCAGCACGGCCACCGCGCCCACCAGGCGGACGCCGATCGCGCCCGCCGCCGGGCCCCAAGCCGAGCGCAGCGGCCGGTGCATGGATGCTGCGGCCGACAGGGCGGGGTCGCCGCTTGCGCTCACTTCGGGGCGGAGGGGACATTGGCTTGCTGCAGGAAGCGCGCATCGATGCCGGCGGCCAGTTGCGCCCGGATCGGCGCTTCTCGATCAGGCTGCTGGCCTGCAGGAACTGGCCGATCCGCTCGCAGGAGTCGATCAGCCCTGCCTGGTCGCCATTCCCCATCCAGTGCGCGCTTAACTGCTCCTGCCGATCGGGGAAGCTGGTCGCCGGTGGCAGCGCGCCCGCTTTCAGCTCGGCCGGGGTGAGCTCGTATTCCTTCATCATCGCCGCATAGGCGCCGGGCCCGTTGGCGTTCACCCAAGCCACCGCCCGCAAGTTCTGCTCCACCCATTGCTGCACCACGTCGGGATGCTGCTCAGCGAACGCGTTGGACACCACGGCCACGTCGCCGGCAAAATAGCCCTTCTTGGCCATCTCCCCGTCATCAGTCAGCAGCGTACCGCCCGTGGCCGTGAGCTTGGACAGGATCGGCGCCCAAATCTGCGCGGCATCGATTTGCCCGGTCGTCCAGGCCGCGACGATCGGCTGCGGCTGCAAGTTCACCAGCGTCACGTCGTCCGGGCTCAGCCCGTTCTCCTTCAGCACGCCCTGCAGCATGTAGTCGGCGCCGGAGCCGAACGGCACGCCGATGCGCTTGCCCTTGAGGTCGGCCATGGTCTCGACGCCAGGGCGCACCACCAGGCCATCGGCGGTGCCGGGGATGTCGAAGATGGTGATCAGGCGGTAGGGAATGCCCTGCGCCAGGCCCGCGACGAACACCGGCAGCCCGACCAGGCCGAAATCCACCGCGCCGGCGGCAAAGGCGGTGTTCACGTCGGCGCCGGAGCTGAAGTTCTTCCACGCCACCGGCACGCCGGCGGCCTGGTCGAACCAGCCCGCCTGCTTCATCGCCCCTTCCGGCACCGCCACCAGCGGCTGATAGGCCATGGTCACGCCCTGCGGCGGCGATGCGGCGCGCGCCGAGGCGGCAAGCCCGGCCGCCACCAGGAACACGGCAGCCCGGCGGCCAATGGCTCGACCCTCACCCAGCTTCACCATGGCAACCTCCTTCCAATGCCAACCCGTCATGCTGCTTGGAACCCGGCAAACGGGTTGTCGCCATGCATATCCACCGCGAAGTCCTGCGCCGGGTCGAAGCGGTCGAGCCGGTAGCTGTCCACTTCCACCGGCAATCGCCGCTGCAGGGCCATGCTGGCGAGCGTCTCGCCGACGCCGGGCCCGCGTTGCACCCCGTAGCCGGTCAAGCCGCAGCCGACCCACAGCCCGCTCACCGAGGGATACGGCCCGACATAGGGGTGGCTGTCCGGCGTGCCGTCGAGCAGCCCGGCCCAATGCCCGGCCACGCCGCGGATGTCGTAGTCGCGGTAACGGTGGCGCAATTGGCCCAACACCTGCTCCGATTGCGCGGCGGCCTTGCCGGCAAACTCGCCGGGCTCCTCGCGCAGCTCCACCGACGTCTTGGCCAGCACGCGCTCGGCAGTGTCTGCAGGGGCCTCGTATTCGCCGCTGGTGTTCGCCGCCATGATCGTGCCGGGATTGCGCGGGATGGCGATCACCCCTTGCACCCCGTCCAGCAACGAAGGCACCTCGGTCCATCGTGCCTCTTCGCCAACCGTCACGATGGTGTTGTGAGTGATGGCATGCTTCAGGGCGAGGTCCATGCCGGACGCCTGCAACACCCGGCGTGTCCACGACCCGGTGGCGAGCACCACCCGGCCGGTCTCGATCACGTCCCCGTTGGCCAACGCCACGCCCGCCGCCGCGCTTTCGCGCACGGCCACATGCGAGACGCCGCAGCCCTCCCAGATCACGCCGCCAGCCTCTCGGAACAGGCCGGCCAGCGCCCACACCAAGGCAGACGGGTACACCGTGCCGTCTTCCTTGGTGTAGAGCCCCATGCCGACGTCGGACAGCTCCATGCCGGGAAACCGCTGGCACAACCCGTCCGGCGACAGTTCGACCGCCTGCACCCCGGCCTCGCGCAAGTGCTGGCCGTAGGTGGAGACCGTGGCCGCGTCGTTGCTCGCCACCAGCGTGAGCCGCCCGACCGGGAACAGGCGGAACGCGCCGCCGGTGCGTTCCTGCAAATCGTGCATCAGTCGCTTGCTGCGCAGGATCAGGGCAGAGTCGGTGCTGTGCCACCGTTGCGTGTGCACCGAACCGGTGCCAAGCCCGGTGGCGCCGGAGGACAGCAGCCCGCGGTCCAGCACCATAACCCGGCGCAACCCGCCCTGCAGCAGGTGCCAAGCGGTGCTCAACCCCACCACGCCGCCGCCAACCACCACCGCATCAAACGTCATGGCCGTCTCCTTGCAATGGCGACCACGCTAGGACACGCCCGAGGCGCTCGGCAATTCTTGACGCGTGATCCACCCTATGCAGGAACTCGCTTGTGGGGCCCTATGCTGGAACTCGCTTGTGGGGCCTGCCTCCCTTGTGGCCGTTCTCGCGGACGGCGGCAGCCTTGGCGGCCGCTCGGGCCGAACCGCCGCTCTTGCCGAACAGTCCGGCCATCCAGCGCGGCGAGCCGAAGACGCCCTGGAGCAGCGCTGGCAAGTATAAGTCCGCGTCGAGCTTGGGCCAGTGCAGCCCAAGGCCGCTAGGCGTAATTTCAACGACCGCCAAATCCGCTGGCTTGGCATCGGCTAAGCCCTCAGCCAAATGGGGCGGGAAGGCCAATTCCAAGCCATTGCTCAGGCTGACCATCACGCGCGACACACGGCGATCGTAGCGCGCCGCGGTCGCACGCGGCGTCGCTTCCATGCGCTCGCGCATACGCTGTTCGGCTTGTTGGATCTCGGCATCAGAGATTTCCATGAATCATCCCCCACTGGGTGCAAAGGGCTGGGACATGAGTCAGTAAATCGACCGCGATCTGACTTATTTCGGGCCGATTGAACCCATAGCTCTCACGCAGTCGCCCCGGGCCGCCAGGGCAATTGAGCAAGAACACGGCTTCCCTCTTAGCGCCGACGACATGCACATCGGCGGCGAGTGGTCGTTCGGGTAAATCGTTATCCGAAGTCCGTCGATGCGCAGGACCGTTTGCACCTCATATCATAGCGCAGTCCCGAATGGCTGAGAATAGTCGGCGCTGCAAGGAGCCGTCGACTGCAGCACTGCCAGCGGAAGTGGGCACCACGCCGGAACTCTCGACACAGAGCCCTGGCTGGGGGACGTGGATTCGAACCACGATAAGCAGAGTCAGAGTCTGCTGTCCTACCGTTAGACGATCCCCCAAACGGCGGCCGGCTGATACCATCCTCCACGCACCAGGGCAATCGCCACCACCGGAGCCACCACACTGAGCAAGCCCCCCCCCGCCCCCCGCGGCCTGGACGTCTCACTGCGCACTGCCCGCGGGCGGACCACCGCGCAACAGGCCTGGCTCCGCCGCCAGCTTAACGACCCCTATGTCGCCGCCGCGCGCGCCGCCGGCTGGCGCTCCCGCGCCGCGTTCAAACTGATCGAGCTCGACGACCGCTTCCACCTGCTCACCAAGGGCGCCCGCGTGGTCGATCTCGGCGCCGCCCCCGGCGGCTGGAGCCAGGTCGCCGCAAAACGCGGGGCAGCGGCCATCGTCGGCATCGACCTGCTCCCGATCGAGCCCCTTTCCGCGGCCACGTTCCTGCAAGGCGACTTCACCGACCCGGCGTTCCCCGCCCACCTCACCCAAGCGCTCGGCGGCGCACCCAGCCTCGTGCTCTCCGACATGGCCCCCAACACCACCGGCCACACCGCGACCGATCACCTACGCATCGTGGCCCTCGCCGACCTCGCGGCGGAATTCGCTATGGGCGTGCTGGCGCCGGGGGGTAGCTTCGTGACCAAGGTGCTGCAAGGCGGCTCCGAGAAGCAGTTGCTCGACCGGCTCAAGCAGGCATTCACCTCGGTCCGTCACGCCAAGCCGCCCGCCAGCCGCAAGGAGTCCAGCGAACTGTATGTCGTGGCCAAGGGCTTCCGCGGCCCAACCGGTGGCGTCACACGCACATAACTTGCGTGCGCCGGGTCGCCGCCTTATGTCGGGTCGCCAAGGCGCGGGGCGCCTCTGCCCCCGGAGATCGCGGCCCATGGCACCGGACACCACCCAGCGCTCACCCACCCAAACCCGGGTCGGCGAGCCGATCGCCGAGGCACTGACCTTCGACGACGTGTTGCTGGTGCCCGACTATTCCCAGATCCTCCCCGCCGCGGTCGATACCCGCACCCGGCTCACCCGCTCCATCAGCCTCAACGTGCCGCTGATCGCCTCCGCCATGGACACGGTAACCGAAAGCGCCATGGCCATCGCCATGGCCCAGCTCGGCGGCATCGGCGTCATCCACAAGAACCTCGACCTGGCCGAGCAGGCCGCCCAGGTGCGCCGCGTCAAGAAGTTCGAATCCGGCATGGTGGTCAACCCGCTCACCATCCACCCGGACCAGACGCTCGCCGAAGCCCGCGCGCTGATGGGCAACAACCGCATCAGCGGCGTGCCGGTGGTGGAGCGCGATACCGGGCGGCTGGTCGGCATCCTCACCAACCGCGACGTGCGCTTCGCCACCGACCCGGCGGTCAAGGTCTACGAACTAATGACGCGCGAAGGCCTGGTCACGGTGCAGAACAGCATTCCGGCCGAGGAAGCCAAGCGGCTGCTGCACAAGCACCGGCTCGAGAAGCTGCTGGTGGTGGACGAGGACTACCGCTGCGTGGGCCTCATCACCGTCAAGGACATGGAGAAGGCGCAAGCCCATCCCGACGCCAACAAGGACGAGTTCGGCCGCCTGCGAGTGGCTGCGGCAATCGGGGTGGGCGAGGACGGCGCCGCCCGCGCCCGCGCCTTGATCGACGCCGAAGTGGACGTGCTGGTGGTGGACACGGCGCACGGCCACTCCGCCGGCGTGCTGATGGCGGTGGAGAAGACCAAGCTGCTCTCCAACGCCGTGCAGGTCGTTGTGGGCAACGTGGCCACGCCCGAGGGCGCGCTGGCGCTGATCCGCGCCGGGGCGGACGCGGTCAAGATCGGCATCGGCCCCGGCAGCATCTGTACCACCCGCGTGGTGGCGGGGGTGGGCGTGCCGCAATTCACCGCTGTGCTCGAAACGGCGGCGGCGTGCCGGGAACACGGCGTGCCCGCCATCGCCGACGGCGGCGTGCGCACCAGCGGGGACCTGGTGAAGGCCATCGGCGCCGGCGCGGACGCGGTCATGGTCGGCAGCCTGCTCGCCGGGACCGACGAGGCGCCCGGCGAAGTGTTCCTCTATCAAGGCCGCAGCTACAAGGCATACCGCGGCATGGGCAGCATCGGCGCCATGGCCCGCGGCTCGGCGGACCGCTACTTCCAGCAGGAGATCAAGGATGCGCTCAAGCTGGTCCCGGAGGGCATCGAGGGGCAAGTGGGCTACAAAGGGCCAGTGTCAGCCGTAGTACACCAATTGGTCGGCGGCCTGCGGGCGGGCATGGGCTACACCGGCAGCGCCACCATCGCCGAATTGCAGGCCAACGCCCGCTTCCGCCGCATCACCGGCGCCGGGCTGCGCGAGAGCCATGTGCACGATGTCGCGATCACCCGGGAAGCGCCGAACTACCGCCACGAGGGATAGCGCCACGAGGGATATCGTGCCCCGCCAGGCGCCCGCGTGACCCCCGCCGCCCGGCTTGCGGCCGCCATCGAGCTGCTCGCCGAGGTCGACGCCGCACTCCGCCGCCCGGCCGACGCCACCGCCAACGAGTTCTTCCGCACCCGCCGCTTCATCGGCTCCGGAGACCGCCGCGGCGTGTCGGACCGGGTGTGGCGCGTGCTACGCAGCCGGCGGCGGCTGTCCTGGTGGCTGGACCGCGCCGGCACCGCGCCCACCGCGCGCATGCTGGTCGCCGCCTCGCTGCTGCTCGAGGGCTGGACCGCGGCCGGCGTGCAGCAGTCCTACTCCGGCGGCCAATACGGCCCCGCGCCAATGCTGCCGCAGGAAGCCGCCGCCGCCGCGCAGATCGAGGGCCACACGCTCGAACACCCCGCCATGCCAGACGCCGTGCGCTTCGAGCTGCCGGACTGGCTGCTGCCGCACGTAGCAGCCCGCTTCGGCGACGCGCTCGGCCCCGAACTGGCCGCCATGGAACACCCCGCGCCATTGGACTTGCGGGTGAACCTCCTGCGCAGCACCCGGCCCGCCGCCATGGCCGCGCTGGCGGCGGAAGGCATCATCGCCGAGCCCACCCCCTGGTCCGCCTGGGGCCTGCGCGTGGCCGGGCGGCGCCCCGTGACCTCCGGGGCCGCCTTCCAAACCGGGTTGGTCGAAATCCAGGACGAAGGCAGCCAATTGGTGGCGGCCCTGGTTGGCGCGCAGCCCGGCATGCGGGTGGCCGATTGGTGCGCCGGCGCCGGCGGCAAGACGCTCGCTCTGGCAATGACCATGGAGAACCGCGGCCAACTCCTCGCCTGCGACGTGCACGATCGCCGGCTGGAGGCCGCCGTGCGCCGCCTGCGCCGCGCCGGAGTCCACAACGTGGAGCGCCACCTGCTGGTGCCCGGCGACAAATGGGCCAAGCGCCGCGCCGGCACCTTCGACCGCGTGCTGGTGGACGCCCCCTGCACCGGCACCGGCACCTGGCGCCGCAACCCGGACGCCCGATCGCGGTTGCTCCCGGCAGACCTCAACGAGTTGCTTCCCAAACAGGCCGCAATCTTGGACGATGCGGCCCGGCTGGTGCGCCCAGGCGGCCGCCTGGTGTTTGCGACATGCTCGTTGCTGCTGGAGGAGAACGAGGCGCAGGTGGATGCTTTCCTCACCCGACACCCGGAGTTTGCTGCCGTCGAGCTCGGCCGGGCCTGGCCGGCCGGCTGGCCCGCGCCCGCTCTCGGCACCGCCCTGTCGCTCACCCCGCGTAGCCACGGCACGGACGGGTTCTTCGCGGTGGCCTTGGAGCGGGCCGCATGATTGCGGTGCGCCGCGCCCGGCCGGCCGATGCGCCGCTGATCGGCGCCGTGCATGTCGCGGCCTGGCGCAGCGCCTATCCCGGCATCCTGCCGGAGAGCTATCTCGCCAGCCTATCGGTGTCCCGCCACGCCGCGTTCTACGACCGCCAAATCCGCGGCGGCGGCGGCGTGTATGTGGCGATCGCCTCCGGCCAGGACGTGCCGGCCGGAACCGGTTCGCGTGTCGTCGGCTACACCACAGTCGGCCGCGCCCGCACCCACCTCCCCGCCGGCTTGCGGGGCGATGGCGAGGTGGAGACGCTCTACGTCCTGGACGATTGGCGGGACCGCGGCGTGGGCCGCAAGCTGATCCGCACCGGCGCCGCCCATTTGGCCGCGGCCGGCAGCCGTTCGGCCTTTTTGTGGGTGCTGCGCGACAACCCGAGCCGCTGGTTCTACCAGCACTTGGGCGGCCGCGCCGTCGCCGAAGCGCAGATCGGCTTTGCCGGGGTGAGCGTGCCCCAGATCGCCTATAGCTGGGACCCGATCGAGCGCCTCATCGCGGCCTCGCCCGCAAGCTGAGCCGGAGCAAGCTCGGCCTGGCTGTCCGGTTCCAGAAAGATTGTTACCCAACAATTGATACCGTCATGCCCGGACTTGATCCCGGGCGGAGCAGCCAAAGGTTCCGCGGGCAAAGCCCGTGGAATGGCTGCGGAGGGATCCACGGCGTCCCAGCATCACCGGCCCAACCCGTTGAGAGCCAGTCCTCGCCAAGAACCGAACGACGTCATCAGCCGGACCGCGTGGATCCCTACGCAGCCATTCCACGGGCCTTGCCCACGGCACCTTTAGGCTGCTCCGCCCGTGTCAAGCACGGGCATGACGATGGGGTTACTTGCTTGCCGATACGAACGTGAACCGGACAGTCATAGATCAGACCCCGCCATAACGGGGCAAAAACAAGAGCTCTGCATCGGCAGACGGAGGCACCCGCACCAGCCGCCGGAAGATCGTTACCACTCGGAACCGGTGGTTGGTGCTCTTGACCATGCCGATCACCCCCTCGATCGTCCATTGGTCCTTGCGGTACATCGGCAGCACCTGGTCCAGCCACACCACCCGCGCGCCCTCCGCCATGCCCGCCGCCAGCGACCGCATCACCACGTTGCGCTGCACCATGGTGGTCTGGTAGCGCTCGGCGTCCTCAACGCTGTAGGGCGGGTCGGCCAGCACGAGGTCGTACTCCGCCAGCGGCACGGCGGAGAGGTCGTGCGCGTCGGCCAGCCAACTGGGCTGCATCGCCGGGTTGCAATCCACCGTGTCGCCCGGCATGGCGCTGAGGTCCACCTTGCCGCTGAACACATGCAGCACGCGCTTGCGGTCTGGGAACAGGGCTGCGACCCGCCGCAGATAGCCGGCCGGGTAGCCACCATAATAGCCGCTGCGGACCCGGTAGTCGTTGCCCATGATCCAGGTCCCGACCACCCGCCCATCCTCGCTGAGGAACAGGCTGCGGGGGAATTTCGTCACCCGGCAATAGCTTTCGATCCGGTCCTGCCAGTCCATGCCGTCTCCCGCACACCTCGGGGCTCGTTTTGCCACGATGAGAAAGCACTTACACACCCGCGCGGATTCTCAAAAAAGAGCGTGTAAATTGAATGCCTTACTGTTGACGCCTCCGCGGCTCTCTGGCAGTTTTCACGCAAGTGGAGCGCCGCTATCATGACAAAGTCGGAGTTAATTGCCGAATTGGCGGCGGCCAATCCCCACCTGCTCGGCCGAGACGTGGATACCATCGTCAGCACCATTTTCGACGAGATCACCGCCGCCCTGGCCCGTGGCGAGCGGGTCGAACTACGCGGCTTCGGCGCCTTCACCGTGAAGCGGCGCGACGCCCGCACCGGCCGCAACCCGCGCACCGGCGAGGCAGTGCCGGTGGACGAAAAGGCGGTGCCGTTCTTCAAGGCCGGCAAGGAGCTGCGCGAGCGGGTTGACCGCGGCGGCCGCTCCGCCCGTTCGGCGCGCGAGCGGGTGGTCGCCTGATGGTCGGCCTAATCTTCGCCGCCCCGTTCATCCTGCTGCTGGTGGTGTTCGCGTTGTCCAACCAGCAGCCGGTCTCGCTCGGCCTCTGGCCCACCGACCTGGTCTGGCAGGTGCCGGTCTCCCTCGCGGTACTGGCCGCCAGTGCGGTGTTTTTCGTCCTCGGTGCGCTGGTGGTGGGCATCAACTCGGTGGCGCAGCGCCGGCGGGCGCGCCGGGCCGAACGCCGGGTCCGCGCCCTGGAGACGGAAGTCGACGCGTTGCGGCCGCGGCCCGCCCCCGGCACGGCCATGCGCGTGGTCGAGCACTGAACCCACGGCCCCGCTCGTCAAGATCTGCGGCCTGACCACGCCCGAGGCCTATGAAGCGGCCGCGGCGGCGGATTACGTGGGCTTCGTGTTCTTCCCCCCCTCGCCCCGCTTCATCCTGCCCGCCGCCGCCGCCGCCATCGCCACCCGCCCAAGCCCCGCCACCGTCGGCCTGTTCGTAGACCCGAGCGACCAAACCATCGCCGACACGCTCGCCGCCATCGCGCTGGACGTGCTGCAGGTGGTCGCCAGCCCCGCCCGCGTCGCGGCTTTGCGCGCGCGGTTTGGCCGCCCCGTCTGGCGCGCCGTCGGCGTCCGCTCCGCCGCCGACCTGCCGGCCAGTCTCGACGGTGCCGACGCCCTGCTGCTCGATGCCAAGCCGCCGGCCAGCGCCACCCGCCCCGGCGGCAACGCCACCCCGTTCGATTGGAGTCTGCTCCAGGGCTGGGCCGCGCCCGGCCCATGGCTGTTGGCGGGCGGCCTCACCGCTGCCAACGTGGCCACAGCAATCCACGCCACCGGCGCACCGGCGGTCGATGTCAGTTCCGGCGTCGAGCAATCGCCCGGCGTGAAGGACCCGGCGCGCATCGCCGCCTTCCTCCAGGCTGCCCACAGCGCCAGGCGTTGAAGCCGGTCCGGGCCGACCAGTTGCTGCTCGACCGCGGCCTGGTGCAAAGCCGCGCGCGCGGCCAGGCGCTGATCCTGGCTGGCAAGGTGTTCGCCGGCGACCGCCGGGTGGACAAGGCCGGGCAGAGCCTCCCGCCCGGCACCCCGCTCGAGGTCCGCGGCCAGGACCACCCCTGGGTCTCCCGCGGCGGCCTCAAGCTCGCCCACGGCCTGGCGCATTTCGGGCTTTCCCCGGCCGGCCGGCTCTGCCTCGACATCGGCGCCTCCACCGGCGGCTTCACCGACGTGCTGCTCGCCCATGGTGCGGCCCGCGTCATCGCAGTCGATGTCGGCCACGGCCAACTCGCCTGGAAGCTGCGCACCGACCCGCGCGTGACGGTACGCGAGCGCACCAATGCGCGCCACCTTGTGCTGGACGAGCCGGTCGGCGCGCTGGTCTGCGACGCCAGCTTCATCGGCCTGCGCACCCTGCTGCCCGCTCCGCTGGCCTGCTGCGCCCCCGGCGCCTGGGCGGTGGCGCTGATCAAGCCGCAGTTCGAAGCCGGCCCTGGCCAGGTCGGCAAAGGCGGGGTGGTGCGGGACCCGGCGGTGCATGCGAGCGTCTGCGCAACCATCGGGCAATGGTGGGCGGCCCTCACCGGCTGGCGCGTGCTGGGGATCGAGCCGAGCCCGATCACCGGCCCAGAGGGCAACCGCGAGTTTCTGCTCGGGGCGCGATACCGTGATGAGCCGCAGGATGCGCCCGCCCGCAAAAGCTTGTAACGCAATGTCGGCGTGGGCAGGCAACGCAAGCTCCGTTGCTGCCTTATCTGGAGCGATAAGTGCAGAGTCCAGGGCCATGAACGACGTCAGCCTTTCCACCCAAGCCGCTCCGGCGGAGCTTGCCGCCGAGCACGCCCGCATCACGGCCGAACTGCGGGGTTTGAGCGCCGGCACCGACCCGTTCGTCGCCGCGGTGCGGGCCACGCGCATGCCGGTGGTCATCACCAACCCTCGCATCGCCGACAACCCGGTTGTGTTCGCCAACGATGCGTTCTGCCGCCTCACCGGCTACCCGCGCGAGGACATCGTCGGCCGCAATTGCCGCTTCCTGCAGGGTCCGGAGACCGACCGGGAGACGTTGCAGCGCCTCCGCGATGCAGTGCGGATGGCCAAGCCGATCGACATTGACATCCGCAACCATCGCAAGGGCGGCGAGCCGTTCTGGAACCGGTTGCTGATCGCGCCCGTGCACGACCGGGCCGGCAAGCTGGCCTACTTCTTCGCCAGCCAGGTGGACGTGACCCTGGAACGCGAGCGGCTGGCCGGGCTGGAGACCCATAATGCCGCCCTGCTCGCCGAATTAAGCGACCGCCTGCGCGCGCAGGAGGAGAACGAAGCCCGCTTGCGCTTCGCCACCCAAGCCGGCCGCCTCGGCATCTGGGAGCTGGACCTGCGCAGCGGCGAACTGATGACCTCGGCCATTTGCCGCGAAATCTTCGGCCGCGATTCCGGCCAACGCTTCACCTATGCCGACTTGCTGGACGCCATCCACCCGCAAGACCGCACCACCATGCAAGCTGCCGTGGATCACAGCCTCAACAGCGGCAGCGAGTGCCGCATCGAGATGCGGATCGTCCGCGCCGCCGCCGGCAGCTTCTGGGTGGATGCCCGCGCCCAGGTGATGCACGCCAGCGACGGGACGCCGCTGCGCCTGGCCGGCACCGCGCTGGACATCACCGAGCGCAAGCAAGCCGAAGCCAGCAGCCGCGCCCTGCTGGAGCTGGATAACTGCTTCCGCACCTTGGAGACTCCGGCCCAAGTGGCGGGAGCGGCCGCGGCCATCCTCGGCCGCACGCTCGAGGTCAGCCGCGCCGGGTATGGCACCGTGGACCCGGCAGGCGAGATGCTGGTCGTGGAGCACGACTGGCACGTCCCGGGCCTGGAGCCGATCACCGGCACATTGCCGCTCAGCCAGTTCACCGGCAACGACCGGCAAGCCGCCGGCCAGGCCTTCGTCATCGTGCCAGTCACCGAACAGGACCGCCTGGTGGCGCTGTGCTACGTGGCCAGCGCGACGCCGCGGGTGTGGGCCGCCGACACGCGCGACTTCCTCGGCGAGGTGGCGCTGCGCACCCGCATGGTGGTGGAGCGGCGCCGGGCCGAGCAGAACCTGCGCCAGTTGGCCGCCTCCCTGGAAGCGCAGGTCGCCAGCCGGACGGAGGCGCTGATGCAGACCGAGGCGGCGCTGCGCCAATCCCAGAAGATGGAGGCGGTGGGACAGCTCACCGGCGGCCTGGCGCATGATTTCAACAACCTGCTCACCGGCATTTCCGGCAGCCTGGAACTGCTCAAGGCCCGGGTGGCGCAGGGCCGCCTGGCGGACGTCGGCCGCTACGTGAATGCTGCCCAGGACGCCGCTAACCGCGCCGCCTCCCTCACCCATCGCCTGCTCGCCTTCTCCCGCCAGCAGACGCTGGAGCCAAAGCACACCGACGTAAACCGGCTGATTGCCGGCCTGGAGGAGCTGATCCGCCACACCGTCGGGCTGCGGGTGGATGTCGTGGTGGCCGGGGCACGCGAACTCTGGCCCATCATGGTCGACCAGAGCCAGCTCGAGAACGCCCTGCTGAACCTGTGCATCAACGGGCGCGACGCGATGCCCGAGGGCGGCCAACTGACCATCCGCACCAGCAACCAGCGGCTCGATGCGCCGGCAGCGGCCGCGCAGGAACTCGCCGCCGGCGACTACGTGGCCCTCAGCGTGAGCGACATCGGCACGGGGATGACCCCAGAGGTGATCGCCCGCGCGTTCGACCCGTTCTTCACCACCAAGCCGCTCGGCCAGGGAACCGGTCTGGGCCTGTCCATGATCTACGGCTTTGCCCAGCAATCCGGCGGCCGGGTCCACGTCCAGTCCGAGCTAGGCGCCGGCACCACGGTCCGGCTATTCCTGCCGCGCCACATGGCGCCGGCGCAGTAGGTGCCGCTAGCCCCAGGCTTCCGCCCGGCGACCGCCCATGCCGAACTCGGCAGCGCCTTTTTCGACATCGTCGCCCCGGCGGACTTCCCCCAGGCCATCCTCCGCCACCGCGACCAGCGTTGGGCCGCTCGCGTCGGGCTGGACGCGCTGAGCGAGCAGGAGTGGCTCGATGACATGGCCCGCTTCCGCCCCCTGCCCGGCAGCCATCCCGCCCCGTTGGCGCTGCGCTACCATGGCCACCAGTTCCGCTCCTACAACCCCGACCTCGGCGACGGCCGCGGCTTCCTCTACGCCCAGTGCTACGACCAAGTGGACGGCCGCTTGCTCGACCTCGCCACCAAGGGCAGCGGCACCACCCCCTGGTCGCGCGGCGGCGATGGCAAGCTGACGCTGAAGGGCGGCGTGCGGGAGGTGCTGGCCACCGAGATGCTGGAGGCCCAAGGGGTTTACACGTCCAAGTCGCTCAGCCTGGTCGAGACCGGCGAGGACCTGGTTCGCCACGACGAACCCTCCCCCACCCGCAGCGCCGTGCTGGTCCGGCTCAGCCACAGCCATATCCGCATCGGCTCGTTCCAGCGTCAGGCCGCCTTGGCCGACCTGGAGGCGTTGGAACAGCTGCTGGACTACGCAATCCGCACCTACCTGCCCGAGGCTTGGCGCGACGATCTCGGCGAGCGTGCCGCGGCGTTCTTGGAGACGGTCTGCCGCCGCGTCGCCCGGCTGGGCGGCCAATGGATGGCGGCCGGGTTCGTGCACGGCGTGCTCAACACCGACAACATCAACATCACCGGCGAGAGCTTCGACTACGGCCCCTGGCGCTGGCTGCCCACTTACGACCCGGCGTTCACCGCCGCCTATTTCGACCACAGCGGTCTGTACGCCTACGGCCGCCAGCCCGAGACGCTGCAATGGAACCTGACGCGGCTGGCCGAGTGCCTGCTCCCGTTCGCCGACAAGGAGGCGTTGATTGCTCTGCTGCAGGGTTTCGCCCCCGCATTCCGGACCGAATACGACCGCGCCACTTTGCGCCGCCTGGGACTGCCGTCAGCCGGGCCGGAGCCGGATGCCGCGCTGGCGCAAGCCTGGTGGACCGGCTTGGCCGAGAGCCAAATGCCGTTCGAGCAGGCCTTCTTCGGCGCATTCGGCGGCGAGCCCGGCCCCCAATTCGGGGCGCCCTTCGCGCCGTTCCGCAGCGTGCTGGCAGCCTGCCCGCGCTCCGGCCGCCCGGACCATCCGTATTTCCGCCGGGCCGCACCTTGCACGCTGCTGATCGACGAAGTGGAGGCGATCTGGGCGCCGATTGCCGAGCGCGACGACTGGTCGGCCTTCGCCGCCAAAATCGCGGACATCCGCGAAATGGGCGAGGCGCTCGGGCTCGGCATGCGGCCGGCCAGCAGCGGCGCGTCACCCCCTTGACGCTGGGCAAACCACGGCCGGAGCGCCGCCCATGAGCCGCAACAGGCGCCACCGTGGCGAGCTGAGCCTCAGCACGGCCTCCGTGCCGGACCGGAGTTGGCCGGCGCGGGCTGCCGGGCTGCGGGGGGACAAGCCCGCGCAATGGGCGCTGGTCGCGGCAATCGTCGCCCCGATGGCGGCGCTGCTGGCCTGGATCGCGCTGGTGCTCGACGGACGTGGCGATATCCGGTCCGATCCGGCCTTTTGGCTGCTCTCCGCTCCGTTCGTCGCCTGGTGTTGGGCTGTGCAGAGCCTCAAGCGCTGGGCGATCCAGGCTTTGTGGCTGGCGCTGCTGGGGGCACCTTGCCTGTCGTTGGTCGCGCTGTTGGCCGCGCGGGCGTTTCGCGACCCAATGGCGCAACAGGGGCATTTGGCGACGCCGCTGGCCATGGAAGTCATCCTTGGCGTCACGGTTCTGATTGCGGCCATCGGCCTGGCGGCGTTGCGTCGCTCAAGCCTGCCCGGCGGCACGGCGGCCCCCGTCTATCTGCCGCCAGGTACGCCGCTCCCAGGGCAAGCCGCCCTAGCGCCAAACCTGCAGCGCGGGCTGATGATCGGCTCGCTGGCGCTGAGCGGCACTCTCATCAACGGCATGCTGTTCGGCATTGTCTCGATGATCGACACCAGCGTGCCGAGCCAGGACAGTGCCTTCGATGAGCCGCTATGGCTGCTCTCCATCCCGATCTTGCCGATCGTCGCGACCGGAGCGGCCGTTCTGCGCGGCAGCATCGTCGTTCGATCCGATCCAGTCCGGGCGGCCCCTTTGCTGCGGTGGGGTCTGCGCATGGGTGCAGTGTTCTCCCTCATGTTCGTGGTTCTGCTATGGGCATGGCCCACCGTGCCCGCGCTCAAGACCGGGATGAGCGTGTTCATGGTGCCGATGGCGCTTGCCGCATTGTGGGGCGCCCGCAAGGCCGGCAATTTGCTGGCAATCGCGCGCGGCGTGTAGCCGCGTCTATCCCGCTTCCTGCTTGAAACTGTCCCCTGCCAAGGCGCCATATGCCCGCCATGGCTACCGACTGCGCGGCGAAGCAGAACGTGCACGCGGTCTAAACCTGCGGCGCCACCCCAATAAACCGATAATTATGCACCACGTCGGTCGGCGGGTAAGCCGGGTCCCGCTTCACCTGGAAGATGCTCACCGTGCGCGAGGCCAAGTCCCCGTTCTCGTCAAACGACACCTCGCCCTGCAGCGTCTGCACGCGGGCGCTTGCAATCGCATTGCGCATCGCTGCTCGCGTCACCGGGCCAGACGTCGCCACCCGCCTCACTGCATCGGCAATCACCATCATTCCATCATAAGCGGTAATCGCGTAGTCCGACGGCTGGCGGCCATACTTGTCCTCGAACGCCTTCACCCAGGGCGCGACCTCCTGCTGCCCCATCACATGCGGCGAGGCGATCGTGACATACCATCCCTCTATCGCTGGGAACCCGGCGCCCGCGATCAGCTCCGGCCCGAAGAACCCGTCGCCGCCGCCCTTCACCACCGAAGGGATGATGTCGTAGCTCTGCTTGATCAGCTTCACCCCGGCCTGCGCGTCCGCCCCGCAATACAGTGCGTCCGGGTTCAGGCTCTTGATCTTGGTGAAAACCCCTGCGTAGTCCGCCTGCCGCGGATCCACCCGGTCGCGCCCCATCACCGTCAGCCCCACTTTGCGGGCATGCGCCTCGAACGCGTCGGCCAGCCCCACGCCATAGGCGCCGCTGTCGTCCAGGATATAGACGCTCTTCAGCTTGAGCGTTTCGAGGCAGAAATTGACCATGCTCGGCCCTTGGTAGGCGTCTGTGGTCACGGTGCGGAAGAAGATCGCCGGTCCGTTCGGGTGATACTGCGCCGCGAATTTCGGCGAGGTCAGGTCGGGGTTGGTGGCCGCGGGCGTGATGGTGGCCAAGCCGCCCGCGCTCAAAATCGGCGACATCGCCTTGCCCGAGCCACTATTTTCCGGCCCAATGGCGGCGATCACCGCCGGGTTGGATACCAGTTTGCGGGCATTGGTGGCCGCTTGCGCCGGATCGTACTGGCCAGCCGTAGCCGTCGCGTCGTCCAGCGTCACCAAGGCGAAGCGGTAGCCCGCCACGCCGCCCTTGTCGTTCAGCATCGCCACCGCGGTTTCCACCCCCTCCCGGACCAGGTTGGCGGCGTCCGCGCCCGAGCCGGTCAGCGGTAAATCGAGCCCGATCAGCAAGGTAGAGTCGGCTGCTCGGCCGCGGAGCACGGGAAGCACAGCCGACGCGGTGAGGCCGGCCAAGCTGGAACGGCGGCTGAGCTGGGTCATGAGGCGCTCCTTTGCGGAACGCCGAAGCAAGAATAATGCCGCTAGAGCCTGACCGCTTCAGGGTGGCGCAAGCTGGAGCGCTTTGCCTATCATACCGGTCAGCTTAGAAACTGACTTGGTTGAGGTAGGGGTAGCTAGTTAGGGATTGCAGTTGGGCTGCGGTCAGCTTTTGCCATGCGATGCAAAGCGCATCGACGATGGCGTCGTAGCTGTTGAGGAGCCTGTGGCTGAGATAGCGCTCGCGCAGGTAGAGCCAAACGCGTTCGACTGGGTTGAGCTCGGGGCTGTAGGGCGGCAGCAGGATCAGCGACACGTTGGCCGGCATGGTGAGGTCGTTGGTGACGTGCCAGCCGGCCTGATCCATGACCATGGCAGCGTGTTCGTCCTTGGCCAAGGTGGCGGCGAACTGGTCGACGAACAGCTGCATGGTGGCGGTGTTCAGCTCTGGCAGCACCAGGGCGAACGCGCTGCCAGTCTTCGGCTGCACGGCGGCGAACAGGTGCGTCCAGGTGTAACGCTGGTCGCACAAGCCGGGCGGGCGTTGGCCGCGGGTGAACCAGCGATGGCAGGTGCGGCCTTTCTGGCCGAACCGCGCCTCATCCTGAAACCACAGCGTCAGGCGGCGGCCCGGATGCGCCTGCGCGATGGTGTCCAGCTCGCTCTGCAGCCCCCTTTTGACCAGGTCTGTCGTGCTACCGGGTCGGCCTTGGGATGCGACGGCCGGGCCTTCTGCCGCGACAAGCCCAGTTTGCGCATCAGCTTGGACATGTGCGCCTCGTGGTAGTCGACCTTCCAGCGCCGCGCGATCTCGGCACACAGCTCGGCCAGCGTCCAGGCCGACACGCCCGTCTTCTCGATGTCCGGACCATCCAGCACCAGCTTGCGCAGCTCGGCCATACGGCTGTCGTCCAGCCGCGGCTTTGGTCCAGGCCGGGGCCGGTCGTGCAGGCCGTCCAAGCCCTCGGCGTTGTAGCGCATGACCGCATCGCGCAGCGCCTGGCGCTCCATGCCGGCCAGGCGCGCTGCCTCGGCCCGCGTCATGCCTTCCAGCGCGTTGGCGATTGCCATCATCCGCGCCGCCGCTGATCGGTCAGGTTCTACACGCGCCCGCTTGCGCAGTTCTGCCCCCGACAGCTTCTCGCTGATCACCAGCCGCTTGCCCTTCATCGCCCCTACCCCGCACAGCCCCAGCGAGGCCAGCAGGCTCCACCGAGCCGCTCAAAATCACAGGCGAGTCATCAACCGCGCTGGCCGGTATCAGACGCTTGCTGAGCCAAAGCCCTCCGGCACCTGCCATGCATGCGACGATTGCAGGCCAGGCGACCGCAAAAGCGAGCCCAAGATTGTCAAGCGTGGTCGCCAACAGCTTGATGCGCTCGGTGTGCAGGAGACGAGCCGCTAACCCGACACCCGCGGCCGCTCGACGCCGCCCCCCGCGGGCGCCAGCCCCCTCTGCTGCATGCAGCGAGTCGCCGCATCGATCTTGGCGTATTTCAGTGCGTTCTCGTGCGTCAGCCGGTAGCCGTCGCTGCCGGCGCCCTTGGCAATCATCTCCTTCACCGTCGGATCGGCATAAACCTGCTGCTCGCATTGCGGCGGGATCGCAACCACCGGCCCGGTGTGGAACGTCCCGCAACCAGCGAGCAGCAATGGCAGCAGCGCCGCGAGCCTCATGCCGCCAGCCAGTCCTCGATCAGCCGGCGGGCAATGCTGTCGCCAGGCGGCAACAAGAAGCCATGCGCCGCCGGGTCAGCCATCTCCGCGCGGCTGAACCAGCGCGCGTCCACCAGCTCAGTCTCGTCGATCCGAATCGTCTCGCTCAGCGCCTCGGCATAAAAACCAAGCATGATGTTGCCGGGGAACGGCCACGGCTGGCTGCTGTGGTAGCGCACCTGGCCCACCCTCACCGCGCTCTCCTCGAACACCTCGCGCGCCACCGCCTCCTCCAGGCTCTCCCCCGGTTCCACAAAGCCGGCCAGCGTCGAATACATCTTGCTGTTGGCAAAGCGCTGCGAACGGCCCAGCAGCACCCGCTCGCCATTGCTCACCAGCATGATCACCGCCGGGTCGGTGCGGGGGAAGTGGTGGGTGGCGCAGCCGCTGCAGACCATGACATGCCCCGCCTGCCGCGGCTCGCAGGCGGCGCCGCAGATCCCGCAAAACCGGTGGCGGCTGCGCCAGTGCAGCAGCGCGCGGGCATGCGCCACGATGGCCGCCTGCTGCGCCGGCAATGCCGCGCTCGCCCCGCGCAACTCGGCAAACGCGCCGGACGCCGCTGGTACCAGCGGCGCCGGATCCTCGACCGCGCTGAAATCGACGGCGAAGGTGGCCACCTCCCCGGCGGTCCCAAGGAAGGCCCAGGGGTAGGGCTCGGACGCAAGCGCCTGGGGGAACACAGCCTCCGGCGTGCCGCCGTCCGCTTCGCGCACCAGGGTGCGGCCGCGCCACAGCGGCACGAAGCGGGTGGCGGGATCGGCCAACTGGGTGGCGATCCAGCCGGCGTCGCTGCGGCGGTGGCCGGCACGGTCGAGTGGGCTGCCGGTGTAGGCATTGGGTCGGCTGGGCAGGATTGGGGTCATCTCCGGCGGACCGTCGCATGGGCTTGTGTTGGCGGCAACCTTGCCCCACCCCCCCATCCTGGTGATAGAGTTAGCGCGGGGGGCCGGACATGGACGGGCGCCTTGCCAACCCGGTCAGGTCCGGAAGGAAGCAGCCGCAGCGAGTTTCCGCTCGGGTCGTGGCCCGGCCTCCCACCCTTCCCCCCACGCGAGGTGCTTCAGCGCGCATGCCTGGCCTGTTTGGAGATGCGCCGGCCGACACCCTGCCTGAGCCCCCCGCCGAGGGGAGCGGCCTGTTCGGCGATGCGCTCGCGCCCACGCCATCGCTCGCTGGCACGCCCTACCGCGTGCTGGCGCGCAAATACCGCCCCACCGGCTTCGCCGACCTGATCGGCCAGGACGTGATGGTGCGCACCCTGCGCAACGCCTTCAAGCTGAACCGCATCGCCCACGCCTTCATGCTCACCGGCGTGCGCGGCGTCGGTAAGACCACCACCGCGCGCATCATCGCCCGCGCGCTCAACTGCATCGGTCCGGACGGCACCGACAGCCCGACCGCGGAGCCCTGCGGCGTCTGCCCCAATTGCCGCGCCATCCTGGCTGACCGCCACCCCGACGTGATCGAGATGGACGCCGCCACCCGCAACAAGGTGGACGACGCGCGCGAGATCATCGAGGCGGTCCGCTACAAGCCGCTGCAGGCGCGCACCAAGGTGTTCATCCTCGACGAAGTCCACATGCTGACCACCCAAGCCTTCAACGCCCTGCTGAAGACGCTGGAGGAGCCACCGCCGCACATCACCTTCATCTTCGCCACCACCGAAATCCGCAAAGTCCCGATCACCGTGCTGTCGCGTTGCCAGCGCTTCGACCTGCGGCGCATCTCGGTGGCCGAACTCGCCGGCCTGTTCACCCGCATCGCCGCCGCCGAGCAGGTGGCGCTAGCGCCAGGCGCCGTCGACCTGCTGGCCCGCGCCGCAGACGGCTCGGCGCGGGACGGGCTGAGCCTGCTGGACCAGGCCATCGCCCGCAGGGACGGCGCCGAAGTCACCGCCGCCGAAGTCGCGGACATGCTGGGCCTGGCCGACCGGCAATTGGTGTTCGAGCTGATGGAGGCGGTCGCCGCCGGCGACGTGCCCGGCGCGCTCGCCATCACCGACCGCGCCCACGCCTTCGGCGCCGACCTCGGCACCGTGCTTGGGGACCTGCTGGAGCTGGTGCACACCCTCACCCGGCTGCGCACCGTGCCCGCTCTGCGCGACGGCACCGCGCTGCCCGAGATCGAGCGCACCCGCGGCGCCGCCTTGGCGGATCAGCTTTCGGTTCCGGTACTCTCCCGCGCCTGGCAGATGCTGCTGAAGGGCTTGGCCGAGGTGGACAGCGCTCCAGACCGCCGGGCGGCAGCCGAAATGGTGCTGATCCGCCTTTGCCACGTCGCCGACGCACCGACGCCGGGCGATCTGGTGCGCAGCCTCACCGCGCCGGGTTCCTCACCGCCTGGCCCCGGTGGCACCCGCCGGGCCATCGGCGGCGGCGGGTCGGTGGCCCGGGCCGAACCGCTCTCCGCTCCCCTCGATGCCGCACCCGTTCGGCCCCAACCCACCAGCTTCCGCGACGTGGTGGCGCTGTGCTCGGGCCAGGACCCGCTGCTGCATAGCCATCTGCTGCACTCGGTGCACATTGTCCGCTTCGCCCCCGGCGTGATCGAGCTGCGCCCCGAACCGGGGGCCCCGCGGGACCTCGCCTCCCGCCTGGCCGCACTGCTGCTGGCTGGAACCGGCACGCGCTGGACTATCGCCTTGTCCAGCGCCCCCGGCGAGCCGACATTGGCCAAGCGCAGCCACGAAGCCGAGACCGCCAGGCGCGATGCCGCCCACGACCACCCGCTGGTGCGTGCGATTCTCGAGGCGTTCCCCGGCGCCAAGCTCGGCCGGGTCAACGACACGCGTGCCGACGCCTATGGCTTGCCGCCGCCTATCGCTTTGGCCGAGCCGGACATGCCTGATTTCGCCCCGCCGGACGCCGAACCGGCCGACCTGATGCCCGCTGATGCCGTAGAGGAGTGAGCCGATGAAGAACCTTGCCGGGCTGATGAAGCAGGCTAGCCAAATGCAGTCCAAGATGGCCGAGATACAGGCCAAGCTGGAGGCCATGGAAATCGAGGGCGTGTCGGGCGCCGGCATGGTGCAGGTGACGCTGTCCGGCAAGGGCGACCTCAAGCGCGTCAAGCTCGACCCCAAGCTGCTCGACCCGGCAGAGGCCGAGATGGTGGAGGACCTCCTGGTCGCCGCCCATGCCGACGCCCGCCGCAAGCTGGAGGCGGAGACCGCGGCGGAGATGGAGCGCGTCACCGGCGGCATGCAGCTCCCGGGCGGGATGAAGCTGCCGTTCTAGAGGGCTTGCACGCGGCCTTGAACGCCCCTGAGATCGAACACCTCATCATGCTCCTCGCCCGCCTGCCCGGCCTTGGACCCCGCAGCGCGCGCCGGGCAGCACTGCGCCTGCTGCAACAGCCCGAGTCCCGCATCCTGCCCCTCGCCAGCGCCCTGGCCGATGCCGCACGGGCCGTGCGAACCTGCAGCCGCTGCGGCAATCTGGATAGCCGCGACCCGTGCACGATCTGCACCGACCCGGCCCGCGACCGCTCGGTGATCTGCCTAGTGGAGGGGGTCGGCGACCTCTGGGCGCTGGAGCGGGCGGCCGTGCACCTTGGGCTCTATCACGTGCTGGGCGGCACCCTCTCGGCGCTCGGCGGGGTCACGCCGGAGGATTTAAACCTGCGCCCCCTGTTCGCCCGCATCGCCGAGGGCAGCGTCGCGGAGGTGATCCTCGCCTTGGGCGCCACGGTCGATGGCGCGAGCACGGCGCACTACCTCACCGACCGGCTGCAGCCGACCGGCGTGGCGGTGACGCGGGTCGCTCATGGCGTGCCCATCGGTGGCGCGCTGGACGTGCTGGACGACGGCACGCTCGGCGCCGCGCTGAAGGCGCGCCGCCCTGCCTAGAGCCTGATCGCTTCTGACAGGCGAAGCGCCCATGCTCTAACCTTTTGTTTGAGAGGCTGATTCACGCTTCAGGTTGAGCCAACCTGAAGCGATCAGGCTCTAGCGTAGGTACAGCTCAAGCTGGACAGGCCAATTCAACGCGGCTAGGAGCTTGGCCCAGACGGCGGGCGCGTAGCTCAGCGGTAGAGCATTCGCTTCACACGCGAAGGGTCACAGGTTCAATCCCTGTCGCGCCCACCATCGTCCAAAAGGTCGGCGTCCAGAAGGTCGGCGTCCAGCAGGTCGGCATTGGGTGGGGACAGTCTCATATGCGCACCATCGTTGTTGCCACCATTCTGCTGATCGTGTCGATCTGCTCCGCTTCGGCATGGGCGCAAGGCGATTTGCGCGAGCAGTCGCTTCGGGGCGCTGCACCCAAGGCTCCCGCCCAAACCAAAGCAGCCGAACCGCCGCCAGCAGCCGTGCCCGGCGCCCGCTCCCGCCCTGACAGCGTCGTCCCAGCCGACCGGGCGTCAGCGGACTTGCCGCCGACGGAAGCCCTGTTCGATGCCATCAACCGGGGCGACATCGCCTCTGCCCGGGATGCTTTATCCCGCGGCGCCGACCTCGATGCCACCAACCTGCTTGGCCTCACGCCCACGGAACTCTCGGTCGACTTGGCGCGGAACGACATCACGTTTTTGCTGCTCTCGATGCGGGGAGGCTCCAGCAGCCAGCGCTCGCAACAGGTGCAACCCGTGAGGGTCGCCCAGCCGCCGGTCAACGGCCGTCAGCGCACGCGCACGCCAGCGCGCACGAGATCAGCCCCGATCGAAGCTGCAACGCGTCCGCAATCCAGTAGCTCGTTTGCCAGCAATGGCGGCACCGCCAACCCGGCCGTTGGATTCTTGGGGTTCAATGCCGCCCGCTAGCGCAACACGCACCCCGTTACCGGAACTGGTCCTTGCGAGCGCGCATCGCCCCAAGTTGGTCTGCGTCGCGAGCATGGAGGAACGGATTGGCCGCAAGCTCCTCGGCCAACCGGGTCGGCACCGTCGATTGCTTGGCCGCACGCAGCCGGTCGACCTCTTCCGCGCGGCTTCGCAAGGCGGTGTTGTCCGGCTCCTCGGTCAGCGCGAAGCGTGCGTTGCTCTGAGTGTATTCATGCCCGCAGCAAACTAGAGCCTCTGAGGGCAGCGAGGCCAATTTTTGCAAGCTCGCGAACATGTCCGCCGCCGTTCCTTCCAACAGCCTTCCGCAGCCAAGGCTGAACAGAGTATCGCCACAAAGCAGAACACCCCCCGGTTCGATAAAGTAGGCGATATGGCCCACGGTGTGGCCGGGCGTATCGATCACACGGGCCTGGGCATCGCCAAGCTGAATGGTCTGCCCCTCTGCCACGGCAGTATCCAGCCTGGGAAGGCGGCGCGCGTCTGCCGCCGCCCCGATAACCTGCGCCCGATAACGTTCTCGCAGCGGTTCGACTGCGGCAATATGGTCGTCGTGATGATGGGTCAGCACGATCGCATCGAGCCGCCCGCCACCCCGGTCGATGGCAGCCTCAATCGGCCCCAGCTCAGCGGGATCGACGATTGCGACGAACCCGCTGCTGTCGCGAAGCAACCAGGCATAATTGTCCGCCAAAATGGGAATGGCTTCGACCGACATTGTCATACAGGTGCTCCGATGGCCGCTGTCTATAGGTTAGGGCAACCACGCCGCGCTGGGAACGGCGCCAACCCTATGCGGATGGTCCGACGCGTTGCCGCTCGATGGCGAGTTCCTCCGGCGTCAGCGTGGCCCGATTGGGGTCGAACTGGCTCCAATCGTCGCTGCGGTAGGCGGCGGCCCGCTGTTCCATGTCGGCCGGGTTGTAGCGCTGCATGATGCTGTCCGCCTCAGCCGCCTGGGTGTCCTCGGCCCGGACGGTCACCAGCGACCCGCCGCGGCGCAGGCCCTCGGCATACACATGGGCATGCTCCTCGGGCACACCCGCGCCTGCCAGAGCCCCGAGCAGCCCTCCTGCAGCAGCACCGGCACCCGCACCGGTCAGCGTGGCCACCAGCCAGCCCGCCGCGACCACCGGGCCAACCCCCGGGATGGCAAGAGCGCCGATACCCGCGAGCAATCCCGCGCCCCCGCCGACGATGGTGCCGATCGAAGCCCCGGTTCCCGTTCCAGCGGCCGCCGTTTCGGTCGTCTCATTGCCAGCCCGGTCGCCGGTGCCAGTGCTCGACGGCGTGCCTTGATTGGCAATCAAGCTGACCTGGTCATGCGAAAACCCTGCCTTCTCGAGCTCCGTAACAACCTTCTGAGCGTCGCCGTAATCGTCGTAAAGGTGAGAAACCGTGCGCATAGCGTAGTCCTCCGAATGAAAGGCCTGTGATTGAAGCCCAGCTCTATTGGCTGGTGACGTTTCCTTGATAATCGAGCGATACGTTGACTTTATTCCCGTCCCGCTGTGCCGTTCCCCGCCAAATACCGTGATTGTCTTTCTTCAACCCGGTCACGTCGGTATAGCCGGCATCCGCAATCCGGCGGACTGCTTGCCGCTGCGTGAAGCTGTTGCGCCCGGAAGTAGGCGACCTCTGGCTCGCCGCGGGCTGACCCGGCGCGTTGGTTGACGGCTGCGTGCTAGGCGATGTCTGCGCCAGCGCGGCTCCGCCTGCGACCATCATGGCCGCGACCGTTAAGGCAAGTCTCATAAGCGTTTCCCTTTTGCTTGTAGGCTGGCTATCCAAACGAGGCCACGCCGACGGCGTTCCCTCCCGCGCCATCGGCCCACGACATGCCAGCGAGAACCGCCATGCCGAACCCGCTTACCGTCGCCGTTCAAATGGACCCGCTTGAAGGGATCAATATCGACGCGGACTCGACGTTCGCGCTCATGCTGGAGGCGCAGCGACGCGGCCATACGCTATGGCACTACGAGGTGGGCCAGATGAGCCTGTCCGAGGGCAAGACGGCACCCTCCATGCCGCGGACCGAGCGCCTGACCGCCCGCGCCCGTCCGGTGCGGGTGCAGCGGGAGCGCGGCGCCCATCATCGCTTCGGCCCCGAGTCGGTGCTCGACCTCGCCAGCGTCGACGCCGTGCTGATGCGGCAGGACCCGCCATTCGACATGGCCTATATCAGCGCCACCCACATGCTGGAGCACATCCATCCCCGCACGCTGGTGGTCAACGACCCCAAGAGCGTCCGCGACGCGCCCGAGAAGCTGATGGTGACGCATTTCCCCGAGCTGATGCCGCCCACCTTGATCACCTGGGACGTGGCGGCGATCCGCGCCTTCCGCGCCACCCACCGCGACATTATCGTCAAGCCGCTGTTCGGCAACGGCGGCACCGGCGTGTTCCGGCTCAAAGTGGACGACGAGAACCTCGGTTCGCTGCTCGACATGCATTGGGCCCGCTCCCGCGAACCGCTGATGATCCAGCGCTACGAGCCCGCCGTCCGCTTCGGCGACAAGCGCATCATCCTGGTGGACGGAGAGCCGATGGGCGCGATCAACCGGGTGCCGGTCCAGGGCGACGCCCGATCGAACATGCATGCCGGCGGGCGCGCAGAGAAGTCGGCCCTGACCGCTCGCGACCGTGAAATCTGCGCCCGCATCGGGCCGAGCTTAAAGAGTGCTGGGTTGCTGTTCGTCGGCATCGACGTGATCGGCGACTGGCTGACGGAGATCAACGTCACCTCGCCAACCGGCCTACAGGAGGTCGCCCGCTTCGACGGCGTGGACTTGGCGGCGGCCATCTGGGACCGGATCGAGGCCAAGCTCGCCGGCGCACGCGGCGAGTAGCGTCAGCCGCCGGCCGAACCCGGCTCCAACACCTTGACCGGCCCCTGCACCCCGGTATGCGGCCCGGCCTTGGCCAGCGCTCCCGTGCGCGCGGCGTCAGCCAGAGAGGGGAAGAACGTGTAAGACAGCGTGACGGTGTGGAGGTCGCGCGTCTCCGGATCCTGCAGGATCGCCGGGTCCACCCAGAAGGTAACCGGAAACTGCACCGCCTCGCCCGAGCGCAGCGTCTGCGACGTGAAGCAGAAGCATTCGGTTTTGTGGAAGTACTTACCCACCACATCCGGCGTCACGTTATAGAGCGCGTGCCCGGTGATGGTGTGGTTGGACAGGTTCTTGCCATCGTAGAAGGCGAGTTGCGGCGCGCCGAGCGGCATCGTCACCTGCTTCAACTCGGGCTGGAACGCCCAGGGCAGGTTCGGGCTGGTGTCGGCGTTCATCGCGACGGTGATGGTCTGCGACACCTGATGCGACGCCAGCTCCGGGCCGATCTGCGGTGTGCCGCCGTAGCCGGTCACGGCGCAGAACACGCGGTAAAGCGGCACCGAGGCGAACGCCAGTCCCAGCATCCCCGCCGTGACCACGCCCAGACCCGCGCCCATCCAGCCATTGCGCGTCATCCGCCGTGCCCACCCAGCTTCACGATGGCGATGGCGTAGAACAACACCGCCACCGCAGCCAAGGCCAGCAACAGGGCGATGTTGCGGCCCCGCTGCCGCCGCCGCAGTTCCGCCGCCTGCGCCCGCGAGAGCGGGGGAGGAAAGTCGTCAGCCAACAAAGTGATCCACCGCCACGGCGGCAAACAGGATTGCCAGATAGGCCAGCGAAAAGCGGAACGCGGCTCGCGCCGGCGCATCCTGCGTGAGGCTGGCGCCGCTGCTATCCTGCTTGTCGCGCCACACCAGCACGGCGCTGAGCACGAACCCGGCGCCAAGCGCCATCGCCGTCAGCCCATAGACCGCCCCGGCATAGCCGAGCGCCCATGGCAGCACCGCAAACGGCGCCAAAATCAGCGTGTAGACCAGGATGTGCAACCGGGTGGACTTGGCTCCAGCCACCACTGGCAACATCGGCACGCCGGCGCGGCTATAATCCTTGCAGGCGTAGAGCGACAGCGCCCAGAAGTGCGGCGGCGTCCACAGAAACACGATGGCGAACAGCAGCCAAGGCATGGCCGTCACGTCGCCAGTGACCGCAGCCCACCCAATGATCGGCGGGAACGCCCCGGCTGCCCCACCAATAACGATGTTCTGCGGCGTACGACGCTTCAGCCAGATCGTATAGATAAACACATAGAACCCGATCGACACCGCCAGCCAGGCTGCCGCCACCATGTTTGTGGCCAGCGCCATCACCATCACCGAGGCTGCGGCAAGCACCACGCCGAACGCCAACGCGGCGCCTGGCTCGATTTTACCGGCCGGGATCGGCCGCGTGCTGGTGCGGCGCATGATGGCGTCGATATCGCGGTCAAACACCATGTTGATGGCGCCCGCCGCCCCCGCCGCCACCGCGATGCAGAGCACGGCGGTAAACGCCAGCACCGGATGCAGATGGCCCGGCGCCACCAGCATGCCCACCAGGCCGGTCAGCACGACCAGCGTCACCACTCGCGGCTTCAGCAGGTTGAGCCAGTCGCGCCAGGTGGCGGCGTCCGCTAGCGGAGCAGCACTGGGATAAGCAATCGACTGGCTCATCGAACCCGCGGCAGTGTCTCAAAGGTGTGGAATGGCGGCGGCGAACTCACCGTCCACTCCAACGTGGTCGCTCCCTCGCCCCATTGGTTTGCGCCGACCGGGATTTTGGCGGTGAAGGTGCGGATGACAACGTAGAAGAAGATCAGCACCGACAGACCGCCGATATAGGAGCCCATGGACGCCACATGGTTCCAGCCGGCGAACGCGTCCGCATAGTCGGGATAGCGCCGGGGCATGCCTGCCAGACCCAGGAAGTGCATCGGGAAGAACGTCAGGTTGACGCCGACGAATGTCACCCAGAAATGCATCTTGCCCCAGAACTCCGGGTATTGATAACCACTCATCTTGCCGATCCAGTAGTAAAATCCGGCAAAGATCGAGAACACCGCGCCCAGTGACAGCACGTAATGGAAATGGGCCACCACGTAGTAGCTATTGTGCAGGATCTGGTCGATGCCGGCATTGGACAGCACCACGCCCGTCACCCCGCCCACGGTAAACAGGAAGATGAACCCGATCGCCCACAGCATCGGCGTCTTCATCTCAATCGAGCCGCCCCACATGGTGGCGATCCATGAGAAGATCTTGATGCCGGTTGGCACCGCAATGATCATGGTCGCCGCCATGAAATAGGCCCGCGTGTCCACGCTGATGCCGGAGACGAACATGTGGTGCGCCCACACCACGAAGCCGACCACGCCGATGGCCACCATCGCATAGGCCATGCCCAAGTAGCCGAACACCGGCTTCCTGGAGAAGGTGGAGACCACGTGGCTGATCATGCCGAAGCCCGGCAGGATCATGATGTAGACCTCAGGATGGCCGAAGAACCAGAACAGGTGCTGGAACAACACCGGGTCGCCGCCGCCCGCCGGGTCGAAGAATGAAGTGCCGAAGTTGCGGTCGGTGATCAGCATGGTGATCGCACCGGCCAGCACCGGGATGGCCAGCAACAGCAGGAACGCCGTCACCAGCATCGACCACACGAACAGCGGCATCTTGTGCAGCGTCATGCCCGGCGTGCGCATGTTGAAGATGGTCGTGATGAAGTTGATCGCGCCGAGCAGCGACGAGATGCCCGCCAAGTGCAGCGCGAACAACGTGTAGTCCATCGAGATGTCTTGCTGGGCGGAGAGCGGGGTGTAGAGCGTCCAGCCCGAGCCGGCGCCATTGCCGGTCAGCAACCCCGCCATGATCAGCAGGAAGGCCGGCACCAGCAGCCAGAACGAGATGTTGTTCAGCCGCGGGAACGCCATGTCCGGCGCGCCGATCATCAGCGGCACGAACCAGTTGCCGAACCCGCCGATCATCGCTGGCATCACGGTAAAGAAAATCATGATCAGGCCGTGCGCCGTCACCAGCGCGTTCCATTGCTGGCCCGTGCTGATGAGGGTGTTGCCTGGATGCTGCAGTTGGGCGCGCATGATGATGGACAGAATGCCGCCAACCGTCCCCGCCATGATGGCGAAGATCAGGTAGAGCGTGCCGATGTCCTTGTGGTTGGTCGAGAACAGCCAGCGATGCACAAAGCCGGGCGCGTGGCCATGGTCGTCATGCGTCGTCTCGTGGGCCGGACCGGACTGCTCGAAATTAGTGACCGACATTCTACCAACTCTCCTGCGCCCGTTGGGGCAACAACTCGCCTCAGTGCGCGGCGGCGGCCGCGAGATGCTCAGTCGCCGGCATCACGCCATTGCTGGCGAACTTCTTTTTCGCCCCCTCCAGCCACGTCTGGTAATCCGCCTGGGTCAGCGCCTGCACATGGATCGGCATAGCGCTGTGATTGGTGCCGCAAATCTGGTTGCAATCGCCGTAGTAGTCCCCCGGCTTGTCGATCTCCACCCAAGTCTCAATCGTCCGCCCCGGAATGGCATAGCGCTGCACGCCGAGAGAGGGGATGAAAAAGCTGTGGATCACGTCCGCGCCGGTGGTGAGGATGCGGATTTTCTTGCCAGCCGGCAGCACCAGCGGGTTATCCACCTCCAACCGGCGGAGCTGCCCCGGCTTGAGGTCGGCGTCCTGCACCATGTTGCTATCGAAGGCGAGGTTGTTCGCATCCGGATAGTCGTAGTTCCAATACCATTGATGCCCGGTGACCTTGATCGTCATATCCGGGTTGCGGGCGCGGTCCTCGAAATACACCAGCCGAAACGACGGAATGGCGATCACCACCAGGATAAGCACCGGCAGCACCGTCCAGGCCACTTCCAGCAGCGTGTTGTGGCTGATCCGGCTTGGCACCGGGTGGCGCTTGGCGTTGAACTTGTAGACCACGAACAGCAGCAACGCGGCGACGAACACCGTAATGGCGATCATCAGGTCGTTCACCAGCGTGTGCAGACTGTGGATGCCGGCCTCGACGGGGCTGTGCGCCGGCTGCATGCCGATTTCCCATGGGCGCGGCGTTTGTGCCGCGACCGGACTCGCGGCCAGCGCCAGGAGCGCCATACCACGCCCACAGCCCAGAAAACGCCGGAAATGAAGCATCGAGTTCGTCGTCCCCTACCGGTCGGCGCCCAGGCTCACCGGAGCAAGCGCGCCACGCCGGACCTATCCGAGGCCCTGGCCGAGATCAAGCTCGCAGCCGGAACCAGTCGCTAATTGGGCAAGGTTACCAAAGTGAAAAGCCCGAGCGGCGGAACAGATACGCTCCCCGCACGAGCCAGGTCATCGGGCGGCAGCAGCGCCTCGACCTTGAAGTCGGGATGCCAGCCGAGGGCGCGGCCGGCCGGCGCCATTGCCTGCTCGATCGCCAGGCGGGGGCCGCCAGTGGCCGCGAAGTGGTTCACGAACAGCAGCGTCCCGCCCGGCCGCACCACGCGGCGCATCTCCGCCAACAGCCGGCGCGGATTGGGCACCACGGACGCGACGAACATCGCCACCGCAACGTCGAATTGCCCGTCGGCAAAGCCAGTGGCCTCGGCGTCCTGTTCCATCAGCGCCGCCACGGTGCCGATCTGCCCGCGCTCGACCCGGGTACGGGCGCGCTGCAGCATCTCGGCCGAAAGATCGATACCGGTGACGCGCTTTTGCGGGTGATAGTGCGGCAGGGCGAGCCCGGTGCCGACGCCCACCTCCAGCACGTGCCGCCCGGGCAACGCGTTCACCGCGGCCACCGCGCGCTTGCGGCCCGGCGCCGACACGCCGCCGAACAACAGGTCGTAAACCGAGGCCCACCGCCGATAGGCCGACCGCACCGAGTCCGCATCCAGCCCGGCCGGCCGGCGCGGCGCCGGGAGCGTTTGATTCATCCGCATCGTCATCGCGCCTTGCTATAGACCGGCCCGCCCCCCGGCAAGGCCACCCGCCGGAAACCCGGCGTTATATCCCTGCGACGCTGCCAAGTTGCATTGGCGCGAATGCGACGATAACCCAAACTCGACCGCATGGAGGAGCGCATGCCCGACCCGGTGACCATCCATAACTGGCTGCGCTTGGACGAGCGGACCACCACCTCGGGTCAGCCGACCGAGCCCGACCTGGCGGCCTTGGCCGCGCTCGGCGTGCGCCACGTCATCAACCTGGCGTTGCATACGCACGAACGCGCCCTGCCCGACGAGGCGGGCACCGTGGCGGCCCTGGGCATGCGCTACCATCACATTCCGGTGGAGTTCACACAGCCAACGGAAGCCGACTTCCAGCAGTTCGGCCAGGCTCTGGCCGCGACCGCGGGCGAGCCGGTGCATGTCCACTGCATCATGAACTGGCGGGTTTCCGCCTTCTTCTATCGCTACCGCCGGGACGTGGTGGGCGTGACAGAGCCCGCCGCCCGCGCCGACCTGGAACGGATTTGGCAGCCCGACCCGGTCTGGACCGAGTTCATCCGCCCGCGCCCCCAAGCTTGACGCTCCCCTGGCTTGACGCCCACTTCCCGGCGCGCCATCTGCCTGGCATGCGCCATGATACCCGCTTGCAATTGGACATGACTCCAGACGGCCAGTTCCGCACCCCGCCCCGCACCCCGATCACGATGCAAATCATGGCCGGAGCAGTGCTGGTGGCCGTGGTCGCGGGCGGTCTGGCGTTTGCCGCCTTCGCGCTGTGGCTCGCGCTGCTGTTGGTCCCGGTGGTGATCGTGGCCGTGCTGGTGGCGGTGGTGATGCTGCGGCTAAGATTGTGGCAGGCGCGGCGCCGGGCTTCGAACTATGATGACAGCCGGTTTGCGGTGCGACGCCCGTGATCGATCGGTATTGGGTTGCATGAGGACCAGACGATAAAGCCCAGGCAAGACTGGCGGCTTGATCCTCAACAAGTCATCATTTCGGCGGTGCTGGCAACCGCAGGAATCGTCGGAGCAGTAAGCGCGGTGCTGGGCTACCTGGTCGGAGCGCATCATTAGCCTGTCGCCCGCCGAATAGGTAAGCCCAGCGTCACCCATCACCACCCACTCGTGACCCGATCGGTCGCGGTTCTCTCACCCATGCTGCGCCAGCTTCCTGTAGTAGAAGCGCGTTTCGTTCTGAGGGATCGGGACGGTGCCGATCTCAACCCACCCTGCCCGCGCGTAAAGCGCATGGGAATGCTGCTCTGCCGGCGCCTCGGTGAGCAGCCATGTCCGCCCAGCGTTTCCGGCGAGCGTCTCCGCCGCGGTAAGTAGCCCTCGGGCTACGCCACGGCAGCGGTCGCCAGGCGCCACCAACAGGGTGTGCAGCGCCGCGCGATGCCGGCCAGCCTCCGACGCCCGCCAGTCAAGTTGGACGGCGCCGGCAACCACGCCCTCCCGCCATCCCAGCAACAGTCCGGTTTCGCCCCGTCCCACCGCCTGCGTCACCCCGCGCCAGTAGGTCCGCACAGCTCCGCGGGAAACCGGCGGCAGGAACGGGGTCGCAGCGCCAGCCTCCGCGCAGGCCTCTAACAACCCGGCCAGCGCGCGTTCGGCGCTCTCGGCGGCTGCCACGTCGAGCGCCTCCACCACCCGGCCGGTCAGCGGCTTCCAGTAGCGGGCCTCAATCGAGTTCGACAGGTCCTGCAAGGTGCGCAGGCCGCCGCGGCGAACATAACCTTGCTTTTCGTAAAAGGCATGGGCGCGGGTGAACAGCATATCCGTCCACAGCACGATCTCTGTGGCGCCCCCGGCGACGGCACCGGCCTCGGCGGTGGCGAGCAACGACGACGCCAGCCCGCTGCCACGGTGGGCAGCCTCCACATATAGCCGGGCAACATGCCAGCCGTCCGGCGCCTTGTAGGTCGCTACCATCCCCACGATGGCGCCCGCGGCCTCCGCCGACCACAGCGCGCCGCCCCGCTCCGCCATGTGGCTTGCCAGGCGGTCGATTTCCGGCATCTCGGCCGCGAAGTCGCAGATCACGCCCGGGTATTCGCCCCAGCAGGCGGCGATCAGCGCCCGATAGCCCGGCGCGTCCGCATCCCGGCCGGGCCGGATCACACCGTCAGCCCAGGGCAGCGCAGAAATCGACAATGCGGTCACAAGCCAGGGTCAAGGCGGCGTCCCCGGTGGCGTAGCTGATCCGCACGTAGGGGCTCATGCCGAATGCCGCACCCTGCACCACCGCCACATGGCGTTCCTCCAGCAAAGCCAGCGCAAAGTCCTCGTCGGTGCGCAGCAGGGTACCCCCTGGCGTGGTCTTGCCCAGGCAGCCGGCGACGTTGGGGAACACGTAGAAGGCTCCGTCGGGCCGGTGGCAGAACAGGCCGGGCGCGCGGTTCAGCGCGTCCACTACCAAGTCCCGCCGGCGCTGGTAGGCAGTGGCCTGCACGGCCACGCTTTCCTGCGGGCCGTCCAGCGCCGCGATGGCAGCCGCCTGGTTGATGCCGGAGACGCCGGAAGTCGCGTGCCCCTGCATCGCCACCATGGCCCGGATCAGCGGCTTCGGCCCGGCGGCGAACCCAACCCGCCATCCTGTCATGGCGTAGGTTTTGGACACACCGCTCACCGTCAGCGTGCGGTCCCGCAGGGCGGGCACGACGGCGGCCATGGTGGCATGCGGCAGGCCGTCGAACATCAGGTGCTCGTACATGTCGTCGCACATGATCCATACCTGCGGGTGGCGCAGCATCACCTCGCCCAACGCCGCCATTTCCTCGGCCGAGCAGGCGGCGCCAGTGGGGTTGTTGGGGAAGTTCAGGATCAGCCATTTGGTGCGGGGCGTGATGGCGGCGTCCAGGTCTTGCGGCCGCAGCTTGAAGCCGTTGTTCTGCGGGCAGGTGACCGGCACCGGCACGCCGCCGGCCACCCGGGTGGTGAGCGGGTAGGCGCCCCAGTACGGCGCTGGAATGACAACCTCATCGCCCTCGTCGAGCGTGGCCATCAGCGCGTTGAAGATTACCTGCTTGCCGCCATGGCTGACACTGATTTCGTCCAGCGCAAACTCCAGACCGTTATCGCGGGCGAATTTGCGCTGGATGGCGGCCTTCAGCGCCGGGGCGCCGTCTTGCGGCATGTATTTGGTCTCGCCGCGCTCGGCCGCTTCATAGGCGGCGAGGTTGGCGTGCGGCGGGCTGGCGAAATCCGGCTCGCCAATGGTCAGCGAGATCACCGGCGTTCCCGCCGCTCGCATTGCGCGTGCCTTGATGGTCATGGCCATGGTGGCCGCCACCGGGATTCGCGACAGACGGGTGGCCAAAGCGGGCAAGACCGCTATCCGCTAGCTCAACGCGGCGCAGAAACGCTGAATGCGGGTGCAAGCCTCGCGCAGCGACTCGGTGTCGGTCGCGTAGCTGACCCGGAAGTGCCCGGGATACAGGAACGCCGAGCCATGCACCGCCGCCACCCCCTCCTCGTCCAGCAAGGCCACCACAAAGCTCTCGTCATCGGTGATGCGAACACCCTTGGGCGAAGCCTTGCCGATGCAGCCATGCACGCTTGGGAACACGTAGAACGCCCCCTCCGGGCGATGGCAGGTGATGCCTGGCGCCCGGTTCAGCATCTCGACCACGAGGTCGCGCCGCTGCTGATAGACTTCGACCATGTGCGGGATGAAGTCCTGCGGCCCGTTCAGCGCCTCGACCGCCGCGGCCTGGCTGATCGAGGAGGTGTTGGAGGTGGATTGCGACTGCAGCTTGTCCATAGCCTTGATCAGCGGCAACGGACCGCCGGCAAACCCGATGCGCCAACCCGTCATGGCGTAACCCTTGGAGCAGCCATTCATGGTCAGCGTGCGGCTCTTCAGCGCCGGCTCCACCTGGGCGAGGGTGGCGAATTGGGCGCCGCCATAGATCAGCTTCTCGTAGATGTCGTCGGTCAGAACCCAAACATGCGGATGGTGCAGCAGTACGTCTGCCAGTGCCCGTAACTCGGCCGCGCTGTAGGCCGCGCCGGTCGGGTTGCTCGGACTGTTCAGCATGAACCACTTGGTGCGCGGGGTGATTGCCGCCGCCAAATCCTCCGGCAGCAGCTTGAAGCCGTTGTTCTGCCCGCATGGCACGAACACCGGCGTGCCGTCCGCCAGCGCCACGATGTCCGGGTAGCTGACCCAGCAGGGCGACGGGATCACCACCTCGTCCCCGGCGTTCAAGGTGGCGACCATGGCGTTGTAGATGATCTGCTTGCCGCCGGTGCTGACGATGATCTCGTCCGGCGTATAGTCGAGGCCTGAGTCCCGCTTGAACTTGGCCGCCACCGCCTGGCGCAACGCCGGGGTGCCGGCGACGTCGGTGTACTTGGTCTCCCCGGCCTCGATGGCGCGGATTGCCGCCTGTTTGACGTTGTCCGGCGTGTCAAAATCGGGCTCACCGGCGGACAGGCTGATGATGTCCCGTCCCGCCGCCTTCAACGCCCGCGCCTTGGTGGAGATGGCGATGGTCTTGCTCGGGCTGACCCGGTCCAGCCGTTCGGCGGTAAGGCTCATGTCATGTCTCTCAAGCGCAACATTTGATGCGCCGCACCCTATGCCCGGCCGCGCCCGGCAGCAACCGCGCGTTGTTGCACCAGCCATGCGCCGAGCAGCGCGGTGGACACGAACACCAGGATGACGGTGGCCAACGCATTCAGCTCCGGCGTGGCGCCGAGCTTGAGCGAGGAGAACACCACCATCGGCAAGGTCGAGGCGCCGGGCCCGGAGACGAAACTGGCCACCACCAGGTCGTCCAGACTGAGCGTGAAGGCGAGCAGCCAGCCGGACAGCAGCGCCGGCGCCAGGAGCGGCAGCGTGATGCGGAAGAACGCGCCGCCGGGCGTGCAGCCCAGGTCCATCGCGGCCTCTTCCAGTTCGGTGCCCGACCCCTCCAGCCGCGCCCGTACCACCACCGCCACGTAGGACAGCGAGAACGACACATGCGCCACCGCAATGGTGACCGCGCCGCGGCTGGCGGGCACGCCGATGAATTGCTCCGAGGAGACGAACAGCAGCAGCAACGACAGCCCGATCAGCACGTCCGGCAGCACCAGCCGGGTGGCCAGCAGCGTGTCCAGCACGCCGCGCCCGCGCACGCGCCCGAATCGCGCCAGCACCACGCCCGCCGCGGTGCCGAGGATGGTGGCCCCCGTGGCCGACAGCGCCGCCACTTCCAGCGACAGCAGCCCGGCGGCGATCAGTTGCTGGTCGTGCCATAGCGTGACGTACCACCGGGTCGAGAAGCCGGATAGCACGGTGGTTAGCCGCGAGTCGTTGAAACTGGTCAGCACCAGCAAGGCGACGGGGATGAACAGGAAGGCGTAGCCGGCGAGGAGAGCGGCGAGGAGGGAACGGGAAAGCTTCACAGCTCCCAGTCCTCGATCTGCAGGCCCGGCACGCGGGAGAACTCGCGCGTGTTATGGGTGACGAGGGTGAGGTTGCGGGCGCGCGCCTGGCCGGCGATCAGCACGTCATAGCCGCCGATGGGCGTGCCGGCTTGTTCCAATGCCGCTCGCAATGCGCCAGCTTCACGTGCATCTTGCCGATCGAATGGGACGACCTCAAACTCGATCGAATCGACTCGACGGAGGTTCTCCCCTGCGCGAGCGCTTTTAAATGCGCCGAAAAACAGCTCGAATGCCACGATTGAGGAGATCCCGACACGGGCGCGACGTTGCCGGCGAAGTTGCGTGTTCATCCTCCGATCGCCGTTTATAAGCCGCACCATACTGTTGGTGTCGAGCAGGAAGTTCACTTGAAGAGATCATCCAGCTCCGGCCGTTCTTGTGGCGGAACCTCCTCCTCCAAGGCATCGAGGAAATCTTGTGGCACGGGGCCCACGAACTGATCGAGCCATGCCCACTCGTCTTCCATCGGTTCCAAGATCACCGCATTGCCCTCGCGCCGGACGCTTACTTCCTTGCCTTTAAACCGGAACTCCTTTGGCAAGCGCACCGCCTGCGAGCGCCCTGACCAGAACACCTTCGCCGTCGCCGCCATTGCTGCTCTCCTGCTGGATATCAGTGGTATATAGCAGTTGGGCTCTGGACCGCCAGCAAATCGGGAAGCGGCGATAAAGGGTCTGGCAACCATCGCGCGTTTGCCTGAGTCGCGCAGCGCCTGCGGCCGACACGGTTTCTTCATACCTCGCCGGTAGTCTCCATGCGGTATGATCGCTCGATGCCTCCTTCTGGTCGTGGTGCTGGTGGCAGCTTTGCCTGGCTGCGCCCCGACACCGATGCCGCCAGGACTGGACGCGGCCGTCTCCGCCGCAAACGCCGCACCGGCCGCCGACAGCGTGGCGCTGATGCGGCGGCAAGGGGAGATTTTCGCCGCCAAGCCATTTCTGCCCGGCAATCGTGTGGAGTTGCTCGTGGATGGCCCAGCCACCTTCACCGCCATGGCCGCCGCCATTGGCGCCGCCCGTACTCGCATCGACATGGAGAGCTACGAGTTCGACGATCAGGCTGGTGCGCAGTTTGCCGGGCTGCTGCTGGCGGCCCGTAGCCGGGGCGTGGCGGTCAACCTGATCTATGACGCCTGGGGCGCGCTCGACACCCAAGCAGCGCTGTTCAAACAATTGCGCGCAGGTGGCGTGCAGGTGGTGCAATATAACCCGATCCGGCCCAACGGCCGGGTGCCAATCGATGTCAACCGGCGCGACCATCGCAAGCTACTCTGCGTCGATGGCCGGGTTTGCATCACCGGCGGCGTCAACATCAGCAAAGTCTATCACAACGCCCCCGCACCGAGCGGGACGGACGCGGAGGACCAGGCCTGGCGTGACACGGACGTTCGGATCGACGGCCCAGTCGCCGCGCAGTTCGAGCATTTCTACCTGGAAACCTGGCGCGCCCAGCACGGCCCCGCTTTAGCCGAGCCACCGCCGCCGGAGACGGCCGCCGGTGACACACTGGTGCAGGCGATCGATGGTGCGCCGAACGATGGCCAGCCGCTGATCTACCGCACATTGCTCGCCAACATCGCTTTGGCTCGCCACTCCGTTCATCTCACGACGGGCTTCTTCGTGCCCACGCCCGACCTGTCGAATGCATTGGCCGCGGCGGCCCGGCGTGGGGTGGACGTTCAGGTCATCGTGCCGGGGCAGAGCGACAACCAACAGGCGGTCTGGGCTGGCCGGGCCAAATATGGCCCGCTGCTGGAGGCGGGCGTGCGCATCCATGAGCGGCAGGGCCGCGTGCTGCATGCCAAGACGGCGGTGATCGATGGCGCTTGGTCGGCGGTGGGCTCGTCCAACCTGGATTGGCGCAGCGCCATCTGGAACAACGAGATTGACGCCATCGTGCTCGGCCCGGCATTCGGCCAACAGATGGAGGCGCTGTTCGCCGCCGACGCTGCGGCCTCGCACGGCATCGCCCTGGCGACGTGGCGCCGCCGCGGACCGGTTTCGCGTTTGCGCGAACTGCAAGCGGCCATGCTCAGCCGGTTATTGTAAAGCGCTCTGACCGGTTCAGCACTTGCGCTTGTCCAGCCTTCAGGGGGAGTGTTGCCATGGTTGGCGCTTTTTAACCAACCAGGTGGGTAACCATGGAACTCAAATTCTCGAAGGACGACAGGAAGCAGATCATCGGCTCGATTCAGCGCTACTATGAAGAGTGCATGGAGGGATCGATCGGCAATATCGCGGCCGACGGATTGCTGATGTACTTTGTCGAGGAGATCGGCCCATTAATCTACAACAAAGCCGTGGCTGACGTTCAGCAGAATCTCCAGCAACGGCTGTCGGAGATCGACGTCGAGGTGCATGAGGAGGCATTCACTTATTGGCCGAATTACCATCGCAAGCGCGGCAAACGCTGACGCCAGCCATACAACGCCAGTTCGTGGCCGTGTACAACCAGCGCAGCGATCGTGTTTGCGGGATTATCGGCGAGAGACCGTTGCTCGGTAGGCTACTTACGGGCAATCGTGCGATGCCCCGGTCAGGCAGTCGATCTCGGTCTTAATCTCCAGCGCTTCGTCGTGGTCGGCCAGGGTTTTTGGTCGTGTTTCGTTGAGCTGCCGAACACGGGCGCTGAATGCGGCCAATTCGCCGGCGGTGATGGTCGCGTCTTGGACTGGTTGATGGCAAAGTACCTCTATCGCTCCCGATCTGTCGTCACGACCGAAGTCAATTGGTCGCAGGCATGTGTTGTGGGTCAGCGGCCTGAACGTGAGTTTGGAGAACCACAAGTTTTGGTCTGTCTGCTTGCCGGAGACGCCGAGCACGGCTGTGCCGTTGCAGCGGCCAGGAATGTTTGGGTCCAAGCCTAGGCTGGTGCAAACTTCGCGTCCGCCAGGCAGCACCGTCGATGAGGCGGCAAGGCTTGCAGGCAGGTCATACGGATAGGGATCTGGCCGCCCATTGGTTGTCGACACGGACCGCTGACATGCCGTGAGAGCAAGCGCAGCGAGCCAGACTAGACTAAGCCCAACATGAGTCCTCATCAGTGACCGTCGGAACTAGGTTTGGTATAGGTCTGTATGACACTCTTTAGGTATTGTGCCGCCTCATACTCAGCGAGCGTCTGTGGACTCGTCTCGTTCAAGCGTTGCGCGAGCGCCGTCAAAGACTTGAGCTCGCTTTGGCTAATTGTATCGTCCCGCGCGGGGGCGTGGCAGAGATAGGTAACGCCATCGACGTTGTTCACGGTTTTATACCGCTCAAATGGGACTGCTCCCGGACAATCTTCCGCCGGCGCATCGACACTCGAATAGGTCTTCTCGAACCATAGCGAGTGAGCGGTTTGGTTTTGCGTCAGGTTTAGAACGGTGATTCCGTGACAGGCGGCACCTCGGGTGACGTCAAGGCCCAATGCCGCGCATACCGCCTGGCCGCTTGGCAAGAGCTCTGGCGTTGATCCAGGTGCCATCGCCGGCCCCGCGTGTTCGGCGTAACCGAAACTGCCTGTGCGCGAGATCAGGACAGCTTCGACCCTGAGGCGAGCAGGCGGCTTCTGGCACGTCGACACGCTTAGCAGCGCCAAGACAGCAAGCACGACCTGGCAGGCAGCCTGCGTGGAACGTCGAATGGTTGCTGGGTTCCGAACTCTCACAGCCGCCGTTGTCCCGCGCGCAGCAGCGCCAATGGCAACAATAGCCCCACCAGCAGCGCATTGGCCAACGCCGCCGCCATCGGCCAGTCGTGGTTCTCGAAGAACTCGTTCCAGAGCGCCCGGCCGACCGTCTGCGCCGCCGGGCCGCCGAGTAGCTCGGGGATCACGTATTCTCCCACCGCCGGCATGAACACCAGCGCCAGCCCGGCCCCAATCCCGGGCAATGACAGCGGCAACGTCACCGACGCGAACACGCGCAGCGGCCCGGCGCCGAGATCTGCGGCGGCCTCCTCCAAGGCTGGGTCAAGGCGGGACAGGCGCGCGTAGAGCGGCAGCACCATGAACGGCAAGTAACAATACACGATCCCCACATACATCGCCCCGCGTGTGTAGAGCATGTGGAGCGGCGCCCGGATCACCCCCACGCCCATCAGCAAGGCATTGATCCAGCCGTCATCGCCCAGCAGCCCGATCCAGGCCACGATGCGCAGCAGGAACCCGGTCCAGAACGGCAGCATCACCAGCAAAAGCAGCAAGGAGCGCCAGCGCTCCGGCGCCCGGGCGATAGCCAGCGCCATCGGGTAGCCGATCAACAGGCACAGCACCGAGGAGGCGGACGCCACCAGCAGGCTCTGCCAGGCTGCGCTGAGGTAGTAATCGTCCTGCACCAGCGTCTGGTAATTGTCGCTCAGCAGATGCAGTTGCGGCCAGCCGCCTTGCCAGGTCAGCAAAGGGTCGTAGGGCGGCACGCTGGCGGCGGCCTCGGAGAAGGAAAGCGCCACCACGATCAGCGCCGGCAGCGCGATGAACAGCAGCAGCCAGGCCCACAGCGGAGCCAGGACGAGCCAGCGCTGCATCAGGCGCCCAAGCGCGGCAGGTCTCGGGTGGTCTCCCCCCCGGTGAGCGAGGCGGCGGCCGCGGCGGCCTCGGCGGCACACAGCGCGATTCCCTCCGTCCCCGCCAGCCCCAGCATGGCGCGCGCCGCCCGGCGCGACAGTTCCACCGCCGCGCGCCTGGCATGCAGCGCCGGAGCCTGCGCGGCGACGTCTAGCAGGCCCCGCGCGTATCGCTCCGGGGTGTGCTCCGCCTCCAGCACGGCGCGGCCGCGGCGGCCGGCCTCGCGGAAGCGCTCAGGGTCCCGCCGCAGCGCGTCCAGGTGGGCGCGCAAATCCTCCGCCTCCCGCTCCGGCTCGACGAAGAACACGGTGTCCTCCGGCAGGGTGGCATACCAACCGATGCGGGTGACCACAGCGGGCAGGCCGGCCTCCCAGATGCGAAGCTGGCTGGCGGAGGCCTCGCCCATCGAGGGATAACGCAGGTTGATCGCCAAGTCCGCCCGCGCCAGGGCCGCCCGCATCTCCTGCGCCGAGACGAAGCCGTGGTGATGGACGCGGCCGGCCAGGCCCAGGGCGGCGACTCGCGCCAGGGTCGCCGCCGGGTCGTCCAACACGCCATAGATGTCGAGGGTGAGATCCTGATCCGGCAGGTGGGCGATCACGTCCAGCAGGGCCGGCAGCCGGCGGTTCGGCCCCAGGAAGCCGAACACGATCAATCGAAGCGTGCTGCTCTCGCCGTCGGCTGCGGTCTGCGCGGCAGGGGCAAGCGCATGCGCAAGCGGCAGATAGACCACTGGCGTGCGCATCTCGGCCGCGAGCCGATGCTGCTCCCGCGGAGTATGCACGATGGCAGCCAAGGCGCCATCCGTCGCGGCTGCCGTCATGGGGTAGCGCTCCACCAGGCTGTCCACCGGCTGCCGGCCCGCAAGCCAGCTTTCGGCGTCAGCCACACCGGCTGGGCCATGGCAGCGCCGCATGCTCTCCATGTAGTAGTGCCGGTCAAAGCCATCGTGCTCGGCATAGCGCGCGAAGAAATGCTGCAGCCGCGTGTCGTGCAACACCACCACGCCAGGAACCTGCCGAGCCACGTCGAAGATGGCCCGGTGGAACAAGCCATTGTTGCCAATATTGTAGATCTGGACATCGGCCTGATGCAGCCGCTGCCAATCCATGCGCAACGGATCGAATTGGACCACAGGAAGGTCGAGGCGCAAGCCGGCCGGCGTCTCCAGCACCGGCGGCTCCGCCTGCGCCGTCCAGAGCGTCACGTCCGCCCACTCGCTCAGCGCGGCCGCCACCACCAGGGTGTGATTGCCAATCGCGCTCTGCTGCGGCGGCAGCGGCGAGAACAGGTTCAGCCGGAGGCGAGCAGGCACTGCGCCACGGTCTCCCAACTTGGGGCCAATTCCTGGTAATGCAGCCGCGCCCAATTGCCCAGCGCCCGCGCCTGCAGCTCATCGCCCCACACCGTGTCGAGCGCGTCCGCCAGGCCGGTCGCGGTCGGCTCGCAGATCACACCCGCTTGGCCGTGCTGCACGAACTCCACCGGCGCCCCCGCATCGCTCGGCACGATCAGCGGACGGGCGCAGAGCATGGCGGCGAGCGCCATCGCCGTGTCGTCGCTGTCTCGGCCGGCGATCAGCACGGCACGCGCAGCCGCCAGCAGCGCGGCCAATCGCGACGCCTCCGGTGCCGCCTCCAAAGTCACCCGGCCCGGCGCCGCCTGCTCGGCCTGTGCCATATCCTCCGGTGGCCAATGCGGCGCGACCGCCACCAGCCGCACTGGCAGGCGCGTGTGCCCGACCGCATCGAGCAGCATGTCGAGCCGCGGCCTGGGCCCGCAGCCTTCGGCCAGCACATAGTCCGCCGCCGGGTCACTGCGGCAGAGGCGGGCGAGCGGCGGCGGCTCGTATAACGTACGCGCCTCGGTCTCCATGCGCTGCTCCATCAAGCCGGCCGCGAAGCGCGAGGTCGCGAACACCGCCTGGCTCTCGGCCGCCGCCTGCCGGCTGGCGCGCCGCAGCACCGCTCGGGTTTCCGCCGTGCCGGGCCAGTTGCCGGGCGCAATCGCCGGCGCGGCACCGTGCCACAGCGTCTTGTGAGGATGCAAAATGGCGCCAGCCGGTGATGAGGCGGCGATCAGCCGGTCGATCCGCGTGCCCATGCTCTCGCTGAGGTCGAGCAGGCGGCAGGCCAGCAGTTGCGGAGCGGCGGCAAGGGGCGGCGCGGCACTGAACGGCACGGCAACCAGCTCCGCCTCCGCGCCCGCGGCCCGCAGGGCGGCGCAAAGCGCGGCGGCCCGGGTCCTGTCGGGCGAAATGCGGAACGGTGCGCAGGTGACCGCGACGGCGACCCGCATCAAGCGAGCAAGTGGCGGACGACATGCGTCCAGCTCAGCCTCATGTCGGCGTAACACGCCCGGGCGGCTTGGCCCCAAGCCCGGGCTTGCGCGCGGTCCCCCCAAACCCGGTCCAAGGCGGCCGCCATGGCGGCGGGCTGCGGCGGGCAAACCAGCCCGTTTTCTCCATCGGCAATAAAGTCCAGCGGACCGCCGGCATCCGCCGTCGTCAGCACCGCCTTGCTGCACACCATCGCCTCGAGCGTGACATAACCATAGTCCTCATCCAAGGGCGGGAACACAACGGCGAGGCAACCCGCGTAGAGCGCGAGCTTCTCCGCCTCGGACACGCGGCCGCGCCACTGCACCCGCTCGTCCAAGCACAACGCGGAGCAGCGGGCGCGCAACCGGCGCTCGTAATCTGGCGCGTCGGCCGCACCCATGAAGCACACCCGGACCGGCTCCCGCGTCAGGCTCAGCGCGTCCAGCACGAGGGACTGCCGCTTGCCCTCGTTCAGCCGGCTCGGGAACAGGATGTAGTCGCCATAATCCCCTGGCCGCAGATGCTCGACCCCGGGTGGCGGATGATACAGCGGCTCGGAGACCAGGCCGTTGAAGCGCCGCAACCGTTCGCTCACACCCCGGCTGATGGTGTAGATCGGCTGGCATTCGGCCAGCAGGGCATTGTCGGCGGCATGGATAGCGCTGCGGAGATGGGCGCCCCCCGGCATATGGGCCAGGTCGCTGATCGGCGACTCCCACAGCTCATAGGCGCTGCGGTGCTGATGCAGTAGCCAGGCGCGCTTGGATCGGTGGCGCATATAGTAGGCCGGGAACTTGAGGCCGATCAGGCGGTCGATGCGCGGGCCGGCCTCGTCTTCAACCTGGATTAGCCGCGCCGCCAGCATCGCGTCGGACAGGGTCTGCTCGCCGTACCACTTGAACGGGATCGAGACGATCTCGGCCTCATGGCCGGCGTGTTCGAGCGCGGCCTGCAAGCTCTCCGCCAGCGACTCGGCGCCGCCACGCACGAACGGCACCTGAACCGTCGCCAAGCCAACCCGCATTAGAACAGCCGCACTAGCACAGCCGCGCGGGTTCGCTTTGCCGGGGTGCCATACCCTCCAGCTCGATGGCGGCCAACCGGCGCGACAGCGCGCCCAGTTCGTCCGACAGCGAGGTTGCGGCGGTGACCAGTTCATCCTCCGTCACCGTCACCTGCTCCACCGCTCTGGCGTCGCAGCTGATGAAGCGGCGGAGCAGCCGATCCTGCTCGGACAGCGCGGCCAGCGTCTTGCGCCCCAGCTCTTCCTGCGCCGCCTGAAGCGCGCCGAGGCGGGCGGTAATGAGGTGCAGCGCCGCCTGCTGCTCGGACAGGCGCTGCTCCAGGCGGGCCGACCAAACATCCGCCGGCTGGGGCAGAGCGGCACGATCCCCCTGGCGCGCGCCGTCCGGAACGCGCAGCACTCGGCGGCCGAAACGCAGCAGGGTGGCGGGCGGGCGGCGAAGCCGCTGCACGACGTAGCGCACGTGCAATCCGCGCAACGGTTCGCCCCGTTCCCGCGCTTCAGCGCTGAGCTGGATGCCGCGCAGGATATCGACCTTGCTGCGGCCACGCTCGAGTTCGGCAGTCAATTGGGCAAAACCGGTCTGGTCGGGCGGCCGGCCCAACATGGTGTGATAGGCCGCCGCAATGAACGCCGGCCCATCGAGCGCCAGCAGAGACCGCAACGGCAGCGGCTGCAGCGTCGCCACTTCGCAAGAGACCGCCTTATGCGCGGCCAACTCGTAAGCCCGGGCCAATGCAGCGCCGCCGACCTGCCAATGGGCAACTTCGCGCCAGATTTCCTCCCGCAACTCCGCCACTGAAAGGCTCGGCAAAGCAACTTGCACGGGGCTCGCGAACTCCGGCCGCAGGCTGGATCCGGGTGATTGATGCGAGGTTGTCATACCTGCCATTGTATACACCTGATTCATAGCCTGACTGTAACCCTCATCGTCACTCGCTACGCCAGAGCGTAACGGCGGGCAACGGCCTATTCCTGGCGGCCTCTTCCTCGCAGCCACCTCTTCGCGGCCTATTCCTCGCGAAACGCATCGGCCACCCGTCGCACCCGCCCATGCGCGTCCACCAGCATCACGTCGAAGCGAACCCCGGCCCGGCCCCAGTCAGGTTGCGCCGCCAGCACCGCTGACCCGGCCGCCATCAATCGGGCGCGTTGGCGGAGGCTGAGCGCAGCGGCGGCGACCGCGAGATCCGGCCGCGCCTTCACTTCCACCAGCGCCAGCAAACCGTCCCGTTCGGCGGCAATGTCGATCTCGCCCGCCGCCGTTCGCACCCGCCGGCCCAGCACGGTCCAGCCCTCCGCAACCAAGGCGGCACAGGCGGCTGCCTCCGCCGCCACGCCGCGGGCTTGAGACCGGCGGCCGCGCTGCGCCCGCTCCCCTTCACGCGCGGCGGTCGGGGCGCCATCTTCTCGCCATGCGCGCGCTCCGCCTCCTTGGTCACCTGGTCGGCTTGGCATGCGGCCTCGTGTTGCTGGCCCTGGCTGGCGTGGGCGCGGCGCTATTCCTGTGTCTACCCGCAAGCCACGAGTTCGCCCACATCCCCGGCCTATCGGCGCCGGTGAGCGTCGCTTTCGATGCAGACGGCATCCCCCACATCCACGCCGGCAGCGACGAAGACGGCGCGGCGGCACTCGGCTGGCTGCACGCGCGCGACCGGATGTTTCAGATGGAGCTGATGCGCCGGGCCGCCTCCGGCCGGGTGGCAGAGCTGGCGGGCCCGCGCGCCGTGCCGCTGGACCGCACCATGCGGGTGTTCGGCCTGCGACGCCGGGCCGAGGCGGAGTTGGTCACCATGCCCGCCGGCACGCGCGCGATTTTGGCGGCGTATTCGCGCGGGGTGAATGCCTATCTGGCCCGGCATGGCCGCTGGACCGCGGTGCAATTCGCCGTGCTCGGCCGCCCCGAGCCCTGGACGCCGGTGGATACCCTGCTCTGGGGCGAGACCATGGCGCTCTACCTGGGTGGCAACTGGCGTCAGGAGTTGGAGCGGATGGCACTGGCCAGCCACCTGCCACGCTCCGAGATCGACCGGCTCTGGCCGCCGCAGGACGACACGCCCGCCCCCAACGCTGCCGCCGCCCTGCCGCGTTTCGCCCGGCTGCTGAACGGTTTCATCCCGCGCTTCCCCGCCCCGTTTACCCGTCCCGACCACGCCAGTAACGAATGGGCGGTAGACGGCGCGCACAGCACCACAGGGGCGCCGTTGCTCGCTGGGGACCCGCATCTGGGCTACAGCACGCCCGGCCTCTGGTATCTCGCCCGCATCGACACGCCGGGCAACACGCTGGCCGGCGCGACCGCCCCAGGCGGCCCCTTCCTGGTGCTCGGCCGCAACCGCAGCATCGCCTGGACCTTCACCACCACGGGCGCCGACACCGAGGACGTGTTCATCGAGACCGTGCTGCCCGATGGCCGCTACGCCACGCCCGATGGCCCGGCCGCCTTCGCCACCCGCACCGAACGGATCGCCGTGCGCGGCGCCCCCACGGTGACGATGACGGTGCGCGAGACCCGCCACGGCCCCGTGGTGAGCGACATCCCCGGCCTCGCCACCGCTCCCGCCGGCGCGGTGTTCGCCGTAGAAATGAGCGCCCTGGTGCCGGGCAGCGAGGCGGCGACCGGTTTGCTCGCGCTGGACCGTGCCCGCAGCCTGGCCGAGGCGGGGCAAGCGGCACCCCAGATCGCCGCGCCGATCCAGAACCTGCTGGTGGCGGACAAGACCGGCATCGCCCAATTCACCACCGGCCGCATCCCCATCCGCCAGGCCGGCCATGGCGAGTGGCCGCAACCCGGCGCCGATGGTGGGCACGACTGGTCCGGCTGGGCCAGCGGGGATGCGTTGCCGCACGCGGTCAACCCGCCCAGCGGCCACTTGGTGAACGCCAACGAGCGGGTCGCCCCGCCAGACTTCCCGGTGTTCCTGGGCCAGGACTGGTTCGGCGACTGGCGCGCCCGCCGCATCCGCCAGATGCTGGGCAGCGGGACGCACTCGGTAGAGGATTTTGCCCGCATGCAGACGGACGTCACCAGCACGTTCGCCCAAGCGATCTTACCCAGCCTGCTGGCGCGGCCGCGCGGCGAGGGCCTGGCCGGCCGCGCCGCCGCGTTGCTGGTAGGATGGGATGGGCGGATGGCGATGGACTTGCCGCAGCCGCTGATCTTCGAGGCCTGGTGGCGTCGCTTCTACGGCCTGTTGCTGGAGAAGCACGGCCTGCCCGCCTCGGCTCCTGCCCCGGCAGCCGACGTGGTCGCGGCAGCCCTGAGCCCGGCGGGCGAGACCTGGTGCGGCGGCGAGTGCGGTCCGTTGCTGGACCAGGCGCTGGCGCTCGCGCTGCCGCCACTCGCCGCCCGCTTCGGCGCTGACCCGGCGCAATGGCGCTGGGGCGCCGCCCATGTCGCAACCTTTGCCGATCCCGTGGCCCCGCCGCTCTCCAACCACATCCCGCAGCCCGGCAGCGCCACGACGGTGTTTGCCGGCGGGTCGGCGGGCCAATCCTTCGCCGCCGTGCATGGCCCCGGCTACCGCGGCGTCTACGACCTGGCCGACCTGGACCGCAGCCGCTTCATCACCGCCCCCGGCCAATCCGGTAACCCGCTCAGCCCGCATGCCCGCGACATGCTGCAGCGCTGGCGCGACGGTGATAGCGTGACCTTGGAGGCGCCGGTGAGCGGCAGTTTCGGAGCAATCTCGCTTGCGCCCCAATGAGGTTGCAAAACAGGCGGTTGACCCGCAGGGCCGCGGCGTGGAGCATAGTGCGCCCATGACCTACAAGCCCCCGCGCCGGCCGCAGTTCTTCTACACCACCGCGCCGCTGCCCTGTCCCTATGTCGCGGGCCGGACGGAGCGCAAAGTGGTGACCGAGATCACCGGGCCGGACAGCGACGCCCTGCACGACCGGCTTTCGCGCGCCGGCTTCCGCCGCAGCCACAACATCGCCTATGCGCCGGTCTGCCCAGCCTGCAACGCCTGCGTGCCGATCCGCATCCCGGTCGCCAGCTTCCAGGCGGACCGCACCTTGCGCCGGGTGGCCCGCTACAATGCCGATGTGGAAGGGCTGGAGACGCCGGCGCGCGCAACGGCCGAACAATTCCAGTTGTTCCAGCGCTACCAGCTCGCCCGCCACGGCGACGGCGACATGGCGACGATGAGCTTCTACGACTACCGCGCCATGGTGGAAGACACGCCGATCGAAACCATGATCGTCGAGTTCCGCGATGGCGACGACCGGCTGCTGGGCGGTTGCCTGACCGATCGGCTCGGGGATGGGCTCTCGGCGGTCTACAGCTTCTTCGCGCCCGAGCAGGAGCGGCGTTCGCTGGGAAACTACGCCATTCTATGGCTGATCGCCCGCGCCCAAGCGCTCGGGCTGCCTTACGTATATTTGGGCTATTGGGTGCCCGAAAGTGCCAAGATGGCCTACAAGGCGCGCTTTCGCCCGAGCGAGGTGCTGGCCGGCGGCGCCTGGCGCGTGCTCACCGACGCCGACCACACGCCTCTGCCCACCGGCGAGCCGGCGATGGTGTCGCAGAGCGGATAGAGGCGCGAAACCGGCTTCTGCCCCTTCCGCTCGCGGCGAGGCGGGCAGCATCGGCCTGACAGTAAGCGTCACGTCAAATCGGCAGCCGTCAACCGGACACCAGCCTCATGCGACGACGCTGGCGCAGCAGCGGGCATCTCGATGCGGCAGAACACGCCGTCCTCGCCGAACACCAATTCGCTCTTGGCGCGCGACGTATAGGCCAGCGCCTGCTCGATCAGCCGCCGCCCGAAGCCGCACCGGGATCGGTCCGGCGGCATCTGCGCCCCAGTTTCGCGCCATTCCAAAATCAAAAGCGCACCTGCCTGGCTCTGCGCCTCCAACCACCAGGCCACCTCCAGCCGCCCCGGCCCCTCCCGTAGCGCGCCATATTTCAGCGCATTGGTGGCCAACTCATGGAGCACCAGCCCAAACGACTGCGCATACTCCATGCCAATGCACACCGCCTCGCCGCGCACCGCCGTCTTGCCCACGGTAGCGGCGCCGACCGCCTCAAGCTCTAGCCGCAACAGCTCACCGACCTCCACCTGGTCAATGCCGGACCGGCCCAGCAGGCGCTGCACTCGGCTTAACGCCGCCAACCGGGTCTGGAATGGCGCCGTCGCGTCTCCGTCGCCCAGCGTCTGCCGCGCCAGCGATTGCACAAGCGCCAGCAGGTTGCGGGTGCGGTGCTGCAGTTCGGCGATCAGCAGTTGCTGGTGGGCATCGGCGCGGATCAGCTCGGAGACATCGAGGAACGTCACCACCACGCCCCCCACGGCCGGGCCGCCGTTGCGGTAGGGAGCCAGCCGCACCAGGTAATAAGCCGCGTTCGCCTCATCGCTGACCCGGCGTTCGATGGACGTCTCGCCGGCAAACACCCGCGCGATATCCTCGGCCAGCTCAGGCAGCCGAAACCGGCTCGAGAGATCGGTAATCGGCCGCCCGCGGTCGCTGGGCAGGATGTTAAAGATCCGCGCCACGGCGGGGGTGAAGCTGCGGATCACCAAATCCCGGTCCAGGAACACGGTCGCAACCTCGGTGCTCTCGAACAGGTTGTGTAGATCGTTGTTGGCCTGGTCGAGCGCCTCCACCTTGCCGCTCAGCTCCGCATTGACGGTATGCAACTCCTCGTTGACCGATTGCAGCTCCTCTTTGGAGGCCTCCAGTTCCTCGTTGGTGGATTGCATTTCCTCATTCACCGAGACGAGTTCCTCGTTGGAGGACTTCAGCTCCTCCATCGCGGTCTCGTATTCCTCAATAACCGATTGCAACCGCTCGCGCGTCTCGCGCAGCTCCCGCTCCAGGTAGGCGGCGGTGTGGTCGTCGCCGGCCATCCGGCGCTGCAGCGCCTCGTTCGGGCCAAGCGCCGGGCCCTGATCGGTAAACAGGATCAGGAACAGCGTTTCGCTGCCCGCGGCGCTGCCCAGCGGTTCGACCGTGATGGTCAGGATCTGCACCCTGCCGTCTTCCGCCTCGACGGAAACGCCTTCGCGCGTCCCGGTGCGGCCGCTTTCCACCACCTCCTGGAACACGGTGCGCAAGTCCAGCCGCAGATCTCTGCGCGCCATGGTCAGGATTTGGCGCGTTGGCACGCCGACCGGCGCCTCCAGGTATTTGCCGGTGCGCGCTGAGAAATACACCACGTCGCCGCCTTGGTTCACCAGTACATGCGGCGGAGCGAAGCGCTCCAGCACGTGGTCCTCGGCCATCTGCCGCAATCCCGCCGCCCCTAGCGGCGCCCGGCCGGAGGCCGGCTTGGCAGCGGCGCCGGCCTGGAGCGCCCCTACCGTCAGCGGCAACCGCACGCTCGGCGCCACCTCGGAGCGGCGGCGGAAGATGCGGGAATGTTTGTCCAGCGCCAAGAACAGGCCGTCGAATTGGCTGACGTTCTCGGCCGAGCCGAGGAACAAGAAGCCATCCGGCCGAAGCGCATAGTGAAACGTCGGAACCACCCGGTTTTGGATGTCGGTCCCGAAGTAGATCAGTAGGTTGCGGCAGGACACCAGGTCGATGCGGGAGAATGGCGGGTCGCGGATAACGCTGTGCGGAGAGAACACGCACAGATCCCGCACTTCCTTGACCACGACGTAGCTGCCGCCGTCGGGAATAAAGAACGTCTTGCGCCGCTCGGCCGAGACGCTGTCCAGCAGCGGCCCGGGATAGCGCGCCGCCCGAGCGACGGAGAGCGCGCGCTCGTCGATGTCGGTGGCGAAAATCTGCACCCGCGGCAGGGCGGTGAGCGTGTTCATGTGCTCGCGTAGCAGGATGGCGATGGAGAACACCTCCTCGCCGGTGGAGCAGCCGGGAATCCACACCCGCACCACGTCGTCGGCGCCGCGGCCTTCGAACAGCTTGGGAATCACCAGGGCGGTCAGGCTGTCAAACGCCTCGGCGTCGCGGAAGAAGTTGGTGACGTTGATCAGCAAGTCCCGGAACAGAGCGCGCGCTTCCTGCGAGTCCTGCTGCAGCCGCTCCACGTAGCCATCGACAGTGGCCAATTGATTGACCTGCATGCGCCGCTGCACCCGGCGCATGAAGGTTTTGCTTTTATAACCACTGAAGTCGTGGCCGATCTTGTTGCGCAGGATGGCGTAGACCTCGGTCCACACCTCATCCGCCGCCGGGTCCGCACGGCCGGAAGCGGCCAAGTCGTCCAACCGGTCGATGCTCCGGGCAAACTCGACCAGCTTGGTGCCCATCTCGGCGGCCGAAACCGCAAGATCAATGAACCCGGCCGAGATGGCGCTTTCCGGCATGTCCGGGTAGCCCGGCCCGAACCCACCGCTGGTCTGCGCCAGGGTGAGGCCGCCGCGTTGCTTGATGGCTTTCACGCCGAGCGTACCATCCCCGTCGCCGCCCGAGAGCACGATGCCCGCGGCCAGTTCGCCCTGGTCCATGGCGAGCGCACTGAAAAAGATGTCGATCGGCTTGCGCTCGCGCCGTTCGGCCGGCGCCCGGCGGATTTGCAGCACGCCGCCGGCAATGCTCAGGATGGCATCCGCGGGCAGCACATACACATGGTCTGTCTCGACCCGGAGCCCATCGGCCGCGACATGCACCGGAAGCTGCGTATAACGGGCCACGATCTCGTGCAGCTTGCTCTCCCGCTCCGGGCTGAGATGGGTGACGATAACCAACGCGACTCCAGGCGCATCTGGCAGGCCGCGAAAGAAGCCTTCGAGCGCCTCGATGCCGCCAGCCGAAGCTCCCACACCGACGATGGGGAACTGGGCACCCTGGTTCATATCAGCCTCACGTCAACCGCGGTGAGCCGGCGCTCGCTGCGCCCGCAACGCCGCCCAACGCTCCATCCGCTCCGCCAGTTCGGCTTCGTGGCCGCGGCCGGTCGGGCGATAGAAGGCGGCCCGGGCCATGTCCGGCGGGAAGTAGTCTTGGCCGGAGAACGCCTCCTCCGAGTCATGGTCGTAGGCATAGCCCGCGCCATAGCCGAGATCCTGCATCAGCCGCGTCGGTGCATTCAGGATATGCGCGGGCGGCGCCAAGCTGCCAGTCTCTTTGGCCGCGCGCATCGCGCCCTTGAACGCTGCGTAGACCGCGTTGGATTTCGGCGCCGTGCCGAGATAAACCACGAGTTGCGCCAGGGCCAGTTCGCCTTCCGGGCTGCCCAGCCGCTCATAGCTCTCCCAGGCCGCCGTCGCCTGTGGCAGGGCTTGCGGATCGGCCAGGCCCACATCCTCGGCGGCGAAGCGCAACAGCCGGCGCGCAATGTAGCGCGGGTCCTCTCCGCCGGTCAGCATGCGGGCAAACCAGTACAGCGCCGCGTCCGGATCCGAGCCGCGCAGGGACTTATGCAGGGCGGAAATGAGGTTGTAATGCTCCTCCCGGTCGCGGTCGTAGAGCGCAGCGCGCCGGGCCAGGAGGGCGGCCAGCGCCGCCGCGTCGAGCGCAGGCGTGGCTTCCGGCAGCGCTTGCAGTTGTTCGGCCATGTTCAGCAAGTAGCGGCCATCCCCGTCCGCCATGGCGCGCAAAGCAGTCCGTGCCGCCGCGTCCAACGGCACCGGACGGTCCGCTTCGGCCCGCCGCAACAGCCGCTCCAGCGCGTCGTCGTCGAGCCGCCGCAGCACCAGCACCTGGCAGCGGGAGAGCAGCGCCCCATTCAGCGCGAACGAGGGGTTCTCCGTGGTGGCGCCCACCAGCACCACGGTGCCGTTCTCCACCACGGGCAGGAAGCCGTCCTGCTGGGCGCGGTTGAAGCGGTGGATCTCGTCGACGAACAGCAAGGTGGCTTGGCCGGCCGCAACTCGCCGCCGGGCTTCGTCGAAGGCGCGCTTGAGGTCCGCCACGCCGGAGAACACGGCCGAGAGCTGCACGAAATGCAGCCCGGCGGCATCGGCGAGCAGGCGGGCGATGGTGGTCTTGCCCACGCCGGGCGGACCCCAAAAGATCAGCGAGGCCAGTGAGCCGCGTTCGAGCATCCGGGTGAGGGCGCCTTCCGGCCCGAGCAACGCCTCCTGGCCCACCACGTCGGCCAGGGTCCGCGGGCGCAGCCGGTCGGCCAGCGGTGCGCCGGCGGGCAGGGCCGGGTTTTCAGCCGCGAACAGGTCGTCCGTGGTCACGACACCGCGGCGGTGCAGGCTGGCCCGGGTTGGATGGTGCTGGTCACGTCGGCGGCCTCGCTTTGCAGCGAGAACAGCACATCCCCCAGGGTCATGGCCATCAGCGTTTTGCCAGCATAACCCATCAGCACCCCACCATTGTCGATTGGGTGCGGCGTCAATGCGCCATCCGCGCCCCGGCGCAGCAACTTGCCGCACAGCGTGTAGCCGAGATAGTCGCGCTCCGGAACGGTGGCGGTAAAGCTGTCGTCCGGCTTGCCCGGCACCACGTGCAGCGTGCCCGCCAGCACGCCGGCGAAGTAGACCGCAATGGTCTCCTCCTGCTGCCCCTCCGAGAGATGGTCGCTCACCGTCACGGTGGTGCGGTGACGGTCCTGCGCGGAAGCGGGCAGGACGGACAGGAGCGCTGCGGCGAGCGCAATGATCCCGCGTCCGCAACCTCGCAGAATGATCGTGTATGGGTTCAACTTCGCCGAACTCGTCATGCTCCGACTTTATCGACTACTGTCCGGTTCGTTAAACTGATATAATACAGCACTTTATCGTCATGCCCGGACTTGATCCGGGCATCCACGCGGTCCGGCTGGTGATGTCGAGGTCGGTTTCGCACCGTCCGCCGCTCCAAGCGTTGAGCCGGCGGCATGCGGACGCCGTGGATGGCCGGATCAAGTCCGGCCATGACAGTGCAAACGCAATTATGGTGGCGAGCGAAACCGGCGCGTCAAAGCCTAAGCGGCTTCGGCAGCCTCATCCTGGCGTGGGCCGCTGTTTTGGCCCTTGGCCGCCGGGTCACGCTCCACCAACTCGATCACCGCCATGTCGGCCGCGTCGCCGTAGCGCATGCCGGCCCTCAACACGCGGGTATAGCCGCCGCCGCGCGCCTTGTAGCGGGTGGCCAGCGTGTCGAACAGCTTGGCCACGATCTGGGCGTCCTGCAGTTGCGACATCGCCTGCCGCCTGGCATGCAGCCCGCCGCGCTTGCCGAGCGTAATCAGCTTTTCCGCCACCGGCCGCAACTCCTTGGCCTTGGGCAGCGTGGTGGTGATCTGCTCGTGCTTTAGCAGCGCCACCGCCATGTTGCGGAACATCGCAAAGCGATGGCTTGCCGTAATGCCGAGCTTGCGGCCGCTTACCCCATGACGCATGTGCCGTGTTCCTCAGAAGGGCTCGTCCAGCCGCTTGGCCAGGTCTTCGATGTTCTCCGGCGGCCAGCCCGCCACCGTCATGCCAAGGGTCAGGCCCATATTGGTCAGGACCTCCTTGATCTCGTTCAGTGACTTGCGGCCGAAGTTCGGCGTACGCAACATCTCCTGCTCGGATTTCTGCACGAGGTCGCCGATATAGACGATATTGTCGTTCTTCAGGCAGTTGGCCGACCGCACCGACAACTCCAGCTCGTCCACCTTGCGCAGCAGGTTGCGGTTGAACGGCAGGTCGTCGTGGTGTTCCTCGGCGCGGAATTGCTGCGGCTCGTCGAAGTTGATGAACAGCTGCAACTGGTCCTGCAGGATGCGCGCGGCCAGCGCCACCGCGTCCTCCGGGCTCACCGCGCCGTTGGTCTCCACCGAGAGCAGCAGCTTGTCGTAGTTGGTCAAGTTGCCGACGCGGGTCGGTTCCACCCGATAGGAAACGCGACGCACCGGCGAGTAAATGCTGTCCACCGGGATCAGCCCGATCGGCGCATCCTCCGGCCGGTTGGAGGTCGCCGGCTCGTAGCCCTTACCCAGGCTCACCGTGAACTCCATGCCGAGCTTCACGCCCTCGTCCAGCGTGCAGAGCACCAGTTCTGGATTCATGATATCGATGTCATGGCCCGCCTGGATCTGCCCGGCCTTCACCTCGCCGGGGCCAGTCGCCGTCAGCACCATGCGCTTTGGCCCGTCGCCATGCATGCGCAGGGCCAATTGCTTTACATTCAACACGATATCTGTCACGTCTTCACGCACGCCGGCGATGCTGCTGAACTCATGCAGCACTCCGTCGATCTGCACCGCCGTCACCGCCGCCCCTTGCAGCGAGGACAGCAGCACGCGGCGGATGGCGTTGCCCAGCGTCATACCGAAGCCGCGCTCGAGCGGTTCGGCCACCACAAGCGCAGTGCGCGACGGGTCAGAGCCGGACTCGAATTCGAGTTTCTCTGGCTTGATCAGTGATTGCCAGTTACGCTGCATCACCGTCGTGTCGTTTCTCATGCCGATCCGGGCGCTGCGCTATGGGCGCGGGCACCCGCCTTTCATCATGTTCAATGGGGCGGCAAACCGGCCTTCAGACGCGGCGGCGCTTGCGGGGGCGGCAGCCATTGTGCGGAATGGGCGTGAGATCGCGGATTTGGGTGATCGAGAACCCCACCGTCTGCAGCGCACGCAAAGCACTCTCGCGGCCCGACCCGGGGCCGTTCACTTCGATTTCCAGCGTCTCCATGCCATGCTCGCGCGCCTTTTTGCCAGCATCCTCGGCAGCCACCTGCGCGGCATAGGGCGTGGACTTGCGGCTGCCCTTGAAGCCCTGCATGCCGGCCGAGGACCAAGCAATCGTGTTACCCTGCGCATCGGTGATGGTGATCATGGTGTTGTTGAAGGTGGCATTCACATGCGCCACGCCGGAACTGATGTTCTTGCGCTCTTTGCGGCGGGGACGCGCAGCCGGCTTGGCCATTACTTGGTGACCTTCTTCTTACCGGCGATCGCCACCGCCTTGCCCTTGCGGGTGCGGGCATTGGTGTGGGTCCGCTGGCCGCGCACCGGCAGGCCACGGCGATGGCGCAGTCCACGGTAACAGCCGAGATCCATCAGCCGCTTGATATTCATTGCCACTTCACGGCGCAGGTCGCCCTCGACGCGGAACTCGCGGTCGATCAACTCGCGGATGCGCAACACCTCCTCGTCGGACAACTGGTTGACCCGGCGGTCATCGGGAATGCTGAGCTTGCTACAGATATCGGCCGCTTTGGTCGGGCCAATGCCGAAAATATAACGCAGGCTTATCGTCACCCGCTTGTTGGTCGGGATGTTCACACCGGCAATTCGCGCCACGCCCATCTCCTGCTCGGCAGCCGCGGCACGGCGCGGGCTGCGCACGGCCGGGCTCTGAAACCATCGGCAGCCTGCTCGCCGAAGCGCTGGGCCGCCGCTCAATGACATATGGGCGGGGGTGCTGCCATCCCCGCCGGAGCGCCTGCTTATAAGCGGGTTTGGCAGGCTGTCAACGCACCTCAGTCACATCGAGGTGAACGTGCTCGGTCCGCAGCGTCTGCAGCACCGCCTCGATGGCCTCTGTCACCGCGTCAATCGGCGCCATCCCGTCCAGCGTGTGCAGCCGGCCGCCCACTTGATAATGCGGCAGGATCGGCCGGGTCTGCCGGTTGTAGACCGCCAGCCGCTCCACCACCGTCTCCCGCTTGTCGTCCGGGCGGCGGATGAACTCGGTGCTGCCGCAAACGTCGCAGATGCCCGCCACCGCGGTGGCCTTGAACGTGTCATGATAGCTGGTGCCGCAGCGGGCACAGGTGAACCGCCCGGCGATGCGCTCCACCAGCGCCGCCTCGTCCACCTTGAGCTCGATCACCGCGTCCAATTGCAGGTCCAGGTGGTCGAGCATGGCGTCCAGCGCCTCGGCCTGCGCCACGGTGCGGGGAAAGCCGTCCAGGATAAAGCCGCGGGCGCAGTCCGGCTGCCGCACCCGATTGGCCAGCATGTCGATGATGATATCGTCCGAGACCAGTGCGCCGGAGGCCATCACCGCCTTCGCCCGCCGGCCCACCTCGCTGCCTGCCGCAACTTCGCTGCGCAGCATGTCGCCAGTGGAGATCTGGGCGATCCCGTGGGCCTCCTGCAATCGTTTGGCTTGGGTTCCCTTGCCCGCCCCAGGCGGTCCTAGCAGGATCAGTCTCACCGCTGACGCCCCCTCACGCGTGTTTTCCGGATCAGTCCTTCGTATTGATGCGCCAAAAGATGAGACTGCACTTGCGTGACCGTGTCCATAGTGACGGACACGATGATCATCAGGCTGGTGCCGCCGAAGTAGAACGGCACGTTGTAGTTGGCGATCAGCAGTTCCGGCAGCAGGCAGACCACGCAGAGGTAAAGCGCGCCGATGGTGGTGAGCCGGGTGAGCACCCGGTCGAAATACTCGGCCGTGTTGTTGCCGGGCCGGATGCCGGGGATGAAGCCACCGTATTTCTTGAGGTTGTCCGCCGTCTCCTGCGGATTGAACACCACGGCGGTGTAAAAATACGAGAAGAAGATGATCATGGCCGCATACAGCGCCAGGTAGAGCGGCTGGCCATGCGCCAGTTGCCCCGCCAGCCAGCCCAGCACCGAATTCGGGTTGGTCGCGCCGAAGCCTGCGATGGTGGCGGGAATCAGCAGGATGGAGGAGGCAAAGATCGGCGGGATCACCCCGGACGTGTTCACCTTCAGCGGCATATGCGTCGCCTCGCCGCCGAACATGCGCGAGCCGGTCTGGCGCTTGGGATATTGCACGAACACCCGCCGTTGCGCCCGCTCCATGAACACGATGAAGGCGATCACCGCCACCGCCGCCACGAAGAAGCCGAGGATGAACACCGGCGACATCGCCCCCGTGCGCCCCAATTCGAGCAGCGTGCCCAGCGCGTGCGGCAAGTTGGCCACAATGCCGGCGAAGATGATCAGGCTGGTGCCGTTGCCGACGCCGCGCGCGGTGATCTGCTCGCCCAGCCACATCAGGAACATGGTTCCCCCGGTGAGCGTCACCACGGCGGAGAGGCGGAAGAACCAGCCCGGGTCCAGCACCGCGCCCACCCCGGCCTGGTTGTGGAACGCCTCCAGCCCGGCGGCGATGCCGTAGGACTGGAACACCGCGATCAACACCGTCAGGTAGCGGGTATACTGGTTGAGCTTTTTGCGCCCGCTCTCGCCCTCTTTCTTCAGCGCTTCGAGCGTGGGGATCGCCGCCGACATCAACTGGATGATGATCGAGGCGCTGATATAGGGCATGATGGTGAGCGCGAACACCGTCATGCGGCTGAGATTGCCACCGCTGAACATGTCGAACATGCCGAGCACGCCGCCGCCATGTTCGGCCATAGCCTGCCCCATCACCGCGGCGTCGACGCCGGGCACCGGCACGTAGCTGCCCAGGCGGTAGACGATCAGGGCGCCAAGCGTGAACCAAATCCGCTTCTTCAGCTCAGTGGCCTTGCTGAAGACGCCGAAATTCATGCTGGCGGCCATTTGTTCGGCGGCCGAAGCCATGTGTTCATCCCCCTGAGTCGAGGCCGATTCCCGGTCCAGGCTCAATCAACCCAAACCGACCAGGCTCACAGCGCGCCATTGTGCCGTGTGCAGCGCCCGGCGTGCAAGCGCGCGCCGGTTTTCACACCAGGCGCGGCTCGTCTGTGACAGAACGCAACGGCAGCCTTACGGAAAGCAACACCCGTCACAACCACGGGAGAACCACGCCGATTTGGCGTATATCAGCTTAGGTGAACGTCTATGCTGCGCACACCCGCCCCTTCCAGGCCGGCTCGGCGCGGCCCACCGATGGAGAATGACCGACGATGACCAGGCGCGTGTTCAGCCGCCGCCGATACGGCATGCTGGCGGCCGCCTTGCTGGTCCCCGGCACGTGCTGGGCGCAGGGCAAGCCCGCACCGACCGCAGCCGCCGCCGTGCCGGTCGGCGCCGCCAAGGCGCAGGTCATCAATGTCCCGGTGTATTTCGAGGGCTTAGGCACCGTGCAGGCCTTCAAGGTGGTGCAGATCAAGGCGCAGGTGAACGGCATCCTGACCAACCTGCCGGCGCGCGAAGGCCAGGAGGTGAAGCAGGGCGACGTGGTGGCCGAGATCGATCCGCGCCCCTACCAGGCCGCCTTGGACCAGGCGACCGCTCAGCGCGGCAAGGATGTCGCGACGTTGAAAGGCGCTCAACTTGACCTCGGACGCTACCAAAGCCTCGCGGCCAAAAGCTTCGCCGCGGTCCAGCAGGTGGACGACCAGCAGGCCACGGTGAGCTCGCTAGTGGCGTCCATCGCCGCCGACGATGCGGCAATTGAAACCGCCAAGATCAACCTTGGCTACTGCGTCATCCGCGCGCCGTTCGCCGGCCGGGTGAGCCTGTATCAGGTGGACGTCGGCAACCTCATCCAAGCCGCCAGCTCCACCGGCATCATCTCGATCACGCAAGACAAGCCGATTGCCGTCGTCTTCACCTTGCCGGAGGCCGAGCTGGGCAAAATCCAGGACGCGCGCGCCAAGGGGGATGTCCCCGTCATGGTGCAGGACGGCAGCAGCAATGCCGAACTCGCCACCGGCAAGCTGCTGACCCCGAACAACACCATCGACACTACCACCGGAACGATCTCGCTGAAGGCCGAATTCAGCAATGCGGACGATCATCTCTGGCCCGGCCAGTTCGTCAATGCGCGGGTGCAGGTCACGACCCTGCCGAAGGCCGTGGTGATCCCGGAGCAGGCGGTGGAGCACGGTCCCGACGGGCTGTTCGTCTACACCGTGCAGCCGGACCAGACGGTGGCCGCCGTAAGGATTAGCGTCGGCTATCAGTATGACGGCCAGTCCGTGGTGACAAAGGGCCTCTCGGGAAGCGAGACCGTGGTGGTCTCCGGCCAATCGCGTCTGGCGCCTGGCACCAAGGTCCATCCGACCGACGCGGCGGCCGCTCCGCCGCAAACCGCCGATAACGCCTCCGACTAAGGGGACCGCTGCCTGTAATGAGCATATCTTCGGCCTTTATCAAACGCCCGGTCGCGACCTCCCTCCTGACGACGGCGATCTTCCTGGTGGGGCTGGTGGCCTACCCGCTGCTGCCGGTGGCGCCGCTGCCCAACGTCCAGTTCCCCACCCTCACCGTGACGGCGCAGTATCCCGGCGCAAGCCCGGAGACCATGGCCTCGACGGTGGCCACGCCGCTGGAAACCGAGTTCGGCCAGATGCTGCCTGGCCTGGCGCAGATGACTTCGGCCAGCGTGCTCGGCACCTCGCAGATCACGCTCCAATTCGGCCTCAGCACCGACCTGAGCAATGCGGAGACCTTGGTGCTGGAGGCGATCAACGCGGCGCAGGGCTCATTGCCGAAGGACATACCGACCCCGCCCACCTTCCGCGCCATCAATCCGTCTGACAGCCCCATCCTCATCCTGGCGATGCAATCCGACCAGGCGCCGATCACCGAAGTGGACAGCTACGCCGAAAACGTCGTCGAACAGCAGCTCTCGCAGCTGCCCGGCGTGGGTCAGGTGCTGGTCGGCGGCCAGCAAACCCCGGCCATCCGGGTGCAGGTGGACCCGGCGCGCCTCGCCGCCATGGGCATGACGCTGGAAGACGTGCGCAACGTACTAACCAACGTCACGGTGGACAACCCCAAGGGCAGCATCGACGGGCCGGATCGGTCCTACACCGTCTACGCCAACGACCAACTCACCACCGCCGAGCCCTACAACAACGCCATCATCGGCTATCGCAACGGCGCGCCGATCCGTATCGCCGACGTCGGCCGCGCCGTGTCCGGCCCGCAGAACCGGGAGTTGGGCGCCTCCACCAACGGCAAACGGTCGGTGCTGTTGCTGATCTTCAAGCAGCCGAACGCCAACGTGATCTCCACCGCGAACGGGGTGAAGAACCGGCTGCCAGCCCTGGAAGCCGACTTCCCGCCCGACATCCACCTGAGCGTGGTGTCGGACCGCACGCTCACCATCCGCGCCTCGGTGAGCGACGTCGAGTTCACCCTGATGATCTCCATCGCCCTCGTCGTGATGGTGATCTTCCTGTTCCTGCGCAACATCTGGGCCACCATCATCCCGAGCGTCACCATCCCGGTGGCGCTCGTCGGCACCGTGGCGATGATGTATGTCTGCGGCTTCAGCCTGGATAACCTCTCGCTCATGGGGCTGACCATCGCCGTCGGCTTCGTCGTGGACGACGCCATCGTGATGCTGGAAAACATCTTCCGCCACATGGAAGACGGCATGAAGCCGCTCGACGCCGCCTTGCGCGGCGCCGGCGAGATTGGCTTCACCATCATCTCGATCAGCGTGTCCTTGATTGCGGTGTTCATCCCGCTGCTGCTGATGGGCGGCATTGTCGGCCGGCTGTTCCGCGAGTTCGCCGTCGTCGTCTCCATCACCATCGTGGTGTCGGCTATCGTCTCGCTGACGCTCACGCCGATGATGTGCTCGCGCTTCCTCAAGGCCTCGCACAATCATGGCCGGCTCTACCGGGCAGTCGAGCGGATGTTCGAAGCCATGGTGGGGTTCTACGAGCGCACGCTCGACGTAGCACTGCGGTTCCGTTTCACCACCCTCATGGTGTTCGTCGCCACCGTCACCACCACGGTGGTGCTGTTCATGCTCATTCCGAAGGGCTTCTTCCCCACCCAGGATACCGGCATCATCATCGGCATCACAGACGCCGCGCAGGATGTCTCCTACTCCGCGATCTCGACCTTGCAGCATCAGGTGGACGCGGTGGTGCTGCAGGACCCGGCGGTGCAATCCGTGGTGTCCTCCATCGGCGCCGGGGCGGGCGGGCAGACCGCCAATAATGGCCGCATGTACATCACGCTCAAGCCCTGGGGCGAGCGCAGCGACAGCGCGCTGCAAGTCATCGGCCGCCTGGAAGAGACGATGCAGGCGGTGGCCGGCATCCGGCTGTACCTCCAGCCGGCCCAGGACGTGAGCGTGGGCGCGCGCCTCAGCCGCACCCTCTACCAGTATACGCTACAGGACGAGAAGCAGGACGAACTCAACCAGTGGGCGCCCAAAATCCTGGATCGGATGCGCCATATCGATACGCTGACCGCCGTGACCTCCGACCAGGAGAACCTCGGCACCACCGAAACGCTGACCTATGACCGCGACCAGGCATCCCGCTTCGGCATCCAGCCCGCCACCATCGACGCCATCCTGAACGACGCGTTCGGCCAGCGCGAAGTGGCGCAGTATTTCACCGGCAACAAGGCCTATTACGTGATCCTGGAGGCGCTGCCGAGCGAGTACGGCAAGATCGCGACCCTGCAGAAGCTCTACGTCAAGTCCGCGTCCGGCGACATGGTGCCGCTCTCGACCTTGCTGCACGAAACCACCGTGCCGACCCAGCCGCTGGCCATCAACCACCAGAGCCAGTTCCCGTCGGTGACCATTTCGTTCAATCTCAAAGGCAGCGCCTCGCTGGGAGCGGCGATCTCCCAGGTGGATCAGGCCGAGACCTCCATGGGCGTGCCCCCGACCGTGCAAGGCAGCTTCCAAGGCACGGCGCAGGCGTTCCAATCTTCGTTGAGCACCGAACCCTACCTCATCGCCGCGGCCATTGTGGCGGTCTACATCATCCTGGGCGTGCTTTATGAAAGCTACGTCCTGCCGCTGACCATCCTGTCGACCTTGCCGTCGGCTGGAGTCGGGTCCCTGCTGATGCTGATGCTGTTCAACGACCAGCTGACCGTGATTGCCCTGATCGGCATCATTCTGCTGATCGGCATCGTCAAGAAGAACGGCATCATGATGGTGGATTTCGCCATCGTGGCGGAGCGGCGCGACGGTCTCAGCCCGCTTGAGGCCATCCGAACGGCCTGCCTGCTCCGCTTCCGGCCCATTCTGATGACCACCATGGCGGCGCTGTTGAGCGGGCTGCCGCTGATGCTGGCAAACGGCGCCGGGTCGGAATTGCGCAAGCCGCTTGGTGTATCGATGGTAGGCGGCTTGCTGCTCAGCCAGGTGCTGACGCTCTACACCACCCCGGTGATCTACCTCTATCTGGACCGCATCCAGCGCTGGCTGGCGCCGCACCGCACGTCGCGCCTGCCCAAGCTGGCGGAAAAGCTCGGCACGGTGCCCAATGCGGTGTCCGAAGCGGGCTGAGCGGCGGTGCAGCCCGGGGTTCGACCTGGGGTTAGCTCCGGGTCGGGGTGGGATCGATCACGTCGGCGCAAGCGTCGGTCGGTGCCGCTGCCACGGCTCCCGCAACGGGAACGATCTTCAGCGCCGCAGACCCGACCCGGCACGGAGCCGCGACCAGTCCGCAGCCGCCGAGCGGCAAGAGGCAAAGCGCCACCACGCCGGCCCGCCGCAGCCAACGCTCAGTCCGTCGTTCAGCCCGACTGCGCCCGCTACGGCAAACTGTGATTCTCGCCATCATCAGGTCGCGCTACTTTGGCTGAACCGGCCGGCGTCGACCGGTTGCGCTGGGCGGCCGCAGCACCGGCATTTTGCCAGTCGCGGGCGGCGGGATAACCGGCATCGTCCCCGCGGTCGTCGGCGGCACGATCACGCCATTTCGTGCGCTACCCCCGGGCACATCGGCCCGGCCCGAAGGACTCGGCGGCGGCACGGCGGTTTGCGGCCCCGAACTATCGGGTGGCGCCGTGCCGTTGCCTTGCGCATTTGCTGGGCTGGTTGTGGCCAGCAAGAGCAGGACAGCCGAGGGCCCGGCCGCAGCCGCAATGGTGGATCGAAGCATGGTCTGTGCGACCCCTTACCTTATCGGTTGATTACGACGCGGTGGCCGGTTTGGTTTCGCCGTAGGATGGGTTGCCCTTCGCAACCCATCACACCGGCCCCCGGCTCACCCGCTGAACTTGCCACTCTTCGGGAACCCATTGGGCGGCAGCCGGCCCGCCTGCCCGCGCTCCCCCAGCCACTCGCGCAACCCCACCTCCCGCCGGGTCTTGTCGCCCAGCAGCCAGGTCAGCCCGTCCGCCAGGCGGAACACGCGGGCATCGCGCAACCCGCCATCCTTGAACCGCTGCAGAATCACCCCCGTGCCCCGCGCCAGCACCGGCACCTGGTCGAGCGGGAAGATCAGCAGCTTGCGGTTGGCGCCGACGGTTGCGACGTGGTCGCCTGCAGCCGGCACGCACAGCGCCGCCTCCTCGCCGGCCCGCAGGTTCAGCACCTGCTTGCCGGCGCGGCGCTCGGACAGCAGGTCGGCGGCTGCCGCCACAAAGCCGCGGCCCTCGGTGGAGGCGAGCAGATAGCGCGCGCCCTCCTGCCAGACGAAGAGCGTCACCACCTCGTCCGCATTGGTCATCTCTGCCAATAGCCGGATCGGCTGCCCGTCACCGCGGCCGCGTGGCAGGTCGGCGGCGCGCAGCGTGTAGGCACGGCCATTGGTGGCGAACAGGCAGAGCCGGTCCACTGACTGGCATGGCACCACGAGGCGCAGACCGTCGCCCTCCTTGAACTTCAACTCGCCGCCTTCGGCCAGATGGCCGCGCACCGCTCGGATCCAGCCCTTCTGCGACAGGATTACGGTCAGCGGCTCCCGTTCCACCGTGGTCTCGAACGCCACCTCCACAGCGTCCGGCACCCCGGCCAGCGCGGTGCGGCGCTTGCCCAGCGGCCCGGCGCCGAACCTCTCGCGCACCGCGGCCACTTCCTCGCCCACCCGCTTCCAGCGCAGCGCCGCGCTGCCGAGCAGGGCGTGCAGGCCCTTTCGCTCTTTTTCCAGCGCCGCGTGCTCCCGCCGCAGTTCGATCTCCTCCAGCCGCCGCAGCGAGCGCAGCCGCATGTTCAGGATCGCCTCGGCCTGCACCTCGTTGATGGCGAACACACGGATCAACCCGGCGCGGGCGTCCTCCTCCTCGCGGATGATGCGGATCACCTCGTCGATGTTGAGGAACACCGACAGGAAGCCGTCGAGCAGCTCCAGGCGCCGGTCCACCGCGCCAAGCCGGTTGCGCGAGCGGCGGACCAGCACCTCGCTGCGATGGTCCAGCCACGCCCGCAACACGCGGCGCAGCCCCAGCACGCCCGGGGTGCGGTCCGCGCCCAGCACGTTCATGTTGAGCGGAAAGCGGGTTTCCAGCTGGGTGGAGCGGAACAGCGTCTCCATCAGCGCCGCGGGGTCCACGCTGCGGCTCTTCGGCTCCAGCACCAGGCGGACCTGCTCGGTGCTCTCGTCGCGGACATCGCCCAGCAACGGCAGCTTCTTGGCCTCCAGCAGCTCGGCCAATTGCTCGACCAGGCGGGCTTTCTGCACCTGATAGGGAATTTCGGTGACGACGATCTGCCAGGTGCCGTGCTTGCCCTGCTCCTGCGTCCAGGCGGCGCGCAGGCGGAACCCGCCGCGGCCGCTCTCATAAGCGGCCAGCATCGCCGCCGGGTCTTCCACCAGCACGCCGCCGGTGGGGAAATCCGGCCCCGGCATGTGGGCCAGCAGTTGCTCAGTGGTGGCGTCCGGATCGGCGATCAGCGCCAGCGCGGCGGCGCAGACCTCGCCGGCATTGTGCGGCGGGATGGAGGTGGCCATGCCGACCGCGATGCCGGCCGCCCCGTTGGCCAGCAGGTTGGGGAAGCCGGCCGGCAGCACCACCGGCTCGCTCTCCTCCCCGTCATAGGTGGGGCGGAAGTCCACCGCGTCGTCGTCGATACCCTCCAGCATGGCGCGCGCCACCTGGGTGAGCCGCGCCTCGGTGTAGCGCATGGCCGCCGGGCTATCGCCGTCGATGTTGCCAAAATTGCCCTGCCCCTCGATCAGCGGGTAGCGGGCGGCAAACTCCTGCGCCAGCCGCACCAGCGCCTCGTAGACCGAGGCGTCGCCATGCGGATGGTATTTGCCGATCACGTCGCCGATCACCCGGGCGCATTTCTTGAACCCGGCGGTGGGGTCCAGCCGCAGCTGGTGCATGGCGTAGATCAGCCGCCGGTGCACCGGCTTCAGCCCATCCCGCACGTCCGGCAGGGAGCGGGACATGATGGTCGATAGCGCATAGGCCAGGTAGCGTTCCGACAGGGCTTCGGCGAGCGGAGTGTCTTGGATCAGGCCGGCGGAGTCGCTCATGCCGGCATGTTAGCACGATGGCGGTCCCGCTCGCAGCGGGTGCGACGTCGAGCTGCAGCGTTCCTCGCATTACCAAATTTTGGGGAACGAACAACACCCGGTTACTTGTCCAACTTATCGGTGCCCCGCCGCGTCTAGCCACCGCAACACGGGGGTTTGTCCATGGATTCGCAGTTTTGGCTCTGGCTCGACACGCTCGCGATGCTTGCCGGCGGTGGCGTCATCCTCGTTGCCGGCAAGCAGCGGACCGCGCACGAACAGGCGCATACGATCTTTCACGGCATCGTGCCGATCATCGCCGCCTGCTCGTATTTGGCCATGGCGGTCGGGCAGGGCAGCGTCATCCTCGGGCAAACCGCAGCGGGCGGCGGCCGGCTGTTCTACTTCGCCCGCTATCTGGACTGGACCTTCACCACGCCCCTCCTGCTCCTGGCGCTGGCTTATACCGCCCTCGAATCCGGGCTGCGGCGCGGCGGCCTGATTGCCGGTCTGTTGCTGGCGGACGTCATGATGATTGTAACCTCGTTCTTCTTCGGCGCTTCGGACGTGATCTGGATTAAATGGACCTGGTTCGCGGTCTCCTGCGTGGCTTTTCTTGCCGTCTACTACGTCATGTGGGGCCCGCTGCTGCGGGAGAACGCGTCTGAACGCGCGAGTGTGCAGGCGGATTATCGCCGCAACGCCGCCATGCTGTCCGTGCTGTGGCTTATCTATCCCATCATCCTGTTCTTCAGCACCGACGGCACCGGGATCTTTGGCGACACACTGGGCGTGGCCTTGATTGCCGTGCTCGATCTCGTCTCCAAGGTGGCGTATGGCCTGCTCACAATTTCCAGCACGCGCAACCTGGTCGATGAGGAAGTGGGCGTCGGTGCCAAGGCGCCCGCAATGCAACGGGCCGCCTGACCTGCCATGCTAGTCCTGGCCGGGCTTCTCATGCTCGCCGGCGGGCTCCCGGAGCAGGCACGGTGGCTGGTAACTCTGGCCGCTATCGTGTTGCTGGGCGTGCCGCACGGTGCGCTGGACGGGGAGATCGCCCGGCCACTGTTGCGGCCGCGGTGGGGCCGGGCCTGGTTCGGGCTGTTCGCGCTGCCCTACCTTGCCTTGGTCGCCTCCGTGCTGCTTGCCTGGCGGGCCGCACCGCTGGCCACCCTGGCTGGATTCCTTGCGATCTCGGTCTATCATTTTGGCTTGGAAGACGCCGGGCCTCACCCGCTCGCCGCGGCCGTGCGGGGCGGCCTACCAATCGCCGCGGCGACTTTGTTCCAGCCGGTGGCCACGGCGCATGTGTTCGGCGCGGCGGCGCTCACCGCTCTGGCGCAGCCGCCGGAGTGGCTGATGGCGGCATCGGAACTCTGGGCGGTGGCCGCCGTGGTCTGGGCAGCCAATTGCATGCTCCGGCGGCATTGGCGGCTACTCGCCGAGCCGCTGGTGCTCACCGGCCTGTTCGCCGTGATGCCGCCGCTGACCGCGTTTGCCATCTATTTCGTGGCTATCCACGCGCCACGGCATATGGCCCGCTTAGTCGGCGACAAGCGGGCGCCGCGCCTGCATAGCCTGCGAGACGCCGTCTGGCGCTCCGTGCCGCTCACCCTCGCGACCGTCGCGATTGGGGCGGCGCTGTGGCCGTATTTTCCGGGCTTGCCGGCTGACCGCCTGTTGGCGGTGACGCTGCAATTGCTGGCGGCGCTTACCCTGCCCCACATGTTGCTTGATGGAATCGCGACCGCCCGGCAACACGACACGATCAGCTGGCCTCGCAAGCTGGCGGTAGCAGAGCCCTGACCCGCCCCACCAGGCGTTCGCGGGCGGCGGGAAGCGGGCGGTGCTGGCTGCCGAAAGCGTCGCGCCCCAGGAAATGCCCGGTCAACGCCAGACCATCCAACCAGCCCTTCGGATTGGCCGCGCCGCCCAGCAGAAAGGGCGGAAGTGGTAGCAGCCGGTCCTTCCACGGCCCGGCGGCCGCGTCGCTCACGGCCCGTCCGGTCCGCGGCGATACCCAATTGAGCGGGTCAGCCGCGCCAATTGCCGCGGAACTGGACAGATCCAGCGCATAGCCAAGCTCTGCCAATAGCGTGAGCTCCCACCGCACCAGAAGTTCGAGCGCGGTGGCTTCGTCGGACAGCCGGGTGATCAGCTCCAGCAGCCCGGCGAACACGGGGGGGCAAGGCTCGCGCTCGGTCAGCGCGCCTTCGGCCACGGCGCAGGCGCTGGCGAGGATGGCCAAGGCGAGCGGGTGGTCCATCGCCAGGGCCGCGCCAGGATGCACCAGCTCGCCGGTAAACGCACCGAGTTGGTCCGCCAGGCGCCCCACCCAGCGCACTTGCAGCAGGTTGCCCGGCTGCCAATTCGCAGCCTTGCTGCGGGAGGCGCCGCCGCGCGCAAGGCCGCGATGGGCGCCATGCGCCTCGGTGAGCACGGTGGCGACCGCGTCGCCTTCGCCAAACGGACGGGCGGCCAGCACGATTGCAGGGGCTTGCCACTCCAAGAGCCGGGGCTGCGTCCGATCACGGGTTGCGGTCAGACCTTGCTAGCCATCCGGCGCCGGCCCGGCAAGAGAAAGCGGGCGAGCCATCGGCCCGCCCCCAGGAGTGCGGCCTACTTGCCGTCGTCGTCGCCATCATCGTCGTGGGCGGTCTTGCCGATGAGCTGCGGGAACGGGGTGGTCATCGTTCCCTCCCACAGCACCCGGCTCATCACGCCAGCCGGCACGCGGTCCTCATGGGTGAAGTCGAAGCCCTTGGTCTTCTCCGCCCAATACGCCGCGTCGTGGCGCGGATAAATCCGCGGTCCCTCGGCATACTTCACGCCCATGTCCCTCAGCGCCAGTTGGGTGGACTGCAATACGGTCGAGGCGACCGCGTTATAGGTCCAGCTATTGGTGGCGCTGGTATTGAACACGTCGCTCATCGGCGGCTGGAACGCAGTGTTCAGGTTCAGATGCTTCAGGCCGAGGATGTCCTCGATGGTCCGCAACGCATTCACCTGCCCATACGGCGTGCTCACCACGGCGTGCTGCTTCACGTACGGGCCGACGATGTAGACAGGCGCCCGATGCGAGTCGACATGGTCGGCGCCATCCTGGCTGTCGTCCTCGATGACGATGAACAGCGTGTTGCCCTTGAACTTGCTGTGCGCCACGGTGTCCACCATGCGGCCGACCGCGAGGTCGTTATCCGCCTCCTCCTGGTCCGGCGTGCTCACCCCGCCCAGTGCGGTGCCGAAGCTGCCAGTATGGTCGTGCGACAGGCGGACGGTCTCCAGGCTGGGCAGGTCGCCATAGGCCTCATATTGCTGAAACTCGCGATACCACTCGTTCACGTCCCACTGGTCGGCATAGGTCATGTCGAAGCCGCGGAAGTAGACGTCGGTGATCGGCACCAAGATCGGGTTCAGCTCCGCCGCCTGCACCACTCCGGCGGCCCCGGCATTGGTAATCGGGGCGCCGGCGGCGTCGGTGGTCGGCCCAATATTGTTCACCATGAAGCCGTAGTTCCGAACGCTCAGGCCGGCCTTGAGCACGGCGTCGAAGATGTAGCCGGTCTGCTCACCGCCGGGCGCGTCCGTAGCCGAAATATCGGACACGCCGGGCAGCAGGTTGTCGGTGCCCCCGGGCAGCTTGGCCGACAGCGTGCTGAACGCGCCCTTGGTCGCGGCGTCCCGCGCAGAGGTGGTGTCGAGCCCGACCGGCACGTTGCGGTTGGAGCCCTCGCTTTCATAGGACAGGCCGCGGTTGACGAACGCGTAGTTGATCTGCTGGGTGATTTCTTCCTGGTTGGTCACCCGGCCGCGCATCGACCAGGACCATCCGTCCATGCTGCCATCGGACGGGTCCATGAAGTTGTCCAGCGTCACGAAGTTGGTGGCAAAGTTGTGGAAGTTCGGCGTCACCGCTTGGCCGAACTGGGTCAAGCTCGGGTCGCCATTGGCGCCGTTCTTTAGGTCGCCCAAGATCTGATCGAAGGTGCGGTTTTCTTTGATGATGTAGATGATGTGTTTGATCTTGCCACGCAGGAACGCCATCGTGCCGATGTCCGCGTCGGTCTCGCCCAGCGAGTAGCCGTTGTTGACGGCAACCTGGGCGGTCAACTGCGCCAACGCTTTGCCGGTCGGGACTTGCCCGCTGACCAGCGAGGCTTGCTCAAGCTGGAACTGGTATTGATTGGATGCCCGTTCCGAAACGAGTTTGGCCGCGTTGCCGCCCGGATAGGTGATGTTGGTGATCAGGTTCGCCGAGCCGGCGCCATAAAGCGGGTTGGGCCCCTGGTTGCTCTTGCTGTTGATGATGTACATCCAGGAGCCATCGCTGCTGAACGCCACGTCCTTCGGGGCATACGCGGTCGGGATCAGCCCGGTCACCAGCCCGGCATTGCCGCCGGCGAGCGGCACCACGGCGATGTCGTTGGCGCCGTTGTTCACCACGTAGAGGGTGCGGCCATCCGGCGAAAGCCGCGGCGCAATCGGCGACACCCCGGTCAGCTTCGTCTTAGGCAAAACGGAGCGGGGCGCGCGCACGTCGATGCTGCCCAACACCTTGTTGTCGTAGGTCTGGATCGCGGTGACGCTGTCCGAGTTCTCTTGCGCCACGTAGAGGATCGACTGATCGGCGTTCAGCACCATGCCATACGGATTGCCCGCAAGCGCGGTGCGCCAAATAATGTGCCCGTGATCCGGCGCGGAGATGTCGACCGCCACCACCTGGCGGTCGCGGACGGAGGACACGAACGCCTCGCCATTGCCCTTCACCACCACCGCGAACGGGTATTCCCCGCCCGCAATGCCGTCGCGGTTCTCGTTGTTGGCGAAATACGGCCGCAAGTCGTGCTCGTAGCGCACCGTGTTGCGGGCGGTGTCGATCACGCTGATCGAGTCGTTGTAGTTGTTGGCGACCACGAGCGTCTTGCCATCGGCCGAGATGCCCAGGCCGCTCGCATTGGGCGCCACCGACAGGCCGAGGCCCACCTTGTTGTGGTTCAGCGGGATGGTCGCGGCGAGCGCGTAGGAGCCGCTGGCGTTGGTATAGGCGTACACCACGTCATCCACGCCGCCGGCGGCGTAAAGCGTCTTGCCGTCGGGCGACCAAACCAGGCCCACATGCGCATTGGTCTGCTTGATCACCTGCTTCAGCGCGGGATTGGTCTTGTTCGCGCCAGAGACGTCATAGAGAAAGATGTACTGGGTCGAGTTCGGCACGTCGGTCGCACCGGCGGCAGTGTCCAGCGAGTTCTGGCCGGCACAGATCACCGCAAGGGTGCTGCCGTCCGGGCTAAGCGCGGACAGCACGGCCTCGCCGGCGACGAAATCGGGGTAGGCGGGCAGCCCGGGATTGAGTGGCTGTTGCACGGCGCCTTGCAAAGCGGTCGGCGTGATGTAGTCGCCGGTCGGCAGGCTGACCCCGCCGGTCCGCGCCGGCGCAGCACCCTGAGCGCGGCCAGCGACCGGTGCCACCAACATCGTCGTGACCAATAGGCTTGCCCGCAATGCGTGCTGTGTTCTCGACATCCGTACATCTCCCTAACCTGTGAAGGAGACGTTACCCTGCCGATATCTTGCCGGTCCGGGTCGGTACGATGGCAGTTCAGATAAGTTTGCGTGCCGAGACCAATCGTCTCAGCCGGGGTCCTCCAGGCCGATCGCACGCAACCGCGCGCCTTCCTCGTCCCAGCCCGCACGCTCCTTCACAGTCAGGAACAAATGCACCGGGCGCTCCAGCAGTCCCGCCAATTGCTGCCGCGCCTTCGCGCCGATATCCCGCACCCGCGCGCCGCCGCTGCCGATCAGGATCGCCTTGTGGCCCGGCCGCGCGACGTAGATCGTGGCCTCAATCCGCACCGAACCATCCGGCCGCTCGGTGAAGCTCTCCGTCTCCACCGTCGCGGCGTAAGGCACCTCTTCCTGGGTCTGCAGAAAGATCTGCTCGCGCACGATCTCGGCGGCGAGCAGGCGGTCCGGCAGGTCGGTCAGGTCGTCCGGCGGGTAGAGGTAAGGCCCGGGCGGCATCGCGGCGGCCAGCGCAGTCAACAACCGGTCCAGCCCATCGCCAGTGGCGGCGCTCACCATGAAGGTCTGCTCGAAGGCGCCCCGCTCGTTGAGTTCGGCGGTGAGCGGCAGCAGCGCCGGCGGGGCGACCAGGTCCACCTTGTTCAGCACCAGCCACTGGCGGCCGCCGCGCCGGGCCAGGCTGCCGGCAATGCCGGCCACCGCCTCGCGTGCCCCGACTTTGGCATCCACCAGCAGCAGGGTGAGGTCCGCCTCCTCCGCCCCGGTCCAAGCGGCGTTCACCATGGCGCGGTCCAGCTTGCGGCGGGGGGCAAAGATGCCCGGCGTGTCCACCAGCAGGATTTGCGTCGCCTCGCGCATCAGGATGCCGAGCACGCGAAACCGGGTGGTCTGCGCCTTCGGGCTGACGATGGAGAGCTTGGCGCCGGTCAGGCGGTTCAGCAGGGTGGATTTGCCGGCATTCGGCGCCCCCACGATGGCGGCAAAGCCACATCTCGTCTCGCTCACGACTGCAATTGCCGCAGCAAGTCGGCGGCCGCCGCCCGTTCGGCCGCCTGCTTGGTGGGGGCGGTGCCGGTGCCGGTGCGGCCCATGGCAGACACGGTGACGGTGAACACGAAGGCATGGGCCGGCCCGCTGCGCTCCTGCTCCACGAAGGGCGGCAAGATGGCCCCGCGCGCCTCCAGCCACTCCTTCAGCCCGGATTTCGGGTGTTGCGGCGGCCCGGCCTGGGCCTCGACCGGCGGCCCCCACGCCTCCCGCACCAGCCGCCGTGCCGGCTCCAGCCCGCCATCCAGGAACAGCGCGCCTAGCACCGCCTCCAGCGCGTCCGCCAGCACCGCCGTGCCGCGGCCGACGCCCGCGCGGGCCTCGTTGGGTGCGATCACCAGCCGGTCCGCCAGGCCAAGCGAGGCTGCCACCGCAGCCAACTGCGCTTCGGCCACCAACTCGGCATGGCGCCGGGCCAGCATGCCCTCGGTCTCGTCGGGGAAACGCTCGGCCAGCCACTCTGCCATCAGCAAGCCAAGCACCCGGTCGCCCACGAACTCCAGCCGCTCATTGGAGCGAATGGCGGCGCGGCGCCCTTGGGTGCGCGGCACGGCGGAGCGATGGGTCAGCGCCTCGCGCAGCAGCGCCGGCTCGGCAAACGCATGACCGAACCCAGCGTCGCTCAATGGATTCCGGTCAGCAACCGGTCCCAGCGGACTTCGAACGGCCATTCCCATACTTCCCACCAAGGCTCGCGGCCATCGACGGAGAAGAAGATGAACTCGGCCCGGCCGACCAAGTTCTCCACCGGCAGGAAGCCCACGCCGCGGCCCTCCATGAACCGGCTATCCAGGCTGTTGTCGCGATTGTCCCCCATCGCGAACAGCATGCCCGGCGGCACCACATACTCCGGCGTATTGTTCTGAAAACCCTCGTCGCCCATCTTGGCAATCAGGTGGGTGACGCCGCCGGGCAAGGTCTCGGTAAACTCCTGCTCGGCGATGGAGCCGCCGTTCTCGTCGGTGGCAATGATCGTACTCACCGGTTTGCGCGGCGCCGGCTGGCCGTTGATGGTGAGCACCCCATCGCGGACCTGGATGCGGTCGCCGGGCAGGCCCACGATGCGCTTGATGTAGTCGGCGTAATCGTCGTGCTCGTTCTTGAACACCACCACGTCGCCACGTTTGGGCAGGCTGCCGAAGATGCGGCCGGAGAACAGGTCGGGCGAGAACGGCATTGAGTAGCGCGAGAAGCCGTAGGCGAACTTCGAGACGAACAGGTAGTCGCCCACCAGCAGCGTCGGGATCATGGACCCGGACGGGATGTTGAACGGCTCGAAGGCGACGGTGCGGATGGCGACGGCGATCAGGCCGGCATAGACGATGGTCTTGATGTTATCGAGCCAACCGCTGGGTCTGGCTTTGGTCTGAGCTTTGGCCATGGCGTGCGGTGATCTGCCCGGAGAATGCGCCCGGATAGAGCCGAGGGGGGCACGCTATGTCAAGGAAGGGGCTAGTAATGGTTCAAGATGCCGGGCAGTGAAGACGTGGATATGCCAAAGGAGTCTCCCCGTGATTCGCGTGACCGCCCTGCTTTCCCTGCTGTGCCTGCCCCTGCTCGCCACCGCCCCGGTCCAGGCCCAGACCTTGGTCGCCCCCACCGCGTCAGCGGGCTCGCTACTGCATCCCGCGTCGGCAGGCTCTCTGCTGCATTTCGACACGCCCGGCCATCAGGCGGCGGAGGTGACGCCGATCCAGTATCGGCGGCACTATCACCGCCGCTCCCGCCGCCACCACCGGCATTAGGGCGTCACTGCCTCCCGGGCCGGCATGGCAGGTGACTGCGAAGTCTCCTGCTATGAAAATAGCGCCAAGAAACGGGTCATACCACGCGCCCCAAGTGCAAACCCATGACGGGAAGTGCCGGCTCGAGCCGAACGCATGTGGATCGAGACCGGCAGAACTCCCTTATGTCTGGATTGACACGGGGTCAGAACGACTAGGTAAGCGCAATGCCTTGCTGGCGCTATGGCGGAGTTCCGCGATCATCGCCATCGGCTTGCCCGCATCGGGCAGGGGCGATGCGCATGATCCCGTAATTGACGCTAGAACCCGCGCCCAGGTCCAAACCCGTATTCCGCACCCCACGGTCCCCAGCCGCCCCAATCCCAGCTTGGGTCGTTGTAGAGTTGCGCCGTGAGTTGCTGCTCGTCGGCAATGCGCTTTGCCTGCACATACTGCTGGTAACGCCCAAACGCCTGCTGATCGCCGACATAGAGGCAGTCGCAGACCAGCCGGTCGGCATAGACATACGTCACAGCGTCGCCATGGGTGCGCTGAACGAACCTGTCGGCGGGCAACCGCATCAGCATGGCCTGCCGCTCCGGCGTGTTCGCCGGACGGATCGTGAAGCCCGCCGCAGACAATTGGTCTTCTTGCTGCGATACGTCTTGGCGGGTGGCGCACCCCGCCAGACTGGCGGACAGGAGCACCGCCGCAGTGAGCGCGGTCGCCGCGCGGTGGATTGGCTGGGCTTTGGTCAAGGTCGGTGTCTCCGGATGCTCGCTGCTACAAACCCCAGCCCTGCCGAGAGGTTGCCAGCCAGCCGAAGCCGGCTGCGCCCCAGTCATGCCGGGGGTCACCGCGGCCCGGGCGCCTGGCATCGGCCTGGCTACGCGTCAGGGCCGTTTATCTCGGGCGGGCTTGGCAACGAGGAGCCCGTTCAGCGCCGTCAGATGCGCCTGCGCTGTGACGGCAGCCGCTTGCTCCATCGCACGATAGTGCTCGACCAGGGTCCGGCCAGCATCCGTCAGCCGGGCGCCGCCGCCGCCCACACCGCCGGCCGCCGTCTCAACGACCGGGCGGCCGAGATTGCGGTTCAAATCCTCCACCAGGTGCCAGGCGCGCCGATAGGACATGCTCATCGATCGCCCGGCAGCCGAAATGGAGCCCAACCGGTCGATCGCGTCGAGTAGCGCAACCTTGCCGGGGCCGATCCGTCCTCCACCCGCAAGGTCGATGCGAATGCTGAGTTGGTGCTTCGGCGTGCCACTCATGACGACTCTGCTACGGGGTAACCACGACTATAAGCCGGGGCCTGCCGCTTCGCCATGAGCCCGCTTGCCGCCAACGGCCAGCGACCGGGCGCCTACGCGCCGCCCAGCTTGCGGGCGCCGCAAGCCTCTGGCAGGATCGCTATAGTCAGACGAGCGTAGCGGACGCTGCCAGAGCCGTCCGCCGAAACAGTCAAGACAATCAGCAGGGAGAACAGCGGTGGAAAACGCACGCAAGTTCTACATCGACGGCGCCTGGGTCGACCCGGTCACGCCCGCTTACCTGGATGTGATCGACCCATCGAACGAGGAACCGTTCGAGCAGATCGCGGTGGGTTCGGCCGCGGACGTCGATCGCGCGGTGGCGGCGGCGAAAGCGGCCTTCCCGCGGTTTTCTCAGACCAGCCGGCAAGAACGCTTGGCGTTGCTGCAACGGATATTGGCGGCCTACCATGCGCGCTATGAGCACGTCGCGCAGACGCTCACGCGCGAGATGGGCAACGGGCGGGAATACGCCGATTTCGGGCTGGAGGAGTTCCTCGAAACCAAGGCCATGATCGGCTACGCCGCCGCCTGACGAGATCGCGAGGGCATGCGGTGAGTTCTTCGGTGAGGGCTAACGCAGTCCGCTTCGACCAGGACAGCATGTGGATCGACCTTTCGGATGGGCGCACGCTCGGCGTCCCGCTCGCGTGGTTCCCACGCCTGTTGCACGGCTCGACTGACCAGCGTGAACAGGTGACCATCAGCAGCCGGGGGCTGCATTGGGAAGCGCTTGACGAGGACATCTCCATTGCGGGGTTGCTTGCCGGGCGAGGTGACCAAACTCGTTCTCGGGCCGCCGCCCAAGCTGCTTAGCTGGCTGTCATCCTCGGCTCCTTCGTCACGGAACTCAGATGTAGGATGGGTTGCTCTTGCAACCCATCAACGGCGGCGAGGCCATGGGTTGCAGAGCGCGCCCATCCTACGTCGATCCCGCCAGCACCCGTGCAACCTCGGCCCGTAACGCCGGCAGCACCTCGCTCACGAACCACGGGTTGCGCCGCTCCCAAATCCCCGTCCGCCATGAGGGGTGCGGCAGCGGGAAATAGCGCGGCAGCACCGACCGCCAAGCCCGCACCCGCTCCGTCATCGTGCCCGGGCCCAGCGCGTCGGCTTGCGCGTAGCTCCCCACCAGCAGGGTGAGCTGCAATTGCGGCATCAGCCCGAGCAGCCGCGGGCGCCATAGCCCGGCGCATTCCGGCCGCGGCGGCAGGTCGCCGCCCTGGGGATTGCGCCCGGGATAACACAGCCCCATCGGCAAAATCGCGACCCGGCGCCCGTCGTAAAACTCCTCCGCCGTCAGCCCGAGCCAGCCGCGCAGCCGCTTGCCGCTCTCATCCGTCCAGGGCGTGCCGCTGGCATGCACCTTGGTGCCCGGCGCCTGGCTCGCAATCAGCAGCCGCGCCGTGGTCGACACGCGCAGGATCGGCCGTGGCCCCAGCGGCAGGTCGCGGCAGGCGGTGCAGGCGCGCGCCTCCGCCGCGGCGATGTCGAGGCTATCAAGCAAGCGGATACTCCACCTCGGCCGTGTAAGCCGCGCCATCCTTGCCGAGCCGCGAGGAGAACAAGGTGAAGTGCCCCACCGGCACCGGCTCCGGGCGCAAAAGGTTATGCGTCTGCACCCATTCCGCCAGCTTGACCGGGGGCGCACCGTCCAGCCGCGCCACGGACACATGCGGGGTAAAGCGCCGCCGCTCCGGCTCGAAGTCGATGCGCTGCACCGCCGTCTCGATCTTGGCCTGCAGGTGGTCGAGCGGGGGCGAGCGTTCGACCCCCACCCACAGCGTTTGCGGCCGCCCGGCCTTCTCAAACACGCCCACCCCACCGAGCTGCAGCGTGAAGCGCTTGCCCCGCAACGCGGCCAGTGCGCCGTCGAGCTCCTCGGCGCGGTGCGCCGGCATCTCGCCCAGGAACCGCAGCGTCACGTGGTAGTTCTCCGGCGGCAGCCAGCGCGCGCCGGGCAAGCCCGTCGCCAGCCGGGACATCTGCCGGCGCAACTCCCGAGGCAGGTCTAGCGCCACGAACAGTCGCATGGCGGCTCCTCACGCCTCGGCCCGGCGGAGCAGCGCTTCGACCGCCGGCTTGATGCGGGCGACGATCACCTTCACCCCCGCAGCGTTGGGATGGATGTGGTCGGCTTGGTTCAGCGCCGGGTCGCCTGCCACGCCCTGGAGGAAAAACGGGTCGTAGATGAGCCCGGGGCGCTGGCTGAGCCGGTCGAACACGGCGCGGAACTGTTTTTCATAGTCCGGCCCCATGTTCGGCGGCGCATACATCCCTGAGAGCAGGGCCGGAATGCGGTCTTTCGCAAGCGTGTCCAGGATGGCAGTGAGATTGGTGTTCATCTCCTTGGGATCGGTGCCGCGCAGCCCGTCGTTGCCGCCGAACTCCACCAGCACCGCATCCGGCTGGTCAGCCAGCGCCCAATCCAGCCGCGACCGGCCGCCCGCGGTGGTGTCGCCCGACACGCCGCCATCCAGGACCGTGATGTCGAACCCGTCCGCCTTCAACGCCGCGCCCAGTTGCGCCTGGAACGCGTCGGGCGCCGGCAGGCCATAGCCGGCAGCAAGCGAGTCGCCGAACACCAGCAGTTTCAGCGCCTTCGCCTGCGCCAACCCAGGCACGAGCAGGCAAAGCATCGCCGCCACCTTCGCCATCCGGCGCAGCTGGCCATATGGAGACACCATGGACACCACCCTGCCTCCATCCAGCGCACCCCGATCCAACCTGATCCAGGTGCGCGACCTGCGCCTGACCGTGCCCGCGGCGGCTGGCCCGGTCAACATCCTCACCGGGGTCGACCTCGACGTCGCGGCCGGCGAGGCGGTGGGCATCGTGGGCCCCTCCGGTTCGGGCAAGACCAGCCTGCTGATGGTACTGGCTGGGTTGGAGCGCCCGACCGGCGGCAGCGTGACGGTAGCCGGGCAGGAGTTGGGCGCGCTCAGCGAGGACGCCCTGGCCCGCATGCGGCGCCAGACGGTGGGCATCGTGTTCCAGGCCTTCCACCTGATCCCCACCATGACCGCGCTGGAGAACGTGGCGGTGCCACTGGAACTCGCCGGCCAGCCGGAAGCTGAGCACCGCGCCGCCGCCAGCCTGCGCGCGGTCGGGCTGGGCCACCGGCTCACCCATCTGCCGGGCCAGTTGTCCGGCGGCGAGCAGCAACGGGTGGCGCTGGCCCGCGCCTTCGCGCCGCGCCCGAAGCTGCTGCTGGCCGACGAACCCACCGGCAACCTCGACGCCGCCACCGGCACGGCGGTGATGGACCTGCTGTTCGGCCTGCAGCAGCAAGCGGGCACCACCCTACTGCTCATCACCCATGATGCCGGGCTCGCCGCGCGTTGCGGCCGGCAGGTGCGCATCGCCGACGGCCGCGTCGCGGAGCCGGTGGCGTGAGGCTGGCCTGGCGCCTGGCCCGGCGTGACCTTCGCGGCGGCGTGCGCGGCATCCGCGTGGTGCTGGCCTGCCTCGCATTGGGAGTGGCTGCCATCGCTGCGGTTGGCAGCCTGCGCGCTGCGGTCGAGCAAGGCCTGGCCAGCGACGGCCGGGCCCTGCTAGGCGGCGACCTGTCAATCGATGGCGGCGCCGAGCCCCTGCCCGCGGCTTTGCGCCCTTGGCTGGAGGCCCGCGGCGGCCGCGTGTCGGCCATCGTCACCATGCGCTCGCTGCTGGTGGCGCCCTCGGGCGAGCGGCAGCTCATCGAGCTGAAAGCGGTGGACGGCGCTTACCCCCTGGTCGGCGCGGCCGAGCTCGACCCGGCGCTGCCGCTCGCGGCCGCGCTGGATGGCGGCGTCGTGGCGGACCCGCTGGTGCTGGCCCGGCTCAATCTGCATCCCGGCGACCCGGTGCGGGTCGGCAATGGCCATTTCACCCTGCGCGCCGCGCTCACCCGCGAGCCCGACCATGCCAGCGGCCTATCCATCCTGGGCCCGCGGGTGCTCATCGCCGCCTCCGCCCTGCCGGCCACCGGGCTGGTGCAGACCGGATCGCTGCTGACCTATGACTGGCGCGTCGCCCTGCCCCCCGGCACCGACGTCGCGGCGACCAAGGCCGCCATCCGCGCCGCCTTCCCGAACCGCGGCTGGCGCATGCGCGACCCCACGGAGGCGGCACCGGGCACCGCGCAGGCGGTCGACCAGACCAGCCTGTTCCTCTCCCTGGTGGGATTGTGCTCGTTGCTGGTCGGGGGCATCGGGGTCGCCACCGGGGTGCGGGCCTGGATGGAGGCCCGCGCCCGCACCGTCGCCACGCTGCGCTGCCTGGGCGCGCCGAGCCGGCTGATCCTGCGCATGTTCTTGGCTCAAGTGGGCTTGCTCTGCGCGGCAGGCGTGCTGCTGGGCGTGGCGGCCGGGGCCGCGCTCCCCGTGGTGGGCTTGCTGCTATTCGGCCATCTGCTGCCGCTGCCGACCGCCATTGGCATCTATCCCGCCCCGCTCGCCCTGGCCGCGCTCTACGGCGTGCTCACGGCAGGGGCGTTTGCCCTGTGGCCGCTGGCGCGGGCCGCACAAATCCCCGGCGCCGCCCTGTTCCGGGATGCGATGCTGCCTGACGGCGGCGGCGTGCCCCGGCCAGTCTGGCTGGCCAACGCCGCGCTTGTGGCGGTGCTGGTGGCCATCATCGTGGCCACGGCCACAGACCGGCGGTTCGCGCTGTACTTCTGCGCGGCAGCGGCCGCCACCTTGGCGGTGTTCCGCGGCGGCGCTGTGGGGCTGCAGGCGGTGGCGCGCCGGCTGCGCGTCCGCCATCCAGCGCCGCTCCGGCTCGGCCTGGCCAACTTGCACCGCCCCGCCAGCCCGGCGCCCTTGCTCCTGGTGGCGCTCGGCCTGGGGCTGACCACGCTGTCGGCCGTGGTGCTGATCCAGGGCAATATCCGCCACCAGATCCTGGGCCAAATCCCCAAGGCCGCGCCGTCTTTCTTCTTTATCGACATCCAGAACGAGCAACTCGCCCAGTTCGAGCAGATCGTGCACGGCCAACCCGGCGTGTCGGACCTGCACCAGGTGCCCAGCCTGCGCGCCCGCATCGTGGCGCTGAACGGCACGCCGGTGGAGCAGGTGCATGTCAAACCCGGCAGCGAATGGGCGCTCCGCGGCGACCGCGGGCTCACCTACTCGGCCCAGGTCCCGCGCGGCTCCACGGTGACAACAGGCCAGTGGTGGCCGGCCGGTTACGACGGCAAACCACTGCTCTCGCTGGACGCCGGACTGTCCGACGGCTGGGGCCTCAAGCTCGGCGACACGCTCACCGCCAACGTGCTCGGGCGCGACATCGTCTTCACTGTCGCCAACCTCCGCCGCATCGAATGGCGGGACCTCGCGATCAACTTCGTCATGGTCGCCTCGCCAGGCCTGCTCGATCACGCCCCGCACATGCACATCGCCACGGTGCGCGACGCGCCGGCCGAGGACGCGCCCTTGCTGCGGGCGGTGACGGACGCGCTGCCCAACGTGACCGGCATCCGGGTCGCCGACATCCTGCAATCCGTGGCCGACCTGGTAGGCCAACTCGCGACCGCCTTGGCCGCCACCGGCGCGGTGACGCTGGCCTCGGGCGCGCTGGTGCTGGCCGGTGCGATGGCGGCCGGGCAACGCCGGCGAGTGGCCGAAGCGGTGATCCTGAAGACGCTGGGTGCCACGCGGGCGCAAATCCGCTCGGCCTGGCTGATTGAGTTCGGCGCCGTCGGCGCCACCGCGGGGGTAATCGCGGCCGGGCTGGGCACGCTGGCGAGCTGGGGGGTGGTGCGGTTCCTGCTGCATACCACCTGGTTCTTTCTGCCCGGCGTGCTGGCGGCGACGATTGCGGGTTGCGTTGTTTTGATGTTGCTGTTCGGATATATTGGCACAGCCGCCGCGTTACGGGTGTCGCCAGCGTCGCAGTTGCGGAACGAATAAGGGGTTAAACCGCAGCAATCCTTGACGGAATTTGCTTGATCCTGCCCCGGGCTCGACCAAGATAGCGCTCACCGGGCATCATGCCCTTTTTGAGGATCACAAGCCTATGGCCTACACTCCCGACTTCAGGAGCTATGCGCCGGCAAGTGCCGCCAATGCCGCGGTGCTGGACGCCGGCCTGCGCGCCTACATGTTGCGCGTCTATAACTGGATGGCGTCCGGGCTTTTGGTCACGGGCATTGTTGCCTACGCCATTGCCAATACCTCGCTGATCGACGCGTTTTACCCGATGGTTCAGACGCAATATGGCTCAGTCCGTACCAGCGGGCCGCTGGCCATGATCGCGATGTTTGCTCCACTCGCTTTCGTGCTGGTGCTGTCGTTCGGTGTGAACCGGCTGTCCAAGACAGCTGTGCAAGGCATCTTCTGGGCGTTCTGCGCCGCGATGGGCGCCAGCATCAGCTCGATCTTCTTCAGGTATAGCCAAGGATCGATCGCAAGCACCTTCTTCATCACCGCCGCCACCTTCGCGGGCATGAGCATCGTCGGCTACACGACCAGGCGCAATCTCACCAACATGGGCTCGTTCCTCATCATGGGCCTGTTCGGGATCATCCTGGCGAGCTTGGTGAACATGTTTCTGCAGAATGGTGCCCTGCAGTTCATGATCAGCATCGTCGGCGTGCTCATCTTTGTCGGCCTGACCGCCTATGACACGCAGCGGATCAAGCTGACCTACACGCAGTATGCCTATGCCGAAGGGTTGGATGGGGCAGCCAAGCGCAGCGTATACGACGCGCTCAGTCTCTACCTGAACTTCATCAACCTGTTCATGCTGATGCTGCAACTCACGGGTAACCGCAGCAGCAACAGCTGATACCGGCCAACACCGTCCTTGCGAGCCATGGGCGTTACTACAGCCCTGGCCCGTAAGGACGGCGTGGCCGCTTTACTCGCGCTAACGAGACGCCGTTACCAACCTTTCCAGGAAGCCGGAGCATACCGCGCCGCTTGCCGGTCCTACGGCCGCCGAGCGTCACACCGTCTTCAAGAAATCCCCTAGCTTGGTCACCGCGGTCGGCTTGTCGGTGTTGTCCAATGCCGCCAGTTCCGCCGCAAGCCGGTCCATCGCCGCCTCGTAAATCTGGCGCTCGCTGAAGCTCTGATCCGGCTGGCCGGAATTGCGATGCAAGTCGCGCACCACCTCGGCGATCGCCAACGGGTCCCCGCTGTTGATCTTCGCCTCGTATTCCTGTGCCCGGCGAGACCACATGGTCCGCTTGATGCGCGCCCGGCCCTTCAGAATCGCCATCGCCTCGTCAAACATCTTGCGGCTCGCCAGCTTGCGCAACCCGGCGGACCGCGCCTTGGACACCGGCACCCGCAAGGTCATGCGGTTCTCTTCGAATGTAATGTGGATCAACTCGAGCTTGTGCCCGGCGATCTCCTCAGTCGCAATCCGCTCCACCTTGCCCACGCCATGGGTCGGGTAGACCACGTGATCGCCCTCGTGGAAAATCTCCGCCTTGGCCGGCATGCGCGCATGCATAACCGGGCGGTTCGGCACACCGGGCATGTGGCCTGGCATCCGCGGAGCGACTCGGTTGGATGGCGGCGGAAGCGCGTCTTCTTCCTCCTCCTCCTCTTCCTCCTCGGTGACGACAACGGCATCGAGGTCTTCGACCAACTCCCCCTCGTCAACCGCAGGGTCGATCGCCAGCGCGGCAAGATCGGGCTCCTCGCCGGACGGGATGGCCGCGAGCGGATCGTCGCTGACCTCGCTCACGTCCAATGCCTCAGCTTCGTCGGTTGCTTCCACTGGCTGGATGATGTCGGTCTCGTCGACCTGGGAAACCGGTAGTTTGCTGGTGATGGTATACGACTCCAAACTATGATCCACCGTAGCCGCCGGAGACTTCGACATCGCGCGGGAGGAGCGCAGACTTCGCGCGCTGCCAGGCTTTGCAACGGTCATGACCGTACCTCCGATACGGGTGGGCTACAGCCGGATGTAATGCGGCGTCGCCGCAGGGTGAGGGGCTGGGACAAGCAGCGACGCACGCATCGCGGTTTCTCCAGTCACGCCTATATCACGTTTGAGCCGCGACGTCAGCCTCTGAATGACGGCAAGGCTAGGCTACGGGGTCCCCGGCGCGGGAGAAAACAATTCGGCCTTGCCGGGCTTGTCCTTCCACTCGTCCGCATCCGCAGGCGGCGTGCCCTTGCGGGTAATGTTCGGCCATTGCGTCGCAAACGTGCGGTTGGTCTCGGCCCAGGCCGCGGCCCGGTCGTCGCTGTCGGGCACGATCGCCTCCGCCGGGCACTCCGGCTCGCAAACGCCGCAATCGATGCACTCGTCCGGGTGGATCGCCAGCATATTGTCCCCGACGTAGAAACAGTCGACGGGGCAGACCTCGATGCAGTCCATATACTTGCAACGGATGCAGTTCTCAGTGACCACGTAGGTCATTCCAGGCAGACTCCACCATTCGCTCTGGCCGATAGGTGGGGCGGTATGGCGCTGTTTCAGCCCCCATGCAAGGCAGGCTCCGCCAGCTCTTCATAGAGTGTGCGCGCTTCCGCCGCGGGGCCGCGCCGGCGCGCCAGCCCCAGCACGCGCACCACCCGCACGCCGGTTGGAGTGGGCAGGGTCAGCACGTCGCCGGGGCGCAACCGGGCATGCGGCTTGTCGGTCGGCTGCCGGTTGATCCGCACGCGACCCTCTGCCACCCACCTGGCGCAGCCGGCGCGCAGTTTCATGAAGCGCGCGCACCACAGCCATTTGTCCAGGCGTTGCCAGAGCTGGTCCTCCCCCGCCTCGCTCACGGGCGGCGGTGCAGCCCGGCAAGGGCGGCGAACGGGCTGTCCAGCCGCGGCGGCGCCGGCACGTCGCGCCGGCGTGGGGCGATCCGTGCCGCCCCAGCGGCCAGCATCGCCGGCGCCGGCGGCCCGTAGGCGTCAGGCGCCAGCACCGTTGCCGGCACCAGGCGCGCACCGAGCGCCCGCAGCACGGCAGGCAACAACTCGGCACGGACCTGCAAGCGGGAGGCCAGATTGGGCGGCAAGGCGGTGGCGCCGCGGCGGGTGGCGAAGGCGAGTTCGGCCGCCACGCGCTCCGCCACATCCAGCCGCAGCAGCACGGGGCCGGCTTCAAGCCAGCCCATCGCCTCCGCAAACCCCGGCGGCCACAGCGCCGGCTTGGCGGCCGACACCTGGCCGGCCGCTGGCAAGGGCAGCGCCGGCTGGCGGTGCGCCACGGCCCAAAGCAGCGCTCGCATCGCCATCGCCCGCGGCTTCAGCGCTGCGGGAACGAACAGCCCGAAGCGGCCTGCGCGCAGCCCGGCCGCCTTCAACCGGGCGCGCAACGGGGGCGCCGCCTCAATCGGCGCGGCCACTCCGCCGGCCTCGCCTACCTGGTGCAGCGGGCCGCGCAGCGCCGGGTCCGCCACGTCCGCCAGGCGTAGCACCGCAGCGAGGTCGGCCGCGATGGCAGCGGTGGCGAACGCCTGCAGCCGCAGCCTGATCCGCTCGCGCGCGGCGCCGTCCAGATACTCGCTGTCGGCCACTTCGATGGCAGGCCGTAGCAGGCTGGCGCCCGGCCGCAACCGCGCCACCACCCCGCCGCCCCACGCGATCCGCCCGTCGGCGGCCAGGTCGAATGCCGCATCCGCCGACAGCTCCAGCGCGCCCAGCCGCCGCGGCATCTCCTGGCGCAGCGAACGCCGGGCCGCGCGCAGCACCAGCCGCTTCTCCTCGCCCACCGCCGCCGGGTCGGGCAGGAAGCCGAACCCCTCGATGTGCCCAACCGGGTGCCCCTCCACCACCACCTCGCCGCGGGCGGTGACGGCGGACAGCAGGCTGTCCCCCTCCGCATTCTCCAGCCGGCGGATCAGCAGGGTCGAGCGCCGGTCGACGAAGCGGGCGGTGAGCTTCTCGTGCAGCGCGTCCGACAGCTTGTCCTCGACGGCGCGGGCGCGCTCGGCCATGCCGGCGGCATCGCGCACCCAATCCGGCCGGGCGGCGATGTAGGCCCACACCCGCACGCCCGAGAGCCGCTGCATCAAGGTGTCGATGTCGCCGTCCGAGCGGTCGAGTGCGGCCACCTGCCCGTCCAGCCAGGCCGCCGGAAGCTGCTCGGCGCGGGCTAGGTGGCCGAACACGCGGGCGCAGAAGCGGGCGTGGCTGTCATCGGCGAGCTTGCGGAAGTCCGGGATTTGGCAGCAATCCCACAGCGTGCGGACCCGGCGCGCGCCCATTGCGAGGTCGCGCACCTCGCGCTCGCGGGCCAGGCTGAGCAGCGTCTCCAGGTCCGAGGCGTCGCGGCCGCGCACCAGGCCCGGCCGCGGCGGCGGCGCCACCAGGCTGGCGAGCAGGCCGTCCACGCTGGTGAAGTCGAGCGTGCTGTTGCGCCAGGCGAGCTGGTCGAGCGGCTCGAAGCTGTGGTTTTCCACCGCCTCGGCCAGTTCGTCGTCGATCGGGGCGCATCCCGCCGTGGTGCCGAAGCTGCCGTCGCGCATGCCCCGCCCGGCGCGCCCGGCGATCTGCGCCACCTCGGCCGCGTGCAGCCGGCGCGCGGCATGGCCGTCGAACTTGCCCAGCCGGGCGAAGGCGACATGGTCCACGTCCATGTTCAGCCCCATCCCGATCGCGTCGGTGGCGACCAGGAAGTCCACCTCCTTGTCCTGATACAGCGCCACCTGGGCGTTGCGGGTGCGCGGAGAGAGGCGGCCCATCACCACGGCGCAGCCGCCGCGCCGGCGGCGGATCAGCTCGGCGATGGCGTAGACGTCGGCCGCCGAGAACGCGACCACGGCGGAGCGGGGCGGCAGCCGCACCAGCTTGTCGGGGCCAGCGAAGCGCAGTTGGGACAGCCGCGGCCGGGTCTCGATTTCGGCCTGCGGCACCAGGGCGTGCAGCAAGGGGCGGATGGTCTCGGCGCCGAGGAACATGGTCTCCACCATGCCGCGGGCATGCAGCAGCCGATCGGTGAAGATGTGGCCGCGGTCGGCGTCGGCACAGAGTTGGATTTCGTCCACCGCGAGGAACTCGGCCTGCCGGTCCAGCGGCATCGCTTCCACCGTGCAAGAGAACCAGCGCGCCTCGGGCGGGACGATTTTTTCCTCCCCCGTGATCAGCGCGACCGACTTGGCGCCTTTGCGCGCCACCATGCGATCGTAGTTCTCGCGGGCCAGCAGGCGCAACGGGAAGCCGATGATGCCCGAGGCATGCGCCATCAGCCGCTCGATGGCGAGGTGGGTCTTGCCCGTGTTGGTCGGCCCAAGCACCGCCTTCACGCGCGAGGGGTAGCCGTACATGCCACGATGGTTGGGCCCGGCGGCGGCAAATGCAAGCGGGCGGGCGCGCCACAACGCGGGCGACGCAAACGGCCGGACGTGGTAGAGGTGCAGGCATGGGGATCGAACCGCACGCCGTCGCGCAGTTCTATGCCACCGCGCAGGGCGCCACCGTGCTGCGCCTGGTGCGGGAGCGCTTGGCGGCACTCTGGCCGGACCTGGGCGGGCAGAGCGTGCTGGGCCTCGGTCATGCCGGGCCGTACCTGCCGCTGTGGCAGTCCACGGCTTGCCGCTGCATCGCGGCCACTCCCGGCGCCGTGCCGGGCTCGGAGCCGAGTTCCGCCTGCGCGGTGGAGGAGGATGCGCTGCCCTTCGCCGACCTCTCGCTCGACCGTGTGCTGCTGGTGCATGCGCTGGAGAACGCCGACAACGCGCGCCGCTTGCTGCGCGAAGTGTGGCGGGTGCTGAAGGACGACGGCCGCTTGCTGGTGGTGGCGCCGAATCGGGTCGGGCTATGGGCGCAGAGCGAGCGCACCCCGTTCGGCCAAGGGCAGCCGTATTCGCCGGGCCAGGTCGGCCGCTTGCTGGCGGCCAGCCTGTTCAGCGTGGAGCGGCGGGAGAGTGCGGTCTACCTGCCGCCGCTGCGCCACCCGCTGCTGTTGCGCAGCGCCGGCTTGTTCGAACGCGTCGGCCGCCAATTGGCGCCGCGCTTTGCCGGGCTGACATTGGCCGAGGCGGTGAAGGACACCTATGCCGCCATGCCGGTGAAGGCCACCGCCCGCCGCCGCCACGTGCTGGCGGAAGCGGCTTAGCTGGCCGTGCTCGACATGACGTGCCCGACGGTGCGGCGAGCACCCCGTGGATGCCGGATCGAGTCCGGCATGACGTTAGCGCGTCAGGAAGAGTCGATGACGTCGGGGAAGGTGAGGCGTCGGGCGGGGCGCGGTCCGTCGTCGTCGCCCTCGCGGTCGCAGGCGGGCGGGCGGGCGGCGAGGTCGGCGAGTGCGGCGCGGGGTTCGAAGGTGGGCACGGTGCGGTGTGGCCAGGCGGTGGGGAGCAGACCCAGGGCGCGGCGGATGCCCAGGATGATGTCCTCGACCGAACGGTCGGGGAGTTGTTCGGCCGGCTCGGGCGCCTCCATCCGCTCGCGTTCGAGGGCTTCGAGGGGTTCGGGGGGCTCGCTGCGGGTTTGCCCGGTGGCGTCCTGCCGTTGGTGGACGCTGGGGTTGCGGCCGGGTTCGGGGGCGGCGGTTTGGGACGGCTCGCGGGGCTCGGGGATGGGTTCGGCGAGCTTGTCGGCCAGCATGATGCCCTGGCGGATGGCGCGCGCGACGTCATGGTATGCGGCGGCGGCGGCGATAGGGTCGGTGAACGCCGGGTCTAGCGCTTCGACGATGACGGCACCGTGGTCGATCACGCGGCGCAGGATGTCGCGGTAGTGCTCGCGGTTCTCGGCGCGCCGTGCGGCGAGGGGTTGTGGGCCGACGGGTGCGGGCTGCGCGGACATGGACGGGTTTAACCGTGCGGGAGGGGGGAGTTTCAAGGGATTGTTGGAGTTTGGCGGCGGACCGTCGTGCCCGCGTCAAGCACACGGCTGTCCGGTTCGTGAAAAGTTCCTGGATACGACGCTTTACTGTCATAGCCGGACTTGATCCACTGCTGTCCGGTTCATGGCCCGACGCCTGGACGTGTAGTTGATCGTCATGCCCGTGCTTGACACGGGCGGAGCAGCCAAAAGGTTCCGTGGGCGAAGCCCGTGGAATGGCTGCGGAGGGATCCACGCGATCCGGCTGGCCAAGATGAGTCATTACTTGCTCCATGGTGCGGCGAGCACCCCGTGGATGCCCGGATCAAGTCCGGGCATGACGGTAACCCATTGTTTACAAGCGTTTTACTGAACTGGACAGCCGTGGACTCGATCCGGCCATCCACGGCGTCCCCGCATCACCGGCCCAACCCGTTGAGAGCCAGTCCTGGTCAAGGACCGATCGACGTCCATCAGCCAAACCCCGTGGATCCCTCCGCGCCGTTCCACGGGCTTTGCCCGCTGGACCTTTTGGCGGCTCCGCCCGTGTCAAGCGCGGGCATGACGATAAAGTCTACTTCCTCGTCGACAACAACGTGAACCGGACAGCCGTGGCTCCACTCCGGCCATGACGGGCTATGATAGCCGCCCCTCGCTGCACCATGGGAGGCAAGGCCCCTGCCGAACGACCGTGCGGCCATGACGAGGTTGGGTGGTCAACTGTAGTAGGAGCCGTCCTGCGCCTGGTGCGCCTGGCCCATGGCGACCAGGGCTTGCAGCATGTCCTCCACGCGGGCGCGGGGAGCGCGGCGGAAGCGGCGGGCCAGGGCCAGGGCGGTGGCGGACTCGGCGGCCAGCGCAGCGCGCAAGGCGATGGCTTGCTCGGCCGGGCGGCGGGGCCAGTCCAGCATGGCCTCCGCCGCCTCGGATGGCACGTCGAGCTCGGCCTGCACCGACGGGCGGACGGTGGCGGTGGGAGCCTGGAATTGGGGGCGCAGCCAGTGCACCAGGCCCTCCGCCTCCTCGGCCCGGCGGGCGGCGTTCAGGGCTACGATACGTTCTACGATCTGGGCGGCGGGGAGGTTGGGTTGCCAGCCGTAGGAAGCGGCGACTTCGCGGTCGAGCCGGTCATGCAGGTCGCGCAGCAGGCTGACATGGCCGGCGTCGTGTACGTCGCGCTCGGCGGGCGTGAGCGGGCGGGCGGCGCGGAGGGCTTCGAGCACGTTGTAGAGGCCGGTCATGGTGAGGTGGGGGTGGGTGTCGAGGCAGGTGCGGCGGAGGGCGTCGAGTTCCTCGGCGAGGTCGGCGATGGCGGCGCGCTGGGCAGGCGTGGCGACCGGGAATGGGAACGGGTCGAAGCAGCGGGTTTTGTTGTAGCGCGGGTCGTTTCCCACTCCGAGCCGGCCGCCCGCCGCGAGGGCGTAGGCGACGTGGATGCGGGAGGAGAGCACGCCGAGATGGAAGGCGCTGTCGCTGGCGATGCAGACGAGCATGTTGTCCGGGATGACCTGGGCGGGGAGGAAGCAGAACACCCGGTGCTTGGCGGTCTCGACCGTCGCGATGTAGCGCGGGAGGCCGCGGATTGCGGCCCTGAGCAGGCTGTTGTTGCGGCCGAATAGCCACCAGTTCAGTCGGCGATAGGCCTCGTTGTTTTGATCTCGTTCTGGTTTTACATGAACAAGGACGTGCTGATATACGGCGGGAAATCGCTGGCGAAGTTCGACTTCTGACAAGCCGTCAAGGTCGATCACCATCACGCCGCGGCTGCGCTGGGTCAGGTCGCGGCCGTTCAGATAGGGTCGGATATGGCGTTCCAGCCCGGCCACGCTGCCCAAGCCCAGCGCCCGCGCCTGCGCCGGCGTGACGATGAACCCGGCGCCGTGCAGCTTCATCCCCGGGCTGCAAACCTCCCCGTTCGCCCGTAACGCGACTGCCGCGCCCGCATCCGCCCCCACCGTCAAGTCCGCATTGATCGTGCCCTCGGTCGCGGCGAGTTCCACCACCGGCACGTCCGCCGCCCCTGCCCGCTCCGACGTCACCAGCGCCAGCACGCCGGGATGGCGCGGGCCGCCGCGACCGGGCTCCGCCACCGTCATGGCAATGCGCACGGCGGCGTCGGTCTTGCCGTCCGACCAGGGATGATCGGGGATGGCGAAGACCAGGCGGGCGGGCGGGCGGGCGGCGAGCGCGTCGGCCACCACGCGGCGGCAGAAGATCTGGCGCAGGCTGTTGGAGGTGATGAAGCCGAAGCGACGCACGCCGCCCTTGGCGCCCAGCAGCCGCGCCGCCTTCCACCAGAACAGCATCGCCAAATCCGCCGAGGGCGGCACCTTCTTGTAGGTGCGCCAGAGTGCCTCGGCGTAGCCGTCGCCCAGTTCGGCGCGCACATCCTTGCCGGCGATGAAGGGCGGGTTACCGACGATGAACTCGGCCTGCGGCCACTCGGTCGCCAGCGGCTTGACCGGCCGGGTCAGCTCGAGCCGGGCGGTCTCGTCCGGCACGGGCTCGCCGGTGACCGGGTGCGGGCGAGTGGTGCGGCCGTCCCAGCGGGTGACCACGGCGCCGGCGGCGTCGCGCACCAGCTCTTCGCGGTGGTAAGTGAGCAGCGAGTCGGCCTGGCGGATGTTGTGAAAATCGCTGAGGATGGGGTCGTTGGGCGGGGCCTGGCCGGTGGTGCGGAAGTGCCATTGCAGGTAGCCGATCCAGAGCACCAGTTCGGCCACCAGCACGGCGCGGGGGTTCTTCTCCAGGCCGAGGAACTGGTGCGGGTCCACGGTGGCGCCGGTGAGCGCCAGGCGGGCGCCCTCGCCGGGCACCAGGTTGGCCAGCGCGTCCAGCACCTCGCCTTCCAGCCGCTTCATCAGCTCCAAAGTGACGTAAAGGAAGTTGCCGGTGCCGCAGGCCGGGTCGAGCACGCGGACGGTGCAGAGCTGGGCGTGGAACTCGCGGATGGCGGCGGCGGCGGCTGCGGGCTTGGCGTCCTCGGCCAGGTGGTACGCGGCGGCCTGGGCGCCCTCCCAATCGGCGCGCAGCGGGTCCATCACGCCGGGGGTGACGAGGCGCTCGACGAAGGCGCGGGGGGTGAAGTGGGCGCCCAGTTGGCCGCGGGCGCGGGCGTCCAGCGCGTTTTCCAGCAGGGTGCCAAAAATGGCTGGCTCGACGTTCTGCCAGTCCCGCCCGGCGGCGGCGAGCAGCAGGCGGATTTCGTCCGGCGCGAGCGGCAGCGGTTCGACTGGGCCGTGCACGCCGGGGGCGAAGAAGCCGCCGTTAAAGCGGCGCACGTCCCACTCGATGGCGGCGGAGAAGCCGCCGGTGTTCATCATGCGCCATAGCTCGCTGATCAGGCCGAGCTTGGCGGGGCTGTGCTCCACGCGGCGCAGCAGTTCGGTGAAGCTGGCTTCGGGCAGCAAGCCGACGGATTGAGCGAACATGCAGAAGATGCAGCGCATCAGGAAGGTGGCGACGGCGTCCGGCGAGTGGCGCTGCTCCAAGGCTATCGCGAGTTTGGCGAGGTAGGCGGCGATGTCGCGGGTGACCTCGACCCGGCGGCGCGAGGGGTCAAGCGCGTGCGGGTCGGTCCAGACGGTGCGCAGGCGGGTGCGCAGCGCCGGGTCGTGCAGGTCGGTCAGGTAGATGCGGAAGCTGCTGGCGTCGGGGAACTGGCTGTAATGCTTGCCGAGCCCGGAGAAGTCGGCATAGAGGTCGAAGCAGAAGCCCACGTCGCAGACGATGAGGAAGGGCGGGTTGCCCTCGGCGGCGGGGATGTCGCGGGCGTAGCGTTCGGCCTGGCCGCGGGCGGCGAGCATGTGCTGCGCCCAGCCGCGCGTATTGCGGATGGTGGCGCGGCGCTCGGGTTCGGGGGCGAACAAGGAGGGTTGCGGGGGCGCGTCGCCCTGCTTGGCCTCCAGGATGAAGCAGCCCTGCTTGTAGAGGTCGATGAAGCGAGTGCTGATGCGGCCGTCGGGCTCGGGGCGGGAGACGCTGCGCTCGAAGCGATAGGCGCCGAGGCCGCCCTGCTGGCCGGCGGGGCGGGGGACGGCCAACAGGTCGCAGAGTTCGAACACGAAAGGTGGAAAGTTGGCCCGCTCGGCGCCGCCGGTGTGGCTCCAGCGGGCGATGAAGGCGGCGATGGTGTCGGGGGCGGCGTGGTCCGGCATACGGGGGCAGTGTTGCCCGGGGGGCGAGTGGGGATCAACTACGCAGTCACGTCGTCACAACGTTGGCTTGCACAGCTTGTGCCTCCAATCCCGCCTCGTGTTTCGATTACGTCACTGTGGCGCCAGGCTATGCTCCGTTAGCCAGGAAAAAGTCGTGGCGAAGAACGTCGGTGCTGATAGGTTCGAGTTGATCGAATGACCGGCATCCGGAATGATGACGTGCGTAAACGAGGTACTCGGTTGCCAGTAGGAGGCTTCCTTGAGCGCTTGCGGATCCGTTTCGCAGTCTCCGGTCCGGTTGCACCAGAGCTGGTCATACCGTCCTTGCGCGAACAGCGTCGGGACGGTGATTCGTTGTGTCAGCTGGTTCAGGTCGCTCGTGTCGGTCGTCAACGAGCTGAGCTCGGTCGCCGACAACGTGTCCTTCTCGACACCCTCCTCAAACGGGACGATGCCCGGATCATAGGAGCCCGGGGCGACGAAGACGCCGATCCTGCCGCCAGGCCGCGAGGTCAGGTAGGTGGCTGCGTCAAGCTGGCCGATGAACTTTGGATCGGTCGCGGCAGGCACGAAGATGGTCAGCAGGTTCGGCGTGATATTAAAGTCGTGGCCGATGCCGCTGACGATTAAGCCGTTGATGTCATTGTAGTTGGCGGCTTCGTTCTCCGCAGCCAGCGCGCCCATTGAGTGCCCGTTCAGGATCACCTTGGTGAAGCCAACGCCCCAATGGCCGGCGCGAAGCATCTGCACAAGCTGGTGGGTAACATAACCCGCCACGTTGAAGTCGAGGGTCACCGCGAGCGGACGGCTGCTCGCCCCATAGCCCAGCCGATCGAAGTTGAACGTCGCGTAGCCGCGTGCGGTGGCCGCTTGAACGTATGAATAGGTCTCGGGCTTAAAGGGCGTGTCCCAATAGGTGTGGTTGTAAGCACCGCCATGGATCAGGACCTGGACCGGCGTAGCGGACGTGGGCTGCTGACGGAAGCAGAGCTGCCCCCAAATGTATTGATAGGCGACATCGGTGGGGAACTGCTTCACGCCAACGTAATTGGTTATGCACTGAACCGGCACTGATGGAGCCGACGATCCGGGAGTGGTTTGGATTTCGTCTGCGACCGACGCGCCGGGAATAGCGATCAGAGCAAACGCCGTCGTGAGGCTTACAAATCGGGGCGCATGACGGAGGTGGGTTCTGGCTGTCATCTGCTTGCTCTTATTGTTATTGACGCCGGTTTTATCCGGGCTTCTTTTGCGACAGATTATTACGGCGAGCAAGCAGGATCCAGAAGGCGTCGGCACTGTTAGCACCGTCCGATTCAGTACAGCATCCGGTTCAAGTGAACCGCCCAGGTTTCTCGGAGTGGCCCGCATCACGATGCGGGTTACATCGATCGCGACTAGGACGCGTGCTTGATGCGGTAGAGTTGGGCGAAGCCGGTCGTCTTGAGTGGCTCGAGGCCGGCCGGGGCGGTGAAGGCGCCGTGCTGGTCGGCAACGTCGGCGTTGAGCACCAAGGCGTAGTCAAACCGCGTCCGCCAAGCCGCCAAGTAAGGCGCCTCGGGCAACGACTCAGCGTAAACCCCCGGGTCGTCGAGCGCGTCGGCGCTGGCCACGGTGCCGCCCTCGGGGTCGGCGATCTGGTCGAACGGCGGCTTGACCTGCAGCGGCTGCTTGCCCCGCGCGGCGAACAGGGTCGGCACGAAGGCATGCCGCAGCGGCACCGCCAGAGCCGCCAGATGGCCATAGCTGGCGAAGCCGCCGACCGTGGTGTCGCGCCCCAACACGCCCTGTCCGCTCTGTGTCTGATGCACCAAGGGCAGCACCGCCGCCCCTTCGGGGACCAGCGCCAGCGCAGTGGAGAGGTCAGCCAGGTCCGCCTGGCGCTGGTGCCAAACGTAGGCGACCAGGCTGGTGCGCAACACGAACACGGCGAACAGGGCAGCGGCCGCGAGCCGGGCCAGCCGGGGCGGCAGGTCGGGCCGCAGTGCGGCGGCCAACGCGAACGGCAGCATCCAGGCGAACCGCGCGTCGATCCAGTAGGTGCCGGCCAGGCGGGTCGGGGTGCAGAGGTAACACAGCAACAGCAAGGCAACTGCGATCAGCATGCCGGCGTGCGCGCTCAGGCGGCGCAGCCACAAGGACAGCAGCACGGGCAGGCTCAGCGCCAGCAAGGTGAGCCCGTCGATCCATTTGGCGTAGGAGCGGATACCGAGGAAGGCGCCTTCGAGCTTGCTAGCCGGGTGATGCAAGGCGCTGATCAGGCCCTGCCGGACGTCGAACGCGGCGGTTTGGAGATTGGTGCCGGTCTGTTGGCCCGGCAGGCTCGGCGCCAGCAGCACGAGCAGCAGCACCGGAACCGCGAGGGGGACGGCGGCGAGCAGGATGGCGCGCGCGATGCGCCGCAGCGTCGGCCAGTGCAGCAGAAACCGGGAGTCGGGGCCGATTGCGAGGGCACCGAGCAGGGCCGCGTAGAACACCAGCGCGAAGGCATGCATCAGCAGCAGCCCGCCCGCCAGCACGACCCGGCCGGCCAGCAGCGCCAGGCGGCCGCGCCGGGCCAAGGCCGGGTCCGCCGCGGCGGCCAGCAGCGCCAAGCCAAGCCCGATCTCGAAGTTCAGGAAGCCGAGGAACAGCCCCATGCCCCAGGCCAGCAGGCCGAACGACCATTGCCACCAATGCGCCCGGCCATGCAGCGCCCGCCACAGCACCATGCCGCCGAGCGGCCCGAGCAGGATGGCGGCACAGACGAACAAACGGCCGACGGCGTCGTAGGTCAGCAGCTGGGTCAGCCCCCAAGCGGCCAGGTCGATGCCGATGTTGGTCAGCGTGTCCCATTTCACCTGGACCATGGCCGAGACGGGCGCCACGCCGGCGCCGCCGCCGATCAGCCAAATCCGCGCCAAATGGTTGGGATAGTCCATCAGCGGCGGCGTTGCGGCCAGCAGCAGCGGGATCACCAGGACGGCCACCATCGCCGCAGCGAGGGGGATCCGCAGGTGGACTGGCCGCGGCCGCGCGGAGGCGAGAACGCTGGCTTGCTGCATGGTCTGGCCTCAGATGCCCGACAGCGCCGGCAGCTCGAGTCCGGTCTCGTGCAAGACCAATTGCGGCTCGGCCCGGGGCAAATGCTGGACGGCCGGTTGCAAGTGTTCGGCGACATGGAACAGCGGCCGGCGCTTGGTTTCCAGGTAGATCTTGCCGATATACTCGCCGAGAATGCCCAGGCTCAGGATTTGCACGCCGCAGATCAGGTAGATCGGGATGACGGTGGACGCCCAACCCGGGATGGCGACGCGGAACACCAGCGCGGCACACAGCGCCCACAGCGTCAGCACCAGGGCGAACACCGAGGTCAGGAACCCGATGCAGGTGACCAGGCGCAACGGCCGGGTGGAAAACGACGTCACCCCCTCCAAGGCGAGTGCCAGCATCTTGCGGAACGGGTATTTCGACGTGCCGGCGAAACGCTCCGCGCGTGCGTAGGTGACGATGCCGGTCTTGAAGCCAAGCTGCGGAATCAGCGCGCGGAGGAAAAGGTTGGTCTCTTGGTATTGCCGCAACGCTTCAATCACCCGGCGGGTCATGAGCCGGTAATCGGCGTGGTCGTAGATGACCTCGACGTTGAGCAGGTGCAGCAAGCGATAGTAGAACTGCGCCGTGTTGCGCTTCAACGCCGTATCGGTGGTACGGGCGCTGCGCACGCCATAAACGATGTCCACGCCGGACGCGGCCGCCGCCACCATCTTGCCGATCGCGTTCAAGTCGTCCTGCAGGTCGGCATCTACCGAAATCACCAGGTCGCCATCGGCATTGAGCAGGCCCGCCATGAGGGCGTTCTGGTGGCCGCGGTTGCGCGACAGCTTCACGCCGCCAAAGCGGGGGGAACCCCGGCGCAACTCGCTGATCACCGCCCAGGTCGCATCGCTAGAGCCATCGTCGACGAACACGATGTGGCTCGCGCGATCGATCTGCCCGCTCGCGGCCAGCTGCGTCAGGACGTCATCGAGCCGTTGCGCCGTCTCGGGCAACACCTCTTCTTCGTTGTAGCAGGGCACGACAATGCTCAGCACCGGGCGCTTCGGCAGCATGCTATGCTCCATACCATCCATCGGTGTCGGCACCTTCTTCGACCAGGCGAACGGCAGTTTTGCCCCGAGACAAAGCTGTAACGAAGTGCGGAAGTTGTCAACGTTTTTAAAACGAATCGGCCACTCCGCTTGGCGATGCTGTTCACATGCTTATGTATGCAGAGTCCAGGCAGTGTCGTTACTGGGTCAGGTCGGCCTCTACTCGGCGAAATGGCTCCAGCCACGGTCCGCCAACGGCAGCGCTTCGCCGCCAGCGCCGCGCACGCTGACCCCCTGCCCCGCCGCGAACTGGCCGATGCGCGTCACCGCCAGCCCCGCCGGCGGCGGCAAGCCGGCCGGAGCCGCGAGCAGCAACTCGTAATCGTCCCCGCCCACCCAGGCACGCTCCCGCCACGCCGGGCCGGCCGCCAGCGCCTGCGGCGACAGTGGAATGCGCGCCGCCTCCACCACCGCCGAGACGGAACTGGCGCGACAGATGTGCCCCAGGTCCTGGAACAGCCCATCCGACACGTCCATCGCCGCGTGCGCCCAGCCCGCCAGCGGCAGGCCGAGCCGCGGCGTCGGCAGGTCGTAGCGGCCTTGCAGGACGCCGCCAGGATCGGCCAGTTCGCCCCGCGCCGCATGCAGGCCCAGCACGCCGTCGCCGATCGTGCCCGTCACCCACAGCCAGTCCCCGGGTTGCGCGCCCGAGCGGCGGATGGCGCCCCCCGGCGCCACATGGCCGATGGCGGTGAGCGACAGACTGAGCGGACCTGGGGTTTCTGTCGTGTCGCCGCCCAGCAGGGCGATGTCGTAGGCGGTTTGGTCCAGCTTCAGCCCGGCGGCAAAGCCGGCGAACCAATCGTCGGTCAACGCCCGTGGTGCCGAAAGGGTGAGCAGGTAGCCGAACGGCACCGCCCCCATCGCCGCCAAGTCCGACAGGTTCACCCGCAGCAGCTTGCGCGCCACCAGGCCCGGCGGCGTGGCGGGCAGGAAGTGCACCCCTTCCACCATGGCGTCCGCCGTCACCACGAGTTCACGGCCCGGCGGCGGGGCGAACACGGCGGCGTCGTCGGCCAGGTCGAGCGAGCCGGGCCCGGCCAGCGGGCGGAAATGCCGCGCGATGCGGTCGAACTCGGGCGGAAGCGTCATGCCCCCAGGCTAGCGCGCCGTGCCATCCGACGCCATCGACCGCGATAGCTGTGCCCGCGAGCCGGGAGCCAACTCAGCCATTGCCCTCCGCTTCGCCGATACCGTCCAGTTCGCCTGCGATCGGCGCATGGTTGAGCAGCGCCGCCAGCAGGCTGCCGCCGATGCTGTTGCCCACCAGCGTCGGCGCGAGGAACCGCATCAGGTAGTCCCCTACGGTCGCATGGCCGCTGAAGGTGAAAAACGCCGCCTCCACCGAGCCGGCGATGACGTGGGGGAATTGGCACACCGCGATTGAATAGGTCAGCAGGATGATGATCAGCGGGCGCGCTGCGCCGGAGCCGGGCAGCAGCCAGACCATCAGCCCGATCAGCCAGCCGGCGAACCCCGCCAGCAACACCCCGTGGCCGAAGGAGGACTCCATCGTGTGGCTGGCGATCTCGAGCATCGCCGAGGCCATGGCCGGCGGCATCGCACCGGGCTGCGCCAGCACCGCACCGAGCGCCAGCGTGCCCGTCAGGTTGGCGAGGAGAACGATGAGCCACACCCGCATGGTGCGCAGCAGCATGGTGCCGGTGCGCTGGGTCAGCGCGGGAATGAGCGCGGTGAGCGTGGTTTCGGTGAACAGTTGCTGCCGGCCCATCACCACGATGAGGAAGCCCAGGCAATAGCCGAACGAGGCGACCAGGCGCCGCCATGGGCTGTCCGGCAGGCCCGATTGCAACGCCGCCTGCACCAGAAAGGAGAAGCCGATCGACAGCCCGGCGGCGAGCCCCGACCAGGCCAAGCCGCTGAACGAACGGTTGAGTTCGGCCAGCCCTTCGTCGCGCACCACTTCATGGATGACGAGCGGGCCAATCGTGGTGCTTTGCGCCGCCTGCTTCTGCTCGCTCTCGCTGAGATGGACCGACTCTTCGCCGGCGGCTTGGCTCTCACCCAAGCAATGCGAGCCCGGCGGAGGGGGTGGGATTCGAACCCACGGTACGCTTGCACGTACAACAGTTTTCGAGACTGCCCCGATCGGCCACTCCGGCACCCCTCCGTACGGCGGAGCATTACCATCCACGCTGGCGGTTGCAAACGCCAGCCGGCACCATTCTTGCCTCACCGCGCCGGACCCTATCGGATCAACGCTCATGCCCGATCGCTTTCACCTCGCCTGGTTCTGCAACTTCAGCGCGGGCGAGTGGAACCACCCCTATGCACCGCCGACCCCGCCTTGGGACGGCAAGTTCTACGTCGAGATGGCCCAAGCCATGGAGCGGGCGGGTTTCGACTACATCATGCTGGAAGATACCCTCATGGTGTCCGAGGCCTATCGGGGCACCGCCGAAGCCACTCTGAAACACGCGCTGCAAGCCCCGAAGCACGACCCGATGCCGCTGGCCGCCATGATCGCGGCCGCCACCAGCCGGATGGGCGTGGTTGCGACCATGAGCACCATGGCCTACCCGCCGTTCCTGCTGGCACGGCTGTGCACCACGCTGGACCATATCGCCGGGGGGCGGTTCGGCTGGAACATCGTCACCTCGGGGGAGGACGCGGCGGCGCAGAACTTCGGCATGGACGAACTGCCGCCGCGCGCGCAGCGCTACGACATGGCCGACGAATACGTCGAGCTGGTGTGCCGCTTGTTCAATTCCTGGGAGCCGGGCGCGGTGGTGATGGACCGCGCCAGCGGCACCTTTGCCGACCACAGCAAGGTCAAGCCGATCCATTTCGAGGGCAAGTACTTCAACTGCCGGGGGCCGCTCAACACGGTGCCCTCGCCGCAGGGCCGCCCCACCTTCGTGCAAGCCGGGGGGTCGCCGCGCGGGCGGGAGTTTGCCGCCCGGACGGCGGACAGCATTATCGCCACCGCCAACGGCTATGCCGGGATGAAAGCCTATCGCGACGACGTGCGGGCCCGCGCCGCCGCTGCCGGGCGCAACCCGGACGATATCAAGGTGCTGTTCCTGATCTACCCGGTGCTCGGCGAGACCACCGAGGAGGCCTGGGCCAAGCACTGCCGGCTGGTGCACGACCCGGCGTTCGTCGAAGCCGCGCTGGCGGCGATTGGCACGGTGACCGACATCGATTTCTCGCGCTTCGACCTCGATGCCGAACTGCCGCCGCTCACCACCAATGGCGAGCAGGGCTCGCTGGACAAGTTTGCCCAGTGGGGCAGCGGCAAAACGCTGCGCCAGCTCACCGCCGAGCGCTACGATGGCGGCCTGCAATTGGTCGGCACGCCGGATGCGGTGGCTGAGCAAATGGGTGAGGCGATGGCGGCAATCGGCGGCGACGGCTTTCTGGTGAGCACGCCGTTCCAGCGCACCAGCCGGCTGCGCGTGGTGGAGATCACCGAGGGCCTGGTGCCGGCGCTGCAACGCCGCGGCCTGGTGCGAACGCAGTATGAAGGAGGCACGCTGCGGGAGGTGCTGCGGGAGTTCTGATGGTGGCATGGCGTTTGCTTAGCTTGTTGGGATGACCTCCCTCGGGCTTCTCTTCGGCGCCGACGGCTGGGCGCCGCTGCTGCTGCAGGGCGCGCTGGTGACGGTGCTGATGGCGCTCGCCACCGTGCCGCTCGGCTTCGGCGCCGGGTTGCTGCTGGCCTTGGCACGGCGGTCTGACTGGCGCAGCCTGCGTGCGGCCGGGGAGGCCTACACCACCTTTTTCCGCGGCATCCCCGACTTGCTGGCCCTGTTTATCGTCTATTTCGGCCTGCAAGCCTTGATCGACCGGCTGAGCCGCGTCCTTGCGTTGCAGACCCATATCGAAGTGGATGCATTTTTCGCCGGTGTGATCGCCCTCAGCGCCGTCTCGGCCGCGTATTCGAGCGAGGTGTGGATCGCCGCCTTTGCCGCCGTGCCGCGCACCCAGGGCGAGGCGGCGCGGTCCTTGGGGCTCAGCCGGCGGCACAGCTTCGCCCTCGTAGTGCTGCCGCAACTGGCTGGGATCGCGCTGCCGGGCCTGGGCAACATCTGGACGATCCTGTTGAAGGATACCTCGCTCGTCTCCACGCTGGCCGTGATGGATCTGCTGCGCGCCGCCTCGGAGGCGGCCAAGAACACGCATGAGCCGCTGCTGTTCTACAGCGCGGCGGCAGCGGTCTATCTCGTCATCAGCATCGCCTCGACCGGCGGCCAAGCCCTGCTGGAACGGCGTTTCGCCCGCGGCCTGGCCTGATGCACGGCCTGCTCGGCTTCCTGATCGACCCCGACCTGCTGGACCAATACGGCTGGCGGTTGATCGCGGGGTTGCAGATGACCGCGGAACTGGTGGCGCTGTCGTGCTGCATCGGGTTCGTGCTCGCCGGGCCGATCTGCCTGGCCCGCCGGTCCCGCAGCCGGCTGCTGTCTTGGGCCATGCTGAGCTACGTCACCGCGTTCCGCGGCACGCCGCTGCTATGTCAGCTCTATTTGGTGTATTATGGCGGCGGCGAGTTGCGGCCGGCGCTTGCCGCAGTGGGATTGTGGACGTTCTTTCGTGACGCGTTTTTCTGCTGCATCGTCACCTTCAGCTTGAATACGGCGGCCTATCAGTCGGAGATTTTCCGCGGCGCCATCGCCTCCGTGCCCAAGGGCCAGCGGGAGGCGGCAGCGGCTTTGGGCTTGTCGCCCTGGCAGATCGGCCGGCATGTGGTGTTTCCACAGGCGTTGCTGGTGGCGCTGCGGCCGCTTGGCAACGAGCTGATCAGCATGATCAAGGCGAGCGCGCTGGCTGCAATCGTGACCTTGCTCGACCTGATGGGCCAAACCCGGTTCGTGTTCGCGCGGACGTTCGACTTTTCGGTCTATCTCTATGCGGCGCTGATTTACCTGGCCGCGACGGAACTAATCCGGAGATTGTGGCTATCGCTGGAGCGTCGGGCGTCACGCCACTTGCGTGGGATCCCGCTCGGGGTTGTTTCCAGCGCTGCGACGATGGCACCTGCCCGAGCCGCCACGCCGACGGAAGCGGGGCTCGTGCAGGCGCGATAGGGAGCGCTTTGAAGCGCCAGAGGAGTGGCGGCTGCACCAAGTCCCAGCCTGTTTACCACGATGGCATGTTGCGAGCGGTCGCGCCAATCGCAGAAAAGTTAAAAATAATCAATTTAGCGACGCTGCAATCGTCTGTTTTGCCGCGAATGGGCGGGTTCATGTGAGAACGTTACGGTTTGTTGCTACCGCTGATGGATGATCTGGTGGACGCCGACCTCGATCTATGCCAAAAGCCGCTACCGTGTAGATTGGGCCGAGACGAACGATTTTTGTTCGACTTCGGTTGGCGACCGGCTAAAGTGCAGTGCAGCATTTCTGAGGAGCACTCCGTGTCTCTTATCAGCCATCGTGGTTTGTCTGCTGCCAGGGTTCCGGGTGAGTTTGGCGTGAAGGCGGTTAGTTCACCGACGGCAAGCGCCAGGCTGGCGGCTGACGGAGTCCGGTCCGGCATTTGCTTTTCTCCAAGCCGGGTGGGCCGCCCGGTGCCCGTTGGCCCGGCTCGAGGGGGGTCGCGCGCGCTCCGCCAATTGGGATCGGCCCCGCATGTCTTTGTTTTACTGACGCGGCTCACCGACCTCGCTATGCTGGGCGTGAGCGGCTGGATCGCCACGCTGCTCTGCCATGCGATTGGCAGCGGCGAGCTTGCTGGCGAGCCGATCCTCGCCACGCTGGGCGCCGTTGCGGCCACGGTGTCGGTGCTGAACCGTGCCGACGCCTATGCGCCGTCACGGTTGCGCAATGCGGCACGCCGTCTGCGCGTGCTGCGCGGCGCGATTATGGCGGGCGGGGCGGTGGCCGCCGTCTGTTTCGCGCTGATGCCGGTGGGTGGCGGCACTGGCCGTTGGTGGCCGGTGCTCTGGATGGCCTCCGCCGGGCTCGTCACCACGGGTTCAGCCATCGTCACTGCCAACGCGGCGCGGGCGCTGACCAACGCCGAATCTCTTGCCCGCCGGGTCGCGGTGGTCGGCGTCAGCGAGTACAGCCTGTCGTTCATCGCCGCCCTGGCGACCGATCCCGACCGGGCCTCCAGCTTTGTCGGCCTCTACAATGACGGCTACGACGCCGTGACCCCGATCTCTGACGTTCCGGTGCTCGGCAACATCGTGGACCTGGTCGCGCGAAGCCGCCGCGACCGCATCGACGCGATCGTCCTGGCACTTCCCTTGTCGGACGACTCCCGCATCAAACAGGCTCGTGCTGCGCTGAGGTCGGTGACAGCCGACATCTACATGGCTGGCGAGTTGCTGGAGCACGCCTGCAAAAGCAGCCAACTCGACCGTGTCGGTCCGAATGCCGTCATCAAGATCGGCAGCCGCCCGCTGACGGAATGGGAGTCTTTGCAGAAGGCCGTGTTCGATTGGACGATTGCCGCGATTTTGCTGATCGCCGCGCTGCCGTTTCTGGGTCTGGTCGCGCTGGCGATCCGGCTCGACAGCCCTGGTCCGATCCTGTTCCGCCAACCGCGGCTTGGCTTCAACAACAACATGTTCGACGTGTTCAAATTCCGGACCATGTTCCATCATTTGGCGGATATGAAGGCCGATCGCCAAACCACCAAGAACGATGCCCGCGTCACCCGCATTGGGCGGATTTTGCGCAAGACGAGCTTGGATGAGGTGCCGCAACTGCTGAACGTGTTGCGCGGAGAGATGTCGCTGGTCGGCCCCCGGCCGCATGCCCCCAACACCAAAGCAGGCAACCAGTTGTTCCACGATGCCGTTGCCGACTATGCGTTGCGCCACCGTGTCAAGCCGGGGATTACCGGCTGGGCGCAGGTCAATGGCTGGCGGGGCGAGACGCGCACTCTCGAGCAAATCGAGCAACGGGTTGCCCACGACCTGTTCTACATCGACAACTGGTCGTTCCTGCTCGACATCAAGATCATGGTGTTGACGGCACTGCGTGAGCTTCACAGCAAAACGGCTTATTGATCGCCAACCTTGATGGTTGCTTCGCCGTGGTGCGGGCGCAACCCGCCTCTTCTATGCACCGCGGCAGGTTTACCCGCTCAGCTGATCTAGCCCAAACCCGACTTCGGTTCCGTCAGCGAGATACCTTCGCGCTCCATCGCGCGCCGGGCTGCGGGACGGGCCGCCGCTGCCTCGGTGAAGCTCCAGAGCCGTGAGTAGGCGGTCGTGGGCCGGCCGAGCCTGAGGCCCAAGCGACCGAGCACAAAGAGGTAGGCGTCAGCGACCTCGCCAGCGAGCAGGCGCCTGGCAGGACATAGAGCCTCACGGAACACCAAAACGGGGCGCGAGCGCCGGCGCGAGCAGGGCATCGAGATCGGCCGTCAACTCCGGGAACGTCGTCATGCCGCTTTCGGCATTGAGGTGCTTGCCGCCGGGAATGATCCGCAGCGGCGCCCCGACACGCTTCGCGATCTCGCGGCTGAACCGCAAGGGGACGTAGGGGTCGTCGTTCCCGGCATAGCAGGTGACGCTCGCTCCGCATCCCGCGCGCACCGCCCCCCAGTCGAGCGGCGCGAAGAATGGAGCGTTGATTGGATCGTAGTCCGGCAGGCCCAGGGTGCCCCAGAAGCCGGCTGCGAGGCAGGCGCCACGGTACGGGTCCGCCGCTCCGGCGTGGGCGGCGAGCCGCAGCGTGAATGCCACGCCGAGGCTATGGGCGACAAGGACGGTGCGCGAGCGCGGCACGGCGTTGTCCACCTGCTGAGCGTATGCGTCCAACCACGCCTCGGGGGACTGGCCCTGCGGCGTGGGGAAGTGGGGCAGCAGGGCCTCGTGCCCGGCCGCCTGAACGCGCTCGGCCAACCAGGGAAACCAGTTCGAGTCCGGGCGGCCATAAGCGCCGTGGAGGATTACGACGCGCAAGAACGCTGTGACACTGTGCACGCGCGAGGCTCCTCTTGACTGGGTTGAGTTCTGCTGGACCGCGCGGCTGCCGGCATGCGCCTACTGCTCCGCCAGCGGGTGGGCCTGCCGCCACGCCCGCAGCGCAGCCAGCGTGTTGGCCACGTGCGCATCCGGGCTCAGCGCCGTGTAGCTATAGATGACGCGGTCATCCGGCGTGATGACGTAAGAGGTTCGGTCCGCGTAGGCCATAAAAGGGACCAATACCGCATCATAGGCCTTCATCACCGCGCGATGGGGATCTGCCACCACGGCAAACTTGCTCTGGCACTCGCTGACGGAAAACTTGTTCAATGTGCCGATGTCGTCGCCCGATATTCCGACGACCGTGGCTCCAAGGCTGTTATAACGCTCAATCGCGGCGGCAAAATCATGCGCTTCCACGGTGCAGCCCTGAGTGAAGGCTGCCGGGTAAAAGTAGAGTATGACGGGGCCGTGCCTGAGTGTGTCTGCCAGAGAAAATTGGAATTCCTTGCCCGCGAAGGTCGCCTTGGCGGTGAATTGCGGTGCGCTTGCCCCATCCTTGAGCGCCGCGCCGGCTGGATTGGTCCATGCAGCGAGAGCCGTGAGGACTGCGACGGCGCAATATCTCAGACGCGATGACATCGTCCTGACCTTCCTTCTGTGCAACGAATGCGGCTTGATTTGAGGCTTGAGCATGATCGCATCTGTTTAGGCAAAGCGCCCATACTCTAGCTTTTTGTTTGAGAGGCTTATTCGCGGCTCAGCTCGATCAACCTGAAGCGATCCGGCTCTATTGTCCGAGCCGCCGGACCGCATCGGCCAAAGATCGTCCCGAGGCGGCATAGTCCTGCCATGGCTTGGTCTTCGCCAACAGCGCGGGCGCGGACCGCACCGTAAAGCGCGACGGGTCGAGGCCGGCTTTCACTTGCGCCCATGATAGTGGCATCGAGACGGTGGCGCCGGGCCGAGCACGCGGCGACAGAGGTGCCACTGCGGTCGCCAAACGGTCGTTGCGCAGATAGTCCAGAAAAATCCGCCCGGTGCGCTGCTGTTTGGCCATCTTCATGACGAATCGCTCGGGCGCCGCATCCGCCACCACCTGGCAAACGGCGCGCGCGAACGCTTTGGCCGCGGCCCAGTCGAGCGGGCGCGACTGGCGCGCCAATGGCGTGACAATATGCAGGCCTTTGCCGCCAGTGGTTTTGCAGAAGCTCACGAGCCCCAACTCGGACAGCAGGTCTCGAACCTGAACGGCCGCGTCGATCACGGCGGTGAACTTCACCTGCGGGCCAGGATCCAGATCGAACACCAGCCGGCCCGGCACGTCGTAATGGAACGGGTCGCAATTCCATGGGTGAAGTTCGAGCGCCGCGACCTGCGCCACCGCGGCCAGACCCTCCACCCGGTCGATCTCCAGGTAGGGTTTGCGGTCGCCGGGCGCGTTGACCAGGGTAAGCAGATTGGACGAGCCGGGCATGGCATGGCGTTGAAAGAACGTCTGGCCGGCGTAGCCATCCGGCGCGCGGACGATTGAGCAGGGCCGGCCGATGAGATGCTGGATGAGCCAGTCGCCGATGGCTTCGTAGTAGCGGGCCAGGTCCATTTTGGTCACGGCCACACCGTCGCCGGCATCGGGCCACATGATTTTGTCGGGCCGGGAAATCAACGTGCCCATGACTTGGCTTGCACCCTTGGACGCAAGCTGGGCGGTTGGCCCAGCGGGTGGGCGCTTGATTGCCGTGCCTGCGGGCGCCGGAGCCTCCGCGACCACTTCGGCCGCCGGCTTGTCCTCCCGCAGCCCTTTGAAGGCCGCTTGCCGGATCATGCCGGCGTCCGTCCAACCGGCAAACTCAACCTCCGCAACCAAGTCCGGCCGGACCCAATGCACATTGGCCGCCGGTCGTGGCGACCCCGGGCCAGTGAAGGGGCTGTTAGCTGCCGCCACCGCTCGCAGCCGGGCCAGCAGGGGTGCCACCTTAGCGGCGCTGAAGCCGGTGCCGACGCGCCCGACATGGACCAAATGGTCGCCTCGATGCACACCCACGATCAGAGAACGGAACTTCGCCCCGGTGTCGGTCCAGGCGCCGATGACCACCTCGTGGCCGCCACGGCATTTGGCCTTGCTCCAGGCGTCGCTGCGTCCCGAGCGGTAGGGCGAGTCGGCACGCTTGGAGACAATCCCTTCCAGCGACAGCTTGCAGGCTGAACGCAGCACCGCGTCTCCGCCGCTGCCGAAATGATCGACGTAGCGCAAGAGCGCACTGGGCTTCGCCTGGGCCTCCAACAAGGCCTGGAGCCGGGTCTTGCGCCCGGAGAGCGGGAGCGGACGCAGGTCTTCGTGCCCGGCGAACAGCATATCGAACGCGAAAAACACCAGATTGGCTGTGCTGCCTTCCGATAGCGCGACTTGCAGCATGGCAAAATCGGGGGCGCCATGGGCGTCCAAGGCGACGATCTCACCATCGATGATGGCGTCGGGCAGGTGCTTGCAAGTGGCGGCAATGGCGGAAAAACGCTTCGTCCAGTCCAGCCCCTTGCGGGTGCGCAACACCGCATCGCCCTCGCTGATCCGCGCCTGGACGCGGTAGCCATCGAGCTTGATTTCATGCACCCAGCCGGTCCCCGCCGGGGGGCGCTCCACGCTGACGCAGAGCTGCGGCTCGATGAAGTCGGGCATGGGGGCGGCCGGTCTCGTCCTCTGGCGGGGCTGGGCGCTGGTGGCCGCTGCCTTTGCCCGCTTGCGCAACGCGGGCGCCAGACCCGTGCTGGAGTCCCATGTCGCATCCTTGCCGACGGAGGCATCGCGCTGCATGAACGGTGCGGGAGATCGGCCGGTGCCGGCGGTGATTTCCTGCATGGACCGGCCAGACGCGACCGAACGGTCCTCGGCCAACAGGCCATCGCCGTCACCTTCATGCGCAAAGGCATCCCGATGCTTGATCAACAGCCAGTTGATCCGTTTTCCGCCACTCCAGTTCTTGATCCGCACCAGCACCCAGCTGCCGTGGAGGTGTTCCCCCTCCAGGGTGAACTTCAGGTCACCGGCGGCAAGCCCGTCTTGCGCCGCCATGCCCTCCGGCGACCAATAGCCGCGATCCCACAACTGAACCGTGCCGCCGCCATACTGGCCTTTGGGGATCGTGCCCTCGAAATCGCCGTAGTCGAGCGGATGGTCCTCGACTTCGACGGCCAAGCGCCGGTCATGCGGGTCGATGGAAGGGCCCTTGGTCACCGCCCAGGACTTGAAGACGCCATCCAACTCCAGCCGCAGGTCGTAATGCAGCCGGGTCGCGGCATGCTTTTGCACCACGAAGCGCAGACGGCCCGGCGCCGATGGCGCGGCGTCGCCGCGAGGTTCTTCGGTGCGGGAGAAGTCCCGTTTGGCTTGGTAGACCTCCAGCTTCTTGGTCGCCATGACCGGTTAAAACTCCAAGCCGTTACTCGGGCCTAACGCCCGAAGCGATCAGACGGCTCTTATTGGCCGGCGAACACCTTGTGAGTGGCAGGCGGCTCGGCGAGGCTGTCGTCGCCAAGTTCGGCGAACACCTCGGTTGGCACGAAAGCCCGGGTGATGTGCCATTGCCAGCCCCATCCAACCCGGACCAGGTCGAGCTGCAGACGAAGCGGGGCAGTCGGCCTGAGTTTGCTGCCGAGCCGGAGGCTTGCCTCGAACCGGGTCGGGCTGTCGAACCATATCGCGAACGACGAGGCCTTCCTCGTCAGTGCGGCCGCTCCGCGCGAGGCGCCGAACTCCGCCGCCAGACGCTCGGGCGTGACGATGCGGTCGACGGCATTGCCCGCCATGCCTTTGACGAAGCTGGCGCCAAACGGCGGCAGCGCATCCGCCGAGGCATCGTCGGCGGCGGCCGTCGCTGTGGGATCGGTCCCCATGATGCCGTCCGCGATATCCTCCTTTAGCCCCTCGCGGACGCTGTCCCACTCCACTGCGGTCGCTAGGGCTCGCGTATTGCCTCGCTGCAGTGCAGCATCCATGTGGTAGAGGGCCACACAGGGCCAGGCAAGGTAAGCCCCGAGGCAGACGGGCAGCAGGACGAGCTTTTTCATGGCGGCGCGCTCTGTTGGACAGCTTCATTCTTGCCTGCAAAAACGGCAGCGTTCCAGCGATTTCTCGCCGCCGGCGAGTTTCCTCCCCCAGGGTGGAATGCTGTCCCCGAGCTGGCCCGCCACGCGACGCCCCGACGATTCCGCCGACGCGTTTGACACTGCACTATCTCCCAACCATATCTTCACCAACCACGAGAGTTCTGACGCATGGCGATGGCCGCTAGCGAAATCGAGGCAATGATCCGCGCGGCCCTCCCGGACGCGACCGTCACCGTCGAGGATTTGGCGGGCGACGGCGATCATTATGCCGCCACCGTCACGAGCGAGGCGTTTCGCGGCCTCTCCCGGGTCAAGCAGCACCAGCTTGTCTACACCGCCTTGCGCGGCCGGATGGGTGGCGAGCTGCACGCCTTGGCGCTTCAGACATCACACCCCTAACCGGAGCCATCACCCATGAGTGACACTGCCACTGCCGAGCGGATCAAGGCGGACATCACCGCCAACCGGGTAATGCTCTTCATGAAGGGCAACGCCATGTTCCCGCAATGCGGCTTCTCCGCCCGGGTGGTGCAGATCCTCAGCCACCTTGGGGTGCCGTTCCAAACCGCCAACGTGCTGGAGGATGCGGCGCTGCGGGAGGGTATCAAGGCATTCTCGCAGTGGCCCACCATCCCGCAACTCTACGTGGATAGCGAGTTCGTCGGCGGCTGCGACATCATCACCGAAATGTTCCAATCCGGTGAGCTTGAAGCGCTGCTGACAGAGAAAGGCGTGCCGCACCAAGCCGCGGCCTAATCCGGCCCTCCCTCGGGCCGCTATGGGTGCTGCGAAGGCTGCCGTCCCGCCGGTCTTCAACGGGTTTGGCCCCGGCGCCTTCGCGTTCTTCCGCGAACTCAGTCGCAACCAGGCCAAGCCCTGGTTCGAGGCCAACCGCTCCAGCTATGAACGCGAGGTGCAAGGCCCGGCGATGGCCTTGGCGGAAGACGCGGCAGCCGAACTCGCCCGTCGCGACCTGCCGCTCACCGGAAGCGCCAAGCGCTCCACCTTCCGGCTGCATCGCGACGTCCGCTTCAGCAAAGACAAGACGCCCTACAAAACGCATGCGGGTTGCGTGTGGATGCGGCCGGGCTTCAAGAAGGAGAGCGGCGGCGTCGTCTACCTGCACATCGCCGACGCAGGCTGCTTCATCGCTGCCGGGTTCTGGGAAGTCGAGCGGCCGCAGTTAGACGCCATCCGCGCCGCCATCCGGGATCGGCCCGAGGCCTACAGCGAGGCGATGAGCACCGCTACGGCCGCGGGATTGGTGCTTGACACGTCCGACAGCACCGCCCGCTTGCCCCGGGGTTTCGAGGCGGTGGCCGACCCGGTGATCGTCCCCGCCCTCAAGACGCGCCACCTGGTGGTCAAACGCCCTTTGCTCAAGCGCGACGTCGGCAAACCGGCTCTGGTCGGACTGGTTGCCGCCACCACCGAGGCCGCCTTGCCGCTGCTGCGCTTCGGCTGGGAGGCCATGGACGCCGCCGGGCCGCCGCCGTCCTGGAGCTTGCTCCGCTGACATCCGCCGCGATCGGCCCTATGTCACCTGCGACATCCGGGGGCTTGGCAATGGCGTGTGATTTCGACCTCTTCGTCATCGGCGGCGGCTCGGGCGGGGTTCGCTGCGCCCGCATTGCCGCCACCCACGGCGCCCGGGTCGCCATCGCCGAGAGCACCTATTGGGGCGGCACCTGCGTCAACGTCGGCTGCGTGCCGAAGAAGCTGATGGTGATGGCCGCCGACTATGGCATGGCCGCGGACGACAGCCGCGGGTTTGGCTGGGACACGCGGCGCGGCACGCATGATTGGGCGGCCTTCATCGCCAAGAAAGATGCCGAGATTGCACGGCTGAACGCCATCTATGTCCGCCTGCTGACCTCGGCGGGCTGCACCCTGTTCGACGCCCCCGCCCGCTTCCTCGACCCGCATACGTTGGACGTCGGCGGGCAGCGCGTCAGCGCCGAGCGCATCGTGATTGCGGCCGGCGGCCATCCGATCCGGCCCGACATCCCCGGCGGCGACCTGGGGATCGTCTCGGACGCGGCGTTCCATCTGCCTGCGCTGCCCAAGCACGTGATGCTGGTCGGCGCCGGCTACATCTCGGTGGAGTTCGCCGGCGTGTTCGCCGGGCTCGGCGCCGAGGTGGAACTGGTTTGCCGGCCGCCACTGCCTCTGCGCGGCTTCGACGCCGACCTGCGCAAGGCCTTGGGCGAGGCACTCACGGCGCAGGGCGTCCGCCTGCACTGCGGCACCGAGCCCACCCGGGTGGAGCGGGACGGCCAAGGCTACCTGGTTCACCTGCAGGACGGCTCGGTGCGCCGGACCGACCTGGTGTTCTGGGCGATCGGCCGGCGGCCCAACACGCGCTCGCTTGGCCTTGAGGCGGCCGGCGTGGCGACGTCCGGCGCAGGCGCGGTCAAGGTGGACGCACAGGGCCAGAGCAGCCAGCCACATATCTATGCCATCGGTGACGTGTCGAACAAACTCAACCTGACGCCGGTGGCGATCGCGGAGGGCCATATGCTGGCCGACCGCCTGTTTGGCGCACACCAGCGGCATTGGAACCTGGACACCGTGCCGACAGCGGTGTTCAGCCATCCGCCGATCGCGACCGTTGGGCTCACCGAAGAGGACGCCGCCGCCCGGTTCCCGGTCGACATCTACCTGGCCCGGTTCACCCCCATGCGCCACACCATGACGGGCCGCCATGCTCAAACGGTGATTAAGCTTGTGGTCGAGCAGTCCACCCAACGCGTGGTAGGCGCCCATATGCTGGGAGACGATGCGCCCGAGATGATGCAAGGCATTGCCGTGGCGCTGACGGCGGGCGCGACCAAGGACGAGTTTGACTGCACCATCGGGATTCACCCGACCGCCGCGGAAGAATGGGTGACGCTTCGCACCCGCACCCGGGAGGCGGGAGTGGCCGCCAAAGCGGCCGAATAGGTCCACGTGATCCCAGCGGGCGCCCGCGATCGTACGGAAAGCACCGTCGCTCGAAGCGTCGAGCAAACCAATCGCGACCCCTCCTTGGCAGCGGTGTCATTCCAAGGCTCGGCTCCAGGTCGCCACCAGGCAGCCGATCGTCCGCTGCCAGGTGAACTCCGCAGCCCTCGCCGAGCCGGCAGCCTGCAATGCCTCGCTCAATGCGGGATCGGTGAGAATGCGGTGCAGCCCGGCGCCGATGGCGGCTTCGTCTTCCGGATCCACCAGCAGCGCGGCAGCTCCGGCGAGTTCGCCTACCGCGGTAGTGCTGGAGGCCAGAACCGGTGCGCCAGCCGCCATCGCTTCCACCACCGGCAGGCCGAACCCCTCGTACAGGCTGACATAGGCAAACACCCCAGCCCGCGCACAGAGTGCAACCAAGTCGGCGTCGGCGACGTGGCCCAGCAGGCGGACGCTGCCGCTGCGGATGGCAGCGTTGGCTTCCGGCCGGGAGAGCACGTCGCCCCAGCCCTTCCCGCCGGCGATCACCAGCGGCGCCTGGGCGCGCAGCGCGGCCGGCAAAGCGAGATGGGCGGAGAGTAGCCGGTCGAAGTTCTTGCGCGGTTCCAAGGTGGAGATCGAGAACACGTAGCTGCGGTCCAGGAGCCCGAAACGCTCCAATACGGCCGCCGCCGCTGCCTGCGTGCTGGGTACGAACTCCGCCGCAGGGGCGAGCGGCACCACGTCGACTTGCTCGGCGGAGATGCCCAACTCCCGCACCATGGCAGCCTTGGTGAACTCCGAGATCGCCACGAAGCGGCGCGCCTGGCGCAAGGTGGCCGGCAGGTTGCGGTCGATCCAATGCAGCCGCTCGGCCGGGTGCCAGCTTGGCTGGTGATGCCAGGAGAGGTCGTTCACCGTCACCACCGTGGGCAGCGCGATTGGACGGGCGATCATATTGGGCTCGTGATACACCAGCCGCCGCCCGCACTCGCGCGCGATCCGGCGCACCCGCCGGTTTACGCCGCCATGTTTGATGCGCCGCAGGGTCTGCACCCCCGGGATGCGGCCCAGCGCCACTTTCCATGGGATCGGCGTGGCTGGCGCTAGGCGGCTCAACAGCGCCTCATCCTCCAGCGCGCCGACCGTATCGATGCGCGACACCCCATGCGTCAGCAACAGCAGCAATTGCCCGATATCGGGCGACTGGAATGCGGCGCGAGCGATCTCCATGGTCATCCGCCCGACTCCGGACCGGCGTGCCATCAGGCTCTCCGCGCCGATCAGCACGCTTACTTTTGGCAGGAGCTCGAACGGCACAAAGGTCCTTCGTTCAGTTCGAAATGTGACACTCCGGCGTCACATGCCCGGCAAAACGGGTCCAATACACGGTCTGGCCAAACAGCGGAATGCCGATATAGCCGCGCATGCGCAACCGCCCCTGATCGTCGACACGCAACTGGATGGTGTAGGTCTTCTCGTCATCGGGATCGACAATGTGGCTGTCCCAGACGCCGTCGCCATTGACGGTTCCGCCGGGAACGATTTGCAGATGACACCGAGAATGACCCTTGGCGTCGAGCTTGGCAGTGCCGTCCGGCCGCAAGTCCGTCACCCCGATCACAGTGCCGCATAGCCCGGCCGGACAAGGCGCGATATCCACCACGCCGCTATGGTCCGGCGTCCACCAAGCGCCGAACACTGCGCGCGAGTCCCACGCGCGTGCCTCCCTTGCTGCCAGCAGAAGCAGCAGGAGGGCGAAACCGACCCGCCAGGTCATTCGGCCGGCTTGGGCGAAGCGGCCACGCGCGCGAAGGTCGCGGCAATACGCCATCCCGCTCGGACGGTGCCTTTCAGCGATCCGGCGACCTTGCTCTCTCCGCCGAAACGGCAGCGATAGGGCATCGGCACTTCCAGGATGCGCAAACCGGCCCGGGCGGCCTTCATCTGCATTTCGATGTTCCAGCCGTAGGTCATTTCCCGCATGTGCAACGCCTCCAGGCTGCTGCGGCGGATGGCCCGGAACGCACACATATCGGTGTATCGAACGCCATAGAGCGCGCGCATGCCCAACCCCGCCGCGAGGCCGGCGGCCACCTGGTGCCAACTCATCGAGCCGGGATCGCGTTGGCCACGGGTGCGCGAGGCGATGACGAAGTCATGCGTGCCGGCTTGGATCGGGGCGGTGAGCCGCTCCATCAGGTCGGCCCGGTCGGCGCCATCGCCGTCCAGGAACACGATGACGTCGCACGCCGGGTCGGCCGCTGCGGCGGCGCGGGCGCAAGCCAGGCCGTAGCCGCGCTCGGCCAGAGCGAGCACGCGTGCTCCCGCAGCTTCGGCGGCGCCAGGCGTGCCATCCGTGCTGCCGCTATCGGCGACGATGATGTCGGTGGCGACCCCGCGGGAAATTTCCCGCACCACCGCGCCGATTGCATCCCGCTCGTTCAGCGTTGGGATGACGACGCAGACGCCGGGCATCAGGCTACCGAAATGATGACCGATCCATCCGCTAAAGCGACCAGCGCAGCCCGCAATTCTCGCACGGCTTGGGCGGCGCCTCGCTCAGCAAGCTCTGCCGGAACTGCTGATACAGCGGCCCGTTCCAAATCTCCCGGAGGCTCTGCTGGGTTGCGTCGCCCAGGGTATAGTTGCTGTAGCCACGGGCCGAAAACGGCGCGATGCAGCACGGCAGGGCGCGCCCGTGGGCGGTAAAATACATCAGCGACCAAGGCCGGCGGCACGTGGCCCAGGGGGTATCGCCGTCGCTGTTCTTCAGGCTGGTGCCGGGCTCGGTGGCGCCGGAGGCATCCAGCATCACGCCCAATTCAGTGCCCACGGCCTGGGCGGCGGCAATCGCCTGCTCCTCATCGGCCTGGGTCTGCTCGAACAGGCTGTTTTCCGCCCGCGCCATGCCAAACCCGGCGTCATCAAACACCAGCCGCTGGAGGTGCACCTCACGGACGCCCATGCCGGCCGCCATGCGCACGAACTCCGGCAATTGCTGCACCGTCTCCTTCAACCCGGTGAGCCAGATCGACACTTTGGGCGTGGCCGTGCCAGTACGGGCCTGATAGGCGGTGAATTTGCCGACGTCGCGCACGATGCGGTCGAAGAAATCCTTGCCGCGGACGGCGAGATAGGTCGCACGGTCGGCGGCGTCCACCGACACCCGCAACTCGTCGAGCCCAGTGGCCACCAGTTCGGGAAACTTCTTCGGGCTCAGCAACGTGCCGTTGGTGTTGAACAGCACGTAGATGCCGCGATCCTTCAGGTAGCGGATCATCCGCGGCAGCTCTTTGACCAGCATCGGCTCACCCACGCCATGCAGCACCACACGGGCGATGCTCGGGAACTGGTCCACGATGGAGGTGAACAAGTCCCAGCTCATATCGGCCGGCGGCTCGAGGGTCTCGAATGTGCGCGGGCAGGTCTCGCACAGCAGGTTGCACCGGTTGGTGGTCTCCAGGTAGAGGCATACCGGTGGCGCTGCGACCAGGTCACGGTTTTGCACGGTTTCGAAATAACGACGCGGATCCTGCAGCGCGCTGGCCGACATCAGGCTTCTCCTCTCACGCGGCGCGATGCGCCCGGTATGATTGCACAGCATCCAGCCCAGCCAGCGCCAGGCTGGGGGCATACACCAGCCACGGGAAGATGCTGATGCGGTGGTAGGGGTCCTCGTAAAGCAATACGCTGCTGGCCGACAAAAAGATCACGCTGCGATAGGGCGCAAAACACGCGAGCAGCGCCAGCCACCCGACATACCAGGGATAATGCGGCGAAATTGCGACTGTCGTGGCCATCGCCAGCACCGCCGAACCCCGGCCAACCGCCAAAACCCGGGCGCCAGGGTCCGTGGGCAGCGGGCGTCCCAAGGCATACCAAGCCGCAAGACCCAGCAGCACACAAGCTGCCGCGGCGAGATAGGCCCGAATCGCCCAGTGCGGCAAGGGAGCCAGCGCGTGCAGCATGCGCAGCAGGGCGAAGCCGGAACCGTTGTCGATACCCTCTTCGGCGGCGTAGCCAGGAAGAAAGCCCAGCACGTGCCATCCCGCCCCGATCGCATAGGCGGCATAGCCTACCACCAGTACGGCCAGCGTCGCCGCCAGCAGCCGCCAGTCCCACCGCTGCCAGAACGCCGGGAACAGCGCGGCCGGCAGCAGCTTGCACAGAATCGCGAACCCCAGCAGCGTCCCCGTGAGCCCGCGCCGCCCCGCCGCGACCGCCACTAAAGCCAAGGCGATGAAGCCGATGCTGGCCGCGTCGATATGCCCGTTGCCGGCATATTCCCACACCGGCAGCGGGTTCCAGGCATAGATCAGCACGTCCGCGGCCGGCCGGCCGGCCTGTCGCAACAGGGAGGCGACGCAGGCCACTGCCACCACTTCGAAGCCCAGCATGACCAGTTTCACCGCCATCAGCGACGACCAGGTGAGCCCAATGGCCGCGAAGATCACCTGCGCCATCGGTGGATAGATGGTGGGCGCCTCCTCCGAGCGGTTGACGCTGGTGTAGATGTCCTGGTCGCGCAGGAACTCCAATTGCGGGGCAGCCGGCAAATACAGGTACGGGTTGATGCCATGGCTCTGCACCCGCCCGTCCCAAACATAGCGGAACAGGTCGGAGGACAAAAACGGCGGGGTGAACAGCGCGATGGCGCGGGTGGCGCTGAACACCAGCACCACAACCAGCAGCGCGCGACGCGGCGGCGGACCAGACCGGATCAGCCAGACCGCGCCAAAGTAAACCACGGCTGCCGCCAACTCGAAGCCGATGAACAGCCAAAGCCGCTGGTCCGACCCGATGGTCGAGACCGAGCCGGGCTGATGGCAGAGCGATTCGGCCGCCACCAGCAGCAAGAGCAGCAATCCCGCCCCGGCGAAGGCGTGCTCACGCGTCCAGCCGGTCACGCGGCCAAGCGTTTGCGTAAGCCGAGCCGGTCCACGCAGGCGACCGTGGCGGGCGCAGCATAGCCGGGTGCTGGCCGGGCAAACTCTGCCAGCAGCCGGCCAAGCGCGGCGCGGTCGTCCACGTCGTACCACGGCGGCAGGTCCTGCACGGGCAAGCCGAAGCGGGCGGCGGCCGCCCGGGTCTGCGCGGCAACCCGCTCGGTGCTCCAGGCGATGCCGGCATAAAGCTCGGGGTGGGGCTGCGTCATGCCAAGCAAGTAGTAGCCGCCATCCTCCGCCGGGCCCATGACAACCCGGTCCGCCCCGCTCTGCAGCGTTCGCGCCGCCTGTACCAGGCATGCGGTGGGCAAGGTGGGGCTGTCCGAGTTAAGCACGCACACGGATTTGTGACCACGTTCAAACAACGCTCGGGTGGCATGCCACAGCGAGCGGCCGAACCCCTCCACGCCGGCCGGCGCTTCGCCGCTGCCATCCGCCAAGATCAACCCGGTGCCAGGCGCGAGCACGCCGTCGAACAAATGCTCGAAGCCGGCGGGCGTGTAAGCCACGTAGCCGTCGATGCCATCCACCTCGCGCGCCGCAGCCAAAATATTCTCCGAAATGTCGCGCAGGAATGCGGCGCTCATCTGCTGTGCCTCGTCGGGCTGCAGGAAAGGCGATAGGCGCGTCTTGGAGTGCCCGGCGCGTGGCGCCTTGGCCATGATGGCGATTGCACAACTCATAGCGGATTGCGTCCAGGAAAATGGGCGGGACAGGCGGCCCCGTCAGTATCACGCCTGCCAGAGGTGGCAAACTTGGCGGCAAAACGATGGCGCTCGCGCGGCACGCGCATGCGGTGTGGCCGGACCAGGCCTTGATGTTATGAGGCTGCGGTTGCACCTCGGCAGGGCACAGCGGATTGCGCGCAGGGCGGCCGATCCGATTGGTGGGGCTTCACGAGACACGAGGATACAACGACGATGGACGCCATCTCCAAGCCCGCCGGCCCCAAGCTCACTGGCGCCGAGGCGCTCAAGGCGGCCAGCCACGGCCTGCGCGGGGACATCGCGCGGGAGATCACCGGCAATCCGCGCGGCGGGATCAGCGAGGCGTCCTACAGCCTGCTGAAGTTCCACGGCAGCTACGAGCAGTTCGACCGCGACACCGCCACCGCCCGCAAGCAGGCCGGGCAGGACAAAGAATGGCAGTTCATGGTGCGGGTGAAGGCGCCCGGCGGGCTCATGACCGGGCAGCAATACCTCGCCTTGAACGCCATTTCCGAGCGCTATGCCAATCACACGCTGAAAATCACCTCGCGCCAGGGCATCCAGTTCCACGGCACCGTGATCGGCGACCTCAAGCCAGAGATCGCCGCCATCAATCACGCGCTGATGACCACCTATGCCGCCTGCGGCGACGTGGTGCGCAACGTAATGACCACCCCGGCGCCGCGGCGCGACGCGGTGCATCGCCGCCTGCTGGAGGACGCGCAGATGCTGTCCGCCCGCGTGTTGCCGGCCAGCCGCGCCTACTACCAGATTTTCCTGGACGAAGCCGAGGGCGAGGACGCCGCACCCGCGCAAGAGCCGGTCTATGGCGCCACCTACCTGCCGCGCAAATTCAAGATCGGCCTAGTCCATAGCGCCGACAACACGGTGGACGTGTTGAGTAACGACCTGGGTTTTGTCGCCGTGTTCGAGGGCGACGAGTTGCTTGGCTACCAATTCTATGTCGGCGGCGGCCAAGGCATGACCCACAACAAGCCGCGCACCTTCCCTCGCGTGGCGACTGCCGCGGGGTTCGTCGGGCCAAACCAGCTGTGGCAGACCGCCGCTGCGGTGATCGCGTTGCAGCGGGACTATGGCGACCGGACCGACCGCCGTCGTGCCCGGCTGAAATACGTGGTCGAGGATCGCGGCGTCGCCTGGGTGCAGCAGGAGCTTCGTAGCACCTACGGCCTCACCATGGAGCCGCCACGCGACTTGCCGCCGCTGGCGGTGCCGGACCTGCTTGGCTGGCACAGCCAGGGCGACGGAAACTGGTGGCTCGGCGTGCCCGTGCGGTCTGGCCGCATCGAGGGCGCGCTGCGGATAGCGCTGCGGGAGGCGGTGGAGCGGTTCGGGGTCGACCCGGTGTTCACCGGGCAACAGGACGTGCTGCTCTCCAATGTGAAGCAGGCTGACCGCGAGGCGCTGGAAGCCTTGTTGCGCGGCCATGGCGTGACCTTCACCGAGGAGCTGTCTCCGCTGTCCCGGTGGGCGCTGGCCTGCACCGCGCTGCCGTTCTGCGGCCTGGCGCTCACCGAGGCCGAGCGGGTGCGGGAGGCGGTGGTGGCCGACATCGAAGCGGCTTTGGCCGGGCATGGCTTGGCCGGCGAGCGCATCAGCCTGCGCATCACTGGTTGTCCGAATGGCTGCGTGCGCCCCTATGGCGGCGACATCGGGCTGGTCGGGCGGGTGCCGGGGCAGTATGCCATTTTCGTCGGTGGCGATTTCGAGGGCACACGGCTGTCGTTCAAGCTGCTGGAACGCGTGCCGCTCGCGGCCATCGGCGCCACGTTGGAGCCCTTGTTCGCGCATTGGGCGGCGCAGCGGCAAGGAGGCGAGACATTCGGCGACTTCTGCACCCGGACTGGTCTGCCAGCGTTGCTGGCGCTGCTCCCGCAAGGACAGATGGCAGCGGCCGACTAGGCGCCGTCCGCCTCCCGAGCTGGCGCAACGGTGCCGACCTCAGCGAACGCCTGGTCGCCGAGGAGGTGGCCGTCGCGCTCACGTATAACCGCAACACCCATGCGGTGATGATGGCTACACCGGCCGACCTGGAGGACTTCGCCGTCGGGTTCAGCCGGGCCGAAGCCATCATCGACACGGCGGCGGATATCGAGGAGCTGGACATCGTTCCGGCTGAGCTCGGCATCGAGTTGCGGATGTGGATCGCGCCGGCGCGCATGGCGGCCTTGGAGCGGCGGCGCCGCCATATCACCGGCCCCACCGGTTGCGGCTTGTGCGGCATGGACAGCCTGGCGGATGCGATGCGCGCCCCGCCCACCGTCACACCGGGCCGCCGCTGGAGTGCCGCCGAGATCGCCGCCGCCATCGCCAGCCTGTCTCCCGCCCAGGCGCTCAACCGCGCGACCCACGCCGTCCACGCCGCCGGGTTCTGGCGCGACGGGCTGGTGGCGATCCGCGAGGATGTCGGCCGGCATAACGCGCTGGACAAGCTCACCGGGGCGCTATTGCGGGCGAGCGAGGACCCGGCGGGTGGGGTGCTAGCGCTCACCAGCCGCGTCTCAGTGGAGCTGGTGCAGAAGGCTGCGGGGGCGGGGATCGCCACCATGGTGGCCGTCTCCGCTCCCACCGCGCTGGCCATCCGGGTGGCGGACGCGGCCGGGATTATGCTTGCCGCAGTGGCGCGGGCCGATGGCTTCGAGGTGTTCACCCATGCCGACCGGCTGCAGCAAGTAACGTAGCAAGCCACCGTAGCCTGTAGTCGCTGTATCGAATCGCACTCGAGGTGGAGCATAACGGATCCCTCACGGCCGAGATGGCCGAATGGGATGGGACAATCAGCGACGGGATATTCGGCGACCTTGCGACCACCAGGGTAAGATTCGCCCGGCAGTCGTGCTTACGGGCAATTCGTTGAACCGGGGCACGGCGCACCCTTGTCGTGGTGCCGCCCTCCCACCGCCTAGCGACTGGGAGGCTGCCGACCCCCACGATTATGGATGGTGCCGCGCAGGCAGAATGAAGCCATCGGATGACGCAAGCTGCTTCTCCATCTCCACATAGGTCGGCGCCGCGTAGCCGGGATGGGCATGCTGCTCCCCCTCGACGAAGCCGAAGCGTGCAAACAGCCGCCGGTTGCCCTCGGCCGCCAAGCGGGTTGACAGCCAAAGCCGACGCATACCATGCCGTCTCGCCGCCGCCTCCGCCGCCCGCAACAGAGTCGCCGCCAACCCCTGCCCGCGCGCCGCCGGATGCACCGCCAGCCGGCTGACATACAGGCCGCGCTCCTGACGCAGCCAAAGAATGCAGGCCCGGCCCGGCTCGATCACCGCGCCGCCGCCGCCCGCAGCCAGGTGAGCGGCAACCATCTCGGCAGAAACGCCAAGCCCCGACGGCGCTGGTTCGACGCGCAGCGTGGCGAACGCCGTGCGGATCAAAGCGGCGACCGTCGCGCTGTCATCCGGGCCAAGCGGGCGCAAGGCTACATCACGGCCCCGATCACCCACGGTGCGAACTCCGCTCCCCCCGCATCAAACCCCTCGCTCTTGGTGCGCTCGCCGCTCGCCACCCGCAAGATCGAGTCAAAGATCCGCGCGCCGCAGTCCTGCACGCTCTCCTCGCCGTCCAGGATGGTGCCGCAATTGATGTCCATGTCGTCCACCATCCGATCGAACATCGGCGTATTGCTGGCGAGCTTGATCGAGGGCGCCGGTTTGCAGCCGAACACGCTGCCGCGCCCCGTGGTGAAACACACCAGGTTCGCCCCGCCCGCCACCTGGCCGGTCGCGGCTACCGGGTCGTAGCCCGGCGTGTCCATGAACACGAAGCCTTTCTGCGTCACCGGTTCGGCATAGCGCACCACGTCCATCAGGTCGGTGCTGCCGGCCTTGGCCATGGCGCCGAGCGATTTCTCCAGGATGGTGGTGAGCCCGCCCGCCTTGTTGCCTGGCGACGGATTGGCGTTCATCTCCGCCCCCTGAGCGCGCGTGTACTCTTCCCACCACCGCATGAGCGCCACCAGCTTCTCCCCCACTTCGCGTGAGCGCGCCCGCCGGGTCAGCAAGTGCTCGGCGCCGTAGGTCTCCGGCGTCTCCGACAGGATCACGGTGCCCCCCTGCGCCACCAGCAAGTCGCTCGCCACGCCCAACGCCGGGTTGGCCGACACGCCGGAATAGCCATCGCTGCCGCCGCATTGCAGCGCCACGGTCAGTTCGCTGGCCGGGCAAGGCTCCCGCCGCACTTGGTTGGCCTCCACCAGCACCTCGCGCACGAACGCCACCGCCGCCTCCACCGTCTTGCGCGTGCCCCCCATGGCCTGGATGTCCATGTTGCGGACCCGCTCGGCCAGCCCGGTCTCGCTCAGCAAACCGCCGACCTGGTTCACCTCGCAGCCCAATCCCAGCACCACGACATGGCTGAAGTTCACATGGCGCGCATAGCCGGCCAGGGTTCGCCGCAACAGCCGCAACGGCTCGCCTTCGGTCATGCCGCAGCCGGTCTTGTGCGTTAGCGCCACCACCCCGTCCACATTGGGGAACGCCGCCAGCGGGTCGGCGCCGGTGAACGGGTTGCGGCGGAACACGTCTGCCACCAGCCCCGCCACATGCGCGGAGCAGTTCACGCTGGTGAGGATGCCGACGTAGTTGCGGGTCGCCGCCCGGCCGTCCGGCCGCCTGATGCCGAGAAAGTGGCGCTCCTGGTTGGCGCGCGGGGTCGGCCTGCTGTCTACGCCCCAGGCGTAATCGTGGTCGTAATCCCCCATGCCCAAATTGTGGCTGTGCACGTGGCGGCCCGCCCCGATCGGCTGCGTCGCCACCCCGATGACCTGGCCGTAGCGCCGCACCGCCTCGCCGGGCCGATGGTCCCGCACCGCCACCTTGTGCCCCGCCGGCACCCGCTCAGCCGCCACCACGCCGGGCGCCACGGTTTCGCCCGGCAACAGGGTGTTGCGCGCAATCAGCACGCCGTCCGCTTCGTGCAGCCGGATCAGGCTGCTCACCGCTCCCGCACCTCGCCCACCACCCGGATCGCCTGCTGCAGCATCAGCCCGCAATCGTTGTTAATCGTCACCAGCTTGAACCCCATGCCGATCGCCCGCTTGGCATAAGCAGAGCTCAAGCAATGCACCCCCGCATACAGCCCGCGCTTGCCCGCCTGCTCGATCACCCGGTCGTAAATGCGCAGGATTTCCGGCTCGTCGCGGTCCAGGATCGGCGCCAAGCCGTGCGAGAACCCCAGGTCGGACGGCCCGATATAGACCGCGTCCAGGCCGGGCACGTCGAGGATGCCCTCCAGGTTGCTCACCGCCTCGCGCGTCTCGATCATCGCAATCCGCAGCGTCTCCACGTTGGCGGTCTTCTGATAGGCGGTACCCGCGCCATAGATGGCGGCGCGGATCGGCCCATTCGAGCGCGCCCCTTCCGGCGGGTAGCTGCAGGCTTCGACGAAGGCGCGCGCCTGCGCCACCGTGCTGACCATCGGACAGATCACGCCCACGGCCCCGGCATCCATCACCTTGCCCAGGATGCCAGGCTCGTTCCACGGCACCCGCACCATCGGCACCACCGGATGCGCCTGCATCGCCTGGAAGCACTGCACCATGCTCATGTAGTCCTGCACCCCGTGCTGCAGGTCCACCGTCACGCTGTCCCACCCGGCGCGAGCCATGAACTCGGCCGCAAACCCGCTCGGGATCGCCAGCCAGCCGTTGATCACCGCCCCGCCGGATTGCCAGATCTCCTTGATCTTGTTGGCCACTGCCGCTCTCCCTGCCCTGTTGCGGGCAAGGCTAGGCGCGCGGGTATAGCTGGTCAAACCGCACCGCTAGTGGCAGCGGTGGCGCCCAATCACCAGCTTACAGCCTCTTGAGGAGGCCCAGCCATGGCAAGACCTGTCGACGCGGTGATCGCGCAAGCACGCGAGTTCCTCGGTGAACGCCTGTCCACCGGCGCCGCCCTGCGCGAGCAGCACAGCCACGGCGAAGACGCACACACTCCCGCCCTGCCGGACGCAGTGGCCTTCATCCAGACCGGCGAGGAGGCCGCCCGCCTGCTCGCGCTCTGCCACGCCCACCACGTCCCCGCCGTGCCGTTCGGCGCCGGCACCTCGCTGGAGGGCCACGTCACCCCCGCGCGCGGCGGCATCAGTCTCGATCTCTCCCGCATGACCGCCATCCTGCAGGTCAACGCCGCCGACGCCGACTGCCGCGTGCAAGCCGGCGTGACGCGGCAGCAGCTCAACGCCTCCCTACGCGACCAGGGCCTGTTCTTCCCTGTCGACCCCGGTAGCGAATGCACTCTCGGCGGCATGTGCGCCACCCGCGCCAGCGGCACCAACGCCGTGCGCTACGGCACCATCCGCGACAACGTGCTGGGCCTGACCGTGGCGCTGCCCGACGGACGGCTCATCAACACCGGCGGCCGCGTGCGCAAGAGTTCCACCGGCTACGATCTCACCCGCCTGTTCATCGGCTCGGAGGGCACGCTCGGCGTCATCACCGAGATCCAGCTCCGCCTGCAAGGCATCCCCGAGGCGCAATCCGCCGCCGTCTGCCAGTTCGCCACCTTGCAAGGCGCCACCGAGACGGTCATGGCGGTGCTTGCCGCCGGCATCCCCGTCGCCCGCATCGAATTGCTCGACGAGGTGCAGATGGCCGCCTGCATCGCCTACTCCAAGCTCGAAGGCTTCACCCCGTTGCCCACCCTGTTTTTCGAGTTTCACGGCACCCCGGCCGGCGTGGCCGAGCAGGCCGAAACCGCGCAACAGGTCGCGGCCGAGAACGGCGGCAACGGCTTCCGCTGGGCCACGGATGCCGAGCAGCGCAACAAGCTGTGGCAGGCGCGGCACGACGCCTGGTGGGCCGCCATCGCCTCCCGCCCCGGCCACAAGGGCATGACCACCGACACCGTCGTCCCGATCAGCCGCCTGCCCGAGCTGATCCTGGCCGCCAAGGCCGACATCCAGGAATCGGGCCTCTCCGCCCCCATCGTGGGCCATGTCGGCGACGGCAACTTCCACGCCCTCATCCTGATCCCGCCGGAGCCGGACGGGCTGGAGCGCGCCTGGGCGCTGGACCGCAAGATCGTCGCCCGCGCGCTGGCCTTGGAGGGCAGTTGCAGTGGCGAACACGGCGTGGGCCTCGGCAAGCGCGAGTTCCTGGAGCAGGAAGTGGGAGCGGACGCGCTGGCGGTGATGCGCTCGATTAAGGCCGCATTGGACCCACACGGCATCATGAACCCCGGCAAGCTGTTCCTGAACGCGTAGCCCGCCTCTGATTGCGGGGATGCCCAGTGGCACCCACTGTTGTCCGGCTCGTGTCAATCGTTATAATACAACAGCTTACCGTCGTGCCCGGACTTGATCTGACTTGATCCGGGCATCTACGGCGTCCCAGCATCACCGGCCCAACCAGTTGAGAGCCAGTCCTCGCCAAGAACCGATCGACGTCACCGGACGAACCCCGTGGATGCCCGTGTCAAGCACACGGCTGTCCGGTTTAAGAAAGCCAATATAATACAGCACTTTATCGTCATGCCCGGACTTGATCCGGGCATCCACGGCGTCCCAACGTCACCGGACCAATCCGCTAAAAGCCAGTCCTCGCCAAGAACCGATCGACGTCACCAGCCAAACCCCGTGGATGCCCGTGTCAAGCACGGGCATGACGGTAAAACTTTACTTGCTCGCCAACAATAACATGAGCCGGACAGCAGCGTGTCAAGCACGGGCATGACGGTAACGTTTACTTCCGCGCCGACAATAACGTGAACCGGACAGGCGTGGGTGGCACCCGCATCGAGATGCAGGCTACAACGCACCCAATGCAAGACCCCGGCAGCGCCAAGGACCTCGGCACCCAGCCCGCTATCCACCGCACCGCCAGCGTGCGGGACACCACCTTCAGCAGCTACAACGAAGTCGGCGCCCGCACCAAAGTCGCCGAATGCAGCTTCGGCGACTACTCCTATGTGGTGAACGACAGCGACATCATCTATACCGATGTCGGCAAGTTCTGCTCCATCGCCGCGCACACCCGCATCAACCCCGGCAATCACCCGACCGGCCGGGTGGCGATGAACCACTTCACCTATCGCAGCAGCGCCTACGGCCTGGGCGACGACGACCCAGCATTCTTTGATTGGCGCCGCTCGTTCCGCTGCCGCCTCGGCCATGACGTCTGGATCGGCCACGGCGTCATCGTGCTGCCCGGCGTCAGCCTCGGCCATGGCGCGGTGGCCGGCACCGGCGCGGTGGTCACCAAGGACGTCCCGCCTTGGACGATCGTGGCCGGCAACCCCGCCCGCGTGCTGCGCCGCCGCTTCCCCCCGGCGGTGAGCGAGGCTCTCGAGCGCATCGCCTGGTGGGACTGGAGCCACGCCGCCCTCCGGGCCGCCATGCCCGATATCCGGTCCCTCTCGGCAGAGGCTTTCGTCGCAAAATACGCCGGTGCGTGACGCGTCCGCCTACGCCCCCACCCAAACCGCCTGCTTCATCCGCCCGACAAACGCCGCATGCGCCGCCAGCTCCGCCACCGACGGCACCACCACCCGCGGCACCCGCGCCCCGCTCACCCGGTAACTCACCACCGGCACCGCCACCGCACTCTCCGCCACCAACGACAACCCGCGCTGCCGACCCCCGGTCAGCTCGATATACACCTCGGCCAACAGCCGGCAGTCCAGCAGCGCGTTGTGGCTGGTGCGTTCCGACACATCGATCGCAAACCGCCGGCACAGCGCGTCCAGGCTGTTCGGCAACCCCGGAAACCGCATCCGCGCCAGTGCCAGCGTATCGACCTTGCGGCTCAGGCACACGCTCGGCCGCTTCAATCGCGCCAACTCGGCATTGAGAAAGCCGAAATCGAACTCGGCATTGTGCGCCACCAGCGGGTCCTCGCCGATGAAGGCCAGCAACTCGTCCACCACATCGGCGAACACCGGCTTGCCCGCCAAATCCGCTCGGGTCAGCCCATGCACCCGCGTCGCATCCGGATGGATGTCCCATTGCGGATCAATCAACCGGTGCAAAGTCCGCCCGGTCGGCAGGTCCCGCACCAGCTCCAGCGCCGCGATCTCGATGATGCGGTCGCCGGCCAATGGGTCGAGCCCCGTGGTCTCGGTGTCGAACAGCACCGAGCGGCTCACGCCCGCAAGCTCCGGATCAGCCGCACCAAGGGGCGCAGCGCGTGGAAGCGGGACAGGCCAGTGCGGACGACCAGGTCCGCCCGGCGGCATTTCTGCGAATCGGGCATCTGTCGCGCGATGATAGCGGCGATCTGCTCCGGAGGCACGCCCCGGCGGCGCACCCGCGCCATCTGCACCGCGCGCGGCGCCGAGACCACCACCACCGTATCCACCCGACCCTCCGCCCCGGTCTCGAACAGCAGCGGGATGTCCAGCACCACGGCGGGCGCGCGGGCGTTGCGAGCGCGGGCGAGACAGCCGCGCTCCAGCCGGCGCACCGCCGGGTGCATGATCGCCTCCAGCCGCGCCATCGCCGCGTCGTCCCCCACCACGCCCCGGCGCAGCGCCGCACGGTCCAGCCGGCCGTCCACCACCACGCCAGGAAACGCCGCGGCAATGGCAGGCAACGCCGCCCCGCCCGGCCGCTGCAGCCAATGCACCGCCGCGTCCGCGTCGAACACCGGCAGGCGGGCGCGGCGGAACGCGGCGGCGGCGGTGGACTTGCCCATGCCGATCCCGCCGGTAAGCCCGATCACCTTCATCGCGCCGCGGCACTTTGCATCATGCTCCCGATTACGCGATGCCCCCCGCGCGCGGCAAGCGCGCGACGCCGCCGGCGCGCGGCAAGCGTCCGCGGCGCTGTTCGTACTCGCGGGCGCCATGGTAAAGCTGCCGCACCTGGACGCCCGCGGCCATCGAGGCGGCGGCCCACTGCCGGGTGTTCTCCCGAGCTCCAGCCGTGCAGGACGCCGATGATTGAACTCGAAAGCCGCTTTGCCCTGGCCCAATCCGCCTGCACCGAGGCCGCCGCCCTCGCCATCTCCATGCAGCCGCCACCCGGCACAGACAGCGCCACGCTCAAAAATGCCCAGGACTGGCTCACCGAGGCGGATGGCGCCGTCGAAGCCTTCCTCTCCAACACCCTGCTCGACGCCTTTCCCGAGGATGGCTTCCAGGGCGAGGAAGGCGGCGCCACCCGCGAGGGCGCGTTGCGCTGGGTGGTGGACCCGATCGACGGCACCAGCAACTTCGCCCATGGCGGCTCGCGCTGGGCGGTGTCGCTCGGCCTGGTGCAGGACCGCACCCCTTTGCTCGGCGTGCTGGTGGCGCCGCGGCTGGGCGACACCTATGCCGGCTGCCTGGGCCACGGCGCCACGCTCAACGGCTACCCGATCCGTCCCGCCAGCACGGCCACCCTGTCCCGCGCCATCGTGGAATGCGGCTGGTCCCCCCGGCGGCCGACGCGCGACTACATGGCGCTGTGCGCGCGGGTGATGGGCACCGGGTCGATGCTGCGGGCCGGCGGCTCAGGCGCGCTCGGCCTGGCCGAAGTCGCCGCCGGATTGCTCGACGGCTACGTCGAGCTGCACATCAACCTGTGGGACGTGGCCGCGGCACTCGCCATCCTGGCGGAGTCGGGCGCAGTGGTGAGCGGCTTCATGTTCCGCGACGGCCCCCGGACCGGCGCCCCTATCCTGGCCGCAGCCCCCGGCATCGCCGACGCGTTACGGTCGGTGGCCGCCCTTCCCGATTGAGCGCTTGAGGGGCTAGGCCGGCCGGAAACACGGCACCGGCGTGCCGTCGGTCGCCGGCTGAAACGTCAGTTCCACCGCCTGCCCGATCGCCAGCGCATCGAAGTCGCAATCCACCAGGTTGGTCAGCATCAGCGGGCCCTCCTCCAGCGCCACATAGGCGACGGCGAACATCGGATCGGTGCGCCGCATCACGGTGTAGCTGTAAATGCTGCCGCGGCCGGACGCCGGTTCCCACGCGGTCTCGCCGAAGCAGAACGGGCACAACGGCCGGGGATACCAGTGCGGCTTGCCGCACGCGGTGCAGCGGCGGATCAGGAAGCGGCCCTGCTTAGCGGCGGCGATGAACTCGGCGCTGTCCGGCGAGGCGGGCGGCGCGGGAATGGCACGGCTGGCCATCATTCACGCTCCAGGATCACGGTGGCCGAGCCATGCCGGCTGCCCAGCATCCCGCCCGTGCCATGCGCCAAAGCCAAGCCGCAACTCGGCACCTGCACCGCCGGGTGCGCCTCGCCGCGAAGCTGCCGCACCGCCTCGATCACCTTGGTGATCCCGCCCCGGTTGGCGGGATGGTTGTTGCACAGCCCGCCGCCATCGGTGTTCCACGGCAGCTTGCCCACGCCGCTGATCAGGTTGCCATCGGCCACAAAGCGCCCCCCCTCCCCCTTGGCGCAGAAGCCGAGATCCTCCAGCTGCATCACCACCGTGATGGTGAAGCTGTCATAGACCGAGGCATACTGGATATCAGCCGCCGTCACCCCCGCCTCGGCGAACGCCGCAGCACCCGACCACACGGCGCCGGAATAGGTCAGGTCCAGTTCGCCGCCGTTCTGCCCCTTCATCGCCTCGCCCGCGCCCAGCACCCGCACCAGCGGCCGTTTCAGCCCGCGGGCGATGGCCGGGCTGGTCACCACCAGCGCGCCGCCGCCGTCGCTCACCACGCAACAATCCAGCCGGTGCAGCGGGTCGGAGATCATTTGCGAGCCTACCACGTCCTGCACCGTCACCACGTCGCGCAGCATGGCGTGGGGGTTGTGCTGCGCGTGATGGCTGGCGGCGACCTTCACCCAGGCAAGCTGCTCGGCCGTGGTACCGAATTGGTGCATGTGGCGCATGGCGCACATCGCGTAGATATTCACCGTGGTCGGGCCGAACGGCGCCTCCCAGGCCGCATCCGGCGAGCGGGCGTCCACGGCGCGCGGCGCGGTGCCGGACTGGCCCTCGCTGCGCGGCCGCCCCGCCAAGGTGATCAGCGCCACCTCGCAGCGCCCGGCGGCAATCGCCTCCGCCGCGTGCGCCACATGGGCGATGTAGGAGCAGCCGCCGAGCTCCGTGCTGTCCAAGTGGCGCAAGCGCAGGTTCATGTAGTCCGCCAGCGCGAGCGGGCCCATCCCCGGGGCGTCGGCGGCGCAGAAATAGCCGTCGACATCGTCCTTGGTGAGCCCGGCGTCCTGCAACGCGCCAGCGGCACATTCCGCATGAAGCTGGGCCACCGACTTGTCCGGCGCCTTGCGCGTGGGGTGCTCATACGCGCCGGCGATGTAGGCTTGGCCCTTGATGCTCATGCTGGCCGCGCCACCGGCTCGGCCGCTTGCTGCACAATCGGGTTGCTCAGCGTCCCGATGCCTTCGAGTTCCACCTCGCAGACATCGCCGGGCTTCATCCACAACGGCGGTTGGCGCGCCAGGCCCACCCCCGCAGGCGTCCCCGTGACGATAATGTCGCCCGCTTCGAAGCGGAACGCTTCGCTCAGCGTCGAGACCAGAGTCGCCACGTCGAACACCAAGCTGCTGGTGGAGGCATCCTGCACCACCTGGCCGTTGAGCCGGGTCTGCAGCCGCAACCCGGCGCAACCGGGGGGCAGCTCGTCGGCGGTCACGAGATAGGGGCCGAACGGTCCGCTATCGTCGAAGTTCTTGCCCACCGTCCATTGCGGCGCCTTGAACTGGTAGTCGCGCACGGAGACGTCGTTGAACAGCGAGTAGCCGATCACGTGCTCCAGCGCGCGGGCCTTCGGGATGTCCCGCCCGCCCTGCCCGATCACGGCGACGAACTCACCCTCGTAGTCGAGCTGGTCGGACAGGCGGGGGCGCACCACGGGGGCGCCATGGCCGATCAGGCCAGAGGCGAAGCGGCCGAAAATCGTCGGGTAGCTCGGCACCTGGAAGCCGCTTTCGGCCGAATGATCGGCGTAGTTAAGCCCCACGCAAACGATCTTGCCCGGCGCCGGCAGCGGCGGCAGCAGGATGACGGCGTCCAGGTCGATCTGCGGCCCCCGCAGCAGCGCGCGGCCGGCCGATTGCAGCCGCTCGGCGCCGGCGGCGACCAGGCTGGCGAGGTCGCCCGGATAGTCGCTGTGACCGGCGGGCAGGCCATGGAACGCGCCGCTGGCGCCCTCCGAAGCCGCCAGCCCAAGGCTCCCATCCTGCCGGTAGGCGGCAAACCGCATGCGTCCCTCCCGAGATTGGCACCGCACGCTGCGTGCGCCCGCCAGCCGAGTCAACGGGGTTCGTCAAGCATAGCAGCATCAGCTTTGTGCTTGAAACTGTCCGTGCCGAGCTGTCATTTCCTCGCCCATGGACGCCACCGCCCCCTTCGATGCCGACGCCGTGCTCGCCGAGGCCGCCACCCTCACCCTGGGAGCGATGCGCGTGGTCTCGTGCATAATCGCGATCGAGCACAAGATCGCCCAGGCCGCTTCCGCCCGTCTTGCGAGAGAGTCGGGTAAGCGCTCCCCGCCCGCCTCGTCCGGTTGAGCGTTCAGACAATACCATAGCACGTCATGGCCGGACTTGATCCGGCCATCCACGGCGTCCGGACGCGGCCGGCCCAACGCACGAAGCACGAATACTCCGCGATTGCCGTCAATCGTCAGCCTCCGGCCGCGGTCAACCATCGGCTTGTGGTTGTCCCGGCGGCCGAGGTGCGTTAGGGGGTGAACAATCGGGCGGCCCGTCCCACGTCTGGGCGGCGAACCAAGAACCTAAACCGCTAGGGGACAAGAGCGGTGTTTGAAACCAACATACCCGCCCGCTTGGACCGCCTGCCTTGGACACGCTTTCACTGGCTGGTGGTGAGCGCCCTCGGCATAACCTGGATTCTGGACGGCTTGGAGGTCACCCTCGTCGGCTCGCTGGCGGCCGCCTTCAAGCACAGCACCATGCACATGACCGACGTCGAGGTCGGCTACTCGGCCAGCTGCTATCTCGTCGGCGCCGTGCTGGGTGCGCTCGGCTTCGGCTGGCTCACCGACCGGATCGGCCGCAAGGCCATGTTCACCATCACGGTGCTAACCTACCTGCTGGCCACCATTGCCAGCGGGTTGGCCTGGAGCTTCTGGTCGTTCGCGCTGTTCCGCTTCATCACCGGCGCGGGCATCGGCGGTGAATACGCCGCGGTGAACGCCACCATTCAGGAGCTGATCCCCGCCCGGCGGCGCGGTTTCACCGATCTGGTCATCAATGGCAGCTTCTGGATCGGCGCCGCCCTCGGGGCCGGCGGCGCCATCGCACTGATGAACCCGGACGTGATCGACCAAGCCTATGGCTGGCGGCTCGCGTTCCTGCTCGGCGGCACCATCGGGTTCATCAGCCTGCTGGTGCGGCGCTGGATCCCGGAGAGCCCGCGCTGGCTGATGACGCACGGCCAGCCGCAAGCCGCCGAACAAGTGATGCAGCAGATCGAGCACACCGTCAGCTCACGCTACGGCACCTTGCCGCCTGTTCCAGACCAAAAGCTGCGCCTGCACAGCGACACGGCACAGTGGTTCACCGCCGGGCTGAAATCGATGTTCACCCGCTATCGCAGGCGCACGATCGTGGGCGTCTCGCTGATGACGGCACAGGCGTTTTGCTACAACGCGGTGTTCTTTACCTACGCGCTCATCCTCACCCGCTTCTACCACATCGAACCGCGTTCGGTCGGCTTGTTCATCCTCCCCTTCGCCGCCGGCAACTTCGCCGGGCCGCTCCTGCTCGGGCCGCTATTCGACAGCATCGGCCGCAAGGTCATGATCACCTTCACCTATGTTTTGTCGGGCGTGATGCTGGTCGGCACCGGCTGGCTGTTCTCGCTCGGCATCCTGGATGCGGTGCAGCAGACCGCGTGCTGGACGGTGATCTTTTTCTTCGCCTCCGCCGCGGCCAGTTCCGCCTATCTCACCGTGGGCGAAGTGTTCCCGCTCGAAGTGCGCGCCATCGCCATCGCCATCTTCTACGCCTTCGGCACCGGTTTGGGGGGGGTGTGCGGCCCGACGGTGTTCGGCTGGCTGATCCAGAGCGGGTCCCGCGACGCGATCTTCGGCGGCTATGTCCTGGGCGGCCTGCTGATGATTGCTGCTGGCGGCGTGCAGGCTTGGCTCGGGGTCGAGACCCGGCGTTGCAGCCTGGAAGACGTAGCGCCGCCACTCTGCCAGGCAGCAGCGCGCCGCGCCCACCCAGCGCCCCTGCCCCCTGAAAGCCAGCTTGGCGCGGCGCTGAAGCAGTCCTAAGCTGCCGCAATCAAGAGGCGGCAGAGAAACGCTTTGCAACCAAACCGAGGAACCGCAAGCTACGGGGCCACCCGGCCGAACCGGCCATGAGCCTGCTCGTGCTGCAACAGGTTGGCCGCTCGTTCGGCGCCATCCAGGCGCTGAGCGATATGGACCTCGCCATCGAGCCCGGCGAGGCGGTCGGGCTGATGGGCGATAACGGCGCCGGCAAGTCCACCCTGGCCAAGATCATTGCTGGCAACTTCCCACCGAGCAGCGGGCAGATGGCGTTCGCCGGCCGCCCCTGCGCCTTCACCCGGCCGGTCGAGGCGCGCGAGGCGGGCATCGAGGTGGTCTATCAACACCTGGCTTTATCGGACAACCTCTCCGCCGCCGCCAATGTGTTCCTCGGGCGCGAGCTGCATCGCCGGGTCGGGCCGTTCCGCCTGCTGGACCATCGCCGCATGGAGCAGCGCGCCGCCGCCCTGTTCCGCGAACTCAAGAGCGAGACCCGCGCCGCAGACCTGGTGCGCCAGATGTCCGGCGGCCAGCGCCAGGCAGTGGCCATCGCCCGCACCCGGCTGTCGGACGCGCGGCTCGTGATCATGGACGAGCCCACCGCCGCCATCAGCGTGCGGCAGATCACCGAAGTGCTGGCATTGATCCTCCGCCTGAAGGAAGCCGGCATCGCCGTGATCCTGATCAGCCACCGCATGCCCGACGTGTTCGACGTGTGCGACCGCGTGGTGGTGATGCGGCGCGGGCGCAAGGTGGCCGACAAGCCGGTGGCGCAATCGAGCCCGCACGAAGTCACCGCGCTGATCACCGGCGCGCTCGAGGCGGCTTAGCATGTCCCAAACCACCCTCACGGCCCCACGCCCGCCTTGGCACATGCGCGGCTTCTTCGCCAGCCAGACCGCCTATGTCAGCGCCGCCTTGCTGCTGATCGTGCTCGCCATCGCGGGCGTGGCGCCGGTGTTCCTTACCCTCGGCAACCTCGTCAACGTCGGCACCAATTTCTCCTACGTGGCCATCGTCTCGCTCGGCGCCACGCTGGTGATCATCACCGGCGGGATCGACCTGTCGGTGGGCTCGGTGATGGCGCTGACCGCGATCCTTACCGCGCTGTTCTTCCGCTGGGCGGGGGAGAGCCCGCTCGCCGCCGTGCCCGGCCTAGCCATGAGTGTCGCGGTGCTGGGCGGCCTGCTCGCCGCCTGCGGCATCGGCCTGGTCAACGGCTTGCTGATCTCGCTGCTGCAACTGACACCGTTCGTCACCACGCTCGGCATGCTGAGCATCGCGCGGGGCCTGTGCTACGCCATCACTCGCGGCCAGGGCGTCAGCATCGACGGCGCCGATGCCGACTTGTTCAGCCGCCTCACCGACGGCACACTGCTGGGCGTGCCGATGCCGCTGCTGTACCTGTTGCTCCTGGCAATCGGCACTGCGGTGCTGCTGCACCACACCGCCACCGGCCGCTACATCTTCGCCATCGGCGGCAACGAGCAGGCGGCCCAGCTCACCGGCGTGCCGGTGCCGCGGATCAAGGCCGGCGTCTACGTCGCCTCCGCGCTGCTGGCCGGGCTGGCCGGCATCCTGATGGCGGGCTGGCTCGGCTCGGTGCCCGCCAACCTGGCGCAAGGCTACGAGCTGCGCATCATCGCCGCGGCGGTGATCGGCGGCGCCAACCTGGCCGGCGGCATCGGCGGCGCGGCCGGCGCGGTCGTGGGGGCGGCCCTGATCGAGGTGATCCGCAACGGCCTGGTGCTGGCCCGGGTGGACACCTATTGGCAGGACACGCTGGTCGGCGTCATCATCGTGGCGGCCGTGTTCGCGGACCGCCTGCGCAGCCGCCGGGTCGGCCGATAACCCATAAAAAACCGGGGAGACCAACCATGAGGAAGACGTTCGCATTGCTTGGGATAGCTGCGCTGCTGGCCGGCCCAGCGCGCGCGGCCGACGCCTACCGCTTCGCCATCGTGCCGAAAGCGATGAACAACCCGTATTTCGACCTGGCCCGCAACGGCTGCATGACCGAAGCCAAGAAACTCGGCGTCACCTGCACCTATACCGGCCCGGTGGAGCACGAACCCGCCACCCAAGTGCAGATCATCCAGGACCTGATCAGCCAGCACATTGATGGGCTCGCCATCTCGGTGGCCGACGCCGCTTCGGTCAAGCGGGTGATCGAGCAGGCGCGCCAAGCCGGCATCCCCGTGATCACCTTCGACGCCGACAGTCCGGACAGCCAGCGCCAGGCCTATATCGGCACCGACAACAAGGCGCTCGGCCAAGCCTTGGGCCAGATGCTGATCAAGCAGCACCCGGCGCCAGGCCAATACGCCCTGGTGTCCGGCGGCCCAGCGGCGCAGAACTTGAACGACCGGGTGCAGGGCGTGCGCGACACCCTGAAGGCCGCCGGCTGGACCGAGGCCGGCGGCTCGCCGACCTTCTGCAACGACGATTCCGCCCTGGCCGTGCAGCAGATGACCGACCTGATGACCGCCAACCCGGGCCTCGCCGCCATCGTCCCCGTGGGCGGCTGGCCGCTGTTCAGCCAGGGCGCCTATGCCGCCTTCGCCCGCCAGCACCATACAGCGATGGCCGGCGGCAAGTTCACCGTGGTCTCCGCCGACACGTTGCCGGCCGAGCTGCACGAGGTGGAGAACGGCACCGTCGCCGGGCTGGTCGGCCAGCGCCCGGCCGAGATGGGCGGCAAGGCGATGGATATCCTGCTGGCACTGAAAAAGGGCCAGAGCGTGCAGACCATCACCTATGTCGGGCTGGACGAGGTGACCAAGGCCAACGCCGCCAAATTCGCCCAGCAGTGACGGCGTGCCCGCGCCTGCATCCGCGGCCGAGCCGGCGCGGCAGCACCCGTTCGCCTCCATCGTGGCGCTGCTGGCCAGCGTGCTGCTGCTGACCGCGGGCACCAACCTGCAGGGCGTGCTGCTGCCGATCCGCCGCCAGATGGCGGGCGCGTCGACTCAGCAGATCGGCCTGCTGTCCTCCGGCTGGTCCGCCGGCTTCGTGCTGGCCTGCCTGGTCATTGGGCGCATGGTGAGCGCGGTCGGCCATGTGCGCAGCTTCGCCGCGCTGGCAGCGCTGAGTGCTGCGGCAAGCCTGCTGCTGCGCCCGCTCGACAGCGAGATGCTTTGGATTGTCCTCAGGGTAGTAATCGGGTTCTGCTTCGGCGGCCTGTCGATGATCATCGAGAGCTGGCTCAACGAGCGCAGCACGAGCGGCCAGCGCGGCGCCATCTTCGCCGCCTACATGACGGTGTCGCTCTTGGCGTCGCTCGGTGGCACGCTCAGCCTTGCCTGGCTCGACCCGCTGCAGCCGCTGCCCTACACGCTGATGGGGGTGGCCGTGGTGCTGTCCATCGTGCCCGTTTCCCTCACCCGGGCGCCCATCCCGGCCCCGATCCAGCCGTACCGGATCGACTTGCCGGCGCTCTACCGGCTGTCGCCGACCGGCGTGTGCGGCTGCTTCATGGTCGGCTTGGCCAGCGGCGCGCTCGGCGGGTTGTTGCCCACCTACGGTCTGGCGATGAACCTCTCGACCCATGACGTGGCCAAAGTGCTCGCCGCCTCGCTGGTGGGGGGCGCCGTCGCCTACTACCCGGTTGGCGCCTGGTCGGACCGGTTGGACCGGCGGGTGGTGATCGTCGTGCTGGGGTGCCTCAGCGCGGCGCTCTGCGCGTTCCTGGTGTGGCACCCCTATTTGTCGCAGACCGGCATCCTGGTAGCGGTGGGCGCGCTGGGCTTCTGCCAATACCCGATCTACGGCCTGTGCGTGGCGCGCACCAACGATCGGGTGCGCGAGCAATCCTTCTCAGAAGTGGCGAGCGAGCTGCTGATCATCTATGGCGCGGGCACGGTGCTCGGCCCGCCGATGGCAGCCGAACTCATGCACCGCGGCGAGCGCTACCTGTTCCTCTACATCGGCGCCGTGCTGCTGACGATGGCGGTGTTCACCGCCGTCCGAATGACCCGGCGCCCCCGCACGCCCGCGCACATGAAGCTCAAGACTCACCCGCTGGAGACAGCGCCGAACACCATGCAGATGTTCCGCCCGCGCGCGAGCGCCGCACCCAAGCAAAGGATCGAGCGATGACGCGACACTTTATGGCCATGCTCGCGCTCGCAGCACTTGGCGGTTGCATGCATGCCACCGGGCCGGTTTTGGGCGAATGGCGCGGCCAATCGCCCGGCGCCTCGCGCAACGTGCCCAAAACGGTGGACGTAACGCTGAACGGGTCTGCCGATGCGCCCTCCGGCAGCTACCATTTCAGCCGAATAGAAGCCGACCCGACGTTGTTGTCCGGGCATGACCAGGACCAATGGGGCGGCACTTGGGTACGCAGCCAGCGTGTGGTGAATGGGCACCCGGTCAGCATCTTCACCTTGAAGGCGCTGCTTTCCGGCGAAATCGACACCTACGCGCTGGAGCCTGGCGGAACGCTGCGCCCAGTGGACCCGGATGGCATGCCGGACATGACGCCCGCAGGCTCGCGCTACACCCTGGCGCCAGTGCCACCGCGCAATGCTTTATAGCAAAGCCGGCTTGCGCCATCGCAAGCCGGCCCGTGGGGATCAGAAGCTGATGTGGGACTTGAAGCCGAAGAAGGCAGCGTCCGGGATGTTGGACTGGCCGTTCAGCCGCCAATAATATTGAAAGTCGGGCTCGAAGTTCACGCCGCGGTAGACGTGGATGTCATAGTTCACCTCGATGAGTTCCTGGTGAGTTTGAATCCCAGTGGCGCCGTTGACGATCGGCAGGCCGAAGTCGGTGTCCAGCGCCTGTTCCTTGCCAAGCTGGCCGCTCACCCGGGCGTAATTGAACAGCACGCCAATGGTGTCGGCCGGCCGGGCCTTCCAGAAGTCGCCCAGCAGTGCGGCGGCGAACACCTGGTCGGTGTAGGCCGAGAACTCCGAATTGCCGTGGGTGTAGCCGGCCAGCAGGATCAGCCCGTCCGTGGCACCCGGGCCGGTGCGCAGCACCATCTGGTCGGCCAACGCCCACCATTCCTCCTTCTGCCCATGATTCGCGCCCGCGCCCGCCCGCACGCTGGCTGCCGTCGTCAGGAACTTGAGGTAGTCGGTGGTGTCATGGGCGAAGCCGATCTTGTAGTGGCCCGGTAGCTTGTCCGGCCCGATCACCGGCTCATAGGCGAGTTCGACCGGGAAAATGACGCCGCTATCTTGCGAGCCGTCGAACTTGAACCCGGTGCGGAAATTCTTGTAATTGTAGATGCCCTGATTCACCTCGTAAACGCCGGCTTGGATGTAGGTTTGCGCGGTCGGTCGCACGCGCACCCGCCCGGCCCAAACCGCATCGGGATACGAGCTGATGCCGACATCGGCGGACGGCAGCAGCTTGGGATTGCCACAGAGCGAGTTGTTCATGAAGTTGCAGTAGAGCGGCGAGGCAGAAAAGTCGTTCAGCTCCGGCATGCGCCCGACCGCGACGTCCACCCGGCCATTGAGCAGGCTTTCCTCCGCATAGGCATACACCAGGTGAACCACCGTATCGCCGCCGGCGCCGTAGATTTCCTGCGTCTGGTTCAGGTTGTCGCCAGCCAAGGTTCCGTCGTTGCTGCCTTGGCGGTTGACGATGACGGTGTGGGTGGTGAGGCCCGGAATGCCGGCCAATTTGTCCCAATCGACATCGACCTCGAAGCCGACCTGCCCGGCGTAGGTGGCGCCTTGCTTCACGCCGCCGGTCGGATTGCCGAGCACCTCGGACACCCAGTCCACCAACAGGGTCACGCCGTAATTGGCAAGTTGCTGCCGCAGCGGGTCGAGTTGGGTGATGAGGTGTTCAGTCGCCGGCGCCGGCGGGGCTGTCGGCGGGGACAAGGCCTGGCTCGGCCCGATGCTGACGCCGCTGTTGACGTTCTGCGCATGGGCCGCCGGTGTGCCCAGCCACAGCCCGGCCGCGGCCAACGTCAGCAGGGCGCACCGGCCGCCTAAGCGCCCAGCTTGGTTATTGTTCATTGATAGCCTCCCAAACTTCCTGGCTGCCGCACAAGCGCGTGGCGCCCGCAACGGCAGCCAGTAGCTTTGCACGGCCCGGAACAGCAATCTCGGCCAACTGGTGTCGAAGTGACGAACGCGACTATTTAGCGGCATCACTGTGGCAACAGTAGCACAGATGAGGCACGCCCATGGCTGCAACCAATACGGATTTGCAGCGAAACAGCACGGGGCGGCGCCGCAACAGACAAGGCGGCTTGAGGGCGCCGCGCCTTGACAGTGCCAGCCGTGGTGGCCAGCGTGCGCAAGCAAACGGGCGCAACAATTGCCCACGCCAGAGGAAAGCCAGACATGAGCGACAGCAGGATGGGACAACCCAGCGACCCTAATTGCCAGCCCGGCGGCTTGGCCCGCCGCGGCATGCTCGGTGCTGCGGCGCTTGGCGCGGCGCTCGGCGCTTTGGGGCGCGGCCCGTCAGCGCACGCGGCCGACGCCGGGCCGTTCCCCAACCATCCGCGCTGGCGCTTCGTGTTCGTCAATCATGTCACCACCAACCCGTTCTTCGTCCCTACCCAAAATGGCCTGGCGGATGCCTGCGCGCTACTGGGCTGCGACCACCAATGGACCGGCTCGGCCAACTCGGACGTGTCGGAGATGGTCAATGCGATGAATGCGGCCATCGCAGCGAAGGCGGCGGCCATCGCGGTGCCGCTGGTCGACCCGAAGGCGTTCGATGGGCCCACCGAGCGCGCGCTGGCCGCCGGCATCCCGGTGTTCGCTTACAACGCCGACTCGCCGCCGGGCAGCAGCAACAAGCGTCTGGCCTATATCGGGCAGGACCTGTTCCAGGCCGGCCAGTTGATGGGCCAGCGCATCGTGCAGATGGTGGAGAGCGGCCCCATCGCGCTGTTCATCGCCACGCCCGGCGTGCTCAACCTGCAGCCACGCATTGATGGCGCGCAGGACGCGATCAAGAAATCCGGCAAGACCTACAACGTGCAGGTGATCGCCACCGGCGCCACGGTGAACGAGGAGATTTCCAAGGTGGAATCGTTCTATCTCGGCCATCAGGACGTCAAGGGCATGTTCGCCGTGGATGGCGGCACCACCCAGGCGGTGGCCGAAGCGATGAGCAATCACAGCCTGTCCGGCAAGGGCGTGGTCGGCGGCGGGTTCGACCTGCTGCCCCGCACGCTTTCGCTGATCCAATCCGGTGCGATGCAGTTCACCATCGACCAGCAGCCCTATTTGCAGGGGTTCTATACGGTGATGCAGATGTTCACCTTCCTCGCCTCGGGCGGCCTGGTCGGCCCGGCGAGTTGTGACACCGGGCTGAAATTCGTCACCAAGGAGAGCGTCGGTGCGTATCTGACCACCAAGACCCGCTACGAGGGCAATTCCGACACGCCCGAAATCGTGCCGCGCAATGGCCCGATTGGTACTTAACCGGGCATGAGCCGCGAGCGAAGCAACGCGCTCGATGCGGTGCTGCGATGGCCGGAACTCAGCATCCTGGTCGTCGCAATCATCCTCGTCGCCTATTTCGAGTGGGCCAACACCGACTTCCTGCTGAGCGACGCCAGCCTGCAGAACCTGTCGCAGTTCGTGGCTCCCGCCGCCATCATCGCTTGCGGCGAGATCATGCTGATGATCGGCGGCGAGATCGATCTCTCCACCGGCATGGTGTTCGCGCTGGCGCCGTTCATCATGCACTTCGCGCAACAGGCAGGCGTGCCACTGCCGCTCGCGGTGCTGCTCGGCCTGGTGGTGAGCGCCGCAGTGGGGCTCATCAACGGCGTCGTCACCGTCACGCTGCACATCCCCTCCTTCATCACCACGCTGGGCACCAACTTCCTGCTCAACGGGCTCACGCTGACCCTCTCCCGCGGCACGCCGGTGGAAGCCCCCGACAACCCGGCCTTTGCCGCCGTGTTCGGCAATTGGGGCTACAGCGAGATCATCTGGGCGGTGGCCGTGGTCGCGATCATGCACACCGTGCTGCGCCGCACCCGCTGGGGTTTGCACACCATCGCCTCCGGCGCCAACCCGATCGGCGCATCCGAAGCCGGCATCCGGGTCAACCGGCTCAAGATCGGCAACTTCATGATCGCAGCCACGCTCGCCGGGCTGGTCGGGATTTTGGAGGGGTTCCGCATCTCCTCGATCGACCCGCAGGCGGGCGGCAACAGCATCATGTTCCTGGCGGTGGCCGCAGGCGTGATCGGCGGCACCCCGCTGGCGGGCGGTTCGGGCACCATCGTGGGCGGGCTGATCGGCGCCTTCGTGCTCGGCGTGCTGAGCGACGGCTTCACCTTGATCGGCATCAACGCCTTCACCTTCAACATCATCCTGGGAGCGGCGATTCTGGCGGCGATGCTGTTCAACATCCATGTCGGCCGCCTGCGCCGCACCGGCAGCGCATGAGCGCTCTGGTGCAGCCGGTCGCACGGCCGGAGGCGATGCGGGCGGAGGGCATCGTCAAGCGCTTCGGTGCCGTCACCGCGCTCGATGGCGTGTCGCTGCACCTGGCTCAGGGCGAGATCCTCGGCATCCTGGGCGACAACGGCGCCGGCAAGTCCACGCTTATGAAGATCCTAACCGGCTACCAGCCGCCCAGCGAGGGACAGTTGTTCGTCGGCGGCGAGCCGGTGGCGCTGCGCTCGGTGGACCATGCCCGCGCGCTCGGTATCGAATGCGTCTACCAGGACCTGGCACTGGCCAACTCGCTCAGCGTCTACCACAACCTGTTCCTCAACCGGGAAATCCTCTATCCAGGCCCATTCCGGCTGCTGAACAACCGTGCCATGCGCCAGGCGGCCGAGCGGCGGCTCGAAGAGATCGGTGTGCACATCCCCTCCGTCACCCTGCCGGTGGAGCGGCTATCGGGCGGCCAGCGGCAGGCGATCGCCGTGGCGCGCGCGGTGAACTCCAGTGCCCGCGTGCTGTTGCTGGACGAGCCGCTGGCGGCGATGGGCGCGCGCGAGGCCGGGTTGATCATCGACCTCATCCTGCGGCTGAAGGCGGCGGGCAACCTTTCCATCATCATGATCATGCACAACTACGCCCAGACGCTGGAGATCGCCGACCGCATCATGCTGATGCAGCGCGGCACCGTGACGTACGAGAACAATGCCCGCGCCACCTCGGTGACGGAACTGATGGAGATCGTCCGCCGCGAATACCGTTCGGTGCGGGAGCATGAGGGGGTATGATGAGCGAGTTCGCAACCTATCCAAGCCTGCGCGGAAAAGCCGTGTTCATCACCGGCGGCGCCAGCGGCATCGGCGCCTCGCTGGTGGAGCATTTCGCCCGGCAGCATGCCCGCGTGGCGTTCGTGGATCTGAGGGCGGAGGAGGGCCGCGACTTGGCCGGCCGCCTGGCCGCCGAGGGCCTGCCCGAACCACGGTTCACCCCGCTCGACTTGCGCGACATCCCGGCGTTGCAAGCGGCCCTGGCCGAAGCCGGGCGGGCTATGGGCAACATCACCGTGCTGATCAACAATGCCGCCCACGACCAGCGCCATAAGCTGGAAGACGTCACGGTCGACTATTGGCACGACCGGCTGGCGACGAACCTGCACCACCAGTTCTTCGCCGCCCAGGCCGTGGTGCCGATGATGCGCGCCGCGGGCGCCGGGTCGATCATCACCATGGGCTCGGTGAGTTGGCATCTCGGCCAAGGGGGCATGCCGGCCTACACCACCGCCAAGGCCGGCATCGAAGGGCTCACCCGCGGCCTGGCGCGCGACTTGGGGCCTGACCGCATCCGGGTGAACTGCATCATCCCCGGCTGGATCATGACGCAGCGCCAGATCGACCTGTGGCTCACCCCGGAAGGCGAGCGGCAGTTGATGATCTCCCAGTGCCTGCAGGAGAAGCTCTATCCGCCCGACGTCGCCCGCATGGCGCTGTGGCTGGCCGCTGACGACAGCCGAATGTGCACCAGCCAGACCTGGGTGGTGGATGGCGGGCAGAGCTTTTAAAAGCTCGCCTTGCATTGGCTCTCTGCTTAAAGCCGCACTCAAACTTGCCTTGGTAATCGTACCCGTCGTAGCCCTGCAGCTTGATGCGGGTACGCTTGTATAACCCTATTACATTCCTGCTTAAACCCGAACAAAAATCTTGCTTTAATGACCGGAGCAAATGCTTAATGTTCCCGCAAGTGGGGATGCTGCAATGGTTCGATCGGAGACCAACTTCGGCCAACAGGAAAGTGGCTTTGTCGAGGCGGTCTACCAGCAGGTCCTCGGCCGCGATGCCGATGCGGAGAGTTTGGCGGCATGGGATGAGGCGCTCGGCCGGAGCATGTCCGCCGGGCAGATGCGCACGGTTCTGGCGCATTCGGCTGAGGCCGCCAACGACGTCAACGGAATCTATCAGCAGGTGCTCGGCCGTGACGCGGACCCGGGCGGCTTGGCGAGCTACCAGAACGATATAGCCAATGGAATGTCGCTCTCGGACGTAAGGAATGCGATCGCCAGCAGCCCCGAAGCCAAGCAAGACCAAGCCGGGCCGGCCGTGGGCGCGCTCTATCAGCAGGTTCTAGGCCGCGCCGCCGACCCGGGCGGCCTCGCCGCCAACATCGCCGCGCTGGTCGGCGGCGCGTCGCTGGGGCAGTTGCGCGACAGCATGGCACATTCGGCCGAGGCCGCCGCGGATATCGACAGCCTCTACCAGCAAGTCCTCGGCCGCCACGCCGACCCGTCCGGCCTCGCCAGCAACGAAAATGCGCTCGGCAACGGTGCGTCGCTTGGCGACCTTCGCAACGGCTTGGCCCACAGCGCCGAAGCCGCGGCCCAGGTGCAGGCGCAATACAGCGCCTTGGTCAACCGGCCGGCCAGCCCCGACGAGGTGACCGGCTCCGAGGCGTCCAAGGCGCTGGCGCTGCCGCCAGCCGCCACCTTCAGCGTGCAGACCGCAAGCGGGGCCAGCTTGGCCAGCGGCGTGGACGCCAAAACCCTGGTGACCGAACTGGCCACCTACGTCACCCTGTCTGGCGGCCAGACCCCGACGCTCACCGCCAGCACCGGCCAGCAAGTGGACGTAAAGGACGGCAAGCAGCTCGCTGCCTTCGCGCTGGCGCAGGCGGCACTCTCCGGCCAAGCCACTGCCATGCTGTGCCAGACCTATAATCTCACCACCCAATGGCTCGACCAAGTGGGCCAAGGCTACATCCAGGCGGCGGCCAACCTGCAGGCCCGCGCCCGCACCGATGCGCAGGCCGGCAACAACGCCCCGGCCGTCGCCGAATACGTCGGCGCCCAGCTTGCGATGCAAATCCAGGCGATGCCCGCCGACCAGCGCCATAGCGTGACCCAGCGCGTGCAGCTCAACGCGCAATGGGCGGCCGACGTGACGGTGAACGGCGACGTGGAAGGCGACGCGAGCGGCTTGGCCGGCTTCAGCTACCACCTGATCGACCTCGACCCGCAACGCACCGGCCTGTTGCAGCAGGCGCAAGCCCAGGCCGCAGCCGCCAAAACCGACGCCGGCAACGCGCTGCTGGCCTATCTCGACCATGCCCAGGAGCGGGTGGACCTGGCTTTGGCGCAACTGCCGCCGGAGCAGCGCAACGACAAGATGCTCGGCGTGGCGCAGCAGTTCGTCGACGCCGCCCGCCAGGCCGTGGCGCAGAACAACTGGAACCTGGTGCAGACGCTGGAGACGGCGGCCGATGTCAGCCTGCAGGAGGCGGCCAAGCCCGCCGGCCAGCGGCAGACCCTGACCGAGACGTTCCAGCACAAGGACGTCAAGCACTACATCACGGTGAACCCGAACGCGGCCAACCCGTTCGCGAGCTTCTCCGACCACAGCCAGAGCACCGGCGGCCTGGGCGCCATCATCCAGCAGGTGGTGGGCGTGGTGGTGAACGTGCTGGCTTTTGTGCCCGGCGTGAACATCGTGGCTGCCCCGCTCGCGGTGGCCTACGACGCGGCGCAAGCGGGCGAGAACTTCGCCAACGGCAACATCCTGGGTGGCGTGCTGAGCCTGGGCTCGGCCGCCGGCGTGGGCCTATCCGGGTTGGGCAGCGCGGCCACCGCAGCGGCCAGTTCGGGCGGGGCGGCCGGCGGCCTGGCCGGCGCAGAGGCCAGCCTGGCGGGCAATGTGGCCAGCGTGGTGGGAGCCAGCTCCGCAACAGAGCTCAGCACTATCGGCGCCGGGGTGCTGGAGGGCACCGCTTTGGTGGGCGGCGCCGCCGGCATCGCCCAGGGGGCGGCCAGCGGCGACCCGCTCGGCGTGCTGGCCGGCGCGCTGGAACTGGGCGCCGCAGTGGCTGGCGGCCTGGTGACCACGCAGGAGTTGACCGGGTCCGCGGCGACGGTGGCCGGCCAGGTGGCGGTGGGCGCCGGGCTGGCGTCGGCGGGCGCCAACGCAGCCGACGACTTCGCCCATGGCGATCTGGCCGGCGGCCTGCTCGCCAGCCTGGCTTCGCTCACCGCCGAGGTGAACCGCGAGGTGAACGCCCCGGCGCCACAGACCGCCCCGGTCGTGCCCGTCAGCCAGCAGCCGCTGCCGCCGCCTTCCCAACCCGCGCCGCCGGACGCACCGACGCAGACCGCCCCGGTCGAGCCGGTCAGCCAGCAGCCGCTGCCGCTGCCCGCCGGTGTGCCGGCTGGAACCGCCGCCAGCCAACCGCTCCCCGTGCCTCCCGTTCCGCCCACCACCATCCCGCCCGACCCGGCGGCGCAGGCGGACGCCGACGCGATCACCGCCGGCATGCAGCAAGCCGGGCAGACCCCCGTCACGGGCGTGCAACTGGCCGCCAACATCCCGCCGAGCACCGCGACCGACGCACCGTCGGGCCCCGCTGAGCCCAGCCCAGCCACGGACCCAACTACGGGCGGCAACAGCCTTGCCAACGCCAATGTCAATTTGGGCGGCAACCTTGGCCCGCTCGATGGGCTCACCAGCGCCACGCCCGTCCCGACGGCTGCGTCGGGAGTGGACCCAGACGCAAGCCCGGCCGGCACGCTCACCAGCACCATTACCATCACCGCTCCGGCACCAGACGGCCCGCCTGCCACCGGCGCTCAGACGCCGTCCCCAGAGCCGCAGCCGGCGACGAACCCAGCGGGAAACACGCAGACCGCCGCCCCCGCTACGGGAGCGACCGATCTCGGCACCGTCACGGTGACGGCGCCTGCGCCGTCTGCGAGCCTGCTGGACCGGGTCGGCCGCTTCATCACGTCGGCCTATGGCGCGGCGGTCGACGGCGTGAACTCATTCTTGTCCGACTTCGGGAGCGATCCTGTCGGCACCACCGTCTCGATCCTCAATTCGATCCCGGCGATCGGGCCTGAAGCCGGTGCGGCGGCGGAGACGCTGGCGGAAGGGGTCGCGGCGGTCCGTGTCGTGGCCAACGCTATGGCGGACGCAAAACCGGCAGAGCCTGCATCACCGGCCGGGAGCCCTGATCCGAGTGCGCCACCCAGCGTGCCGTCACGTGTGTCCAACGGGGTGGCCCTCAATGCGAAGCTGCCAGACCCGGCGGCGGGGCTGGGCTATCAGCCCACGATCCTGAACTCGCCCAACCCGAATGTGGCCAATTCGCAGTTGAACGGCTATGTCAGCGAGCTGAACCTGGCCAACAGCGTCGCCGATTTGCCTGGGGTGAGCGTGGTCGAGTACGGCGACGTGATTGGTTCACATGGTGCTGACATTGTGTCGGTTGACACGGAGGGGGATGTGACTTTGTGGGATGCGAAGTATCGTAGCTCTCCCGTTAATACGGGGCCGTCTCCGACTTTTGCCCAGGGGAGCGCGGCGTCGCGAGACGCAGTTAATGACGCAATAGTTGCAATTCAAAAGGCGCCGAACCTTACTCCGGAAGTCAAGGCTACGGCTATCGAAAATCTTATCGGCGGCAATTACAGGGCAATTACAGCGGGTCAAGGTCAAACCACGCAGTCCATCATACAGACTTTCAAAAATAATGCTTTAGTTCCTTGAGAAGGGATCCGGCGGATGGCTAAACTGTTCCAACCTCTGCTGTCACGTAAAAACAGTGATGAATGGTTTCTCAAGTTTGTACTTGACGGCATTTCGAAAGAGCGTAGGCCGCTTGGCGGCCCAGCCGTGTTCACAGTTGGTTTTGTAGTTGAGGCTTGGCTCCTCGGGTTGCAGGCTGAAATTGCGCCAGCACTTCGGCACTGCGACGAGCAACTACATCGTTCGCTGGATCTGAACGAACCCTTGAGCGGTGCCGCTGACCGCGCTTTGAGGACCGAGGCTTGCGGGCTCACGCAATGGATGCTGCGCGGCCGAGTGGACGCTTCGACCCATCAGCGGGCGCTTGATGAATTCGACGACTATTTCGCCCATGGCAGCACGCGAGACATTGACCCGAACTATTTCAATAAGGAAAAGGGCGCGTTTGAGCCGATCATTGAATCGGGTTTGCCCATCGAAGCCGAAGAAGTCTTGAACGGCTATCTTCCCGAGTATCTGGCGATTTGCATCGCCGCCGGGCAGGCCGAGCGGGGCATTGAGCTGTACCAGCGGGTCGGCGGTGCGCCCAAGGACGCGCCAAGCCAGCTTCGCACCATCGGCGAGTTCGGTTACTGGGCCTGCCGCGAGGTCGCAGCCACAGGGTCGTTCGGATCGGGGGACACGCTTGCGGCTGGCGAGCGTATCCTGCGGCGCGAGTTGCAAGGCAATTGGCTCGGCCACGGGCAGTATCGGACCGCCGCGATCTGGCTCAAAACACTGTATTGGCAAACCGGCCAAATCAGCGACCCGCTGCAAACCCTGCTGAAAGCCTATGACCTGATGCCGGATGTGTCCAAGCCGGACTTCCTCTCGTAACCAGCCTGAACTCATAGCCACTCATCCAAAGCTCGCCCTGCTTAACCCCGACAAGCCTTAAGAACCGCGTCCTCCAACAGGAGGGACGCGCATGCAACCTGACCCAGCGCGTGCAGCTCAACGCGCAATGGGCGGCCGACGTGACGGTGAACGGCGACGTGGAAGGCGACGCGAGCGGCTTGGCCGGCTTCAGCTACCACCTGATCGACCTCGACCCGCAACGCACCGGCCTGTTGCAGCAGGCGCAAGCCCAGGCCGCAGCCGCCCAAACCGACGCCGGCAACGCGCTGCTGGCCTATCTCGACCATGCCCAGGAGCGGGTGGACCTGGCTTTGGCGCAACTGCCGCCGGACCAGCGCAACGACAAGATGCTCGGCGTGGCGCAGCAGTTCGTCGACGCCGCCCGCCAGGCGGTAGCGCAGAACAACTGGAACCTGGTGCAGACGCTGGAGACGGCGGCCGATGTCAGCCTGCAGGAGGCGGCCAAGCCCGCCGGCCAGCGGCAGACCCTGACCGAGACGTTCCAGCACAAGGACGTCAAGCACTACATCACGGTGAACCCGAACGCGGCCAACCCGTTCGCGAGCTTCTCCGACCACAGCCAGAGCACCGGCGGCCTGGGCGCCATCATCCAGCAGGTGGTGGGCGTGGTGGTGAACGTGCTGGCTTTTGTGCCCGGCGTGAACATCGTGGCTGCCCCGCTGGCGGTCGCCTACGACGCGGCGCAAGCGGGCGAGAACTTCGCCAACGGCAACATCCTGGGCGGCGTGCTGAGCCTGGGCTCGGCCGCCGGCATGGGCCTATCCGGGTTGGGCAGCGCTGCCAGCCAGGTCGCGGCGGAATAAATATAGCACAGAGCGCCACGGCGCAGGCCATTTCATGTCTCTACAAAGCTCGAAACTGGCCACATATAAGCGTCTACATCCGCTGTCATCCAATTGAGTGAATGCGATGATGTTGACGCGGGATGAAACCAGCTCACGATGCTTGTCTATGGCTATTATAGGCGCGCCGAACCCTTGTGGACACGACGCGTGTATGCAATGCATCACTCGACTAGGACATAACATTGGTAGAGGATTGAGATGCCTAGAACCCACACTTGGAACCTCAGTTCGACCAGCGACAATTTCATCTTCAACCCGTCCAATTACCTGGACGACACTAGCTTCTCACCCGGCGACACCTTGGTCGTCAATGCGGGCGACCCCGGCATCATAGCGCTGGCTGGCACCAGCTCCTACACTCTCATGCCTGGCACGTTCCTGTTCAACGACACCGGTGGGACGAACGAGAACGTCACGTTCGACAGCATCAATCTCGGCAGCACCTCCTCCCTGGAATTCACCGGCCCGCAACAGCTTTATTGGTATTCGTTCAACCAGTTCGTAAACAACGGCCTCGTGCGCGTCGGGTCCGGCGCAGCGCCTGGCAGCGTTTACTATGACGAAGTGACGAACAGCACGACCAAGCAATCCCAATGGACCAACAACGGCACGTTCAAGGTCCAGAACGCAAGCCGCTTCCAGGCCAGCGGAGCCATCAGCGGCAGCACGCTGCTGAACAACGCCGGCGGCCTGATCAGCGTCAGCAATGGCTCGACCCTGGATTGGGAGCCGTTCTATGGCGCCAGCAACGGCTCGGTCATCAACAACGGCTCCATCGTGGTCCAGGGCGGGGTTGGCAACGCCACAAGCTTCATCGTCGGAGACAACCTGACCGGGTCAGGCGTGCTCTCCATCCAAGGTGCGGCCGGCACTGCGTCCAATGAGACAAGCGCCACGATCAATGGCGCCTTGAATAGCACGGTCGATCTGGCCAACGGCAACCTTAACCTGATTGGCAACCCGACCGGCGGCTCCGTCAACTTCTTGAATGGCGACGCAGCGCTGGTGTTAAACGGCGGCCCGGGCTTGGCCAACTCCTCCTATGTCCCGTTCGGCGCCACAATCGCCGGGTTCCGCCAGGGCGATATCATCCAGGTCAATGAGACCCTGGCTCTCAGCGGCTACACCTATAACACGGCGACGCACACGCTGAGCATTAACGCGAGCAACGGCACACCACAGCTGCAGTTTGTCTTCGCCGGCAACTACACTCAGGGGGACTTCCAGGTCACCCTGCCCCAGTTCGGCGTCGGCACCTGCGCCATCACCACGACCTCCACCGCAAACACGGCCACCACGCCCATCCCGCCCGCTGTCGCCTCGCTCACCGGCGACGCCGACCCGCTGTTCGACGCGGCCTATTACCTGGCGGCCAACCCGGACGTGCTCGCCGCCGGGGCGGACCCCTACACCCACTTCCTCACCTATGGCTGGCCGGAAGGCCGCAACCCATCCGCCAGTTTTGACGTGGCCGACTACCTTGCCGCCAACCCCGATGTTGCCGCCGCTCATATCGATCCGCTGCTGCACTACGAAGATAACGGACAGGCCGAGGGCCGCGCCGCCTTCGCCGTCCCCGCGACCCCGCCAGACCCGCTGGTGGACGCCGCCACCTACTATGCCGCCAACCCCGACGTGGCCAAAGCCGGCATCGACGCCTCGGTCCATTACGACAGCGTCGGCTGGACCGAGGGCCGCAACCCCGACCCGTTGTTCGACACCAGCTACTACCTGGCGCAGAATCCGGACGTGAAAGCCGCCGGGGTCGATCCGCTGACCCAGTACGAGCAATACGGCTGGAAGGAGGGCCGCGACCCAAGCCTGCTGTTCTCGACCAGCCAGTACCTTGCCGCTAATCCCGACGTGGCCGCGGCCGGGGTCGATCCGCTGCTGCACTACCTTGACTACGGCCAGGCGGAAGGCCGCATGGCGTTCCTGCCCGGCGCCACAGCAGCGGCTGACCCGCTGGTGAACGCGAGCTTTTACGACCAGCAGCTCGGCGCCACGCTGATCCCGGCGGGCATGGCCGGGGCGCAGCAGGCAGCGGGCAGCTACAACGGCATCGGTTGGCAGAAGGGCCTGAACCCGGACGCGTTCTTCAATACCGCCTACTACCTGGCCCACAACCCGGACGTGGCCGCCGCCAAGGTGAACCCGTTGCTGCAGTACGAGCAATTCGGCTGGCATGAAGGCCGCAACCCCTCAGCCCAGTTCGACACCAACAAATACCTCGCCGCTTACCCCGACGTGAAAGCCGCCGGCATCGACCCGCTGCTGCATTACGTCGCCTACGGACAGGCCGAGGGGCGGACCGCGTTCAGCGTGTGATGACAGGGTTGAGCTTGCCGGAATGACTGGCTTCATGGCCCATTCACCTCAGAGACCGAAAAGCTGTGGGATCACTCGAGCCCTGGCGGGGGTCGCGATGGCCCAGGTCGCAGCCGTCATGGCACACCGCGGCGATACAAGTCTTTGGGCCAGCGCCGATGCATCCACAGCCAACTCTCCGGCCGCTGACGGATCCAGCGCTCCAGGCAGTCGTTCACGGCCTGGGTCAAGGCTTCGATATCCGTCCGGCTGTGCCCCGTGGCCGGCAACGCCAGCGGCGGCTCGCAGATGAGCCGGAACCGCGCCGGTCCGGTGCGCTGCACATAGCCGGGGATCACCGGGCAGCGGAACCGCAGCGCCAGCAGGGCAAGGGCCGGCGCCGTCATCGCGGGGCGGCCGAACAGGCGGGCCTCGATCCCGTCGTTCATCTTCTGGTCCATCAACAGGCCCAGGAACCCGCCAGAACGCAGATGCGCCACTGCCTGCCGTGCGCCCACCGCACCCTTGGCAAACATCGGCATGTCGATGCCGATCGCCTGCCGCCGCAGCGAGCGGATGAGCGTGTTCACCTCCGGGTTGGCGGCGGCGCGGAAGATGGAGGCGAACGGCACGCCGCTGGCGGCGCAGGCGATCGTTAGCACCTCCCAATTGCCGATATGGCCGGAAAAGAAAATGCCCGGCCCGCCGCTGGCCGCCAGCGCCGCCAAATGTTCGGTACCCACCACCTCCCAGGCTGGCCCGGCTGGCGCATCCCGCCGCAGCGCGCCCAAGTGTGGGAACTCCGCTACCGTGCGGCCGAGATTGTCCCAAGCGCCCCGCACTACGAGCCGCCGCGCCGACGCGCCAAGGTCCGGGAAGGCCACGCGCAGGTTGATCTCGGCGACCCGGGACACCGGGAGCATCGGGCCAAGCGCGCCCGCCAGCCAGCCGCCGAGATTGGACGCCCGCACCGGCCCGAGCGCGCGCACCAGTGCCAGGACCAGACGCACCGCAGCGGCCTCCAGCCGGACGAGCCACGCCTTCATGCGAGCTCGCCCAACAACGCCGCCAACACGGCTTCGTCCTGCCATTGCAGCGCCACGTCGAGCACGGTCACGGCCTCCCGCCAGGCGGATGGCAGGCGCGCCGCATCCTTCGCGGTGGTTACCAGAGCTGCCCCACTGGCCGCGGCGCGTCGTTGCAGGCGTTCGAATTCGGCGGAGCGATATCGGTGGTGATTGGGGAAGGCGTGCGTTTCCACCACGGCGGCGCCCGCTTGCGCCAGCGTGGCAAAAAACTTGCCCGGGCGCCCGATGCCCGCGAAGGCCACCGCGCGCCTACCTTGCAGGCCGGCTGAGCACGGTTTCAGCCGCGCGCACAACAGGGCCAGTCCAGGAGGCAAGGCGTCCTGCGCGCCATGCTCGTCCGGGCCGATCAGCACTGCGGCGCGGCAGCGGGCAGCCGCGGCCGCCACGGTCTCGCGCAAGGGGCCGGCCGGCAGCACCTGGCCGTTGCCGAAACCGGCGCCGCCATCCACCACCAGCAGCGACAAGTCCTTCACCAAGCTGGGGTTCTGCAACCCGTCATCCATTACCAGCACGGTAGCGCCCGCGGCGACCGCTGCCCGCGCGGCTGCGGCGCGGTCCGCCCCGACATAGGCCGGCGCCACCGCCGCGAGCAGCAAGGCTTCGTCGCCGACCTCGATGGCCGAGTCGCCCGGCTCCACCCGCTTCACCGAGCGCGTCCGCCCGCCATAGCCGCGGGTGAGAAAGGCCACCCGAGCGCCACCCGCCAGCAATCGCCGCCCGAGATCCAGCGCCAACGTGGTTTTGCCCGCCCCTCCCACGCCCACATTGCCGCAGCACAGCACCGGTATCGGCGCGCGCCAGCCAGGCCGCGCCACGCGCCGGGCAGTGGATCGGGCCACCACCGCACCCAGTGGAGCGAGTACCCGGGCAACCAGGCCATTCTCCTCCCAGAAGCCGGGCGGCCGCATCAGCCAGCCATTGCCAACAGCGCCTCGGCGGCACGCTGCGGCAAGGCGGCGTCCGTGGTGGCGGCCGCCTGCCCTGCCAAGCCAAGCGCGCGGGCCGCCGACGGCTCGCGCAAGGCGGCCTCTACCCACTCGGCCAGCGCCGCCGCGCCGGACACGGTGGCCAGCGCGCCAACGCCCTGGAGCGCGGCGGCCGCATCCGCCTGGTTGGCCATGTTCGGCCCCGCTGCCAGGGCGCAGCCGAGCCGCGCCGGCTCCAATGGGTTCTGCCCGCCGCCGGGCATCACCAGGCTCTTGCCGACGAACACCGCCGGAAACAACCGGTACAACAGTCCCAGCTCGCCCAGCCGGTCCGCGACCCAGAGTTCGCCCGCCGCCGGGTCCTGCCCCGCGCTGCGCCGGCGGGCGGACAACTCCGTGGCGATGGCGACGCCTCGCTCGGGATGGCGGGGGGCGATGGCCGTAACCAAGCGCGGATAGCGCTCCACCAGGCGCCGGTGCACCGACGCGGCGGCCCGCTCCTCGCCTGGGTGCGTGCTGGCGGCCAGCCAACGCGGCGCATCACCCAACACGGCGGCCAAACGCGCCAACTCTACTGGGTCCGCGGGCAAGGTGTCGGCGGCGAACTTCAGGTTGCCTGGCGCCGACACGGCGCGCGCGGTCAAGCTGCGATAGCGGGCAGCGTCGGCTTCGGATTGCGCCCAGACGTGCTCGAACACGCCCAGCACACGGTGAGCGAACCCGGGAAAGCGCGCCCATCGCCGTCGGCTGCGTTCGGACAGCCGCCCGTTCAGCAGCATCATGCGGACGCCGCGGCGCTGGCAGGCGAGCAGCAGGTTGGGCCACAGCTCGCTCTCCACAAACGCCGCCGCATCGGGCCGCCAGGAATCGAGAAACCGACTTACCCAGCGCGGCACGTCCAGCGGCACGAACCGGTGCAAGGCGCCAGGACAGCGCTGTTGCAGCAGACGCGCAGAGGTGACGGTGCCCGTGGTCACCAGCACGGAGGCGCCGCGCGCGCGCAACGCCTCCAGCACGGGAAGCGCGGAGACGGTCTCCCCGACGCTGGCGGCATGCAGCCAGACTAGCCGGCCCGGCGGCCGCGCCGCCCCGAAGCCGCGGCGCTCCGCGAGCCGCTCGGCGATCTCTTTGCCACGCCCGACCCGGCGATGCAGCAACACGCCAAGCCCGGGCGCCGCCAGGCTGGCCACCGCGCGCCACGCCAACACCAGGGCGCTGCCGCTCATGGCTCGCCGCAAAGCGCATCGGCGCGGTTCACGGCCGCGGTGAGCGCAGCCTCGATGGCCGGCAGCAACGCATCCCAGTCCTCTCGCGGCACCGCCAAGGGTGGCCCACATACGATCACGCCGCGGCCGAACGGCAACGGCAAGCACATCCGGTCCCAACTCGGCAGCACCCGGCGGCGGGTGGTTTGTGCGCCCACCGGCAGGATCGGCGCCCCCGACAAACCGGCGATCTGCGCCACCCCGGGGGCCGCATGGCGCCGCGGCCCGCGCGGGCCGTCCGGCGTGATCAGCACATGCTCGCCTGCCTGCAGCTCGGCGAGCAGCGCCCGCACGCCGGCGGCGCCGCCTTTGCGCGCCAGGTCGTGGGACGAGCCGATTTTAGCAGACGAACCATGCACCTCCTGTACACCGAACCGCCGCATCGCCGCCGCGATAAACCGCCCGTCGCGATGCCGGCTGATCAGCACCCGCGGCGTACCCCGCGCACCTTGCCGCCGCATATGAGACCACAGCGGCGGGATCAGCGGCAGCCGCTCATGCCAGAACGCCGTGATCACGGGGCGGCCAGCGATGGCGTCTGCCAGGTGCTCCCCTCCTACCACGCGCCACCGCGTCGTGCGCAGGGCCAGCGCGAGGTAGAGCCCGGCGAGGTGGGCGGCAAGCGACTGGATCGCGGCGCTGCGGGCAAGTCGTTTCAATGGCGGCGGCTCATCGGCGGCGCGGTAGCACGGGCCGCCGGCGGCGAACAGGCCGGGCGGCGAGGGCTACTCCCGAGTTCGCATCAACGGCTGGATGAATTGACCAAACTGCTCCATGCCGATCACGAAATCGTCGAACGTCATCAGGATGCCCGCCACACCCGGCGTTGCCGCCACGTCGTCCAGCAGCCGCGCCACCGTGGCATAGGAGCCAACCAGCTTCAGCATTCCCGTAGGGGTCGGCGCCGCCTTCTGCCGCTCGATCATCTGTCCCACCGTCGAGTCCTTTGAGGCGCGGGTATCCGCCGAAGCCTGGGTGCGCTGCCATTCCAGCGCTTCAAGGTCCACCCCGTCGGTGTAGAGCTGCCATTTCGCCATCGCGAGTTCGTCCGTGCGGTCGGCGATCACCATCAGCAAGATGAACGCCCCGACGTCGCGCCCGCTCGCCGCCGCCGCGCGCACCAGCCGCGCGGCGACCGGCGCCACGTTCTCCGGCTGATTTAGCCCGCCCGCGCCGCAGAAGCAGTAATCACCATGCTCGGCCACGAACCGCATGCCACGGTCGCTCTGGCCGGCGCCGACCACTTCGACCCGGCGGGAGGGTTGCGGCGCCAGGCGGCAATCGTCCATGTGGAAGAACTCGCCCTGGAAATCAGATCGCCCGGTTTCCCATAGTTCGCGCATCACGGTGACGTATTCCGAGCAATACTCGTAGCGCTTAGCGAAATGCGCCTCACCGGGCCAGATGCCCATCTGCTTATACTCGGTCGGTTGCCAGCCGGAAACGATGTTCATGCCGAAGCGGCCCGGCGCGATGCTGTCGATGGTGACTGCCATGCGGGCCGCAAACGGCGGCGGCACGGTCAGCACGGCGACCGAAGCGAAGAGCTGGATGCGGCGCGTGACGGCGGCAATGCCGGCCATCAGGGTGAAGGATTCGAGGTTCTCGTCCCAATAGCCGCTCGGGCCGCCGAAGCCGCGCATCTTGATCATCGAAAGCGCGAAATCGAGCCCGTAATGTTCGGCTTGCTGCACCACGGTCCGGTTGAGGTCGAAGCTCGGGACCGTCTTGGGGGACGTGGTGGAGATGAGCCAGCCACGGCTGCCGATGGGGATGAACACGCCGAGCTTGGCCATGGAACACTCCTATTACGGAGCGACCCTGCAAAGCTCGTGCCGGACTCCTGCAACAATCGGGCGGGCCCGGCTCAAGGCCGGGCCCGCCATTGCTTCAGGCCGAATCGCCCGCCTCGGTCAGCGCCTCGCCGAGATGCTTGATTTTCTCAGCGTTCTTGCTGTCGGACTTGCCGGCGATGGTGACGGTCTCCTTTCCGAGCTTGAGCACCAGCTTCTTGACCGCCTCGCCGTCGATCTCCTTGGCGTGCAGGTGCTTCTTCAGGCTTTCGAGATCATGCAGGATGGTCTTGGTGCCGGGCGCCTCAACCTTTTCCAGCGTGGCTTCCCAGCCCTCGATGTTCTTTACGGCGGCAGAGACGGTGAAGGCTTTCACACCCTCCTTGAGGTGCTTGATGGTGGCGTCGAATTGCGGCATGGGGCGCTTCCCTTGTGTGGGCCGCGCGAGATTGCGCGGATGGGCTTCAATGGTCTCCACGCCAATCAAGTTCCGCTATGGCGCCAAGGAAATATCCAGACCCTTGTAAATCCCGATACCGTAAATGCCGTGCGCCCGTACCCCGCGCACCCGGCGGCCACCCACCACCCAGAGCTGCTCGTGCACCAGTGGGATCCAAACGCTCGCTGCCGTCAATTGCTCCTGAACGTGGTCCAGCGCGTCGCGCTTGGCGGCGGCGTCGGTGGCGGTGCGGGCCTGCTGCAGCCAGGCGTCGGTCTGCGGGTCCTTCCAGTTCATCCGGTTCGGCGTCGGCGTGCTGGCAGAGTTGAAGTACAGGCTCAACGCCTCGCTCGCCGACACATAGGGGTAGGACATCAGAAAGGCGCCGAACTCCTGCGTGGCCAGCTTGCTCCAGGCCACCGTCGCGTCCCACATCTGGACTTTCATTTCGACGCCGATGCGCTTGAGATCGGCCTGCATCGCCTCCGCGGCGCGGTCGTTCAGCGTGTCGTTGATGCCGTAAAGGATGAACGAGGCGCGCACGCCGGCCTTGGCCCGAACGCCGTCTTCGCCGGCCATCCAGCCATTCTCGTCAAGCAGGCGGCGCGCGGCGACTGGGTCGAACTTGGGGAACTCCGCTGCGGCTTTTGGATCGTAGTCCAACACCGCCGGGTTCAGCAGGCCGTCGGCGGGCGTGGCCGCACCGAACCACACCGCACGGGCGATCGCATCGCGGTTCACCGCCATCACCATCGCCCGGCGCAACACCGGGTCGTCCACCGCAGGCTTGTCGATCTTGAAGCCGACGAAATAGTCCCAAAAGTAGTTGGGCTGGTTCGACAGCGTGATACCCGGCGTGTTGCGCAAGCTGGGCAGCGCGATCGGCGGCACGTATTGGGTGGCGTCGCCTTGGCCGGACTGGATCGCTGCCAGGATGGTGTTGGAATCGGGGATCACCCGCCAGATCACCCGGTCCACCTGCGGCGCCGGGTTCTTGAAGATGGGCGGCCCCCAGTGGTAGCCGGCGTGCTTGGTCAGCACGAGATCCTGCCGCGGGGTCCAGGACTGCCAGCAGAACGGACCGGTGCCGTTGAAGCCCTGCACGCCGAAGTTGGCCCCGAGCGCCGCGACCGAGTTCTTGTCGACGATGGAGAGAAAGAACAGGCTAAGCTGCAGCGGCAGCTCGTTGAACGGGGCGGTGAGCTGGTATTCCACCGTGGTCGGGTCTACCGCCCGCACGTCCTTCACCGGGCCGGCGCGCCAGCGGACCGGGCTGTGGGTCGCCGGGTCGATGAAGCGTTTGATGGTGTAGACCACGTCGTCGGCCGTCATCGTGCGGCCGTCGCAGAAGGTCACGTCTGAGCGGAGCTTGAAGGTGTAGAGCATACCGTCCGGGCTCACCGTCCAACTGGTGGCCAGGCCGGGGCGGACGGTCTTCATGTCCCAATCCAGCGAGGTCAGCGTGTCGGCCATGAAGGTCAGCCCCTCGCCGGCAGAGCGGGAGGTGGTGCGCGCGGGGTCGTAGTTGTCGGCATCGATGGTGCGCAGGATCACCAGCGTGCCGGGTGGCGCCGTTTGCGCCATCGCGGGAGGGGCTATGGCCACGCTCAACGCCAGCAGGATGCGCTTCATACCGGCCCCCTCAAGCTACGCGGATCGAGTGCGTCCCGCAGGGCGTCGCCTAGCAGGTTGCATGCCAGCACCACCGCCACGATCACCGCGCAGGGCACCACTGCGATATGTGGCGCGAAGAACAGGAAGTTGCGCCCGGCCGCCGCCATCGCGCCCAGTTCTGCAGCCGGTGGCTGCGCGCCCAGCCCCAGGAAGGACAAAGCGGCCCCGAGCAGGATCACCTGGCCGAACCGCAGCGTGGCGAACACCAGCAGGGCGGAGGCGCAGTTAGGCAGCAGGTGGCGCCGGATCAGCCGCCCGTCGCTGACCCCGGTGGCGCGGGCCGCCTCGATATAGTCCCGTCCCATCTCCACGCTGGCCGCCGCGCGCGCGATGCGGGCGGTGAGCGGCACCGTGCCGAGCGACAAGGCGAGCACGATCGCCGGCACGCCGGGGCCGAGGATGGCCGCGATCGCCAACCCGAACAGGACGGCGGGAAAGGACAGCAGCACGTCCATGCAGCGCATGATGGCGCCATCTGCCCGGGGATAGAACGCGGCCAGCAGGCCCAGCCCGGCCCCCGGAACCCCGCCCAGCAAGGTCGCCGCCACGCCGATCAACAAGGTCAGCCGCAAGCCGAACAGCACGCGGGTCACCATGTCCCGTCCTTGGTCGTCGGCGCCCAGCCACAGCCCGGGGCCGGGCGGCGCCATGGCGAGCGAGAGGTCGTTGTCCGCCGGGTCGGTGGGGGCGAGCATGGGAGCCAGCAACGCCAGCAACACGGCCGCCACCATCGCCAGCAGCGCAAGGGCACCAACGGGGTCCAGCAATAGCCGCTTCATCTAGGTTCAAGCCTCATCAATCTCGTCATGCCCGGACTTGATCCTGGCACCCACGCGGTCCGGCTGATGACACCGGATGCACTTTCATACTGTCCGGACCTCTGCGAGGTGGGCCGGTGGCGTTCGGACGCCCTTGATGGCCGGATCAAGTCCACGGCTGTCCGATTCCCGCTAGTGTTCGGAAAGAAGTAACCTCTACCGTCATGCCCGTGCTTGACACGGGCGGAGCAGCCAAAGGTTCCGCGGGCAACGCCCGTGGAATGGCTGCGGAGGGATCCACGGGGTTTGACTGATGACGGCGTTCGGTTCTTGGCGAGGACTGGCTTTTAACGGGTTGAGCTGGTGATGGTGGGACGCCGTGGATGCCCGGAGCAAGTCCGGGCAAGACGATAAGGCGCTGTATTGTATTGGTTTCACGACCCGGACAGCCGTGGATCAAGTCCCGCCATGGCGGCGCAAGTCGTCTCGCCCGTGATGTTCATCGCCGCACGCGAGGGTCCAGCCAGGCGCTCAGCAGGTCCACCGCCAGGTTCACCGCGATAAACCCGGCGGACAGCACCAGGATCGTGCCCTGCGCCATCGGGAAGTCCGATGACAGGATGGCGCCCACTGCCAGCCGCCCAATGCCGGGCCAGGAGAAGATCGTCTCCGTCACCACTGCGCCGCCCAGCAGAAAGCCAATCTGCAGCCCGATCAGCGTCACCACGGGGATGAGCGCGTTGCGCAGCGCATGCCGCACCACCACCGCGGGCTCGCGCAACCCCTTGGCCCGCGCGGTGCGCACGTGGTCGGCGCCCAGCGTCTCCAGCACGGAGGACCGCGTCATCCGCGCCACCGGCCCGATGAACACGGCGCCCAAGGTGAGCGCCGGCAGCGCCACCGATTGCAGCCCGGCGGCCGTCCAGAGCGGCCCGGCCCGGCCGGTGAAAGGCAGCAACTGCCAGCGGAACCCCACGAACCAGATCAGCACCAGGCCGACGAAGAACACCGGTACCGACACGCCCGCCACGCCCAGCGCCATCACCGCGCGGTCAATCCAGCGGCCGCGCCGCACCGCCGCCAGCGTGCCCATGCCGATGCCGAGCGGCACCGCCCAGCACAGGCTCGCCAGCATCAGCTCCACCGTCGGCCCGATGGTGGCGCCAAGCTCGCGCGCCACCGGCTCGTTGTTGATCGTCGAGACCCCGAGGTCGCCATGCAGCAGCCGCCACAGGTAGCGGGCGAACTGCACCGGCAATGGCTGGTCCAGCCCCAGCTCGGCGCGAATGGCGGCCACCACGTCGGGCGTCGCCATGGGGCCGGCGCGCACCGCCGCCGGGTCGGCGGGCACCACCTGCATCAGCAGGAACCCCAGCAGCAGCACGCCCAGCAGCACGGGAACCGCCAGCAGCAGCCGCTGGCCGGCGTGGCGCCACATCAGCCGGCCAGCATTGTCTCGGAGGATATCACGGCGTCACCCTGCAGCGGCCGGGGCTTCACCGTCCAGACCCTATGCATGCGCATGACGGCCGGATTGCCCCAACCTGCGCAATACGCAATTGTACCGCTTGCGACCCGACAAAATGGCCGGAGCGGATGGCATGGAATTCTACCTCGTTCGACTGACCTATACGCCCGCCGCTTGGGCCGACATTATCGCCTCAACCACCAGCCTCGACCAGCGGCTGGACCCGGTCCGCAAGCTGATCCGCCGGTTCGGCGGATCGCTCGCCTCCTACCGGTTTTTCGACTCGCCCCATTTTGCCACCCCGGCGGCCCCTGCATTGCACGTCGAAGACAAGTTCGTGATGTTTGGCGAGCACGACCTGCTGACCATCCTGGCGGTGCCGGACCGCTCCACGGCGCAGGCCTTCAACATGGCGGTGATGGCCGAGCCCGGGCTGAAGACGGTCGAGCTGACCGCGATGATGCCGATGGCCGAGGCGATCGGTTCCATGGCCCACGCCCGCGCCGCGGTAGCTGCCACTGGCTACGCCGCACCCGGCCGAACGCCTTAACCCCCGGCTTGCGGCGATGGCGGGCTTCCTCTGCGGTCAATGCGGGCTGAGCAGCCGCGACGGCGCACGCTTCTGCGACGGCTGCGGCGCGCGCCTGCTGGCCGTCACCGCGTTGGCGGCGCCTGAGCCGCCCGACGAGGAGCTGAAACACGTTACGGTGCTGTTTGGCGACGTCGTCGCCTCCACCGAGATCATCGCCGGCCTGTCGCCGGAGGAGGCAAGGCGGCGGCTTACCCCGGCCATCGACACGATGTGCGAAGCGGTGCTGGCGTTCGGCGGCACGCTGAACCAGACCCAGGGCGACGGCATCATGGCGCTGTTCGGCGCGCCACAAAGCATGGAGGACCACGCATTGCGCGCCTGCTGCGCCGCGCTGCAGATGCACCAGTTCGCCGCCCAGCTTCGGCCACCGACCCGGTTGCGCGCCGGGCTCGCCTCGGGGCTCACCATCCTGAGCGCGGGGGGCGGCACGGGCGCGGTGGGGGCTTTCCTCGCCTTTGGCGCCACCATCCACCTCGCCTCGCGCCTGCAGCACCTCGCCGCGGCCGGCGCCACGCTGTGTTCGGGCGAAGCGGTCCGGCTTGCCGGGTCCTCGGTGGTGAGCGCGGCGCTAGGCGAGCACGCCATCCGCGGGCTGCCGGAGCGGGAGGAGGTATTCGAGCTCCTGGGCGTCAGCCGCAGCAGCCTGCGCTTCAATGGGGCGGTGGCGCGGGGCCTGAGCCCCTACGTCGGCCGCGACGTCGAACTGGCGGAGCTGCAGCGCGCTGCCGACCTTGCACAAGCCGGGCAAACCGCGCTGCGGGCGGTGGTTGGGGAGGCCGGCATCGGCAAATCCCGCCTGGTCTGGGAGTTTGCCCGCTCGCTGAACCTGCTGGTTTGGCAGGTCTATCGTGCCGAGGCGGTCTCCTACGGCCGCACCATCCCGTATATGCTGGCTGCCGCCCTGTTGCGCGCGTGCCTGGACGTGGACGACCGAGTGCCGCCCGCCGAAGCGGCGGCGCGGGTGATGGCCCAGATCGAGCAACTCGGCGGCTTGCCGCCGCGGCTGCAAACCGCGCTACTGTCCCTATTGGTGCTGCCCACCGACGCGGGCGCCGCCGAGTGGGACGCGCTGGAGCCGCCGCAGCGCCGGGCGGCCTTGCGCGACAGCGTGGTCCAGCTCCTGCAAATGCTGACACGCGAGCGCCCGCTGTTGCTGTTGCTCGAGGATTTGCATTGGGCCGACGAGCAAAGCCTCCGCCTGCTTGATCTGGCGGCAGCGAACACGTCCCGGCTGCTGCTGCTTGCGACCTACCGGGCCGGTTTCGACCCGGGCTGGACCGTCGCGGATGCCGCCATTATCCCCGTGGGGCCACTGCCCGCCAAGAGCATGCAACAACTGGCCGAGGCCGCCTGCCCCAGCACGATTGACGCGACCGTGCGGCAGGAGCTGCTGCAGCGGGCCGCGGGCAACCCGTTCTTCCTGGAGGAGATGGCCCGCGCCGCCGCCGACGCCCAGCGCGCCACCGCCCGCATCGGCCGGCCGGGTGCCGCCGTGCCGGCGACGGTGCAGGCGGTGCTCGCCGCGCGCATCGACCGGCTGGCCGCCGCCGACAAGCACCTGCTCACCGCCGCCTCGGCCTTAGGCAACCGGTTCTCCGCCGGCACGCTGCGCGCGCTGTTTGCCGATCAGCCCGGCGCCAGCTTTCAATGCCAGATGAACCGGTTGGCCGAGGCCGGCCTGTTGCGGGAAGACCGCGCGGGGGACGGCGAATACGGTTTCGTCCATGCGCTGATTCAGGAGGTCGCCTATGCCGGCTTGCCCGCCGCCCGGCGCCGCAGCCTGCATGCCGACATCGTCCACGCGATCCAGCAGGTGTTCGCCGGCCGCTTGCCGGAGCAAGCCGAGCGCCTGGCCTACCACGGCCAATTGGGCGAAATGTGGGACGAAGTGGCGGTGCAGGCCCGCCTCGCCGGGCAACGCGCCGCCAGCCGCTCCGCCTATGCCGACGCGGTGGCGTTCTTCGAGCAGGCCATTGCCGCCTGCGAGCGCCTCCCCGGCTCCGACGAGACGCTGGCAACCCGGATCGACCTGCGGTTCGACCTCCGCAACGCGCTGTTTCCGACCTCTGCCATCGGCCAGGGCCTGATGCACTCGCAGGAGGCCGAGCGGCTGGCGCAGCAACTGGGCGATTGGCGCCGGCTGGCCTGGGCCACCGCTTTTGTCGCCCGCGACTTGACGCTAAAGGGGCGGCAGCGTGAGGCCATCGCCACCGCCGAGCGCGCCCAGGCCATCGCCGGGGATGATGACGAGTTGAGCGTCACGATCGGGTTCTATCGCGGCCTCGCCGACTACTTCCGCGGTGGATACGCCGCTGCCAATGCGACCCTGCGCGAGGCGGTGCGCCGGGTTGAAGCGGGCGACCGCCTGCGCCGGTACGGCTTGCCGGCGCCAGCAACGCTGTATTTACGCGCGTGGCTGGCTTGGGGCCTGGCACGCATGGGCCGGACCGGAGAGGCGGAGCACGTGGTCGCCGGCATGCGCGAGGTCGCCGCCGAATACAACCAGCCTTTGGCCGACTTGGTGACGGTGCTGAGCGAGGGGGTCGTGCATGCCTTTGCCGGGCGTCTCGGCGAGGCGGAGGCGCGGCTGCAGCAATCCCTGGCGCTGTGCCGCCGTTGGGAGTTCTATTCCTGGTTCACCAACATCGCCCGCACTTTAGGTTACGTGCTGCATGGCCTAGGCCGCGCAGAGCAGGCTGTCGAGCTGCTGACCGAGTGCGTGCGGCGCAGCCGGGATGGCGCCGTGCTGGTGGGCCTTTCCAACGAATTGGCTTGGCTCGCCGAAGCCCAGTTGGCCGCCGGCCATTTGGACCGGGCGCTGGCCACCGCCGCCGAGGCCGTGGAGCTGGCCCGCGTCCATGAAGAACGCGGCAATGAGGCGCTGGCCTGCTTCGCCCAAGCCGCCGCCCTGGCCGCATCCGGCGCGACCGCCCTCAGCCAGGAAGCATATCAGGCCGCCGCGCTGCTCGCCGAGGCTTGCGGCATGGAGCCTCTGCTGGCTCGCTGCCGGGAGAAACGACTGCTCGGCGTTTGCGGTCCCGCATGACCCGATCCGCCTCACGCGCTTGGAGCGTAGCGTCGCAAATCCAGCGTCCGCGGCAACTCCGCCGATGCCGCGCCCACCGGCGGCTCCATGCGTCCCGCAGTGTGTCCATACGGAACGAAGCGCGCCCGCCGCCGAGATTCGGCCTCGTTCGCGTTCACCGGGAACCGGTCGTATGAGCGCCCGCCGGGATGAGCCACGTGGTAGGTCATCCCGCCCAACGAGCGCTCGTTCCAGCGGTCGTAGACGTCGAACACCAAGGGCGTCTGCGCTGGGATGGTGGGGTGTAGCGCGCTATACGGCTGCCACGCCTTGAACCGCACCCCCGCCACGAATTCGCCAGCCGTCCCGGTCGGGATCAGCGGCACCGCCACGCCGTTGCACGCCAAGGTGAGCCGCTCCGGCTCCCACCCCGTCACCCGCGCCTGCAGCCGCTCCACCGAGCTGTCGACGTATCGCACCGTGCCGCCACCCCCCGGCATCTCGCCCAGCGCGTGCCAAGGCTCGAGCGCATGGCGGAGTTCCACCAGGCTGGCGCCCACCGGCACCGAGCCGATCACCGGGAAGCGGAACGCCAGATGGGGGGCGAACCAGGCCGGGTCGAGCGCGGCGCCGAACCCGGCGCCAAAGGCCGCAAGCTCCTCCAGCGCGTTCAGGAAGTCCTGCCAGACGAAATGCGGCAGCATGAAATCGTCATGCACCCGGGTGCCCCAGCGGATCAGCCGCCGCTCGTACGGCACCTGCCAGAACGCCGCTACCGCAGTGCGCATCAGCAACGTCTGCGCCGCTGCCATTTCCGGGTGCGGCGGCATTTCGTAGGCACGGAACTCCACCAGGCCGAGCCGGCCGGAGGTGCTGTCCGGCGAGTAGAGCTTGTCGATGCAGAACTCGGTCCGGTGCGTGTTGCCGGTCATGTCGGTCAGGATGTTGCGGAACAGCCGGTCCACCATCCACGGCGCCGGCGCCGGCGCCTCCCGCCGCACCTGGGCAAAGGCAATTTCCAATTCGCGCACCGCGTCCTGCCGGGCTTCATCAATGCGCGGATGCTGGCTCATCGGGCCGATGAACAGGCCGCTGAACAGGAACGAGAGGCTGGGATGGTTGTGCCAGAAGCCGAGCAGCGAGCGCAGCAGGTCGGGCCGGCGCAGGAACGGGCTGTCCTCCGGCAGCGCCGCGCCCATCACCACGTGGTTGCCGCCGCCGGTGCCGACATGGCGGCCATCTAGCATGAACTTCTCGGCCCGCAAGCCGCATTGCCGCGCCGCTTCGTAGAGCTGGCCGGTGTTGCGCAGCATCTGCTGCCAACTTGTCGCCGGATGCACGTTCACCTCGATCACGCCGGGATCGGGCGTCACCAAGAAGCTCAGCAGGCGCCGATCGTATGGCGCCTTGTAGCCCTCCAGCACCACAGGTTGGCGTAGTGCAGCGGCGGTATGCTCCACCGCCGCTACCAGGGACAGCCAGTCCTCCGCCCGGTCCAGCGGCGGCAGGTAGACATACAACAGACCATTCCGCGGCTGCACAGTAAGCGCCGTGCGGATGCCCCGCCCTTGCTCGGTCGACCCCGGCCCAAGCAGCGCCTCATGCGGCGGCAAGCGGGCGGCGGCTGCCATCGGGTCGGGCTCCGGCTCCTCCTCCAGCTCCTTGGGATCGACATACGGCAGGGCGGCCAGTGGCAGCCGAACGCCCATCGAGCTGTCTCCCTGCACGAGGAAGATCTTGCTCTCGCGCATCTGCCAGGCCTCGGTTTGCCATCGCCTCGCCGCGCCACGCCGGGCAAGCGGCAATACATAGCCCACCACCGCGTCGAGCCCTTGGCTGAACACCCGGCGCAACCGTTCGCGTTCCTGCGGGTCCCGCGTTTGGCTTGCCTCCGCGACCACGTTGGCCGGCAGCCGGCCCTCGCGCATCAGGAAATAGGGCTGATCCTCATAGGCCGGCATCACCCCGCTACCGGCCACGCCCAATGCCTCGGCTAGGCCGCTGGCAAAGCGGGCGGCAGTTTTAATGCTGGCGCTGCCCTCCCCCTCATCCGGATCGGCCAGCAAGGCGCGTTCCCGCCATACCGGCTCGCCATCCGGCCGCCAGGTGGCGTGCAGCGCCCAGCGCGGCGTCTGCTCCCCCGGATAGTGCTTGCCGGCGCCGTATTGCAACGAAGCTCCGGGCGACCACAACGTCATCAGCCGCCGGATCAAGCGGCCGGCCTCGCGCCGCTTGGTTGGGCCCAGCGCGTCAATGGTCCATTCCGACCCATCCGGATCCCGATCGGAGACGAAAGTGGGCTCGCCGCCCATCGTCAACCGCACGTCCGCCGCCGCCAAAGCGTCATCGACCCGCTGCCCGGCGGCCACGATCGCTTGCCATTGCGCCGGCTGATAGGGCTTGGTCACCCGCGGCGTCTCCACCATCCGGGTGACCTTCATCTCGAAGCCGAACTCGGTCCCTGCCGTCTCCACCAGCCCGGAGATCGGCGCGGCAGACAGCGGCTCCGGCGTGGCCGCGAGCGGGATGTGGCCCTCCCCGGTGAGCAGCCCGCTGGTGGCGTCCAGCCCCACCCAGCCGGCCCCGGGCAAATAGACCTCGGCCCAGGCATGCAGGTCAGTGAAGTCCTCGCTGGCGCCCGCGGGGCCTTCGAGCGCGGTCACGTCCGGCCGTAACTGGATCAGGTAGCCGGAGACGAACCGGGCGGCGAACCCCAGCGTGCGGAACGCCTGCACCAGCACCCAGGCGCTGTCCCGGCAAGAGCCTTGCGCATTGGCCAAGGTCTGCTCCGGGCTCCACACGCCGGCTTCCAGCCGCACGATATAGCCAACCCGGTCCCGCACGGCCTGGTTGACCCGGACCAGGTAGTCAATGGTGCGCTCCCCGCCCGGCTGCAATTCCGCCACCAAGCGGGCCAGCAGCGGCCCGGCCGGCTCGGCCCGGCGGAACGCAGCCAATTCCGTCTCCAACACCGGGTCGTACCGGAACGGCACCGTCTCGGCGTCGGTTTCGAGAAAGAAGTCGAACGGGTTGATGGTCGCCATATCGGCCAGCAGGTCGACCGTGACCTCGAACTGCGTCACCTGCTCGGGGAACACCGCGCGGGCGAGGAAATTGCCCTGCGGGTCCTGCTGCCAGTTCAGGAAGTGCCCAGCGGGCTGAATGTTCAGCGCATAGGACAGGATCGGCGTGCGGCAATGCGGCGCCGGGCGCAGCCGGATGGTCTGCGGCCCAAGCTGCACCGGGCGGTTGTAACGGTAGCTGGTCCGGTGAGTGAGTGCGACGTGCAATGCCATCGGTATCGGGGCTCCCGTGCCAAACTGCGCACCCGCAGCATCGGGGCGCCGGCCAATGGACGCAAGCGCTGCCCAATCCCACCCGGGCGGTTAATGTCGGGTTCATTCTTTGGTGGCATCCTATCGGCCGGCGGGTAGAACGGGGATCGGGCATGGTGCCAAGCGGGGCCGTTGCGGCGCTGTGCGAGGCGGGCTTGGCGCATCTGGTGGCCGGGCGATTTGCGGAGGCCGAGCACAATTTCTCCGGCGTGCTGGAGCACGAGCCGCGGCATCTGCAAGGCATGCTTGCGCTGGGCATCATCGCCTGGCAGCAGGGGCGCCATCCCGCCGCGCTCAGCCGCGCCCGGCAGGCGGCTACCCTCGCCCCGAAACTCCCGGCCGCTCACCTGCTGTTGGGACGGGTGCTGCGCGAGAGCGGGCTGCTCCCGGATGCGGTCACAGCCTTTCGCACCGCCCTGCGCCTCGCCCCGGCCGACAACGCCGCCCGCTTCGAGTTGGCGCAACTGCTGGCAGACGCGGCATTGCCCGACGAAGCCGCGCTCTGCTACCGCACTGCCCTGCGGCATGACCCGGCGAACGCGGCCGGCCACTACAACTTCGGCAACCTGCTGCTCCGGCTCGGCCGCACGGACGAAGCGCTGTCCTGCTACCAGGCCGCCCTCGTCTTACAGCCAGGCCACCGCCACGCGCAGAACAACCTGGCCGCCTGCCTGCGCCAACTCGGCCGCCCGGCGGAGGCCGAGCAGCAATATCGCGCTCTCGCCGAGCACTATCCCGATATGGTCGAGGCGCACTATAACCTCGGCAACCTCCTGTTTGAGACCGGCCGCTTTGCCGATGCCGCCGCCGCCTTTCGCACGGCGCTGGTGCTCTGTCCGGACCATGCGGATGCGGCCAACAATCTCGGCAGCGCCTTGATCGAGCTCGGCGATTATGCCGGGGCGGAGCAGTGCTTGCGCCAGGCCGCCAACCGCCAGCCCGGGCAAGCGGTGCCGCGCTCCAATCTCGGCGCCGCGCTGCGCGAAATGGGCCAGGTGGTTGAGGCCGAAGCCTGCTTCGTCACCGCGCTGGACCTGGCGGGGGACACGGTGCCGGCCCGCAACAATCTTGCCACCACCCTGCTGCAGACCGGGCGGCTGCGCGAGGGCTGGGCGCTGTACGAGACCCGCTGGGAGACGCCCAGCCTACCACCCCGCCCGTTCACCGAGCCGCTTTGGCAGGGCGAGACGCTGGGCGACGGCGTCCTGCTGCTTCACGCCGAGCAAGGCATGGGGGACACGCTGCAATTCTGCCGCTATGTCCGCTTGGCGGCGACGCGCGCCCGAGTGGTGCTGGAGGTGCAGTCGCCATTGCGGCGCCTTCTGGCCCGCTCGCTGCCCGAGGTGGAGCAGATTGTTTGTCGTGGCGAGACGCTGCCCCGCTTCAGCCGTCAGTGCCCGCTGCTCAGCCTGCCGCGCATCTTCGGCACTACGCTGGATAGCATCCCGGCCGAAATCCCGTATTTGTTCCCTGTCCCGGCTGAGGCCGCCGCTTGGCAAACCCGGCTCGCCGCATTGCCCGGCCTGCGCGTGGGCCTAGCCTGGCGCGGCAACCAAGCCTTCGCCGATGCTAAGCGCAAGCGGGACATGGACGCTGCCTTTCTGGCGATGTTGCGCGGCCTGCCCGGCATTTCCTTCGTCTCGCTGCAAAAGGATCTGTCGGCCGAGGCGAAAGCCACCGCGCAGAGCTTGCTGCCCATGACCGATTGGACGCCCGAACTCAACGATTTTTCTCACACCGCCGCCCTTGTCGCAGGCCTGGACCTGGTGATTGCGGTCGATACCGCGGTGATCCACCTGGCTGGCGCGCTGGGCTGCCCGGCTTGGCTGCTCAACCGGTTCGACCCGTGTTGGCGCTGGCTGCGGGACCGGGAGGACAGTCCGTGGTACCCCACACTGCGCCAATTCCGGCAGGCCAACAGCGGCGATTGGGGCGGCGTGATGCAGCGGGTTGCCGCGGCGCTCATGCTGAGGCCCCCACCTCAGAGATCGTCCTGCCGTAGACCATCTTCCTTCCCGCGGGCGGGATAGCGCGAGGGCGCGTGGCGCCCGCGGTGCTTCTTGCCCGTGCGGGTGCTTTCCCGGCAGTGCGCAAGCCGCGTTGAAACACCGCATGATCCTGGATCCATGCTGAGATTAGCTGTGATCCGCAGGTAATATGCCCGTGTAGGCCGTCCTCGGTCGTAGCACAGGTCCACTCTGCATTTGCTCGTGAGCGTGCGCAATCCAGCCAACGAGGCGAGCGATGACCTGGATGGAGACGCTGCTGTCAGGCGGGCTGAGCCGGCTTTCGATGTAATAACCGAGCAGGGATAGATCCGGTTCGATCCGGGGGCCGTCATGAGCGACCCGGATCGCTTCAAACAAGCGCCTGAAATCGGCGTCATCGCGATGGCGGTCCTTTAGGACTCGAAGCAGGGCGCGGGCGCGGGCATCGCCCCCCTTGTAGACGCTGTGGGAAAAACCCGGAATGACCTCACCGGACCGGTAGCGTTCGATGACGGGCCGCCCGGCATCCGGGGACGACCTGATCTCGGCAATCAGCCGCCGGATCGCCGGGGCACGGCCTTCGCCGATCCTGGCGCCCTTGATAGCAATCAATCCAGCGGCGACGGCCTGATAGGGTGTCGCTCCCGTGTTGGCCAGCGCGCGCACTGCGTAGGTCGGCGACGTGAGTTCATGGTCCGCGAAGAGCACCAGCAGCCGGCGGATAAGGTCTTGGAACGCAGCCGACGCCTTGTAGCCGCGTCCCAGGACAATATGGATCGGATCGGCGCTTGGCTTGTCGTCCTGAACGACCATCGAGACGAACCAGCGGATCAGTTCCGCGCCAGTCGAGGCGAACCCCAGGGGCGTCCGGTCGTAGTTGCGTGGATGAGCCGCCTCGAGCACAGCGAATAAGCTGCCGGCTTTATCCGAGGCGGCAAGGCCGGAGAGCGCCGACCGGAGCTTTCTGAAGCCCGGCGGCGGAGACGGTGGCGTGGGCGGGAAGATCACATCCGCTGGCTGCTCCCACAGCAGGGCCGCCACATCCTCGAGCGTCGCCCACTCCGAAAGTGCTATGGCCGACTGCCCGCGATAGTAGTGCCCTGTTCCGGTAAGCAGGGTGATTTTCGTCTCTGGAACAAGGATCGAGTCGAACTTGACGGTTCGATCCTCAACCAGTTTGCCTGAGATGCGCTCTATGTCTTCCCGCCAGTACAGACGTGATCGCTTACCCGGCACACCCTGCGACCGGATGTTTTTGCGGCCGACATAGGCATAGAGCGATTGCACGCTGATGCCCAACAATGCGGCCGCTTGCCTGGCGGTGAGATAAAGCTCGCTATCCACGCAGGACGCCCGTTGGGCTCTCAACCAGCATTGCCGACGCGCGCCTCCGACCCATTCTCGGATCAATGGTTGACACGCTCCGTACAGATTGACAACTGGGATTGAGTCGTCGCCCACTCTGGCCAATCGAGCACAGAAAATCGATGGGAAACGAACGTGGACGCAGTCAGCCCTGGCGATGTGCCGGAACACTCTGGGCATCGGGGTCAGGCGATTATCGACATCGCCTCCCGTCTCGACCGGCTGCCGAGTGCGCCGAGTCTTTGGTGGATTGTCTGTGTCCTCTCCATCGGGTCGTTCTGCGAGATCTACGACGCCGTGCTCACGCCGTTTCTCGCCACAGGTCTGCAACGACAGGGCATATTCAAGCCTGGTGCAGCGGGGCTGTTCGGGCTGAGCGACGTAGGCACTTTCATCGCTGCGACCTTCACCGGCCTTTGGATCGGCACGCTCGCATTCTCTTATGTGTCGGACCGTTGGGGCCGGCGGCCGGCGATGCGCTACTCGCTGATCTACTACACCGCCATGTCTGTGTTCCTCGGCCTGCAAACAACGGCGGCCGGCATCGACATATTCCGGTTCCTAAGCGGGATCGGCATGGGAATTCAGATTGTCGCCGTGGATTGCTCGATTGCAGAAATCACACCAAAAATTCTTCGCGGCCGCGCCTTTGCAGTTAGTACGGCGATACAACTTTCCGCTTCGCCGGTCGGGGCAATCCTTGCTGTCTACCTGATCCCGTCGGCGCCGTTCGGCTTGGCGGGGTGGCGATGGATGTCGTTCCTGCTCGTCGTTTTCGCGGCGGTGACCCTATTCCTGCAGCGTAAATTGCCCGAATCACCACGCTGGCTGGCCGAACATGGCGACTACGAGGCGGGCGCCCGCATTGTCGATGAGCTTGAGAACCGCGTCCGCCGCTCTGGCCGTGTCGTGCGTACGGCACCGACCACCCAAGAACGGCTTGCGGTGGCGGCCTCGGAACCGGAGTTGCCGCGGCCGGAATTCATCAAGCGCCTATTCATGATGTCGCTGACAAATTTTCTTCAGGCGATTGGCTATTATGGATTTGCCAACTGGGTGCCCGCTCTCCTGCAAGCAAAGGGTGCCGATCTCAAGCAAAGTTTGGTGTACACAGCGGCGATCTCTGTGGCGTTTCCGGTCGCGCCGCTATTCTTTTGCTTCTTTGCCGACCGGTTCGAGCGAAAGCATTTGCTAATCTTGGGGTGCGTTTCGGCAGGAGTGTGCGGCGTACTCTTCGCGCAACAATCAACACCGGCGCTGCTGATCGCGTTCGGGATCATGGTCACGCTTTCGAACAACTTGCTGGCGTTTAGTTTGCACGCCTACCAAGCGGAGATTTTCCCGACCCGGTCCAGAGCGCGGGCAGTCGGGTTCGTGTACTCGTTCACCCGCCTGTCGACGATCTTCTCCGGCTACATCGTTGCCTACTTGCTGGCTGAAGTAAGCGTCAGCGGTGTATTCACCTTCCTTGACGGCGCCCTTGCTTTGGCTGCCGTGACGGTCTGGACGCTCGGCCCGCGCACACGCGGCTTGGCGCTCGAGCAGATCGCCTAATATCGCCGCGTTTTTATCTAGTATCGACAGATTCTGTACAGATTGACGGATAAAGGCCTGCCACTCAGTTTGGCCGAATTAAGGGCGCATGATTTTCACTGCGACGAGCTGTCGCGAGACAAGAAGGAGGAGCAACGCATGGACCAAGTGGTGGCGCTCAGCAACGACAAAGGCTGGTTGGCCAGCGATCTCAAAAGCGAGGAGCGTTGGATTCACAAGCTCTCGGCTGCCGAAATAGCGGACATTGATCAGGCGCTGGCCGCGGTAAAGCGAGACGGGTTGACCATCGAGACGCTCACCCGGGACACATTCAAGCTCGGTGTGTTTTCGGCGACGCTGCAGCTCGTCCTCGACAAGCTCGAGAACGACCTGGGAGTTTACGTGTTGCGCGGACTGCCGGTCAGCAAATACACCAAAGACGAACAGCGACTCATCTACTGGGGTGTCGGCCTGCATCTCGGCGTCCCAGTCAGTCAGAGCAGCAAGGGTGACGTACTCGGAGACGTTAAGAACTTTGGCGACAGCGTCGTTACCAAGACTGGCCGCGGCTACATGTCGCGCGAGCGGCTCGGTTACCACACCGACACGTCTGACGTTGTAGGGCTGTTCGTCCTGCAGACGGCAAAAAGTGGTGGTCTAAGCATGTTTGCCAGCGCGGTGGCCATTCGCGACGAAATCGCCGCAAAGCGGCCCGATCTGTTTGAGGTCCTGCAGCAGCCGTTCTACTGGAGCTGGAAAGGGCAGGAGGCCAAGGGGGAGCTGCCGTACTACCAGCAGCCGATCTACAGCTTCAAGGATGGCAAGTTCTCATCTCGCTATATTGGAACGCATATCACGGCGGCGCAGGAGTTTCCTGAGGTGCCACGCCTGACCGAAAAGCAGAAAGAAGCGATCGAGATGCTGGTGACCCTGGCCAATGAGGATCGCTTCCACTACGCTATGATGTTCGAGCCGGGCGACTTCCAGTTCTTGAACAATCATGTCACCTATCATGCGCGCACCGAGTTTGATGACTACGAGGAGGAAGAAAAGCGCCGGCACTTGCTTCGGATGTGGCTTGCAGTGCCGAATAGCCGACCTCTGGACGACAGCATGAAGCCGATTTTCCAGGACCCAAGCGCTGGTGCGGCGCGTGGGGGATTCCCGTCGCGCTCGGGGAAGATCGTCTACGAAACCAAGGTCTCTGAGTTCTAGGCGACCGGGCCACCATGTCGCACACACGCGGGAGTGACTACCAATGACAACAATGATTGAACGTCTCGCCCGCCGTGTGGTGACAACCACAATCGACAGGATTACGCCGGCCGGCCTGGCGCTGATCCGCACAGCCCTGGTCGACACGATCGGCGTGACGGTGGCGGGTGCCGGGTCCGAACCGGCCCGCATCATCCGGCAGACGATCGGGGCCGGTGCCTCTGACGGCTCCAGCCGCGTCATCGGCATCGGTCAGCGCATGAATGCGTTGGATGCCGGGCTGGCAAATGGTGTGGCGGCGCATGCACTCGATTACGACGACGGCAACTCCATCCTCGGCGGTCACCCGTCCACCATGCTGGTGCCGGCGATACTTTCCCTGGGCGAGGCGGTTGCCGCCTCGGCCGACGACGTCGTGGTGGCGTATGCTGCAGGGTATGACGTTATCATACAGCTCGCACGCGGGCTCAACCCCTATCACTACCAGCACGGCTGGCATCCCACGGCAACGATCGGGATTTTTGGGGTCGCTGCCGCGTGCGCGAAACTGCTCACGCTGAGCGAGGCGGCAACGGGGACAGCGCTGGCCATTGCTGCATCCAACGCGAGCGGCATCAAGGCCAATTTTGGCACGATGGTGAAATCTTTTCACGTGGGCCACGGCGTTCGGGACGGAATGTTCTGCGCCCGTTTGGCCGCGAACGGTTTTACCGCAAACCTTGCTGCCCTGGAGGCCAAGCAAGGTTTCCTCAATGTCTATAACGGGCCCGAGCACTACGACGGGGAAGCCATCTCCCGTGCAGCCGAGGACGATCTGGAGGTCAACCGCTGCACCAATCCGGTAAAGGTGTTCCCGTGTTGCGCCAGCACGCACTCGGCCATTGATGGGACGCTCGTGTTGCGTGAGGCGCATGGTCTTCGGGCTGCCGACGTCGAGCAGATCAGCGTGGTGGTGGACGAGCGGCGCATTCCGCATACCGACCGGCCGCATTTGCAGGAACCGCTATCGGGCAAGTTCAGCGTGCAATATCTTGTCTCGCGCGCCATCGTGGACGGCGAAGTCTCGTTGAACCACTTCGAGGGCGACACGCACCGCGATCCGATGATCCTGGATTTGATGTCACGCGTTTCGGTCAGCCCGGCACCACCTGGCGGCCCATTCAACTCGTTCGACGCAACCGTCACCATCACCGGCCGCAACGGCCAGCGCTTCCACTCGCCAGGCACCCGGCGCCTGTTTGGCATGTCCGGCGAGCAGATGATGGCCTCGCCGGATTTGTGGTCCAAGTTCGACGACTGCGCGTCGCGCGTGTTCGCGCCTGATCGCGTCGCGGCACTTGCTGAGGCGCTGCGGAGCTTTGGCGGGCCTGCCGGCGTGGCGGCGTTCATGCGTCTGCTGGAGCCCTCCTCGAAGGCGGCCGGCTTGGCGGATGCGGCATGAGTGGCAGCAGCGGCGCCCAAACCACTATCCTGGTGCCTGCGGGGGCTCTCGGCGCCGCCATCGATGCGGCGCATGTCGCCAATGGCTTGGCCATGGGCGTGGACGCTATCGCCTGCGACGCCGGGTCCACGGATAGCGGGCCGTCCTATCTTGCGCGAGGCGTCTCCAAGCTCAGCCGGGACAGCATCAAGCACGATCTGGGCGTTTTGATTCCGGCCGCCTTCCAAGCCGGCATTCCCCTTATCATTGGCAGTTGCGGCACGGCCGGCACCGATTCCGGAGTGGATTGGACGCGCGATATCGCTTTGGAGATCGCGCAAGAACTCGGCATTCAGCCCAAGATCGCATTGCTCTACAGCGAGCAGGACCCGGCGACCATCAAGGCCAAATTAGCCGCAGGCCATGTCCTGCCGCTTCCCCCTGCCGCCGCGTTGACTGACGCGTCGGTCGAGGCGTGCGGTCATATCGTGGCTCTCATGGGCGTTGAGCCCTACATCGATGCCCTCGCGAAGGGTGCTGACATCATACTCGGCGGCCGAACCACCGACACGGCGGTGCTTTGCTGTCTGCCCATCATGCGCGGCCTGCCGGCCGGTCTATGCTGGCACGCGGGCAAGATCGCGGAATGTGGCGGATTGTGCACCGTCAATCCGCGGGAGGGCGGCGTGCTGTTCCGTGTCGGGGCAGATGGCTTTGAGGTCGAGCCGCTCAATCCGGCGAATTCCTGCACGCCATACACCGTGTCTAGCCACATGCTTTACGAGAACAGCGACCCATTCGTGCTGGTGGAGCCCGGCGGCGTTCTGGACGTCTCCGATGCGGTTTACCAAGCGAAGGACGACCGGATCACGCGCGTGAGCGGCTCCCGCTGGACTGAAAGGCCCTATACCATGAAGCTGGAGGGCGCCGGTGGCGGTGCCTTTCAGACCATTATGTTTATTGGCATCCGGGACCCCAAGGTACTCGCCTCGCTTGAGCTGTTCCAGTCCCGCATGCTGGCTGACCTGCATCGGCGGATTGACGCGGCCATTGGCTCCGCTGCGGGAGACTACGACATCTCATTGCGGTTCTACGGGTGGAGCGGTGTTTCGGGCCAACCGCCGCCGCCAGGAACCCCGGTTCCGCACGAGGTGGGCGTTATGTTCGTCGCAACGGCGGCCACTCAGGCCCTGGCCACGCGCATCGCCAAGACCTGCAACCCGCGGTTTTTCCATTTCCCGCTGGATCGTGGCATGGAGCTGCCAAGCTACGCCTTTCCGTTCAGCCCGGCTGAAATCGAGCGTGGGCAAGTCTATTCGTTCAACATCAACCATGTCGTCGCCGTCGACGACCCGCTCGAGTTGGTTCGGCTTTGCTGGGCGGAGTATCCGGCGAAGGCCGAACGGCAGGCCAGCCATGCCTAAGCTCAGCGAGATTTGCCGCCACATTCGCTCGAAGAACGCTGGCCCGTTCTGGGTGACGGTCGATTTATTCTTTCGCGACCAGGATGCCTATCGCACCTACAAGGACAACCCCGCGCTTCGCCCCAAGACGTTCGCCGACATGTATGGCGCAGACGAGCGCGAGGTGAAGGTGGTTCAGGTGGATAGCCTCGCTGTGGTCAAGGTCTCGTTTCCGCGGCCGAAGCCGCAAGGCTGGCAAGGCGAACGGGATATGCATGGCGGTCAGCAATATGTGCCGCTCCTCGCCATCGAGTTGGCCGGAGGATAGGAGCAGCTTTGCTCCGGCCCCTCGGCGCAGACCAGTGAGGGTTCGCCGCGAAAGCTTTTTCGTCGGCGGAGCGTATGCCGATGCAACGCCGGGCCGGGTTATGCATGGGCAGATGTATGTTGAGGTGCTCACGCCAGACTTGGTGCAGCAGCCCTATCCATTGGTGCTGATCCACGGTCGAGGCCAGACGGCGACCAATTGGCTGACAACTCCCGATGGGCGTCCCGGTTGGGCCGACTGGTTCACCGACCACGGCTGGGTCACGGTGCTCATCGACCAGCCAGCCCGCGGCCGTTCGGCGTGGCATAGGGAGATGGACGGCGATGCCGCCTCATTGAGCACAGCCCGCGCGGAGGTGATGTTCACCGCACCGGCGCGCTCTGCTTTGTGGCCCCAAGCTTGCCGCCACACGCAATGGCCCGGCGGTGCAGACGGAGGACGCCCCGGTGACCCGGTGTTCGATCAGTTCTACGCCAGCCAGGTCGCGTCGGCCGACCGCCACGTCACCGAGGCGGCAATGCGAACGGCCGGAGCGGCGCTGCTGGATCGGATCGGTCCAGCTATTCTGCTCGGCCACTCCAATGGTGGCGCGGCGCTTTGGCTGATCGCTGACGAACGGCCGGCTTTGGTGAAAGGATTGGTCGCGGTCGAGCCGTTTGGGCCACCCGTCCAGGATGGACCACGCGGCAGCGGCAGCGATCGACCATGGGGATTGACAATCACGCCGCTGACCTACGAGCCGCCTATAACGTCTGAGGCTCCCTTGCTGTTCGAGCTGCAGCCCGCGCCCGATGAGCCGGACCTGCTGCCGTGCTGGAGCCAAGCGGGCCAGCCGCGGCGGCTGCCAAACTTGGCTGGGACGCCAACGCTGATTGTAACGGGAGAGGCGTCGTATCACGCGCAATACGATCACTGCACCGCGCGCTACCTGTCGCAGGCTGGCGTTTCAAACACGTTTGTTCGGCTGGAAGACCACGGCATCAGTGGCAACGGCCACCTCATGATGCTTGAGATGAACAATACCGACAGTGCAAGGCTGATACACGACTGGCTGATTGCGAACGCTGCAGCAAGCGTGCCCTGGGGCTTGTGAGCCGTCCGCCGGCCACTGCAAAGGCTGCGACGACCCTGTTGACCCGGTCTCCTGCTTATGGTTAGCATAAGATCAACAAACATAATCGTCTGGATCCAGGGTTCGGTGAGGAGGAGACGGCACAATGCGCCACATTCGAGATCTGAGAAACGCGGAGTGGTGCGCGCAGCGTAGGTCCCGGTTTGGTGCCAGCAAGGGCGGCTGCATACCGTCTATGTTTTCTTGACATCAGACATGCCAATGCATGCGATGAGCAGGGCTACGACTTCTGCCGGTGTTTCACCGCATGGGTTTAGCGGGCAAAACTCCGCCGCAGGCAGGCGCACCGGCCTCGTGGTCGCGGACCAGGTCTCCAAGGTGTATCGTACCCGCAGTAATAGCGACACCATTGCGTTGGATCGTCTCTCCCTCAGCATTGAGGATGGCGAGATTATCACGCTGGTCGGACCAAGCGGCTGCGGCAAGACGACGTTCCTGAATCTTCTCGCAGGATTGCTGCTGCCCACATCCGGCTCATTGACCCTGCATGGCAACCCGATCACTGGCCCGCGCCGCGACGTTGGGGTCGTGTTCCAGGATCCGGTTCTGCTGCCGTGGAAACGCGTGCTCGATAATGTGCTGCTCCCGGCGGTTGTCCGGCGGACTGATATCGCGGCGGCCCGGACGCGAGCGCGGTCGCTGCTTCGGCTCGTTGGCCTAGACGGCTTCGAAGACCGCTACCCGTCTGAGCTTTCTGGCGGGATGCAGCAGCGGGTTGCAATCGCGAGAGGCCTGCTTAACGATCCTGCTTTGCTCCTGATGGATGAACCGTTCGGGGCGCTCGACGCATTGACGCGCGAGCAGATGAATTTCGAACTTCTGAACATCTGGATGGCTGCGCCCAAGACCATTGTTCTGATCACTCACAACATTGAGGAAGCAGTTCTCTTGGGCCACCGGGTTCTCGTGCTGGCACCGCGCCCCGGCCGGCTGATCGAGAACATCCCGGTCGACCTGCCACGCCCGCGGAATTTGAATACCTTACGCTCGCCAAGGTTTGCGGAACTGACGGTGCACATCCGAGAACTCCTCTACGCACGGGGGAGTTCGTAATGTCGGACGGCATCGTGCCTCGCACCCAGCCTCAAGGCATGGCCGTTAAGGTGCCGAGACTGACACGTTCTTCCATCCTGGATGCCGTGCTCCTTCCCGCCACCCTCTGCATCGTCATCGGCGTTTGGCAAGCGGCCGTGATGTGGCTCCGTCCGGCACCTTTCATCGTCCCATCGCCGGGGGCCGTTCTCGACGCGTTGCTCGACATGGTCGGCAGCGGTCTGCTGGTGTCGAACTTCCTGATCACGTTCGCTGAAGCGTTTGGCGGCTTTGTCGCATCGGTCGTGTTCGCGGTAGCCTTGGGCATTCTGGTCGGCGAGTTCAGAACGTTCGAGAAAATCGTCTATCCCTACCTCGCAGCTTTGCAAGCGATGCCAAAGGTTGCACTCGCCCCCTTGGTTGTCATTTGGTTTGGCTTTGGCTTTGAGTCGAAGATCATCCTGGCCGCTTTGATCGCCTTCTTTCCCATGCTGGTGAACACCGTCGAAGGACTGAAGTCGGCCGACGAAAAGCAGGTCCGGCTGCTGATTTCCCTTGACGCCTCGCGATGGCAAATCCTGCATTTGATCAAACTGCCGAACGCAATGCCGTTTCTGGTGGCGGGTGTCGAGCTTGCAGCGATGTACTCCATGCTGGGCGCCATCGTCGCGGAATTCGTGGCGCCCTCCAAAGGAATCGGGTCGTTCATGCTGAGCATGACGGCGCAGATGCAGACCTCTGCGACATTCGCCTTGCTTGCAGTCCTGGCGGCCTATGGCGCGGCGGTTCAGCTTTTGATCAAGGTGGCACGGAGTCATTTGCTGTTCTGGGTCCAGACAGCTCCTGCCAAATCGCAGTGATCGTTTGGAACACGAGGAGCACGCAATGAGCAACGCCGGGGTCATCACCCGTAGACAGGCGACTGCGACGATGGTTGGGCTGGCAATGGCCGGCTTTGCCGGTGGTGCCGGTAAGGCTCGCGCTCAGCCTCTGCGCAGCGTTGAGATAAATTACGGCGCCGCGTACATCTCGCCGGCCGTGGCTCCGTTGTTTTCGGTCCCGCAAGCCGCTGGTTTCTGGAAGGAGGACGGGCTCGACGTGACCGTTCATGGCGTGGCAGGCGGAGGCAACGCGCTGCAACAGCTTATCCACGGCAACGTCGTGATGACTGTCTCGGGCACGCCGGAGTTCTTTTCTAGTCGTACCGGCGGCGCATCGGTGATTGCGGTAGCAAACGCCTACGACCGTAACACCTATTACCCCGTCGTCCCGACCGCGGGCAGCATAAACTCCGCTGCCGACCTCATCCAGCTCAAAGGCAAGGCAATCGGCTATCCGTCTCTGGACGGCGGAGATACCATCTTCGGCAACTTGATGCTCAGGTCCGTTGGGTTGGACCCCGACCGCGATATCACCAAGATTGTTGCGGGGGCGCCCGTCACCGGCCTTTACGAGTTGAAAACTGGACGCGTCGACGCGCTGCTCTACTGGGAATCCGCCTATGCCCAGATGGAGGTACAGGGCGGCGGCTTTCGTCGGATCGATAAAATCCCGGTGCTTGATCCACTGGCTTTTGTGCAGGGTTTTTTCACTTCCAACCAGCTCGTACAGCAGGAGCCGAAACTCATTGCCGGGCTGCTCCGTGGCATGGCCAAAGGGTTGGTGTTCGCCAATGAGAATCCCGAGACAGCGGTTCACATGCATTGGGACGTGTTTCCTCTGACCAAACCCGCCGGGCTGCCGAACGCCGAGGCGATGCGGCAGGCCAAGTTCATCCTGCAGGATCAGATGAAGACGTTCCAGAATGCACTCAATGGCCGGTTCGGCGCCGTGTCGCTGCCGATGGTCGAAGCAATGAGAGACGTTCTCTTCGACGCTAAGCAGATCAAGGCGAAGCTCCCGCCCGAGGAGTATTTCACGGATCGGTTCCTGAACGAGGCCAACGACTTTGATCACGCGGCCGTCCGGACCAAGGCGCAGGCCGTAAACTTCCAGACGCGGGGTTAAACGGTGAGCGGGACGCGATGAGCATCTATCGGTCCTGTGCGCTTGCCGGGGTCGCCGAGTCCCAGTTGGGCGTCGTAGCCGGCTCCACCGTGCTGACGTTGCAGGCTGAGGCGACGTTCGCAGCCCTGGATGACGCCGGGCTTGCGAAAGGCGACATCGATGGCGTCTTCTGCGCTGGACGGTGGGGCCGTACTCCCCTGCTTGAACTTTGCGAGTATCTTGGCCTGCATCCCACCTATGCAGATGGCACTACGGTGGGGGGGTCGTCGTTCGAATTCCACCTCGGGCATGCTGCCGCCGCCATCAAAGCGGGGCTGTGCAAGGTCGCACTCATCACCTACGGCAGCACGCAGCGATCCCGCCAGGAGCGGGTGCTTGGCGGCCGAGGCAACGAACTCGGTTTTCAGTTCGAGGCTCCGTTCGGCTTGCCGCTCGCCGTCGGCGCCTATGCTCTGGCAGCCTCCCGGCACATGGCCCAATACGGCACGACCCGGCGGGATTTGGCCGAGATCGCCGTCGCAGCCCGGCGATGGGCCAGCCTTAATCCGATCGCCTATAAACGGGGTTCTCTCAGCATCGACGATGTGCTGGCCGCGGACATGATTTGCGAACCCTTGGGACGCCTGGATTGCTGCCTGGTGACCGATGGCGGAGGTGCGGCTATTGTGGTCGCCCCCGACATCGCCCGAGATCTTCGCAAGCCGCCGGTATGGCTGCTCGGTCATGGCGAAGCCATTTCACACAACATCGTCTCGCAAATGAGCGACCTCACCGTCGTGCCAGCCGCCGATGCCGGGCGGCGCGCGTTCGCCATGGCTGGAGTGCGGCCGTCCGATATCGACGTTGCTCAGATCTATGACTCGTTCACCATCACCGTGCTCCTGACGCTTGAGGCGCTCGGGTTTTGCGGCCCCGGAGAGGGCGCCGCCTTCGTGGCGGCCGGGGCAACGGCACCAGGTGGGCGCTTTCCGATGAACACGTCCGGCGGCGGCCTTTCCTACTGCCACCCCGGGATGTTCGGCATTTTCCTCATTATCGAGGCTGTGCGGCAACTCCGCGGCGAATGTGGCGCCCGCCAGGTGCACGACGCGCGTTTGGCAGTCGTCAGCGGCATGGGCGCCTATCTGTCGTCCGCCTCGACCTGCATACTAGCAAGGGATTAGCGGATGCCGGAGAATTTGCCGGAGGTCGATTCAGAACGCTGGTGGGACGGCGTCCGGGACAGCGAACTGCTCTATCAATCCTGCCTCGACTGCGGCGCCAGCGTCTTCTACCCACGGGCGCGCTGCCAGTATTGTTTTAGCGATCGTCTTGACTGGCGGCAGTCGGCAGGCCGCGGGGCGGTTTACGCTGTCACGACCGTGCATCGGGCTCCGAAAGCCTTCGCCAGCCGCGCTCCCTACGTTGTGGCGCTGGTCGATCTGTCGGAAGGCTTTCGGATGATGACCAACATTGTTGATTGCCGCCCCCAAGACGTTCGCGTCGGGATGGCGGTCGAGCTCACCTTTCAGCCAGATCAAGACGGTCGTCTGCTGCCGTATTTCCATCCATTGGCGGAGCCAGGTGACCGGTCTGACGACAAGGAACTGCCGGAATGAGCGAAGACTTTGCCCGGTTCGTCAGACCACGCCGGGTCGCCCTGGTGGGTGCGACTGAGGACACCAGCAAGTTCGGCGGCCGCGTTTTTCGCCAACTTCTAGGCTTCGGTTTCGATGGCGACATCTATCCAGTAAACCCTCGTGCCGAAACGCTGCGCGGCCTGCCCTGCTTCAAAAGCGTGCGTGACCTGCCGGAGCGTCCGGATCACGTCGGCATCGTCGTTCCCGCCGAGCATGTCCTTTCCGTACTGGAGGACTGCGCGGCAGTCGGTGTACCCTATGCGACGATCTTCACGTCGGGCTTCGCTGAACTAGGCACGGAAGAAGGCCATAGCCGGCAGCGCAAACTCAAGCAGGTCGCGCAATCCACCGGGATCCGGTTTATGGGCCCGAACTGCAACGGCATGGTGAATTTCGTCGACGGGTTCGCCTGCACGACGACGAATAGCATCAGCGGACCACGCCGCAAGCCCGGCCATGTGGGCCTGGTCGCTCATAGCGGCGGTCTGGGGCAAGTCAACGTCATGTGGCGTGCACAGCAAGCTGGTGTCGAGATCAGCTACCAGTTCAGTTGCGGCAATGACGGCGATCTCGACGCGCTCGACCTCGCGGAGTTCATGGTCAGAGATAGCGCGACCGACGTGATCATGCTCGTCCTCGAAAAGGTCGCCAGCGGGGCCAAACTCGCGTCGCTGGCGCAACTGGCGTTGGACGCACGCAAGCCGATCGTCGCGGTGAAAATCGGGCGCAGCGAAGTCGGCGCTCGCGCCGCTGCGTCGCACACCGGGGCGGTGACAGGGTCGGACGCGGTACACGACGCGGCCTTCCGCCAATATGGCATTCTTAGAGTAGATGACGTCAGTGAGCTTTACGAGGCGGCGCTGTTCCTCAAGACCAAGCGCTTTCCGCAGGGCTCGCGTTTGGCCGCCGTCTCTATTTCGGGCGGCAGCCTTGCGATGTTCTCCGATCTCAGCGGATTGTTCGGCTTCCAGTGGCCGGCCTATTCCGACGCAACCCAAGCCGCGTTAAAAGCCGTGCTCTCGAGTCCCCAGGCCTTGGCGAACCCTTCCGATCTGACGACCTCCATTGTGGGTCGGTCGGATGGATTCCAAAAGGTCCTGCAGATTATTGCGGACGATGAAAATATCGACGTGCTGGTTCCGATTGTCACATTCTGCTCGGAAGCGGATATCGCGGCAATTGTCGCCGTCGCGCAATCGACCTCCAAGCCGCTCGCCGTACTCTGGACCGGCGGGTGTCGCGACAACCCTGCGCTGACGACAGCTGCGTTCACGGATCACGGCGTTCCCGTCTACCGCGATATGACGCCCTGTTTGAAGGCGATCGAGTCTGGCGTGCGGTTCGGTCGCTATCTCGCCCGGGCAAAGCACCGCGAGGAGAGACCGAACCCCCAACCCGAGGGAATGGATGCCGCTCGGGCACGCGAACTGCTACGCCGAGCGGGGCCGATTTTGACCGAGCGGCAAAGCAAGGCAATCCTCGCTTGCTACGGGTTCCCGGTGCTGCCGGAACGGCTAGCCACCACGTCCGTCGATGCCATCGGTATCGCGGCCGAGTTCGACGGCCCGGTTGCGATGAAAATCGAATCTCCGGACATCCCGCATAAGACGGAAGCCAATGCCGTGCGGTTGAACGTGCAAGGCGAGGCGCAAGTCACCCGCGCCTTTGACGCCATCATGGAGGCAGCGCGTGCGTACGCACCTGGCGCGGCGCTCGCTGGTGTTTTGATCCAAAAGATGGCAACACCCGGGCTCGAGATGGTGCTCGGGTTATCCACCGACCCGGTGTTCGGTCCGGTGCTCACCGCGGGCCTGGGAGGCATCTTCATGGAAGTTCTCCAAGATGTCTCGCACAGGATCCCACCAATCGATCATACCGAAGCGCGTGACATGCTCATGAGCTTGAAGTGCGCAGCCTTGCTGGGGGACTTCCGTGGCCGCGCTGCCAGGGATGTGGAGCGGCTATGCGACCTTCTCGTTCGGCTGTCCTGGATGGCAGTCGATCTCGTTGGCGAGATTGCTGAGTTGGACCTCAATCCAGTCGTGCTGCTGGCCCGCGGGGAAGGTGTGGAAATCCTTGATGCGCTCATCGTGCGTGCGCCCATGGCCAGGCGACAGGCCTGAGCAGAGTTTAGAACGGAGATGGCCATGATATTAGACGGTAAGGCGTCGCTGGTTACGGGGGCTGGCCAGGGCATCGGCGCGGCAATTGCCAAAGCGATCGCGGCCGAAGGCGGCGCCGTCGTCGTCAACGATCTGCAGCAAGAGAAGGCCGAAGCCATCGCGCAGGAGATCAACGCAAGTGGGGCTAAAGCTGCGGCCAACGCGGACGACATTTCCACCTTCGCGGGCGCCGAGCGCGCGGTCGATGCATGCGTCGACCGCTTTGGGAAGATCGACATCCTGGTGAACAACGCGGGTGTGCTTCGTGACCGGATGTGCTTCAACATGACGCCGGAAGAGTGGAACCTCGTCATCCAGGTCTGTCTTACCGGAACCTTCGCCTGTGCCCAGCGGGCCATCACCCTGATGCGCAAGCAGGGCAGTGGACGCATCATCAATGTGAGTTCGACCTCAGGGCTGCGGGGCAATGTCGGCCAGTCAAACTACGCCGCTGCCAAGGCGGGTGTGCTAGGTCTCACGCTCACGTTGAGTCAGGAGGTGAGCAAGTATGGGATCACGGTCAATGGCCTGGTGCCAAGTGCACGAACGGGAATGACCGCCAGCGTGCCGGCCGCGGTTCGCGCTAGGAAGGATGCCGGCCCGGTCAGCACCACTGTGCGCAGGCGCGGTGAACCGGAAGATGTCGCACCGATCGTGGTGTTCCTTGCCAGTGACGAAGCAGATTGGGTCAACGGCCAAATGATCGGCGTCTCGGGCGATAAGTTGGCGCTCTGGGCGCACCCGAAGGAGAAACTCCAAACGTATATGTCGGGAGGCTGGAAGCTACCGCAAATTCGCGAGACGTTTAAGACCATCATGGAACGCGACCTCGAGACAACCGGTAAAGCTTACTGATAATTGCTTAGGAACGACCAATGCCTGATCACCGCCGGGCCTATGAAGATCTTGTTGTGGGCGAGGAGTACATAACGCCGGGCCGTACGGTCACGGAAGCGGATGTGATGAACTTTGCCGGCGTCTCCGGCGACTTCAACGTTCTTCACACCGACGAAGAATACATGAAGAAGACCCGCTTTGGCCGCCGCATCGCGCATGGCCTCCTCATTCTTGCGATGCAATCCGGCCTTGGCACCCGCAGCGCTGCAGGCCCCACGCGAACAATGGCCTTCCTTGGATTGAAGGAGTGGAACTTCAAAGGCCCGGTTTACATCGGGGACACCATCACCTTGCGTTTCAAGCTGCTCTCGAAAAGGGAGACGAGGAAAGGGGATGCTGGCATTATTGAGTGGGGCCGAACGATCTTCAATCAACATGGTGACGTCGTTCAGGAAGGCATTGCGGTCTCGATGGTCGCCAAGCGGGAGGCGTAGGGCCATCCCGATCTCGGTCCACCATTAGAGGCCATGCTGCCCAAGCCAGCGTGTCAGAAGCTGGGCGATGTCTTGGTTGTTCTTCTCAAGCATCATCATGTGGCCGTTACCATGGATGCCGATGTCGCCGAGACGAACATGGTCGGGATGGACACCGTTCTGCTCGAGAAAGCCGACGGTGCAATGATCGTAGCGCGCATGATACCCAGCCTCCGACGTCACGATTAAGATCGGCATGCGCTGCAGAGCAGGCAGCGAATGCGCCGGTCCGCTCGCTTGCCAGCACTGATCTTGTTCTGGGCCACCGGAATTCGGGACCAGGGCTGGCGCAAGGTCACTGGGTTGATCCACGGGCGGCTGGAAGTGAAGCTGCGCATTGGCCAGGCCCCAAGGGCGGCCGAGTGTCTCTTTGGCGGCGAGCGGCGGCTCGTCATAGAAAGGCGGTCCGCTCGGCTCGATCGCCAGGATCGCTTTGACGAGTTCGGGTTGTGCGTCGGCGACAAGCCACCCGAAAGGTCCCGAACGGGAATGCGTGAGCATGATGGCGGGGCCGATCCGTTTCAGCAATGCGACGAGGTCATCGCGGTTGGTGTCATCGGTGAGCGTCTGATCGGTGAGCGACGGCTCCTGTGAAGCGAAAAACTGATCGAAGCTGGCGTCGCCCGGCTGGCCCGAGCCGGGCCATTGCGTGTGCAGCTTGGCTTGGCTCCAGGCCGCAAATTTCTCCGGTTCGGTGAATATCCGCTCAGCTGTGCCGGCGAGGGGCGTCGATGTCGGTCCTTGGCTCGCAGCGTTGTAGGCCGAACGGCCGCGAGACGGTTGGTCGACGATATAGACCGCGTAGCCCTGCCGCAGGAACCAGTCGTTCCAACCGGGCCGGCCGTCTGGCGTCCCGAGGAAGTTGGTTCCGGTCTGGTTGCCGCCGTGTAGCATGACGACCGGAAACGGCTTGGTCGCTCCCGCCGGAACCTGGTATTGCACAAACATCTGCCCGACCATCGCCTGATCCTTGCCCGTCGGCACGTAGCGGCCGGTGACGAAAAAGTAGCCCTGGCGAGCGATGGACAGAGGCAGCTGCGCAATATCCGGCCCGGTTGGCTGTGCCGCGGCTTGGATCATCGAGCCGATGAGCAAGCCTGCCGCGATGGCTGCGACGTTACGACTCTGAGCCTTCCCATGTTTCATTGGATGTTTCCCTTATTGACCCAAGCCATGCCACCTGCTCGCTGGTGGCATAACGCGCGTTCCTGGATTGACCCAAGACTTCGATGGCTGGTTTAGGTTCGTCAATCTGCACCAACCCCGTCCACCTAGGCAGATCTCCCGAGCCGCTTGCCGTGGACTCAGACGATCCAGTTGACAACGCCTGGCTTATACGTAGCATAAGCTTTAACGATAACGTCGCGCCGAACCAGACGACGCGGCAGGGAGCAGCGTCATGGCGAGAGGCCGGCAGTGCGGTAAAACGCGGAGTTCTGGGTTCAGGATGCGAGAGCTGCAAGCCAGTCCATGCCGGGCCTGAGCCATGGGTGAAGGCCTGATCGCCGCTCGGATCGACCGGCTGCCAAGCTCGAAGCTGCATCGCCGTTTGATGCTATTCTTTGCCCTGCCGCTGTTCTTCGACAGTTGCGACATCAACACCTTCCCGTCGGCCGCCCCAGCCTTGCTGCATGCATGGGGCATGACAATCAACCAGATCGCGCTCATCACCTCCGCCAGCTTCATCGGCATGTTTGTCGGAGCGACGCTTGGCGGCCGCCTGTCGGATCGTGTCGGCCGGCGCATGTCGCTGACCCTATTCGTATTGATCGCGTCGATCGGCTCGCTGGCCACGGCGCTGGTGCCAGGGCCGGCCTATCTGTTCGTGACGCGCGTAGTCACCGGCGTTGGCATTTCCGCCGGCATGGTCACCGTGATGACCTACATGTCGGAGATGTTTCCCGCCAAGACGCGAGGCACCTGGCAGTCCTGGGCGATGGCCATCAACCTTTCCGCAATCCCGATAACGAACTTCATCGCCCGGCTGGTGGTGCCCTATAGCGACGACAGTTGGCGCTGGATCTTTGTCTGGGGTGCGGTCGGACTGGTTTTTCTGTTCATCCTGCCGGCACTGCCCGAATCGCCCCGCTGGCTGGCCCGCAACGGTCATCTGCCCGAAGCGGATGCCGTGCTGCGGCGGATCGAGCATGAGGTCGAACAGCAGCACGGCACCCTGCCGCAGCCCGTGGTTGCCGCGCACCCGCCGATACGGCGGGAACCGTGGGTGGCGATGTTCAATCCCACTTATCGCCGCCGGACTCTGGTTTTGTGCGCTATATGGCTGCTGCAGACGCTTGGGTTTTACGGCTTCGAGGCATGGGTCCCGACCTTGCTGGTGCAGCATGGCTTCACGCTGGTGCGCAGCCTGACCTATTTCGCGTTGATCAATGTCGGCGCGCCGCTCGGCGCCCTACTGGCGGTGGTGCTCGCCGACCGGTTTGAGCGGAAACACACGATCGCCATTGTGGCTCTGCTGATCGCGGTGTGCGGCCTGCTCTATGGGCTGTCGTTCGAGCCGTTGCTGATCGTGGGCTTCGGCTTCCTGGTCGGCACGTTGGTGCAGACCTTCGCCACCCTACTTTACGCCTACACCCCGGAGCAATTTCCCACCGGGATGCGCAGCAGCGCGACAGGGCTGACCTACGGCGCCGGCCGCATCGCCAATGTCGTGAACGCCTTCGTCGTCGCCGCCATCTACAGTAACATCGGATATATCGCCGTGTTCACGTACATCGCCGGTGCTTGGCTGCTGACAGCGGTCATCACCACCGCCTTCGGTCCACGCACCACCGGCCGTAGCTTGGAGACCTTGAACCCGGTCGCGCCAATGATGGATTTCGCACCGGAGTTGCTGTCCAAGTGAGCGGCGCGGCAGTGCAAAGCCCGGCGGCTGGATTGCTCGGGACGTATGCGGCGCGGCTGCACTATGACGATTTGCCTCCCGACGTGCTGCGCCAGGCCAAGACCTGCCTCATCGACACGGTGGCCGCGATCATCTACGGCGGCAGTGCTCCCGCCAGCCGCATCGCCGCGGCCTATGCGGGCACGGGTGGCGCCGGGCAGAGCTGCATCATCGGCAGCTCCGCTCCGACGGTGCGGGCCGAGGCCGCCGCCTTTGCCAATGGCGTGGCCGCACACGCGCTGGAACTCGACAGCTTGCGCCAACCCGGCGCCGGCGTGCACCCGGGCGCCGTGCTGGTTCCGGTCGCTCTGGCCTTGGCGCAGGAGCGGGGCGCCAGCGGCCAGGACGTGCTCGCGGCCATTGTGGCAGGGTGCGAAATCCTGTTCCGCATCGGCCGCGCGACCAAACACTCGGCGGAGGCGCGCGGCTTCCATGCACCCGGCCTAACCGGCCCGTTCGGGGCCGCCGCCGTCGCCGGACGTCTGCTCGCGCTGGACGCAGAGGCAATGACGCGGGCGCTCGGAATCGCCGGGTCGCTATCCGGCGGTTTGCTGGCGTTCGCCGCGAGTGGTGAAGGCGCGATGATCAAGCGGCTCCATCTCGGCCGCGCCGCCGAAAACGGCATCGTGGCCGCCCGGCTTGCCTCCCTGGGCTTTACCGGGCCCGCGACGGTGCTGGATGGCCGCTTCGGCTTCCTTGACGCCTACTGCCCCGAGCGCGACGACGCCGCCCTCACCGCCGGGTTGAGCGAGGAGTACGAAACGCGCTCGATCTGCTTCAAGCGCTATCCATGCCATATCACGGCACACACGCCCGTCTTCGCGATCGAAACTCTGCGGAATGCCGGGACCATCGACGGCGCCGAGATTGCGCGGGTGGAAGTCCTTGGCACGGACAAGATGGTCGCCATGCACGCCGGCACCGACCCGGCGGACCTGGTCATGGCGCAGTACAGCATTCCGTTCTGCGTCGCCGTCGCCCTGCTGCGAGACCCCGCCGATCCAGACAGCTTTGGTGAGGCTGCGTTGGCGGACCCGGCAGTCCGCGACCTGTGCCGGCGCGTGAGCGTCACCAGCGCGCCAGGAGGCGGCAAAGGCTGGGCCACCACGACCCGCTTGGTCCTTGCCGACGGCCAAGTCATCGAGCGCGCGGCCGCCGACTTCCCCGGCACGCCGCAAACCCCGCTTGACGCCGCCGCAATCGGCGACAAGTTCCGGCGGCTCACCCGGCGATTGGGCGTGTTCGTCGCACCCCTGCTGCGCCGATTGGAGAGCATCGAGGCCGAAGACCGGCTGGATTGGCTCGCCGACGCCATCCCACCCCCTGCCATCACGGGAGACAACGCATGACCATCGCCACCGAACTCGGCCGCCGCATTGCCGAGTTCAGCTTCGAGAGGCTGCCCCCCGATGCGGTCCATTGGGCCAAGATCGGCGTGCTCGACACGGTGGGGGTTACGCTGGCCGGGGCACCCGAGCCCTGTAGCCGCATCGCCGCCCGCGTTGCCGCTACGTCGCAAGGGCCGTCGCTGCTGATCGGCACGGCACGCACGGCGGCCCCGATGGATGCGGCACAGGTGAACGGCACCGCCTCCCACGCGCTGGACTTCGACGATTGCAGCAACACGCTGGGTGGCCATCCCTCGGCGCCCGTGCTGTCCGCGTTGCTACCGTTGGCCGATACGCTCCGGGTGAGCGGACGGGACATCTTGACTGCCTATGCCGTCGGGTTCGAGACCGAAACCCGCATCGCGCGCGCGGTCAACTTCCACCATTACGAGAAGGGCTGGCATCCCACCGCCACGCTCGGCACGTTTGGGGCCGCCGCCGCATGCGCCCGGCTGCTGGACCTGCCGCCGGAGCAGATCGCGGTGGCGCTCGCCCTGGCGGCCTCGTTCGCATCGGGGTTGAAGGCGAACTTCGGCACCATGACCAAGCCGCTGCATGTCGGCCAGTCCGCCCGCAACGGCCTGCTGGCGGCGCTGCTGGCGCAAGAAGGCTTCACCGCAGCGGCTGATGCCTTCGAGCACCGGCAGGGCTTCTTCGCGGTGTTCAACGGCGAAGGCAATTTCGCCGCCGACCGTGTGCTGCAGGACTGGGCGGCGCCGCTCGACATCCTCAAGCCCGGCATCGCCATCAAGCAGTATCCGTGCTGCGGCAGCACGCACCCGGCGATCGATGCCACCATCGACCTGGTGAAGGAGCACGGGCTGACCCCAGACATGGTGGAGCACGTTGACGCCTGGACTCATCCGCGCCGACTGGCCCACACCAACCGCCCCGAGCCGCGCAGCCCGCTCGACGCCAAGTTCAGCGTGCAATACTGCGTCGCCCGCGCTTTGGCGGCAGGCCGGGTCGTGCTGGCCGATTTCGAGGGGGACGGCTACGCTGACCCGGCCAATCGGTCGATCATGGCGCGCATCCAGGCAGCGCCCCACCCCAGCATGTCCATGGCCAGCACCGACCATTTCGGTGCCGAGGTACGCATCCGCACCAAGGACGGCCGCACCCTGTCCTGCAGCACGGACCGTCCCGTCGGGCGGGGGCCAGAGAAGCCGCTGCCCTTGCCCGCGCTGGAGGCGAAGTTCAAGGACTGCGCCGGCCGCGTGATGGAGGCAGGCTCGGTCGCCCGCGTGCTGGAGTTGATCTGGCGCCTGGACGAGATGGACCAGGCTTCAACGCTGCACGCCGCCCTCGCCGAAGGCTGCCGTACCCGGCAAGCCGTCGCTGCCTGAACCGGTCTGGAGGCCAGGATGGACCAGCATGCGCCCTCGCCCAACGTCTACACCCGTGGCATCGCCGATTGGGTCGCCGCCCTGCGCTACGAGGCGATCCCGGCCGAGGTGATCGCCCGCATTAAGCTGCTGATCCTCGACTCACTCGGCTGTGCCGTGTTCGGGGCCGACCTGCCTTGGAGCCGCATCCTGATCGACACGCTCGCCGCGGTGGACACCACGGCGGGCTGCGCTGTTTGGGGCACCGATCGCCGGCTCTCCGCCCCCCATGCAGCGCTCGTGAACGGCACGCTGGTGCAGAGTTTCGAACTAGACGACGTGCACCGGGTCGGCGTGATGCATGTGGGGGCGGTGACGCTGCCCGGTGTGCTCGCCGTGGCCGAACTGCAGCCGGCGATGAGCGGGCGCGACCTGCTGGTGGCCGCAGTGGCAGGCTACGAGATCGGGCCTCGCGTGGGTCTGTGCATGGGGCCGGAGCATATCGGCCAAGGCTGGCACTCAGGTGCCACGCTCGGCGTGTTCTCGTCCGCCGCCGGGTCTGCCGCCGCCCTTCGCTTGCCGGCGGAGCAGGTGGTGCACGCGCTCGGCATCGCCGGCACGCAGTCGGCGGGACTGATGGCGGCCCAGTTCGGCGCCATGGTCAAGCGCATGCACGCCGGGCGGGCGGCGCAGAGCGGGCTGTACGGCGCGCTACTCGCCCAACGCGGCTTCACCGGCATCGCCGACGTGTTCGAGAACGACTACGGCGGGTTTTGCACCACCTTCTCCCGCTCCACCGACCGGTTCGACCGGGCGGAGTTGACCAGCGGGCTGGGCGAGCGTTTTGAGACCATGCGGATCGCCCTAAAGTTCTACTCCTGTGTCGGCAGCAATCACACGACGCTAGACGCCATCCGCAGCATGCAAGCGCGTCATTCCTTTGGTCCGGATGACGTGGAGGGCATCACCGTGCACGGGTCGCAGGTGACGGTGGATCACGTCGGCTGGCCCTACCGTCCGGACGGCATGACCTCGGCGCAGCTCAACCTGCCCTATTGCGTGGCGACCCTGCTGCTGGAGGGCGACGCGTTCGTCGACCAATTCACGGAGCCGATGGTGGCCGATCCCGCCCGTATCGCGCTGTCGCGGCGGGTCGACGTGGTGGAGGACCCGGCCATCACCGCGCGCGGCCGGGCCTACCGCCACATGGTCCGGGTCGAAGTTCGTTTGCGGGACGGCACGACGCTAGCGGAAACCGTGGAAGCTCCGCGTGGCAGCGAGCACGCTTTTGCCAGCGAGGCCGATGTGGTGGAGAAATTCCGCAAGCTCGCCGGCCGGCGTATTTCCGGGCCGGCCGTCGATCGGCTGGTGACGCAGGTGATGGAGGCGCAAGCTCTGACATCGGCCGCCGAGTTGGTGCGCAGCTTGGCCCTCGGGTCGTAGCCGAGATTCTCGCTCGACGGTCCGCCGACTGCTCCTCTCGTCGCCATCATCAAATCATCGCCCGGTTAAGCTTCGTCTAACCAATTTCGGCGATGATCGCCTTGTAGGTTTGCGAGAGTTGTCAATGCCCGGTTTCATCAATCGCCTTAGCGTCACGCAGCGGCTCAACGCGCAGATAATCCTGCTCGGAATGGGGCTCATGCTCTTAGCAGGCCTCGGCCTCTACACCCAGTTAATGGACATGTACGCCGATCAGATCCAAGCGCTGACCCGGCTTGACCAGCTTGCCATCTCCGCAATCGAGCATGAGCGAGCAGTCGCCGCAGCAAACCACCTCACCGAGGCGGATGCAAAGCGGAATGCTTTGGCCGCGCTCACGGCGCTGCGTTACAACAATGAGGACTATTACGTAGTGGTTGCAGACACCGGAACCGCCCTAGCTTTCCCCGATGCCACCAAGGTCGGCACCAATTTCTTTGCGGCCGTCGATGAGACCGGCAAGCATTATGTAAAAGAGGCTGTGACAGCAGCGCTTCGCGACGGCGTTGCAACCCGCTTTTACTCCGGCAAGCGTGTGGGGACCGAAGCCTTCGTGCCGAAGCTGCAGGTTCTAATGGCTTACCGGCCGTGGAACTGGACTATCGCTGACGTCACTTACATCGACGGCATGCACGCGGCATTTTGGTCCTCCGCGCAACGGGTCATCATCGCAGGCCTCTGTGTCTTGCTCGTTATGGCCAGTCTCAGCCTGATCATGGCTCGTTCCGTCAGCCGCCCTCTACGGGCCATCAGCTCAGCACTGGGCCGGGTGGCGTCAGGTCAGTCCGATATCGCGCTCAAGGAAGCCCGCTTCGGAGGTGAGATCGGGGCGATGGCGAATGCCGTGCTCGCTTTTCAGGACACGAACATCGCCAAAGCTCATGCCGAGATCGAGACCGCGCGGCTGGCCGAACAAGCGAACGCAGAAAGCCAGCGCGTCGCTGCGGCGAAGGCCGCTGAAGCCGCCGAGCAAGCCGAGGTTGTCCGCACGCTGGCGGAAGGGCTGGGCAGCTTGGCGAAAGGCGATCTGTCGACACGCATCGAGCAGCAATTCGCGTTGCAGTATGAAGCCCTACGGCGGGACTACAACACCGCAGTCGGTGCGTTGTCGGAAACCATGGCCACCATCGTCAGCAACATTGCCGGCCTGCGGTCCGGTGCCGGCGAGATCACACAGGCGGCCGACGACCTTTCCCGTCGCACCGAGCAACAGGCTGCAAGCCTCGAGGAGACTGCAGCAGCGCTCGACCAAATCACGGTAACCGTCCGCAAGACCGCTGACGGCGCGCTGCTCGCTCGAGACACGATCGGCAAGGCAAAGTCTGACGCCCAAGCGTCCAGCAAGGTGGTAGACGAGGCCGTGAACGCGATGGGCGAGATCGAACGCTCGGCCAAGGAAATCGGCAACATCATTGGCGTCATCGACGAAATTGCTTTCCAAACCAACCTGCTCGCGCTCAACGCCGGCGTCGAAGCAGCGCGGGCCGGAGACGCCGGACGGGGCTTCGCCGTTGTCGCCTCCGAGGTTCGTGCCCTAGCGCAGCGTTCCGCGACCGCCGCAAAGGAGATCAAGTCACTCGTATCCACCTCCGGCCGCCAGGTCGAACACGGCGTGGCGCTTGTGGGTGACACTGGACGAGCCTTGTTGCGCATTGTCTCCCAAGTTGAAGAGATCAGCATGGTTGTCCAGGAAATCGCTGCGTCGGCCCAGGAGCAATCAGCCGGGCTTCACCAAGTCAATGTCGCAATCAACCAAATGGATCAGGTGACGCAGCAGAATGCCGCAATGGTCGAGCAATCGACAGCCGCCAGTCATGCACTCGCATCAGAAGCGAATGAATTGACGAAGCTGACCTCCCGTTTTAAGTTCACAAGCAACACTCCTGCTCGCGTGGTGGCTTGAGACACACTCCGCCGGCATTTCGCCATCCAACCTCATACCTTTCTGCAGGCCGCGAGCAGGACGTGCGTGCTGCGGATTAAGGCGGGGCCGCGCTGACCGGCTCGGCTGTGGTTCTCACCTTATTTTGGGGCAACTTGGCCAACGTGAGGGGATTGGCCAGGTCCGGCAAAAGCCGCCGCAGCTCGGGTAGGCAATGGCTCTGCAATACTCGGACTGCCGCCGCTTGCACGACTGTTAGGATGGTCTCGCCGTCCTCCGGCCGCCCGGCGACCACCAGATTGCGCCGTAGCGGTACACCCGGCAGCTTGATGAGCCGGAGCCGATCGGCCAAATTCGCCGTCGACAGAACGCTGAGCGGCGTCACTAAGGACCAACCCACCCCCGCGGCCACCATGGCGATAACAGCGCTGATCGTATCGAGCCTAAAATGGCTTGGCGGCGTGATCCGCTCGCGCGCAAGATAAGCGTCAATTTGGCCGCTGAGATGGAGATGCCGGCCGTAGCACAGCATGTCGAACGCCTCCGTCACATCCTGCCAGTTCGTGATTTTGCCGCGGAACGCCTTCGGCACGGCAATGCAGTACGGCTCCGACATGACCGGCAAGTAAAGCAGGTCGGTTCGCGGTGGGCTGTCATCGAAGGTCACGATCAAATCCATGCGGCGGTCGATCAGGCCCTCCACCCGGGTCTCGCCGGCGCCGGAGCTGATCGTCCAACTGCGTGCCAGGTGGCGCACCTGCTCGAGCAACGGGGGCGCCACGGTCACGGCAAAGGTGTTGGCCATTCCCATCCGCAACATTGGCTGCACGTGCCCGCCCGGCCCTCGCCCGACTCGCTCCAGGCTGCGGGCGTGATGCACGATACCGGACGCGTGCTGCAGCACGGCGCGGCCGGCCAGGGTGAGCGCGGGCGGCCGCAACGACCGATCGAACAGGGTCTGCCCGAGCGCCAATTCCAGGGCGCGGATCGCCTGCGAAATCGCTGACTGGCTGATACCCAGCGTGTCACCAGCCGCGGTCATGCTGCCGCGTTCGGCCACGCCCACAAAAATCTCGAACGCGCGCAGGGTAACGCCGGCCAGGCGCAGCCCATCCTCGGCTGGGGGTGATCGGGGCCGCTGCGGGCCGTTCTCGGTGCTTGGCATGGTGCACAATTGCCCCCCGAACAGCGGCGAGGCAACGCCCCTTGTCTCGGGTGGCCACTTATGGAAAATATAAGCGCTGGCGCGGCCGTCGAACCGCGAGGCGCAACGGGAGCAAGCAACGACGATGACACCGCAAACCTATGTTGAACCGGACGTTCTCGTCATTGGCGCGGGCAATGCCGCCGCGAACGCCGCCTTGGCTGCGCGCGAAGCGGGCGCCACCGTCGCTATGGTTGAATCAGCCCCTCAAGACGCCCGAGCCGGCAATTCCGCTTTTACCGGCGGCGCGTTCCGGTTTGTCTACGACGGGATTGACGACCTGTTGGCGATTTCGCCCGACATCAAAGACATGGACCTGCCCAACATCGACTTTGGCTCCTACACGCGGGAGCAATATTTCGACGATATGGGCCGGCTAACCGAATACCGCTCCGACCCCGAGCTGACGGATGTGCTGATCAGCGGCAGCTACGATGCGGCGCTCTGGCTGAAACAGCATGGCGTCAAGTTTCAGCCTGCGCTCGGCCGTCAGGCGTTCAAGGTAGACGGCAAGTTCAAATTCTGGGGTGGGCTGGCCTGTCATATCTGGGGCGGAGGCCAGGAACTGACCCGCGCGTTGCACCAGGCGGTGGAAGCCGCTGGCATTCCCGTGCTGTACGAGACCCAAGCGATCGCGCTGTTGCAGGATGATGCCCAGATTTGCGGCGTGCATGCCCTATGGCAGGGCCGTAAGGTGGACCTGCGGGCCAAAGCCGTTGTCTTGGCTTGCGGCGGGTTCGAGTCCAACGCCGAAATGCGTGCGAGGTATCTCGGCCCGAATTGGGATTTGGCCAAGGTTCGGGGGACCAAGTTCAACACCGGATGGGGCCACCGCATGGCCATGGAGGCCGGCGCTGCCGTCACCGGGCATTGGTCCGGTGCGCACGCGGTGCAATGGGACATGAACGCGCCCCAGTATGGCGATCTGACGGTTGGCGACAAGTTCCAGAAGCACAACTATCCGTTTGGCATCTTGGTCAATGCCCGAGGCGAGCGTTTCCTCGACGAGGGGCTCGATTTCCACAGCTACACCTATGCCAAATACGGCCACGAGGTGATGCGCCAACCGGGGCTGTTCGCCTGGCAAGTGTTCGACCAGAAGGTGGTTCACTTGTTGCGGGACGAATACCGCATCCCGCGCATCACCAAGGAGACGGCAAACACGTTTGAGGAGCTTGCCGGCAAGCTCACCGGCGTGGATCCCGCCGGGTTTCTGCGCACCGTGGCGGCCTACAACGCGGCGCCACGGCCGGAGGTGCCGTTCAACCCCAACGTCCATGACGGCCTGCGCACGACAGGTCTCGCGTTTGACAAGACGAATTGGGCCAACAAGCTCGACACGCCGCCCTACGAGGCATACGGCGTCACCGCCGGGGTCACGTTCACCTTCGGCGGCCTGAAGGTCACCGAGCGGGCGGAGGTTGAGGATACCGCTGGAACACCGGTCGGCGGCCTATTCGCGGCCGGGGAGATCGTGGGCGGGTTGTATTACCATAACTATGGCAGTGGCACCGGGCTGGCTGCAGGCGTCGTGTTCGGCCGGCTGGCGGGGGAAGGCGCAGCCCGCAGCGCCTTACGCAACAGCCTGCATTGATCCGGCAGGCCAGGCGGGCGTCAGCCGTCGATGGTTAACTCCATGTTCAATGCCCGCGACGCGGCGGCCTACGAGCGCAGCATGGGGCGTTGGAGCCGCCGGCTGGCCGCCAGCTTCGCCGATTTCGCCGGGCTCGAGGCGGACGACCGGGTGCTGGATGTCGGCTGCGGCACCGGCAGCCTGCTATTCCACCTGCGCTCGAGGCCGGAACGGCCGCGTGTGACCGGCATCGACGCCTCGCCCATCTACGTCGCGGCGGCGCGAACCGGTGGCGCAGTCACCGTGGACGAAGGCGATGCTTGCGCACTGCCTTACCCCGACGGCGTATTTGATCGCGTGCTCTGCCAACTGGTGCTGCAATTCATCCCCGACGCCGCCCAGGCGGCGGCCGAGATGGTGCGCGTGCTGCGGCCGGGCGGCGTCGCTGCCGCCGCGGTTTGGGCCAGCGGCGCCGGCATGGTGGGGCAGCGCATGTTCCTCGACACCGCGGCGCCGCTTGACCCGGCGGCGGCGCGGTTGCGCGATCATACCTTCACACGCCCCATGACCCGGCATGGCGAACTCAGGGTGCTATGGCACTCGCTCGGCCTGCTCGACGTGGTGGAGGGAGCTGCCACGATCTGGATGGAGTATGCCGATTTCCCCGACTACTGGGAGCCAATCGCCAGCGGCGAAGGAACGCTCGGCCGCTACGTCTCGGCACTCCCGGACTCTGCCCGCGCCCCATTGGAGGATCGCGTCCGCGCCGCGTATCTGAGTGGGGCGCCCGATGGACCGCGTTCATTCGCCGCCACCGCGCTGCTCTGCCGCGGCCGCCGGCCAAGCTGAGCATACGGGAACATCGACGAGGAAGCGCACCTGCCGCCTGGGGCCCGAGCTTGCCTTTCAACTCAGCCCTGAACGACACAAGAAATACAGATTGGGAGACCGACGTCATGAAGCGGATTTTGCTTGCGAGTTGCGCCTTGCTGGTGATGGCCCCGGTCCTGGCATTTGCCGACGCTGCTCCCCCCGACGCTCCTCCGCTGCTAACTGCCAAGCACGAGGTATTCTACGTCGGCGGGCATTATGCAGACGACCACGGCAAACAGGTCATGGTCGGCCAGATGTTCGTGGAAGCCGTCTCGCCCCAGCAGGTCACGCACCCGTTTCCGCTGGTGCTGATGCACGGCCTGGCGCAGACCGCGGTGAACTGGGTGGAGACGCCTGACGGGCGTGAGGGATGGGCAGACTGGTTCGTCGCCCATGGCTGGCGCGTTTATATGGTCGATCAGCCGGCGCGTGGACGTTCTGCCTGGAACCCCGATTTGCAGGGGTCAGTCAGTACCGTGCCGGTGGCAGCGATCGAAAACCTGTTTACCGACCCGCAAGCCCACCCGGTTTGGGAGCAGGCAAAACTTCATACGCAGTGGCCGGGCCCTGGTCGTGCTGGTGATCCCGTGTTCGACCAGTTCTATGCGAGCCAAGTTCAGTCTCTGCCGAACGAGCCCAGCGAGACGCTGATGCAGCAGGCAGGTGCGGCGCTGCTCGACCGGATCGGACCCGCTATTCTTATCACCCACTCCCAAGCAGGGGCATTCGGCTGGCTGATCGCGGACGCCCGGCCGAAGCTTGTGCGCGCCATTGTGGCATTGGAGCCAATGGGGCCGCCCTATAAAGACGCTGTTTTCCTGACTGGGCAGGACCGTCCCTGGGGCCTGACGCACGTCCCCCTCACCTACGATCCCCCGGTGACTGACGCGTCTGCCTTGAGTTTCGTGCAGCAACCGAAGCCAGACGCGCCCGAGCTGGCAGCGTGCTGGTCACAAGCTGCGCCGGCGCGTTCGCTGCCAAACCTGCGCGGAATTCCGGTCCTGATCGCGACCTCTCAAGCGTCCTATCATGCCGTCTACGACCACTGCACCGTTGACTACTTAAAGCAGGCGGGAGTGGACGTAGATTTTGAACGCCTGGCGGATCATGGAATTCAGGGCAATGCTCACATGATGATGCTTGAAAAGAATAACCTGCAGATCGCCGCGTTCTTGGCGGAGTGGATGCAGCAACACGCGCAGTAAAGCCATTTGCCGCGAGAGCGCCTCCGGCCTCGGACGCCAGACATGGCCTGGCACCCAGCTAGCGCACGTTCGTGTTTGTCAGCGGGCCCGCGACGGGGCTGGTGCCGCCGCTCAAGAGTGGGGGCTGGCCCTGCCCGCCTGTCGGCGAAACCACCGACACCGCGCCATGACCGGGACCGGTGGTGCGGTTGAGCACGACCGGTGGGTTGGAGCATGCGGTCGCCAGTGCGGCGGCGCCGAGGGCCAGGCCCATCAGCGGGAGTCTGCTCATGTGTAGCTCCTGTTTTGTTCGTATCCGGGCGCCAGCCCCGACCCGGGCCGGGTCAGAGCCTTAGTCCAACACTAAGTAGGGCGACATCGCGATCGGTCCTGATGTTGTAGCTGCCTCCCGTCTGCGTCGTCCAGTTCACGTTGGCGAAGTAGCGGCTGCCGAAGTCCGCCTCGACCTCGGCCCGAAGCGTGATCCGGCCTTCGACAAAGGCGCCGTCGCTGGATGTCCCGTTCACGTCATGGAACAACGTGATGGCGGGCGTTATGTTTATCCCCTGGAGTCCAACGTCCTTGTAAACCAAGCTGCCACGCAGGCGATAACCCCAGGAGACAGACGTGACGAAGCCGGATTTGCTGCAGGCGAGTTGGCTGGCGCATACGATGCCTGGTCCGTTTGCGCTGCCGAACAGGTCGGCCCGCCCGTAGCGGCGCTGGCTCACCGGCGGCAAGCCCTCGACGAACTTGCCGCCCGCTTCCACGCTCAGCACGGCCGTGTCGGCTGCAGCCACGCCGCGCCATGTCTTCTCGCCGCCCAAGCCGATCTGCGACGTCGCATGCCGATCGTAGTTGCGCAGCACAGTTCCGGGCGCCGCATTGACAAATCGCGCCCCCAAAGGTCCGGTGCCAAGGAGACCCGCGGTCAACGTGTCAGTGGCATTATACGCGAACGGCTGGTCCACCATCTGGTCGAACTCGGCTGCGAGCTTGATGCCAAGCGGCGGAATGATTGTGTTGGAGATCAGCGATGCCACCTTGGTCCCGTCCGGGTAGGTGACTTGATAGGTGCCGCCACTTGTGGACGTGAAGCCGAGGCTTGTGCCCTTGATGCTGTTCACTTGCGGCAGCCGCTCGGAGTACTGGGCGAGATAGAGGCTGACGCGCGTGCCAATCGACCGCATCGTATAGCTGCCACCAATGCCAAACGTGCCGAGATTGCTGCCGTATCGGTCGGGGCTGCGTCGGAACACCAAATTCGAGGCGAGGCTTTGCTGGTTGCTGAGCGTCGGCAGCGCAGTGACCAGGTTACAACCGTCCGGCGCATAGCTGTTGCTGGCAGTGTAGGTTCCGCACCCGGGAAGCACGGAGTGGGCCTGCTCGAGTTCATAGAAACCTTCGATGCGAATACTCGGCGTGATGTCCCACGCTAGCTCGACCGCCGGGAATGGGACGTAACCTTCCCCGCGTTGGAAGCCAGGCCGGGACACGGCGGCAAAATTACGCGGATCGATCTCCCGCACTCCGCCCGGAACCGTCAGCGATGAGCCCCACCCGATGATCTGCTGCCCAAGTTGAGCCGACAGACTGCCGCCGAGCGCCGCGGTTTTACCATGAAGATAGGCCTGCTCGAGCACGGCGCCGCCGAACTTTGCGTCAGTATCGAAGCCCCTGTCCGACAGCGGCTTGTCTGGCGTGTATCCCTGGGGAGTGTTGCCAAGGGCGACGTTGGAGTTGGCCTGAGAGTAGTCGTACCAGCCATAGCCTGACAGGAAGACGCCGTAGCCGGCTGCGTTGGAGACGTCGAGCGAGGCGAACGATTTCACGACGGAGGACTCGAAGTCACCCGGGCCGTAATTGGCGTCCCCGGCGACTTGGTTGCCACCCCCCGAGGCTCGTCCACGGACGCCGAGGACGCGCGCATCGCCGGGATCGAGCAAGGCCGGATCGCGATTCGACGTCTTGATCGCGGTCCCAATCGTGGCGACGACGTTCAAATTGGCTCGCCAGTCGCCTTGGATGTACTCCACTGCCGAAGCCGGCCGGATTTGTGCGAGCAGGATCGTAACAACGCCTAAACCGATCGCGGCCGCCGTGTTGAGGGCCGAATGCCGGTTGCGGTGTTTGGCTTGGAATTCGTGAGGCATCTTGACGCTCCCTGATCTGGCCTTGCAGCCTATGTTCTTAAGTATGTGCTTCAATGGTCTTCAGGTTAATTCCCGCTTCCGGGCCGGCCGGCCCCGGCTGAAATTCGGCCGCCAGCCAAAGGGTCGGTCTTGGCCCGCACCCGCCATCGACAGGGTCGCTCATTCGCTCAGCCCGCGCGACATCGCCGCCGCATCCGCCTTGACGGTCGTCGCAGCCGCGAGAAGGCCGGCGCCCGTAACAAGCACCGCTGCCGGAACGAGGTAGAGCGCATCGTGCAGCCCGACCGCGCGGGCAGCCGCATCCACTTGCAAGGCACCGCGCGCCGCGGCGGCCGCCATCGCAAAGCGATCCGAAAGCGCGCCCACCAGGACCGGCCCAAAGGCGCCGCCGAGGAGATAAAGGAACACAGAGTATACTGCTGTCGCAGTCGCCCTCAGCTTGGGCGCGATGACATCCTGGATGGTCGGGAAGATGCAAACGTAGAACTGGTATTGCAGCAGCCAGCCGCCGGCGAAAACCAAGACGAAGGCAAGCGTTGCGTGCCGTTCAAGGGTGAGGGCGTAGCAGGTTGCGGCTGCGGCAACGGTGGAGCTGCAGGCGCCGAAAACCAGGCGGCCGTTTGCGTGCCGCCGCTGCAAGCGGTCCGCCGTCCACCCGCCCGCAATCAGGCCGATCAAGCCTGCTCCGCCCAGGATCAGCCCGGCGCCCGCTGCAGCCTGGGCGAGCGGCAGTGCGTAGTAGCGCTGCAACAGGGGGACCAGGAACGCGCCGGCCGCGTAGGAGGAGAACGTCGAAGCCAGCCCTGCGACGACCAGACCCCACATCGTGCGGGTCCGCAAGATCGTGCGCATAGGGCCAACGATTGGCTCGTTTTTAGCGCGCACCGACTCGGCGCTCCCCCGAACGGGCTCTCTGATGAATAGAAGACAGCCCGCAAGCACCAGGCCCGGCAGCAGCGGCGCTACAAACGTCGCGCGCCAGGAGCCGAAGTGTTGCACGATCGGGCCGGCCGAGAAGAAGGCCAGCAGCAGCCCGACCGGCAAGCCGATCCAGAACAGGCCGCTCGCGCGTGACCGCTTGTCAGAGGGGAACAGGTCGCCAAGCAGCGACACGGCCGCGGGGCCGTAGCTTGCCTCGCCGATGCCGACCGCAACCCTCACGGCCAGGTAGGACCCGAAGCTCCAGACCAAGCCATTCAAGCCTGTGAACACGCTCCAGGCGGCGAGGCCGGCCGCGATGATAATCTTGCGCGACATGCGGTCTGCGAGCATCGCGAGCGGCACGCCAGCGACGGCATAGACGAGCGTGAACGCCGCGCTGAGAATGCCGAGCTGCAGATCGCTCAAGCGGAACTCGATACGAATCGGCTCCGCCACAACGCCCGGCAGCGCCCGGTCGTAAATATTGAGCAGATTGGCGAGGAGCAGCAGAGTCGTCACTCGCCAGGCGTTTTGCGCCTGTAGGCCTTGCATCTTTGTTCCGTTTCCGTTCAGGCTGCGAGCCCATTATGTTTGGGCCTGCCCCATTCTTGTCTCGTGTCAACATATCTGGTGGTCCGATGCTCCGTTGCGTGCATGGGCCTCCTTTCGTAAAGCGGCACGTGCAACGGCGTGCTCACGGCCGCCTTGCCGAGTAGCCGTTGGAAGTAGCAAGTGGTGTTTTCGAATTGGTCTGGCGATCACTTCGCAACAGCACGAACTCGGTCCCATTTTGGCGGAAGCGACTGCCGAACCGCTAAACGACACTTCTCCTGATCCATGCTGGCCGCAATGATGTTGCGCTTTCTTCGAGATGCACGCCAGACATTATCTAAGAGAACTGGTCTAGGTTTCGTCAAGCTTGATTAATTTTATCAACATCATTCGATTTTTTGGTCTCGGGCAGGATGCCCGTATACAGAGCCCGCGGCCGCACCATTGGATGCGAGTGATACTGCTCCATCGCGTGGGCGATCCAGCCGGCGAGGCGGCCCATACGGAAAAGCAGACCTTCCGAAGCCAGGCCGAGTTTTCGATTCAAATACATGACCGGCAGGGCGAAATCTGGAGATTGCCCGGTCGCCTCTGACACGACCTGTATCGCGGCCATAAGGCGCGACATCTCGCGGTCACTGTCCAGGCTGTCGGAGATTGCGGTGAGCAGGGCGGTTGCCCGCGGATCCCCAGACTTGTAGATCGAGGTGGTGAAACCGGGAATTGCCTCGCCCTCGCGCAAGCGGCGGATGATCGGCTCCGCCGGGTCGCCACTTTGCGCCAGTTCGTCGAGGAGACGGTTCAGCGATTGCGCGCGCCCGATGATCAGGCGCCTGCCTGTCGACGCGCCGATCCCGGTGAGCGCAACCTGGTAAGCGGTCGCACCAGTATTGGCCATGGCCCTGACGGCGTAGGTTGTGGGATCGAGTTCATGGTCGGCGGCAAGCACCAGCATGCGGCGGATCAGGTCGTGATACGGTTTCGGCCGGCCGAGACCCTCGCCAAGGAAACTGTGCAACGGTTGATCGATTGGCGCTGGCGCGTCCACGATTATGGCCGCAAGCCATCTCATGATCTCGGCGGCCGTGCGGGCGTAACCGGTCCGCGAGAGATCATAGGCGCGGGAATTGCCGCGCTCCAACACGGGTAGCAAGGTCATGACCTGCTCAGTGACAGTCGCGCCGGTAAGCGCCTGCTTGATGCGATGGTAGGCCTCGGTCTGGCGGGCAGGCCGCGGCGCAAAGGCGGCGGCCGGGTCGACGTCCCATAGCAGCCCGGCGACGTCCTCAATCGTGGCCTTCTCAGACAGTCGCAGGGCGCTGCGACCTCTGTAGAACGGGCCGGCCTCGTTAATCAGCGTGATGTCTGTCGTTGCCGTCAGCGCGTCCCCCTTTTCTGCGGCCGGTGCGCCCTGGAGCGACAGTATGTCGTCCTTCCAATACCGCCGCTTTTTGCTGCCTGGCAGGGCTTGGGACCTGATTTTCTTCCGGCTGACATAAGCGTAAAGCGTCGAGAGGCTCACTCCGAGGGCGTGAGCCGCTTCTTCGGCGTCAAGATACATGGTTGCAGACCTCGGATTGATTTTCTCGATCAAGCTTGACTCCGATGCACTTGATTGGGCAAGCCCGGTCCTCAAAGAACTGGAGCAGCTATGGAAGTCCGCGTGTTGGCTCCGAGCGGTGTCCTTGGGGCAGGGTTCAAGGAAACTTCGTTCGCGCGTGGCGTCGCGATGGAACCCCATGTGATCGCTTGCGACGGCGGCTCCACCGATTCAGGCCCGGCCTATCTCGGCGGCGGCAAGCCGAAGCTGTCCCGCGCCGCGCTAAAGCGGGATCTCGGTCTCATGATGCAGGCCGGCGCCCGGCTTGGCGTGCCGGTCATCGTGGGATCGTGCGGCACGAGCGGGCGCGACTCCGGCGTGGACCTCATGGCGGAACTCGCCGCAGAACTCGCCGCGGAGTCGTCCACCCGCTTCCGGATGGCGCTCATCCGCGCGGACCAACGGCCCGACTACTTGATCAAGCGGTTTGAGGAGGGGCGCATCCGGCCGCTCGGCAACGCGCCGCCTATCGACGCAGGCGTGCTGGCCAGCAGCCATGTCGTCGGCATGATGGGAACCGAACCGATCAAGGCCGCGCTCGATAGCGGCGCCTCGCTCGTACTCGCCGGACGGGCCAGCGACTCGGCGCTCTACGCGGCCGTCCCGGAAATGCGGGGTGCTGACCGCGGGCTGAGCTGGCATGCCGCCAAGACAATCGAATGCGGGGCGGCGTGCTGCGTCGTCCCGGCCGCCGACGGGCTGATGGCGACCATCCGGGACCATTGCTTCGACGTCGAGCCCCTGGACCCCAAGGCACGCCTGACGCCCGTCTCCGTCGCCGCCCACACCCTCTATGAAAACGGCAATCCCTTCCTGCTAACCGAGCCATCCGGGATCATCGACACCGAACAGGCCACCTACGAGGCCCTGACTGACCGGAGTGTGCGCGTGCGCGGATCGCTATTCCGCCCTGCGGAGACCTACACCATCAAGCTGGAGGGCGCCCGGCACGCCGGTTATCAGACGATCGCGATCGGCGGGATCCGCGACCCTTACATCATTCGCGCGCTGGACGGCCTGCTGCCGATGGCGAGCGAGAACTTCCGTGCCCGCGTGGCCGAACTCTACGGCAGCCAGATCGGCCCTGGGGACTACGATATCGGCTTCCGCGTCTACGGGCGCGACGCGGTCATGGGCGTGCTGGAGCCGCATCCCGGGCTGGACCCGATCCCAAAGGAGGTCGGCATTCTCATCACGGTGACCGCGCCAACGCAGGAACTCGCAACGAACATCGCGAGCTTCGTCAGCCATCGCAGCGCCCATCTGCCGATTCCGGAATATCAGGGTCTGGTCAGCAGCATCGCCTACCCGTTCTCGCCGCCGGAGATCGAGCGTGGCGCCGTCTACCGCTTCACGCTGAACCACGTGCTGGTGCCGGACTCCCCGCTGGAGATGTTCCGCACCGAAATGGTGGAGATATAGGCGATGCCGAAGCTGATCGAACTGTGCAGCCTAATACGCTCGAAGAACGCCGGGCCGTTCACGCTCACCTTCGACGTCATGTTCTCGAGCGAGGAGAACTACCTCCGCGCCAAGCGGGCGCAGCCGATCACGGCGGAGCTGATGGCCAGGATGTTCAAGCAGCCGGCCGAAAACGTGCTGGTCGTCTATCACGACAACGCCCTCGCGATTAAGGCGTCCATGCCCCGCCCAATGACGCAGGGCGACTTGGAGGATGGGGATTTTTACGGCGGCCAGCAGTATGTCGGGCTGCTAACGCTGGACGTTGCCTGAGAGACACGCGCCGGCAAAATCGGCCAGACGCGGCGTGCGCTGGCCCACCAATTACGATTTGGGAGGCCTAGCTTGACCAAGCCCATCGCCGTCACCTTGGCTGACCACCTCGGCAGCATCGACATCGCCCGCGCGTCGCCCCGCGCACTCGCCATGGCGAAGATGGCGGTGATCGACACCATCGGCGTCACCCTCGCTGGGGCCGCAGAACCGGCGGTCGAGATCCTCGCGGGCGCGCTTGCCAGGCCAGGGCCGGCCGGGCCGTCGGTGCTGCTCGGCGGGCGCCGCCGCGTCGCGGCCCTCGATGCCGCTCGGATCAACGGCACGGCGGCCCACGCGATCGACTATGACGACATGGCAGCCGCCATGGGCGGGCATCCGTCCGCCCCCGTGGTCCCCGTTGCCTTCGCTCTTGGGGAGGCGCTGGGAGCGTCCGGATCGGACGTGCTTGAGGCCTACATCGTGGGTGTCGAGGCAGAATGCTGCCTGGGCAGGGTCGTGCACCCGCACCATTACGGCGCCGGCTGGCATCCGACCTCGACGCTCGGCGTGTTCGGCGCGGCCGCAGCGGCCGCGCGCCTGCTCCACCTGGACGCCGCCAGGACAACGATGGCGCTCTGCATCGCCGCCTCGATGGCCAGCGGCGTAAAGTCGAACTTCGGCACCATGACCAAGCCGTTGCACGTCGGCCAGGCTGCCCATGACGGGCTGCTGGCGGCGCAGCTTGCCGCAGGGGGGTTCACCGCGAACCCAGGCGTGTTCGAAGCCAAGGAGGGATTTTTCACGGCTTACGACGGACTGTCGAACGTGACTCTCGAGAAGCTGCTCGCCAAGCCCGCCGAGGGGCTAGAGATCGAGCAGGACGAGTTCGGGCTCAAGCAGTTCCCCTGCTGCGGCAGCACCCATCCTGCCATTCTGGCCATGCTCGACCTCGTAAGCCGCGAACTTCTGTCCGCAGAGGAGGTCGAATCGATCGACATCCTGGCCCACGCACGGCGCCTGCCGCATACCGACAACCCCAACCCGATCACGGCCCTCGGGGGCAAGTTTAGCGTGCAGTACGTCACGGCCCGCGCGCTGCTGGACGGCGGTGTCCGCCTCGGCGACTTCGAGGACGAAGCGCTGGCGGATCCTCGCGTCCGCGAGCTCCTTGCGCGCACCTCGGCCCGCCCGTTCGAAGCCGCGCGCTCGGACGCCAGGCACGAGTTCGCCTGCGAAGTCACGGTGACGACGCGAGACGGGCGCACGCTGACCGGCCTGGCCGAGAGCGCCTTAGGGCGGGGTCCTGCCAACCCAATGTCCGAACAGGAGATGTGGGCAAAGTTCAGCGACTGTGCCTCCCTTGCGCTTCCTCGTGACCGGATCGAGCCGGCATTCGCAGCCCTCGGCTCCATGGAGGCGTGCAGTAACATCTCCCAGTTGACCGCGTTGCTCGAAGGCGCGCACCCGGTCATGTCCGCTACCGCCGCGGTAGCTTATGCCTGAGCCGGGGCAGGCATGCCGGCCGGGTCCGGTCGCCGACCGGCGCCTCGGCATGGAGCGAATGACGACATCGGCGCGGCCAGACGGATTCTGACATGAGAACCGAGACCTTCTTCGTCGGCGGCAGCTATGCCGGGGCGGCCGGAGCTGAGGTCATGCACGGCCAGATGTTCGTCGAAGCCATGTATCCCGATGCGCCCACCCGACCCTATCCGCTGGTGATGCTGCACGGTAACTGGCAGACCGCCGTAAACTGGCTGACGACCCCCGACGGCAGGACGGGGTGGGGCGCGTGGTTCGTCGAACAAGGCTGGCGGGTCTACCTGGTCGATCAGCCGGGGCGCGGACGCTCCGCCTGGCAGCCCGGGGTAGATGGCCCGCTCGAGGCCGCCCCGGTCCAGTTTGTCGAGCGATTTTTGACGGCGCCTGCGGATTTCGGGTTGTGGCCCCAGGCGCGGCTGCACACGCAGTGGCCAGGCGGCGCCAACAAGGGCCGGGCTGGCGACCCGGTGTTCGACCAATTCTTCGCGAGCCAAGTCCCGTCGCTGCCGCGTCGCGAGAGTCAGCGGGCCATGGTGCTGGCCGGAACCGCGCTGCTCGACCGGATCGGCCCTTGCGTGCTGATCGCTCATTCCCAGGCGGCCGCTTTCGCTTGGCTGCTGGCGGACACGCGGCCGGGCCTCGTCAAGGGGATCGTGGCCCTGGAGCCGGCCGGCCCGCCCTACCGGGACGCGTTGCCGCGGGCCGGGGCGGAGGATCGACCGTTCGGAATGACGATCGAGCGTCTCACCTATGACCCCCCCGTGACCGAGGGATCGCCGCTGACCTTCGAGCAGGCGGCGAACACGGACGGACCCGATATGGTGGCCTGCTGGATGCAGGCCGGCGAGCCGCGCATGCTCGTCAATCTCGTGGCCGTGCCGACCGTGGTCGTGACCGGCGAGGCTTCGTATCATGCCGCATCCGACCACTGCACGGTCAGCTACCTCCGGCAGGCAGGCGTCAAGGCCGACTTCATCCGGTTGGAGGAGGTCGGGCTTCGCGGCAACGGTCACATGTTCATGCTCGAGAAGAACAGCCTTGAGATTGCGGCTGTCGTGAACCAATGGCTGGCTTCGAAGATAACCTGACGGCCAACCAACGCCCGCTGCGGCGGACGGGCGGCCGCAGCCCGGTTCCAACATCCGGGCCAAGAATCCCATGGATTAGTTGATTCTCTTAATCAAGATTGACTCAACTGCGAGCAAAGGTCCTCATAGCAAGTCTCCTGGGTCTCCCAGGACACAGACGCAGGGAGGATTCTAAAGTGGCAAACCACGACAACCCAGCAGCTTGGCTCGCCGATGATCTGAAGGATCCGCGGGAGTGGATGATCAATCTCTCGGCGGAGCAGATCGCCGACATCGACGCGGCTTCTCGGGCTTGTTCCGAGATCGACATCGCGGCCATTTCCAAAGACAACTTCCCGCTGCCGTCGTTCGGCAGACTAGTCGATGACGTGCTGGAGAGATTGGAGTTCGGGCGCGGCCTGGCCGTGCTGCGCGGCTTCCCCGCGCTGGACTACACCAAGGAGCAGCTCCGCAAGATTTACTGGGGCCTCGGTAAGCATTTCGGAACCGCGGTGTCCCAGAGCAGCAAGGGGGACCTCCTGGGCGACGTGATGGATTTCGGCCAGGACGTGAACAGCTCCACTGGGCGCGGCTATATGTCCAAGCAAACGCTCGGCTTCCATTCCGACACGAGCGACGTGGTCTGCCTCATGGTCCTGCGCGCGGCCAAGAGCGGCGGCCTTAGCTTGATCTGCAGCTCGCTGGCCATCCGTAACGAAATCGAGAAGACCCGTCCGGACCTGCTCGAGGTACTCTACAAGCCGTTTTACTGGAGCTGGAAGGGACAGGAGGCGCCGGGTGAGCGACCCTATTACGAGCAGCCGGTCTACTCGGAACACAACGGCAGATTTGCCTCACGCGACATCAAGAGCCACATCCTGTCGGCCGGCAAGGACTTCCCCGAGCTGCCCCCATTGTCGAGCCTGCAAATGGAGGCCCTGATGCTGATAAACACCTTGGCCAACGACCCGAAGTTCCACTTGTCCATGATGTTCGAGCCAGGCGACATGCAATTCCTCAACAACCACGTCACGCTGCATAGCAGGACCGAGTTCGAGGACTTCGACGAGCCCGACCGCAAGCGCCATCTGCTCCGCATGTGGCTGTCAGTTCCGAACAGCCGCGAGTTGAGCCCTTTGCTCGGAACCATCTACCAGGAGCAGGCAAGCGGGGCGGTGCGCGGCGGCTTCCCCTCTCGGACAGGTTCTTACAGCTTCGAGACGGTGGCGGCGAAGGACTGAACGGGCTCGTCGGCCGGGAGCCAAGCGCGGCGTCAGCCGCGCTATCGTTCCGCGGTATGGCACGTAGCCTGCAATCCGCCCGACGGTGACCAACGGGGCTGCCATTCTAGAACCCACCCGCCTCGTCAATCACCGCCTGAGCAAGCCGTGATAGCGACAGGATCGTTATGGCGAGCAGCGTAGCGACCTGGCCAGCCAGGGACGCAGAAAGCTACCTGCGCCCTGGATTCAGGCCGCCAAGCGAAGGCCCGCGCCGACGAAGCATGCGTAATGCTGTTCGTCAACACTGTGTACTAGACACCGGCCGACCTAATCTCGACTGGCCGCAACCGTGATACAGCACTGCCGCAATGGTCCGCACACCTTGGATTGATGTTCAGCCTCCGCATGCCGGGCCCTTGATCGGCCAGAGCCTGCGCCGCCTGGAGGACCGGCGTTTCCTTACCGGCCACGGCCGGTATATGGCGGACCTGCGGCGGTCCGGCGAGGTCAGGCTGGCCGTGCTCCGCTCACCGCATGCCCATGCCCGAGTGACGGCTATCGACGCCGAAGCCGCCCGAGCCATGCCGGGTGTGCTCGGATTTTACACCGCACCCGACCTCGCCCGCCTGGGTCCGATCCCCTGTACCACGCCCGTCGATACCGACGGGCCGATGCACGTGCCGCCGCACTGCGCATTGGCAGGTGACCGAGTGCGCTATGTCGGCCAGCCGATAGCCTTCGTGGTCGCGACCGACGCGAACCGGGCGCAAGACGCGCTGGAGCAGGTGGAGGTCAGCTACGAGCCGCTGCCTTGCGTAACCGAAGCGGCGGCCGCGCTTGCCCCCGGAGCGCCGCTGCTGTGGGACAACGTGCCGGGCAATTGCGCCTTCACCTTCCGCAAGGGCGACCCGCAAGCGGTCGCCACCGCGATGGCAGGAGCAGCGCACATTGCCGCTCTTACGCTGGTAAACAACCGCCTGATCGTGGCGCCGCTGGAACATCGCAGCGCACTGGCCGAGTATGACCCGGCGACCGGTGGCTTCCTCCTCGAACTCTCCGCTCAGGGCGTGCACGGCATCCGCCGCGATCTGGCGGCGGCGGTGTTCCAAGTCGAGCTCAACCAGCTTCAGGTCAGCAGCCCCGACGTGGGCGGCGGCTTCGGGGTGAAGAACGGACTCTATCCCGAATACATCCTGGCGCTCTGGGCCGCCCGCGCCCTTGGCCGGCCCGTGCGCTGGGAGTCCGGTCATGGCGAGGACTTCGTTTCCACCGTGCATGGCCGCGACAACCTCACGCAGGCGCGGCTGGCGCTCGATACCGCCGGGCAGTTCCTGGCGCTGGAGATCGACACGGTCGCCAACATGGGCGCCGCCATGGCCACTGGCGGCCCGGGCAGTTCCACCAACTCGCCCTGGCGGGCGGCGGCGGCCGGTTACGCCATCCCAGCCGTGTGCATGACGGTGCGGGGCGCCTTCACCAACACCGTGCCAATCGACGCTTACCGCGGCGCCGGCAAGCCCGAGATGAACTACCTGGTGGAACGCCTGATCGAGGAGGCGGCGCACGTCGCTGGGTTCGACCGCGTGGCGCTGCGGCGGCGCAACCTGGTGGCGCAGTTCCCCTATCGCACCGCAGCCGGCACCACCATCGAGGGCGGCCGGTTCGCCGCCAACATCGACGCGGCGCTGGAAGCGGCCGGCGCCGCCGGGTTCCCCGCCCGCAAAGCGGCTTCGGCTCTGCCGCGCGGGCTGGGCATCACCTGCTTTCTCGAGACTGCGCGCGGCGCCGCCGGGGAAGGCGCCGAGCTGCGCTTTCTGGCCGGTGGGCGGGTGTCGATCCATCTCGGCACGCAGTCGAACGGGCAAGGCCACGAGACGAGCTTTCCCCAGGTCGCCGCCGATTGGCTAGGATTGCCGATCGACTGCATCGACTACGGTCAAGCGGATACCCGCACTGTGCGGAACGGCCACGGCCACGGCGGCGCGCGCTCGCTGCACATGGGCGGCTCGGCGCTAGTGGGCGCTATGAACGCGGCGCTGGCCAAGGCGCGCCCGGTCGCCGCCCGCTTGCTGCAGGCGCCTGAGGTAACATGGCAGGCCGGCCGTTTCGTGGCGGGGGAGCGCAGCATCACGCTGTCCGAAGTGGCGCGCGAGGAGCCCGGCATCCTCGACAGCTATTGTTGGACGGAGGAGGACCGCATCACCTTTCCCAACGGCTGCCACGTGGCCGAGGTGGAGGTGGACGCCGAGACCGGCGTGGTTCACCTGTTGCGCTACACCGCGGTGGACGATTTCGGCGCCGTCGTGAACCCTCTGCTGCTGGCGGGCCAGGTGCAGGGCGGCTTGGCCCAAGGGATCGGCCAGGCGCTCATCGAGCGCACCGTCTATGACCCGGCGGGCGGCCAGTTGCTGAGCGGCTCGTTCATGGACTACGCGCTCCCCCGCGCCGCCGACTTGCCCCGGTTCGACCTGCAGTTCCTCGGCGAGCCGACCGACGCCAACCCGCTCGGCGTCAAGGGCGCCGGCCAGGCAGGCGCCATCGCCTCGCCTCCGGCTCTCGTGGCCGCGGTGCTGGACGCGCTGCGCCCGTTGGGGGTGACGCACCTGGACATGCCGCTCACCCCCGAGCGGGTCTGGCGGGCGATCCATGCCGCGTCCTCCCGGCGTGACCGGACTTGATCCACGGCTGTCCGGCAGAGTTCTTGGTTCGAGCGATCGGGCGATGGAAGCATACAATAGCACATCATAGCCGGACTTGATCTGGCCATCCACGGTGTGCCAGCCGCCGGCCCAACATGCGGAGCCGGAAAAGGCGCGAAACTTGGCACGACGTCATCAGCCGGACTGCGCGGATGCCAGCGTCAAGCACTGGCATGACGGTATTGGAGAGGTTTGCCGCCTGCTGCGATAGCCCTCTCCCTCATTGCGATAAGCGACTAGCCGTGCGGCTTGGCGATCCGCCATAGCGTGGTCGGGCGGGCGGTGCTGCCGGGCTTGAACTGCGCCATGTCTGGGATGTGCGAGGCGGTGACGTAGATCGAGCCGTCCGCTCCCTCGGCTAGGCTGTCGGGCCAGCGCAGGCGATCATCCCGCGCCACTTGCACCATCGCGCCGGCGGGCGAGCGCATGTCCACCGCATTCTCTGCCGGGTTGCTAAGGAACAAATAGCCGGCTTCGTCCATCCAGAGGCCGTCCGCCACATGGGTCTGGGTCACCCGTTCCACCGCACCGGAAAGCCGCGCGGGCGATAGGTCCGGGTCGATCAGCGCCGCCACCGGAACACGGTACAGCGTCCGGCCGGCCAGCGCCTGCCAGTAAAGCCATTGCCCGGCAGCATCCAGCGTTATCCCGTCGGCACCCGCCACCAACGGGCGGTTGTCCAGGCGTCGCAGTTCGTGCCCGTCCACCAGCGGGATCACGCCCGGCTCGGCGCCGGTGCGCGCGTCGCCATCCAGTACGCGGCGGGTGCGGCCGCTCGGGACATCCACCACCAGCAAGGCGCCGCGCAGCCCGCTATCGGTCAGAAAGGCATGGCGGCCGTCTGGCGTCACGCGCATGTCGTTGAGGTAGGCGCCCTGCGGGGCGGCCGCCGCGTCGAACCGCACCACCAGCACAACGTGGTCGTTGGCCAGGTCCACCTTCAGCAGCTTCGGCGCGCCGGAAATAAGGAAACTGGTAGCGGGAGCGCCGGCGTCCAGGATCCAGAGGAAACCCTGCGGATCGACCGTCACGCTCTGCACGCACACGAAGCTGACCAGTGGCGATGGTTTCTTGAGGTTGCTCCAACTGTTCCACGCCCGGTCGGGAAACGGGGTGAGCGCATCGCCGCGGCCCAGTTCGGCGACCGAGATCGGCACGTCCTGCTCCCAACGCGGGAAGCAGACGAAGCTGCGCCCGTTGCGCGCGACGGCGACCCCGGTGACTTGCTGGTCGAAGCTCGCCACCAGCGTGAGCGCAGGCATGGCCGCGCGCGCGTGCCTTACGGCGAGGGCAGCCGCACCTGCCAGCAGGCCGCGCCGGGGCAGCGCGCCCATCACGCCGCGCGGCGCCGCGGCGCCGGCGTCTTGGCCGGGTAGTTGCACCACTCCGCCGCCGGGCACCGCCAGCATTCCGGGGTGCGCGCCTTACACACATAGCGGCCGTGCAGGATCAGCCAATGATGCGCCGGCCGCAGCAGCTCGGCTGGGATGCGCTTGACCAGCAGGTCCTCCACCTCCCGCACGGTCTTGCCTGGCGCGATCCCGGTGCGGTTGCCCAGCCGGAACACATGCGTGTCCACCGCCATGGCGCTCTCGCCGAATGCGACGTTCAGCACCACGTTGGCGGTCTTGCGGCCCACCCCCGGCAAGGCCTCCAGCGCCTCCCGCTCCGCCGGCACCTCGCCGCCATGCCGCTCCACCAGCAGCCGGCTGAGTGCCGCGACATTCTTGGCCTTGGCTTGCCAAAGGCCAATAGAGCGGATGAACGGCACGATCCCCTCCGCCCCCAGCGCCGCCATCGCAGCGGACGAGGGGGCGGCCGCAAACAGGGCGGGCGTGGCCCGGTTCACCGCCGCGTCGGTGGTCTGCGCCGAGAGCACCACACTGACCAGCAAGGTGAACGGATCGTCAAACGCAAGTTCGCTTTTCGCCTCCGGGTGGGCAGCGTCGAGCGCGGCCAGGAAAGGCCGGATGGCGGCCGTCTTCATGCGGGGCGTTTTGCGCGGCGGCTTCGGCGTGGCGGGCATGCGGCGGTCTCCACTCCCTCCTTGCCGCGGATGCAAGGGGAGTGACAAGCGCCCGTCGCCGCCCATCTCCGCTGCGTGAATGCCGAAGCCTGCTTGTTCGAGGCGGTGATCGTGCCGCATCGCAGCCTATCGCGGCGCGGGCTGAAAACGCTCATCAGCGCCATCTGCGGCTTGAGCGTCTGCAGCACGACGGTGTTCTGGTGGCTCGGCGCTTGGCCCATTGCTGGCTTCAATGGAGTCGAGATCACCACCGCATTGCTGCTGTTGCGCTATCACAACCGCGCTGCGCGGGCCCGCGAGGTGCTGCAGCTCACCGGTTCTGCGCTGCACATCATTCGCACCAGCGCCGGCGGGGAGCGCAGCGAGCGCCGCGTGGCACCCGGTTGGCTGCGGGTGGAGCTAGAGCAGCGACCGGGGCGGGTGCCGGGGCTATGGCTCTGCTCGCATGGCCGGCGCGAGGAGGTGGCGGCAAGCCTTGGCGAGGCGGAAAAGCTCGATTTGGCCGAGGCGCTGCAAGAGGCGCTTCGCCGCTGGCGCAGCCCACCGAGCTAGGCGACACTGGCCGGCATGACCCAACCCCTCGCCGCCCGCCTCGACCGTGCCATCCAGAGCCTACCGCACGCCTATGCCGGACCCGGCGGCGCCGTCGCGGTGCTGCGGGAGGGCGAGGTGCTGGCGAGACATGCCTGGGGCTGGGCCAACGCCGAACGCCGCATCCCGTTCACACCGGGCACGCTATTTCGCATGTGCTCCATCACCAAGCAATTCACCTGCGCACTGGTGCTGGACGCGTTCCCCGACCTTGCCGTGCTGGACGCCGACATCGCCGCTCGCCTGCCCCGCCTGGAGCAGCCGCCGCCGCAGGCACACCACCTCTGCCACAACCAGTCCGGCCTGCGGGACTACTGGGCCGTGGCGATGCTGCATGGTTCACCGGCAGAAGCGCCGTTTGGCGACACCGAGGCGGCCCGGGTGATCGGCGGCACGCGCACGCTGCAATTCGCGCCCGGCAGCCGCTACTCCTATTGCAACCAGAACTTCCGCATCCTGTGCGACATCCTGCAACAGCGCACCGGCCGCAGCTTCGCCGAGCTGCTGCACAGCCGCATCTTCGCCTCGGCCGGCATGGCCACCGCCTTCCTAGCGGCCGACACGCGCGCGATGCCGGACGGCACCGAGGGCTACGAAGGCAGCCAAGCTAGCGGCTTCCGCGTCGCCGCGAACCGCGTGCTCTGGACGGGGGACGCCGGGCTTGGCGCTTGCCTGGACGACATGATCGCTTGGGAGCGCCATATCGATGCCACGCGGGACGACCCGGCCGCGCTGTATTGGCGCCTCGCCGCCCCCGTCTGCTTTGCCGACGGTGCGCCCGCGGATTACGGCTTCGGTCTGAATCGCCGCCCCGTGCTCGGCCGCAAGGCAAGCGGCCATGGCGGCGCGCTGCGGGGTTGGCGCAGCCACCGTATCTACCTGCCGGAGCAGCGTCTCTCGATCGTGGTGCTGTTCAACCATCTCTCGGACGCCACCGCGGCCGCGCTCGACGTGGCGCGCGCGGTGCTGGACGAGGCGCCGCCGGCACCCTCTACCCGTCCGCCGCCGGGCTGGCTCGGCGCCTACCGCGAGCCACAGACCGGGCTTGCCGTGCGGCTCGACATGGCCGCTGCGGGCCAGGTTCGGCTGCGCTTCGGCCATGCGGCGGAACGGCTGGACCTGCAGGCGGACGGCACAGCTCAAGCCGGCGCCACGCGAGTGCGGCCGAGCGCCGACGGGCTCTGGCTGGACCGCCCGCAGGACAATCAGAGTTCGCTGCTGCAGCCGCTCGGGGGGCTGCCGACGCATGACGTCGCCGGCCGATACGACTGCGCAGAGCTCGATTCGGCGCTCACCATCGCCGACGCGGGTGGCGCCTTGTATGGCGGCTTTTCCGGCATGCTCGGACCGGGGCGCATGGAGTTGCTCGATCCGATCGGCCCGGATCATTGGGCCCTGCCCTGCCCGCGCGCGCTGGACCACACGCCGCCCGGCGACTGGACGCTGGCGTTCTCCCGCGACGCGGCAGGCCGGACCGCAAGCGTGGAGGTCGGCTGCTGGCTAGCCCGAGGGTTGCCCTATGCCCGAACCGATGCGTGAGAAACGTTCATAAACGTATGTAGCGTTTTAATTTCAAGTTAGGCTAACAAGCATAACTGCGGCTGGAGCCTGTCTCATTTCACCCCCACAGCGGCCGAGCAGGTAAAAAGGCGGCAGCAACGAGGTGAAGTAAGGACTCACTCCGGCCAGTGAGGCTAGCTTGGTGTCAGCAACTTCGAAACCTCCTCGAGCTGCTCTACGCCGGCCAGATTTACATCCGTAGTAATCTGAAGCCGCTGTCCGGCGAAAAGGACGTGGAACCCGCCTTCGACGCCCCGACATGGTGTGCGTCGCCGCCGCGTCATCCGACGTGTTCGTGCGCTCCGCCCGATCAGATGATGTCGGACGTTTCACCCCGCGCGACAATCGCTTAAACGTCCCGTTATGACCGCTGAACTTGCCCCTGCCTCAACCTGGCTGCGTCAGGCCGCCGAAGCCGCACGGCCGGCGGCGGCCGCACTTGCGCGTTCCCTCGCCGGCGAGCGCAATGCCGCTCTTTCGGCAATCGCGCGGCAGCTCCGGGCGCAAGCGGCAGTGATCCTCGCCGCCAATGAGGCCGACTTGGCTGCCAGCCGGGCGACCTCCGCCTTCCGCGACCGCCTGACGCTGACCCCAGCCCGGGTAGAGGCAATGGCCACCGGGTTGGATGCCATCGCGGCCCTCCCGGATCCGCTGGCGCGTAGCTTGGCAGACTGGACCCAGCCGAATGGCCTACGGATCCGCCGCATCCCGCAACCGGTCGGCGTGATCGGGATGATCTACGAGAGCCGACCGAACGTGGGGGCGGATGCGGCGGGGCTTTGCCTGAAATCCGGCAACGCCGTGCTGCTGCGCGGCGGCTCCGAGAGCCTGCGCAGCGCCGGCGCCATCCATCGCGCCATCCTCGCTGGCCTGGCCGAGGCTGGATTCCCAGCAGCCGCGGTGCAAGTGCCGCCCGACGCCGGGCGCGACCACGTGGCCGCCATGCTCGCCGGGTCGGGGCTGCTCGACCTCATCATCCCGCGCGGCGGCAAGTCCTTGGTGGAACGGGTGCAGCGTGAGGCCCGCGTGCCGGTCCTGGCGCATGCCGAGGGGTTGAACCACGTTTTCGTCCACCGCGCCGCCGAGCCGGCGATGGCCTGCACCCTGCTGGTGAACAGCAAGCTGCGGCGGACCGGGGTGTGCGGGGCGGCCGAGACGCTGCTGGTGGACGCGGCGGCGGCCGAGCGGCTGCTGCCGCGCTTGATCGCGGCGGTGGCCGAGCAGGGCTGCCAGTTCCGCGCCGACGCCCGCGCCCGTGCCATCCTGCCACACTTGCCGGCGGCCGAGCCCGGCGATTTTGATACCGAGTGGCTCGATGCCGTGCTGAGCGTCGCCATTGTGGAGGGTGTCGAGGGCGCGCTGGCCCATATTGCCCGCCATGGCAGCGAGCATACCGATGCCATCGTGACGGAGGACGCTGCCGCGGCCGAGCAGTTCTTGGCCGGGGTGTCGTCTGCGGTCGCATTGTGGAACGCCTCCACCCAGTTCTGCGACGGCGGCGAGTTCGGCTTCGGCGCGGAGATCGGTATCGCCACCGGGCGTGTGCACGCGCGCGGGCCGGTCGGGTTGGAGCAGCTCACCAGCTTCCGCTATGTTGTGACCGGTCATGGCCAGATCCGTCCATGAGTGCGAAGCAGGCGGCACGGAGAGCGCGCTAGATGGCCAGCATGATTCTGGAAGTGTATGATGCCTTCAGGTCGATCGGCATTGACGATGAAACCGCGCAAGGCGGCCGGCGCGCTGTCCGACAACCCCCGTGCGATCGGTGAGCTGCGATCCGAGATGAAGGATGAGTTCGTCAGTGTCCGCTCCGACATGAGGGAAGAGTTCGCCAGCGTCCGGTCCGAGATGAGGGACGAGTTCGCCAGCGTCCGGTCCGAAATGAAGGACGGGTTCGCCAAGGTCCGTGTCGAGTTCAAGGATGAGTTCGCCAAGATCCGCGGCGAATTTGCTCAGCTCCGGACCGAGCAGGTCGTGGTCCGGACCATGCTGGGCTTTCTGATCGCCGGCGTCCTGTCCATCGTGCTCAAGCTCTACGTCTGACCACGGGCGCGCGCCTGAGCGACCCGGTTCCGCGCTATGGCCATCGCGCACGGCTTCGGGTGGGCTTGCTGGGCGGCTCGTTCAATCCGGCCCATGTGGGCCACCAGCACGTGGCCAGGCTGGCGTTGCGCCGGTTGCGGCTGGACCAGGTGTGGCTGCTGGTGTCGCCCGGCAACCCGCTAAAGCGGCAGGATGGCATGGCGCCGCTGGCCGAGCGGCTGGCATCGGCGCAGAGCATCGCGGATGGGCGCCGGGTGATCGCCACCGCTATCGAACAGCGCCTCGGCACCCGCTACACCGCCGACACGCTGCGCGCTTTGCGGCGGCTGTTTCCCCGCGTATATTTCGTTTGGCTGATGGGCGCCGATATCCTGGTCGAGCTGCCGCGTTGGAAGCACTGGCTCGGCGTGGTGCAATCCACGCCCTTTGCCGTGATCCCGCGGCCACGTTACAATCAACGTGCCCTCGCCGGGCAGGCTGCGAGGCGATTGCGGGCCAGCTTTCACCCGGCGCGCATTGGGCCCATCTTGGCCGAGATCGCCGCCCCGGGCTGGACGTTCCTGCCTGCGCCTCAGAATGGGATTTCCGCCACGGCGTTGCGCGCGGCATACTCGGCGCAATCAGGTCCGCCCGAAGCGGCTCGAGGAGCAAGACGATAGCCAGAAAGCCGCCTAGTGTTGAGACCGGCGCCAAGCCGCCCGCCAAGCGCAAGCCGCCGCAGCCCAAGCCCGGGCTGAAGGAGGCCGCCAAGGCGCTGGGTTCCCCGCGCAAGAAGGCGGTGGCCGCTGGGCCGCGCGCCCGGCCGGCCGCCGGCAAGGCGCCGGCCGAACCGTCGGTGCTGGACCGGATCCAGTCCGTGATCGTCGCTAGCCTGGAGGACGACAAGGCCGAGAACGTCACTGTGCTGGACCTGGCCGGCCGCGCCGCCTTCACCGACCGCATGGTGATCGCCACCGGGCTGGCCGATCGGCAGATCACCGCCATGGCCACCCACCTGCAGGAGAAACTGCGCGAGGCGGGGGTTGGCCGTGTGCCGGTGGAAGGGGCCGGCGGCTCTGACTGGGTGCTGATCGACGCCGGCGACATCGTGGTTCACCTGTTCAAGCCCGAAGCGCGGGACCTATACGCTTTGGAAAAGATGTGGGGTGCCGAGTTGGACGAGGAGGCAGCAGAGCCCGCGGCATGAGCGACCTGCCCGTGGCGCCGCGCCGCCGGGGCCGGCGGGTGCGTCGCCGGCCGCGCTACAAGGGTCCGTCGTTCAACCGCATGGTGCCGAACCTGATGACCTTGCTCGGCCTTTGCGCCGGGTTGACCTCGATGCGGTTCGCGCTGGATGCGCGCTGGGGAAACTCGGCCGTGGCGCTGCTGGTGGCGGCCTGCATCGACGGGGTGGATGGCCGCCTGGCGCGCATTTTGAAAGCCACGTCTCGCTTCGGCGCCGAGTTCGACAGCCTGGCGGACTTCCTGTGCTTCGGGGTGGCGCCCGCATTCATCCTGTATCTTTGGTCGCTGCGAGTGGCGGGCGGCTACGGGTTCGCACCCTGCCTAATGTTTGCCGTCTGCATGGCGCTGCGGCTGGCGCGGTTCAACGCGATGATCGATGCCTCCCCGGCCCCCGCCTATGCCCAGTCGTTCTTCACCGGCGTGCCGGCGCCGGCCGGGGCGGGGCTGGCGCTGTTCCCGCTGTTTGCGGGCTTGGAGGCGCGGGAATGGGGCTGGCACTGGCTCTACACCGCCGTGCATTATCCGCTGTTCTGCGCCCTGGTGCTGGTCGGTAGCGCGACCCTGCTGGTCTCGACGCTGCCGGTGTGGAGCTTCAAGAACTTCAAGGTGCCGTCGCACCTGGTGTTGCCGCTGCTGCTTGGCACCGGCACGTTCGCTGCCGTCCTGGTGGCCGACCCTTGGGCGGCGCTGGCCGCGGCGGGGCTGATATACTTGGCCATGCTCCCGCTCAGCCGCCGCTCGTATCACCGCCTGCGCGCCGCCGCCGAAGAGGACGACCCGGCGCCTGAGCCTTCCGCAGCAGGATTGCGCGCATGATCGTCTGGTCTGGCTTCGGCTTCTTGAGCGTCGTGTTCGCCGTCCTGGGCGCGGCCGGCGGCATCGCGCTCGTGGATGGCACTGGCGGACTTGGCCTCGGCCTGACCGAGGATGTCGGTTTCGCGCTCGGACTGGCGGTGGCGGCGGCGGTGAATTGGCTGGTTGGCATCCGGATCAATCGCCGCCCCGGCCGCGAGCTGATCGATCCCCAAACCGGGGAGCGCCTGCTACTGCGGCGGCGCCACCGGCTGTTCTGGGTGCCGATGCAGTACTGGTCGGTGGCAATGCTGGTGTTTGCGGTTCTAGCGGTGACCAGCAGTCACGCCCCAAAGGAGCCGACCCAGGCCCCCACGCAGCAACCCACCTGAGCTCTCGCGGTCCATCGAGCGTGGCTACTCGAGTATGAACGCCCCTATCATATATCAGAAGCAACTACGCTCTAAACCGCCGCTCGAGCGCCACTTTCAGCGAGCCACGGTCGTGCTGCACATGCGCAATGGCGAGCCCGGCCCGGTCGAACAGTGAGCGCCATTCCCATGGCTCGAACGCCTGCTCGCAAATGCCATTCAGCAACTCCTCGCGGAAATCCGCCGGCAATGTCTCGTGCGTGACATGGCCCACCGGCTCGCAACAGGCGCAAATCAGGCCGCCCGGTGCCAACTTGATCGCCAGGTGGCGCAGCAAGGCCGTGGGGTCCGGGAAATGGTGCAGTGTCGCGAATGTCACGATGGCGTCGAGCGAGCCATCGGGAAATGGCAGGCGCATGCCGTCTGCGAGCACGTCCTGGATCGCCCGCTCGCCGCTGATGCGACGCTGCACCGTGCCGAACACCAGCCCGAACGGATCGATGTCGAGGTTGAACAATCGCGCGCGGCCGAGCCCGACAGTGTCCCGCTGCAGGATGGGGGATGCATTGCCGCCCAATTCGAGCACGCATGGCGCCGCTCGCCCACCGAGCCGCTCGTGCAGCCAACCCCGCACCAAATCGATGCCGCGAGCATGGTCGCTGCCGTAATCGCGCACGACGGGGCTATACGGCCACTCCACCGCTAGTGGGTCCGGCGCCGACGCCGCCACTCCGACCACGCGGACAGCCAAGCGCGCCGCTCCCGCCAACGCGATCTGGTAGGTGACGGGACCGGTGCGAGCCGCCGCTGTCATTTGCACGGGCTGCGTGAGTGCCTGGCCCGGCGGCAGATCGATCAACAGCCGCGATGGCGGCCCTTCCGCCACCCGCCGCCGAGGATCGCTCCACCGGAACGGCGGCTTGACCGAGTAGGACAGCACGGCGGCGTCCGGACCGGTGGCGCGGAGCACGGACGCGCTATTATTGGCAATGCGGACCTGAACCCAAAACGGCTGCCCGGCCCGCACCGAGTCCGGCGCGGTCGCTAGCATAAGAGCAACGCTACCGGGTGCTGCGGGCGGCTCGGGGGCTGCTGCGGGGTGGGCGTCGCGAATGGCGAAGCCCGACGAACGCAGCCGATGCAGGAAGCGGTGACCTTCGGTGCCGAGCTGGCGGTCGGGGAAATGGAACCGCGTCGAGAACAGGTCGTGCATGGCCGCGCGCGCCTGATCCGGCGCGTCTGGGGCGGCGACGCGGGCGATATCCTCGACGAAGCCCGCGTCTGGCGCTGGCCCGGGCGTGATCCGCAAGCCAGGCAGCAGCATCGGCACGCCGTGCACAACCGCGTAGGCGAGGCCACAGCGCGCGCATTCCAGTTCGGCTGAGCCGGCTCGGAGTTCTTCGCCGCAGCCTGGGCAGACAAGACCGTGAGGTGAAGTGGTACTCATGCCGGTCGTTTGCCGCAATGCGCCGGGGATTACAATCGCGTGCCTCGACTGGAGTTCAGGTGGGCTCCACGCCGTCGAGCTTAAGCACTTCGCCGGCCAGGTAGAGGCTGCCACAAATCAGCACCTGCGCCGGGTTGGCGGGAAGGGCCTGCAGCGCGTCCTGTACCGTGGGCCCCGGCCGCGCCCGCCCGCCCGACGCCGCCACGATCGCCGCAATCGGCAAGGCCTGATACTGCTCCGGCTCCGCCACTGCCCAGAGGCTGGCGGCATATGGCAGCAACGGGCGCAGGAACTCGGCGGTGTCTTTGGACTGCTTCATGCCGACAATGACATGCGCCGGGCCGCGCTCAGACAGGTGGCTGGCCAGCATCTCGCCTGCGCCGGGATTGTGGCCGCCATCCAGCCAAATCTCGTGGCCCGGCGCCCGTGCGGCCAGGCGGCCATGCAGATGTTGCAGCCGCCCCGGCCAACTGGCGCGGACGAGACCGGTGAAATCCCGCAGACCGGGTAGCGCCGCCCGCAACGCAGCTACCGCAATCCCGGCATTGTCGTGCTGGTGAGTGCCAGGCAGGGCGGGGACCGGCAAATCAAGCGTCTCGTCGCGATCGGCATAGCGGAGGCCGCTGCCGGTGGGGGTGAGCGTCCAATCGCGGTCCCGCGCCAGCACGGGGCCGGCGGCATCCAGCACCGGCAGCACCTCAGGCGGTTGGCGGCCGGTAACGGTGGGAACGCCAGGCTTCATAATCCCCGCCTTCTCTGCCGCGATCAGGGACAGCGTCTCGCCCAGCATCTCGCGATGATCCAATGAAATGGAGGTGATCGCACAGGCGGCCGGCGCGACCACGTTGGTAGCGTCGCCGCGGCCGCCCAAGCCCACTTCCAGCACGCAGAGGTCGGCCGGCGTAGCGGCGAACAATGCCAGGGCGGCGGCGGTTATCACCTCGAACACGGTGATCGGGGCGCCCGCGTTGACCTGCTCGATCTGCTCGAACATGTCGGCGAGCGCCTGGTCGGTCACTAGCCGGCCCGCAATGCGGATGCGCTCGTTGAAGCGCACCAGGTGCGGCGACGTGTAGACGTGGACACGGAGCCCGGCCGTTTCGGCTATCGCGCGGACGAAGGCGCAGGTGCTGCCTTTGCCATTGGTGCCGGCGACATGGACCACCGGCGGCAATTGCCGTTCCGGGTGGTCCAGGTCGGCCAGCAGACGAAGCAGACGGTCGAGGCTGAGGTCGATCAAGCGTGGATGCAGGCCGTGAAGCCGCTCGAGCAGGGCCGCGATGCGGGTCATGCCGGCGCGGGCGAGCTTGTCGTCACCGCGGCCCTCGGACCGCTTTGCTAGGGCGAAACCGTAACACCCTTCCAGAACGCCACGCGGCCGCGGATTTCCTTGGCGGCGTCCTTCGGCTCTGGATAATACCAGGCCGCGTTCTGGTTTACGGCGCTTCCCACCACCACGCTGTGGTAGTGCGCCGTGCCCTTCCAAGGGCAAACCGACGTATGCTCCGACCCTTGCAATACGCCAGGCTTGACTGCCGAGGTGGGGAAATAGGCGTTCCCCTCCACGGTGACAATGTCGTCGCTATCGGCGATCACCTCACCGTTCCAACTCGCCTTCATTCCACCACCTCCGGCTCGCGCTCGGACCCGCCGCCCTCGCCATCGTCACTCTCGGATTTGGCGGCGCCACCGCCCACCGCTTCGGCCACGTCGAAGGCCAGCTTACCCTCCACGAGGTTAACCTTCACAGAGCCACCCTTGACCAGCTTGCCGAACAGCAGCTCCTCAGCAAGGGGCTTCTTGATGTGCTCCTGGATTACTCGGGCCAGCGGTCGCGCGCCGTAGAGCGGATCGTAGCCCCGCTCTGCCAGCCATTCCTTGGCGGCCGACGATAGCTCGATCGTCACGTTTCGATCGGCGAGTTGCGCCTCGAGCTGCATGACGAACTTCTCCACTACGCGGCCCACCGTCTCCTCGGACAGCCCGGCAAACGGGATGATAGCGTCCAGCCGGTTGCGGAATTCGGGGGTGAACAGGCGCTTGACCGCCTCCTCATCCTCGCCCTCGCGCGAGGTACGGCCAAAGCCGATCGCCGCCTTCGCCATGTCGGAAGCACCGGCATTGGTGGTCATGATCAGGATCACGTTGCGGAAGTCGACGCTCTTGCCGTTGTGATCGGTGAGCTTGCCGTGGTCCATTACCTGCAACAGGATGTTGAACAGGTCCTGGTGCGCCTTCTCGATCTCGTCCAGCAACAGCACGCAATGTGGATGCTGGTCGATCCCGTCGGTGAGCAGGCCGCCCTGGTCGAAGCCGACATAGCCCGGGGGGGCGCCGATCAGGCGGGAGACACTGTGGCGCTCCATATACTCGCTCATGTCGAAGCGGATCAGCTCGATGCCGAGGGTGGAGGCAAGCTGCCGGGCCACCTCGGTCTTGCCAACGCCGGTCGGGCCACTGAAGAGGTAGTTGCCGATCGGCTTCTCCGCCTCGCGCAGCCCGGCGCGGCTGAGCTTGATGGCGGCGGACAGGGCGTCGATTGCCTTGTCCTGGCCGAACACCATCGCCTTCAGGTCGCGTTCGAGGTTGCGCAGCGTCTCCTTGTCATCGGCCGAGACGCTCTTGGGGGGAATGCGGGCGATCTTGGCCACAATCTCCTCGACGTCGCGCAAGGTCACGGTCTTGCGGCGCTTGCCCTCGGGCAGCAACATCCGGCTAGCGCCCACCTCGTCGATCACGTCGATCGCCTTATCGGGCAGCTTGCGGTCGTTGATGTACTTGGCCGACAACTCCACCGCAGCGCGAATCGCCTCTTCGGTGTAGCGGACCTTATGGTGGCGCTCGTAGTTGGTCTTGAGCCCACGCAGGATTTTCACCGCATCTTCGACCGACGGCTCGTTCACGTCGATCTTCTGGAACCGGCGGACCAGCGCGCGGTCCTTCTCGAAGTAGTTGCGGTATTCTTTGTAGGTGGTGGAGCCGATGCAGCGCAGCGTGCCGCTCGCTAACGCAGGCTTCAGCAGGTTGGACGCGTCCATCGCGCCGCCACTGGTCGCTCCAGCGCCGATCACGGTGTGGATCTCGTCGATGAACAGCACGGCGTAAGGCTGCGCCTCAAGTTCGGTCACGACCGCCTTGAGCCGCTCCTCAAAATCGCCGCGGTAGCGGGTGCCGGCTAGCAGGGCGCCCATATCTAGCGAATAGATCGTGCTCTTGAGCAAAACCTCGGGCACGTCGCCCTCGACGATGCGCTTGGCCAGGCCCTCGGCGATTGCGGTCTTGCCGACGCCGGGATCACCCACGTAAAGCGGGTTGTTCTTGGTTCGGCGGCACAGGATTTGGATGGTGCGCTCGATCTCGCTTTCGCGCCCGATTAGCGGGTCGATCTTGCCGGAAGTCGCTTTCTTGTTGAGGTTCACGCAGTAGGTGGAGAGAGCGTCCTGGTTGCGGCGGCTGGGCTTCTCCTCCCGCTCGCCATCCCCGGAGGACTCCGGCTTCTCAGCCGTGGTGGGGCGGGCCGAGGGCCGGCCCGGTGCCTTGGCGATGCCGTGGCTGATGAAGTTGACGGCATCGAGCCGGGTCATGTCCTGAAGTTGCAGGAAGTAGACCGCATGGCTCTCCCGCTCGCTGAACAGCGCCACCAGCACGTTAGCGCCGGTGACCTCGTCGCGCCCGGAACTCTGGACATGGATTGCGGCGCGCTGCACCACCCGCTGGAAGCCGGCGGTGGGCTTCGGATCGCCGGGTCGTTCGGTCGCCAAGCCGGGCAGGTCCTTGTCGAGGAATTCGCCTAATTCCTGGCGGAGCTTCTCCAAGTCCACCCCGCAGGCGCGCAGCACCGTGGCGGCATCGGTATCGTCGGCCAGGCCGAGCAGCAAATGCTCCAGCGTGGCGTATTCATGCCGGCGCTCGCTCGCGAACGACAAGGCGCGGTGCAGCGTCTGCTCTAGATTGCGTGACAGCATAGTCGTTCGCTGCTCCTTAGGCTGGAACCCACCTCACTGTAGATCGGCCAAGTTGTCGATCCCTTAAGTCCGGGCGGAGGCAGACCGGCTACTTCCACATGGGGCACCGGCCAGCGGTTTTCAGCCCTCACTCTTTCTCGATCGTGCATTGCAGCGGGTGTTGGTTCTGGCGCGCGAGATCCATCACCTGGGTGACCTTGGTTTCTGCCACTTCATACGTGAAAACGCCACAAACTCCGACGCCGCGGCGATGGACATGGAGCATAATGCGCGTCGCCTCCTCCCGCGTCTTCTGAAAAAATCGCTCGAGGACGTGCACCACGAATTCCATCGGCGTGTAATCGTCGTTCAGCATCAAAACTTTATACATCGCCGGTTTGCGCGTCTTGGGGCGGGCCTTGGTGACGACGCCGATGCTCGGTCCATCGCCGCCGCGTTTATCGGAGTCGCTCATGGATGCTGGGCCTGGGACGCGAGGGTGGTCATGCTGCCAGCATATCGGAATGCGGTCGCGCGGGAAAAGCCCCGAGCGCGGCGGGTGCTAGACGCATGGGCGCAAACACAAGCGAAGGGCCCGGATGGACGTCCGGGCCCTTCAAAACAGCGAGACGAAAAAACGCGTTAGCTGAGGCGGCCGAACTTTTCCGTCGCTGCCGACAGCCGCGCCCCAATCGGGGCAAATGCTCGCTCCGACAGCTTCAGCGTGCTCTCGGTCAGGTGCCCGGTTTGCGCAACGCTGCGCTCCATCGCGCTACGGACCATGGTAGCCTGCAGTTCGAATAGGTCCTTGAACGACCTCACGCCGCTGAGCGCCTTAAAGCTGCTCATGCTGTCGTCCATTGAGCTCTTGGCGGCGGCGGCCATGCTCTGGCCGATATCCTGCATGCCGCTCATGAGGATTTGGCTCGACCGGCCGGCCGCTTCGATGTTGCCCTGGCTGAACGACAGCATCTCTTCAGCCGTCTTCATCATCTTCTTAAGTCCGTCGCTCATCGCCGACTGCGCCTGCTGCAGGTTCGCCGCAGTGTTCGAAACGCCGTCTCGTAAGCCGCTGACGGTGCGATCGATGTTCTCAGTCGTATTGGCTGCTACGTCCATTCTAATGTCCCCGCTCAGTTGAAGCGTGCCGGACTACGATTGCTCGTTTATCGGTCCCCGACAGCTATGCCGCGTTGCAACACAACCCACACATATGCAGGCCCACTACAGCCGTCAATTGAAATTGTGCGGCGCAGCAACATTGCAGCAACGGCGATTTAACGCTGGAATGTAAAGGTTCAGGATAAGGCGCTTCAACCGCTCGACAAATCGTGTTCTATGCTGGACAGCGCCGCGCCCGCCCCTCTAGGGTGCGCGCCACTGCAACAGGGTGTTGGGGGCATGGTGGGGCGGCGCCTGGATATCACCGGCATCAAGCCGGGGCTTGTAATCGCATGCTTGTTTCTCGTTTTCGCTGTGCTGCCGCGGCGCGCCGCCGCACAAATCGGGTCAGACCGCTATGCCTCCTTCGTGATCGACGTGACCAGCGGGCAGGTGCTGACGGCAGTGAATGCAGACGAGCCGCGTTACCCGGCCAGCTTGACCAAGCTCATGACAATCTACCTGCTGTTTGAAGCGCTACGCGACCACCGGGTGACGCTCGACGAGTTAGTTCCGGTCTCTTTCCACGCCGCCAGCATGCCTCCCTCCAAGCTCGGTTTGCTGCCAGGCACCCCGATCACGGTGGAACAAGCGCTGCTCGGCCTAGTGACCAAGTCTGCCAATGACGCCGCGGCGGCGCTGGGCGAGTTGCTGGGCGGCGACGAGACCCAGTTCGCCCAGATGATGACGCTGCGTGCCCGCGCGCTCGGCATGAGTCACACGACCTTCCGCAATGCCTCGGGCTGGCCGGATCCGCAGCAGGTGACCACGGCCCGCGATTTGGCGCTGCTCGCGCGCCACCTGTTGCAGGACTACCCGGTGGAATACCGCTACTTCAGCGTGCCCTCCTTCATCTTTCATGGCCGCCTGATTCCGAACCACGACCACATGCTGCAGAGCTATCCCGGCGCGGACGGATTGAAGACCGGCTACACGGAGGCATCCGGCTGCAACCTGCTGACATCGGCAGTGCGGGGAGACGTGCGGCTGGTCGGCGTCGTCATGGGGGCCTCCACCGGCACGGAACGGGATATGCACATGGCGTCGCTACTCGACGCCGGGTTCGAGCAGATGGGGGTGCCGGTGAGCCGCGGTGAACCGCGGACCCGGGTGCCGCTGTTGGTGGCGTCGGCTTCGGCCGCCACGCTGCCGCCAGCTCCCGCAGCCCGGCCGTGGATGATCGCCCGTCACGACTGGCACCTTTATGCCCGGCGAGGGCGGCTGCCCCGTCGCGGCCAGTTCGCGGAGCGGGCGGGGGAGCGTGCCTCGGTGCGCCGGGCCTGGAGCCAGACCTTGCCGCTGCCGCCTGCATCGGTCAGGCCGCGCGTGTTCAGCGCCTCGCTTCGCCCGGTGGCGCGGCATGCCTCCGCCGGGCGAGCTTCCTGGCACAATCACGGCTGAACCGAGGGGTGCCGCCGCAAGCCTTGCACCAAGCCGCCAGCTTGCGCATTTTCAGCGCTCGGTAGCTCGGGGCGCAGGACGCAGATGGACGGCGGGGTAGACGGACGGCGGATTACCTTGCACAGGCCGGAGGACTTCGCCGGCATGCGCGCGGCCGGCCGGCTGGCCGCGGAAACGCTCGACAGCATCACCGAGCACGTGAAGCCCGGCGTCACCACCGCCGAGTTGGACCTGCGGTGCCGCGAATTCATGGAGCAGGGCGGCGGTACCTCTGCGACGCTCAACTATCGCGGCTACCCGAAATCGATCTGCACCTCGATCAATCACGTGGTGTGCCACGGCATCCCCGGCGAGCGCCGGCTGATGGACGGTGATATTCTTAACATCGACGTCACCGTCGTGCTCAACGGCTGGCATGGCGACACCAGCCGCATGTATGTCGCGGGCCAGGCCGGCACCCGCGCCCGCATGCTGCTGGATGTGACTTACGAGGCCTTGGTGCGCGGTGTGGCCGCCGTCTGCCCGGGGGCCACACTGGGCGATGTCGGCCACGCCATCCAGAGCTATGTCGAAGCACAGCGGTTCAGCGTAGTGCGCGATTTCTGCGGCCACGGCATCGGCCGCCGCTTCCACGAGGCACCCAACGTGCTGCATTTCGGCCGCCCCGGCGAGGGCCCGCTGCTCCGCCCCGGCATGTTCTTCACCGTGGAGCCGATGGTGAATGCCGGCCGCCCCGAAGTGAAGGTGTTGGACGACGGCTGGACCGCGGTGACGCGGGACCGCAGCCTGTCCGCTCAGTTCGAACACATGGTCGGCGTGACCGAGAATGGCTGCGAGGTATTCACGCACTCGCCCGCCGGCTACACCAAGCCGCCCTATGTCTGAGCCCTGGTTCCAGACCACGCAGCGCCTGCGGTTCAACGACAATGACATTATCGGCCACGTGAACAACGCCGTCTACGCGACCCTATTCGAGTCGGGCCGGGTGGAGCTGATGCTGGAGAGCCAGATGCTGCCGCGCGATAGCGGCCTTTCTCCGGTGCTGGTTCGGCTGGAAATCGACTTCAAGCGCGAACTATCCTTTCCCGGCGACGTGCTCATCGAGACGGCGGTGGCGCGGTTCGGCACCAAATCGGTCCGGCTGCAGCAGCGCATCAGCAGTGCGGACGGGCTCGCGGCGGAGGCGGTCTCGGTGCTGGTGCTGATGGACCGGACCGCCCGGCGGTCGGTTCCGCTCGACCCGGCGCTGCGCGAGCGTCTGTCCCGCTGGTCGCTGCCAGGCGCCTGACCGATGGCCGCCGAGGAGCTGAAGCTCGACCCGGTGCCGCCTTCGCCGGTGAGCGCGGAGGGGCACCGGCAGCGCCTGCGTGCCCGGCTGCTCGCCGCCGGGCCAGACAGCGTGGCGGACCACGAGTTGTTGGAACTGCTGTTGTTCCTGGCGTTGCCGCGGCGCGACACCAAGCCGATCGCCCGCGCGCTGCTGGCCCGCTTTGGCTCGTTCGCCAACGCCATTGCCGCGCCACTGAACGAGTTGCGCAGGGTGGAGGGCGTGGGCGAGGCCGGGGCGGCGGCGCTCAAGACGGTGCAGGCGGCGGCGTTGCGGCTGATGCGCGCGGAAGTGCGAGACCAGCCGCTGCTGTCGAGCTGGGACGCACTGATGGGCTACTTGACGGCGGTGCTGGCGCGGGAGCGGGTGGAGCAGTTCCGCATCCTGTTCCTTGACAGCCGCAACCGCCTGCTGGCTGACGAGGCGCAATCCCGCGGCACGGTGAACCACACCCCGGTCTATCCGCGCGAGGTGGCCAAACGCGCGCTGGAGCTGCACGCCACCGCGATCATCCTGGCGCACAACCATCCGAGCGGGGACACGACGCCGTCGCAGGGGGACGTGGAGATGACCGCCGAGATCAGCCGCGCGGTGGGCACGCTTGGGATCGTGCTGCATGACCATGTGATTGTGGGGAGTGGCGGGTGGTTGAGTTTCAGGCGGGAGGGGTTGTTGTAGGCTCTTGCAGGTGCTGTTCGCCAGGTTTGGACGCTTGGGAAACCACACAGCCTAGCCTATCTTGCCGGCCATGAACCATGATGGCGACGCCCTTCAACAACAGGACAGTCCCTCTGCGCGCACGCCGGCCAACGTGCTTGCCTCGCTTGCCCGGTCGCGCGCGGACATTGCCGCTGGTCGAGTGGAAGATGTCGATGTCGATGCTTTGTGTGAGGAACTAGAGGCAGAGGCTGACGCGATGGAGGCAGCACAGCGACGCAATCATCCTGGTGGTTGAGATTTAGACGGAAGGGGCTTGTTGTAGGTCGCGCTCGGGCCAGGGAGGCTGTCGTTGCAGCCCATAGTGACTGCCCTATCTGCCGCTGACGTAGCCGACGGAAACCAGATCGGCCAGGCTCTGTTGTCGCTCAACAATGCAAATGCCGTTGAGCTATCTTGGCTGGATCCCGCCCGGTTGCGCAGCCTAGTGTCAGCCGCCTTCGTGGCATGGCGAGTGGGCGAGGCGGATGCCCTGTTACTCGCCTTTGACCAATGCGCCGAGTACGACAGTCCCAACTTTCTATGGTTTCGTGCACATCTGAAGCGCTTTGTTTACGTCGATCGAGTGGTGGTTGCACCGAGCTGCCGTGGTCATGGCTATGCACGCTTGCTGTATCACCACCTATTCCAGCAGGCAGCGCAGGCTAGTCATGATCGGATCGTGTGCGAGGTCAACCAACATCCGCCAAACCCGAGTTCTGACACGTTTCACACAGGACTTGGCTTTCGTGAGATCGGCAGCGCTCGGCCAGCAGGCGGTAGCAAGCGCGTCCGTTATCTTTCTTGTCCCATCGAGCGGCAACAGTGAAGGCCTCTTTGGCTCGCCAAGCGTCATCAACTCAGTCGCGCCGCCCTGGGTTGCCGCATCGCTGGCCAACGATGGTTTGCCCTCCACGCAGGCCGGTGGATCGCTCACCAAAGCGGTCCGCTGCGGCTCAGGGTCTCGGCCCGTCGCGACGCCAACTCGGCCGTGACGGCGTTCGCCTGATCCCGCAACGGCTTTGGGCCCGGCCCAGCACACCCGCATCGGGCTCGGTAAGACGCGGGAACCACGCTACGGTGAGTGGCAGGTAAGCCAGGCGGCGCAGGTCGAGCACGAAAGCGCGGGATTGGCCGAGGCTGGCGGCCGCGCTTCGATCGAAGCTCAGCACGCCTTGCGGCAGAGCGCCGGTCCAGGGTTGGCTGGTGGTGTAGGCCGCCATGACGCCGTAGCCGCCGGCAACCGCCGCGACCGCCAGGATGTAGGCGACATGCAGCGGGCCGGGGCGCAACGGCGCTTCTCGTTCAGGGAACGCGCACCAGACGAAGTCGCCCTGCTGCAGCGGCGGCGGCGTCACCTGCGGCGGGCATGGCCGAGCAGGGCGCCGAACAACGCGGAGTGGTCGGCATAGTCATGGTCGGACTCATCGGCGTCGCGCACTAGTTCGTGCGAGTCGTGCTGCAGCAACTCGGGTGCGGCTTGCACGGTGAGTTGGCGCTGGCTTTCCTCGAAACGGGCCTTTTCGCGCAGGAGCACGGTCTCGACGAAGTTGGTGACGCTGCGATTGCTGGCGCCGGCTTGCGCCTGCACGAACTCAGCGACGTCGGAGTGGAATCTCATGGTAAAGGCGTCTCGCATGGCGGGTCTCCTAGCAGTAGGCAACATATAGCTCATCCTCGGCAGTCTGTCAGCCCCTTTGTGGTGCGGAGCGGTGCGCTCCTTAGCCCTGACGCTTTACTGCCAAGGGGCCCGGCGCTTGGCAGGTCGGCATCAACTCAATCCGGTTGACGTTGACGTGTTCCGGCAGCCCAGCCAGCCATGCCACGGTCTCCGCAATATCCGCGGCAGAGAGCGGAACCGTGCCCTTGTAGACGCCGGCCGCCCTCTCTGCGTCGCCACCGAACCGCACTTGGCTGAACTCGGTGCCGCCAACCAGACCCGGCTCGACGCTGGTCACGCGCACATTGGTGCCGATCAAATCTGCCTTTAGATTCAGCGTGAACTGCGCCACGAACGCCTTACTGGCGCCATACACGTGCCCACCAGGATAGGGGTAGGTGCCGGCGGTACTGCCCAGGTTGACCACCAAGCCGCGGTTGCGCGCCACCATGCCCGGCAGCAACGCGCGAGTGACGTGCAACACGCCGCCGATATCGGTCGCGACCATCCGGTCCCAGTCATGGAGGTCAGCCTCCCACGCCGGGCTGAGGCCGAGGGCCAACCCGGCATTGTTCACCAACAGCTCCACTGCCCGCCATTGTTCGGGCAAGCAACCCGGCAGAGCCGCCACCGCGCCGGCGTCGGTGACGTCCAACGCATGCGTCAGCACGGCGCGGCCCAGTTCCTCTGCCAACGCATCCAACCGTTCCCGCCGCCGCCCAGTCGCAATCACCCGGTGGCCATCGCGGACCAGCCGCCGGGTAATCGCTTCGCCGAATCCGGAGCTGGCGCCCGTAACGAGCGCGATGCTCAAAGCACCGACAGCTCCACCGTCACGTTGTTCCGGGTGGCTTTGCTGTAGGGGCAGATCTCGTGCGCGCGATGCACCAGCCGGGTGGCGGTCTCGCGGTCCACGCCGTCGATCTTGGCCGCGAGCTTGACCGAAAGATAGAAATCCGGCCCCGGATCGGCGTGCAGGGTTACGTCGGCATTCACCGTGATCTCGCCGGTAGTGACCTTCTCAGCTCCGGCTACCGCGCCGATGGCGCTGCCGAAGCAGGCGGAATAGCCGGCGGCGAACAGTTGCTCCGGATTGGTGGCGCCGGGTTTGGCCGGGCCGCCCAGTTCCTTGGGCATGGTCAGGTCCAGCTTGACGACGCCATCGCTGCTGTCGACATGGCCGTTGCGGCCTGCGACGGTGCTGGCATGGGCGGTATATTCGGGCATGGTGGCCTCCTTCTGAATGGGCGCTCATCCCTAACGCTCAACCGGGCAGATGGAAGCGCGCAGACACCGGGCAGTGATCGGATAAGTGCTCCTTCTGGTCCACGCCCTCCCGATAAGTCAGCACCCGCAGGCTCGCCGGGTCGAGCCAGGACTGGGCGGCGCCCCCGGCCAAGATATGGTCGATGAAGTGCTCGCCACCCCAGCACGGGCTGTCATGCCCGGCATCGGCCTGCGCGAGGGGGGCTGCGCTGCGCAGGGCGGCCAGCAGGTCGTCGTCGCCGAGCATCCAGCGGTTGAAGTCGCCGAACACGACGAACGGCGCGCCGTCGGCCCGGCGTTGCGCGATCCAGCCCTGCAGCACTGGCACCTGGCCGCGCAGCGTCTCGCATTGCCGCCGCGTGCTGCCCGCCAGCGGGTCGCGCTGGCAGCCGGTTTTCAAGTGGATCGCCAGCAGGCGCAGCGGACCGGAGGGCAAATCGAGCGTGATGTCCGCCCCGCTGCGCAGGTGGAACTTGGCGTTGGCATAGAGGTCGAGCGCGGTGAGATCGGGGTTGCGATGCGCCGGGATGTCACGCCGCACCGCGATCCCCACGCGTTGGATGACGTCGTCGGCAGTGAAATACAGCCTGTAGCGGTCGGGCGGGAACAGCGCGGCGGCAATGGCGGGGCCGTCCACCTCCTCCAGCGCCACCACGTCGGCGTCGAGTTGGTCGGCATAGTGGCGCAACACGCCGACATCGGCGGCGGTCTTCGGGTGTACGTCCTCGGGCAAGGCCGGATCGCCATCTGGGCGGGCGGTGAGCCATTCAAGGTTCCAGGTGGCAATCTTGAGGTCTCGCGCCTCGGCCCTGCCTTGGGCCGCCGCCGCAAACAGCAGCAAAGCGAGCAGCAGTCGTCGCACGGCTAAACGCCGCGTCCGAGCGGATGAGCGCCACAATGCCGCAAATAGGCCGCCACCGCGTCCATCGCGGCGGGATCGCGCGTCGCGTCGGCGGCGTCGCCGCGCGGCACCCAGATCACCGTCTCGTAACGTGCCCGGGTCAGCAGCACGCGATAGGCATTGAGCTTGTTCTGCACGGTCTCGGCTCCCCGCGGCCGCGTCCAGTGGCTGCCGCGGAATGCTCTGGTATGCCAGGCACCGCCCTCCCGCACCAGATCTCCATCCCAGCACAGCCCGGCGGCGTCCAGTTCCAGGCCTTGGGCGAAGAACTCGGTGGCCGCGACCTCGAGCGCATCGGAGGCTCGCACGTCGGGGAAGCGGTCGAGAAACCAGCGCGCGACGGCCGCCGGGTCGTCATGCGGGAGGGTCACGCCCACGCCTTCCGCCCGCAGTCGCCGTGCGCCGGACGAGCACAGCAGGCCCGCCCGGCGCGTGCCGCGGCAGGCCACCCGCAGCCGGGCGCGCAGCGTGGCGAGGTCGCGCGTGAGGCTGAACGGCACGCCCTCCGCCGCCAGGGCGCGGGCGCGGGCAGGATCGTTGGCGAGTACGGCGTCGACCCAAGCCGGCGCTGCGGCGGACCGCAGTGAGCGGACCGACACGTCCAGATGCAGCGCGGCGCTCTCCACCAGGCCCGGCAGCCCCGGCAGGCGCTGCCGAGCGGTCCCGCCCCGGAGCGCGGCGGCTGCGGCATGAACACGCCAAGCCGGGCGCTCCGCCAGTGCCGCGCCCCACTCCGCCAGGCCGCCTTCGCCGCTATGGATCTCCTGCCCGCTGCCGATCAGGCAGACGATCGCAGGCCCATCGCCTCGACGGGCCATAATGTCGAGCAGCAGGGCGGCCTCGCTGGCCTGCAACCGGCCGGCCGTTTTAACGACGGCATGGGCGGCCGACCAGCAGCGTTGCGCCTCATCAACCACAATCACGCGTTCCGGCGGCGTGCCGCCCTGAGCCTCGCCACCCTGAGCGTAGTGATCGCGGAAATGCGGCAAAGCCTGGATCACGCTCTCCATGCGCTGGCGCGCCGCCCGCAGCGACTCCTCCGCATCCCGCGCCAACGCCTCCCGCAACACGTGCACCAGTGCCGGATTGCCGGTCAGGAACGCGGCCTGCCCGGCGAACGCAGTGTCCAGCCCGCACAGCGTCTTGCCAGCGCCGGGAATGCCGGTGACGAACAGGATGGTGGGGCGCCGGTGCTCCGCCGCCTCGGCGAGGGCGCGGGTGATCACCGCCCGCGTGGCGCGCAGGTTCACCGCGTCGGCATGGCTGGAGGCAATCTCGGCCACGCCGTGCCGGGCGTAGAGCATGCGGGCCGCCTCGATCAACGACGGCACCGCACGATACGGCGCCGCCTGCCAAACCACCGGGTCCAAGCGCGGGCAGAGCGGCGCGGCGGCGGCAATCTCGGCCAAAATGGCCGGCAAGGTGGCAGAGTTCGCTTCCATCACCGGCGTCACCCCCGGCAGCATCAACGGGCGCACCCCACTGCTGCTGCGGGCGTCCAGCGTGATCAGGAGTGGGACCACCGGGTGAGCGCGGCTGCCGGCGTGAAAATCGTGCAGGTCGAGCGCGGCATCTTCGGCGGCGGTCCGATCCCGCGCGACGTGGCGGCGGCCCGGCCGGATCGTGCAGGCAACGATGGCGTGCGGCATCAGCACGACGGCATCGATGCGGCGGCGCAACCGCGGCAGGCGCCAATTTTCCAAAACGGGCCAGGGGATGGGCGGGAACACCCGGAGCATGGTGCTACAACGGCATCAAGGAAGGATTAAGGCTCCGCCGGGAAGGGGACAGTCGTCCCCTGCACCCCTGCTGCTTACCTGAAGCAACTGGCGAGGCGGCTACGTGTTCAGACGGCATGGATGGCGTAGAGCGGCTTCGTGGCGCAGACCCGGTCAACGGCGAGTTTGAGGTCGGCTTCGATCAGTCATTCGAGCGGCGCTGGCTGCGCGCGGAGCAAGCCGGGCATGCGGTGATGGTGCTGTTTATCGCCGCCGGGCTGGTCGGGCTGCTGGGGCGGGGGCCGTTCAGCCATCGCACGGCAAAGTCGGCCGACTCCGCCCTCGCGGTGGATTTCGAACCGGTCGCCCGCTCCAACGCCACTACCCAGGTGACGTTCCACCTCGACAACCCCACCCAGCAGCCGACGCTGGACCTGTTCGTCAGCACCAACGTCGTCGAGCCGATGGGTCTCGAGCGCATCCTGCCCAACCCGCTGAGCAGCAAGGTGGTGCAGGATGGGGTTGTGCTGACGGTGGCTGTTCCCCCCGGAACCAAGAACGCAGAATTGCGGCTGGTGATGATGCCGAACGAGCTCGGCCCTAATCAGCTCCAGGCGCGACTGGGCGACCATCAGCCGCTCAAATGGAGCCAGTTCGTGGTACCATGAGCGTTATCATCCGCGCGGCCGCCGCCTACCTCATCCTGCTGTTCGCGGTCCGGCTGATCGGGCGGCGCACGGCCAGCATGCTGGCGCCGTTCGATCTCGTCGTGCTCTTCCTGTTCGGGGGCGCCCTGATGGGGGGCGTGCTGGCCGACGACCACTCCATGGTGTCCGCCGTTAGCGCCGTGTTCGCAATCGGCCTCATGCACATCGCCGTCTCGACGCTCAAGGGGCGCTTGCCCTGGTTCGGCCGCATGGTGGATGGCACTCCCGTGGTGGTGTTCGAGCGCGGCCACTGGCATGGCGAGCGCATGCGCGGCCTGCGGATGCTGGAAAGCGACGTCATGGCGGCGGTGCGTCAGCACGGGCTGATGCGCCTAGACCAGGTGCGCTACGCCGTGGTGGAGCGCGACGGCAAGGTGTCCATCGTCCCGGAACCCGCACCAGGCGACAACGGGTGAGCGGGTCCGCCGCGGTTCAAACGGACATACCCGCCCGCCTGGACCGGTTGCCCTGGAGCCGCTTTCACCTGCTGGTAGTGCTGGCTCTTGGCATCACCTGGGTGCTGGACGGGCTGGAGGTTACCATCGTCGGCTCGCTCGGCCCGGTATTGCAGGACCGGCGCACGCTCGGCCTCAGCGCCGAGGATGTCGGCACGGTTGCCTCCGTCTATGTCGTGGGCGCAGTGACGGGAGCGCTGTTCTTCGGCTGGCTCACCGACCGGGTCGGCCGCAAGCTCATCTTCAGCGTCACTCTCGGCATCTACGTGCTGGGGGTGTTGCTGTCCGCCTCCTCCTGGAATTTCTTGAGCTTCGCCGTGTTCCGCTTCGTAACTGGCTTCGGCATCGGCGGCGAGTATTCGGCGATCAACTCCGCTATCGACGAGCTGATGCCGGCCCGGCTACGCGGCCGCATCGACCTGATGGTGAACGGTAGCTATTGGGCCGGTGCCGCAATGGGAGCAGCGGCCTCGATTCCCTTGGTGTCCGGCCGCTTCGTGCCGCTGGACTGGGGCTGGCGGCTCGGCTTTGCCATCGGCGGCGTGCTCGGCCTGGGCGTGCTGTTGTTGCGCCGCGCGGTGCCGGAGAGCCCGCGCTGGCTGGTTACCCACGGGCACGACGAGCAGGCCAAAGCCGACATGACAGAGATCGAACACCGGGTCAGCCACTCTGGCGGCGGCGAGTTGGAGCCCACCAGCCGCACGCTCACAATCCATCCGCGCAAGACCTTCGGCTTCGGCCTGGTGTTTGGTGCGATGCTAGGCAAGCATCGCGGACGCTCGGCTCTGGCGCTGATGCTGATGGTGGCGCAAGCCTTCTTGTTCAACGCGGTCTATTTCACGTATGGGCTGGTGCTGGAGCGCTTTGAGGGCGTGCCCCAGGGCCGCGTCGGCCTCTACATCTTGCCGCTCTCCGCCGGCAGCCTGCTAGGCCCCTTCTTGCTCGGCCACCTGTTCGACACGCTCGGGCGCAAGATCATGGTCACCGCCACCTACGGCATCACCGGGCTGCTGCTCATCGCGCTGGCAATCCTGTTTGGCTTCGGCCAACTCACCGCGCTGACACAGACGCTGGGCTGGATGGCGGTGTTCTTCTTTGCCTCCGCCGCGGCCTCCTCGGCCTATCTCACGGCCAGCGAAATCTTCCCGCTCGAAATCCGCGCCTTGGCCATCGCCGTGTTCTATGCTCTGGGCACCCTGTTCGGCGGCGCGGCAGCACCTTGGCTGTTTGGGCGGCTGATCGGCAGCGGCTCACCCTGGGCCTTGGCCTCCGGCTACTGCGTGGCGAGCGCGCTGATGTTGATGGGCGCCGGCATGGAGTTGGCGCTCGGAGTGAACGCGGAGGGTAAATCACTGGAGGACATCGCCGAGCCGCTATCCGCCGGCTGAGGCTACGGCCGCGCCGAGCCGCAGGCCCATTCCCGCCACATCAGAATGAGTGCCGCCATTATGGCCGGGCCGAGAAACAGCCCGATCAGCCCCCAGGCCTCGACGCCGCCGAGGATGCCGAGCAACACCCATATAAACGGCAGGCGGGTCGCGCCGCCGATCAGCACCGGGCGGATAAAATGGTCCGCGACGAAAGTGGTGGCCATACCGATGCAAGCCACCACGATCGCCCAAATCAGCGAGCCTTGCGCCAGCAGAATCAGCGCCGCCACGCCGAACACCAGCGGCGCGGCGAACGGGATCATCGCCGCCACTGCCGTGACCACGCCGAACACCGTGGCGTGCGGCACCCCGGCGATTGCATACAGTACGCCAAGCAGTAGGCCTTCACCCAGCCCTACCAGCACCAGCCCATCCACCGTGCCATGCACCGAGGCGACGATTTGCCGGCCGATCCGCTCGCCGCCCGGCCCGAACGCGCGCGCAGCGGCGCGACGGAGTTGCGCCGTCAGCACCTGGCCCTCCTTGAACAGGAAGAACACGCTGATCAAGGTGAACAGAAACAAAGTCAGCCGCCGCAACACCTGGCTGCCGATCTCGCGGCCGTAATTGCCCATATGCCCGGCCGTAGTTCGCTGCACCAAGTCTTTCGCACTCCCAGGATCAGACAGGTTTTTCTGCCACCAGCTATCCACTTCCGCCTGGCCGAACGGCAGGTGATGGATCAGGTCCGGCTCGGCGATCCCGTTGTCCTGCGCGTCCCGCAGCCAATGCGCGGCGCCGTAGGCTTCATGGGCAAGTTGCATGCCCACCAGCCCGATTGGCACGATGAAGATCAGCGCCACTGCCAGGGTAAAGACCGTCGGCAGCAGGATGTTGTGCCGGCCCGTGCCGAACCGCTGCACGGCGCGCCGGTATACCGGCCACAAGGCAATGGCGAAAATACCCGCCCAGGCGAGCGCGCTTAAGAAGTTCCATAGCGTGTAGCCGCCAAGCAGCACAAGCACGACCGCAAGCGCCCCAATGGCTGCGTGTTGGGGCCGGGTTCCTGAAGGAGTGCGGATGGGCGGGGGATTGGTGTCCATCGTCGCGCCGTTAAAATGGGTTTACGTGGCAATAAGATGACGCCGCTCGTCTGGTTGCGCGAGCGGCTTTTCGGCAGGGTTTTTCCACGGCCGGTATTTCCGAAGCATTAGCATGTTCAGGGCATTGTGTCCGCCGGGTCAAGCCGTGGGGGGCTGGGGTGCCAAGCTGGTGCAGGGTGCGGAGCTTCGCGCGGCGCTACGGGCCGCATTTCGCAATCGCCTTGCTGACCGGCCTGGCCGTTCGCTTTCAGGCGGTTCCCGCCGTGCTGCACGGCGCCTTGCAGGATCCGGACAGCTACATGCGCCTGGTCCGCATGCAGGAGGCGCTGGATGCCGGGCATTGGTTCGGCAGCATTGTTTCGCGGGATGCCTCCGGCGCGGGCGTGGTGCTGCCCTGGTCGCACCTGCTTGACGCCCTGATCTTGCTGCTGCGGGCGCCGTTGCGCTTGGCCTTGCCGCCGGAGCAGGCGCTGTTTTGGGCCGCCGTGGCAACCGGCCCGTTGCTGCTCGGAACCTTGGGCGCGGCCTGCGCCTGGGCTGCAGCGCCGCTCACCCCGCGCAATTGGCTATGGACGGCGCCCTTGGCCGCCGCCATCTCCCCGGCCATCCTGAACTACGGCGAATTGGGGTGTGTCACCCATCACATCGCGCTAGCCGCGCTGGTCGTGTTGGCGTGGGGCGCGGGCGGCCGGGCGGCGTTTGGCGGCCTTGGGGCAGGCGCCGCACTCGGCGCCTTCACCGGACTCGGCATCTGGCTCAGCCCGGAAGCCATGCCCTACTGCGTCATGGCGCTGGGCGGCGTTTTGCTGTCCTGGGCCGTGCAGCCCCGCCCGGAGGTGGCCGATGCCTGCTTGGCTTCTGGCGCCAGCCTGCTGGCTGTGCTTGCCGCCGGCTTGGCGATCGATCCGCCGTTCGGCGGCGTTGCCGCAGCGGCGCTGGACCGGCTTTCGCTGCCGTTCCTCTGTCTTGGCGGCGTGATGGCCGCTCTGACGTGGCTGCCGCGGCGCCTCGGCGGCGGCCCGGCGTCTCGCTTTGCTGTGCTCGGGGGCGCAGCTTTGGCAGGCGCGGCCGGCTGGCTTGCGCTGTTTCCCGGCTTCCTGCATGGCTTGGCGGGCTTGATGACGGCGGAACAGGCTGCGGCCTTCTTCGGCCCGATCCGGGAGATGGCGCCGTTGACCACGCCGGGCCTGTTCACCCTGTTTGCCTCAGCTGGCAGCTTGGCGGCACTGGCGGCTTTGGTGCTGGCTATGCTGCCGGCTCAGCCGCCGCTGGCTCGGGTGCTTTGGCTGTATGCCGGCGCGTGCCTGGCCGGCTGCGTCGGCATAGCCGTGCTGCATGTGCGTTTTTCATCCTATCCCGCGGCAGCGGCGGCCACTATGCTGCCGGTCCTGCTGGGCCGCCTCGCCACACCTGGCGTGCTGGCCTGGCGGCCCGTGCTGCGGCCAGCCTTGCTTATGGCGTTCCTTTGTGGACCGGGATTGCTGGGCCGGTCCCTCGTGTCCTCGGCGCAGGCGGACGAGACTGCCAGCCTGTCGGCCTATGCGGCGGAGTGCCCGGTTGCGGCGGCCAGCACGTTGTTGGCGCCCTACGCCGGCTGGGTCGTCCTGGCGCAGATCAATGATGGGCCGGAACTGCTCTATCGCAGCCGGGTGGCCATCGTCGGCTCGCTCTACCATCCAAACATCGCCGGATTCATGCGGTCGCGCGCCGCATGGCGCGCGCAAGCGCTGGCGCAGCCCCCGCCAGAGCTGCTTGCAACCGGCGCCCGAGCGGTGTTGATCTGCCCGCATCACGCCCGCATGGCGTCGGTCGACGGCCCGGCGGCCACGCTGCTTGACCGGCTCAACGCCGGGGACCCGCCGGCTTGGCTGGTCCGCGTCGCGGGTGGGACGGGATCGAACTGGGTGCTCTATCGCTTGGAACGGAACAGCATGGCATCGCCGGAAGCGAAAGAAGCAATGCCATGACCGAGCCGGGTTGGCTCACCTGGGCGCGGGAGTTGCAGGGCATTGCACAGTCGGGGCTGGCCTTCACCAAAGACCCTTACGACCGCGAGCGCTACGAAAGTCTGCGTGCCTTGGCCGCGCGCGTCATCGCCGCCAACACCGATTTTCCGGCGGCAGCCATCGAGGCGCTGTTCACCGGCCAGACCGGCTACGCCACCCCCAAGATCGACGTCCGCGGCGCCGTGTTCGACCAAGATGGCCGCATCCTCATGGTGCGCGAAGTGGCGGATGGCGGCCGCTGGACCCTGCCGGGCGGTTGGGCCGATGTGAACCTCACCCCGGCGCAAAACGTGGCCAAAGAGATGCGCGAGGAAAGCGGCTTCGAGGTCACCGTGCGCAAGTTGGCCGCGGTTTGGGACCGGACGCGGCAGGGCCACACGCCGGGCCTGTTCTCATGCGCCAAGATGTTCTTCCTTTGCGAAATCGTCGGCGGCGCCGCGGGCGTCAGCCTGGAAACCTCCGAGCTGGGCTGGTTCGGGCAAGCCGAGCTGCCGGCCGACCTCTCGCTCGGCCGCGTCTTGCCCAAGCAACTCCACCGCATGTTCGCCCATGCCCGCGACTCGGCGCTGCCGACCGAGTTCGACTAGCGAAGCACGCTCTCTTCCGTCAATTATTGACATAGCCATCGTCCGCACCGCTATGCTCGCGGGATGTCCCAGCCCTGCCAGCTCGACCACACCCCAGCCGCCCAACCGCGTTAAGCCAGTCAATTGCCCCGCCCCCTGATAGGCCGCACGATCCGCCGCATCCGTCTGGAGCAAGTGATGACCCAGCAGGCGCTTGCCAGTCGCCTGGGCATCTCCGCAAGCTATCTCAACCTCATCGAGCACGATCAGCGCAACGTCACCGCCTCGCTCCTGATCAAGCTCGCGGAAGTGCTGCAAATCGAACTCGCTTCGCTGTCGGGTGCGTCCGAGCGGCAGCTTCAGGCCGGGCTGCGCGAAGTCTTTGCCGACCCGATGCTGGCGCATGAGACCGTCCCGGAGGCCGAATTGGAGGCGCTTGCTTCCGCCAGCCCGAATGCCACCCGCTCGATTCTCACCTTGTACCGCGCTTGGCGGGTCGCCCGTGAAGACGCCAGCGGCATCGCGCTCCCGTCCGGCCGCCGCCTGTTGCTGCCCAACGAGGAAGTGCGCGACCTGTTCAACGATCGCAGCAACCACTTTCCTTCGCTCGAAGCCGCCGCGGAGGCGATCGTGGCGGAGCTGGGCGCCAACCCGGCCGAGACCAACCATGCCATCGCCGAGCGCCTCCGCCGCCATCACGGCCTGGTCGTGCATGTGACCGCAATGGAGAGCAACTTGCGGCACTACGACCCGGCGACCCGCGTGCTGACACTCTCCGAGCAGCTCCCGCGCGAGAGCCGCGGGTTCCACATGGCCTTCCAGCTCATGCTGTTGGAGGCGCGCGAGGCGGTCGAGGCGGTGCTCGAGAGCGCCAGCCCCACTTCGCAGGAGGCAGCGCAGCTTATTCGCCTTGGCCTGCTGAACTACGCCGCCGCCGCCGTGCTGATGCCCTATGGCGCCTTCGCGCAAACCGCCCGCGCGCTGCGCCACGACGTCGAAGCCATCGCCATGCGGTTCGGCGTCTCGTTCGAGCAGGCCTGCCATCGCCTGTCCAGCCTGCAGCGGCCGAGCCAGCGCGGGGTGCCGTTCTTCTTCTTGCGCATCGACCCGGCCGGCAATGTCAGCAAGCGCTTCTCCGGGGCGGGCTTCCCCTTCGCGCGGTTCGGCGGCTCCTGCCCCCGCTGGGTTGTTCACGCCGCCTATGCCACGCCGGGCACATTGCGAGTTCAGGTGGCCAGCTTGCCGGACGGCGCCACCTTCCTGTGCTTCGCCCGCAGCGTCACGGGAGTGGCCGCCGCTTGGCGGGAGCCGCCGCCGGTGCACGTCATCGCCATGGGGTGCGACGTCGCCCATGCCGCCGAACTGGTCTATGCCGACGGCATCGACGTTCGGCTCGCCGCGGTTGGCATCGGCCTGACCTGCCGGCTCTGCGATCGCCAGGACTGCCGCAGCCGCGCCTTCCCGCCGCTGGAACACCGCTTGGCGCTGGACCCGCAAACCGCCAGCGACAGCCCCTACCGCTTCACCAAGCCCTAATCCACGGCACGCCTGGGCTGCGGCTCACGACGCTGTGATTGGCTTGCTGAAGCCCTGCCGCAATCCTGCCGCGGTTTCACGACTTAAAAACCTCCGTCAATCGCCTATGTCACAAACCGGCAAAGTCAACAGGGTCCTCCTGCTCACGCCACCAACCAAGAAGAGAATATAAATGCCAGATACGAGCCTAAACGCCGCCAAACCGGGGCGTAGCTTGGGCGTTCTCATCGTGGGAATTGGCGGCGCAGTCGCCAGCACTGCTGCGGCGGGTGTGGAAATGCTGCGGGCGGGATCGAATGATCTTGCTGGGTTGCCCCTCGCCAATGTCGGTGTTGCTGGCTTGGTTCCATACCGCAATATTCATTTCGCCGGGTGGGATTTGCATGGCGAGGACCTTGCTGCCGCCGTCCGCGAACACCGAGTGCTCGACCGCGAACAGACCGAAGTCGTCGAGGACAAGCTCGCCGCGCTGCGTCCCTGGCCCGCCGTTGGCAGCAAAGAGTTCTGCCGCAACGTCGACGGCGACAACAAAATGACCGGCACCCATCGCCAGGCCGTCGAGCAGATCCGCCAGGACATTCGCGATTACCGGGAGTCGTCGGGAATTCGCGACTTGGTTATGGTCAACCTAGCTTCGGTTGAGCGGTGGCCGGACCTGCGGCTCGAAGTGTTGCAGAATCCCGCAGCCTTCGAACGGGGCCTGGATCAGGGCGATTTGGCGATCAGCCCGGCCATGCTTTACGCCTATGCCGCCATCCAGGAGGGTCTGCCCTACGGCAACTTCACCCCTAGCCTGGCCGCTGACGTCCCCGCGCTCACCCGCATGGCCGACGAACGTTGCGTCCCGGTCGCTGGCAAGGATGGCAAGACTGGGCAAACCTTCATCAAGACTGTCCTGGCCCCCGCCTTCCGCTCCCGCTCGCTTTATGTAGAGGGCTGGTTCTCCACCAACATCCTTGGCAACCGCGACGGCCTGGCGCTCGACAATGCTGACAGCCTGCGGTCCAAACTCAGCACCAAGGGCTCGGTGCTGGATAGCATTCTCGGCTACCCGGTGGAGGACCACCTGGTGAACATCCAATACTACAAACCGCGCGGTGATAACAAAGAGGCCTGGGACAACATCGACCTGGTCGGCTTCATGGGCCAGAAGATGCAAATGAAGGTGAATTTTCTCTGCCGCGACAGCATCCTCGCCGCCCCGCTCGTGATTGAGATCGCCCGCGTGCTCGATCTCGCCAAGCAGCGCGGCAAGGGCGGCATCCAGGAACAGCTCGGCCTGTTCTTCAAGGCGCCGATGACCTCACCGGGCCGCCGCGAGGAGCATTCCTTCCCGGTCCAGGAGCGCAACCTGCTCGACTGGCTGGCCGCCGCCTGATGGATGGCGGTTCGCCTCGCGGCGGGCTGGGCGCGCTCACTCCGCTGGCCGCCGAGTTGGGCGACCTCAAGCGCGTCCGGGACGCGGCGTCTCGCGACAGCCTTGCCGCCAGGGCATTCCGCCGGGCGTGGTCCCGTCTCGCCAGCGGCGAACCGTCCGACGCCGTGGCGCTCTCCACCGCAGCCGACGCCCTTGCCGCGGTCCGTCTCGGCGGGCTAGACGCTAGCACGCTCGCTGCCCTCGGCGTGGCCGACCCAGCGCCAATCCTCCGTCGCAGCTTTGATGAGGCTGCCGCTGTCATCGCGCCGGGCCTGCGCGCGAGGCTGCGTGAGCAGCTTGGCCAACCGGCGCATCCCGCCGCAGCGCCCACCTTTGCCGAGGCGTTGATCCGTCAGCCCCGCGCCGGCGCCACCTGTCCCGGCAAGCCCCGCCTCGTGCTGGACCCGCCCGAGAACCACGGCGACCACTGCCTGGTGGTCGCCGTGCTCGGCGTGGCGCTCGCCCCGCTCTATGGCGCCGACCCGGCGGTGGTGTTTCTCGCCGGCCTCGCCCACCACCTGCACAACGCCGCCCTGCCGGATAGCGGTTTTGCCGGCGAAATCCTGCTCGGCGACGAACTCGCTCTGCTGATGCGCCGCCTGTTTGACCGCGAACTTGCCACCCTGCCCGTCGCGACAGCCGCCCCAGTCCGAACCGCCCTCGCCATCACGGGCGATGCAAACACCCAAGAGGGCCGCGCCTTCAATGCGGCCGACGTGATGGATCGCGTGCTGCAGATGCGCCACTATGAGCGGGTGGCGGCCTTCACCGCCGCCCAGGCGCTGGACGACCTCGAACTGGTGCACGCGGGCCCGCTTCAGGCGTTCCATCAATCCGTGCTCGCGGAGGCTGGCCTGTCGTGAGGCTGCGCAGCCCCGTCACGCAACGACCGCTTGCCCTGCGAGGCCATGCCCTGGTGAACAAGGACGAGCGCTGGCCGGTGTTGGACGGCATCGCCTTCCTGTGCGCCGACCGCCGAGCGCTGGCGACAGCGGCACTAGCGGCGCTCGACGCGGGCGACCCCGCCCATGCACTCGTCTTGCTGCTGGGCGACCAAGATGGCTGGGCCCGCACGCCGCCGCCGAGCGAGGCAGCGCGCCGCGAAGCCGTCCGCTGCCGCGACGCGCTCACCTTCCGCGAGGCGATGGAACTGCTCGCCCTTGGCCCGGTGGCCACCTATTTCGCCCATCGCTGGTCCGACCCAACTTTCTTGTCCGGTCTCGCGCTCGCGCAATCCTACTGGGGCGCACCCCGCCGCGTGCTGGAACTCGCCTGTGGCGCCGGCCATTACCTGCGCGCCTTCACTGGCCACACGCCCGAGGTGGTGGGGGGCGATTTGGTGTTTGCCAAACTCTGGCTGGCCCGGCACTTCGTCGCCCCCGAGGCCAGCCTAGTGTGCTTCGACGCCGCGGCCCCTTGGCCGTTCGAGAGCGCGACGGCCGACCTACTGTTCTGCCATGACGCGTTCTACTTCCTGCCCGACAAGCCCCGCGTCGCGGCCGAGATGCTGCGTGTCGCCACCCGCATTCTGGTCGGCCACATGCATAACGGCCTGGTGGACAACTTCTCCGCCGGAGAGCCGATGGAGCCGGCGTATTATGCCGCCCTCTTTCCCGCGCCTGACCTGTTCGACGACCGCGAACTCACCGCCGCCCTTATCGAGGCCCGCCCGCCGCGCTCCGCCAGCATCGACGAACTCGCCGCGGCTCCCGCCATCGCCTTGGCCGCGGGCACTGGCCCAGCCGGCCCCGCCGCCGGCCCGCTCACCGAGCCGGGTCTTGGGCGCCTGCTTCGCCGCAATCCGCTTTACGCCGACGGCCGGGTGCAATGGCCCTCCAAGCGGTATGCCAGCGAATACGGCCCGCTCGCCACCTACCCGGAGCGGACCGACGCGCCCGAGGCTGCTGTCGCCGGCGATAGCGCCGAGATCGACCGGCTTGCCCGCCACCGCGTGCTGCTCGACCTGCCGGAGCGATGGTGAGCCTGCGCTGGGGCATCGCCGGTTGCGGCTGGGTGGCGCGGGACTACGTCGCCCCCGCCATTGCCGCCTCCGCCAATGGCGTCCTGGCCGCGTTGCACGACGTGTCGGCCGCCTCGCTCGCGCGCACTGCGGCCGCCCATCCGGAGGCGCTCGCGACCACGAGCTTGGCGGAGTTCCTCGACAGCGTGGATGCGGTCTATGTCGCCTCGCCGAACCACGCTCACCGACCGCTGGTGGAAGCCGCCGCCGCAGCGGGCTGCGCGGTGCTGTGCGAGAAGCCGATGGCCACCACCATGGCGGACGCCCGCGCAATGGTGGCCGCCTGCGAAGGGGCCGGCGTCACCTATGCTACGGCCTTCGACCAGCGCTTCCACCCGGCCCATCTCCACATGGTCAGCCTGTTGCAGGAGGGTGCGCTCGGTGCCGTTACCGCCATCCGCATCGCCTACTGCTGCTGGGTCGGTCCCGAGTTCGCCCCAGGCTTCGCGAGCGACAACTGGCGCATCGACCCCGCCCGCGCCGGTGGCGGCGCCTTGATCGACCTGGCGCCGCACGGGCTCGACCTCGCCTGTTTCCTGCTGGGCGAGCGCCTGGCCGACATCGCCGCTCTGGGCCAATCCCGCGTGCATGACTATAGCGTGGAAGACGGCGCTCTGGTGATCGCGCGGTCCGAGAGCGGCGTGCTGGTGCAGCTCCACGTCGCCTATAACTGTCCCGAGACGCTGCCGCGCCGCCGCCTGGAAGTGGTGGGCACGGCCGGGCAACTCGTGGCCACCGACACGATGGGCCAGACGCCGGGCGGCACATTGACGCTCATCCCGGCCAGCACGGGGACGGCGGAGCTGGTCGCGGTGCCCCGTCCGGAGCGCTCGCCGTTCCTCAACCAGGTCGAGATGTTCGCCGCCTGCGTGCTGCAGCGCCGCGCGTTTCACTTCCCGCCGGGCAACGACCTGCAGCTCATGGCGCTGGTGCTGGAGGCGCAGCACCAGGCCCGCACGGACCGCCGCGATGCCGCTTAGCCCCTATGCCTGCACCAATTGCGGCCATTGGCAGAAGTATTTCGCCGTGCCGCCGCACTGCCCGATCTGCTCGGACGTGCGCAACGATTTGCCCGCCGACGGCTGGGCGTTCGTCACCCCCGGCCAGCTCGCCCCCACGCTGCAGTATCACTGGCGCGAGGCCATCCCCGGCGTGTGGGAGTTCTGGTCCACCCCGCGCTTCGGGCTGGACAGTCATGGTTGGCTGCTGACGTATCCGGATGGCAACGTCGCCTTCGAGGCCGCGCCCTATTACGACCTGGCGCAGCTCGCCAAGATCGAGGAACTCGGCGGCGTACGCTTCCTCGCCGCGTCCCACCCGCACGGCTACGGCGCGCTGTATCAGTTGCAGGACCATTTCCAGCCCGACCTGCTGATCCAGAAGGACGACCTGGAATGGACCAAGGCCATGCGCGTCACCCACCCCTATGACGAGGTGCTGGAAATTCGCCCCGGCCTGACGCTGTATCACACCGGCGGCCACTACGACGGCCATGCCATCCTGCACGACCGCGAGCGCCGCGCCGTGTTCGCCGGCGACTCGCTGAAGATCGACTTCGACCCGGACGGCTCGGCGCAGCGCATCTCCTGCCACAAGGCCTACCACAAGCAGATCCCGCTCTCCCGCGACGAGGTGCGCCGCTACCGCGCGGTTTATGAGCAGCTCGATTTCACCAGCGTGTTCACGCCGTTCGAATACGCCACCGACACCAGCACCAAGGCCGCATTGGCTTTGTTCGACGAGGTGATCGCCGGGCCGCCGTTCACCAGACCTATCCCGATCCTGCGATGAACCACTTCCTGCCGCCCGACGTCCCGGATGTGGCTGCCCGCTACATCGAGTCCATGCCGCCGGGCCGGGTGGAGCTGTTCAGCCTCGCCCCGCTCGACCGCACCGGCGTCGCCTGCTGGAACGCGATCTTTCTGAACGAGGACGGCACCCGGTTCCACGGCGTAACTCCGCATGGCGTCGGCTACGGCACCACGGACGCGGAAGCCATCGTCGGCACCACCGGCGAACTGGCCGAAGCGGTGCATTCCGCCGGCGCCATCGCCCGCTTCCCGCGCCGGGTCGAGAGCTACGCCGCGCTGCGCGCCGAATTGGGCGAGCGTGGCGTGGCCGACCCGCTGACGCTGTGCCTGCCCGCCGGCAGCCCGGTGGACCACGAGACAGTGATGGAGTGGGTGCCGGCGCAACGCTGGCCCGGCGGCGGCAGCGTGCTGGTCCCCACCGAGATCGCCGCCTGCTCGGTGGGGGACTTCACGCCCGGCTACCAGCCCTTCACCACCCCGATCACCAATGGCCTCGGAGCCGGCCCGACGCTGGATTTCGCCATTGGCCACGGCGTCTGCGAGCTGCTGCAGCGCGACGGCAACGGCACCGGCTTCCGCGCCATGGACCGCGGCATCGTGCTCGACCTCGGCGATGGCCCGGCCGATCCGCGCACCCGCAGCTTGCTGGCCAAGCTCGCCGAAATGGGCATCGAGGTGTTGCCCAAGTTCGCCTCGGACGAGTTCGGCGTCGCTGGCGTCTACTGCGTCGGCGGAGAGCGGGACGGCCGCGCCCCGTTTCCCATCATGGTCACCGCCGCGGGCGAAGCGGCCTCGATGAACCGCGAGCAGGCGCTGCGCAAGGCCCTGTTCGAGTTCGCCGCCGCCCGCGTGCGCAAGGCGTTCAGCCACGCGCCTTTGGAGGCGATCGCCCACATCGCCCCCCCGGGTTACCTGGAGCGGTTCCGCAGCTACCACTCGCTCGCCGGCGAGGAGAGTCGGGCGCTGCGCGACATGATGGCATGGCTGGACCAGGACGGCGCCACCCTGCGCAGCACCCTGGCCGACACGGTGCTCTCGCGCCGGGCCAGCAAGCGCTTCGACGAACTGCCGGCATGGGACGGCCCGCTTTCCGGCACCCCGATCGTCGCCGAGCTGGCGAGCCGGTTTGCCGAGCAGGGCATGGAGGTCCTGTTCGTGGACTTCTCTCCGCCCGCGGCCGGCGTGCACGTGGTCAAGGCGATCGTTCCCGGCCTCGAAGTGGAGACCATGAGCTACCACCGCATCGGCCTGCGCGGCGTGCGCAAGCTGCGGGAGCGCGGCTCCCGCCTGGTCGGCATCGGCACGCCCCCGAATGGCGCCGCCCCCGTCCGGCTGCCCGCCGGGGGGGCCGAGCAGCTTGGCGGTCCGGCCTGGCTGGACGTGGCGGAAGTGGACCGGATCGTCGGGCGGCTCTACCCGCTGTATCGCGAGCCGGAAGTGCATAGCGCGCCCATCGCGCGGGAGAAAAGGGCATGACCCTGCGGTTCGCGTTCAACACCAACGGCTGCGCCCACCACCGGCTGGATGACGCGCTGACCCTGATCGCCGAGGCGGGCTATGACGGCGTCGCCCTCACCCTGGACATCCACCACCTCGATCCGTTCGACCCGGACTTCCTGCTCAACACCCGCCACCTCGCCGCCCGCTTGCGCGCGCTGAATCTCGGCTGCGTGGTGGAGACCGGCGCGCGCTTCCTGCTCAACCCGCGCGCCAAGCACGAGCCCACCCTGGTCTCCCCCGACCCCGACGGCCGCGCGTTGCGGCTGGATTTCCTGACTCGCGCGCTCACCGTGGTGGCCGAGACCGGCGGCGAGGCCATGAGCTTCTGGGCCGGCGTCCCGCAGCCCGGCGTGGCACCCGAGCAAGCCCAGCAGTGGCTGCGTGATGGCATCGCCGACGTGGTGGAGCGGGCCGCCGCCATGGGGGTGGTCGCCGCCCTGGAGCCCGAACCCGGCATGCTGATCGAAACCGTGGACCACTGGCGCGCCCTGGCGATTCCCGGCCTGGCGCTGGCGCTCGACACTGGGCACTGCCTCGTCACCGGCGAGCGTGACCCAGCGGCGGCGGTGCGCGAGTTCGCGCCCGACATCGGCACCGTCACCGTCGAGGACATGCAGCGCGGCCGCCACGTCCATCTGCCGTTCGGCGAGGGCGACATGGACCTGCCCGGCGTGCTCGCCGCGCTCGACGGCATCGGCTTCCCCAAGCTGGTCTGCGTCGAGCTGTCCCGCGAGAGCCACCGCGCCGACAGCATGATCCCTGCCGCGCTCGCCGCCCTGCGCGCCGCCACTCGCTGAGACCGCCCGCAATGCGCATCTGTTTCGTGTCCCGCCGTTTCTTTCCCGCCATTTCCGGCATGAGCGTGTATGCGCTCAACCTGCTGCGCGAACTCGCCGCCGCGGGCCATGACGTTACCATGATCAGCCAGTACCGCGGCGACGCGCTCGGCATCCGCGTCTACGGCGGCGGCCCGCCCCCGCCGGTGCCGGGCGTTCGGGTGATTGGGCTCGAGCAATTGGGCGAGCAGGACGGCGGCAACTTCGAGGCCGACGTCGCCGCCATGAAAGCCGCCATCCTGGCCGAACACGCAAGCGAGCCGTTCGACATCCTCCATGCCCAGTACGGCTATCCGTGCGGCTGGGCGGTGCTCGAAGCCTCGCGCGAGACCGGCGTGCCCAACGTGGTCTCGATCCAGGGCGGCGATGGCCACTGGGTCGGCTCCTGCTGCGAGACGCACCGCCTCGCCATGGTGCGCGTGCTGGACCATGCCGGCGCGGTGCTGATCGGCTGCCGCTCCTTCGCCGACGAAGTCACCGCGCGGCTCGGCACCGACCCGGCGCGCTTCACCATCGTGCCCGGCGCCGTCGACACCGAGCGGTTCTCACCGACCCCTCGCCCGCGGGCGCAGGGCAATCGCATAGACACCGTCATGGCCGGACTTGATCCGGCCATCCACGGCGAACCCACGAGTGACGTCGGTCGGAATAGCGCGATACGACTGCCAGACCGCGCCTTACGTCACCTGACGCACCCCGTGGATGCCAGGGTCAACCCTCCGCAGCCCTTCCACGTGCTTTCGCACATGGAACCTTTGGCTGCTCCGCCCTGGCATGACAATAATCGGGAGCCTGGGCATCAAATGCGATCGCGCTTCCCGCAAACAGGGGGGCAACATGGACCGGTCCTGCTCTATCACGGGCGGGTGGACGCCCGGAAAGGCGTGCTCGACATGTTGGACGCGCTGGCCCCGCTCGCCTCCGAGGGCGTTCCGTTCCGCCTGCTGATCTCCGGCATCGGCCCAAGCTTCGACGAGACGGCAAGCCGCATCGCCGCCACCGGCCTCGCGGGCCACGCCACCATGACCGGCTATGTCGATTACGCCGACGTGTCGGAGGTGTATCGCCGCGCCAGCGTTTTCGTCTCGCCCACCTATGCCGAGGGCTTCTCCAACACCATCCTGGAAGCCATGGCGAGCGGCCTGGCCGTGGTGTCCTGCCGGTCCGTGGGCGTGGTAGATTGCATCCGCGACGGCGAGAACGGCCTGCTCACCGATCCGGGCGACATCCCCGCCCTGACCGCGGCGCTCCGCCGGGTGCTGACCGACGCGGCCTTGCGCAGCCGGCTGGCCGCCACGGGCCTGGAGGAGTGCCGCCGGGTCTATTCCTGGGGCATCGTCGGGCGCCAGATCATGAGCGTCTACGCCAGCCTGCTTGGCACCGCCCCGGATCGCGACTGGCCGCTCGCGCTCCCGCTCGGACCCTGCCGCTTCCGTGCCGAGCCGCACTTGCTGTAGATGCCGACCGCGCTGTTCCTGTCGCCCCATCTCGACGACGTGGTGTTCTCCTGCGGCGGCGTGGCCGCGACCTTGGCCGACCGCGGCTGGCGCACCGTGCTGGCCACCGCCTTCACCCGCTCCGTGGTGCCGGCCACGGGCTTCGCTTTGGCCTGCCAACTCGACAAGGGTCTGCCGCCCGAAGCGGACTACATGGCCTTGCGTCGGGCCGAAGACCGCACCGCCGCCGCCATCCTGGGCATCTCGCATGTTGTCTGGCTCGACCTGCTGGAGGCACCGCATCGCGGCTACGCCACGGCCCAGTCGCTGTTCGGCCTGGTCCTGCCGGCCGACCCGGTGGCCGAACCGCTCGCCGCCGCCTTCGCCGCCCTCGCCGCCGAATGGACGCCGGACCTGGTGCTGGCGCCGCAAGGTCTCGGCAACCATGTCGACCACCAGCAAGTGATCCGTGCCGCCCTCGGCTGCTTCCCGGCGGACCGCCTCGGCTTCTACCGCGACACGCCGTACGCCATCCGCCAAGCCGATTCGCAGCCGCTCGCGGCCCTCCCAGCGGGGCCGGTGGTGTGCTGGCCGATCGGCCCGGTGCTGGAGCGCAAAATCGCTGCCGCCCAGGCCTATGCGACACAGATCGGTTTTCAGTTCGGCGGCCCTGGCCCGCTTGCCGCCGCTTTGACCGGCTTTGCCCGCGCCGAGGGCAACGGCACGCCAGCAGAACGGGTCATCGGCGCGGTATTAACAGAGTTTCACGCCAACAACGCTTCTGATTAGCCTGCAGCCTTTTCCATTTGCGGCGCTTTGGTGTTATCCGCGGCCATTACCAAGACACAATGCGGCGGCATCTCTTGCTAAGCCACACCGGCCCAAACCCTTGCTCCTTAGGTTGCGATGACGTTCCATTCTCCCCATCCGCCGCGCTCCCGCGGGGCGGACGCATCCATTCCGCTGCCCGCCACTGGCTTGCGGACCGGACGATTGGAACGGCTGGCCCGGCGCGCAGCCTTTGCCGGACCCGTTCTCGCGCTGCCTTTGCTCGGCGTGTGGCTGGCAGCGCAATTGACGGCGGGGGCGCCGGGCCCGGCGCGGCCCGTGCTGCTCGCTTTACTGTTCGGCAACCTGCTTTACTTGGCACTCACCGGCTGGCCCGGCGTGCTCGGCGCACTCACCCGCCTGCGCCGCCGCCCGGCGCAGCCGGCGCCAAGCGGCGGCGCGAGCCGCACCGCGGTGCTGTTTCCGGTCTATAACGAAGATCCGGCCGCCGTCTTCACCGCCGCCGAGGTCATGGTCCGCGCCATCGGGGAGCACGGGCTGGACGGCGTCGATCTGTTCGTGTTGAGCGACACCCAAACGCCGGAGCTGGCCGCCGCCGAGCAAGCCGCCTACGCCCGGCTTGCCCCGCGGTTCGGCAGCCGGCTGCGCTACCGTCGCCGCAGCCTCAACACGCGCCGCAAGGTGGGCAACATCGCCGATTTCTGCGACCGCTGGGGCGCCGACTACGACTACATGGTGGTGCTGGACGCCGACAGCCTGATGGCCGCGCCCACCATCGCGGCGCTGATCGGCCTGATGGACGCCAACCCCCGTACCGGCCTGATCCAGACCGTGCCCTACGCCGTCGGCCGCGAGACCCTGTTCGCCCGCATCCAGCAATTCGCCGCCCGGCTCTACACGCCCCTGCTGGTGGAAGGCCTCGCCTTCTGGCAGGGCGCGGACAGCAACTACTGGGGCCACAACGCCATCATCCGCATCGCCCCGTTCATGGCCCATTGCGAGCTCCCCACCCTGCCGGGCCGCGAGCCGTTCGGGGGCGACATCCTGTGCCATGACGTGGTGGAGGCCGCCCTGATGCGCCGCGGCGGCTGGGAAGTCTGGCTGCTGCCCGCCTTGCCGGCGAGCTACGAGGCGCTGCCCGCCAACATGGTGGATTTCGCGCAACGCGAACGCCGCTGGTGCCAGGGCAACCTGCAGCATCTCGGCGTGCTGCCGATGCCGGGCCTGCGTCCGGTGGGCCGCTACCACCTGGCTCTGGGCGTGCTAAATTACGTCTCCGGCCCGCTAATGGCGGCGTTCACCGGTCTCGCCCTGGTCGACGGCCTGTGCGGCGGCAGCTTCGCCACCCGGCTGCTCAGCACGGCGCAATGGCAGGGGCCGGCCTTCATCGCGCTCACCTTCGCCCTGCTCTACGCGGCCAAGCTCTGCAGCCTCGGCCTGGCGCTGGCCGACCGCGGCACCGCGGCGCTGTTCGGCGGCCGGTTGCTGCTGGTGGCCAGCGCCGCGCTGGAGCAGGCCTGCGCCATGGTCAGCGCCCCGGTCCTGCTGGTGTTTTACACGCGCTTCATCGCCGCCATGCTGGTCGGCACCAGCGTGCGGTGGGACGCCCAGCCGCGCGACGACCGCGGCCTGTCCTGGTCGGAGGGCTGGCGCCGCATGCGCCTGCCGTTCGCCGCCGGCGCCGCCTGGCTGCTCGGCGCTGCGGCCATCGGTGGCTCCGCCCTCGCCTGGTCGGCCGCGCTGATCCCGGGCCTCCTGCTCGCCGCTCCGGTCGCCGTGTGGACCAGCCAGCGCAGCCTCGGCCGTGCCGCCAAACGCCTTGGCCTGTTCCTCACCGAGGACGAGCTCGCCCCGAGCCCAATCTTGCGGGCCTATGAGCGTGCGATGGGCCGCGGCCCCGCCACGGTCAAAAACCCCTTGATCCTCGCCCGCACCGCCGCTTTACCCGCAAGCGGGTTGGTATATCGCATTTCCACCGTCATGGCCGGACTTGATCCGGCCATCCACGGCGTCCCAATGTCACCGGACCGAAAGATGGAACTCCGGATATTCCGACAGCGCGTCCGACGCCACCAGCCGGACTCCGTGGATGCTCGGATCAAGTCCGAGCATGACAAGGTCGGTGAGGCTTGAACCCAATCCGCGACGTCTGTGGTCGCGGGAGAAAGTCGGACGAAGAGCGTCTTTTTTCGGCAAGGCCCCATCTCACCGGCCCCCGCGAAGCTTCTTGCAGTAGAACAGCCCACGGACCGTCTTGCCTTCCACCCGGGCATAGGCCGGGTGCTCGCCCCAGCGGTGGTAGCCCAGCCCCTCGTACAGCTTGATGGCCGCCTCTTGGCTCTCGCGCACGTCCAGGTTCAGCATGTGGTAGCCGTAGCCCCGCGCGGCGTCCTCCAGCCGCCGGGTGATCAGCCGCGCCAGCCCGTGCCCGCGGGCATAGGGCGCCACGAAACTGTGCATCAAGGCGGCGGCAAACGCCTGCGCCTCGTTGTGCCGCGGCGGGCGGACCAACTGGGCGCTGCCCACGATCACCCCATCCAGCCGGCCGACGAACAGCTCGCGCTCCGGCACCAGCATCAAGCCGCGGAAATAGCTCTCCAGCGCCGTGCGGCCCGGCGAGCGCACCCAGCCGAACCCGCCGCCGTCGATGATCGCCGCATCCGCCGCCTCGCATAGCGCCTGCAGGTCGTCGTCCGCCAGCGCGGTGGCGCGCTCCACCGCGAGCAACGGGTTGCGCTCCCCGCTCACGGCCGCCAGCACAGGAAGTTGGCCAGGATGCGCAGCCCGGTGGCCTGGCTCTTCTCGACATGGAACTGGGTGCCGGCGCGATGCCCCGCCGCCACCATCGCCGTTACCGGACCGCCATAGTCCGTGGTTGCCACCACCGCCTCGGACGGTGCCCCGCGCAGCGCATAGCTGTGCACGAAATAGGCGTGATCCCCCGGCTCCAGCCCGTCCAGCAGAGGGTGGCAGCGCGGCTCGAACTCCAGCGCGTTCCAGCCCATGTGCGGCAGCCGCAGCCCGGGAACGTCCATCGCCGCCACCTCGCCCGCGACCCAGCCGAACCCCTGCGTCACCCGGTGCTCGAGCCCGCGCTGCGCCATCAACTGCATGCCGACGCAGATGCCGAGGAACGGCCGCCCCGCCGCGCCGGACGCCTCCAGCGCCGCCGTCATGCCCGGGACCGCCGCCAGCCCGGCGGCGCAATCGGCGAATGCGCCCTGTCCCGGCAGCACCACCCGATCTGCCGCCGCCACCACTGCCGGGTCCGCCGTGACGCTCACGTGGGCCTCGACCCCCGCCTCGGCCGCGGCACGGCTGAGCGCACGGGCCGCGGAGGTGAGGTTGCCGCTGCCGTAATCCACCACCGCCACCTGCATCATGTCAGCCGCCGCAGGTCCGCCCGGTTGCTCAGCAGGCGGAGCAGCGCCTCTTCCCGCGACCGGCCCGCCACCACATGGGCCAGCTCGAACCGGCCGAGCCGCAGGCTCCAGCGCCGGATGTCGTTGCCGAACAGGCCGAGCAGGAGGAACAGCGCGAACCCCGCGACCGGCCCGGCCGCCGTGCTGCCCGCCAGCAGCAAAGCCGCGAGCGCGAGGGCGGCGGCAACCCAGGCCCGGTGCGCCAGCAGCCAGAGCGGCCCGAACAGGAAGGCACCCCAGGAGAACCCCTCGCGCACCAGCACCGGCCCTTGCCCAGGCCGCAGGTGGGCGGTGTAAATCCTCATAGCGACCCCTTGGTGGAGGGGATCACCCCCGCCGCGCGCGGGTCCAGCTCGCTCGCCATGCGCAGCGCGCGCGCCGCCGCCTTGAAGCAACCCTCGGCAACATGGTGCGCGTTACGGCCCGCCTTGGCGGTGATGTGCAGCGTAATCAGGGCGTTGATGGCGAAGGCGCGGAAGAACTCCTCGAACAGCTCGGTGTCCATGGTGCCGATGGCCGATACGCCGAAGCCCACCGTCCAGGCCAGCAGCGGCCGCCCCGAGATGTCCACTGCCGCCTCGACCAGCGCCTCGTCCATCGGCACCACAGCGTGGCCGTAGCGCCGGATGCCGCGCTTGTCGCCGATCGCCTGCGCGAACGCCTGGCCGAGCACGATGCCCACATCCTCCACGGTGTGGTGGTCGTCGATGTGCAAGTCGCCCTGCGCCTGCACTGCCAAATCGAACAGCGCATGCCGGGCCAAGGCGGTCAGCATATGGTCCATGAACCCGACGCCGGTGGAAATTTCGGCCGAGCCGGTGCCGTCCAGCCCCAGGCTGAGCCTGACGTCGGTTTCAGACGTGGTGCGGACGATGCGGGCGGTGCGCGACATGGCCGCTCCATAGCGCACCGCCCGCCGCTTGTCGCGCACCGAACCAACCCGCTTCCCGAGCGTCTGAACCGATAGAGAGCAGGAGGAGTGCCACGCGATGGACGAGACCAAGCCGCAGAAGCCGCCACTGCCGGGCAATCAGGGCCAGTTCGGCGCGGGCGATGCCAGCGAGACCTACGACAAGCTGCAGGACCACCCCGCCCCACCCGACCCCGCTACCCCGGCGCCGAAGCAGACCAACGCCGGAGAACGGTCTTGATGGCCTCCAGCGAGGAGCTGGCCCGGCAGCATGGCGTCAGCGCCGGTGCGGTCGACGCGCTTCGCGAGGCGCTGCACCGCGGCGGCGGCCGGATGGCGCAATTCAGCCATCCCGAGCTGGGCGGCATGGGGCAATGGTCCGCTGGCGGGATGACGCAGGTCGGCGACATGTTCAACACCGCCCTGCGCGACAAAGTGGACGCGCTTTGCCAGGCGCTCGCCGGTGATGGGGGTAGCCCGCAGCCCAGCCAGCCGGCGGACGCGGCGCACGATTGGTGGCCCGAGGGCTTGGGCCGCCCGTCGGCGACCGGTGCGCAGAACGGCACGCGCTATGCGTGCTTCCCGGAGGCGCGCCGGGTCGCGGTGCAGCAAGCCGGGCAGACCACGCTGTATGACAGCGGCGAGCACCGCATCAGCGGCGTGTCGCAACAGCAGAGCGGCACGGGCGACCTCACCTTTCACAGCCAATTGGGCCAAATCCGCGCCCAGGACTTGCCGGTAGCGCTGCCCGCGTCCTAGCGTCGGAGCTATCACGCACCAGGAGTGCCGCGCGGATGACGCTGACGATCGGGTGGGCCCATGTGCTGCCCTCCATGCTGGCTGCCTTCCTGGCCTCCCTGGTCGAGTTCGTGGAGGCGCTGACCGTGGTGCTGGCCGTCGGCAGCGTCCGTGGCTGGCGGGCCGCGCTGATCGGTGCCGCCACGGGGCTGGTGATACTTCTGGTGGTCGTCGTGGTGCTCGGGCCGGCGCTGTCGCTGGTGCCGCTACGGCTGCTCCAGGGTGTCATCGGGGTCCTGTTGCTGCTGTTCGGCCTGCGCTGGCTTCGCAAAGCTATCCTCCGCGCCGCCGGGCGCATCCCGCTGCACGATGAGGCCGCCCTGTTCGCCAAGGAGACCGCCCGCATGCGCGGCCTCGCGGCCACCTCGCGCTGGGACAGCGTGGCGTTTGCCACCAGCCTGCAGATCACCCTGATCGAGGGCATGGAGGTGGTGTTCATCGTCATCGCCATCGGCGCCGGGGGAGCGGGCCTGCTGGCCCCGGCGGCGACCGGGGCGGTGGCGGCGTTGCTGGTGGTCGTCCTGCTCGGGCTGGCCGTGCATCGCCCGCTTGCCAACGTGCCGGAAAACACCCTGAAGTTCATCGTCGGTGTGCTGCTGTCCGCGTTTGGGACCTTCTGGGTGGGCGAGGCGCTGGCCCTGGCCTGGCCCGGCGACGATTGGTCACTGCTGGCGCTTGCCGTCGGCTACGCGCTGGTCGCGGCACTCGCCGTGGTGCGCTGCCGCACCGCCCCGGTGCGGGTGGAGGCGGGCTGATGCGCTGGCTCGCCGCGATTGCGCAAGAGATCGCCGGCTTGTTCGTGGACGATGCCGGGTTCGCGCTGGCGATCTTCGGCTGGCTGGTGCTGTTCGCCGTGGTGGGGAGCTTCACCGCGGTGCTGCCGTCGGCCTGGGCAGGGGTGGTGCTGTTCGCCGGGCTCGCTTGCGTGCTGGTGGTGAGCTGCCTCCAAGCGGCGGGCCGGCGTTAGCGGTGCACGACGGTGCCGTTGCCGCCGTGCGCGCCGGGCTGCAGCGCGCGGGCGTCAGCGTTGTCTGCTATCTGCCCGACTCCTTGCTGCGTCCGCTCTACCCCGCGCTCGACGCCGACCCGGCGTTCCGCACCATCCGCGTGACCAACGAGGGCGAAGGGGCGGCGATCTGCGGCGGCGTGTTCCTCTCCGGCAAACGCGCCGCCCTGGTGATGGAGAACTCCGGCCTGCGCGCCGCCGCCGAACCGCTGGCGCGCATGGGCCTCGGCTCCGGCATCCCTGTCGTCATGCTGATGAGCTATCGCGGCGAGTTGGGCGAGACCAACTGGTGGGCCATCCCGCACGGCATCACCATGCAACCGATGCTGGACGCGCTGCGTATCCCCAGCCGCATCGTGCGGGACGAAGCCGAGATCGAGCGGGCGATCACCGACGCATACGACTGGAGCTATGCCGCGCACTACCACTCCGCCGTGGTGCTCGGCGGCAGCGTGGTGCGCCGGTGACCCGGTTCGGCTGCATGACCCGGCTCGCCGCCCGGCTGCAGCACGAGTTGGTCATCCTCTCGCTCGGCGGCAGCGTAGACGAATGGTACAACGCTGCCCCGCATCTGCGCAAAGCGAGCCTGTTCCAGCAGCAGTTGGGCTGCGTGTCGGCCGAAGCCTTCGGGCTCGCCTGCGGCCTGACGCACCGCACCGTGGTGGCGCTCGACACCGATGGCGGCCTGCTGTTCAACCTCGGCATCCTCGCCACCATCGGCAACGAGCAGCCCCCCAACCTGGTCGTCGTGGTTTGGGACAACGAGTGCTATCAATCCATCGGCGGGCCGCCGACCCACACCGCCTCCGGCCGGGTCGACTTGGCGCAGATCGCCCGCGGTGCCGGCATCGCCTCCGCCCATACGGCGCGGACGGAAGCTGAGTTCGACGGGCTATGCGCCGAGGCGTTAGCCTCAGCCGGCCCCCACCTGATCGTGGCCAAAGTCGTTGCCGCCACCACGCCCGGCATCGCCCGCAAGCACTCCGACGGCCGGGAAGACACCATCACCTTCGTCCGCCACATCGAGGCGACCGAGGGTGTGGTGATCCTCGGCCCTAGCGAGCACAATTAGGGTTCTCATGCCGCCACCGCTCGAGCCAGCCGCCCTGCACGAGTGGTATGCCGTCGAGTCCACCCATAGCGTCACGGCCACCCCGCAGCGCAGCCAACTGCTCGGCCACGACATCGTGCTGGAGCGCGACCCGGCCGGGCACGTCACCGCCCGGACCGCCCTGGGCCGGCCCTTGCCGGTGCGCGACCGCTACGGCTGCATATGGACCAGCCTGGGCACGCCTGCCCGCGACATCTTCGCTATCCCCGAGGCCAGCGAGCCCGACCGCCGCTTCGTGCTGTGCGGCTGGGTCACTATCCGCGCCTCCGGGCTGCGCGTGGTGGAGAACTTCCTCGACATGGCGCATTTTCCCTTCGTCCACACCGGCATCCTCGGCGCCCCGCCGCACACCGAGGTGCCGCGCTACAGCGCCGACATCCGCCGCGACAGCGACGAAATGTGGGCCACCGGCTGCACCTTCTTCCAGTCCCGCATCGCCGTCACCGAGGCGGCGGGCGACGTCGTGCATCTCGCCTTCCGCGTGCCGGCGCCGTTCGTGGTGATGCTCTATCGCCGCTGCCCCACCGCCCCCGAGCGGCTGGACGTGATCCTGCTGGTCGTCCAACCGCTGCAGCCGGGTCTGTGCCGCGCCCAGCCGGTGATGTATTTGGTCGATCCAGCCTCCGCCCACACCGCGCTGCTGCACTTCGAGCAGGTGATCTTCCTGCAGGACCGGGTGGTGGTGGAGAACCAGCGCCCGGTGTTACTGCCGCTGGACGCACGCAGCGAGATCCCCACCCGGGCGGACTTGTCCTCCGTCACCTACCGGCGCTGGCTGAAGCAGCGCGGGCTGCGCTTCGGCACCACCGCCGGGCCGCCATGACGCAGGCCGAACTTCATGTCCGCGGCGCCGGGCTCGACGAGGCGTTCCTGGCCTTCGTCTTGCATCGGCTTGCCCTGTTGTCGCTGCCCGGCGAGGCGCGGCGAGCGGGGGAGATGGTGGTAATCCGTACCGAAGGCCACGACGCGCTGATCGAGATGCTTGAGATGGCCTGCTGGCTCGGCCCGATCGACTGCGGCGTGGACACGATCGACCGCCTGGACCCGGCATGATCCCCGACCGCTGGACCCCGGTGGCGCTGGCCGCCGACCTGCCGCCGGCCAGCGCCGCGCCGGTGATTGTCGCCGGGCAGGAAGTGGCGATCTGGCGCTCGGCCGGAGGCGTGGTGAGCGCGTGGGAGGACCGCTGCCCGCATCGCGGCATGCGGCTGTCGTTCGGGTTCGTTCGCGGCGAGGAACTGGCTTGCCGCTATCACGGCTGGCGCTTCGGCACCGCCGGACGATGCGCCGCCATCCCCGCCCATCCGGACCTGGCGCCGCCACCAACCCTGCAAGTGCTGCGCTACCAAGCGGCGGAGCAGGACGGGCTGATCTGGCTGCATCGCGGCGAACCCGAGACCGCCCCGCCGGCTTTGCCGCCCGACGCCGCGCCGGTGCGCAGCTTGAGCCTGCCGGTGGCAGCGCTGCCGGATTGGGCGGGCGAGGACCTGCTGCAGTTGGCCGCCGGAGTGCTCGCCGCAGCCCAGCCGGCCGCGCCCGGGCGCATCACGTTGCACGTGTTCGCCCTGCCGCCGGCCTCCCGGCTCGAGGTTGCGCTCTGGTGCGAGTCGCTGCGGCACCACGAAGGCGTGTCCTAAGTGAACGACCCGGCTGCCTTGCACGCGTGGTACGCGGTCGGCATGGCGGATGGCCTGCGCCCGGGCCAGTCGAGCCGCATCCGCCTGCTCGGGCAAGATGCGAACCTGGCCCGCGACACCGAAGGGACCTACCACGTGCGAGACGCCGCCGGTGCGGCGCGGCCGTGCATGGTGGCGCATGCCCATGTCTGGACCACGCTCGGAACGCCCGAGCGCGACCTGTTCGCCATCCCCGAAATGGACGAGCCGGACCGTCGGCTGGTGGTTTGCGGCGCCGTGCAGGTCCGCGCCTCAGGCCTGCGCTTGGTGGAAAACTTCCTCGACATGGCGCATTTCCCCTATGTCCACACCGACATACTGGGCGTAGAGACCCGGCCCGAAGTGGAGCGCTACCAGGTCGAGTTCCACCACGACGCGGACGAGGTCTGGGCCACCGATTGCCGGTTTTGGCAGCCGCAAGCCGCCGCCAACGCCCAAGCGGGCTTGCTGACCGAATACCTCTACCGCATCGCCACCCCGTTCAACGTGCTGCTCTATAAGACCTGCGCCAGCGCGCCCGGGCGCTGGGACGTGATCGCCATGTTCGTCCAGCCGGTGGCTCCGGACGTGTCGCTGGCCTGGACCGCGATGAGCCTGATCGATCCGGACACGCCGCTGCCGGACTTGATCCGCTTCCAGCAGCTCATCTTCCTGCAGGACCGCATGATCCTGGAAAACCAACGCCCGGTACTGCTGCCGCTCGCCCCCACCGCCGAAATCCCCACCCGCGCCGACCGCAGTTCCGTGGCGTACCGTCACTGGCTGAAGCAGAAAGGCCTGCGCTTCGGCGTGCACGAGTTCGGAGGCGCCTAAGTGGCTATGGTGCTCTACGACTACGAACTCTCGGCCGACGCCTACACGGTCCGCCTGGCCCTGGCGCTGTTAGGCCTGGCCTACGAGCGTCGCGCTGTGGACGTCTATCCTGGCCGCGAGCACGAAACCGCAGAGTTCCGCGCCCTCGCACCGTTGGCGGCCGTCCCCGTGTTGTGCGACGGCGGCCTGGTCGTCGAGACGGCCGAAGCGATCCTATGCCATCTTGCAGAGGTGCACGACCCCGAGGGCGTGTGGTGGCCGCGAGCCCGGCGCAGCGCCGTGCTCAAATGGGTCCTGTTCGCCGCCCGCTCGCTGGCCGCCGCCGCGGCGGCCCGGCTGGAGGCGATCCTGCGGCAGGAGTCGCCCTACACCGACGCCGCAGCGACAGCGCAAGCCGCGTTGGAGGAAGTCGAGGACCATCTGGTGCGCGCCGACCTCGTCGGCGAGGCCTTCCTGGCCGGCCCCGCACCCACCATTGCGGACCTGGCAGTTTTCCCCGCCGCCGCGCTATCGGCCGACTGGGGCCTCGGCCACGAGGATTTGCCTAAGCTGCGCTGCTGGACGCGCCGGGTCCGCGCCTTGCCGGGTTTCATCACCATGCCAGGTATCGCCGAGTTCCTGTAGCGGGCCTGACTGGTAGAAACATGGTCATCCTGTTGCCGGCCGGTAGCCTGCGCATGCGCCCGGCAGGACTCGAACCCGCGACCAAGCCGTTATGAGCGGCCCGCTCTAACCAACTGAGCTACAGGCGCACACGCCACCCTTCCATGCCCCCGCGCAGCCCGTCTTGGCAAGGATTAGCCTCGCCGGTAGGGTCCCGCCCGCCAGTTTCAGCCTCAAGGGAACCATCATGGACGTCACCAAGCTCAGCACCGGCAAGGCACCGCCCTCCGACATCAACGTGGTCATCGAAATCCCGCAAGGGTCGCAGGTGAAATACGAGGTCGACAAGGATAGCGGCGCCGTCGTGGTGGACCGCTTCTTGTTCACCCCGATGGCCTATCCGGCGGCCTATGGCTTCATCCCCGGCACGCTGGCCGACGATGGCGACCCGGCGGACGTGCTGGTGCTCGCCCCGGCCCCAATCGTGCCCGGCGCCGTCATCCGCGTGCGCCCGATCGGCATGCTGCAGATGGAGGACGAGAGCGGCCAGGACGAGAAGATCATCTGCGTGCCGCACGACAAGATCAGCCTGCAGTTCAAGGACGTGCAAGCGGTGCAAGACCTGCCCGAGATCGCCCGCCAGCAGATCGAGCATTTCTTCACCCGCTACAAGGATCTCGAGCCGGGCAAGTGGGTCAAGGTGACCGGCTGGGCCGACAAGGCTGCGGCGGAGGCCGTCATTATGAAGGCGATCGCGGCGGGAAAGTAGCGCGCCCTCAGCCCTCCAACAGCTCGGAATCCCAATAGAGGTAGTCGCGCCAGCTCTCGTGCAGGTAGTTCGGCGGGAAGGCACGGCCGTTTTCCTGCAGCTCCCAGGTGGAGGGCTGACGGGGCACCGCGCGAGGAAACATGCTGCATTCGCGCGGCAGGCGGGAGCCTTTGCTCAGGTTACAATGCCCACATGCGGTGACGACGTTCTCCCAAGTCGTGCGGCCACCGCGACTCCGCGGTATCACGTGGTCGAACGTCAGATCATGCGTTGGCAGCCGGTCGGCGCAGTATTGGCAGGCAAAGCCATCCCGCAGAAAGACATTGAAGCGGGTGAATGCCGGCCGACGGGCCGCAGGAATGTACTCTTTCAACGCGATGACGCTGGGCAACCGCATGGACTGCGATGGCGAGCGGACTGCCACCTCATACTCGTTCAGCACGGAGACGCGATCGAGGAACACGGCTTTCACCGCATCCTGCCACGCCCAAACCGAAAGCGGAAAGTAGGAGAGCGGGCGGAAGTCCGCGTTCAGCACAAGCGCCGGATAGTGCATTCCGCCGTCAGGCAACACGCCCTCCTTCGCGGCACTGGCCCTGACGCCCCAAACTGAAGCGGCTCAGGCGGGCGCTTCGCACCGCAAAAATCCAACGGGCTTATCGCAGAGCGTCCCGCTTCCCGCAAGGCAGGGCCCCGGTTTTCATCGGCCGGTCACAGTTTGAAGCTGCGCCGCAACATTGCCGCCCCCGCCTCAATGCCCGCCGCGTCGATCAAATGGCCGACCCGGGGCAGGAACACGACCTCCACCGGCACGCCAGCCAGTTTCAGGGCTGCGGCGGCATCGTCGGTGCGAAATGCCGGCACCACGTCATCCGCCGTGCCATGGACCAGCAACACGGGCGCGCTATTGGTTCGCTCGCGCAGCCGTCCCGGCGCCACCAACGCGCCCGAATAAGCCAGGATGCCGCAGGGCGCCACAGCCCGGCGCAGGCCGGCAAACAGCACCATCATGGCGCCTTGACTAAACCCCACCAGGGCGTATGCCCCGGGCGGAAGGCCAAGCCGGACCAACTCGGCGTCGATGAACCGGTCCAGCGCCGGGCGGGCCTTTGCGGCGCCGTTGGCGGTGCGCGCCGGGTCGCGGTCGCCGATCGGCCACCATTGCCGGCCCGGCGGACCGCCATCGAAGATCTCGGGCGCGTCGGGCGCAGCGAAACTGGCATTCGGCAAAGCGGCGCCGAGTTGCGGCGCCAGTTCAATTAAGTCCTGCCCGGTCGCGCCAAGGCCGTGGCAGATGACTATTAGTTGCTGGGCTGGAGCGCCCGATGCCGGTCCCCAGCGCACCGCTTGCAACTCCGTCATCCAGCCTCCCGCTCACCCCACCTTACCCACTATGCTGGCCTCAACGCGCATGTCCATCATCACACGCTTTGCGCCCAGCCCGACCGGTTGGCTGCACCTCGGGCACGTCTACGCGGCGCAGCAGGCTTGGCGCCGGGCGCGCGACGATGGCGGCCGTTTCCTGCTGCGCCTGGAAGACATCGACACGGCGCGTTGCCGCCCCGCCTTCGCGGCCGCGATTTCGGAAGACCTGGCCTGGTTGGGCCTGCAAGCGGACGGCCCGGCATGGGTGCAGTCGGAGCATTTTGCCGAATACGCAGAGGATCTCGAAGCGCTACGCCGGCGCGGCCTGCTCTATCCATGCTTTTGCAGCCGGGCCGACATCCTTCGCGCCAGCGCTGCGCCGCATGGGCCGGAGGGCGCGGTTTATCCGGGCACGTGCCGCACGCTGCCTGATGCCGAGGTGGAGCGCCGCATCGCCGCCGGCGCGCCGCACGCCTGGCGGCTGGATAGCGGCCGCGCGTTGGCCGCAACCGGCCCGCTCAGCTTTCACGAGGAAGGGCTGGGGCGCCTGCCCTGCCATCCGGCGGCTTTTGGCGACCTCGTGCTCGGCCGGCGGGACGTGCCCGCCAGCTATCACCTCGCTGTGGCGCATGACGACGCAGCCCAGGGCGTCACTTTGGTTACGCGCGGGGAGGATTTGCGGCCCGCCGCGTCGGTGCATCGTCTGCTACAGGCGCTGATGGGCTGGCCGGAGCCGCATTACGCCCATCATCGCCTGCTGGCGGATGCATCCGGGCGGCGGTTGTCGAAGCGGGACGGCGCGCTGGCGGTGCGCATGTTGCGAGAGGCGGGTCAGACCCCAGCCGCGGTATGGGCCATGGCCGCATCGGCACCGGTCTGCGACACATTGCCCGTCACCTAGTAGGCAGTTGTTCATACGAAGGTACCAATACGTTAACTCGTTTTAATCTATTTGCACGCTTCGTCTATCAGAAGCGATCATGCTCCAATGCGATCAGCCGGCCTCGTCAGCCGGCTGCCGCCGTGCCGAACGGCGTTCGTCGCGCCACGACCACCTGGCTCTTGGGCAACGCTGCGTCGAGCGCGCGTTGGATGCGGGAGCCTTCGGGCCAGTCCAGCACGCTGTCCCAAACCCGCGCCCAGCCCTCCAGGACGGGATGCGACTGCCACGACATGAAATCCGTTTTCGTTTCCCAAAACAGGCTCCACCACAGCGCCCAGTAGAAGCCATAGCAGTCGTAGCGTTCGACCGCGAAGCCGGCACTGGCGATCAGCGAGCACAGGGTGGCGCGATCCAGGACCCTGATGTGGTTGGGGTGCTGGAACAGCATGTCCGGGGCGAGTAATTTCTGCACGGCCTCTGAGCGCGGGTCGGGGCAGGACAACACCAGCAACGCGCCGGGCGCGGCGATCCGGGCGAGTTCCGCGAGCAGGATGGCGGGATTGGCCACGTGCTCGATGACCTCGGTGCAGACAACCCGCGTCGCGACCGCCGTTGCGAACGGAAGCGGCGCGGCGTCTGAAACCGCCACCTCGATCCGGCCGGGCGCGATCGCCTCAAGCCGCGCGCGGGCGCCTTGGAGGCGCGGCTCGTCCACATCGGCGAGCAACACGCGCGCGCCTTGCTTGGCGCAAAACGCAGCGGCGCCTCCGTCCCCGCAACCAATATCGGCGACCACGTCCGCGGCGTCGATGGAGACGCCGGGATAGAGCAGCCCGCGCGTGCCGTCGAACCAGCCATGCATGACCGCGTCGCGCAATCCGACATCGCGCGAAATTCCGCTCGCGTCCGGCGGCGCGTCTGCGGCGATCTCTGCCGGCGGCGCAGGATCGAGCAATTGCGCCCAACCGCGCAGCGCCCGGCCGAACCGGTGCCTCATTGGGCGGCCGCCACTGAACGGGCGCTTCCGGGCGCGCCGATCCGGGCTGCGATACGACGCCCATGCTGACGCAACGGCCGCTCGATGACGCGATAATTCAAATCCGCGAGCAGGAGGCAAGAACACCCCGTTGCGGCGAGAAAGATTGCTAGGGTCGCGCCGGCAGGCGGTCCGGGGGGATCGGTGGGGTGGAGACGGAACCAGATCTCATGCGCCGCCGCATAAGCTGGGATGTGCACGAGATAAAGCGCGTAGGAACGCGAGCCGAGCCAAACTGCGACCCGGCGCGACATCCCATCGGCCCAGAGCATGCCGCAATCCTGCGCGGCGAGGAACACAAGCGCACCGGCCAGCAGGGTGATGGGCAGCAACCGGAAGGACACGAACGCGAGGCCGTCGGACCCGAGCGCCAGCAAAAGCCCGATGGCGCCAAACAGCAGCAGCGCCCGCAGCACGGGGCGCTGGCTGAGCGACGCCGGAGCGGCGAGCCTCCAGGCCACGGACCCGTCGCGCTCGGCGAATGCCAGCAACACGCCAGTGGCAAGCGCTGCCGGCCTCGTCATCATGGAAAGCGGCGTCTGTTGCTGCAGGGTCGTCAACAGCAGCAAGGCGAGCACAATCGGCAGACGCCGGCGCAATAGCAGCAGCGCGAGTGGCAGGAGGATATAGAACTGCTCCTCGAGCGACAGGCTCCAATACGGGAACCCGAGCCCCGTGTCGGCACGGCCGAATTGCCTCGCCAGATGAAAGTTGGCGAGGTCGAACGCGCCGGCGAGTGCGGTGCTGACGTCGGCGGAGAAGGCGTGAAACGCCCCTGAACGATTGAACAAGAGCGCGGGCAGCAGTGGCAGCGCCAGCCACAACAGCGCAGAGGGCAGCAACCGCCACGCCCGCCGGCACCAGAACCGCAGCACCGGGACGGCTGCCGATTCGACTGACGAGCGTTCCAGGACCGGGATCAGCCCGCGGCCAATCACGAAGCCGGACACGCCGAAGAACAGGTCAACCCCAGTCCAGCCGCCGCTGACTCGGTGAAGCGTCGAGTAGAGCGGCCCACCCCACCAGATCAGATTTACGGGCGCGTGCTGCACCAAAACCATGACAATGGCGACAGCCCGAAGCGCCTCGACTTCGGCAAGCCGACCGGACGCGGGTGCATTGCCCGGCCGGAACGAAGCCTTCAAGACGCCGACTCGTGAGCTGCCAACGCATCTTCGCGCCCGGTGCGCACCCGCTCGGCGCCCACAGCCGGCGCGAGGCCGAGCAACGTCCGCAACCGGGCTTCCACCACCGCCTCGCTGCAATGCTCGCACAGCCGAAGGTTCGCGTGCTCCGCCATGGCGCGGTAGCGGGCGGGATCGGACACGGCGACACGTTGCGCCTCGGTGAACGCAGCCACCAGCGACGCCCAGTCAATCCGGTGCCGCCGCGTGCGGATGGCGTGGCGCGGGTCCTGCGGCCAATAGGATGCCTCAAGCGTCGAGCGAACGACAAAGCCACTCCGCGCGTCGAAATAATCCGCCATCGAGGTGTGGTTCGGCGAGATTGCGGGGATACCGGCGCTCATGAACTCCATCAGCGGCAAACACTGGCCCTCGCCATGGGAGGTGTTCACCGCATAGCGCGTCGCGCGGGTTAGCGCCTCGTATTCGGGTTCGCTGAGGAAACCATCGATCAGGACCACGCGGCAGCGGAATGGACTGAGCTTGGCAAGGTCTTCAAGGATGGCCGAGATGGCTTCGGCGCAGTTGGAGTGGGTAAGCTTGAGCACGAGCGTCGCATCGGGCTCGTTGCGAAAGGCCCAAACGAAGCCGGAGACCATGTCGAACCAATTCTTGCGGCCGTCCGTTGGATTGAACACGGCGGTATAGACGATGCCCGAGAGCATCAGGATGGAGCGGGCCTCCCGGTCGGCAGCCCGGCCCGGCAGCTTCTGCCAACCTAGCGCGCGCCGGACCGTCGATCGGTAAGGCGCCAGATCGGTCGAGCGCGTGTCGATGACGCGCCCGGTGACGTCGAGCCGGGCCGGCACGCCGGGCGGCCGTAAAGAGCTTTGCCGGTCGTAGATCGGCGCGAAACGGTCCCAGACCGGTGCCGGGATCGACCGGATGTCGAAGTCGGCCCCAAGCGTGCGGCGCGTCACCGCCACCGTGAAGCCGCTATGGGTGACGGCGCGGCCGAGCGCACGCAGGACGCGCCGCCAGTCGTGCCGCCACTCGTCATCCCAGACATCGCAGGGAAGGGTATCGAATTCCCAGGCGAACACGGGAATGGTCGGACAGGCAAGCCCGACCGCCGTCTGGTGCGGCGGCGCAAAGGACAGGAACACGCAGGCTTCGCCGTAGCGGCGAGCCAGTGCATAGATCGGGTCGACCTCGCGCAATGGATCGAGCACGTCGATCACATGGCCGATCTGCTCCAGCACCGGGCGGAAGGCAGCGAGCACGAAGTAATAGCTGTATTCCGAGCAGCCGAGATTACCGGCGATGGTCTGGTCGCTGTTGCCGGCGTAGACGATAATGATCACGCGAAAGCGTCCTCGCCGAGAATGGCGCGCAGCGAGGCGGTAACGGCTGCGTCCGAGCTCAGGCGCTCGATCGCATCTGATGCCGCGCGGGACATCGCCGCATAACGGCCCGGTTGGTGGCGAAGCACGGCGGCGCTCCGCTCGAAGGCGTCGACCAGGCTATCCCACTCGATGCGGAACCGGGTGGTCCTGAACAGGTCGCGCGTGTCGTGCGGCCACACGTTGTGCTCAACGGTGGACGTCACCGTGAACGCGTTGTCGGGCGTTATGTAGTCGGCCATCGCGGTATGGGTTGGCGCGATCGCCGGGCGTCCTGCGCTCATGAACTCCATAAGGGGCAGGCAGAGGCCTTCCGCATGAGATGCGTTCACGACGATATCGGTCGCTCCCACCAGCGCCTCCAGCGAGGCCGGGGCGAGCCAACCGCCGATTGCGACAACACGGCAGCGAAACGGTGCCAGCCGGATCAGGAGCGCCTCAAAGCGAGCGGCGAACGCGGCGGTCTCACGATGCGCGAGCTTCAACACGAGCGTGGCGCCGGGATCGTCGCGGAATGCCCATACGAAGGCGCACACCATGTCGGACCAGTTCTTTCGCCCGTCGGCCGGATTGAACACGCTGGTCCAGACGGCGCCCTGGAGGACGACCGTGCGCGGCGGCAGCGCGCGCGCAGGCTCGCCCGGCGATCCCGGTTTGGCACCGCCCGGCCGCATCGCCCGAACGCGCCGCCGCATGGCGACCGCGGAGAGATAGGATCGGCGCGCGAGCCTTCCTGCGCGCGACAGCGCCCAGCGCGCAGGCGGCGGCAGTCTGGCGTGCAGTGTTGCTCGGTACGCCTGGCGGGCATGGTGGATGGCGAGCGAAAGCTCCGCGCGTGCGCCCTGCACCGGTCCGAGCGAGGCGGCAGGCTCGGCCGGCATGGATGCTGCAGCGGTCGCGCCGGGCAGAGGCCACCCCGGTTGGTTGCTGAAATGCGCGTGGTCCGCGGTGTCGATCAGCAGTCCAGCCAGTTCGATCTTGCCGCCTGTGCAGGGAGTTCGCGCAGCGCGGCCGAGGCGGGACCACGCGGTCCAGACCGGGGCGGCGACAGCCGCAACCGCGCACGTCTCGCCAACCGCTGCGCGCACCACCTCCGCCGCATGCCGCGATAGCGCGATGGCGTGCCCATGCTGCGCGAAGACATGACGCCAGTCGTGTCGTGGCTCGTCGTCCCACACCTCGTCCGGGATGGTGTTGAACTCCCAGGCGAACACGCAGACGGTGCGGCAACGCAGGCCGAGCGGCGCTTTATGCGGCGGTGTGAAAGACAGGAGCGTGCAGGGTTCGCCGCGTTCGACGCAGCCGTCATAGATCGCCTCGGCATCGGCCGGATCGCTGACCGACAGCACGCGCTGGGATTGCCCAAGCAGGCGGGCAAACGCCTGGTGAAGGAAGCCGTAGCTGTAGTCGACAGCGCCGAGTGTTTCCGCAAGGGACCGACCGGCGAACGCTGAATGGAGAATGAAGGCCATTCCGTCGCCTGATTTGAACCTCTCCCAAATTCGAGGCATCGCATTCAGAGGACTGGAAGTCAACGCTGCGGCCATCGGCGAGACGGCACGTGCCTCCGGCGTGTCGGCCAAAATGATCCGCTACTCCAAAAGCATCGAGCTGGTCCGGCCTGCGGCACGCTCGGCTGCGACCTATCGCAGCTACGCCGCCGCCGTCCAAACGCCGCTTTATCTGACCGTTTGGCAGGATGGCAACCGGAGCAGCGGCGCCGTCAAAGCGGTCGCGCTGGCTCAAGTCGCGAAACTCGCTCACCGGAACGCTGCGTTGCAGGCCGCGACGGCAGCCATCGAGCGCAGTGCCGAGCCAGCCAGGCTGCAGGCAGCAGCGCTTCGGTAACCGGCCACTCGGCTTCGGGTCGATCGGTTGCGGAGCAAAGCTCTAAGCGGCTACGCTGCTCCCGGGTGGTCTGGGTCCATGTGGCGGTCCCAGATTAGGGTTCGGCACCACCGGCCTCGCAGGCATGGGACTGATGCAGGCAGCGCTTTCAGGGATACGCCGGCACTGCAAGAGCGGCGCTCTGGTAGAGATTCCAAGGTGCGCCGCCGTTCCGGGGCGACGACAAGGGCCAAACCCGCTGGGAAAGTGACGCTGGGTGGGGAGCCATGACCGGCCGCCCACCCATTGTCCCGTCAAGCAGCGAGCCGTTAACCGAATTGGTTCATCGTGTTGTGCGCGCCACCCGCCTTGAGCGCAGCCTCGCCGGCGAAATACTCCTTGTGGTCGTCGCCGATGTCGGAGCCCGCCATGTTCTGGTGCTTCACGCAGGCAATCCCCTGGCGGATCTCCTGCCGCTGCACGCCGAGCACATAGCCCAACATGCCGGCCTCGCCGAAATACTCGCGTGCCAGATTGTCCGTCGACAGCGCCGCCGTGTGATAGGTCGGCAGGGTGATGAGATGGTGGAAAATGCCCGAGCGCTTGGATGCATCGGCCTGGAAGCTGCGGATTTGGCGGTCCGCCTCCTCACCCAGCGCGGTGCCGTCATAGCTCGCGCTCATCAGAGTGGCGCGGTCGTAGGCAGCGACGTCGCGGCCAGCCTCCTTCCAGGTATCATACACCTGCTGGCGGAAGCTCAAGGTCCAATTGAACGAGGGCGAGTTGTTGTAGACCAGCTTGGCGTCCGGCACGACAGCGCGAACCCGGTCCATCATGCCGGCAATCTGCTCGACATGCGGCTTTTCGGTCTCGATCCACAGCAGGTCGGCGCCGTTCTGCAGCGAGGTGATGCTGTCGAGCACGCAACGGTCCGCCCCCGTGCCGGCGCGGAACTGATACAGGTTGCTGGGCAAGCGCTTGGGGCGCAGCAGCTTGCCATTGCGGTTGATGATGACGTCGCCGTTATGCGCCGCGTCCGGCGTGACCTCCTCGCAGTCGAGGAAGCTATTGTATTGGTCGCCGAGGTCGCCCGGCGCATGGCTGACGGCGATCTGCTTGGTTAGCCCGGCGCCCAGCGAGTCGGTGCGGGTGACGATGATGCCGTCCTCCACGCCCAATTCCAGGAAGGCGTGGCGGATGGCGCGGATCTTGGCGATGAAGTCCTCGTGCGGAACCGTCACTTTGCCGTCCTGATGGCCGCACTGCTTCTCGTCGGAGACCTGGTTCTCGATCTGCAGCGCGCAGGCGCCGGCCTCGATCATTTTCTTGGCCAGCAGATAGGTGGCTTCCGCGTTGCCGAACCCGGCGTCGATGTCGGCGATGATCGGCACGACATGGGTTTCGTAGCTGTCCACACGGGCCATCAACTCGGCGGCCTTGGCGTGGTCGCCGGCGTTGCGGGCGGCGTCGATGGCGCGGAACATGTTGCCCAGGTCGCGCGCGTCCGCCTGGCGCAGGAAGGTGTAAATCTCGGCGATCAGCGCGGGAACCGACGTTTTCTCGTGCATGGACTGGTCGGGCAGCGGGCCGAACTCGGAGCGCAGGGCGGCGACCATCCAGCCCGACAGGTAGATGTAGCGGCGCTTGGTGGTGCCGAAGTGCTTCTTGATGGAAATCATCTGCTGCTGGGCGATGAAGCCGTGCCAGGCGCCGAGCGACTGGGTGTAGAGCGCCGGGTCAGCGTCGTAGGCCGCCATGTCCTGCCGCATCATACCGGCCGTGTAGCGCGCGATATCGAGCCCGGTGAGAAAGCGGTTTTGCAGCCGCATGCGCGCGACCGCCTCGGGGCTGATGGCGTCCCAGGTGCCTTTCTTGCTCTCGACCAGCTTGGCGATCTCGGCGGTGTCAGACTGGTAACGCGAGCCGCTCCGCTGCAGCGTGGAGAGGCCGCCGAGACCGTCGGGGGCGTAGGTCGGGGTGTTCATCGGTGCAGGATCCTTCGCGGCAAGGCGCTTCGAGAGCGGGTTTGACCATACATTGCTGCAACTGCGAAGTCATTGGGGAAACGTGAAAAGGAGTGTAAAACCGTCAAAGACTTACAGGCCAGTCCTTGCGGCGGTAAAGCCTGGTCCGGCGTGTGTGCAAGCCCGTCACGCCCACCCAATCGCCCGGCGCAGGAAACCGATGCCGAGCGAGACGAAGGCCGCCACTTCGGCGTGGTCCTTGCCATAGCCGTGGCCGCCGGCGGCGGGTTCGTAGAAAGCAGCGTCGTAGCCCATCGCTTGCAGCTTGGCCGCCATCTTGCGGGCGTGGCCGGGATGCACCCGGTCGTCGCGGCGCGTGGTGGCAAGCAGGATGGGCGGGTAGGGTCGGCCGGGTTCGGCGGCGTGGTAGGCGGAAAGCGGGCCTAGAAACGCCCAGTCCTCCGGCTGGTCCGGGTCGCCGTATTCCGCAATCCAACTCGCCCCCGCCAGCAGCTTGGAGTAGCGCCGCATGTCAATCAGCGGGATGGTGCAGAACAAGGCGCCGAAGCGTTCGGGGTAGCGGGTCAGCATGTTGGCGATCAGCAGGCCGCCATTGGAGCCGCCTTCGGCCGCGATGCGGCTCGGCTTGGTCACGCCGCGGCGCACCAGGTCGGCGGCGACAGCGGCAAAGTCGTCGTGGCTCAGCCGCTTGCCCTCGCGGCGGCCGGCCTCGTGCCAGCGCGTGCCGAACTCGCCGCCGCCCCGGATGTTGGCTACCACCGCCGTGCCGCCGCGCTCGAGCCACAGCTTGCCGGTGGCGATGCTATAGCTGGGCAGGCGGGAGACCTTGAAGCCGCCATAGCCGGAGAGATGGACGGGGGCATCGCCGGTAAGCTGCGCCGGGCCGGACTGGGTGTAGGGGATGCGCTCGCCGTCGGTGGCAACCGCTTCGTGCCGGGTCACGACCAGGCCGCTGGCGTCAAACGCGGCGGGGCCGTGGCGCAGGATCGCGGGGGCGGCGGGCCCCGGCGGGACCAGAAGCAGGGTGGGCGGGCTCAGCGGGTCTTGCGCCAAAGCCAGCAGGGTGCCGTCGGCTTCCTCGTCCTCGATGTCCAGGCTCCAGGCATTGGCGGTCCCGCTGCGCGGCAGGGGCAGTTCATGCACCGACCAAGTGCCGGGGGTAATGATCTGAAACACGGGCTGCAGTTCGTCGAGGACACTCACCAGCAGCGCCGGTCCGATCCAACTGAAGCCCTGCAGAGCGCGGCGGGGGGTGGGTTCGAACAGGGTGGTGAAGCTGCGGTCGCCGGCGAGGAAGGCATCAAGGCCGATGCCGAGCAGGGTGTCGGGTGGGTAGGTCGTTCCCCCGACATGCCACGCCGAGCGCGGCCGCACGGCGAGCCAGCCGCGATCAAAAACAAATCCGGCATCGGCAGGGAGGTCGACCTTCTGCTTGGGGCCGGTACGGTCGCCAAGGAAAACGTTGGCGTTGAAGAAGTCGAGGCTCTCGCCGAAGATCAGCCGGTTGCCGGTGCGGTCGAACTGGCCCCAGGCGGCCATATGCGCCGGGTCGGTCTGGAAAATGGGCTCGCCCGGCGGCTGGCCGCGCTGCCACAGCCGGACGGTGCTGGCATAGCCCGATTGCGTGGCGCCGAGGCTGGCGGTGGCCAGCAGTAGCGTGTCCGCGTCCAGCCAGTCGGCGCCACCCTTGCTCTCGGCCAGGGTGAAACCGCCCGCCACAAAGGCGCGGGCGCCCAAGTCGAACTCGCGCAGCATGACGGCGTCGCTGCCGCCGCGCGACAGGCGGATGATGGCGAGGCGATGCTCGGGCGGCAGGGTGGCGGCGCCCTGCCAGGTCCAATCCTCCTCTTCGGCCTCGGCCAGCGCATCGAGGTCGAGCAGTGTGTCCCAGATTGGGTCACCGGTGCGGAACGAGTCCATCGTAGTGCGCCGCCAGATGCCGCGCGCGTGGCTGCCGTCCTGCCAAAAGTTGTAGAGCAAACCGCCGCGGCGGGCAGGAACGGGCAGGTTGTCCGGCCGGTCAAGCAGCGCTCGCAGCGTTTCGGTGTCCGCCTCCCATTGCTCGCCGCCGAAGCGGTTCAGGGTCGCTTCGGTCTGCGCATCGGTCCACAGCGTGGCGCGGTCGCCGAGCACGTCCTCCAGCCACAGCCAGGGGTCGTCGTCCGGGGCAGCAAGAGTGGGCGCGGCTGAGTTTTGGCTCATGGCGGCAGACTACGCGGGCTACCGCAGCATCGCCAGCTTGACCGGGCGGGCTGCCGGGGCGGATGATTGCACGAGACAGCAAGGAGCCTTGCGATGAACGTGCAAACCTCACCTTTCGCCCGCGGCACGATGTCCGAGCAGGAGTGGCAAATCCGCTGCGACCTGGCGGCACTCTACCGCCTGGTGGCGCATCACCGGATGACGGACTGGATCTACACGCATATCTCCGCGCGGATACCAGGGCCGGAGCACCACTTCCTGATCAACCAGTACGGCGTGCTGTTCGACGAGATGCGCGCCTCGGACCTGGTGAAGATCGACCTCGAAGGCAACATCATCGAGGAGGCGCACCATGCCGGGATGTCTCCCCGCAAGGTGAACGCGGCCGGCTTTTGCATCCACTCCGCCATCCACATGGCCCGGCCGGACCTGGTGTGCGTGGCGCATACCCACACGGCGGCGGGCATCGCTGTGTCGGCGCAGAAGCAGGGGCTGCTGCCGATCAGCCAGCATTCGCTGCGGTTCTACGGCCGCTTGTCCTATCATGGCTACGAAGGCATCGCGCTCGACCTGGATGAGCGCAGCCGGCTGGTGCACGATCTCGGGCCGAACCGGGCGATGATCCTGCGCAACCATGGGCTCCTGGTCGCTGGGCGGACCATCCCTGAGACCTGGGCGGACCTGTATTATCTCGAGCGCGCCTGCCAGGCGCAGGTGGCAGCCGGCAGCGGCGAACTGGTACTGCCGCCCACGGAGGTGTGCGAACACACCGCAGCGCAGTTCGACCACGAGGGCACGCTGGCGCATTGCGAATGGGCCTGGGAGTCGGCGCTGCGGCAGATCGAAGGCGGCAAGACGGACTATCGCGCCTGACGCTTGACCACGTCTACGCCCCCCGCCCGCGTGAGTGGCTGATTGCGGCGGCGGTGGCGCTGGGTTGCCTGCTGTTCGGGCTTGCCACGCTGAGGCCGCAAACGCTCTGGGCGTATGACCAGCCGCTCTATTTGGGCATCGCCAGCGACCTGCAGCGGACCGGGACCTACACCAACGGCCGCTGGGGCACGGCGGGCGCGCCCGGCGCCTACACCGCGCCGCTGTATCCAGCGCTAGTGGCCGGGCTGGCCAGCCTCAGCCCCGCCCTGGCCCGCGCCGCCGCTTGCGTGCGGACGGCGGAGTGGGGGGCGATTGCGGGCTGCCCCACCTCGCTGGGACCGCTGCTGCCGCTGCAAATCCTACTGATGACGGGCACTCTGATGCTGGTGTGGCGCTCGACGCTGGCGATCGGGGGCGGCGCTTGGGCGGCCTGGTGCGCCTTGCTCGCCGCCGGGCTGGGGACGACGGAATACGCGGTCTATGCCCGCACGGCGATGACGGAGGCGCTGAGCCTGCCGCTGGCGGCGGCGAGCGGGTTGCTGCTGGTGCTGCTGGTGCAGCGGCCGCGCTGGCCCACCGCGTTCGGTTTGGGGGTGATACTCGGGTTGCTGACGCTGGCGCGGCCGGAATACCTCTATCTGGTGGCGGTGGCCGGGTGCGCGGCGTTACCCATTCTGCTCTGGCGGCGTCGACTGGGGCTGGCGCTGCTGGCCGCTTGCTTGGCGGCATGCGTCACCATGGCGCCCTGGTCGGTACGCAACGAGCGGCTGTTCGGCACGCTGGCGCCCACCTCAGGCTATGCCGGATTCATCCTGGCCCAGCGCATGGCGTACGAGGCGATGACGCCGGCGGAATGGACGGCGCAATGGGTTTATGCCTTGCCCGGTTTCGGGCCGGCGGCGGCGCGCATGCTGTTTCCCGGTTCGGTGGCGCGGCTCGGCTGGCAGGAGCGGCCGGACACGTTCTACATGGTCGGCAACACCACCATGGTGCAGGACTTGCGCGCCGCCGCCCCCAACCCGGCCGACCAGGTGCCTTATCTGCTGCGTACCTACGTTTGGCCGCACCCGTTCCGGTTTGCCGCGATCACCCTGGTGATGGCGTGGAAGTCGCTTTGGGTGCGCAAGTATTTCAGCCTGGTGGCGTTTCCGTTCCTTGTGGCGCTGAGCCTGCGGGCCGTGCGGCGGAGAGACCCGGCGCTGCTCGCCTTCCTGTTGCCGCCCTTGTTCATCGTGGCGCTGCATGCGGCCACGTCGGTCGCAACGCCGCGGTATAGCCTTATCATGGTGCCGCTCTACGCTGCCGCCTTCGGAGTGTTCGCCGGGCCGGTGCTGCAACGCGGCGTGAGGAGCCTGGAAGCGCGCTGGAGCCGCTCCCCGGCATGACGGCGCTGTTACAGGTGGAAGGCTTGCGCACTGAGTTCCCCGCTACGCGCGGTTCGTTCGCGGCGGTGGACGGAGTAAGCCTATCGGTAGACCGCGGCCGCACTCTTGGCATCGTGGGGGAGAGCGGCTGCGGCAAGTCCATGCTGTCGCTGTCGGTGATGCGGCTGGTGCCGCCGCCGGGCCGGGTGGCGGCCGGGCGGGTGGTGTTCGACGGGCGGGACTTGCTGACGCTGCCGGCGGCGGACATGCGCAGCCTGCGCGGGCGCCGGGTGGCGATGATCTTCCAGGAACCGATGACCAGCCTGAACCCGGCCTACACCGTTGGCGACCAGATCGAGGAGGCGATGCGGGCGCATGAACGCCGGCCGCGCAACCTGCGGGCCCGAGCGGCAGCGGCGTTGGAGCGGGTGCGCATCCCGGCGCCGGACCGGCGGCTGGATGAGTATCCGCACCAGATGTCCGGCGGAATGCGGCAGCGGGTAATGATTGCGATGGCGCTGTCCTGCGCGCCGGACCTGCTGATCGCCGACGAACCCACCACCGCGCTGGATGTGACGGTGCAGGCGCAGATCCTCGACCTGCTGCGGGATTTGCAGGCGCAGACGGGGATGGCGATCGTGCTGATCACGCATGATTTGGGCGTGGTGGCGGAAATGGCCGATGAGGTGGCGGTGATGTATGCCGGGCGGGTGGTGGAGCATGCGCCGGCAAGCGCGCTGTTCGACGATCCACAACATCCCTACACGCTGGGCCTGCTCGGCAGCGTGCCACGGCTGGAGCAGGCCCGCGAGCGGCTGCTGGCGATTGAGGGGGCGGTGCCGTCCTCGGGTGCCTTGCCGCCGGGCTGCCGGTTCCATCCGCGTTGCGTGTTTGGCGCGGCGGCGTGCACGGAGGCGCCGCCGACGTTGCGAGCGTTGGACGCGGGACACGAAGCGGCGTGCATCCGCGCCCCAGTGGAGCTGATTGCGGCTGGCCCTCACTCCGACCCGCTCCTGCAGGCGGGAGCGGGAGTGAGCGCGATCCTGCAATGATGCTGCTGCAGGTCAGTGGCTTGGCCAAGCACTTCCGCACGCGCGCCGGGCTGGTGCGGGCGGTGGATGGGGTGTCGTTCAACCTCGACCAGGGGGAGACGCTGGCGCTGGTGGGGGAGAGCGGCTGCGGCAAGTCCACCACCGCACGGTTGGTGCTGCGGCTGATCGAACCCACGGCGGGCACGGTCGCATTCGAGGGGCAGGACATCACCAGCCTGCCGGGCGGCGCGCTCCGCAAGCTGCGGCGGCGCATGCAGATCGTGTTCCAGGACCCGTTTGCCTCACTCAACCCGCGCATGACCGTGGGCGCCACGCTGGACGAGCCGCTGCTGATCCATGGCTACGGCAATGCCGCGCGTCGTCAGGAGCGGGTGGCCGAATTGCTCAGCCTGGTCGGGCTCGCGCCCGAGCATATGCGGCGCTATCCGCACGAGTTCTCCGGCGGGCAGCGCCAGCGGATCGGCATTGCCCGTGCCCTGGCGCTGGAGCCCGCCCTGGTGGTGTGCGACGAACCGGTGTCAGCGCTGGACGTGTCGGTGCAGGCGCAGGTGGTGAACCTGCTGGCGGACTTGCAGGCGCGCTTAGGCTTGTCCTACCTGTTCATCGCCCACGACCTGGCGGTGGTGAAGCACGTCGCCAGCCGGGTAGCGGTGATGTATCTCGGCCGCATCGTGGAGACCGCCGCGCGGGACGAGCTGTTCGCCCGGCCGTTGCACCCTTACACGCGTGCATTGCTCGCCGCCATCCCGCGTCCCGACCCGGCGCAGCGGCTGGCCCGGCAAGTGCCCGGCGGCGACGTGCCGAGCCCGCTCAACCCGCCGCCGGGCTGCCATTTCCACACGCGCTGCCCGTTCGTGATCGACCGCTGCCGGACTGAGCCGCCTGCCTTGCGGGGCGTGGCGGACGGCCACCTGTCCGCCTGCCATCGCGCAGAGGAGCTGCCGGCGTTCGACGTCGGCATCGCGCGGCCGCCGGCGCCGAACGCCGCCAAGCGGCTCGCCCTTTACGCCGAACGCCGCCGAGCGCCCGCGTAGCATCGAACGCCGGGCCATTGCCTCATGCTCTCGGCAGGGCTTTTCACCCGTTGCACTTGTTCACACACAGTTGTCATGTGCGGTGGATCGGCCCGGGGGTGTTCTCCGTAAAATACCGCAGCAGTAGGACGGAGCCGGCCGTATGGACGCAATGACGCCCCCGCAGCAATCGACCGAGGACCAACCGCTGCTCGACCTCACGCCTTACGGGGGTGGGCCGGAGGACTCGATCACGGACACGGCGGAGGCCGCTGCGGTCACGCATCACACGGCGAGCATCGCCGGCAAGGCGATCCCCTACACGGCGCGGGCCGGGCACCTGGTGACGGTGGACAGCGTCATTGCGCAGCCTGCAGCCAAGTTCTTCTACGTCTCGTTCACCGCCGACGGCTTCGCGCCATCGACGCGCCCGGTGACCTTCTTCTACAACGGCGGCCCCGGCTCCTCGGCGGTCTTCGTGCTGCTCGGCTCGTTCGCGCCGCGCCGGATCAAAACCAGCCTGCCGGCGTTCACGCCACCCGCGCCTTATACGCTGGAGGACAACCCGGACAGCCTGCTCGACCGCAGCGACCTGGTGTTCATCGACCCGGTGGGCACCGGATACTCGGCGGCGATCGCTCCGAACAAGAACAAGGACTTCTGGGGTGTCGATCAGGATGCCCGATCAATCAAGCAGTTCATCAAACGCTACCTGACGGCGTTCGACCGGTGGAACTCGCCGAAGTTCCTGTTTGGCGAGTCGTATGGCACGCCGCGGAGTTGCGTGCTGGCGTGGCTGCTGCACGAGGACGGGGTCGACCTGAACGGGATCACGCTGCAGTCCTCGATCCTGGATTATGCGCAGACGGGTAATCCCGTCGGGCTGCTGCCAACGCTGGCGGCGGATGCGTGGTATCACAAAAAGGTCACCGTGGAGCCGGCCCCGGCGAGCCTGCCGGCGTTCCTGGACACTGTGACCGCCTTTGCCGCCGGGCCGTATGCCAAGGCGCTGGCAGCGTTCCCGACCATCGACCAGCCCGCGCTCGAGACGCTGGGCGAGGACCTCGGCATTGCGCCGGCCGTGCTGACCTCCTGGGGGTTGGACGTGTCGGCCAGCAACGCCATCGGGCTGCTATTCCTGACCACGCTGCTGCAGGATGCCGGGGTGGCGCTCGGCTCCTACGACGGACGCGCCACCGCCGTGGACACCGGCATCGCGGGCGTGGTGAGCCCCAATTCGGGCGGCAACGACGCGACGATGACGGCGGTGGGCGGCGTCTATACTGCGATGTGGAACGTCTACCTGAATGACGAGCTGAAATACACTGCGACGGCTCCGTTCACCGATCTCAACGACCAGACGTTCCGCTACTGGGACTTCTCGCACATCGACCCGACCGGGGCGCAGAAGGGCAAGGACGTCAACGGCAACATCGTGCTGTATACCGCGGGCGACCTGGCGGCGGTGATGGCGCTCAACCCGGCGCTGAAGGTGTTCTCCGCCAACGGTTATTACGACTCCGTCACGCCATTCTTCCAGACCGCGATGACCTTGGCGGCGATGCCGCTGGCCGACGCGCGGGCGCGGGCTAACCTCACAATTCGCAACTATCCGTCCGGGCACATGGTCTATCTCGACGGACCCTCGCGGACGGCGCTGAAAGCCGATCTCTCGCTGTTCTACGCCAGCACCACCGCGCAATTCATGGCCCAAGCGCGGGTCGCCCGATCGATGGCAATGGTGCGGCCCTACTTCAAGCGGCCGGACCCGGGCCACGAAGGGCTGACGCCGCGGGCGGCGCAGGCGCAGACTTGGGCCGTTCCGGAGCTTTGCGCGGCTTACGGCTGGCCTTCAGGCCTGGCAGGCGGCGGGGTGATCGCAATCGTCGAACTCGACGGCGGGTGGGTGCAGCAGGACATGGACGCCTACTTTGCCGCCATCGGGCAGCCCGTGCCGCAAATCGTCGATGTCAGCGTAAGTGGTGGCCGCAACCGCCCGAATCAGCACCCGAACGAAGACGCCGATCCGGACGTGGAGGTGACGCTCGACATCCAGGTGGCGGCGGCTGGCTACTACATGGCAACCGGGAAGCCGGCCTCCATCCGGGTCTATTGGGCGGACACCAGCCCCACATCGATCGCGGCGGCGGTGCGGGCGGCGACCGCCGATGGGTGCGACGTGTGCTCGATCTCCTGGGGCGCGGATGAGTCCCGCTGGGAAGCGGCCGGGCAGCAGGCGGGGCAGGACTTTGCCATGGCGATGGAGGCAGCAGCCCAGGCGGCGGCGAAGGCCGGGATGGTGGTGTTTGCCGCCTCGGGCGACAACGACGCGCGGGATGGCGGGCGCAACGCTGTGAATGTTGATTTGCCGTCGTCCTGCCCGCACGTGGTCGGCTGTGGCGGAACGCGAAAGACGCGCGACGCCGAAACAGTGTGGAATGAGAACCCGGGGCAGGCTGACGGCCACGGCACCGGTGGCGGGTTCTCGCGCCTGTTTCCGCAACAGGATTGGCAGGCGGGGGCGCCGAACGGGCCGGGCCGGATGGTGCCGGACGTGGCCGGGAATGCCGATCCGAACACCGGGTATCAGATTGTTGTGCATGGCGGCCAGTTGGCGATCGGGGGCACGAGCGCGGTGTCGCCGCTTTACGCCGGGCTGTTCGCCGCGTTCGGCCGCAAGCTCGGCTTCGTCGGGCCGGTCATCTGGCGCAACCACCTGTGCTTCAACGATATCACGGTGGGCGATAACGGGTATTACCGCGCGCGGATCGGGCCTGACCCATGCACCGGCCTTGGCTCGCCGATCGCCTCCAAGCTGGCGGCGCTATTTGCTGCGCCCTTGATGGCCGCGGCTGAAGGCGGCGCGGTGGCGGGCATGGTGCCGGCGGGGTGGAGCGGGACGGTCAAGCTGACCTATGCCGGCGGGGCGCTGGTGGGGGCGCCTCAGCTCGAAGCGACGGCCGTGGCGGTGCTGCCGGCCGAGCGGGCGGCCGGCGGTGGACGGCGTGCCGGCAGGAGGCGGGTGACAGGGGACAGCGATGGTTGATATCGCCAGGCTCAACCAGCAGGGTTGGGACCGCCACGTGGAAGAGAACAACATCTGGACCCGGCCGGTCTCGTCGGACGAGGTCGGTTGCGCCCGGCGCGGAGAATGGACCCTGATCTTGACACCCACCAAGCCGGTTCCCCGCGAGTGGTTCGGCGAGGTGGCGGGATCCGACATCCTGTGTCTCGCCTCCGGTGGCGGCCAGCAAGGACCGATCCTGGCAGCAGCCGGTGCCCAGGTGACTGTGTTCGATGCGTCGCCCAAACAGCTCGCGCAGGATGCAATGGTCGCCGACCGGGACGGTCTGGTCCTGACCACGCGGCTCGGTCTAATGCACGACCTGTCCTGCTTTGCCGACGCGAGCTTCGATCTGATTTTCCACCCCTGCTCCAATTGCTTCGCGCCAGCCATCGAGCCAGTCTGGCGAGAATGCTTCAGGGTTCTTCGGCCGGGAGGCGCCTTACTGGCCGGGTTCATGAATCCGGATATCTATATCTTCGACAGAGAGGCAGAGGCGGCGCGAGGCGAATTCATCGTGCGGTTTCGCTTGCCTTACGCCGACGTCGTCGACCTGCCGCCAGACGAACTTCGACGCTTGATTGAGCGAGACCACGTCGTAGAATTCAGTCACTCGCTGGAAGCCCAAATTGGTGGGCAACTCAAGGCCGGGTTCGTGCTGACCAACCTGATCGAAGACCGGTGGGACGGGATGCCCGAGCCAGGACTGTCGCGCTACATGCCAACCCTGTTCGCAACCCGCGCCGTAAAGGCCTGACATCCCGGCCCGGGGCGACGACCAGAGCGCGGGGCAGGACTAGAAGCGTGCGGTGACGTTGAACAGAACGGCGGCAGGCGGACCGGGGACAAAGGTGGTATACGGGCTGCCGCCATAGACGCCGTTGTAGGAGACGTACTGGTTGAAGAAATAGGCCTTGAAGTGCTGGTTAAACATGTTCAGCACGTTCAACTGGAAATCGAGTTGCTTGGCGGGCAAGTGAAGGTTTTCGATCGGCAGCATGTAATGGGCGCTAAAGTTGAAAATGCCGTAGGCGGAAAGCTTGTAGCCGGTATTGGTGACCGTTGCGGCCTGGAGTTGCGGGTTCGGAGTCACGGTCGGGTCCGGGCTGATGTCGTAGGTGGTGTATTGCTGGCCGGTGTAGACCATCCAGAAGCGGAGATAGGCCTCGTCCTTTTCCTTGAAGATGTTCTTTTTGTCGTAATCGACGCCGATATTGGCGGTGTAGTCCGGCACGCCGCTGACGGGAGTGCCTTTGAAGGCATAGCCGAACTGGTCCTCGAAGATGGTGGTGAAGGCCGCGTAGTTCTGCAGGTATTTCGCCAGCAGGTGAGAGCCGGCGCCGAAAATGCCGATTTCGGGCGTGATCTTGTATTTGAACGAGGCCTCGAAGCCTTTGAACTCCTGGATGCCTTCGTTGGCATAGGTGAAGGTCTGCGTGAGGTAATTGGCGAAGAAGCTGAAGGCGCGAGTGACGCGCTGATTGAAGTAGTCCACGTTCACATAGAGCCGATCGGTATTGTATTTGGCCCCGACTTCCACCGCGGTGAGCCGTTCCGGCCCGGATGCCGCGGTGCCCCCGGTGCCGCTAAGCCGGTAGTTCCTCACGGGGGCGAACAGCGCGCTACGGCCCCAACTGCTGTAGATCGAGGTATTCTTCAGGAAGCCGGGCAAGTCGTAGCTGGCGCCGATATAGGGCAGGGCTTCGCGATCAAACCGGCTGACCGTGTAACCGCCGTTGGGCAGTCGTGAGCCCACGTAAGCGTATGGATACTGAACCTGGGAGCCTACCCCTTCGTAGGTAAAACCTGGCTCGATGTGCAGCGTATTGCTAAACAGGTCTATTCTGTCCTGGATGTAGCCCTCGTAGAGCTGCCGCTCGGCATAGTATTGTGTGATTTCATTGTAGCCTTTCTGGGCTACGATCGGCACTGTTCCCCAGACATACGCACTGGTGTCGAACTGCTCGCGCGCGATCAGGGCGCCGACCCGGATGTTGTTGTATGGCAGGAAGAAGTTGACCTCCGGCTTAATGCCGTAGGTATCGGTGACTTGGAAAGTCTCTAGTGCATTCTCGCCGAAGCCCTGCGGCGCATTGCCAGGGTTGCCGTCCGGGCCGTTGCCGGTGGCGTTGCCAAAAATGGCGGGGTTGTAGTTGAAGTATTGCGAGTTGAAGAAGCGGGTGCCCGGGCCGATCTGGCCGTCCGAGAAGAACGGCACTTGAAAGTTCGGTTGGAACGGCTGGTCGGCGCCGATCAGGTCCGGCGAGACGTAGCTTTGCGACTTGTTGTCGGTGCGGATATAGAATGCCTTGCCGCCGATCTTCATGTAGTCATTGACGTAGGTGTCGTCGCTCAGGATGGTGGTCAGAAACTGGTTGTCCTGGCGGAAGAAATCCTGGCTCTTGTCGTAATTGTTGTACTGGCCGTCCACCGCCAGCTTTTGGATTTCAATCGGCGAGGGTTGCAGGTAGCCGTTGGCGGTGTTGGAGATGAAGGTGAAGCCGACATTGGACAGTCCATTGCTATAAGGCTTGTCCATGGCGAGATAGATGCGGCCGCCGCGGGCGACGCGGCTAATCCGTATGGCTTGCAATCGCTATGGAACAACGGCGACGTCGTGGCGCGGGTCACACTTGGCATCCTTGCCATTATGTCAATCGGAACGTGGTATGTGATGATAACCAAGTCCATCCAGCAGGCGACGCTAGCGGCCCGCGGACGCGCCGCCCGCAAGAACTTTTGGACGGCGCCCAGCATTACCGAGGGCGCCAATACGCTCGGCAAGAACTCGGCTTACGGCTACATCGCCAACGCCGGGCTGGCCGCCGCCGGGCAACATGAAGGCACGCTGGCAGAAAAGATCGATGCCAGCACCTGGATCACGCTCGGGCTGGACCGCGCGACGACCGTGGTGAACAGCCGCCTGCAAGGTGGCCTCGCGGTGCTGGCAACCGTTGGCTCCATCGCACCGTTCGTGGGTCTGTTCGGCACTGTGTGGGGGATCTATCACGCGCTGACCGCCATCGGCATCGCCGGCCAGGCGTCCATCGACAAGGTGGCCGGCCCAGTGGGCGAGGCGCTGATCATGACGGCAATCGGCCTCGCGACCGCGGTGCCGGCCGTGCTGGGCTACAACTTCTTGATCCGCCGCAACAAGGCTATCATGGAACAGGTGCGTGGTTTCACGGCCGATCTATATGCCGTGCTGCTGTCCGGGCGCCGGGTCGGCGAGACGGCGAACGCCAATCGCACCATCCTACAAGCCGCTGCGGAATAACGTCCGGTGTCAATCAACGTCGGGTCCGACGACGACGACGACGAGAGCTTGGTCTCAACCATCAACACGACGCCTTTGGTGGATGTCATGCTGGTGTTGCTGATCATCTTCCTCATCACCATCCCCGTGGTGACGCACACCATTCCTGTCCACCTGCCGAAAGCGATCAGCCAGGTGGACAAGATCAAGCCGAAGACCGTGGTGATCGCGGTGACGCGGGACGGAGACGTGTTTTGGGATCAGCAATTCATGCCGGACGGCCCGGCGCTGCTGACCAAGCTCAAGAGCGTGTCGGTGCAGAACCCGCAGCCGGAGATCGATGTGCGCGGCGACGAAGACGTGCGCTACGAGGCGGTCGGCCGGGTCGTCCTGCAATGTGAGAAGGCTGGCATTAGCCACGTCGCGTTCATCAGCCAACCCCCGCCGCACGGCGGTTAGAGGATATCGAGCCATGGCCATGACCCTCCCCTCGGGCAGCGATGACGGCGACCTGGTTGTTGATATCAACACCACGCCGTTGATCGACGTGATGCTGGTGCTGCTGATCATGCTGATCATCACCATCCCGCTGCAGACCAACGCCACCAAGATGGACCTGCCGGTCGGACCGCCGCCGCCCGCGCAGCAGGATCCGCCGCCGTACGTGAACATCGACGTGGACTTCGATGGTCTGGTATATTGGAACGGCGCTCCGTTGGCGGACGCGCAGGATTTGGACAACCACCTGCGGCAGATCGCGGCGCAAAACCCGCAGCCCGAGGTGCATCTGAAGCCGAACAAGCTGGTGGTGTATCGTCACGTGCTCGCGGTGCTGGCGGCGGCGCAGCGGCTGAACGTCACGAAAATTGGGTTGGTCGGCAACGAGCAGTTCGTGGACTGAGCAGGCTGCTAGGCCCGGGCCTCACCGTCTATGGCGTCGCGCAAGGTTGAACGAAGCTTGGCCAATTCGTGCTCGTCCACGACGTTGGCTAGCCTCCTTAATCGACCCCGTTGGCAATGCTCACGACTGCCTGAAGATCCGCCATCGTCGCATCTGGAGCGAAGGCCTTTCGGAAGGCCGCAAAATGTTCGGGCTTGTCCTCCTGCAGGTGAGCGAGGCTGTTCTTGGGCCCGAGATACCATTTGCCTCGTAGGAGGAAGTAAATCTCGAAACTTCTTTCAGAAGCCAGTGCCGCCGATAGTCGCCTTCAGCGTCGCCCTTTTCAGCCCGGGCAAGCATTTTTTCCAGCCAGAGTCTTGTCGTTTGCGCATCGCTCGGGCTCATTGTCTCCGGGCCTGAAGAAAACACCTCTTTGACGGCCGCAAGCACTGCGTCTCCCTCTGCGTCACGCTGAAAGAGAACCCGACCATCATGAATCCTTAGCCAGTCCTGCTCGGGCTTTGTGCCCGACGGATACAGGAACAAGTCGAGAAAGAGGTTTTCCCATCGATGGGCGATGTGCCCGGTCTGGTTGACCTTTCCGAACGCGATGACATCGATGTCGCTCTTGGAATCCCAGTCGCCTCGTGCTCGTGAGCCATAGAGAATTGCCGTTTCGCAGGAGAACCGCTCCCGGAGATAGGCACAAAGCCGGTCGAGCAGTTCTTGCTGGTGTTTCAACTGCCAAGTACGCCCCAGCAAGGACGAGACATAACAAACTCGTGCTCGTCGCTCTGTGCGCCTTTGAAGCAGTCTGCGCCGACTATCGTTCGGCCGAGCCTAAAGCCAAGCTTCTGGAGGAGCGCAATCGACCCGGCGTTACGCGTGTCAACCAAGGCGCGCGCCTCATCGATGGTAGTCATGGCGAACAGCCAATTGAGCGTTGACTGCAGGGCCGCCGTGCCGACGCCTTGGCGCCAGTAGACCGGAAAGACGTGGTAGCCGAGCTGCGCGACGTGACCGCGAACGGTTGCCTGCGTATAGCCTGCCGGCGCGCGGTCGCTTTGGCGCCGTATTACCCAGTTGAGCCATCGTTCCGCTCCGTCCGGAGACCGTCCGGCGGCCAGACGGTCATACCGGACTCTGAGAGCGTCAGCGCTCGCGGGCGGGTCGCCGGGGAGAAAGCGGTAGGCCGCCGCCTCGGCTAATCCGGCAAACATGGCGGGCGCATGCTCCGGGCGGAGCACCTCCAGATCGACTATGGCCGGGTCGGCCATCCCTACGCTAGTGCGCAAGTTCGCTCACCAGCCGGTCAGCATGGTAGATATGGGCCAGCGCTTGGCGCAGAGCGGTCACGTCAACCGCCACGGCGCGGTTCTGGCTGCCGTCATAGCCAAAATCCCCACCCAGTGACTGAATGTTGCCGTCGAAGATCAGTCCAACCGCCTCGCCGTTGCGGTCGATGACCGGGGAGCCAGAGTTGCCGCCGATAATGTCATTGGTGGTCGCCATATCCAGCCGGGCCGCCCCATCCACGCGGGCCTTCGCCTCCAGCCAGCTCGGCGGCAGCGCGAATGGCTCGTTGCCGGTGGCTCGGGCACAAGCACCGGCGAAATCTGTGAATGGAGCCACTGTCTTGCCGTCCTGGACGTAGCCCTTCACCGTGCCGTAGGACAGTCGCAGGGAAAACGTGGCGTCTGGATAATTCGCGGTGCCCTCCAGCGCGAACTTGGCTCGCGCAATAGCCGCCGCGTTTTGCGTAATCAGCGCTTTGACGTTGTTCTCATAATCTGCCCGCACGGCTCTGGCAGGGCCGTCGAGCCGGCGGACCAATTCCAGCATCGGATCGGCCGACGCGTCGATGGCCGCCGGGCCGCCGGCAAGTAGGCCGGCGCGCAGCTTTGGGTCTGCCAGCTTCGTGCCGTCCACAGCCTGCGCCGCGACCTGCTCCGGCGATTGGCGGCCGAGGATGGCGTGCACGTCCGGGTCGTCGGCGCCGAGATACTCGCGCACCTTGGTGAGCCGCCAGGCAATCTCGGTGCGGGCCAACTCGGGATAGAATGGGACGGCGGCGGTGATCTGCTGCCTGAGCGCCGGGGCGTTCGCGTCCTGAAAGTCGGACAAGCGCTGCGCGTCCGGCTTGCCGCTCTCAACGGCATAGCGGTTCAGCAGAACCGCTTCATGCAGCGTGTCGCCCGCGATGAAGCGGGGTAGTTGCTCGAGCAGCATATGGCGCTGGTAAATCGTCTTGTAGTGTTCGGTTGCCCGGGCGATCGCATCCCATGCGCCGTCAGCTTCGGCAAGCTTCGGGTCCGCGCTGACCCGGCTTCGCAACGCGGCCTCGGCCTTGGCGGCGTCTGGGATGATGGAGCCTTCGACGAGCGCCAGCTGCCGGCCCTTGAAGGCCTTGAGCGAATTTTCCCTGAAGAACAGGTCGGTTTTCGAGAATCGCTGCTGCTCCGTCCCCTTCGTGCTCAGCTCGGCCAACACGCCGCGCATCTCGGAATACAGGTCGAGGAGAAATGGCTGCATCTGATCGCGGGTGAATTCCAACTGCGCCACCGTCTGCGCCCGCTCCGTGCCGCCTGGGTTGCCGGAGGTGAAGGTGATGTCACCGGCCTGCGCGCCCGCTTTGGAAAACCGCAGGAAGTCCGGCGAGGCAAGCGGTTTGCCATCTTGGTAAATCCGCACAAAGGCGGCATCGAGGGCATAGCGCGGGAAATTGAAGTTGTCGGGATCGCCGCCGAAGTTTGCCGCCGCATCCTCCGGCGCCCAGACCAGCCGCAAATCCTGGTAGCGCCTAAAGGCATACAGGTCGTAGCGGGCGCCGTTGTAGAGGGTCACGACCTGGCAGCGCACGTCGCTACCGTTACCGCACCCACTCTGCACCTTGGCGATGGCGGCCCGCTCCGCATCGGCAAAGGCCCGCCCCGACTGGCCGGCAGTCGCATCCTGGATCGTCTTAGTCACGTCCGTGATGGCCGTGAGCTGGTTGGCCTCCAGCTCCGGGCAGGGCCTTTCGTCGGTCAACTGCAGGGCGGTAAAGCCGTTGGCGACATAGTCGTGGGCGGCGTCTGACGCAGCGCCGATGCAGAAGCGGGCGCAATGGTGGTTGGTCATCACGAGGCCTTGCGGCGACACCAAGCTAGCCGAACAGCCTTGCGCCAGCCGGACGGAGGACAGCCGGACGTGGTCCAACCACGCTTTGTCTGGGGCCCAGCCGTATTTCGCCCGCATCGCGGCAGTCGGGAAATTGTCGAATGTCCACATCCCCTCGTCCGCGAACGCCGGAGTGGACAGCAGCGCGAGAATAAGGCTTACCCTGAAAACGTTCACGATGTATCCCTAACCGTCGCGGAATTGCAGACCTTTTCCCGCGTCCGTGCAACGGCGGAGATATCCAACTCGGCGACCGCTCACCGATTCAATCCAACGCAATTTGTCGCGCAGGATGTCGAGGAGAACCGCGACCGGCCGCGGCCGGTCATGACCGACTCTGACTTCGAGGTCATCTGCAGCGATGGCCCGAACGCATCCCAAAGACGTTATCAGAACGGCTGGACGCTTGTGCCTAGAAGCCGGCAGGCCTGTAGCGGTTATCCCGCCGCAAGACGACTATCGAGCAAATAACGACAGCATGCCAAGTATAATGTAGATTTATGCGGCGAAAGAGATTCTTATTTTCGCTATGCGTGAAATCTGAGACCGCCCGGACGGCCTGATGCGGCGAGCGGGCTGCTCGCGCGCATCTGAACCTTGCTCGGCACGGCGGATTGGCTCATGCGGACCCCCGGCTACGTGCGCCTGTCGCTCGACCCGGCGATCGGGCTGAACCGTTACGGCTCTAGTCTGAGGCCCCTCCCCTCGGTCGCCGCCTTCACGTCCGACACCGCCTCGTCACCCTCCGAACGCGGGTTAGCTGCCACTGAGCGATGCGGCACACGGTACTGTCCGAGATCGTGACCGACGCCCACGCGGCCGGGAACGCGCTGGCGGGGGTGCGCGGCGCCCTGCTCGACGCTACCCCTTCGCCTTCCGCTGCCAAGCGTGCCGCAATAGACCATGGCAACGCCGCTTCCCTGTTTCCCGCGGCCGGACCGAAGCCGTGACGCGAGTGGATCTCAATACCAATGAGCACTGGCGACGCAACAACGATGCCAACGGTCACCATGACGACCCGCAAAGGCGAGGACGCAATCGGCAGAAAGCAAGTGTTGCCCAGCCTGGCAGCGTTACCCACCCTACTCCGTGAAGGGTGGGGAGATTAGCCCGCCGGCGGTTGCAAGTGCGTTCGGGCCGCGCGGCAGGTTCAGTGGCGAGCCAGCGCCGAGAGTGCGGCGGTAGATGTCGGCGTAGCTGCCGGCGGACGCGAGCATGGCGGCCTGCCAGCCGTCGGGAAGGCCAAGGGGCGCTGCTGGCAGCGGCAGCGGGTCGGCGCCGCCGCCGGGGCCGGGTTGTCCCAGCGTTTCGGCCCGCTGCAGCGTGGCGACCGCCCAGGCGACGGCGGCACTCCATTGGCTGTCGCTAAGCGGGGTGGCTGCCAGGATCGGATTGGAGCCGACAGAATCGGGCAGCAGCCGGGCTGGGTGGCCGTCGGCATTGGCCTGCAAGGCAAGCGCGGCCAAGCGCGGCAGTTCGGCTAGCACGGCGTCGCAATGGCCGTTGTAGAAGCCGTCTTGCATCTCTTCGGCCTCCTGGAACGGCACGAAGCGGATCGCCACGGCTTGGGCGGCGAACCAGGCGCGCAGCGTGCGTTCCGGCCCGGTGCCGGGCTCGGCGCAGACGCGTTGGCCGCTTAAATCCTCCAGACGCTGGGCGGCCGAACCGGCATGAATCATGGCACCCGAGTCGAGGAAGAACACGGGCGGCCCCGGCAGCACCGACGCCAGCAGGTTCTGCGCCAGCGTCTCGGGCACGGTGAGGAATGCCACGGCATCGTCGCCGCGGCGGACCGGGCTGAAACTGGCCGCAGCGTCCGTGTAGCCGTGGAATTGGCTGCGGCCATGCCGGCCGAGCACGGCTGTCGCCATCGCCCGGCACAGTTCGACCTCCAGCCCCTGCCAACTGCCGTCCCGCGCCGGGAAGGCCAGGCCAGGACGGACCTCGCCGCCGCAACGCAGCACGCCCTCGCTGCGGATACGGTCGAGCACATCCCCGGCGGTGGCGGCTCTCCCAGCCGCCAGCCAAGCGGCCAAGGCTGCCGCCCCGAGAACAGCGGCAAACCGCATCGCTCAGGCGGCGCGCGCGTCCGCGGGACGTGCGACGGCCGTCCTGCGCCCGAGCCAGTTCAGCAGCGGACGTTCCACCCCGAGGTGCAGCACCAGGCCGGCGAGGGTGGCCACGCCTGCCATCAAAGTAAAAGCGATGGCGGCCGGCAGATGGTTGGCGGCGCCACTGGACCAGGCCAGCTTGGCCAGCAGCGACAAGGCTAAGAAATGCACGAGATAGATGGCGTAGGAGGCATCACCGAGCAACGTGAGCCATTGGGGCACGCGCAGCCGTCCTTGCGCTTGAAGCTGCACCGCGCCGAGCAGCGCCAAGGTCGCGCCGAAACCGAACAGCAGGGTCTGCCAAACCTCGGCGATCCGGTGCCAATAATCCTCGTCTGCGCCCATGAGCAACATGACCGCCACGCCCAGCAGCACCATGGCGGTGGGGAGCGGCACGGCGCGGCGCTGCAGGAACATCCGCGCGGCGATGCCGAAGCCGAACAGCAGATGCAGGTAGGAGAAGTAGAGCGGAAGCAGCCGCCCGCTGCCGACCGGGTCCGTGGTCTGAGTCGAGGCCACAAACCAGAGTCCAAGTGCCACAAAGCCGATCCGGGTGCGCCAGATCACCAGGGCGAATAAGGCGTAGAACAGGATTTCGTGAAACAAGGTCCAGGACACCTCGACCACCTGATACGGCGTTTGCAGGTGCACCAGCAGCACGGAGCTGAGGATGACCTCGGGCTGCGATTCCCAACCGTAGCCAAAACTCCTCACCAGCAGATAAGCCGGCAGGACGAGCAGCAAGACAAACCAGTAGATCGGGTAGATGCGCCGGAACCGCTTCCACAGATAGCTCTTCACCCGGTCCGGGCGGTCCAGATCCTGTAGATGAGCGTGGTACATGATGAAGCCGGACAGCACGAAAAAGAACGTGACGCCGCTATTGCCGAAGTCGAACACGCCGCCGAGCGGCACAACGTGCCAATATTTGGGGTTCTGAAAGATAGAACGGCTGGTGTGGAACAGCACCACCAATATCGCGGCAATGGCGCGGCCTGCTTGGAGGCTGGTCAGGCTCCGGGGGAGCCGCAATGATGCTGTTTTTTGCATCCGCCGCTAGTACATTGGTGTTGTGGCAGTGTCTACCCGCCGGTCAGCCGAACAGGCGAACCAGCCAAGTCCCGACTGCGAGGCAGGTGCCGAAAGGCACGACGGTGGTGGCCTGCAAACCGCCGCCGCGCACCAGCGCCACCAGGATGCCAGCGCAGGCGGCGATTAGCAGCACTGGGCCGAGACCTGATAACCCCACCCAAGCCCCCGCCGCTGCCAGCAGCTTCGCATCGCCGCCACCGAGGCCGTCGCGGCCGCGTAGCGCGCGGTAGCCGATCGCAAGCAGTTGCAGTGCGGCATAGCCCAGCGCGGCGGCGACGGCGTGGCCGGTCGCCTCCGCCGGGTCAAGCCAGGCGGTGGCGCCGAGCCCCGCCAGCAACAGCGGCAGGGTGAGCGCGTCCGGCAGCCGCAGGTGCGTCCAATCGATCCAGGCCAGGGCGAGCAGGGCCCAACCGAGCCCGCAATCGGCCCAGAGCGTCGCCGGGTCCGGTTCTGCCGTCACTGCGCTGGCAGCGACGGCAACAGCGGCGAGCTCGATCCAGAGATGCGCCGGTGCGATCGGGCCACCACAACCGCGGCACCGGCCGCGCTGCCACATGAAGCTGACGAACGGCACCAATTCCGCCGCGGAGAGCACCCGGCCGCACCGCTCGCAGCAGGAGCGGGCGAACACCACCGGCCGGCCCTCTGGCAGGCGGCGCACTAACACGCCTAGAAAGCTGCCAACGAACGGTGCGGCCAGCAAAGGGAGCCAAGGTGTCACGGGACGGCCATTGGCATCCTGCGGCTGCCGGCACAAGTATAGGGGTCTGATGGATCAGCCGCTGCCTTTACACGCCGAGCCGCAATCGCCCGAGCAGGCCGCCGAAGCTGTGGTCGCGCTGCTTGAGTCGCATGGCCAGTGCGATGCGCGCACGGCCGAGCGGGCGCGGCGGGTGGCGGCGGAGAATGGGCAGCGGCTCGACCGGGTGCTGCTCCAGCTCGGCCTGGTCAACGAGCGGGACTTGGCGGCCGCCTTCGCCACGCTACTGGGCCTTTCAGTGGCCGGGGCGAGCCGGTATCCGGCCGAGGCGGTATTACCGGAGCAACTGGCCGCGCGTTTCCTCCGCCATGCCCGCGCCGTGCCGGTGGCGCGCGAGGGGGACATACTGGTGCTGGCGATGGCCGACCCGCTGGACCGGTTCGCGCCCGCCGCGGTAGCCGCGGCGACCGGATGCGCGGTGCAGGTGGAAGTCGCCATCCCGATCGAAATGGAAGCCGCGTTCAACCGGCTGTATCCCGAGGAGGCTGCACCGGCCAGCCACGCCGACCTGACCCCCGGCGGCGAAGGGCTGGAGGAGGACACCGAACGGCTGAAGGACCTCGCAAGCGAGGCGCCGGTGATCCGGCTGGTGAACCAGATCATCCAGCGCGCGGTGGAGACCCAGGCATCGGACATCCATATCGAGCCGTTCGAAGACCGCTTGCGCGTGCGCTACCGCTATGACGGGGTGCTGCATGAGGCGGACAGCCCGTCGGTGCGGCTGGCGCCGGCGATCATCTCGCGCATCAAGATCATGTCGCGGCTGGATATTGCCGAGCGGCGCCTGCCGCAGGATGGGCGCATCAAGCTGGCGGTGCGGGGCAGCGAGGTGGATTTCCGCGTTTCCACCATCCCCTCGTTGCACGGCGAGACGGTGGTGCTGCGGGTGCTGGACCGCTCGGCCGTGTCGCTGGATTACGCCACGCTGGGGCTGGACGAGCGGATCGTCGGGCGGCTGAAGCAGACCTTCGAGCTGCCCAACGGGATCGTATTGGTGACCGGGCCAACCGGTAGCGGCAAGACCACGACGCTCTACACTGGGCTGACCGGGCTGAACGCCATCACCCGCAAAGTGGTGACGGTGGAGGACCCGATTGAGTATCAGCTTCGCGGGATCAACCAGATTCAGGTCAAGCCGCAGATCGGGCTCACCTTCGCCACGCTGCTGCGCTCGATCCTGCGGCAGGATCCGGACGTGATCATGGTGGGCGAAATCCGCGACGGCGAGACGGTGCAGATCGCGGTGCAAGCGGCGCTGACCGGGCATTTGGTGCTGTCTACGGTGCATACCAACTCGGCTGCTACCACCGTCGCGCGCCTGCGTGATATGGGGCTGGAGGATTACCTGATGACGGCGGTGCTGCGCGGTATCCTGGCGCAGCGGCTGGTGCGACGGCTTTGCACCCACTGCCGCCGGTCGGCCACCGCCGCACCCGAGATGGTGCGGCGTTTTGGGCTGGACCGGCATTGCGAGGGAGCGCCCGTGCTATGGCACCCGGTTGGCTGCCCGCAGTGCCGCGGCACGGGGTATCGCGGGCGGCAGGCCATCGCGGAGTATTTGGAGCCGGACGCCACCATCGAGCGGCTGATTTTTACGCGCGCCGACAGCTCCGAGATAGAGCGCGCGGCGGTGGCCGCCGGCATGGTGACGATGTTCGATGCCGGCGTGGCGGCGGCCGTGGCCGGCACCACAACGATTGAGGAAGTGGTGCGCTCGATCCGGGCGGAAGCCTGATGCCGCTCTACCAATACACCGCCATCGACCCGGCGGGTGCTTTGGCCCGTGGCGAAATGGAGGCCACTGACGAGGCGGCGGTGATCCGCGCCTTGCAGCGCGCCGGGTCTATCCCCGTGCGGGCGGTGCCGGCGAAACCGGCGGGGCTGAGCGGGCTGCTGAGCCTGGAACTGGGCCGCGGCGAGGCGTTGAGCCGGGGCGAGCTCACCAACATAACGCGGGAATTGTCGCTGATGCTGGGGGCGGGGCAGGATATCGACCGGGCGCTGCGCTTCCTAGTGGAGACGGCGCCGAACCGCCGTGTGGCCGCCGTGCTGGGCCGGGTGCGCGATACGGTGCGCGACGGCAAGCCGCTGGCGGTGGCGCTGGCGGGGCAGCCGCGGTCGTTTCCGCGGCTCTATATCGGCTTGGTGCGCGCGGGGGAGGCGGGGGGCACGCTGCCTGCCACGCTGGACCGGCTGGCCACGCTGATGGAGCGGGAGCGCTCGCTTTCGTCTACGGTGAAGTCGGCGATGATCTACCCCGCGCTGCTGCTGGCGGCGGCGGTCGGGTCCATCACCCTGTTGCTGACCGAGGTGTTGCCGCAGTTCGTGCCGCTGTTCGAGCAGAACGGCGCCAGCTTGCCGCGCTCCACCCAGTTGCTGATCGATTTCGGCGCTGTAGTTTCGTCCTATGGGCTCTATGCGCTGATCCTGGTGCTGGTGGGTGTGTTGGCGGTGCGCCAGGCGTTGCAGCGGCCCGGGCCGCGGCTGACGGCGGACCGGCTGTTGCTGCGGCTGCCGGTGGTGGGCGGGCTGGCGCGCGAGGTGCTGGCGGCGCGGTTCACCCGCACGCTTGGCACGCTGCTGACCAACGGCGTGCCGTTGATCGCGGCGCTCGGGATCGTGGCCGAGGCGGTGGGCAACCGTGCCGGCGAAGCGGCGGTGGAGGCGGCGAGCCGCAGCGCCAAGGGGGGCGCTGGCCTGTCAGCGCCGCTGGCGGCGGCGGGTGTGATGCCGCCGCGCACCATCTATTTACTGCGGCTGGGCGAGGAGACGGCCTCGCTCGGTCCCATGGCGCTGCGCGCGGCGGAGATCCATGAGGAAAAGACCCGGCTCGGCGTGGGCCGGCTGGTGTCGCTGCTGGTGCCGGTGATCACCATCGTGATGGGTGCCGCGATCGCGGCGATCGTGTCCTCGCTGCTGATGGCGATGCTGAGCCTGAACGACCTGGCTTCGGGATGACGGTCCCCGTCGCGCCTGCGGGAGAGCGGGAGCGGGGCTTCACCCTGCTTGAAATGTTGATCGTGATCGCGATCCTGGGGCTGGTGGCGGGGCTGGTGTTGGCGCGGGGGCCGATGCGCAGCGCTGGCTTGAACGCGCGCTCCGCTGCCACCCTGCTGGCGGGATCGCTGCGCGCGGCCCGGTCCGAGGCGATTGCCACCGACCAGCCGGTGGCGGTGAGGATCGACGGGCCGGCCGGGCTGGTGCAGATCGGCGCCCGGCCGCCGCAGCGCTTGGGCGCGCAACTGGTCTCGCCCGAACGGCCGATTGTGTTCGCTCCGGATGGCAGCTCCAGCGGCGGACAGATCGTGGTGGCCGCCGGGCCGCTGCGCCGCCTGGTGGCGGTGGATTGGCTCACCGGCCGTGTCAGCATCGCGGATGCGCAGTAAGCAACCGGGCGGGTTCACGCTGCTGGAGGTGCTGGTCGCGTTCATCATCGCGGCGTTGGCGCTGGCGGCGCTGTTCCGCGGCGGATTGGGCGGGTTGCAGGCGGCAACGGTGGCCGGGCGCTATGCCGAAGCGGTGTCGCGCGCGCAGTCCCACTTGGCCGCCGCCAGCGTGGGAGACGCGCTGGTGGCCAGCGACCGGCAGGGCGATGAGGGACAAGGCTTCCACTGGCGCGTCCGCATCGCGCCCATGGCCACCGCCTTGGCCGACCCGGCTTTACGCAGTGGGCCGGTGCTGGCGCTGTATGCCGTCAGCGCCGCCGAATCCTGGTTGGAGGACGGGCATACGCGGGTGGTGCAGTTGAACACGGAGGTCGCCGCCACCGCGCCAGCGCCGCCGCCATAAGCGATCTAGCTCGGAGCGACGAGCGCGCCGAGCCATGGTTTGAACCGGCGCCAAAATGGCTCGGCCGGGCGAGCGATTGGCTGGCAGCCCTGCCACTTGCTGGGCGTTTTAATGATGCGGCGGCTGCGCTCGGGTTAGAGGCAGGCTGCGGTCCACGGCAAGCCGCACGCGCCGATCAAGGCCCGGGTGCGGGGCTCCAACTCGGCAGCCAATTGGTCGTAGTCAATTCGAACAATCGATCCTCCGGCCAGGCGACACGCCAATGGTCCGCCAGGCGTTCGATCGCACCGACGTCGGCGACGAGCGCGGCGCCCCCGGTGGGGAGAGGCGACATGCGGGTTGAAATACGTATGGATACCCTCCCGGCGGCGAGTAGTCCGGACCATCCAAGCCGATATGTGCGATCAAGTGCTGGCCTTATAGGTATCAGACGTTTCTATGAAGCCCTTCTAACTCTGTCGTTGACAAAGTTCAGGCGCCACACACCGTCGTCGCGGCACTGGATCGCCACGCCTTCGGCTCGCGATGACTTCTGTTTACGCTTGGCTACGAGTTAGCAACAGAGCGAGCCCCTCCTCTCCCGTAACTCCGTACAGCTTGCAATCGGCGCTCCAGCCCGTTGCCGTGGCAAAAAATGCGAGTCGCGCGTCGCCACAGTGAGCGATGTCCAGTTCGCCGCCCCGCTCTGCATGGCTGCTCGTTTCCACGAGCAACACCCGATCGACCCGGCGGAACCTGACGCAGAGGGCATGCAAAGTGGCGAGGATTTCGCCATCGGAGCACTGCGCGAAGCAGCCATGCCAGAGGGCTGCCGTGAAACGCCATGGTGCCGCTGCGGTCGCAGTGAAGCCGGGGGTGCTGCCGATGGCAAAGCGGAGACTCGGCCCATGCCAGCGCGAGCGCGCCGCGGCCAGGTTGGCCGCGGATCGGTTGACCGCCAAAAGCGTGCTCACCGATGAGGCAAGAGACGCGGCCAGGCTGCCATCCCCGCAAGCAAGATCGAGGAGATGATCATCCATGCTTAGGGCAAGCCTATTGGCAATCGTAAACGCAACTCGGCATGTTTCGGCGTTCGGAGGGATTGGAGCTGGCGATGCTGAGCCGGCGCAGGCCGACTTCGCTCGCTCCGCCGTCCTCATGCCGGCAGCAGCGCCGGCTTGCGTGGTGCGGGCCGGGAGCGGAACGACGCCGGACTCTGTGCGTGCAGGGGGCGGCAGCAGCTTGCCACGGCGTCGCAAACGGCCTCGATCTGGGTTGGCGTCATGTCTTGCCAGAACGGCAGCCCCACGCTCCGCCGGCCAAGGTCTTCGGTGACGGGGAGAGGCTCCGCCTCGAACTGCGAAAACCCCGGCTGGCCGTGACAGCCCGGCCCCCACCAACGCAGCGTCCCAATGCCTTGCTCGGCGAGTGCGGTCACTTGGTCCAATCGGTCGGACGGCCAGAGGATGTTGAGCGTGGACGACACCCAATCGAGCCCAAGCCCCGGCATGGGCCAGACGTCCGGCACGGACCGCAGGCGGCGCAGATAGGCCCGCGTCACCCCAGCCCATTTCGCGCGGGTCTCATGCCAACCATCCAGCGCCGCAAGCCCGATCGCGGCGGCATATTCGGAGATTTTAGCGTTCGTGCCTGGCAGCACCGATTCCCGGTTGCCGAGAAAACCGAAATTCGTCAACCGGCGGAAGCGCTCCACCATGGCAGCATCGCGAGACAGCAGGGCGCCGCCCTCGCCCACGCCGAACACCTTGGTGGCATGCATACTGACCACCGCCGCGCAGCGGCCGAGCGGCATTGGCCCGTCCCGGCGCATGGTATCGAAGGCTGCTGCCGCATCGATGATGACGGGAACGCCGGTGGCTTCGGCCACTGCATCCCAGGCCGCCATGTCCAGCGGTGCGCCGAACGGGGAGACGACGACGATGGCACCCACTTTGCGGCGGAGAGCGAGGGCTTGGATTGCCGCCGGGTCCGGCGCCCAAGTTCCCGGTTGAACGTCCACAAAATAGGGGACCAGACCGGCCTGGCGGATCGCGCCGGCGGTCGCGACGAAGGTCCAAGAGGGCAGAAGGCACTCGCGGCCGGGTTCCACGCCGCTGGCTTGCAAGGCCAAGGTCAATGCCGCGGTCGCGTTGCAGGCGAGCGCAAGTTCGCCGGTCCGCAGCCCCCAATGCTGTGCCAGCCGCGTGTGAAAACGCAGCCAAAGCGGGCCATGATTGGCATACCAGGCGTTACTGTCGATCTCCTGCAAGTAAGGCAGGATGCGGCTGACGTTCGGCAAGCGCGGGCGCGCTACCGGAATCGCAGGCGGGCTGAAATTACGGGCGACGGGCGCGCTCATAGCCAGGTCTCGCCACCATCGATCCTATGCTGCATCGGCATGGCAGCCAGTCCCTTCGCAGTCCACGTCATCGTCATACCGGATGAAGGTTGCCAAGCCGTTAAGCGCGCGACGGACGTCGGCAAACACGCCGTCCCAATCGCCTCGTGCCGTTTGCCGCCACAGCCGCGCCGTTGGATACCAAGGACTGTCGCTCCGATCGGTCAGCCATCGCCAGTCGGGTGCGAACGGCAGCAAAATCCAAACTGGACAACCAAGCCCGCCGGCCAGATGCGCCACCGACGTATCCACCGTGATCACCAGGTCCAGCGTTGCGATCAGCCCGGCGGTCGCCTCAAACCCGTTCAGCTCCGATCGGACATCGCACAAAGCGGGCCAGGCCGCCATGGCCACCTCGTCGCTGGGCCGCACCTCCGGCTGCAGGCTGATGACCTCACACCGGTCATCGAACATCTCAGCAAAACGGGCCAGCGGGATGGAGCGATTGGCGTCGTTCACGTGCCCCTTGCTGCCCGACCACGCCACACCGACCCGCAGCCGAGTCCTGGGGCCAAGGCGCGCTTGCCAGGGCTCGGCCCAAGCTGGATTTAGGGTCAGATATGGCACGGCGGCGGGAATGGCCGACAACTCGAGCCCAAGGCCCAATGGCAAGCTCAGCATCGGGCAGGCGAAGTCGTGCGGCGGAAAGCGGTCGCCTTCCGTGATAAAGCGCAAGCCCTGTTTGGCCTCGCGCATCAATGGCAGCAGCACGCGGGGTACGGCCGCAATCACCGTGGCTCCCAAGGCCTGCAGCAGAGGCAGCAAGCGTACGAATTGCAAGGTATCGCCAAGGCCTTGCTCGGCAAGGACCAGGATGGTCTTGCCGGCCAAATCCTCCCCGCGCCAGAGCGGCTGGGTATCTTTTAGTGGCGCAAGCCCGTTGCGCTTCCAACGCCATTCGTATTCAGCCCAGCCTTGTGCGAAATTGCCCGTGACAAGATGGCAAAGTGCCGCGCCGAAATGCGCGTCTGGATAGTCTGCGTCACACGCCAGCGCGGCGGCATAGCTGTCAAGCGCCTCCCCGTAGCGGTTCAAGTCGGCGTAGGCGCAGCCTTGATTGCTGTACACTGAGGCGACGCCACGATTGAGCGCCAAAGCCCGTTTACAGGCCGCGAGCGCCTCATCCGGGCGGCCCAACGCTTGTAGCACGGCGGCATGGTTCGCATGCGCCAGCACGTCGCCAGGCAGCGAGGTGACTGCTCGCTCGATGCAGGGCAGTGCTTCGCCCGGCCGCCGCAAATCCAGCAAAGCGACACCGAGGTTCATGGCGGCGAGCGCGCTCTGCGGATGGCAGGCGAGGGCATGCTGATTGCACGCCAGAGCCTCCATTGGCCGCTGCAGGGCACGCAGAGCGAGACCGCGGCCGATCAATGCTTCGAGCTTGTCCGGATCGATCGCGAGCGCAACCTCGAACGCCGCCAATGCCGGCTCAGCCCGGCGCAGCGCGATCAAGACGCTGCCCTTCGCCGCGAGGCAGACCGCGCTGCGCGGCTCGATTTCCACGGCCCGTTCACAGCATTGCAGCGCTTCCTGCAACCGCCCGAGCTGCCGCAGCGCCTGGCCGCGATTGCACCAGGTCGGCGCATGGCTCGGCGCGCGGGCGAGCGCCGCTTCGAAACACGTGAGCGCCTCCGCTTGCTTGCCCTGCTCGAACAGGATTGTCCCGCGGGTGCAGTGCGCATCCGGATTGTCCGGCTCCTGCGCCAGGGCCGCCTCGCAGGCAGCCGCCGCACTAGGCAAATCGCCCAGCCGGCGCAACGCGACGGCCCGGTTGCACAGCGCGGGACCGTGCTGTGGTGCTGCCGCGAGCACTGCGTCATAACAGGCGAGCGCGTCGGCAACCCGGTCAAGCTGAAGCAACGCGTCCCCTTTTTGCGCCAGCGCCAGCGCCGAGCCCGGGGCCATCGCCAAGACGGACTCGGCCGCAGCAAGGGACCCTTTCCAATCACCCACTGCGTAAAGCACGGCCGCGCGATGGGTTTGCGCGTCCTCCAAATCTGGCTGGAGCGCTAGGGCCCGGTCGACATCGGCCAGCGCCGGCGCCGCCCGGCCAAGCTGCAACCGCAGCCGGGAGCGATTTAGCAATGCGACCGCCCATTTCGGCGACAGCGCCAAACAACGCGTGTAGCTTTGCTCGGCTTCCGCCAACCGGCCCAGCAGCCGCAAAGCATTACCGTGGCTGTTCCAAGGCAATGGGTCGTAGGGGTCCTGGCTCAGCAAGGCCTCATAACAAGGCAGCGCTTCGCTCAGACGGCCAAGCCGCATGAGGGCGTTGCCACGATTGCCCAAGGCGTTGCGGTAGCCCGGGTCGACCGCCAAGGCCGCATCGGCGCAGGCCAGCGCTTCCTTCGGCCGGCTCAGGCCGAGCAGGACCGAGGCGCGATTTGCCAACACTTCCGGATTGGCCGGGTGCAGGGCGAGAACGCGCTGATACAGCTCCTCCGCCTCGGCTAAGCGACCGCTGCGGTGCCGGGCCAACGCCTCCCCCATCAACTCCATCGGCCATCCTCCTGGCACCGCGTGGAGAATGCCGGAGATGGGTTAAGGCCCGATGAACGGCTCGGAACGTGCGGTGGGGCCGCATGGACCTGCTCAATCGTTCGACGAGCTCAGCCGGCCGCGATCACCAAATCGATCGCGCGGCGCAGCATGGTCATGGTGGCTTCCGGCGTCATGAAGCCGGCATGCGCCGTGAGCGTCACGTTGGGCAGGCTCAACAGCGGGTCGCCGGGCAGCGGCGGCTCGGGGGAGAACACGTCCAGCGCGGCGTGGCGGATGTGCCCGGTGCGCAGCAATTCGGCGAGGGCCGCGTTGTCCACCAAGTCGGCCCGCGCGGTATTGACCACGATTACGCCGGGCTTGGTGGCGGCCAGCTTGGCGGCATCGAGAAAGCCGCGGGTCTGCGGGTTGAGCGCCAGGCACAGGCAAAGCACGTCGGATTGCTGCAACACGTCGCTGAGCGAGGCGGTTGCGGTCGGCAGCGGCGAGCGGTTCCAGGCCAGCACGCGCAGGCCTAATCCCGCCGCCATGCGCGCCACCTCGCGGCCGATGCCGCCCAGCCCGATAATGCCGAGGGTCTTACCGAAAAGCTGCACTCCCGCGACCTGCCGCCAGCCGCCAGCGCGTACTTCGCGATCCATAGTAGCAACGCTGCGGGCCGCGGCCAAGGCCAGGGCAATGGTGTGCTCTGCCACGGTCGTGTCGCCATAGCCCTTGATGGTGTCGACCGCGATGCCGTGCCGGTCGGCCGCTTCCAGGTCGATGAACGAGGAGGCGCCGGTGCCGAGAAACACGATGCGTTGCAGGCCGGGGCAGCGCGCGAGGATGTCCGCGGTGAAGTAGCTATGGTCGTCGATGCAGGTGGCGTAACCGGCGAGCAGGCTGGGAATGTCGACAGGTTGGCCCGGCGCCATGTTAAGCACGATCGCCGGATCGGTGGCGCGTTGCACGGCGGCCCAGAGCGGGGCCATGTCGTCGGTGCAGTCGAGGAACAGGGTTGCCAGCAGAGGCTATCCTTCGGCCAGCTCGGCCGGTTCCATCACCAGCACGATCGTTCCATCCGCTTCCGCGCGCACCGGGTAGACCGTGAGGCTGCACTCGTTGCCAATGCCGGCACCGGTTTGAAATTCGTAAATCCGGTCGTGCAGCGGGCACACCACGGTGGCGCCGTCCGTCAGCCCATCGGCGAGCGGGCCGCCCTTGTGCGGGCAACGCGCCTGGGTGGCGAACACGCGGCCGTCGCGGGTGTGGAACACCGCCACCTCCCGTTCGCCGAGCGCGAAGTTCCGGCCTTCCCCCGGAGGAATTTGTGAGAGCAAACCGATGGCATGCTCCATGCTCAGCCCTCCACCGGCAGCAACGAAGCGAACTGGTTGGCCGTCTTCGGCGCCTCCCGCTCCTTCCATGGGTCTCTCACCGAGGCGCAGGAGGCGTCCATCGCCGCATCCAGCGTGGCGGCGATGCCTTCGCTGTCCTCCACCATCACGGCGCGGGCACGTTCGATGCCCATGCGCTCGATGAAGGTGTGGGTGCGCTCCTTATACTTGGCATGCTCCCGATACCACTGCATGAAGCGGCCAGTAATACGGATCACTTCGTCCTCGCTGTCCACCGTGCACAACACGTCGCCCTTGCGCACGGAAGACCCGGCGGCGCCCCCGACATAGATCTCCCACTTGTCATTGCCGATCGCGACCGCGCCGACATCCTTCACCATCGCTTCGGAACAGTTACGCGGGCAGCCGGCGGTGGCGAGCTTGAGCTTGCCGGGGGCGTCGATGCCGCGGAACTTGGCCTCGATCTTCTTGGCCAGCCCCATGCTGTCGCCCAGGCCGAAGCGGCAGTAGTCGGTGCCGATGCAGCTCTTGCACGTGCGATAGCTCTTGCCCCAGGCCCAGCCAGCCGGCATGTCGAGGTCGGCCCAGACCTTCGGCAAGTCCTCCTTGGTGATGCCGACCAGATCGATGCGCTGGCCGCCGGTGAGCTTCACCAGCGGGACGTTGTACTTCACCGCCACCTCGGCAATGCGCATCAGGTCAGCGGCCGTGGTGATGCCGCCGGGCATTTCGGGTATCACGGAAAAGGTCGCGTCCTTCTGGATGTTGGCGTGTACCCGGTCGTTAATGAAGCGGGCGTCGCGCTCGTCTTCATACTGGTCGTCCCACAGCGTGATCAGCAGCGAGGCGAGCGCGGGCTTGCTGGCGGCGTCCGGTTTGCCTTCGAAGGCAAGCGCGTGGAACACGGCGGACACCGATTTCAGCCGCTGCTCGCGGATTGCCTGCACCAACTCCGGCTTGGCCATCGGGATGCATGGCACGTAATAATGCACCGAGGGGTCTGCCTCGGCTTGGCCGCCGCAGAACCAGTCCACCACCTCGCCCACCAGCGACTTGCAGGAGCCGCAGCCCATGCCGGCGCGGGTGGCCGCCATCACCGCTTTGGCCGAGCGTTTGCCGCCCGCCACGCAGGCGCCAATCGCCCCCTTGGTCACGCCGTTGCAGTTGCAGATCTGCGTGTCGGGCGTCATCTCGTCGAGCGTCACTTTTTGCGACGGCGTGCCGATGTCGAACAACAGACCGAGGCGTTCGTCCGGCAACGGGCTATCCCGGTCGAAGGCCTGCATCAGATAGGCGGCCTTGCTGATGTCGCCCATCAGGATGCCGCCCACCAAGCGGCCCTCGCGCACGATCAGCTTCTTGTAGGTGCCGCGTTTGGCCTCGGTGAACTGGATCACCTCGTCGCGCTCGTCGGCCGGCTCGGTGATGCCCATGGAGGCGAGTTCCACCCCCATCACCTTCAGCTTGGTGGCGAGCTTGGAGCCGTTATAGACGCTATCAATATTGTGCTTGGTGATGTGCTCGGCGAACACGCGCGCCTGCTCCCAGAGCGGCGCCACCAGGCCGTACACTCGGCCGCGATGCTGCGCGCACTCGCCCACCACGTAGATGTTCATGTCATCGACCGAGCGCATGTGGTTGTCGACCACGATGGCGCGCTCCACCGTGAGCCCGGCGCTATGGCCGATCTCGGCATTCGGGCGGATGCCGGCGGAGATCACCACCATGTCGCAATCGAGCGTGGAGCCGTCCTTGAACGAAAGCCCGGTCACCGGGCCGTCGCCGCCCAGGATCTCGGTGGTGGCTTTCTCGAGATGGATGTGAACGCCCATCTTCTCCATCGTGCTGCGCAGGATGGCGCCGCCGGTGGTGTCGAGCTGTGCGTCCATCAGGTGCTTGCCGAGATGGATGACGTGCACCTCGCAGCCATGATTCATCAGCCCGCGCGCGGCTTCCAGCCCGAGCAGGCCGCCGCCGATCACCGCGGCCTTCCGGCTGCGCTTGGCCGTCGCCATGATGCCATTGCAATCGTCGATGCTGCGGAAGCCGAACACGCCGGGCCGCATCTCGCCGTTCGCCAGCCGGGCGCCCTGCACCGGCGGGATGAAGGCGCGGCTGCCGGTGGCAATCAGCAGCTTGTCGTAGCTCACCTTCACGCCATTGGCCGCCAGCACCTTGTGCGAGGCCCGGTCGATCTCCGTCACGCGCGCGCCGGCATGCAGGGTGATGTGGTTCTCTTCGTACCAGGCCAGCGGATTGATGAAAATCTCGCTCGCGTCCTGCACGCCGCTGAGAATGTTGGACAGCAAGATGCGGTTGTAGTTGCCGTAGGGCTCGTCGCCGAACATGGTGATGTCGAACTGCTCGGCGCCGCCAAGCGCCAGCACGTCTTCGACCGCCCGAGCGCCAGCCATGCCGTTGCCGATGACAACCAGGTGTTGTTTGGCCATAGCGTGTTCTCTCTGCTTGCCGGGTTAGATTTCGATAATGCCAAGGTCGAGCACCAGCGTGCCCGAGACGCCTGGTGCCGCGCCGAAATAGACCTCCACTTTGGTGTCCGGCTGCAGGTCCTCGACGACGGCGAGCGCCACATGGATCGAGGCTTTGGCGCCGATTGGGAAGGTGCGGGCCGGCTTGCCGTCGGTCATCAGCGCCAGATAGGCCAGTTCGCCGCTGGAATTGCCGCCGCGCAGGTAGATCATCTGCGCCCGCTTATCCGCCGGCACGACATAGACCAGCGACGGGTCGAGCAAAGCGGGCGAGCCGTAGCCCTTGCCTTCGAACGTGTAAGCGCCGTTGAGGAAGCGGGGCGTGGAGTCGATCATAACACCTCTATTTGGCTCGGGGCTGGCTTGGGTTCGGCAGGCAGCAGCGCGGCGTCCACCCGTTCGAAGCGGACGGCGCAGGCCTTGAATTCCGGGATGCGCGAGATCGGGTCCGTGGCGGTGGTGGTCAGCAGGTTGGCGGTGGCCTTGCCGCCCCAATGGAACGGCACGAACAACACGTCCATGCGGATGTCGCGGCTGAGATGGGCGCGCATCAGGGCCTCGCCGCGCCGGGTCGTGAGCCGGACGGTGTCGCCATCGGCCACACCGCAGCCCCGCGCTGTGTCGGGGTGGAGCTCCACGTAGGGCTCCGGGCTGGCGGTGCAGAGCTCCGGCACGCGCCGGGTCTGCGCGCCGGTTTGGTATTGCGCCAAGGTCCGCCCGGTGGTCAGCACGTAGGGGTAGTCGCCGTCCGGCTGTTCGGCCGCCCCGCGGTGCTGCACGGGATGGAACAGGGCGCGGCCATCCTCGGTGTGGAAGCGGTCCAGGAACAGCCGGGGCGTGCCGGCATGCTCGTCCGAGGGACAAGGCCAGAACACGCCCTGCTCGGCGGCAATGCGCTCATAGCTGATGCCAGCGTAGTCCGCCGCCCCGCCTGCGCTGGCGCGGCGCAGCTCCTCGAACGCCTGGCGCGCCGTAGTGTCGAACCGCGCCGGGCTGCCGAGCCGCTGCGCCAAGTCGTGCAGGATCTCGAGATCGGTGCGAACGCCCGGCGGCGGCGCCTTTACCCGGCGGCGCAGCAGCACGCGGCCTTCCAGGTTGGTCATGGTACCCTCTTCTTCCGCCCACTGAGTGATCGGCAGCACCACATCCGCCCGCGCCGCAGTCTCCGAGAGGAACATGTCGGCCACCACCAGCAGGTCGAGCCGGCCCAATCCGGTGGCGAACCAATTCGTGTCCGGCGCCGAGACCACGAGGTTGGAGGCCATCACCAGCAGCCCGCGCACCGACTCGCCCAGCGCGCTGAACAGTTCCACCGCCGGCAGGCCGGGCTGGGGCAAGCTCTCCGGCGCCACCCCCCACACCTGCGCCACGGCGGCGCGATGCGCTGGGTCGGCGAGCTTGCGATAGCCAGGCAATTGGTCGGCTTTCTGGCCGTGCTCCCGGCCGCCCTGGCCGTTGCCCTGGCCGGTCAGGCAGCCATAGCCGCTGGAGACTTTCCCCGCCTTGCCCAATGCCAGTAGCAGATTGATGAACGCTTGGACGTTGTCGGTGCCGTTGCTCTGCTGCTCGGTGCCACGGGCGGACAGCACCATCGCCGTGGCCGCTTCCCCCATGGTGTGGGCCGCGCGCTCCACCAGGGCGGCGGGGATGCCGGTGATGCGCTCCACCCGGTCCGGCCAGTACGACGCGCAGATGCGGCGCACCGCCGCGAAGCCGTTGGTGCGGGTGCGGATGAAATTGTCGTCGATCAGCTTGTCGCGCATGGCCACGTGGAGCAGCCCATTGGCGAGCGCCGCATCGGTGCCGGGCGTGATCTGCAGGTGGAGATGGGCGAGCTTGGCAGTCTCGCTGCGCCGCGGGTCCACCACGATGAGTTGGCCGCCGCGCCGCCGCTGCGCCTCGAAATACTGCATGATGGGCGGCATGGTCTCCGCCGGGTTGCCGCCGGCCAGCAGGATCACCTCCGCGCCCGGAATATCCGATAACGGGAACGGCAGGCCACGGTCGATGCCGAAGGCGCGAAGGTTGCCGTTGGCGCCGGAGCCCATGCAGAAGCGGCCGTTGTAGTCGATATTGGCGGTGCCGAGCGCCACGCGCGCGAACTTGCCGAGCAGGTAGGCCTTCTCGTTGGTGAGCCCGCCGCCGCCGAACACCGCCACCGCATTGCGGCCGTGCGCCGCCTGGATGTCGCGGAACCCGGCGGCGACGCGGTCGAGCGCCTCGTCCCAACTCGCCGGGCGCAGCGCGCTGCCCTTGTGGTCGCGCAACCATGGCGTGGTCAGCCGGTCCGGCGCGCTAAGCAGCGACCCGGCAGTCCAGCCTTTCTTGCACAAGCCGCCCTTGTTGGTCGGGAAGTCTCGCGACGTCACCACCCAGCTTTCGCCATCCGCCAGCACGGACATGCCGCATTGCAGGGCGCAATACGGGCAGTGGGTTTCGGACGCGGTGACGGTGGGCTGGGCGATGTCCAACGCGGCGACCGAGATTAGCGGGACGCTGTGATGCGCGCAGATGCTTGCCTGCGACGGCCGACAGAACTGCCCTTCTTTGCCGCAAACGCACACATTTTGAGCAAACTCCTGCAGATACCCGTGGTTTTAGCGTGGGTTTGCCATTCAATTAACCAATTGGTTGATTTGACGCGCTGCGGCGCGAAGTGCAAGCCCAAACCACATCGAACCCGCCGCAGAGGCGTGATCCGGCCAAGCCCGTCTACGAATTCTTCGAAAGGCAGCGCGTCTTAACGCTTTGTTTGCTTTTGGCTGCTCTGGTGCGGCCGGCGGCAAAACGGCGCGATTGGTTCTCAAGCCAAGAGGTAACTCGTGATCTCGCCTGTCGCCGCTTCGCCAGTGCTGAGCCCGGCCGCCGAACCCGCCGGTAGCGCCACCGCGCCGCCAGTCCCGCCCGCCAAGGCCAAGGCCGCGGCCAATCCGGTCGGCCCTGCCAATCCGACCTTCAGGTTCAATCCCGCGGCCGGCGTGCTCGTCATCCAATTCCGCGACGAGAGCGGCAAAGTCGCGCTCTCCATCCCGAGCCAGCAGCAGATCACCGCCTACACCGCGGATCGCGTGGAGGGCCAGCCGCCGAGCAGCGACTCGCTGATCGCTTAGGCAGCCTGGAAAGCGGGGGTACGCGGCTTGCTTGCCCTTCCACGCTCGCCTCCGCGAGTAAAGGGGAGCCGCCGTGCTGCATCGACGCCGATTGCTCACCGGCCTGGCCGCCAGCACAGGCGCGTTCGGCCCCGCGCGCGCGCAAAGCGCCGCCATTATCCGTCCGCAAACGGCGACCACGCTCAAGTTCATCCCCTACGCCGATCTTGCCTTGCTCGATCCGGCGGTGAGCGCATTCGTCACCCGCAACCACGCCCTTATGGTCTACGACACGCTGTTTGCTCTCGATGACGCAGGCGTGCCGCAGCCACAGATGCTTGCCGGACACAGCGTGGACGCGGACGGCACCACCTGGACGTTGCGGTTGCGGGACGGCTTGTCGTTTCACGATGGCACGCCTGTGCTGGCCCGCGACGCCGTTGCCAGCATCCAGCGCTGGGGCACGACCGACGGCTTCGGCCAAGCGTTGCTCGCCGCCACCGATGACCTGGCGGCCACCGACGACAAGACGCTCACCTTTCGCTTGAAACGGCCGTTCGCACTGCTGCCGGCCGCCTTGGCGCACCCGACCAACACCATGGCCGTGATCATGCCCGAGCGCTTGGCGCGCACACCGGCCACCACACGGCTGAGCGAAATCGTCGGCAGCGGCCCGTTCCGCTATATGGCCGACGAGCGCGTGGCGGGCTCGCGCAACGTCTACGCCAAGTTCGACCGTTACGTGCCCCGGGCGGACGATTTGCCGAGCTTTTGCGCCGGACCGCGCCTGGCCTATTTCGATCGCGTGGAGTGGACCACGACGCCCGAGCCCGCGACACAGATTGCAGCCCTGCAAGCTGGCGAGGCGGACTGGGTCGAGCAGCCGCAAATGGATCTTGTGCCGAGTCTGCGGCGCATGAAGGGCATCGAGGTGGACGTGGCGGAAACCAAGGGGCTCATCGGCTTCCTGCGCTTCAACCAGCTGTTCCCGCCGTTCGACAACCCAGCCATCCGACGGGCCTTACTTGCCGCGGTGAACCAGACCGAGTTCATGCAAGCGGTGGTCGGCGGCAACACAAGCTTCGATGACCGCTGCGGCGTGTTCGGCGCGGCCTCACCGATGTCCAACGACGCAGGACTCGCGGTCATGGCGGGCGCGCATGATGCCGCTCCGATCAAGCGCGCATTGGAGAGGGCGGGCTACGCTGGCGAACGAGTGGTTTACCTCGCGGTGAGCGATGTGCCGCGCATCAATGCCATTGCCGAGGTCGGAGCCGACATGCTCCGCCGAGTCGGTATGAACGTGGACGAAGTGTCAACCGATTGGGGCACGGTCGTGCAACGCTCGGTCAGCCGGCAGACGCTGGACCATGGTGGCTGGAGTATGTTCGCGTCGTTCACCGGTGGGATCGACGCCGGATCACCCGCCATCAACAACCTGCTGCGAGGTAATGGCGATGCGGCCTATAACGGCTGGCCGGATGCGCCCAAATTGGAAGCGCTGCGCAGCCAATGGCTGACAGCGGACAGCTTGATGCAGCAGCAAGACCTGGCGCGGCAGGTGCAACTGCAGGCGTGGCAGGACGTACCGTTCCTGCCACTCGGCTCCTATAACCAGCCAACAGCTTACCGAAACACGCTGGCCGGGATGTTAAAGGGCCTAATCCTCTTCACCAACGTTCGCCGGACGTAATGCTCTAAAAGCCAGGCGAACATTGATGGCGAGTCTGACTTAAGCAGCGGCTGCAGTGTATGTCTGCTTGCGCGCGCGGCGCTTCGGCTTGGTGGGAGCCGCCGGCTTGCCAACTTTTGCCGGGCTTGGTTTGGCAGCGGCCGGACGCCGCGCCTTCTCCTTGGCCGCCGCTTCACGCAGCTTGTCCCGGCGCAGCTTGAGTTGATCGCGGATCATCGCCTGCGCCGCCTTCGCGACCGCTGTGCGGGATGCGTCCGGCACCGTGTCCAGGGCGGTGAAGAAGGCTCTGGCGACTGGCTTTACGCCGCGCGGCAAGCGCGCGGGCTTCATGGCTGCGTCGTCGTCGGTCATGTTCGCTGCAACTCCAACTGGCTCAAGGTTACAAAGCGCCCTCTATATGGTCGGCTCGCGTCCAATATCAAATCTTCTCTTGACAGGACGGTGCAAGGGCAAAAAGCGACTGCAGCGAAACCACTTTGCCAACCACTGTGGACGCATACTTGCAGCAAGCATCATCATTGCGAGCCAGAGGCGTGGCAATCCACGCCCACGGAAACAATCCATCACGCCTGGATCGGCTGGCTGCGCTCGCGATGACGAACCAATCACGCGCTCGGGATTAGGGCGTCCCTATCGGCTCGAGCCGGCCTAGTCGACCCATAATCCCCGGCTGCGGTGCCAATCCTCAATCGACTCCTCGGGATACAGATCGAACACCGCGTCGTCCGAGCCGATCTGAGGCACCACCCAGGCCGGTTTGAACCGAAGCATCAGGTGAACGCTGGACGGCGGAGCAGGCAACGGGCTGTCGGTCGCGGACGCGAACGGATGCAGCAGGTCTGGCCACTCGGGGGAGAACAGCCACAGCGCGGTGGCGCAGAGGGAGCAAAAATGACGCTCCGCGGTGGAGAGTTCGCAGGAGCCGTCATCCTGCGCGATCTCCGCCCGGTAGCTCCGTTTGACGCGCTTGGGGTCTGCGATCTGCAGGCCGCGCGTGTCTGCAGCCAGATTGATTGCATAGCCGCCACCCCCAGCCGTCTTGCGGCAGATCGAGCAGTAGCAGCGCTGATAGGGCTGCGGTGTATGGCTGGAGCAGGAAAAGCGGACGGCGCCGCAGCGACAGGAGCCTTCGAGCGTAACGGGCATGGATTGTCCTAACAGCCAGTGGGCAAGTTCAGATGGCGGGAGAGGAACCGGGCCACAGCATGATAGGCGGCGCGGCGGTTGTCGCGCTTGAGGAACCCGTGGCCTTCGTCGGCAAAGGTGAGGTAGTCCACCGGCACGTCGCGGCGGCGCAACGCGGCCACGATTTGCTCGCTTTCCTCCGGCGGCACGCGCGGATCAGTCAGGCCTTGAGCAACCAACATTGGGCACGCGATGCGGTCCACGTCGTGCAGCGGCGAGAGACTCTCCAGCAGGGCGGCATCGCGCACCGGGTCGCCATATTCGGCCGCACGATGGCCGATGCGCCACTTGCCGGTGTTCTCAAAGAACGTCTTCCAGCGCGCAATGCCGTAGAAATCGACGCCCGCCGCCCAAAGCTCGGGAAAGCGGGTGACCGCGGCCAGCACCATCCAGCCGCCATAGCTTTGCCCCCAGAGCGCGATACGACGCGCGTCGAAGCCGGCTTGACCCGCCAGCCAGCCGTGGGCGGCGGCCACGTCGCGCACGGCATCCGGCCGCAACGCGCCGTCGTCCAGCGCGGCATAGGCGCGGCCATAGCCGGTGCTGCCGCGTATATTGGGGATCAGCACCGCAACGCCCATCGCAAGCAGGAGCTGCAAGTCCGGCCGCCAGGTCGGCAGTGCCTGGCTTTCCGGACCGCCATGCACCCAGATCACCGCTGGCCAACCGTCCGGCGGGGCTGCGCCGGCGGGCTGCGCGAGCAAGCCAGGCAAGCTGCGGCCGTCGAACGTCGGGAATGTCACTAGGCCATAGCCGATGGCACCCGCTGGCGCTGGCCCGGCGGCAAAGGCCAGGCGCGCCGGCGAGCCGCGCTCCGCCAGCCAGATGGCGCTTGGGCGGTCCGGCGCGGCGAGATCGAAGGCGACCGCACGGCCATCCGGGCGCCAGGCGAGCTTGGCGATGGTGCCCGCCGGGTGCGCCGGTTCCTCGACGATGGCGCCCGTGGCGGCGTCCAGCAGGCGCAGCCGGCTATAGCCGGCCTCGTTCACCACCACCGCCAACAGCGACTGATCCGGCGAGAGCTCCAGCTTTTCTACGTCGAAGGCGGGTGCGTGGAGCAGACGCGGTATGCCGCCGGGCTCTGCCACGGCCGCTGCCAGGTGGTCCCGCGCGTGATCGGTCAGCAGCCAGAACGCCCGGCCATCCGTACGCCAGCGAACGTTCTGATAGCGCGCCTCGCTTCCAGCCGGGGTGAGAGGCCGCCGCTCGCCCCCGGTAAGGCCGGCCGCAAACAAGCTGGCTTCAAACGTACGCGGCATCGCGCACAGCGTCAGCGCCGCGCCGTCAGGGGTCCAAGCCTGCACGGTATGGGGGCCCTCGACCTCGGCGACCCGGCGTTGCACCCCGGTTGCCAGGTCGATGGTCACCGGGTCGGCATGGGCCGGGTGCCGATTGTTGGCGGTACAGCCGATCGCCTGGCCATCGGGCGAGAACGCGCCCCAGCCGAACATGGTGGCCGGCTCGGTGGTGAGCGCGCGCGGTTCGGCGCCATCGGCATCGAGCCAGTAGAGCTGCAGCCGTTCGTCTCCCGCCCGGTCACGGCCGAACACGGCACCGCCGCTGCTGGGGTGGGCCGCGACGAAGCCCACCGCGTCCTGTCCGGTGGTGCGCGCGCGCGCTGGGCTGCCGTCGACGGGCAGTTCCCACACCTGGGCAGAGCCTGCGGCGTCGTTGAGGAAATACAGCCGGCCATCGCCTGCGTAGCTCGGGGCGGTGGCGGCTGGGAGGCAGAGAAATCGGTCGAGCGTTGCTAGGATGTCCATGGCGGCAAACCATGCCGCGCTGGCTCAGCATGTCAAACCCACGCTTGGCCGCGCTTCAGCCTTTTGCCACAAGACGCCCGGGTCCGTGGCGTTGACGGCGGCCGCGTCCCGAGTGTCGCGCACGTCCGCGACTCGCGGCCAAGTCGCATTTGGCGGGCGGCCGGAGCGATGTTAATCGCTGGCGGTTGTGCCTTCAGGCAAGAGAACGAGTTTGCCGTGGGCGTCCCCGCTCAGGCTGAGGTCAAGCGCCTCGCGCCAGTCCTCCAGGGCAAACGTGCGCGCGACCGGCACGGTGAACCGACCTTCGGCGGCGAGCCTGGCAAAGTCGCCAAGCACGTTGTAGCGCAACTCGGTTTCGAAGCTGTTGCGCACCCCCAGCTCTTCGGCGGCAGGACCGTGATTGCTGACCGTGACGATACGACGCCCATCGCCACCAACGATCCTGAGGAGACTGGGCAGCACGCCGCTGAGCGGGCCGGCGTCCAGGATCAGGTCCGGGGCGCCCCCGCCGATGTCGAGCACCCGCTCAACCATGCCATCTCCATACGGCGTGACCTCGGCGCCGAGCGCGCGGAGCCGCGCGGCAAACGTGTCGCCTGCCGCTGCGATCACCCGCGCCCCGCGCATGAGCGCCATCTGCACCGCAGCAAAGCCGATCATCGTTCCCGCGCCGTAGACCAGGAGCGTGCGCCCGGCCGCAACCTCTAGGATGTCGAGGCCTCGGCAGGCGGTTTCGACCGCCATTGGCAGCGCGGCCGCGTGGACAAGATCAAGGCCGTGCGGAACCGGCGTCCAAACGGCCAGCACCGCCGCGTCCGACGCCCCGGCGCTCGGAAATCCCCTGAAATCGGGCACGCCCAACATGCGATCCCCGATCCGGACGTCCATCACGCCCTCGCCGACCGCATCGACCGTCCCAGACACATCCAGGCCGACGCCACGGGGCAGGTCGCCGGCGAACAGCCCCCGGCACAAATACCAGTCTGCAGGGTTGAGCCCGCAGGCGTGCACCCGCACGCGAAGTTGCCCGGCGCGGGGCATTGGCACGGCGGCCTCCTCGAGGCGCAATACGTCCGCCGGTTCGCCATACTCGTGGAAACGGAGCGTCTTCATGGCTGTCGATCTCCTGTTGCGTCAGTAGCTGACATATAAGGATAGAGACAGTGCCTGACAATATGTCTATGGATTGTCCATGCCACGCAACGGAGCAGACGCGCGCCGCCGTCTTCAGCAGGCGACCTTGGAGTTGTTCCGCGAGCGCGGTTACGATGCGACGACGACAGCGGAGATCGCCGCGAAGGCCGGCGTTACGGAGCGCACCTTCTTCCGGCACTTCCCAGACAAGCGGGAGGCTTTATTTGACGGAGAAGAGGCGTTTCGCAACGCCTTAGCCGACGCAGTTGCCGCTGCGCCCGAGGGGGTGCCTCCCATGGATGCCCTGCTCTGTGCGTTCCGCTCCGTCGAGCCGCTGCTTGAGCGCAATCGTCCATTCTCCGAGCCCCGGGAGGAGATCATCTCCCATACTCCGGCGCTGCAGGAGCGGGTGCTGACGAAGACGGCGAATTTGATTGGCGCTCTGTCTGCAGCGTTACGCCGCCGGGGCTTCGACGATGGCCTCGCCACTCTCGCGGCTCAGGTCGGGGTGGCCGCCCTCGGCCACGCCGTGAAAGCCTGGTTTGACGATCCGAGCCCAGGCCTGGATGCGCATCTGAGACGCGCCTTCGACACGCTGCGCCACCTCTCGCCGACTATCTATAAACCCGGCCTGAACGCCGGCTAACGACCATCCACGGCCGCTGCGCTCCAACTTTTTTCAACAGCCTGCGTGCCGCCCGCCAGCGACGCGGTCTAGGGAATTGTGAACGCTGCCACCAGTACCGCCGTTGGACCGAACAAGGTGTTTTTGGTGTAGAGCGGTGCCTGGATTTTGGCTTTGAACGACATCCCAAGTTGTGGGACGTCGTAACTGACAAGCGGCCCAAGTTTCACTGCGGCGAAATAATTGCCATGGAGGCCAACCGACACGCCCTCCTCCCGATCGCGTCCGATCTGACTGGCAGCGAAGCCCGACGCGCCGAACGACCATCTGCCCCAACGTTCCGCGACCGCGAAATCCAAGTCCAACACGTCGCCGTTGCGATAATGATCGTACGGGTTCTCGAGCGAGTGATTGTAGTAGAAGTGCCCATCCAACTCGACGCCATCGCCGAGGAAGTTCGGCTTGGTTAAGTAGGTCGCCGCGACATTGGGGCTGAAGAAGTAAACGTTGTGCCCCGGCGTCACCGCGTTTTCCGGCTGGTACGACCCAATCGGAAACGTCATCGAGTAAGCCGCCTCCACGGTCAACCCGTATGGTAGCGGCCGCCGGCCCGGCGCAGGGGCCGCTACTTCTCCAACATGCACGCTGTACTTGAGAAGGTCGCTATACAGATCTCCCCAGCCGGAACTCCTTTGATTGATAGCTTCATTGGCCGAGAACCGGGAGTAGTCGAGATAGGCGAATTGCGCAGTCGTTGCAAACGTGCCGGACATCAGCTTGAACGGATAGACGTAAGCAAAGCCCACGGCCGTGGTGTTGGACACGAAGTTGACATTTCGGATGGCTCTGCTCTTGCCGCCGTTATCGCCGTTGTATTGATTAATTGCAGCCGGCACGTCCGCGATGCCGACGAAAAGACCAGGTATTGGCGGAAGCAGAGCGACTCTGAGGTCGGTGCCGCCGATAGGGCCGCCATAAACCGCACCTTCTACGGCACGCGCTTGGTGGGCTACCACTAAGGCCAGCCCTAAGCCTGCAACAAACCTGGCGAACTTCACCGCCGTTTCCTTTCCAGCACTTTGAACTTGGTTATGTTCTTGTAATTGGGGGTTCTAAAGTCACCCAGCGCCGAACTCTAATAGGTCTTGCGTCGTCACGCGCTTAGTTCGCCCAATGACCTTCAAACGAGACAAGCACGCATCAGCTCGGAGACATGTGTGACTTGCTCAACACTCGCCACCATTCGCATCAACGCTTCGGCGCGATCCGGCTGCATCACCCGCGTCGCGTTGGCCATGAACTTGGCTTCGATATCCGCCAGCATGAGCGGACGATCGGGCGTGCCATAGCTCGTTGCCACGCGGTGCGAGACCACTTCCCCACTCTTGAGGGTGATGCGGACCTCGCCGGGAAAGTGGATGGGGAAGTCGCTGGCCGGGTCGTCCACGCAGGTGGTGCGCTCGGACAGGGCCAGCACCTGCGGGTCGTCAGTGCCTTTGTCGAAGAACGAGGCTAGGTCGGCTTTACCAGTCGTGAGCGCCAGCCCCACCACGTAGGGCACGCTGAACATCGCCGCATAGGGCTCCGTTGGCCGGGCCGGGCCTGACACGAGCGGATGGATGCGCTTGGACAGAGGACATTCGATCCGCTCGATCTGATCGAGCGCCACTTGCGGGCGCAGGGCCAGCGCGCAATCGACAAAGCTATGGATGAAATGACAGCAAGGGTACGGTTTCAGCGCAATCCCCGCGATCAGCCAATCCTCGCCGAGCCGATAGTGTGGCGCGGCCGGACCGGCCGGGATCGAGCCGATATGCGTCTGGTAGAACCCGCGCGGCCCGTCAAACATCGTCAGCGGCCCCTTGAAGCCGCTGATGGCCAGGTTCGCGGCTGCAATGCCGCTATGCGCCGACCAGCCAGGATGCATGCGCTTCAGCCACGACCCTTCCAGCTCCAGCACACCGGCGGCCATGCCGCCGCACAGGCCGGATGCGGAGGCGAGCATCGCTGCGTTGCCGCCAAGCAGGCGCCCGGAGGCAAATGCGGCGGCGAAGGTGCCGCAAAGTGCCGTGGCGTGGAAGCCGTTTTCATGGAACTTGCCGTTGGCAGCCTTGCCAAGCCGGCAGCCAATCTCCAGCGCGGCGATGAAACTGGTGAGGAACTCGCGGCCATCAGCGCCAGCGGCCTCGCCCGCTGCCAGCGAGGACGCCAAGGCCGGCGCCGTCGCGTGATAGATGGCGCCAATATGCGTGTCGTCGAAGTCCAGACCGTGAATAAGCGTGCCGTTGACCAGCGCGGCGCCGGCAGCCGGCAATGGGGTGCCGCTTGCCAGAGCGTGCGCTTGCGTGCCGCTGCCGAGGCGGCAGGCGCCTTCGACGATCGGACCGGCGAACTCGAAACCGGAGGAGGCGAGCGCGATGCCGAGCCCGTCCAGCATATGCAGCTTGGCCTTACGAACCAGCTCGCCGGGCACTTGGCCAAGATCGAGGCTTACGGCGAATTCAGCCAGCGCGACTGAGATGGCAGGCTCGCGCTGAAGCTCGGACGGCACGGCCGGATGATCCGGGAAAGCAGCGGTTGTCACAGTGCTCATGGCGCTTGTTCAGTTTCCTCAGCAGCTTGCTCTTGCTGATGCCGACGTTTAGCGCGCCGCTGCAGGCCGACAAAATCACTTGCTACTATCGATTTATGACGCCTGGTAATCCCTTTCGGCGACGAGGTGAGCTTTTTGGCAAAGCTGCCAGAGGCCTTCTGGGAGGGCGGCTGGTCTTTATAGTTTGCGCCTATATCCGAATAGCCTCTGAGAACCGAACTTGATAGCAACGTGCTTTCCTGACGCTTCAAGTTGCGGCTAAGAGATCACGAAGGGTCGGAAAAGCCGACCCAGAACTAAGCCGACCCAGAACTAAGCCGACCGGGGGGACAGTTGCATTGCGCTTGCAACAAGCAAGGCCGAGTGTTCGCATGCGCCGGCAATCGCGCGTCATCGCCATGCGAGAGGCCGCGCTAAGCTGCCTCGCCTGGCCGCGCTCCGTATGAGCGCCGTTGTGGACCGGCGCGACCGGGTCGTCTCCCCGAAGACGTTCGCGGACGGCAGCTATCCCCCGGTCAATCAGGCGGTTGGCATCCTCGCGGTGCTGTTCGTCGCGACCACGTTCGCCTACATCGATCGCGCAATCCTCGGCCTGCTCGTCGCACCCATCCAGCACGACATGAAGGTGAACGACCTGCAGATGAGCCTGCTGCTAGGACCGACTTTCGCGCTGTTCTATGCTGTCATGGGGCTTCCGCTCGGCTGGGCCGCCGATCGCGGTCGCCGCCTGCTTGTGGCCGCAGTGGGCGTCGCGGTCTGGAGCTTGGCCACCGTGCTGAGCGGCCTGTCGCACGAGTTCTGGCATCTTTTCGTCGCCCGCATTTTCGTCGCCTCGGGAGAGGCGGCCTTGCTGCCAAGCGCGAGCTCACTGGTGATTGACAGCTTTCGCCCCGCTGTACGCACACGCATGATGGGCGTCCTCGGCATGGCGATCTATTGGGGCTCCGGATTGGCCTTCCTGTTCGGCGGCCTGCTCATCAGCCTGATCGGCCATCTGATCGGCCCGAATGGCTACGGCGGCATCGTGACGTGGCAGTTCGTGCTGATGTCGGTGGGCGCTCCCGGCTTCTTGGTCGCAATCGCCTTGGCGCTGCTGCCGGAACCCGCGCGGGCGTCGCCGCCCGCGCTCACGGCCGCGCCGCGCACGCCGCGTGGTGGCGCGCCGCAGCCGCAGCTGACGACGGCGGTCGAGTATAGCTGCTTGTTCATTGCCATTGGTATGATGGCAATCGTCGGCTACAGCCTGTCGTCGTGGACTCCCACCCACCTGATCCGGGCTTATCATTGGTCGGCCGGGCAGGCCGGCATCGCGCTTGGGATCGGCTTCGTGCTCACCACCACACTGGCGATCTGGCTCGCCAGTTCCATCGCCGACCGGCTGGCGGCGCAGGGACGCCGCGATGCCAAATACCTCGTCATGGGTTGCTGCACGCTGGCCGCGGTGCCGCTGGTGCTCGCCATCGGCCTGGTGCAGGACGCCCGCGTCTTCGTGGCCGCAACCTCGCTGGCGATGGGCGCCTCAGCCGCCTGCATCGCCATGGGGCCTGCGGCCGTGTGCCAGATTTCCATCGCCCAGCGGCGCGGGCGCGCCGTCGGCCTCTATCAGATGACCGTTGGCCTGATCGGCGGCGCCCTGGGCGCGCCTGCGGTGGCGCTCATCGCCAAGTTCAGCACCGGCGCGTCCGGTGGTCTCGCGGTTGCGCTGTGCACGGTCGCCACATTCGGCTTCGTTGTCGCGGCAGCCCTGTTCTGGTCGAGGCGGAGGGCCTTCGCAAGAACGTCGCTCGCGATCAGCGGCCTCGATCCCGGTTGACGACGCAGCCGGGCCGAGCCGGATTTGCCAAACGATTAAATTAGAGGAGCCTACCACTATGGCTAGACCCGACCGTCAGATGGCTTTGGTCGCGTTCATGCAAGCGCAAAACTGCTCGAATTACGCGGGCTCCTGGCGACACACCGCCTCCGTTCCCGATTTTATGACGCCGGAATATTACCAGCGGATCGCGCGCACCTTGGAGGACGGCAAGTTCGACCTCGCGTTTTTCGACGACCGGCTCGCCATGCCCGATATCTACGGCGCGAACCATCGCGCAACCGTCGAGAACGGCATCCGTGCCGTCAAGCTCGACCCGGCGACGGTGCTGATGACCATGGCGGCCGTGACCTCGCATCTCGGCTTAGGTGTCACGTATTCGACCACCTACTACGAGCCGTATCACGTTGCGCGCCTGTTCGCGACGCTCGACTTGATGACGCGGGGCCGGGTCGCCTGGAACATCGTCACCTCGCTCAACGACTCGGAGGCTGAGAACTTCGGCCGTGGCGAGCACTTGGAGCACGACCTCCGTTACGACCGTGCCGACGAGTTCATGGAAGTCGTCATGGGGCTGTGGGATAGCTGGGAAGACGGCGCGCTGGTGATCGACAAAGACTCCGGCCGGTTTGCCGATCCCGACAAGGTGCATCGCCTCGACTACCACGGCAAGTTCTTCAACTCGCGTGGCCCGCTGACGGTGCCGCGCTCGCCTCAGGGGCACCCCGTTTTGCTGCAGGCGGGATCGAGCGGGCGCGGACAGGCGTTCGCAGGCCGCTGGGCGGAGCTCGTTTTCGCAGGGTATGGCAGCTTGGAGGCTGGCAAGAAGCAGTACGCCCGCTTGCGCGCGGCAGCCGAGGCGGCCGGACGGGACCCCGGCAGCATCAAGGTCGCGCCCGCAATTGGCGTCGTTGTCGCCGAGTCGGCGGACCAAGCGGCGGAGAAGCGCGCCTACATTGAAAGCTTGGCCAAGCCGATCGACGGGCTGACCCTGCTCTGCGAGGTTCTGAACGTCGACTTCGCCGCACGCGACTACGATGCGCCGTTTTCCGACGAGGAACTGGCAAACATCTCTTGGCAGGGCTACCGGGACCGGGTGATCGAGAAGAGCGGCAAGAAGAACCCGTCGGTGCGCGATTTCGTCGAGGTATCCGGACGCGGCACGCTGCGCGAGGCCCCGGTCTTTACCGGCTCGCCAAAGCAGGTTGTCGACCAGCTTGAGAGCTGGTTTGAGAGCGCCTGCGACGGCTTCGTCATCGCGGCCGGCTATACCCCCGGCAGCTACGAGGACTTCGTCAGGCTCGTCGTTCCGGAGCTGCAGCGCCGCGGCCTGCACCGCCGGGACTACGCTGGCACGACGCTGCGCGAGAACTTGGGTTTCGCACGCCCGCTGTCCGGAGACCGTCCGTCGCCAAGCGATCGCCGCACGTTCTGAGAGCCGCCCGGGGGCATGGTGCTAATTGGTTGAGGCGCAGCCCCGTTGGCCGACGGTTGCTCCCACACGAAGCCGTTCAGCATGCTTGGTGCAGGCGTGCGCCGCTGAATGCCCGCTGCAGCATCTCGGCAGCGGGCAACTCCTCGGTTCCGATCACTACCAGCCCGTCCGCGTCGCCGCCGGGCCAGGGCGTGAGGGACCAGCGGCGGCCGACCAGTTGCAGCAAATGCGGTTCCCCAGCGGGGCCGAGACGGCAGAACCCCTTGGCGCGCAACACCGAGCTGGGCAAGCCATCCAGCACCGCGCCCAGCCGGTCCCGATCAAACGGCGCCAGCGGCCGGCAATGCCACGCCCGAAAGCCGGGCGCCATTTCGGCGGCCAGCCGTTCGGTGCGGCCCGGATCGCGCAACAGGCCAGAGCTAAGCAGGAACTCCGGCAGCACGCCTTGCATCAAGGTTAGAACCCGGGCATCGGGCCGCAGCCGGCGCACTGCATCGGTCGTGGCCGAACGTTGCGCCGGGCTGGCGAGATCGCATTTGGATAATCCTATGAGGTCTGCCCTGGCCAGCTGCCGCGCCAACGTATCGGCGAGCCAAGGGTCGGCGAGCTGCTCGGGGAAGTTGATCGCATCCACCAGCACCGCCACCGCCTCCAGCGCGACGCCCGCTTCGAGCTTGGCCAGCTGCGCCACCCGCCACGGATCGGAAACGCCGCTCGCCTCTACCACAATGCGGGCGGGCCGGCGCTCCAGCAGGCGCCCCAGGCTTTGGCCGAGATCGGGGCCGACCGCGCAGCAGATGCAGCCATTGCTGAGCGCGACCAGGTCGCCCTCTTGCGCCTCGATCAGCGCCGCATCCACATTGATGGCGCCGAAATCGTTGACCAGCACGCCAAGGCGCCCCTCCGCATGGCGCAGCAAATGATTGAGCGCGGTGGTTTTGCCGGCCCCCAGGAAGCCGCCCAAAATGGTGACGGGAATGCTCAACCCGGCGCCTCGAACACCTGGCCGCCGCGCACGGTGGCGAGCACCCGGACGTCCTTCAACTGGCCCGGCTCGGTTGCCAGCGGGTCCGCTTCGAGCACGGCGAAATCGGCGAACTTACCCACCTCGATGCTGCCCACAAGGTGATCCAGCTTCAGCGTATAGGCCGCACCCAAAGTGATGGCGCGCAACGCGTCCGCCACCGGGATCCGCTCGCCAGCGCCCAGCACCCGGCCGGACGCCGTCTGCCGCATCACCGCGCACCAGGCGGTGAATAGCGGCGCCAGCGGCGTCACCGGCGCGTCGGAGTGGATGGCGAACGGGATGCCGAGGCGAAGCGCCGTGCCGCACGCGTCCATCCGCATCGCCCGCGCCAGGCCCATGGTTTGCGCGACATGCTCGTCGCCCCAGTAGAAGATGTGGTTGGCGAACAGGTTGCAGCACAGCCCGAGCGCCTTGATGCGGCGGAACAGCGCCGGGTCGGGCATTTGGCAATGCTGCAATGTGTGCCGGTGGTCGGGGCGAGGATGCGCAGCCAGCGCGCGCTCGAGCATCTCCACTGCCGCCTCGCTGGCCTCGTCGCCATTGGTGTGGATGTGCAACTGGGCGCCGGCGCGGTGATAGGCGTCGATAATGGTGCCAAGTTCACTGGGCGCCACATACCATAGCCCGTTGGGCGCGCCGTTGTGGTAGCCGGGCCAGCGCAGCCGGGCGGTGAAGCCCTGGATGGACCCGTCCACCACCAGCTTGACCATGCCGAACCGCAACGAGTCCGTGCTCTGCCCGCGCAGCGCGCGCCAGCGGGCCACCCCCTCCTCCAAGCCGAACACGCGCGCCGCCATCGCCGGCGCAATCCGCAGCGGAAACTCCGGCGACGCGCAGGCCGCCCGGTAGGTGGCGACCGTCTCGTCCGACATGTCGCTCACCAGGTCGGTCGCGGTGGTGACGCCGGCGAGCTGGGCCACCTGCCCGAAGCGGGCAAGCGCGTCGGCGTCGAGGCGGCGGGAGAACATGTCCGGGATCACGGTTCTCCGGACCCGGCCCATCAGATCGGGCCCGAGCAACTCACCGGTGAGCGCGCCGGCCTGGTCGCGCACCAGCCCATCGAAGTCGGTGTCGTCTGACAGCCCGGCCAGACGAAGTGCCACGGAATTGACGTTCATGATGTGGCCGGAGGCGTGGGTGATCACCACCGGGCGCGTGTCCGACACCGCATCGAGGTCGGCCCGGACCATGCGGCGGGCGCGGAAGTAGATCGGGTCGAAGCCCCAGGCAGTGAGCGGCCCGGCGTCCTCGGCGGCGAGTTGCTGTAGCCGGTCCACCACTGCCTCGATGCTCTTGAGGCCGGGCACGATGCGGCCGTCGGGCGCGCGGCGGTCGAAGTAGCCGAGATAGGGGTCGCGCCAGGCGGCGCCCTCGTGCAGGTGGCTGTGGCCTTCGACGAAGCCCGGTAGGATGACGCAACCGGCGAACCGGCCATCGGTTTCGACCAAGCCAAGGTCGGCCATCTCCTCCGGGCCGCCCACGGCCAGAATGCGGCCGTCGCGCACGGCCACATGGGTCGCCTCCGGCTGGGACGGGTTCATCGTCAGGATGCGCTGGGCCGTGAAAATCCGGATGGGTGAGGTCGCCATGGGGGTCCTGTCACATCATGAGAGCGCGGCAGTCACGGTGATAAGTCCGGCAGCCGGCGCGGTAAAGCCGGCGGACAGGGCGCGGTACGGGAGTTGCACGGCATTGCAGAAAATGCACCACTGACATGCTTTGCCTAGGGAGGCCCAAATGGACGCAGGCACACTCCGCTCGCTGATCACCGCCGTCCGCGACGGCCAGGTGTCGCGCCGCGCTTTCGTGGCGCGCATGCTGGCTGCGGGCCTCACCGCCCCGATGGCCACGCAACTGCTCGCCCTCGGCGGGGTAGCCCACGCACAGACCGCGCCGACTTACAAGCCGACGAAGGCCGGCGGCGGCGGCACGCTCAAGCTGCTGTGGTGGCAAGGCCCCACCCTGCTAAACCCCCATTTCGCCGTCGGCACCAAGGACCAGGACGGCTCCCGGCTGTTCTACGAACCTCTCGCGGCCTGGGACTCGAAGGCCTAACTTCGCCCGGTGCTCGCCGCCGAATTGCCCAGCCTGGAGAATGGCGGCCTGGCCGAGGACGGTAAATCCGTCACATGGAAGCTCAAGCAGGGCGTCACTTGGCACGACGGGCAGCCGTTCACCGCGGATGACGTGGTGTTCAACTGGCAATATGCCCGCAATCCGGCCACCGCCGCCGTCACCATCGGCAGCTACAACACCGTCACCGCCGAAAAGATCGACGATCACACCGTGCGGGTCTTCGCCGAGACGCCGATGGTGTTCTGGGCCGACGCGTTCTGCGGCGTCAACGGCATGATCATCCCGAAGCACTTGTTCGAAGCCTATAGCGGCGACAAGTCCCGCGACGCCCCCACCAACCTCAAGCCAGTCGGCACCGGCCCCTACCTGTTTCGCGAATTCCGCCCCGGTGACCTGGTGTCGGGTGACCGCAACCCGAACTACCACCTGCCGAACCGGCCCTATTTCGATGCCGTGGAGATGAAGGGCGGCGGCGACGCGACCTCGGCGGCGCGGGCTGTGCTACAGACCGGCGAATACGACATGGCCTGGAACCTCCAGGTGGAGGACGAGGTGCTCTCCCGGCTGGAGACCGCCGGCAAGGGCAGCATACGCATCACCCCCACGGGCCAGATCGAGATGATCCAGCTTAACAACACCGACCCCAATGTGGAGGTCGATGGCGAGCGCTCCAGCATCAAGACCCAGCATCCAACCCTGTCCGACCCGGCGGTGCGCCAGGCGATCTTGCTGCTGATCGATCGCGACTCCGTCAATAAGTACATCTACGGTCGTACCGGCCCAGTCGCAAATAACCTCGCCTACAACCCGCCTCAGTTCAAATCCCCCAACACCTCGCACGAATTCAATGTGGACAAGGCCATCGCCGTGCTGGAGGCGGCCGGATGGAAGCCCGGCGCCGACGGGATCCGGGCCAAGGACGGCAAGGTGTTGAAATACCTGTTCCAAACCTCCACCAACGGCCCGCGGCAAAAGACGCAGCAGATTGTCAAGCAGGCATTCAAGAAAGCCGGCATCGATGTCGAGCTAAAGTCGGTGATCTCGTCGGTGTTCTTCTCATCAGACGCCGGCAACCCTGACACCTACCCGCATTTCTATGCCGACCTGCAGATGTACACCACTGGCCCGACCTTGCCAGACCCGCAGCTTTGGATGCAGCTCTTCCTGTCCACGGAAGTGGCACAGAAATCCAACAAGTGGCAGGGCCGCAACGTCACGCGTTGGCGCAACCCTGAATACGACGCCCTGTTTCACCGGGCCGCGACCGAACTCGACCCGATCAAGCGGGCTGCGCTCATCATCCAAATGAACGACCTCGTCATCCACGACGTCGTGGTCGTTCCCGTCGTAGAACGCCCCTCTGTGGCGGCGATGAACAAGCGGCTGCAAGGCGAACTCAGCGGGTTCGACAGCCAGATTCAGGACCTCGCGAACTGGTACATGGACACCGCCGTTTAGGCGCCGCCTATGTCCCGCGCCCACCTGCTGCGCCGTCTGCTGCTCACCATCCCCAGCCTGCTCGGCATCAGCGTCGTGCTCTACACCGTGCTCGCTCTGGCTCCCGGCGACCCGTTCGGCCAGCTCGTCACCAACCCCAACGTGCCGCCCGAGGTGCAGGCGGCGCTGCGGGCCAAGTTCGGGCTGGATGACCCGGTGTGGTCGCGCTATCTCCATTGGCTGCTCGCTATGCTGCAGGGCGACTGGGGCTACTCATTCGGCAGCCGCATTGACGTCACCCACCTCATCCTGCAGCGCCTGCCGGTGACCATCGCGGTGATCGGCCTATCGCAGGTGCTCGCCGTGGCCGTGGCCATCCCAGTCGGCGTTCTCGCCGCCGCCAAGCCCTATTCGCTGTTCGACCAGGTCGCCAGCACCGCCGCCTTCATCGGCTTCTCCTTGCCCACCTTCTTCACCGGGCTGCTGCTCATCCTGCTGTTCAGCATCCAACTCGGCTGGCTGCCCTTCGTCTACCGCTCCGACCTGCAGGCCAGCGGGCTTGGGTGGTGGTGGGAGGAGTTCCGGCAATCCATCATGCCGATCGCGGTGCTCGGCCTGTTCCAAGGCGCCTCGCTGGTGCGCTTCGTCCGCTCCGCGGTGCTGGACGTGATCAAGCTCGACTACGTCACCACGGCGCGGTCCAAGGGCATCGGCGAACGCCGGGTGATCCTGCGCCACGTAGTGCGCAACGCGCTGATCCCCGTGGTGACCTTGCTGGCGCTGCAGATGCCGGTCGTGTTCGGCGGCGCCATCGTCACCGAGCAGATCTTCCGCATCCCCGGCATCGGCTCGCTGCTAATCGACAGCATCCTCACCAACGACACCCCCGTGGTGATGGGCGTCACCTTCGTGTTCGCTGCCCTCGTCATCCTATTCAACCTGCTGGCAGACCTGCTGTATGGCGCTCTCGACCCCCGCATCGCTTTCCGCTGACCCGGCGCTGCTGCCGGAGCTGGCCGAACCGAGCCGGCGCCGCGCCGCCGTGTCGCCCGGCCGGGAAGCATGGCGCCGCTTCCGTCGGCACCGGCTGGCGGTGGCAAGCCTGGTGGTGCTGGTATTGCTGGTGTTGGGTGTGCTGCTCGGCCCCCTGCTCTGGCGCGTGCCGGTCGACGACATCGACTTCGGCGCCCAACTGGCCGGCCCGTCCTGGGCGCACCCCTTCGGCACCGACGATCTCGGGCAGGACCTGCTCTCCCGCCTGATCCATGGCGGGCGCATTTCCCTGGCGGTGGGCCTGACGGCGATGGCGGTCGCGGTGCTGGTGGGCTTGGTGGTGGGCGCCGTCTCCGGCATGGCAGGACGACAGCTCGACGCGGCACTGATGTGGCTCACCGACCTGTTCCTCTCGCTGCCGCAACTGCCGCTGTTGCTGCTGGTGATCTACCTGTTCCGCAACGCGCTGGCCGCAGCGCTGGGCTTGGAAGGCGGCTTGTTCCTGCTGATCGTGCTGGTGATCGGCGGCTTGCGCTGGATGCCGGTAGCGCGGCTGGTGCGCGGGCAGTTCTTCTCCTTGCGGGAAAAGGAATTCGTCGAGGCCGCCGAGGCGCTCGGCGCCTCCCGCATGCGCCTGGTGGTGCACCACATTCTGCCCAATGCGCTCGGCCCGGTGATTGTGGCTGGCACGGTGGAGGTGGCCAATGCCATCATCGCCGAAAGCACCCTCTCCTTCCTCGGCCTCGGCTTCCCGCCCGACATCCCCACCTGGGGCCGCACCCTGTTCGACGCCAAGGACTATCTCGACATCGCGCCGCATTGGGCGTTGTTCCCGGGGGCGGCGATCTTCCTCGCCGTGCTCTCAATCAACTTCATCGGCGACGGCCTGCGCGACGCGCTGGATGCCCGGCGGGTGGTCTGATGCCAGAGCTTGAATTGAATAAGCCCTTGCTGGAAATCCGCGGCCTGAAAACCTGGTTCGGCCCGGGAGCGGACGCGGTTCGCGCGGTCGACGGGGTGAGCCTGTCGGTGTCGGCCGGCGAGACGCTGGCCGTCGTGGGCGAGTCCGGCTGCGGCAAGACGGTGACGGCGCGCAGCGTGCTGCAACTGATCGACCGCCCGCCGGGCCGCTTCGTCGCCGGGCAAATCCTGTGGCGCGGGCGGGACCTCATCCCGCTCGGGCCGGCCGCGATGGACCAGATCCGCGCCCGCGAGATCGCCATGGTGTTCCAGGAGCCGATGACCTCGCTCAACCCAGTCTACACGGTGGGCGAGCAAATCGCCGAGTCGCTCCGCACCCACGAAAAACTCTCCCGCAAGGCCGCCTTCGCCGAAGCCGTCGAGATGCTGCGCCTGGTGCAAATCCCCGACCCGGTCCGCCGCGCGGGCGACTACCCGCACCAGTTCTCCGGCGGCATGCGCCAGCGGGTGATGATCGCCATGGCGCTGGCCTGCAAGCCGCAATTGCTGATTGCCGACGAGCCCACCACCGCGCTCGACGTCACCATCCAGGCGCAAATCCTCGATCTGCTTGCGGACATGAAGGGCCGCCTCGGCATGGCCATCATGCTCATCACCCACGCGATGGGGGTGGTGGCGGAGAATGCCGGCCGCGTGGCGGTGATGTATGCCGGCGTGGTGGTGGAGGAAGCGCCGGTCGCCGAACTGTTCGCTCACCCGCGCCACCCGTATACGCAGGGCCTGATCCGCTCCATCCCCCGGGTGGATGCAGCCGTGCAAGGCCGCACCCGGCTGGAGCAAATCCGCGGCACCGTGCCCTCGTTGCGCGCGCTGCCGCCGGGCTGCCGCTTCTCCCCACGTTGCCCGGCCGTGATCCCGGAGTGCCGCGCTGCCGAGCCCGCCTTGCGCCCGGTCGGCCCCGCTCATCTCGCGGCCTGCATCCGTGCCTGAGCCGCTGCTCTCGGTCCGTGGCCTGAAGAAATACTTCCCGCTCAAAGGCGGCGTGCTGGCGCGCGAGATAGAGCGCGTGCACGCGGTGGACGACGTGAGCCTGGACATCGCGCCCGGCGAGACGCTCGGCCTGGTGGGCGAATCCGGCTGCGGCAAGTCCACCACCGGGCGCTGCATCATGCGGCTGATGCAGCCGAGCGAAGGAACCATCCGGTTCGAGGGCCGCGACGTGACCGGGCTGGCGGGGAAGGAACTGCGCGAATTGCGGCGGGAGATGCAGATCATCTTCCAGGACCCGTTTGCCTCGCTCAACCCGCGCCACACCGTGCGCGCCATCGTGGGCGAGGCGCTGATCATCCATCGTTTGGCGAAGAACCGGCAGGACCTGGAGGACCAGGTGGTGCGGCTGCTGGAGCTGGTCGGGCTAGGCGCCGAGCACCTGCCCCGCTTTGCACACGAGTTCTCCGGCGGCCAGCGCCAGCGCATCGGCATCGCCCGCGCGCTGGCGGTGCAACCCAAGCTGATCGTGTGCGACGAACCGGTGTCCGCGCTGGACGTGTCGGTGCAGGCGCAGGTGATCAACCTGCTGGAGGACCTGCAGGAGCGCTTAGGCCTGGCCTACCTATTCATCGCCCACGATCTCTCGGTGGTGGAGCATATCAGCAATCGGGTGGCGGTGATGTATCTTGGCCGCGTGGTGGAGGTGGCCAGTGCGCGGGCACTCTACGACAACCCGCGGCACCCCTACACCGAGGCGTTGCTCTCGGCGGTGCCGATCCCCGACCCGGCGGTGAAACGCCGGCGCATCGTGTTGCAGGGCGACGTGCCGAACCCGATCCGTCCGCCGCCGGGCTGCCATTTCCATACCCGCTGCCCGATCGCGCAGGAGCAATGCCGTCGTGACGTGCCGGCGCTGGAGGAGGCGGAGACCGGGCACTGGGTTGCGTGCCATCTGCGGAGAGGTCGCTAAATCTTGCTGAACGCCGGAGCAAGAACACAGCGGGCGCGCGGCCCGACACGGCCGGCCAGCAGCACCGTGGCCGTCGCCAGCGCGCCCGCCGACATAATCCAAGGCACCGCGGCCAAGCCGTAGCGCGGCAGCAACAGCAGCATCAACGGCACGCTCACGACCGTGGTTGCGGCTTCGCCAAGCAAGTTGAGCTTGGAGCGGTTCAGCGCCACCAGCGAAACCAGCACGGACGAGCTCAGGAAGCGGCAGAAGGTGAGGACACCCAGCCCGAACCAAAGGCTGTTCACCTCCGCGTATTGCTTGCCGATGAGGTATTGCGTGATGAACGGGCCGCCGAAGGTGAGGAACAGGCCGAATCCGCCGCCAACGAAAATCATCTGCGCCCAGGACTGCAATTCGAGCCGTCGGGTAGAGCGCCCACTGGCCGCAGCAGCGGCAATCGGCGGCACCTGCGTGTTGGTGACCACGGAGGCGAAGGTGATCGCGCTGCCAGCGAACTTGGCGCCCGCCTGGTAAATGCCGGTGTCATGCAAGCCGAGCAGCGGCGCGATGAATACGGAATCGATCTGGCCGTTAATGTAGCTCAAGTTGCTGAGCAGGGCCCACGACCAAGACGACTTTACAGTTTGCCACAGACTCGGCGATGGTAGATCGTGGCGGGGCGCGGGGAACAGGCGCATCGCCGCTCGCAGCGCCACCGCGGCATAGCCGACCCGGCATAGCAAGAAGGCGATCGCAATCGGCAAGATACCACCGCCAGCATGCACCACGAGCGCCACAACCAGGCCGTACACCAGCGACGTCCAGCTCACGATCCAGCTTTCGTGCCCGAAGCGCCGGGTGGAGCGGAACGCGACCAGAGCCAGGTCGCCGAACGAGGCCACCATCACGCCGGCGGTGAGCAGGCAGCTGGCGAGCTTGGCATCTGCGTCGATCGGCAAGCACGCCACCACCAGCACACCGACTGCAGTCACGCACACCGACAAAGCCGACTTGAGTTTCAGCGTGGAGGCGAGGATGGCTCTACCATCGTCCGGATAGTGCGCAATGTCGCGCAACGTTTTCATGGCCAGACCGAAATCTGTCAGCAGCGACCCAAGCGAGGCGTAGCTGAATACAAGCGAGACGAAGCCGAACTCGCGGGGGCCAAGCCCGCGTGCAATGAGGGCAAAAACGCCTAGCCCAACCAGCATGCGGATGAAAATTGAGAATGTCATGAATAGCTTAGACAAACGCAGCCCCTTTCCATCGATGCCGCCCTTCGATTAGCACAACCCTAAGGTGAAGCAACCCTCCCTTTGATAGGATCGCGAGTTGCGCTGCCATTATCTTGCTGCAAAGCAGCATGGAGGCAGCCGGCATAGCTTGCACCGATCTGTTGCCAGGACAGCCCGGCCTTACACTTGCGCATCTCCGCCGCCAGATCCCACGCTCGCCGCCGGGCCTCGACAATCCCAGCGGCAATGCCCAACGCGAGATCCGTCACCGGAATCAGCACGGCGCTGGCCGAGTCCAGCGTTTCCGGCACATCGCCGATCGGGGTGGCGACGATCGGCTTCTCGAACGCGAGCGCCACTTTCATCACCGCGCTCGTGGTTCCTTCCAGGTAAGGGATCACCACGCAGTCGGCCGCCGCGAACAGTGGTTGCACCTGTTCGAACGGCACATGCCCCTCGAACAACATCACGCTCCCTCCCGCGCAGGAGGCGCGCAACTGCTGCATCTCTGCGCCAGACAGGTCCGGCTTGCCGGCCATCACCAGTTTGATGCGCGCGCCCGCCGGCAAGTAACGCGCTGCCTCCGCGAAAGCCAGCGCCCCTTTGCGCCGGGTGACATGGCCGAAGAACAGCGCCACGAAGCTGGTTTCGTCGCCTTCGAGGCCCGGCACGCGCGAGCGTGCGTCGGCGCGGCTGAGCGGCTGCTGGTTGAACTGGTCCAACAGCGCACACGGGATGACCGCGACCGGACAGCGCACACCAAGGCGGGCAAGCTGCTCGCGCGCGAGGCGGGAATGCGCCACCAACCCATTGAACGCGCCATAGTAGCGGCGCAGGATCCACGGGTCCCACCGGCGTGGCTCATGCGGCAACACGTCGTGCACAGTGCACACGCAGCGAATCCCGGCCAGGCGGAACAGCCAGATCAACGGCAGTTCCAGCAGCGGCCACTTTACCCAAGCCTGCATCAGCAACACGTCGGGACGAGTGGCCAGCACATGCCAGGCATAGCGCCAAATATCCACCGGCAGATGGCGCGAGCGGCGGAAGCAATACGTGGCCGGCCCCAACGCCTGCTGGTGCGGCGCCGAAGCGGTGGTGCTGGTCAGCACATCCACCTCGGCGTGCTGCCGCAGCACCTGCGCCAGGCCGACGATGTAGTCGATAAAGCCGGGATTGACCGGGAAACAGGCAAGGGCGACCCGGAGTCGCTTTGGCTCGATCATAGCTGCCCGCTCGCGAATCCAAGCCCCGCCTCCGCCCCCTGCAACCGGTCGCCGGCAGCCGTGCCCACCCGCTGACCTTGCGACGACAACAGGCCGCGATACAGCGTGGACATGGCGGTGAAGTAGCGCTCTTCGCTGAATGTCTCGGCCACGAAAGCACGCGCGGCCTGCCCCATCGCCACGAGTTGCGGCTCCGGCGCATCGGCAATCGCCGACAGCGTTTCGGCCAGCGCGCCCACGTCGCCAGAGCGAAAGTGCCAACCGGTGACGCCTTGTGTGATCAACTCCGGAATGCCGCCGATCGCAGCACCCGCCACAGGGCGGTAGCGGGCGAACGCCTCCAGCACGCTCACCGGGGCGTTCTCATACCATTCCGACGGCAGCACCACCGCGCGGCAGCGCTCGACCTCCTGCCATAACGGCTCGCCGGACAGAAAGCCGCGGAACGTCACCGGCGCGGCCAAGGAGGCAGCAAGCGCGCGCAACGCCGCCTCCTCCGGCCCGCTGCCGACGATCACCACCGGCACGCGGGATTTCGCCGCGGCCGCGATCAGGGTGGCGACGCCCTTCTCCGGTGCCAGCCGGCCAAAGAACAGCACGTGATCGCCAAACCGGCCGGGTGCCGCCGGCGGCAGCGCCACGCAGTTGGGCACGTAATGCACCTGCTCGGGCCGCCAGCCCCACTCGATCAGCTTGGCGCGATAGAACCGGCTCGGCGCCACCACCGCCGAGAGCGTCTTGGCATACACGTCGAACAGCTTGTGCAGCGCCGATTCAACCATGATCAAGCCGCTCGCCGGTAGCGACCCCTTGATGCAGCGATGGCGCACCACGTTCCACACCCGGCCGCCCTTGCACCGCTCGCATACGCCGCCCGCGTTCATCATCTTGTAGCTCGGGCAGGCCAGCTTCAGGTCGTGCGCGGTCATTACCGCGGGGATGCCGCGCCGCCTCAGCTCCACCAGCACCGAGGGCGACAGGTGATGGTGGATGATGTGCAAGTGCGCCAGATCGACCGGGTGCTCGTCCAGCAATGCCGCCAATCGCCGCTGCGCCTCGCGCGAATAGATGATGCGCGACGCATCCACCAGGCGATCCACCGCCCCCTTGGCCACCTCGTAATCCACCCGCGCCGCAAAATGGCGGTCCAGCGCGTAAGGCTGGTTGTTCGGATGCGCCATGGAGAAGAACACGTTCGACCAGCCATGCCGCTCGAACAGCGCCGCATGGTCCAGATAGACGATATCGGACCCGCCACGACGATAGTGGTAGGAGTTGACCGACAGCAGCCGATTCATGCGCTCAGCGCTCGTGCCGGATGTAGGACGAGCGCAGCGGGCGATAGGCTTCCAGGTCGTGCGAACTCGCCTGGTATTCACCCATATCGACCGCGTTCAGCACCGCCCCGGTGACCCGGCCACCCGCCAAGTCCAGCCGGCGCACCGCGGCGCGGACCACGTCATGCGGCGTGCTGCCCCAGCGGATTACAATGGCGGTCGCGTCGGCCAGCTTGGCCACCGGCAAGGCGTCGTCCACCGCCGCAATCGGCGGGGTGTCGATGATGACGAAGTCGTATGCCTCGCGCGCTTGCTCCACCAAGGTCGCGAAGGCCGGCGAGCTCAACAAGGCTTGCGGATTGGCCACCGACCGTGCCGAGATCAACGCGTCGAACAGCCCGCGATCGACCTTGTGGACGCATTGCGCCAAGGTGAGCCCCGGCTTGCCGCCCAGCAGATCCTCCAGGCCCAGGCTGACACTGGCCTTCAGCATGGCCCGCAGCCGCGACTGCCGCATGTCCGTGTCGATCAGCAGCACCTTGAAGCCGATGAACGCCAGGCTCTGCGCGTAGAACGCCGAGAGCAGCGTCTTGCCTTCGCCGGGCAACGCGGAGGTGAACGCCACCACCTTGGGCTGGGTGCCGTTCGAGTAGATGCTGAGCGAGTTGCGCAGCGTTTGCAGCGACAGCGCGAACACTGAGCGCGGATCCGGCAGCCGCAAGAACGCCCGGCGCCCCTGCACCGAGCGCACGTTCGGCACCGAGGTGAGACCGGGAACGCGGCAGATCGCCTCGATGGCGAGCAGGCTGCGCGACTGGAAGCGGCCCCGCTCCAGGAACACGGTAAAGCAGGCGCTGAGCACGGCGAACAACCCGGTCGATGCCGCCATCAGCATGGCGCGGTGGGGCGAGGACGGGCTGAACGAGACCGACGGGGCGGAAGCCACCCGCGAATCCGGCTCCTGCTGCACCTGGCGCTGAATTTCGATCTGCTTGGAGCGTCGCAGCAGGTCGTCATACAGCTGCCGGTCGGCATTGGCCTCGCGTTGCAGCTGCGCTTGCGACAGGTCGGTCAACTCGGAGACGCTGGCGTCCTTGCTCAGCCCCGACACTTGCCGTTCCAGCACCGCGACATTGGCGGCAGCCACGTTCACGTCGTTCAGCGCGGCCCGGCTCAGGCGCTCGGTCTCGGCTGCAATGCTCTGCTTGGTCGCGGCCAGCGCGGCGGCTGTGGCGCGCACCGCCGGGTGGTCGGCATTGTATTTGTTGTTCAGCTCGGCAAATCTCGACAACAGCAGCTCTTCGTCCTGCCGCTGCTTCTGGATTAGCGGCGACTGCAGCACGGTCGAATCCGACGTGCCGTTGCCGGCGTTGCGAATGTCCTGCAGCCGCGACTGTTTCTGCACCAAGTCGCTGCGGGCTTGGTCAAGCTGCGTCACCAGTCCGCTCAGCTCGTGGCTGACGACCGTCTCGCCGCCCGTCCGCAACAGGTTATGGGAGCCGCGGAACTGCAGCAATTGCTGGTCGGAGCTCTGCACCTTGTCGGCCAGCCGCACCAACTCGGTCTCGAGCCATTCATGCACCGAGTCGAGCGCAATTTCCTTCTCCTTAACCTGGTCGGCGAGATAGAAGCGCAGGTGGTCGGCCAAAACCTGCTTCGCCAACAAGGGGGCTTTGGCCGAAAACGACACCAGGATCACAAACGACTTGCCATCGTTGAACGCGCTGAAATGCTGGCGGTAGTTCTTCACCGCCTGCTCCAGTTGCAGTTCTTCGGGGTTGCCCGGTGAGTTGACATCCAGCCCGACCATGCGGCGGATTTGATTGGCGAACTCGTGCAGCTTGCTGGGCTCGGCAGCGGCAGCAGGCTGGTTGAGATGCAAGTCCAGAATCACCCGCTCCGCAATCGTTTGGCTGGTGAGGATCTGCATCTCGCTGCGGATCAGGTTCATCGTGCCTTCGGTCGTGGGCGTGACCGGGTTGGTGGTGGTCTGCAGCTCCTCGGTGATCGGCGCGCGCGTGCGCAGCACCAGCATGGCGTCCGCGGTGTAGGAGGCCGGCAGGCTCAAGATGTAATAGACCGCCGGCACCAGCAGGACGAAGCAGATCAGCGCCCAGCGCAGCTTGCGCCGCCACAGCGTGCGCAGGATATCCTTCACCGTCAGCCCGCGGCCGCCCTCCGCCCCCGGGCCGCCCATGCTGCCGTTGTTCCAGCCGAAATCCGGCGCGGAAAGGCGCGAGACCGGGCCGACGTAAGGGGCCAGTTCAGACATTCAATCCATCTCCTTCGCGCCGCGCCCGGCCTGCGGGCCGGCGCGGCAATCGTGTCGGATTGCTCAGGTGCCCGCCTGGGCAGAGACCGCCCAGCGTGAGCGCTGGGCACCCCTTTTGGCGCGCCCAAACTTCGTGTAGTCGTCGAGCCGCGCTTGGGCGACGTCGTCCCAGCCGAAGGTTTTCGCGGTCGCCAGCGCGCCCGCCTGCAGCCGCGCGTAGAGTGCGTCGTCATCGACCAGGCGCACGATGGCGGCTTCCAACGCCGCCGGGTCGTCCACCGGGACCACCAAGCCGTTCCGGCCATCCACGATGTATTCCGCCGGCCCGGCAATGTCGGTCACCACCGGCACCAGGCCGCAGGCCATCGCTTCGAGCGGCGCCAGGCCGAAGCCCTCATACGTGGAGGGCATGATGAAGATCTGGTAGGCCGCCAGCAACTCCGGCAACGCCGCGTTGGCGAACCGGGGCACCGCGGCCACCCGGCTGCGCAGCGCCGCCGGGTAGTGCGCCAGGGTCTCCTCCGCGGGCACCGTGGTACCAAGAAAGGCCATGCGCAGGCCTGGGCGGGCGCCCAGCAACCGCGTCGTCGCCGCCACCGAAGCGGCAATCCCCTTGCGCTCCTCCCAGGAGCCGACCTGCACAATCCCGTTGCGCGCAGACGCGGTCTGAGCGACGCTTCCCTGCTCGGCACGCTGTCGGAAATGCGCCGCGAGCCCGTTGCGCACCGTGATCACCCGCCCGGCCGGAACGCGCAGCGAACGCGTCGCATACTGCTGCTCCGCGGCATTCAACACGTAGACCAAGTCGGCCACCTGCATGGACAGCGCTTCCTGCCACAGTTCGAGCGAACCGTGAAACAGCCAGTAGCGCCACGACACCCGCGCCTCGTTGCGGGCACGCCGCCGCATCAGCCTATCGTGCAACGGGCGATACAGCCCTTGGCTGAAGGTGACGTGCAGCGTGCTGCGATTGCGCCGGCGCAGCAGGTAGTAAAGCCAGCAATCGCCGGTGCCGCCCTCGACTACGTCGGCATCGCGATGCCACCACAACAACTTGGTCGCGACGTAGAGCGGAAACACCAGGTTGCGCAATAGCAGCGGCAACCAGCCGAGCGCGTCGTGCGAGACCGTCTCGACCCTGTGACCGGCGCGGCGGAACTCGTCGGTCAGCGTCAACAGCACGCCGGCCGCGCCCGCGTCGCGGTCGAGCTTGAAATGCAGCACCAGGACGATCTTCATCGCGGGAGGCATCGCCCGGTCAAGAAGCGGCATCGGCATGGGCGGAGAGGCCGAACGGCGCCTCGCAATAGGCCTGCATCTCAAACCCGATCAGCCGCTCGTAGCGGCCGAGCACGTTGTCGAGCTCGAACTTGGCCTGGTGTTGCGCGCGGGCCGCTTGGCGAGCCCGCTCCAGCGCGTCCGGGTGGTCGCCGACGAAATCGAAGATGCTCTGGCAGGCCTGCGCGTCGCGGAAGAAGAACTGGCCGCCGCCCGCAGTCCACCGGTTGAACCGGTTGTCGTGGGCGATCACGGCGCAGCCGGCGCCAAGCGCCTCCACCAGCGACGGGTTGGTGCCGCCGACGGTATGGCCGTGGCAATACGCCGCCGCATGGTAGCGCAGGCTCGCCAGCACTTGCTTGTCGTAGATCGCACCGACGAACTTCACCCGCTCACCGGCCGCCTCGCGCACCGCGCGGTGGTAGGCATTGGCCGGGTCGAGCTTGCCGAGCATGACCAACGTCTGCCCGCGCGAGGACGCCGAGAAGGCGCGCACCAAATCGAGCTGGGAGTTTTCCGGCTCGATGCGCGAGATGCAGACATAGAACTGCTGCGCGGTCAGGCCCAGGCTGCGCAGCGGCGCCTCCGAGGCGCAGGTGACCGCGGGCGCGCCATAGGGGATCATCACCACCTTGGACACCGGCGCGATGGTCGACAGGTGATTCTTGATCTCGGGATGGTCGGCCACCATCGTGGTGCTCAGCTTGGCCGCGAGCTTCTCGTTGAGCCAGAGCCACAGCCGCGCCGGGCGCGACCACTTTGGCCGCTGCCACTCCAAGCCGTCCATGTTGATGATGACCTCGCGGCCGCGCAGCGACAGCAACAGCGCAAAGATCGCCGTGTTGTAGCCAAGCAGCAACACCTTGCCCGGCCGCCGGCTGGCATCCAGCACGCAGCGCAGGTCATACAGGATGGAAGCGAACGAACCGCCATTGCGGCTTGGGATCAGAATGCGCTTGACGCCCTTCCAACTGTCTTCGGTGACGCCAAGCCCGGACGGCAGGCCGTCGGCCTGGCAATAGACGCTGGAGTTCCAGCCACGCGCGCTCAGGTACTGCGAAAGCTGTTGCGCAAACGTCTCGAACCCGCCATGCGCCGCCGGGATGCCCCGCGTGCCCAGAATCAAAACGTCCGACGCGCCCTGCCAGGGCTGCTGGCTCGCCAAAGCGGTCGGCTTCGTTGGCGCCAGCGACACGACCTCTTGCGGCAAGACGTTCAGCCCGTCGCGAAACTCCGCAATAGCGGGCGAGGCCGGTTCGAAAAGTTCAGAGATCAGGGAATCAGACATGAAACGATCCGCTTTTGCGAAGGTCAGCACGGCCGCGTCGTTTCTGAGAGGCGCTACCCACGATAGTCACCCGAGCAACGATGCGAGACTTTCGTAGAGCTTTGACGCTTGCGAGACAAGAGGAATCGTAACGATCCTTTGATCACTTGAATACGCTGGTATAATGCATACTTTCGTATGAGAGTGCCGCGCGCCGTAACAACTCAACACTTGTCCGCAACGAAATCCCACCAAGCCGCACCCTGGCGTTTGCCAACACGCGGCCATTTACGTTACGGTCCCGGCGGGCGCGAGGCGGCATCGCCACGAGCCGCCCGCTCCGCACAGCCCCTGTCGGGAGAGTATGAATGCCGTTCGAGGGCCGGGCTGTGGCGCAAGCGCAAAGCCAAGCGAACTCAGCCAAGCCGCCGCGGCTCGACGTGGTGCTGCTGCACGTCTTTCTGGCTGGAGACATGCTGCTCGCATCCCGCTTCTTCGAGTTCGTCGGCTTCTTTGTCCGCTCGCCCCTGTTCTATCTCACCGTTGCCTGCCTGCCCTACTTCTTCATCCGCGCGGTGCAGCGGTCCTACTTGCCGGAGATCACCATCTTCGCGCTCGCCGCACTTGGCATGCTGGCGCAGAACTTCCATTTTGCCGCGATCTCTCGCCAGCCGCTCAACTTCAACAGCATCGCGCAATTCAACGCCGTGTTCTGCTTCGTGGTGTTCGCCAATTTCGTCCGGGCGCGCGACGTCGATTACCTGCTCAGAGCAATCTACCTGTACAGCTGCGTCTACGTGGTGGTTTACGTCGCCGCGTCCACCTCGATCTTCCTGCACCTGATGCCCGGCGACATCGAAGCCCGGCTCACCGAGTCGGACCCGGAACGCGGCGCACGCATCCTCATCGTCGCGTCCGCCACGCTCTATTGCGTGTACTTCTCCTACTTCAAGCTGGTCGAGACACGGGCGTGGCGCTACGCCGCCATGCTCGCCTTCGCCCTAACCGGGCTCATCATGTCGCAGTCCCGCCTGCTCCTCGTTATCGTCGGCTTCGTGCAGATCCTCTCACCCGTGTTGCCGGGGCGGCGCGGGCTGTCGATCGTCTGCTTTGGCGGCTTCCTGGCACTCTCCGGCGTGATTTTGTACGGGATGTACGACCCGCATTGGAACCCGTTCGTCATCTTCGGCGACGACACCTCGGCCCGCATCCGCACCGGCGCCTACGACACGGTGCGCCAAATCCTCTGGGCCCATCCGCTCGCCGGCGCCGGGATCGCGGCCAGCGACGCCGATATGGTGGCCTTCACCTCCAACCCCACCCTGTCGGCGGCCGACCTGGGGCCGATCGGGATCTGGCTGGTGTTCGGGCTCGTGGGCGTCGTGGTATATGTGATCTCCGTCTACATGCAATGTTTCTGCACCCAGTTCGGCGGTTGCGGCTCGGTCTCGAACAGCAAGGCGGTGCAATATACCGGCTGCATCATCGGGTTCTTCGGCTGCCTGACGCCGACCTGGTTCAACGGCTCGTTGTTCGGCCTGTTCATGGCGCTCTACCTGCGCCGCAGCACCATTCTGCATGACGCCGCCGAGCGAGCCGCCGGCGGGCCGGCCGGCCCGGCCGTGGCGCCGAGCCACGCCCCGCGCTGGAGCCGCGCCTGAACCGTATCAGGCGGCCACGGCAATCCTGGCACTGCCGTTGACGTACCAACGAAGGATGGTGAACAGCAACTTGGCCTCCTCCGCCGAGAGCACCGCACCGGCATGCACCACGGCGCAGCCGGCGCGATTGCCCGCAATCAGGTCGGCGGCCAGCGGGCTTTCCGGCGCCGCAGCGCCAAACCCGGCCCCGCCCGCGACAGCGCCGTTGACATAGAGCGCCGAGTCCGATGGCGACGCATAGCTGATCAGGGCATGCAGCAGCGAGCCGTCCCCCGCCCCGGTCCCAACCGTGCCCCCCGCGGTCACCCGGCCTCCCGGGCTGAGTTGCAGGAATGGCGCCGAGTTCCCCCAGCGGACATCCACCGAAGCGGCCATGGCCTGGCCGGCCATCACCAGGCCGACATGGCCTGCGCCCGGTTGCAGGGCGGCCCAGGGGTTCGGCCCGCCCGCGAGATCGAGGGTTCCGGCGGTATGCAGCTTATTGCTGCAACCAAGCCCCTGCGCCGCCGAAAGCCGCGCCGGCAGCGGCGGCCAATTCGCCGCCTGCTTCCATTCGAACGGCGTTCCACCGGGGCCGGCGAATACGAACAGCACCGCGAGACTGGCCCAGAGATCATGCTCCTTCAACTGCCAGATAGTCTCATTGATCAGCGCCTGCTCGGCGGCCCCCGGCGGGGCCGCCGCCGCCGCCACGAGTCCCTGCGCCTCGTGCTCCAGCACCACCACCGGAGTCTGCCCCAGCGAGAGCAGAAAGCCGGGCCGCGGCCGCCAGCTGCCGTCTTCCTCGGTGATGTCCCAGTAGTCGGGCGTGTTGTAGTTCCACACCGTGCGGCAATAGCCGGCGTCCTGGTGCGCCCGGTCGACGTCTTGCGCCCAGGCCATGCGCGCCACCAGCGCCGCGCCGGGCACGTCGTGATCGTTGTGGCTGCCGAACTCGGTGACGAAGATGCGCGAGCCCGGAATGTTGTTGCGCGCCTGCCAGTCGGCGATCTCCCGAACTTTGCGCCGGAGGTAATCGGGACCCATCGATGTGTCGAAATAGGCGGCAAGCCGGTGCGAACGGTCGGCCTTGGCGCGGTCCTTGTCCGCCGGGCTGAGCGCGCTGGCCTCTACCCGCGCCGCCATGGCTTCAAGCGCGGCCGCCTTGTCGCTGGCAATCGGCGGGTAATGCAGCCGCTGCACGTAGCGCGTGTAGTCGGCGGCGCCCTGGTGGGTAAAGATCATCGGGTTGTAGTTGTGCACCACGAAACCGGTGTTAGCGTCGAAATCGCCGGCCCGCAGATCCTGCAAGCCCTCGATGCTGGAGTAGAACGAGCCGCCGACCAGCAGCGTCGTCTTCAGGTTGACCGAGCGCACCGCCGCCCAGATCGCCTGCACCCGCACCGCCCAGGCCTTGTTGCCGTAGGATTGGTTGTTGGAGTTCTCGTTGTAGATCTCGAAGGCGAGCGTCTCGGTCGGCGCGTCGGCACACAATTCGCCGAACCGGCGGGCCACCTCAAGCATGCGCCGCCATTTCGGTCCGGCGGGGTAATCCGCCTCGATCGCCGTCGTGCTCCAATCGCCTTGGGTGGCGACGTGCAAATCCAGGATGGCCTTGAGGCCGCAGCGCGACGCCGCTGCCACGGCATGCTGCGCGATGGCGATCACGGCATCCAACCCCGCCGCGCTGGTCGCGGCCAGCGCCGGAGTCGGGTCGAAGGCGATCCGCACATGGTCGAACCCGGCCGCTCGCAGCCCGGCCAGGCGCGGGTCTGGCAGGGCTGCGTCCCAACTCGCCACCGTCACCGGGCGGTAGACCTCGAAACCGAGCGGCACCACGTTGACGCCCGACTGCGCCGTAAACGGCTTGCCGTCCCAGGCAGGCAGGCGCCCTCGCGGCGCGGCAGACGCCGCCGGACGGGCGCCGAACGCCAGCGGAGATAGCGCAAGCCCAAGCGACAGCACCCCGCGGCGCGTTGACTCCCGCATCTCCCCTGCCCCCCTTTGAACGCGGGCAGGCTAGAGCAAATTTAGGTTCAGTTAAACAGCCGAAACGAGCTTAGTGCGTAAAGCTAAACGACTTTGCTCCCGTGTTATAGAGCGCGAGCGAGCTGTTCGCGATGCTCGTTCCATCGATCGTTGCCCCGCCAACATACAGGTTGCGGTCGGTGCCAACCCCGGGAGTGCTGGTGGAGGCATCGTTGAGAAAGTTCACCGACACGGTATGCGCGCCGCCGAAGCGGCCGAGCACATTGAGCACTTGCGACTGGCCATTCCCGGCGATTGCGCTGGCGGTCTGCACGCCGCCGATCTGCTGGCCGTCGACGCTGACGCTGAACTGGGCATTGCCAAGGTAGTAGTCCTCGGAAAGGGTGAGCGCGAGCGTGTCCGGTCCGCTGCCGATGGTGGGCAAGCTCGGGGCTGTGGGTGTGGTGAAGCTGAAGCCCGACGTGCCATTGTTGCTCTCGACCAAGCTGCCGCCGCCGATCGTGGCGCCGTTGATCGTGGCGCTATTGATGAACAGCAGGCTGTTATTGGCGTTCAGATAATCAATCGAAACCGAATGATTGCCCGGCGCAAAGCTCCCCAGCACGTCGAATTGCTGCTGCTGCGCCGCGAGGCTGTTCGCCGTCACCGTCTGCACGCCGCCAACCTGCTTTCCATCCACGCTGACGGTGAATTGGGCACCGCCCGGCTCAGCCCGTTCCGAGGCAGACAGGTCCAGGCTGTCCGGCCCGGCGCCGACCAGGGTCACATTGCCTGCCGCAGCATTCAAACCATTGAAGCCGAAGCTCAGCGACCCGTTGTTGGTAAGTGTGAGTCCACTGCCCGGGATCGTAGTGCCGTCCAGCGTGGCGCCACCCACGAACAGCAGACTGTTATTGGCATTGAGATAGCCGACCGATACGGTGTGGCTGCCCGTGCCGAACGTGCCCTGCACGGTGAAGCTTTGCGTCTGCCCGGCGAGGCTATTGGCCGTCGTGGTTTGCACGCCGCCGATCTGCTGCCCATCCACGCTGATGGTGAATTGGGCGCCGCTGTTCTCAGCCCGTTCCGACATGCTCAGCGCGAGCGTGTCGGGGCCGGAGCCCACCGCAGCGGGGCTGCTGGCCGCGGGCAAGCTGGAACCTGGAGCGGGCGGTGCGGCGGTAATCGGTGCCACCGGCGCTGGCGCGGCCGGCTTGGCAGCAGCGGCCGGCGGTGCGAACTGGTCCAGCACGCTGAGCTGCGGACTGTCGGCCCCGTTCACCGGCGCCACGTTGAAATAGTAGTTGTAGGAGGTGCTCACCTCCCACTCCGTTCCGCCCAGCCAAACGTTGGAGTTGGCGGCCATGAAGGAAAGCGTGTTCTTCAAATTGGCCAAAGCGGTGCTGTCCGAGTTGGACCCGAACTCGCCGAGGAACAGCTTATGGCCGTTCTGCTGTGCCCACTGCGTGATGGCGGCGAGGTCTTGCTGACCGATGCTGGCCGACACGGTATCGCCGCCCACGCCGCTGCCGTCGGAGTCGAAATACTGGTGCACCTCGAAGGCGTAGTTATTGGCCGGGTCGACGATGGCGGACCCGAAGGTCGCGGCATTGCCGGAGGTCAGCCAGGAACTGCCGATATCGTATTGCACGCCCGAGATCAACACGGTCTGCTGTGTGGCGCCCGCGGCACGAATGGCGGAAATAGCCGCGTTCTGCGCGGTAAGCCAGGTGTTGGCGTTCAAGTTCGGCTCGTTCATCAGCCCGAACATCACCTTGGCGCCGGAAAACAGCCCCGCCATCTGGCCCCAGAAACTGGCGAAGGCGCTGACCGGAACGGCAGCGCTGCCGATCGGCTGATTGCTATACTGGCCGTAATTGTGCAGGTCGAGATCGACCGTCACGCCTAAGGAATTGGCGTAGCTGACGATGCGCTGGATCTGGGCCAGGTCGTAACTGCTGAACGCGCCGCCCAGCGCCGGCTGGATGCGCTCCCAGGCGATCGGCAGCCGGATCACGTTCAGGCCCTTGGACGCGTAATACTGGATTTGTGCGTTGGTCGGATAAGTATCTGGCAGAGTAAGCTGCTCCTCACCGGAGAAGTTGACGCCGAGCAGGCCCAATTGCCCGCTTGACGCCGTGTTGGGCGTGACGGTGAAGTTGAGTGACCCATTCGCCCAAAGGGCGCCCGCATTGGCCATGACGCCGTTGGTGCCCTCCGCCGCCACGCTGCCCTGATAGGTTTGGCCGTCGATGGTCACTGAGCCGACATAGAGATTGCGGTCCCCTCCTGGCCCGGACGCGTCGTTGACGTAGTTGACGCTGACGGTGCTGCCGGCGCTGATGCCGAAATTGCCACTGAGAGTGAACTGCTGGAAGTTGCCGCTTGAGTATAGCGCGCTAACGGAATAGGGCCCGCCTACTTGCACGCCATTCACGCTAACCGTGAACTGCGGATTACCTTGATACTGGTCTCCGGCCACGGCAAGAGTAAGGGTCGTCATATTAGTTTCCTCCTAATCAATAGTGGCGCTGCTTGCGCGCAAACGATAAAATACAAAAGCTGCCGTTTGTGTCAGATGCGGAGTGCGACGGTCGCTAATAGAACTGAGCCGTAAGGCTGATGCGAAAAGCGGTCAATTACGTAGTCGGTTTATCTTCAGTGACAAATGCGCCAAATGGCGTCATAAAAGACGATCGCGCGTCGCGGGGCAGCCGCCTCTTCAATGCTGGTTTGCGGCGTGAGGCGAACGTCTGCCCGGCTAAGCCGCCTGTTCCGCCAAGCCGCGCAGCGCAGCTCGCACCGCTTCCAGCGCGTCATCGGCGCGGTCCGCGTCGGGGCCGCCGGCTTGCGCCATGTCGGGGCGGCCGCCGCCGCCCTTGCCGCCCACCGCCGCACTCGCGGCGCGTACCAGATCCACCGCGCTCACCCGCTTAACCAGGTCGGGGGAGACGCCCACCGCCACCGAAGCCTTGCCGTCGGCGGTCGAGACCACGGCCACCACGCCGCTGCCCACCTGCTTGGCAACCGCCTCGACCAGGCCGCGCAGCTCACGGCCAGGCACCTCGCCTACATTGCGGGCGGCGAGCGGGATGCCACCGATCTGCTCCAGCTCCGGCGCGCCGCTGCCCGTGGCAAGCTTGCGCTGCAGCTCGCTCACCTGCCGTTCCAGCCGTTTGCGGTCCTCCACCAGGGCCGCGACCCGGGCCGGCACGTCGGCCGGGCTGGCGCGCAACAGGCCGGCCAGTTCCTCAACGCGTCGCTCCCCCTCCGCCACCACCGCCAGCGCCGCCTCACCCGTGACGGCTTCCACCCGCCGCACGCCCGCGCTCACCGCGCCTTCGCCGAGCAGGCGGAACAGGCCGATATCGCCGGTGCGGCGCACATGGGTGCCACCGCACAGCTCAATCGAGTAGGCCGGCCGGGCGCCTTCCCCGTCCCCCATGGCGACCACGCGCACCTCGTCGCCGTATTTCTCGCCGAACAGCGCCATCGCGCCCTCGGCCACGGCGGCCTCGGGCGTCATCAGCCGGGTCGTGACGGCAGCGTTCTCGCGGATGCGGGCGTTCACCTCCGCCTCCACGGCATGCAGGTCCGCCTTGGGGATCGGCGTGGGCTGGCTCACGTCGAAGCGGAGCCGGTCGGGCGCATTCAGGCTGCCCTTCTGCTGCACATGAGTGCCGAGCCGCCGGCGCAGCGCCTCGTGCAGCAGGTGGGTGGCGCTGTGATGCGCGCGGATGGCAGCCCGGCGCGCATGGTCGAGTTCCGCCACCACGGCGGCGCCGACCTGCACCTCGCCCGCCTCAACCACGCCAAGATGGGCGAACACGTCGCCGGCCCGCTTCTGCGTATCGGTCACGGCGATGCACAGCCCGCCTGGCCCGGTGATGCTGCCGGCGTCGCCCACCTGGCCGCCGCTTTCGGCGTAGAACGGCGTTTGGTTCAGCACCACCGCGACCTTGTCGCCGGCCTGGGCGTGGGTCACGCCCATGCCGCCGATCACCAGCGCCTGCACCTGCGCCTCGGCCTTCTCGGTGGTGTAGCCCTGGAACTCGGTGGCGCCGAGGCTCTCGCGCAGGTCGAACCAGACCCGCTCGGCCGCCGCGTCGCCGCTGCCCGCCCAGGCGGCGCGGGCGCGGGTGCGCTGCTCGGCCATGGCGGCGTCAAACCCGGCCTGGTCCACCGCGCGGCCCTGCTCGCGCAGCGCGTCGGCGGTGAGGTCGAGCGGGAAGCCGTAGGTGTCGTAGAGGCGGAAGGCGACGGCGCCGGGCAGCGCCTGGGCGTCCCCCAGCTTGCCCACTTCCTCGGCCAGCAGCCCGAGGCCGCGCTCCAGCATCGCCTTGAACCGGGTCTCCTCCAGGCGAAGCGTGTCGGCGATCATCGCCTCGGCGGCGGGCAGTTCGGGATAGGCGGCGCCCATCTGGCGGATCAGCACGGGGACCAGCCGCCACATCACCGGGTCGGTGGCGCCCATCCGGTGCAAGTGGCGCATGGCGCGGCGCATGATCCGGCGCAGCACATAGCCGCGGCCCTCGTTGGACGGCAGCACGCCCTCGGCAATCAGGAAGGCGGTGGAGCGCAGATGGTCAGCCACCACCCGGTGGCTGGCGCGGAACGGGCCGTCGGGCTCTTGGCCGGTGACTTCGGCGCTGGCGAGGATCAGGGCGCGGAACGTGTCGGTGTCGTAGTTGTCATGCACCCCCTGCAGGATAGCGGCGAAGCGCTCGATACCCATGCCGGTGTCGATGGAAGGGTGCGGCAGCGGCGCCCGGGTACCCGGCGGCCCCTCCTCATATTGCATGAACACGAGGTTCCAAATCTCGATGAATCGGTCGCCATCCTCCTCCGCGCTGCCCGGCGGCCCGCCGGCAATGGCGGGGCCGTGGTCGTAGAAAATCTCCGAGCACGGGCCGCAGGGGCCGGTATCGCCCATGCGCCAGAAGTTGTCGGCGGTCGGAATGCGGATAATGCGGTCGTCAGGGAGGCCGGCGATGCTGCGCCAAAGCGCTGCCGCGTCCTCGTCCTCGGAGAACACGGTGACCAGCAACTTGTCCTTGGGCAAGGCGAAGTCCCGGGTGAGAAGCGTCCAGGCCAGCTCAATGGCGTCGGGCTTGAAGTAGTCGCCGAACGAGAAATTGCCCAGCATCTCGAAGAAGGTGTGGTGGCGGGCGGTGTAGCCGACATTGTCGAGGTCGTTGTGCTTGCCGCCGGCGCGGACACATTTCTGCGCCGTCGTGGCGCGAACGTAGGGCCGGCGTTCCGCCCCGGTGAAGACGTTCTTGAACTGCACCATGCCGGCACTGGTGAACAGCAGCGTCGGGTCGTTGCGCGGCACCAGCGGAGAGGACGGCACGACGGTGTGACCGCTGCGGGCGAAGTAATTGAGGAAGGTGGCGCGGATATCGTTGCTGCTGACCATGATGGGCCGAAATAGCGAGTCTGGCGGCAGAGCGCGAGTCCGAGGGCGCTAACGCGGCGGCAGCAGGGCGCGGTCCTCGCGATTCTGGCGCATTGCGGCCGCGGCGGACGCGATGCGGTCCCAAGCGGCGAGCGCCAGCGCCTTGCGGCTGGGGAAATCGCGCGGGTCCAGCGGAGGATGCAGCAGCACTGTCGCGCGCATGCCGCGCCATTGCGCCAGGCGCCAAAAATGGCTGCCCAGGTCCATGTCGCCATACCAGGCGAACAAAGCGCGGGTGCTGCGCCGGGTCGGCAGGCCGGCGAGCCGGTCGTAACAGACCGAGATCGGCTGGATCAGCGGCGGGTCCTCCCCCTCGGCGACGGAAAAGAACGCGGTGCGGAATGGCAGCACGCGGCTGCCATCGGAGCTGGTGCCTTCGGGGAACAGCATCAGATCGTCACCGGCCGCCAGGCGGGCGCGCATCGCGTCGCGCTCGCGGCCGGTCGCCCGGCGGGTGCGGGTGACGAACACGGTTCGGCCCAGCCGGGCCACCAGGCTCACGCCGGGCCAACGCGCCACCTCGTTCTTGGAGACGAAGCAGGCCTCGAACTGGCCGCCCAGGGTCACGATGTCGAGCCAGGAGCAATGGTTGGCGACATAGACCACGGGGCGCCCGGCCCCACCGGCCAGGGGAGCGCCGACCAGGCGAACGCGCAGCCCGATCAGGCGGCCGAACATCGCCCAGTAGCAGCGGGCAAACCGCACCTTGGCGCGCCCAGGCCGCGCGATCAGCACCGATTGAATGCAAATCGCCACAAGGGTCCAGCCGGCCGCGAGCAGACCGCGGCGGACGGCCCGCGCGCCGCTCAGCCAGCGGCGGCTAGCGGAGACCGTCTGCGGCCACACATCTGGCCCCGAGCGGGGCCGACCGGGAGCAAACTGCGGCATCGGCGGCCGGCGGGACAGCAACCGGGGATTGGTGAGTTGCACAGACATCGCTGTCGAGATAGTCCGCACGCCGTGGCGCCACAATGACTGGTGTGTCACGGTGAGATTTCGTTCCTGCGTGGATTGCTCGGTAGAACTGCCATGATGCTGCGACACCGGCTCTATCCGCGCTTAGCGGTGCTCGCAGCGTCCGCCGCGTTGCTGAACCCTGTTGCGCAGGCGGCGGACCCGCAGCCCTACGATGTGACCATTGCGCCGACTGGCGACAAGGCGATCGATGGCGCCCTGAAAGACAGCTCCACGCTTATCTCGCTGCAGAAGAGCGCCCCGGTGGGGCCCTTTGCTCTCGTGACGCGAGCGCAGGGCGACGCCGGTCGGCTGGAGGCGGCGCTGCACAGCTTCGGCTATTACGATGCCAAGGTGACGGTGCAGGTGGACGACCACTCGCTGGACGATCCCCGCCTCCCCGACGAACTCACCAACAAACCGAGCGGCAGCAAGGCGGCCATTGCCATTGCGGTGGACCGCGGCCCGCCGTTCCATCTGCGGCACGTGACGGTGGAGGGGGCGGTGACGCCGGCGGAACGCGCCAAGCTGGGCATCGCGCCAGGCGACCCGGCGGTGGCGAGCCAGGTGTTGGCCGCGCAGGGCAACCTGCTCGCCGCCTTGCGCTCCGATGGGCATGCGCTGGCCAAGGTCGGCGCGCCGGATGCGCTGGAAACCCCGGCCGACCGGGCAATAGACGTCACCTTCCACGCTGATCCGGGGCCGCGGGTGGATATCGGCCGCATCGAGGTGAATGGGCTGAAGGTCACCAATCCCCGCTACGTGCAGAACCGGCTGACCGTGCACAGCGGCGAGCAGTATGACCCGGCAGCCATCGACGCGGCGCGGCAGGACCTCTCCAACGCGGGCATCTTTTCCGCCGTTAATGCCTCCATCCCGGATCACCTGGACCCGGACGGCACGATCCCGCTCACCTACACGGTGTCGGAGCGGCCGCGGCACCAAGTGGCGGTCAACGTAGCCTACTCGACCGACCTGGGGCCCACCGCGGGCACCACCTTCACCTACCGCAACGTGTTCGGCAACGCCGAGACGCTGACGCTAGGAGCGGCCATCACTCAAGCCGAGACCAACGCGCTGATCAAGCGGCCGGGCTATAACTTCACGGCCACCTTTACCCAGCCGGATTGGCACCACCGAGACCGGACGCTGGCATATAACGCGGAATACGTGGACGAGAACCTGTATGCCTACAGCCGGCGGGCGGTGTTGGGCGGGGTATCGCTCAGCCGTAAGCTGTCGCCTGATTGGAGCGGCTCGGTGGGCGTGTCCGGGGTACAGGAGCGGGTGTCTCAGGAGGGCGTCAACCGCAACTACACGCTGGCGCAACTGCCGCTCGGGCTCACGTACGACAGCACGGGACCGGAAGGCTTGTTCAACCCGACGCACGGCATCAAGGCCCGCCTGCTGGTGACGCCGACCGAGCCGGTGACGGGCAACAGCTCGTTTTTCACTCTGATCCAACTGACCGGGTCGACCTACATCAATCTGGCGGCAACGGAGGGGCGCAGCGTGATCGCGGTGCGCGGCCTGGTCGGTTCGGCGCAGGGCGCGGGCACGTTCGGCCTGCCGCCGGACCAGCGGTTCTACGCCGGCGGCAGCGGCTCGGTGCGGGGCTATGCGTATCAATCGGTGGGGCCGCAGTTCCGCGACTACCGCCCGATCGGCGGCACCTCGGTGACCGCGGGGACAATCGAATACCGACAGCGCTTTGGCCAGAGTTTTGGCGCGGTGGCGTTCGTGGACGCCGGGCAGGTGGGCCAGACCTCGGCGCCGTTTACCGGCACGCTGTTCGAAGGCGTGGGCGTGGGTGCGCGCTATTACACGGCATTGGGGCCGCTGCGGGTCGACATCGCGCTGCCGTTGAAGAAGCGGCGCAAAGACCAGATCGCACAGGCCTATATCGGGCTGGGGCAGGCGTTTTGAGGGATGGGTTGGTGCATGCCATAATGTCATGGCCGGACTTGAACCACTGCCGTGCGGTTCACAGAAACTGTATAGGTGACAACAACTTACCGTCTCTAGTTGCGGATCGAGAATCATGAGCCGGACAGTCGTGAGTCAAGTTCGGCCATGACATGCATTTCTGTGGTATGGTTAGCCCTCCTATGAAACGGCTGGGCCGCGTCGCCTTGTGGCTGCTCGGCGTGCTCGTGCTGATCCCCGTGCTCGTGATCGCGGCGGGATTGGTGCTGCTGAACATCGACCCTGGGCGGCGCTTGGTGGAGCATTTGGCGCAGCAGCTCACCAGCGGCCAGGTGGTGATCGCGGGCTTGGGCGGCCGCTTCCCCGACGCGCTCACCTTGCGACACGCCGAGTTGCACGACGCGCACGGCGTGTGGCTGTCGCTGGATGACGTGGCATTGGATTGGTCGCCGCTGGCTTTGCTGCACGGGCTGGCGCGAGTGGACCGGCTGGCCGCAGGGGCAGTGGACGTGCCCCGACTGCCGGTGAGCAGCGCGCCGGCCAAGCCGCAGCCGGCCAGCAGCAGCACGTCTTTTAGCTTGCCAGTGAAAGTGGTGGTGGGCGCGCTGCAAATCCGGCGCGCCGCGATCGGGGCGCCGGTAGCAGGAGTAGCGGCGGTGCTGGCGCTGGATGGGCGCGGCCAGTTGGCCTCGCTGCAGGACGGCAGCGCGGATGTGGTGTTGCAACGGCTCGACTCGCCGGGCCGATATGAGGTGCATGGCGCCATTGACCCGGCGCATCTCTCGGCGCGTCTTGCCGTGTCGGAGCCAGCGGGGGGGCTAATTGCCGCCGTGGCGAAGCTGCCGAGCCTGGGCGCCATCGCGGTGAATGCAAGCGTGGACGGCCCGCGCACGGCCGAGGCCACCAAGCTGCAGCTTTCTGCCGGGCCGCTGACGGCCTCGGCCGAGGGCACGATCGACACCGAGGACCAGTCCGCCGCACTGGACGTGGCGGCCAATGCGCCGGCGATGACCCCGGCGCCCGGCGTATCCTGGCAATCCGTGGCGCTGCAGGCGCATATCCACGGGCCGGTCACCGCTCCGGACGCCACGGGGACGCTGCGGCTGCAGGGGCTGGCGGCGGCGGGCGCGGCGGTGGCGAGCCTCTCGGCCGATTTGGCCGGCAACAAGGGCGCGGCGCAGCTCACCGCCACCGCGAGCGGCGTGCGCATCCCAGGGCCGAAGCCGGATTTGCTCGCGGCCGACCCGCTGGTGCTGAAGGCGGCGGCGCGGCTCGACGCGCCGGACCGGCCGGTGACGTTCAGCCTGTCGCATCCGCTGCTGCAAGCGAGCGGCCACGCCACCACGGGGGGCACGATTGCGGCGCAGGTGGAATTGACCGCGCCGGACCTGCAGCCGCTGGCGGCGGCGGGCGGGGTGAACCTGCAAGGGCAGGCGCATCTGCTGGTGAACGCGAGTTCTGCCGGGTCGCGCACCGACGTGGCGGTAGACGGCACGGTGGGCATCACCGGGGGACAGGCGCCGGCCCCCGCGTTGTTGGGCAGTGCGGCCAAAATCGGCGTCACCGCGGCCCTGGATGGCGGCACGATCACGCTCAGCCGCGCGCAGATCGACGGCAAGACACTCAGCCTCACCGCCAGCGGCATGGATGCGAACAGCGTTCTCGACCTGGCCTATACGCTGGGATTGAGCCGGCTGGCAGACCTGTCGCCCAGCTTGGACGGCGCAATCACGCTGGCCGGCACCGCCAAGGGGCCCATCAGCGACCTCGCGGTTGCGGCCAAGCTCACCGGCGATGTGGGGGCAAAAGGGGTTCCGTCCGGACCGCTCACCGTTACGGTGGACGCCACTGGGGTGCCGGGGAAACCGGCGGGCACGGTTGTGGCGGAGGGGGCGCTGGAAGGGGCGCCGATCGAGCTTGGGCTGCACGCCGATCGGGGCTCCGATGGCGTGCTACATGCCACGATTGACCGCGCGGATTGGAAGAGTCTGCACGCGGACGGCGCGGCAAGCCTAGCACAGGAGGCCACCCTGCCGGAGGGCCAATTGGCGCTGCGCTTTACCCGGCTGGACGATCTGCGGCCGTTTGTGGGCCAGCCGGTGAGCGGTGGGATCAGCGCCACCGCCTCGCTCGCCGGCAACGAGGCCAAGCTCGACCTGCAGGCCAATGGGGTGGGCATCGGCGCCAATTCGGTCGGCCGTGCCGTGCTGGCGGCGCGGGTGCAGAGCCCGGCGACCGATCCGGTGGTGGCGGCCACGCTGACGGTGCAGGGGATCAAGGCGGGGGCGATCGGCGGCTCGGCGAAGCTTACCGCGGACGGCCCGCAATCGGCGTTGGGGCTGCGCCTTTCGGCAGCGATCAGCAACCTGGCGGGGGCGGACGCGACGGTGGCGACCGCTGCCACGCTGGACGTGCCGGGCAAGGCGGTGCGGCTGGCGGCGCTCACGGCGGACTGGAAGGGCGAGGCGCTGAGGCTGCTGGCCCCGGCGCGGGTGAGCTTCGGCGATGGGGTGGCGGTGGACCGATTGCGCGTCGGGCTGCAGCAAGCGGTGCTCGACTTGGCCGGCCGGGTGTCGCCCACGCTCGCTGTGACGGCCTCGCTGCAGGGTGTAACCCCCGACCTGGCCAAACCGTTCGCGCCGAGCGTGGATGCGAGCGGACAGATCGGCGCCCAGGCCCGGCTGACCGGCACGCCCGCAGCGCCGGAAGGCACCGTGCGGCTGACCGCCAGCAATCTGCATATGCGCAGCGGCCCTGGGCGTGGGCTGCCGCCGGCCAACGTGACGGCGTCCGCGCAACTGGCCGGCAAGGCGGCGAACCTGAACGTGCGGCTGACGGCAGGGTCGGCAAATCTGAGCGTGACCGGGCGCGGCCCGCTAGGCGCTGGCGACTTGGCGCTGCGAGCCAATGGCACGCTGGACTTGGCTCTGCTGGACCCGATCCTCGCGCCGGACGGGCGGCGCGCGCAGGGCCGGCTGGCGATTGACGCCGCCGTGGGCGGCACCACCGCGGCGCCAGCGATCAACGGCAGCGTCACGCTGGCCAACGGCGAGGTGCAGGATTTCGGCCAGGGGGTGCGGATCAGCGCCATCAACGCGGCCATTCAAGCCAGCGGGCAGACCGTCCGGCTTGCCAGCTTCACCGCCAAGGCCGGCCCTGGAACGATCGGCGCCAGCGGCACGGTGGGGATCGGCGGGGCCATGCCGGTCGACTTGGCGCTCACAATGCGAAAGGCGCGCCCGCTCGCCAGCGACAAGCTGACGGCGACCTTGGATGCCGACCTGGCGGTGCGGGGCGAGTTGGCGGGTGAGGTGGCGGCGTCCGGCAAGATCACCGTTGACGACGCCGCTATCAACATCCCGGAGCACCTGCCGACGTCGGTTGCTGTGCTGCCAGTGCGGGTTGCGGGCCAGCCGCCGCCGCCGCCGCCCAAGCCCGGCCCGGTGGTGCGGCTGGACCTGACGCTGGATGCACCCGGGCAAATCTTCGTGCGCGGCCGTGGGCTGAACGCGGTATTGGGAGGCAACCTGCATGTCGGCGGCACCACGGCCGCGCCGCAGGTGAGCGGTGCTTTCCGCATGCGCAACGGCACCTTCAGCTTGGCCGGCACCACGCTGACCTTCACCCGTGGCACGGTGGGGTTCGCCGGCGCCGGAGTGAACAACACGATCGACCCGACGCTGGATTTCCAAGCGGACTCGCCGACCGCCGTCGGCACCGCCTCGTTGATCGTGACCGGGTTTGCCAGCGCGCCCAAGATCACGCTGTCGTCCTCGCCGCCGCTGCCGCAGGATGAAGTGTTGGCGGAACTGCTGTTCGGCCGCCCGGCTTCGAGCCTGAGCCCGTTCCAGTATGCCTCCATCGCCGCGGCATTGGCCGACCTGTCCGGCACCACCAGCGGCGCCTCCAACCCGCTCGACACGGTACGCACCGGGCTCGGGCTGGACCGTTTGAGCGTTGGCGGCGGCACCAACGCGAATGGCAGTTCCAGCAGCAGCAGTTCCGCCACCATTGAAGCAGGCAAGTACGTGGCCAATGGCGTCTATGTCGGCGCCAAGCAAGGCACGTCGGGATCGCAGACCCAGGCGGTGGTGCAGATCGACATCTACAAGGGGCTGAAGGTGGAGACCGATGTCGGCAGCTCTGCAAGCGGCAGCAGCGTCGGGTTGACTTACCAATTCCAGTATTGAGCCGCCTTCTGGTATGACGGCCTCTGACTGCTATGGTAGTGAGAATATCATGCTTGAACGATGGCAGCGGAGGAAAGCCGGATCCGGCGAGCGGCCTGGGACGGAGGGCAACGACATGAGCGAGGACTCCAGCGATGTCTCGAAGGCTATGGCGGCGTTTGGCGTGCCGAAAATCCGCTATCACAGTTTCGGGCAGACGGCGGTGAGGCCTGCCGCCATGGTGCAGCCGCGGCGGGTGGTGTCACGCGTGGGCCGTCCGGCCGGTCCGGCAGCGGAGCCGGACACCAGGCAAGAGGAGCCAGAAGCGGCACCGGAGCCGCCGCCGGCGGCTGTTTCCGCGCCGGAACCCGTGCCGCCGGCTGCCCCGCCTGAGCCGGCGCCTGAACCGGCAAACGCGCCTTGGAATGCCTCGATTTACGCGGGTAGATCGGTTGCCGCGGCCCCGCCGGTTAAGCCGGCCGGCCGGCCGCCCCGAACCCTACCCGAGCTGTTCGCGTTCCTTGCTGGCGCGGAGTGATAGAGCAGTTGCCAGCCGCCCGCTTCCGAAACAAGGGACTGCGAGCGGCGCTGCTGGTCAATCGAGCGGCCGCGCCTCGTCCGGCAGCATAATCGGGATGCCGTCCCGCACCGGAAAGGCAAGTCCAGCGGCCCGGCTGATCAGCTCGCCTGCCTCCCGGTCGTAGACCAGAGCCTGCTTCGTGACCGGACAAACCAGGATTTCCAGCAGCTTGGGGTCGATGGCTGGGCTTGAGACAAAAGTATCGCTCATGCTGCCTTCTTCATATCGCTCGGGTTAAGCTCAGCTTGGCGACCGCGGATTGTCGCCGTCACCATCGGGGCGCCGGGCTCGCATGCTGCTATGGGCGCCCATTTGCAGCAAGGTGATCAGCGTATCGGCACGGAAGAGCGGATCGGCTGCCTCGAGCAAAGCTTGTTTCTCGGCCGGGTCGAACGGGCAAACCATGCACAGGGTAATGACCAGTTCCTCGTCCGGCATACCCTCGATCGCGTCCCAATTAGCATCAAACCCGTTCGCGCTGAAGTAGGTCCGTAATGCCGCCAGCAGCGGCTTGCGCTGGGACAGGTCGTCCGGCTGCGGCGCGAGGTCAATGGCAAGGAAGCGCTCGAAATTGCCGGCAACCCGGCGATACCCGCGCCGCATGGCAAGTTCGGCCGCTACCTCAAAGCGCACAATGCCGGTGAGCGCGACGAGGTAGCGGCCATCTTCGGTCTCGCTGAACGACGATAGCCGACCGAGGCAGCCGACGCGGAACAGGCCGCCTTCGTTGCCCGGCGTTGGGTTGGGTTGGATCATGCCGAACATGCGTTGCCCGGCGAGAGAATCCTCGACCATTGCCTTGTAGCGCGGCTCGAAAATGTTGAGGGGCAGCTTGCCATGCGGCAGCAACAGGGCGCCCGGAAGGGGGAACACGGCAAAATCCGCCGGCAGTTCCCCAGGCTCGGGGTGCCACCCATCCATGGTCAGCTAAACAGCAACGCGGAGAGTTTGCGACGGGCGGCCGCGGTCGCTAAGTCGGCATTGCCCCAGGCTTCAAAGAACTTGAGCAGTTGCAGCCGGGCCGCGTCGTCGTGCCAGCCTCGCTCGCGGCGGATGATTTCCAGCAGGGCTGCCGCGGCTTCCGCGCGCTGCCCCGAGGCATTAAGCGCAGTGGCCAAGTCGTACCGAGCGGCATGGTCATCAGGGTTGGCTGCGACGCGGCGCTGAAACGCGTTAAGCCCGGCCGCCGCCTGGCGCCCCTCTTCGGCGAGCGCCAGCGCACTGCGAGCCCCGGCGATCTCGGCATGATTGGTGATTTTCAGCGGGACTTCGCTGAGCAGTTCGTTTGCCCGGTCCATCTCGCCCGCCGCCAGCATGGCGCGAATCAAGCCGGCCCATGCCGCCGGGTTTTCCGGCTCGGCGCTGAGTACGGCGGTGTAGAGTTCGCCTGCCTCCTCGGCCCTGCCCTCTTCCAACGCCGCCTGTGCCTCGGCCAGCAAGTCGGCCGCGGGCATTGAACCGCCGGCGAGTTTCAGTAGTTGCTCGACGAACCGCTTGACTTCGCTTTCGGGCTGCGCGCCCTGGAACAGGTCGGCGATTTGTCCCTGCCAGAAGGCGGCGACGGTGGGCACCGACTGGAGCGGCAAGCCCATTCGGGCGAGTTGCTCGACGAGGGTGCGGTTTTTGTCGATGTCGAGCTTGACAAGCTTGACCCGTCCGCCGGCAGCGCGTGTGACGCGCTCCAGAATGGGTGTGAGTTGCTTGCATGGGCCGCACCAGGTGGCCCAGAAGTCCACGAGGACGGGAACTGTTCGTGAGGCTTCGATGACTTCCCGGACGAAGTTGGCTTGATCTGCGTCAACGATGCTGGCGGTTGGTGCGGGCTGAGCCGGTCGCCCGATGATGGTGTCCATAGCATTTGTCCTGTCCGCGCCTGCCTGCGCGCTGTTGGTGGATAGATAGCGTCCTGAGAGCCGGCCGCAACCGTGCCCCGCTTGGGTCTGACCATGCCGCTGGCTTACCGAGGCGTCCAGTTGTTCGCGCGTATTGCATTCGGTCGGGAAGGCGATTACCAGCGGTTTGGCGGATGCGGGCGTAGCTCAGGGGTAGAGCACAACCTTGCCAAGGTTGGGGTCGAGGGTTCGAATCCCTTCGCCCGCTCCAACTAAGTTATTGTTTAGACTAGATCTTGTTCAAAGTAGTTTGGTTCCACGGCTTCATGCCGGTATTCGTGGAACCAAGGTGGAACCAGACGCGGGCAGATGAGCCGGACCAGCTTCTCCGGTCGCTAATTCCTTAGGCGCTGCGTCGGCTGGAAGGGCGGCATTCAGGTCGTAGCTTCTAATCAGCGGCACGATCGGCTACGCTTTCGCGGCAAGTGGCGGACGGCAGTAATGTGGCAATCTGCCTGTCACATGGCACGACGCCGGCCGATAGGGCTAGTGTATAGCTTTGTCGGCCAAAGACAGTCGATGGGCAGCCGCTACGAGGCTAGATCCGTTGCCCGAACGCTTCGCGGGTATTGAGACTGCAGGTGGGAGGTATGGTGCCGTGCCCGAGATGCTCCTGAACCTGGCCATCGTTGTCGGTTCCGCTGGCGTGGCCGCCGGGATAGGCCATGTCGTCTGGCGGAGTATGACCCACGTACGCCGCCCCACCGACGCTGACGATTGAACGACACTCTCACGTGAGACGCTGGTGATCGCCTTGGTCTTGTATGCTGCATCCGGACAGACGGCGGCCAAGTAATCGGCGATTCCGGAATTGCTGCGAGCGATTGACTTGGCGCTATGACGCCGGAATAGGTCCAGGCCGTGCCCTTGGCGCGAGTACCCATATCGCTCTCCGGCTTGGTCGCGCCGCCCGTGCTCGCGGGCGCGATCAACAGGAAGACCTTGCCGTGCCCCGAGCCGCGGATCGGGGACGTCGCAATCTGCGATAACCGCTCCAGCCACAGGGTCGCCGGCGTGTGCAAGGCGGTCGAGTGGTGGGACGTTTCGTCGCTCTGCCTGCCCGCCTACAACGGGATTTTAGCCGACAAGCTGGCGTTCAGTATCCGGTTACGCATTCGACCGAGACAGCGGTGTCGGTTGTCGTTACGTGAGTCATCGCCTAAGCTGCAATCATTGATGACGGGACGCCGATGGCCAGTATCACGATCCGCAACATCGAGGATTCGCTCAAGTCGCGTCTGCGCGTCCAAGCGGCCTTTCATGGCCGCTCGATGGAGGACGAGGCCCGCGACATCCTCCGGTCAGCGCTCAATCGCGAGCCCGCCCGGCCCGGCAACCTGGCCGCCTCGATCCGCGCCCGCTTCAGCCGGCTTGGCGGGGTGGAATTGCCCGCTGTGTCGCGCGAGCCGATGCGTGAGCCGCCGTCCTTCGGCCCGTGATCCTGCTCGATACCAACATCCTGTCCGAGTTGATGCGCCCTGCCCCGGACCCTGCGGTCGAGCAGTGGCTCGCCGCGCAACCGGATGCGAGCGTGTTCATCTGCGCGATCACCGAGGCGGAGCTGCGCTATGGCGCGGCGTTGTTGCCGAAAGGCAAGCGCCGCGCCGCGCTCGCGGCCGAGATCGAGGGAATGCTGGAGCAGGACTTTGGCGGTCGCATTCTCCCCTTCGACAGCTTGGCTGCGCAGGCTTTTGCAGTCGTCGCTTCGGAGCGCCGGCAAATAGGCAAGCCCATTTCCCAGGCTGATGCCCAGATAGCTGCGGTTGCGCGTTCCCGTGGTGCCTCATTGGCTACTCGCAACTTGCCTGATTTCGAGGGCTGCGGAATTGAAATTATCAATCCGTGGGCTGCTCCATGATAGGGCCAATCAAGAATGACCGTTAAGAAGGGAAGCACGCCACGGGAAGACGTTCTTCAGGGTGAACTAGACGACGCAATCTTTGCCGCAAGCTTCGGCAAGTTAATAAGGAACGATGGGCCGACGATCTATCGTGATCCGGAACAGTTTTTTCGGAACACACATCCGACCGCAGCTCTCGCAAAACTATGTCGGGACGTCTTCGGGCGGCTGACCTCGACGACTGAGGCCGGAGCGATCTTACGTCTCTCAACGGGTTTCGGCGGCGGTAAGACCCACGCTCTAATGACGCTTTGGCACTTGGCCAAGATCATCGGCGACCCGACGAAAGGTACTGACCTGCTTCCGCCGGCTGGCCGGCCGTTGACTGTGCGTATCTGCGGCATCGACGCAGAAGGGGCTGGATATCCCGTTTTTGCTCGGCACGGAGAGCTTGAGGCCAGGAGCCTAGCGGCGGAGCTCGCCTTCCAGCTTGGTGGCGCGAGTGCGTTGAATGCCCTTGGACCAACCAACAACGCTGCAGCATCACCCGACGAGCAGACAGTCGAATCCTGGTTCTCCAGCGAGCCGACCCTGATCCTTCTGGATGAGCTTGTCCTCTATCTCGACAAGCTCACCGAGCAGGAAATCGGCAATCTGATCGGCTTTCTGCGCACCTTGATGACGTCGATCGCGACGCGAAAGCAGACGGTGCTGGTCATCACAGATCCCAAAGATCAGCCGGCCAATGTTCAAGGTGCTGCCCGCTTGCAGCAACTCGCCCGCACTTTGGAGCAGCAGACGGGGCGCCAGGCAACCGTCATCGAGCCGATCGGCAACGAGACAGCGCAGGTCATTATCCGTCGTCTGTTCGAGCAGGTTGATGCGGGTGCCGCAGCGACAACCTCAGCCGATTACCATGCCCTTTACCAGCGGGTTGCCCAGGACAATCCGACTCTGGTCCCGGAGGAAGCGCGTTCAACCAAATACACCGAGCGCCTTCGCGCTTGCTACCCGTTGCACCCAAGGCTGATGAAAACAGCCGAGGAGAGGCTTCGCGTACTCCCCGACTACAATCTATCGCGCGGCACGCTTCGCCTTTTTGCTCGCATGGTGCGAGGCGTATGGGACGATCCGAACCGCGACCCCGACATCATCACCGCCGGGGAAATCGATTGGTCCAGCCCGCTCATTCAGGATGATCTTCTCGAAAGATTGGGGCGGGAGAAGTTCCGGGCAGCGGTCGCTGCTGACGTCGAGGCCCATGCGGGCGAGCTCGATGGGGGCGGCTGGGGACACCATCGGCGCGTGGCCTCGGCACTGCTGCTGGAAAGCTTGCCGCTAGAGGCAAGCAGCGGTCTCGATCCCGCCGACCTCACGATAGCTGTCCTCCGTCCGGAGGATGGCGGCGACGAACCGGCACATGCTCTGGACCGCCTGGCGGGCGCCTGCTGGCACCTTTACCCCATGAGCGGGAGCGCCAATGCCTGGCAGTTCCGCTACGAACCAAACATCCTGAAGCAGATCGAGGAGCGGATGGGCCAAGTGCCTCGTCCCGATGCGCTCGATCGATTGAAAACAGAAGTCCAAAAGTCGTTCCAGGGCGCTTTTGCCAAGTTGCTGGCCTGGCCGCCGAACGCGAAAGCGGTGCCGGAGCGTGCCGATTTACAGCTCGCGCTGTGCGAGAGCGAGGAGATCGCTAAAGCGGTTGTCGCCTACACTGACGATACACAGGGCGCAGAGACTATGCGCACCTACCGCAACGCCATCTTGGCAGTCGCACCGGACAATACCGGGCTTGAGAAGGCGATCCAGCGTATCCAGCGTTTGATGGCTGCTGAGGCGATCGAGGCTGAGCAGACGTCCAGCGAAGGCGGCAAGCTGGCGCGTGAGCAACTCAAAAAGCAAGTCCCAGAACTGCGGAAAGCGACCCGGCTTGAAGCCGCCCGAGCGTTCAATCGGCTGGTCCTGGCAGACGGTGCCGTCCTGGCGATCGACGAGCGTTTTCTCACCCCGCCAGATACGCCACCCATGCAGCTTCCCTCGGGCCAGGATGCGGTCCGGGCGTTTGTAGAGGACCGCAAGCTCATCTACGGCGACACAGACAGCCTATTTCCTGACCGTTTCATCGACTTAGTGTTCAACGGCGCCGTGCCGATGACTGATGCGCCGGAGGCGCGATCGGCAGCCTCACTGCAACGGCGCTTCCTGTCTGCTCAAGGGCTTCGATTGGTGCCGAACGCGGCGGTCATCCGCAGCTCCATTGTGCGTGCAGTCACGGACGGCAAGCTGGTGGTGAGGCAGGAGGACGGGACCGCCTTCGATGACAAAGGCACGGTTTACACGATCAACGGGCATCGTCGTCGCGACGAGAATCGCAAGCTGACGACGTTACCAATGGACGATGCGACCGCGATTGCTGAAGCTTCAAGCACCGCCGGCAAGGAGTGGCTGAAGCTGTCCGGCATGTCGGAGCCGATGCTGAAGCCCGGCAGTCTCCCTTTGCCGCCGCTGCCGCCGAAGGGGTCCGGCGCGACGTCGACGACAGAACCAGAAGTCGCCGCGAGCTATGCTGACAAGCGCCGTTTGCTGTCGCTGCGGGTCACCTGCCTGTCGGCTGCCGATGCACAACGTGTTCTGGGTAGTGCCAGCCCGCTGGGGGCGCCCGGAATCACCATCGAAGCCGAGCTGACGGGCGACATGAAGGATGGCGGCAAGCTCGCCTTCAGCGTGGCCGAGACGAAAGTTGCCGCTGCCATCAAGCCGTTGACGATGGCACAGACCTTGGGCAACGCCCTGGTGCCTGGCAGCTCCGTCCGCGTGACCGTGGTGCTGAGCTTCGGCACGGACGGTAAGCCGGACCTGGGCGCTCTGTTGCGCAGCCTGTTCCTCCAACTCCCGGACGGCGCCACTATAGAAGCGCGCTTCGCGCCGTTGTCGGCGTGATGCATGGCGTCGGTTTCGGAACAGGCCACGCGCGCTGCACCGTTTGCGTTGCGCGTGGTCCAGCGCCGGGCGGGCTTAGCCGCGATCATCTACCGGCGCAGGGTCAATGACCGGATGGAGGAGCGGTTCGATCGTGTTGCGGCTCTCTCACCGCTCGCGATGACGGCCGCCTCCGGCCTGTTACGGACAGCGGTGAAAGCCTGCAACGGACAAAACAAGCTGGAGCCCGGGCCCTATCTGCCCCTGGATGCGGATTGGGGCGCGCGCGTCGCCGGTTTTGCTATCGTGGCGAGGGGCCTACGGGACGCACGTCGCCTTTCCAAATCTGCCGAGCACTTCCGATCTGCCGATGCGACGGAGGCAGCTTCCTGGTTCGGCCGCATGCAGGATGGACGGGCCGGACGCTGGGTGAGAGCCCTGCGGATTATTACAGAAGCTGTGAAATAGGGGCGATGATGCCGGATGGCAGCAAGACAGGCCGGCCACGGCTGTTGATCGAGGAGTGGCTGCCGGCGGCGGCGGTCGGTGTGGAGTGCATTCGGGAACGCAGCACGGGCCAGCAGCCGCCGGACAAGCGTTTCCATGTCTGGTGGGCGCGACGGCCATTGGCGGCCAGCCGGGCAGCGGTCCTTGCCAGCGTGCTGCCCGCACACTTTCCGCGCGACACGTTCGAACGGTTGATGGGTTTCTGGGGACCATCCGCCTACATCATTGCGGGCGAGGAGATGCTCGCTGCGGCGCGGCTAAGCGGAACGAAAATTGGCAATCCGCATGGTACGCGTGCTTTCCGCGCGCCGCTCAAAATGAAGGACATCGCGGCTGCGCACGAAGCGGCGACCCGGCTGTGGGGGCACCTTCCCACGGTCATGGACCCGATGGCCGGAGGTGGCTCCATTCCGCTTGAAAGCACGCGTCTTGGTTTCCCGACCCTAGCTAACGAGTACAATCCAGTCGCGTGCAGCGTGCTGGAAGCCACACTCGACTACCCCTTCCGCTTTGGGCCAAAATTAGCAGCACGAGCTCGGCACTGGGGCGCTATCTGGCGTCAGCGCTTTGTAGAGAAGATGGGCCGGTTTTTCCCGACAGTCTCCGACTCGACCTACGGCGACATTCCTCCCCTCTGCTACATCTTCGCCCGCACGATCCCTTGCCCAACGACCGGGCACATGACGCCGTTGGTGCCGGACTGGCATTTGCTGAAGCCGAAGGGTGGCATCCCCGTCGTAGCCAAGCCCGTCGTGAACAAGGCGGCTGGCATCTGGACGACGGAAATCCGCACAGTGGGAGCTGGGCCGGGCGCGCTGGCAGCGCCGCCCCCGCGCAGCTACGCGAAAGGCAAGGGGATCAGCCTCTTCACGGGCGAGAGCATCCCTGCGGAGTGGATCAAAGCCAAGGCACAGGCCGGCCAGATGGGCAGCGCGCTCTACGCGGTCGCGCTGAAGACGCCGCAGGGGCTTAAGTTCCGGCCGGCGCAGCGGGCCGATCTGGAAGCGCTTGCTGCGGCTGAGGCGCAGCTTCAGCAGTGGCGAGGCGACTGGGAAGCTCAGAACCTCATCCCGACCGAAGAATATCCGCAAATCACGACGGATCATCGCCCGCGCACCTATGGCATGCCACGCTGGGCGGACATGTTCAGCCCGCGACAGCTACTCGGCTTTGGCGTGTTGATGGAGGAGCTACAGGCACTCCGCCCCACCATACTGGCCGAGGAAGGCGAGGAGTTAGGCGAAGCGGTTGCTCATCTTTTAGCATTTGTTTTGGACAAACTTGCCAACTGGAACTCGAATCTTTCATCCTGGAACGTGAAGGCCCAGACGGTCCGTTCGGTGTTTGACCGGCACGACTTTGCCTTTAAGTTTACGTTCGCAGAAATGGCTCCCATCATGGCTGGCGGGGGATTAGCTTGGGCTATCGACAGCGCAGTTTCTGCGTTCGATGAAGTGGCAAAACTCCCCCGCTCTGAAGCAATCCACCCGATCGAGATGACACAAGGATCTGCTATTTCGCTGATCCAGCTTTCCGATAACTCGCTCGATGCGGTCGTCGTTGACCCACCTTACTCAGACAACGTTCAATATAGTGAACTAGCGGACTTCTTTTACGTATGGCTGAAGCGCAGCCAGGGTCACCGTCGACCCGAATGGTTTTCTTCCCTCCTCTGCGAGAGTGGCGAAGAAGCTGTCAAAAACAACGCGCGTTTTCGAGCTGGCGCGAAGAAGGCAAAGGACGCCGCTACTGCCGCCCAGGCTCACTATCAGGAAATGATGACCAGGGTCTTCGGCGAGGCGCATCGTGTGCTGCGGTCGGATGGCGTGCTGACGGTCATGTTCACGCACAAGAAGCAGGAAGCTTGGGAAGCTTTGTTTGCCTCTCTGATCGAGGCAGGATTTACCATAACTGCGACCTGGCCGATTATGACGGAAGGCGCACACAGCTTGCACCAAGCGAAAAAGAACGCGGCACAGTCTACTGTCATTCTAGTTGCGCGCCTTCGAACGTCACATGCTGGTACGGGCTACTTCGATGCGGCCATGCAGGCGCGCATTCGCGAAGCGGCAGAAGCGACGGCCGAACGGCTGGCGGCCGAAGGATTGAATCCCGTCGATCAGCTCGTCGGCAGCTTCGGCCCGGCAATGGAAGTGTTCTCCGCCTATGACACCGTGCGTACCGACACCGGCGAGCCTGTGAATGTGGGCGCGGCGATCGACATCGCTGCCGATGTTGTCGCAGGCTGGCGCATCCGCCAGCTCGCCCAAGGCGGTCTGCAAGGGGTAGAGGGCGAGGCGCAGTTTGCGCTGCTTTGCTGGGCAACGCTGCGGGCGGCCGAGTTCCGCTTTAACGAAGCGAAGCTGCTCGGGCACGCCGTGGGCATGGACGTGTCGCGCCTTCAGCAGGCCGGGCTGATTGCCGTTAAGGCAGACAAGGTGAACATCCTGTCTGCGTCTGACCGCAGGCGGGAGGCGCCTCTAACCGAAATGGAGGCTCAGCAACTCCTGTTTGGGTGGGAACCGGGCATAGGCAGGCGGATGAAGCAGGCCGAGGCGCTGAAGATCCACCCCCCGGGACACCGTGTTTCGTACGCACTTGGACCGCGCCCAGGCCCTCGCCCTCGCCTATGCGGATGCGGGGGGCGGGGCAGCCGGCATCGGTGCGGCTCGCTCCTTCGTCGCTCGGCATGGCATCAAGCTGGGCGATCCAACCGTCCGGCTGATCGAGGCTCTTTTGCGGGCGGCGCCACCCGCCGTCCGGCGGGACAAGAACGCCGTAGCTGAAAAATTCGCCGAGTTCCGCGCTTGGCACGCGCTGCTTCAGCCGGTCTTCGGTCTGACACCGCCCGACTGGACCGAAAAGAAGCCCGACCAGGCAATCCTGGAATTGCTGTCCAAGTCCGCCGCGACCAGAGCGGAGGAGCCCGAAGAAGAAGCAGACGGCGACGACGAGGAAGAGGAAGAGCCAGAGGACGACGAGGAGGCGGAGTGACACTTTCTCTGCGTGGGGAGTGGCCGCGCTTCCTGCGTGCACCGGACGGGCAACTGGTCGCACGATTATACGAGCCGGCGCTACGCCGGGCGGTGCGTTATGACCGCTGTTGCTCCTACTTCGCGTCTTCCGTGCTCGCCGCCGCCGCCGCAGGCTTCGGTGCTTTCATCCAGCGCATCGTGGACGGCGCGATCATCGACAAACCTGCGCTGCGGCTGCTGGTGAATGAGGAGCTCGCCGCGGCCGACGTGCGGGCCTTGCTCGATGGCGGCGATGAGGCGCCCTTGATTGAGGCGCTTCTCGCACGGCTTGGAACACCAGAAACTGCATTGCAAAGCGCCCGGCTGGAAATGCTGGCCTGGCTGGCTCGGGACGGCTGGCTGGAAATGAAGGTCGGCGTCATGCGCCGGGGTGATGGCATCCTGCACGCCAAATTCGGCCTGTTCGTCGATGCCGCTGGCGAGGCGCTGATTTTCGATGGCAGCGGCAACGAGAGCGGAAGCGCGCTGCGCAGCAACTACGAAATGCTGACCATCGGCGGAAGCTGGACCGACCCGGAGCGACACGCGCATTTTCGCGACGAGTTCGAGCTGTTGTGGTCGGGTGAAGACCCGGCCGTTGCGGTCATCCCGCTTCCGGACGCTGTAAGGGACGCGCTGATCAAGTTGGCCCCGGACGCGCCGCCCGTGGTCGAACCTGAAGACAACCTACGTCGGCAGCGGGCCGCGATGCTGTGGGGCTATGCCCTGGAGGCGCCATACATGCCCGATGGCGGGGCGGCAACCTGCGACGCCATGGCACCCGTCACCCTCTGGCCGCATCAGCGCCACGTGGTCGCCGAGACCGCAGCGGCGTGGCCGGAGGGGCGATTGCTCTGCGACGAGGTCGGCATGGGCAAGACCGTCGAGGCGATCCTGGTGCTTCGCCGGTTGTTGGCTGGCCGTGGCGTGAGGCGCGCTCTGATCCTCCCTCCGGCAAACCTCCTGCCGCAATGGCAGGGAGAGCTGCGCGAGAAAGGAGGGTTGCGTGTCCCCCGTCTCGAAGGACCCAAGACACTTGTGTGGCCGGATGGAACCAAACAGGTCGTGTCCGGCCTGGCCGAGGCATTGCAACAAGATCTTCTGCTGATGAGCCGCGAGACCGCCCGCCTGGAAGACAACGTCTCTGTTTTGCTGGAGGCTGCGCCCTGGGATTTGGTGATGCTGGACGAAGGCCATGCCGCCCGTCGTGCCAGCCAGGTTGAGGGCGAGTTCAACGCCCCGACATTGCTGCTTGGTCTGTTGCGGGCGATGCAGGCGAAGGGCCATGCGCGCAGCTTCATGATTCTCTCTGCCACACCGATGCAAACGCATCCTTGGGAGCCTTGGGACCTGCTTCAGGTGCTCGGCGAGGGAGGCGTATGGCTGTCAGGCTTCCACGTTGTCAGGCGGTTCTACGAGGCTTTGGCGAGCTTGGAGCGTGGCAGTTTGCCGCGGTCTGAAGCCGTCGCAGTGGCGCGCATCCTGGCCGCGACGCCGAATTGTCCAACCGCCCCCGCCTCGCTTGGCTTGCCGCCCGTTGAGGACACAGATGCCTTCACGCAAGCCCTCCGTTTCCTGCCGCAGTCTTTGCGAGTCGAGGCTGTTCGATGGTTGCGGTGCTGCTCACCTCTGACCCGCCGAATGCACCGCAACACTAGGCGCACCTTGCGAGAATACTTCAGGATGGGGCTGCTGGACCGGCCGCCGCCAGGGCGGGACGTTGTGGACGACCCGTTCGACTTCGAGACGGCTGAGGAGCGGGAGGTCTATGAGGCGGTGACCCGCTACATTGATCAACGGTTTGATGAGTTGGAGCATCAGAAGCCAGGCAAAGGCTTCGTCATGACAATCTACCGCCGCCGGGCCGCGAGCTCGCCCGTCGCGCTCCGGCGAAGCCTTGAACGCAGAGCCACAGGTCTCAAGGCGGTCATCGCGCAACACGCCCCCGACCCAAGCATCCTGGACCTGGATGACGTTCAGGAATTGGAAGACCTGCTGAACACGAAACTCACGTCGGCTTTGCCGGAGACACCCGACGAAGCCCAATCGGAGCTGCGCGAGGTTGAGGAGCTTCTTGAGCGGATCGCCGTTTTAGGTGCGCTCGATACCAAGCGGGATCGCCTGGTCGCCCGTGTTAAGCAGCTTACGGCAGATGGCCGGGCAGTTCTGATTTTCACGGGATACGCCGATACGATGTCGTATCTGCGAGACGCGCTGATCGGCGCATTCGGTTCGACTGTGGGGTCTTATTCTGGGGAGGGTGGTACCCTTCGGTCGCAAGGTGGCTGGGTCTCCGCATCCAAGGAGACGGTGACCAAGGCACTTCGAGATGGTGCCGTCAAGGTTCTGGTTTGCACGGACGCGGCTAGCGAAGGGCTAAATCTTCAGGCCGCCGGAGGATTGGTAAATTTCGACTTGCCATGGAACCCGTCAAAAGTGGAACAGCGTATCGGCCGAATTGACCGTATTGGGCAGGACCTCCCCGTTCTGCCGATCGTCAACCTATATTTGCAGCATAGTGTAGACGAGCGGGTTTACCGTGCCTTGTCGCTCCGATGCGGCTTGTTCGAGACCTTCGTGGGGCCGATGCAGCCGGTGCTATCGCGAGCCCTGCGAATGCTCATCGGGCGAGCCGAGGTCGATGAAGAAGCCCTTGCCCGAATGGCCGACGAAATCAGGCACAATCCGGCAGTCATGCAGGCCTTTCCCGAGGATGAGCTAACGCCATCTGCGCCCGGGCGCGGCTTGGTGTCATTCGAGGATACCGAGACACTGTTGGCGGCGCTGGACGGCACGGGCATCAGGGTCACGGCTGAGACGAACTCTCTCCACCGGATCGAGACTACACCGCTGCGCTTGGTCACTCACGTGTCGGCAATCACCAGCAGCCCGGATGCAGCCTGCATTGATGGGCTGGACGCTAGGCAAACTGCACTGCTGCGCCAGTTGCAGCAGCCTGGAGAGCGGTTGCCACTGATCCTGGCTACGGTCGAGGCAGCCGCCTTCAGGGTTACCTTGTGTGGCTGGCTGGACCCGGATGGTCTGCGTGAGCTGAGGTCATTTGCCGAGCTGAAAGGGTTAATCGCTGATTGGGCCGGGCAGGAGGTTTCGATCGGCGCCTGGCAGGCAGCTCGGGCGCAGCTCTATCGCTCTGCAAAGGACCAGGTTGACGAGCTAGTAGCTCAATCGAAGCGGCGACAGCGGATAAAGGCGCAAGCCCAACACGATGCGGCCCGGTTACGAACGATCGATGAGCTTGGAAGGCTTTTGCTGTGTTTTGAGCCGGACACGGACGACTTGAACGGCAAGTTCCATCGCTTGGCGAGTGATCAGACGCCTACAGCTCGGCGGCTTCAGAACGTGTTTTCGAGGCTTGAAGGATATCCCAATTGGGAGCCAGCCGAGATTGCCGATCTGCGCGCCTTCCGGTCTGAGCTAACTCCGAACCAGGTCAAAACACGCCTGACCGGTCGCGAGCTCGACGCCGCAGTATCGGATCCCCGCTGGGCCTCCCTTACGGTCATTTAGCCGGCCGCGATCGCTTGTGAGCGCAACACAGCCCCTTCTAAGCGCAACAAGACTCTCAGGAACGCACCCGAATCCCGAAAACGTGCAACGTATAGCCATTGCAATGCAACAGATGGTGCTGTAAATGTAGCAGGGTGCCGGGATAGAGCAACGGGAAGCGCTATGGACCACTTCGCTATCGTGCAGGCGCTTTGCCGGACGGCTATGGCCGTTACGCCCATTCCCTCGCCCGCGGTCCGGAAGCAGATCGAGCGTCTGCGCGACGCCCTAGAAGCCACCAAGGAAAGCAAGCAGGCCGGAGCGCTTTCGGCTCTCCTCAACGCAGCCGACCAGCAGCATGAGGTCGCGCCGAGCCGCATCACTCAATCGCGCGCGACGGTGTCCGGGGAGGCCCTGACGCACTCTTCGCCGCCACCTGTTGATCGCGAGACGGCTGCGCCGTTGGCCGAGATCGTTCAGCCGGGCCAGCTTCGCGACGAACCGCCGCTCTTCGGCGAAACCGTTACCTCCGCCATCGACAGCCTGCTCGACGAATGGCGCAATCTTGACGCGCTGTCGGCGGTTGGAGAGGTCCCGGCAAAGACCTGTCTAATCTACGGTGAGCCTGGCACAGGTAAGACGCACCTTGCGCTCTGGATGGCACGGCGCTTGGAGCTGCCGGTGGTGCTCGCCAGGATCGACGGCCTCGTCTCTTCGTTTTTGGGTACTACCGCGCGCAACATTGGCAACCTGTTCGCCTTTGCAAACCGGCACCGCTGCCTGCTGCTGCTCGATGAGTTTGACGCGCTTGCGAAACTACGTGACGATCCACAGGAGGTCGGCGAGATCAAGCGTGTGGTGAACGCGCTGCTCCAAAACATGGACGCCCGCCGCGAAATAGGCCTGACCATCGGTATCACTAATCACCCTAGACTGCTCGATCCGGCGGTGTGGCGACGCTTCGAGGTCCAGCTTGAGATACCACTGCCTAGCTATTCAATTCGCGTGGACATCGCTCGGAGATTTATGCACCCCGTGTCGGTGCCGGAGAGCCACTTGCGCCTGATCGCCTGGTTCGCCTCGGGTGCTTCGGGGGCAGAGATAGAAGCGCTGGTCCGCACCTACAAAAGGTCTCAGGCGGTCCAGGCGCAAGGCGACCAGCTCGGCCTCCTAGAGGCGCTTCGGCGCTTCGCCACCCTCAACAGCGGCCGCCTTGACCCTGCGCGCCGCGCCTTGCTTTTCGCTGAGCCGGCCGCGCTGTTCAGGGCGCTTCGCGATGATCCTGAGCTCGACTTCTCCCTCTCGGACATCGGCCAAGTAGCCGGGCGCGACAAGTCCACTGTCAGCCGACAACTGGGCGGTATGCCGGCGCACCGGCGCAAGGAGGCCAACGCCGATGGCTAGCCCCGTCCAGATCGTCCTCAATCCAGAGAACTACGATGCCGCGCGGGAAGGCGGGGGCGGCGGTGGGCGCAAAGACTTTTTCTTCCGCCGTGACGACGACTTTCGACGCCACCAAGCTGCGCTGGCCCAACAACTCGGCGCGGCCGCACACGCTTTGGCCGCCCAGGCGGACACTGACGTGAGCTATCTCAAAGTGAAGCTCCGGCGCCCCGCATGGGCGAAGAGCCACAGGCCGCTCGGCGTGCTTTTCACGGCCGAGCGCACGCCGCTAGTCGGCGGCCTCGACCTTGGCGAGATGCTGGTCGAAGTCCGGCCCGAGACGCTGCTGCGGGCCGCCGAGGAGGTGGCCCGCGCCGAGGAGGCCAGTAGGACTCGCCCGGACAAACGGACCGGCCGCGAGGTGCCAAACCCATCGCCGTGCCGCAGCGAGGTAGGGGCAGTTGAGCGGGTGGACCTCTACGGACCGGATGACCGCCTCGACTTTTCGGTAGAGGCGGCGGTTGGTTGGCTATCTAGTCCCATGACGGGAGGCGCCTACGAGGTCGAGCTTTTTGAGCCCGTTCCGCCGCGCGGCCGCTGGGACGCTTATGGTCCGAGCCGCCAGCGCCTGTTCAGCTCGTTCGTGTCAGGGTTGGAAAGCTTCGGTTCCGCTCTCGGCGTCCGCCGCACAGCCGCGGTCGGCAGCGATCGACCTCTCCTGCTTCTGCGCCCCCAGCGTCCCGATCTTCTCTCCGCAGAAGGCCGCCAATTGTCTTTTCCGCTTGCCGAGACGCGAAGCGAGTTGGCGCCGTTCAATGCTGACTATGCGCTGCACGGTCGCCTTCTGTCGTTCCTGAGCCACCATCCGCTTGTACGCAGCGTCGCCCTGCCCGGTGTGCTGGTCCGGGCACCTGAGCCTGCCGGATCTTCCAGCGCTCGGCAGCGTCCAGACGTTGGCACGCTGCAGCGACGCGACGCGACACGCACACATCCCCGCCTCGGCGTCATCGACGGCGGTGTCGGTCCGGCCCTGTCGGACTGGGTGGTCGATCGCTGGGGGTTGCTCGATCCAAGCCACATCAACCCTGCGCATGGAACGTTCATCGCTGGTCTCGCAGTGGCGGGGCGTGCGTTGAATGGCCCTGAGACCTGCCCGGAGCTGGATGGGGCGGAGATCGTCGACGTTGACGTGTTTCCAGACGAAACAAAGCTGGGAGCCTTCACAAGCTACTTCGGAGCCGGATTGGACGGCTTCTTCGGTGAGCTGGAACAGGCCGTTACTACAGTTCGGCAGCGTAGCGGTGTGCGCGTGTTCAGCATGAGCCTGAATATTCAGCGCCCGGCGGATCCGGGTCGATACAGCACACACGCAGCCAGGCTCGACACGATCGCCGATGACAATGACGCGGTGATCTTCCTGTCGGCTGGCAACACAACCTTGCAAGGATTGCGTCCGGAGTGGCCGGCCGATCCCGTGCAGGCCCTAGCAGGGTTGGCCGCCGCCCGTGGCGACGCGATACTGACGCCCGCGGAGAGCGCCCGCTGCGTGGCCGTGGCGGCAGTCAATCCGCCGGATTCCCCGACCTGCATGCCTTTCGCACCTGCCCGCTATAGCCGGCGCGGACCGGGCGTTCGAGCCGGCTTGAAGCCCGACCTTGCTCATGTGGGCGGTTCAGGCTCGCCCCAGTCCCCGCTTGGCCACGGCCTTTTCTCCATCACTCCCGACGGCGGCGTGACAGACGGCTGTGGGACCAGCTACGCCACGCCACTCGTCGCGAAGACTGCCGCCGTACTCGATCACGCAATAGAGGGCGACGTCTCTCGAGAAACTCTAGTTGGATTACTTCTGCACAGTGCTGAGCTGCCCAAGCCGCTGCAAGCGGCGGAGCTCGCACCAGTAGCGCGCCACCTTGTCGGCTTCGGCCTTCCCGCTTCTGCCGAGCGCATTCTGGAGTCAGGCCAGCATGCCATAACCCTTGTGTTCGCATCGCGCATCCGCCCAAACCAACAGATCAACTTTTCCTTCCAGTGGCCGCCATCGCTTGTCGGCGATGGCGGCAAGTGCCGAGGTACCGCCCGTCTAACATTGGTCGCCAGCCCGCCGCTGGACCCCCGCTTCGGGGCGGAGGTAGTACGTGTCAATTTGGAAGGGGCGTTGCAGCAGCTTCAGCGAAGCGGCGGTTGGAAGGGCCAACTCGAAGCCATCTATCTCCCGTCCCCTACCCCGGCCCACCCCGTAGAGGCCGAGCGCATCGAACACGGGTTCAAATGGAGTCCGACGAAGGCGTACGCGAGGACTATGAAAGGCGTGGGCACTTCGTCCATTTGGCGCATGAACGTCGGATATCTGACCCGCGCGGGACAGGAGATGCCGGCGGAAGGAGTACCATTCACGGCCATCCTCACCATTGCTGACCCGGACGGCGCTCGGCCTATCTTTGACGAGATGCGCCTTGAGCTGCAGCGTGTCGGCGCACGGATTGCGGACATCCGGACAGCGGCGCGCGTCACCACCCGAGTGTAAGCGCCAAACACGGCATCGCTAGGCCGCTCTGGCAGAGATGGCTGTGACTGTCTTGGCCTGCTGAACATCCGTGCGTCCGATTTGAGTATACCTGACCGAGACGCCCGGCTGAGACGCCCGGGACAGTCTCAGAAGGGTGGTTTCGCAGCCTTGGGAAACGGTCTAGCAGAGGTCTTTCACCCTACCGAGACAGACCCTTCCTGCCCTTCTCCTGCCCGCGCAACGCTTCGTAGAGCGCTGTCTTGCCGAGTTTGAGCCGGGTTGCCGCTTCTCGGACAGTAAGCCCCTTGGCAACCATGGCCCGAGCTCGGTCGAGCTTGTCGGCCACTGTGACTGGTTGCGACCGCCCTTTCTTCCCCGCGCTACGGCTGCGGCCAAGCCAGCGCGGGTGCGTTCCTGGATCAGGTCGCGCTCGAACTGCCCGAGTACCCCAAACAGGTGGAACACCAGCCGGCCCCCGGATGTCGTCGTATCGATCGCTTCGGTGATGGAGCGGAACCCCACTCCTCGCTGCTCCAAAGCCGCCACGGTTTCGATCAAATGTGGTAAGCTGCGGCCGAGGCGGTCCAGCTTCCACGTGACTAGGACATCGCCGGCGCGCACGTAACCGAGTGCCTGAAGCAGGCCAGGCCGATCCGCTCGGGCACCCGATGCGCGATCGTCGTATACCTTGCCGCATCCGGCCGCGGCCAGGGCGTCAAGCTGCAAGGCCGGATCCTGGTCCACGGTGCTGACGCGAGCGTAGCCGATGAGTGCCAAGGCGGTGCTTGTCCGTGATGCCGTCCGGCAAACAACTTGTCCGTTCTGCCATGGGATTGAGCTGAACCCCTTGGGCGAGACAACAAATCACGGACAGCTCGGCTGCGTCATAGCCCCGGGCTGCTGCGCAGCAGCCCGGGGCTGGTTTGATTCGAACTCTATCGGCGACAGGTAGGCAAGCGCCGAGTGAAGCCTTTGCCGGTTGTAGGCGGTCTCGATGAACTCCCCAATGCCGGCCTTGGCATGGGCGAGATCACGATACGCGCTGGCGTCGACTTCCTCGTGCTTGAGCGTCTTCATGAAGCTCTCGGCCATGGCGTTATCGTAAGGACAGCCAGCCCGGCTCATGCTGGGCTGGATCCCGGCGGCCTCAAGACGAGCAATGTAGTCGCCGCACGCGTATTGAATGCCGCGGTCCGAGTGATGAACCAGGCCGCCGGCGATCACCTCGCGGCTGACCAGTGCCATTTCGAGCGCATCCAAGGCCAAACTCGCCCGCAGGTGGTCGGCCATCGCCCAACCAACGACCTTGCGGCTGAAGGCGTCCAGCACGACAGCCAAGTAGATGAACGCCTCCGCAAGTCGCACGTAGGTGATATCCGCCACCCACAGCTGGTTCGTGGCCATGGGCATGAGGTGGCGCGCCAGGTTCGGCCACACCTGCCAGCTGTGACGCGCATCCGTCGTCGGCGGCCTGAACAGCGGCTTCGCCAGGCACAACAGGTTGTCCTCGCGCATGATCCGGACCACGCGCTTGTGGTTGACGCACCAGCCCTCGCGTCGCAGCAGCGCGCCGATCCGGCGGTAGCCGTAGTGGCGGTTGGCCAACGCCAGGCGCTGTATGACATCGCGCAGCGCCGTCTCTTCGCGCAGCGGATCGCTGCGGGTCCAGGAGCGATAGTAGGCCGCCCGGCTGACGCCAGCCAACGCGCACATCCTCCCCACCGAAAGCCCTGCTTCCGGCGTTTCGCCTTGCAAGCGCGTCATTGCCTGGATGTGGGCGAAGACGCGGTCACGCCAGGCGTGTCGCTCGGCCGGCGTGAACCCTCTATGTGCTGCAAGGCGCCTCTGAAACAATCCAGGTCCAGCTGCTGCTGGCCCACCTTGCGCTCCAGCTCGGCGATCTGCGTTCGCGCCTGGGCCAAGCTATCCGCCTTGGCACGCGACGCGCGCAAGCCAGCCGCCACAAGGACCTCCGGCGTGCGCGGGCGCCCGCGTTTGCTCGTCAGCGCCTCCGCGCCGTTCGCGCGAACCCGCTCACGCCAGTGATAGATAATCGTTCGCTGCACATTCAGCTCGATGGCCAAGGCGCTTGCGCGCTCGCCAGCCTCCAATGCGTAGCTGGATTGGCGGACATATCCGGGATGGTCGGTCATGGGTGGTTTGACGGACAAGTATGATTCCAGCGGGTCCGCCGGGTGCCGTCCCCGCCTCAAATTTGCGCCATGCCGCCATCGACGTGCAGGTCGGAGCCGGCCATGTAGCTGGACTCGTCACTGGCCAGGAACAGCGCCGCCGACGCAATCTCCTCCGGGCGGGCAAGTCGGCCCAGCGGAACACGGCTGAGGATGATGGCCCGGACCTCGTCCGACACCTCGGCCAGCATGGGCGTTTCGGTCGGGCCGGGGCTAAGCACGTTCACTCGAATGCCGCGCGGGGCCAGTTCAACGGTCCAGGTCCGCACGTAGGAGCGCAGCGCGGCCTTGGTTGCGGCGTAGGTGCCATAAGGCGGATTTGCCATCTCGCTGGCGGTCGATCCGACAACGACCACCGCGCTCCCGGACGGCATGTGCGGGACGGCCGCCTGCACGGCAAGGAGGGGGCCGCGCACGTTCAGGGCGAAGTGGCGGTCGAACAGGTCGGGCGTGCTCGACAAGAGTTCCTCGGGCTCGGCCACGGCGGCGCTGAACACCAGGGCGTCAATGTGCCCGTGTGCGGCAACGACTGCCGCGATGGCGCGCTCGATGCTGGCCGGGTCGCTCGCGTCCGTGACGAGCGCCATGGCGCCGTGCCCGATTTCGGCGGCGGTGGACTCGATGGCGGCCTGCCGCCGTCCGGTCAGGAACACGGAGGCGCCTTCGGCTGCCAGGCGTTTCGCGATCGCCGCGCCGATGCCGCTCGCACCGCCAATTACCAGTGCCACCTTGTCCGTCATCTTCGCCATATCAGCCTCCCTGCCACAGGCCTTCAGATATACCGGATAAATCTGCTATCAATAACGCACCATGAGCAGCCTAGATATCACTGACCATACCGGCAGCAACGGCGCGGTCGCCCAAGATGCGGTTACTCAAGCCCTGGCCGACTTGGCGCGCGCTCGTCCCGTGCTGGATTCGATCGCTGACAAGTGGACGGTTCTGATCCTGACGGTGCTCTGCCCCAAGCCCTCGCGCTTCAACCAGATCAAGCGCCGGCTCGATCCCATCACCCATAAGGCCCTCGCGGACGCACTCAAGCGGCTGGAGCGGAACGGCCTGGTCACGCGCACTGTGCTGCCAACCCAGCCGGTCGGGGTCGAGTATGCGATCACGTCGCTTGGCGGTTCACTGCGCCAGCCGTTCGAGCTTCTGTGTGACTGGGCGCTCGTTCACGGCGGCGAGCTTGAGCGTGCCCAGCTCGCACACGATCACGCGAAGAACGCCGCTCAGGCGGACGGGCGCTCCAGCGACACGCATGGGCCACGACCTGGAGCATAGCTGGGCTGACAAGGCGACAAGCTTCATCGTGGCAGTCTGAATCGACCGTTGGGTCCATTGCTGCCGGACCCAAAAGGTTGAGATGGATCAGCGTCCCTGTTCCACTTCGTCATACGTTTGACAACTGTCAAGCGGGCAGTCCGACTACGGGAGGGGGTGGTTTGCCGGACAAGGCATCGTGCCCGCACCGGTCAGCAAAAGGCCGCATCTGAGGATGGACGCAGGTCCGCTTGTCGGCGGGGACGCCGGCACGCGAACCAGAGTGCGACGGTTCCGTCGATAGAAACCCCTGCACCTATTCGACGATTGCGACTTCCTTCTGCGTTTCACGGAGCGGTCGGCTCGACATCGACGATCCGGGTAATCCCAAAGCGATCGGTCAGCATGCCGTATAATGCCGACCACGGCGAAGGAGCCATCTGCTGCAGGATCGTTGCGCCATCGGCTAGAGCGGACCACCGCTTCTGCACCTCTCCGACCGAGGTTCCGCGGAGCGAAACGAAAAATGCGTTCGTGCCGGCGTTGTATTCCCGTCCCGCCTGAACGTCGAACGCCATAATGCGGAAGCCGTCGCTGGTGGAAACTTGGCCCCAGATGATGTGGTCGGGCGCTTCCGCGATGTCCGCCTGACCCATAGCTCCGTAGGTCATCAGCGTCTGTTCGCCCCCGAAGACCTCCTTGTAGAAGTCGAGTGCGGCACGGGCTTGCCCGCGAAAATTGAGATGGGTGGTGACTGCGAAAGTCATGTATCGGCTCCTATGTCTACGACAGCGCTGGCTCTCGCCGCCCGCTTCCGTCATAGCAGCGCCCAACTGTCACTTTGCGTCAGTAGATCATGCCGCGTTCCGATCGCCTGCTTCGCCTGCTCCACGCGATGCGCACGATGTCTGCGCCGATCACGGCCGGGCGACTGGCGACGGAGATGGGCGTGTCGCTCCGATCGCTCTATCGCGACATCGACGCGCTTCGCGCTGCCGGAGCGCGGATCGAGGGTGAGCGTGGCTACGGCTACCGTCTCGTGGAGGACCAGGCACTGCCTCCACAGATGCTCGACCAGGATGAGATCGAGGCGCTCGCGGTCGCCCTGGCCGAGGTGCGCGCATGGGGAGACCCGGCGCTCACCAGGGCGGCAGAGTCTGTTCTGGCGAAGGTTGCCGCCGCCCTGCCCGAAGAGCGCGAGCGGCAGCTTGTCCACGTAATAGCGCAGGTGTTCCGCCCGGAGCCGCGCTACACTGACGCCATCGACTTGGCCCCTTTGCGCGCTGCCTGCTGGCGGGAGGAGGCCGTGCGGATCGGCTATCGCGACGGCGAAGGTGGGGCCAGCGAACGGACGATTCTGCCGCTGGCGCTCGTGTACAACGAAACCTGCGTGACCGTGCTCGCCTGGTGCTGCTTACGCGAAGATTTCCGGATGTTCCGCACCGACCGCATGACCAACATTCGACTAGTCGGCAACAGCTTCCGCCCGCGTCGCGTCACTCTGCTGCGCGACTATGTCGCGAGCTTGCAGGAAAGGCGCTTGAGACGCACGCGCGGCAGCGCGCAGGACGTGGTCCGGACGCCGGAAATCTGAACCGGCATCACGTCTGCTTTTGGATGGAGAGCGAACTGCCGAGTGTCCGCCAATTGTTGGGGAGGGTTGGCGGACAGCCAAGCTCTGATACCAGGCCCCCGCAGGACTTTAGCTGCGCACCTTCGTTGCGAACGACTGCATCCACGTGTTCCATCGACCGCCGTGACTCCTCGGGGTCGCTGTTCATAGACGGCACGCAATGATGCTCCATGTTAAAGCGATAGTGGGCGACATCACCCGAGAGCAGGATCGGTCCTGCCCTTGCTAGCCTGACCAGAAGCGAGCAGTGGCCGGGAGTGTGGCCGGGTGTCGAGACGACTCTCACTGAGTCGTCGCCGAAGACGTCAAGATCGCCATTCAGCAGTTCTATTTTCGTCTCATTCAGGCAGCTATAAAGTGAAGGCGTGTAGCCATAGTTCTTGTAACCAGGACCAAACATTGACTCATGCTCACGGCGCTGGACGTGCCAGATTGCATGCCTGAACAATCCGGCGTTGCCGATATGGTCGAAATGGGCATGTGACAGGAAAACTCGCCTGATTTCAGTTGGGGCGACTCCCACTTCTATAAGTTGGCTAGTAATCGTCCTGGGTACGATACCTCGAATATCGTGTGCGATGATTCTACCGCCCGGTTCTTTGGCGATGGCGTCGTCGATGCCGGTATCCCACATCATCCATTCGCCCGCGCGGCGAATTAGATAGGCGTTGCAGCTCAGCGTGATCTGCTCGCCTCTCCAATGCCCCGGTGAATAGACAGATTTATCCGGCGCGACCGCAAATCCGGCATTAAGAGCATAGAGCCGTTCGATCGTCCCGGGGTGTCCTGTGTCGCCTGCCATCGTGGTCCCTCCGATCAGATTGCCACGCTAGCCCCGGGCTTCTTCGCCCAGTAGGCAGGCATGTAGGCGCAGTCGTGGTCGCCGAGGCCGGCGGCGCTCGCTTCGTCGAGCGCCGTCAGCGCTTGCGCCACCACAGGCAGCGGGATGCCGTGCGCCCGGCCCACTTCCAGCATCGTCCGCACGTCCTTGCGCATCGCGTCGATATCAAAGGTGGGCACGACGCCCTCGTCGCCCGCCAACGTCGCCGCCACTGCTTTCGCTCTCACCTTGAGCACGTTGGGGCCGCCAGCCGTCTCGGAGAAGAGTTGGACCAGCCAATCCGGGTCCTTTCCCAAGTGACGGACGAGTGCCAGCGCTTCGCCGAAGCTCTGCCAAAAGACGATTAGGGGCAGGTTGATCGCAAGTTTGGCCGAAGCACCGGCTCCCACCGGTCCCATGTGCTCGACCCGGCGGCACAGCTTCTCCAGCACGGGGCAGGCGCGCTCCACGTCTGCGGTTTCACCCCCGGCCAAGCCGAGTAACTGTCCCAACCGCGCCGGCCCGGTGCTACCACCCACTGGGCATTCGATGAAGGCACCGCCCGCCTGCCTTACCGCAGCCGCCAGCGCCTGCTGCGTTTGCGGCCGGACGGTGCTCATCTCGACGAAAAGCTTGCCGGCCGCCGCCGCAAGCAGCCCGTCCGGGCCATGATAGACCGCTTGCAGGGCATCAACGTCGAAGAGCGCCGATATGACCACCTCGCTGCGCTCTGCAAGATCGCGCGGACTGTCCGCCACAGGCAGTCCGCTTGCCGCCGCTTTGCCGTACGATCGGTTCCAGACGATTACGTCGTCGCCCGTTTCCTGGAGCCGCGCCGCCATCGCGGCGCCCATTTTGCCAAAACCGGCAATGCCGATGAGCATGATTATATCCTTCAGAAGGGTCGCAGCGGGACCGGGATGCGCAGATCACCAGCCTGATCGTGCTGCCGAGGACGCCTCGATCAGCCCGTCCGGACATCTCTCGCCGTTTACTTGGAGACAATGACCTTTGCTCAATCGCGCTTAGATGCCTTGGCCGCCTGAAACTTCGATCCGCTGAGCGTTCACCCAACGATTGTCTCCTGTGAGCAGCGCCGCGATCATCGGGCCAATGTCGTCTGCCACGCCGACACGGCCGAGGGCGGTCATGTCCGCAAAGAATTTGTTGAACGCGGGCGTATCGCGTACGGCGCCGCCGAAGAAGTCGGTCTCGATCGCACCCGGTGCCACCGCGTTGACCGTGATGCCGCGACCACCAAGTTCTTTCGCCATGTAGACGGTGAGTACCTCGACCGCGCCTTTCACCGCCGCATAGGCGGACCAGCCGGTAGCGGAAACCCGGGTCAGGCCGGTGGAGAGGTTCACGATGCGCCCGCCGTCCGCTATCAGCGGCAGCAGCTTCTGGGTGAGGAAGAAGACGCCCTTGAAATGGACGTTGACCAGCCCGTCGAACTGCACCTCGGACATTTCCGCAATCGGTGCCACCTCGCCGTGGCCAGCATTGTTGACGAGATGATCGAAGGTGTCGCGCTGCCAGACCTCCTTCAGAGACATCGTCAGGCGCTCCGCGAAGGCTGGAAAGCTGGAAGCACTGCCCGCATCGAGCTGAAGAGCGACCGCCTTGCGGCCGAGCGCCCTGATCTCGGCAACGACGGCCTCCGCCTCGTCGGCGCGGCTATGATAGGTGAGAACGATATCACCACCCTTGCGGGCGATACTGATGGCGGCATTGCGACCAAGTCCGCGGCTGGCGCCGGTAACGAGGCTGATCGTGGTCATGGTCCAACTCCTGGTGCATGGGTTCGGACCTGATATCGGGAAGGGACGCCGGCTTCCGTTGCCTGAAGCTTGACTTTTTTTGCCTAATCCTCCGAGAAGAGGTGCATCACCGGCGACGTTCGATTACATTCCCGCCGTGACCACCTTGCTCGAAACCGTTCGCCGATACTCCGACATTCATGCCGATATGAACGGCGTGGCTCAGACCCCGATCCGCGGCCTGACGACGGTACGCGCCACTTCGCCGAGCGGTCTCATCTACGCCATCTCGCGCCCGCTCGTCTGTCTTGTGCTGCAAGGAAGCAAGCAGGTCGCAATGGGAATGCAGGATTTCGCATTCACCACCGGAGATTCGCTCCTGATCACGGCAGACGTGCCGACTGTGAGCAAGATCACGCGCGCGAGTATCGCCGCGCCTTATTACTCTCTCGTGCTTGAGCTTGATCCAGCGATCATCGCCGACTTGGCGGTGGCCATGAAGGCGGTGCTCGTCGCCGACGCGGCACCTGTCAGGGTCGGTCTGACCGAAACGGAAGTGGCCGACGCCGCGCTCCGGCTGATTTGCCTGCTTGATCGCCCGGCATCAATACCCGTGCTGCAGGCGCAACTCATGCGCGAGATGCATTACTGGCTGCTGGCCGGCCGGCACGGAACGGCGATCCGCCGTCTCGGCTGGCCGGACGGCCATGTCCAGCGTGTGGCGGACGCAGTTGCGGTGCTACGCGCGGAGTTCGCTCAATCGCTACCGATTGCGCGCCTGGCGGCAATCGCCGGGATGAGCCAATCATCCTTCCACGAGCATTTCCGAGCCGTGACATCGCTTTCGCCGCGGCAATTTCAGAAACGGTTGCGCTTGATTGAGGCCCGGCGGCTAATGCTTGTTGAGAACACTTCGGCAAGCACCGCGGCTTTCACGGTTGGATATGAGAGCGTGCAGCAGTTCACTCGCGAATACAGCCGGCTGTTCGGCCTGCCTCCGGTCCGCCATATCGAAGCAGCAAAGCACGTCGTGAAAGCAGTGGCGTAGGCGAAAAGCAGCCACCATCGGCAATCCAGTTTCTCTTCCAAGTAAATAGTGGATAAAGGTGGAGAGCTTGGACGTGACAAACAAGCAGAAAGGTTGTAGAAGTCAAACGGGTGTTTTGAAGCACTTCAATGAACGCCCGCAACCCGGTCGGCCATCAGCCGGCGGCCATGGTAATAAAGGCAAAGATCGCGGATCTAGGGGCACCAATTGTCCAGCACTGTGGCCAGCGTTCCTCCCTTTAATGCGGGACTGAACTGCCTTCTCCGGCACGTAGGCGATGTCCAGCCCTGCTTCGGCAGCGGTCGCCATAAGGAAGGCCGATGTGGTCCAGCGTCAGGGGGCCAGGCACGTCTACGATGAGCGTCTGACCGTGCTTCTCGAACTCCCAACGGTACAGCTTGCCGCTTGGCATCCTGACACGGATGCAGGCATGGCCTTTCAGGTCGTCCGGCGTTTGCGAGGGCGGGTGGGCGACAGGTATCTCGGTGCGGCGACGGCCACAAAGCACGTGTCGCCGCCAAGCGGAGTTGGGGCCTTGGGCCAACGCTTGCCGTCCTCGTGACAAGGTGCCGCCCTCCGACCTTCGCCGCACGGTCGAGGCAATCATCTGGCGCCGCACGAATGGGGCGAAGCGGCGCTCCATCCCCATCCACACCGAGCTCGGCCCATGGTGGAAAGCCGCTCAGATTTTCATCCGCTTGGCAAAACCGGGCTTGTGGGACTGCCATCTGGCGATGGCCCAGGCGGGCGTTGTCGAACTCGGCATGGCGTCCGCCCGCATGCGAAGGCGGCGGGAGCCTCCAAAAGGAGGAGCATGGATTGGCTCAAGCGGCAATGAGACGTAGCTTACGGGACCACCGGGCGCACGACGCGCTTTCCGTCGACGGGAGTTCTATGAGTTCTGAACCGAACCGGCCCCTGCGCCAACGTACCATCGGCGTGCTCGGTGGCATGAGCAACCAAGCCACGGGTGAGTATTATCGCCTGCTCAACGAACGCCTGAATGCGCGGCATGGCGGCTGGGACAACGGCGAAATCGTCGTGGTCTCGGTCAATTTCGGCAACATTGAGCATTTCGTGCGTCACGATCGGTGGGGCGAGGCCAAGACTTACCTTGCCGAGAAGGTGGACCGCTTGGAGCGGGCCGGCGCCGAGGTGGTCGTGTGCGTGTCAAACACCATGCATCGGGTCGTCGAACCGATCATGGCCGAGCGCGCGACGCCCTTCATCCACATCGCGGATCCGACAGGCGAGGCGATCCGCAAAGCAGGCCTTACCCGCGTGGCGCTCCTCGGCACCATGCCGGTGATGCGCTCGGCCGAACTTGCCAAGCGCTTCGCCGAGCGGTTCGGCGTCGAGGTCATGGTCCCGAGCGACCAGGACAAGGCCGTCGTTGATCGGATCATCTTTGACGAACTCGTTCGGCGAGACCTACGAGCGGAGTCGAAGGCCGAGTATCTTCGGATCACCGACACTCTGCGCCGTGCTGGGGCACAAGGCGTCATCCTGGGCTGCACGGAGATCTTTCTCCTCATCGGCCAAGCCGACCTACCAAGCTTCCCTGTGTTCGACACGACAGCCCTACACGTCGACGCTGCCGTCGCCTTCGCACTTACGCCGCCAGCCCTCGACGGTTCAGGCGCTAACGGAGCGTAAGGGGTCGCAGCGGTCTCAGCGGGTGCCTTGAAGCACTTCGATGAATGCCCGCAACCCGGACGGCACATGCCGGTGGCCGGAGTAGTAGAGGCAAAGGCCGGCGATCCAAGGGCACCAATCGTCCAGCACAATAGCCAGCGTTCCGCGCTTAATGCGGGACTGAACTGCCTGCTCCGGCACGTAGGCAATGCCCAGCCCCGCTTCGGCCGCGTTGGCCATGAGGCCGATGTGGTCCAGCGTCAGGGGGCCAGGCACATCCACGGTGAGCGCCTGACCGTTCTTCTCGAACTCCCAACGGTACAATTTGCCGCTTGGCATCCTGACACGGATGCAGGCATGGCGTTTCAGGTCGTCCGGCGTTTGCGGCGGCGGGTGGGCGACCAGGTAGGCCGGTGCGGCGACGGTCACAAAGCGCGTGTCGCCGCCAAGGCGTACGGCGATCATGTCCTGCGGCACGGCCTCACCCAGCCTCACCCCGGCGTCAAAACCCTCGGCAACGATGTCGATCAGCCTGCCATCCGTCACCAAGTCGAGCGCCACATCCGGGTAGCGGCTGAGAAAGGCAGGCACGACCGTGCCGAGCAACAACCTAGCCGCGGTCTCGTTGGCGTTGATGCGCAGAGTGCCGCCCGGACGGCTGCGGGTGGCTCCAGCTTCGGCCAGCGCCCCATCAAGGTCCTGTAGCACGGGCCGGAGGCGTTCGACCAGCCGACTCCCCGCCTCCGTTGGAGAGACGCTACGGGTGGTCCGGTGTAGCAGCCGCACGCCCATGTTGGCCTCCAGCGTACGGATCAGATGGCTGAGCGTGGACGGCGCCAGGCCCAGTTCGTCCGCCGCCTTGCGGAAGCTGCGGTGCGTGACGATGGCCGCAAGCGCGGTCAGGTCGGTAAGCGTGAGTTTTGCCATTCGTGGCCAATTTTCACTGCCGCGTGCCAGATTGCATCCATAGTCCCCACAACAGGATGCGTCCATGTGGGAAGCAGGCCCGCAACGGGCGGCCCTATTGGGGAGATCATCGCCATGTCGAAGACTTGGTTTATCACCGGTGCATCGTCCGGCCTGGGGCGAGTGATGACGGAAAAGTTGCTTGCACGAGGCGACCGAGTGGTCGGCACGGTACGCCGCACCGACACATTGGATGACCTCGCGGCGCGGCACGGCAACCAATTGCGCGTCGTGAAGCTGGACGTCACCGATACGGCAGCGATGGTACAGGAGGTGGCGCGCGCCTTCTCGCAGCTTGGCCGTATCGACGTCATTGTCAGCAACGCAGGTTACGGGCTGTTCGGCGCGGCCGAAGAGGTGACCGACGCGCAGATCGAGCGGCAGATCGCCACCAACCTGATCGGCTCGATCCAATTCATCCGTGCCTGCCTGCCGCACTTGCGGGCGCAGGGCGGCGGGCGCGTCGTTCAGTTGTCATCAGAGGGCGGCCAGATCGCCTACCCGAACTTTAGCCTCTATCACGCGACGAAATGGGGCATCGAGGGCTTTGTCGAAGCCGTCTCGCAGGAAGTGGCGCCGTTCGGCATCGACTTTTTGCTTGTCGAGCCAGGTCCCACTGGCACCAATTTCGGCGCTGGCCTCGATCACGCCGCGCCCATGCCGGCCTATGATGCCACCCCTGCAGGCGATGTCCGGCGGGCCGTGACGGGCGGCAGCTTTACCATCAGGGGCGATGCGGCGCGCACCGTAGACGCGATGATTGCAGCGGCCGATGCGGAACGTCCGGCGCTCCGCTTGGCGCTCGGCAGCACGGCATTTCAATCGATCAGCTCGGCGCTGTCCAAGCGCCTGAATGCCATTCAGGCGCAACAGGACGTGGCGCTCTCCGCAGATCAGCGGTGACGAGAACGTAAAGTGGCTTCTTTGAAATCAGCTCTCACGCAATAGCCATTCATAATTGCTTTGGAAAAGCGCGATTGCGGCATCTGGACCTATGTTGTGCACCTGTTCACACACCCATCCACGTTGGTAACGGAACGGACGAGCCGAGCCTTGAGCAACCATGGTTGCGCCCAGACTGGGGCTGGTCGCAAGGTGGATCGAGCCGTCGAGGTGGATATGGCCGAGCTCCTCATCGCCGAGGTAAAAATCGATGCCGTCGAGTTGCGACGGACGGTATAAATCCCAATGCGCCGTCGCGATAATTCCCGGCCAGCCGCTGATGGCCTCTGACACCGTTCCGATCGGCCCATCGAGTATAGGCGGGGATGCTACTGGCCCTTTGTCAGCGCGTGCCATTCTGCCCAATGCACGTTCAGCCATCTACAAACTCCTTTTACGACCGGAGGCCCTTTGATCTTCTCGGTAGTCTGCAGGCGAGCTAGCCCAGCACCGCCGGGTTCAGCACCTCGTTGCATCACTGCCGAAAGCTGGTGGGCGTGGTAGTCTCGGGCGTGCGCGGCACGGCTCCGTAGGGATCTTCGCCGCCCTGGGCGAACATGTCGAGGAGCCATTGCGCCACCTGATTGCTCGCGCCACGTCCCATCATGCCCGTCTTGAAGGCGTCATCCGGGGTCTGCTCGAAGCGGATCGGGCGGCCGAGAACATCGCTCATGATGGCTGCTAAGTCGTTGTGGGAAAGGTTCTCGGGTCCCATGACGCCCACCCCGTCCCGGCCCGTCCAGGACGTGTCGAGTAAGAGCCGGGCGGCGGTTGCGGCAATGTCGCGCGTGGCGACGATCGGCATCTCCACGTCGGGTGAGACCGGCAGGGAGAAAACGCCTTGGCGAAGCGGCACGACCTGCCGCAGCAGGTTCTCCATGAAGTTCGCGTTCCACAGCGCTCGGTAGCTGGCGCCCGTCTCCCCGATCGCCTCGTCCATCGCGCGTACGCCGAGTCCCGGCCCCGTCTTGCGTCCGAGCCCGTGATACAGGCTCGACACGGCGACGACGCGCTTCACCCCATTGGCTTTGATGGCTGCGGCCGCGGGACGGGTAAAGTGCAGGTAATACTCGGCGATGTCAGGCGCGTCGTAGGGCGACGGAACCAGCCAGAACAACGCCTGCGCCCCGGCCAAGGCCCTGTCTAGCACGCCTTGGCCATCCATTGGGCCTTCGACCACATCGACCTTGCCCCGAATAGCGGCAGGTAGCTTCTCGGCATCTCGTGCGACGACGCGGACCTTTTCGCCCGCCGCAATAAGGTGCGGAACGAGCTGTGAGCCGATCTTTCCCGTGGGAGCAGCCACCACGATCATGTCTATACCCTCCTCAAGCAATCACGGTGGGAGTATACCGCACAGTATATAGGCTAAGTATACCATAGAGTCTACAAATTCAAGAGGGGGCGTGAGTGCGGCGTGGGGACGAGCTCCGACAGCATATCCTCTGGAAGGCAAAGGACGTGTTTCTCGAACAGGGCTTCGAGGGAGCCTCCATGGACGCGGTGGCGGCACGGGCGCAGACGACCAAACGGACGCTCTACGCCCACTTCGAGAACAAGCAGCGCTTGTTCCTGGCCGTGGTTGATCTAGTACGCGACCTGCTTTGCGCCAAGCTCAGGACGCCGGGTGACTATGCTGACGACCCAACGGAGGCGGTGCTCCGCTTTTGCGGCCAATGCCGGAGGACCTTTCTGTGGAAACCCACGATTCGCACGTGTCGTCTGGGCATCGCCGAGGCGGAACGCTTTCCCCAGGGCTCGGCCGGCTTCTACGAGGCGCTGTTCGGCACTGCGCGTGAGCGCATCGAGCACTTCCTACGCGATCGCTTCGGCTTGCCACCGGAGCAGAGCGGTTCGGTCGCTGACGAACTCCTGGATCGCACCCTGCAACCAAGCTTCATGCGAGCGCTGTTCGGGGTCGAGCCGATTCCGGACGAATGGGTGGACGACGAGGCAGCGAACCGCGCCGTCGCAACTTCCGTTCGCGACGTCATCGCCAGGCGCTTACCGCTCCCGTTAGCCCCAGAACCTTCGTGACCCGTTCAGTTCGCCCTCATTTGCAAATGGGCGCCTGATCCTGATCTACCCTGCCGTGGTCTTCGCTCCAGCAGCTAGATCAGCAAAAAACCCCCGAATCGACCGTGGCTCGCGGCCAAGAATGGCGCGCAACGTCAATGGGTTTCCGACAAGGCCGTAGCGGTCGTAGTAGTCGTACATCGCCTTGAGCTCCCCCTTCTGGTGCTCGTCGTAGGGCAGCTTGGCCTGGGTCATCCAGGCATCGAAGTCCGGGGCCGCGGCTTGGATCGGGCGTTCGAGCACCTCGCCCATGACCGCCGCCACCTCGCCGCGGTCCATCCCGCCATCCGCGCACAGCTCGAAGGTGCCGTTGAGCAGGTGGTTTTCAGTAAACGCGACAGCCGCCACCTCGGCCACGTCCCGGTAGTCCACGCGGGAGATCCGCGCCGATGCAGAGAACGGTTCGGCAAAGACGCCGGTCTTGACCACGCCGGGCCAAGCGGGGGCCAAATTCTGATAGAACACGGCGGGATGGAGGAAGGTGAATTCCATACCGGACTCAACGATGGCCTCCTCCACCGGCACCTTCTGGATGTGATTCTGCAGTTTGCCAATCACCGGGTGGATGACGGATGAGAACACGATGCGCCGCACCCCGGCCGCCTTGGCCGCTTCGACGAGGGGCAAGCCCATCTCGGCCTGGTCTTTCTGGTAGACGGGCGCGATGTAGAACGCCGCACTCACTCCCTGTAGCGCGGCATCAAGACTGGGCCGGTCGCGCAGGTCGCCAATGGCGATCTCGGCCGCTCCGTTCCGGCGTGCCCGTTCGCCCTGCTTGTCGTCGCGGACCAACCCGCGGACGCTGATGCCACGGCTTGTCAGGGCAGGAACAACCAGCCCAGCGAAGCGGCCGGCAGCGCCGACGGCGAGCACTTTGGCATAGGGCTTAGTCATGGGGTCGCGCTCCTGCTGTTGAGATAGACCTCGATTTGGTTGTGCTGATCGCGGCTTGTATGCCGCAATACGATGTTGTCTCCCAAGCAGGACTTACGAATGGATCGGGTTGCCGCCATGGAAAACTTTGTGCTCACCGTGGAACGAGGCAGTTTCGCGGCGGCAGCCAAAGGCCGCGGCTTGTCAGCTACGATGGTCGGCAACCACGTTCGCTTTCTGGAAGCGCGGCTTGGCGCATTGCTGCTCAACCGAACGACACGGCAGCAGAACGTTACCGAATTCGGTCGATCCTACTACGAGCGTTGCCGTGCGATCCTGGCCGAGATCGACGCGGCCGAGCAGTTGGCCGAGGCGGTGCAGGCGACCCCGCGCGGGCTGCTGCGTGTCACCGCGCCGGTTGCTTTGGGCACCACGGTCCTGGCATTTCTGCTCGCCGGCTACCTGGGCCGCTATCCAGACGTAAAGGTTGACCTCGTCTTGCAGGACCACAGGCTCGACCTTCTGGCCGACGAGCTTGACCTCGCATTCAGAGTAGGAGCACTGCCGGATTCCAGCATGATCGCCCGTGCCCTGCCGCCGCTTCAGCTTATCGTCTGCGCTGCCCCGGCCTACCTGGCGGCACATGGAACGCCGACTGGCTCGGCCGACCTGGCGATGCATAACTGCCTGGATTTCGCCCATGCGGCGGAACCGCTGCGTTGGCGCTTTGGAGACGAAGACAGTGACCTCGCGATCAACATCAACGGAAACCTGCGCATCAACAGCGGACCTGCGCTCCGCGCCGCCGCGCTGGCGGGGATTGGTATCGTCATGCAGCCCGACATCATCGTCGCCGATGACCTGGCGGCGGGGCGGCTGGTCCGCCTGCTGGCGGGCCATACAGCTCCCATGCTTAAGCTGCACCTGCTCACTCTGCCGAACCGCAGACCGTCGTCGAAGCTGCGCAGCTTCATCGATTATGTTACGGCAGAGCTAAACCACCGCGAGGTTGTTTCGCCAAAATAGTTATGCGAGCCAGATGCGCCGGATCGGCGTCGACCGCCGTGCTTGGAGCTCGGGCAATTCAAAGGAGTCTCTCATGACCAAAACTCTCAAAGTCGGCATCATCGGTGCCAGCGCCGCGCGAGGGTGGGCCAAGATTTCTCATGTTCCAGCCGTTCAGAAGCTCGGCGGCCTGGAACTCGGAGCGGTGGTCACGCAGGATCAGCTCTCCGCAGACGAGGCGGCCAAGGCGTTTGGTGCCGAAAAGGGATACGGCGACGCAAAGGCGCTGTTTGCCGATCCGGAAATTGACATCGTGACCGTGGCGGTCAACGTTCCAGCGCATCGCGACCTCGTTCTGGGTGCGTTGGCTGCCAACAAGCAGCTCTACTGTGAGTACCCGCTGGGCCGAAATCTCGCTGAGGCCGAGGAAATGGCCGAGGCCGCCCGCGAGGCGGGGCTCCACGTGGCGATCGGCCTGCAGCTGCGCGGCAACCCTGCCGCTCGCCGCGCCCGCGAGCTGATCCAGGCTGGGGCGATCGGGCGCGTGCTGAGCGCTCGCATACTCTCCACCACCATGGCCTTCGGCTTTAATACGGAAAAGGCCATGGCGTTCGCCGAGAAGCCGGAGAACGGGGTCACGCTGGTCAGCATCCAAGGGGCCCACACCATCGATCTCGCTATCTGCGTGCTAGGACCATTTGCCGACATTCAGGCTCTGGTCTCGACCCAGTTTCCGCATATTTCCGTAGAGGCTGGCGCACCACAGCCGCGGACTACGCCTGACCATCTCGCTTTGATCGCGCGCCTGACTAGCGGAGCACCGCTGGTGATTGAGGTGATCGGCGGGCGATCGGCGGACGCGACGCCGTTCCGCTTCGAAGTAACCGGCGAGACCGGCCTGCTCCTGCTGGAGGGCGGCGCACCGCGTGGCGTGCAGTCAGGACTGTTGAACCTGTCGATCAATGGCGAGCCGCAGACGGTTGATGCTAGCCCAGTCGCCGATCCCGAGACTGCCGCTAATGTGTCGGCCGGCTATGCCGCGCTGCGCGACGACATCCTGAATGGGACTCGCCTCGCCGCGGACTTCGACCATGCCGTCCGTATGACGCGGCTGATCGACGATGTGATGGCCGCGTCGCGGAGCGGCGAGCGCAGGCCGGCTGCCGGTTGGCCGCAGAGCTAGGGCCGATCTCCTGTTAGCGCAGAAGATAAGTATCGTGGATCTGGAGTATTAAAGGTCGAATTTACGTGGTAATTGGGGGCGAGCAGCGGGATCGGCTACGCCAACGCGCCCACAGCCAGGGGCTCGCTCCGAACGCAACGTAATCAGCTGCGCTTGGCAGGCCGGAGCAGGTCCCCCATGCCGGCGCTGCCGAGATAGGCGGCGCGGACACGGTCGCCGAGCTTGTTCAGTTCCTCCGCGCCGCCGTCAGCGGGGTCGATTGTGATACGCAGCGGCCGCGTACCGAACGGCATGGCGACGATGCGCACAATAGCGCGCGCAACCTCGGCCGGGTCGGCGTCCGCGGGCACGCTCGCCAAATCGGCCTGTTTCGCCTGCTCGGCGAGGTCGCGCGTCGGGCCGCTCGCATATTCCGCCGCACGCGCCGCGTCGCCGGGCATGTCGGCGTGGGCAAAGTGATTGGTCCCGCTCGTGTAAACGCCGGGAGACGCGATGACCGTCTCAATACCCCAACGTGCCAGTTCCCCCGCATAGCTGACGGCAAGCGAGTCCATCGCCGCCTTGGCGGCAAAGTAGGGCGCGATATAGGGTGGCGTGCCCCCGCGCGTGCTGGTCGAGCCGATCCACACAATCAGCGGCTCATTGCCATGGCGGAGATGCGGAAGCGCCGCTCGGTTCAGGCGTTGCGGGCCGATGACGTTGATGTCGTACAGCGAGGCAAACTGCTCGGGCGTGAAGGCCTCGGCAGGCCCAAAGGCCATGTGCCCGGCGTTGTGGATGAGCACGTCCATTCGGCCCGCTTCTCGCATCACGTGAACCACGGCAGCGTCGGCCGAGGCTTGGTCCAGCACGTCGAGCTCGACCGTGCGGAGATCAACGCCATGCGCAGCCGAGTGCGCGCGGGCCTTCTCCGCCCTGTCCGCGTTGCGGCCAGACAGGCCGCGCATCGACGCGTAGACGACATGCCCCGCGTCGGCGAGATGATAGGCGGTCAATTCACCGAAGCCGCTCGACGCGCCGGTGATCAGGATGGTCTTGGGCATCGGCTTCGCTCCTGACCGAGTGGCGCGGCTAAATCACGCCGCCATTCGCGCGCAGCACCTGGCCGCTGACCCAGCCGCCATCGGGTCCGGCGAGGAACGAGACGACGCGCGCGATGTCGTCCGGCTCCCCCAACCTGCCGAACGGCGCCGACATGGCGATCTGGTTGATCAGCTCCTGGCTCTTGCCTTCGGTGAACAGCGGCGTGTTGACCGGTCCAGGAGCGATCGCATTGACGGTGATCCGACGGCTGCCGACCTCCTTGGCGAAAACATGCGTCATCGCCTCAACCCCAGCCTTGGTTGCGGCATAGAGCGCGTATCCCGGCTGGTAGAGACCGACCACGCTTGAGGAAAAGCTGATGACGCGCCCGCCATCGCGCAGCCGCCGCCCGGCCTCGCGCAGCCCGTTGAACACGCCTTTCAGGTTCACCGCGACGGTGCGATCGAACATTTCGTCGGAGGCCTTAGACACCGGTGACAAGCTCATCACGCCGGCATTGTTGACCAGCACGTCGGCACCGCCAAACGCCCGCTCAGCCGCATCGAACAAGGCTGTCATGGCGGCGGGATTTGCGACGTTGGCCTGGACCGCGATCGCTCGGCCGCCCGTTGCCTCGATCTTTCCGACCAGCTCGGCGGCTTGATCGCTGCCCTGAGCGTAGTTGATCACGACCGCCAGGCCGTCCTGCGAGAGCCGCTCCGCGACGACCGCCCCGATGCCCCGAGACGCACCGGTGACGATCGCGGTGCGGGTTGTTGTTGGTGATTCCGGCATGGTGCCCTCCTCCACGAGAGACTTCGACTACAACGTGACGATGATCTTGCCCCGCGCGCGACCCGACGCCTGGTAGGCAAAGGCGTCGCCCACTGCATCAATCGGGACCACGCGATCAACGAGGACTTTCAGTGTGCCCGCATCGATCAGGTCGAGAACCTTGGTCAGACGCGCTGCGTCCGATTGGTGGAAGACGAAGCTCGCGCCGACGCCATGGGCCTTTGCGAGCGCTTCGTCGGGCGGGGAAGCCGTGGACACCAGATAGCCGCCCGCGCGCAGCACGCTGAAGGACCGCTGCTGGGTGTCGCCACCGATTGTGTCGAGCACCACGTCGATGTCGGACAGTTTGTCCTCGAAACGCTCGGACCGATAGTCGATCACCTGGTCCGCACCGAGCCGGCGGGCAATCTCGAGCCCTTCGCCCGAGGCGGTCGCGACCACGCGCGCCCCAGCATGGCGCGCGAGCTGAATGGCGAAGCTGCCAACCCCGCCCGCGCCGGCATGGACCAGCACCGTTTGCCCGGCCTTCAACCCTGCCACCTCGAACAACGCCTGCCACGCGGTGCCCGCCGTCGTTGGCACGCCTGCGGCCTGATTGACCGGGATGGACGTGGGAGCCTTGGCGAGGTAGGCGGCGGGGACCGTCGCGGCCCCAGCAAGAGCACCGCCGCTGGGCGGATCGGTGCGAGTAACCACGCGATCACCGACGTGCCAATCCGTGACGCCCGATCCAACCTGCTCGATCGTACCGGCGATATCGGTGCCGATCGTGTAGGGGAACTCGACCGGGAAGAAGTCGTGCATCACTCCCATCGCGATCTTCGTGTCGAGCGGATTGAGCGCCGCAGCCTCGACCCGCACGAGCACGTCGTTCGCGCCGATTACCGGGGTGACAGTGTCCTCAACAGCGGGTTGAGAGTCGTAGACCTGAATACGAGCGGCTTTCATCATGCGTTCTCCTTGTGACTGAGCCAGGCGCCGATTTGGTTCAACCAGCCGAACCAGTCTTCCAGGTGCCAGGTGTGGGTGAGGCGGCCGTTCTCGACGCGGTGAAACTCGTGCAATGCCATCGAGAAACGCTTGCCGGTTGGAGCGACGCCGAACCACGCACCCGAATGGGTGCCGGTGATCTCGGCGCGGACGCCGATCCTGTCGCCATCGCCGATCATGTCGTGGACGGTGACAGCGACGTCAGGGAATGCGGCCTTGAAGGCGCGGATCAGTGGCTTGATCCCTTCCGGCCCCGGACCTTGCCCCGGCGCCAGCGGGATATCTTGCCAGTCAGGGGTCAATATTTGATCAAGCAGGTCGGGTTGACCCGCGAACCCGTGGTAGAAGGTTTCCACCATGGCGCGATCCTGCGCTGAAAGGCTGCCCGTGCGGGCGCTGCCGTCGCTCATTGCCGATGCCTCGTTGTGATGAAAAACAGATGCGCCTGCACGGGCTACAGTTGAAATCGATTATCGGCATGTGTGACCATCCACGCCGTGGATTGTGCGTGGTCTCGACCTCCCTTTCTGTCGCTTTCGACGCGTGGTGGCGGAGCTCAACGGCACTCGTGCGAGCGCGTGCATCGGCCGGACGTAATCGGTAATGAACGCGGCACCTGTCGCGGCTGCGCGGGACATCCGCAACCTGGTCGACCAGTTCGACGCCGATTGCCGGTCCGAAGCAGAGGGGGGCGTTTTTTGCGTGCGCGCGTTGTCAGGCGACCTGACGCCGAGCCGGGGTGCCAAAGGCGGGGGTGGGCATTATGGCCCAGGCGCCGTCGCCGATGCCGGCCAGCGCGAACAGGCCGGCCACCCAGAACGCCGGATACTCCCAGCCACCGCCCGTATTGGTGAAGAGCCAGCCATTGGCGCCGTGCACGGTCACGATCGCGCCCAGTAGGATCGGCGTCAGCGCCAGGGCGACGACCCGCGTCCACACGCCGAGGATCAGGGCCACGCCGCCGATGACCTCGGCGGTCATGACCAGGTATGCAAGCGCGGGCGGCAGGCCGAGCTTACCGAAGAAGCCCGCGGTCCCGGCCGGTGTGAAGATGAACAACTTAACCGCCGCGTGCGCCAGGAACATGACCCCAAGGCTGACGCGCAGCAGCAAGGCCGAGTAGGGGGCGGTACGAAGATCTGTCATGGAACTCTCCAACGTTTCGAGACGAGAATTTGCGCTTCCCGCACTGCCGGATAATCCCCTATCGCGACACATCATTCCCACCTGCAAGTTGGAGCTGGTCAGCTTCGCAGGGTGTCTGCGTGGTTGAGCGACCGGTCCCAGGGCGGATCATCGCCGAAGCGTTCAGCAAGAAACTCGATCATGGCGCGCGATTTGGGCGGCAGGCGGCGGTCGGGTCGGAACACCGCATGGATGTGCCCGACAGCCGTGGTTGGATGATCGAGCGGAAGGGCGACCAGCCGACCAGCGCGCAGGTCGTCGGATACCAGGAAACTCGGCTGGTAGATGACCCCCAAGCCGGCGAGCGCCGCCGCGCGGAGGGCATCGCCGTTGTTGCTGCGCAGGCTGCCGGTGACGTTCGCCACCACAGCGCCATCCGGTCCGAAGCCCCAACGGTTGGCGCCAAGCCGATCGGATAGGGTGTAGCCCAGGCAGTCGTGGCTACCGAGGTCGGAGACGGTAAGCGGGCGGCCGCGGACCTCAAGATAAGCGGGCGAGGCGCACACCACGGTGCGGCAAGGCGCCAGGCGGCGGGCGACCAAGGTCGAATCACGCAATACGCCAATACGCACGGCTAGGTCCCAGCCTTCCTCGATCAAATCTACCAGCCGGTCGTTCAAGCCGAGCTCGATCGAGATCTGCGGGTGACGAGCGATAAACATTCCCAGCAGAGGCGCTATCTGCAACGTGCCGAACGGAACAGGGACGTTCATGCGCAATAGGCCGCGTGGCTCCACTTGTCCGGCCGTTGCCTCCTGTTCCGCCTCTTCGATTTCGGCCAGGATGCGCCCGCACGCATCGAGGTAGCCACGCCCGGCCTCCGTCAGCGTGAGCCGGCGGGTGGAGCGCTGCAGCAGCCGGACGCCCAGCCGGGTTTCCAGCGCGTCGACGTGATTGGTGACCATGGTCTGCGACAGACCGAGCGCCCGTCCGGCGGCGGCCAGGCTGCCAGCCGCCGCCACACGCGTGAACACCCGCATGCTGGTGACCTGATCGAGCATGCCCCGTCTCCAACTGCCAAGGTGAGGTCTTCCCGCAGTTCGGCAGCTAACCCGAAGCGAGGCAACGGTCTACATGCAAGGCCTTCAAGGGGACATGGCGGCTTCGGTCGCTGACGACCACGACGGGGGCTTGGGCGATGGAGTTGGGGCTTTACACGTTCGGCGACTTGCCCGCGCGCACCGGCGATCGGGACGCCGCCCGCAAGCGGCTGACAGAGGTGGTCGAGGCGGCGAGGCTTGCCGACCAGGCTGGCCTATCCGTGTTTGGCGTCGGCGAACACCACCGTTCCGATTACGCGATCTCCGCCCCGGCCGTCGTGCTCGGGGCGATTGCGGCGGTCACGCGCAACATTCGACTCACGACGGCCGTCACTATCCTAAGTTCGGCCGACCCGGTGCGCGTCTTCGAGGAGTTTTCCTCTGTCGACCTGCTGTCCTCCGGACGCGCGGAACTGACCGTTGGACGCGGCGCCTTTGTCGAATCCTTCCCGCTTTTCGGGCACGAGCTCGACGACTACGACGCGCTCTACGACGAGAAGCTTGATCTACTGCTTCAGCTCTTCGCGCGCGACCGGGTCACCTGGCGCGGACGCTTCCGCCCGGCACTGCTCGACGCTGAGGTCGCGCCACGGCCCATAGGCATCGAGCCGCAGGTCTGGATCGGAGCGGGTGGCACGCCGGCGAGTGCGGTCCGCGCGGGGCAGGCCGGGCTGCCGCTCAACCTTGCCAACATCGGCGGTGAGCCAGCCCGCTTCTCGCCGTTCATTGATCTGTATCGGCGAAGCGGCCGCGCTGCCGGCCACGAACCGGGCAGGCTGAAGGTCGGCATCTCCAGCCACCTGCACGTGGCGAAGGACTCCTGGCGCGCGCTTGACGAATTCTATCCGCATTATGCCCGCTATATGGCCCACAACCTGCCGAACCGGGATCGCGGCTGGCAAGTGTCGCGTGCGGATTACGAGGCGCTCGCGGGGCCCCGCGGGGCCTTGTTCGTGGGTAGCCCGCAGCAGGTCGTGGACAAGATTTGCTACGAGCACGAGCTGTTCGGCCACGACCGCTTCATGGCTCAGATCGATATTGGCGGCCTACCGTTCACCGCCGTGGCGAACGCCATCGAACTGCTTGCGACAGACGTACTCCCGGCAATCCGTCGCATTGTGTCTGTGGCGGTCTCAGAACTCGTCTGACCACATGAACTCACCCGTAAGGATCTGCCATGTCGGATATGAGCACTCTCCTATCTCATAGCGCCGTCGCCCCGCCGATCGCCTCTGGCGTCCGTATAGGTCACGTGCATCTGAAGGTGTCGGACCTGGATCGTTCGCTCGCCTTCTATTGCGGGGTGCTCGGCTTCGAGTTGACGCAGCGATTCGGACCGGAGGCGGCCTTCATCTCGGCCGGTGGCTATCACCACCATATCGGCCTCAATACTTGGGAGAGCCGAGGTGGACGACGACCCGCGCCGGGCACGACGGGGCTGTTCCATGTTGCCATTCTATATCCAACCCGGGTGGACCTTGCGGATGCTGCGCGTCGGCTCTCCAGCGCCAACATCTCGCTCGACGGCGCATCGGATCATGGCGTGAGTGAAGCGCTTTACCTCTCCGATCCGGACGGCAACGGGGTGGAACTCTATTGGGATCGGCCCGCTGAGCAATGGCCGCGTGCGCCTGACGGAACCTTGGCCATGTTCACGCGACGGCTGGATTTGCAGGGGCTGATAAGATGCTCGCCTGCACAAGGCTGACGACCATTCAGTCTAGCAATCTCTGATCTCCCGAAAGCGGTCAAAAAGATCGTCGGCTTCAGATGCAATGAGATCCGACTAAAGCAGGTTCACCCGCTCGTCCGTTTCTGGCACCATGATGATCTCGACAGACGGAACAGCAGCGGCGGACCGTAAGTCTGATTGGGATCGTTCTTCTGGTTACCGGCGCCACGATCCTTCAGGCAATTCCCCGTCGCGCGTGGCCGTTTCCACGGCTGCTTGCAGCCCTGCCGCATCAAACGGGATGCAATAGGCCGGCTTCGCACGCTCGAAACGCCAGCTGTCTGCAAGTCGGCCGGTGTCAACCACGTCGAACCCAAACTGGTTGTGGAGCCTCGCGACCACCTCCTTCGACGCTATGTCGTCACCCGCGATGGGCAGCGCTCGACGCCTGGGGCCTGTGGGCGGCCGGCTGCCGAACGGGAGATCACGCGCGAGAATGGCATTGAACGCCTTGACGATTCGGGCCTGCGGCAGCCGGGCTGCGACCAGTTCGCTCGTCGTCGTCGCCCGCGCGTCCAGAGCAGCAATCCGGCCGTCGCGTTCGGGGTAGTAGTTCATCGCATCGACGACGATCCTCTCGCCGATTGCTGCGCGCGGAAGGCTGTCCATGGCGCCCAGCGGGATGGCGGCCACCACGATTTCGCCGAACGCAGCCGCCTCGTCCGGGGTGCCCACGGTGCAATCAACTGAGCTGGCCAGATCTGTAAGCGCCGCCGGACGTCGCGAGCCGATTTTCACCTCATGGCCCTGTTCCACGGCCAATCGGGCGAGCGCCTCGCCAACAGAGCCTGCCCCCAATATTCCGACCTTCATCGAACATTCTCCTGTGACGGCGCAGTCCGGGCGATGCGGTAAATCGCATTCTCGACATCGGCCGCGACGTAGACCGTTCCATCGCCGCCGACGGCGAGGCCGCCGGAACGGAAATATGGTTCGCGCAGATATCCAATCGGCAGATCGCGAACCAGCTCGACGCGGCTTGCGCCGGGGCCGACCAAGGTAACTGACCCGGCTTCCGCGTCGAGCACCGCGACAGCACCGCCAGCCAGGACGGCTACGGCCCGGATCGCGCCCAGGCCGCGTGCAATCTCCGACACCGTGCCGTCGGCGACCGCGACCCGCAGGAGCCGACCCGTTCCGCTCTCGCCGACGTAGACAGTCCCGTCCTCGGCGTCGGCTAAAGCCGCCGGATATCGGAGGCCGGCGGCTATATCGTGGCGGTTGTCGCCCTGGACTCTAACGATTCGTCCGGCAATCGGCTCGGCCACGACCAGGCTGCTGTCGGCCAACTCGATGGCGGCGGAGGGCTGCTCGAAGCCGCCCACGTCGCGGACGAAGTTGCCGTCCCGGTCAAACAACTGGACCACGCCGAACACTTCGCCGGTGAGCACCGCATGAAACGGGCTGACGCTGACCGAGGTGGGGAACTTGAGCGGCGTCGCGACCGCGCGGGCTACATCGGTGACAGCGCCGGTGCGCGGATCGACGATCCGGTAGGCGCAACTGTCCGCCACATGGAGCCGTTCGCCCTCCGGGCCGGACGACAGCGCGATGGCGCGCGGAAAACCAAGACCGCCTGCAGCGACCACCCGGATCACGCCGCTGCGGGGGTCGACCTCGTGGATCGTGTTGTCGACCATGCTGCTGACGTACATCAACCCATTGGGGCCAATGGCGAAGTTATCAGTGCCGGTGGCGAGCTGGGTGACCAGCCGCCGCGTCCACGGCTGCTGTTGGTCGAGCGCGAACAGTTCGCCCGTCGCGTCATCCAGCACGTAGAGGCGCTCGGCAGCATCGAAGCGCACAGCTCCCGGCTTGCCAAATCCCTCGGCGAGGACTGTCGTGACGCCGCTCTCGGGATCGACGCGCACCACCTGCCCGCGCTCCCAAGACGGCGCGTAGATCATTCCATCGGCGCCGAACTGGAACGCGTTCAGCCCGCCGGTGTGTTCCGCCACCAGCCGCGGGGGTGCCACGCCGGCCAAGTCGATCTCCCAAAGCCCTTCGCCCATGAAAACCTGGCCGACGAACAAGCGCCGTCCGTCTCGCGTGAGCCCGATCGAGTTGGCACCAGGCAGCCCAGTCGCCAGGTCGCGCACGCGGCCGTCCGTTGTCCGGATGCGCACCGCCCCCTCCAGTAGCGCGGTCCAGATCAGGTCTCCGGCTTGCGTGAAAACGAGATCGTCCGACTCGCCCGCGAACGGGCCGACCGCGGTCTCAATGGCGCCGGTCGCGAGGTCGAGCGCGAAGATGCTCTCGCCGAGCACGCTCGCCACGTAGAGCCGTCTATCGGGGCCGAAGGCGACGCCGTTGGCGGTGTGGAAACCGGAACCGTCGACGATCCGCTCGACTGCATAGCCTTGGGCGGCGGTGGGCAATTGCACGTTGTTACCGAACATCACTTGTCTCCTGAGCCAAGAAGCCGAGGATCGCGTCGGCTATTTCGGCGTTCTGCTCCTCCATGGCGGCGAGGAACGTCACGGGGATTGTTCGCGCCGTCGCGCGTTTCATAAGCGCGGCCAGCCGCTCGCCTTGCAGGCCGTAGTGGCGTTCCTCGGACGTGGTGAACTCCAAGACCAGAGATTGGGCTTCGACCCGAGACACCGCGCCGGCCAGGTCGTGGGCGAACACCGCGTGGTAGATCTGCACCGCGCTGCGCCAGCCGAGCAGGAAATCCAACGATTTCGCCTCCGCGACCGCGATGGCGCGCGTGTCTTCCCGCCCAGTCGTCAGCGACTCCGGCCACCAGGTCGTGTCGAGCGCCAGCTTGGCGCGCAGCCATTCGCGCAGCGGAGCGCCCTCCGCAGGCTCCCCCTCGGCGGCGCGGTAACGGGCGAAAGACGGGGCAAGCGCCGCGTTTCGCCGTTCCATTTCGGGGAACAGGCTGTGCGTCTGGCCGGCCAGCACCACCCGGTCCGGCCAGTCCGCCGCCAGCGCTGCGGCCACCTTGTTGCCCGTGTGCATACCGAAGACGTGCGCGCGTCTGATCCCGAGCGCGTCAAGGAACTCGGCCATACAAGCGGCGAGCGCCGGCACAGACAACGGCTCCGGCAGGCCGTGCGAGTTGCCGAGTCCCGGTAAATCGACCGCGATGGCGTGGACAGCCGGCGCCAGCAAAGGCAGCAGCGGTGCGAAGAAGCGATGACTGCGGGGCGTCTCGCCGATGAGCAACAACGGCGGACCTGCACCCGCCTCGGCGTAATGAAGTTGGCCCATTGCGTCCGACGCATAAGCCTTTCGGATGATCGTCATGCTCGTGCCTCCAGTCGAGGCGTTCAGATGGTTGCTTGCTGACGATCTATAAATGAGCCAGCAGTTGGAACATCTTCAACCGGGAGGACAGAATGCTGGATCGCCTGACAAGCATGGCGGTCTTCGTGAAGGCCGCGAACGCAGGCTCATTCACGGCTGCAGCCAGCTCACTTGGCATGTCGGCCCAAATGGTGGCCAAACACGTTGTCGCACTTGAAGGTCACCTGGGTGGGAAGCTGCTGGCACGTACCACGCGGCGCCAAAGCCTGACCGAGCTTGGCCGGACCTACCACGAGCGATGTAAGCTGATTCTTGCCGAAGTGGGGGCGGCGGACGCTCTGGCCGCACAGGTGAAGTCGGAACCACGCGGGCGCCTGAGGGTCAGCGCGCCCGTTACGTTCGGCGCCCACGGGTTGGTGCCGCTACTGACCCGCTATCTCGCCGCTCATCCGCTCGTCGAAGTCGATCTCGTGCTGACCGACCGGTTCGTGGACCTAGTGGAGGAGGGTTTTGAGGCGGCGTTCCGCGTCGGCTTGCTTGAAGACTCCGGGCTGATTGCGCGCAAGCTTACACCGTACCGGCTGGTTGCCGCGGCGTCGCCAACCTATCTCGACAATCGGGGCGTCCCGACCGACCCCGCCGATCTCGCGGCGCACGATTGTCTCGCCTACGCCTATCCGTCTCGCAACCCCGATCGGCGATGGCAGTTTCAACGCGATGGGCGCATGCACACGGTAGATGTGCGCTGCCGCCTGCAGGCCAACGACGGCACCGCCCTGGTAACGGCCGCTGTTGAGGGTGCCGGAGTTGTGCTTGCTGCCGAGGACGTGCTTCGGGACGCGCTAATCAGCGGCCGGCTGGTTCGCGTGCTGCCGAAATACGAGCTGCCCTCCAGACCGATGCACTTGCTGTATTCACCGGACCGGCGGCAAGCTCCCAAGCTGAGTAGCTTCATTGATGCGGCGGCGGAGCATTTCAGATCGGATTTCGTCTCTCGGTCCAATCCAACTAGCAATGAGTGAAGACCGCACCCCACAAGCCGCAAATTTCTTTAGTTTGATAAACGTGGTTGTAGCGGCGTACCATTTCGACGCCACGACGCCGTCAGTAGCGTCAGAGCAGCTGTTCGGCCCTAATGGGCAAGTCGCGCACCCGCCTGCCCGTGGCGTTGAACACGGCGTTGGCCACGGCCGCGTTCACGCCGACGATGCCGATCTCGCCAATGCCCTTCACCCCGAGCAGGTTCACCCGCTCGTCGGTTTCCGGAACCATAATGATTTCGATAGACGGAACATCGGCGTTCACCGGAACCATGTAGTCGGCCAGGTTGTCGTTCGTGTAGCGGGCCGACGCGGCATCAATCTCGGTCGCCTCATGCAGGGCGGAGGACAGGCCCCAGATGACGCCGCCCATATACTGGCTATGAGCCGCCATCGGGTTGATGATCGTCCCGGCGGCGAACGCCGAGACCACCCGCGGCACGCGGATTTCCCTCGTCCGGGCATGCACGCGGACCTCGACGAAATGGGCGCCGAACGAGAAGGCGGCGACATCCTTGCGGCCGCCACCGCGTGCCATCGCCACCTTGCCCTGATACAGGCCCGCCATGGCCGTCGTGGGTAAACCGGCTGGCACGTGCTCGGCATAGACCTCCAGCAAGCCGCCGGTTCGGCCGACCGCCGTGCCCCATGGCTCGCTCCGCCCGTCTGGGGCCACCAGCTTGCCGTCCGACAGGCGCAGCGTCGCCGGGTCGGCGCCATGGAACGGGCTGTCTTCCGCCTGGACGGCGGCCTCGGTCACTCGGCGCCGGATCTCTTCACAGGCCTTGACCACGACGAGCGTCGTGGAGGCCGCGTTGTTGGACCCGCCCGCCACGGTCACGGGCGGCAGATCGCTGTCGCCCATCCGAACCGTCACGTCCGCGATTTCCAGCCCGAGCGAGCGGGCCGTTGTGATCGCGACCGTGGTGTAGGCGCCCGTGCCGAGCTCATGCGCAGCGAGGCCAATACTTGCCTTGCCGTCGGGCGTGACCGACAGGCGCGCTGCGGCCGGGGCGATGTTCGTCGGGTAGCAGGCGGTGGCGCAGCCATAGCCGACCAGCCAGTCGCCATCCCGCATCGTGCCGGGTTCAGGGCGGCGGCCGTTCCAGCCAAACCGCGCCGCCGCCTGATCGTAGCACTGCATCAGCGAGCGGGACGAGAACGGCAAGCCGGTCACCGGGTCCGTTTGGGTGTCATTGACGCGGCGGAGCTCAACCGGGTCCATCTTGAGCGCATGGGCCAGCTCGTCCATCGCGCTCTCCAGGCCGAACATGTACGGTGCCTCGGCCGGCGCGCGCATGAAGCCCGGCGTGTTGCGGTCGGCATGGACGACGTTCACCGCGGTGCCGATGTTGGGACACGCGTACATCCGGGCGGTCACGTCCACGCCGGCGACGTTATAGCCCGAAGGGCGCGATGTGACCTCCCATCCCTCGTGGAACAGGGAGGTGAGCCGCCCGTCCGACGCCGCCCCAAGCTTGACGTGCTGCTGGGTTTCGGCACGGTAGCTCACGATCGTGAACCCCTGGTCCCGCGTCGGCACCAGCTTCACCGGCCGCCCGAGACGACGAGCGGCGAGCGCGATCCAGGCCGTGCGCGATCCCGGCTCGCCCTTGGAGCCGAAGCCGCCGCCGACGTAGCGGGAAACGGTGCGCACGTTGACCGGGTCGAGGCCGAGTTGCTTGGCGACCGCGTTCTTCAGACCCCACATGAACTGCGACGGCTCGTAGATGGTCAGCCATGGCCCGTCCCAGACGCAAGTGGTGGTGAACAGCTCGATCGGATTGTGGTGCTGGGTCGGCGTCGCGTAACGCGCATCGATCCTCAACGGCGCGTCGGCGAAGGCCGCGTCAGCATCGCCCTTTTTGGGGTCGGGTTCCTGTGCCTTGTGCGGTTGGGTCTCGACAGCCACAGAGCCGAACGTGGCGCTCGGCCGTTCCGGCGCGTAACGCACGTCCACCTTGTTCGCCGCCTCACGGGCCGCCTCGAAGCTGTCTGCCAGGACGACCGCGACGATCTGGCCGTCGTGCCAGATGCGATCGCTTTCCAGCGTCGTGGTCGTTGCCCCGCCATCGGGTCCCGCCGGCGCCTTGACCTGGTTGCCCACATTCTGGTGCGTTAAGATGTCGAGCACGCCAGGCACGGCCATCGCGCGGTCGACCTTAAGTGCCGCGATGCGACCCCTGGCGATGGTGCTGGTGACAAGATAGGCGAAGGCCGGGTTGGCCACCGGCTCGTCGGAGGCATAGCGCGCCGCCCCCGTCACTTTCGCGACGCCGTCGATGCGGGGCGTGGGCCGGCCAAACAGGCTGCTAGGATCAATGGTCATATCAGGCCTTCCTGGACGTGATCGGCATCGACTTGGCTTGCATCAGGGCGCGGACCAGCGTCCGCCGTCCAAGCTCGGGCTTGTAGTCGTTGCCGCCGTGGGTGACGGCGCCGGCAAGCGCCTTGGCTGCCGCGGCCTCGGCATTCGCTTCGCTCAACGGCTTGTCGGTCAGCGCCGCCTCCGCCTCATGCGAGCGCCAGGGCTGGTAGGCCATGCCGCCGAGCCCAATCCGGGCCTGGCGCACCGTATCGCCGTCCATGTCCAACGCGACCGCGGCTGAGGCGATGGCGAACTCGTAGGAGGCGCGGTCCCGGACCTTCACGTAGGTTGAACGCCGGGTCCAAGCGCCAGCTGGCACGGTGAACGCCGTGATGATCTCACCAGGTCGCAGGTTGGTCTCGATATGCGGTTGGCCCGCAGCAGGCCGGTGCAGGGAGGCAAAGGGCATCCGCCGCGACCCTTTCGGCCCCGTGAGGTCAACCTGCGCGTCGAGTGCCACCAGCGCCACGGCCCAGTCGCCCGCATACTGCGCGATGCAAGTGCCATCGACGCCCAGCACGGCGTGGTTGCGGTTGACCCCCTCCAAAGCCGCGCAGCCGGAGCCCGGAACGCGCTTGTTGCAGGCGGTCCAGCTCGTGTCGCGAAAGTAGGTGCAGCGGGTCCGCTGCAGCACGTTGCCGCCGAGCGTGGCCATTTTGCGCAGCTGCGCACTGGCGGCGAGCTGTAGGCTCTGCGCAACTGCGGGATAGTCGGCCAGGACGACCGGGTGCGCCGCAACGGCGGCCATCTTGGCAAATGCGCCCAAGCGCAGGCCGTCCGGCCCGTTTTCGATGGCGGCGTGCGCCGTCCGCAGCGGGGTGATGTCCACCACCCGCTCCGGAGTGAGCACGTCGAGTTTCATCAGATCGAGCAGGGTCGTCCCGCCCGCGAGGAACTGCACCGGCGCATCGGTCTGGCCCTGGCCGGTTTGCTGACCAAGGCGAACCGCTTGCGCGGGGTCTGTTGCACGGTCGTAGATGAACGGTCGCATCAGGCACGCTCCATGTGCTCGCGCGCCTGCTTGATCGCGGCGACGATCTTGGGGTAGGCGGCGCACCGGCACAGATTGCCGCTCATGTATTCGCGGATGTCCTCGTCAGTGGCGGCGTTGCCCTCGTTCACGCACGCGACGGCTGACATGATCTGGCCCGGCGTGCAGAAGCCGCACTGGAAGCCGTCATGGTCGATGAAGGCCTGCTGCATCGGGTGTAAGCTGCCGTCGGCGGCCGCGAGCCCCTCGATCGTCTTGACCGGCCTGCCCTGCACCGCCACGGCCAGGGTGAGGCACGACAGCACCCGCTCGCCGTCGACATGGACCGTGCAGGCGCCGCACTGCCCGTGGTCGCAGCCCTTCTTGGACCCGGTAAGGTCCATATGCTCGCGCAGCGCGTCGAGCAGAGTCGTCCGCGTGTCTATAATCAGGCGCTGGTTGCGGCCGTTGACCGTGAGAACGACCTCAGATGGTGTATTTGAGCTTGTTATCGGGACCGGCGCTGACGCAGCCCGGACAGCAATTGGGAGGGCGGCCAGCCCAGCGGCACCGCGAAACAGGCCCCGCCGGCTTGGTCCTTGGCTTTTCTCGCTCATGACAATCTCCCGGTTTACGCATCCAGCGCGGCATCCTTCCCCGAACTTGGGATCCTGAGACGCCGGTGTTGGGGTAGCGCGTTGACGCTGAGACAACCGCAGTTTGGCGTGGCCGTTAGGCCAGCCAACCACCGAGTTGAGCCTAAATGTGCGATCTCCAAATTTGAAATTAATTACTGATATGTGCCAGCATCCAACCCATGGATTTACATGGCATCGACCTCAACCTGCTCGTCGCCTTCGATGCACTCATGGCGGAACGCAGCGTGACCAGGGCCGGCACACGCATTGGACGCACGCAGCCGGCCATGAGTGCGGCCCTGTCACGCCTCCGGTCGTTGCTGCGCGACGACCTATTCATCCGAGGGGCGACAGGGCTGCAACCGACGTTGCGGGCGCTTGACCTCGCCGAACCCCTCGGCCGCGCGCTCGCAGACATCCAGCGCACCCTGGAGTTTACCCAGGTGTTCGAGCCGCGGTCGTCCACCGTGTCTTTCAACCTTGGCCTGTCCGAGCATCCGACCTTCGTCCTCCTGCCGCTCCTGGTTGAACGATTGCGGGAGCTGGCCCCGGGGATCACCTTGCGGGTGCGCACCTTCACAGCGCGCGACGATGCCGTCACCCTGCTGGACGCCGGCGAGATCGACTTGGCCATCGGGGTTCCACCAACGGTTGCGGCAGGTCGCATCCTGACGCGCCCAGTCTTCGAGGAACGTTTTGTTTGCATCGTGAGAAAAGGCCATACGGCCGCGGCCGCCACGCTGGACCTCGAAACGTTCCTTGGCCTGTCCCATTTGCTGGTGTCACCCGAAAACGAAAGGTTCGGCCACGTCGACGCGGCGCTGGCTAGGCTGGGTCTGAAACGACGCCTGGCACTCACCCTTCCCCAGATGTACGCGGCGCCGATCCTGGTCGCCCGATCGGATATGATTGCGACCCTGATGGGCGGCGTGGTGTCGGCATCCGGCCACGCTGATGAACTCTGCGTCCTTGAGCCGCCACTTGAGCTAGAGCCGGTCACATTCGTCCTTTCCTGGCATAAGCGCAATGATGGTCACCCGGCGCAACGCTGGCTCCGCGGCTGCATCGCATCCCTGCCCGGGCGTTCAATGCAGCCCGCAACGCCGCCAACTGTGCAAGCGACCACCGAACCAGCCAAGACCGACACGACCGTCCGCACCACTCCCTCCACGAGGGAGAAACGCCCTATTCGTCAGCGTCGCGCGTTACAAGCAAGCCACAGGGCCCATAGCCTCAAGCCTTGAGAGCCGATTGACCTTTCGAGCGCACAACGTTGAAATCGACCTTTTAGGCTTGCCTATGACCCGCGATAATCGGTCGGCGACACGCCAACCTCACGACGGAAAACCTGTGCAAAATGGCTTGGACTGGAGTACCCAACGTCAAGCCCGACCTCAATGACACTACTGTCGGTCTCGCGTAGCAGGCGCCGGGCCTCTGCCATGCGGGCGCGAATGAAATACTGTGACGGCGCCAAGCCGGTCGCTCTCTTGAACAACCGGCTAAAGTGGAAGTCACTCATCCCCGCTTCATTGGCCAGACGTCCTAAATTGAACTCTTTGTTGAGATGCTTTTGCATCATGTTAACGACCCGGCGCAACCGTATGGCCGGCAGGGCGCCGGAAACGGCCTGTTTGACGCCCGCGTCTCGGTAGGTACGGACTAAATGCACTGCCAGGCTTTGCGCGATGCCTATGACGAACATGGCGCTTGGCGCATGCCGAGCCGTAATCTCGATCCGAATCCGATCCAACAACACGGACAAGATCGGGTCTCTTTCCCCGGACACCTCCCGAAAGACAAGGTTGCGTTTTCCCTCCCCCGTTATCTCTCTAGCGGCACGGTCGATCACATGTAGACCCAGGTACAGGTGCATGACTTCGAACGGGTCGGGTCCTTCGGCTTGCCAGCGCAGCTCGTACGGAACAACGGAGTTGGTCAGGAAAAAGTCGCCGACCTTGACCTTGTTCGCGGCCCAAGAGCCGTTTAGCTCCCGCTCCTCGATCGTAGCGCGGCCCGACACGATCCAGACGATCAGCGGTTCCGCTACGACCGGCACGAGCAGGCTTTCCTGCCGGAGCTGCCGCGACATGATTTGAACCACTACGTCCTGAAGGGCGTGGTCGTTGCTGTTCGCCAGCAGCCGTCCCGGAATGTATCGTTCGAGCGCCTCGGCGGATGTTCGTTCTGTCAAAGCCAATCACACCCTACCCAATCGCTTCATGATCGGCCGAGCCTGCAGTCAGCCGCCCCTGCCGGCAATGGCCATTTCCGAGCAAGACTCCGACAGATGCCGCAAAGGTTCAAGCGACGGATAGCGGGTCGGGATGCAATATGCTCCCCGTGGCGACCGAGCGGGACTGCCCTCCAACGGGACCTACCTGCCAGGGAGCCATTCAACAGATCGTCAAGGAGATCAGCATGCCCGAAGTCGCCTCGATAGCGAATGAAGTCGAGGGCAAGGTCGCCATCGTGACCGGTGCGGCCAGCGGTATTGGCCTGGCTATTGCGGAATTGCTCCACGCCCGCGGGGCAAAAGTCATCGCCGAGGACGTCGACCCCGACGTGGAACGGCTTGCGCGTCCTGGGCTGATGCCCTTCATCGCCGACGTTACCGTCGAGGGCTCGGCCGAGGCCGCCGTCGCGCTTGCAACGGACAAGTTCGGCAAGCTCGATATCCTGGTCAACAATGCCGGCCGTATCCTCTACAAGCCCGTGGTGGAGACGACCCGCGACGATTGGACCTGGCAGATGGACACGAACGTCACCGGGGCGTTCCTTCACTCGCGGGAAGCGATGAAGGCGATGATTCCGAACAAGAGCGGTTCAATCATCAACATCGCCTCCTATGCCTCCTACTTCGCGTTCAAGGGCATTGCTGCTTATGCGGCATCAAAGGGTGCGATTGCCCAACTCACCCGCACGCTTGCTCTCGAGGCGATCGAAGACGGTATCCGCGTGAATGCCATCGGCGTCGGCGATGTCGTTACCAACATACTCAATCACTTCAGGGAGGATGGGCGGGAGTTCCTAGCCGAACACGGCAAAACTGCGCCGATCGGTCGAGCCGCAGCCGCAAAGGAGATTGCGGAGATCGTCTCTTTTCTCGCATCCGACCGGGCCAGCTTCGTGGTCGGCGCCGTGTGGATGGCGGACGGGGGGATGAGCGTGCCGGTTGGGTAGCCCGCAACAGCGGCGTAGCCACGACCAGAATGGCGGGTGTAGCGTTATGTCAAACGTCCCTTGGACAAATTGATACGGCCCGCACACCCAGAACACGAGCGGCATCCCTGGCGCTGAAAGGTCCGGCCCAGTCAATATCGCCGCATGTGCAAGCTCTATAGCGTCACCAAGGGCCAGCAGGCGATCCGCGATCTCTACCGGGCCATGGTGGACCGCACCGGCAACATGCCGCCGCTGCCAGGCATCTTTCCCGATCAGATGGCGCCAATGGTCCGCTCCGGCGCGGACGGGCGCGAGCTCGTGATGATGCGCTGGGGCTCCCCTGCCCGCCGTCGGTCCCGGGCAACCGGGCGGTCACAAACATCCGCAACACCGCGTCGAGCTACTGGCGCGCCTGGATGAAGCCGGAGAACCGGTGCCTCATTCCGGCGACGAGCTTCTGCGAGTACGCGCCGGGCAAGCCCGCCGTCCCGCATTGGTTTGCAATGGGCGAGGACCGGCCGCTGTTCGCCTTTGCGGGCCTGTGGCGGCCGTGGACAGGCACGCGCGGCACCAAGGCGGAGCCGATCGAGGGCGCACACGAGTTGTTCGCGTTCCTGACCTGCGAGCCCAATGCCGTGGTGGCGCCGATCCATCCCAAGGCCATGCCCGTCATCCTGACCACGCCCGAGGAGTGCGACGCTTGGCTGGGGGCGCCGATTGGCGAGGCGTTGCACCTGCAACGCCCGCTTGCCGATGCCCTGCTTTCCATCGTCGCCACGGGCGATAAGCAGGACGGGGTGTCCAATGCAACCCGGCAAGCTGCTCTTCTGTTATGAGGTTGTTTGCCTTATCTGCTACAGCCACGGCGGCACTACGGCCGCAACTTGACCCCGCCAGGGCCTGCCGCTGAGCGGATCGCCTTGCACTCCGTCCACCCGCGCCGGTCGCGCCCCGCAGTGCTGACACCGGAGGCGGTCCAGCACCGTCTTCAGCATCGTCCTGCCGCCTCGATCGTCGGCAATCGGCGCAAGCGACAGATGAACCGGACGCTGCCGGCACTCGTAGATGACCAGGAGAGACCAGCCAGGCAGCGCGGCAAGCCGAGCGGACAGCATCGCCGGCGGGGTTGGCAGGACAGTAGGGGGCCGCGTGTCAGGCACACAACCGGTTTGCCACAAACCCCGGCAAAGTTCACTTTCCGTTCTGACGCCCTAAGCGCCTGAGCGGAGGTCGCCACGGCCCTCAAATGCGGGCAATAGGCCAGTAGGAGCAGAGCCAGCAGCGACGCTGCGAGCGGCCCGACGCGATCCAGCACCAACCCGAACAGGATCGGCGCACCCCCCTGAAGGAACGCACGCCGGGGCGGCGAGAAGCCCGGTGCGCAGGCCGTAGCTGGCCGGACCGAACAGGGCGAGCGACCGCGTGCTCCGCGTGATCGTCATCATGCCGTTGCCGGCGCCGTGCAGGTGCAGGCTGGCCGACACCGGATCGGCGAACACAGCCGTCAGATAGTAAGTCGAGCCATGCGAGGGTCTGGGTGATGCCGATCGCCGAGACAACGACGGCGCGGTGTCCAGGCCGTCCGCCGCCATCGCTCACGTTGCCTACATCGCCGCGGCGACCGCGATGGCGGACAGATCGATGGCCGGGTTGACCGGCTGGCTTGCGGCCTTCCGCTCCGAGTAGCGATCGGTCAGGACCGCCGTGTGCAGGCGAAGGAGGACGGTGAAGCGCACCAGCTCCTCCATCACGTCCACGATCCGGTCGTAATAGGCCGACGACTTCATCCGTCCGGCATCGTCGAACTCCTGGAATGCCTTGGCGACGCTCGACTGGTTGGGGATCGTGACCATGCGCATCCATCGCCCGAGCAGGCGCAGCGTGTTGACCGCATTGAAGCTTTGCGAACCGCCGGAGACCTGCATGACGGCGAGCGTCCGCCCCTGAGTCGGCCGCATCCCGCCCATCTCCAGCGGAAGGTGATCAATCTGCGCCTTCATCAGGCCGGTAATCTGACCGTGGCGTTCAGGGCTGCACCACACCTGTCCTTCCGACCACATCGAATGCGCGCGCAATTCGCGCACGGCGGGATGGTCGTCGCTCTTCACCTGATCGGGCAACGGCAGGTCGAACGGGTCGAAGATGCGCGTTTCCGCCCCGAAGAAACGCAGCAGGCGTACCGCCTCCTCGGTCGCCAGGCGCGAATAGGAGCGGTCGCGCAGCGAGCCGTAGAGCAGCAGTATGCGCGGCGGGTCGCCGGTGCCGAGCGGCAGCGGCGGACGCTCGTGCGCGTAGCGGAGATCGAGCGCCGGGAGGTGATCCGGGTCGGCAAGCTCGCGCAGCCTGATGCCGGGCGCCGTCCGCGCTCGTACCAGGGCCGCGACGCCTTCACGATCCGCACGACCGACAGCATCACCGGCACTTCCACCAGCACACCCACCACGGTCGCCAGCGCCGCGCCCGATTGGAAGCCGAATAGCGCGATGGCGGTTGCCACGGCCAACTCGAAGAAGTTGCTGGCGCCGATCAGCGTGGACGGCCCGGCAACGCACCATTCGGTGCCGAGCCGCCGGTTCAGCCACTAGGCAAGACCCGCATTGAAGTACACCTGAATAAGGATCGGCACCGCGAGCAGCGCGATGACGAGCGGCGGCTGCAGGATCTGTTCTCCCTGCAATCCAAACAGCAGCACGAGGGTCAGCAGCAGCGCCGAGAGCGACAGCGGCGCCAGCACGTGCAGCGTCCGATCCAGTGCGGGCAACCCTCCCTGCCGCAGCCGCGCGCGCCGCCAGAGCTGCGCCACGATAACCGGCACGACGATGTAGAGCACCACGGACAGGATCAGCGTGTCCCAGGGCACGGTGATCGATGAGAGGCCGAGCAGCAGGCCGACGAGCGGGGCGAACGCCACCACCATGATGCTGTCGTTCAGCGCAACCTGGCTCAGCGTGAAGTGCGGCTCGCCGTCGACCAGGTTCGACCAGACGAACACCATCGCCGTGCAGGGTGCCGCGGCGAGCAGGATCAGCCCGGCTATGTAGCCGTCGAGTTGGCCGGCCGGCAGCCAAGCACGGAACAGGTGGCCGATGAACAGCCAGCCGAGCAGCGCCATCGAGAACGGCTTGACCAGCCAGTTGATGCCGACCGTGGCCGCGATGCCGCGCCAATGCGCGCGCACCTGCGCCAGCGCGCCGAGGTCGATCTTCAGCAGCATCGGTATGATCATCAGCCAGACGAGGATCGCGACCGGCAGGTTGACCTGCGCCACGGTCGCATCGCCGAGCGCGTGGAACAGCCCCGGCACGAGCTGTCCGGCGGCGATGCCAACAACGATGCAGAGCGCCACCCAGAGCGTCAGGTAGCGCTCGAATGTGCCCATGGACGGCGCCTTGCCCGGCGCCGTCACGACCGCCTCGCTCATGGTGCGTCCCTTCCGATCCGGCGGCCGGCCGCGTCCACGACGGCCTCTCCGTCCTCCTTGGTAAAGGTGCCGCGCTGCGGGTTGGGCAGGATGTCGAGGACGGTCTCGGACGGCCGGCAGAGTTTTGTGCCCAGCTCAATCACGACGATCGGCCGGTTGATCAGGATTGGGTGCGCCATCATGGCGTCGAGCAGCGCGTCATCGGACAGCGCCGGATCGTCGAGGCCCAGCTCCGCAAAGGGCGTGCCCTTCTGCCGGACCACATCGCGCACGGTGACGCCCATGCGTCGGATCAGATCCGTCAGCTCCGCGCGCGACGGCGGCGTCTTCAGGTATTCGATGACATGCGGCTCCTCGCCGCTGTTGCGGATGAGTGCCAGGACGTTGCGCGACGTGCCGCACTCCGAATTGTGATAGATCGTCACGCTCACGACGCCTGATCCTCAGCAGCATCGAGGCGCATCCGGCCGATCCCATCCACCTGGCGCTGAAGCGACATCCGGTCGAGTGCGGCGATCGGCAGTGCCACGAAGACCTTGATGAGGCTTTCCAAGCCCCGGAAGGTTTCGCGGAACGCCTGCCATTGCGCGATCTCACCGCTGACGGCGGCCCGATCGGGCATGCCCCAATGCGCGGTCATCGGCTGGCCGGGCCAAACCGGGCACACCTCGCCGGCAGCCTGGTCGCAGACGGTGAACACGAAATCCATCGCCGGCGAGTCCGGCCCCGCGAACTCGTCCCAGCTCTTGCTGCGCAACCCGTCCGTCGGCAGCCCGAGCGTTTCGAGCAGCTTGCCGGCGCACGGATGGATCGCGCCCTTTGGTTAGCTGCCGGCGCTGTAGCCGCGGAAGCGACCCTCACCCCAATGGTTCAGCAGGGACTCGGCCAGAATGCTGCGTGCCGAGTTGCCGGTGCAGAGGAACAGGACGTTGAAGGGCGCCCGGGTCATGCGGCAGCCCCGCAGCACGGCTCGGTTGCCTTCAGCTCCGGCTTGGGTGCGCAGCACACACCTTGCGGTGTTTCGGGGGTGCAGCAGACGGAGGACGTGGTGCGGATGGCGCCGAGATCGGCGCTGTCGCCGTACACAGTGCTCTCGCCGGTCGTCAGGAATGTCTCCCAGGACAGGCCCTGCGGATCGGTGATCCAGGACTTCTCCGACTGCGCGTAGCAGCACGTGGTGGCGCCCTCTTCGAGCACCGGCCTGTCGGCTTCCCGGAGGCGTCCGTAAACCTCCGCCAACTCGTCCTGCGTCTCGACCTGAATGCCGAGGTGATCAAGGCCGGACTCGCCGCTGCGGGTGCTGATGGCGAAGTTCACCCGCGGATCGTCGAGCATCCACTTCGCATAATCCGGCTTCGTCACTGCGGGCGTGACGGCAAACAGCGTCGAGTAGAAGCGGATGGATTGGGCCAGGTCGTCGACGGAGACATGGACGTGCAGGCGTTTCATGCGGAATTCCTCCGGACGGGAGCCGTGCCCTGGGCCGCCGGAGCGGCCGGCAGACAGGCGGGATTGCAAGCCGGCGTCGCTTCGGCGCCGCGGCCGCAGCAGTTCTCGGTCAGGTAGCCGACCAGGCCGTTCATCGCGGCGAAATCGGCGGCATAGATGACCTGTCGGCTGGCCCGGCGCTGTGTTGCCAGACCGGAATGCAGAAGCTGTTGTAGGTGGAACGTCAGGGAAGATGGCGGCAGGCCGAGCTGTTCGGCGATGGCGCCCGCCGGAAGCCCGTTCGGGCCGGCCTCGACCAGCAGACGATACGCAGCGAGGCGGTGCTCATGGGCAAGCGCACTCAGGGCGGATACGGCGAGCTTGGCTTCCATGCGGGCCTCAACGGTTCGACAATCGTCAAATAGTCGAGGCTCCGGCGGCTTACAACGTCTTTTCGAGAGGTTTCAAATTGTCGTGGTAAGCTAAGCTGCCGCCAGCATTGCCTGCGTCAGCACGCTCCGGGCGGGAACTCCGCCACATCGTAGGCAATGCCGTCCACGGCCCACACCACCTCCACCAGCAAGTTGGTCGCGTCGTTTCCGTTCTGCTCGATCAGGTCGAGGGCGACGGCAAAGGCTTCGAGTTGCTCGATCTGGGTGAAGCCTTCAGGCCGCCCGTGGATGCAGACGAGGCCCGCAGGCAGGTCCACGCCGGCATATTCGCCCGAACTGCCCTTCGAATCGTCAGGCCCCCGGAAATCGCGGGCGTTCTTGGTCACGAAGCACCAGTCGCCCTGGAAGATCACCGGCGCCAGTTGCCCGTCCTTGCGTTGCAATAGGCCGAGATCGCGCAGGTGGCTGGCTTGATATCCGCGCTCCCAAGCCAGTCCGGCCAGTTCGACGCTCAGGCATTCGTCGATCAGGAAGCGGGCACGACTCAAGCCGCCGGCGCCGCCGGCCTCGGGACCGTGCCCGACACAATGACGCGCGCGCTAGCCGGCAGGCGCTCCGCCAGGGGACGGCGTGGCTTGCCGCGGGGACGCTCGACGCTCGCGTAGAGCGCCGCCAGCTCGACCTGCTCCGCCGTGAGGCTGGGATAGCTGGCCAGGATGTCGGCCAGGGGCAGGCCGGCAGTGACGGCCGCGGCAACGTCGCGCACAGGGACGCGCGTGCCGCGCACGACGGGCTCGGCGCCGCCCAGCACTTCGGGGTCAAGCAGGGCCATCGCGCGCGCTTGGTCCAAGAGTCTTGCCCGCGCATCCGTCTCGGCGATGAACCGACGCAGGTCGGCGCTGATGCCGTCGCCCATGGGCAACGGGCGGCGGCGGCGGCGAAGGGCCGCAACCCGGCGCAACGCTCCCGTCCGTCCGCCGCTGGCAACCAGTCGAATCACTGCCTTGCGCGCGTCCGCCTGGAGGATGCCGGCCGTACGAAAATAGAAGGCGAGCAGCGGCACCGCGCCCCGAGCGACCTGCCGGCTGGCTCCGGCTCCGCCGAGAAGCGCCTCGGGCAGCAAATGTTCGTCAAAGGCGCGGTGAACGTCACGGACCTCGACCATTGCGAGCGCCGCGGCCTCGTTGGCGCTGACCATCTGCGGAGCGGCGGGCATTAGATTATCCTTCCGATAGAGCGGAAGAATATGACGGATGCTCAACCAGCGCAAGCTTCTTCGCGTGCTTGGCGTGGCGTCTCCCTTGGGCCGGGCTCTCGGGCTGCGCCCCGAGCCGCCTGTAGAGCGGCGTCTCGGCCATTCGGCTTCCATCCCTGACGCGGGTCATCGCCGCGGACGCGGCGCGGAGGGGGCCGAGGGGCCTTGCCCCTTCTCTCCCCCAAAGCGCCTTCCACCCAGCTTCCTCCGCCTGCGCTGCGCTCCGGCTCCGTGCAGCAGGGTCCCTGCGAAGCCGCTTTCCCCGTCCAACCCCACCGCTCGCGCGGCCCCGCGAAGCAGCGAGGCACTGCTTCGCGGCAACGAAAGGGAACGAGCGATGACCACCAACACCGTCACGACCACCACGACTGACATCAACCTTGCGAAGCTGATCCCCTGCCCTGCGAACGTCCGGCGCACCGGGGCCGGGGCGGGCATCGAGGCCCTGGCCGCATCCATCCAGGCACACGGGCTGCTGCAAGCGCTTGTGGTCCGGCCGAAGCTGGACGGCGAAGGACAGCCAGGCGACCGGTTCGAGGTCGTCTCCGGCGGGCGCAGGCTGGCCGCGCTGAAACTGCTGGCCAAGCAGAAGCGCATCACGAAGGGCGCCATCCCTGTCGTGTTCAGGCCACGGACGACGTGGACGGGTCCGAGGCGAGTCCTGCGAGAACATCGTGCGCCAGCACATGCACCCGGTCGACCAGTTCCAGGCGTTTCACGAGTTGCACCAGGGCGGCATCGGCATTGAAGACATTGCGGCCCGGTTCGGCGTGTCCGCTCATATGGTGCGGCACACGCCGCCGATCCGGTGAGCACCGACGCTATGAGCGATGCCTCGTCGCCCTCGCATTCGGTTCGGCTTGGCTCGGTGATGAGACGTGGTCCCGCTCGACGCGACCTCCCACGGCGCCCGAGCCTCGCCCTCGTTGTCTTCGCTAGGCGTCATGCCGCGACCACGAACCCGGGATCCTCGGCCACCGACGGCACGCTCTCCCCGATGCGGGGGGCCACCCGCTTGATCGTGCCGTCGGGCTTCCGGTAGAACCTCACGCGCGGGATCGCGTGCGACCAGCCGATCAGCGTCGTCTCGCGGGCGGCGGACGGTTTGGCGGTCGCGGGCACGCGGGTCGGGAAACCGGCCGGGGCGCCGCCGCCGACCCTGCGCTTCAGGATGCCGATGACGTAGGGTTTCGGGTCGGCCGGGCGCTGGCGTGCCGCTTCTTCGACCGCTTCGGTGCTTGGGATCGTGCCGTAGGTTCGGCACAGGTGCCCCGCGAAGTCGCGCGCCCGGTCGCGATCGATCCCGAGATCCTCGACCTTTCGCCGGAGCGCGTTGAACAGCGTGTCCCGCCCGTCCTCCTCCTCCCGTCGTTCGGCGCGTGCGGCCTTCGTGGACTGCTCCCGTTCGCGCCTCTCGCGCTCCTTCCGCTGCCGCGGCGATTCGACCGACGGGTCGTCGCCGGGTCTGGTTAGTTCGACGCGATGGCCTCCTGCCCGGAGCTTGAACAGCGTGGGCATCGCGGACACCGCTTCCAGGAGCGCGACCTCCGAGGCCTTCAACTGGGCCGCGGCGGCCTGGACCGTGGTGCTCCGCGTGCGTTCCTGCGCCAGCAGGCACGCGAGCTTGAGGATGGTCGATTGCATCCTGAAGGGGCTGGCGAGGACGTCCCGCAGCGTTTCCCAATCAAGGCCGTTCATCGGGGCCGGCGCATCGGCCGGCAGGTGTCCGTCCTCGGGCCGGGACGGCTGGATGCGGTCCATTTCCCATGGAGCGGGGCACTCGTCGTCGTCCATCGTCTGCGCGCCTCCCGTCACCGCGAATCAAGCCTCGACCGATTCTACCGCTCCGATCGTTGCCTCAAAGTCCGGGGCCGCCCCTGTTGCGTCCGGCGAGGATCGCCCGGCGGCGGCGCTTCTTCCTCTCCCTCTCCTGCCGCTCGCGTTCGATGTCCTCGGCCCCGGGCGTCGTGGGTGGTGGCTTCGCCTCCGGTTCCGGTCCTGCGGCGGCGGCGTTCGGTCGCGCCGGCGCGGTGTTCGCAGCCGGGGTCGTGGGCATGGGCAACTGCAGCTGGGGAACGGCCGTGGTCGGCTTGGCCGGTGTGGCGGGTCCGCTGCGTAATCCGGCCGGCACGGCGCCCGGCGGCGGCTCCGGTTCCCGGCCCCGTTCGCGTCGGATGACGGTGGCCGGACGCCTCGTGGGCACGATCGGCATCGTCCGCATGACCGGCTCCGCTGGCGCCGTCGGCTTGGATTCCGACACCGTCGGTTGTCGTTCGGGGGCGACGGCCGGCGGCTGGTTCGTGGGGCTCCTGCGGTTCGACGATGCGCCGCCGGCGGGCGAGGGGCGCGCCCCCGTGTCCGTCCTTTTGCGCCCGTCGTTCGGGGGCCGTGTCATGCTACGTGGTTTCGCGTCGCTTCGCCCGGCCCGGACGCTCGACCAGAAGGCGTCGCGCAGTCCCTCCGGTCCCGCTCCCGTCGAGAGAAAGGCGTCCAGCATGCCGTCCGCCCGGGCGAGCGCCCGACCGATGAACGAACCCGACACCGGGCCCGTGTTCTCCGCGGTCGCGGAAGGCCGGCGAGGTCCGCTTGGCGAACCCATTGGCGCAGCATCCCTCCCGCGGGCCCGTGATGGCGGCACGCGGTCTTTTTGAGACTGCTCCTCAGCGCCGCGTCCGCCTCGCGCTTGTGGCTTCTGGCCGTTCCCGTCCCCGGCCTGCGTCTTTCCGGGGCGACCTTGCAATGCGCTCGCGCGGGGTTTCGCCGGAATGGTGTCCTTCCTGTCTTCGGGATCGGCTACGTCCCGCCACGCCTTCAGGGCCTGCGCCGCCTGTCGCCGCAGCGAGCGTTCCCGCGCCTACCGTTCCGCGGCGAAGGCGCTCAGCTCCTGCTTCGCGGCCTCGTTGAGGTCGCGCAGGTCGTCCGGGTCGGGCGCGTCTTTCCCGAGCGCGATGGGGCGGCCCTTCTTGTCGGTGCGGCCCCCGGTCGCCTCGATGACCTGCTTTAGCGTGCGTTCGGTCGCCTCGTCGACGAAGCGCGTGGCGAGGCGGTCGCGCTCCACCCGGAGGACGCCGTCGGCCAGGCGTTCGGCCATGGTCCTGGACATCCGGTGCGTGGGGCTGAGCCGCATCGACCGCGGCAGCTTGCCGTTCGCCCGTCGCGGGGCCTTGGTGTGGCGGAGTCCCTCCTGGATGTTCCGCTCGACCTCGCGCAGCCGGAGGTAGGTGCCGTCGCGCCGGATCGAGGCCTCGCGCATCTCGGCGTCGATCATGCGGCGGGTCCATTCGGGGTCCATGACGACGAACTCGCGGGAGCGCGACTTGTCGGCGAGGATGCGGTTGACGTTCTTCATGGGCGCGACGTCGAGGCCCATGTCCTTGTAGCTGCGGGGGTCGTAGCGGACGTCGATGCCTTCCTCGACCATGACGTCGTTGACGATGGCCGCGAAGCGCTTGCGGCTGTCCTTGACCCAATCGCGCCGCCGCATGTCGGGGTCCCGGTTTTGGCGGTGGGGGAAGTGCGTCTTCCTGACGCGATTCTTCTTCTTGTAGGTTTCCGCGACCGTGAAGTCCCACACCTCCTCGCCCGTCTCCGGGTGCCTCATCCGCGCCATCGGCCGGTCGGTGAAGACGACGTGCGCGTGGTGGTTTCGGGCGTCGTTGTCCTTGGTCGGCTCGTGGATGCTCGCCCAGTACGGGATGCCCTTGTCCTCGAACTCCTTGACGAAGCGACGGACGATCTCGTGCCGCGCGCGCGGCGGCGCCTCGTGCGGCAGCTCCAGCACGAGGCGGCTCTGCGTCCGGCCGCCGGCGGAGCTCTCGTGCTCGTGCACCAGGTCCCAGAACCGCATCCGCTCCTCGAGCGTGTCCCCGATGGTGCCGAACGAATTGGCTTGGCCGCGCACCTTGGGCGCCTTGCGGCCGTCCTCGATGTAGGCCTGCGCCGCCGACTCCCTCCTGCCCTCGGACAGGCCCGGCCGGTTGCCCATCGCGTCCTCGACGAAGTCCATCGCGAGGCGGGCGTCGCCGACCTGGTCCCTTCCGGTCGCGCCCCCATCGGTCCGGCCGCGCGTTTCCGCGCCGTTCACGCGGCCTCGTTCGGCGGGGCTGGCGCGGTCGCCGGATCGCTCGGGGTCCGCATCTTGATCGGCGTCCCATCCGGGTGCGGGCCCGCGCGGCGGCGCCGCGTCGATCCCGCGTTCCTCCGGCTGCGGCGGCTCGTGTTGCGCCGGGCGCGCGGCTCCGGCACCCGATCGCGTTGGTTCCAGCCCGGGTTCGTCGCGCCCGGCTTCCGCTCGTTCCGGTTGGCGCTCGCGCTCCCGGACGGCGTCCGGATCGAGCCCGGCGGCTCGTTCGTCCGATCGCCCGCGGGCCTGGTCACGACCTTGGTCGATCGTCTCCACGGATTCGCCGTCCCTGGCGACGGCGGCGTCCCGTTCGACGTAGGCCTGGTGCGCCCCTTCCTTGGTCGACGCGCCCCTCGCGCCCTTCCTGGCCGGCGCGGCGTTCGGTTCGGCGCGGCGCTTCGTCACCGTGCCCCTGCGGGATGCCGCCGCGGTCGGCCCTGCGGCGGCGTCCTTCCCCTCGGATCGACGGCGTTCGCCCTTGATGACCACCGTGTAGCCGAAATGGTAGGGGCGGCCGCCGGTGTCGGGCGCCGTCAGCCGGATCGAGGGCTTGTGCCTGGCCGTGCGGTCGTGGTTCGCCAGCGCCGCGTCCAACGCCCTCGCGACCATCCCCGGACCGTGGCGCGGCCGGTTGCGGCGCGCCTGCCTCGCCGCGTTCTTGGCGGCGAGCTCGATGACGCGTTGGACCGTGCGGACGTTCGCCTTCTTGAACGCCTCGACCGCCGGCTCCTCGGGCTCGGGCTCGCGCGCCATCCGGTCACCCCGGCATGGTCAGCGCGGTCAGCTCGGCCGTCTTATTCCAGACCATGGCCCGGAACGTCTCGTCGCGGGCGACCGGCGCGATGCGCGCGGGCTTCCAGCTCCGGCCGGCCATCTCCATGAACCCGGACGGTCCGAGATGGGCGGGTTCGTTCGGGAGGCGCTCCAGCGCGGCCGCGAGCACCGGTATCGCGCCCCGGGGCGCGGGTTGAGCGATCAGCCTGGTCGCCAGATCCAGGACGCGCCCCTCGACGCTTCCGCCGTTCAGTGCCGGTCCGGACGAGAACAGCGCCGTCCTCGACCAGCCGGGATGCGCGGCGACCGATCTCAGGCCCGACGGATCGGTCGCGAGGTGGTTGTCGAGCGCCAGCGCCCAGGCGAGTTGCCAGAGCTTCGAGGCGGCGTAGGAATCGTGGGGCCGGTAGGGCTCGGGGTCCCAGGGCCGCTCGGCGGCCGGGTTGCGATGCGCGACGCTGCTCACCGAGACGATGCGTCCCGCCGGCGACTCCCGCAGTCGTGGCAGCAGGGTCGCCGCCAGCACGTGGTGCGCGAGGTGGTTGACCGTGAGTTGGAGCTCGTGCACCTGCGCACCGTCCGTTCGGGAGGGTGGCGCCATGACGCCGGCGCAGCAGACCAGCAGGTCGATCCGTCGGCCGTCGTCGCGCAGCCGGCGCGCCGCGTCGTGCGCCTGGCCGAGGTCGGAGAGATCGGCCGCGATCGCGTCGACCTCCGCCCCCGCATCCCATTGATGGTCCGCTGCGCCGATCAGTTTCGGTCCGGGACGGCCGACGACGGCGAGGTCCCAGCCGCGCGCCGCGAGCGCGGTCGCCGTCGCGAACCCGATGCCGAAGGTCGCGCCGGTGACGACGGCGCGCCGGCGGGTGCCTTCCCGGACTTGCTTGATTCGCGTGGCCATGGCGCGAGCGTGCCACGGCGCCTTGAACTGTCTACGCGCCGGCCGCGATCGGGATTACGGTCCTCGCGCCCGGTAGGCGTCGGGGGCCGTCCGCCCGGTGGCGCAGCGATCGGGGCGGGGCCTCGTCCTCGTCATCGGCGCTTTTGCCGCCGGCACCGGGGATGGCGTTCGTGGACGCCCTGCGTCCGCCCATGTTGCCGGGCGGAGGCGGCGTCGGTCAGTCCAGCACGTCCTCCAAGCTCGGCGCATTGATGGCCCGGTCGAGCCAGGATTCCAGCGTCGGCACGTCGGCCGCGAGCACGCGGTCGCGTGTGTCTTCCCGTAGCGGTCCGAACCGGCGCTCGAGGAGTCGCAGCACGGCGGCCGCTTCGCCTTCCTGGCGTCCCGCCAGCATTCCCTGCTGGCGCCACTTCTCTTGCCACGCCTCGGCTCTCGTCTCGAGCATGTTCCTTACCTCCTGCAGGTCCTCGGGGACTTCGGCCCCCGGATCATGCCGCCGAATGACGTTCCCGATCAATTCCCTGAATATGGCCTTCACGGCGTCGAATTCAGGATGTCGGCGGAGCACGGCCAGCACCGCGTCGGCGACCGCCACGGCTACGCCGGCGTCCCCCGACTTCTCCAGCCTGAACAGCATGGCCGGCAACCCTTCGCGGCTCGCCAGGGCGGCGTCGGCGAACGCGCCCTCGTCTATGAGATGGTAGCCTATCCGCGGCTGCCAGCGCCACAGCGGCGAGCCTTCCGGCAGGCCGATCAGCGTTCGCAGCTCGGTCGGCGCGCTCCAGCGCGGGTCGCCGTTGTAGAGCACCACGGGCAGCACCGGCGGCAGGGTCCCGTCCGCCGGCAGCATGCGTTCCCTGATCAGGTGCTGCCAAAGCAGGCCCGCGTAGACGAGCGCGCGCACCGCCATCCATCGGTCGGTCGTGGACTGGAACTCCAGGATCAGGACGACGAACAGCGCGGTTCCGTCGCGGCGCGGGATGCGCCAGGCCGTGTCGCCGGCCCGCGCCTCGTTCGTCTCGGCGTGGAACTTGGCGTTGAGCCGCTCGATGCGGTCGAGGTCGAGGTCGGCCAGGTAGGGTTCGTCGACGAACTCACGCAGGAGTTGCGCCACGATCCGTGGATCGCCGAAGAAACGGTGGTAGCGGGTGTCGTGGTCGCGTCTTTTCATCGGGTTTCTCGTGAGGTTCCTTGCGCCTTGATCCGCCCGGTGTGCCTCCTGGCGCCTTCATGTCGCGTTTCCCCGTTCGACCGGTCGGTGTCCAGCCCCTCGAGCAAATCCTGCAGGGGGACGTCGAGGGCGCGGGCGAGCCGGACGATGATGGCGATCGTCGGGTTGCGTCCGCCTGCCTCGAGCCCGCTGAGCTATTGTTGGCTGACCTTCGAGAGGGCTTCGAGCCTTTCTTGCGTCAATCCCCGCGATCGTCGCAGGCGCGCGAGGTTGGCTCCCACGATGGCCCGGCCATTTGTTTTCCCGGTCCGGTCAATTTCGGGTCCTCCCTCGCGAATCACTCGCCCCTCGAAGTCTACGGGGCGCGATGGGGCGGAGCGCATGGTCTGCTTGCCGGGAAGCCGGGAGTCGGCGCTCCTGGGCTGCGCCCGCGCCACCGCGTGTCTGATCGGGGTGGCCGGCGCGTGGTACTGGTCTGTTGCATGGGTGTGGCCGCGATGGCGCTCGTTCACGCTCCGTTAGGGACGGTTTTTCCGCGAATCGGCATGGAAATCGTCCCTTGCGTGTCCACGGCCCGTGTGGGGTGCTTGGCGGGACGCGGGCGCGAATCGCTCGCGTGCCCGACGTCAAGGGGGAGTTCGCGATGGGGCGGGTGGTGAGCTTGAAGCCGATGGCCGTGCGGACGGGCCGCCCCTTGCCGACCTGCGGAGCCGCCCCTCCCGATGCCGACCGTCTCGCGTCCGAACTGTGGGGGAGTTCTTCCAGGCGTTCCTGGACTGCCGGCTTGAGTCAGGGGTGGGTGTCAGGCTTGGGAAACGCGAACGCGGACGCGGTCGGGCGCTCGGGAACCGCGGGTCCGTCGGCTGAGGAGAGCGGCGATGTCGATGCGTTCGCCGGCTGTTGCGTCGACATCGCCGCGCCGGCAGTTCCGTTGGGAAGCCCTGCATGGTCGATTCCCGGCAAGGTGATGGAGTTCGTCCCGCCGGACGATTTGACCGTGGGCTGGACGGCGGCAATGAGGGGGACGTTCCCCTTCGGCACTGCCCGACCTGTGGCGTCGTTCTCGACGACCCTTGCAACCCGATCGTGCGGGCATTCGAGGAAAGCTTCATCGGCTGCGCCGTCAAGGTCGGCAGGGCGGCGTTCAGGGAGCGTTACGCGGCATGGAAGGCCCGGCGTTGACGGGTTGGGGTCGGTATGGATCCCATCGGCCTTGCCTTGCGCGGTGACACCGGGTTCGTGTGAGTCGCGCATCGTCGGGCCACTCGTTTGTGCGTGTGATGGCCCCGGACCGTGCTCTCAATCGATCCCGGTGTCTTTGGCCCGGATGGATCGATGGCGCCTGCCGCCGCCCTTGCCGGGGCCGACCCCGAGGGACAGCGCGGTCGTCGTCCTGACGCCCGCCACGCGGCCCAACATCTCCAACCTGCCTGCCATGACGTCGGCTGGAGGGGCCCGTTGGTCGTCGATCGAGGGTGCCCGTTGGGCCATCACCGCCAGATCGAGCACGTTCGCCAGCAGCCCTGCGCGGATCCAGTCCTTGTCCTTGTCGCGCCAAGCGATTGTTTTCGAGAGCGCCAGGTCGTTGATGTCGGGGCAGATGCAGGTGATCCCGGGGGCGGTCGGCAGTTCGATGCTGCGCGCGCGGTCCAGCCAATCGCGCGGCAGCAGGGCGGTGCGGGCGTCCACGCCATGTGCGTGGTAGCCGAAGGTCAGGTCGAACTGGGAACCCTCGCCGATCGACCCGTCGATCAGGTCGGCGAACGAGCCCGGGTCCGCGACGTCGGGGACGTATATGTCGGCCTCGCGGGTCATCATCATCCCGTCAGGGACTGGATCGAGCTGTGCAATCGCTGCGCCGCTGCCGACCATGACGAAGCGGCTCGCCCCCGTTATTCCGGCCGCTGCCCGGAGGATGTGCGCCAGGCCTTCCTTCCCCAGCGCCGTCCTGCGCGCGCCCGTCATGGCCCGGGCGGGTCGCCGGCCCTCGCCCGCCGCAGCAGCTCCGCCCTCACCCCGGGCGGCAGGGCGCCGAAGGAGGGGGCGGTCTGTCGGGCATGGTCGCCGCGGGCCGAGCGTTCCGTCAGCCGTTCGATGACCGCGTTCGGGCCCGACACGATCAGTCCGGACCACAGTTCCGCGCCCGCGCGCTGGTGGGGGTCGGCCGCCGCGAACCTGGCCAGGTGCCGTGCCCCGACGTCGAGGATCGTCGGATCGACGGCCATTCGGCGCGCGACCTCGCACGCGATCAGGTAGCCGAAGCGGTGGTTCCGGCCGTGGAACACGTGATCCTCGGTCGCCGCGCCTTCCGCCCCGTGTTCTGTCCCGGTCCGCGCTTCTTCGCCACCCGCCCTGGATCCGGCCGGGAATTCGACCCGCTTCATGCCGTCATCGTCCATCGCACGTTCCTTGGGGTGTCTACCATCGTCTTGGCGCCCGTCGGTCTACGCCGTCAGGCCTCCACGATGCCATGGATGCGATCCGGTAGAGGCATTATACGCATCGATGGCCGGATTGCCCACGCGCGGACGCCTGACGCCTGACGCCTTTCTCAGGCTTGGGGACGGGCGTTCCGCGCTATCCGTCGCCGCGCCGAAGACGTGGTCGAGCGCGGGCAGCGCCAGCCCGAGCAGCTTCCGCCGTTCAGAGGGTGCGTCGGCCATCCAACCATTCCCTCGTTTCATGGGCGGCCGGCAACGTGCGTTCGGCCAATCGCGCCAGTTCCGCATAGGTGGCGCCCCCCGCCACGACCAGGTCGGAAAGCAGGCCGATGTCCGTTTCGTCGAGGAAGGCCCTCACGTGGTGCTCGAAACCGCTTGGTGGCGTGCCGGTGCGGATGGCGTCCATGACCTGCCGCCGCGTGACGCATTGCGGCGTGGAGGCGTTGACGTGCCCGATGGCGAGGTCGAGCGTTCGTGCGATCCGTTGTTCGCTGGCCTCGCCGACGGATGGACGGCCATCGCCCCGGTCGGCCTCTTGCTTCCATTGGCCTTCCACGACCCGTCTCCTTTGTGCTCGCTATTCTTAGCATACTTCGAACGTGTCGCTTGACTGATCGCGGAAGCCCGTTTGGCGCCCCGGTCCCCGCGCCGTCGACCAATATGCGGATCACGTCGGCATTCCGGCCGTGTTTTGGACCGCGGCTGCGGTTTGTTCGAAGACGAAGTTGCTGCAGTCGATGCTCGCGATCGTGCCACGCTTCCCTAGGTCGATGACGTGCGCGCCGCCCCCGAACGCATCCAGGCGGGGCCGCGAGCAGGAGTGGCTCCAGCTGAAGCCCCACACCCCGCCGAGATCGAGTGCTGCCGCGCATCGCATGACGAAGGCGATGACGTGCTCGGGCTCGCCGTATTCGTCGCTGTGCAGCCAAAGGGTGCCCGGTCCCGTCTCGTGACTGACCGACATCTCGAAGCCCAGGCTTGCGCCTTCATCGCGGTCGAGTTCGGCTTCGAGCTCGCCCCGGATGTCGTCGGCGCGGGCCGCGTTCTCGGCCGACCCTACGTCCAGCATGCAGGAGAACTGGGTGAAGTAGTCAGCCATCGATTCCCTCCTTCGTTCGGTTGTCGTCAGGGCGCGTCTCGGCGTGATTCGTGCGGGCGTTCGGTCCGATCCAGCACTCGGTCGTCGGTCGCTGTCCTTGTTTTTCGTCGGGGTCGCCGAACAGCCAGAAAGGCGCACCGGCGTGGACGATTTCTCGTGCGCGCTCTTCGCTGACGCGCGTCAAGGTCAGGTACTCTGTTGGGCCGCAGCAATCGTGATAGCGGAGCTGCAATGACCAAGGACGGTCGGGAATGCCGCTCGGGCGCAGGACAAGGTCAGCCATCGGTCGTCTCCTCGCAGTCGATGCCGTCGAGCTTGGTGCCGACGCGGCCCATCCAGGGCTCGGGCCGTATGGCGCGCACCCAATCCGCGAAGGATGGGATGCGGCCGAGATCCTCCAGGATGTGTTGTTCGGCGATGAGCCGCACGGGCACCCGGCGGCCGGCCGAGGTGGTTATGGTGAGGCCGAACAGCGCCTCGGCCGCGAAGCAGCCTTCCGCGTGATGGCGCAGCGCCCGGTGCCGGAAGTCGGCGATGATTTCCTTGCTGCGGTCGAGCCAGTCGTGGATGGCTTGGTAGTCCGCCGGGACACCCCCGAACTTGCGGGCGGAGGAGACGGCGTGATGGTAGCTGTGCGCCATGCCCGCTTCCCTCAGAACGCGTGGACGTAATTGTTGGTCTCGGTGTAGCGTTCGTCGTAGTCGAGCGTGACGGATCGTTCGGCAACGTCGAAGGTGAACGTGCCGAAGCCGCCGTCGTCGTTCTCCCAGCCGCCATGCGTTCGTTCGAGCAGCTCGTAGGCGATGGTCTCCATGGCATCGCGCAGGTTGACCTCGGCGCGCGTGTCCTTCCCCTCATCGAAGTCGACCCGGGCGATCTCGATGCACGCCTCCGGAAATGCGACGGTCTCCTCGTCGGCGTCGTAGGCGGTCGCCTGTTCCATCTGGCCGGAATCCCCGCTGCCCTCGAACTCGATGGTGACGCGCGCGACGCCCGCGGCCTGGAGGGCGTCGAGGATGGCCGCTTTGGTGATGGGGAAGGCGGCGTCGCGGCGCTCGCGGTAGTGGGCATCGCGACGCTCGTATTCGCGGCTGCGGGCCTCCCATTCGGCCGTCGCCGCCAACGTCGCGGCGTCCACCGCCGACGGAACCGAGGTCTCGGTCGTCTCCATGATCGTCTCCACGAGGACTGGGTGGGTCGAGGGCGGATCACCTGGGGCATCCAGGAAATCATCCTCCCAAAACCCCCTGCCGGGCTGCTTCGGGCGTGTCGGCCAAGGGTGAAGCCGGCTCGGCGGCGGCCCATCGCGGAGTTCGCGCGAAGGGCGTCAGGCGTTCGCCAGCATTTCCTCGAGCTCACGGTTGTAGGCGGCGTGGTCTCGCTTGGCCGCCGCGTAGGCCGTGAGGATCGTTCCCAGGTCGATCCCGTTCGACCGCCCGGCCTGCGCGAGCGACGACAGCCACGCGTCGCCGAAGATGGCCAGCGCGTGCGATCGCAAGCCGCCCTCGCTGCGCAGGATGGCGACGATCTGGGCATCCGTGATGGGTTCGGTGCTGGCGTTCTCGGCGGCGCTGCGGAGGGTCGGCATGCCCGGCTTCATGCGTCGCACGTCTCAGGTCTCGATGCCGTGGGCCGGTGGCGGACCTGGCTCGCTGGCGCGTGCGCCGGACCCACCTCCAGGCGTTGCGCTCCTGCAATAGCCGCGGTCCACGTCGGTCGCGTCAGCGCCGTCCGGTGTCCGTCATGGCAAGCAGCTTGATCGTAGCGGGTCTTGGAGCCGTGCACCCCCGCGGCGACGGGTAGCGGAGCGCTTGGGCGTCGTGGCTTGCGGCCCGCTCGGCTTCGCCGGCGGGTCGTGTGGTTCGCGTTCGGTCTCATCCGAACGTCCGCCGGGGCATCGGTGGCGGGGGGCTGCGTCCGGCGATCATCAGGTTCCAATACCACCACGAGCGATCGTCGATGATGCCCGGAGGGACATTGTCGAGCGCCTTGAGGAATTCCTCGTCGGTGACGTGCGTCCGTATTTCCGCCATGTCCTCGGCGGATGCCCGGGCCATGGCGTAGGCCAGGAACCGGACGGGATCGCAGAGCGCCTGGTCCGGATCCTCGAACCAGACCACCTTTCGGGCGATCTTCCTCATTGTTTCGGTCATCGGTAGGCTTTTCATGGTTTGACCTTCCTCGGGATGTCCCCGCGCCTCCCAGCCGGGTCGCGATGGCGCCGTTACGCGATGCGTCCAGATCCCATGGATCGAAATCGGCGCCCGCGCCCCTCGCCCGCCGCTTCGTCGACGTCCGTGTGGGGGCGCCGAGCCGCATGCTCTTGTAGACAGTTGGTCGCGCCGCCTCAAACACCTCTCTGGCCGCGCCCGGTCGTCGGCGTCATCGCGTTGCGGTGATGGCGTCCCCATTGATTGCCGTAATTCGCGGCGAATCAAGGGAGGTTTGGCATGTCGGATGGTATGGTTCCCGAAGGGGGTGAGCGAGCGCACGCCCGCGGGAAGACCGTTGTAGGTCGGCGTTCGCGGCGGGGCCTGATGCCGCGAGCTTGCGTTGGGCTTGGCTCGACCTGCTGGCGGGGCCTCTTTTGATCTGTCGCGGGACCTTTCCGCGGCGTTGCGGTCTGGGACGCGGGGCCGGGGGTGTTCGTCGCACGGGCCTTTCGCCCGCGGTGGGTTCTTGCCGGTTTGTGTCGGGTCCTTTCTGCTTGAACCGTTGGGCGCGAATCAGGGTGCCCAGTCTTCTGGAGGTTCCGATGTATGTTCGGCTGCTGCGTTTATTTGCGTTTCTTCTGTTCGAGCGCGGCAGGTGGAGTGTCGTCTTTGATCGGCGTGTCGCGAGGTGACGGAGAATGATGCTGGGACGAGGCTCCAGCCTGGTTCCGCCGACGGCAGTGGCTTTGATCCGTCCGCGCCGAACGGTGTCGGTCGCCTTCCGGTGACCGTTGGGGTCGTTGGCGGCCAGTCTGTAAGGGTCGTGGATGCGCACGTGCTGAAGGCGTTTCTCGGTTCCGACATTGATTTCCAGGCGTGGTTCATGATGGCGGTTCATCGCGCCGGGCTGCAGCGCGGTCTCGATTACGAGCGGTCTGGCCCGCCGAAGGTCGATCCACGGACAGGCCGGTTTGGCGGTTGCGAGGTCTTCTCGGTCGAGGCGGCCAAGAAGGTAGCGATGATGGCTGGGGGCCTCCGAGGGAACGCCGTCCGGGAGTATTTCGTTGAGCAGGCAAGACGGATGGCAGCTCGCGAGCTTCTGCTGCCGCCTTTGGCCGAGTTGCGGCATTGACGGCCGCTTCGGGCTGCTCGCCAGCGCCCGTCAAATTCCCTGTGCCGTCTTGCTGACCGTCTCGTTGCCGCCACGTATTCTCCGGCTTTTCAGGTCGTCGCCTCGCATCATGCTCGTGTGAGGCGGGCGATTCGCGCTTCGCCTTCGAACGGGAGGTGGCCGATGGCTGGCTTGGATGATGGGGATACTGGTACGGGCGGAGCTGTTGGCGCGGTAGCGCGGGAGTTCGCCTTCGTGGATCGCCCTGTTCGTATGTTCGTTGAGGACGGTGAGCCGATCATCGTCTCAGCGGACTTGTGTGGGGTGTTGGAGATCGCCCATGTGGGCAGAGCCATGTCGCGTTTGGATGCCGATGAAAAGGGGGTGCGTATTGCGCACACCCTTGGTGGCCCACAGGAGATGGCGGTGGTCACCGAGGCTGGAATGTATCGCTTGGTCATGTCGTCTCGGAAGCCGCAAGCCAAGGCGTTTCTCCGCTGGCTCACCCATGAGGTGCTCCCGTCCATTCGCAGGACCGGGAGTTACTCGACCTCCCGCGTTTCGGAAGCTGCTTCAAAGATCCCAGCCGTCAAACCAGGTTTTCCAGCATACCCTTGGCTTGGGACGATGCCGATCGACCAGATCCCACTGACGCTGAACGAATTTTTCTCGCTTTACGCCGCCTATGACTCTGGACCCGATGGAAAATACAAGCATGAGCCCCATCGCTTGGAGGCGGCGCTGCTGAATTGGATCGGGTGTAACGGATGGGGTGCGGAAGCGGCGCGGCATCCGGCGCGCGACGTCTGGGTCTTCCGCCGGGCGGTATTGGAGGAATGGCTTGGCGCGTCCACTCCCGGCGCTCTCGGCGACCACCGCGATCCCTTTTACCGGCCGCCGGTATAGCGTTCCGCAGTCGTGCTGCTTGTGTCGGTGATGGCGGGGAGCGGGTAAGTATCGTTTACGCCCTTGTTGATTTCCGGCGGGTAGCCCTCGTCACCGAGCTCGGCACGTACCCATCGGTGAGTACGTCTTGGAAACGCCGGTTTCCGTAGTCGGACCCAGCGTCATCCTCATTGGATGGCGCGCGACCCCTCCGGGGGCGCGGGGCCGTCGTCGCTCATCCCTCGTTTCTCCTGGTATCCTGATCTTCTCGGGTCGCTGACCGGCCCCAGCGCCCATCTCGATGGCTGGCGCGCGTCACCTCGGTAGTGTCGCGGGGCCGCCGCGCGCCCGGTCGGACGGGCATTTCTCATTTTGGCCTGTCGACGTCGACGTTCCCTTGGCAAGCCTACCGGGCGCGCAGGACGACCCGCGGGAGCGGGTCCGCGTAGCAGTTTGTGGGTGCTGCCGAAGGCTGCACCCCAAACTGCGGTAGCGTGCCCTCCCCACCAGCACCCTCCCCACCAGCAGGCCCTTCTGGCTTCCCGACCGGGGCTCGCTGCCTCGTCCGTGGGGGTGTTGCTGGCTTCCCAGCTCGGTTCATTGGCCTCCCTTGGGGCCGTGTATTCAACGAAACCAAGCGGATCAATGACTTAGGCTCGTCTTGCCAGCGTACTCCGGTGCCTGGACCCGCCCTTCGCCCGGCTGATCCCCACCTAAAACCCGTTATCCCCCTTCTCGTGGTGGGATAAGCCACGAAACGGGGGGATCAGGCGGGCATTTCGGGGGTCTTGTTGATCCGCCCGACGCGACGTGGCCATGCGCGTCCTGTCGTGGTTTTCCGCCTTCATCCTCGGGGTCGGTGGGTGGTTGCGTGTTGGGTGGTCGGTGGTCCGTGGACGCGTTGATCGCCCCGTCTCGTCGCCTATCCCCCGCTCCGTGGTGGGATAAGTGACGATCCGGTAGGATAAGCCGCGACGAATCGCGTGGCGATCCGTCCTTGCTCATGGTGTGGACGGACCGGTTGAGGCGCTTCAGCAGGCTGGCATTGGATCTGCGGGACTTCGTCGAGGAGCGTGTCGAGCGCCTCCGGGACGGCGTTCCGGTCGACCCGGCGGGCGAGGTCGAGCGGGTGCGGGTGATCCTCGGTGAGGTCGTCCACCTCGGACTCGTCCCCGAAGGCCTGTGGCTCGCGCTGCCGCTGCCTTCCACCCGTGAGCCTGCCGCCTTGGATGCGCTCCGGGACAGTGTGTCTATTGAGGTTCGTAAGGGTCTCGCGACCGCTAATCCTGGCCCGACCTTCCTGGATCACGCCGTGCTCGATAAGGCCGTCCCGGACATCGCCTGCTTGGTGATTGAGGCGGCGTTCTTGTCCGGCTGCGTCGCGGCCAACCACGCGTGTTGCAGGTCGTTCCTGAACAGGCCTCATCGCAGGGCACGGAAGACGCGGCCCCGGCTGGATGTCGACGCGTTTCCCAAGGCGGCGTCGTATCGGCTCGATCCGCGGGCGTTCCTCGCCGATGCCGAGGCCCGTCTCGCCACCGCGTTCGCCGACGTCGAGAAGGCCCGGAGGCGGATCGCCGACGTCGCCGCGGGTCGTGCGCCGAAGGAACCTCGTCATGCCGTCGCGAAGCCGGCCATGGTCGAGGATCCGTCGTCCCGGTCGGCGGCGATGGCCTGCTTGGGCGGGAACGGCACCGTAATGCTCGACTCCGACTCCAGCTCCCGGCGGATCACGTCGGCTTTGCCGCCGTGCCGGATCAGGCGCTCCTCGAGCCAGCCCTCCTTACCGGCCCGCGCCGGCGGTCGCCCCAACCGCGAGTAACCCGTCCAGCAGCCCCCGCGCAGGTACCGCCGCACCGTCTTGGGACAGGTGCCGAACTCACGCGCGATCCCCTTGGAGTCCCAGCCGCGAAGCTTGAGCTCCAGCATCGCCGCCACCTCCTCCGGCGTCCGCATCAAATCCCCCGCGCAGCCTCGTCCCGCGCGGAACTTTCCACCATCCCGGTCACGTCCATGCCCGTCATCACCTCCCAAACGAAAGGAGAAAATTCATATCGCCAGGGAGGGTGATACCAACGGACTCACGCGTTGACCGTTTTGGCCCAGCTTCGTTCGGTGATGGATCGTATGATGTCTGGCATGGCTTCCAATTTGTTCCAGGCAGCACAGCAGGCGTCCACGATGGCCGTGTAGCTTTCGAAAACGCGGTTGCTGAGATAGTTTTGTCGCAGATATTGCCAGATATTCTCGACCGGGTTCAGCTCGGGCGAATAGGGCGGCAAAAGTGAGATAGGGTCCGCGTTCGTGGTGGAATTTCGCTGACGTCGGCGGTGTAGTTTGAGGTGGTCATCGGATCGGCTGGCTAAGGTGGAGTTGCGAGGCTCTAACCCGAACCGACGAGGACTCGATGACCGAGGACAGACTACCGCTTGCCGAGCTGCTGGCGAAAGCCGGAGATGGCGACTTCCTGCGCAGCGTGGCGGAGGCCGTGGTGCAGTTGCTGATGGAAACCGACGTGGAGGACGTAATCGGCGCTGGGCGGCACGAGCGCACAGCCGAGCGTGCGACTTACCGCAACGGCTACCGGGACCGGACGCTGGACACGCGTCTGGGCAGCCTGCAGCTGCGGATCCCCAAGCTGCGGCAGGGCAGCTACTTCCCGCCGTTCCTGGAGCCCCGCAAGACGTCGGAGAAGGCCCTAGTGGCGGTCATTCAGGAAGCCTGGATCGGCGGCGTGTCGACCCGGCGCGTCGATGACTTAATACAGGCGATGGGATTGAGCGGCATCAGCAAGAGCACGGTGAGCAAGCTGTGCCGCGATATCGACGAGCGGGTGAACGCCTTTCTCGAACGCCCGCTTGTCGGCGATTGGCCATACCTTTGGCTGGATGCCACCTACCTCAAGCAGCGCGAGGGCGGCCAGATCAGGACGGTGGCGGTGATAATCGCCGTGGCGGTGAACACCGAGGGCAAACGCGAGATCGTGGGCCTGCACATCGGGCCTTCGGAGGCGGAGATCTTCTGGTCGACGTTCCTGAAGAGCCTGGTCAAACGCGGCCTGCGCGGCACCAAGCTGGTCATCTCCGACGCACACGAAGGCCTGAAGGCGGCGATCCGTAGGGTGCTGGGCTCGACGTGGCAGCGCTGCCGGGTTCACTGGATGCGCAACGCGCAGGCGTTCGTGCCCAAGGGCCAGCAGAACATGGTGTCGGCCGCCTTGCGCCAGGCATTCACCCAGCTGGACCATCAGAACGCCACCCAGACCATGCGCCACGTCGCCGACCAGCTCCGCGACAAGTGGCCCAAGCTCGGCGTGTTCATCGACGACAGCGAGGCCGACGTGCTGGCTCACATGAGCTTCCCCGCCCAGCACCGGGTGAAGATCCACTCGACCAACCCGATCGAGCGGCTGAACAAGGAGGTCAAACGCCGCGCCGACGTCGTCGGCATCTTTCCCAACGAGGGTGCCATCGTTAGGTTGATCGGCGCCGTGCTGCTGGAGGCCAACGACGAATGGCAGCTCCAACACCGCTACATGCAGACCGAGGCCATGGCCGAACTCACACCGCCAACCATCGACGCGGTGCCCACCAACATCGCCACCATAGCCGCATAACCAATGACCACCTCAACTACACCGCAAATTCCACCACGTTTGGTGTCGGATGGGGTGTATGTGTCTAACGTCAGGCTGCGTTGAGCATTTTGTCTTTGGCGATCGGGGTGCTGTCAACGAAGGTCTGCATGGGTGGCTGCATTCATCACTCCGATCGTGGGTCGCAATACGCGTCCAAGGCATATCGCACCCTGCTGGCGGCCCATGGCCTGACCGGCTCGATGAGCCGCCGTGGTAACCCCTACGACAATGCCAAGGCGGAGAGCTTCATGAAGACGCTGAAGGTGGAGGCCGTCTACCTGGCCGCCTATGAGACGTTCGAGGACGTCACTGCCCATCTTCCGCGCTTCATCGACGACGTCTACAACTCAAGCCGGCTGCACTCGGCCCTCGGCTATCTCAGCCCCGTGCAGTTCGAGGATCAACACACCCGGCAGACGGTCAAAACAGCAGCTTGATTCTGTCCACCCAGAGGGGCGCACTCCAACAAGTGGGCCAAAATTCATTGTCATGTGTGGACGGCCCCCTTTTTGCAAGAAGCTTCTGCGGCATTGTCGGCGCACGATCTGGAGCGGTCATGTATCCGGCCTGTTATGCGGTCGTGTGAGATGACCGCTGGCCCCGAGGGGTTGCGCGGACCGGCTTCCATGCATTGCGGCGCGCTGAGTGGCGCGATGACAAAACGGAGTGTGCCGGTCCAGGTCCTGACCATTGTGCCGTCGCTGCCTTTCAGCTCCTTGCGTGGATCGGGCCGCCTACGCCGTGGCGGCTGCGGCCCGATAGGGTTGGCGCGAGCGCACCATAGCCCAGGCAATTCGAGCGGTTTTGGCCGCCTGCGCGACCACGACGACCTTCACGGGGCGTCGCGCCAGGATGCCGCGCGTCCATGCGCTGGCTTTTTCCGGCTTGGCCCTGACCTGGCGCATTACCGCGCTGGCGCCCAGCGTGAGCAGCCGCCGCACGCCAGGGTCTCCCATCCTGCTGATGTGTCCGGCCCGTTTGCTGTTGGCGCTCTGGTGTTCGCGCGGCGTCAAGCCGGCCCAGGCGGCGAAGTCGCGCGCCGAGTCGAACTGGCTGCCGTCGCCGATGGCGTGCGCGCTCAGCGGCCCAATGCTGGGCACGCGCATCAGCCGCCGCATCGTCTGGTCGGCCCGGGCGCGCGCGACGAGTTGCGCTTCCAACGTCGCCGCCGCCTCTGTGGCCGCCCGCCACTGGTCCAGCAACCCGCGCAGGGCCGGCCGCAGCAGCTCGGGGATCGCCGGGTCGCCAGCGTCGATCTTGGCGCACAAGGCCGCGAAGCCCCGCAGGCCCTGGGAGGCGACGACGCCCAGCTCGGCCAGCAGCCCGCGGGTGGCGTTCATCAGTTGCGTGCGCTGCCGGACCAGCAGATCGCGCGCGGTCTCGATGCCCCGGGCAGCCTGCTGCTCGACGGTCTTGATCGGCACGAAGCGCATGCCCGGGCGCTGCATCGCCTTGCAGATCGCCTCGGTATCGCGCGCGTCGGTCTTGTTGCGCTTGACGAAGGGCCTCACGTAGGCAGCCGGGATCAGCCGCACCGTGTGTCCAATCGCGGTCAGCGTGCGCGCCCAGTAATGCGACGCGCCGCACGCCTCGATGCCGATCACCCCAGGCGGCAGCTTCTCGAAAAATCCGATCATTGCTTCTCGGCTGAGCCGCTTGCGCAGCACCGGCTTCCTGTCGGCATCTTCTCCGTATGCCTGGAACACAGTCTTGGCGATGTCGAGGCCAATCATGCTAGCGTTCATCCGGACGGTCTCCCTTTGCTGCCCGAGGTTCAACACCGGCCAGTATGGCACAGTGATGCCGTCGGGGGGCCGTCCACCCAGCATTGCTTGGCCTTACGAGAGAGCAAAGGCGTCGAAAAGAATTCATGACGGAAGCCTAGCAGCAGCTCCTCTATTCGACGAACTGAGCCTGAGTGAGGGAGAGTGCATCAGGGTGTAACAGGACGCGGCCTCAGCCGGTTCCGGAAGTCTTGATTTCCGCTCCAACGCCAATGCGTAATGTCGTCACTTCAAACGTGCCCTTGGCAGTTTGTCAGCTGCCGGGGCGCAATCTGCTGGATCGAGCCGAAAAGACGCGCTAGGTGCTGTAAGCCATGCTAAGCGACAGTGAAGATAAGGCGGCTCGCGGCCGATATGGTACGGAAGCCACACCCGTGACTGCGGTCGAATACGGCCTGATTGCCGCGCTCATTGCGGTAGCCCTCGTCTCGGGAGCGCCCTTGCTGGGCTCGCATCTAAACAAAACGCTCGTCAATCTCTCAGCCAGAATTGGCCGCTAACCTTGGCCATCGCAATCGTTTGTTTAGCCGGTCTCTCCCGGCCGCCACGGCGTGCGGCATTTCGCCGCAAATGCTGGTGACCGTCCCAGCTGTGGCTCGAGTGATTTGGGCGGGGTAACCGAAGTCTGCGTCCCTGATATGTGGGCTTGCGCCGGGCGTCAGCGTAGCCGAATACGGCTAATGGCTGATGAAGCTGGCGCAGTGCGGGACATTGCGATAAGCCGCCGGGGCGTTGGGATCAAGCACTCGCCGCAACACGTCGGCTGCGTTACCGTCGCCAGACCAGCGGCCTTCTCCAATCGTCGCAAACCCTGCTGTTGCGAAGTGCTGCCCTTCTTATCTAGTACAGCAGGAAAACCAAGCGTAATACTATTACTGTTGACTTCTGTTGATTTGGATGCTGCTGGCTGTCTGCTTGGCTGGTTAGTGTCAGTCGCTGGGCACAACCCCCTTTCGCCTGACCCAGCCGAGTTTTACCGGAAATCATATCATCGTCGTTGAGCGCGATTGGGCAATTGATTATCGTGGCTATACAAATCACGACGAGAGCTCTTGCCGCGTTTGGCTAAAGCAAATCAGTGCGTTGCCTCGCCATCGGCAGGCGTTCCTGCTTTCAACACCAGCACGGCGTCGAAGACGCTCATCCAAGCCCACTCGCCGCATTCGTCACCGGCCGCCCGCATGTCTTGCATGCGCTGGACGGCATGGGCTTTCGCGCCTGTGCCATACTGTTGGATGATGAGGTTGGCGGCGCGATAGGTGTCTAGTCGGTCCAATTAACTCAACCCCTGGGTGTCATCGGCGAGACGTTCCATGCTTGCCGGCACGCCCATGGGATCCCACCATTCCCGAATCTCGGCATCCAATCGACCGCTGCTGACCTGCGCTTCGGTCGAGCCATACTCCTTCAGCTGGTCGGCCCATTGGAGCCCAAACTCCCGGAGCTGAACCAGGTCGGGCGGAGTGAGAACACCGGCCAGAAGCAAGCGCTCGATCAGTGCCTGGACGGCCAGGCTGACCGCGGTGTTCCGGGCCAGCAGCGTTTCGGGATCGGTGCCGAGAGAAGCCATGCTGTGTTCCTTGTTGGTGAAACGTTGCTGCCGCTACAGTCCCGCCGACCCGGCCAGCGCCAAGGCGCTATAGAAGGTCAGCACGGCCCCGGCGACCTGATTGACCATCGCGAGCATGCCCGGACTCAGGCTCGAGCGCCGCACTGTGATGCCGCCGCTGAGGCAGACCCACCAGGTTGCGGCGGCCGTAAACATGCCAAGCAGCAATGCGGCCGCCTGGCCCGACGACGGCGTGGAGATTCCGATGATCGGCGTCAACTGGGCCCCGGGGAAAGCTGAGTACGCGACCGCCGCTGGCCAGGACAGGCGCCATCTTGTCCAAGCTAAGAATGATCAGCGCGCCGTAGATCACGTCAACCGTGGCGGCACTCAGGCCAGTACAGACCCCCACCCGCATCCCCGACGTCAGGGTGCGCTGGATGCAGAGCAAGCCAATCGGTCCGATCGGGACCGCGATGGAGAAACCGACCACCAAGCCAGCGAACAGGGAGACATGGCTCGTCATCATGGATCAGCTCGCTCGGTCTAAAATTCACGCCGCGCACAATGGCACACTCGCGAAGGCCAGCCCTCCGCTGGGATCAACTTATTGACCGAGGAATATTAGCCCACATACGAGAACGTATAAAGAACTAATTGCCAAGCAGGCGCAAGCCATTCCAACTCTTCGTCCAGGAGCCTGGCACATTCCTATTTCGGGGAGCAGCGGCTGACGATCTCCGCCAAGTCACTGCGCACAGCAAGGCTCCATTCAAGGCTGCCTTCATCTTCTCGCCACCCGGCTCGCCCAGAAGCATGGACAACAGTGCGGAAGCGTCGAGAGCGGCGACATTTATGGCTTGAGGGGCTCAGCGTACGAAGGCGTAAGCGTTCTGTTGGAGCGACGCGAGGGCCTATGACAGGACCGTCTCTTGATCGACCGGCGCTCTCCAGCGACCGCCACATCGCGTCCAGATCAATGCCACCGTGGCCGCGCAGGCGGACGCTAGCGAGACGCGGCGGCGGTTAGGGCCCGCTCTTCCGGCCTACGTGCCAGGCGGCGATCGATGGGGCAGCGGTGATAGTGGCGAGGGTGTGCGGCGGAGGATGAGGATGAGGACATGAGATCATTGCTTATCGAAGGCCTGCCTCCGGCTTCTGTCGTCTTTGGCAAGGTCACTGCAGTTTCGGGCGGCTTTGGAGGAGTTGCTGCATCGAGCTCGTCATTTGCGTCACAGCTCCTTCACCCAGGGGAATCCATATCCACCCAAATCCAGGGTGGAGCAGGTGAAGACGGATTTGTGTTGGCGCATCCGGGTCCGCCGTCATGTACCAACGAATACAAGCGATTGAAGAGGAGAGTGTCTGCGGCGTTGGGTCTTCGTTTGGCACGGGCGGTTTCGCTGATGCTCGGAGCAATGCGAGGAGGCGTAGAAAATCCTCCAGGTCTGCTGCGGAAAATGTAGCCCCTGGCTCCATCTCTATGGTCGCGGCCGTGCCGTCTATAGACAGGCCATATTGCAGTCGTACCATCTCCAGCTCCTCCTCTGCCTGTCAGCGACGCGAGAGCGCAGTGGGCGTGGTGTCGTGCCCGCGTCCCGTCTTCGGGTGGGGATCGCCCTCACCACGCTGCGGCGGCACGTGCAGCTATTCCACCACCATCGCGCCACGATTGAGGCGGCTCGCACGCGCAGCACTCTGGCGGACAAGGCCTGGTACCCTACGGGCTTCGCTTTCCAGGTCGGTGATGAGCGCTAGGCCTTCGGAGCCTGCATCTCCGGTCCGCTCCCTTCTCCTCAATGAACATCACGCCAGCCGATTCGAGGGCGTGCTATCCTTCCGCCAGCTTGCGCAATGCCTCCTCCGCCCTAACCAGCCAGCCCGGCCCAGAGGCCCTCAGCCGGGCAAGAACGTCGGGTGCGACCCGGACGCTCACCAGCACTTTCGCCGGCTTGTCGCTTGGCGGACGCCCGCGGCGCTTGGCCAGTTCGGCATAGAGTGGCGCCGGCATGACCTCTGAGGCCGGCCGCAATTCGGCCATCTGTGCGTCCGTGAGTTCCGGGTTGTCAGGGTCGGCGGAAATCCCCCGCTGGATAGCTGCTTCCTCATTATCGATCGGCATCCTAATTTTCGCTCGCATAAAACCAAACCTCCCTTTTGCTCGCCTTGCGCAGGCTGATGACGCGTATGCAACGGGTTTCGACCGAGTAGACCAGCACGTGCAGCCGGTCTCTAATCGCGCCATACGCCAGAAGCCGAGGTTCGCCGGTTTCATGGTTAAGCGTGCTCCCCACCAGCGCCGTGCTCCAATCGAACCCCTCAACCGCCTCAAACGCCACGCCGTGCTTGGCGAGCTTGCTGGCGGCCTTGTCGGGGTCCCAGTCGTATGGCATGGACTTAGTGTAGCTACTGCAAAAAGGAACCGTCAACAATAAACGTAACTACAGGAAATCGCGCCGGGACGCAGGCGCTTCGAAATGCGGTCCTGTGATTTTTGCTAACGACAATCGAGGCGGCGCCTTAATGCACCAGTGCTACCAATGGCACGTCCAGCGCACATCGATGGCACGTCGCCGGCACATCCAGGTTGTCCACATGGACCAATGCACAAATGGTGATTTCTGCAAGGCTGGTTCTCACCTCACCACGACGTTACCGCGCGTCGCGAAGAGTCCGCACCACCAGTGCACTGATCCATCATATCGACCGGTCCGGCGTGCGGGAGACACGTCACCGGTAGCAATGGTGCATTGGGACGAGCCATGGTCGCCGTTGCGGCTTGTACGGTTTCGCGCCATTCCCGAGCCAAGTGTGGATGGGGTCATGAATGTGTGCCCGCCGCGCTGGTAGGCAGAAGGCTCAATGGCGCGAGACCCACGGCAAAGGCTGTGTTGGAGCGATGCGAGGGCGTGTGACAGGCTGCCGCGGTGGGGAGGACACCATGGCGGACGAGTTGGACACAGACGTTCTGAGGCTGACGGCGAGGATTGTCTCTGCCCATATCGGCTACAACCAAGTCGGGGCCGCGGGGCTGCCGGAGCTAATCAAGTCCGTCTATTGCTCCTTGGCGACGGCGGGCACGACCCAACCAGAACCAGCATTGGGACCGCTGACGCCGGCCGTGCCGATCCGCAAATCGGTGTTCCCAGACCACATTGTCTGCCTGGAGGACGGCAAAAAGCTAAAGATGCTCAGGCCCAGCCATGGCATGACACCGGCGCAATATCGGCGGAGATGGGGACTTCCGCTTGATTACCCCATGGTGGCCCCGAGTTCCGTCAGTCATCGTTCGGGTCGTGTCCCATCGCGTGGTGTAGAACGCCGTTGGTTCCTGAGCGGGGCTGAGCCGCGATCAGTCTGCCACGGCGGGCAGGCTGATGGTTGGAGCATCGCTGACGGGCGCCAGCGTCTCAAGGCGCATGTAGCGGCGCTGGACAGCCCACTCGTCGTTTTGTTCGAGCAAGATGGCACCGACGAGGCGCGTGACGGCATCCTCGTTGGGGAAGATGCCGACGACATCGGTGCGCCGCTTGATCTCGCCGTTGACCCGTTCCAGCGGGTTGGTGCTGTGGACCTTGGCGCGGTGCTCTTTGGGGAACGTCATGAACGCCAGCACGTCGGCCTCGGCGCCGTCCATGAGGGCGGCAAGCTTGGGCACCCGGGGGCGGAGCTGGTCGGCAACGGATCGCCATTGTTTGCGAGCCGCATCGGCGTCGGCCTCGGCGAAGGCGGTACCGATCCAGGCCGAGACGAGGCGGCGATGGCCTTTGCCGGCGTGCGCCAGGACGTTGCGCATGAAGTGGACGCGGCAACGCTGCCAGGAAGCGTGCAGCACGCGGCTGACCGCGGCCTTGACGCCCTCATGGCTGTCCGAGATGACCAGCTTCACACAACGCCGGCCGCGCCGGGCAAGGCTGCGCAGGAAGTCGGTCCAGAACGTCTCGGCCTCGCTGGCCCCGGTGGCCATGCCGAGCACCTCGCGGCGGCCATCGGTGTTGACGGCGACTGCGATGGTGGCGGCGATCGAGACGATGCGCCCGGCCTGGCGGACTTTGACGTAGGTCGCATCGAGCCAGAGATACGGCCATTCGCCCTCGATCGGCCGGGAAAGGAAGGCGTTCACGCGCTCATCGATCTCGCCGCAGAGCCGCGACACCTGGCTCTTGCTGACGCCAGATACCCCCATCGCCTGCACCAGGTCGTCGACGGCGCGGGTCGAAACACCATGGACGTAGGCCTCCTGGATCACCGCCGTCAGCGCCTTCTCGGCGGTCCGCCTGGGCTCGAGGAAAGCAGGGAAGTAGCTGCCCTTCCGCAGCTTCGGGATGCGCAGCTCGACGGTGCCGGCGCGGGTCTCCCAGTCTCGGTCGCGATAACCGTTGCGCTGGGCCAGCCGGTCGGCGCTGCGTTGGCCGTGAGCGGCACCCGTCAGGCCGCCGACTTCCAGCTCCATCAAGCGTTCAGCGGCAAAGCCGATCATCTCGCGCAGCATGCTGGCATCCGTGCCTTTCGCCAGCAACTCGCGCAGGGCAGTCTCTTGGTCGGTCATCGTGGGGTCCTTGGGTTCGTGTTGCGACTCGCAACCCAACCCTATCCAGGTTCACCGCGGTGGCCGCCTCCTACACCACGTCCTGGGACGTGACCGACGGCGATAGCGTCCGTGCTCGTGGTGGAATTTTGCTGATCGAAACGGTGTAGGCGGAGGTGGTCATCGGATCGGCTGGCTAAGATGGAGTTGCGAGGCTTCAACCTGAACCGACGAGGACCCGATGACCGAGGAGAGACTACCGCTGGCCGAGCTGCTGGCGAAAGCCGGAGATGGCGACTTCAACGACCATGCCAGCCTGCCCATCGCCTGCCGCCTCTATCTGCCGCATGAATGGGCCGATGATCCCGACCGGCGGGCTCAGCCGGCGTGCCTGATGCGATCGCCTTCCAGACCAAGCCGCAGTTTGCGCTGAACCAGCTGCGCGCCGCACGCGCCGCCGGAATTACGGCCGATATGGTGCAGGCCGACACAGGCTACGGCAACGATACCGACCTTTGCGATGGCATCACCGAGATCGGCCTTGCCTGCGCCGTCGGCATTAATCCCGCGACCACGCTGCGGCCGCCCGGCATGCAGCCTTTGCCGCCCAAACACTGGAGCGGACGCGGACGTCCACCGTCAGCGATCCGTCGTGATGGCGCGCATCAATGGGCGCTCGGCGGCGAAGCCGATCATCTCCCGCAGGACGATCGCATCCGTGCCCTTCGCCAGAATCAAACGCAGGACGGTCTTTTGGTGAGTCATTATGGGGTCCGCGTGCGAGCAGCGACTTGCTGCTATTCTCTCAAAGCGTGAGTGAAGGTACTAATAAGCGGATCCAGCAAATATGAAGCTGCGCTGCGCGTCTTCTTTTTAATCATGATGTCGACAGGAACGCCTGGGCGGAGGTCAACTCCTCGCGCCGCCAGCATTTTCGCGCGATCAACAGTAACTCTGACCAGGAAATAGCCAAGCCCTCTGGCTCGGTCAACGATACGGTCTGGAGAAATCGAGCTTACGGCACCCGCAACCATGGGCAGTCTCTGAGAACCAGCGCCAGTTGAACGCACCATCACCGCAGACCCGATAGAGACATTGTCGCTGTCGACTGGCTCGACATGTGCCTCTATGACCAGATGATCATCAGTCGGCACAATCTCCAAAATCGGCGAATTTGGAGCTATCACTCCACCGACCGTGTGAGCGGAAAGGTTCATCACCCTACCATCCACCGGTGCTAGAATATCGGAGCGCCGAACATTCAACCTCGCATCGGCTAGTCGCTGTGCCACATCTTGCTTTTCTCGCGTCACTTGCTGCAACTCGGCTTCGTCATCTTGTTGGAACGAAGCTGCAAGCCGCTCGATTTCTAGCCTGCTATGGCCAACCTGCGAAACTAATTCTGCAATGCGCGCTTGAAGCCCAGCTTGTTCGCCAAGGAGAGATGCAAAGATCGCTTCCGCGTCCCTCATTGCACGTTTCGTTCCTGTACCGGTGCGAGCGAGTTCGATAGCGGCGGACTGATCTTGATCCGCAAGATTGATGCGCACCTGTATTTCAGAGAGCTGTTTCTGTAATCCGACTATCACAGCGACGTCTTGGTCGGCATCATTGTTAAGTTCACGAGTTCTGATAGTAATCGCACGTTTCCTAGCGATAAAGCTTTGCCGTTGATCTTCTATAATGTCTTTATAAATAGAGGTATTAATTTCCGACTTACTTTCAAGAAAATCGACGTGATCAGAATTGGCGATCTCGCTCCTCAAACGGGCTTCTCGGGCAAACAACAAAGCTTGAGAAGCCTCGAGTGATGCGGCCAGATTGTTTTGTTTTTCCTGGTCAAGCTGGAGGAGGATCTGACCGGCGGTAACAAGATCCCCATCCCGGATCAATATAGATTTCACGATACCGCCATCGGCATGTTGGACCACACGAAGGCCGCTTTCGACCACGACGATGCCTTGTCCGATCACGGCAGATGCTATTGGCGCGACAGCTATCCAACCAGCTACGGCGACCGCGGAAATACCGGCGGCTCCAGCGCCAATCATGAAGGCACCGACTGTGAAAATCGAGCGACCGGGCTGCTGGTCGGGAGTAGTAGCCGTTAAGGAGTAGGACAACCAATTTATCCTTGTTGAGAGTAATCGCGCTGCTATTCACCAGCCGATTGTGAGGCGGCGTGGATCCATCTGTCACGTATACTGCGCGGATCCGTAATTGCCGCCACCCTGCCTCGATCGAGGTAGATGATTTCATCGGCAAGGTGTAACAGCTTTGGACTCTTCGAAACGATGATTAGTGTAGTGCTTTTGGTTTTCAAGTGCCGTATTAGTTCGACCACGTCGTGTTCGCCAAGGTCATCCATGTCCAGCATCGGTTCGTCAAGAATGAGTAAAGGTGGCGCCTTGTAGATCGCACTCGCCAGAGCAATGCGCCGGTACTCCCCTGCGGAGACGGTCTCCGAATCGGCTGACAAAATCGTCTGGTAGCCATCCGGAAGTAGGCGGATGATGGAGTCCGCACCGGTCAATGAGGCAGCCTCGAAAACATGCTGCTCACCGCCGGCTTCACCGCGGGAGATGAACTGGAGCACAGGCATCGCACGCGTCGCTGTTCTCTGTGGAAGGTAGCCGACCTCCCGACTCAGTTGAGTGACATCGTAGCGTTCCAGTGCCATTCCGTCTAACGTGATTGACCCGCGCGTCGGGCGCTGTGCGCCACACATCAATCGAGCAAGTGACGACTTCCCGGCTCCGGCAACACCTACAATGATGTGAACGCCGCCAGGTTTGATATCGAGAGTGAGGCGATCGATAACCGGTTTGTGCGATTTCGACGGATATAGGGTCACATCACTGAGAGTTAGGTGACCATTAATCGCTGGCATCGTCACCTTCTTAGGTAGCGTCGCGATCGGGCGGTCCGCCGCTACGATGCGTCGCCATGACCGCAAGGTCGACTGAAGTACGGAGTAGCTACTGTTTAGCCGCTCAATCGGGGCAATGGCTTTGGTGAAAATCATCGAGCTTGCAACGATTGCCCCGGCGTTTACTTTCTGATCGACCACAAGTACAGTTGCTAGTGCGAGAATACCTAACTGCATGAGCGATCGTACTGTTCTAGAGAGTGAATCAGACCAGACGACCCGATTGGTGAGAATTTGCTGAGCACCTAGCGCATCCACGCGAGCCATTATCAAGGTGTTCAACATTCCTGGTAGCAGGCCCATCGCAGAGAGCGTCGCTGGTTGCGTCGTTATCGAGGCAAGACTATTATTGAAGTTCGTGTAAGTTCGTTTGAACGTCGTCTCTCTCGCAGCGAGAATGTATCGACCGAGGCTAGCTAGGGCGAGTAGAACGCCGAAGCACACCAAGACGTATAAACCGATTGCAATGTGGATTGTGAAAAGAGCCATTAAGTATATTACTGTCCAGGGAAGATCCAGGAATGCTGTTATAGCAGGTCCGGTGATGAACGCCCTGACCTTATCTACGTCCGCCAGGGACACGCCGTCTTTTAGTTCTACGAGCGAGTAGACTGCGACAGAGCTATCGAACGCTTCCCCAAACCGACGCGAACAGCTGGCGAGTAGTAGACCTCGGCTAGATTCTATAAACAGTGAGCATAGTGTGATGAATCCTAGTAGCAGAGTCAAAGCGATCAACGTCGGGAGATGACCGCTAGGGATAACACGATCGAACACCTGCATAGTGTACAAAGGCAATCCAAGCTGAACCAAGTTCGTGAAGAATCCGAAGAGGAAGACGATTGCGAACGTCCAGCGCATTAGGGAATATATTTTTACGAACATGGTAACCTCGTTTGCATTCTTCCGTGCGCCGGTGTCACTTCTCATTGACTCCGCCGTTCAGGCACATAGCAAGTATGTAGTCCGCTCTAGAAATGATGAGACTGCATGTGATCAAAATGCCCAAAGTGATGTGTCTGATCCGAATTTCCCGCTTCGTTGCTGACTGACAGATCATGATGTGCCGTTGACAATCCGGAATCGTGGCCATGATCTGCAGTAAGAGCTCCATGGATATAACTCAGATCATGTCCAGCTTGATCGTTGACTTGACTATGATCCTGCCATGAAAGGGTCAATATCATCGCCTGCAGTTGATGATGGTAGGCCGTTTGCTCGGGCGGGATTGGGTAGTTGCCTGCCTTGGCCTCAGGATATAATGCACTTGCCTTTTGAGCCGCTGGAGCTAAATCGTTTCCATTCTCAGGTGGATTGAGGTGCACAGCGCCGCTAGACTGAGGTTTGTGCGCCAGAAGTTGCGTGACGACCGAGGTGGTTGAGTCGGAGGCCGCGTCACCAAAATTATCCTGGACGATTAGGGCAAAGCTCGTGCTTATGCTTTGTGCAGGGCCAGCCTCGTGGGCCGTAAGCTGGAACGATAGAGCTCGCAGGTCGGCGGTCACGTTTGTGGCCGTCCCGTTATCCGTGTAGACACCGGTGGCGGCATCATAGTGGCCATTTCCCAAGTGGGTCAGCGCGCCATTCTGCGGTTGGGTCATCACCACGGTGGCTTTTTCCACTTTGCCGGCATCCACGTCTGTGATCTGCACGCTGGCAAAAGGGTGGATCGCGGCCGCATCCGTCATTGTCTGGCCGGCCGCAGTGCCCGAAATCACAGGGGCGTTCTCAACCGCCGTTGCCGTCACCGAGGTGGTGGCCTGAGCGACCCCACCGAAGTTGTCTTTCACCACCAGGGCGAAGTTGGTGGTAACGCTCTGCCCTGGGGTCACCTGGTGGGCAGTTGGCTCGAATGTGAGCCCTTGCAGGTCCGCGGTGATCTGCCCAGCCGTGCCGCTGTCCGTGTAAATGCCGGTGGCCGCGTCGAAGCTGCCGCTGCCCAGGTGGGTCAGGGCGCCATTCTGCGCCTGGCCTTCCGAGACCGTGAGGGTCTCGACCTTGCCGGCATCCACGTCTGTGATCTGTACGCTGGCAAAAGGGTGGATCGCGGCCGCATCCGTCGTCGTCTGGCCGGCCGCAGTGCCCGAAATCACAGGGGCGTTCTCAACCGCCGTTGCCGTCACCGAGGTGGTGGCGTCCTGAGCGACCCCGCCGAAGTTGTCTTCCACCACCAGGGCGAGGTTGGTGGTAACGCTCTGCCCTGGGGTCACCTGGTGGGCAGTTGGCTCGAATGTGAGCCCTTGCAGGTCCGCGGTGATCTGCCCAGCCGTGCCGCTGTCCGTGTAAATGCCGGTGGCCGCGTCGAAGCTGCCGCTGCCCAGGTGGGTCAGGGCGCCATTCTGCGCCTGACCTTCCGAAACCGTGAGGGTCTCGACCTTGCCGGCATCCAGGTCTGTGATCCGCACGTTGGCAAACGCGTGGATCGCGGCCGCATCCGTCGTTATCTGGCCGACCGCGGTGCCCGAAATCACAGGGGCGTTCTCAACCGCCGTTGTCGTAACCGAGGTGCTGGCGTCCTGAATAGTTCCAGAGAAAGCGTCCTTGGTGGTAACGGTGAAAGTGGTGGTAACGCTCTGCCCTGGGGCCACCTGGTGGGCGGTGGGCGCGAACGTGAGCCCTTGCAGGTCCGCGGTGATCTGCCCAGCCGTGCCGCTGTCCGTGTAAGTGCCGGTGGCCGCGTCGAAGCTGCCGCTGCCCAGGTGGGTCAGGGTGCCATTCTGCGCCTGACTTTCCGAAACCGTGAGGGTCTCGATCTGGCCGGGCACATTGTCGACCACCTGCACGCCGGCGAATGGATTGATCGCCGCCGCATCTGTCGTGGTCTGGCTCGAGAGGGCGCCAACAGTGTGCAAGCTCGGACTGATGGCCGTTGCCGTGACCGAGGTGGTGGCCTGAGCGACCCCGCCGAAGTTGTCTTTCACCACCAGGGCGAGATTGGTGGTAACGCTCTGCCCTGGGGTCACCTGGTGGGCAATTGGCTCGAACGTGAGCCCTTGCAGGTCCGCGGTGATCTGCCCAGCCGTGCCGCTGTCCGTGTAAATGCCGGTGGCCGCGTCGAAGCTGCCGCTGCCCAGGTGGGTCAGGGTGCCATTCTGCGCCTGGCCTTCCGAAACCGTGAGGGTCTCGATCTGGCCGGGCACATTGTCGACCACCTGCACGCCGGCGAATGGATTGATCGCCGCCGCATCTGTCGTGGTCTGGCTCGAGAGGGCGCCAACAGTGTGCAAGCTCGGACTGATGGCCGTTGCCGTGACCGAGGTGGTGGCCTGAGCGACCCCGCCGAAGTTGTCTTTCACCACCAGGGCGAGGTTGGTGGTAACGCTCTGCCCTGGGGTCACCTGGTGGGCAATTGGCTCGAACGTGAGCCCTTGCAGGTCCGCGGTGATCTGCCCAGCCGTGCCGCTGTCCGTGTAAATGCCGGTGGCCGCGTCGAAGCTGCCGCTGCCCAGGTGGGTCAGGGTGCCATTCTGCGCCTGACCTTCCGAAACCGTGAGGGTCTCGATCTGGCCGGGCACATTGTCGACCACCTGCACGCCGGCGAATGGATTGATCGCCGCCGCATCTGTCGTGGTCTGGCTCGAGAGGGTGCCAACAGTGTGCAAGCTCGGACTAATGGCCGTCACCGAGGTTGTGGGGTCCTGAGCGACCCCGCCGAAGTTGTCTTCCACCACCAGAGCGAAGTTGGTGGTAACACTCTGCCCTGGAGCCACTTGGTGGGCGGTGGGCTCGAACGTGAGCCCTTGCAGGTCCGCGGTGATCTGTGCAGCCGTGCCGCTGTCCGTGTAAATGCCGGTGGCCGCGTTGAAGCTGCCGCTGCCCAGGTGGGTCAGGGCGCCATTCTGCGCCTGGCCTTCCGAGACCGTGAGGGTCTCGACCTTGCCGGCATCCACGTCTGTGATCTGTACGCTGGCAAAAGGGTGGATCGCGGCCGCATCCGTCGTCGTCTGGCCGGCCGCAGTGCCCGAAATCACAGGGGCGTTCTCAACCGCCGTTGTCGTCACCGAGGTGCTGGTGTCCTGAATAGTTCCAGAGAAAGCGTCCTTGGTGGTAACGGTGAAAGTGGTGGTAACGCTCTGCCCTGGGGCCACCTGGTGGGCGGTGGGCGCGAACGTGAGCCCTTGCAGGTCCGCGGTGATCTGCCCAGCCGTGCCGCTGTCCGTGTAAGTGCCGGTGGCCGCGTCGAAGCTGCCGCTGCCCAGGTGGGTCAGGGTGCCATTCTGCGTCTGGCTTTCCGAAACCGTGAGGGTCTCGATCTGGCCGGGCACGTTGTCGACCACCTGCACGCCGGCGAATGGATTGATTGCCGACGCATCTGTCGTGGTCTGGCCCGAGAGGGTGCCAACAGTGTGCAAGCTCGGACTGATGGCCGTCGCCGTGACCGAGGTGGTGGCTTGAGCGACCCCACCGAAGTTGTCTTTCACCGCCAGGGCGAAGTTGGTGGTAACGCTCTGCCCTGGGGTCACCTGGTGGGCAGTTGGCTCGAACGTGAGCCCTTGCAGGTCCGCGGTGATCTGCCCAGCCGTGCCGCTGTCCGTGTAAATGCCGGTGGCCGCGTCGAAGCTGCCGCTGCCCAGGTGGGTCAGGGCGCCATTCTGCGCCTGGCCTTCCGAGACCGTGAGGGTCTCGACCTTGCCGGCATCCACGTCTGTGATCTGTACGCTGGCAAAAGGGTGGATCGCGGCCGCATCCGTCGTCGTCTGGCCGGCCGCAGTGCCCGAAATCACAGGGGCGTTCTCAACCGCCGTTGCCGTCACCGAGGTGGTGGCGTCCTGAGCGACCCCGCCGAAGTTGTCTTCCACCACCAGGGCGAGGTTGGTGGTAACGCTCTGCCCTGGGGTCACCTGGTGGGCAGTTGGCTCGAATGTGAGCCCTTGCAGGTCCGCGGTGATCTGCCCAGCCGTGCCGCTGTCCGTGTAAATGCCGGTGGCCGCGTCGAAGCTGCCGCTGCCCAGGTGGGTCAGGGCGCCATTCTGCGCCTGACCTTCCGAAACCGTGAGGGTCTCGACCTTGCCGGCATCCACGTCTGTGATCTGCACGTTGGCAAACGGGTGGATCGGGGCCGCGTCCGTCGTCGTCTGGCCGGCTGCGGTGCCCGAAATCACAGGGGCGTTCTCAACCGCCGTTGCCGTAACCGAGGTGGTGGCGTCCTGAGCGACCCCGCCGAAGTTGTCTTCCACCACCAGGGCGAGGTTGGTGGTAACGCTCTGCCCTGGGGTCACCTGGTGGGCAGTTGGCTCGAATGTGAGCCCTTGCAGGTCCGCGGTGATCTGTGCAGCCGTGCCGCTATCCGTGTAAATGCCGGTGACCGCGTTGAAGCTGCCGCTGCCCAAGTGGGTCAGGGCGCCGCCTTGGGCCTGGCTTTCCGAAACTATGACCGTCTCGATCTGGTCGGGCACATTGTCGACCACCTGCACGCTGGCAAACGGGTGGATCGCGGCCGCATCCGTCGTCGTCTGGTCGGATAGGGTTCCAACGATATGCAAGCTTGGACCAATGGCCATTGTGGTCGTCGAATTGGCTGCGCCTCGAGCAATTCCGCTGTTTATCAACGTTGGACTTGTGAACGTGATGGAAGGGATTTGTATGCTCGAGGAACTTACTTGTTCAGGGCTCACACTATGAATTACTTTAAGACCATCGATTTCATCTACGATTAAGGTTGGAGTGGTCGTTCCTTCCGCACTAGGGGGTGACAAACCCGACGAACCAGAAACCGGGAAAGACGATAGTGCCACCCGAGAACTCGCCTGCATACTTGAATGACCGGCTGTTGTCTCCGCGGCGACGACCTGTTGATCATTATCACTCAACGTCAGGTCGCTCGACACATCCATCCGATGACCGGAGCTTTGTTCGTTCGCGCCTTGAGCATAGGAGCCGTCGTCCGACGGGGCATGCTGCCGATCCTCGGATCCGTTGCTGAGTTTGATGACGTTGTGAGCCTGTGCTAGCTCCCGAGGATTGGACAGCGGCTCAAAAGGAAACGCGTTGCTCAAAATCGCTAGGGAATTGTCAGGTTTAGATTCGAAAGCCCAGCTCGCTGGCAAGCTGGAAATCTGGTTAATGACAGATACAGGATCTGCCACATGAATGTAAGAAGCGTTTCCCGGGACTAAGCTCATGTTCCCAAGCGGGACAGATTTCGTTCCAAGGTCAACATGCTGCTGCACCAAGGAGAGCAGGCTGAAAACGCCTTTTGACGCTCCATTCTGCAAATCAGACAAGTCTATTTTACCCGAGTTAAGTTCAGGTAGGATCGACTTGGATGCAGGATTGCCAATTGGCCAAGTCGTATTTGTCTCAAGCCCTATCTGGCGAGCAAGCGTCAAAAGATCAACGCTTTGATACCAATGGCTATCAGGAACGTCTGATGATGACGTGCCATCTCTCTTAATCTTTGTCATTCTAAAAGACCTTCTGTCTTGAACGAAAAGGTCTTGTATTTGCCTACGATTATGTGATCATGAAACTCGATCCCAATGGTACGAAAAATGCCTTGAATCCGTCGGGTAAGTTCAATATCGTCTCTCGACGGCGTCGCATCGCCTGAAGGATGATTATGTGCTACAATTAGCGCAGTTGCCCGAAGCTCGCATGCCCGCTTGATCATCTCTTGCGGGTAGAACATTGTTCCTTTGACGTCCCCTCGTGAGTGAAGTTCGTCGCGGATCAATCTGTTTCTGCTGTTTAGGAAGAGAACTCGCGAGCTCTCGACAGTTTCGTGCCCCAGCGTCAGAGCCAGATACTCTTCCACCTTATCGATGTTGTTCAGAACGGGTTTATCTTGTATTGCTTCTCGTAAGGTGAGCGCTATTGATACCCTGATCGTCTGCAGCCTGATCCACAAGTCCCGTCCGATAGGAGCAATTTGCCGTAGTCGTTCATATGACGCATTGATAATGCTCGTAAATGAACCAAGCTCTTCAAATAGTCGTACGGTATGATGTTTTGCTGTTTCGAGTGGGAAGAACGCCTCTAGGATACCGGTAAGTAGGTTCCGAGTCGAGAATTCTGTTGGGTCAGCAAATAGTAGTGCTGCCAAGTACGTATGCTGAAGGCAATTCGTATCATCTTCAGATTGAAGCGCCTCGGCCGTTTTGCTCATCATAGAGAAGGCGGCGCTCATGGATCTGTCCGATGCGAATGTTTAACGACGATCTGGATCGCCGAGTTAGCTAACCCCTTATCGTCCATCTTCGCGTCCCATCCTACTCCCGTATGTGCACAACATCACAGGAATTTGAGCGATTGTCCAGCCTCGCTGCGGTAACGCACCGGAAAATATGCGCCAGAGGTTAATTGTTGCAGCGGCTGGATGCCGCAAACCACCGGCGAGACGTGCGAAAAGTTTATTCGGATCGTTAGCAGGTTGTTCGATGACACTGAACTACCAACCTTCGTCAACAAGCAACCACGTTTGAGATGTCTGAATGAGCTGTCTGAACGGCCTCGGTCGCTGTCTGAACCCCTTTTTGGAAAGCTTCTCGAGCTTTCTTGCTGGTGCACCTGTCTGGCTTTCTGCCGGGAAAAGCCCAGTTTGCGGTTCTCACCTTGATTGCCGCGCAGCACGTCGGCCCCGCTCCGAGCCCACCGCCCGCCTACTGAACCAAATGGAGCTGCAGCTGGAACGATTTGGAGGCCACGGTCATCGAGGACGAACTGGCGGCCGAGGCCGCCGCGGCCAAAACCACTACCTCGGCGAGCTTCACCCGCGGCCGAGCGGCCCGGCGTCCGTTTCCCGCATCTGTCGCGGAAGCGCATCGTCGTTCCGAGCCGCTGCAAGTGGAAAGTCGTCCAGCACGTGCGGGAGAAGTCCTCCTGTCGTAATTGCGATCGCGTCAGCCAGGCTGCAGCCCCGTTTCATGTGATCCCGCGCGGCTAAGCAAGCTGCGGGCCATGATCCTGTTCCAGAAGTTTGGCCAGCATTAATTCCTCAACCGCCAGGCAGAACGCCACGGCCATGAGGGCGTGCCGCTCCGCCTGTCCACGCTGGCCGATCAGGTCGGCGCCTGCACGGCGGTGCCGCTGTTCCTGCGACAGCAGACCCACGCCACTGGCCGCCGGGCGGCTGCACGGCGACAATACCACCGTGCCCGTGCTCGCTCGAGGCAAGACCGCGATCGCCCGGCTTTGGGTCTATGTGCACGACAACCGGCCGTTCAGTGGCCCCACGCCTCCGGGAGCTGTGCGCCACTATTCGCGCGACCGCGGTGGCGAGCATCCGCAGAGCCTTTCAAACGAGTACGCTGGGCTGCTGCAGGCCGAAACCTTTGACAGCTACGGCAAGCTCTGCGCACCCGGACGCAAGCTCGGGCCGATCCTAGAGGCGGCATGCTGGGCCCATGCTCGGCGGGAGTTTTCGTGCTGGCCAACGTCGAGGGTAGCGCGCGACTGGTGGCGCAGGGTAAGGTGCCTGCGGTGCGGTCGCCGATCTGCCTGGAGGCCGTGCAGCGCGTCGACGCGCTGTTCGACATCGAGCGCGAGATCAACGGCCACACCGCCAAGGCGCGCTAGTGTCCTGAACCAGAAGTTCGCCGTATCATGTCGCTGAAGTGTTGTAGGCGCAGAAGCGTTCGACTGCGGCCAGAATATCGTCTGCGGATTTGATCCAGCGGAAGGGCTTCGGATCGGCATTGTGCTGGTCGAGAAAGGCGTTGATTGCGGCTTCCAATGCTTCGACGCTGCGGTGCACGCCGCGTCTGATCTGCCGTTCGGTCAGCAGGGCGAAAAAACGCTCGATCTGGTTCAACCAGGAACTGCTGGTCGGCGTGAGATGAACATGCCAGCGCGGGCGCTTGGCGAGCCACTTGCGGATCAACTCGGTCTTGTGTGTCGCATAGTTGTCCCAGATCAGATGCACATCCAGCCCGTCCGGCACCTTGGCCTCGATCTCGTCCAGGAACTGACGGAACTCCGTGGCGCGATGGCGCGGATAGCATTTGCCGATGACCGCTCCGGTGGCGACATCGAGGGCTGCGAACAGTGATGTCGTGCCATGGCGGACGTAATCGTGGCTGCGCCGCTGGGCCTGACCAGGCCGCATTGGAAACGCCGCCTGACTACGATCGAGCGCCTGGATCTGCGATTTCTCGTCCACACTGAGCACCAAGGCGTGTTCGGGTGGAGAAAGATACAGCCCCACCACATCGCGCACCTTGGCAACAAAATCAGGATCGGTGGAGAGCTTGAACGTCTCCTGACGGTGCGGCTTCAGCCCGAAGGCGCGCCAGATGCGCTGCACCGTGCTGACCGAAAGGCCAGTTTGGCGCGCCATGCCGCGCGAGCTCCAATGTGTCGCACCCTTAGGCTGGCTCTCCAGCGTGCGGGTGATCACAGCCTCGATTCGCTGGTCCTCGATCGTGCGCGGCGCGCCGGGTCGCGGCTCATCGCGCAATCCTCCCACCCGCTGCACCAGGAAGCGGCGGCGCCATTTGCCGACGGTGTGTGGATGCACCCCAAGTTGCCGAGCGACCGCCTTATTCTCCAACCCATCAGCACAGCCCAGGACGATCCGCGCACGCTCCGCCAACGCTTGGGCCGTCTTGGGTCGAGCTGCCAGCGCCGTCAGCTCCGACGTCTCCGCCTCTGTCAGCGATACCGCTTCCAGCCTCCGTCCCGCCATGCTTGCTCTCCCGCTTCAACGCAAAAGCCTCGCAAGTCACGTCGAATCGCGCCAAATGCAGTTTACGAATCCCTGATGCGACGGATTTTAGACTCGGGACACTAGACTCAAATCGCTTTGACTGGAATCGCAGTTTTCTCCTTCCGAAACGGGAGCGACGTGTGATTCGAAGGCTTCCGGCTGATACCGGAGGCGAGGATGGCGTGGCGGCGTGGACAGGCCTACGGGCAGGACTTGCGGGATCGGGTGCTGGCATGCCGCGATCTGACCTTGGTGCAGGCGGCAACGCGCTTTGGCGTGAGCCCGTCTTATGTTTCGAAAGTGCGGGCCCGGCTTCGCGAGCTCGGCGATCCGGCCCCTGGCCCGCAGCATGGCCATGTTCCGTTGCGATTGGCCGGCGTCACCAAGGACTTGGCAGCACAAATCCATCGGTTTCCAGATGCCACGTTGGACGAGCTGCGGTTGTGGCTGTCGCAAACCCACAAAGTCAGTGTGAGCTACTCCGTAATGTGGAAAGTCGTCGCCCGGCTGGGCCTGACATATAAAAAAAGCACCTGCAGGCCGAGGAACAGCGGCGCGAGGACACCGCCGAAGCGCGCCGACAATGGGCGGCGCGCCAGCTCACTCTCAATCCAGCGCGCCTTGTCTTCCTCGATGAAACCTGGGCCACGACCAACATGACCCGCACACGCGGCCGGGCACCACGGGGCGAGCGCCTGGTCGGCATCGTCCCGCACGGCCATTGGCACACAACCACCTTCCTGGCCGGCCTGCGCACAACCGGCTTGATTGCTCCGTTGGTGCTGGACAGCGCGATCAACGGAGCGGCGTTCCTCGCCTACATCCAGCAGTTCCTGGTCAAGGAACTCAAGCCAGGCGACGTCGTGGTGCTCGATAACCTCAGCTCGCACAAGGTGAGCGGCGTGCGCGAGGCCATCGAGGCTGCCGGTGCGAGCCTGATCTATCTGCCGCCCTACAGTCCAGACCTCAACCCGATCGAGCTGACGTTCTCCAAGTTCAAACGCCTGCTTCGCGATGCGGCCGAACGCACCATCGAGGACCTCTGGACCGCAATCGGCCGCCTGCTCAAGCGCTTCACCCCGCAGGAGTGCGCCAACTACATCCGACACTGCGGGTTTGCACAGTCAGAACGATAAGGGTCTAGGCGACCCGTCAGCACCGCTAGTCGCCGGTCTGCATCGGTAGCTTGGGGGGCACCGTGTCAGGCGACAGAGTAAACCCATCCGCGCATTGCCTCACCTGGAATGCGGTTTTGTGCTGAGTTGTCGCCTCACGTGATTTGCTCCCCGGAGTGTGCAGCGACGGGGGCGGAGATGAGGCGGGTAAGCATGGCGACGCGTGACGAACTGACCGCGGCAGTCGCGGTCCGTTACGCCCAGGGCAGCCGGGCTGAGCGGGGGAGGATCCTGGACGAGTTCGCGGCCGTGACGGGTTATCACCGGAAGCATGCGATGCGGGTGTTGCGGACTGGACAGGATCGGCGTGCGTCCGATCCGCGGCCGAGCCCCCGCGTGTACGACGACGCCGTACGAGAGGCGCTGGTTATCTTGTGGGAGGCTTCGGATCGCATCTGTGGCAAGCGGCTGCGGCCGATGGTGCCGGTTCTGGTTGAGAGCATGGAGCGGCATGGTCATCTGCGACTCGCGCCCGAGGTGCGTACCCGCGTGCTGGCGATGAGCGCGGCGACGATTGATCGCGCGCTGCGGGAGGTCAGAGGGCAGGCGGGAGGAGGTCGGCGCCGTGTGGTCCCGTCCGCGGCCGTCCGGCGTAGCGTGCCGGTCCGCACCTTTGAGGGATGGGACGATCCGGCGCCGGGCTACGTCGAAGCGGACCTGGTCGCGCACAGCGGACCGACGGCGCGGGGCAGCTTCGTGCAGACGCTCACGCTGACCGACATCGCGACCGGCTGGACGGAGTGCGCGCCGTTGCTGGTGCGCGAGCAGAGGCTGCTTACGGAAGTGCTTTGCGAGGTGCGCAAGCTGGTGCCGTTTCCCCTGCTCGGCTTCGACTCGGACAATGACAGCGTGTTCCTTAACGAGACCGTGCGGGACTACTGCCAAGGGGCAGGCATTGAGTTCACCCGGTGCCGCCCGTATCGCAAGAACGACCAGGCCCGGGTGGAACAGAAGAACGGCGCCGTGGTGCGCCACGCCGTGGGCTACTGGCGGCTGGAAGGGCTCGACGCGGCGGCGGCGCTGGCGCGGCTGTATGGGTCGTTGCGGCTGTTCGTGAACCACTTCCAGCCATCGTTCAAGCTGGCCGACAAGGCGCGGGACGGGGCCAAGGTGCGCAAGCGCTATCACCCACCTGCCACGCCGTATCAGCGGCTGCTGGCGGAGCCGCGCACGTCCGTCGAGGTCCGGCAGCGGGTCGAGGCAGTGCACGCCACCCTGAATCCGGTGCGGCTGCTGCGTGAAATCCGCGCCGCCCAGCAACGGCTGGTGGAGATCGCCGACAGCACGGCCGATGGCGGGGGTGCACCGCCGACGGGGCCGACGCTGGAGCAATTCCTGTCCGGGCTGCGTACGGCATGGCGGGACGCTGAGGTGCGTCCGACGGCGCGGGCGAAGGAGAAGGGCAAACGCGGACGCAGGCGGCCCGATCCGCTAGTCTCCGTCACGGTGCTGCTGCAGAGCTGGCACGAGGCCGAGCCCTGGCGCACGGGCCGTGAGCTGCTGGAGCGGTTGCAGACGGAACAACCGGGTGTTTACCCCGACGGGCTACTGCGGACCTTGCAGCGGCGCCTCAAAGGAAGGCGGCGTGAGGTGACGCATAGACTGGTGTTTGGGACGGCGCCGGTCAGCGGGGAAGCGAGCGTGGTGGCGGTACCGGAAACGGAGACGGTGACATGAGGCGACGGGAGCATTCTGGTGAGGCAAGGCCAAGCGGGCCGGGAGCACTTCCAGGTGAGGCAATACGGACTCTTACCTTGATTGTCGCCGCTCAGACGTGCTGAACCGGTTGGTTGAAGGGACCTGTCTCGAAGTGACCCCTCGATCTGCCGCCGCTCCGGCGGCGCCCTTTCGCGGGAACGCTACCACGGGACGACAGCTGAGGCTGGATGCATCTTAAATCCTGGGAATGCGGCAAGACTCCGCGGTCCTGACGAGCCTTTGCGTCCAGTCTCCCAGGCACTTCGCCGCCGAAGGCAGGCGTGATAAGTGGTACTTATCCGCCTTGCCGGTTAATGCGAGGAGTTTTATGGACAAAACGTATGCCGAGCTGAGTGCGCGCGACCGGATCGAGGCCAGCCGAGTGGGCGAGATCATCTAATCTCATCGAGGCCAATGGCTGCGCGGCGGAGGGGCTAAGGCCCGTGATCGCCCGTCGTTGTCAGAGATGGTCGGCGGGTTTACCATCTCCCACATCGCCGATGCTGCGACAGCCTTGTCGTTCCAGCGCGTTTCCAGTGGGGGAAAGACAAGCATGATAGGAACACTTGCAGGCAAGATCGCGTTGGTGACGGGCGGCCTGTAGGGAATCGGGGCTGCCGAGGTCACCGGTTTCGCGGCCGAGGGGGCTAGGGTAATCGCGGCCGACATCACGGCGGCGGATGGACTGATCGGGGACGACGTGATCGTGCCGGCCATGCTTGACGTCGCCGATCCCGGCGCCGGCATCGTTCTGACCGACGCCATCAGGCAGCGGTTCGGCCGTTTCGACATCCTGGTGAACTCGGTGGGGATTGGTGCCGACCTCTCGTTTCTCGACACGCCCGTCGACGTGTTCGACCGCTTCTGCGTCGTCAACCTGAAAGGAACCTTCCTGATTGGACAGGCCGCGGCACGGCTGATGTGCAAGGCGGCCGGGGGCAGCATCGTCAATCTCTCCAGCGTGTCGGGTATGCGGGACAATCTCGGCCGCGCCGCCTATGGCGCGTCCAAGGCGGGCGTCGTCGTGCTGAGCCAGGTCATGGCGGTCGAATTGGCATCGAAGGGTATCCGGGTAAACGTCATCTCGCCCGGGCCCATCGAGACGCCGCTGGTCGCGGTCGGGCACGAACCACTGATCCGGGAGGCGTTGGACCGTTTCGTGCCGATGCGACGGTATGGCCAGCTGGACGAGATCGCGTCGGCCGCTCTGTTCCTGTCGTCCGATGCCGCCAGCTACATCACCGAGCACGTGCTCGTGGTTGACGGCGGGTTTACTGGCGGCGGCCTAGCCAGCAAATAAGCGGCGGCGATCGGGTCCTTCGTCACGATCGTGTCCGCCGGGTTGCCCACCCCGCCTCGCACCGCGCCGATATAGGTCGGATGTTTTTTATCCCGCGCGTCGGACGCCGTCACCGCCGCGATCGTAGGAACGCCGCGCGCAACCGGCGGGACCATGGGCGAGTAGGGCAGGTCCACGGCGGTCGTCGAACATACTGCGGCTGCAAGGGCCAAAAAGACGGCAAGCTGTCTCACTTCGGACCGCTCCAATATGGCGAGTCGGTCTACCGGCACCTTGCGGCGCGATAAAGCCGTCTGATGTCAGCAAACCCGGCGTGCTCGGTACCGGCGGCGCGCAGCGTCCCGGCCAGGCGGTCGTCCTCGTCCTGGCAGAGGTGGGCCGTCCGGTCGCGGTCCACTGCCGCGCTATACGTCTCGAACTTTTCCGGCCGAAGGCATCCGACTCATAGTCGATCGCGACGACCATTCGAGTCGCGTCGGCAAGATCGGGCTGATGGTCTGCTAGCGTTTAATAAGGGTAGTTTCATTTTGCGCCGAAGTGCCCACTACGGTCTCGCAAGCGGATCACACCGTGCTCGACCTCATCCTCGCCGAAGACGGCAAGCGGGCCCGTCCCTAGCTGACCACAGTGGTGGACGACTGCTTCCTCGCCATCGCGGGATATAACGTGTCCCTGGGCGCTCGCTATGTGCTGAACACCTGCCTCGCCCTGCGCCATGCGATTTGAGCAAGGCCGACCCGGCTTGGCCCGTCTACGGCATTCCGGACGCGCTCTACGTCGATCACGGGACGACTTCATCAGCCAGCACCTCGACCAAGTGGCGGCAGCCTGTGACTTCGCATTGTATTCTCCGCCATCAGCCGGCCGCAGCGCTGGGGCAAGATCGAGCGCCTGTTCAGCACCTTCAACACCGAACTTGGGGTCACCTCACCGTTTGCTCGAGACTGCACGCTAGGGCTTGATCAGCGGAACAGCTCACCGGCTCGAAGTTGTTTTCCCCTGATTTCGACCAGCCCGTTGTTGCGCAAGAGTGCCAGGCCACTGTTCCAATGGCCGCCGGTGGGCTTTTTGCCGAGGGCATTGGCGAGTTGGGCGGCATCCATATAGCTGGCACCCTGAGCGACTAAGCTGCGGAGCATCTCCGGCGCTAGGCTCGGCAGTCGAGCGCACCAGAGCGCCAAGCGCTCGTCCGGGGTGGACGGCGCTGACGGCACTACGCCGGCGGAGTTCATTCCCTTCGCGTTAACTGCAACCAAGTTTGTCGTCTCCTCGATCATGCCGAGGTCCCGCAGTTGCTTGCGCCCGGCGTTGTGATGGCCGCCGGACGGCTTTAGACCTGCCAAGGTCGCTACTTGCCCCCAAGTGAAGCCGGCTGGCGCTTGTTGGGCAAGAGCCGCCAACAACTTGTGCGCTGCTGGATGAAGAGCGTTATCCTCGCCCAAGCCGCCGTTAGTAGGCTGCGGCGCTACCGCGCGGGCTGGTTTGACCCGCCCAGGGCTTGGGGCGCCAGGATCGGGCAGCAAGGGGACTGTCTGGCGCTGAGCGACGGCTTCGTAAGAAGGCGAAGCGTTTTGCCGCTCCGCCTGCCAGGCTCGCGATCTGACTGAGGTGGACACGCATCGAAGCCGCCTCGGCTTCCAGCTCCGCAATCCGCGTCTGAGCCTGCATGGGCAGGCGATCGCGTTCTGTGAGCTGCCGACGCAGTTCTATGAGCTGTGCGCGTCCGCCTTCAGCGGCCCGCATTGTTGCCGCGCCGCCGGTAGTCCCCGCCACGGCGAGCGCGGCCGTGATGGCGGATAGGTCCACTTCAGCCAGGGTGCGGGGCGTTGCCACCCGTTCACCCCGGCGTGGCGTGCGAGAGCTGTCGAAGGTACGGATGGCCGGGAATGGAACGCGCGCCAGCACGCCGTTTGACGGCGCCCAAACTGTCAATCGACGCCGGATCGGGACCCTGTATTGGAGTGCGCCCCTGGGGGTGGACAGATTCAGGCCGCTTCTTTGACCCCCTGCCGGGCGTGTTGGTCCTCGAACTGCGCGAGGCTGAGATAGCCGAGCGCCGAGTGCAGCCGTCGTATGTTGTAAACATCGTCGATGAAGCGTGGAAGGTCCGCGGTGACATCCTCGAAGGTCTCGTAGGCGGCCAGGTAGACGGCTTCGACCTTCAGCGTCTTCATGAAGCTTTCGGCCTTGGCATTGTCGTATGGATTGCCGCGGCGGCTCATCGATCCGGTCAACTCGTGGGCTGCCAGCAGCTCGCGATACGCCTCGGATGCGTATTGCGATCCGCGATCCGAATGGTGAATGCAGCCCTTCGGCGGAGCACGGTTGCGAATGGCCGCCTTCAGCGCCGCCACGGCGATCCGGGCATCCATCGACCGGCTGATCGCGTAGCCGACCACCTTGCGCGACCAGGCATCCAGGATGGCAGCGAGGTAGACAAAGCCGCCAGGAATCGCGACGTATGTCAGGTCGGCAACCCAGATCTGGTTCGGCCGGTCTGGAACGACGTCCTTGGCCAGGTCGGGATAGATCGGCCCGGCATGGTCGCTGTCCGTGGTGACCACGTAGCGCCGCCGCCGCTTCGGCTGCAGGCCATGTTCGCGCATCAGGCGGCGCAGCTTCTTGCCATTCACGACCACGCCCTGGTGACGCAGCGCGGCGCCGACCCGTCGGTAGCCGTAGCACTCGAACTCGTCGCAGATCGCGCCGATCCGGGCCAGCACGCCGTCGGTGTCCAGACAAACAGGAGCGGTGTCGTAGAAGGTCGATCGCGACAGTCCATCAGCTCGCACCCCCTGGCGACGGAGATGCTACGGGGCCGGTGACGACGGAGATGCTCGCGTTTGGCGGCCGGGGAGCATGCTTCAAAGCCCCCTTTAACAGATCAAGCTCCAACGCCTGACGGCCGACCAGACGCTCCAGCGCCGCGATCTTGGCCTCATACTCCTGGATCAGGTCGGCCGCCTGAACATCTTCATCCAGAGCACCGGCTTCCAACTTGCCGACCCAGATACGGATCAACTGGCGTGAGACGTCATGCCGCTTGGACAGCGCGTGCAGCGTCTCCCCGGCAATGAACTCCTCTGCGACCTGCCGCTTGAACGCAGCGCTGTGTGACCGATGCTTCGTCATGACTTCCATCCTCCGGAAGCCCAGCAAAGGGGGTCAATTCAAATCGACCAATCTGTCCACCCCCAGGGGCGCACTCCATAATGGGGTCCCTATTCCACGCCGATCCACACCCAAACATACCCTTCTCCGCGCGCCAGCTTGGGCAGGTCGGCCAGGATGCGCTTGCCCTCGGCTCGGTCCGCCTGGCCCTCGATCCAACCGCCGATCGCGTCACGGTCTTGGCTGGAGGTGAGCTTCATGGCGATTAGAATGTCAGCCTGGCTCAGCACATCCTTGTGGACGACGGCTGGACGTTGAGTGATCAGCCAAGGAATGAAACCCCGCACGCGGCCGCGCCGTACGATCTCTTCGATCCGCCCAAGCAGCGCGTTGGCCTCAGGCAACGGCCGTTGCGGGGCCCATAGGTCGGCCTCGTCCAGTATGAAGTGCAGCGGCTCTTCATTGGCTTCGTACACCGCTTCCGAGAACTCCGTCATGAACCGACGCCGGGCGGCGCTGCTGCCCAACTCCGACAGGTCCACCACACAGGCGAGCTGCCCTGCGCCGATCAAATGGCCCAGGGCGGTACCTATTTTCTCGTCGAGAGGCACATCGGCATGCCGGCCGCCGAACACTACGACGGGATAGCCCGGCGCAGTGCCATCCGCGTCGGCGCGGAGGCCCCACCACGCTCCGAGTGGGTCAACGATACAGACGCGGGCGCCTGCGTGCAGCAGTGGCTCAATCAGGCCCTTTGGCAGAGTACGTCTTGCCGGACCCCGAGGTGCCAACGATTGCCAGGCGCTCGTCGAGCGCTGTTGCGGGCAGCGCGCCGACAATCCCCTGAGTCTGGGGGCCGGTTGCAGTACTTCCGTTTCTAGTGCTTTTCAGCACTAGACCCTTATCGTTCTGACTGTGCAAACCCGCAGTGTCGGATGTAGTTGGCGCACTCCTGCGGGGTGAAGCGCTTGAGCAGGCGGCCGATTGCGGTCCAGAGGTCCTCGATGGTGCGTTCGGCCGCATCGCGAAGCAGGCGTTTGAACTTGGAGAACGTCAGCTCGATCGGGTTGAGGTCTGGACTGTAGGGCGGCAGATAGATCAGGCTCGCACCGGCAGCCTCGATGGCCTCGCGCACGCCGCTCACCTTGTGCGAGCTGAGGTTATCGAGCACCACGACGTCGCCTGGCTTGAGTTCCTTGACCAGGAACTGCTGGATGTAGGCGAGGAACGCCGCTCCGTTGATCGCGCTGTCCAGCACCAACGGAGCAATCAAGCCGGTTGTGCGCAGGCCGGCCAGGAAGGTGGTTGTGTGCCAATGGCCGTGCGGGACGATGCCGACCAGGCGCTCGCCCCGTGGTGCCCGGCCGCGTGTGCGGGTCATGTTGGTCGTGGCCCAGGTTTCATCGAGGAAGACAAGGCGCGCTGGATTGAGAGTGAGCTGGCGCGCCGCCCATTGTCGGCGCGCTTCGGCGGTGTCCTCGCGCCGCTGTTCCTCGGCCTGCAGGTGCTTTTTTATATGTCAGGCCCAGCCGGGCGACGACTTTCCACATTACGGAGTAGCTCACACTGACTTTGTGGGTTTGCGACAGCCACAACCGCAGCTCGTCCAACGTGGCATCTGGAAACCGATGGATTTGTGCTGCCAAGTCCTTGGTGACGCCGGCCAATCGCAACGGAACATGGCCATGCTGCGGGCCAGGGGCCGGATCGCCGAGCTCGCGAAGCCGGGCCCGCACTTTCGAAACATAAGACGGGCTCACGCCAAAGCGCGTTGCCGCCTGCACCAAGGTCAGATCGCGGCATGCCAGCACCCGATCCCGCAAGTCCTGCCCGTAGGCCTGTCCACGCCGCCACGCCATCCTCGCCTCCGGTATCAGCCGGAAGCCTTCGAATCACACGTCGCTCCCGTTTCGGAAGGAGAAAACTGCGATTCCAGTCAAAGCGATTTGAGTCTAGTAGCCTCCGCACACTGGCGGTGCGCGGCAAGCAACCGGCTGACAGTGGGCTCGCTCACCTTGTAGAGCCGGGCCATTTGCGCCGCGCTCTTGCACCCTGAGACCACGTTTTCGGCGGCATCGGCCCGCTGTGCTGGCGTTAACTTCGGGCGTAGACCGCCAACCCTGCCTTCGGCGCGGCCCGCCGAGACCCCGGCAGAGGTGCCCTCGCGGATCATGGCGGGTTCGAACTCGGCGAAGCTGCTCACCATCTGCATCATTAGGCGGCCGGCGGGCGTGTGGTGTCGATGCCCTCGATCACCGAGCGGAAGCCAGCACCGGCCCCGGCGATCCGCTCCATGATGTGCAGCACGTCCTTGAGCGTCCGCGACAGACAATTCGGCTTCCAGACGGCTACGGTGTCGCCATCGCGCAACTGGTCCAACATGCGGTGCAGCTCCGGCCCGTTCCAACGGCCGCCCGATGCAGCCTCCTCGAATAGCTTGCGGCAGCCGTCAGCCATGAGCGCCTTGATCTGCAGCGCGTTATTCTGCTCGTTACCCTTGGATACGCGGGCGTAGCCAAGCAGCGTTCCGCTGCCAAGATTGCCGCCGGCCAGGAGTGTAGCAAGCGGGTCAGGACCTTTCACAGTCGGCCATTTGAGCACGGGTTTAGCGGTCACGATGAAACCTGACGTTCTTGCTTTCAATATCCTGTTGCAGAGCGGTGCTAAGAGGCAAGCGAGTTCTAAACGGGCTCGCCCTCCCGAGGTCTTATGCCCCGCCGCTTCCTCCTGTCTGCTGAGCAGCGCACCCGCGTGTTCGCCATTCCGACCGCGCCGGCCGAGATGGCCAGGTATTACGTGCTCGGCTTGACGACCCCAAGCTGGTACGCGCCAAGCGGCGTGCCTTCAACCGGCTGGGCTTTGCCGTCCAGCTCTGCCCGCTGCGCTAACCGGGTGAGGGCCTCGGTCCTGGTCAACACCCGTCTGCGGCGATGCTGGGCTCGTGGCCGCCAGTTCGACATTCTTCCGGCCGCACTCGGTGATTATGCCCGGCGTGACCGGGCGCGTCGCGAGCACGCCGTCGAGCTGCAGTCCACCCTCGACCTCAGAGGCTTTCGCTGGACGACTGGACCCGGAGCGCTACCTCGCGGCCAGGGCCGGCCTGCTGAATGGGCGCCTGCAGTTCGTGGCCGCTTGCGCCACGCGCGGCGAATTGGACGGCGTCGAGATTGAGGACAGCATCTCTCTTTTGCCCGCACCAAGCGCACCGGACTGGATGCCGCACGGCTGCTGCCCGGCCGACTCTGAGGTATGCTGCCGCGGGTGCGGGTGATCGTGGTCATGTCGGACATGGTGCAGGCAACCGGGTCGCCGCATGCTTCACCACCTGCGTACCGGCCATCGAGCCGCGGACGTGTCGGCCCTGCTCGCCGCCATTCTGGCCGACGGCATCAAGCTCGGCCTGTCCGTATGGCCGAGGCGATCCGCCGGGTGAGCTACGACCACCTGGTCAACGTGGCACAATGGCACATCGTCGAGAACAACTACGTTGCCGCCCGCGCCGTGATCGCCAATGCTCACGACCGACACCCTGTGGCTGCGATCTGGGGCGATCGCACTGACTCCTCCTCGAACGGCCATTACTTCCGCGCGCGGGCGATCGGGTCAGGCCGGCGGCGACGCCAACGCCAAGTACGCCGAATGGGTTTACCCTGTCGCCGCACAGGTCGGGGCACCGCGGCATCGTACCGTACTCAGCCCTATGTCGTCGTGGCACACCACACTTCTTCATGGTCTCCGACTAGAAGGCTGCTGTGAAGTGAGCGCATCGAAATTTGGTCCCGACCTGCCTAAGCACTAGCCTCGCGAGCCCTCGCCGAGAGCCCGTACGCTAAACCACCCATTAATACTCTCGTAGTACCCTCCCATAACGATCACGGCTTGTGAGTTCTTGCGCCATCAGAATGAAGGTGTTTTGCATGAAAACGGGTTTTCGCCTGTCGGCGGTTGAGGCAGTTCAGGGTTTTCCAGAGTTTGTTGACACCGCGCAAAACGCTGCAAGCGGCTTTGTAGAGTCGTCCTGGCCCAACAACAGGGTGATTAGTATCGCGGCGACCAACGAAACCGGTATATTGCTGTGCAAGAAGACCTTCTCGTGACGGTCACCATGCCAAGGACAGTCAAGATCGGTTCGGGCTCCAGCACGCTGGCGCTATTTGTCTCCGAGCGAGCGGAATCAGCCGGCGCGGAATTTATCATTGACGTCAATGGAATCGAGATTGATGGCATCCAGACCACCACGGCCGATAGCACCGCCGGCGCGTTGCAGGAATTCGACGTGCTCGACACCATTCCAAGCGGCATCAATACTGTCTCGATTGCGTATCTGAACGCAAGCGACAGCGTACTTAATATTATGAGTGCGACGATCAACGGGACGCCCGTTCCGAACAGCGCGATCAGCCTAAGCAATGACGGAGCAGCCACGTTCAGCTTCCTTGCCACAGGGACGCTGACGCCGGTCGTCATCGGCTCCGGTCCTGACACTCTTGCGCTGACTATGGCTGAGCGTGCGGAACCGGCGGGTGCCCAGTTCACCGTCAGCGTTGATGGTATCCAGATCGGTGGTGTTCAAACGACAGCAGCCGATCTGACGTGGGGAGAATCGCAGACGTTTGACATGGAAGGAAGCTTTGCGCCGGGCTCGAACACAGTCTCCATCAAGTATCTCAACGCCAGCAATAGCGTGCTGACCGTGCAGAACGCGACGATCAACGGCACGGCCGTCCCGAATAGCGCGATTGCGCTAAGCAACAATGGGTCAGTCGGCTTCAGCTTCACCGGGCCTGCGGTTGATGCCCCGGTCACAATCGGCGTGGGTACGGACACTCTGATGCTGAGCGTTTCCGAGCGGGGCCAGCCCACCGGCGCACAGTTCACCATTGATGTCGACGGAATGCAGGTTGGCGGTGTTCAGACCACCACCGCCGACAGTACGGCCGGGCTGGCGCAGACGTTCAACGTGCTGGGCAATTTCCCCGCTGGTAGCAATACTGTGTCGATCAATTACCTTAATGCCAGCAACAGCCTTCTGTTCGTGAACAGCGCCAGGATTGACGACACAATGGTCGCGGGCAGTGCCCTGACCCTGAGCAACATCGGCTCGGGTGGGTTCACGTTCATGGCGCCGGCTCCTGCTCCGACCGGCACGACCGTCATCGGCTCAGGCCCGGACACGCTGGCACTGACCCTCGCACAGCGTGGGCAGCCTTCCGGCGCACTCTTTACCATCGATGTCGACGGCACCCAAATTGACGGCGTGCAATCGGTAACCGCCAATACCCGGACCGGCCAGACGCAAGAGTTGGATGTGACAGGCGACTTCGGTAGTGGCCCTCACACGGTGTCGATCGACTATCTCAACGCGTCCAACAGCGTGCTGTCTATCACCGGAGCCACAATCGACGGCTCAGCGATCCCTGCCGGCGAAATCACTATCAACAACATTGGCAGCGTAGCCTTCGCCTTCATTCTAGCCGCCGGCAAGACACTCGCGGCGCCCACTCTTGATTTGCAATCGACAGCCACGTCGGGCGAGATCGTGGACTTGGCGACGGACCAGATGGCCACGCCCATCACCATCTTGCCATTGGGCGACTCAATCACGGCGGGTTGGACGCAACGGGACACGCTTGATCCAAGCAACCTGCCTACCGAGCCAGGCTATCGAGGTCCGCTCTGGTTGGAATTCGTGCTGAATAGTACATTTGTCAACCTAGTTGGCCCAAATAGCAACGGCCCGGCTAGTCTCCCGGACACAGCAAATGCAGGATACCCCGGCTATACAACGGCGCAGCTGCTTGGACTGCTACCTGCCATCCTAGCGCAGGGTGTAGTCCAGGATGTTTTCCTGCTGGCTGGCGCCAACGACTTGGCGCAAGGCGTCCCCGAGGCAACGACAATTGCCAATCTGACGACGATCATCGACACGATAGAAAGTGCCCATCCGGCGACAAATGTCTTTCTATCGCAACTGCCGCCGCTCGTTAGGTATTCGGTCACTTCGCTTAATGATGCGATTTCGTCGTTGGTTTCTCGGCTCAGCGCTGAAGGGAAAAAAGTGTCGCTGGTTAGCCAAAGCAATCTCACCACGGCCGACGTTGGTGATGACGGAGTGCATCCAACGCCCGCAGGTTATGCGTTGATCGCGCAGAACTGGTACGGAGCCATACTGGCAGCTCAACCAAACATCGGCGGCACCCCAGCCGGTGTAGTCTCAACTATTCCTACAAACACCGTCGATATTCTCGGCGGGCCTGGGCCCGAGTACCTTATCGGCAACTTACAGAACAATACCATCACCGCGGGATCGGGCAACGACCTGCTAAGTGGCGGCGGTGGAACTGACACCCTCATCGGCGGCGTGGGAGCAGACCAATATTTAATCGGCGATGTGAGCGGACAAGTCACGATTAGAAACTTCAGTCAGTCCAAGGGTGACTATCTGGACTGGTCGGGCATCCCAGGGCTGACCGATGCCACCAGGTTGGCCGAGGTCACCAAGCAAAGCAACGGGCAGACAGTGGTAAACTTGTTGCCCTTCGGCCTAAATCAACAGGTAATACTGTCCAACTACACCGGAACGCTCGCCAATAGCCTATTCCTTGATACCCCGACGCTGACGCCGGTCGTCATCGGCTCCGGTCCTGACACTCTTGCGCTGACTATGGCTGAGCGTGCGGAACCGGCGGGTGCCCAGTTCACCGTCAGCGTTGATGGTATCCAGATCGGTGGTGTTCAAACGACAGCAGCCGATCTGACGTGGGGAGAATCGCAGACGTTTGACATGGAAGGAAGCTTTGCGCCGGGCTCGAACACAGTCTCCATCAAGTATCTCAACGCCAGCAATAGCGTGCTGACCGTGCAGAACGCGACGATCAACGGCACGGCCGTCCCGAATAGCGCGATTGCGCTAAGCAACAATGGGTCAGTCGGCTTCAGCTTCACCGGGCCTGCGGTTGATGCCCCGGTCACAATCGGCGTGGGTGCGGACACTCTGATGCTGAGCGTTTCCGAGCGGGGCCAGCCCACCGGCGCACAGTTCACCATTGATGTCGACGGAATGCAGGTTGGCGGTGTTCAGACCACCACCGCCGACAGTACGGCCGGGCTGGCGCAGACGTTCAACGTGCTGGGCAATTTCCCCGCTGGTAGCAATACTGTGTCGATCAATTACCTTAATGCCAGCAACAGCCTTCTGTTCGTGAACAGCGCCAGGATTGACGACACAATGGTCGCGGGCAGTGCCCTGACCCTGAGCAACATCGGCTCGGGTGGGTTCACGTTCATGGCGCCGGCTCCTGCTCCGACCGGCACGACCGTCATCGGCTCAGGCCCGGACACGCTGGCACTGACCCTCGCACAGCGTGGGCAGCCTTCCGGCGCACTCTTTACCATCGATGTCGACGGCACCCAAATTGACGGCGTGCAATCGGTAACCGCCAAAACCCGGACCGGCCAGACGCAAGAGTTGGATGTGACAGGCAACTTCGGTAGTGGCCCTCACACGGTGTCGATCGACTATCTCAACGCGTCCAACAGCGTGCTGTCTATCACCGGAGCCACAATCGACGGCTCAGCGATCCCTGCCGGCACCGCCGTTCTCAACACCGTCGGCACCTTTAGCTTCGTGTTCCTGGCATCACCGGGCCATAATTGACGATGTGGAAGTTTAGTTCCGGGGTCCGCTGATCCTTCTGAAAAGGGTTTGGAGAAATGGAGCGTGGGCCGCGACGAGTTGGGTCGTGTCCCCGGGCGTGGTGTAGGAGGCTGCTGACGGTGTTCAGCAGCCATCGTTGTGATCTTAGGTAGGGTTGGGTTGTCGAGACACAACCTGGACCCGAGGACCACTACGATGACCGATGACAGGAGTGCGCTTCGCGCGCTGCTGGAGAAAGACTCCGATGCGACATTCCTGCGCGAGATGATCGGCTTAGCCGCCGAGGAACTCATGCCGCTGGACACCGAGGCAGCCTGCGGGGTTGCGCCGGGCGAGCGCAACGCCGGACGGACCAACCAGCGCAACGGCTATCGCGAGCGGGATTGGGAGACCCGGGCGGGCACCGTCGAGCTGCTGATCCCAAAGCTGCGCCGCGGCACCTACTTTCCGTCCTTCCTTGAGTCCCGGCGAATGGCGGAAAAAGCCCCAACGGCCGTCATCCAGGAGGCCTGCATCTAGGGCATCTCCACCGCTCCGTCGATGATCTGGCCAAAGCAAATGGGGATGGAGGGCATCAGCAAAAGCTCGGTGTCGCGGCTTTGTGGCGAGATCGACGAGCGTGTGACGCATTTCTCGATCGCCCGATCAAGGGCGGCTGGCCCTATGTCTGGCTGGACGCCACCTACGTGAAGGTCCGGCGCGACCACCAGATCGTCTCGGTCGACGTCATCAGCGCCGTCGGCATCAACACCGACGGCAGGCGCGAGGTGCTCGGCATGACCGCGGGCCACAGCGAGGCAGAGCCATTCTGGGTCGAGTTCCTGCGCAGCCTGGCGCGGCGCGGCCTGCGCGGGGTCAAGCTGGTGATCTCGGACGGGCACGAGGGTCTCAAGGGCGCGATCAGCAAGATCCTCAGCGCCACTTGGCAGGGCTGCCGCGTGCACTTCTTGCGCAATGCCCTGGCCTAAGCGGGCAAGACACGGCGCCGCATCATCTCCGCCTGGGTGGGCAGGGCGTTCGCCCAGGATGACGCCGAGGCTGCCCGTAAGCAATAGCGCGAGGTCGCCGATCAGGCCCGCCGCGGGTGCCTAAGCTGTACAAGCTGATGGACGCCGCCGAAGCAGACGTGCTGGCCTATATGGGGTTCCCGGCCCAGCACCGGGCCAAGCTGCACAGCACCAACCCGCTCGAACGCCTAAACGGCGAGACCAAGCGCCGCAGGGATGTCGTCGGCATCTTTCCAAACAAGGCTGCCGTCACCCGGCTGATCGACGCTTTGCTGCTGGAGCAGAACGACGATTGGGCCGTCCAGCGTGCCCGCTACATGACTCTGCAAACCATCGCACCGTTGAGCGATGGTCTCACCGTCGGCATGCCAGCTCTGGCTGCCTCACCCCGGTAGCCCGCTCTACCGAGGAACACCAATTCTACGCCACGCTGTGGGACACGACCGAAGCGTCATCCCGCCCAAGGCCAATCGGAAGCTTGCACGCGAGTATGGAAAGGACCTCCACAAAGCGCGCCACCTCATCGAAAACTTCTTCGCAAAACTCAAGCAGTTCCATGCCATCGCGACACGCTATGACAAGACCGTCCGGAACTTTTTTGGCGGCATTCACCTCGCCGCCGCCGCGATTTGGCTCAATTGACGACATGCCCTAGCACCGCCGAGAAGTTCTCGCCAATGCCGCGGACGCGCTGAAGCGCTGTGATCGTCAGAGCCATCGCATTGTCGGCGGCTGCAGCTACGGCCGATGCCGCTAAGGCTGCCGCACGTTGGCTTCCAGTTCCCGGATCAGTGCCAAGGCCAGCACGAGCCGGCGCCATAGCCGATCAAGTTCGGCGCGCAGCAGCGGCGACTAAGGTCTGCCATCACCCGTCCGTAGCTCGGCCGCCATAGCATCTAGAACCAGACCTCGACCGGTTTGCCGGCGTGTTACGGGCCGATCGCGTTGCGCCCCAGACTGGCGATGTTTCTGTCAAATGTCCTGTGTCGCGTCATCAGTTTGGGGACGCACTGGCCGCACCGAAATGAGGCGATAACTAAGTCCGCGCAGCAGTTTTCGGACGCTGCGCTCGTGCAATTCGACTTTGAATTCGCGTGCGATACGCGCCTCGATGTTCACCCGCCGAAACCGAACAACGCCGTCTTCGGCCAAGTTCGCTACCTGTTCCAACCAGCGCACCAGCTTACCTTCTCGATCCAACTCAGGCTCACCGGCCGGCCGGTGCGTGCCCTGTCGGCAAGCATGTTCGCAGTAGGCGGCTTCGCCGCAATTTTTGAGCATGAGTCCCAAATAAGACCTACCTTAACGGTTTTTGAACACTTTTCCGTGATAATTGCTTTGCCGCAACCAGAACGGGTGCGTGGAAACTCGGTTTTCTCCACCGCATTCTGGAAGCACATCCATGTCAGAGTCGTCCACGGGTAACGCTCAAACCGGTTTGCCCTCTCCTGTTCTTGCCGTTAGCACTACGGTCTTTATCAACAGTCTGGGCGTAAATACGGACTTTACATGGTTGGACAGTGCCTATAACGCCCCTGGAGTAAATATTTTAGGAGAACTACAATATTTGGGCATACACAACGTTCGAGATGGTGCGAATGACGTCTTCCCAGAGACACAGTCGCTAGACGAAATGCTTATGGCAAACGGTATAAAGTTTGATCTTGGCGGAAACATGCCTCTCGCACAGGAGATGTCTGACCTCGACACTCTGGAGCAAGCCAATCCCGGCGGAATAATTGCAGTGGAAGGGCTCAATGAGAGTCCTACCGCGAACCTTGCCGCGACTGAGTCCTACCAACAGGATCTCTACAATGCCGTTACATCAGACCCGCTCCTAGCAGGCGTACAGGTTTACAACTATACGGTTGGCTCATTCGACGCAAGCGCCTACACGCTTATACCCAATCAGGGCGCAGCAGCGACGACCGGCAATGCTCATTCCTACTCAGGATATTTTCCACCTTATCTCTGGAACAGGTGGTATGTCGCTCGTAATTTCTCGGGGACCCCGACTCTTCCCGGCGTTGTGACTGAAACAGGGTTTAACACTGCCGATACAATTGCGCCCGGCGCAACAACGTCTGATGGCGTTTCGGAGGACGTACAGGCGAAGTATGATCTCGATACAATCCTTGATATGTTTCAAATGGGTGTTAAAATTACCTATTTGTATCAGCTCATGAACGTTTTTAGCGATCCCACAAACACTGTTGGTGAAGACGCGTTTGGCCTGTTTAATGCCGATGGCACACCAAAAGAAGCCGCATTAGCACTGCATAACCTAACTACCATCCTCGGCGATAATGGCATTAGCGCAGGCACTTTTGCCCCAGGCACGCTGTCCTATTCGATTAAAGGGCTTGACAGTAACTTTCCCATTGCACAGGCGCAAGCCTATTTCGGATACGGTATTCTCAATGGCCAATCGGTCCAAGCCGACTTTCCAGTGTACGGCAACTCTATGCTTCTCGAGAAGTCGAACGGCACTTACGATATCGCTGTTTGGCAGGAGCCCGAAATATGGGACATCACGACGAACAGCGAAATCGCCGCTCCAGTCACGCCCGTGACGATCACACTGGGGCAAGAAGCCGCCTCAGTCGAAGTCTATGATCCACTCATTAGCGCGAACCCTGTCGAGATCCTCACTAATGTCTCACAGGTAACAATACGGGTTTCAGATCACCCGCTCATCGTCGAAGTAGACCCTTTCACGACAATCTCGGCCACGTCGCAGCGATCTGTTGTTCAAGCTAGTGACGGCGCTGGAACGGCTCCGTTCAACGCGGTCACGATCTCCGACCCCAATGCGGGCCAGGTGGAGACGGCCCGCGTCACGGTGAGCAACGCTGCCAACGGCACGTTGACCGACCCCAATGCGGCAACCGACGGCAGCAGTTCCGCCAACGGCGTGCTGACCATTTCCGGCTCCGCCGCCAGCCTCCAGGCTTCGCTCAACGGCCTGGTATTCACCCCGACCGCCCATCAGGTGGCGCCGGGCCAGAGTGTCGCCACCACCATCACCGCGGCCATTACCGACACCGCGGGACAGGCCGCCGCGATCAGCAGCACCATCAATGCGACCGCCGTGGCGACACCGATCACCGCGTCCCGAGGCTCGGGCAGCGTGAGCACCACCGACGCGTCGCACGCCGCCCCGTTCAACGCGGTCACGATCTCCGACCCCAATGCAGGCCAGGTGGAGACGGCCCGCGTCACGGTGAGCAACGCTGCCAATGGCACGTTGACCGACCCCAATGCGGCAACCGACGGCAGCAGCTCCGCCAACGGCGTGCTGACCATTTCCGGCTCCGCCGCCAGCCTCCAGGCTTCGCTCAACGGCCTGGTATTCACCCCGACCGCCCATCAGGTGGCGCCGCGCCAGAGTGTCGCCACCACCATCGTCGCGGCCATCACCGACACCACGGGACAGGCCGCCGCGATCAGCAGCACCATCAATGCGACCGCCGTGGCCGCACCGATCACCGCGTCCCGAGGTTCGGGCAGCGTGGGCACCACCGACGCGTCGCACGTCGCCCCGTTCAACGCGGTCACGATCTCCGACCCCAATGCAGGCCAGGTGGAGACGGCCCGCGTCACGGTGAGCAACGCCGCCAACGGCACGTTGACCGACCCCAATGCGGCAGCCGACGGCAGCAGCTCCGCCAACGGCGTGCTGACCATTTCCGGCTCCGCCGCCAGCCTCCAGGCTTCGCTCAACGGCCTGGTATTCACCCCGACCGCCCATCAGGTGGCGCCGGGCCAGAGCGTTGCCACCACCATCACCGCCGTGATCATGGACACTGCAAGGCAAACCGCCTCAATCAGCAGCACCGTCAATGCGACCGACACGGCCGCACCGATCACCGCGTCCCGAGGTTCGGGCAGCGTGAGCACCACCGACGCGTCGCACGTCGCCCCGTTCAACGCGGTCACGATCTCCGACCCCAATGCAGGCCAGGTGGAGACGGCCAGCGTGCTGCTGAGCAACGCTGCCAATGGCACGTTGACCGACCCCAATGCGGCAACCGACGGCAGCAGCTCCGCCAACGGCGTGCTGACCATTTCCGGCTCCGCCGCCAGCCTCCAGGCTTCGCTCAACGGCCTGGTATTCACCCCGACCGCCCATCAGGTGGCGCCGGGCCAGAGCGTTGCCACCACCATCGTCGCCACCATTATAGACACCGCAAGACAAACTGCCACGATCAGCAGCACAATCAATGCGACCGCCGTGGCGGCACCGATTACCGCGTCCCGAGGTTCGGGCAGCGTGAGCACCACCGACGCGTCGCACGTCGCCCCGTTCAACGCGGTCACGATCTCCGACCCCAATGCAGGCCAGGTGGAGACGGCCAGCGTGCTGCTGAGCAACGCCGCCAATGGCACGTTGACCGACCCCAATGCGGCAACCGACGGCAGCAGTTCCGCCAACGGCGTGCTGACCATTTCCGGCTCCGCCGCCAGCCTCCAGGCTTCGCTCAACGGCCTGGTATTCACCCCGACCGCCCATCAGGTGGCGCCGGGCCAGAGCGTCGCCACCACCATCGTCGCCACCATTATAGACACCGCAAGACAAACTGCCACGATCAGCAGCACCATCAATGCGACCGCCGTGGCGACACCGATCACCGCGTCCCGAGGCTCGGGCAGCGTGAGCACCACCGACGCGTCGCACGCCGCCCCGTTCAACGCGGTCACGATCTCCGACCCCAATGCAGGCCAGGTGGAGACGGCCCGCGTCACGGTGAGCAACGCTGCCAATGGCACGTTGACCGACCCCAATGCGGCAACCGACGGCAGCAGCTCCGCCAACGGCGTGCTGACCATTTCCGGCTCCGCCGCCAGCCTCCAGGCTTCGCTCAACGGCCTGGTATTCACCCCGACCGCCCATCAGGTGGCGCCGGGCCAGAGCGTTGCCACCACCATCACCGCGGCCATTACCGACACCGCGGGACAGGCCGCCGCGATCAGCAGCACCATCAATGCGACCGCCGTGGCCGCACCGATCACCGCGTCCCGAGGTTCGGGCAGCGTGAGCACCACCGACGCGTCGCACGCCGCCCCGTTCAACGCGGTCACGATCTCCGACCCCAATGCAGGCCAGGTGGAGACGGCCCGCGTCACGGTGAGCAACGCTGCCAATGGCACGTTGACCGACCCCAATGCGGCAACCGACGGCAGCAGCTCCGCCAACGGCGTGCTGACGGCTCCGCCGCCAGCCTCCAGGCTTCGCTCAACGGCCTGGTATTCACCCCGACCGCCCATCAGGTGGCGCCGGGCCAGAGCGTTGCCACCACCATCACCGCGGCCATTACCGACACCGCGGGACAGGCCGCCGCGATCAGCAGCACCATCAATGCGACCGCCGTGGCCGCACCGATCACCGCGTCCCGAGGTTCGGGCAGCGTGAGCACCACCGACGCGTCGCACGTCGCCCCGTTCAACGCGGTCACGATCTCCGACCCCAATGTAGGCCAGGTGGAGACGGCCCGCGTCACGGTGAGCAACGCCGCCAACGGCACGTTGACCGACCCCAATGCGGCAACCGACGGCAGCAGCTCCGCCAACGGCGTGCTGACCATTTCCGGCTCCGCCGCCAGCCTCCAGGCTTCGCTCAACGGCCTGGTATTCACCCCGACCGCCCATCAGGTGGCGCCGGGCCAGAGCGTTGCCACCACCATCACCGCGGCCATTACCGACACCGCGGGCCAGGCCGCCGCGATCAGCAGCACCATCAATGCGACCGCCGTGGCCGCACCGATCACCGCGTCCCGAGGTTCGGGCAGCGTGAGCACCACCGACGCGTCGCACGTCGCCCCGTTCAACGCGGTCACGATCTCCGACCCCAATGCAGGCCAGGTGGAGACGGCCCGCGTCACGGTGAGCAACGCTGCCAATGGCACGTTGACCGACCCCAATGCGGCAACCGACGGCAGCAGCTCCGCCAACGGCGTGCTGACCATTTCCGGCTCCGCCGCCAGCCTCCAGGCTTCGCTCAACGGCCTGGTATTCACCCCGACCGCCCATCAGGTGGCGCCGGGCCAGAGCGTTGCCACCACCATCACCGCGGCCATCACCGACACCGCAGGACAGGCCGCCGCGATCAGCAGCACCATCAATGCGATCGCCGTGGCCGTGCCAAAAATGACAGTGATTGGAACTGGATCAGACAGTCTCAACCTGACCATGGCAGAACGAGCGGCGGCACAGGGAGCCCAATTTGAAGTGAGCGTAGACGGCACACAGATTGGCGGTGTTCAGACTGTTCAAAGCGACATCCTTGATTCTGAAAGCCAAGTTTTCGATGTGCTAGGGAACTTTGCTCCCGGTCAACACACTGTTTCTATAAACTATCTTAACGCCTCGAATAGTCTGCTATTCGTTGAGTCGGCTGGGATCGACGGCGTCAGTATCCCTAACAGCAATCTTGTTCTCAGCAACAACGGCAGTCAAAGTTTTGGTTTCAACGAGTCAGCATCGAGTGAGCCGGTTGACATCGGCTCAGGTCCCAACACTATATCTCTGTTTATGTCCCAACGGGCTGAACCCACAGGTGCTGAGTTCGTCATTGAGGTAGATGGGAAACAAATTGGGGGAATACAGACGGTTTCTGCCAACGTTCTTGCGTCACAATCTCAGCAGATCGACGTAAAGGGCGAATTCGGCCCCGGTTCTCATACATTATCGCTTGACTACATCAACGCTAATAATAGTCTCTTATTTCTCGATACAGCAGCAATAAATGGGAACACGATAAGCGGAAGTCAGCTCGTTTTTAGTAATAATGGAACGTTAGGCCTAACGTTTGCGACGCCTGGATCGCCTCCTCCCGTCGAGTTGGGATCAGGCCCGGACATACTTAGTTTTTATGCAGCTGAAGATTTTTCTGGGGGAAATGCTCAATTTACAATGAGTGTAGATGGTAAACAGGTTGGCGCATTACAAATGACCACGGCAATAAACGGCAATGGTCAATCACAGTTATTTGAAGTTGCCGGCAATTTCTCCGGCAGCCACACGCTGGGAATCGCCACGCTTAACGGCTCATCAACGCTCTATATCGGTGGTCTAAGCGTGGATGGAGCTACAAACTCTGGAACTGCCGTTATTACGGGTCTCGGACAAGGAAATCTAGCCTTCAGTCACTAACGGTAAAGTCGATCTTGGTCCCAGAAGTATGTTGAGATGAGAATAGTGGCATGAAGCGTAGGCGAGCTGCCTAATCTTGTATTCGGCGTTGTCACACCTTAAACAGCATACATTTGTTTAATTTAAAAGGGCGGTTTGATTGAGGATGCGGTCCAATGGGGCTGCATCCTCAGTCTGCTTGTAATCGCTCACCCCGCCGCTCCAACGGTGGCATCTACGGTTTGCACGGTGTTGAGCGCGAGGCGCCCGGTAGCAGGCTGCCTGGCTGATGCCGGCCAACCTGCGTATTCCGACGACGCCGCCCGGGTATTCCAACCCTCATCCGCGCATCCTTCTAATCTGATGTCGCCCACCATTCCGATCTGATCGCGCCCGGGTAGTGTCGTCTCGCAGGTCGGTTTTGGTCATGTTATGGTGGTGCAGCCGAGGTCAAGCAACGGCCCGCTGCTTGCGCAGGCTTTCGCCTTTCAGCTCGATGCGGTGGGCGTTGTGGCTAAACCGGTCCAGGATGGCGTCGGCCAGGGTCGGGTTGCCGACCAGCGGTCCACCGGCACCTGGCTGGTGATGATCAGCGACCCGGCGCTGTAGCGGTCCTCGACGATCTCCAGCAGGTCGCGCTGCTGTTCAGCAACCAACGGCTCTGGCCCCCAATCGTCCAGGATAAGCAGGTCGACCCGGGCCAACTGCTTCAGCAGCCGGGCATACCGGCCATCGCCGCGGGCCAGGGCGAGCGCGGCAAACAGCCGCGGCACCCGCTGGTAGAACACCGACAGGTTCTCGCGGCAGGCCTTATAGCCGAGCGCACAGGCCAGCCACGATTTGCCGACCCCAGACGGCCCGGTCAGAAGACAATGCCGCCGCTCACGGATCCAGTCGCAGGTCGTCAGCTTCAGAGACATCGTCCGGTCCAGGCCGCGCGGCGTCCGGTAGTCGACGTCCTCGACCGCGGCCACGTGACGCAGCTTGGCAGCCTTGGCCCGGCTCTCGAACCGCTTCTGTTGGCGCAGCGTGCTCTCCCGCTCCAGCAGGATGCCGAGCCACTCGGCGTGGCCCAGCGCCGCGCCCTCCGGGTTGTCCGCCAGGTCGCGGAAGCCCTTGGCCATGCCGTGCAGGCCAAGGTCGGCCGGTAGATCGAGTGTGGGATGTGTGAGCAACGTTAGGGCGTGTCGTCATTTAGGGGATTCCGGCGCGGTGCGTTCTTCGATTCATAGGCGGTCAGCCAGTTTGGAGCTGACTGATGCGACGTTACGCCCTGCACGACGACCAATGGGAGCGCATTCGTGACCTGCTGCCTGAGCGTGAAGGCCATGTTGGGGTCACTGCGACCGATAACAGGCTGTTTGTCGAGGCGGTGCTCTACCGCTACCGAGCCGGCATTCCCTGGCGCGATCTGCCCGAGCGGTTTGGTGATTGGAAGAACGTGCATCGCCGTCATAGCCGGTGGTCCAAGTTGGGAGTATGGGAGAATGTTTTCAGCGACTTGGCAGCCGATGCCGACAACGAATACGCCATGATCGACAGCACGATCGTGCGCGCCCATCAGCATAGTGCCGGCGCCCAAAAAAGCCGGAGCGGACCAAGCCATTGGACGATCCCGAGGAGGGCTGAGCACCAAAATTCACACCATGGTCGATGCTTTGAGTAACCCTGTGGGGTTCTTCCTGACTGGCGGACAGACCCATGACCTCGTCGGCGCCGACCATCTGTTGCCAGACATGGGTGCGGACATGTTGATCGCCGACAAGGCATACGACGCCGACAAGCGGGTGATTGAGCCGCTTGCCAAAGCAGGCAACGCGAGCGTCATCCCGTCCAGAGCCAATCGAAAGGTCGCGCGGGAGTATGACAAGGACCTCTACAAAGCCCGCCATCTCATCGAAAACTTCTTCGCAAAACTCAAGCAATTCCGAGCCATCGCGACGCGCTATGACAAGACCGCCCAAAACTTCTTGGGCGCCGTTCACCTCGCCGCCACCGCGATTTTGCTCAATTGACGACACGCCCTAGTCTCCTAATGGTAATAGTCAGAACCGCGGATGTTGTCGTGCAGCAGAGGCGCACCCTCCGCAGGCGCAGTGGGCGGCGACGTTCGGTCGAGCCGATGCTTGAGGATCGAGGCGGCCGAGCCGTAGGACAGCGCGCCGATCTCGACCGCGCGCAGGCTGACGGCCTCGACGCGGGCGGCATCCAGGCCGCGGAACAGCCGCAGGATGCTGAGGCAGGTACGGAAGCCCTGCTCGGGATCCGGCCTGCGGGCCATCACAGCGATGATCAGCGCCTCCGTGGCAGGCCGATGCCGGGCATCGCGCTGCAGGCGCTCCGGCGTCCACTCGGCATAGCGCCGGTGCGCGCTGGGCATATGTTCGGTCTGGGTGCCGTGACGCGGGCCGCCATAGCGCCGGGCATGCGCGGCGACGCGCTTGCCACGGTGGAACACCTCAATCGGGCGCTGTGTCGCCCGGGTGTCGCCCTGCTCGCGGATTAGCGCGTGCGGCACGGAGTAGAAGAGGTCCTGCACCTCGACATGGTAGTTGATGCCGACACGGGCGAGGTGCCGTTCGGCATACTCGAAGTCGTCTCTGCGGCAGCCCCCGCATCACCGGTTGCTCGATCGCCTCGAACAGCTGACGGCGGCTCATCCCGAGACGGCGCATCTAGCGGCTGTTCATCCGCTCCATCGCGACAGCGATGGCGGCGTTGCATTCGGCCAGGGAAAAGAACGTCGCATTGCGTAGGCGGCCAAGGATATAGGACTGTGCAAACCGCACGTCGGCCTCCACGGCCGCCTTGTCGCGTGGGCGCCGCGGCCGGGCCGGCAGAATGCCGACACCGTAATGGGTTGCCATCGCTCCGTAGCTGCGGTTCACCTCCGGGTCGTAGAACGACGCCTTGTGGATGGCGCTCTTGAGGTTGTCCGGCACCAAGAGCCGCGGCGCCGCGCCCCAGAACCGGAACATGCGCACGTGCGCGCCGATCCAGTCCGGCAGCGTCTGCGTCCAGGTCGCCTCGGCGTAGGTCAGGCTGGACGCCCCAACACGGCAACGAATATCTCCGCCGTGCTCACCACGCCTGTCACCGGGTCGGTAATCGGCACCAGCTTGCCGGAGTAATCGACGAACGCCTTGTGTCCGGCTTCACGCTGCTGCCGCATGATGGGCGAAAGCCGCCGCTCGAACTCGCGGAACAGCTGGCAGAACCGGCTGTAGGCATACCCCTCCGGGTGGACCGCCCGGTACTCCTCCCATAGCACCAGCAGGTTGACGCCGGGCCGCTTGAACTCGCGCACTAGACTAGGGCCGACCAGTTAGGCTCGGCGTGATACCGCGCCCCGGCGCGCACGCCCGCGTTGACGAACAGCCGCGCCATCAGGCTCTCGTCGGTGACGTCCGCCGTCAGCGGCCAGATGATCCCCGCCGCGGCCGCCCGGCTCAGATACTCGCGCACCGCAGCCAACGCTATGCAGCAACGCCGTTGCTACACCACGACCTGAGACATGATCCGACAACCCGCTCACGATGTGTGCTGCTTGCCGGTCCAGCGATCCGCTATTCACCCCTAGCAGGCCAAAAGCATCTATGATAGACATCGCCCCTCTTACATACTATGGCAAACCGGGCTCGCGCGATGTGGGCAGATGACCAACCAAGTAGATGGCAATATGGAACGCGGCTTCTCGCCTTCGCCTCTCACGGCTCGATCAGGGTGGCGTTGCTGCAGCAAACGCCTTGGCGGCGGGTTCGCTCTAACTCAATGAGCAACTGCTGCAATCGGCCGCGGCTAGCACCGCGTGGAAACTCGTACTTACATTAGAAAGACTTAGGACTAGAAATGAACGAGACTAATAAGCGCTTTGCCTCAGACGCCGACTTAAGCGCGTCGGCGCCTGCGCTCGCTTTCCCGCTCCTATTAATCGACGACGAAGGCTGCGTTTGCCTCGGTAGCCAAACTCCGGTGTCCCGCACCAGCGACGTCACCGATACTGGCATCGTACGCCTCGGTGGCCAAGCGCCGATGTTTTTGCCAGATGCAATCGCCGACGCCGGCCTCGTGCGCCTCGGCGGCCGACGCCCGGCCTTTTGATCGCTAACGGGTAGACCAGCTCGCCTACTTGGCTGGTGACCATGCTTTTCGAAGGAAGCCGTTAAGCACTGGGCGAGGAAGGAGGAGTCCTCCCCTATTTTCCTGCGACGAGCGAGCAAGTGAGAGGCGTGACCATGACAGCGACGCAAACGCTGCCCATCATACAGTTTTTCCGCCTAATCGAAGGCGCGAGAGCGCCGCAACGAGCTGACCGCGCGGCCGGCGGCACCCTTTCCACCCGAGCTTTTCGCTACTGCGAGGCTGCTACTACCGCGGCGGCGCTCGGCTGGTACGTGTTCCCAGCCATCAGCTTCCGACTCTACTGGACTGGAAAGGAAACCTTCTGGACCTACCGGGGAGCAACCGCCTGGTATCCGCTCGGCGCGGCGCAATTCCCTGATTTCCGCGAGCGCTTCGACCGACAGGCACCGCCAGAGGTAAAATCCTACTCGCCCACCTTTTTGGGGGCGCTGCCCGAATCCGGAATTTTGCAAGTCTGGTCAGGTTTGATCGCCAAGACCCGGCCCGGCTGGAGCCTCGTCGTCCGCGGGCCGGCAAACCTGCCTCGCTCGGTCGGCTACGACGTGTTCGAAGGCGTTGTCGAAGCTGACGATTGGTTTGGGCCGCTATTTATTAACATCCGGTTGACGCAGACGGACGCGCCAATCGAGTTTGACCCCAACCGCCCCTTGTTCCAAGTTCAGCCCATCCAGCGCGAGGCCTACAGCGACGCCACGCTCAACAACGTGGCGATCCGGGAACTCAATGCGATGGCACCGTCAGACTGGGCTGCCTATCACCGCACCGTCGTGCAACCAAGCCAAGCGTCATTTCCGCGTGGGGCGAATGCCTCGGCCGTGCGCAAGCGGCGGCACGCAGAGGCAACAGACCGGCAGAAGGATTAAGGAAGATAAGCACCGATGCCGTTTGACATCCATGCCGCACTCGCCGGACGCGATACAAAAATGACACGGAAGCTCAGGATAGCTACTTTGAGTTTACGTGGCTGACGCGCGCTACAGCGGAGCTTGAGGTTACCAAGGGAGTTCGAAACTGTAATGCATTGTGATACCACTTAGATGGTTTTCACCTTCTTCACTAAGCAAGTTGCCCGGGTGCGTTACTACATTGACATACGAATCGATATCGCTCTGATAGCTTTGTGCGAGTCTATCGTTAACGACTCTGGACACATGCTTAACCGGGAATGGTTTAGTGGCAATTTGTCACAAGGATCTACCAATTCACCTAGGGCCCATTCTAACGTATTCGTAATCTCAGGCGGCATCCTCACCCCCTGGTTGATCGCGATCGGAGCAAAGTCATGCCGAGCTTCACTTACGCCTACTCCAGCGCTTTGCTCGTTCGGACCTTTAATGTCACATCTGGTGGCAGCTACACCATCACCGCAATTGGAGCAACTGGCGGCTTTGGTGCGGTCGGAGGCGGAGCCGGTGCCGATATTCAAGATGAGTTCAATCTTCCGGCAGGCGGCATACTCACCATCGTTGTCGGCGGTGCAGGGCAGAGCTCTTCTACAGGCAATGGTGGCGGCGGTGGCGGTAGCTCGATCGTGCGGGAAAATTACAATGGTGTCGTAACGACGCTGCTGGTTGCCGGAGGGGGCGGTGGAGGGGCTGGTCTAGAACCAACGGTTCTACCCGCCGGTAGCACGCCCCAGATTGGTGCAGGCACTGGCACCGGCGGTGTTGGTTCCGGTAGCGGTGGTGGTGGTGGCTATAGCGGGGGGGCAGGAGGCGGCTTCACAGGCTCAGGGAGCAGTGGTGCCTCCGGCAGCAGCAATATGGCCTCGTATAATGGCGGAGCCGGTTACTCATATGCGGGCAGCGGTGGTTATGGCGGCGGCGGCGGCGGCGGCTATTATGGCGGCGGCGGCGGCGGCGGCGCTCCTGGGGGAGATGGCGGCTCATCCCAAAACCAAACAGCTTCCAGTGGCGGCAGCGGCGGTTCCTTCGATGTCAATATCAACTCCCCCAGCGAAACCTTCACCACTGTCTCGGACGGCAACGGCGAGGTTATCATCACCCCGCTCTGCTTCCTCCGCGGCACCCGCATTCTCACGCCCACTGGCGAGGTCAGGGTAGAAGACCTGCAAATCGGGGACGCGGTGATCACCCGCTTCGGTGGCATTCAGCCGGTGAAATGGATCGGCCGGCACAGCCCCGGGGTGAACGACGTTGCCAACATGCCCGTCTGCATCCGTGCCGGCGCGCTGAGCCCGCTAATGCCGGCGCGCGACCTCTATCTCTCGCCGGGCCACTCCGTGCTAGTGGACGGGGCGTTGCTGATCGCCCGCCTGCTAATCAACGGTGTGACCGTGACGCAGGACTGGCGCCCACCGCGGATTGACTATTTCCACATGGAGCTGGCTTCGCATGACTGCGTTATCGCGGAGGGTGCTTGGGCCGAAACTTATGCCGACGCGCAGGTCTCCCGCGCTGCGTTCGACAATGCCGCCGAGTATGAGCTCCTTTACCCCGAAGGCGGCCCGGCGCCAGACGAGTTCGCCCTCTGCGCCCCCCGCCCAGAGCGCGGCGCCAAGCTATCGGCGGCGCTGTGCCCCGTGCTGGCGCGCGTCGCATTGACGCCAGGGCCGCTGCTGGGCTCGATTGACCGGGTGGAGGGCGCCTGGCGGGTGCATGGCTGGGCGCATGACCCAGCGCATCCCCGCTTGCCCGTATTGTTGGAGGTGGCGCTGGACGGACGAGTGATCGGCAGCGTGGCAGGTTGCGAGGAGCGGGCGGACTTAGCACAGGCCGGGCTTGCCCGCGGCCGCTGCGCCTTCACCTTCACCTCCCCCGTCCGACTGCGCCCCGAGCTGCTGCACAGTTTGAGCATCCGCCGGGTCGCAGACGGGGCGGAATTGGCGATGGATCCGCGATGTGCCACGAGTATCGGTCATCCGGAGCAAGAGCATGCAACGCCAAGGTTGCGAGTCGTTCATCGGGAACGCTCGGTGTAAGTCTTGACAATTCTAGGCGTGGTAAGCCGGTCTGTTGTGCGACCGTTGATGTAGCCCACTCGTTCAACCGATCATGTTGAAAGCTGCCTTCCTTTGAATGTAAGCTAAATAGACGAGGTCGAGATCCGATTGCCGGCGACCAGTCGAATGTTACGAGAACGTCTGCTCGTGCCGGAAATCTGTAGCCATTATCAGTTGATTGCGTTGCAAGGCCTCTTTAGCTTGCGCTGACGGGCGTGCGGGATTGGCCGGTCGGCTCTTTCATTATGTTGCCTTCAATCCGAGGGAAGGACCGCTCGTTGGCTGCGAGCCTTGCCGGTGATCCTAGCCTTGCTTGCACGGGCGTTGTTAGGTTGGAGGCGACTGGCGGATCGGATCATCGCTGGTGTTGAGCGGCGTCGTTGCTGGCGGTTTGAAGAAAAGCTACGAATCCTAGCTTGGCCGAGCAATCTGGAACGTCATTCGCGGCTGTGGCTCGGGCACGAGATCAGCCATGGCCATTTGTAAACTGAGCGGCGGCATTGCCTCACGGCGTGTTGTCACCGCAGCCGTTGTTCTTGCCGGTGATTTCAACTGATCGTCGCAACACTTTGGAGGAATGTTGGGATGGCGGGTCGACGTCGGTCAGATCGTGCGTTGCGGAGCAAGCTGCGTTCGCCGGGACGACCGCTGGTCGCGCAGCAGGCGCACCGGCGGCGTTTTTTGGTATTGATCGCGGCGGGTCAGTCGAGCGAGGACGCGGCGATTGGCGCGGGGGTGTCGGCGCCGGTAGGAGCAAGGTGGTTTCGGAAGGCAGGCGGCATGCCACCATCAACGCTTGCGCCATCATCAAAGCCTTTGTCTGGGCGATGCTTGTCGTTTGCCGAGCGGGAGGAGCTTGCAATCCAGCATGCCAGGGCGCCGGGGTGCGGCAGATCGCCCGGCAGATGGGGCGGTCGGGATCGACGATCTCGCGGGAGCTGCGCCGCAACGCTGCCACCCGCGGCGGCGAGCTGGATGATCGGGCCACGACGGCGCAGTGGCATGCTGAACGGCCGCTCGGCGCCCGAAGCCAGCGAAGCTGGCGCTCAACGCGACGCTGCGGACCTATGTGCAGGATCGATTGGCTGGCATGGTGGTCACGCCCAGCGGTGTTGCGGTTCCTGGGCCGACGGTATCCTGGAAAGGTCGCCGACACGGACCACGGAAAGATCGGCGATGGGCTTCGGCGTGGAGCCCGGAGCAGATTGCCTGCCGCCTACGGCTCGACTTTGCGGATGATGAGACGATGCGCATCAGCCATGAGGCCATCGACCAGTCGCTTTACGTGCAAGGCCGCGGGGCTCTACGCCGCGAGCTGACGGCCTGTCTGCGCATCGGGCGGGCGTTGCGCGTGCCGCGTGCGCGCACTCGCGGACGAGGTAAGTCGTTCATCGTGCCGGAGATCATGATCAGCCAACGGCCGGCCGAAGCGGCTGATCGGGCTGTGCCGGGCCACTGGGAAGGCGACCTTATCCTGGGATTGGAGAGTTCCGGGATCGGCACCTTGGTGGAGCGTACGACACGGTTCACGATGCTGCTGCACTTGCCGCGGATGACGGAGCAGGGTGTGGGCGCTCGGATGAAGAACGGACCCGCGTTGGCCGGACATGGCGCCGAAGCCGTCCGCGGGAGCATCGCCGACACGGTCGTCAGCTTGCCGGAACAACTCCGGCAATCGCTGACTTGGGATCAGGGAGCGGAGATGGCGCAACACGCAAAGCTGAAGGTGGACACGGGCCTGGCGGCTGGTTTGCGCTCATGAATTCGAAGACCCGGTCGGCACGGCACCGGTCTCGCGTGCAAACCAGGCCGCCGATCGAGAGAGAATGTCGCGCTCCACGCGCGGCTGCTTGCTCTCGCGGCGCAGGCGACCGAGCTCGTCACGCTCGCCAGGCGACAGTTTCTCAACCTTCGCCTTCTCCTCCTGGCCGCCCTCCTTGCGCGCGGCGACCGCCACCCAGGCGCGGATAGACTCCGCAGACGGCTCAAACTCCCGGGCCAAGTCCGCAGGATCACGCCGTCATGGATCAATTCAACGATCTGTCGACAAAATTCAGGCGAGTAAGGAGCGTGGGTGCGACGCATCGGGGAGACCTCCGGAAAAAGCTAGAAAGGCTCCACCAAACCGGGTCATGTGTGGACGGCCCCTACTTCGCAAGAGAAACGTTGCTGCTGATGTCCGCCGGTCGGGTGCAGACATGTGTCCGGCCTGTTCGACGCGGCGCGCATGGCCGTTGGCCCTGATGCGATCCGCGGATTAGGTCCCAATCAACTTCGCGCCCTCGAAGCGCCGCCCGGTTTGCGGGATGTCTCAATCCTCGGTCACGACCGAATGTTCGCCAGCTTTCTCGTCACCCTCGCGATCAGGGCTGCCGGACGCTCACTTCCCGGTCGCCCTATCTCTTCAGCCCGCGGCGGCCATGGCCGGCTTGCGATAGTCCTCCTGCCGCACCATCACTGCCCAAGCGATCCTGGCCATCTTGTTGGCGACGGCCAGCGAGACCAGCCGGAACGGTCGGCGGCCCAGCAGTGCCGTGATCCACGACGAGTGTCCGTCGGTCTTGCCTGGCAACCGGCGCATCACGGACGTGGCACCCACTGTCAGCAGACGCCGAAGGTATCGGTCACCCTGCTTGGATATGCGACCAAGCTTTTGCTTGCCGCCGCTCGAGTGCTGCCGCGGCACCAGCCCGATCCATGCCGCCAGCTCTCGGCCTGATTTGAAGGCTGACGGATTGGCAATCGTCGCGGCGATTGCTGAGGCGGTGATTGGCCCAATGCCCGGGATGGTCGCCAGTCGCCTGCTGACTGGGTTCGCCTTGTGCTCGCGCACGATGACGCCTTCGGTCGCCTCGATGCGCGTCTCCAAGCCGTGCAACTCGGCAATCAGGCTTCTGAGCGCCTCCCGCGCCAAGGCGGGCAGCTCCTCGTCGGACGCGTCCTGCAGCATGTTCAGCAGATCGGGAACGCGATGCCGGCCGGCCGGAGCAATGATGCCGAATTCGGCAAGATGGCCGCGCAACGCATTGATCAGCATGGTCCGTTCCCTGACCAGCAACTCGCGCGCCCGATGATGCAGCAAGGACGCTTGCTGTGTGGCCGACTTGATCGGCACGAAGCGCATGTTCGGCCGGCTGACCGCTTCGCAGATCGCCTCGGCATCGGCGGCATCGGTCTTGCTGCGGCGGACATACGGCTTGACATAAGATGGCGCAATCAGCCGGACCTTATGTCCGGCGGCTTGGATCAGGCGCCCGCAATAATGCGCAGTCGCACACGCTTCGATGCCCACCAGGCAGCTCGGCAATGATTTGAAAAAGGCTACCATCTCGGAACGCTGCAGCTTTCGCCGAACGGCAACCTGCCCAACAGCGTCCACGCCGTGAACCTGAAATACCCGTTTGGCGAGATCAAGGCCTATTTGGCTCTGCTAGTGAATTCTGGTCCAGAGTGCTGACGGATTTTGGCTCAGCTTCCGTCCTTCAACCTACGGTCGTCCTGGTTTTGCCGGGGGGCTTGGAGTGGACTGGAACGCCAGAGTGGGATTGTTTGAGCAGCTCCGTCAGGAGCATGAGTTTGGTGTCGGGACCATCGCGGGTGTGGCGGCGAAGTTCGGTGTCCACCGCCGGATGGTGCGGCAGGCGATCGCCGGTACGCTGCCGCCGGTGCATCGCTATCCGGCGCGGGTTAAGCCCAAGCTCGACGCGGTGGCGGCGTTCATCGACCAGGTGTTGGACGAGGACCGGCGGGCGCCCCGCAAGCAGCGGCACACGGCGCGGCGCATCTATCGCCGGATTCTAACGGAGTTCCCGGATGCTGGCGTCGCTGAGTCGACGGTGCGCAATCACGTGCGGGAGCGCAAGCGCGCGATGGGCCTGATCCAGCGCGAGACGTTCGTGCCGCAGAGCTACGTGTTGGGCCACAAGGCGCAGGTGGATTGGTATGAGGCATGGGTCGATCTGGGTGGTGAGCGGACCCGCGTGCAGGTGTTCGCGATGCGGTCGATGGCGAGCGGGGCGGCGTTTCACCGGGCCTATCTGCACGCCACGCAACAGGCGTTCTTGGAAGCGCACGAGCACGCGTTCGCCTATTTTGGCGGGGTGTTCCGGTTGTTGCGTTACGACAACTTGGCCAGCGCGGTGCGCAAAATCCTGCGGGGCTACCGGCGGGAGTAGACGGTCCGGTTCGTGGCGTTCCGCTCGCACTGGCGGTTTACGGCCGAGTTCTGCACGCCGGGCGAGGGTCACGAGAAGGGCGGTGTTGAGGGCGAAGGAGGCTATTTCCGCCGCAACCACTTCGTCGCGGTGCCCAGCGTCGCCGATCTCGACGCGCTGAACAGCTTGCTGCTGACCGGATGCCGCGCGGATGAGGCGCGCATCCTGGACGGGCGCACGGAGCCGGTTGGGGCGGCGATGGTGGCGGAGCGCACTCACCTGCTGGCGCGCGCGGCCGTGGGTTTTGACCTTGCGGACGTGACGTTTCCGCTGGTGGACAAGCAGGGCTGCGTGGCGATCAAGACCAACGCCTACTCGGTGCCGGTCAAGGTGGGCATCCGGGTGGAGGCGCGCGCTTACCCGCTGCATGTGGAAGTCTGGCACTCTGGCCGCCGGGTGGCGCGTCACGAGCGCTGCTATCGACGGCGCCAGCACGTGCTGGACCTGGAGCATTATCTCGACGTGCTGAGCCACAAGCCCGGTGCGTTTGCCGGGTCCAAGCCGTTGGCGCAGTGGCGCGAGGCGGGTCGTTGGCCGCCCTGCTACGACGAACTCTGGGCCAAGCTGCTCAGCCGGCACGGCAAGCAGGACGGCACTCGCGCCATGGTGGCGGTGGTGGCGCTGGGGCGGGAGTTTGGCCATGACGAATTGCGTGCCGCGATTAGCACGGCGGTGTCGCTCGGCGCCTGTGATGTGGCGGCGGTGCGCTACCTGCTGACCGGGACTGGGCTACGCAAGGAGCCGCCGCCCGCCATCGATGTCGGGGTGCTGGCCCGGTATGATCGGCCGATGCGACGATGGCGGAGTATGACGTGCTCCTAACTGGCCCCTGCGCGGGCACGGCATGATGGTTGATCTCCAGGACCAGGCCGTCCGGCAGCACTGCAAGGTGTTGCGCATGCCGACAATCGGCGGTCAGTTCGCGCGCTTGGCGGATGCGGCGGTCCGCGAGGGGCAGTCTCATGTCGGCTACCTCGAGGCGCTGTTGGCGGCCGAGATGGAGGAGCGCGAGAGCCGGGCGATCGCGCGCCTGCTGCATGAGGCACGGCTGCCGCGCATGAAGACGCTGGACGAGTTCGAGTTCGACCGGTCCGGCGTTGCGGCCTCTCAACTACGCGCGCTGGCCGAGGGCGAGTATGTGGCAAAAGCTGAGCCGATCCTGCTGGTCGGCGAGGCAGGAACCGGCAAAAGCCATTTGGCCACGGGTTTGTGCGTCGCTGCCTGCCGCCAGCGGCGTCGGGTTCGGTTCACGACCGCGACCGGGCTGATCAACGAACTGACAGAGGCGGCGCATGCCAACCAGCTCAGCCGGGCACTCGGGCGCTGGGAGCGGCTCGACCTGATCTGCATCGACGAGTTGGGCTACGTGCCCCTCGCCGAAACCGCCTGCGAGCTAATGTTCCAGGTCATTGCCGACCGAGCGGAGAAGGCAGCGGTGATCGTGACCACCAACCTGCCGTTCTCCGAATGGTCGCAAGTCATCCCCAACCCGAGGCTGTGCAAGGCGCTGATCGACCGGCTGACGGATCGTGCGCACATCATCACGACCGGGGCTGACTCCTACCGGTTCCGCCGCACCACGGCGCAGCGCAAAGCGGGCAAACAGTAACAAGGAGAACCAAAGCAAGAGGCTGACAGGACGGGTGCGGGACGGCCCGTGCCACGCGATGAGCTACCGGAGGATGGGCCAGAATTCATCAGCACATGGAGTGCGCCCCTCTGGGTGGACAGATTGGGCGATTTGAATTGACCCTCCTTGCTGGGCTTCCGGAGAATGGAAGCCATGACGAAGCATCGATCTCACAGCGCCGCGTTCAAACGGCAGGTTGCTGCGGAATTCATCGCAGGCGAGACGCTGCACGCGCTGTCCAAGCGGCATGATGTCTCGCGGCAGCTGATCCGGATTTGGGTCGGCAAGTTCGAGGCCGGCGCCTTGGACGATGACGTCCAGGCGGCCGACCTGATGCAAGAATACGAGGCCAAGATCGCTGCCCTCGAGCGCTTGGTCGGACGGCAGGCGCTGGAGATCGAACTGCTAAAGGGGGCTTTGAAGCATGCTCCCCGGCCGAAAAGCGCGAGCACCTCCGTCGTCACCGGCCCCGTGGCGTCTGCGTCAGCAGGGGGTGCGAGCTGATGGGGCTCACGCGATCCACCTTCTACGACGCGCCGCCAGCCACGCTGCCCGACGACGGACTTCTCGCCCGGATCGGCACGATCTGCGACGAATTCGAGTGCTATGGCTATCGGCGCGTCGGCGCGGCACTTCGCCACCAGGGCGTGGTGGTAAACGGCAAAAAGCTGCGCCGGCTGATGCGGGAGCACGATTTGCAGCCAAAACAACGGCGGCGCTATGTCGTGACGACCGACAGCGACCATGCCGGGTTCATCTATCCCGACCTGGCCAAAGACGTCGTTCCCGACCGCCCGAACCAGCTCTGGGTCGCGGACCTGACGTATGTCGCCATCCCCGGCGGCTTTATCTGTATTAGTTAGGACCTGATCTGACACTTGGCCTGTTTGGTGTCGGATGGGGTGTATGTGTCTAACGTCAGGCTGCGTTGAGCATTTTGTCTTTGGCGATCGGGGTGCTGTCAACGAAGGTCTGCATGGGTGTCTTGCCGTAGCACCAGCGTCCCTGGTGCGGTCGCTGCTCGTTGTAGCTGGCCATTCAGGTGTCGAGATCGGCCTGCAGCTGCGCGATGTCGCTGTAGATGCGCTTGCGGAAGGCGACTTGGTAGAACTCGTTGAGCATGGTTTTGTGGAAGCGCTCGACAATGCCGTTGGTTTGCGGACTGCGCGCCTTGGTGCGGCTGTGGTCGATGTCCTCGACGGCGAGGTAGAGCTCATAGTCATGCGCCTGTGGGGTACCGCAGAACTCGGTGCCGCGGTCGGTGAGTACCCGACACAGCTTGATGTCGTGCTGTTCAAAGAACGGCACCACGCGGTCGTTGAGCAGGTCGGCGGCGGTGATGGGGGTCTTGCGGTCGTAGAGCTTGGCGAAGCCCACCTTGGTATAGGTGTCGATGAAGGTCTGCTGGTAGATGCGTCCGACGCCCTTCAGCGTGCCGACATAGAAGGTATCCTGCGCGCCGCAGTAGCCTGGGCACTCGCTCTCGAATTCGCCGAACGCCTCCTTGTCCAGCTTGGCGCGTTCGAGTGCCACCACCTGGGCTTCGGTCAGCACCAGGCCGTCCTGGGCGCTCTTGGCCTCCAGCGCTTTGAGCCGCTTTTGCATGGTCTCCAGGTCGTGGCGTTGCCAGACGCAGCGCACGCCGGCCGGCGAGACGGTCATGCCGAGCTTTCTGAGTTCGTTGGCGATGCGCACCTGCCCCAGTGCCGGCTGCTCGATGGCCAGCTCGGCGATGGCGTGCTCGATCGCCGGCTCGACGCGGTTCTTCATCACCGGCTTGCGCTTGGTCATCTCGGCCAACGCAACCTCGCCACCTTTGTCATAGAGCTCCTGGAAGCGGTAGAAGCTGTCGCGCGAGTAGCCCATGATCTTGCAGGCTTGGCTCACGTTGCCGAGCTGCTTGCCCAGCTCCAACAGGCCGATCTTAGCCCGGATCACCTTGCGTTCAGTCGTCATCGGTTCGGCTCCTCGAATGGGCTACCGGGAAGGAATGCATCCTCTCCCGGCAGCCCGGTGGACCGCACCATTCAAGCCGATATGTCCGATCAAGTGTTAGCTAATACACATTAGCTCGCAGGCGGTTTCGGCGAGGGGCACGTAGCCCAACTCGTCGATGCAGATCAGGTCGAGCCGCTCCCAGCGCCCGAGTGCCCGGCTGAGCTGGTTGGCATGCGCCGCCTCTGTCAGTTCGTTGATCAGCCCGGTCGCGGTCGTGAACCGAACCCGACGCCGCTGGCGGCAGGCAGCGACGCACAAACCCGTGGCCAAATGGCTTTTGCCGGTTCCTGCCTCGCCGACCAGCAGGATCGGCTCAGCTTTTGCCACATACTCGCCCTCGGCCAGCGCGCGTAGTTGAGAGGCCGCAACGCCGGACCGGTCGAACTCGAACTCGTCCAGCGTCTTCATGCGCGGCAGCCGTGCCTCATGCAGCAGGCGCGCGATCGCCCGGCTCTCGCGCTCCTCCATCTCGGCCGCCAACAGCGCCTCGAGGTAGCCGACATGAGACTGCCCCTCGCGGACCGCCGCATCCGCCAAGCGCGCGAACTGACCGCCGATTGTCGGCATGCGCAACACCTTGCAGTGCTGCCGGACGGCCTGGTCCTGGAGATCAACCATCATGCCGTGCCCGCGCAGGGGCCAGTTAGGAGCACGTCATACTCCGCCATCGTCGCATCGGCCGATCATACCGGGCCAGCACCCCGACATCGATGGCGGGCGGCGGCTCCTTGCGTAGCCCAGTCCCGGTCAGCAGGTAGCGCACCGCCGCCACATCACAGGCGCCGAGCGACACCGCCGTGCTAATCGCGGCACGCAATTCGTCATGGCCAAACTCCCGCCCCAGCGCCACCACCGCCACCATGGCGCGAGTGCCGTCCTGCTTGCCGTGCCGGCTGAGCAGCTTGGCCCAGAGTTCGTCGTAGCAGGGCGGCCAACGACCCGCCTCGCGCCACTGCGCCAACGGCTTGGACCCGGCAAACGCACCGGGCTTGTGGCTCAGCACGTCGAGATAATGCTCCAGGTCCAGCACGTGCTGGCGCCGTCGATAGCAGCGCTCGTGACGCGCCACCCGGCGGCCAGAGTGCCAGACTTCCACATGCAGCGGGTAAGCGCGCGCCTCCACCCGGATGCCCACCTTGACCGGCACCGAGTAGGCGTTGGTCTTGATCGCCACGCAGCCCTGCTTGTCCACCAGCGGAAACGTCACGTCCGCAAGGTCAAAACCCACGGCCGCGCGCGCCAGCAGGTGAGTGCGCTCCGCCACCATCGCCGCCCCAACCGGCTCCGTGCGCCCGTCCAGGATGCGCGCCTCATCCGCGCGGCATCCGGTCAGCAGCAAGCTGTTCAGCGCGTCGAGATCGGCGACGCTGGGCACCGCGACGAAGTGGTTGCGGCGGAAATAGCCTCCTTCGCCCTCAACACCGCCCTTCTCGTGACCCTCGCCCGGCGTGCAGAACTCGGCCGTAAACCGCCAGTGCGAGCGGAACGCCACGAACCGGACCGTCTACTCCCGCCGGTAGCCCCGCAGGATTTTGCGCACCGCGCTGGCCAAGTTGTCGTAACGCAACAACCGGAACACCCCGCCAAAATAGGCGAACGCGTGCTCGTGCGCTTCCAAGAACGCCTGTTGCGTGGCGTGCAGATAGGCCCGGTGAAACGCCGCCCCGCTCGCCATCGACCGCATCGCGAACACCTGCACGCGGGTCCGCTCACCACCCAGATCGACCCATGCCTCATACCAATCCACCTGCGCCTTGTGGCCCAACACGTAGCTCTGCGGCACGAACGTCTCGCGCTGGATCAGGCCCATCGCGCGCTTGCGCTCCCGCACGTGATTGCGCACCGTCGACTCAGCGACGCCAGCATCCGGGAACTCCGTTAGAATCCGGCGATAGATGCGCCGCGCCGTGTGCCGCTGCTTGCGGGGCGCCCGCCGGTCCTCGTCCAACACCTGGTCGATGAACGCCGCCACCGCGTCGAGCTTGGGCTTAACCCGCGCCGGATAGCGATGCACCGGCGGCAGCGTACCGGCGATCGCCTGCCGCACCATCCGGCGGTGGACACCGAACTTCGCCGCCACACCCGCGATGGTCCCGACACCAAACTCATGCTCCTGACGGAGCTGCTCAAACAATCCCACTCTGGCGTTCCAGTCCACTCCAAGCCCCCCGGCAAAACCAGGACGACCGTAGGTTGAAGGACGGAAGCTGAGCCAAAATCCGTCAGCACTCTGGACCAGAATTCACTAGCAGAGCCAACTGGGACGAAAAGCGCCGGCAGCACCGCAGCGCTTGGCACCGAAAAGCATCGGCCTTAAACAAGAGTGGGCACGTAACGCCCGACCTTCGGGCACGATGGGTCGCATACCGGGCCTTCGTCGCCGTCGCGCCATACTTGCCACAGATGGTGCATCGGAGCGCGACGAGAGCACGGTTCTGGATTGTGTGCGCCAGATATGGTCTCGATGGAGCATGATCGGCAGGACGGCCGAATGGGCCGTTTTCTTCTCAGCGGCCTTCGTCTGCCAGGAAGCTTAGCAACCTGAACGATCCCGCGACACAACCCGCCGCGGCGGCGAGGTCGAAGAGCAGGTCAGGCAAATCATGATGGGACGTCGGCGCGTCGGGCGGTTTCGGTAGCTCCCGATAGCCCGCCTACCGGTGTGATCGAGCTGAGATCGCGCTCGATCTCGGAGAGCTCCTTATTCGGGTCGAATGGCTTGGTGGAGTAAACCTCGACCAGAAGCCCATCCCGATCGCGGAAGATCGCCGCACGCCTTTGTCGCGTCTCATAGACGTCGGTTAGCACTGCACCTGCCGCACTGGCGGCATAGGTGGCAGCCCAGAGTTCGTTCACCTCCACGGTCAGCCTGAAACCGACGGCAGGCTGATTCTGGCTTCCTGGTTCCTCGACCAATCGGCCACTCTGGATCCAGTGAACCGCCATCGTGCCGTTGTGCAGGTCGAGCTTCGCGAACTCCTCACCGTGGCCGCTGAAGGCAAGCTCCAGATCCAAGCCGAAGGCAAGGGCGTAGAAGTCGATCGTCTCGGAAACATCTTGAACATACAGGCTCAGGTAAAAGCGAGGCACGGTCTCGCTTTTATGTAAGTGGTTGCGCAGGACTGCGCCCGGTGGCTGTTGCGCGAGCGTCGCCTCTGGTGGGGCTGAGTCATTTGCCGCCCCGTGGCTTCGCGTTTGCGGTGATGTGGTTCTACCAGACTGACGCGCCATTACGGAACCCTTATCATCTTGTCGCAGTCCGGCTTCGAGTCACTGTCCTGCAGCGTGAGCACCTCGATCGTGCGGGCTGCCGGGTCGTATCGGGCCCGCGTGCCCCACCGGGTCGGACTCTTCCAGTCGGGCGCCCCCGGCACAACGCCGCCAGTATTGAGGGCCTCGACGCAAAGCCGGCCGGCAGGAAGAATGGCAAGTAATCTGCCGTTCTCGACCACGCCGATCTTGCCTGGGCAGATCGCGTAATCGCGCTTGGATGACGCCGTGTTGGGTCCGTTGTCGCAGACTTCGGCGCCCTGTTGGACGATTGACAAAAGGATGGTGCGCGCGCCGTCGGCGAAGCTGATCGAGAAGACGGGCACGGCACCGCCGGGCCCACCGGGCGGGTTGGCGATCTCGCGCTGCCACAAGGCATCGTTCGCGTCGACGTCATGTCCAGACGCCGCGTGATAGCTCAGGTCCAGGAGCCGCCAGCCATCCCGCAGGTTTCCGTACGAGGTGAGCGCCATCAGCGTCTCGACCACACCCGGAGTGTACTGGGCCTGCGCGATCGGGACGGCGGCCGACGGGGGGACGTTGCCCCGCGCGGCCATGCAGTCGATGTAGCTGCGGTTGTAGGCCTCCTGGATTAGCTCATTGTTCGCGGCGACTTGGCGCAGATCTGCTTTGGGTCCATCCAGCTCATCCGCCACCGGCTGCAGCCTCCGGTCGGTTATGGCCATGCAGGTGCGATGGTCGCTTTCGAATGCCTCCGCCATCTTGCCCGGGCTGGGCGTCATCGGCACGGTCGGGCCGATCACCGCACAAGCAGTCAGCAGGATCGGCGCGGCCACGAGAGGCGCGAGGCCAGAATGCCGTCCGATGTACCGTCCAGGGCCAAGTGGCCGCATGTCGGGGCCTCGAGCAATCACTCTCTGATTCCCGACTGCTTGAACGCTGTCTTGGCCGCATCACAGGCCATGACGTCGAACATCGCCCGTCGCGCGTCATTGGCGACCAAGCTTCCCGCCACGGGCAGGTCGTCGAACAGCGCGAGCGCGTAACCACGAAGCATCTCCGCCCGGCCCTGGCGGTAAGCCTCCTGTACCGGCGTGCCGACGCACTCGACCGTAGCCAACGACCCGTCCATGCCGCGGAGGCTCGTCAAGCGGACGAGCTTCATGACGGCGGCATCGTCGCCCCGTGTCGTCGTCTGCAATGCTCCCTCAAGGGCTGGGGCGAGCTTTCCAAGCGGAGTCACGCGCATCTGGGCGTCGTTCCCGTAGTCAGCCTCGACGAAGGCAATCTGCAAGCCGTCGACGGCGGCCGCCCTGACCAGCCTGGTTGGATCGAAGAACTGCAGCCTGCCCTCCGGTGATGGCACTGCAAGATCCTCACCTTCCTTGAACATCGCGGGAATGCCCGCCCGCTCGGTCGCCATTGACACTCTGCGGGCGATGGTTCGCTCGTGTAGCGATCGGCACAGCCCGGCGATCCAATACTGTGCTTCCTGCGCGCTAATGGCTGGCTCGGCGCGTATGACGTCCATCGCGCGCGCCACGGCCACCTCGCTCGGCTGCACGCCGAACCATGACTGCATGATGTCGTCGCTGGTGCCCCGATAATGTGTCGCACACAGCTTGACCGCCTCGGGCGGCTCCTCCCCGATATCGACGGCGAACGCCTTCTCGATCTCGCCCGCCCAGCGGCGGGCCGCGGCCGCGCGCCTCGGCGCCATGCCCGCCTCGTAAGCGGCGCGAAAAGCGGTCATTGTCGCACCGACCGTGGCCAAGTCCTCACCGCCAATCCAATCCAGCCGACCGGTCGCGCCCGGCGACCAGAAGGCTGCTTCCCACGCCGCCAGCGTGCCCGCGTCGCCATCGGTTTGCGCGAGCGCATCCGCCACATGCCGCCTTACCACAGCCGCATTCAACCGCCCGGCGGCCGCGATGCATGCGTCCTTGAGGTTGGTGACCTGCGCTTGGGTGAGACCGGCCAGCGAACCGCCTACTTTTGGGCCTAGGACTTGGCTGGGAAAGTATGGCTGCAGCGCGACCTGGCACGCGGCCTCGGGCGTGTGAACCACGCGCGTGGTGCCCGTCGCGTCACGGCTCGCTTCGGCAGCCATGGCATCGAACCCGGCAACTACGGCCGCCCTGATCCGGCTAAGACTGGCCGCGTTGTGTTCGCTGATGGTGCCGCTACACGTGTTACGCAGCATTTCCGCGACCGGGGCGGAGGCGGCGTCCTGGGCGAGCGAGCCGGCATAGGGGCCGAGAATGGCCCGGCACGCCCCCTCTGCGGGCAAGATCGTGTCCGACGCGTCAACAACCTGCAGGGCCTGTTGGAGCCTGGCGGATAACTGGTCCCGCTTGGCCTCGAACCGAGTCCGCAATGCGCGCTCGTACAGCTTGAAAAGAGAAGCATAGTCGAGCGGCCATCGGCGATCGGCGGGAAGGATCGCTTGGGAGAAACTCAGCCGGGTGGATGGCAAAACCGCGCCTGAGTCACGCAACCCGGCGAGCGCATTCGCTGCGGCATCGGAGGTTATGCGCCCTGCGCTCGCGGTCGGCGGCGATGCGGCGCCGGATGGCAGATCGGGCACCAGCGCCAGTGTGGCGAGCCGCAGTGCCAGCCTGCCGATTAAGACGTCGCGGTCTTCCAGGCACCGCGCGAGTAGGTCCTTGCCCAAGGGCGTGAAAGCATACTGCGCCCGATCGGCGATCCAGCTGCAATACGGGACGGGTCCCGATGTCCCGGCCTGGTCTCCTACGGGCAGCACGATCGCGTCCGCCTTCTCCAGCGCGTCCGTCAGCCTGGCGAAGCGCGTGTCGAGCTCGGCAATCAAGGCCCCCCGCACCTCGTCCTGCTTGTCCCTGAGTGCCCGCTGCGCCTGCGGGCCGGCGATGTCCGGAGCCGGTGTCACGCCGTGCATCGAGAGATAGAGGGGTGTGAGCTCGAACCAGTGGAACGACGCGGCCTCGTCCAGGCCGGGCTTTGCGGCGAGCATGTCGGCCTCGTACCGCCTTGCCGCGATCGGGCCGGAGATATCCCGGCCTGCGTCGCGCTGGCTATTGGGCGCGACGGGGCCTTCCGGTCCCCCGCCCCAGGATGATTCCACGCCGGGGTTCGTCAGCACGTAGTCCGCGGCAACGGCCGGCACGGGCGCCCCCAGCAGCCACCCGCCCAGCAACATCGATAACGCCTGAAGCCGGGTCATGCGCGGCTGGGTTCGTGAGGTGAAAACGGGATCATTCGTCATGCCGTCACAGCTCGAAGTTTTGTCGAGAATACTCCGTGGTGGGATACTCGACAATGGCGCGCCCTCACGCTCATGCGGATACGAGAGGTGTTGGCGCTCAACCTGCGAAAGGCCCGTCACGCCAAGGGCTTGTCGCAGGAGGAATTGGCGCATCGCGCCGAAATCGACCGCACCTACGTAAGTGCGCTAGAGCGCTGCGTTTATGCGGCGACAATCGACATGGTCGAGAGGCTCGCCATGGTATTGGAAATGGACACGGTCGATCTTCTCCGCGGAACGTGCGCGGCCGACCAGGGCGATAAAACATCGTACAAGAAACCGGGGGCAGACTGATGGCTGGCGCAGACTCGGTAGGCACGTTAACGCGGCCGTCTACGGACACTTAGACTAGTGTCACTCGGCGCCGGATCGGGACCCTGTATCGGCGTCCAATCGGGACCCCCCTTTTCGGGTAGGCTTGTGCCGGTAATCCATAGGAGGGCCCCGCGCGCTGCGGAGTGCCCGTCCAGAGGCTGACGCAGCGGCGCGCGGGAGATGCCTGTGGTTTACCGGTGCAAGTTGGGGCGCAGGTCAGAGTCTGACTCAAAATTGACCATTCCATATCAGGCTCTTGCCAGGCGTCGCGTGAGGGTCCGGATATGGGCCATTAGGAGCCATGCTGTTGCGCTGGACACGGTGGTTTCGAAGTCTTTGACAAGTCTGCGGCAGCGGCCAAGCCAGGCGAAGGTGCGCTCGACGACCCAGCGCTTTGGCAAGACCGCAAAGCCGTTGGCCGTGTCGGAACGCTTGATGATTTCGATCGTCCAGCGTCCCATGCCGGCCAGTTCGGCCCGCAGCTTGTCGCCAGCATATCCTGCGTCGGCGAAGATGTGGCGCAGCCATGGATGAAGGGTGCGGATCGTTGCCAGCGTTTTAGCTGCGCCGTCGCGGTCTTGGATGTCGGCAGAATGCACCAGCCAGCCGATCAGGTTGCCGAGCGTGTCAGTGACGATGTGCCGCTTGCGTCCTTTGATCTTTTTTCCGGCGTCGTAGCCCCGCGGCCCGCCGGACTCAGTGGTTTTAACCGATTGGCTGTCGATCACGCCCGCTGTCGGGCTGGCCTCCCGGCCTGCTGCTTGGCGCGTGGCCATGACCAGCGCGTGATTAATCCGAGGCAACGTGCCGTCTTCGGCCCAACGATAAAAGTAGCTCTGCACGGTCGAGTATGGCGGGAAATTCCGTGGCAGTTGCCGCCACTGACATCCGGTCGAGGCGACATAAAGCAAGCCGTCCAAGCCCTGCCGCAAATCGGTCTTGCGCGGCCGTCCAAGCCGCGACGGCTTGGGCATGAATGGCTCGACCAGCGCCCATTCAGCGTCGGTCAGATCGCTTGCATAGCGCCGGTTCGCCCGCCGATACTGCGGACGAGTGATTTCAGTCCAGGCCATCCGTGGCTCCGTCGTGTCTCGCAAACCTACGGAATCACAACCTACTGAAATCACTCAACCTCTTTTTTGGTCAGGCTCTCAGGCCCGGTTCTTGAACCGCCAGCTCTCATTGCCGGTCTCGACGATCTCGCAGTGATGCGTCAGCCGGTCGAGCAGGGCCGTGGTCATCTTGGCGTCGCCAAACACGCTTGGCCATTCACCGAACGCCAAGTTGGTGGTGACGATCACCGAGGTCTGCTCGTAGAGACGGCTGACCAGATGGAACGGCAACTGGCCGCCGGATTGGGCAAACGGCAAGTAGCCGAGTTCGTCGAGCACGACGAAGTCCATGCGGCAGAGATAATCCGCCATTCGGCCCTGGCGGCCAGAGCGGGTCTCCGCCTCAAGCCGGTTCACCAGGTCGACGACGTTGAAGAATCGGCCGCGGGCGCCATCGCGGATGCAGGCGCGCGCGATGGCGATCGCCAGATGGGTCTTGCCCGTGCCGGTGCCGCCAACCAGCACGACATTGCGCTGATGCGCCAGGAACTCGCCGCCAGCCAGGTCGCGCATCAGGGCCTGGTTGATCGGCGTGCCGTCAAAGGCAAAGTCGTCGACATCCTTGGCCAGCGGCAGCTTGGCGATGGTGATCTGGTAGCGGATGGAGCGCGCCTGCTTCTCGCTGATCTCCGCCGTCAGCAGGTCGCCCACGATGCGGGTCGGCTCGTGCTGGCGTTTGACCGCCGTGCCGATGATCTCGTCATACGCGGCCTTCATGCCGTAAAGCTTCAGCTCCGACATGGTGGTCAGGATCTCGGATCGTTCCATCAGCTGGCTCTCCTCAGGCTGTCATAGCGGGCGCAATCAGCGACGGGCGCGTGCGTCAGCCGCAGCGCCTCCGGGGTCAGGATGGTGACCTGCGCTGCGGGCTCGCGCTGCCGGGCCAGGATGTTGATGACGACGTCGGCCGAGTGCGTCGCTTCGCGCAGCGCTTCGGCGCAGGCGGCTTCGACCGCCGGTAGGCCGTCGCTCAGCACCGCGGCCAGGATTGCCACCATCTGCCGGTCGCCGTCCGCGGTGCCCGCCAGCTTGCGGCGGATGCGCTCCATTGCCGATGGCAGCAGCCAATCCTTGAACGGGGCGCCGTTGCGCAGCGCGCCGGGCTTGCGCGCCAGCACCGGGACATAGTGCCAAGGGTCGAACACCATTTGGTCGCGGCCGAAATTACGGCGGTGCTCGCCAACGATCTTGCCGCCCTGGCGCAGCTCGATCCGCTCGGCATAGGCGCGGACCTCGACCGGGCGCCCAACCGCGTGCGCCGACACCGAGTAGCGGTTGTTGTCGAAGCGCACGAGGCAGGTCTTTGGACACCGATGCCATTATGGCGTGGAAGCCGTCGAAGCGGCCGATATACGGCACCAGGCTGGGCCGTTCAGCCTCGAACACCGACTAGACTGTCTGGTCGCGCAGCTCGGGATGACGATTTGCGCGGGCATAGGCGACGCATTGGTCCAGCAGCCACCCGTTCAGCTCGTCGTAGCTCTTGACCCGAAGCCGGGGCGAGAAGAACCGTTCCCGCACCAGACCGACCTGGTTCTCCACTTGGCCCTTCTCCCAGCCCGATGCGGGTGTGCAGGCGACCGGCTCGACCAAATAATGGCTGCACATCTGGAGGAATCGGCGATTATAGGCCCGCTCGCGGCCGACGAAGATCGCGTCCACCGCCGCCTTGAGGTTGTCGTAGATGCCGCGGGTGCAGGTGCCCTTGAAGAACGCGAACGCCCGGTCATGCGCGTCGAACACCATCTCCTGCGTCTCGCGCGGGTAAGCCCGCACGAACAGCATCCGGCTGTGGCACAGCCGCAGGTGCGCCACCTTGACCGTCACCGTCGTGCCGCCGATCAGCACGATCTCGTAGCTCCAATCGAACTGGTACGCCTCGCCAGGCGCGAAGCTCAGCGGCACATACGCCGCGGCCGACGCCGACACCTGGTCGCGCCGCCATGCCCGGGCGTACCGCCGCACCGCGTCGTAGCCGCCCTCGTAACCCGACCCGCGCAGCGCCTCGAACACCCGGATCAGCGTCAGCCGCTCCCGGCTGGGCCTCGCCTCGTTGGCCGCAAGCAGCTTGTCCAGCTCATCGCGCCAGGCATCCAGCCGCGGCATCGGCTGCTGCTCACGCTCGTAATGGAACTCCGCCGCCTCCGACCGGAGGACCTTGCGCACCACCTTGCGCGAGACGTGCAGCTCCCGGCAGATCGCCTTGATCGACTTGCCCTGCACGAAATGGGCACGGCGGATCCGCGCAATCGTCTCCACCACCAGCATCCCAATCAGGCCCCCGTGTAAATACGGGAGCCACCGTGAACCCCAGCGTCAGAGGGGTCCCTATTCCACGCCGATCCACAGACTAGCGGCTTTTACGGTGTCTGCTGACGGCTACACGTCACCAGTTTGCGACAGCGGCGCGACCCGGTCACCAAAGCGGAGCGCACCTGTTAGCCGCTAACGGCGTGGACAAGCTGACGCCGGGCGTAGCTGCTAAGCCAGAGCGACAGCGTCGGGGCTTCACGCCTATCTAGCAATTTAGTAGCGGACTCAGGTGAATTCTCGTCGCGTATGCACCTCTTCCGACATTGCGCGATTATCGGCGACAAGTCCGGAGCCCGCTCTTCGCCGGCACAGAATAAAGCTTTACTTAACCAGAGTACCTGTGTTCTCGCAACTTCTGCATCCGGTGCGCAGTCGTCGTCGTTGCCGGGGAGCTTGTTCGAGCCTTCGCCCAAGCAAGCAGGTCAGCGGCCTCATACTGCACCCGTCGGTTATAGGTGTAGTAGGGCGGCCCTCCACCCCGTGACGCCAGGGTTGCCAGCGTATGGCGAGAAGTTGGCCAGCCCTGATTGGTCAGCCATGCCGCCGCCGCCCCGCGGGTCAACCGGGCCGCAAGTTTCTCGGGCGAGCATAGGACCGTACTGCGATGGCCTACATTGAGCGAACCAGGCGCATTTCCCGCCATCTCGCCGGGTCGGCTAGCGACACGGTTCCGTCTCGAAGTTGGAGGCTGGGGTACCTCATTGGGGTCGAAGGTTTGCGCCAAAGTGGTTCTCCTCATCCTTGTTTAATGCCCACGAATCCCTTCCGTGTGCTCGAGTCGATTGTCTGGATTGAAGAGCGTTGACCGCAAGCCCCAACGCGAGCACCGCCGGCTATTGTCCCTCGGACGTTTTCGGGCGTCGGTAGAGGGCGGGACCGTGAGCCTCGCCTATAAGCCGTTTGTGCATCTCTTCCGCCACGTGATTGGCTGCATTGACGAGAGCAGGGTCGGGAACGCCGCCGTAGCGCGCCGTCATTCCTCCAGGACTATGTCCCAACAACCCGGCGATGACGAACTCGGAGTAGCCAGCCTCCTTGGCGAGGCTCGAAAAACTGTGCCGCAGGACGTGGATCGTCACCCCGTCCAAGCCCGCTCGCGCGCAAACCAGATCGAAGAACTTCGGCAGCCCGACGAAGTGCTTGCCATCCACGTAGCCCGGGAATGCCCAGCGGCAGCCGTTCGGTCGCTCGATGGCTTCCAGTTCTCGGAGGGCCGCGGCTCCGATTGCGCGCATCTCGATCCGGCTGCCGCCGGCAATCCCTCGAGCGCGTTTGCTTTCGACGAGGCGAAGACAACTCGCATCCGCGTCAACGGAGGCGAGAGGAAGTGCCAGTGCCTCCATGCGGCGCACGCCTGTCATCAGCAAGAAGCGGATCGCCGCAACCCCTATGTGGCTGCCGCATTCCGCCTCAATTTGCGCCATTGAGCGCCCAAGGCTACCAAGTTCGACCTGGCTTAGGAAGCGCTCCTGCTTGCCCTCCTTAAAGCGTATGACCCGCCGCGTTGGGTTTATAGTGATGACGTTGCGTCGAACCGCGAACTCCATGATCGTGCCCAGCATGCCGAGCGTGCGCGACGCGACCCCGCGGCCACCTTTGGTGACCCCGCCGCGGGTGCCTTTCCTCGGTTGGGCGGACTTTCCCGCGGCGATGTCCCTCTGGAACCGCTCCAGGTCGGCGGTTGTCAACGCGGCGACCTTACGTGCACCGAGCAGCGGTTTGACGTGGGACGCGATGCGCGAGCGATCCATCGCCAGGGTCGACGGCTTGATCCGCTCCGCAGCGTCCTCGAGGTAAAGGTCGCAGAGTTCCGACACGATGATTGACGCCCGGACGGCCTCTCGTTGCCCAGATGGGTCAGCGCCGTTTGCGATGGCCGCGAGATGCTGTCGTGCCACTTCGCGAACTTCTTCCGGCGTGGTTGTCCCCACGCGCGCGAGCACAAGTTTGCGCTGTCGGCCTTCCTTATTCCGATACTTTAGAATGTATGTGCTGACACCCGACGGGAGCTGGCGCACCCCGAGGCCCTTCAGCTCGGTATCCCAGATAGATGCCTCGCGCCCGTCGGTCGGCGGTTTTAGTGCATCGATAATGCGTTTTGTAAGCTTCGGCATGGCTTCCTGGTTCCACGAGGTTTTCAGCATAGCCGTGGAACCACCATGGAACCAGATGGGATCAAACTCACGCAGAGACGCTCACGCTCCCGCAAAGTAAAACTTCGAGATCGACAACGAATTCAGTTGATTAGCCAATCTCGACAAACCCGTGCAGACTCACGCAAACGCCGATACTGATCTTGCCAAGGTTGGGGTCGAGGGTTCGAATCCCTTCGCCCGCTCCAGATTTCTTTCACATAAAACAGGAAGTTAAGGCTTGTCCAACCTGGTCCCGATCTCTTCCGAGGCGTAGTCTTCTAAAGGTCGGAAGCAATTCGGAAGCATTCCGTAGAAAGGCAGCGACTACGATCGGCGGCTGATTTCGGGGCATTCGCGGCGTAGATTTCCCGAGCAACCAGGGCGGTTGCCGCCCAGCTGCTCAAAGGGGTTTGCTCCGATGCGGACATCCGACAGGAATGCCAGTCCGCAGGTCGACCAACCCACCCTACACACTTCGCTGTGGGTTTACTGGCCGAAGCTAGCCTCCCTCTTATTCACCGGCGTGAGGCTGGCGTCGGCATCTGAGCTTCGGGCGTGATTGTCCGTTGCGCTTTTCGTCGCGTTTCAGATTGGAGGCTTCGGGCGTCAGGGGCTTGCGGGATCGGGCTCGTTTTGGGGCTGCGCCCCGCACTTCAGGGTCCGGCGGGCTGGAGGCAGCGCACGATGCCGGCAAAAAGCGCGGGTTCGGGACAGGCGGCGGCGAAGGCGATGCGGACCCGCGCGGCCGTCTTCGTAATGCGCGCGGCGATCTTGAGCAGCCACAGGCGGAGGGTGCCGAACTTTGCGCCGGCCAGCGGCTGCGGCGTGGGGATGGCGTCGCCGACGGTCAGCATCAGCCGGTAGGCGGCGGTGTGCAGCACCAGGCGGACCTAGTTGGCCAGCGCCGAGCGGCAGCTCGTGCAATCCGATGCGGGCTGGCTCTGGCGCAGCTTGATCAGGTTCTCGGCCTGTTCGCACGCGCAATACAGCGTGTCTTCGAGCACGGCGTCGTCCTCAGGTCGAAGGCCGCGCGCGAATTCCGTCAGCTTGTCTCGTGTCAGCTCGATCCTGTGTTCGGCGGTTGGTTCCGCTCTGGGTCGTCATACAGTGTGGCTTGCGAACCCTTGTCGGCCGACAGGGACAGGCGGATCAGCAGTCGGTCTCGGCCACGAGGGATTTTAGCTCGCGGAAGGCGAGATCGATACGTTCGCCAAGACCTATCCCCGGATCGTCGAGCCAGGAGATTGTTGCGTGTACGAACGCGGCCATGCCCGTCCGTGCTGCCAGTACAGCCCGCAGATCCGCAACCCCTCGCGCTTTCAATGCGGTGGCAAGTGCGTCGGCAAGCGCGGCCATTTTCGCCAGCTCACGCTCGGCAAGCGCGGGTGTGATGGAGATCACCTCGTGTCGAGGCTTGGAGAATGGCCGGTAGTCTTCGAGCGCCGGCCGAATTGACCGGAATGCCCGGAACAGCGTGTCGAGCGGTCCAAGCTCGTCGGGCGCCTCGGCGATTAAGGCTGTCAGCGCCTCTCGCAGCTTGGCCTCGCCATCGAACAGGACCTCCCGCTTATCGGGGAAATGGCGGAAGAAGGTCCGCTCTGTTACGCCGGCCCGCGCCGCGATCTCGGCGGCCGTGGTCCGATCGTAGCCACGCTCACGTAACAGCTCCAGCGCCGCGCCTTGCAGCCGAACGCGCACATCGTCCTCGTTTTTCGGCACTGATCCCCACACTCCACCTTGTCAGTTACTGACAGCGCGACCATGTCAGTTACTGACACCGCGGCGGTAGCACGTTTCCGCCCGTTGGGAGAAGGAGGGAAGCATGCGTGTGTTTGTGACAGGTTCAACGGGGTTCATCGGGACGGAACTGGTCAAGGAACTCGTCGAGGCAGGGCACCACGTGCGGGGGCTCACTCGCAGCGACGCCGGCGCAGACCAGTTGAAGGCGGCGGGCGCCGAGGTGCATCGCGGTAATCTTGAGGATATGGACAGCCTACGCAGCGGAGCGAAGCACGTTGATGCCGTGGCTCATTTGGCGTTCAGCCACGATATGTCGAAGTTCGCGCAAAATGGAGAGGACGAGATCGAGGCGATCGAAGCGTTGGGATCGGTCTTGGAACCAGGCAAGCTGCTGATGGTGACATCGGGGGTTGCCATCACCACCGGCGGTCCGGGCCATCTGCGCAGGGAAACCGATCCAGCGGTCGACTCACCGGCGATTCCGCGCAAGCCGGAGCAAGCCGCGCGGGCAGTGGCCGAACGAGGTGTGCACGTTGGGATAGTGCGGATGTCACAAGTGCACGACACCCATAAGCAAGGGCTGGTCATCTATCTGATCCAAATTGCGCGCGAGAAGGGTGTTTCGGCATATGTGGGGGATGGTGCCATCCGATGGGCTGCGGCTCCGCTGAAGGATGTGGCGCACCTCTACCGACTGGCTCTCGAAAAGACAGGGTCTGGCGTGACGACTTACCATGCGGTGGACGAAGAGGGCGTGTCGTTGCGGGAAATCGCGGAAGCGATTGGCAAAGGGCTGAAGCTGCCGGCGGTTTCAATTCCACCGGAGAAGGCAGTCGAGAATTTCGGGATGTTTGCAGACTTTGTGATGATGGACATTCAGGCTTCGAGCGAATGGACGCGAAAGACCCTGGGATGGGAGCCGACCGGGGCAGGACTGATCAAAGATCTGACGGATATGAAATACTTCTAGGAACGCCGTAACTACCGGCTGGATCTCTGTAGCTGTCCAGGGACAAAGGCCGAGTTCTTGAGCATTCTCTCGGCACGACATGAACTGCTTCTAGTCGCTGAGAGACTTTAAGTAGCCACTTGAGAGTACGTGATTGGGGTTTCCATGGGCCAACAGTCAACGTTCTTGATATTTGGGGCCATTGGTCAGACAGGCAGCATTTTGTCGCTCTGACGCTCAAAGAGAGTCACAAGGTGAGAGCCTTTAGTTCGGACTCCCGAAAAGCTCTCAATCCGAAGTCCGAACTTGGAGTTACACAGAGGCTCTATAACCGACTTCGCGAACATTGATACATTAGTGGAGGGAGTCGATTTCGTCATTTCGATGCTGGGAGACGTGATGCCCAAAGCGATAACAAAATCAATACGAGGTTCGTTAAAAAAGCTTATTCCGGCTATGCGGAGGCAGGGGGTCAAACGATTTCTTTATCAGGCAGGCGGTCTGTCCAGGCGGTATAAGGAACGTCTCCCTCCCCTCCTTTGGATGATCAGGAACACGATCGCTCGCGGATACATCGGCCAACACGAGGACGATGAAGCCGTAATTGAATATTTGGTGGAAGAGGCCCAGGATGTGGAATGGGTCGTGCACCGTGCGGGGGATTGGCTCGAACGGACCTTCCAAGAAAATCTTAGAGAGATCCAATACTCAATTTTCGTTAGCAACCTTCAGAGATTGTGCAGCATACAACTATCGCACTCTCATGGGTTCGTCCGCCATTCACAATTGCGATTTGAGCCATCACCCAAGGTGGCCAGGATCGAACATATGAGCCAGGAGCTTACCCCGCCCGCTTTGGCAGCCCTGCAGCGTGGTAATTTTCCTGCTCCCGGGAGGTCGTGACCGACGCGATTTATAAAGGCCGCCGGTCAGTAGGCTGTAACGCACAAGTCGCCTGTTGGCTTCCGTTGCGAGCGGTCTATCCAGCTATTAACGCAACGACCTGAACGCGGACAACGGTCCAAACCGTATCGGATGCCAACCGTCTTTCCGAAGCTGTCTCGTTAGATCATGCGCGCTTAGCCGCTTCAGCCCACGCCACCGCGTCCGCGCCGGCGGGCAGTCGCATCGGACACCAAGGGTCAGTTGCAGCACGCCACACCGCTTCCGCTACGTCCAACGACCGCGTGACGTCCGCCGTCGAATGCTGCAATCCGACGAACAGCTTCGCTGCCACCTCGGCATAGGCCTCGGGGGTCTTCATGCCCATGCGGGCGCGGGCATTGTCGCCGAACGAGGTCTCAGGCGCCCGGCCCGGAATGACCAGTCGCACGCGGACGCGGAACTGTTCCAGTTCCAGAGCTAGCGATTCGGTAAAGGCGTTCACCGCGGCCTTGCTCGCCGTGTAGACTGACAACAGAACGAGCGGCCGCTGCGTCACACTCGACGTTACGTTGACGATGACGCCCGAGCGCCTCTCCCTGAACTGCGGCAGCACGGCCTTGGTCATGGCGATAGTGCCGAGCGTGTTCGTCTCGAACACTTCGCGGGCCATGTCCATCGACACGCCTTCCAGCGCATTGAGCAGGCCGACGCCAGCGTTGTTCACCAGAACGTCGATCGGCCCGGCGGCGTCCACTGCACGGGCGATGCTGTCCGCATTGGTGACGTCGAGCGGCAGGATCCGAAGCCGCTCGGAACGGGGCAGGACCTCGTCGCGGGGCGTGCGCATGGTGGCGACGACCATCCAGTCGCGGTCGAGAAAATAGCGCGCGGTCTCAAGGCCGAAACCGGACGAGCTTCCGGTAATGAGGATGGTGTTCATAGAAACTCCTGATGCCCACCGATGAGAGGGTAGGCCGGCTGAGTCGGACCTGATAGGAGCTAAAGTCCGAACTTCATTGGCGTTAGTCCGAAATTGCCCGACCCACTGACCCAAGTCGTCGGCCTGCTCCAGCCGAATGCTTCCTTTTCGAAGGTTGTCATTGCAGCAGGCTCTTGGGCTGTGCGGCGATCGGATGAGGGGCGTCCGTTCTACTGCGCCGTACTCGACGGTTTGTGTCGCCTCTCAGTGGCTGGCCGGGAGCCGATTACACTGACAAAGGGCGACTTCGTACTCGTGCCTGCCGCTTACGATTTCGCCGCTTCGAGCCTTAAACCGCCGTCAGGTGTCAGGGAGCCCGAAAGGGTCGGAACAAGTCCTGGCGTGTTCCGGCTCGGCAGCCCGGACGAGGCGTCCAACATCACCATGCTGGTGGGTCATTGCGCGTTCGGCTCGAACGACGCCGATCTGCTGGTGTCGCTTCTGCCTCAGCTCGTGCATGTCCGTGGACAGGGACGGCTAACCACGCTGGTCGAACTCGTGAACGAGGAGACCCGCGGCGACCGGCCTGGTCGGGACGTGGTGATCGCACGGCTCCTTGAGGTCCTGCTGATTGAGGCGCTACGCTCCACCGCCGGACCTACCGCTCCCCAGGGTCTGCTGCGCGGGCTCACCGACAACCGGCTCGCCACGGCACTTCGGCAGATGCATGACCGTCCGCACCATAACTGGACGGTCGTGGAACTCGCGAGAAAGGCTGGACTTTCACGGTCCACGTTCTTTGATCGATTCAGGCGCGAGGTGGGCGTCGCGCCAATGGAATACTTGCTTCGCTGGCGCATGGCGCTTGCGAAGGACTTCCTCCGGCGCGAGCGAACCGGTGTGGCCCAAGTCGCCGAACGCGTGGGCTACAGTTCGGCAAGCACGTTCAGCACGGCCTTTGCCCGCCACGTCGGAACACCGCCATCTCTGTACGCGCGAGAACAGCGAGCTGACTGAGACGCCGTCGGGAGCAGCGAAGATGGAACCGGCAGCAACACAACGGTCACGCCGGTCGAGCGCTGCTACGGCTAAAGATCGGGCTCGAAGAAGGCGTCGGCGGCTGACATCAGTTTCATGCAGTCGCACCCGGCTTGGTGTAGACGAAGTACATCCTTGCCAGCCTGCGCCCGCCATGTTCAGCTTTTGCCAGCAGTCGCCGACCCTAAGTTGGTCGACTGCCGCTCGTCAAACCATCTTCACGACGAGATCGATGAAGCTCCGCAGCTTTGGCGATGGATGCCGATCCGGGAGGGTCAGCAAAGAGAGCGGCAGTGATGGGGCAGCGTGGTCCGCCAGCAGGTGGATGAGACGTCCGGCCGCGATGTCGTCGGCCACCAGGATTTCTGGCTGTAGAATGACGCCCACATGCGCGAGCGCCGCGGCGCGAAGAGCTTGCCCGTTGTTGACGCGGAGGCTCCCGCTGGCCTGGATCGCGATTTCGCTACCCCGTCCTGAGAACCGCCACACTCGAGGCTCGCCGGCATTGGTGAAATCGAGGCAGTTGTGACTTTCCAAGTCGGCCGGCGTGCGCGGATGTCCGTGTGTGGCCAGGTAAGACGGCGACGCAGTGGCGACCAGACGCAGTGGCGACAAGGCGCGGGCGATCAGCCCCGAATCGGGCAGCGTGCCGACGCGTATCGCGACGTCGAGTTCGTCGGCAAGCATGTCGAGGCGCTGGTCTTGCAGGACGAGCTCGACCTGCACTTCCGAGTGGCCGCTCAGATACACGGCGATGATTCCAGGCATGATGGTCGTTCCGAGTGACATCGGAGTAGTCACGCGCAGCAGGCCACGCGGGGCGGACTGTGCAAGGTCGGCCGATCTCTCGGCATCGTCGATGTCGCGGAGGATGCGTCGGCATTGTTCGTAATAGGCGCGGCCGAACTCGGTCAGGTTCTGCTGCCGAGTTGTCCTGTTGAGCAGCAGCGCGCCGAGCCTTGCCTCAAGGAAGCGCACATGATTGCCCACCATGCTGGGCGACAGTCCTCGGCCAGCGGCTGCGCCAGCGAAGCTGCCCCGCTCAACGGTGCGGACGTAGCTCTCCATAGCCAACAATCGATCCATTCGAGACCTTCGCTCACAAGTGTCGTTAATGATCGTCCCTTTAAGCAGTTCCACGCCGGGCCAAATCGACCCCAACAGAAGGAGATCGCCATGCCTGAAGCTTCCAACACCCTCGTGGTTGGCGCAGCCGGCCGCTTTGCTGGGCTGGTCGTGCCGGAGCTGGCCAAGCGGGGCATGCATCCTCGTGGCCTTGTCCGTACGCCGGAACAGGCCGAGACAGCGCGAGGCAACGGAGCCGGCGAGATCGTCTTCGGCGACCTTCGAGATCGGGCAAGCGTTAAGGCCGCGCTCAAGGGGGTGGAACGGGCGTTCTACATTTCGCCCGTATACCAGGAGGACGAAGCCGAGATGGGAGTCGGCTTCGTGGCAGCCGCCAAGCAGGCGGGTGTGCGCCGGATCGTCTTCTCAACGATTATCCATCCCTCTCTCGATCTGCGGAATCACGCATCGAAGCGGCCGATCGAGGATGCCCTGTTCAAGTCGGGGCTGGACTACACCTTGCTGCGGCCGTCAGTCCTGTACCAGAACCTGGCCGCAGGATGGCCGGCGGTCGTCAAGACCGGCGTGCTGGCCGAACCGTTCTCCGCCACTGCTCGCATCGCACGGGTCGATTACCGCGATATCGCCGAGGTGGCGGCGATCGCCCTCACCGAGGACCTGCTGGTCAACGGCGCGTATGAGCTGAGCGCCGACGGTGGAAAAAATCGCGAGGAAGTGGCTGCCATCGCCAGCGAGGCTTCGGGGCGCGAAATCAAGGCAGCCGCGCCGGGGTTCGAGGAATGGGCGGCCAAGGCGCAGCTGCCCTACGACGACGCGCAGAAGCAGCAGCTCGCGGCGATGTATGCGAACTACGACAAGCACGGGCTGCTCGGAAACCCGTTCACGCTTCGGTCGATCCTCGGTCGCGAACCCCGCGCGATGCACGCATTCTTCGCCGATTTGGTGGCTGGAACCCGGACAACAATCGCCTAAGCGCGACATCGGTGAATTGCCGATTTCGTAAGCGGTCCTGAACCAGAACACCGGCCGCTTTGATCCAATCATAAAACCGGAGTAATGCTGGATGACAATACTTGCAGTAGGCGGCACTGGGCAAATCGGAAGTCCGATCGTGAAAAACCTGGCTGAGCATGGCGCGGACGTCGTTGTGCTTACCCAAGACCCAGACAAAGCGCACCTGCCACCTGGGGTCCGGGCGGTCAAAGGGAATGTGCTGGATCCCGAGACGATGCGAGGCGCCTTGCGGGGCGTGAACACGCTTTTCATTCTCAACCCTGTCGTCGCCGACGAATTGACACGAGCGCTCCTGACTTTGAGGCTTGCGAAAGATGCTGGTTTGAAGGGAATCGTTTATTTCTCGATGGCCAACGCGGATGCGCTCGTGGACGTCCCGCATGCGGCTGCCAAATATGCAGGCGAGCGGCTTATCGAGTCACTGGATCTTCCCGCGACCATTCTGCGCCCGAACTACTTTTTCCAGAACGATGCGATGGTTAAGGACGCTTTTCTCGCCAAAGGATTATACGCGATGCCCGTCGGAAGTGTCGGCGCCGCGATGGTCGATATTCGCGACATCGCGGATGTTGCAGCGCTGGAACTTCTGAAGCGGGACTCTGCCGCCGACAGGCTACCTCGCGACCTCATCGACATCTCGGGTCCCGAGATCCTTACTGCCAACAGCATCGCCTCGATCTGGACGGATGTGCTCGGCAAACCGATCTCCTACGCCGGCGACGACCTGGATATCTTCGAGAAGAACCAACGCGAGCACGTAGCACCAGCGATGGCTCTCGACATTTCGCTAATGTTCGATGGTTGGCAGAAGATTGGGGTATTGCCGATGCCGGGAGCTATCGAGCGTCTGACAGCGATGCTTGGGCGGCCGTTGCGCACATACCGTTCCTTCGCAGAGGAAACAGCGGCGCAGTGGCTTTGCTGACGCAATATGCCTTCCCGCGGTGTTGGCCCGGTATGGTCCGCTGGGAAATCAGAAGCTCAGCGCGACCAGCGGCGGTTGTCGGCCTAGTGCCAGCATTTCTGCGCTGCATGGGGAGTAGCAGGCAGTGACAGAGTGTTCGCGCGCATCGGAACTTGAACCTCGAAGGCGAATGGCCAAGCTGGGGACCTATGCTCGACCTCGTCGGGTTGCAACATGCTCTGGTGGTTCTCGATCACGGAAGCTTTCGCAAGGCAGCCGAGGCGCTCGGTGTCCGGCCGTCACTTGTGAGTCGCCACGTTCGCACGCTTGAGGACGCGATCGGAGTCAGCTTATCCCACCGGCAAAGTCGGGGTGGGCAACCAACGTTCGCGGGGGTTCGCATCCTGTCTTGCGGGCGAGAGATCCTCAACGACGTGCAAAGTCTGCTGCTCACGGCCGCGCTCAACGGTGCCGGTAATGAGGGCAGGTTGTGCGTCGGGGTCGTCTCCTCGATCGCGGGCGGCACTCCACGCCAGCTTCTCCAGGCGTTTCTCGCAGAGCACGCCGACGTGGAACTTGAGATCGTCGAGGGCTCGCCGCGCGATCATGTCGCGGCTGTTCGAGCGCTGCGCATGGACGTGAGCTTCGTCCTGGGAACAACGCCAGCCCCGGGATGCGAGATGGAACTTCTCTGGTCCGAGGCGGTCAACGTCGTGCTGCCGGACAACCATCGCCTAGTAAATCTGGAGACCGTGCGATGGGAACACATCTCCGAAGAACGCTTCATCGTGAGCAAAACCGACCCTGGTCCTGAGGTCCACAACTTCCTCGTCCGGAATCCCTCTGCCTTCGGTCATCGGCCGATTGTCGGGCGGTATCCGGTACGCCGCGAGGCATTGATGGCATTGGTTGGGCTTGGGCGTGGGATCAGCGTCGTCGGAGCCGCCGATTCCGCAGTGGTCTATTCGGGCGTAGTCTTTCGCGTGCTTGCCGATAAAGTACTGCCTTTCAGCGTGATCTGGTCGGCTCAAAACGATAATCCCATGCTTAGGCGCTTCATGAGCCTCGCTCGGTCACGTGTCCGTTCAGAACAGCTCGTGCAGACTGCCGAGACGTGAGTCGATTGCTTTTGGCAAATGCGCGGTCAGCAGCCATGAACCGCGCAAGCATGGGCGATACTAGCTGTGCCGGTTCGACCGCCTGCCCGGTTTCCCTTGCGAGCACGTCGCCGTAAGCGACTAGGTCGCGGTGAATGCCGGCCGGCAATTCCACGGTGAGCTTGACTGGCTTTTCATCTAGGATCAGGCCGAGCTTCAAGTTCGCCATGTGGACTTCAAGCTCCGTAAGGCGCGAGCACGAGGTCGCGGTTGACGAAAACCCGGACCGGGAAGCCCGGCCTAATCGTGAGCGTCGGTTGGATGTTGAGCTGCCGTCCGACGATCTGCTGCCCCGTTTGGCTGAACGAATTGGAAGCACCCTGCCGGATCGCCTGTATGAGGTCGTTCTGCTGGCCGGTCGTCCCTGCCTCGGAGCCGACGCTAAGCAACGTCGAGAGCAGGGCGGCCTTGAACAGTTGACCCCAGTGGTTGTCGACCCGGTCCTCCAGCCCGGAATAGCCCTGCGGGTCCGTGCCGGGCTGCCGCTCGAGGACGATGGAGCGTCCGTTCGGCAAGATCAGGCGCGTCCAGACCAGGAGCACGCGGGATTGTCCGAAGGTCACCTGGCTGTCGTAGATGCCAATCAACTTCGCGCCCTGCGAGATGAGCAGGTATCGGCCGGTCGGGCTATCGTAGACGTTCTCGGTGACCTGGCCGGTGATCTGCCCTGGCAGGTCGGACGCACGATCCGCACGGTCTGCTGGTGCTCGCCGCCGAGGCGCAGTTCGGCCGCGCCGAACAGGCGATCGACGACGTAGTAGTTCTGCCGGACGCGGTAGTTGACCAGCTCGCCCTTGCCGTCCGGGTCGAGCACAAACAGCGGCGGCAGCTCGCCCTGGCCGATGCCGCGGGGCATCTCAATGAACACCTTCTGCTCGTCGTCGAACGCCGACAGCGGCCGCCAAGCCGGCCGATCGCCCTCGATCCGGTAGCGGAAGCGTAGCCGCGCCCCGGTCGACGCCGACGTCGACCGGGGCGGCCGCATCCGCGGCCGCGTTCTGCCCGCGTAGCGCGATCAGCTGGTCGGCGGGATACTGCCAGGAAACCGAGGCCATGTAGGTCTTCTCGGCCGAGCGCATCTCGAGATGATAGGTGCGGCGGTCGGTGTTGATGACGAGGTTGGTCATCAGGTCCGGCGAGTCGGCTTGACCAGGATGTGCACGCGCTTCGAGGCACCAGCACCGCTCTAAGTGTCGCCGATGATCCAGCGTACCGTGTCGCCGGCTGCAACCGGGCCGCTGCCGGTCAACTGCTCGCCCTCCTGCAAGGCGATGTCGGTCACCTGGCCCGGTGCGGCGTAGACCTGGAACAGCGCGCCGTCCGAGAAGGGATAGACCTGGACCGCGTCGATGTAGCCGGCTCGACTCGATTGGATTCGTGCCGCGGCGTTGGCCTGGTCTATACGAGCGAGCGGGTCGGCCGCTTCGGGCGCGGCCGTCCGGCGGCTGCCAGGACGCGGCTTGAGCTGCCCCGGCAGCGGGAGCGGCTGCGGCAGCGTGATCACCTCGATCGGCCGCGGCGGGTCAGGCAACCGAACCGCCTGGGTCGCGGCCGGATCATCGTAGGTGATCTCGGGCGGCTTGAACGTCGAGCAGCCGGCGAGCGCAAAGCCGGAGATCATCAGAGCCGGCAACACGCCGATACGGATGTGAGGCGTTATTGCCCGAGCTCCTTCGACCAGTTAATGGCAGCGATGTAGATGCCGAGCGGGTTCTTCCTGAGTTTCTCGGCGTCGTGCGGGGTTTGCAGCACGGTGGTCAGGATCGCAGTCCAGCGTTCGGTGGCGCTAAGGCTGCCGTTCTCGTAGCGGCGCTCGACCCAGGCCACGCGAAAGCTGTCGGGCGAGGCGCGGATGACGCTGGCGATCTCGATGGAGACCTGGACCTTGCCGACCTTGCCAAATGGATCGAACGCCTGGGCGTAGCCGTTCAGCGCCAGCGCGCCCTTGTCGGTCGTGAAGTCGTAGGCGCGCAGCCAGTTTTGGCGGACGACGATCGGGTCGGCCGGCACGCCCCGCACCTCCTCGATAAAGCGGGCGAGGTGCCAGGCGATCTGGCCGTCGGTCGGCTGGTAGTCTGCGTCGGCGGGTGCGATTGCCTGGGCTTGGCCGAGCCGGTCGATCTGCACCACGATGGCGTGACCGTGCCGCGCGCTGACTACCATATCAGCCCGAGCGCCAGCCCGCCGACGATGGCCAGTTCGCCGAGCGCGAACAGGCGCCAGTTCCTGGCCTGCACGCGCGCCGAGCCGATGCGATTGTCACAGATGGCCGCAGCGCGCTGGTAGGGTGTCCCGGGCGCAGGGCTTCGCCCCATACCGCACGTCGGTGCGGCGGAAGAGGTTTATTCACGAGGCTCCGAAAGATCGATCGAGGATCCGGCACCGCCGCCGTCGCCGGACTTCACGGCGTGCGCGACCACCTGCGGCCAGCCCGGTTCCGATGGCCGAGCCGGCGCCAAGCTGCGGGCCGCCGGAGACGATGCCGTTCGCGATGCCCGGCCCGAAGATGCCAAGGCCGAGCAGCGACAAGGACGCGAGCACCACGCCCATCGCGTTCGAAATCGTCCGACTGGCAGGAAAGCTGGTCGTGAACGTCGAGAACAGGGTTGAGCCGATGCCGACGATGACCGCCAGCACGAGCACCTTCACGCCGAAGGAGATGACGTTGCCGAGCACGCGCTCTGCGGCGAAGGCAGTCTTTCCGAACAGGCCGAAGGGGATCAGCACGAAGCCGCAGAGCGTCGACAGCTTGAACTCGATCAGGCTCACGAAGAGCTGGATTGCCAGCACGAAGAACGAGATCAGCACGATGGCCCAGGCGAAGAGCAATACGGTGATCTGGATGAAGTTCTCGAAGAAGCTGACGAAGCCCATCAGCCCCGAAATTGACTGAAGGATCGGTAGTCCGGCATCCAGGCCGACCTGCGCCACACGGCCAGGACGGAGAAAGTCGGCCTCGGCCAAGCCGGTGCCCGACGCCTTCAGGCCAAGTGCGGCAAAGCTTTCGAACACCGCCTTGGACAGCATCTGCCAGTTGCCGATCAGGTAGGCGAACACGCCGACGAGCAATGTTTTCTTGATCAGCCTGCGACCGGAACGGCCGCGCGTCACTCGCGTGTCTCGCAAGGTGCTGGTCGGCCTCGGGGCAGCCGGTTCGATCGCGGTGTTCGGTGCGACGATCTGGGCGCTGCAGGCCAACCGGCATTCCCGCCTTGGCGAGGAGCTCTACTCGACGGACAACAAGTCGCCGGCCGACGACTTGGCCAACCTCCCCCGCGACTACACTGGGCTGCCGCGCAACGTGCCTCTGCTCGGCCCGCCGCTGCCGGGCGACCTCGGCCGGCCGATTGTGGCGGCACAGGCCGACGGCCAGCCGGTCATTGTGCCGCCGATGCCGACCGAACCCGCCGTCGATCCCGAGGAGCAGCGGCGCCTACAGGAGCGCGAGGCCGCTCGCCTATCAAAGTTATTCGCGGGAACCAGCGTCCGCGAGCAATCGGTCGCGCTGCGCACAAGCGGACCCGATGCGACGTCCCCGCCACCCAGCTTCGGCCAGAACGGCATCGGCGGACCAGCGAATGACGACCCCGACTATCGCCAGAACGGGCAGGAGCGGAAACTGGCCTTTGCAAACGGGCCGGCGGAGAGGCGCACGGTCACCCCTGACCGTTTGCAAGCGCCCGCGTCTCCCTACGTTCTGCAGGCCGGCACCGTCATCTCAGGTGCGCTCGTGACCGGCATCCGCTCCGACCTGCCCGGTCAGATCACCGGGCAAGTGACCGAGAACGTCTACGACAGCCCGAGCGGGCGATATCTACTCGTCCCGCAAGGGGCCAAGCTGATCGGCATCTACGACAGCCAGGTCACGTTCGGGCAGTCGCGCATCCTGCTCGTCTGGACCAGGCTCATCATGCCGGACGGAACCTCGATCGTGCTCGAGCGGCAGCCCGGCGCTGATACCCAGGGCTTCTCTGGCCTTGAGGACGAGATCGACGACCACTGGGGCAAACTGTTCAAGGCCGCCGTGCTTTCGACCTTGCTCAGCGTTGGTTCTGAGGCCGGCTCAACCGGGCAGCAGAGCGACTTGTTCCAGGCTCTCCGTTGCGGCGCTTCGGATTCGATTAGCCAGACCGGCAACCAAGTTGTTCGCCGTAACCTCAACATCCAGTCCACGCTCACCATCCGGCCAGGATTTCCGGTGCGCGTGATTGTCAATCGCGACCTCATTCTTGCGCCTTACGGAGTATGAAGAACCATGGCAAAGCTTAAGCTCGGAGCCATCCTCAATGAAAAACCGCTGCGGATTGCGGCAGAACTGCCAGCCAGCGTGCACCGTGACCTTCTTGCCTAAGCGGACGCGCTTGCTCGGGAAACTGCCCAGCCCGTCGAGCCGGCCCAGCTTGTTGGACCGATGCTCGCGCGCTTTATGGCGATGGATCGGGCATTCTCAAAAGCCCGCCGCCTCAAACCTCTTTTGGTCGAGCGTGAAAGTGTGTCTGAGCCCGCGATCGAGCTAAGCTCAAAAAGCGTCTGATACCGGCCTACCTAGAAGCTGACTTGGTCTAAGTATGGGTATCCAGTGAGGGATGCCAGCCTGGTCGCGTTGAGCTTGTTCCGAGCGGTGCAGAGTGCGTCGACGATGTCGTCATAGGTGTTGAGCAGCCTGTGGCTGAGGTATCGTTCGCGCAAATACAGCCAGACCCGCTCGACCGGATTGAGTTCGGGGCTATAGGATGGCAGCAGCACCAGGGATATGTTGAGCGGCACCTTAAGGTCGTCGGTGATGTGCCAACCAGCTTGGTCCGCAACCATCACAGCGTGTTCGCTGGACGGGACGGTAGCGGCGAACTGGTCCAGGAACAACTGCATCGCGACGGTGTTCAGCTCCGGCAACACCAGGGCGAATGCGGCGCCGGTCTTTGGCTGCACGGCCGCGAACAGGTGGGTCCAGGTATAGCGTTGGTCGCATAAGCCCGGTGGTCGCTGGCCGCGGGTGAACCATCGGTGGCAGGTGCGGCCTTTTGCCCAAACCTGGCTTGGTCTTGGAACCAAAGCGTCAGGCGACGACCGGGGTGCGCCTGCGCGATGCGGTCCAGTTCGCTCTGAAGCCCCCTTTTGCCCAAGCCTCCTGTGCCTGCGCATCGGCCTTGGGGTGCGACGGCCGGGCTTTCTGCCGCGACAAGCCAAGCTTTCGCACCAGCTTGGACATGTGCCCCGCGTGGTAGCCAACGCCCCAACGCTGCTTAATCTCGGCGCAGAGATCGGCCAGCGTCCAGGCCGACAAGCCCGTCTTCTCGATGTCTGGGCCGTCGAGCACGATCTGGCGCAGTTGCGCCATTTGCTGGCCGTCCAAGCGAGGCTTAGCGCCGGGTCGGGGGCGATCGTGCAGTCCATCCAAGCCCTCAGCGTTGTAACGCACCACGGCGTCGAGCAACGCCTGCCGCTCCATGCCAGCCAGTCGCGCCGCTTCGGCAGCGTCATGCCTTCCAAGGCGTTGGCAATCGCCATCATGCGCGCGGCCGCAGTGCGATCCGGCTCCCGTCGCGAGCGCTTGCGCAACTCCGCCGCAGGCAGGTCATCGCGGATCACCAGACGTATGCCGTTCATCACCAGCCCACCCAATAGGTTAGGCCATAACCGAATCAGAGCCGCCCGAGCCGCGCCAAATCACACCCGAGTCAACGCCAGCGCGGACCGGTATGAGGGCGGGATTGTCATTGTTTGACATCCAAACAAACTGAAAGGAAGCATTTCGTGTGCTAGCGGGCGAAATACGACCTGAGGATATACCACTTCGGCTTCAGCGGAACCGACAAGGCTTATTCCGACGCCAAACCCAACCAACGCGAACAAGCCTTCGCGCGAAACGCACCGGGGCTCGATCATCGGCCGCCGGCCGAGTTTGGCAAGATGCTGGACGACAAAGTCCTGTATCACCGGACCTGGATCCATCTTCGAGACAATGAAACGCTCATCTGCAAGTTGCTCCCACTGAACTGACTCAAGCGAAGCCGCAGCGTGACTGCGGGGTAAGGCAAAGTGACTCGGCTCTGACAAGAGCCATTGAACGTCAAATCCTGGTATAGGCGCACTACCTATATTCAGAATGGCATCCATTTGAAGAGCACGCGTCCTTGAAAGGTGATCGCTGGGCGAACCCTCAACGACGTGAAGCTCAACATGTGGGTAATCAGCTAGGAATACTCTTAGGAGTTCGAGGGCGGTTCCGCCGGCAAATGATGCTACAACCCCTATACAAAGCTGACCCTCAGTACCAGAGCCTCTTAACGTCGCCGTTTGAATTAAGGACTCCACGTCAGCAAGGATGATTCGGCCACGACTCAGAATGCGCCGACCGGCAAGCGTGGGTTCGAAGCCATGATTTTGGCGCTGGAACAGACTGACACCTATCCTGTCTTCGAAGGTGCGAATGCGACGGCTGATTACCGACGGTCGAACACCAAGGGCTTCCGCCGCGCGTCGAAAGCTTTCGGGATCAAGAACCAGGAAGGCATCTTCCAACGAGTTCAGTGAGGCGGAGAGACGATAGGCACTCTGCGGCTTGCCGATCATTGTTGCTGCGCCAAATCACGATCGGCGACAGGTTTGACCTTTTCCACGATCCAAATTGCGATCGGTGGCGCGATGTGCACACCGTCTCGTCGAGGATCGGCAGCACCGGTCATCACGCCGGTCGCATGTTCGATGGTGATGCCGTGCCTTCTTTCGACCCTGATGCTCCATGGGTCCCGCTGCTTGATGAAGAGCCCGCGCGCTGTCAGTGCCGCCGTTGCCGCCTCGCCGATCCGGGCCTTCATTAAAGCGCCAATCCCGTTCCTGAGTTGGGCTCTAGTTGCGTCAATGGCATCCTGGAGCGGTGGGCGATATTGGGCGGACGGATCGCGCTGCATGGGCGCGCTATCGTCTCGGCCGAGCGGCCCGATTTCAGACTGGCTCCGCAAAGAACGCGAGCAGATCCTCGGTGAACCGATCTGGTCGTTCCTCGGCGAGGTAGTAGCCGCACTCGTCGATCATGACGCTACGAAGGCGCTCGGCGGGAGGCCAAACCTCCAGCCCCGGATGCGCCCCGAGGCTAGCTGCGCCGCCCATGGTCAGGACTGGCATTGGCAGCTTCGTCTTAGCGGACTCGAGGTTGTGCAAGGCGTCGACCGTATGGGCGCGAAAGTATTCGATCCCGCCGTGCAGCGCCCCAGGTGCCGCGAGCTGCCTGGCGTACTCGTCGAGCGCGTACTCCTCCAAGGCGGTCGAATCGTAGGCTTGCTGCCGCGTCATGTGAGCGACGAAAAGCTTCTCGCGGCCGGTGATGAGCGCCTCTGCTAGCCCGTTGGGCGCTTCGAACAAGGGTAGGTGAAACATCCTGGGGTTCTTGGCGCTGTCGACGAGGTCCTAAAGGCCCAGACCGGCAAGCGCGGCTTCGGTCAACACAAGCCGCCGCACCTCTGCCGGGTAGAGGCTGGCATAGGGGTAGGCAACCATCATGCCTACGTCGTGACTAACGAGATTAATCGGCGCGAGGCCGAAATGCTGAACGAGGCAGTGCACGTCCTCCGCCACGGTCCGCTTGTCGTAACCGCTGGACGGCCGGTCGGAATCGCCGCACCCCCTGAGATCAGGGGCCACAACGGTGAACTTTTTTGCGAGCGCTGGGATCACCTTCGCCGGTAGTAGGACGTCATCGGAAAGCCATGTAGCAGGACCACAGGCTCGCCAGAGCCCGCCACTGTGTAATGAATTCGAATGCCGTTCACCTCGACTCGATGATGAGATCCGGGCATCTTTTCTTTCATGTCTTTAGTCTCCTGAATGATGTCCGACGCCTAGTTATAAACCAACGGATTGAAGGCGCCGTCTGATCTCTAGGCCATAGACGCCGCGGGCCCGGGATTGGCTTCAGCTAGCCCGGTCACCATGGACTTCCCCTTGCTGCTCGTGCAGCGGCAGCCGCGTTTGCGCCCTAATCTACCTGCTGAGCAGCTGAGCAGCCGAGTAGGTGGGTCTCGCAATAACTTCGCCGGGCGACTCTGTCTCGACGCCCTCGCTGATCTGCCGCCGGAATGATGATAACCCCACAGTGACGGCAGCGGTCCCGCCGATGACCGAGATCGCCGTCATCGTCAGCAGCGACCAGCGGATGCCGTCCGGAGTGGGGTAGAGGTGGTCAGAGAAAAGGCCGACCAGCAACGGGCCGAGCGAGTTCGTGATCAACCCGATCGACAGCGTATTGAGGCCGGCGAGGCCAGCCCTGATCGGTGGCGGCACTACTTCGCTAACCGCGCTGTAACCGGCGACCGTGGGTAGGTTACCGAACAAGAATGCGACCGTCAGGCAGGCCATCGAGAGAGTAGGCGTGGGCATGAGCAGCGCCGCCGCCGCGAAGGTAGAGAAAGCCACGCCGCCGATGATGCAGGCGCGCAGCGAAGCATCCGAGTAGCCACGTTTTTGGATGAGGGCGATGAATTGGCCGCTCAAGAGACAACCAGCGATGAACGTCAGGCCGCCTGTCGATGCGAAAACGATACCTGATTTGCCGGCGGGCCAGGCATGGACCCGGTCGAAAAAGACGAAAACCCAGCTGAGGAGCGAATAGCCCGCCATTTGAAGCAAGGGGTATCCGATGAAGAACGCGACGCCAAGACCGGGGTTGGCACGCAGGAAAGCCACTATAGAGGTCTGGTCTGCGGCGTCGGCGTGGGCCGGCCGGTGCCGGGCGGGCTCTTTCATCGTGGCCAGCACGACCAGGGTCAGCAGCAGCCCTGGGATCGCCAAGGCCATGAACAGGACTTGCCAAGGCTGGACCCCTCCCACCAGCGGAAGGGAAAGTCCGGGTATAGCGCTGAGCATCTGGAACAGCGCGCCGCCGAGCAGGAGCACGCCGACGGTGCCGAACGTGCCGGCGGCGAAGTAGATGGCAAAGGCCTTGGCCCGCGACGCACTCGGCACGGTGTCGCCAAACAGCGATACGGCCAGCGGGTGCAGCAACGACTCGCCCGCTCCGACCGCCGCGCGTGATAGGCCCATGGCAACGAACGAGCCGGCAAGGCCGCAGGAGAAGGTCGCGGCGCTCCAAAAAGCGACGGCGAAGGCGAAAATCGCGCGCCGCTTGTGGCGGTCGATGAGATACCCGCCCAATGGAGCGAATATCGCATAGGAGACTGCAAAAGCCGCGCCGGCAAGCAGGCCAGCCTGCGAGTCCGAGAGGTCAAGCGAGACCTTGATTGGCTTCAGCACGAGCCCGAAGACGATCCGGTCAGCGAAGCTCAGCAAGTATCCGGCAAACAGCAGGCCGAGGATATACCGGTGCCGTGGTGCGGTGCCGGTCCGCCTGCTTTCTCCCATAGTTTCCCCCTGCGCCGCCTGTTTGGCGAGCGCGTTCGTTGTTATTCTTTAAAGGCGCTCGACATGACCGCCGGGCCACTCACTGCTCCAAGTCGTCCAGCGTGCTTCGCGGATAATAGGCCGTGCAATCCACCAACCGCCGCGCAGTCCGGCTGAAACCCAGGTTTTCGAACGTCACGGATGACGGCGTATTGGTCGGGCGGGCCTGCACCTGCGTCGGGGTGATGCCGGACGGATGCCCGATCCGCAACATGTCGTTCGAACCGGCGCTGGCTACGGCATGGACGACGGAGCCCGGCACACGCGACGCCGCCGCCAGGCAGATCGAGCCGGTCCCAGCGACCGACTCGTGCAAGCGGTTCATGAACATGAGGCGAACCCGCAGGTCCATATCCGCCGCGGCCGCCAGGCCACCGCTCAGGGTTACGTAGTCCTTGGCTGGCGCGACCAAGCCCACCATCGGCAATCCGGGCGAGTCCTCGTCCACACGCCGCCAGTCGGCGCAGAAGCCAAGTCGCACCGCGGCCTTGCCCCGCACCTCGCGGACCAGTCCGATCAGCCGCTGGTCTCGGTTGATCTCCTGGGCCAGCTCGCTGCCGTCCACGCCGAAATCGGCGGCGTATACCCAGGCGCAGGGGTTCGCCGCATCGCATAGAGTGACATCGATGACCGGGCCGCTTTCGAGCGTGACCCGGTCGACCGGATTGCCGGTCGGCAGCAGGTGCCCAGTCACTGCTCCCACCGTATCAGCCCAGTTCATGGCGATTTCGGCGCCGGAGCCGGGAACGCCGGGCACGACGAAGTCACCTTCGACCCTCGCCTTGCCGTTGCGCACCGGCACGTCGGCGATGATCAGCTTTCCGGTATTGGTGTTGTGGATGCGGACGCGCGTATGCCCATCCGTCACGGTGACCAGGCCCTCATCGACCGCGAACGGACCCACGCCGGCTGAGATGTTGCCGCAATTGCCGCTATAGACCACGCCCTCGCTCTCGATCTCGACCTGCGCGAAGGTGTAGTCGACATCGGCATCGTCCCGCTGCGAGCGTGCGATGATGGCGACCTTCGACGTGATCGGCCGCGATCCCCCCAGGCCGTCGATCTGCAACACATCCGGCGACCCCATCAAACGCTGCAGCAGTTTGTCCCGCCGAGGCCCTGGGCCGGGCAGGTCGGGGGCGTGAAAGTATAGGCCCTTGCTGGTCCCACCGCGCATGATCACGCAACGGATCGTTGCCTGCTCCGAGGCGGCGTCGGAGATCGCGCGCGCTTGGCTCACGAGGTCGGTGCCCGTCGCAGCAGTGCGATCAGGCTGCCGACTGATCCGTCCGGGCCCAGTGCCTGCACGCAGTCTGCAATCCGCGCCGCGTGCGCCTCGCCGTAGGTCCGGCCGGCCAGCAACATGAATTTCCGCCGTAGCCCATCATCGCCGATCCAGTTCTGCGGCTCTCCCAGCGGATACTCGACTGTCGACGTGAACGCCTGGCCGCCAGCCTCGACGGTGAGGATCGCGCCGAGGGCCGGCAAGTCGGTGGTAACCTCTAACGCGATGCGCTTGATCAATGCCGCCCGATCGGGAGCGTCGAGCCGGTCGTAGGTCGACCAATCGACCTGTCCGTCCAACCAAGCGGCCGCGGTCTGGAAGTAGACGCTGAACTGAGCGTCGACGGAGTTCTCCGGCGCCCGTTTGTTCGGCAGGTCTCCGCCGACAATCTGCATCGCGATCGGCGAAATCTTGATGCGCATTGAGACCCCGCCGCGCTCCGCCGCGGGAACCGAACTGCGCAGCGCCAACGCCGCGTCTATCGCGCCGTGGGTCAACCGGCACGACGGATAGGGCTTGACCGCAGTTTGCAGCAGCACCCACTCCTCCCCGAGCCGCCGGGTCAGCGCGTCGGCATTCGGCGCCCCGGTGTAGCTGACGAGGAAGCCGTATTGTCCCTCAAAGGCGGACGACGCGCCGATCACGCCGGCCTCTGCCAGCGCGGCGCATAACAGGGCGTCATGCGCGGCAAAGCCGGGATGCAGGCGCTTGTTCCAGGCGCCGTTCGCGAGATACTGCATCGTGCCCGCCGCCTTGCTGAGTGCCAGGCCCCAGGCGTGCTCGAGCGTCGCGCAGTCGAAGGCGCGCAACTTGGCAATCGCGGCGACGGCGCCAAAGATTCCCGCGGTGGATGTGATATGGAAGCCGCGGTTGTAGCCATCCTGGCCCTGCGCCGCCCCGACCCGGCAAGCGACCTCGTAACCCACTGCCAGCGCCTCGAAGAAGGCCCGCCCACTAACCCCAAGCCGTTCGGCGTCCGCGAGCGCCGCCGCGATCACGGGCGCTCCGGGATGCCCGGTCTGGACCGCGTTGGTGTCGTCGAAATCCAGCGAGTGGGCGTGCGCGCCATTCAGCAACGCAGCGTACGGCCAACTGAACCCCCGGCCGACGCCGACCGCGGTCGCCGGCCCCTCATTGGGATCGAGCCGCGTGACGCCCGCGTACAGAGAAGGGCTGTTCTCGGCGTGGGCCGCAGCGAAAGCAGCGTTGCCTAGCCAGTCAAGGAACAGGTCGCGCAGGCGCGGCACGGCCGGTGGGGGCAGGTCCTCCAGCGTTGTGGCGACCACGAATTGCGCAAGCTGTTTGGTCGCACCAACGCTCGCCGCAGCAACTCCGTTCGGCTCGGTTATGACATTGCTGGCCAGCCGGGCTGGTTCGGCAACAGCTTGGTCGTTCATCGCCCATTCTCCTCGTTCAATGCGGCCGATGCGAGATCAGCGCGCCGTGCCCGTACCCACGGAACCAGGCCGCCGGCCGTGATAATCGCTTGCGGCAAAGGCGGTATCGCCTCTGACGGGTAATCGGTCCCGTCGATCCGCACGACGCCGCTTGCCAGATCCACCTCAACGTCCGCACCCTGCTTCGCGGCAGCCACTGCCTGCGGGTTGACGAGGGCCGGCATGCCGCTGTTGACCGCGTTGCGGCCGAAAATGCGGGCGAAGCTTCTGCCGACCAAGCATTGCACGCCCGACGCTTTCATCGCCATCGTGGGCTGCTCGCGCGACGAGCCGCAGCCGAAATTATCGCCCACGAACAGCACCGTCGGCCCTTGCTTGAGCAGATCCCGCAACGATGGGTCAAGCCCCTCAAACAAGTGCGCGCGCGCCTGCTGCGGGTCGATAATGCTCAGGAACTTGCCTGGATAGAGCACGTCCGTATCGACGTCATCCTCGTCGATGATGACCGCCTTGGCTTTGATGGTCATTCCACCGCCTCCGGCACGTCGGCCATCTCGCGCGGATCGATGATCTCGCCAGCGATGGCGGCTGCCGCGGCGGTGTAGGCGTTGGCCAGATAGACCTCCGCCTCGGGCGAGCCCATACGGCCGCGGAAGTTGCGGTTGGTGGTGGTGACCGCCCGCTCGCCGGGCGCCAGCACGCCATTATGACCGCCGAAACACGCGCCGCAGGTCGGCGTCGACACCATCGCTCCGGCGGCGATGAAGATGTCGAACAAACCCTCGTCCAGCGCCTGTTTGTAGACCCGGCGGCTGGCCGGGACGATCATCATCCTAGTGCCCTCATGCACGGTGCGGCCGCGCAACATCTCTGCCGTCTGCCGCAGGTCGGTCATGGTGCCGTTGGCGCAGTTGCCGATATAGACTTGGTCCACCCGCCGCCCCGCCGCGTCCCGCACTTCGCTTACGTTCCCCGGCAGGTGCGGCAGGGCGACCAGGGGATTGAGCGCGTCGAGGTCGATGTGCAACTCACGCACGAAGTGAGCGTCCGGATCCGAGCGTTGCGGCGTCCATGGCTTGTCAGTGCGGCCCTCCAGGTAAGCGCGTGTGGTCGCGTCGGCCGGGAAGAACCCGGTCTCCGCCCCGGCCTCGACCGCCATGTTGCTGACCGCCATGCGCTCGTCGATCGACAGGGCCGCGGCACCGGGCCCGGTGAACTCCAGCACGCAGCCGGTTGCGCCGGCGACGCCGGTCTGTCGAAGCACCGCGAGGATTAGGTCCTTGCCGGATACGAAGGGCTGCTTGGTCCCGCTGAACGTCACCCGGACGGTGTCGGGCACGGCCTGCCAGAAGGCGCCGATTGCCATGCAGCAGGCGAGGTCCGTGAGGCCCACGCCGGTGCCGAAAGCGCCCAGCGCGCCATAGGTGCAGGTGTGGGAGTCGCCGCCTGGAATGACCGCTCCGGGAACCACCCAGCCTTCCTCGATCAACACCGTGTGCTCGATGCCGCCGCGGCCCTGCGCGTAGAACGCCACCCCCTGCGCCTTCGCCCATCGCGCCATGGTTTGCAGCAGGATTGCCGACTGCACGTCCTTGGCCGGCGCAAAGTGGTCGGCGACCGTCACGATCTTCGAACGGTCGAAGACGCGCTCGACTCCCATATCGCGCAGCACGCTGATGCAGCCATTGGTCGAGGCGTCGTTGCCGAGCACCACGTCGCAGGGCAGCATCACGACATCGCCGGGCTGCACCGTCTGACCGCCGAGATGATCGGAGATGATCTTCTGCACGAGGGTCATGCCCACCGTATCGCTCTCCCTTACAGGTCCTGTCCGCGTGGCTACGTGAACGCGTTGCCAACCCAGACATACTGTGTATATAAGCACTAGTTAACTGGTCTGCCAATGTCAGCCTTGGTGGGCACACGCAGGAGGTCTCATGACGATGTCCTTACAGCTCCGGCGGCTGCTCGCCGGGCCCGACATGGTGGTGGCGCCCGGCGCTTATGACGGCATCGGGGCACGCACGATCGAACAGGCCGGCTTTCCGGCCGTCTACATGACCGGTGGTGGCACATCCATGGCGCGGGGGTTGCCGGATTACGGACTGCTGGGCATGTCCGAGATGGTGGACAACGCGGCCGTGCTGGCCCGCTCCGTGTCCGTTCCCCTCATCGCGGACGCCGACACCGGCTACGGCAACGAATTGAACGTGACCCGCGCGGTGCGGGAGTTTGAGGGGCGCGGCGTGGCGGCGATCCACCTGGAGGACCAAGTGTCGCCCAAGCGATGCGGCCATTTGGACGGCAAGGAGCTGGTGTTGCTGGACGAGTTCCTGGCCAAGGTACGTGCGGCCGTCGCTGCCCGCCGCTCGCCGGACTTCATGGTCATCGCCCGCACCGATGCGCGGGCGGTGACGGGGCTGGACGACGCGGTGGTCAGGGCGAACGCGGCGCTGACGGCGGGAGCCGACATGGCGTTCGTGGAGGCGGCGCAAACGCTGGAGGAGGTGGCGGCAATCCCCCGGCGGGTGCACGGGCCGTGCCTGCTGAACATGGTGGCCGGCGGGAAGACGCCAGCCGTGAGTATGGCGGACGCACAGGCGATGGGTTACCGGCTCACGATCCTGCCCGCACTGCTGCCCATGGCCGCAATGCACGCGTTCGACGCCGCGCTGGCCGAGTTATCGCACACCGGCCGCGCGCCCGCGCCCCCGGGCGGCGTGACGGTGGCGCAAACCTTCGCCCGCTTCGGAATGGCCGAATGGGACGAGGTGCGTACCGGCTTCATGGAGCCACCCGCCCGCGAGATTGCCTGAGGGGGCATCACGTCCCGGACGCCAGCTCGGCGGCGATTGCGGCCACCGCGCGGAATTGGACGCCGATGGCCAGGGCGCCGGCGTCCGCAGCGTTGCCGTCCAGCGCCCGGCGGTACACTCCTGCCGCGATCGCCGCCCAGCGGAACAGCGCGAAGACGAGGAAAAAGTCCAGTTCTGGCGTACTGGGCCGGCCGGCCTGGCGCCAATAGGCGGCGACGAAGTCCGCCTCGGACGGCAGGCCTGGGACGCCCACGCCCGCCAGCCCGTCCAGCTCCGGCGGAAGCCGCCACGGGATGCAGGCGTGGGCGAGGTCGGCCAGCGGATGGCCCAGCGTGGAAAGCTCCCAGTCCAGAACGGCGACGACATGGGGCTGGGTCGGGTGAAAGACCAGGTTGCCCAAACGGTAGTCGCCGTGGGCGACCGCGATCTCGTCCGCGGGGAGACGGGCAAGCAGCCATTCGATCAGCCACTCCATCTCCGGCACGTCGCCCACGCCCGATGCCCTGTACTGCCGGCTCCAGCGGTCGATCTGGCGCGGAACGTAGCTGTCGGGCCGGCCGAAGCCGTCCAGCCCGGCGGCGCGCCAGTCCACCCCGTGCAGCGCCGCCATCACGCGGCCGGCGTCGTCGTACATGGCGGCACGGTCGCCGGGGCTGACATCCGGGAGGGTGCGGTCGGCGAACACGCGGCCGGGCACGTGATCCATGACGTAGAATGCGGTCCCGATCACGCTCGCATCCTCGCACAAAAGGCGCATCGCCGGCACAGGCACGTCGCTGCCAGCCAGCGCAGCCTGGACGCGGTGTTCGCGCTCCACCGCGTGGGCGGAGGGCAGCAGGATGCCCGGCGGCTTCTTGCGCAGCACGTAGTCCGCACCCGGTGTCCGGAGGTGATAGGTCGGATTGGACTGCCCGCCCTGGAACTGCCTTACGACGACCGGCCCGGCGAAGCCCGGCAGCGCGCCGGTCAGGAAGCGGGCCAAGCGCGCCTCGTCCAGCCGGTGCGCCGGCAGTGGCGCCACCAGCCGGGCGGCTCCGGGCGCATCGACCGCGGCGCTCATTCCAGCGCGCCACCGGCGATCGTCACCCCGCCGTCGATCACGAACGTCTGCCCGGTGGTGAAGGAGCCGGCCGGGCTGGCCAGGAACACAGCGGCGCCCGCGATCTCGTCGGGCTCGCCGATGCGGGGCAACGGGCTGTCCTTTGTTCGCTTTCGCAGCACCTCCGGATCCTCCCACAGCGTGCGGGCGAAGTCAGTCCGGACCAGGCCGGGCGCGATGCAGTTGGCGCGGACATTCCGGGCGCCCCATTCCACGGCCAGGTTGCGCACCAGGGCGGCGTCGGCCGCCTTGCTGATGCCGTAGGCGCCGATCACGGGCGTACCGCGCAGCCCGGCGATGGAACTGATGACGATGATGGCGCCCCCGCCGCGCCAGGCCATCTGCGGTAGCACCATGTTGCACAGCCAAAAGTTGGAGCGAATGTTACTGCCCATGATGCGATCGAACGCCTCGTCCGGGCAGTCGATGGATGGGCCGTAGTAGGGGTTCACCGCGGCGTTGCACACCAGGATGTCCACCCCGCCCCAGTGGGCGAGCGTGTCGTCCACCAGGCCCCGGAGCTCCTCCTTGCGGCCGATGTTGGCCGGGCGGACGAACGCATCGCCGCCCGCGCCGCGTATGTCCGCGGCCACCGCCTCACAAGCGTCCGCCTTGCGGGAGGAGATGACCACCTTGGCGCCGTGCTCGGCCATGCGGGCGGCGATGGCGCGGCCGATGCCCTTGCTGCTGCCGGTGATCAACGCGACCTTGCCGGACAGATCGAACAGCGAACCGGGCATCATTCGGCCGCCGCACGGTTCGGCCGGGCCGGCCGGTATTTGCTCAGCTCCAGCCGGGCGAGCTGTTGGCGGTGCACCTCGTCGGGGCCGTCCACCAGGCGCATGGTCCGGGCGCCCGCGTACATCCGGCCGAGGCCGAAGTCGTCCGATACACCGCCTGCACCATGCGCCTGGATCGCCCAGTCCACCACTTGGCACAGCATGTTGGGGATCGCGACCTTGATGGCGGCGATCTCGCGCCTTGCCTCCTTGTTGCCGACGGTGTCCATCTTCCACGCGGCATGCAGCACTTGGAGCCGGCACGCGTCGATGGCAATCCGGGCGTTGGCGATGCGCTCCGCCGTGACGCCCTGCTCTGCCAGGGGCTTGCCGAACGGATGCCGCTCCAGCGAACGGCGGCACATCGCCTCCAGCGCGCGCTCGGCCTGACCGATGGAGCGCATGCAGTGATGAATACGCCCGGGACCGAGGCGGCCTTGTGCGATCTCGAACCCGCGCCCCTCGCCGAGCAGGATGTTGGCGGCGGGCACGCGCACGTCCTTGAAGGTGATCTCCGCGTGCCCGTGCGGCGCGTCGTCGTAGCCGAACACTGGCAGCGCGCGGCAGACGGTGACGCCGGGCGTGTCGCGGGGCACCAGGATCATGGACTGCTGGCGGTATTTGTCCGGGTTGGCGGAGTCGGTCTTGCCCATCACGATCAGGATTGCGCAACGGGGGTCGCTCGCGCCGGACGACCACCATTTGCGGCCGTTGACGACGTACTCGCCGCCGCTGTGGCTCCTGGTCCGTTCGATCCGCGTCTCGATGTTGGTCGCGTCCGATGACGCGACGGCCGGCTCCGTCATGCAGAAGGCGGAGCGGATCTCGCCCCGCAGCAGTGGGTCCAGCCAGCGCCGCTTCTGCTCGTCCGTGCCGTACAGCTCCAGCGTTTCCATGTTGCCGGTATCCGGGGCGGAGCAGTTGAACACTTCACTCGCCCAGTGAACACGGCCCATGATCTCGGCGAGCGGTGCATATTCAAGGTTGGTGAGCCCGGCGCCGCGGTCGCTATGCGCCAGGAACAGGTTCCACAGCCCGGCCGCCTTTGCCGCCGCCTTCAGCCGCTCCACGACCGGCGAAGGCTGCCACCGGTCTGCCGCCCGAGCGAGTTCGTCGTCGTGGGCCGCCTCCTCGGGGTGGATTTGCTCGTCCATGAAGCGCTGCACCCGTTCGCGCCAGGCTTCCACCTTGGGGGAAAACTCGAACTCCATTGCCCTCTCCTTCGGGTGTCAGGAAGCTGCCGGGACGCTGAATGTTGCCCGAAGCCGCTTCTTGTCGATCTTTCCCACGCTGGTCCGCGGCAGACCGTCCACTATCACGACGCGGTCGGGGACGGCGATGCGGGAAATCGCGCCGCGCTCCACGAACCCCTGGAGGTAGCCGCGGAGCGTCGCCGTGTCGATGGTGGCGCCGGACTGCGGGACCACGACGGCAAGTGGGCGCTCGCCCCACTTCGCGTCTGCCACGCCGATCACCGCCACCTCGTGCACGTCCTCGGCCTGCGAGATCAGGCTCTCCAGTAGCACGGACGAAACCCACTCGCCGCCGGTCTTCACCACGTCCTTGATTCGATCCGTCACGCAGATCCGGCCGACGGGGTCCATCGTCGCAAGGTCGCCGGTGTGGAGATAGCCACCGGCCCATAGCGCCTCGGAGGCTGCCTCGTCGCCGCGGTAGCCCGGCGTCAGCCAGGGTGCGCGCACCACTATCTCGCCGGCCGTGCTGCCGTCATGCGGCACGTCGCGCATGGCAGGGTCGACCACGCGTATCTCGACCAGGGGGCCCGCGAAGCCGATGCGAGTTCGTACTTCCACCTGCCGGTCTGCGTCGGCTTGCAGTTCCGCCTGGCCAAGCTGCGACATGGTCAGCACGGGGCCGGTCTCGGACATGCCGAACCCGCCGAACACGTCGATGCCGCGCGCCAGCGCCCGCCGGGCCAGGCTGGCCGGCAGGTCGGAGCCGCCGACCGCCATGGCCAGCCGCGACAGGTCGGTCGCCTCTGCCTCCGGCGCACCCAGCAGCATCTGCAGGATCGTGGGCACACAATGCGTGAAGGTCACGCCCTCCGTTGCGATCAGCCGGAGCAGCGTGGCCGGCTCGTAGCGGCCGGGATAGACCTGCTTGACCCCGGCCGTCGTGGCCGCCCACGGGAACCCCCAGGCGTGGACATGGAACATGGGCGTCATCGGCATGTAGACGCTGGACCGGTCGAACCGCCCCTGGCGCGGGGCCAGGCCCAGCCGGGTCAACAGCGACATAGTGTGCAGCACAATCCCGCGGTGCGTGAAGCTGACGCCTTTGGGTAGACCGGTCGTGCCGCTGGTGTAGAACGCCGTGGCCTGGGTGTTCTCGTCGAAATCGGGGAAGTCGTAGTCGTCCCGGCCGGTCGCGAGCAGCTCCTCGTACTCCGCCTCGAACGGCAAGGTAGCGCCCATGCCGGGTCGGTCGCGTAGGACGACGAACCGGCGCGTGCCCGCCAGGTGGGGTGTGATCGCGTCCAGTAGGGGGGCGAAGTCGTCGTTGATCAGGATCACGGACGCGCCCGCGTGATTAATCGTGTAGGCTAAGTGTTCGGGCGAGAGCCGGACGTTGATCGTTTGCAGCACGGCGCCCATCATCGGCACGGCGAAGAACGCTTCGAGGAAGAGGTCGCTGTCCCAGTCCATGACGCCCACCGTATCGCCGGGCCGGACGCCGAGCTGGGTGTTCAGCGCGTGCGCGAGCCGGCTGACGCGGGCGCCGAACTCGGCGTAGGTCCTGCGCCGCAGGTCGCGGTAGACGATCTCCTGCCCGGGCCACTGCAACAGTGCGTTGCGCAGGAGTTGCTTGAGCAGGAGTGGGTAGGCGTAGAACTCCTTCGCGTTCATTCGGGGGTCCTTTCCCGACATGCGCTCATTGCCTGAGGCGTCATGTCCGGGCATCCAGGAAGTCCAGCATGATCGCCGCCGCTTCCGACCCGCCGTCTCCGGCACGCTCCGGCGTGACGGCCGCGACTGCGCCGGGGATCATTTGCACGCCCCGCTCGAGCTGATCGTGGAACGTGTCGCTCGGCGCGGCGGTGAGCAGGACCGTGTTGCGCACCAGCGGGAGGCGTTCCTGCTTAGAGTAACGGATGCCTGCGTTGTAGTTGCGATGGTAGGTTCGGCATCCCTTGAGGAACTCGACCGTCTCGTCGTGGAGGTAGTCGGGGGAGGGCAGGTCGAGCGGGCGCCGCGCCGCGAGCCGGCTGTCCCACCATGGCCAGAACAGCCACGAGTCGCGCGTCATCGACCAGGCTTTCATCAGCTGGGTTCCGTGCACGTCCGGCGTGATGACCGGAGCATGGACGTTATCGAGCAGGTTGCTGCGCTCGTTTGGCGTGAACACGGATAAGCCGTCCATGATGACACGGCGGATGCGGTCGCCGTGCGCGATCGACAGTTCGACGCAGATCGAGGCGCCGGTGTGCGCGCCGTAGAGGTCGACGGGCTCGAGTCCGAGCGCCTCGATCGTCTGCCAGTGCGCCACCGCGAGATCCGCGACTGTGATGTCGTCACCAGGTAAAGGGTCGGAATCGCCCGTACCGGCCGTGTCGATCAGCACCACGTGACGCTTGCCTACGAAATGCGCGGCGAGTGACAGCATGTAGAAGCTTGTGTGCGGCGCGGCGTGGCACATCACGAGCGCCGGAAGGCCTGGTGAGCCGCTCGTGCGCACGTGCATCTGGCCGTGTGCAACATCAACAAACCGACGGCGGAATGTCGGCGCCATTCAAAGCTGACCCTTCACTTGGTGAGTAGGCAAGCCTTGGACGCGGGGCGGAAGGCCTCCACCGCGGGTATGCGGCGCAGGACATTGTACAGGTCCCACTCGCCCTTCGCCTCTCCCCTTGTAAGGGAAGCCGGGCTGCGCGGCCTTGAACTCCTCGACTGCCATCTCTGTCGCCACGACCGACCCTTTGCCACCCCAGGACGAGAACGGTCCGGAGAAGTCCGACAACACACCCAACTTCAGCGCCTGCGGCGTTTGACCCCGAGCAGGGCGGTGAACTGCCAGAGGGGCGGCGGCAACCGTCGCCAGCGTGGCTCGGCGGGTCAGGGTTGCGTTGCTCATGACCGCCCCCCCGATGCGGCCGTCCGTGTAGAAAGCGTCATGATTTCCTCCAGCGTGTCGGCCTGCTCCATCGTCATCACGCGGCCGATTAGGTGCTCCGCGGCAGCCGGGGTGATCACCCGGGTGGCGTTGGCGAGGAACTTGTCCTCCACCGCTGCCCGCGACATCGGCCACTCCGGCGTGCCGAGGCTCCACGGCTTGCGGCTGCGCAGCACGCGCGCGTCCTTCAGGTGCACTTGGCCAAGGGTAAAGTTGGCCAGGCGGACCGTCTGCGTCGCACCCTCGGTCAGCAACAGCTGGCGAACGTTGGTGTCCATGGCTCCCTTCCGTTTGCCGATTGCCTCGGCATTCCCGCACTGGCGCATGGGTTGACACACTCCTGCCCAGTCTGTCTAGTGATTATATACACATGCCGACTTTGGTTTTTCGGGTAACCCTGATGCCTTGTCAGGCCAAGCAAGAAAGAGGGAGGACCGCCATGAAGAAGCTTCTTGCCAACGCGTTCTATTGTGGTTCACCCGGCCAATCCTGGGCCGGCCTGTGGACCCATCCGCGGTCGAAGGGCGCTGATTACAACACCCCTGGCTTCTGGACGGATCTGGCAAGGATTTGCGAGCGCGGCCTGCTTGACGGCATTTTCATCGCCGACGGGCTTGGTATTTCCGACGTGTACGAGGGCAGGCCAGACGCTCTCCTTCGGTCCGGCAGCTTCGCGCCCACGCTGGATCCGATGCTGCTGGTGCCGCTCATGTCGTCCGTCACCAAACACCTCAGCTTCGGCGTAACTGGCAACACAACTTATGAAACGCCTTACCTCCTGGCGCGGCGGCTTTCCACGCTGGACCACCTGACGGAAGGTCGGGTGGCCTGGAACGTCGTGACTGGGGTCCTGGAAGCAACGGCCCGGGCGGTCGGCCTGAAAGCCATGGCGCCGCACGACGAGCGCTACGCCATGGCCGACGAGTATATGGCGCTGGCCTATCGGCTGTGGGAGGAAAGCTGGGACGACGGCGCGGCCGTCCGGGACCGGTCGAGAATGACGTTCTCCGACCCGAGGCACGTCCGGGCGATCTCGCACGAGGGCAAGTATCTCAACTGCCAGGCGGTCCACCTGTCGGAACCCTCGCCACAGCGCACCCCGGTGATTTTCTCCGCCGGGGCGTCCACGGCCGGGACGGACTTCGTGGGCAAGCACGCCGAGTGCGCGTTCATCGCCTACGGGAGCCGGGATTTCGCTCGCAAGCAGGTCGGCGCAATCCGCGAAAAGTGCGTCGCCAACGGGCGCAGCCACGACGACGTGCGGGTTTTCGTGCCAGCGACCGTGATCGTGGCGCCCACCGACGCGGAGGCACGCGACATCCAGCGCGAGTACGAGGCGTGCACGGACGGCGCCGGCAATCTTGCGAACCGGTCGCAGCTCATGGGCATTGACCTTTCGAAATACTCGCTTGACGATCCGGTCCCAGGCCAGAAAACCAATGCTAGCCAGTCCGCGGGCGACGTGCTCACGACCGGTGCCGCTCGGCCGCTGCGCATCCGTGACCTGATGACGTTCGGCGAGGGCCGCGACCTGTTCCTTGTCGGCTCGCCCGCCACAGTCGCGGATAAGCTCATTGAGTGGGCGGAATACACGGGTGTAGACGGCCTCAACCTGACGCGCACCGTCGAGCCCGACGGACTGCGGAACTTCTGCGACTTGCTGGTGCCAGAGCTGCAGAACCGCGGCGCGTTCAAGACCGAGTACGCCGAGGGACCAATGCGGGAAAAGCTGTTCCCGGGAACACGTGGCCGGGTGAAGCCGACCCATCCCGCCGCACGGGCCCCCGCCATGGCTACTTGAGCCGGAGCGTGTCCCTGTCGCCTTCTGCGCTTTCTGGTAATGTAGGGTCGCCTGTTGCGGCTCCACTGCTGCCTGCGAGAACTATGCCCGAGCCTGCCACCCTCCCCGAGTTCTCCCCCGCCAAAGGCACCCTCCTGCACCGCCAGCTGTTTCTGGTCCTGCGCGAGCAGATCCTGCGGGGTGCGTTCGCGCCGCGCGGGGCGCTGCCCAAGGAGGAGGATTTGTGCGAGCACTTCGGCGTGTCGCGCATCACCGTGCGCCGCGCGCTCTCCGACCTGGCCACCCTTGGACTGGTGGAGCGCCGGCACGGCCTGGGCACCTTTGTGCGCGAAGGCGTGTCCATCACCCGGCCCGCGCCCAACCTAGGCCTGATCGAGGAACTGAAGAAGCAGGGGCGCGAAACGGACGTGGAGGTGCTGCGCTTCGAGCACGCGTCACCCCCCGACAGGGCCATGCACCTGCTGCAGCTTGAGGCCGGAGAGCAATCCATTCACGCCGTGCGCCTGCGCAAGCTGGACGGCATTCCGGTCTTGCTCACCGACGCGTGGATACCAGCCCGGCTTCGTAAGGGGGTGACCGCGGCCAAGCTGGGGAAGAGCCCGCTTTACGAGGTGCTGCTCGGTCAGGGTGTCCGGTTTGGGCGAGTGGTCCAGGAGTACACGGCCGTGGTCGCCGACCCGGCGCTGGCCGGACGCATGAAGGTGGAGGTGGGTGCAGCGCTGCTGCGCATCGTCCGCGTGATGCACGACGGCGCCGACCGGCCGATCCTCTACCTCGATGCCTATTTGACCTCCGAACGGAGCCGCGTGCTGATGGACATACCCGGGGAAACCGTCAACACGCTGACCGCTGGGCGGATCGTGCACGATGCCATTTGACGAGCGCGCAGCCGGGGCCGACCAGATGGAGATCCCCTGCGTGTTTATGCGCGGCGGCACCAGCAAGGCGCTGTTCTTCCGCGGTCATGATCTTTCGCCGCCCGGGCCCGCCCGCGACGGCGTGCTCAAGCGCGCCATGGGCACCCCGGACGACGCACAGATCGACGGCATGGGCGGCGGGCGGCTGAATACCTCGAAGGTCGCCGTCGTCGACCCGTCGGCGCGGGCGGACGCCGACGTCGACTATACCTTCGCGCAAGTGGAGCTAGGAGCCGACCGGGTCGGCTACGAGGGCAACTGCGGCAACATTTCTTCTGCCGTTGGCGTATTCGCCGTGGACGAGGGCTTAGTGCCAGCGATCGAGCCGTTGACCACGGTCAGGATCTACAACACCAACACGGGCAAAATCCTTGTGGCCCGGGTGCCGGTGGCGAACGGCCGCGCCCGGGTATTCGGCAATTGCGCCATCCCCCGACGTGCCCGGCACGGGCGCGGAGATCCTCATGGACTACGCGGGCAGTGTCGGGTCCGCCACCGGCCAGCTGCTGCCGACGGGCGCGGCGGTCGACACTGTCGTCCTGGACGACGGTCGCGCAGTCCCGGCATCGGTTTGCGATGTCGCCAACCCTTGCGTCTTCGTCGCGGCATCCGACCTCGGGCTGCGCGGCAATGAGCGGCCGGAAGAGATCGAGGGCAACCCGGCCCTTGTCGCGGCGGTAGAGGAGGTGCGCGGTAGGCTTGGTCAGGCGCTCGGCTTCTGGCCGAACTGGCGGACGGGCGGGCTGCCGGCTATGCCGATGCTTGTGATTGTGGCTCCTACCCCGGCGGACGAACCGGCAGACCTCCGTGCGCGCCTTCTCTACTTGGGCAAATGCCACCCTACCATTGCCGGAACGGGCGCGATCTGCCTCGCCGCTGCGTCCCGGGTCCCGGGCTCGGTGGTCCGCACCGTTCTCAGGCCCGGCCGCGCCACCTCGGACCTACTCCGCATCGGGCATCCTTCCGGCACGCTTGAAGTCAGAGTTGTGCTTGACGGCGAAGGTTTCGGCGAGGACGTGGGGTTTCGCGACCTAGGCTTCGCCAGCACCGCCCGTCGCCTCATGGCGGGACGGGTGAGCTTGCCCCACGTAGCTCCCGGAAACTCCGGCCACTGTTAGCGCAGAGTGGTGTAGCTGCCGCGCACTCTCGGGAGCGGCCCGACTCTTGGGGCAAACATGGCGGATGACCCGGAACGTGCCGGGCACGTAGTCGAGGATCTCGGTCACGTCCTCGCTAGGGAGCGTAAGGATGCCGCCACAGGAGAGGCATGCAATCGCGATCATGGTCGGCGTTAGCCGCTACACGGTCGCCGAATACCTGCGCCGCGCCGCCGTGGTCGGCATCTCTTAACCGGTGCCGGCGGCGCTGGACGAGATGGCGCTGGAGCGCTACCCCCTTGTCATACCTGTTCTTTGTCGCCTTGTCCCGCGGCGCTACCACCTGGACGGGTTTCGAGAAAAGGGGCGCAGGATGCGGATCGGATATTCCAGGGTCAGCACTACCGACCACGCGCCGGCCCTGACCGTGCTGCTACGGGCCAAGCCTGCCGAAGTGCGTGATCAACTAGCCGGAACCCTGGTCGGCGAGCGCACCCGCGAGTTCACTGAGCAATTGCGCATTGCAGGTGTCTCGGTATGAACCGGACAGCCTCCCTCATTCGCAGCGATAGTAAAGCACAAGCCTCGGTTGCGAGCACTGGCCCTTTTGGCGCTGTTAGCGTCCGTGAACGGCTTGATCGGCCCCTGCTTCAAGACGATCGTCAGGTAATCGGGACGGGTTTGATGAGGAGGACTGCTTGCATCGTGCTGGCCATGGTGGTGGCCGGCCTGGGCGTTGCGCCGTCATCTGCTGTAGCCACACCGATCCCCATTATTGGCCTTATCATTGGAGCGATCGACGGGATTTCGCGCGATGGCGAGCAGTCGTACGTCTCCGGCTGGGCCTGCCAGAGGGGGGTGGACGCACCGATCAAGATCCACGTTTACATGGACGGGGGCGCCGATAGACGACCCGAGCGAGTGAAAGTCGCCGACGGGGAAGCCAACTTCGACGACGAGCCGACCGTGGACGAGGTATGTGGTAACGCCACCGGCCACGCCCATCGCTTCCTCGTCCTGCTTGCCCCCGGGACGTTCGACGCTGGCCGGGACAGGAGGCTGTATGTCCCCGGCATCAGGCTCGTCGATGGGGTGCCCAACGATGCAATTCCCGGATCGGGCAGCGTTCTCCCTCAGATTCCCGGCCCAGCACCGCCCCACCCCGTCTTGCCTGCGATTGGGGGGCATACCGTGGGTCCCCAGATCACCCGAGGGTCTTCGCGAACCGGGCCGAGATCAACGGCCTCGCAGCACAAATCAATCGCCTCGGGAGCTACTCGGGCCAGAGGTTTGCCCACCTCGCCGATCGGGTGCGGGCCGACCTCGCTTCGCGGATCGACTGGGACGCGGCTTATTCGGGTTGTTGGGTGAAGACCTACCTGTTCGCCTTCGCCTACGAGAAACAGGAACCGGGCTTTGCGGCCGCGCTTCACTCGGATCTCGGACTCCAGCCCCAGAAGGACACCCCGGCTAGTGCGGCCGTCGTTGCGGCGAGATCAGCCCTCTATGCCACACTCCTTCGGGCGGGAAGGCCCAACAAGGGACCCGAGGCCAGCGACGCCGCCGGACTCGCTCGGCGCATCCTGCTCGCCTGGGCGAAGCGGGGTTTCCACGACGCGCACGGGCGCTACCGGACGGTGGCCTCCTTCGATTGCGACGACGATGGCAGGCCGGACATCCGCCCCGACGCTGGGACGGGTCTCGGACTCGGCCTCGGCCGCGGCGTAGTCTACTCCGTGCAAGCATAGGATTTGCTGATGTCTATTGGAGCACTGACGGAAGACGAGGGCCGTCAGTTAGACGCAATGCCTGCCGCGCTGTTCGACTTGGTCCGGGAGTCCTCCAACAAGGGCTACGGGACATACGAGCCTCCGTGCAACCGCTACGGCAACGGGCAGGCAAACGCTGTCGCGGCCCTGCTCGCCGTCGCGAGACTCCTCGACGACCGCGCCCGGTTCGACGCGGCGCTGCTGGTCGGTAACGCCGCAATACCGGTTGTCACGCCTTGGGTGCGGTTATTCGACCACGCCATCTACGGGCGCGACGACGTCCCAAGCCGGTGCTTTCCCAACAGCGGTCCAGGAGCAGCGACGAGCCACCCATCCTAACAGGATCCTGTCGTCGCGGCCGGGGAGATCGGCGACCGCTATCGCAACGCCAACCCGCTCCAAGGCATCGGCTATGCCATGTTCACGCTGGAGCGGCTGACGAACGCCGCGGAAGTCATGCGGCAGGCCGGCTATGAGCCTTACGGCTATCAAGGCCGTCACTCGCAATCGCTCGAGTCCGCTGTCGCCTACTACGTTGCCTCGTCTCCGCGGTTGGCTTCGGCGGAACGGTCACGGCCGAGCGCACGCGGGCATGTTCCGTCGCCAGTCAATACGAAAGCGAGCTAGTCAATGGCGTCGACCGATTGGTGTTGTTCGGCGCCCGACGGTTTCCGGACAGTCCAACTATCACCGCTCTGGAGCCGGAGGCGAGACGGGCCGCGTCCTCAGGGCCATTCGCGACGGACGCACTGATCTTTGGAAAGTGGCGCGATTGAGGTCGGCACGGATGGATGCGTTGCGTACAACCCAGCGCTCGAAATGCAAACTGGTCGGCCCAACACGACCATCCGGCCGCACTCCAGTGCCAAGTCGCGGCTGCCCTAAGCAGCAGTGCGCGCGGATTGCTGGCTAGTCTAGGACGTGTCGCCAATATCGAGCAGCGGCTTGCCCCCGGCTGTTCCCCCTTCCAGGTCGGCATGCGCCTGTGCGATCCGTTCCATCGCGTAGCGCTTGCCGATCGGCAGCGCCAACGTGCCATCGGTGAGGCCGGCGTAAAGCTCGTCGGCGCGGCCCTGAATCGTTTCTGCATCCGGCAAGTGATCCTTCAGCCGCGGGCGCGTCAGATAAAGCGACCCGGCCTCCCCAAGCTCGGCCGGGTTGAGGTCGTCCACAGCCCCGCCGGAAACCCCGAAGTTGACTACTAGGCCCCTCTTGCGCACCGCCTTAAAGTCCTCGCGAAGCGTCGGCTTGCCGACCGAGTCGAACACCACGTCCACTCCAGCCCCGTCGGTCGCCTCCAGAAGCGGAGCAACGAACTCCCCTTGACCTGACAGAAACACATCCCGGACTCCCCTGTCGCGCGCAGCCTGCTTCTGGCCCGCATCGCGAACGGTGCCGTAGACGGTCGCGCCAAGGCGCAAGGCGAAGCCCACCAGAAGTTGCCCGACGCCGCCGGCCGCGGCTTGCACCAAGCAGGTCCGCCCCAACCCGAGGCGACCGACGTCCGTTGCGAGATAGTGGGCGGTGAAGCCCTGGAACGTCGCAGCTGCCGCGACTGACAGCGGCAACTCAGGCGGCACATGAACGAGCTGCCAAGCCGGCACGACGGCGAAGTCGGCATGGCTGTTCCAAACGAGGCAGTACGCCACGCGATCGCCCGGCTGGAACCTGACCACGCCAGCTCCAATCCGCTCCACAGTCCCTGCGCCTTCCATGCCGATGGTGGTCGGTAGGCGGACGGGGTAGGTCTGCGAACTCGCAAACACGCCCTTCTGCGTTCCCACGTCCATCACGTTGATGCCAGCGTGGGCCATCCGGACCAGGACTTCGCCTTCACCGGGAATAGGCACGGGGATATCCTGCAACCGGAGCACCTCCGGTCCACCATATTGCTCAATGCGAATAGCTCTCATGCTCTCACCTTTCACCCGAACGCGCATTCTCTGCCTGCCATGAACCTCGGAAAGCCTAACTATCCCCCGCATTGCCAACGCTCAGCGAAAGTCCGCCATGGGGCCGCGGCGTTCAAACCGGCGTGTTCTGGCGACCAGTAGACTATGTGTCATGGTGTACATATACACATAACCACTAAGCGCGCAAAGATCTCTCGCGTGGGCAAGCCGCGCGCCAAAGCACCGGGCCGCAATTACGGGGCGCTGCTGCCGCACCTGCAGCACTATGAGTTCGCGCTCGACTGGAGTTGGAGTTGACCCGCTTTCGTGGACACCCCCACGCTTTCGCAGGAAGTGTATTCCATGCCCAAGACCCGCGCCCCGGATGCGCCTGAGTTCCCCCGGCAGATGGTCGATCTGGTCCGCGCCGGTCGCGATCCGGACGATCTCGCCCGCGAGTTTGAGCCCACCGCGCAGTCGATCCGCAACTGGGTCGCGGTCGCCGGCGCCACGATGGGCGGCGGGGAGGAGAAGGGTTCGGCGCCCGCGGATGCCGATGAGCCGGTCCGGCTGCGCCGCGAGGTGCGGCAGCTCCGGCAGGAGCGCGACATCCTTTCAGAAGCGACGGCCTGGTTCTCGCGCGCGAGACCGGCACTCTGCCGTCCGGGTCTTCGCGTTCATGAGCGCGCATCAGGCCAGTTTCCCGATCACGGCCAGAGCGCGTGTGCTCGGGGTGTCGACGGCGGCCTACTACGCCTGGCTCAAGCGAATGCCGTCGGCACACGCCGAAGCCCACGCGACGCTGCTGCAACGGATCCGCACGGTCCACGCCACCTCACGCGCGACCTACGGCGTGCCGCGCGTGCATGCCGAGCTCCGGACAGGAGGGAAAAGGCATGGACGCAAGCGGATCGCGCGGCTGATGCGCGAGGCCGGATTGGTGGGCGTCAGCCGTCGCCGTACCGGCGTGCAGACCACGCGCCGTGACCGCGAGGCACGCCCGGCCGCTGACCTGGTCGATCGCGACTTCTCGGCCGCCGGCCCGAACCAGTTGTGGGTGGCCGACATCACGTTCGTGCCGACCGCAGCAGGGTTCCTATATCTGGCCGTCGTTCTCGATGCATGGAGCCGCAGGATCGTCGGCTGGTCGATGGCCAACCATCTGCACACCGAGTTGGTGCTGGACGCGCTCGACGTGGCGGTGGCGCAGCGGCGGCCCCACGACGTGATCCACCACAGCGATCAAGGGTCGCAACTTGGGCTGAATTGGTGGTCGCAACACCTATGTGCGCTGCCTGTAGTGCCAGGTCGAGTGCCTCGGCAGGTGTTCGCCAGCCAAGCGTCTTGCGCGGCCTTCTGTTGAGGGCGGCGGCCATCGCCAAAAGGTCGCCCACTCCGTGCGTGCTTCGGTCCGTACCCTTCGGGAAGTACTGTCGCAGCAACCCATTGGTGTTCTCGTTCGTTCCGCGCTGCCACGGGCTGTGTGGGTTGCACAAGTAGATATCCAGGCCGGGATCAATCTTCAGCTTTGCGTGTTGGCTCATCTCCGCCCCCTGTTCCCAGGTCAGCGAACGTCGGAGCTGCTCGGGCAACGTGAACATCGTGCGAGCAATGGCGTCGCGTACCGCTTCGGCACCGTGCCCCGCGAGGGCTGGCCCGTTCTTCTCACGCGGTGTCGTCCCATGTCCCTCCATCGGCGGCAGGTTAAGCAGCATCGTGAAGCGTGTCGTCCGCTCGACAAGGGTGCCGATTGCCGAGCGGTTGAGGCCGATGATTAGATCCCCTTCCCAGTGTCCCGGCACCGCGCGATCCTCTATCTCGGCCGGACGTTCGCTGATGAGAATCTCGGAAGTCACGAACGATTTGCCCCGGCCACGCGTGTGCGCTCGCGGCACCCGCAACGCTCCGCCAGTCCGCAGGCACTGCGTCAACTCGCGCTTCAACGCGCCTCGGCCTTGAACGTAAAGCGCCTGGTAGATCGCCTCGTGGCTGATGCGCATCGTCGTGTCACCCGGGTAGTCGAGCCGCAACCGCTGCGCGATTTGCTGTGGGCTCCATGCCAATCACCACCGTCGGCTCCGGCGTCGCCCTTTCCAAGGCACCGTTGGGCCAGCCACAGCAGCACCGCCAACGGCAAGAGTGGCACCCGCAAGCCGATCCTGCACATAGGAACGCAGCGCTTGGTTGGTCGCGAGTTTTGCCGCCTTCGGGCGATTCGCCGCGCGTTCCGCGTGCCAATGAGCGGTTGTCGCCGATAATCCAGGTTGCCGCCGCGCGTGGCCGCGTTGCGCCGCAGCTCCCTCGAGATCGTCTAGGGCGCTCTCCCCAGCCGGCAAGCAACCTCCCGCACACCAAGAGCTTCCGCGCGTAACAGCGCGATCTCCTCCCGCTCGACAAAGCTCAGGTAACGCCCGGAGGCTGGCCAGGACGAACGCGACAGATGCGACGGGGCCATACCCCCGGCCACGCGAAACCAGCGAAATCCGACCGGCTGTGATACTCCAACCTTCATCGCCGCGTCCTCGCTCGAGAGCCCCTCGGCGATCAACGCCCAGAACCGTCGCCGATGCTCCTGCCAAGCTACAGAAGGTCGCCCTGGCGATCGCAGCTCATCCCGCAGTACTCGATCCGAACGTCGACGACCCGCCATCGCATCACCCTCCATCCCGGTGTTGCGACAACCAATTGAATCCACCCAATATACGTCTCTGGGCTTTGAAGGGCGCTGCCGGGAAGCGGGGGTGCGGCCATCGATGGGCAGAGTGAGTGACGCGTACGACACCGTAATGTGCGAGAGCTTCTTCGCCACACTCGAGTGCGAGCTGCTAGCACGGTGCCGGTTCGCGTGTTAAGGCCGAGGCGCGGGTCGCCGTCTTCAGCTTCGTCGAAGGCTGGTACAATCCCGTTCGGCTGCACTCCGCCCTGGGCTATCGCTCCCCAATCGACTACGAGCGGCAGATGAAGGAGGCGCAGATGCCCGCTTGATCTCGCAAGCATCCAACCGTCCACCAAATCGGGGCAGCTTCAGCTTCAACTTCGGACAGTCGAAGTGCTCGAAAAAAGAGTGTGGCTGGCCCCAAGGAGTGACCGCCGCAGCCGAAGCACCTGCCTCGCCTGCCTCTCGCTCAACGTCGCCAGCTGCGGCCTCGCCACCCGAAGCCCTGCCCCTTCAGGAGGGACCGGAACCGGCACGAACTCCGGCAACGGCTACGACGGCCACCGACACCAAACCAGCCGCCCGGCCGGCCGTGGGAACGACCGAGGCGGCGAACGCCAGCGCGGCGATCGGGGGGCAGCCGACCCTGCCAGGGCGACGGCATCGCCAGGTGGCGGCCACCAAAGACAGAAGCCCCAGTCGGACAATCCGACAAGGCCGACGACTTTCGAGGCCGCTGTCCCCGCCAACACGTCGCAGCCCAAAACCGCGATGGCGCAGATCATGGACAACCTGCGCGCGCCCAGCCGTTCGGCCCCCGCCCCTTGGGCACCGCCGTCCTTTGCGATGGGCGACAGAGTGTCGAAGTTCCAGCAGAGCCTCGATCAGGGCAAGCCCGACCAGCTCACCCGCGCCAGCGAGAGGTCCGGCGTGGCCTTCATGAAGTCGGTCGAAACGTTTGCCGCGGGGCCGAGGGCGGAAATTCTCGAGAAAATCGACGCGGCGGCTGGCACCGAAGCCGGTGGCATCAAAGCCGTGATGAAAGAGATGCAGCCTGAAGGCCGCTACGCGGAATTACGCACGCAGTTCGACAACGCATTGCAGCAGGACCAGGTGTTCGCTGCTGCGTACAACCAGGTCGAGAAGACGGGATCACAATACGGCAAGAACAGGCTGGCACTCGGCACGGATTTTGAAGCAAAGAAGCTAGACGCCCGCCAGCTCGACGGACGCTTCCAAACTGCGGACGCTGCAATCGGGGAAGCGACCGAGAAACTTCTCGGCCGCACGCCTGGGAAGAGCATGATGGAAGAGCTGGGGCAGAAGGTCGCGGAGATCGTGGCCAAAGCATGATCCCCGGCACGAAATCCATCGTCGCGGGGCTCATGGAGAACGAACTGTGCGGTGCCTTGGTGAACGCTGCCTCCGGCAATCCCAACCTGGTGCCGGCTCCGCAGCCCATCCGCAGCTCCGTTGGCGGCTCCAGCGCAATGAGCGGAGCCTACGTCAGCTGGGTCTATGCGATGAGCAACGGCGGTGACATCGAGGCGTCGGTGTGTGGAAGCGTAATCCTGCGGCAACCCAACCCGAACGCCACCAACTACGCGGCAATGTCGGTCGACATGACCGCAGCCCAGCAGACGGCGCTCACCACGGTCGTTCAGAACGACATCAGGAACGACGCCCAGACCGTTGCGCAGAAGATCTGGCAGAAGCGGCAGGCGAACTCGCTCGCGCAACTGATGACGACCTTGATCCACGGCACCCAGGACTACACGCAGCAGCTGACCCAGACGGCTACCACCTTCACCAGCGCCCTCCGCAGCGCCCTGTCCACGTCGGACGCGGCACAGGGCGGCGAGCTGGGCTTGGCGGCAAACCAGAACAAGCTGGATGCGCTCGGCTAGACGTCGGCTGGCGCTTACTACGTGGAGATCGCGCGGCTCAACGGGCAGACGCTTTCGCTCCTGTCCGCCGTGCCGACCGTGCAGCCGCCAACCTACAAGGCCTTGGCTGCAGCCTGTCGAGCGATCTCCCGCCGATGGTGTCCTCGATCCTGACGTTCCAGGAGAAGCTGAAGACCTATGTTGACACCACGGACGGCCTCGACGCGCCAGACAGCAACTCGGAGCTGTTCAGCGGCGCCACACCCGGCGAGAACGGTGCCAGCACGATCGACTGATACCGGCCTGCCTAGAAGCTGACTTGGTCTAATAAGACCCGAAAGCTGTCACTGTGCCGCGCGAACAAGCCGTGCAGGCCGTCTACGGTTCCGAGGTCGAGAAGTTGAGCACCGGCGGAGGCGATCCTTTGCAACGCGGGCACACGTTCGATCTGATCCGCAGGAATGACGGCAGGGCCGTCGCTCGCGATCGACGCCGGCACCGGGCCGGGATTGACCGCAGCCGGGGGGAGGGCGGCGGAGGCCGGGCCGGACGGCAGCGCACATTGCGGAGGCGCCGCAACGGCGAGCCCCGGGGCGACAAGAGCCGTGAACATGACGAGGAAGGCACATATGAGTGTCTCCTTTGCTGGGAGCACTCTATCGGCGCCGATTACGAACGAGGCCTGAGTTTTACAGCTAGACAGTCCGATTGCCACCGGCCCGGCCTCTTGCGGGAGCGCTTTCGCATACTGGCGCCGCGATCGACGGTGGCGTTGTCACATGCCGTTTAACCTCGCACTAGACTACTTCTCCGGTCTCCCGACAACAGGCGGAGACGCAGTGTTCGGAATGTGTGGTTGGCAATCTGTCCGAGGACGATCTCCTTCGGGGCAGTTCGGAGTAGGTCATGTTGGACCAAAAATGGCCTTTGCAGAGGGCGATACGTCCGGGATTGGCTCTGGCCATCTCCGCTGTATTAGTTAACACTTGATCGGACAAATCGGCTTGGATGGTGCGGACCACCCGCTGCCGGGAGGGCATCCATCCTTCCCGGCAGCCCATCCGAGGAGCCGAACCAATGACGACCGAACGTAAGGTGATCCGGGCCAAGATCGGCCTGTTGGAGCTGGGCAAGCAGCTCGGCAATGTGAGCCAAGCCTGCAAGATCATGGGCTACAGCCGCGACAGCTTCTGCCGCTTCCAGGAGCTCTATGACAAAGGTGGCGAGGTCGCGCTGGCGGAGATGACCAAACGCAAGCCGGTGATGAAGAACCGCGTCGAGCCGGCGACCGAGCAGGCCATCGCCGAGCTGGCCATCGAGCAGCCGGCACTGGGGCAGGTGCGCATCGCCAACGAACTCAGAAAGCTCGGCATGACCGTCTCGCCGGCCGGCGTGCGCTGCGTCTGGCAACGCCACGACCTGGAGACCATGCAAAAGCGGCTCAAAGCGCTGGAGGCCAAGAGCGCCCAGGACGGCCTGGTGCTGACCGAAGCCCAGGTGGTGGCACTCGAACGCGCCAAGCTGGACAAGGAAGCCTATGGCGAGTTCGAAAGCGAGTGCCCGGGCTACTGCGGCGCGCAAGACACCTTCTATGTCGGCACCCTGAAGGGCGTCGGACGCATCTACCAGCAGACCTTCATCGACACCTACACCAAGGTGGGCTTCGCCAAGCTCTATGACCGCAAGACCCCCATCACCGCCGCCGACCTGCTCAACGACCGCGTGGTGCCGTTCTTCGACCAGCACGCCATCAAGCTGTGTCGGGTACTAACCGACCGCGGCACCGAGTTTTGCGGCACCGCGCAGGCACACCAATACGAACTCTACCTCGCCGTGGAGGACATCGATCACAGCCGCACCAAGGCCCGCAGCCCGCAGACCAACGGCATCGTCGAGCGCTTCCACAAAACCATGCTCAACGAGTTCTACCAGGTGGCCTTCCGCAAGCGCATCTATGCCGACATCGCGCAGCTGCAGACTGACCTCGATACCTGGATGGCCAGCTACAACGAGCAGCGATCGCACCAGGGACGCTGGTGCTACGGTAAGACACCCATGCAGACCTTCGTTGACAGCAAACCAATCGCCAGGGACAAGATGCTCAACGCCGCCTAACACGTCGGACAGATACATCCCATCCGACACCAATCAAAACGAGTGTCAGATCAGGTTCTAGCTACTACAGGTTTGTCGAGATCACAAACGTGCTCGGGATGGCCGAACGCCGCGGCAGGATCGATGCGGCCGGGTTGCAAGAGGCCCTGCGCCTGCTGCGTTCGTGACCTTTTGGTCGTCGATGAGCCACCTTAACTCGCGTGGTCCGAGCCGGTTCTGTAGCTGATGCGAGCGCATCGCCTGACGGCATACGACGCAGCTTATTTGGAACTTGCCCGGCGGCGCGGCCTGCGTTGGCTACCAAGAACCGCAACCTGCTTGCCGCCACCCCGACTGTCGGCGTTTCCTTGCTGGCGCACTTTCCGTGAACGACCTCCCCATGCAAGCAGGGTCTCTTGCGACAAAGCGACGCGGCAGCTTGGCGGCATCTTCCTCGCCTGCCTTCGTGCCCATACTCATCGCCGCGATCGGCGACCAGGCGAGCTGGCGTTACGTCGAGTTCTTCACCGCCAACATTCGCAAGCCGAATACTCGCCGCGCCTACGCCCGGGCCTGTGCCGGTTTCCTGGCTTGGTACGACGAGCGCAGCCTCACTCTCGCCGGCATCCGGCCGTTCGACGTCGCCGCCTATGTGGAGCAGTCAGGCAAGGAGATGTCGGCACCGAGCGTCAAGCAGCAACTTGCCGCCGTCCGGATGCTGTTTGATTGGCTGGTGGTGGGCCAGGTCATGCCATCCAAACCTCCCAGCTCTGTCCGCGGCCCCAAGCATGTCGTCAAAACGGGCAAGACCCCCGTCCCGGAAGGCGACGAGTGGCGGTGGCTGATCGACAGCATCCCGACCGAAACGGTGCGGGACCTGCGGGACCGAGCGCTGATTGCCACCCTCACCTACGGCTTCGCGCGGATCACGGCTGCGCTGCGAATGAAGGTCGAGGATCTCCGGCCGCGGGGGCCGCATGAGTGCTCCGGCTGCACGAGAAAGGCGGCAAGCAGCACGCTATGCCGTGCCACCGAGCCGCTGCCGAGGCGCTGCACGCCTACATCGCCGCAGCCGGCATCAGAGACGATAAGAAGAGCTGGCTATTCCGAACCGCAAAGGGGCATCTCGGCACCACACTCGCCGATAAGCCGATGGATCAGGCCGACGCGTGGCGCATGGTGCGCCGGCGAGCTGTCGCGGCTGGCGTCCTGGCACTGATCGGCAATCACAGCTTTCGGGCCACGGGCATCAAGGCCTATCTCACAAACGGTGGCTCCCTGGAGCACGAGCAAGCGATGGCAGCACACGAGAGTCCACGTACGACGAAGCTCTACGACCGGACCAAGGAACGGCTGACACAGGACGAAGTCGAGAGGATTAGGCTCTGATTTCTTCCCTAGACGGCCACGGCATTCGACGTGACTGATGGGACTGGTTACGAGCGCACCGGGACTTTTGGAGGCTAACCTCGGAACAGGTATCTGCCGATTGCAGCACTGCCAAGTACCAGCAGCACGACGATGAGCAGACCGATTAAGCCCATACCCCACATCATGGCGCCGCCCATCATTCCACCTTGCATCATGACGTACGCTCCAAAGCTGTGAGAGCCCAAGACCAAGTGGGGAACGGCACCGCCGCTCCCCCGCCCATCGATCAGCCTTTGTTAGCGGGAGCCGTCGGTGCAGCAGCACCACCCTTCTCTTGCGCCATCGACTCCATCATGCGATTGCAGTTGTCCATCATCCTGGACATTTTCTGCATCATCTCCGGGTTCATCATCATTGCACCCTGACCATTCGGCATACCATGTTCCATCATGCCGCTGCCCGGGGTCGCCGGCGGTGTTGCCGGAGCGGCCGATTGAGCGAAGGCCTGAACGCCCGCCAGCGCCAAACCTCCCAGCAATCCTGCCATTGCGATCACGCCCTTGGTCTTGTTCAGCTGAGCCATTGTTTGAAACTCCACTTTGTTGCCCTCCTGATCTGCGGCGCGGGAGGGTGACGCCCCTTTCTCACTCGGCCGGGATCGCTGCACGCGGCCCGGCGGGCGCACGCGCTTCGGCGCGGTGAGGCAGCCGCCATCCCTTGATGATCGCGTAGATCGCGGGGATGACGAGCAGGGTGAGGAGGGTGGACGATACCATCCCTCCGACCATGGGAACGGCGATGCGGCGCATGACTTCGGAGCCGGTGCCGGTGCTCCAAAGGATCGGCAGCAGCCCGGCCATGATCGCGACCACGGTCATCATCTTGGGCCGCACGCGCTCGACCGCGCCGTGCATGATGGCCGCCTGTAGATCGCCGCACGTCAGGCAGACGCCTTCAAGCAGGCGCTTCTGCCGAATTTCGACGAGCGCATGGTCGAGGTAGATCAGCATCACCACACCCGTCTCGGCCGCCACGCCCGCAAGGGCGATGAAACCGACCGCGACGGCCACGCTCATGTTGTAGCCCAGCAGCCACATCAGCCAGGCGCCGCCGACCAAGGCGAACGGCACCGACAGCATGACGATGAACGTCTCGGTGAGCCGCCCGAAATTGAGGAATAGAAGCACCATGATGACGACCAGCGTCGCCGGCACAACGATCTTGAGCTTCGCTTCCGCGCGCTGGAGGTATTCGAACTGGCCGCTCCACTCGATGTGGTAGCCCGGCGGCATCTTGACCTGTTTGGCCACCTTGCGGGATGCCTCGGCGACGTAGCCGCCCAAATCGCGGCCAGCGAGATCAATGTAGACATAGGCGACCGGCTGCGCGTTTTCGGTGCGGATGCTGGGTGGTCCCCCCGTCACGCGCACGCTTGCGACTTCGCCCAAGGGGACCATTGCACCGCTCGTCGTGGGCACCAGGACCTGATCGGCGATGGATTGCGGGTCATCCCGCAGGCCGCGCGGATAGCGGACATTCACGCCGTAGCGCTCACGGCCTTCGACCGTCGTGGTGACGGTCTCGCCACCAAGTGCTGCGGCGACGACTGATTGAATATCATTGACCGACAGGCCGTAGCGCGCCGCTGCCTCCCGGTTCGGCAAGATTTCAACGTAATGGCCGCCCTCGGTGCGTTCGGCGAAGGCACTCGTCGTACCCGTCACGCCATGCACGGCTTGCACGACTTGGCCCGCTAGTGTGTCGAGTTCCTGGAGGTCAGGCCCGAACACCTTCACCCCGACCGGTGTGCGGATGCCAGTGGACAGCATGTCGATGCGCGCCTTGATCGGCATCGTCCAGGCGTTGCTGACGCCAGGAAGCTGCAAGGAGGCATTCATTTTCGCGATGAGCTGATCCACGGTCTCGCCGCCTGGCCAGGTGCCTGGTGGCTTGAGGTTGACAATTGTCTCGCTCATCTCGACCGGCGCCGGATCGGTTGCAGTCATGGCGCGGCCAGCCTTGCCGAACACCGATTCGACTTCCGGAAACGACTTGATGATGCGGTCCTGCGTTTGCAGCAGCTCGGCCGCCTTGGTGACGGACAAGCCGGGCACGGTCACCGGCATGAACATCAGCGTTCCCTCATTCAGGCTGGGCATGAACTCACTGCCAAGCTGGGAAGCCGGCCACACCGTAGCGCCCAGGATCGCGATGGCGGCGATCACAACCAACACCGGAACCCGCAGCACCAGACGGATCACCGGACGGTAAACCCATATCACTACCCGGTTGATCGGGTTCTTGCCTTCAGGGATGATGCGCCCCCGCACGAAGAACAGCATCAGCACCGGCACCAGCGTGATGGACAGCAGCGCGCCGCCAGCCATGGCGAATGTCTTGGTGTAGGCGAGCGGCTTGAAGAGGCGGCCCTCCTGGTCCTCCAGCGCGAACACCGGCAGGAACGCGGCGACGATCACCAGCAGGCTGAAGAACAGCGAGGGGCCGACCTCCTTGGCGGCGGCGATCAACGCCGGGCCGCGCGGTTCGCCGGGCTGCAATCGCTCGACATGCTTATGGGCGTTCTCGATCATCACGATTGCCGCGTCCACCATGGCACCGAGCGCGATAGCGATGCCGCCCAGGCTCATGATGTTGGAGCCGATGCCGAGCGCGTGCATGCCGATGAAGGCCATCAATATGCCGATCGGCAGCGTCAGGATGGCAACCAGGGCGCTGCGGACGTGCAGCAGGAAGATGACGCACACCGCGGCGACAATCAGGCTCTCTTCGAGGAGCGTGTGCTTGAGCGTGTGGATCGCGCTGTCGATGAGCTGTGAGCGGTCGTAGACCGGCTCGATCGAGACGCCTTTGGGCAACCCCGGCTCGATCTCCGCCAGCTTCGCCTTGATGTTGCCGATGGTCGTGAGCGCATCGGCACCGTCCCGTTTCAAGGCGATGCCGCCGACCACCTCGCCGGTGCCGTTCATCTCGGCAATGCCGCGCCGCTCGTCCGGACCGAGTTCGATGCGGGCGACATCCTTCAGCAACACCGGGGTGCCGGACCCGCTTGGATCAGCCTTCAGCACGACATTGCCGAGATCGGCCATGTTCCGCAGGTAGCCGCGGCCCCGGATCATGTACTCCGTCTCGCTCATCTCGATCGTTCGGCCGCCAACATCGCGGTTGCTGGCTCGGATGGCGTCGGACACCGTGCTGAGCGGAATGCCGAACGCTTGCAGCTTCTGCGGGTCGACGACGACCTGATACTGCTTCTCGAAGCCGCCGACACTGGCGACTTCAGACACACCCTTGGCCGTGACCAGGTCGTAGCGGACGATCCAGTCCTGAATGCTGCGCAGCTCGGCAAGCGTGCGCTGCGCGCCTAGCACGACATACTCGTAAACCCACCCAACTCCGCTCGCATCCGGCCCAAGCGCGGGCGACACGCCGGCCGGCAGCCGCTTGGCGGCGAAGTTCAGGTACTCCAGCACCCGCGACCGCGCCCAATAGAGGTCGGTGCCGTCGTCGAACACGACATAGACGAAGGACAAGCCAAAATCCGAGAAGCCGCGCACCACCTTGGCGTGTGGCACCGCCAGCAGCGCCGTGGTCAAGGGATAGGTCACTTGGTCCTCGACCACCTGCGGCGCCTGGCCCGGATACTCAGTATAGACAATGACCTGCGTGTCCGAGAGGTCCGGCAAAGCGTCCAACGGCGTGTTTGCGACGGACCACACGCCGATTCCGACCACGATGAGCGTGGCGAGCAGCACCAGCATCTTGTTGCGGGCGCACAGTTCGATGAGGCGGCCGATCATGGCGTCGCTCCCGATTGGGTAGATTTCGGCTTGGCGCTATCGGCGAAGCCTTGCAGCGCGGCGCGCAGGTTGCTTTCGGCGTCGATCAGGAAGTTGGCGCCGACCACCACGCGATCGCCGGGCTTGATGCCGTCGATCACCTGCACCCAGTCATCGCCGTGGATGCCGAGGTGGACTTGCCGAGGCTCGAAGCGGCCGGCCCCGGCCGCCACAAGGACGACCTGCCGCGTGCCGGTGTCGAGCACAGCAGAGTTCGGTATTGTCAGCACGGGCGCGCCACCTGCCGTGGCATCGATTTGCACGTTCGCGAACATCGCGGCGCGCAGCGCCCCGTCAGGATTGGGCAGGACGATGCGCACCCTGGCGGTCCGGGTCTCGGCCGACAGCGTCGGGTAGATAAAATCGACCTTGCCCTCGAAGGTCCGGCCTGGGAACGCAACGAAGGTCGCGTGCGCTGTCTGGCCAGGCTGCACCGCGCCCAGGTCTTGCTCCTGCACCTGCGCAATCAGCCAGAGTTGGGAAAGGTCGGCGGTCTTGTAGAGCGCCTCGCCGGCGTCCACCCGCATCCCCTCCTGCACCGGCTTGTCGGTGACGACACCATCGGCTTGGGCCATGACGGGGATACGCCGGATGGATCGTCCCGACCGGCGCAGGCGAGTGATCTCCTCCTGCGGAATGTCGAGTGCGCGCAGCCGTTGCAGGGAGGCCGTGCCGATAGCCCCGCCCATCCGAGCGGCAATCAGGTACTCCTCCTCAGATGCTACCATGTCGGGCGAGTAGATTTCGGCCAGGACCTGCCCTCGCTTAACCGGGTCGCCTGTCGCGGCGACGGCGAGGTGCTCGATCCAGCCGGGAACCCTCGTCGTAACCGTCACCAGGCGGCGTTCATCGAATTGCAGGATTCCGGTCGCGCGAACGCTGCGGGCGGCCGACGGGCGCATCTCCGCCACTTCGGTCCGCACCCCGAGGGTCTGCAAGCGGCCCGGCGTGATCCGGACGGTGCCGGGCGGATCGACCTGGCTGCCTTCGTCGGCATAGACGGGCAGGTAGTCCATGCCCATTGAGTCCTTCTTGGGCTTAGGGGACGTGTCCGGCAGCCCCATCGGGTTGCGGTAATAGAGGATGCGATAATCGCCACCTGTCGGCTTTGCGGTTGTGGTTGGCCCCACGGCAGCCTGAGGAGCGGGAATGTCCTGGAACACCGGCTTATAGTCCCGTCCATCCGGCGCCTTTTTCGGGCTGGCCGCGTAGAACGGCTTGCCGTCGGGGTCCTGGTAGAATAGCGGCTGACGGGCGGCGTCGTCCGCGTTGGCAACGCTGATCGCCGCGAGGCTGATAGCCGCCGCGATGGCCAGGGCCATCTGGCGCATCATAGGTCTCCCCCGATCAGACGCTCGATCGCGGCAAGCTCGACCTGCTCATCGAGCTGCGCTTGCAGCAGCCGCAGTTCCACCTCGTGCGTCTGGCGCTCGGCAGTGATCGCCCCCGTGAGATCGCCGCGGCCCTGGCTGTAATCGGCAAGGACGGTTTGAAATGCGGCGCGGGCCTGTGGCACGGCCTCTCGCCGCAACAGCGCCTCGGTCGTGCGAGCCGCCCGCAGCTTGGCGAGGGCTTCGGCCAAGGCTCCCTCAATCTCCAGACGGGTTGCATCATAGCGCTGCTGCGAGGCGCCGAGCTGGGCCGCTGCTTCACGCTGCCCGGCCGCTTCCCGCCCCCAGGGCAGCGGGATATTGAGGCCGACCGTGGCGGCAAAGCCGATAGGACGATTGTTGGTCTGGATGAGCGGCCCCGCGCCAAGCGTCACGTCCGGATACCAGGCTTTGTCCGCCAGGTTGCTGCGCGTGCGGGCCGCCTCGACCGTGGCGGTATCGGTGGCCAAGGTCGGATTGACCGCTCGCGCCCGCTCGACCAGGATTGCCAGAGCCGGTTCAGCTTCTGGGACCGGCTTGGCCCGGAGCGGTTCGGCAAGCGGGGCGTCGGCCGGCCGGCCCACCAGCACATTCAGGCGCGCACGGGCCGCCTCGTGCTCGCCTACCAGCCTTGCGGCATCGGTCTTGGCCGTCGTCTCCTCGCCGAGAGCCTGGATGACGGCGACCTGGTCGCCGCCGCCCTGGCCGTAGCGCGCCGATGCGGCAGACCGCATACGTCGGGCTAGCCCGGCAATCTCCCGGTTCACCGCCAGGTCGCGCGCCGTCAGATAGTATTGCGCGTAGGCGACCTTGACCTTCTCATCCAACTCGTCCTGCGCCGCACGTTCCCGGCCGCGGCTGGCATCCACGTCGGCAAGCGCAGCCTGCCGGCGCAGGCTGCGCTTGCCCCACAGCGGGAACGCCTGGGTCAGCATCACCGTATGCGCACTGAAGACGTTCGGGTCCTTATAGTAGGTGTAGCTGTCGGTGATGGTCGGATCGTCGAGGGCGTCGGCTCCCCCAGCTTTGGCCGAGGCCGCCTCGGTGTCCAAGGCGGCGGCCCGTAGTGCCGGGCTGAGGCTTCGTCCAGCAGCCAATAGCCCATCGACGGCCGCGCCCAGAGGGGCGGCTGTCTGCGCCCAGGCCTGCTCATAAACTGGGGCGTACGCAGCCAGGCTAAGGGCCAGCGCGCCGCCAGCCCCCAACCGCACCCACTGCACGGTCACGTCACTTCACCAGGTCGGCGTTGATCGTGCCCCGCACCGTCTCCGGCTCGCCTTGCACCTTGGCCGCCAGATGGAGCGCCCAGGTGCCGGTCATGCCTGGCTCCACCTCGAAGCTATAAACGCCGCCTTTTGCCGGCATCGCCTTCACGGGCGCCGTCATCGTTGCCATCCCCGCCGGCCCCATGTCGGCAGAGCTTTCAAAAATCACCGCATCGGGCACAGGCTTGCTGTCGGAAGCTTGGACGAGGCGGACCTGGACGATGTCGCGGCCGGCCTTGGCTTGCGGCTTGCCGACCAGCTCGAAACGATAGTCGTCGGCCTTGGCGAATGCAGGCATGGAGCTGAGCGCGTAAGCGCAGACGAGCGCCGCGGCGCTCGCGAAAAGACGTGGTGCAGTCATCGAAAACCCCTTTTGACCCGCTAGCAACGGCACGTGCGTCGCGGGCGGTGAACAAACCTGTGTCGGCTGGACGCACCTCGGGTGTGCGCCGGTTGGACTCAGATCGTTCGGGGCGGAAGGGGCTCGGGTTCGCGCACAAAATCGGCCAGCCTGGACCAAGCCGACCAATAATCGACGTCGCTGAAGCTGACAGCGATGTCGAGGTTCACCGTCCGCGCAGGCAAGGCGGCGTCAGCGATACAGCCCATCTGCTTGATGCAGTCCGGCGTCATGCCCTTGCACGGCGGCATTGGCTTCTCGTCCGGCATCCCAGCGTGCGACATCACCGTCATGTCGCAGGGCATGCCCGAGATCGTCATCGGGGCGACATACTCCGCCGAGCGAGCAAGCTGGGATGACGTGCCGCCAATGAAGGCAAACGCGATCAACACGAGCAGGAGCTGGCGTAGTCTTTGGACCATGGAGCTTAACCATAGCATCCAGATCGAGCGCGGCAAAGGCGACAACCGTTCCGAAACATCGCTCAATGCCGGTGTTGGAGGCTACACCACCTCTTCCGGGGCCAAGGCGCATGGCTGCGCGGGATCGCCCTCCTCGATCTGGAACGTGGCGTGACCGACCCCGTGGCGGTCCCGCAGCTCCTCGCACACCCGGCGGAGAAAGCCGTCATCCGTGCCCAGGTCCGGGCGAATCAGGTGCGCCGTCAAAGCAGTCTCGGTCGTCGATAGGCCCCAGATGTGCAGGTCATGGACGCCGGTCACACCCGGCAGGCCGGAGAGATACGACCGCACCGCCTCGGCGTTGACGCCCTCCGGCACCTTGTCGAGCGCCAGGTTCACGCTGTCCCGCAGCAGACCCCAGGTCGAGACCACGATCAGAGTGGCGATGCCGAGGCTCACGAGCGGATCGAGCCACGCCCAGCCTGTCAGCAGGATGACGAGCCCGGCGATCACCACGCCGGCAGAGACGGCGGCATCTGCGGCCATGTGCAGGAAGGCGCCGCGCGCGTTGAGGTCGCCCTTGCGGCCGCGCGCGAACAGCCACGCCGTGATCCCGTTGACCACGATCCCGGCCGCCGCGACCAGCATGACGGTCTTACCGCCGACCTGACCGGCCGGCACGCCTGCCGCGAGGCGCTGCACGGCTTCAACGGCGATCGCGCCGACGCTGACGAGCAGCACGACGGCATTGGTCAGGGAGGCCAGGATGGAGCTGCGGCCATAGCCGTAAGTCCGCTGCCGGGTGGGTCGACGCCGGCTGAGCCAGACCGCACCCCAAGCGAGCAGCAGGCCGAGTACGTCACCCAGGTTGTGCGCTGCATCGGCAAGCAGGGCGACGGAATGGGCAGCCAGCCCAAAAACCACTTCCGCGGCGACAAAAGCCGCATTGAGCGCGGCGCCGAGGGCGAAAGCGCCGTCGAACCCGGCGGGTGGTGCATGGTGGTGATGGCCGCCGGGACCGTGGGCGTGCCCATGGTCGTGTCCGCCATGGTCGTCGCCGTGACGGTGATCGTGGTGGTCGTGACCGCTCACGATGCCGCTCCGGCCGCAACGGGAGCAGGCCGGTCTTGCCCCAGCTCGCCCCGTGCTTGCCGGACGATGCTCACGCCGCCCGACAACCCGAGCCCGCCCATGATCGCGGCCACGATCACGTCCGGCCAGCCGGTGCCGGTGCCGAACACCCCCGCGGCCGCCAGCATGACTGCGGCGTTGCCGATGGCGTCGTTACGGGAGCACACCCAGACCGAGCGCATGTTCGCGTCCCCGGTGCGGAACCGGTACAGCATCAGGGCGACGCCGCCATTGGCCAGCAGGGCGGCCGTGCCGACCACGCCCATCACCTCCGCCCGGGGCAGGGTGCCGAACCAGACGTGCCACGCGGTACTGCCGAGCACCCAGAGTGCCAAGACAATCAGCGTCCAGCCTTTCAGCAAAGCCGCGCGGGACCGCCAGACGAGGGCCATTCCGACCACGCCGAGGCTGATGGCGTAGTTTGCCGCATCGCCCAGGAAATCGAGCGCGTCGGCTTGCAAAGCGGCCGAGCCGGCCGCCGCGCCCGCGACGATTTCAGCGGCGAAGAACCCCGCATTGATGTCGAGCGCGATCCACAGCGCCCGGCGCCAGCGCGGGCTGTCCAATGCCTGCTTGGCGTTGCTGGCGCAGCTCGATTCATTACAGCAGGGCATGGCGGCACCTCGACAGCTTGGGCAGGAGCGCCCAGATGCACCCTGTAGCCACTACAGGGTCAAGCGATGGCAGGTGACACCTTCGGCATCGGCGAGCTGGCGCGCGCGACCGGCACGAAGATCGAGACCATCCGTTGGTACGAGCGTATCGGTTTGCTGGCCGCTCCTGCCCGAACGGAGGGCAACTACCGCGCTTATCGCCGTTCACATCTGGAGCGGTTGAGCTTTGTGCGGCGCGCCCGGGACCTCGGCTTTTCGCTGGACCAAGTGCGCGAGCTGCTGCGGCTGTCCGATCAGCAGGACCGGCCGTGCGAGGAAATCGACCTGATCGCGCGCGGACACTTGGCCGAGGTGGAGCGAAAGGTCGCCGACCTGACAGCGCTCGGCCACGAACTGCGCCAGATAATCGGCCAGTGCAAGCATGGCACCGTTGCCGAGTGCCGGATCATCGAAGCTCTCTCGCCAGCCTAGGCTCGGGTTTTACAGCGCTGGCAAATCAAAGGTGCTCTTGCGCTCGCTGTAGCGGTCCACAAGGTAGTCTGCTCGGTCGCGCAGCAACCAGGTGAAGCGCAGCAGCTCCTCCATCACGTCCACCACGCGATCATAATTGGCGGACGGCTTCATGCGCCCGGCATCGTCGAATTGCTCATAGGCGCGCGGCACGCTCGACTGGTTCGGGATGGTGACCATCCGCATCCAGCGGCCCAGCAAGCGCAGCGTGTTCACCGCATTGAAGCTCTGCGATCCGCCGGAGACCTGCATGACGGCCAGAGTCCGCCCCTGCGTCGGTCGCACCGAGCCGATTTCGAGCGGCAGCCAATCGATTTGGTTCTTGAACACGCCTGTCACCGCGCCGTGCATCTCCGGGCTGCACCAGACCTGACCCTCCGACCACAGCGACAGCGAACGCAATTCCTGCACTTTGGGATGGTCCGGCCCGGTGCTGTTGGCGATCGGCAGCTCGCGCGGATCGAAGATGCGCGTTTCCGCCCCTATCAAGCGGAGCAGCCGGTCCGCTTCCTCGACCAGCAGGCGCGAGTACGACCGCTCCCGCACACTGCCATACAGCAGCAAAATTCGCGGCGGATGCTCAACACGGGTGACCGGTTCAAGGCGTGCCAGGTCTGGCGGCTGCAACAGCTCACGGCGCAGCGCTGGCATCGGCTCGCCGCCGACGTTCGAGGGTCCATCCGGCATCAGATCGGCCGCGCGGCGACGCGCTCGCCGTCCTCCTTGAGGAAGCCGGACGGTAGCGGTGCGTCCAGCAGGTCCAACACGGTTTCGGACGGTCGGCACAGGCGGACACCCTTGGGCGTGACGACGATCGGCCGGTTGATGAGGATCGGATGTTGCTCGATCGCGTCCAGCAGCGCGTCTTCGGACAGCGCGGGGTCGTCCAGCCCCAGCTCTGCGTATGGCGTGCCTTTCTGGCGCAGGACAGCGCGCAGAGGGCTGCCCATACGCCGCACCAGGTCCCGCAGCACGGCGCGGCTTGGCGGCGTCTTGAGGTATTCGATCACGAGCGGATCGGCACCGGTCGCGCGGATCATCGCCAGCGTGTTGCGCGACGTGTCGCAGGCCGGGTTGTGGTAAATCGTCACGGTCCCCGCCATCACGCGGCCCCCCGCTCGTACCAGCCCCGGCTTCGCCGCACGATGGCGACCACGGACAGCATGACCGGCACTTCAATCAGCACGCCGACGACAGTCGCGAGCGCCGCGCCAGACTGGAAGCCGAACAGCGCGATGGCCGTGGCGACCGCCAGCTCGAAGAAGTTGCTGGCGCCGATCAGGGCGGACGGCCCCGCCACGCACCAGGCCACTTTTGCACGGCGGTTCAGCAGGTAAGCCAGCCCCGCGTTGAAATAGACCTGGATCAGAATCGGCACCGCCAACAGCAGGATCACAAGGGGCTGCGCGATGATTTGCTCGCCCTGCAAGCCGAACGGCAGCACAAGCGTCGCCAGCAGCGCCACCAGGGACACCGGGCCAAGCACGGCGAGTGTCCGCGCCAGGGCGGGCGGCCCGTTCCGCAGCAGCGCCCGCCGCCAAAGCTGCGCCACGATGACGGGCACGACGATGTAGAGCACTACGGACAGGATCAACGTGCCCCATGGCACGGTAATGGAGGACAGGCCGAGCAGCAGGCCCACCAGGGGCGCGAACGCCACCACCATGATCGTGTCATTCAACGCGACTTGGCTCAGGGTGAAGTGCGGCTCGCCATCCAGCAGGTTCGACCACACGAACACCATGGCCGTGCATGGGGCGGCGGCCAGCAGGATCAGCCCGGCGATGTAGCTGTCCACCTGGCCGGCCGGTAACAGCGGGCGGAACAACCAGCCGATAAAGATGGCTCCCAGCAGGGCCATGCTGAACGGCTTGACCAGCCAGTTCACGCCCACGGTGACGGCGATGCCGCGCCAGTGCGCCCGCACTTGGCCGAGCGCCGCCAAATCGATCTTGAGCAGCATGGGTATCACCATCAACCATACCAAAACGGCGATCGGCAGGTTGACTTGCGCCACGGTGAGGTTGCCGAGGGCATGGAACGGGGCCGAGAAGATCTGCCCCAGAGCGATGCCGGCGACGATGCACAGCGCCACCCACAGGGTCAGCCATCGCTCGAAGACGCCCATGGCGGGCGCGGCTGGGACGGTCGATGGCTTGCGTCGCGCTCATGCGGGCGTGCTGGTCACGACGCGCAGCGGGCGGCAGTAGGGGCCAGGTCAGACTTCGGCGTGCAGCAAACTGCCGCTGTGGTACGGATCGCGCCCAGCTCCGCGCGATCGCCATAGACGGTGCTTTCGCCCGTCGTCAGGAAGGTTTCCCATGACACGCCTTGCGGGTCGGTGATCCAGGACTTTTCCGATTGTGCGTAGCAGCAGGTGGTCGCACCTTCCTCGAGCACCGGCCGATCGGCCTGTCGCAGCCGGCCATACACCTCCTCCAGCTCGCCTTGCGTCTCGACCTGGATGCCAAGGTGATCGAGGCCGGACTCGCCGCTGCGCGTGCTAATCGCGAAGTTCACGCGCGGATCGTCAAGCATCCACTTCGCATAGTCCGCCTTGGTGACGGCCGGCTCAGCGGCGAACAGGGTGGAGTAGAACCGGACCGATCGGGCCAGGTCATCGACCGAGACGTGGACGTGCAGGCGCTTCATTGGCGTGTGCTCCTTCCCTTGGGTTTGACGAGCGTCGTTGGGTCGCAGACTCCGGCGCCGCAGGCGCCGGGATCGCCGTGGCAGCAATTCTCGGTCAGGTAGGCGAGCAGGCTGTTCATGGCGTCGTATTCGGCCGCGTAGATCAGCGAGCGGCTTTCCCGCCGGAACGTGACCAGGCCGGCGTGCCGGAGCTGGTTGAGGTGAAACGAGAGGGTTGCCGAGGGCAGGCCGAGGCGTTCACCGATTTGGCCGGCCGGCATCCCTTCCCCGCCAACCTGGACCAGCAGACGGAACACATCGAGGCGGGTGTCTTGGGCGAGGGCGGCGAGGGCCGCTATGGCAGCCAATTTTTCCATGTCTCCATGTATATGGAATAATTTGGTCGCGTCAATGGTCGATTGGCATGGCGAAACTCTCGCTTACGTCTATGGTATAGGGGTCCACCCTATGCTACGAGTTCGCATGACCCACACCGTTCGGGAAAAGCAGAAACTGCTGGCGCGCGTGCGCCGCATGAAGGGCCAAGTCGAGGCGATCGAGCGGGCACTTGAGAGCGAAGCCGGCTGCGAGCAGGTCATGCACCTGATCGCCGGCGTGCGGGGCGCGATGGCTGGATTGATGGCCGAAGTGGTCGAGGACCACGTGCGGACGCACCTGGTAGACCCTGACAAACATCCCGGCGCCCTGAATGCCGAGGCGGCCGAGCAACTCCTCGATGTCGTACGAACCTACCTGAAGTGAGAGGCTGATTATGGACGGCTCTATAGCTCCCGCCGGTTTCCCGGCCGCCCCGTTTGGTCACAGCCATGTCTTCCTGAGCGCAGGGCACGAGCAGTCCGAGCGCCGGACTTGGTGGGTGATCGCCCTGTGCGGAGCGATGATGGTGTTGGAGATCGTGGGTGGCCTCGCCTTCGGGTCCATCGCCCTGGTCGCGGACGGGCTGCATATGAGCACCCACGCGGGGGCGTTGCTACTGGCGGCGCTTGCGTACACCTACGCCCGGAAATACGCCCACGACCCGCGCTTCACCTTCGGCACCGGCAAGCTCGGAGACCTGGCAGGATTCACCAGCGCGATCGTGCTGGCGATGATTGCCCTGCTGATCGGTTATGAGGCTGTCACCCGGCTGTTCGCACCCGTGCCCATCCACTTCGCCGAGGCGATCCCGATTGCTGCATTGGGCCTGGTCGTGAACGTGGCAAGCGTTTGGCTGTTGAGCGGCGGCGGACATCATCACCATGGCCATAGCCACGGTCATGAGCATCATCACGACCATAGCGACGGTCACGCCGAGCACGATGAGGAACACAGCATCACGACGCCCGACGGCGTGCTGACCTTGAGCGTGTTCGAGGATGGCGTACCACCCGTGTTCCGGCTGCGCCCGCAGCCGGGCCGGAACATCGGCACTGCCGTCGCGATCGAAACGGTAAGGCCGGACGGCACGCGGCAGGTCTTCGCCATGCAGGACCGGGGCGGCTGGCTGGAAAGCGTCGAAGCAATTCCTGAACCCCACCAGTTCACCGCCCATGCGCGCGTCGGCGGCAACGAGTATCCCGTTGCCTTCGAGGAGCATGAGCACGGCCATGACACGCACGGGGCCGCGCACCGGGATAACAACATGCGCGCGGCCGTCATCCACGTCGTCGCGGATGCCGCTGTTTCCGTGCTGGTCATCATCGGGCTGGTGCTGGCCCGCATTTTCGGATGGCTATGGATGGACCCGTTGGCCGGGATTGTCGGCGCCTGCGTCATCGCAAGCTGGTCTTATGGCTTGATCCGTGATACCGGCGCCATCCTGCTTGATATGGTGCCGGACCGGCGCGTGGCCGACGGCGTGCGTCAGGCCGTTGAAGCCGAAGGGGATAGATTGGCCGACCTACATCTCTGGCGGCTTGGACCGGGGCACCTTGGAGCCATCGTTTCCGTCGCAACCATGCAGGACGGGCACGGACCGGAGTATTATCACCGGCTACTCGGGCGCTTCCCTGCCTTGTCGCATGTTACCGTCGAGGTCCAAACGCCACCTTCACCCCTGCCGGTCGCTGCCTAGTTAGCTAGGTTCGCGATATTGCAGGCTCGCCTTGGGGATGCCGTTTAATGGTGGTGCCCTTCGGCAGCAGGCTGACTATCGCCGTGGTGGTGCATCTCCATCGGGTGCTTCCAATTCACGACCGCCAGGTCCACCGCCAATGCGCCGAACACGAGGTTCAGCCAGAACGTGTAGTTGAAGCTGAAATTCGTGACCTGAGCGCGCACGTCCGGATTTGCTGCCGGAACCAAGCCTAGCGCGGTGAATACCACGTCCATAAGGAGAGCCGAGACGACCATCGTGACGAAGAAGATGCCGCCGATGTAGGCCGCCATGCGCCACCCGAAGTATCGGCGATAGACATCCAGCAGCGGCAACACGATCAGGTCGGCATAGAGGAATGCCAGCACGCCGCCGAAGGTGATGCCGCTGCCCCATAGGATCGCCGCCATCGGCACGTTGCCGATCGAGCAAACGAACGACAGCACCGCAACGATCGGCCCGATGACGGCATTTGCCGGAACCTGCAACCAAGGCGAGGCGCCTTGCAGGAACAGCTCCGCCCACCAATGCGGCGGCACGAAGGCGGACAGGAAACCCGCGATGAGGAACCCGCCGAGCAAGTCCTTCCACAGCATCGACACGTCCATGGCGACGTTCTGCGCCACGCGCACCCGCGTCTCGGGGTTGACCAGCTTCTCCGAAAGCGTTCGGCCCTCGACCGGCATGGCAGAGTGCTCATGCCCGCCGGACGGCTCAGGATGGCTTCGCGCGGCCTCGACGAGCTGCTTGGGATAGGTCAGGCGCACGAGGATGGCCATGATCGCCACAAGGACGAGGCCGCCAATCCACTCGGCCGCCATGAACTGCCAGCCCATTAGCACATAGAGGACGATGCCGAGTTCCAACACGAGGTTCGTGGACGAGAACAGGAAGGCGAGTGACGGCACCAGGGCCGCGCCGCGCTTGAACAAGGTCCGCATCACCGAGGCCGAGGCGTAGGAGCAGCTCGAACTGGCTGCACCGAACGCCGTTGCCAGCGCTATCTCTCGGATGCCATCGGTGCCGAGCGCCTTCCGCATACGGTCCTGCGACACGACAGCCTGGATCAGGCCAGAGAGCAGGAAACCCAGGACCAAGCTCCAGGCCACGCTCCAGAACATGCCCGCCGCCATCAGCAGCGCTTCGCCGATCTTCGATAAGAACCCGTCCATCAAGCCTCCATTGGCCGGACGTGCCGGGTCACTTCGCAGGCACGACGAACTTCACCTGCACGGGCTTGCCCTGCGCCGTGAGCGCCAGGACCGCTGTCAGGCGACCGGCGGCGGGAGATGCCAGCTTGCCGGTCACGCTGTTGCCCTCAGCCGGGCTCAGCGCCACGGATTGCGTCTTGCCGTCGATCAGCACCGTTGCCTTGCCGCCGAGCTGGGCGGCCGGGATCGGCTTGTTGTCCTCGTCGCTGACCCAGGCGGTTATTTGATCGCCGGACACGCTCAGCTCGACCCAATGCTCGCCACTTCCCTCCGCGACCGTGCCGCCATGCGCCGGCGCGGGAGGCGTGCCGTGCGCGAAAGCCGCCAGGGGAGCGAGCAGCAGAGCCGTGGCAACGAGGACGGTGCGGATGTTCATGGTCATTCTCCTGGAAGTCAGAACGCTTCGGCGGGCAGCAGCCCATCAGCGTCGGGGGTCATCAAGCGTTCCAGCGGGCGACGTCCCAGCTTAAGGAACAGAACGGGCGTCAGCAGCGTGTCGAGCAGCGTGGCGCTGACCAGACCGCCGAAGATGGTGATCGCAACCGGGTGCAATATCTCCTTCCCCGGCGCGTCCGCGCCCACGATCAGCGGCAGCAGCGCGAACCCGGCGGAGAACGCCGTCATCAGCACGGGCGTCAGCCGCTCCAGGCTGCCGCGGACCACCATCTCCGGCCCAAACGTCTCGCCCTCATGCAGCACCAGGTTGATGTAGTGGCTGATCTTGAGGATGCCGTTGCGGGCGCTGATGCCAGTCAGCGTGATGAAGCCGACCATGCTGGCGACCGACAGCGGCTGGCCCGACAGCCACAGGGCGGCCACTGACCCGATCAGTGCGAGCGGCACGTTGCCCATGATGATCAGCGCCAGCACGGCCGAACGATATCGGCTGTAAAGCACGGTGAAGATCAGCGCCAAGGACACCAGCGACAGGCCGGCAATGAGCTTGCCCGCTTCCTCTTGCGCCTGGAACGTGCCTTCGAGCTGAGTGAAGTAGCCCTGCGGCAGCGGCATCCGGGCGAGTTCATCGCGGATGGCTTGGATAATGCGGCCTTCGTCCGAGCCGTTGGTGTTGGCCTGCACGACGATGCGGCGCGTGCCGTTCTCGCGCAGGATTTGGTTCGGCCCGTCGTCATCCACCACTTCGGCGAAAGTGCGGAGCGGCACGCGCCCCTTCGGGGTCTCGACGAGCATGTTGGCCAAGGCCTCGGTCGTGCGCTCCGCATCCGACAGGCGCAGCACCACGTCGAACCGCTTCTGGCCGTCCACAACTTGGCTTTCGACCTTGCCGTTGGACAGCTTCTCCAGCGCGTCCGTCAGGGTTGCCGGAGTGACGCCGTACAGCGCCGCGCGATCGTAATCGAGACGGACCTGCAGCTGCGGCACACGTACCTGCCGCTCGACCAACAGGTCCACCAGGCCCGGGATGTGCGACAACCGCCCGCGCAGGTCCTCAGCCAGCCCGCGCAGGGTGTCCACGTCGTCACCGAACAGCTTGATGGCGATGGCGGCGTTCACGCCAGACAGCAGGTGCTCCAGCCGATGCCCGATCGGCTGACCGATGTTGAAGGCGGCCGGGAGGATGGCAAGACGCTGCCGAATGTCGGCCAAGACCTCCTCTTTCGGACGGCCGGGCCGCAGGTCCACGTCCATTTCGCTGGAATGAACGCCTTCGGCGTGCTCATCCAGCTCGGCGCGGCCGGTGCGCCGCCCGATGCTCTTGACCTCCGGCACCTGCATGACCAGCCGCTCGGCGACCTGCCCAAGCCGGTTGGACTCGGCCAGGCTGATGCCCGGCGTGAACGTCATCCCGAGCGTCAGCGTGCCTTCGTTGAACGGCGGCAAGAACGCCCGCGGCAGCCGGGTCGCGCCGAACCCCGCGATGAGCACGGCCACCCCGCACAGACCAAGCAGCAACCCGGCTTGGCCGAAAGACCAATGCAGCAGTTTCGTGTCGCCGCACTTGAGCCAGCGCACGACGAAACTCTCCTTGTCGGTGAGCTTCTTCATCCGGGGAATTAGGTAGTAGCAGAGCACCGGAGTGACGGTGATCGACGTCACCAGGCTGCCGAGTATCGAGACGATGTAGGCCACGCCGAGGGGGGCAAACAGCTTGCCTTCGATGCCGGACAGCGCGAACAGCGGGATGAACACGAGGATGATGATCAGCGTCGCGTAGATGATCCCCGACCGCACCTCCTGGCTTGCTGCCGCGACCACCTTGAGCACGGGCGCCTTGTCGCCAGTCTCACGGTTTTCCTTGAGGCGCCGGAACACGTTCTCCACACCGACCACGGCGTCATCCACCAGCTCGCCAATCGCGATCGCCAGGCCGCCCAAGGTCATGGTGTTGATCGACAGGCCGAACCCCTTGAACACCAACACGGTGATGAGGATAGAAATCGGGATCGCGGTAAGCGAGATCAGCGTGGTGCGGAAGTTCAGGAGGAACAGGAACAGTACGATCGCCACCACCACGATCGCGTCGCGCAGGGCGTCTTCGACGTTGCTGATCGAGGATTCGATGAAGTTGGCTTGCCGGAACAGCACCGTGTCGGCCGCAACACCTTCCGGCAGGGTGCGGCCAAGATCGTGCAACGCCGTTTCGACCGCGCGGGTCAACGGAACGGTATCGGCGCCAGGCTGCTTCTGAATGGACAGGATCACGGCCGGCTTGCCGTTGGCGCCAGCATCGCCGCGCTTGAAACGAGGGGCGTAATCAACCGAGGCCACTTGGCTCAGGATGATCGACTGGCCCTGCTTGACCGTCACGACCAGGTTGCGGAGGTCCTCGACGCGCGTTGTCCGGCCGATGTTGCGGATGACGTATTCCGCCTTGTTCTGATCGACAAAACCGCCGCCTGAGTTGGTGCCGAACTGCTTGATTGCGCGCTCGACATCATCGAGCGACACGTCCAGCCGGGTCATCTGCGCAATGTTGGGCGTGACCTGATAGGTGCGGACCTCGCCGCCAATCGGGATGACTTGCGCGACGCCAGGGATCGCCAGCAGGCGCGGGCGCACCGTGAAATCGGCCAGCTCGCGAACTTCCATGGGCGAGGCTTTGTCCGCCGTCATCGCCACCAACATGATTTCGCCCATGATGGAGGTGATCGGCCCCATCTGCGGCACCACGCCCGCCGGCATCTGCTCGCGCACGGACGCTAGGCGTTCGGCGACCTGCTGGCGGTCGAGGTAGATGTCCGCGCCAAAATCGAACTCGACGTAGATGATCGACAAGCCCACGCCCGATACCGAGCGCACGCGCTGCACGCCGGGCATCCCGTTCATCGCCGTTTCTAGCGGATAGGTGACGAGCTGCTCGACCTCCTCGGGCGCCATGCCCTCGGCTTCCGTCATCAGGGTGACGGTCGGGCGGTTCAGGTCCGGGAACACGTCCACGGGCAGGCGCGTGAGCGTCCAGCCGCCGTAGCCGATCAGCACGACCGCGGCGACCATGACGAACAGCCGGTTCTTCAGGCTGGCCGTAACCAGCGTGTTGAACAGCGCACCCATCAGCGGACCTGGTTCAGCAGGTCGGCACCTTGCACGACGATGCGCTGCTCGGGCTTCAGCCCGGCGAGCACCAGGACGTTGCCGCCATCCAACGGTTGCAGGCGGACTGGGCGCGGCACGAAGCGTTCCGCCGTCACATGGTCCCAAACGGCCGAACCGCCGTTCGGCATCCGCACAACGGCCGTGCGGGGCAGCGCGAAGCCGCTTTCCTGGGCCGACAAATTGGCGATGACGGTCACGGGTGCGCCGACGCTCAGGCTCGCTGGCGGGTTCTCGATCTGGAATTGCAGCGGAGTAGCCCCTTGCCGGAGCATCAGGCCGCGGCCGACGAACTTGACTTGTAGCGGCGTGCCGTCGGTCGCTTTTGCCGAGGCGCTCGTCATTTGGCTGGCAAGGGCGGGGTCGAAGGCGATGGCCTCCACCCAGAGCCGCTTGGGATCGACAATTTCAAATAGCACGTCGCGGCTTTCGACCACCTGCCCCGTGGTCACGTTGGCGACGGACACCACACCGGAGACGGGCGCGCGCAACATTTCGCCTTGCACCAGGGTCGGTGACACGGCCGCGCGCCGGGCGCGGACGCCCGCCAGCTCGGCTCGCGCGTCGTCAATGTCTTTGCCCGCCACGCTCCCAGCGAGCCCACTCAGCCGAGCAACCTTCTGTTGCGCAATGCGGATTTGCGCGTCCAGATCGGCCACCTGCGCCTGTAAGCCACCCCGGTCCACTCCGGAAATGACTGGAACCACTGTGGCGAGGGCTTCGCCTTTTTGGACAGCCTGGCCGACATGGGCGAGTCCGGGGGCGAGTCCGGGGGCGAGTTCAGCGCCATCGGCCGCCTGCACCCGGCCGCTCTGCGTGCTTTGGACCCGTCCGGCCGTAGCCGGATCGGCAATGACCTGACCGATCACCTGCACCGTCCGGGGCGATTGCGTCTTGGCGGCCAGCACGGTCCGAACCGCGAGCAGCCGCTGCGCGTCCTTCGGCATGGCCACGCTACCATCCGGCAAGCGCCGTGGCGTGTCGGAGGTAACAGCCGGAGCCGGGCCATCGCCGTCATCGCCGCCACCATGGGCAAACGCCGCGCCGGCGGTGAAAATCCCCACCAGCAGTACCGCCGCGCCAGCAATGGCGCGCCAGCGTCCCCGAGCGCGCAGCGCGGCCATCGTCAGCATCCCGAGTATGAAGGCTAGGGCCAGCGTCACCGGGCCGCGCTGAGCCCCAAGCAGCTTGTCGGCCACGCTCGTGCCCGTTGCCGCCCCACTCTCGGGATGCGCGTCGGGGATGTCGATCGTGGCCGTCAGCAGGTCACTCGCCTCTCCCGCAGCGACGGTGAATGTCAGGTCGTGCTTGCCGGGCTTGCCGACCCAGGGCGCGCGCAGCAGGTAGGTGCCGTCCTCCTGCGCCTCCGCCTTGAGCGAGCTGTCGCCTTCCGCAACTTCGATCGTGCCGTTCGTGATCGGTTCGTTGGTGGCGAAGCGATCGAGGGTGATCACCAACGTTGGCCCCCTGGCGACCGCGACCAGCTCGAACTCGGTTGACTCCGCCTCTGCGCGCGGCGCGCTAGCGACAGGCGAGGCGGCCGCAGGTGCTTCGTCGTCGGCACCGTTATGCGCGAACGCCGGCGCTTGGATCATCAGGGCCACGCCGAGGAACGCTGAAGCAAGGAGACGAGACGACATGGCCGGCATCCTCATGGCATCAAGCCCAACGCCTGGTTCAACCGCCCGCGGGCCTGGCGCGCACCGACATCGGCCCGGTCGCGCGCCGCGTCCGCCTGGAAAGCAAGCGTCCGGGCGCGGATCAGGTCCGCAAGAGAGGTTTCCCCCGCAGTATAGGATCGCTCGAACAGGCTCCGCTGCCGATTGAACACGTCAGCCCGCTCGGCGGCCAGGTCGCGCTGCGCTTCGGCGCTGGCAAGCACGACGCGCGCGCGGCTCTCGCTGCCGCTCAGGTCACGCTCCAGCTTGGCAAGCGTGATGACGGCATCGGTGTATTCGACGGCGGCCGCGGCCGTGCGAGGGCGGTTACGGCCTCCCGAGGGCAGCGGAATGCTGACCTGGATGCCGACCGAGTTGTCATAGACGTTGCCGCCTATGTCGCGCGTCCGCCGACCAACCAAACCGATCGATGGGCTATCGCTCGACTGGATTTCGGCAAGCCGCTGATTGGCCTGAGCCGCATCGACGGCGCGCCTTGCCTCGGTTAGACGTGGATCGACCGGCCGCGATTGCGCCGCCGGTGGAATCGGCTCGTTCAAGGCGGCCGTGTTCGGGTCTAGGCCGGTCAGGGTGCGGAAGTCGATCCGCGCCGCATCGACCACAGCCGCTTTCTCCGACAGGTTGCTCTCCGCGTCCAGCCGATCGGCGCTGGCGACCAGCAGCTCGGCCTCCGCGGTGTTTCGAGCCCGGACCTGGCGGCCCAGATCGCCTTCCAGCGCCCGTGCGTCACGCAGCCTCGCTTCGGCCGCGCGTTGGTCGGCTTCGGCCGTGGCAACGGCTGCAAGCGCTTCCCGGACCTCTCCCGCTACCTCCAGCAAACGGCGCGCGCCCTCCGCATCGAGACGGGCTGATTCAGCATCAGCAGCTCGGACGGAGGCTGTCCCCTCCCCCGGCAGCCAAATCGGCGTGCTGACCGAAATCTCGGCATCGCGTGCGTTGCGGTTTCGGATCGCCTGGTCGCTGACATAGGCGCCCCCAAGCGTCGGTGCGCCGGGCAGGAACGTGCTGGCGGAGTACTGTTTGGCGACGACGAGTGCATGGCGCGCGGCAGCGCCTTGCAGCCCGGCGTTGCGGGTGACTGCGCCGTCGATTGCGAATTGCACGACGCGCGCCGCCTCGGCTGGAGGGAGCAGCCGCGGCGGCGCGGGACGCGACGGAGCGCGAGCAGCGGCCCGGTTCCGCGCCTGCCCGGACGGCGACGGCAGCTCCAACGCATCGAGACCCGGGCCGCCGACTCCTGGCAACGGCCGCAGCGGAGGCAGGCTTGATGAGGCGCTTGGCAGCGCCGGCACCGGCACGGCCGGCGATCGTTCCACAGGCGCCGGAATGGCATTTGGGCCGGTGAGGAGTGGTGATTGCGACTGCCCCCATGCCGTTTGACCGAGCAGGGGTAACATGACCAGCCCGGCGAGCCGGCGCCTCACGTCACCGCCACGGTGAACGGCACCGTTCGCACCTGGCCGCCCGCCATGAATTGCAGCCAGAGCAGGTAGGTTCCCGCCTTCGGCGCCAGGATATGCAGCGTCATGTCCGGCGGTAGGTGTGAGCCGGCAGGCAAAGGAGCGCCCATACCTTCCATGCCGTCCATCCCAGCCATGGCATCTGCGTGCCCGGGGGTCCCAGCATCGGCCGGGGTCTTGCCCGTAAGGTCGTGCTTCATGGGGGCGCCCGTCCCGCCCGACGCGGGCGCTTCGGCGGGGGCGGCATGGACGTGGACGTATGTCAGATCCGCAGCTTCGATAAACACGGCATGAGCGGCCACACCAAGAAACGGCGTTAGATCGTCGGCGGGTTTGCCGCTGCGCGACACATGCAAACTGAGTTGGCTCTCCTGGCCACCATGCAGTGCGAACGGATCGAACCGCACCTTGTAGGCACCGTCAGTGGCGTCGAATCCCGAGGACTGAAGTGATTTTTGAGGGTGCGGCAGAGGCAGCTTGCCGACCGGAAGTTCGAACCGCATCACCTGCTGCCCGAGCCCGGCGGGAACGCCGTCGGCATAGACGTGATACAGGCCAGGATGGGGAAGCGGCATGGTGACATGAAAATGCCCGTCCGGGCCGGGATGCTCGCCGTGCTCATGCACGAAGGTGCGGAAGTCGCTGCTGATGGCGATGACGTGCAACTGCTTGGACAGCTCGGTCTCATACTGCTTGATCGGCTGCTGCTGGCCGAGCGCGGTCATCGCAATATCGACCGTCACATGGCTGCCCGTTCCAGGCGTCGCCGCCAACGTGGCGCTCACCTTTGGCTGACCTTCCGGCAGCGCGTAGATACCTTGCAGGGGCGTGGCGGCAAACGCGGCCATAGGCAAGGCAGCCAGCATCGTGATGGCGGCGGCATGTGTAACGAACTGGCGCATGAGCTCTCCCGGCGAATGGGCGAATGGGCGAATGGGCGAACGGGCGAACGGGCGGGAATGTCAGGCGTCCTAGCGGACTCCCGTCGGTGCCGATCGACTGGCGCAAGCTAGCGACCGGGCACGGCCCATTCATGACAAAGTATGTCAACGGAGCGGAACCACGCCCCAGGCCGGCTGGGTTTGCGGCATAAAGCGGTCATGGAAACACCCGAGACCCTCCTCGGCATGGGCACAGCCGCGCCGCCAGCCGTGCCGCATGTCCTGGTCGTCGAGGACGACACCGGCACGCGAGCCTTGCTTGCCCGGTTCCTGGGAGAGAACGGGTTTCGCGCGACGGGCGTGCGCAACGGCTCCGAGATGTGGGAAACGCTCGACCGGCTCACCATCGACTTGATCCTGCTGGACGTGATGCTGCCCGGCGCTTCTGGCCTGGAACTGTGCCGGGCGCTGCGCCGCACGAGCGCCGTGCCGATCATCATGGTGACGGCCAAAGGCGCCGAAATCGACAGGGTGCGGGGGTTGGAGCTTGGCGCCGACGACTACGTGCCCAAGCCCTTCAGCCGGGCCGAGCTGCTGGCGCGCATCCGTGCGGTGCTCCGGCGTGGAAAAACGCTCGCCCCCAATGCAGGGGAGCGGGGACGCTTCATGCAGTTCGAGGCCTGGACGCTGGACACGGCGCGGCGTGAACTGAAGGCGCCGGATGGCGCCATGGTCGAACTCTCCGGTGCCGAATACGCCGTACTGCTCGCCTTCCTGGAGCATCCGCAACGGGTCATGACCCGCGACCGCATTCTCGAACTGTCACGCAACCGAATCGGTGACGTGTTCGACCGCAGCGTGGACGTGCTGGTCAGCCGCTTGCGGCGCAAGCTGGGCGCGCCGGAGGAAGCGAGCGAGTTGATCAAAACCGTCCGTGGCACCGGCTATTTGTTTGCGGCCGCCGTGACTGCGCAATGAGCCAGGCCTGGCATGCGCGCGTGGCGAGGGTCGTGCGCCCATTCTGGCCGAATGGGCTGGGCGGCCGGACGATTTTGGTGCTCTCGGCTGCGGTCGTGGTCGTCCATCTGGGCACGGTCCTGCTCTACGGCGAAGTGATGTCGGACCGGACCGGCCGGATCCTGGCCGATCGGGTCGCCGGACGCCTCTCGACGGCCGCGCGCTCCTTGGCCGACAGCGATGTTGCCCAGCGGGACAACCGCGCGCACGCCTTGTCGGCGCCGGGTCTAGACCTGCATTGGAGCGACCATCCGACGGTCACTGCGGGGTCCGGGATAGCCGCGTTGCCTGGCTTCCAGCGACGCGTGGCGGAGCTGGCGCCCGACCTCGGCGAAGTGACGCTGCAATACGGCACGGCGGACATGAGTGCACCGGCGGTCCTGAACGGATCCGTTCGTCTACAGGACGGCAGCTTTCTCAATTTCGGTTCGACCCTCGCCGGCAAGTCAACGCCTGGGACGGCGCATACGACCCTGCTGTCCACCACGCTGATGGCGCTCGGTGTCGCCGGCGTTGCCGCCATGCTCGTGCGTGGCCTGACCCGTCCGCTGCGGCGCTTGGCGGCGGCAGCGGACGCGATCGGCCATGGGCCGGATGTCGCGGTCGCGGAAACCGGCCCACAGGAGGTGCGGCACGTCGCACGCGCCTTCAACGCAATGCAGGCGCGTCTTCTTCGCTTGGTGGACGATCGCACCGAGGCGCTTGCCGCCGTCTCCCACGACCTCCGCACACCCATCACACGGCTGCGGCTACGCGCCGGCTTCCTGGCTGACGAGGAGATGCAGGCGTCGGTCGATGCCGACCTCGACGAGATGGAGGCCATGATCGAGGCGACGCTCGCCTATCTCCGCGGCGACTTCGAGTCGGAACCGCAGCAGGTCACCGACTTGGCCGCGCTCCTCCTCACCCTGGTCGATCAGGTGTCCGACGCCGGGGGCGAAGCGGCCTATCAAGGTCCGAACCATGTCGCCGTCGAGCTGCATCCATCCCTGGTCAGGCGTGCCTTCGCCAACCTGGTGAACAATGCGGTCACGTATGGCGGCAGCGCCAGCGTCACGCTGGCCGTGCTGGAAACCCATATCCAGGTCACTGTCGAGGACAACGGGCCGGGCATCCCGGAAGCTGACCTTGAACGAGTGTTTCTGCCGTTCCAGCGGCTCGATGCATCGCGCAACCGGGGAACGGGTGGCGTGGGGCTTGGCCTGGCCATCGCGCGACGTGGAATCGAGAACGATGGCGGACGGATTTGTCTCAGCAACCGCGAGGGAGGTGGCCTGTGCGCCCTCGTCATCTTGCCATCGACGATGCTGGCCAAGTCCGTCCCGCTTATTGAACAGGCCAGGACTTCAAAAGAGGTGCTCGCAACGAAGACTGCGCGGCAACTCTCCCCAGGCAACACTGCCCATGCGCCAAGCTGACGGACGTTGGTCCGACGCACGACCGAGTATCCCTCATCAGGTGATGACGGACGGCAGGCTCAGCGGACGAGTTCTCTTGGCCGCTGTGGTCGCCGGTATCTTGCTAGTGCCGGGCACGGGCTGGGCCGCATGCGCGAGACTGCGCGGACGTAACCATCGACGTGCAGCTCATTGCCGAGCAGCGCGGGATCGAACTTGTTCGTGACTTGGACGGCTGCCTTCCGAGGTCGCGCTCAAGCATCGTCGCCACCATGCCGCAGTGCATGGAGAGGCGCTGGCGCAGTCAGGACGAGCCTTGCAATCGGCCTTGCAGGCGATCGTGGCCGACCAGCCGCGAACCAGATGGTCTGAAAGAGCGAGTGCGAGCCTTCGTTGACGAATGGCTCGGCGATTTTCAGACCACAGCGCCGTCCCTCCAAGCGGCGGCCGACTCTCCCGCAGAACTCGATTTCCTTCGTCAAGCCTGTTCCATCTGACCCCGGCTTTATCGTGCGCTGACCTTCAAAGGGGCCAGCAGCGCATCGTGGGCGTTCAGCCAGATGCCGTGTGGCGAGCACCCCGTCTGGATTGTCCGAAAAGTCCCGTTGGTCGGATCGACGACCGCGACTGACCGCGCTTATCGGCGGCTGTCCGGACGATCACGGCGATCTTCATCGGGTCACTCGACCGGCGTTGCCTTGGACCATGCCAGCCTATGCTCGCGCCGATGGGGCGGACGCGACCGTGTATCCCGCCCCTCGAATGGCGTCGGCAAGCCGATCCGCGGGAAGTGCGCTATCCGTCGTGACCGAACGGGCGGCCAGGTCAACATCAACCTTGCTGCCGGGATCAATGTCGTGAACCGCTTCGGTCACGGCTCGAACGCAATGGCCGCACGTCATGCCGTCAACCTTGAACGCCTGCATGATTGTCCCCCCTTGTTGGAAGTCTCTTTCCTGCACCCTTCCATGCTGGGAAGGTCAAGCGCGCTTTGACCTCTTGACCTTACCATAGTGGGAAGCCCATCTGTCAGACCTCGTGTGGAGTACGGCGGCATGGACCAGGGCATTCTCGAACGCGGACAGCACGGATCGGCTGGGGCCCCCACCAGGCTCGATATCGGCGTTTCGGGCATGAGCTGTGCCGCGTGCGTGCGCCGGGTGGAGCGGGCGATCACCGCTGTGCTCGGCGTGGCGAGCGTATCCGTCAACTTGGCCACGGAACGCGCCTCCATCACCCTAAGCACGGGCACCACGGCCGCCGGTTTTGAGACAGGCCGCCTGACCGACGCGCTGGCCGAAGCCGGCTACCCCGCGGCAACCGAGACGCTGGACCTGGCAATCACGGGGATGACCTGCGCCTCCTGTGCCGGTCGGGTGGAACGGGCGCTGTTGACCGTTCCAGGCGTGCAATCGGCCACGGTCAATTTGGCGACGGAGCAGGCACGGGTCGAAGTGCTGGCTGGCGTGGCAGGGCTGGGCGAGCTGGCTACCGCCGTGCGGCGAGCCGGCTACGACACTGCCGCGGTCCAGAGCAGCGGCAAGCCGGACGGCTCGGCAGAAGCCGTCCGTAGCCGGGCAGCGCGGCTGGACGGCGTGATGGCAGCATTGGCCCTCGCTTTTGCCGCTCCCCTCCTCCTGCCCATGCTGCTGATGCCTTTCGGGGTGGATGCGATGCTGCCCGGCTGGGCGCAGCTCGTGCTGGCCGCCGTGGTGCAGATCGTGTTTGGCGCTCGGTTCTATCGGGGCGCCTGGAAAGCCTTGATGGGCGGCACGGGCAACATGGACACGCTCGTCGCCCTGGGGACCAGTGCCGCGTTTGGGTTGAGCCTGTGGGAGCTGGCGGCAGGCCGCAGTGGCCACCTGTATTTCGAGGCATCGGCCGCGGTGATCGCCCTCGTGCGGTTGGGCAAGTGGCTGGAGAGGCGTGCCCGGCGGCAGGCTGGCGAGGCCATTCGCGCCCTGGAACAGTTGCGGCCGGAGCGTGCCCGCATCCGCCAGGATGGCGCCGAGCGTGACATCGCCGCTGCCGACCTGCGCGCGGGTGACCTCCTCGTGATCCGGCCCGGCGAGCGCATCGCGGCGGACGGGCTCGTGCGGGAGGGCACGGGCAGCGCCGACGAGAGCCTGCTGACGGGCGAGAGCTTGCCCGTGCCGAAGGAGCCCGGCACCCGAGTCGTTGGCGGGGCGCTGAACGGCGAAGCGCTGCTGCTGGCGGAAGTGACGGCGACCGGCGCTGAAAGCCAGCTCGCGCGCATGGTGCGGCTGGTGGAGGACGCGCAGGCCGCCAAGCCGCCGGTGCAACGACTGGTCGACCGCGTGAGCGCCGTCTTCGTGCCCGTCGTGATCGGCATCGCGGCCCTGACGTTCGTTGGCTGGTGGCTGGCCGGCAGCGGGGTGGAGGCAGCTTCGGTCAACGCCGTAGCCGTACTGGTGATCGCCTGCCCCTGCGCGCTGGGGCTAGCCACCCCGGCAGCCATCATGGTCGGTACGGGCGTCGCCGCCCGGCATGGCATCCTGATCCGCGATGCCGCGGCACTGGAACAAGCGCGGGCCATCCGCACAGTGGTGTTCGACAAGACCGGCACCCTCACCGCAGGCCGGCCGGAGCTGGTGGCACTGCACCCAGCGCCCGGTGACGACGCCAACGCCGTACTGCGCCTTACCGCAGCGTTGCAGGCGGCTAGCGAGCATCCTCTCGCCCGCGCTGTCCTGGCGCGCGCTGCCGGCCTGACTATCTCGGCCGCACAGGGCGTGCGGGCAATGCCGGGCCGAGGCTTGGAGGGCGAGGTGGAGCAACGCTGGCTCCATCTGGGCACCGCACGCCTGATGCGTGAGTCCGGCGTGGACACGGCCCCGTTGGAGCCAGAGGCGGAGCAGCTGGAGAGCGCAGGCCGCACGGTCTCTTTTCTGGCGGAGGGAAATCGACTGCTAGGCTTGCTCGCCTTCGGCGACGCCACCAAGCCGGGCGCAGCGCAGGCCATCGCAGAGCTGCGCGCCTGCGGGCTGCATGTCGTCCTGCTGACTGGCGACAACCAGGGCGCGGCAGATACAGCCGCCCGCGCGCTCGGCATCGAGGACGTGCGGGCCGGGGCGCTGCCAGCCGACAAGGCCGAGCTGATCGCCGCGCTGCGGGCACGCGGCCCGGTCGCGATGGTGGGAGACGGCGTGAACGACGCCGCCGCCCTGGCTGCCGCTGATCTAGGCCTCGCCATGGCGACCGGCACGGACGTGGCCGCGGCAGCGGCTGGCATCACCCTGATGCGCGGCGACCCGAGGCTTGTGCCTGCGGCGCTGGATATCGCGGCGCGGACCTACGGGCGCATCCGCCAGGGGCTGTTCTGGGCCTTCGCCTACAACCTGGTCGGCATCCCGCTTGCCGCGGCCGGACTGCTCAGCCCTGTCGTGGCCGGCGCCGCAATGGCGTTCTCGAGCGTGAGCGTGGTGGGCAGCGCGCTCCTGTTGCGGCGCTGGAAGCCGGGAGCGGGCGCATGAATATCGGCGAGGCCTCAGCGGCGTCCGGCGTGTCGGCCAAGATGATCCGCTATTACGAGAGCATCGGGCTAATCAAACCGGCAGAGCGGAACACCGCTGGATATCGCCGATATCGCCCGGCCGACGTGCAGACCCTGCGTTTCTTAAAGCGCGCGCGCAGCCTGGGCTTCTCCGTCGTCCAGATGCGCGAACTGCTAGCCTTGTGGCGCGACGAGAAGCGGGCGAGCGCCGACGTCAAGCGCTTGGCGCTAGCGCACATCGCCGTGCTGGAAGCCAAAGCCCGGGAGATCGCCGACGTGACCCGAGCGCTGCGCGACCTTGCCGACAGGTGTGACGGCGATCACCGTCCTGGCTGCCCCATTATCGATAACCTCGCCCAAGTCCTCCAGGGACCGGCCTCGGACGGCCCTCTACCAGGCCGGAATGCTGCCTAAACCCAGGCTGCCCCGACCCCATCCCTAACCCGCAGGCATGTCACGAAACCTTCCCACATGGCCAGGGTGTTGGACGTGCTCCGCGGCCTGTCCACCCAGATTGGGGCGCTGTCCGATTATAGAGCGAGCATCGATGATTCCGGCTTGGCTGCATGACCTCTCGGTCGCCTACCTCCTGCTGGGAGCGCTGTGTACCATCGTCATTGCCGTCGATGTCGTGCGGCACCCTCAGCACATGTGGATCATGAATGTCGTCTGGCCGGTGACGGCGCTGTTCGGGACGGTCTGGATCATCTGGCAGTATTTCGCCTACGGTCGGCTCGCGACGCCTGCAAAAATGCACATGGCGATGCAGCGGAAGCAGGAAACGCCTTTCCCGATCATGGTCGCCAACGGCGCTTTGCATTGCGGCAGTGGCTGCACGCTCGGCGACATCCTGGCCGAGTGGCTCGTTTTCGCGGTACCGGCTGTGGCAGTCGCCTTCGGCTATCAGAGCATTTTCAACGACAAGATCTTCGCCGTCTGGATCGTGGACTACATCTTCGCTTACGCCTTCGGGATTTTCTTCAGTACTTCACCATTGCCCCAATGCGTGGGTTGAGTTTCGGCAAGGGCATCATCGCCGCGATCAAGGCAGACACGCTCTCGCTGACGGCTTGGCAGATCGGCATGTACGGCTTCATGGCACTCGCCTACTTCTACTTCTTCGGAACGCTGCTTGGCGTGAAGCTGCAAGCGAACATGGCGGAGTTCTGGTTCATGATGCAGATCGCCATGGTGTTCGGCTTTGTGACCTCCTATCCCGTAAACTGGTGGCTGATCCAGTCTGGCATCAAAGAGAAAATGTAGGCCAATGAACGCACCCTTGCCGATTCTACTCGTGCTCATGTTGGGGCTGGCTGCTTGCTCTGCCCCAGCAACGACAGACGGACAAGCAGGCATAAAAGGCTACGGGGTCGAGACCGTTGCCGGCGACGATCTAAGCGGCATGCTGGCGCGGTGCTCGCAAGCAGGACCACAGACAACCACTGGCGACCGCGGCACGTCGCTCACCGCCGAGTGCAATCAACTGCATCGAACGCTGCACAACCAGCCCGGCAACTCAGTCACGCCCGGCGAGACGCCGTAGGCTCCTAGTACCAGAGGCGAATGCCGAAGACGAAGCGGAGGTCGTTCACTCGGCCGCCTTGCTCGCGGGTCAAGCCCTCGGTACCGCCGAAGAAACGCTGGTAGGCCACGCCGACATAGGGCGCGAATTTGCGGGTGAACTCGTAACGCAGCCGCAGGCCCATATCTGTAGTAGCTAGAACCTGATCTGACACTCGTTTTGATTGGTGTCGGATGGGATGTATCTGTCCGACGTGTTAGGCGGCGTTGAGCATCTTGTCCCTGGCGATTGGTTTGCTGTCAACGAAGGTCTGCATGGGTGTCTTACCGTAGCACCAGCGTCCCTGGTGCGATCGCTGCTCGTTGTAGCTGGCCATCCAGGTATCGAGGTCAGTCTGCAGCTGCGCGATGTCGGCATAGATGCGCTTGCGGAAGGCCACCTGGTAGAACTCGTTGAGCATGGTTTTGTGGAAGCGCTCGACGATGCCGTTGGTCTGCGGGCTGCGGGCCTTGGTGCGGCTGTGATCGATGTCCTCCACGGCGAGGTAGAGTTCGTATTGGTGTGCCTGCGCGGTGCCGCAAAACTCGGTGCCGCGGTCGGTTAGTACCCGACACAGCTTGATGGCGTGCTGGTCGAAGAACGGCACCACGCGGTCGTTGAGCAGGTCGGCGGCGGTGATGGGGGTCTTGCGGTCATAGAGCTTGGCGAAGCCCACCTTGGTGTAGGTGTCGATGAAGGTCTGCTGGTAGATGCGTCCGACGCCCTTCAGGGTGCCGACATAGAAGGTGTCTTGCGCGCCGCAGTAGCCCGGGCACTCGCTTTCGAACTCGCCATAGGCTTCCTTGTCCAGCTTGGCGCGTTCGAGTGCCACCACCTGGGCTTCGGTCAGCACCAGGCCGTCCTGGGCGCTCTTGGCCTCCAGCGCTTTGAGCCGCTTTTGCATGGTCTCCAGGTCGTGGCGTTGCCAGACGCAGCGCACGCCGGCCGGCGAGACGGTCATGCCGAGCTTTCTGAGTTCGTTGGCGATGCGCACCTGCCCCAGTGCCGGCTGCTCGATGGCCAGCTCGGCGATGGCCTGCTCGGTCGCCGGCTCGACGCGGTTCTTCATCACCGGCTTGCGTTTGGTCATCTCCGCCAGCGCGACCTCGCCACCTTTGTCATAGAGCTCCTGGAAGCGGCAGAAGCTGTCGCGGCTGTAGCCCATGATCTTGCAGGCTTGGCTCACATTGCCGAGCTGCTTGCCCAGCTCCAACAGGCCGATCTTGGCCCGGATCACCTTACGTTCGGTCGTCATTGGTTCGGCTCCTCGGATGGGCTGCCGGGAAGGATGGATGCCCTCCCGGCAGCGGGTGGTCCGCACCATCCAAGCCGATTTGTCCGATCAAGTGTTAACTAATACACCATATCGATGTCCGAAAGCCCGGCGCAGACGCCGCGGCCACGGTCCTGCTTGGTGTACCAGTTGGTCTCAATCTGCGGCTGCAAGACCAGCTTCTGCGTCACGTACAGATCGTAGTTGGCATTCGTGCGCAAGGCATAGTGGCCGTTGTCGCTCGCATAGACGGTCGCCTGGACGTTCCAGAAGTCCAAAGCCAAGCCCTCGATGCCGAGCGCCGCCCAGGTCCGGCCCGGGCCGCTGTCGAGGTCGTAGCGGATGCCGGCCTGCACGTCGAAATAGCGACTGATCGGCCTGTCGTACAGCGCCTCCTGGTCGCCGTCTGACACCTTGCCGTTGTTGTCGGCATTGTAGCGGCCTTCCGACTTCAGCCAGATGCGGTTGTAGTCGTCGCCCGCCCACGCCTCGCCGTCCCAGCGGAGATAGCTGCCGTCGCCGACCCGTCCCTCAAACTGGTTGAGCACGCCGTGAAAGTAGATGCGGTTGTCGTCGATCGGGCTCCCATAGGGCGCCGCCCCATTCAGGGTGCTGGATGACAGCCCGGTTCCGCCGACCGGCGCATAGGCAGGGACGCCGAAGTCCAGGACCGAGTTGTCTGGGATCGATTTGGGGTAAAGCGACGTTCCGCTGTCCGAAGCGCCGGGTGACAGCCCGGTGCGGACCGCCTGTGCGCCGGCCGGCGTGGCGGCCAAGCCGAGCAGCACAGCGGCGCTCCCGGCGAGCCGGCTGACAACGAGTCGGCCGAGGGCAAGCGTCATGCCGGCAGAACGCGCACAGTGCGGAACATGCCTGCCTCAAAGTGGTAAAGCACGTGGCAGTGCAGCGGCCATTGCCCGGTCGCCAATGACGTCACGAGCAGGCTGACATCCTCCGCCGGCTTGACGTTGATGGTATGCAGGTAGGGCCGGTGTTCGCCGCCGCCGTTCTCCAGCTCCATCCACATGCCGTGCAGGTGGATGGGGTGGCTCATCATGGTGTCGTTGATGAAGCGCAGGCGGAAGCGCTCGCCGAGCTTCACGTCGATCGGGCCGACCTCGCTGTACTTCTTGCCGTCGAACCCCCAGATGAAGCGATTCATGTTTCCGGTCAGATGCAGCAGGATTTCCCGGCCGGGTGGGCGCGGATCGACGCCGGGATGGACGGACCGCAGCTCCGCCAAGGTGAGCACCCGCCGGTTGAGCAGGTTCAGGCCATCGCCGGGCAGGCCAAGCCGCTCGCTGACCATCTTGGCGTTGGACTGGACCTCGACGCCCATCGCCGGGTTGTCCGGCGTGTTTGGGTGCATCGGTTGCTCGCCGATACGATCAGCAGTCGGCACTTTCTTCGCCATCATACCCATGATGCCGCCGATCCGGGTGCCGTCCGGGTTCGATGCCCCGACCTCTTTGGGCATCATGTGCATGCCCATGTCACCCATGCTGCGCATCGGGCGCGGGTCCATGTCCGGGATGGCGGCCGTCATCCCGGCCTGCGGCGCCAGCGTGCCGCGGGCGTAACCGCTGCGCTCATAGTCCTGGGCGAAGATCGTATAGGCCCGGTTCTCCTTCGGCTGGACGATCACGTCATAGGTCTCGGCGACGCCGATGCGCAGTTCGTCCACCTGGACCGGCCGCACGTCGTTGCCGTGGACATGCACCACCTCCATGGTCAGGCCGGGGATGCGGATGTCGTAGTAGGTGATGGCCGAGGCGTTGATGAAGCGCAGCCGCACGCGCTCCCCAGGCTTGAACAACGCCGTCCAGTTGGCGGCCGGCGGCGCGCCGTTCATCAGGTAGGTGTAGAGCGCACCCGTCGGCTCGGCGAGGCCGGACGGGTCCATGCGCATCTCGCCCCAGCTCAGCCGCTCGTTGATCGTGGCGCCCAGCCCGCTTTGCTTCGCGTCCGAGATGAAGGTGCCGAGCGTGCGGCGGCGATAATTGTAGTAGTCGGGATTCTGCTTGACGTTGTTGGCGACCACGAGCGGGTCGCCGTCCATCCAGTCGCTCAGCACGACCGGATAGTCCCGGTCGGCCTTGATCATCGGCTCGCCCGCTGGCTCGATAATCAGCGCGCCATAGGCGCCCTTTTGCTCCTGGTAGCCCATGTGGCTGTGGTACCAGTAGGTGCCGCTCTGGATAACCGGGAAGCGGTAGGTGAATGTCTCGCCGGGCTGAATGCCGGGGAACTCTAGGCCCGGCACACCATCCATTGGGTTCGGCAGGATGATGCCGTGCCAGTGGATGCCGGTCGTGACCGGTAGGTTGTTCGTCACGTCGAGGGTGACGACATCGCCCTCCTTCCAGCGAAGGACAGGCCCGGGCACCCCGCCGTTGATCGCGTTCGCCCAGGAGGGTGAACCGGTTTTATTGACGGTGATTCGGTCAACAGTGAGTTTGAAGCGGTTACCATGCAACGACGCGGGTTTGGCTGGACCTGTTACGGCCAGGGCGGGTGTGCTTCGCAGTCCAATGCCCGTCATTGCACCCAAGCCCGTTAGACCCTGAACGAACCGGCGGCGATCGATTGCTGGGACGAGTTCGGGCTTGTTCATCATCACGCTCCGGGTGGGATCAGTCTCGCGGCACAGGGCAAGGAGAGGTCAATCCCTACGTCCGCCGCAGACCTGCAAGGTTGCCACATTGGCAGGTCAAGGACGCTTCAAACGGAACCGCCTGAATGGAGTGCTTTGATCACCAAGTTGTCATTCCACCTTCCCATGGGGGAAGCCGGTTTGCTCGTTTGACTGGCCAGCGGCGTGCGTGTCCGGTCTCGCAATACGACGCCACCGGAGACAAGCCGTGATCCTCAATCGCCGTGACAGTTTGCTCGGCCTTGCCGCGGCGGCCGGGCTTGCCGTGTCCCCGGGTCGCCCCCACGCGGAGCAGCGCGACGACGTCGGTATCCTGCGCGGACCCTACAACGAGGCTTTCTACTATCGGCACAATGAGAGCTATCGCATCGGCGCCGCAATGCACTTCTTCCACTCCAAGCAGCACGACCTGATGCTGCAGACGCCGTTCGCCGAGCATGCCCGCTACGACCAGATGCTCAATCAAGAGTCACTCGACTTTCTGACGCATCTGCCGCGCACCGAGCCCTCGATGCAGTATTACTCGGAGTTGGCCGATCGCACCTTGCATACGCTGTTCCGGGCGATCGACTGGACGCACATGCACCACGAGCAGACGTACGACATCATGTCGGCGAAGGACGTGCCCTGGTCCGAAAAGAAGCGCTGGACCGACCGCGCGGTGCGCTACTATCTGACCATGCAGACGCCGGGCGTGCCGCGCTCGATCGCCCCGCTTGACGTGACGATGCGGCGGGCCGGGGTGATGATGAAGCCGTATTTCACCCTGTTCCGGAACTACTACCCGCTCGATTCGACGTTGTTCTACGTGGCGCATTGGTGGCACCCGGCTGCCTATGAGAGCCTGATGATCGCCGGCAATGGCGACGGCCAGGAAGCAGCGCTGAAGGCGACGATCGCCACCATGTGGCGCGACTTCATCCCGGTGCCGAAGCGGCCGCGGCGCATGGTGCTCTCCCGCGAGATCAGCCCCCGCTACAGCCGGATGACGCCCGAAAGCACCAACATCTTCGACAACCTGCACATGCTGCACGGCATTACCTACGACCTGCTGCGCTATGACGGCTGGACACTCGACCAGAAGCGGGACGAACTGTACCGGGTCATCCACGCCATGGGCTACCAGCCCGGCGACGAGGCGTACGTCCGCAAGTTCGACCTGCCCTATCCGAATGTGGACCCTCGGCGCGCCTATGGTTGGATGGCCACCGACCAAGGCGCCATGAGCCAGATCATGATGGAGATGATGGCCGAGATGGCGCCGATGATGATGCCGGGCGCCTCGCCCGCCATGCACCAGCACACGATGGAGATCATGCGGGCCAAGATGGCGCCCGGCATAGCGCCAGGCGAAGCGGAAGGATCGTTCATGGACGCGCTGATGCAGGCCATGCCCGGCATGAAAATAATGCCCGGCAACGGCCCAGGCGAAACCCCGCAGATGATGATCGACACCATGCTGGCCGGCTGGCGCGCCAAACACGCGGCTATGCAGGACGTGGCGGGAATCGATATGACGTTTGAGCCGACCTTACCCCCGCTCAGCTTGGCGGCTCTATGATGCGTGCCCGAGCCGTTGTCTTCGCCGTGCTTGCCATGTCGCCGCTGTCGGCCCGAGCAGGCGACCACACGAACCTCGACGAGAACCTGCCGATCCGGCTGGAGGACGCCTATCCAGTCCCCTACAACGACATCGAGGCGCAGGGATATTTCAGCTACGACCGCAACCGATTGGGCTCGGGCGGGCGTAGCGGCCGCGGGAGCGACGCCTTCATCTTCAGCCCGCAGGTGGAGGCGGGCGTGTTCCGCAACTTTCAGTTCTCGCTGGCTGCACCCTACCGGCTTGGCAACGCGAGCGAGACCAAGCAGGGCGATTTAATTGCCCAGGGACTCTACAACTTCAACAGCGAAGGCGCGGTCTTGCCAGCGTTCTCGTTTGGCCTCGGGCTGGACCAGCCCTACGGCTACCAATCGGGCGGCACCGAAACCTCCCTCAAGTTTGTGGCCAGCAAGTCGATCGGTTCCTTCGGTAGCAGCTATGTGCCACGCCAACTGCACGTGAACGCGATCTACTACCACAACTATGATCCTCTATCCCTGGATGGGACACGGGAGCGCCCCAATCGCTATCTCGTCGGCATCGGCTACAGGCAGCCGATCACCAACGAGGCGGTGCTGGTCGCAGACGTTTACCATGAAACCCTGCGGGAACGAACACAGGCACAGAACATCGTTCAGGTCGGGGCGCGTTACCAGCTGGATCCGCAGACCGTTCTCTCCGGCAGCGTAGGAACCGGGTTTACCGATCGTTCACCCGCCTTCGTGGCGCTAATCGGGTTTCAGCATACTTTGAGTTGGCCCCTGCTATTCCACTGACGCATTTTGACCAAACCCATTATCGGCCACGGCGTCGCTGACTTGCGATGGCCCGGGCTGCAGTGCGTCAGGGGGGCGGCCGGTCGCAAGGGAGTCCAATGATCGCCGAGCGGAACGGATCACCTGGTCGCAGTGGGCCATGGCCGCCTCCAGCGCCCCGGAGTCGATCGCCGGCCGCTCAAACTGCGTCATCGGCGGAAGCGACAACGGGGGTGGGTAGAGCACTTCGTCATCACGGATCAGCCGCGGCCGGCCGCGGCCCCGGCCCGGTTTGGGTCGCCGCGGCGGCTGCACGACCTCCCTTACCCGCGCCATGCCGGTCAACCCAAACAGCCGCCGGGCCGAGCGATGAGTCACCTCGGCGATGATGCCCTCAGCCAGAAACCCGTCTAGCAGCTCGGTCCGCTCTTGATTGACATGCCGATCGCGCGGGCCAGCGTGGTCGCCGACAGCAGCGGGGCCGCGGCCAGCACGTCGATGGCGAGCCCGGCGCGAGAGGTGCTGCGCGGGCCGGCGGCGGCGGCCCGCGCCGAGAGTTCATGCTGAAGGCTGTAGAGCGATTGGAGGCTGGCGAGCGCGCAAGCGCCTTCGCCATCGAGCTGAATCTCCAGCGAACGATTATCTACCGGCATCCGGCATCTCACCTGCCGTGGACGAGCTCTGCGGCCTTTACGGTGTTGCTGAGCAGGCAGGCGATTGTCATCGGACCGACGCCCCCCGGTACTGGTGTTACAGCTCGGGCATGGCCTAATTCGTGCGTGGCACAGTCACCGACCAGGTGGGTTGTTCCGTCTGGATTGGTGACGCGGGTGATCCCGACGTCGATGACAACCCCGCCGGGTTTGACCCAATAGCCACGGACCAAATTCGGCACGCCGGCTGCCGCAACGATTACGTCCGCGGCGCGGGCAATATCGGGCAGGTTCCGCGTTTCAATGTGAGTGACGGTGACGGTGGCCTCCCGCTCAAGGAGCAGCATTGCCACGGGCTTGCCGACGATATTGGACTTCCCGATCACGACCACGTTGAGGCCGCGGTAGTCGTCGATGACGGTGTCCAGCAGAAGCATGATCCCGAGCGGTGTGCAAGGCACTAATCCGCCGGTTCCCGTTGACAGCCGACCAACGTTCACGGGATGAAAACCGTCGACGTCCTTGGCGGGTGCGATCCGGTCCAGGATCCTGCTGGCGTCGAGACTTCGCGGCAGCGGTAGCTGCACCAGGATGCCATGGACGCCCGGGTTAGCGTTGAGCTCCGCGATCAGATCGAGCAGCGACGCTTCGCTGCAGTCAACCGGGAGCCGGTGCTCAATGGAGCGGATGCCTACCTTGCGGCACTGCGCCACCTTTCGGCGGACATACACGGCGCTCGCAGGGTCTTCGCCCACGAGAACCACGGCGAGCGCCGGAGTCGTTCCCTTGGCTTGCAGCGCCACGACGTCGGCCGCGGTACGCTCCGCCAGCGCGCGAGCAAGCGAAAGACCGTCGATCAACGCGGCCAAAACCTAGCCCTGAAACACGACAGTGCGCGAGCCGTTAAGAAAAACGCGACCGTGGAGGTGGAGGCGAACGGCCTCGGCTAGCACGCGACGCTCAATGTCGCGCCCCTTACGGATGAGCTCATCCGGCGTGTCGGCGTGGCTTATCGTCTCCACGTCCTGGTGGATAATCGGGCCTTCGTCCAGATCGCTGGTGACGTAATGCGCAGTGGCGCCGATCATCTTTACGCCGCGCTCGTGGGCCTGATGATAGGGCTTGGCTCCCTTAAAGCCTGGAAGGAAGCTGTGATGGATGTTGATGCAGCGTCCCGACAGGAATGCCGCAAGATCGTCCGACAGGATTTGCATATAGCGAGCGAGTACGACGAGTTCGGCCCCAGTCTCTTCCACGAGCTGCTTGACTTGCTGCTCCTGCGTCGCCCTCGTTTCACGGGTTACGGGCAGGAATTGGAAGGAAAGATCGCCGGCAAGCGAGGCAGAAAGCGCCTCACGCGGGTGATTGGAAGCGATGCCGACTATGTCCATCGGGAGCTCGCCGATCCGGTGACGATACAGCAGGTCGCTCAGGCAATGATCCCATTTCGAGACCATTAGCAGAACCTTTTTGCGTGTGAAGTAGTCACGGACCGTCCAAGTCAGCCCGAGTTCGTCGGCGATGGGAGCGAACGTTCGGCGGAAGCTGTCGAGCGTGTCGTTCTGCCCCGGCCGGAACGCCACGCGCATGAAGAAGCGGTCGTTGAGGCTGTCGTCGAACTGCTGGGCGTCGACGATGTTGCCACCCCGGCCGGCTAAAAAGCCAGCAACGCGGGCAACCAGCCCCGGCCGATCGGCGGCCTGAACACGCAGAAGGTATAAGCTGGTCACCTCAAGCATCCCTTCCGGACCTGCGCGACGAGTGCGTGCGATCGTAGTTGTTGATCCAATCGACCGTTCTTTCGAACCCGCCGAACGGGTAGAAGTGAAGGCGTACTCGCCCATGCTCGGGGCCAAGTCCGTCATCGAGGTCGTCGACCAGCGTGTCTGGTCCTGCCGAGCCAAACAGCTTCCCGACGGAGATGCCATACTTGGCCAAGACCGCCGCCGAGCTCCCCACGCCACAACGCGCGGCGAACCGTATCAGCGTCTTGATGCCGGCAGGCCCAGGGATGCCTACCCGCACCGGAACGTCGAGGTCACGTAGCCGCAGTGCCTCAAGCCAGGTGAGGACCCGGCCTGCATCAAAGGAGAATTGCGTCACGACCAGCGGTGCCATGCCGCGGCGGACGATCTCAGTGCATTTCGCCTCCAGCACCGCGAAACTCTGCGCCTCAGTCATGTTCGGGTGGCCGTCCGGATGGCCACCGACACCGAGTGCGGTGACACCGAGCCGTTCGAACGCGCCGCGGCTAATGAGCGCCATGCTGTCCTCGAAGGGACCCTCAGGTGTCACCGGGTCGCCGGCGATGACGAAACAGCGCTGCACGCCCGCCTCAGCGACCGCGGCCTCTAGATAGTCCTCGAATTCCGCTGCCGACCGGATCCGCCGGGCGGAGAAATGCGGCATCGGCTCAAAGCCGAGATCGCGGATGGCCTTGGTGGCAGCAATCCTTGCCGCAAGGTTCTCGTTTGGCAGGAAGGTCACCGCGATCGGCGCTGTGGGCCTGATAGCAGGCGCCACAGCCCGAAGCGAGTTAACGTCCCTCGCCGTCATCTCCAGCGAGTAACCACTGACCATGTTGGTCGCTGGTAACGCCCAAGCAGGATGAATGAGCGGGGTCACCGCCCCAGCCCGCCCCTCGGATGCTGGTTTGCGCGGATTTGTCATGAGTGAGAAGTTGTGTTCGGGACGGTGCTTTGGGGCCATAACATTTGCTCGACACCGCGGGTGATCTGTGTCCTTCCAGCAGCATCACGGGCGCGCAGCGTTTTTAGTGCCGAAACTGCCGGGCCTCTATATTCTGGGAGGTTGGTTGCACGCATGCGTTTCTCCTCAGCGCGAAGCCGAGACAACATCCACACCGGAAATGCGGAAGCGTAACCCTCGACCAAGCTTCACCGGTCAGCGACCCTGACGCTGAGCTTGCCTAGGCCTTCCGTTTCGATCTCGACCCTATCACCGAAGTCTAGCTGATCTCCAAATTCTAGGCGGCAACCGCCAGCCACTGTACCCGAGCCAATGACTTCACCGGGATACAGCGTTTCATCTTGCGACATGTATGAGATGACTTCCGCAAAACTGTAATGCATGTCGGCCACACAGCCTTCGCTGACGAGTTTGCCATTAACCCAGGACCGCATACGCGCGTTAGCCGGATCGAACTCGTCGGCCGTGAGGATCCAGGGGCCGAAGACGTTGCCTCCATCAAAATCCTTACTTTTCGTGGGGCCGAACTGTGACATTTCATCAGGCTGGACATCGCGCGCAGACAAGTCATTGAAGTTCATGTAACCAAAGATGTGATTTTTGGCTTCAGAAGCTGTGATGTTCTTGCCGCCCTTCCAGAGAACGCACGCAAGCTCATGCTCATAATCGACGTAGCTTGAATATTGCGGCCAATTTACCTCTTGGTCGGTCCCGATGACCGAAAAGCGGTTTGACTTGTACCATGATGGCCGCCGCAGAAAGATCTCGATCCGTTCGAGCTGCTGCTTCGTTCGCTCGGTGATGCCGGCGCGCTTGTTGCGCCCGTCCATGGCGTTCTCAAGGTGACCGAGGAAGGTCATGCTGTCGCGAATTTGCGGCGGGATTGGAATAGGCGCGAGAAGTTCAACGTCCACACCGACCCTCAGCAGCCCATCTTCGCCGGCCATCAGTGACCGGGCAAGATCAAGCCCGGACGGGCCAGCTTCAATCAGCGAGAGCATTGAAGTCAGTTCATGGCGGTCGACTCCGAACCGAACGCGGTGGCGCTCTTGCAGGTCGATGACGGTGTTATCGCTGCTCAATGCGCCCAGTCGCGGCGCCAATTTCCGAGGGTCTTGGAATGTGATAAGTTTCATAATGATTTTCACTTCCTGTTAGCCGCCGCTATCAACAGCGTGCAATCAGCAGCTTTCCGGCCCGGGCCCTTCCGGTATCGTCATGCCTCCGCCTTACTCCTTAGCCTGTTCGCAAACTTGTTTGTCCTCCGACACCCAATGCATCGCTCATCGGCTATGCCTTAGTGGGCGCCGCAGGTGGGCGGCGGCGGCTCGGGAGATTTGGCACCGCGTCGCTTCCGCGCCCGCTCTGCGTTGGGGGCCATCATGGCAACGAGAACGGGGAAGTCGGTGATCGGCGCGGTGCCGCTGAACTCGGCGTAGAGACGATTCAGGTTGAGGACGATCCGCTCCGAACCGCCCCAATCCTCGAACTCCCCGAGCGCGATGTCTTGGACCGCTTCCTGCACGGACATGCCTGCCTCATACCGATTGCGCGCTGCGTCTTGGATGTAGACAAGGTATTCCTTTGTCTTGCGTACGCCCGCCTTGTCTGTAACGGGCCCATGGCCGGGAACGACCGTTTCGACATCCAAGGATAGGATGTGATCGAGCGCTGCTATCCAGTTAGACGCCGGGCCCGTCCATAGGACCGGCGTGTTGGTGTAGAAGACGATATCGCCGGTAAAGACGGTCCGCTCCGATGGCACCACGGCGATCATGTCGCCTTCGGTGTGCGCGGGCCCGACTTTGAGCAATTCCACGACCTTGGTGCCTACCATGATGGATCGGCTCTTTTCCACCAATTCGGTCGGTAGCGCCGGCTTCACTCCGATGAAGTCGAACGGCGGCCCGTAAAGGTCGAATATGAAATCACCGACTGCACCTGTTGGGCGGTTTTCGAGGATAGACTGGAACACGGAAGGTGGCCGGTTCTGCATCTTGGTCTTGCACTCGGGAGTCGACAGAATGCGCGCATGCTCCATCAGGCGATTACCGTAGGTATGATCGCCGTCACCATGCGTATTCACCAAGGTGCCGATGTCCTTCACCGCCAGGCCCGTGGCGTGCTGGTATTCCTGCAACATCGTATGCGTCAGCCGTTCGTCTCGCAGAGTGTCGATGAGCACGGCCTCGCCGCTATCGCAGATAAGACCAGAATTGCTCCAGCCCCACCCGCTCCCTTGATTGCAGTCTTGGAGATAGCAATGGCAGCCATTTCCGAAACTCCGCACACCATCTGCCATCATACCCTCCGTGAATTTTCTCGGCATCGTACGCCCGGACGGTGACGACGCTGGTCACCTGTCCTCATTGCTTTTAATATAAGTTGTCCGTTTAAACAAGGTCAAGCACCGGGAGGTCGCTTTTCGGAAGCGAGTGGGTTGGCGGGTGCCGTTGAGGATGGGTCGGCCTAGCTGGGTTCTGTGCCCATTGCGTCGGTCACGGCAGCTCTGATTCACCTTCGTTCGGAGGTTGAACATGGCGAGGCAGTTCTGGTTGAGCGACGCGCAGTGGGCGGTAATTGAGCCTTGCTTCCGCGTCTCGGCGGTAAACCGCGGGTAGACGACCGCCGGATCATCAGCGGCATCTTGCACCAGTGTCTTGAGGGCCTGTGCTGGCGGGCGGTTCCGGACGCGTATGGCCCGCGGACCACGCTGTTCAACCGCTTCGACCGCTGGAGCGAGAAGGGCATTTGGCAGGGGCTGCTGGCGGCGCTTGTGGCCAGCGCGGACCCTCCGGACTTCCCCATGGTCGACAGCACGGCCGTGCGTGCGCACCGCTCGGCGGCGGGTGCAAAAGGGGGCAGCAAAATCAGGCCGTCGGCCACTCGCGCGGAACCGTTATCTCGCCGGGGCACAGACGGCTGGTGCCACCAGCTTTCGACAAAACCGCTTACTGCGCTCGCAACCTGATTGAACGTGCCTTCTGCAGACTAAAAGACTGGCGAGCCATCGCCACATGCTACGACAAAACAGCCCGCAACTTCCTCGCCGGGATATGCCTCGCAATCGCTGTTATGGATCGGCTTCATCGAGTCCAAACCCTAGACTTCTCGGGAGCACGAGGCAGGTTGCCGCACCTTCATGGTGCGTCTATGGCAGCAACATGGTTGAGCCTAGCGCTGACTTAACGCACTACTGCGGTCTGATGTTGCGGCCGATCCAAGCGATCAAAAGGTCAGCGATTGCCAGGCTATTCCGGTCCTGCATCATCATGTGCGAATTGCCGTGGATGCCGATTTCGGGTAGCACCAGGAGCTGAGCTTTGCCGGCAGCCTTGACGAAGGCGCGGCAGCCGGCGAGCCGTGACGGCCAATTGGCTGACTGATCGACATAGTCGCCATAGACCACGAGGATCGGCAGGTTAGTATACGGCGCCATGTCACCGCTGGCATCGGGGCAGGCTAATGGCTCAATCGCGATTATTCCTTCGATGCCGGTCCGATCAGCTTCCACCGCTTGAAAGGGGTAAATTCCCGATTGCGAGTGGCTGATTAGTATCGTGCGGCCGAGTTTGCGGGCCAATTCGTTAAGGCCCGGTACTGTCGGGTTTGGCTTGCCGAGCGCGTTGGTCCAATCGGGCACCATCTGCTTCCAAAGCTCGTCCTGCGCTTCTAGCGGGAATTGCAGGCCCCCGAAGACTTCAGGGTATTTTGGTCCGAAGCGGAAAATCTCCCACGCTGCTTCATGGCTAGCCGAGTATATCACTGGAAGGCTTGCGGCCGATGTTGCTCCGCTCTTCGCGCTGTTGATAGCGATTGGGTTTTGAGCCGAGCGCCCGCGCCCCGCCTGATCAATGACATAAACCGGGAAACCCATTCGCAGGAAATACTCATCCCATCCCATGCGCCCATCGGGCGTGGTCTCCCAGGCCTTCCCGGTCAGGCAGCAGCCATGGATCAGAGTGAGGGCTGGCTTGTCATCACTTCTGGCGGGGATTCGATAATGCACATAAATCTGATCCACAGTAATGGTACCCGAGGGCGAAAGACCCGGCACTGCGGCCAGATGATCCGATCGCACGTCATGCCCGCCGACAAAGAAGCTTCCCTGTTCAGAGAGGACCAGCGGATCAGCAGCGAAGGCCAAAGCGGGCAGATGGAGCGCGGCGGCCAGGGCGAGGCAAAGTAGTGGCGATCTTGGCAACGCGCTTCTCCTAAAAGGTGAGTTAACCCGTGACCGCCATAACGAGCCCGGCGTTCTTCTGCTGCTGCGCCGCCTTTGCATACGGATTGGGAGCAACGGTCGCGCGGATGGTCGCCTGGCGATGCCGTTCGACCATCGGTTTCCGCGATCCTCCGTCAGGTTCGCCCCAGGTCACCACGACCTCGGTGCCGGGCGTAGCAAATTCTGGCGCGACTACCGCGAGGGACAGGAACTTAGCCTCGTTGGCGGTGTAGCCCACGAACTTGGAGAAGCCGATGAGGTCGCCGTGCACACTCCTTACCGCGTCATACTGGTGGAAGCTGTATGAGGCTTTGGGCAGTTCCATGTATTTGAATGGCAGACCGGGCTCGAGAAGCGAGGTGTAGACGCTGCCGACGTCAGCCTCGTTCCACACCAGGGTTACCTTTTTCCGATGATCTGTGCGCTTCGACATCTCCTCAAGCGCGTGCCGACCGATAAAGTCGTGGTCGAACTTGAGCAACTTCTCGACCCCGACATCCCACGGATTTACGTAGTAATCTTCAATGCCGGGCAGGACGAGACTACCGCCTAGCTGCGACCGTCCTTCCCACGAATCAGCCGGCAGCCATCTGCGATAGTCAGCCAGCTTTGGATCGGTGTAGATCGCCGGCATGAGATAGCCCAGCCATCCCGACTCCCCCAGCACGCTATACTGCGCCTTCGTGCCAGACTGCCTGATGCCATGCTTGGCTCCGACCTCTAGAAGCTTGGCGCGGACTCGCCCGATCTCCGCGAAGGGTCCTGACAGCTCGACGCCGAGGTGTCCCGCCATGCCATGGCGTAGGGCGTAAACGCCGCAGCCGGCAATCTCCACCTTGGCCATGCGAAAGAATGGTATGTCGGGCATCCTGCCCTCAATGGCATCTGCAAAGACATGCCGTGCGTTCGGACCTTCAAGTTGCAGGTGATACATCGTGCGCTCGCGAGCGGGAGGATCGCGTTCAATCGTCACGTTATAGCCGCCGACCTCGGCATTGAACTGCACCCAGTTCTGCACGTACGTGCCGCTAATTAGCTCCAAAGTGCCGTCGTCGAGGAGCTGGAGCACGCATTCGCCAATTAACTGGCCCTGATGATTGCAGCAGAAATACTGCTTCGCACGTAACGGCTGAAACTTCTCAAAGCTGTTGATGCCGAGGTCAGAGAGAAGTGTTTGCGCATCGGGGCCACGCAAAAAGGTTTCAGGCATATGATACGATTGATCAAACAGGAGCACCGACTCGCGCCAGGCGCGCTGCTCGTCTAGCCAATTGGTGAATTCGGGCGGCAGCGGCGCCGCACCGGGGGTCGCCATTGCATGCGGCGAACGCGTGTCGTTGTAGAAGTAGTCGACGAGATCGGGGGTCGCATTCAGGAGATCCTGCAACGACCGATTCTTCGCTTTACTCATAAGCACGTTTCCCATCACGTAAGGTAACTCTCGCTGCGGGCGATTGCCGGTTGCATCGCGATCTTCGGGTAATCACACTGCAGAACCCACCCATCTGTTGCGACGCCCGACCGCGATTTGCAGCCCGCACGCCCCCACGCCACCGATCGACTTCGCGTAGACTCTCCCTCACACTTGGCCAGCCGATGCTAAGGCGCGAATGCGGGCAATCGTCAGCCATATGAGGACGAGCGCGATTGAGGTAGAGATCAGTCCTGTCGATGCGAGGGCGGCGCTAAGCGGCATTGTCCCGCTGCCAAAAATGTCGTTCACATAGCCAACGACGGCTGGTCCGCCGGCCGTGCCAATGATTCCGACGAACAGGAAATGGATCGATATAATCTGTCCCCGTGATCTCGAAGGAGCGAGATCCGATGTCACCGCGATCCCGGAAATTAACGAAACACTCGATGGCGCAAAAACTAATACGCTGCCAGCCATCAGTTGCACCGGCGTCTCGGCTACCAGCAAAACGATAAAACCTGCGACCACCATGGTCACGCAGCAAAGCGCCATAACGAGGCATCCTCGCGCGCCGCCGCGGCGGTTAGCCATGTCCGAAAGCACGCCCCCGAGGAAAGAGCTACAAACCCCACCCACCCCATAGACTATTCCGTACAGCAGACCCGCATCACGCGCAGAAAGGGCGTGCTCGCGTGTGAGAACCGTGGGTAGCCAGTTCGACATTCCCAGAAGCCCAACAGTCACCATCGCCATAGCTAAATGAAGAGGTAGAAGAAATCGGCTTCGGTCCAGCCAGTCACGTAACCCAGAGCGATCCACTGAGTGCCCGAGCTGACTGTCTGCATCACGCTCCGGCTCGCGCATTGTTGCCAGCAGCGCGCAGCAAACGATGCCAGGTATGATCATAGAGAACATGATGATGCGCCATGGCTCGATCATCATGCCGCGCCCGGCCAAGTCGGCCGACATGGTGGTCACCGGCGCCAAAGCGATGCCGACGAGCACCAACGAGAGCCCCGAGCCCGCGTAGACGCCCATCGAGAAGAAGCCAAAGGGCTTTCCCCGCTTCTCCGGCGGGAAGTAGTCCGCAAACAGCGAGACAGCCGTCGGGATCAGGGCCGCCTCGCCCACGCCAACTCCCATGCGCGCAGCGAACATTTGCCAGCCGCTCTGCACAAAGCCACAGGCCGCAGCGCTGACTGACCAAATTGCGACGCAGACGATGAGCAAATTGCGCCTGTTGCGGCGATCAACCAGCCGACCGACTAACAAGCCTGTGACTGAGAAGGTGATGACGAACGCAGCCCCCTGCATTAGCCCGATCTCGCCATCGGATAAACCTAGCGATGCTTTTACCGGCCCGACTAAAAGAACGAGAATTTTTCGGTCCACGTAACCAATGGAATTGACGAGAAACAGCACGCCCGTCGCGTAGAGCGCAGCAGTTGGCGCGCGTAAGCCTGGTCGTGACCTGCCAGTCGAGCCGCTCACGGTCAATGGTGCCGCCAAATCTTCGAGAGGCCGCCTCATGCCATCACCCGGCCTTTAAGGTCAGTGGATTGTATAACCCTTTTCCGATACAGCGATTGTCCTGAAATTCGGATAGCCCCGATGTATCGGAAAAACGGTCCCTCGCCACTTCGGCGAAACTTGCAGGTTCCCGGCCCAAAAGCATCCGTAGCAAGTTGCCGTTCCCGACGAGCCCGTGGCGGTCATAATAGTCGAACATTAACCAGCGTTCGCGCGCCTGCTCGGCGGTCAGGCTACGCGCCGCAGCCACGCGGGCGACGAACTCTTCGGCGTTGGCTTTGCGAGCAGTTACCGAACGTCCACTGATGTTGCCCAGCTGCTCAGCCATGTCGACGAAATTTAGCTGTTCAGAGCCCGCCAGTTCGTATGTCGCGAACGAGTGCTCGTTAGTCGTATGGATGATTGCAGCAGCCTCGGCTAGATCCTCGTCATGGATGAGGGTGAAAGGTTGCTTCGTGTCGAAGGGTGGCGTAAGAAGCCCAGCCGCCGTGTCCAGGAATCCCAGCGCGGTCTGCGCATACATGGCGGGTTGGATCACCGTCCAGGACAGTGGTGAATGACGGAAAAGCCGCTCGCAATCGGACTTCCGTATGTGATGAGGCATCTCTGGCGTGTTTGAATGCAGCACAGAGTGGTAGACGATGCGCGCGACGCCAGCTGTTGCCGCCGCGGCGATGATGTTGCTCACGTAGACGGGATCGTGCGCGTCCAGCGACGGCGGAATGTAGTGGACCGAACTCGCGCTCTGTAGCGCGCTCACCAAAGAGTCGGTTTTCTGCAGGTCGCCGAAGCACGTCTCAATGTCAGCGGAGAAGAGGCCTGATCGTGCGGGGTCGCGGGAGAGAGCTCGAACGTGAACACTACGCTTCCGAAGCGCGCTAACGACTGGCCGACCAGTTCGGCCAGTGGCACCGATAACAGCGACCGTAACCTCCGGCATTTCCTAGCCCCGCGCTCTTATGTGACGTTTGTCCAGACGTAGCGTCGCACGCCGCCACAGGTCAAGAGGTTATCTGTCCGTTCAAACAATCTTTTAGGTGAACGGTGCCTGTCCTGCCCTCAAACAAGCCTCGTTGAGCGGCAGTCAAGGAGTCCATGGTGGCCTCCCGCGCCTAAAGCCACTGCAGCGGTTTCGGACCCACGTCATCGCCCGTGCGGCAAGGCGGGAAGAGGTCGCTTCATTAGCCTCAGTAATGGCCCTATGGCACTCAACCGTGATGTTGTGCAAAGGAGGCACCGCCGCGCGCTGTCTAGCTCGTAATGCGCCGCTCAGACTTTTTCTTGGCGCTTTCCGGCGCCTTGACGGAACAGGCGGTAAACTTTTCGGATACGGTGTTTGGATAAAGGGCGGCAAGCAGGCCGGCCGCGATGAAGCGGACGAGCTGATCAGTCGGATCGCCTGCATCGAGAGCCTTGTTGTTTAGCTCGGAGATGCGCTTCAGGCGTTCGCTGCCCACGTGATTGACCGCGAGAACTCCAGTCGCGAAGTGGTATGCCCTCGCAATCTCGGCGTGGCTAGCCTCAGGCGCCACCTTGTGCAGCAGTTCGAGCATCATTTTTGCTAGCGGGTCAAAGTACTCCGCGATGACCCCGCGACTTGCCTCGTTGGGATCAAAAATCTCGCGTGCAAGTAGTTGGCTAAACTGCGCTCCCTTGGATATTTTACGCAGTTTCAGCATCGGTCCAACAAATGCAGCCGAGATGTAGAGGAAGACCTTATACAGGTTGTCCTCTATGATGACTTCGTCGAGAAGTGCGCGTCGATGCACTTGAAACTCTGCGACGCGCCGGCTGAACACTGCCTGGTATAGGCCAAGTTTTGTCTTAAAGTGATAGGCGACCAACGCAAACGGCACGTTGGCTTCGGTGCCGATCTGGCGTAGAGATACAGCGTCATAACCGAGATCGGAGAACAACTGCTCTGACACTGACAGAATACGCTCGCGCGTCTGCTCGCTGCTCGCGCGAGGAACTACTTCACGTGCCATTTTTGAATACCCTTCGCCTACCCATGCTCAGAAGATCGTTCTCATGCAATGGCTCCTAGGCCAACCCCCCCGACTCCAATCCTAACCGCGCCGCGCCTAGCGCAACGGCGTTATTTGGCACATAAAGGTAAGTCTGACGATGTCGGATTTTGTCGGGCATGACGAGATCCAGGACCGCTTTGGACATCGATCACGGCCCATAGGTGGCCCAGCTTTTATTCCCAAATCCATAAACTATCCACAAGAACGGGGCGACCTCAGCCAATACCAGGCAGCCTGCCTCACCCAACCACGGGTGAATGCAACCCGTAACAGTTTTGGACTGCGCGCCGCGGTGCACACCGGCGGTTTATGGCTCTCCAATTGGCTGAATCCGACACCCAGGGCCGACGCGGCTGACGGCTTGACGACTCTCATGTCTGTTCATACGATCAAACTAACAAAGTCGCGAACGCGAGACAGGTTCGCGACGCAACCTTGGGGGACGGGTGTAATGCCACGAGCCATGCCACAACCGTCGATTCGGTCGACGATACCGTTTTGCAGACCGGCGGTCGTCGCTTTGTTGCTGTATGGTAGCTCGATAGATGCCGCGCGCGCGAACGAGCCGGTCGTCAACACCGGTCTGATGCAATTGGCGCAAGGTGGCAGCCCGGCGCCAGTCGGACTGCCCAACGCGATTATAGCCCCGCCTGCTCTGCCACCAAGCCAGAACCCCTACGCTCTAGCTGACACTCTTAAAATTCGCGGATGGGACATCCCACTGCCCGGCGCAGCCGACACTATCGACCAAGGTCTGTTCGGCGTCCGTAACACGCTTGCTAACAACGGAATCAGCTATATTGGCATCTCAAACACGACGTTTCAGGACAACGCGCTCCGGCATCAACTGCCTGCTGGCAATTTCTTCTCCGCTCACAGCAGGGATAATCAGCAATACAATGGACAGTTACCAACGTATTTGACCATAAACCAATTGTATTTTATGTATGATCTACAGCGTTACGGCATCCCAGATGGGCAGATTATCTTCAGCGGGATAAGCGTCTCGACGAATTGGAATCCTGGTGGACCTAATGGAGCCTATCTTAGCTCGGCAAGTTACTATCAAACGTTTATGGATAAGAAGCTTGAAGTCAAACTTGGCTTGCTGCAAAACTCGGTAGAGTTCCTTGGCACTCAGATTGGCGGAAGCTTGGCAAGCGGCGTTTTCGGCCCGAATGGCAGCATTCTGACCGAGAACGGAATAAACCAAAGTAATTTTCCGAGCTACGGTATCAACCTGAAGTACAACTTTCCGGATAATTTCTACACAAAGGCCGGCATACAGCGCGCGATCAGTCCGGACGGAACAGTATTCGAGCGCCTTAACAATCCGACCGGCAACAACCTTAAGGTAAGCAATGCGGGCGTGCTTGTGCTCGATGAGGTGGGTTACCGGGTCGCTCCAACGCCGGGCAACATGCAGACCTGGATCCGTGGCGCTCTGAGCGTTACAACTAGCCGCTACCGTGAGCTTTCCAATACTGCGCATCGCGAAGAGCCCAACTACGGTATCTTCTTTCTTGCCGATCGGCAGCTTCTCCAAACTGCGCCAAATGCAGGCTTCGGGTCGGCACGGCAGGGCATCTACGCTGGTTTCACCGTCGAACGTGCTCCGTCCTACTTCAACACGTTCTCACAATATTATGAGGGGCGCCTATACGGTTTTGGGCTGATCCCGAGCCGGCCGAACGACCTGATCAGCTTAGTCGCCAACCATAGCCAGTTCAGCGGGGCAGCAGTTAATGCCGCACGCTCACGAGGACTGCTCGCGCACGATGGAGTAACCACCTACACAGGCTCATACGGCGTCGCTGCATTGCCCGGCGTGAACGTCAACGTCGGCGTGAGCTATACCGATCACCCAACACCGGTTACATACAACCGTAGTACCGGCAGCGCGCTCAACATCCTGCTCAACACGGTGCTCTTTTTCTAACAAGCCGGCGTCTTGCGGCATTCCGCAATCCGAGCTGTCGAAGCGATCGTGGTATCGTCAAGTTTGGAGGATTTGTATTCCGATTAGCGGCTCGTACAAGAGTGCTCTTGCAGCTTTACCAAGGCGTCTCGCCGGCGGCCTCCACGAACCGGCCGGACTTCTCGCCGCTGAGCGCATATTGGACCGGAAGCCGTGCCCCCTCGTCGGGCGTGATGGTTCCATACCCGGTCAGGTCCGTCTTGACGAAGCCGGGGCTTACCGAATCGACCAAGATTGGCGTTTCACGCAGCTCCTCCTGAAGTTGGACGGTCAGCATGTTCAGCGCCGCTTTCGAGGCGTTGTAGCCGATGAACCGCTGCGAGTAGTAGGTCGAGGTTGGGTCCCCGTTGAGGCGTTGATCGACGCGTTCGCGCGCCGCGTCGATACAGCGACGGCAGTCATGCTCGCCAGTGCGTCCGACAGGACTTTCGCCGACCCGGAGAGCGTCAGCCTCACTCTGGCCACGGTCATCTTCGGCACGGTGCGCAATGCCTTCGAGCGGAATCTGACCACAGAGGCCGCCACGCCGTGCATTGCCAGTTGACGCTGATGTGCGGCTCATACTTGAGATTGGCGACGGCATGAGGGGCCGCTCGATAGCCTGGCGCAGCGTGTCCGTCGTACTCCAGTTCTGCCGCAGCCACGCCAGGGCCTGCGGATGATCAGCACCGAGCTGAAGAAGGGCAGCCGGGATTGGCAGCAGCGTGTACAAGTCGAGCGGACAAGCCCGGCTGATGCCAACCAATGCCGTCGCCCGGGCATGCCGGGCTTCGACCCGCTGGCGGAACTGGCGGGCGAGGATGCGGCATCCCTCGACGGTCAGGGATCGACGGTGCAGCGGCTGCGAGACCGCCAGGTTGAAGACGTTCTCCTCGACCACTGCAGCGTCCAGCTCCCAGGGGATGACGCCCGATCCGCGCGCCGCCTCGGCGAATGCGGCGACCGCGGGTGATGGACCGCTGATCGTCAGGTGATGGTAAAGCCAGGACGACGCAGCCGATGCAGCGACGGTGGTTCTCGGTCGTCGGCCACGGGATTTTGGCGGCGGTTCGACGATCGGCAGAGATGACGAAAGGTCCGGATGCGCCGGGTCACTCTCCTAAGGGAAGCGCAGCTCCGTCACAGATCGATCGCGCCAGCGGGGCTCTCGTCCACCAGGCCGGCGCGCTGCACGTAGCCGCGCATGGTGCGCAGGTCCCGGTGCCGCGTGTGCCGCATGATGTCCTCGTCGCGGACGCCCTTACCGTAGGCCTCGGTGATGAACCCCACCCGCAGCGCGTGCGCGCTCAGCCGGTCGAAGCCGTCCACCGTGAGACCAGCAAGACGGACCCGGTGGGCCAGGATCTGCCGCACCGCGCCCGGGTGCAGCGCTGCCTCGCCGATCCGGTCGGCGACGCTGATCCGGCGGAACAAGCGGGCCGGCGCGGCGCTCGGCGACCTCCTACCAGTCGTCGAAGGGCTTGGTGCGGGCAGGTCTCGGCGTGGCGGCCGCGCGGGAGGCCGATCTCGGCGCCCTGTCTAGCCTGGTCAGTCTTGCCGCGGGCGATGCGCAGCCGGAGGCCACCGGGGACGACGGCCACGTCCTCGACCTGCAGCGCCACCAGTTCGGAGCGGCGCAGGGCGGCGGCGAAGCCGATCAGCAGCAGGGCGCGGTCGCGCCGGCCGCGGGCGCTAAGGTCGCAGGTCCCGACCAACTGGCGTAATATGGGCAGCGTAAGGGCGGCGGCCTTCTGCACCGGGCGCCCATGCGTGCGCAGCAGGCCCTGCAGCGGCTCCTGGATGTCGCGGTGCTCGGTGTTCCAGGCCAGATCGTTGAAGCGGTGCATCTTGCCGATGGCCGAAAGACGCCGGCGCACCGTGGTGGGCGCGTGGCTGTTTGCCAGGCTGGCGAGATAGGCGCCCATTGTCGCCGGCGCGGCCGGCACCGGCGTGAACCCGGCCGCCGCACACCATGCGGCGTAGTGGGTCCAATCCGCTTTGTAGGCACGCAGCGTGGCGGGAGCCGCGGCCTTGCGGCCCAACGCCTGTGCGGCTTCCAGGGCAGCTTGGCCCATCGCACTCGGCTGCGGGAGGGCCGATGCCGGCATTGCGGTCACGATCTCGCCCGAGACGCTGGGCACGCGGCCGTGCCTGCGTGCCGCAATGGGCAGCCTTGCTGGCCATCGCCCTGGAGGAGCTAACGCCCGAAAGGCTCCTCATCACGCTGAAGGGGGCGGAGTTTAGCTGGCAGGAGATGCTAGGGGTGGCGCCGAACGCAGACGTGCTGGCGACCCGGCAGGCGATGATGCAGCTCGCCCTGCGCTACCACCCGGACAATGGCGGCTCCGCCGAACCAGATGACCCGTGACGATGCTGCCTACGAACGGGATAGGCAGGCGAATTCGCCTGGCGGCCACTGACCTCGACCAGGGGTCGCTCGCACGATCTAGCAGGCTGCTGAAAAAGCGTTGCCAGGCGCGATCGTTCTCTCCTGGGCGAGTGTTTCTTGCTTTCTGCGCATGCTACGCGGAGGGGGTAGCCGTTCTGCGATGGCGCTGTATTGGCTGCGGTGTCCGGCCCTGGCAGCCGTGAGCGGCATGGAAGGCGTGGCATAGCTCACGGCGACACTCATGCCGCAATCCCGTTGAGGAGTTTGGGCAGCCGGATCAGGTTGTAGGCCGTTGTGGCCAGGGTGAAGCACCAGCCGACGCGCTCTCGGCCGCGATGCTTGGTCTGGCGCAGTCCGGCCGCGGCCTTTACCCAGCCGAACACCTCTTCAATCCGCTTGCGCTTTCGTTGGCTGACTTCGTATCCGGGATGCCGGGTCGTGCGGCCGTCGATGGCTGAATGCCGGACCACGCCGGTTTTGCTGACCCGGCGGTCCGCCGCGATATGCGGCGTGACCTTCTGGCTGCGCAACTCGGCGATGAAGGCCTCGACGTCGTAGCCCTTGTCGGCACCGAGCGTGATCCCCCGCTTGCTCCCGAGCCGCCCCACCAGCGTTAACGCTGCGTCGCGTTCCGCCGTGCCGTTCGCATGGGTGAGGCATACCTGCGACACCAGCCCATTGCGGTTCTCCATCAGCACGTGCCCGGCATAGGCCAGGATGCTCGCCTGCCCGTTCGACTTGCGCGCGAGCCGGGCATCGGGGTCGCTCACGCTGGCATGGGTCTGGTTGCTGCGCTTCTGTCCGCGCCAGTCCTGCTCCTGGTTGCGGCCGCCCGTCTCGGAAGCGGGCTCGGGCGTGGGCTGGGCCGGGGCGGCAGGACCAGGCGGTCCACCGTCGCTGCCCTCCGGCGGCGCCGGCGGCTTTGGCTGGAACGACTTGTGGCTGGCCCAGGCCTGGATCAGCGTGCCATCGACGGAGAAGTGCTCGTCAGACATCAGCGCGCGGACCCGCGGCTGGTCGAGGATTGCCGTCAGCAGCCGCTGAGCCACGTCGCCTTCCAGGAACCGGTCGCGGTTCTTGCTGAAGGTGCTCGCATCCCACACCGGCGCATCCATCGACAGGCCGACAAACCAACGCAATAGCAGGTTGTAGTCGAGCTGCTCCATCAGCTGGCGCTCGGACCGGATCGAGTAGAACGCCTGCAACAGGAGTGCCCGCAACAGCTTCTCCGGCGCGATCGACGCACGGCCTGCCACCGCATACATCGCGTCGAAGTCCGGCGACAGCACCTCCAAAGCCTCATCCACCACGGCACGAATACGACGAAGCGGGTACGATGACGGCACCCGCGCCTCACAGCTCACGTAGCTGAATAACGATGACGTCTGCTCGTCCGCACCACGCATCTCATGACCCTCGCCTGACACATCGAGGGAATCACATCATCCGACTACCAAGCCAGGGTTTTTCAGCAGCCTGCTAGTAGGGATAGCCGTAGGGGTAAGCGTAGCCGTAGGGGACGCGGTAGCGATAGGGGTAGCCGTAATAGCCTGGGAACCCGAACGCGACGAACGGCACGCCATAGCCGCGAAAGCCGTAACCCCCTCTGTAGCCGTAGCCGCCGCGGAAACCGTAGCCGCCATAACCGCCATGGAAGCCATATCCACCATAGCCACCACGTGCGGCCGCGGGGCTGACGCTAAGGGCGATCGCCAGACTGGCCGCCGCCGCGAATCCCAGTAGTCGTTTCATCGTAGCATCCTTTCACGCCAGAGATGGCAATGCGGCTCACGCGGATCAAAGCAAGGGCGCGTGTAGAGGGGAAACGATCAACGCAACAAACCGTTTTCGATGTCGCAAACGCGGGGACGGCATGGCACAGGTTGCGGTTATCACGGGCGCCGGCGCGGGCGTCGGACGAGCGACGGTGCGCGAGTTTGCCCGGCACGGCTTTGACGTCGCCCTGCTCTCGCGCGATCCGGGGCGGTTGCAAGCCGCGGCCGAGGAGGCGCGCGGCCTTGGGGTGCGTGCCCTTGCCATCCCCACCGACGTGGCCGATGCCGGTGCGGTTGAGGCCGCTGCCGATCAGGCCGAAGCCGAACTCGGGCCGATCGATGTCTGGGTCAACGTCGCCATGGCCACGGTGTTCGCCCCGGTCAGCGCGCTCACGCCCGAGGAAGTGGCGCGCGGCACGGCGGTAACCTACTTGGGCCAAGTGCATGGCATGATGGCGGCGCTGAAACGGATGCGGCTGCGCAACCGTGGCGCCATCGTCAATGTCGGCTCCGCCCTGGCCTACCGGTCCGTGCCGCTGCAGTCGGTCTATTGCGGCGCCAAGTTCGCCATCCGCGGCTTCACCGACTCGCTGCGGTCGGAGATCCTGCATGATGGGCTGAAGGTCACGCTGAGCATGGTCGATCTGCCGGCGGTGAACACGCCGCAATTCGATTGGGCGCGCAACAAGACCGGGCACAGGGCCACGCCAGTGCCGCCGATCTTTCAGCCGGAGGTGCCGGCGCGGGCGATCTACTTCGCTGCCTGCCACCCGCGGCGGCAGACCTTGGTCGGCTTTCCGACGGTCAAAGCCATCCTCGCCAACCGGATCGCGCCGGGCTGGATTGATCGCTACCTGGCGAAGTCCGGCTACTCCGGCCAACTCAGCGACGAGATGCTGCCGGCCAACGCGCCGAACAACCTGTTCGATCCAGTGCCGGGCGACTATGCCGCGCATGGCCGGTTCGACCGGGAGGCCCGGCCGAGTAGTTGGGAAGTGTTCACCAGCCGGCACCGCACCGCGTTCTGGGCCGCGGTGGCGGCGGGGGCAATCGTGGGGCTGCACCAACTTGCCAAGCGGCTCGACATCTAAGATGGGGGTCGCTCCTGTTAGACGAATCGCTCATGATCTAAGTCGTTATTGGATGGGCTGAGACACGCTTCAGGTCGATCAACCTGAAGCGACCAGGCTCTAACCGGTGCTCCGGCCACTCCGTTGCAAGCGTTTGCGGCAGTCCAGACGAATTACGGGCCCCGCGCCACGGAGCCGAGGACGACGAGGCCGAAGCCAGCCGCCACGACGGTCACCACTAACAGTTCGAGCCGCACCCGCCCGCCAAGGGCCGCCGCCTCGTGCTCCAGCGAGGTATGCATAGCGGTGCGGGCGCTGGCTACCCGATCAGCAATCGGGCCGGCGCCATCGATCACTGTCGCGGCACTGTCGTCCAACCGGCCCCGCAACTGCTCCAGTGCGGGCTTGGCACCCGAAGTAGCCAGCGCTTCGTCCAGCGTCGCATCTCGGGCCATCGCGCGTTCGAGCGGGATGGGAGCGGCATAGCTGGCGAACAGGCCCATCAAGCCTACCACGCCGAACGCGGCCGCCAAAAACGCCATCCACGTGCCGGTATTCCGCCGCATGCCTATCCACCCCGGTTGACAGTCTCACCCTTCGCCGTTATCGGCACGGCCTCTTTACCCGTCGAGTTCAAACCATGAAAATCCGCAACAGCCTGAAGTCGGCCAAGCTGCGCGACAAGAATTGCCGGGTGGTGCGCCGCCATGGCCGCGTGTACGTGATTAACAAGAAAAATCCTCGCATGAAGGCCCGTCAGGGTTAGGGCTCCGGCCCAGCTTCACCAGCCTGTGTCCGGCGTGCTGCTTGACCCGGCAGACTGAGCCGCCCGATGATGCGGGCGTGACCAAGGTCGGCTCGCTCGCTCAGCAGTTCAGCCGGATGTGGCTGCCAGTCTCGGCCGCTGCCGTGCTGGCGGGCGCTGCCGCTTTGGCCGAACCCGCGCCATCGAGCCAGGCACCCGCGCAGCCAAGCCCGGCGCAGACGCTGGACCGGTTGTTTGGACTGCTCGCCGTGGCGCCGGACGAGCAATCGGCGTCCGCCGTGGAAGAGGCGATCCAGGGGCAGTGGATTGCCGAAGCCACCCCGGCAACCAAGCTGCTGCTGCTGCACGGGTTTCGCGAACTCACCGACAACCAGCCGAACGAGGCGCTCGACGATTTCGACGCCAGCCTCGATCTGCAACCGGAGCTTCCTGAAGGCTGGCACGGGCGTGCCCTAGCACGGGCCCGGCTGGGTGATACCGCGGGGGCGGAACGGGACATCGAGGAGGTGATACGGCGCGAACCCCGCCAGTTCGCGGCGCTCGAGGACTTGTCTCGGATTGCGGAGAGTGCTGGCGACTGGAGGGGCGCCTACGCCGCCTGGCAACAGGCCTTGGCGCTCGATCCCAAGGCACAGGGGGGCGTTGACCGGCTGAAGGACCTTCACCGACGCGCCTTTGGCGACGCGACGTAGGGCTTAAAGGCCGCTCTTCACATCCTGGGCGCCGCGTGTGACGGCGTGCCCGGTGGCCGACACGTCCTGCCCGACGCCGGACGCAGTGTTGCAACCACTCAGCATCACGCCGATCGCCACCAGCACGCCCATGGCGACTGCGGGCCACACACTCACCCGAGCCGCCGCCGCTCGCACTCGATTGTCGCTGCGCATGCTGAAACCCCTCTTCGATCGTTGCCTAAACGTAGCAGCCAAAACCAGGTTGCAACATAGCTCTCCGGCGCTAGCCGCCCTTGTTGTCGCTCGCCAGCGGCAGCGGCACCCAGCGCAGCCCGTCGCTGTTCTGCACCAGCATCAGCACGGTCTTGCGCGACAGCTTACGGTATTTGTCCACCCGCTCGTTCACGTCCTGCGGGCTGGCGACTGCTTCCTGCTGCACTTCGACCACCACGTCGCCCGCCTTCAGTCCACGGCTGGCTGCCGGGCCGTCTTTGGCGACGTCGGTGACCACGACGCCCTTCTGATCGGCGGCGATGGAGTACTTGCCGCGCAAGTCGTCGTTAATCGGTGCCACCTTCATCCCGAGCCCGCTCACCGCGACCGAGGCGTTGGCCGGCGGCTTGGGCGTGGCCGGGGTGGCGCTGGCTTGCTGCACGTCGTCGGGCAGTTCGGCGATGGAGGCCTGCACGACTACGTCCTTGCCGTCGCGCCACACGTCGACCGGCACCTGTTCGCCGATCGGCGTCTCGGCCACGATCCGCGGCAGGGTGCGCATTTCCTTCACGTCCTGATTGTTGAACTTCAGGATAACGTCACCGCCGTGGATGTTGGCTTTGGCCGCCGGGCCGTTGTCGGTGACGCTGGCCACCATTGCGCCGCGCGCCGGGTGGAGGTTGAGGCCGTCGGCGATGTCGGGCGTGACCTGCTGGATCTGCACGCCCAGCCAGCCGCGCTTGGTGCGGCCGAAGTCGCGCAATTGGGCCACCACCTGCTTGGCCATATTGGCAGGGATGGAAAAGCCGATGCCGATCGAGCCGCCGGAGGGCGAGTAGATGGCGGTGTTGATGCCAATCACCTGGCCATCCATGTTGAACAACGGGCCGCCGGAGTTGCCGCGGTTGATGGCGGCGTCGGTCTGGATGAAATCGTCGTAGGGGCCCTGGCGGATGTCGCGCCCGCGTGCGCTGACGATGCCGGCGGTGACGGAGCCGCCCAGGCCGAACGGATTGCCAATCGCCAGCACCCAGTCGCCCACGCGCGCCGTGTCGCTGTCGCCGAACGGCACCGCCGGCAGCGGCTTGTCGCTGTCTACCTTGAGCAGGGCGACGTCGGTACGGTCGTCGTGACCGATCAGCTTGGCCTTGAGCGAGCTACCGTCGTGCAGGGTCACGGTGATTTCGTCGGCGCCGTCGATCACGTGGTTGTTGGTGACGATGTAACCCGCCGGGTCGATGATGAAGCCGGAGCCGAGCGCCGTGCCGCGGCGGGGTTGGTCGCCGTTGTCATCGTCGCCGCCGCCATTGCCGCCACCGCCATGCCGCTGCATGAAGTCGTGGAAGAACTGCTCGAACGGCGAGCCGGGTGGGAATTGCGGCATCTCCGGGCCGCTCGGCCGGTCGGCCTTGGCCTGGATGGTCTGCTGCGACGAGATGTTCACCACTGCAGGCGCCAAAGTGGAGGCGAGGTCGGCGAAGCTATCCGGTGTGCCGCGCGCCTGCGCCATGACCGGGACCGCCGCCGGCAGCACTCCGATCGCGGCCGGGGCAAAGACGGGCGAGAGTGCAGTTGCCAGCGCGGCGGCGCGGAGCGATAGATTACGCATGTATGAACGCATCCTTGGTCCTAGGGTGATCATGCCTACACGGCGCCGGGCGCAGCAAGGGTGGACATAGTGTGCCTCGCGCGCTTGGGAACGGATTGCTCCCGGAAGCCGGGGCGTTACTTCAAGGCGGCGGGGCAGTCGGCTCTTGCCGCAGCAGCTTAAAGAAATCGTCGTCTGTGGTCACGACCATTCGTGATTGGCCGCCGGCGAGCCCGTCGCGATAGGCCTGCAAGGTGCGCCAGACCGTGAAGAATTGCGGGTCCTTGCCGAAAGCGGCGGCATAGCTGGCGATGGCGGTGTTTTCGCCTTCGCCGCGCAGCTTGTCGGCAGTGGCGCGGGCGTCGGCCAGGAGCACGGTGCGGTCGCGGTCGGCGTCGGCGCGAATTTTGGCGGCGGCTTCAGCGCCTTCCGCCCGAGCTTGCGCGGCCACGCGCTGCCGTTCGGACTGCATGCGGCTCAGGATGGCTTGGGTGTTGCCCTCGGGCAGGTCGGCACGGCGGATGCGCACGTCCTCCACCGCAATGCCGAAGCCACTCATCTCCTTGCTCACTTCGTCGCGGATGGTTGCCATGATGTGGCCGCGATCAATCGACAGCACGTTCAGCAGGGTTGAGTTGCCGAGCACCCGGCGCAGGGCCGAGCCCACCACCGAGTTCAAACGGGCACGGATGGCGTCTTCCTGGGCGCCGACGGCCTGGAAGTATTGCAGCGGATCGGTGATGTGGTAGCGGGTAAAGCTATCCACGATCAGGCGCCGCTGGTCGGACAGGATCACCTCCTCGCTCGGGGTGGAATCATCGAGCAGGCGCTTGTCGAAGGTGATCACCGTCTGAATGAACGGGACTTTGATGTGTAGGCCGGGATCGCTCACGATGCGGATCGGCTGGCCGAACTGGGTGATCAGCACCTGCTCGGTCTGCCGCACGGTAAACAGGCTCGAGGCGACGACCAGGACGACGAACACGACCGCAGCGCCGGCGGCATAGAGAGTGCGGGTCATGGCGCGGGCTTCGCCACGGTGTCGCCGGCGGCGGGCTTCGCCGGCGGTGGGCTGCCGTTCAGGTTCAGCAGCGACAGCGGCCCCTTGACGCCCGCGTCCACCACCGTGGTGGGCGTGTGCGAGACGATCGCCTGCATGGTCTCGATATACAGCCGGCGCAGGGTGACGTCCTTGGCGGCCTGGTAGGCGTTATAGACGCTGAGGAAACGCTGCGCCTGGCCGGTTGCCTCGGCGATGCTCGCCTGCCGGGCGCCGTCGGCTTCCGCCACGATCCGCGCCGCGTCGCCGCGGGCGCGCGGTATGATGTCGTTGCGGTAGCTTTCCGCAGTGTTGCGTGCCGTGTCGGCGTCCGTGTTGGCGCGCTGCACGTCGCGGAACGATTCGATGACCTCGGCCGGCGGATCGACCTTCTGGAGCTGAACCTGGGTTATCTCCACTCCCGCCTTGTATTGGTCGAGCACCGCCTGCATGCCCTTCGCGACATCGGTCTCGATCTGCGCCCGTGCCTCGGTCAGCGCCGGCTGGATCGGGGTGCGGCCGATCACCTCGCGCATTTCGCTTTCGGCCACTTGCTTGACGGTTTGGTCGGGATCGCGGGTGTCGAACAGATAGTTGCCTACGTCGCGGATGCGCCAGAACACGGCGAAGTCGATGTCGATGATGTTCTCGTCGCCGGTCAGCATCAGGCTTTCGGCGGGCACGCTCTGGGCTTGATCCATCGCCGTGGTGTCGGCGGCAAGGCCGTGCGACGTCATGCGCAGGGTGGGGCGGTCGCTGGGGGGCAGGAAGCCGACTTCAACCCGGTTGATGCGGGTGACGGAGGGGGTAATCGCGCTCTCGACCGGCCAGGGGATGTGGTAGTTCAGGCCGGGCAGCGAGGTGCGGTTGAAGGCGCCGAACCGCAGTACCACGCCCTGCTCGTCCGGCTGGACGCGGTAGAACCCGGTGGCGAGCCACACCGCGACCACCAGCAGGATGAGCAACAGGATGCCACGGCCGCCGGCGCGGGGCAGGCCGGGGCGTCGGCCGTTAGGCAGCATGCCGCGGAACATGCCGTTGGCGCGGGCGATGATCTGCTCCAGGTCCGGCAGGTTGCTCGGGCCGCCGCTACCCCCGCCGCCGCCCCATGGGCCTCGGTTGCCCGGCGGACGCTTACCGCCGCCGGGTCGTGAGCCGGGATTGCCCCATGGCCCCGGCGTTGGGTCGTTGCCGCCAGTGTTCCAAGGCATGAAATACTCAGCTCCCTCGCGGTGTGCCGCAGCGTTGGCAATGCGGCGCCCGTGCGCCATATCCCGATTAGACCGGATTGGCTATTGGCTGGCCTTCATAATGACTCCGGACCTGTCGTTTGCAAGGCGTGAGGAGTGCACAAGCCATGGCCGAACCAACCGAGGCGGCGCTGCTGCAGGCATTGCGCGCCTTGCCGGACCCGTCCGGCCGTGCCGACATCGTCTCAGCCGGACGGGTAGACAGCCTCAGCGCGCGCAATGGCCTGGTGCACCTGGCCCTGCTGGCGGACCGGCAGAGCGCGCCGGCGATGGAGGCAGTCCGCGAACAGGCGGAGCAAATTCTGGCCCGCGTACCCGGCGTGCTGAACGCAACGGCGGTGCTGACGGCGCATCGGGTGGCGCCCCCCACTCAGCCGCCGGCTCCGGCCGGGCTGTTGCCGCAGGTGCGGCACATCGTGGCAGTCGCGTCCGGCAAGGGGGGCGTGGGCAAGTCCACCGTGGCGGTGAACCTGGCGGTGGCGCTGGCGCAGGCCGGCCACCGGGTCGGGCTGCTGGATGCCGACATTTACGGGCCGAGCCTGCCGACCATGCTGGGCATGAGCGGGCGGCCCGAGTTGCGCGGAGAGCGCATGCTGCCGGTGGCGGTCTGGGGGCTGCAGGCGATGTCGATCGGCCTGCTGGTGGACCCGGACACGGCCATGGTCTGGCGCGGCCCGATGGTGATGAGCGCGCTGCAACAGCTGCTCGGCCAGGTGGAATGGGGCGCGCTGGACGTGATGGTGCTGGACATGCCGCCCGGCACCGGCGACGCGCAGCTCACCATCGCGCAGAAGCTGAAGCTCTCGGGGGCGGTGATCGTCTCCACCCCGCAGGATGTGGCGCTGATGGATGCGCGGCGCGGCGTGCGCATGTTTGAGAAGACCAGCGTGCCGGTGCTGGGCCTGGTGGAGAACATGAGCTTCTTCTGCTGCCCCGTATGCGGCCACCGCGCCGAGCTGTTCGGCCATGGCGGCGCGCGGCTGGAGGCGGAGCGGCTGCGGGTGGAGTTCCTGGGCGAGGTGCCGTTGCTGCTGGCGATCCGCGAGAGCGGGGACGCTGGCACCCCCGTGGTGGCCAGCGCGCCGGATAGCCCGGCCGGCCGGGCCTTCGCCGCATTGGCGGAGCGGGTGTGGGCCAAGCTGCAGGTGCCCGCCGCCGCCGGGCCGCGGATCACGATGGAGTAGGATGGGTGAAACCCATCCGAGGCGCATTACGCACCGGCATTACCGCGGCCTATCGCCGGGCCGAACCCGACTGTCTGCCACCGCTGCTGGACGCCGCCCGGCTGCATCCGCCGCAGCGCGCCGCCGCCGAAGCGCTCGCCACCCGGCTGATCACCACGCTCCGCGCCAAGGGCACGCGCGGCCCGGTCGATGGCTTGGTGCGGGAATACAGCCTGTCCAGTCAGGAAGGCGTGGCGCTGATGTGCCTGGCGGAGGCGCTGCTGCGCATTCCGGACCGCGCCACGCGCGACGCGCTGGTCCGCGACAAGGTGGGCGGCGGGGACTGGCGCGCCCATGCCGGCCACTCCCCCTCCCTGTTCGTGAACGCCGCCACCTGGGGCCTGGTGGTGACCGGCAAGCTCACCGCCACGGCGGACGAAACCGGCCTGGCTCTGGCCCTGAGCAAGCTCGTCGCGCGCGGCGGCGAGCCGCTGATCCGCCGGGGAGTGGATCTCGCGATGCGCATGATGGGCGAGCAATTCGTCACCGGGCAGACCATCCAGGAAGCGCTGACCCGCAGCCGGAAGCTGGAGGCGCGCGGCTTCCGCTATTCCTACGATATGCTTGGCGAGGCCGCGACCACCGCAGAGGATGCCGCCCGCTACCTGCGGGATTATGAGGCGGCGATCCACGCCATCGGCCAGGCCGCCGGTGCACGCGGCATCGTCTTGGGGCCGGGCATCTCGGTCAAACTCTCCGCGCTGCACCCGCGCTACACCCGCTCGCAAAGACAGCGGGTGATGACCGAACTGCTGCCCCGGCTACAATCGCTCGCGGTGCTAGCCCGGCGCTATGACATCGGCCTCAACATCGATGCCGAGGAAGCCGACCGGCTGGACCTCTCGCTCGACCTGCTGGAGGCGCTGTGTATCGACCCGGCGCTGGCCGGCTGGAACGGTGTCGGCTTTGTGGTGCAGGCGTATGGCAAGCGCGCCTTTGCCGTGACGCAGTGGCTGATCGAGCTGGGCCGCCGCACCGGGCGCCGGCTGATGGTGCGGCTGGTGAAGGGCGCCTACTGGGACAGCGAGATCAAGCGGGCCCAGGTGGACGGGCTGGCGGACTACCCGGTGTTCACCCGCAAGGCGCATACCGATGTGTCCTATCTCGCCTGTGCGCGCCTGATGCTGGAGGCGCCGGACGCAGTGTTCCCGCAATTCGCCAGCCACAACGCCTACACGGTGGCCGCCATCCACACCATGGCCGGGCCCGCGTTTACGCCGGAGCAATACGAGTTCCAATGCCTGCACGGCATGGGCGAGCCGCTGTTCGACGAGGTGGTGGGGGCGAACAAGCTTAACCGGCCGTGCCGGATTTACGCTCCCGTCGGCACCCATGAGACGCTGCTGGCCTACCTGGTGCGTCGGCTGTTGGAGAACGGGGCCAACTCCTCCTTCGTCAACCGCATCCAAGACCCGGCCATACCGGTGGCCGAGTTGGCGGCCGATCCGGTGGCGCTGGTGGCCGCGTCAGAGCCGTTAGGGGCGCCGCACCCGGCCATCCCCTTGCCGAGCGCCGTGTTCGGCCCGGCGCGGGCGAACTCGGCCGGGCTCGACCTGTCGAGCGAGGCCGTGCTGGCGGACCTGGAGCCCGCGCTGGCGGCGCGGCGGACGTGGCGTGCGGGTGGCGAGGGGGAAGCGGCCGCGGTGCGCAACCCAGCCGATGCGGGCGACCTCGTCGGACATGTCGTGGCGGCGGATGCGGCGGCGGTCGAGCGGGCGCTGGCGCAAGCCGAGGCTGCGGCGCCAGGCTGGGCCGCCACGCCCCCGGCCGGGCGGGCGGACCGTTTGCGGCAGGCTGCGGCGCTGATGCAAGCGGCCTTGCCGTCGCTGCTGCCGCTGCTAGTGCGCGAGGCGGGCAGGTCGATCCCGAATGCGGTGGCGGAAGTGCGCGAAGCGGTGGACTTCCTGCGCTATTACGCGGCCGAGTGTGAGCGGGCCGGGGCGGGCCTGCCGCTCGGTCCGGTGGCCTGCATTTCGCCGTGGAACTTCCCGCTCGCGATCTTCACCGGCCAAGTGGCCGCGGCGCTGGCGGCGGGCAATCCGGTGCTGGCCAAGCCGGCGGAGCAAACCCCGCTGATCGCCGCCCAAGCCGTGGCGTTGCTGCAGCAAGGCGGCATTCCGCCGGAGGTGCTGCAGCTGCTGCCCGGCGCCGGGAGCGTTGGCGCCCAATTGGCGGCCGACCCGCGCGTGTGTGGCGTACTGTTCACCGGATCCCTCGCCGTGGCGCGCCACATTCAGCAAGCGCTGGCCACGCGTCTGGGGCCTGACGGCGCCCCCATTCCACTGGTTGCCGAGACCGGCGGCCAGAATGCCATGGTGGTTGATTCCTCGGCATTGGCCGAGCAGGTGGTGGCCGACGTGCTGGTCTCCGCTTTCGACAGCGCCGGGCAGCGCTGCTCGGCGCTGCGGCTGCTGTGCCTGCAGGACGAGGTGGCGGATCGAATCCTGCACATGCTGCGAGGCGCCATGGCGGAGCTGGTGGTGGGCGACCCGGTCCGCCTGGCCACTGATGTCAGCCCGGTGATCTCCGCCGCGGCCCGCGAGACGATCCTGGCCCATGTGGCCGCTTCGGGCGCAGCGGGCCATGCGGTGCACAGCCCGGCGCTGCCGCCGGATTGCGCCCGCGGGACCTTCCTCGCCCCCACGCTGATTGAGCTGTCCGGGCTGCAGGACCTGAAGGAGGAGGTGTTCGGCCCCGTCCTGCACGTGATCCGCTTCCAGCGGGACGGGCTGGATGCGCTGATGGCCGGGATCAATGCATTGGGTTACGGGCTGACGTTTGGCTTGCACACGCGGCTCGACGAGACCATCGCGCGGGTCACGGCGCAGTCCGGCGCGGGCAACCTTTACGTCAACCGCACCATGATCGGCGCGGTGGTGGGCGTGCAGCCATTCGGCGGCCACGGGCTATCGGGTACTGGGCCGAAGGCGGGCGGTCCGCTTTATCTCGCCCGGCTGACGCGGCGGGGGGCGGGCCCTTTGCCGCCGGGACAGGCGCCCGAGGCCGCCCGGCGCTGGGAGGCCTGGTTGCGCGCAGCCGGGCAGACGGGTGCGGCGTTGCATTGCGCCGCCTGCATTGCCGCGACCCCGCTGGGGCTAGAGCGTGAACTGCCCGGCCCGGTGGGTGAGCGCAACCTCTACACCACCCTGCCCCGCGGCGCCGTTCGTTGCGTGGCAGACACCCGGCCCGGCTTGTTCGCACAGATCAGCGCCGCACTCGCCACCGGCAACCGGGCGTTGGTGCCGGCGGACCGGCTTCCCGCGCCGCTCGATGGCTGGGTCGCGGCTTTTTCGGGATCGGAGCCGTTCGACCTCGTGCTTTACGACGGGGCGGAGCCAGGGCTGAGGACGCTGCTGGCCGAACTAGCCGAACGCCCGGGCCCGGTTGTGCCCTGCCTCGTGCGTGAGGGTGGCGTGACGGACTACAATCTCGACCGGCTGGTGAGGGAACGAACGATAAGCACCAACGTCGCCGCCGCCGGTGGCAATGCGAGTTTAATGATGCTTGGCGAACCTCGATGATGGGTGGTGGAGACTCATTCCCACTCAATTGTTCCGGGCGGTTTGCTGGTAATGTCGTAGGTCACCCGGTTCACCCCGCGCACCTCGCCCACGATGCGACCCGCGACCCGGCCCAAAAAGCCCATGTCGAACGGGTAGAACTCGGCGGTCATGCCGTCGGTGCTGGTCACGGCGCGCAAGGCGCAGGCCTGGTCGTAGGTGCGGCCGTCGCCCATCACGCCCACGGTGCGGACCGGCAGCAATACCGCGAACGCCTGCCAAATCGCGTCATACAGGCCGGCGGCGCGGATTTCCTCAAGGAAGATCGCGTCCACATGGCGCAATGTCTCCAGCGCCTCGCGGGTGATGGCGCCGGGGATGCGGATGGCGAGGCCGGGGCCGGGGAATGGGTGGCGGCCGACCAGGCCGCCGGGCAGCCCCAATTCGCGGCCGAGCTTGCGGACCTCGTCCTTGAACAACTCGCGCAGCGGCTCGACCAGCCGCATGCGCATCCGCTCCGGCAAGCCGCCCACGTTGTGATGGCTCTTGATGGTCACGCTAGGGCCGCCGGTGACGCTGACGCTCTCGATCACGTCCGGGTAGAGCGTGCCTTGAGCGAGGAAATCGGCGCCGCCGAGCTTGGCCGCCTCCGCCTCGAACACGTCGATGAACAGGCGGCCGATGGTCTTGCGCTTGGCTTCCGGGTCGGTGACGCCGGCCAGCGCCTGCAGGAACAGGCCGGAAGCGTCGCGGTGCACCAGGCGGATGTTGAAGCGGTCGCGGAACACGCGCTCCACCTGCTCGGCTTCGTCGCGGCGGAGCAGGCCGTGGTCGACAAAGATGCAGGTGAGCTGGTCGCCCACCGCCTCGTGGATCAGGGCTGCGGCAACGGCGCTGTCCACGCCGCCGGAGAGGCCGCAAATCACCCTGCCCGGCCCCACCTGGGCGCGGATGCGGGAGATGGCTTCTTGGCGGAACTCGGCCATGGTCCAGTCGCCGTGGAGACCGGCCACGCCATGGGTGAAGTTGCGCAGCAGGGCAGCGCCGTGCGGGGTGTGCACCACCTCGGGATGGAACTGCACGCCGTAGAAGCGGCGCGCCTCGTCGGCCACCACGGCGTACGGCGCGCCCTCGCTGGCTGCGACGGAGCGGAAGCCGGAGGGCAGCGCGGTGACGCGGTCGCCGTGGCTCATCCACACCTGCTCGCGGCCGCCCGGGCTCCAGGCGCCGTCGAACAGGGCGCAGGGCTCGGTGATGTCGAGGAAGGCGCGGCCAAATTCCTGCACGCCGTGGGACTCCACGGCTCCGCCCAATTGGGCGCACATCAGTTGCTGGCCGTAGCAAATCCCCAGCACGGGGACGCCGAGCGACCAAGTGACGCCTGGCGCGCGGGGGCTGGCGGGCTCGGTGACGCTGGCGGGGCCGCCGGATAGGATGATCGCGCGCGGCTGCCAGGCCGTGATCGCGGCCGGCTCGGCGCTGAACGGCCAGATTTCGCAATAAACGCCGCTCTCGCGCAGTCGCCGGGCGATCAGTTGCGTGACTTGGCTGCCAAAATCGAGGATGAGCACGCGCTCATGGTGCTGGGCGGGGTCACTCATGGCGCCTTGCAGCACAGCGGGGCGGCCGGGGCAAGGCTGCCCAGGCGTTACGCGGGCGGGAACACGGCATCGTACGCCGCCACGGCCGCGAGCGCGCGCTGGCGCAGCTCCGCCGCGGTGAAGCCGGGCTGGTAGAGGCTGGAGCCGAGACCGAACACCGTGACGCCCGCTTTGGCATAGGCGGCAAAAGACGCCTCGGACACACCACCCACCGCGCCCAGCACGGTGCCGCGCGGCAGCACGGCGCGCATGGCGGCGATGCCCTCAGCACCCACGACGCTGGCGGGAAAGAACTTCAGCGCCGACGCTCCGGCCGCCACTGCGGCGAAGGCCTCGCTGGGAGTGAACACGCCGGGCATGCTGGGCATGCCGAGCCGGCCCGCTTGTGTTACCACCTCGGGGTTGAAATTGGGTGAGATCAGCAGCCGCGCGCCCGCTTCGTACACCGCGGCCACCCGCTCGGCGGTCAGCACCGTGCCCGCACCCAGCAGCACATGACCGGGCAGCACCGCGGCGAGCCGGCCGATCGACTCCAGCGGCTCGGGCGAGTTGAGCGGGACTTCCAGCGCGTCGAACCCACTCTCCACCAGCACCTGGCCGAACTCGACCGCTTCCTCGGGCCGGATGCCGCGCAGGATGGCAACCAGGTGGCGGCGCAAGGCCGGCCAGGCGACGGTCTCGGTCATGCGATGGCTCCGGGCCAGAGGCGGGCGGCGGCGGCATGCAGGCCTGCCAGGGTGACGGCGGCGACGTCCACCGGGTGCACCGCGCGGCCAGCCAAGGTCAGCGCGCGGCGGTAGCTCTCACCCAACGCACCCCCCGCCACCAGGGTGACCGCGCCGGACCACTCGGCGCAGGCGGCGATTTCGGCCCCGATCAGCAGGCCGGAGAGGAAGTCGGCGCCGTCGCTGGCGTCATTGAGCAATGAAGCGGCGCGGACCTCGAACAGGGTCGCGATCAGGTGGCCGGGCTGTTCCAGACTGCGGCGCACGCCACGGGCAAACCCGTCCGAGATCGTGGCGGCGTCCGGCGCGGCCATGCTGTGGCGCAGCACCGAGTGGTCGCGCAGCAGGGCGAACAGTTCGCCGGTCATCGCGGTGTGGAACGCGGCGATGCGACCGGCCTCCAGGCGCACCCATTTTGAGTGCGTGCCGGGTAGGCAGACGACGCCAGAGAGGCCCGGCTGCTGCCGCAGTAGGCCCAGCAATTGCGTCTCCTCGCCACGGATGACGTCTTCGCTGCCGGGCTCGCGGCTGGCCAGGCCGGGCAGGATGCGCACGTCCAAACCTGCGGCCGCGACGGCAAGGGCACCGGCGCAGACGGTCTCGGGCATGGCGGGAATGCTGACATAAGCGGCTTCGTGCCAGCCTTGCCGGGCCCCCACCATGCCGCAGAGCACCACGGGCGCAGGTAACGGCAGCGGAATGGTGGCGAGCTGGCGGCGCAGGGCGGGCTCGAACTCGTCCGGCGCGAGGCGCCCCATGCCGTCGTCGGACCGGCTCTGCGCCAGCACGGTGCCATCGGCCGCGCAAACCCAGAGTCGCAGGCTGCTGGTGCCCCAGTCGCCCGCGATGAAGGCCGGGAGGCTAGACGATGGCGGCATGGCGTGGTCCTCCCTGCCCAGTGTAACGCGGCGGATGCGCGGCGGACAGATGGAGTCGAGCATGTCGGGAGCGGAGGCGGGCGACTCGGTGGTGGTGATCGGCGGCGGGATTATCGGTCTGTGCTGCGCCATTGCGCTGCTGCAGGACGGCCGGGCCGTCACGCTGGTGGAGCCGGCCGACGTGGGCGCGCCGCATCAGGCGAGCTTCGGCAATGGGGCTTGGCTGAGCCCGGCCTCGGTGGTGCCGATGTCGCTGCCCGGCGGGTGGCGCCGCGTGCCGGGCTACCTCGCCGACCCGCTCGGCCCATTGGCGATCCGCTGGCGCTATCTGCCGCGCTTGCTGCCTTGGCTGGCGCGCTACGTGCGCGCCGGGTCCACGCTGGCGCGGGTGGAACGCACCGCCCGCGCCCTGCGCAGCCTGATCGGGGACGCGCCCGAGCGCCATCGCCGCCTGGCCGAAGCGGCGGGCGTGCCGGAGTTGGTGGCCCGGCAAGGCCTGCTCTACGTGTTCCCGACCCGGCGGGAGTTCGAGGCCGAAGCGCTGGCCTGGCGGTTGCGCCGCGACAACGGCGTGCGCTGGGTGGAACTGGACGCGGACGAGCTACGCCAGCAGGAGCCGGCCCTCGACCGCCGCTACCAGTTCGCCGCCCTGGTGGAGGACGGCGCGCATTGCCGCGACCCGGGCGCCTACCTGGTAGCGCTGGCCACCTACGCGGAGTCGCTTGGTCTGCAGCGGCGCCGCGGGCCGGCGACCGGCTGGCGCACCCACGCGGGCCGGCTGCGCGCGGTGCGGCTGGCAGAGGGCGAGGTTTCCGCCTCCCACGCGGTGATTGCGGCTGGCGCGCGCTCGGCCGCGTTGGCGCGAGCAGCGGGAGACCGCGTGCCTTTGGAAACCGAACGGGGCTACCACGTGGCCATCGCCGCGCCGGAGGCATTGCCGCGCCACCCGATCATGCCCAGCGACGGCCGCGTGGCCAATACATTGGTGGCGGGCGCCTTGCGGATCGCGGGCCAAGTCGAGCTGGCCGGACTGGACGCCGCGCCCGATTGGCGCCGCGCCGGCATCCTGCGCGATCATGCATTGCGCAGCTACCCGGCGCTACCTCAAGACCTGCCGCCGGAGCGCGTCTCGGTATGGATGGGCCATCGCCCATCGATCGCCGATGGCCTGCCGGTGATCGGGCCGGCAAGCGGCTGCGCGGACGTGATCCATGCCTTTGGCCACGGCCATATCGGCTTGGCGTCCGGGCCGCTCACCGGGCAACTGGTGGCGGACCTGGTGGCGGGCCGGGCGCCAGTGGTGGACCCGGCGCCGTTCCGGCCATCGCGGTTCAGGTAGCGCTACGCCCGCTCCCGCACCGCCAGCAGCACCGCAGCGACATGGAGGGCGTGGCATAGCAGCCCATCCGGTAGCCCGGCCAGCACCTCGTCGAGCGGCAGGCAGCGCACCACCATGCCCTCCTCCCCCGCGTCCAGCGCCGGCGCGCCGACTGTGTGGCAGCCGGTGGCGAGGAAGCTATGCACGCGGTTGGTCTGCGTCGCGGGGTTGGGGTAGAGGGAGGCAAGCGGGCGCCAATCGCGCGCGGCATAGCCGGTCTCCTCCAGCAGTTCGCGCTGCGCCGCCACCAGCGGGGTAGCATCGGCGGCGTCCATGATGCCGCCGGGCAGCTCCAGCGTCGCCAAGCCGGTGGCATGGCGGTATTGTTCCACCAGAAGCAGCCGGCCGTCGTCGGTCAACCCAACCACGTTCACCCAGTCCGGGTAGGACAGCACGTAGTAGGGTGTGATGTCTTGCCCGCCCTCGGTGCGGCAGTGGTCGGCGCGCAGGTCGATCCAGCGGTCCCGTAACAGCCTCTTGGAACTCAATACCTGCCACGGCCGGATCATGGCAGGCTGATACCGTGCTGGCCGGCTGCCCGGCAATGGGTTACCCACCAAGCTATGAGCGAGCCCCCGTTTGTCGTCCCCCTCTCCGGCACCTCCAACTTCCGCGATCTCGGCGGCTACACCACGACGGACGGCAAGCGGGTGAAGCGCGGCATGGTGTTCCGCTCGGCGGCTCTAGGCGGGCTTACCGCGGCGGACCAGAGTGCAGTGGCCGCCTTGGGCCTGCGCACGATCTGCGATCTCCGCGGCCGGCGGGAACTGGAGGGTGCGCCGACCCGGGTGCCGGGCGTAGCCTTGGTGCCGCTGCCCATTGAGCCCACCGTGGGAGCGAGCCTGCGTGACCTGCTGCATACCAAGGAAGCCACCGGGGAGGCGCTGCAATCCGTGTTGGAACAGGCGTACCGCGCGTATGCGCTGACCTACACGATGCAATACCGCGCCCTGCTAGACCGTATTCTGGAGGGCGGCACGCCGCTGCTGTTCCATTGCACGGCGGGCAAGGACCGCACCGGCTTCGGTGCCGCCATGCTGCTGACGGCGCTGGGCGTGCCGTGGGAGCAGGTGGTGGCGGACTTCGAGGCGACTAACCAGCTATGGCGGCGCGACACCCTGCCCGGCGCCGGCCTGCCGCTGGAAATTCGCGAAAGCCTGCTACGCGCTGACCCGGCGTTGCTCGAGGCCGCGTTCGACGCGGTGCGGAGCGAATACGGGGCGGTGGACCGGTACCTGGAGCACGCCATCGGGCTGGGCCGCGAACGGTTGGCGCAACTGCGCGCGGTTCTGCTGGAAGACGCTGGCGAGGCAAACGGCGAAATGGCCAACAAATGACACTTGTTCAACGTCATTCTGGCCTGTAACCACGATGCCGTGATCACGAAAGACGATACCGGCGGTTCGCAGGGGGACGGCGATCCAATTACAGCTGCGGTGGCAGTCCGGCTGAAGCAACTGACGCTCGTCGCAGAGTGTGGGCTATTCGCTTTGCGCGAGCCCGATACGGCGGCGATCCTCGACCGGGCTTGCGCGGCGAGCGCGGACGGCCTCGGCACGCAATATGCCAAAATCCTGCGCTATCGGCCGGAATCGCGGGATTTCCTGGTCATCCAAGGGGTCGGTTGGCGGGATGGCGTGGTAGGGCATGCCACCATCGAGGGCGATCTGGCCAGCCCGGCGGGCTATGCGATGCAGACGCGCCAGCCGGTCATTTCAACCCAACTGAGCGCCGAAACCCGGTTCCGTACACCGGCGCTGCTGCGGGAGCACAATGTGCATCGCGCGATGAACGTGCTGATCGGCGAGGCGAGCAGCCAACCATTCGGCGTGCTGGAGGCGGACAGCACCGCCCGGGACGCGTTCACCGCCGACGATCTCGCCTTCCTGCAGGCACTGGCCAACGTGGTGTTCGCGGCGCTGCAGCGCCAGCGCGATGCCGAAGCGCAGGCTCGGCTGCTGCGCGATAAGGACGCGCTGATGCAGGAGGTGCATCACCGGACCAAGAACAGCCTGCAAATCGTGCATACCATGCTGCAGTTGCAAGCCCGCTCGGTGCCACCCGGCGGTGAGAAAGACCGGCTAAACGACGCCGCCAGCCGCATCATGACAGTCGCTGCGGTGCATCGCCAATTGCATGAGGAAGGGGCGGTGGAGCAGGTGGATCTCGCCAGCTATCTCCGCGGCCTGGTGTCCGATCTCTGGCGCTCGCTGGCACCTGCGGATGGCAGCCGTCTCATTGCGGTCGAGGTGGAGCCGATGCTGCTGGCGCCGCAACAGGCGACGCCGATCGGGCTAATTACGGTCGAACTGGTCACCAATGCACTGAAATACGGCCGCGGTGCGACGACGGTCACGGTGGCGACGGCCGGCCCGCTGGTGACGGTGACCGCAACGGATGAGGGGCCAGGATTTCCGGCAGGGTTCGGTCCGGCGGCGAGTCGCAGCTTGGGCATGCGGCTGATCGTGGCGCTAGCCCGCGTGCCGGATGCCATCAGCATCACCCGGACGGACGTGTCGAGCTCGGTCTCGGTGCGGATTTCCCTACCGGATCTCTCTGCCGCGAGCTGAAGCCAGCATTTTTACGGTGGAGCGTCGTTTTTTTACCGAACGCCCTATATTCAATGCAACATCAACATGCAATCGTCGGCTCAAGAACAGTAAGCCTGAGGAACGCCCTGGCTATGGTGACTGTGTTCGCCTCCCTCTTGTTTGCACTCCCAACCAGCCTCGCCGTCTGCGTCGCCCGCGGGCTCGGTTTGTTGCAGGGCAGCAGTGTCGTGCTTGTTGCCCTGCTCGCCATCCCGACCGTTGCAACTATCGCCTTGCTGCTGGTGCAAGCCTTTCGCACTCCGCAACGTCATGCCCGGCGCGCGGGCTGCGGGTTGCCGTTCTATGGCGCCGCGCTTGGCGGGGAACAGCGCCGGCCGGTGTTGGAGCGGGCCGAAGGCTGACCGGCTGATGGTTCCTGGCATGGATTAGAACGCCGCCCCCGAGTATGCGGGCCATCCAACTGCGCGCGCCTGCAAGCCAAATGCGATAGGTCTGCCCGCACGCGGAGAAAAGGGCGACCATGGCAGTCAGCGTCGTAACCGGGGCGACCGGCGGCATCGGGCGGGCGATTGCGCTCGGGCTGGCCGAAGCGGGCCACGTGGTGGTGGCGGTGGGCCGCGACCGGGCCCGCGGCGAGGCGGCGCTAGGATGGATCGCGCAGCGCTGCCCCGCGGCGCGCCTCGAGCTGATGCTGGCCGATCTCTCCCGCCTGCGCATTGCGGTGCAGACGGCGGCCGCGATCGCCGCCCAGCATCGCGCGATCGACGTGCTGGTAAATAATGCCGGCGTGTTCTGTACCGAGCGGGAGGAAACTGAGGAGGGGCACGAGCGGGTGCTCGCGACCAACCACCTGGCGCCCTTCGTGCTCACCCGCGCGCTGCTGCCGGCCCTGCAGGACGCGGCGGCGCAGCGCGGTGAGGCGCGCATCGTGAACATCGGCTCATCCACCGCCGACCGCGCGCGCATCGACCCGGCGGACCTGGAAGGCCGCCGCCGCTGGGGCATGGTGCACGCCTATGCGCAGTCCAAGCTGGCGCTGACGATTGCGACGCTGGGCTGGGCGCATCGCCTGAAGGGGACCGGGGTCGCCGCCAACGTGGTGCATCCGGGCTTGGTCGCAACCGGGCTGATCCGGGCGGGCGGACCGGTGGGCCTGGTGTGGCGCTGCTTGGCGGCGTTCGCGCTGAGCGCCGAGCAAGGGGCGGAAACCCCGCTGCACGTGGCGCTGTCGCCCGCCTTCCGTGGGATCAGCGGCGTCTATGTGAAGCGGCGCCGGGCCGTGCCGCCCAACCGCCGGGCGCTCAAACCGGCGTTGGCGGCGCAGGTTTGGCAGGCGACGGAGGCGCTGGCGGCCGTGAGCTGACGGGTTGCGGCGCAGTGGCCGGCCAAATGCGGCGCAGCCGCTGGCTCAGCCAGAGCTGCCAACTATGCTCGCGCGCCCGCGCGCCGAACGGGCCGTGCACCGGCGAGGCGGCGTTCGCGGGGGCAAACAGGGTCGGCTGTTCGAGCCGCACCGCCTCGGCCTCATTGGTGAGCTGGCGGTCGAAGCCAAGCCGGGTCATGGCGAAGGCGATCAGGCGGGGGGAGATGCGGTTGACCAGCTCGAACAGGACGGCGGTGCCGCTCAGCACGAACTCTCCCGGCGCGTAACTGGCGGCAAGATAGATGCCCGCGGCGGCCACCTCCGGCTGATACACCGGCGGCGCGGGCCGGGCGGGGCGGCCCATGTGGGAGGGCGAGTGGGAGAAGAACGGGGTGTTGACCGCTGGGGGGAACACAGTGGTGATGCGGACTGGGCTGCGCTCGATGCGCAGTTCCGCGCGCAGCGATTGGGCGAAGCCGCGTACGGCGGCCTTGGCGCCGGCATAGGAGGTCATCAGCGGTAAGCCGTGAAACGCAGTGGCGGAGCAGACATTGACGATAGTGCCCGCGCCGCGCAGCCGCATCAGCGCCAGGGCGACCCGGCAGCCATTGACGGTGCCGCCATAGGTGACGGCGGTCACGCGATCGAACTCGTCCTCGGGCACGGTGGCGAAGCGGCCGTAGACGCCGTTGCCGGCGCAATTGATCCACACGTCGGGCGGCCCCAGGGCGGTCACGATGGTGGAAGCCGCCTGGCGCAAAGCGGCGCTGTCGGTCGCGTCGGCCATGGCATAGGCGGCCATCCCGCCAGCGGCGGCGACGTCCCCTGCGGCCGCTGCGAGCCCCAGCCGGTTGCGGGCGATCAGCCCGACGCGCCAGCCATTGCGGGCGAAGTGAGCGGCGGTGCAGCGCCCGATGCCGGAGGAGCCGCCGGTGATGATGACAACACGCGGTTCAGGTCGAAGCTCGGTCAGAACGGAGTCCTAAGCGGTCTGCAGGCCATAGCGCCTCACCATGCCGCCCTGGCCGTTCCTACTCAAGCTCGGGCGAGCAAGAAGCACACCCACATGGCACCCCATTGCTCTAAGCTACCAAATGGTCCTCACCCCATAGAGCGGGATGACGCGGTCCGATGTGATCACCGTCAGTCCACTCCGTAGCGCGGTCGCGACCAGCATCCGGTCCATCGGGTCCTTGTGGTGCCATGGGAGTGCGTTGGCGGCTTCGCCATCCTCCCAGGTGAACGCCAGCATTCTGAAGTCGTGGCGGTGAAGCAACGCGTTCAGCGGCAAATGACTGGATGGCCAGGGCAGCTTGGCTGTCGCGATTTTCTGCGTGATGTCCCAAACGGTGATCGGATGCACCGCGACGTCGCCGCTGCGCATTGCAGGTGCGCCGTGGGGCATGATCGTCTCAGGGACCGGGCTGCTCCAGAACTCGACCAAGGCACACGCATCGGCCACGAAACTCACAGCGGCCAGCCGTCCTCCGCGAGTTGCTGATCCGTCTGCGGCTCCCACACCGCGCGATCGTAGCTGTGCCACTCCGGGCACGTGGCCAGGATACCGGCTGCGCGATGGATGTCGGCTTCTGCCGGGACGAGGCGAGCGACCGGCTTGCCACTGCGCGCGATCATGACCTCCTCGCCGAGCTCGACCTTCGCCAGCAATTGCGAGAGGGTCGTCTTGGCTTCTAACACGTTGACAGTAACCATCACGCGCCCTTTCTGGTCAGGCTTAGCTAACATAGCGCAATGGCGTGTTGTGTCAAGTTGCGGATGGGGAAAGCGGCGGCAACGCTACACGCTGGCCAAGACCCTGCGGGCGAGCTTGAGATGCGGCTGGTCGATCATGGCGCCGTCCAGAGTCAACACTCCGGCGCCGGGTGCGGCGCTGAACGCGGCCTCGACCCGGCGCGCCCAATCCACCCGCTCGGGCGGCGGCGTGAACGCGGCCGTCACGGGGGCGAGTTGCGCCGGATGGATACAGAGCTTGCCGGCGAAACCGTCCCGCGCCGCCGCCGCGGTCTCGGCCAGCAGGCCGGGCTCGTCCTTGGGGTCGGGCCACGGCGTATCAAGGGCGGCGACGCCGGCCGCGGCCGCTGCCAGCAGCACCGCAGCCCGAGCCGCGGCGATGGGAGCGGCATAGCCACCCTGAGCGCGGGGCGCGATGCCGAGGTCGGCCGATAGGTCCTCCGCGCCGAAGCACAGCGCCCGCAATCGCGGCGGCGCGCCGGCATAGTCCATCTGCGCCAGCGAGGCGGCGGTTTCGGTGACCAGCGCCAGCACGGCGATGCTGCCGCTGGCCAGCCCGGATGCGGTCTCCAGCGCCTCTAGATGATGATTCAGCGCCAGCAGGTCGGCCGGGCCGGTGCACTTCGGCAGCATCACCGCCGCGGGCCGCCGAGGCACCACAGCCGCGAGATCGGCCAGATACCAGCTTGTGCCGCGGGGATTGACCCGCACCGCAACGGGCCGGGCCTGAGGCAGCATCGCTGCCACCGCCGCCCGCGCAGCGTCCTTGCCGGCAGGGGCGACAGAGTCCTCCAGGTCCAGGATTACGCCGTCGGCCGCGGACTGCAGCGCGCGCGCCGCCTTGCGCTCGGAATCGCCGGGAGCGAACAGCAGCGAGCGCAGCTTCATACTTGTTCCACTCCGTTGCAGCCCCGGCGCAATCTTGCGCGGGCAGGGCCGATATGCAAATCACCCGGTAAGAACTGATAACGTCAGATTTACCTGGCCCGGGGGAGCGTAACGCGCGTGGCAGAACCGACTCTGCAGACCGAGGGCATGACACGGGAGTTCCGCGGCTTTGTCGCCGTCAACGACGTGAGCCTGCGGGTGATGCCGGGCACTGTCCACGCCCTGATTGGGCCAAACGGCGCCGGCAAGACCACCACCTTCAACCTGCTGACCAAGTTCCTGCAGCCCACGCGCGGCACCATCCATTACGAGGGACGCGACATCACCCGGCTGAGCCCGGCGCAGGTGGCGCGGCGCGGGCTGGTGCGCTCGTTCCAGATCTCGGCGGTGTTCCCGCATCTGACGGCACTGGAAAACGTGCGGCTGGCATTGCAGCGCAAGCGCGGCGGCTCGTACGACTTCTGGCGTTCGGAGCGCCTGCTTACCCGCTACGATGCCCAGGCGATGGCGCTGCTGGACGACGTCGGGCTGTCGGACTATGTGCAGACCGCGGCCACTTTGCTGCCGTATGGGCGCAAGCGGGCGCTGGAGATCGCCACCACGCTGGCGCTCGAACCGCGCATGCTGCTGCTCGACGAACCCACCGCGGGCATGACCCATGCGGATGTGGACCGCGTGGTGGCCTTGGTTCGCCGCATCCGCACCGGCCGCACCATCCTGATGGTGGAGCACAATCTATCGGTGGTGGAAGGGCTGTGCGACACCATCACCGTGCTCACCCGCGGTCGGGTGCTGGCCGAGGGGGATTACGCCACCGTGTCGCGCAACCCCGAGGTGATCGCCGCCTATCTCGGCACCGACACGGCGCCGGCGGATGCTTGACGCGGCTTCCCCCAGCGGGGCGATGTTCGTCGTGCGCGGTCTGAATGCATGGTACGGCGAGAGCCACGTGCTGCACGGGGCGGACTTCGAGGTGGCCGAAGGCGAGGTGGTGACGTTGCTGGGCCGCAACGGTGCTGGCAAGACCACCACAATGAAGTCGATCATGGGGCTGGTGCCGCGGCGCACCGGCTCGGTGATGTTTCGCAACCGCGAGACGGTGAAGCTGCGCCCGGACCAAGTAGCCCGCGCCGGCATTGCGCTCTGCCCTGAGGAGCGCGGCATTTTTGCCAGCCTGAGCGTGACGGAGAACCTGATGCTGCCGCCGCGGATCGCACCCGGCGGGCTGGACCTGGCCACCATCTACACGCTGTTTCCCAACCTCCTGGACCGGGCCGCCTCGCAGGGCACCAAGCTGTCCGGCGGCGAGCAGCAGATGCTGGCGATCGGTCGCATCCTGCGCACCGGGGCGCGTTTCCTGCTGCTGGACGAACCGACCGAGGGGCTGGCGCCGGTGATCGTGCAGCAGATCGGCCGCACTATCCGCGAGTTGCGCGCGCGCGGCTTCACCGTGCTGCTGGTGGAGCAGAACTTCCGCTTTGCCGCGACGGTGGCCGACCGGCATTATGTGATGGAGCACGGCCGCATCATCGATATGATCGCTAACGCCGAGGTTGGCGCGCAGATGGGCAAGCTGCACGCCTATCTCGGCGTGTAAGCGGCGCAGCCGCGCCTGCGCCAAGAGGGCGCCAAAAACATCTGATTTGGGAGACGTTCCATGATCCAGCGCCGCACACTCCTCGCCGCTTCCGCTGCCGCCTCGCTCGCCAGCCGGGTGCCGCGCGCCCGGGCGCAAGCCAGCTCGCTCAAGATCGGCGTGCTGGGCGACCAATCCGGCGTCTATCGCGACCTCAGCGGCCCGGTGGCGGTGGCGTGCGTGCGCCAGGCGATCGAGGAAATGCAGCCGCATCTGCAGGGTGTGAGCGTCGACGTGATCGTGGGCGATCACCAGAATAAGCCCGACATCGGCGCCTCGCTGGCGCGGCAATGGTTCGACCGCGACGGCGTGGACATGATCATGGACGTGCCGAACAGCGCGGTGGCGCTGGCGGTGGCCGCGGTGTGCCACGAGAAGGACCGGGTGTTCATCGATAGCGCGGCGATGATCGCCGATCTCACCGGGCCGCAATGCCAACCGACCACGGTGCATTGGACCATGGACACCTGGGCGCTGGCGCATTCCACCGGCGGCGCGCTGGTGAAAGCGGGCGGTACCAGCTGGTTCTTCGTCACCGCCGACTACGCCTTCGGGCTGGCGCTGCAGCGGGACACCACGGCGTTTGTGACCCAGGCGGGCGGGACCGTGCTGGGCAGCGTCAAGGCCCCCTTCCCTACCAGCGACTTCTCCTCGTTCCTGCTGCAGGCGCAGTCCTCCGGCGCCAAGGTGATCGGGCTGTGCAACGCCGGGGCAGACACGGTGAACTCGATCAAGCAGGCAGGCGAGTTCGGGCTGACCCAGGCGGGCGTGAAGCTGGCCGGGCTGCTGGTGTTCATCAGCGATGTGCACGCGCTGGGGCTGAAGACGGCGCAGGGGCTAAACCTGACCAGTAGCTTTTACTGGGACCTGAACGACCGCACCCGTGGCTTCACCAGCCGAGTGCTCAAGAAGACCGACGGCTACCACCCCGGCATGGGCCAGGCCGGCTGCTATGGCGGCACCATCGCCTACCTCAAGACGGTGGCGGCCATGGGGGTGGCGGAGGCCAAGAAGAGCGGCGCGGCGACGGTGACGCGCATGAAGGCGAGCCCAACCGACGATGACGCGTTCGGCCCCGGCAGCATCCGCGAAGATGGGCGGGCGTTGCACCCGGCCTACCTGTTCGAGGTGAAGACGCCAGCGGAAAGCCGCGCGCCATGGGACTACTACAAGCTGGTGGCGACCACGCCGGCGGATCAGGCGTTCCGCCCGCTCGCCCAGGGCGGCTGCCCGATGGTGCACGCATGATCGCCGAGCATGGGCTGGCGCGACGCACCCTGTTGGCGGCAGGCGCCACCGCTGCCCTGCTGCCACGGGCGCGGGCGCAGGGGGCGGGCATCAAGATCGGCGTGCTGAACGATATGTCCGGCCCGTATCGCGACACCGGCGGCCCGCTATCGGTGGCCTGCGCCAAGCAGGCGGTGCGCGAGGCCGGCACCGGCGTGGCGGTCGAGGTGATCAACGCCGACCATGGCAACAAGCCCGATCTCGGCGCCTCCATCGCGCGGCGCTGGTTCGACGAGGAGGGCGTCGACATGATCCTCGACGTGCCGACCTCGTCGGTGGCCTTGGCGGTCAATTCGGTGGCGCGGGAAAAAAACAAGGTCTACCTGAACTCCGGCGCTGGGACGACCGACCTCACCGGGACGCAATGCTCGCCCAACACGGTGCAATGGACCTACGACGTCTACATGCTGGCCCGCTCGACCGGCGGGGCGATGGTGAAGGCAGGCGGCGACAGTTGGTTCTTTCTCACCGCGGACTACGTGTTCGGCCAGCAATTGGCCCGCGAGGGCAGCCAGTTCGTCAAGCAGGCCGGCGGCCGCGTGCTGGGCGAGGTGCGCTACCCGTTCCCGGGCACCACGGACTTCTCCTCCTTCCTGCTGCAGGCGGCTTCCTCCGGCGCCAAGGTGCTGGGGCTGGCCAATGCCGGCGCCGACACCGTTAACTGCGTCAAGCAGGCGGCGGAGTTCGGCCTCTCGCCGAAGATGAAGCTGGCCGCATTGCTGATGTTCATCAGCGACGTGCATGGCCTCGGGCTGGCGGCAGCGCAGGGGCTGGTGCTGACCGAGACGTTCTACTGGGACCTGAACCAGCGCACCCGCGCCTTTGCCAAGCGGATGGCCGAAACGGTGCCCGGCGTGCGGCCGGACATGGACCAGGCTGGCTGCTACGCCGCAACCCTGCATTACCTGAAGGCGGTAGCGGCGATGGGCGTGGCGGCGGCCAAGGCGGATGGCCGCGCCACGGTGGCCCGCATGAAGGCGATGCCGACCGACGACGATGCGTTCGGCCATGGCCGCATCCGGGAGGACGGGCGCGGCCTGTTCCCGGCGTATCTGTTCCAGGTGAAGTCGCCGTCCGAGAGCCATGGCCCCTGGGACTACTACACGCTACTCGCCACCACCCCGGCCGACCAGGCGTTCCGGCCACTCGCCGAAGGCGGCTGCCCGCTGGTGCGGTCGTGATCGGTTAGGACCTCCATGCACACCCTCTTCGGCATTCCCGCGCCGCTGCTGTTTGGACAAGTGCTGCTTGGCCTGATCAACGGCGCGTTCTACGCGTTGTTGTCGCTCGGCCTGGCGATCATCTTCGGCATGCTCGACATCATCAACTTTGCCCACGGCGCGCTGTTCATGGTGGGCGCCTTCGTCGCCTGGATGCTGCAGAGCTACCTGGGGGTGAACTACTGGTGGGCGCTGCTGATCGCGCCGCTGGTGGTGGGCGCGTTCGGCGTGGTGCTGGAGAAGACCGTGATCAGCCAGCTCTACCGCATCGATCCGCTGTATGGCCTGCTGCTCACCTTCGGGCTGGCGCTGATCCTGGAGGGGGTGTTCCGCAACGAATACGGCTCTTCCGGCCTGCCTTACCAAATCCCGGCGGTGCTCTCCGGCGGCACCAATCTGGGCTTCATGTTCTTGCCCAACTATCGCGGCTGGGTGGTGCTGGTGGCCGCCGTCGTCTGCCTGCTCACCTGGCTCGCCATCGAGCGCACCTCGGTCGGCGCCAAGCTGCGCGCGGCCACCGAGAATCCCGGGCTGGTGCAGGCGTTCGGGGTGAACGTGCCGCGCATGATCACGCTGACCTATGCCGGCGGGGTGGCGTTGGCGGCGTTCGCCGGGGTGCTAGCGGCGCCGATCTACTCGGTGAACCCCAACATGGGCTCCAACCTCATCATCGTGGTGTTCGCCGTGGTGGTGATCGGCGGCATGGGCTCGATCCTGGGCTCGATCGTGACCGGGTTCGGGCTCGGGGTGGCGGAGGGGTTGACCAAGGTGTTCTACCCGCAGGCTTCGGCCACGGTGATTTTTGTGGTGATGGTGATTGTGCTGCTGGCGCGGCCGGCCGGGCTGTTCGGCCGCGCGGCCTAATGTTCGGGTTTTCGCGCCCGCAGGGCACCGCCTTCCTGGTCATGCTGCTGCTGATCGTCGCAGCGCCGCTGGCCGGGGTGTATCCCGTGTTCCTGATGAACGTGCTGTGCTTTGCCCTGCTGGCCTCGGCGTTCAACCTGCTGATCGGCTATGTCGGGCTGATGAGCTTCGGCCATGCCGCCTTCTTCGGCATGAGCGCCTATGTCTCGGCCTATGCCGCGAAAACCTGGGGGCTGAGCGCCGAACTCTGCGTGTTGCTGGGCGGGGTGACCGGCGGCCTGCTGGGGGTCGCGTTCGGCTGGCTGGCGATCCGGCGCCAAGGCATCTACTTCGCCATGATCACCTTGGCGCTGGCGCAGATGAACTACTTCTTCTGCCTGCAGGCGCCGTTCACCCATGGCGAGGACGGCATCCAGCAAGTGCCGCGCGCCGCCCTGTTCGGCCTCATCCCGCTGCAATCCGACCTGGCGATGTACGGCTTCGTCGCTGTGGTGTTCCTGGTGTTCTTCCTGCTGCTCTACCGCGTGGTGTATTCGCCGTTCGGCCAGGTGCTGAAGGCGATCCGCGAAAACGAGCCGCGCGCCACCTCGCTGGGCTATCGCACCGACGACTACAAGCTGATCGCCTTTGTGCTGTCGTGCTTCATCGCCGGCATTGCGGGCGGCACCAAAGCGCTGGTGTTCGGCATCGCCACCTTGACCGACGTGAACTTCACCACTTCGGGCGACATCGTGCTGATGACCTTGGTGGGTGGCATGGGGACCATCTTCGGTCCCGGGGTGGGCGCCTTGGTGTTGAAGGCGATGGAGAACTACCTGGCCGGCATCGGTTCCTGGGTGACGGTGGTGCAGGGCGGCATTTTCGTGGTCTGCGTGCTGGCGTTCCGCCGCGGCCTGATCGGCGAACTCGGCGCCCGGCTGCGCTTGCCGCTGTAGGCTGGGCTACGAGCATCCCACCCTCCGACGGACGCCAGACTCAGCGGCGGCCGAACAACGCTTCGAGGTCGGCCCGGCTCAGCTTGAGCACGGTCGGGCGGCCGTGGGAACAGGTGGCCGCGCGCGGGGTGGCCTCCAACTGCCGCAGCAGCGCGTTCATCTCGGCGGCGCCGAGGCGGCGGCCGGCGCGGATGCTGCCGTGACAGGCGAGCCAGGCGAGAGCAGCATCAAGCCTGGTATCCAGCGCAGTCGCCTCGCCCTCGGCCAGCTCGTCAGCCAGGTCGCGCAACAACGGCGCCGGGTCGGGCGCGCCACCGGTGCAGAGCAGCGCCGGCAGCGCCCGCACCAGCACGGCGCCGGCGCCGAAGCCTTCCAGCTCCAAGCCCAGCCGGGCCAACTCCGGCGCATGGGCCAGCAGCCGGGCCGCATCGGGCGGCGACAGGTCCACGACAGTGGGCAGCAACAAAGCTTGCGCGCGCACGCCGCCCGCCCGATGTTGCCCGGCCAGCGCCTCGTGGGTCAGCCGTTCATGGGCGGCATGCTGGTCCACCAGCACCAGGCTGCCATCCGCGGCCACGGCAATCACGTAGGTATCGGCCAATTGCGCCAGCGCCGCCCCGAGCGGGTGCTCTTGCGCCAACGGCGGCGACTCCGGCTCGGAGGGCTCTGGCGGGGAAAACTCTGGCTGGGTCAGGCGCCCGCTGGGCCCGAAGCTGGGAAGCGCCTCGGCAAACCCAGGCTGCATCGGCGCAGGCGGGCGCTGCGGCAGCAGCCGCAACGCGGGCCGGCCCGCGAACCGGGCGGGCGCCGGCGCGCCGACTCCGGCGGCCAAGGCGCGGCGCAGGCTGCCGATCACCAGGCCGCGCACCTGCTCGGGGTCACGGAAGCGCAGCTCGGTCTTGGCGGGGTGCACGTTGACGTCCACCGCCTCGGCCGGCACGGCCAGCGAGAGCGCCAGCACGGCGTGACGCCCGGCCGGGATCACGTCGCGATAGGCCACGCGCACGGCCAGGCGCAACAGCGGGTCCGTCACCGGGCGGCCGTTCACCACCAGGGACTGGCCGGCCGCGGTGGCGCGGGTGACGGTGGCGGGCGCCGCGTGGCCGCCGAGCGACAGCCCGTCGCGTCCGGCGTCCAGCAGGACCAGCAGCGCCGGGTCGAGGCCGAGCAGCGCCGCCGCCCGGCACAGGCCGTCTTGTCCGGGCAGGTCGAACACCACCCGGCCGTCGCTGACCAGGCGGATCGCGACCGCCGGGGCGGCAAAGGCGAGCCGGCGCGCCGCGGCTTCGGCGGCCTCGGCCTCGGCGCGGAGAGACTTCAGGAAGTGGCGGCGCGCGGGGGTGGCATAGAACAGGTCGGCCACCAGCACCTGCGTGCCCGGCGGCCCGGCGGCCGGTACGACCGCCCCCACCGCACCGCCCTCCACCTGGATGCGGTGGGCGGTGGGGGCGCCGGGCGGGCGGGACGTGATCTGCAGCCGCGCGGCGGCGCCAATCGAGGGCAACGCCTCGCCGCGGAAGCCCAGGGTGGCGATGCGGATTAGCGCGTCGTCGCCCAGCTTGGAGGTGCAGTGGCGCTGCACTGCCAAAGCGAGCCCGTCCGCCGCCATGCCGTCGCCATCGTCGGTGACTTCGATGCGCGCGGTGCCGCCGCGCTCCAGCACGATGCCGATGCGCCGCGCGCCGGCATCCAGCGCGTTCTCCACCAACTCCTTGACCACCGCCGCCGGCCGCTCGATCACCTCGCCGGCGGCAATCCGGTCAATAGTCCGATCCGGCAAACGCCGGATCGGACAGACGTCAGTCGTCAGACGCCGGACGTCAGACATCGGCTGATCTCCTCTCGACGTCTGGCGTCCGACGTCTGGAGTCTGGATAGGGGTCTGACTAGAAGATGGAGTCGAGCAGGCCGGTGCGGCGCTGCTGAATGATGGGGGTGTCGCCGGTGGTGACGGTCTCGCCCAAAGCGGCGTTCTGGCGCAGGCGGCGGGATTCCTTTTGCGGGTCTACCGCGGTGCCGGCGGGCGGGGCGGACTTCCAGAACATCAGCCGGTCGGTGAAGGACTGGCCCGGCTGGTCGAGCTGCGCGTCCGCATCGACCTGGGCGCGGATGTCGCGCGGGGCGGCGGGGCCGGCCGAAGCGATCAGCGCCTGCTGCCCGGGCGACATGGTCGGCGCGGGGCCGCCGAGATCGGTGGTGGGCGACAAAGCCGCTTCCGCCTGGGCCCGCTCGGACAGCTCCTGCGGCCGCGAGGCGCCGGGGCGGGGCGGCCGCAAGGTGTAATCGGGCGGCATCGACAGCGGCGCGCGGGTGGTGACGGTGAACTCGTCCGGCGCGTCGCGAGTGAGGCCGATGGTGCGCGACAGGTCGTCGCCGCAACCGGCCAGCGGCAGCAAACCGGTGGACAGACAGCCGGCGAGCAACAGCCGACGGATGGCGGGTGACGGAGTCATAGGGTGCTCATAGCTCTGCGGTCCCGCGCCGTGCAAGCCGTTCCTCTTCGGTCTGGGATCGCGGCGCCAACGGTGCCGCGGAGGTCGTCCCGGGGGTCGGCGGCCCGGACGCCACGCGGCGCGCCGGGCGCAGGCCATCCAGCACCAGGGCGGCCACGCCGCAGACGATGGCGGCGTCGGCCACGTTGAACACATACCAGCTCCAGGTGCCGACGTGGACATGGATGAAATCCTCCACCCAGCCGAAGCGCAACCGGTCGACCACATTGCCAATGGCGCCGCCGGCGATGGCGCCGAGCGAGATCGCCACCAGCAAAGTCTCGGCCCGGCGCAGCCACAGCACCAGCCCGGCGACGATGGCGAAGGCCACCGCCGCCAGCAACAACGGCCCCCAACCGCCGGCGGCCTGGAACATGCCGAAGGTGACGCCGGCATTCTCCACCCAGGTGAGGCTCAGCACCGGCAGCAGATCGACCCGGTGGCGCTCGGGCAGGTGCAGCCCCTGGAGCACCCAGAGCTTGCTGGCCTGGTCCGCGGCCAGCACCAGCAGCCCGGCCAGGAGCCCGGCGCGGCTGTGGCGCACTGGGCTCATGCCGATTGGAGTCAAGCTGGGGCCATTTGCGGCTGCCCAACCAGGCCGCTGGCCACCGCATCGGCGCAGCGCAGGCAGAGTTCGGGATGCGCGGCCACGCTACCCACCTCGGGCAGCACGCGCCAGCAACGGGCACATTTCCCGCCCGGCGCGCGGCGGACCTCGTCGGTGGGTCCGGTGCTTGGCAACACCTGACTGACAATGGCGTATTCCGCCCAGAGCGCCAGATCGGGCATCACGGCCAGAGCAGACCCTGGCACGCCCAGCGAGGCGGAGAGCGACGACCCGATCTCGCCGGCCCGGCGTGCCGCTTCCAGCGCGGTAGTCATCGAGCCGCGTACATACCGAACGTTCTCCATCTTTCCGGCTAAATCAGGGCTGTGCCAGGCCGGGTCGATGTCTGGGAACGCCTGCAGGTGGATGCTGTCGGCGGCCGGATCGCGGGCCAGCCAGGCCTCCTCGGCGGTGAACACCAGCACGGGGGCGAGCCAGGCGGTGAGGCAGCGGTGCAGCAGGTGGAGCACGGTGCGGGCGGAGCGGCGGGTCGGGTGGTCCGGCCGGTCGCAATACAGCGTGTCCTTGCGGATATCGAAGTAGAACGCGGAGAGGTCGGCCGAGCAGAACGCGTGCAGTTCCGGGTAGACGCCGGTCCAATCATGCCGTTCAAGCGCGATGCGGATGCGCGCATCGAGTTCGGTCAGCCGGTGCAGCACCCAGCGCTCCAGCTCCGGCATGTCCGCCGGTTGCACCCGCTCCGCCTCGTCCCAGCCCGCCAGCGAGCCCAGCAGCCAGCGCAGCGTGTTGCGCAGGCGGCGGTAGAGTTCAGCCTGCTGTTTGAGGATGTCCGGACCGATGCGCAAATCCTCGGTGGTGTCGGCGGTGACGGTCCACAGCCGCAGGATGTCGGCGCCGTATTGGTCGGTCACGGTCTGCGGCGCGGTCACGTTGCCGAGCGACTTGCTCATCTTGCGCCCGGCCTCGTCGAGCACGAAGCCATGCGTCACCACGGCGCGGTAGGGCGCGGCGCCGCGGGTGCCGATCGCCTCCAGCAAGGAGGATTGGAACCAGCCGCGATGCTGGTCGGAGCCTTCCAGGTAGAGGTCGGCGGGCCAGCCCATGCCGCGGTCGGCCATGGCGAAGCCGTGGGTGGAGCCGCTCTCGAACCACACGTCGACAATGTCCATCACCTGCTCGTAGTCGGCCGGGTCGCGGCCCTCGCCTAGGAAGCGGCCCGGCGGCGAGGCATACCAGGCGTCGGCGCCCTCGGCGGCGAACGCCGCGGCGATGCGGTGCATGACCGCCGGGTCGCGCAGCGGCTCGCCGCTGGCGCGGTCGACGAACACCGGGATCGGCACGCCCCAGGCGCGCTGGCGGCTGATGCACCAGTCCGGCCGGTTGGCCACCATCGAGCCGATACGGTTGCGGCCCTGCGGCGGCACGAAGCGCGTGTCGTCGATGGCGCCGAGCGCGCGCACGCGGATAAGCTCGGGGCCGTCCAGGCGGATGAACCATTGCGGCGTGGCGCGGTAGATCAGCGGCGCCTTGGAGCGCCAGGAATGCGGGTAGGAATGCACCAGTCGGCCGCGGCCGAGCAGCTTGCCGGCTTCCTCCAGCTTGGTCCCCACCGGGGCGGCGGCCTTGAACACGTGGGTGCCGGCGAACAGCGGCACAGCGGGCAGGTAGCGGCCGTCTTCCCCCACGCTCTCCGGCACGGCGATGCCGTGGGCGGTGCAGAGCGCGAAGTCCTCCTCGCCATGGGCGGGCGCCATGTGGACCAAACCGGAGCCCTGCTCGGTGGTGACGAAGTCGCCACGTAAAATCGGCACATCAAAGTCGTAGCCTTGACCGCGCAGTGGATGGGCACACGGCACGCCGGTAAGTTCGTGGCCGCCAAACTTTTGCAGCACTTCGTGCTTGGTAATTCCGACAGCGGCGCACATCGCGGGCACCAATTCGTGCGCCGCCAGTAGCCTCTCTCCTGGCCGAGCGAGCGAGCCCTCGGCCACGTCGTCCACCCGCACCAGGGCATACTCGATGAAGTCGCTCACGGCCAGGGCGCGATTGCCAGGGATGGTCCAGGGGGTGGTCGTCCAGATCACCGCGCTGGCGCCCGTGAATGGGCCGACCGTAACGGGAAACCGCACCCAGACCGTGTCGCTGGTGTGGTCGTGGTATTCGATTTCGGCTTCGGCCAGGGCGGTCTTCTCCACCACCGACCACATCACCGGGCGCAGGCCGCGATACAGCGCGCCGTTCAGGAGAAACTTGCCGATCTCGCCGGCGATGGCGGCCTCGGCGGCGAAGTCCATGGTGGCGTAGCGGCCGGCCCAGTCGCCCATCACGCCCAGGCGCTTGAACTCTTCGGTCTGGATTTCCAGCCAGTGCTGCGAATAGGCGCGGCACTCGGCGCGAAATTGCAGCACCGGGACGGCGTCCTTGTCGCGGCCGCTGCGGCGATACTCCTCTTCCACCTTCCACTCGATCGGCAGGCCGTGGCAGTCCCAGCCGGGGATGAACGGGGCGTCGAACCCGGCCATGCGGTGGGCACGGATCACCACGTCCTTCAGGATGCGGTTGAGCGCGTGGCCGATATGCAGGTTGCCGTTGGAGTAGATCGGCCCGTCATGCAGCACGAAGCGCGGGCGCCCGGCGCCTTGCGCCACGATGCGGTCCCACAGCCCGCTCGCTTGCCAATGCGCCAGGATGTGCGGCTCGCGGCGGGGCAGGTCGCCGCGCATCGGAAAGCTGGTGGCAGGCAGGAACACGGTGTCGCGATAGTCGGTCATTGGGCGTCCACGTGGCAGGAGGCCGTGCTGTAGCGCGGCCGGCGGCCCGATGCCAGCTTACCGCACCTGCCGCGCAATCGGTCGCTGCGACGAACCGGGCGGTTTGCCCGTTCGCCACAGGTTCGGCCAGCACGAAGCCCTCAAGACGCGAGCTTGATTCGGTTGGCCGATTCCGCCGACGCGCTGAAGCGCGCGTCGGCATCGGACCACGAGCTTAATTTGGGTGGGCCGATTAAGCCGACGCTGAAGCGTGCGTCGGCATCGGACCACTAGGCAGCGGGCTTCTTGGCGGCCGGCTTGGCGTGGTGCGCAGCGGGCTTGCCCGGCGTGCTGGGAGCGAGGAAATCGACGTATGGCACCGGCTGCGAGCTGGGCGTGGTGGCCAGCTTGCGGGCCATGGCCTGGCCCTGCGGGGTGGGTCCGGCGCCGGGGGACGCCGCTGGGGCCGGGCTGGCGGCGGCAGCCTTCGCCGGAGCCGCCGCCTTGCCGGCGGTACCAGCGGTCGGCGTGGTCGAGGAGGTGATCCCACCGGGGGAACTGGGATAGGCCATGTTGCCGGTGTCGCGCGCGGTGTTGCCGGGGATGCGGACCTGGCCAGATGGCAGCGAATCGGGGTAAGCCATGGAGCCACCGCCGCCGGTGCTCGCCGGCTGCGCCTGGGCCGCCGCGGCCAGCGCCAGCGCAAAGGTGGAAGACAGCCCCAGCCGGGCCAGTGTGTGACGGAACGTCATCGGTTGCTCTCCTCAATAGCCCCGCGATGGGGGCGATGAACGGACCGTAACAGCATTGACTGCCACCGTCTGCCCGGTGGGAGGCCTTCCACACGCACGGTTGACCGTCGCATGTGGCGGTTCAGCAACGGTGCGGCTCAACGCCGCGCGGCGAGCACGCGTCGCTCGGCGTCGCCGAACGGCATGCGCAGCGCTTGGGCGGCGATGGCGGCGGGAAACCCGGCGCGGGCCAGGCGGGCCAGGTCGCGCAGGTGCTGCGCGGGGTCGGGCGGCTGACGGAACGGGCCGATGCGGCGGCGGCTGGCGTAGAGCAGGGCGGCGGCCAGTTCGCGCGCCGGGTCGTCCGGCAGGGCGGCCAGTTCGGCGCTCACGCCCCGTGCCTGCAGATGGGCGGCGATGGCACGGCGCGAGCGGCCGGCGCGGTGCAGGGAGCGGGCGCGGCTCTCGACAAAAGCGGCGTCGTCGACGGCGCCGGCAGCGGCCAAGCGGGCGACGGCCGCCTCCGCTGCCTGCATAGCGGCCGACACCTGCTCCGCCGCCGGCTGCGAGGAGCGGGCCCAGCGCTCCACCCGCCGGGTCAGCACGCCCAAGAGGCCCGTGCGGGTGGTGGCGTAGCGGGCTAGGTGGCGCAGGGCCGCCTCGCGCAGGGTTGCCTCGGTCGGGGGGGCGGAATCGCGGGCGGACATGCCGGCAAACTGCCACGCGCGAACCGCTGGGCCAAACGGCAAGCCCCTGGTTTTTGCGGGTGTCCTGCGCCGTCTCCGCGTTTGACACTGCCGCTGCCGCCGCCCCATGCTCCCGCTTTCTGCCTGTTGCCACCCACAGACGGTCCGCAAATGGGGGCAACCGCAGCAGCCGAGACGAAAGGGTATAACCGGCCATGATCGCCGCCTTGATGCCGACCTACAACCGTGCCGACCTCGCTTTCGAGCGGGGCGAAGGCGCCTGGCTGTATACGGCGGACGGCCGACGATTCCTCGATTTCGGCGCCGGCATCGCCACCTCCTCGCTCGGCCACAACCACCCGCATTTGGTGGCCGCGATCGCCGAGCAGGCCGGCCGGGTGATGCATGTCTCCAACCTGTACCGCGTGCCGGGCGCCGAACGCCTCGCCGCCCGGCTGGTGGAGGCGACCTTCGCCGACAGCGTGTTCTTCTGCAATTCCGGCGCCGAAGCCAACGAGGGCATGGTCAAGATGATGCGCCGCGCCATGGCGCAGACCGGCCGTGGCGAGCGCGTGCGCGTGGTTTGCTTCGACGGCGCCTTCCATGGCCGCACCCTGGCCATGCTGTCGGCCACCGGCAACGCCAAATACCTGGCTGGCTTCGGCCCGGTGGTGGAAGGCTTCGACCACGTGCCGTTCGGCAACATGAACGCGGTGCGGGACGCGATCGGGCCGCAGACCGCCGCCATTCTGGTAGAGCCGATCCAGGGCGAAGGCGGCGTGCGCCCGGCCACGCTGCGCTTCCTGCAGGAGCTGCGCGCAGCCTGCGACGAATACGGCATCCTGCTTGGGATGGACGAGGTGCAGTGCGGGATGGGCCGCACCGGCAAGCTGTTCGCGCATCAATGGGCCGGGATCGAACCGGACGTGATGTCCGCCGCCAAGGGCATCGCGGGCGGCTTCCCGATGGGCGCGATCCTGGCCCGCGAGGCGGTCGCGAAGCACCTCACCGCCGGCAGCCATGGCACCACCTTCGGCGGCAACCCGCTCGCCTGCGCCGCGGCCAATGCCGTGCTGGACGTGGTGCTGGCGCCCGGCTTCCTGGCGGACGTGGTGCGCCGCGGGCAGATGCTGTGGGAGGCGCTCGGCGCGCTGGCGGCGGAGGAGCCGCAGGTGTTCTCCGGCGTGCGCGGTGCCGGGCTGATGCAGGGGCTGCAATGCCTGGTGCCCAATGGCGAGGTGCAGGCCGCCTTCACCGCCGAGGGGCTGCTGAGCGTGGCCGCCGGCGACAACGTGCTGCGCCTGGTGCCGCCATTGGTGGTGACCGACGCGGACATTGCCGAGGCGATGGCGATGATGCGCCGCGGCGCGCGCCGGGTGCGCCCGTCCCAAGCCAGCGTGGCGGCAAAGTGAGCGGGGCACGCCAACTCCGGCTGGCGGACGGCTCCCTGGCGGAGACCGCCGGGCCGCGGCACTTCCTCGACATCCGCCATTTCGAGCCCGCCGTGCTGCGCCAGATGCTGGACGTGGCCTGGGGGTTCAAGCAGGCCGGCGTGCCCTCCTCCCGCCCGCTCGCCGGCCGCAGCTTGGCGATGATCTTCGAGAAGCCGTCCACCCGCACCCGGGTCTCATTCGAGCTCGCCATGCGCCAACTCGGCGGCGACGTGGTCGTGCTGAGTGCGGCCGAAATGCAGAGCGGCCGCGGCGAGACAGTGGCGGACACGGCGCGCACCCTGTCGCGCTACGTGGACGCCATCATGCTGCGCACCGACAACGCGGCCAAGCTGGCGGAACTGGCGGCGAACGCCACGGTGCCGGTGATCAACGGGCTGACCGATAAGTCCCATCCCTGCCAATTGATGGCCGACATGATGACGTTCGAGGAGCATCGCGGGCCGATCGCGGGCCAAACGGTGGCCTGGGTTGGGGATGGCAACAACGTTGCCTGCTCCTGGATCGAGGCCGCGGCGCGGTTCGGCTTTGCGTTGCGCATCGCCTGCCCGGAGGCCTTGCCGCCGCCGGCCGAGCTGGTCGCCTGGGCGCGGGCGCAAGGGGCCGACATCAGCGTCGGGCATGACCCGGAGGCGGCCGTGGCGGGCGCGCGCTGCGTGGTGACGGACGTGTGGGTGAGCCTGGCCGACGACCCGGCGAGCAAGCGCCACAACCTGCTGCGGCCCTATCAGGTGGATAGCCGCCTGATGGCGCAGGCGGCGCCGGATGCGCTGTTCATGCATTGCCTGCCGGCCCATCGCGGCGAGGAGGTGACGGCGGAGGTGATCGACGGCCCGCAATCGGTGGTGTTCGACGGCGCGGAGAACCGGCTGCATGCGCAGAAGGGCGTGCTGGCCTGGGTGCTGGGCGCGGCGCGATGACCCAGTCGTCGCTGACCGAGGAGACCCCCGCCGCCCCCGGCTGGGTGGAGCGGCGCATCCGGGAGATTTTTGCCCCGCTTGGGCCCGAGACGGCGGGGGCGGGGGATGCGTACGCCGACTGCCTGGCCGGGGCGCGCGGCGCGGTGGACGTGGACGCTGCCCATGACCGCTGCCGGCGCGCGTTGCTGGACGCGGTGGACGGCAAGGTAGCCGACCGGGGCGCGCTGGATCGGTCGTTGCAGGCGTTGGAAGCTGAGATCAGCGAGGCCACGTAAGCACCTTTCGCCGCCTCTCTCGCCTACGGACAGGGCGTGCCGGTGATGGGACGCCGCTGACCGCAAAGGAGACGTCGCCATGCGCGCATTGGACATACTCCCGCCGCATACAGACCTCGGTGAGACGGCGCTGCCTAAGGAAAACATTGAGCTTCGGATTTCGTCGTTGGAGCGCCAGATTAATAGCCACCTTGTCATGCTGCTTGCCCTCGACGCATCGGGCGAGTTGCGGTCACACTGGAAGGGCGAAGTCCAAGACTGGTTCGAAGACATAAGCGTGTTGCGGATCAAGCCCAAGACAACACATCCTCCCGTCGCCATGTTCTGGACCCGGCTCTATGACGGTCCTTTCGGCGGCGTTGAAGAGGGTAACGTCAGGAGCATTCTACGCCGAACCGCAGCGAAAGGGATTGCGAGGAACGGCCTCACGGACGCGCAGGTGGCAGACCGATTGAAGTCGTTCTACGAGGCCGCCACGCCGAAGCTGACGGCCGGTGATCCCTGCACCGGCCTCATCGCCGGCCTCTGAGCGTTGCGATCCAGCAGCCTGCGGCTAGGCTAAACCCGCTCGCTGACGGCAATCGCCACCTTGCAGCCGAGCTTGATCACCGAACTCATCAGCTTGTAGGCCGGGGCAAGCTCGGCCTCGTTGGCCAGGCCGATATCGCGGTGTTCGAGCTCCTCGGCGCGGAACGTCTCGATGGTGTCGCGTAACCCCGACTCATCCTCCTCCAAGCTCGACGCCTGCTGGGCGTAGTGCTCGTCGATGGCTTCCTCCACCGCCACCGTGCAGGCCATGGCACCGCGCTCGCCGATCAGCGCGCTGGCCGCCCCGAGCGCATAGCCGGCCACATGCCAGAGCGGCAGCAGCGCGGTGGGCCGGACGCGGCGGTCGGCCACGATGGCGGCGAAGGTCTCGCGGTGATGCTCCTCCTGCTCCAGCATATGGCGCAGCGTGCCGCCATGGCGGCCGCGGCCGAGCACGGCCAACTGGCCCTGATAAATCCGGGCGGCGCCGTATTCGCCGGCATGGTCCACCCGGATCATGCGGGCGAGACGTTCGGCGGGCGGGATGTCACCGGGCAGCGTGGTCGAACTCATAGCGGGCGTCTCCTTGGACATGGACGTGCCAGCGAGATGGCGAGGAAGCCGCCGAACGCCAGGGCCAGCAGCCCGTTCATCGCCGCCATCGATACCGGGACGTCGGGCAGCAGGTAAGTCGGGTCGTCGCAGGGCTTGGCAGGGCGGGCGGGCATGTGGGCCAGGCGATCGGTGAGGCTGCCGCGGCCCAGGGTGGGGGCGGCGCATTCCGGCAGCGGGCTCGGCCACCAGCCCTGCTCCACGCCCACATGCAAGCCGGCGGCCGCCACCGACACCGCCATGCATAGCACCACGCCCCATAGCACCGGCCGAAGCGGCAGCAGCGCCACCGCAGCGAATGGAAACGTTGCCCAGTAAGGCCAACGCTCCACCAGGCACAGCGCGCACGGCACCAGGCCCAGCACGCGCTCCGCCCCGTTCGCCGCGAGCAGGGCCGCGCCCGCGACCAGGAGGGACAGCGCGGCGAGGGCGCGGGTTTGGGTCATGCCCGGTGTTCTCCCCTGCTTCCGTGCGGCGCGCAAACCCCCTAGCCTTCCGCCTGCACAAGCGGGGGCGAACCATGCGTAAAGTTTGGGGCCGGGCCAATTCCTCCAACGTCATGAAGGTGCTCTGGTTGTTGGAAGAGCTGCAGCTTCCGTACGAGCGGATCGACGCGGGCGGGGCGTTCGGCCGCACCAAGGATCCAGACTACCTGGCGATGAACCCCAACAGTTTGGTCCCGACGCTGGTGGAGAACGACTTCACCCTGTGGGAGAGCCACGCCATCCTGCGCTATCTCGCCAACTGCCATGCGGAAGGCACCGCGCTGTGGCCGGCCGAGCCGCGGGCGCGAGCCCGTGTCGACCGCTGGATGGACTGGCAGCATACCACGCTCAACCGACCGCAAAGCATCGTGTTCTGGGGCCTGGTCCGCACCCCGCCCGAGCAGCGCGACCATGCCGCCATCGAGGCCGCCCTGGTGGAAGCGGGGCGGGGCTGGGCCTTGCTGGACGCGCAATTGCAGCGGCACGACCACATTGCTGGGCCAGAGTTCAGCTTGGCCGACATCCCATGCGGGGTGAACGTGCATCGCTGGTTCTCCTTCAGCGTGACGCGCCCCGAGTTGCCGGCGCTGCGGGCCTGGTATGACCGGCTGCTGCAACGTCCCGCCTACCGCAGCTATTGCGCCACCCCGATGACCTGAGTCTGGGGCCTGATTCAAGGGTGTCCGACAGCCTTCGTGCTTTGCCTGGTCGAGCACCGAGAATACATTAGCACGTCATGGCCGGACTTGATCCGGCCATCCCCGGCGTCCGGACGCAGCCGGCCCAACGCGTGGAGCGACGAACAATGCGGAACCGCGTGGATGCCCGTGTCAAGCACGGGCATGACAACTAAGGATAGGTAGATGCAGTTGGTAGATAGATGCAACTAAGTAGGCACCCTACCGGACAGCCGCGGCCCTGATGCTGGTCGCCGTCACGCGGGTGCTGAACGAGGACGATGTGGTGGAGGCGTTCGTCCGCCACACGCTGGCTTTCGCCGACCGCATGATTCTGCTCGACAATGGCAGCACCGACGGCACGCTGGGTATTTTGCGGCAATTGCAGGCGGAGGGCGCACCGGTGGTGCTGTTGCAGTCCCGCTCCGTCCTGTTTAGCGAGGCGCAGCACAATACCATGCTGTATCACACCGCCGACCAGGCATTTCGCCCGGATTGGGTGTTGTGCCTGGATGCGGACGAGTTCATCGACGTGCGGGACGACGGCTTGCGCGCCCTGCTGACGGCGGTGACGGCCGAGGCGCCGTCGGTGCGGTTGGCGTTGCGCAACTACTTCGCTGAAGGCCTGGATGCCGCTGACCTCCTGGTGCCGCGCCGGATGCGCTTGCGCGACGCCACTGAGCGCGGGGTGGCCAAGCGCTTCCTGCGCGGCGGCCTCGGCTCGGACGTCCGCCTGGAACCCGGCAATCATGCGGCGTGGCTCGGGGCGGAGCCTGCGCGAGAGGTGGCGCTGCCTGGAGTGGCGCTGGCGCATTATCCGGTGCGCCACCCGGTGCAGGGCGTCGCCAAGGCGGTATTGGGTCGGCTGAAGGTGCTGGCGGCGGGCGGAGGCGACGCGCTGGCGGCGCAAACCGCCAACCACACCACGCCGTTCCTGGACGCGTTATGCCGCGACCCGGCGGAATTGCTGCACAACGCCGGCTATATGAACAACGCGCTGCCAGGCTTCCCGCTGGTGGAGGACCCGATCCGCTACGCCGGCGGCCCGCTGCGCTACACCACCGCCAGCGACCCGGTGATGAAGGCGCTGCGCGCGGCCGCCCATGCCGCCGAACGGCTCGCCCGATCTCACGGCGAGTTGCTCGACCGCGACCCAGCGTTGCGCCGCACCGTGGAAGCCGGAGCCTTGCACACCGAGTTCATCAGCCTGTAGGCCGGCGCCCCGCCCCCGCCCCCGCAGCAAGGTCCCTTGCATCGATGGAAGCCACCTTCGCCCTCAGCGATGCCGGACGCCGGCGCGTCGTCGGTGCCATGCTGGTCTCGACTTTCATGGCCGCAGCCGAGATCACGATTATCAGTACTGCGATGCCCACTATCGTGGCCCGGCTGGGCGGGTTCGACTTATTCAGTTGGGCGTTCGGCATCTACCTGCTCGCCCAGGCCATCACCACCCCGCTCTACGGCCGGCTGGCGGACCTGTTTGGCCGGCGACGGACCTATTTGGCGAGCACGGCGCTGTTCCTGCTCGGCTCGGTGCTGTGCGGGTTGGCCTGGAGCATGCCTGCCTTGATCGTCTTCCGCGCCATCCAGGGGCTCGGCGGCGGCGGGCTGATCCCGCTTGGCACCATCATCATCAGCGATGTCACACCGGCGGCCGACCGTCCCCGCGCGCTGAGCTATGTCAGCGTGGTATGGGGGCTCGCGGCGATTGCCGGGCCGCTGCTGGGCTCGCTCTGCGTGGGCACGCTTGGCTGGCCCTTCGTGTTCTGGGTCAACCTTCCGGTGGGCGCGCTCAGCGCCGCCTTGGTGCTGCGCTTCCTGCCCAAGCCTGCAGGGGAGCGAATGGTTGGCGGGCTCGATTGGCGCAGCACGGCGTTGCTGGCTGGCGGCATCGGCACCGGCATGGAAGCACTCGTGCAATGGCAGACCCTCTCTGGCGTCGGACTCGCTGGGCTTATGGCGGCCTGCGCCGGGTGTTTGGCCGGTTTTGCCTGGGTGGAGCGTGGCGTCGCGCAGCCGATGCTGCCGATGCATCTGCTGCGGCAGCGCCTGACCCTAGCGGCGAACGCCACGACCTTCCTGACTGGCATGCTGTTGCTCGCCACCACCGCCTTCGTGCCGACCTGGGTGCAGGGCGTGGCCGGACGGTCTGCCCTGGTGTCAGGGGTGATGCTTGGGGTCGAGACGGTGACCTGGACGGCCGTCAGTTTTGCGCTCGGCCGTATTTTGGGCCGCTTGGCCATGCGCCGGGTCGCACTGTGCAGCACGTTGGCGCTGGTCGCGGGGAGTGCCGGGCTGCTGCTGCTCTCGCACGGTGGCCTGCCGGTCCTGTTGCTGGCAAGTGCGGTGCTGGGCGCGGGCCTGGGCGGCAGCAGCCTGGTCTTTACGGTGGCGGTGCAGTCCGCCGCGGGCTATGCCGAGCGTGGCAGAGCCACGTCGCTATTCTACTTTTCCCGCTTGCTCGGCCAAGCGGTTGGTTCGGCAGCCTTTGGCGGCGTGCTGAACCTCGGTCTGCAGCGCGCCGGCTCCGGCTCGGCCGGGCTGCAGGCGCTGTTGGACCCGGTGCGACGTGCGGGGCTGCCCGGCGCTTCACTGGCCCCCCTCGTCGCGGCGCTCGATCGGGCCTTACACGGCGTGTTCATCGTGGCGGTGGCAATCGCGCTGGCGACCATTCTCGCGGCGCTGATCGTGCCTGCCCGGGCGGGATCGCCGCAGCCGGCCGGTGCCGCGACACGGTGAGGCCGTCTGAGGACGCCCTGGACCTCTCAGCCTGCCCGCCGTATGACGCTGCCCACCATGACAGATGTGCGAATCACCGCCGCTGGCCAGAGCTTCCCCGCCCGGTTCGAGACCGCAGCAGCCCCGCGCACCGTGGCCAAGTTCCGCAGCCTGCTGCCCTATCGTGAGCGCATCATCCATGTGCGCTGGAGCGGCGAGGCGTGCTGGATCCCGCTCGGCAGCCTGGACCTCGGCCTCGGCGCCGAGAACGCTACTGTCTATCCCGCGCCAGGGCAGGTCCTGCTCTACCCGGGGGGAGTGAGCGAGACCGAAATCCTGATCGCCTACGGGCCCTGCCAGTTTGCCAGCAAGGCGGGCGTGCTGGCCGGCAACCACGTCCTCTCCATCGTCGAGGGACTCGACCGGCTGGCCGAGCTTGGCCGCAGCGTGCTGTGGCAAGGCGCGCAGGACATCCTGTTTGAAGCCGCATAGCGAATGAACACGGTCGATGCCGTCATCCTCCTGGTGGTGGCCATCTCGGCGATGTTCGGCTTCCTACGCGGGCTGGTGCGCGAAGTGCTCGGGCTCGCCGCCTGGGTCGGCGCGGCCGTGGCCGCCTATTACCTCTTGCCCCAGTTGCAACCTCTCGTTGAACGCTCCATCACCAATCCGGATATTGCTGACCCGGTCGCCTTCGGTGTCCCGTTCGTGCTCATACTGGTCGCTCTCTCCCTTCTCGCCGGGGCCATCGGTGGCGCCGTCCGCCGCTCGGTGCTGAGCGGGCTCGACCGGGTGCTCGGATTGGTCTACGGCCTAGCGCGCGGCACCGTGTTCGCCATTGCTGCTTATCTCCTGGCCGGAATTTATTGGCAGGGCAGCCAATGGCCGTCGGAGGTGCGGCAAGCCCGCACCATGCCCACTATATATCTCGGTGCAGCTTGGGTGGCGCGGCAACTGCCGGAGAACTGGCGGCCCACGGTGCAGCCGCCCACGCCGGAGCACCAAGCCGCGGACTTGTAGTCGGGAGGTTTGCCCATGCTGCCGGACCGGTTTGCAGACAATGAGCCGCATGACGATGACAAGCCGCACGAGGAGTGTGGCGTCTTCGGCCTGTGGAACGTGCCGGACGCGGCCGCGGTCACCGCGCTCGGGCTGCACGCGCTGCAGCATCGCGGCCAGGAAGCCACCGGGATCGCTTCGTTCGACGGGCAGCGCTTTCACCAGCATCGCGGCTTGGGCCTGGTGGCGGACAATTTCGGCGACGCGCGCGTGATCGCCTCGCTGCCGGGCACGGCGGCGGTGGGGCACAACCGCTACGCCACCACCGGCGACACCATCCTGCGCAACGTGCAGCCGCTCTATGCCGATTTCGAGTTCGGCGGCTTTGCGATCTCCCACAACGGCAACCTCACCAACGCCATGGCCCTGAAACGCACGCTGGTGCGCCGCGGCTGCCTGTTCCAGTCCACCACCGACAGCGAGGTGTTCGTCCATCTCATCGCCATCAGCCTCTACTCCACCGTGGTGGACCGGCTGATCGACGCGTTGAAGCAGGTGGTGGGCGCCTACTCGCTGGTTTGCCTGTCCAACGAGGCGCTGATGGGCGTGCGGGACCCGCTGGGCGTGCGCCCGCTGATCCTGGGCCGGCTTGGCGGTGCGGAGAGCGGTGGCTGGGTACTCGCGTCGGAGACCTGCGCGCTCGATATTGTTGGCGCCGAGTTCGTACGCGACGTGGAGCCCGGCGAGATCGTGGTGATCAACGACAAGGGCATCCACAGCATCAAGCCGTTCGGCGCCAATCGCGGCCGGTTCTGCGTGTTCGAATACATCTACTTCGCCCGGCCCGACTCCGTGGTGGAGGGCACCCCGGTGTATGGCGCCCGCAAGCGCATTGGGGCTGCACTGGCGCAGGAATCCGCCGTCCCCGCCGACGTGGTGGTGCCGGTGCCCGATTCCGGGGTGCCGGCGGCGATGGGCTATGCCGAGGAAAGCGGGCTGCCGTTCGAACTTGGCATCATCCGCAACCACTATGTCGGACGCACCTTTATCGAGCCGACCGACCAGATCCGCAATCTCGGGGTCAAGCTCAAGCACTCGGCCAATCGGTCGGTGCTGCAGGGCCGCCGGGTGATCCTGGTGGATGACAGCATCGTGCGCGGCACCACCAGCCGCAAGATTGTCGAGATGGTGCGCCAGGCTGGTGCGGCCGAAGTGCACATGCGTATCTCCTCGCCGCCGACGACCCATTCCTGCTTCTACGGCATCGACACGCCGGAGCGCGGCAAGCTGCTCGCCGCGCGGCATGATGTGCCGGAGATGGCACAACTGATCGGCGCCGATAGCCTGGCGTTTATCAGCCTGGACGGGCTCTACGCCGCGCTCGGCCGGGCCGGCGCGCGGGCCGAGCGCGGCGCCTATTGCGACGCCTGCTTCACCGGCGACTACCCGATCGGCCTGTCCGACCTGCACAACGAGGCCGAACGCCAGCTCAGCCTGCTCCCTGGGTGATGACCGAACGCCGGGTCGCGTTCGTCACCGGGGCGAGCCGCGGCATTGGCGCCGCCGCCGCCATTGAGCTGGCCCGGCGCGGCGCCCACGTGGTGATCACCGCCCGCACCCAAGGCGGCCTGGAGGAGACCGACGACGCCATCCGGGCCGCCGGCGGCACGGCCACCTTGCTGCCGCTCGACCTGGCGGAGGGCGCGCAGTTGGACACGGTCGGCCCCAGCCTGCTGGAGCGGTTCGGCCGGCTGGACGTCCTGGTGCATGCGGCCGGCGCGCTTGGGCGACTGGCGCCAGCGCCGCACATCCTGCCCGGCGACTTCACCGCGGCCACCGCCGCCAACTGGGAGGCGGCGTGGCGGTTGATCCGCACCTGCGGCCCGTTGCTGATGGCGGGCCCCGCCGGGCGCGCGGTGTTCGTCACCGATGCCATCGTGGCCGCGCCGCAGGCCTATTGGGGGCTGTATGGCGCCACCAAGGCGGCGATGCAGTACCTGGTGCTGGCCTGGGCCGAGGAGCTGCGCAACACGCGCTGTCGCACCAACCTGTTCGATCCCGGGGTGGTGGCGACTAGGCATCGCCGCGCGGCAATGCCCGGTGAGGATCAAACGGGGCTGCGGCAGCCGGGCGATGTGGCACCGGCTTTAGTCGTGCTGTGCGGGCCGGAGGAGATGCGGAACGGGGCTGTGGTGACGGCGTGATGTCCAAATGGAGGGCATCGATGAGTGTCTTGCAGCTTCCTGGTAGAGGGAAGCAGGCGATCAGTCAGTGCTATTTCGGGCCCGAAGTCGCACTACGCCACCCCCGCCCCACGGCAGCTAAAGCTGCGGTAAACACCTCGTCTTGCGTCATCGCCGTCGTGTCGAGCACGGTCGCGTCCGTAGCGGGGCGCAGCGGGGCGGCGGCGCGGGCGCGGTCGAGCTCGTCGCGGGCCGCCAGCTCCGCCTCGACTACGGCGAGCGACGCGTCCGGCTGGCGGGCGCGCAGTTCGCGCCAGCGCCGCTCCGCACGCGCGGCCACGCTGGCAGTGACAAACAGCTTCACCTCCGCCTGCGGGAAAATCACGGTGCCGATGTCCCGCCCGTCCAGCACCGCCCCGCCACGGGCGGCAAAGCTGCGTTGGAACGCCAGCAGCGCGGTGCGCACGGCGGGAATGGCGGCAACCTGGGCGGAGGCCGCGTCCGCCGCCGGGCCACGCAAGTCAAGCCGCTGCAGGTCCGCCGGTTGCAGGGCCTGCGCAGCCTGTTCCGCGGCGACCGGGTTAGCCGGGTCGTTGCCGGCGTCCAGCACCAGGCGGCCCGTCGCGCGGTAAAGCAGTCCGGTGTCGAGATGCGGAAGGCCGAGCTGCTCGGCCAGGCGGCGCGCCAGGGTGCCTTTGCCCGCGGCCGCTGGGCCGTCAATGGCTATAATCACTCGATCTCGGCCCCAAGCCCGCGCATCAGGGCGGCGAAACCCGGAAAGCTGGTCTCGATGAAGGCGGCGTCGTCCACCGCCACCGGCGCCTGCGTCGCCTGCCCCAACACCAGCGCGCTCATCGACAGGCGATGGTCCATCTGGGTCGCCACAGTGCATCCCCCCGGCAGCGTGGCGGCGCCATGGACGAGCAGGTCGTCGCCCTCCACCATCACCTCCGCACCCGCGGCTTCCAGCATGGCGGCCGTGGCAGCCAGGCGGTCGCTCTCCTTCACCCGCAGCTCCGCCAGGCCGCACATCCGGGTGGTGCCCTCCGCCAATGCGGCGGCCACCGCAAGCACCGGGTATTCGTCGATCATGGCCGGCGCGCGGCCCGGCGGCACCGTCACCGCGCGCAACGGGCCATGACGCACCAGCAGGTCTGCCACCGCCTCGCCACCCTGCATCCGCTCGCCCGCCACGGTGATGTCGGCGCCCATCTCGCGCAGGGTGGTGAGCAGCCCGCTGCGCAGCGGGTTAAGGCCCACGCCTTCAAGCGTCACCGCCGAGCCCGGCACCAGCAGCGCCGCAACCAGGGGAAAGGCGGCGGAGGACGGGTCCCCGGGCACGACCACGTCCCGCCCGCGCAGCTCCGGCTGGCCGGCGAGGGCAATGATGCGGCCGGCCCCCTCCACCGCCACGGTCACGTCGGCGCCGAAATGGCGCAGCATGTTCTCGCTGTGGTCGCGGGTCGCGCTAGGCTCTTCCACCACCGTCTGCCCCGGCGCATTCAGCCCGGCCAGCAACACGGCGGACTTCACCTGCGCCGAAGCGACCGGAACGCGGTAATGGATCGGCAGCGCATCCGCCGCCCCGCGTATGGCCAACGGCAGCCGGCTGCCGTCGCGTCCGCTGAATTGCGCCCCGCAACGCGCCAGCGGCTCCGTCACCCGGCGCATCGGCCGGCGGCGCAGGCTGGCATCCCCCGTCATCACCGCGAACACGTCATGGCTGGCCAGCATGCCCGCCAGCAGCCGCGCGGCGGTGCCGGAGTTGCCCATGTCCAACACGTCGTCCGGCTCCACCAGACCGCCGATGCCGCGGCCGGCCACGCACCAGGCCGCACCCTCCCGCCAAACCTCCGCACCCAGCGCCCGCATCGCCGCGGCGGTGCGCAGCACGTCCTCGCCCTCCAGCAACCCCTCGATGCGGGTCTCCCCCACCGCCAGCGCGCCGAACATCAGCGCCCGGTGGCTGATCGACTTGTCGCCCGGCACGCGCACTGCCCCGCTGAGCGGGCCGGCTGGTTTGCGGGCGGTGAGCGGCTGAGATGGAGCCATGATCCCGCCCGCCTAGCAGGGCTCGCCCGCTTTGAACAGCGAAGGGTTTGACAGAGTGGCATGGCGATGGCATGGGGCGCGCCCTCCGGCGAAAGCGCCGGACACCAGCACCCTCCGGGCGAATGCGCCGGAAACCAGCAGAGGAGCGCCGCGGCATGGCAAAGGCTGAACTCGGCACGAAGCGCGTCTGCGTGGCATGCGGCGCCCGGTTTTACGATCTGACAAAGAGCCCGGCGATCTGCCCGAAATGCGCCACCGAGCAGCCGCCCGATCAGCCCCGCCCCCGCCGGCCCGGCGGCAATGTGGTGGAAGAGCGCCGCGTCAAGAAGGTCCCCGTGGCCGAGGATGCCGACGTGGAGGTGGAGACCGCCGAGGACGAGGCGGACGAGGGCGTGCTGGAAGACGCCAGCGAGCTGGAAGACGATGCCGACGCCATTCCGGACGAAATCGAGGTCGAGCCGGAAGTCGACGACACCGAGCGCTGACCGCCGGCGCGGTGCCTCCAAGCCTGGCGCTGCCGAAGTTCGATCCGGAGCGGATGTTCCGCCCCCGGTCCGTGGCGGTGATTGGCAAGGGGCGCCTGGCGGATCTGGCCTGCGCGAATCTCGCCAGCTTCCCGGGTCCGCAACAGGTTCTCTCCCCGGCGGACACCCCCGAGCCCGCGGACCTGGCGGTGATCGCCACCGAGAGCCGGCCGGTGACGCCGCTGCTGCGCACCCTGGCGCGGCAGGGCATTGGGGCTGCGGTCTGCCTCGGCCTGGCGCCGGACATCGCCGCCGGGCAGGCGGAAACCGGCGTGCGGGTGCTCGGGCCCGGGTCGTTCGGCGTCGCCTGCCCGGCGTTGCGGCTGAACGCGACCCTCTCGCACCTGCAGCCGCTGGCCGGGCGCGTGGCGCTGGTGTCGCAGTCGGCGGCGCTGTGCCGGGCGGTACTGGACTGGGCGGAGCCGAACGGCGTCGGCTTCAGCCAGGTGGTCGGCATCGGCGGCAATGCCGGCACAGGGTTCAGCGCGGTGCTGGACTTCCTGTCGCGTGACAGCAGCACGGGGCCGATCCTGCTGGACATTCGCCGCATCCGCGACCGCCGCGCTTTCCTCTCCGCCGCGCGCGCCGCGGCCCGGCTGCGGCCGGTAGTGGCGATCCGCGCCGGCGGCCGCCTGCTCGACCCCAGCGGGCGGGCGGACGCGGTGTTCGAGGCGGCGCTCAAACGGGCCGGCGTGCTGACGGTGGCGGATGTGGAGGAAATGTTCGCCGCTCTGGAAACGCTCACCCGCGCTGCCTCGCCGCGGGGGGAGGCGCTGGCCATCGTCACCAACGCGACCGGGCCGGGGCGGCTGGCCGGCGATGCTGCGATCCGCGCCGGCGTGACCTTGGCGAAGCTGCAGCCAGAGACGCGGCAGGTGCTACGGCTGGCGTTTGCGGACGGAAATGCCGGCGACATCGTCTATGTCGGCGTGGCCGCTCCCACCCGGCTGGCGGACGCGGCCGCGCTGCTGGGCGGTGCGTGCGAGGTGGGCTGTGTGCTGGCGGTGCTGGCGCCGGCCGGTCCGGACGACGCCGCAGGTGTTGCGGCGCTGGCGGCCGTGCCGCGCCGACCGGTGCCGCTGCTGGTCTGCGCGATGGGAGAGACCACGGGGGCTGCGCATCGGCGGACGCTGGCGGAGGCGGGTGTGCCGGCCTTTGCCTCACCCGAGGCGGCGGTACGCGGCTTTCGCCACCTGCTGCGGGACCGGCGTGCCCGCATCGCCGCGAGGGAATTGCCGTCCTCAGACGTGCTGCAGCTCCAGCCGGACCGTAGCGCCTTGGCCCGGCTGGTGGCCTCTGCCCGCCGGGAGGGCCGGCTCGAACTGGTCCCGGATGAGGCCAGTGCCGTGCTGGCGCTCTACGGCATCGGCGTTTCGCCCGTCGATCTCTGCGTGATGGACGACGCGATGTTCGGCCCGGCGATCGGCTTGGGCAGCGGCTCCGTGGCGGAATGCGGGTTCGACCTGCCGCCGTTGAACCTGGCGCTGGCACACGCGCTGGTTGGCGAAACCCGGGCCTGCCGCAGCCTGGACGCCGCCGCTATGGATCGGCTGGCCGACACGTTGGTGAGGGTGTCGCAACTGGTGGTGGACTTGCCCGAGTTGGCCAGCCTCTCGCTCACACCGGGCGGCGCCACGCTGCGTCTACGGCCGTTTGGTGAGGCGGCGCGGCTGGCCATAGCCCCCTACCCCGCCTCGCTCGTGCAAAGCTGGCAGGCGCTTACCATCCGTCCGATCCGCCCGGAGGATGCCACGGCCTACCGCGTGCTGTTCGAGCGGGCGAGCCCCGAGGACAGGCGGATGCGCTTCTTCTCCGCCATGCGCGAAGTCTCCCCCGAACGGATCGCCCGGATGACGCAGGTGGATTACGACCGCGAAATGGTGTTCGTCGCCGAACGCTCCCCGGGCGACATCGTCGGCGGCGCACGGCTGGTGTGCGAGGCCGAGGAGGGCGAGTTCGCCATCCTGGTGCAACCCGACAGGCGAGGTTCGGGGCTGGCGCGCGAACTGATGCGGCGGCTGCTGGAGTGGGGCCGCCAAAGCGGCTTGGCGGCCGTGGCCGGTCAGGTGCTGGTCGAGAACCGGCCGATGCTCGGCTTCGTTCGCAGCCTGGGGTTCAGCGTGCAACGCCTGCCCGGTGAACCGGAGGTGGTCGAGGCTCGCTTGGCGCTGCGCTGAGTTGCGCTTGCACGATGCAACGGGCGGTGCCGGCCCTGCGTTCGCCGCCGGCATGCTTGACACAGCGAATCCTGATGCCACCGGGTGCCTGACCCAGCTGGCTCGTCTGATCCAGGCGGAAGGTTATCATTTCGTCACGCCCACGCCCGCCACCCATGCGCGGGTGAACGCCCATGCCGGTAAGGCCCGCACCCTGCGGGACGTGTTTGGCTGGAGCCGTCCGTTTGCGGACGGCGTGGTGGCATCCGCAATCCTGGACGCACTGGTGGCGGCCGACGCGGTTACGCCGGAGGCGGGCGGTCTGCGGCGCAGCACGGTACGGCTGTCCTCGTTGGAAGAGCTGCTGTTCCTGCATTCCGCTTTCCCGACGCTGGCGCCCGACTCGGTGTTTTTCGGTCCGGATACCTACCGCTTCGCCCAAGCCATTCTGCCGCGGCTGCGGCATCCGGTCGGGCGCGCGGTGGACATTGGCTGCGGTGCCGGGGTGGGTGCGGTGCTGATCGCGCGGGCTTGGCCGCAAGCCGAGGTGCTAGCTGTCGACATCAACCCGCGCGCGCTTCAGTTCACTGCGGCCAATGCAGCGCTGGCGGGTGTCGCCGTCTCGCCCGTGCAGAGCGACCTGCTCGCTGCCGTGCCCGGCCAGTTCGACCTGATCGTGGCCAATCCGCCTTACCTGGTGGACACAATGGAGCGGGCTTACCGCCATGGCGGCGGCGCACTGGGCGCCGGGCTGTCGCTGGCCATCGTGGCAGCGGCGTGCGGCCGGTTGGCTCCGGGAGGACGCCTGGTGCTCTATACCGGCGCGGCCATCGTGGGTGGTGAGGACCCGTTCCGTGCCGCTGCCGCGAGCGAATTGGCTCCAAGCGGGTTCGATTGGCACTACCGCGAAGTCGACCCGGACGTGTTCGGGGAGGAACTGGAGCGCGGAGCCTACGTTGCAGCGGATCGGATTGCAGCGGTGGTGCTCGAAGCGCGCCGGCCATAACGGCTGGTTGCCCAGAGGCTGCGTGCTCCGGTGGAACGCAATAATCGTACGAGGAAACCGCCTATGCCTGATGGCAGCTTTGCACTCGGCCTCAGCCGGGACGAACGGTGGCAGCGCCGTTTGGCGGCGTTCAATGCCGCGCGGTTTGCCCCCGGCCTGCCGCATGCGGGCTGGGAACAGGACTTGGAGGCGAACGCGGCCACGTTGCTTGAGGAAGGAAGCTGGCTGGAGCAGCAGCGCGCCGCAGTGGCCAGCCGGGCAGCGGCGGCGCCGCGCGACCCAGATGGGTTCGTCGCCTGGTTCGAGCAGTTGGAGCACACTGGGCCGGGCCAAGGTGACCCGCTGTTCCCCTGGCTGGCGGAACAAGCCAGCATGGAGGAGATGCGCTGGTTCCTGGAGCAGGAAGTGGCTGGGGAAGCCGGGTTCGACGACCTGACCGCGCTCACCCAACTCCGCTTGCCCACGCCGGCGAAGCTGGAACTCGCCCGCAACTACTGGGATGAGATGGGCCGGGGCGATGCCCGCGGTATGCATGGCCCGATGTTGGCGCATTTGGCAACCACGCTCGACCTGCATCCATCGCTCGAAACCACGGTGTGGGAGGCCTTGGCGCTGGCCAACACGATGGCCGGGCTGGCGGCGGCGCGGCGCTATGCGTTCCAGTCGGTCGGCGCCTTGGGCGTGATCGAGCAAACCGCGCCGGGCCGGGCGAAGCTGGTGGGCCAAGGCCTGCGCCGGTTGGGGGTGAGCGGCAAGGATCGGCACTATTTCGACCTACACGCCGTGCTCGATATCAAGCATAGCGCCGCCTGGAATGCAGAGGCCGCGTGGCCATTGGTGCAGATGAACCCGGACTATGCTCAGGCTTTGGCCGAGGGCGCGCTGATGCGGCTGGAATGCGGCGCCGCTTGCTTCCGCCGCTATCGGGCGGCGTTTGGATTTTAGCGCCATGGTCCGCTACGAACTCGACGGCAAGACGGCGCTGGTCACTGGCGGCGCTTCGGGCATTGGGCTTGCAACCGCCGGGCTTTTGGCCGCGAGCGGCTGCCAGGTGGCGATGAACCACTTGCCCGATGACCCGCGTGGCCCGGCAGAGGCCGAGCGCCTGCGGGCGAGCGGTTACGAGGTGGTTGCCGTGGCTGGCGACGTCGGCGACCCGGCGGCGTGCCAGAGCATGGTGGCGGAAGCTGGACAGCGTCTCGGCCGGCTGGACTACCTGGTCAACAATGCCGGCACCCCGGCGACCCGCAGCGCGATCCCGCCGGCCGATCTGGACGCCATCGGCGAGGACATGTGGCACGACATCCTGCGGGTGAACCTGCTCGGCGTGTTCCGCTGCGCCAAGCTGGCTGCCCCGTTGCTGCGGCAGACCAAGGGCGCGGTGGTGAACGTCGCTTCCATCGCCGGGCTCGACTCGCCTGGCAGCTCGCTGGCCTATGCGGCGTCCAAGGCCGGGGTGGTCAGCCTGACCAAGAACCTGGCCCGCGCGCTGGCGCCCGAAGTGCGGGTGAACGCCGTGGCGCCGGGCGCAGTCGACAGTTCCTGGATGGTGCAATGGACCGAGGAGCGGCAGCAGGCCAGCGCGGCCAAGGCGCTGCTCAAGCGGCGTTGCACGCCCGAAGATTTAGCCGAGGTGATGGTGTTCCTGCTCGCGGGGGCGGCCATGGTCACGGGCCAGACCGTGGTCGTCGATGGCGGACTTACGTTGGAGGCGCGGTGAGACGCCCGGCCAAGCAGGGCAGCAAGGCATGCACGATGGTCGGCAGGCTCTTATAGGCCGCCATGCTGTCCGGCAGGCCACGAACCGCTCCCTCGAGTTCCGCCGCGGCACCGGGGACGGCCAATACCCGCGCCAGGGGATAACTGTGCACGTGGATGAGGAACAAGACGGCTTGGCTCTGCGGCAGCCGCAGGAACGTTTGCCGTTCGACCCGCAGGAATAGCCGGCTGGGCGCATTGTGCGGCGTGATCGCGAGGTTAGGCTTGGCCTTATACTTGCCACTCGGTTGGAACAGCGCATCATCGTCGACGACGCTCCAATTCAGCCGCTCGGCGCTGCGGCCAGGGCGAAGCGAGGCCATGAAGCGGTCGACGGGGGCGGCCAGGCGTTCGCCATAGAGCGGCACTGCGCCGTGAATGGCGGCAAGCGGCTGGCCGATTTTTTCGGTAAGGCGCCAGCGGCTGGGGGCGCACAGGATGGCGGCGGACAGCACCGGCGCGAGCCCGGTAGTGTCGATAATCAGCAAATCTTCCTGCACCAGCCGGCCGGCGACCTCCAGCGGGTCGCAGGCCAAGGAGCTGAGCGGCCAGCCTTCGTCGGTCAGTCGGTTGTGTAGCCCATCCGCATCGCGCACGAACCAGCCGGGATAGTGTTGCTGCAAGAGGTCGGCGAGCACCGCCAGGGTCTCCTCCCGGGCTGGCTGCGACCCCGGCATGGCTGCGAACACATCGCTGTGCCGCGTGGCGAGCAAGGAACGGCGCCCGGTCATCTCGTCATGGTAGCGCTCGTCGATCTCGACGATGTCGCTGACCGGGCAAGCGATGAGCGACATGGCCATGCGGTACGGTCCCGCGCCGAACGGCAGCAACAGACGTTCGGCGGGCAGCGCCGGCGTCATAGGTCTTTGGCCAGGCGCAGCCCGTCGAACACGGCCGCATGAATATTGCGGCTGGCGACGGCGTCGCCGATGCGGAACAGCGCATAGGCTCCGCCTTGGCGCATCACCGATTGAGCACGGCCGGCGAGCAGGGCGGCGTGATCCACCTCGCCGCCGTTGTGCGAACCGGGCTTGAGCGCCTGGTAGAGTTCGTCCACCGGCTGCGTGCCGTGCTCCACCACCACATGGTCCACCGGCCGCTCCGTGATGCCGGCGCCGTAATCGCTGCCCAGTATGGCGACCAGCCCGTTGCCAGCACGCCTCACGGCGAGCAGCCGCGTGTTGACCGTCACCCGCACGCTGTGGCGATGGAACAGCCGCGCGTAGGCAGCATGGTTCAGCCCGCCGATCTCGGGCGCCAGCATGCGTTCGGGCGTGACCAGTTCCACCTCCGCGCCGGCCTCCGCCAGCACCTCGGCCGCCTGCATGCCGGGATGGTTGCCGTTGTCGTCGAACACCATCACCCGGCCGGACAGCGCCACCTGGCCGCCCACCACGTCCCAGCTCGAATGCACCAGTTCGTTGCCCTCGGCCAGCACGGCGGTGTCGGGCACGCCGCCGGTGGCGATGAACACTACATCGGGTTCCAGCGCCAGCACGTCCGCCGCTTCGGCGTAGCTGCCGAGGCGTAGGGTCGCCCTAAGCCGTGCCAACTCGGCGACGCGCCAATCCACGATGCCGGCCAATTCGCGGCGGCGCGGCGTGCGGGCGGCCAGCAGGATTTGGCCGCCGGGCCGCTCGGCTGCTTCCAGCACCGTCACGTCATGGCCGCGTTCGGCCGCCACCCGCGCCGCCTCCAGCCCCGCCGGGCCGGCGCCCGCGACCACCACGCGCCGCGCCGGACCCGGTGAGCGCGCGATCACATGCGGCATGCTTGCCTCGCGGCCGGTCGCGGCATTGTGGATGCAAAGCGCTTCGTTGCCTTCGTAAATGCGATCCAGGCAATAGGTCGCGCCGACGCAAGGGCGGATGCGCGCTTCCTCGCCCCGGTGCAGCTTCAGCGCGATGTGCGGGTCCGCGATGTGGGCGCGCGTCATACCCACCATGTCGAGCTTGCCTTCCGCGATCGCGTGCCGCGCGGTCGCGGTGTCGTTGATGCGGGCGGCGTGGAAGACCGGGAAGCGCGTCTCGCGGCGGATGTCGCCGGCGAAATCCAGGTGCGGCGCGGAGGGCGTGCCTTGGATCGGGATCACGTCGGACAGGGCGTTGTCGGAGTCGATATGGCCTCGCACGATGTTGAGAAAGTCCACCACGCCGCCGCTGGCGAGCCGGCGCGCGATCTCCACGCCGTCGGCGCGGGTGAGGCCGATGTCCCAATCCTCATCGGCCACCATGCGCACGCCGATTAGCATGTCAGGACCCACTGCGGCGCGCATCGCCGCCAGCACGCGCAAGGAAAACCGCATTCGGTTGTCGAGCCCGCCGCCGTATTCGTCGCTGCGCTGGTTGGTGGCGGGGGACCAGAATTGGTCGGGAAAGTGGCCGTAGGCGTCGATCTCAAACCCGTCCAGCCCGGCGGCCTGGATGCGCTGCGCGGCGGCGGCATAGTCGCGCACCACGCGCTCGATGTCCCACTCTTCGGCCTCTTTGGGGAAGCCGCGATGCGCCGCCTCGCGCACGCGGGACGGCGCCAGGATCGGCAGCCAATCGGCTTTGTTCCAGGCGGTGCGGCGGCCGAGATGGGTGAGCTGGATCATCACCGCCGAGCCGTGCTCGTGGCACTCGTCGGTGAGGCGGCGCAGCCAGGGCACGATCTCGTCCTTGTAGGCGAGCAAGTTGCCGAACACCGGCGGGCTGTCGGGCGAAACCACGGCGGACCCGGCGGTCATGGTCAGCGCGATGCCGCCGCGGGCTTTTTCCACGTGGTAGAGCCGGTAGCGGTCCTTGGGCATGCCGTCTTCGGAGTAGGATGGCTCGTGCGACGTGCTCATCAGCCGATTGCGCAGCAGCAAGTGGCGCAGCCGGTAGGGCTGCAGCAGCGGGTCGGCGCTCATCGGTCGATTACCAGGTCGGAGAGCGGGCGGGCGCAGCAGAGCAAGGCGAGCCCGTCGTCGATCTCATCCTGCCTGATGCCGCCGTCGTGTTGCATGGCGACTTGGCCGGAGAGGATGCGGCTCTTGCAAGTGCCGCAGACTCCCTTGACGCAGGAGAATGGCAGCCGCAGCCCGGCCTTGCGCGCGGCCATGAGCACCGTGCGGCCCGGCGGACACTCCACCGTGGCGCCAGAGCGGGCGAAGGAGAGGGTGAACGTCTCGCCGCTGGCAACAGCCTCACGCGCAACCGGCTTAGGCGCCGCCTCAGTCCCTTGCGCCGGCAAAGCTTGGGTGGGCGTGGCTTCGCCCAGCATGCGCTCGACATACCATTGGCAAAACTGCTCCACCAAGCCCTCGGTGTGCGGCGAGTAAGGGCCGGGCCGATAGGCCGGGCTGCGCACGCCGGCTTGCGTCATCTCCACCAAGGCCGCGTCCTGGCGGTTGGTCGCCTCCCACACCGCGGTGAGGTTGGCCGGGTCGTAGTCCACTCCCTCCACCGCGTCCTTGTGCACCAGCCAGGTGGTGCGCAGCAGGGTGCGGTCGGGCGCCAACGGCAAGGCGCTGAACGTCACCGCGTGGTCGCCCATGAAATGGTGCCAGGAATTCGGTTGCGTCCAGAAGCTGAGCGCCCCCAGCCGCGCGTCTGCCACGGTGCCGAGCGGCCGGCGGCAGGCGGCGCGCGTGTCCAGCGTGTGGCTCTCGCCGGCGCGGTCGAGCGGCAGGCGCTCGGCGCGGTAGCCGGTGGCGCGGCCGGTCAGCCGCTCGACCCGGCGCGACGGCAAGCCCGCCGCCTCCCACGCCGCATGCGAGCGTTCGACGGCCACGTCATACTGCGCCGCCTCTTCGCGCTGCGTGTCGTCCAAAGCGGCGGGCGCGAAACCGAACCCGTAGGCGATCAACGCGGCGGTGAGTTCGGGATGGTTGCCGCTGCAGTGGTAGCACTCGCGGTTGTTCTCCATCGTGAGCTTCCAATTGCCCCGCTCGATCAGGTCCACCTGGCGGGCGATTTTGGCGTCCGCAATGCGGTGGGCAAGCAGATACGGCTCCATGGTGCGGGCCATCTCGTCGATGTCGGCGGGCGGCTCGTCGGCCGCGCAGGCGAACAGCAGCCCTGCCACCGAACGCAGCGCGACCGGGCGCAGGCCGCGGCAGGATGGGTCGAAGTCATCACCCATGTGGTCGGCCAGCAGCAGGCGGCCATCCGTCGCGTAAGTCCAGGCGTGATAGCGGCACACCAGGTTGGCGACCCGGCTGCGCCCCTCCGGCACCAGTTGGGCACCGCGGTGGCGACAGACGTTGTGGAAGGCGCGAACCTGGCCGTCCGTGCCGCGCACGATGAGGATGGGCGCGGTGCCAAGCTGCAAGGCCATCACGTCGCCCGGCTGCGGCACATCGGGCTCCTGCCCCACGAAAATCCAATGCCGGGCGAAGATACGGTCGAGTTCGGCGCGGAAGATCGCCTCGTCGGTGTAGAACGCGGCCGGCAGGCTGTGCCAAGGCTCGCGGTTATGAAGGAGAGTCCGAAACGCGTCGGTCATGCTTGAAGCCGTGCCGCCCGCCGGCGCAGTAGTTCCATCGCGGTCAGCAGCAGCACCGCGACCAGGATCAGGACTGTCGCCGCTGCCGTGATGGTGGGGGAAATCTCCTCGCGGATGCCGGTGAACATCTGCTTGGGCAGCGTGCGCTGGTCCGGCCCGGCTAGGAACTGCACCAGCACCGTCTCGTCGAACGAGGTGACGAAGGCGAACAGCCCGCCCGACACGATGCCGGGCAGGATCAGCGGCAGCGTGACCGAGCGGAAGCAGCGCAGCGGCGCCGCCCCCAGGCTGGCGGCCGCGCGGGTGAGCGTGGCGTCGTAGGTGCTGAGGGTCGCGCCGACGGTGATCACCACAAACGGCACCGCCAAGGCCGTGTCCGCCAGCACCAAAGCGGCCAGCGTGTTCAGGATGCCGAGCGCGCCGAAGAAGAAATACATGCCGACCGCCGTGATCACCACGGGCACGATCATGGGCGAGATCAGCACGCTGGTGAACAGCCCGCGCAACGGCATCTCCCGCCGGGCGAGCCCGCTTGCCGCCAGCGTTCCCAGCACGCTGGCGAGCAGAGTGGTGGCTGTGGCGACGATGAGGCTGTTCCAAATCGAGCCGGTCCAGCGCGGGCTGCCGAAGAAGTCGGCGTACCAGCGCAGCGAGAAGCCGGCCATCGGGAAGGTAAAGAACGGCTCCGAATTGAACGACAGCGGGATCACCACCAGGATTGGCGCGATCAGGAACATCAGCACGAGGATGGAAAACACCCAGAGCGCCACCCGCGCCGCGCGTTCTCCCCTTGTGGCATAGGCCGGGAGTGCCACTAGCCGAACCGTACCCGCTCGACGCCCAGCAGGCGGGTGAACGCCAGGTAGATCACCAGCGTGATGGCGAGCAGCACCGCCCCCAGCGCTGAGGCCATCCCCCAATTCAGCTCGCGGTTCATGTATTGCGCGACGAAGCCGCTGACCATCTGGTCGTCCGGGCCGCCCACCAGCGCGGGTGTAATGTAGTAGCCGAGCGAGAGGATGAAGGTCAGCAGGCAGCCCGCCGCCACGCCGGGCAAGGTGAGCGGGAGGTAGACCCGGCGGAATGCGGTGAACGGCGACGCGCCGAGCGAACGGGCGGCACGGGTGAGCCCCGGGGTGATCCCGGCCATTACGCTGTAGATCGGCAGCAAGGTGAACGGCAGTTGGATATGCACCATGGCGGCCAGCGTGCCCGAGCGCTGGAAGATGAGTTGCAGCCGCTGGTGGATCACGCCCAAGGCCAGCAAGGCATCGTTGATCACGCCGTGGCTTTGCAGCAGCACCACCCAGGCGGTGGTGCGCACCAGCAAGGAGGTAAAGAACGGCAGCAGTACCAAGATCATCAGCGGGTTGCGCCACTTGGCCGGCAACGAGGCGAGCAGGAACGCTACCGGGAAGCCCAGCACCAGGGTTGCCAGCGTGACGATTGCCGCGATGTACAAGGTGCGCAGGAACACGCGGACGAACACGGCATCGTTCGCGGGCACGGCCACGATGTGGCCGTCGGCATTGGTGCGCAGGTCCATCGTCTGCATCAGGTAAAATGGGGTGACCGGGTGCGCGGCACGCTTGATCACCGCCCAGATGTCGCGCTGGCTCCAGATCGGGTCGGCGGCGATCATCGCTGCTTGGAACGGTCCGCTGCGCATGCGCGAGACCTGGCGCGCGGTGGCGATAACGGCGCTGCGGGCGCCGGGGATTTCGTAGTTGATGCGTTTGCCGATGGTGCCGACCTGTTGCGCGGCCTGCGCCGCGCGGAGGTCGGCGGCCATTGCGGCGTAGGCGGGCTCACCGGGCAGGCCGGCGCCGTCCCAGTCGGCCAAGGCGGCGATGGTGCGAGGGGCAAGATGGGCCATGTCCGGGTCGTAGACCGCGCGGTAGAGCATGGTGCCGATCGGGACGATGAAGATGGCAAGGATGTAGAGCAGCAGCGGCGCTGTGAGCAGCGTGGCGGAGAAGCGCTTGGCCCGGTTGGCTCGGCGCAAGCGGGCTTGTAGGGGGACGTAGGAACGGCATACGTCGCTCGCTGCCCTCTGTAGCGCGCTCGGAGCTTTCGCATTCGTAGCGTCATGCCCGGGCTTGACCCGGCCATCCACGGCGAACTCACTGGTGAAGTCAGCCGGCCGCTCGAGGAAACGTTGCTTCAACACGGCTTACGTCACCTGCCGGACCGCGTGGATGCCCGTGTCAAGCACGGGCATGACGGTGTTGGGAACGTTTGCGTCATATGCAAGCGGGAGAGGAGGTTCACCGAAGTTACTGCGCCAGCCATGTGTTGAACCGCTTGCGGAGCTCCTCGCCGTGGTCGCCCCAGAAGTAGTAGTCCTGCACCAATTCGGTCTTGCTGTTCTGCGGCGCGGTCGGCAGGTCGGCCAGCACCGCAGGGGCGATCTTGGGGATGGCGTCCACGTTGGTGGGGCCGTAGGAGATGTATTTCGACTGATTGGACATATTCGCCGCATCGCTGGCGAAGGCGACGAAGCGGTAGGCGTCGGCCAGGTGCGGCGCGCCCTTCGGGATCACCCAGAAATCGTAGTCCGGCACTTCGCCGTCCCAGACGATCTTGAAGTGCTTGCCGTCGTTCTTGTCGGCATCATAGATGCGGCCGTTCCAGGCGGTGGTCATCACCACTTCGCCGCTGGCCAGCAGTTGCGGCGGCTGGGCACCGGCCTCCCACCACACCACTTGGCTCTTGATGGTGTCCAGCTTCTTAAACGCGCGGTCCACCCCGGCTGGCGTCTTCAGCATAGGATAAACCTGATCGCGCGGCACCCCGTCGGCCATCAGCGCGAATTCTAGGTTCACGAACGGGTTCTTCTGCAAGCCGCGCTTGCCAGGGAACTTCTTCAAATCGAACAAGTCGGCAATCGTGATCGGGCCGGGCTTTAGCTTGTCCGCGTCATAGGCCAGGATGGTGGAGTAGACGATGGTGCCGGCGCCGCAGTCGGTGGTGGTGCCCTCCAGGAACTTGCTCTCGTCGCCGATCTTGGACCAGTCAAGCTTTTGGAACAGGCCGTCCTCACAACCTTGCAGCGCGGTCTGCGAGTCGACGTCGATCACGTCCCACGACACGTTGCCGCTTTCCACCATGGCGCGGATTTTCGCGATCTCGCCGTTGTATTCCTCGGTGCCGACATGGATGCCGGTCTCTTTGGTGAACGGCGCGAAATAGGCTTGGTCCTGGCTGCGCTGGTAGGCGCCGCCCCAGGAGACCACGGTCATGTCCTCCGCCCATGCCGGGGCCGCTGCCAGCACCGCAGCGCACAGTGCGCCGACCGCCCATAACCGCTTGTCCATCGTCCCTGCTCCTTGCTTGGTGCCTAACATCAGACTGGCGGCGCATCCAGCGCGCGGCAGTCGGTCCATTGCCAACCCACTGTCACCGTCGCACCCGGCGCGAGCGCGCCATGCGCGTGCCCGGCCGGCACCTTGACCACGAAATCCTCCCGCCCGGCGAGCGACAGCCGCACGCGACGGTGGTCGCCCAAATAGATCAGCTCCCGCACCACCGCGGCGAAGCGGTTGTCGCCCACATCCTCGGCCGGGTCGATGGCCGCGCGCTCCGGCCGGATCGAGAGCGTGGTGCGCTCGGTGCCTGGGTTCACCGCCAGGGCGGCGACCACCGTGCCGTCGTCCAGCCGCACCCGCGCGCAGCCGTCGCGCTGTTCCAGCACGGTGCCGGGCAGGCGATTGTTCTCACCGATGAATTGCGCCACGAAGGCGGTCGCCGGGCGCTCGTACAGCCCGATTGCGGTGTCGAGCTGCTGGATGCGGCCCTCGTTGAACACGGCGATGCGGTCCGACATGGTCATTGCCTCGGTCTGGTCGTGGGTGACGTAGACCATCGTCACGCCGAGCCGCTCGTGCAGGTGTTTGATCTCGATCTGCATCTGCTCGCGCAACTGCTTGTCGAGCGCGCCCAGCGGCTCGTCCATCAGCACCAGCTTGGGCTCGAACACCAGCGCCCGGGCCAGCGCCACGCGTTGCTGCTGCCCGCCGGAGAGCTGTGCCGGCCGCCGGTCCTCATAGCCGGCCAGCCGCACCACTTGCAGGGCGCGCTCCACCCGGTCGCGGATTTCGGCCGCTGGGCGCCGGCGCACGCTGAGCGGGAAGGCCACGTTCTGCCGCACCGTCATGTGCGGGAACAGCGCGTAGTTCTGGAACACCATGCCAATGTCGCGCTTGTGCGGCGGCAGGCCCTCGATGGCGGCGCCGTCGAGATAGATGCGCCCGTCGGTCGGCGCCTCGAACCCGGCCAGCATCATCAGCGTGGTGGTCTTGCCCGAGCCAGAGGGGCCGAGCAGGGTGAGGAACTCGCCACGGCGGATCTTCAGGTTGAGGTCCTGCACCACCAGCGAGACGCCGTCGTAGGTCTTTTGCAGCGCCACGAACTCGACCAGCGTGTCCGCCGCCGGTGTGCTGCCAACGGCGGGCTCGCGCGAGGCGGTCGGTCGATCCAGGCTGATCGTGGCTGGCAAAAGCGTCCCTCCGCTGCTCGGATCGAAGGTAAGCAATCGTTATGCCATGGCATGGGCCTTGCGTCCGCGACGCTGATGCTGGAACTGCCGCGAAGCCTGTATGCCGAGACCGCCCGGCCGCCGGCGCCCACCCCGAGGCTCCAGGGCAGCCGCGCGGCGTCAATCGCGGTGGTGGGCGCCGGGTTCACCGGGTTATCGGCCGCGCTGCACCTGGCCGAAGCGGGCGTGGATACCGTCGTGTTGGAGGCGGGGGAACCGGGCTGGGGCGCATCCGGGCGCAATGGCGGCCAGGTCAACCCGGGGCTGAAACATGATCCCGGCCGGATCGTCGCCGATTTCGGGCCCGAACTGGGCGGGCGCATGGTGGCGCTGTCGGGCGCCGCGCCGCAGGGCGTGTTCGAGCTGGTCGAGCGGTATCAAATCCGGGCTGACGCGCGCCGGGGCGGCACCATCCGTGCGGCGTTCGGGGCCGCCAACATGGCCGCCATCCAGGCTGGCGCTGCCGAATACGCGGCCCTGGGCGCTCCGGTGGAACTGCTCGACCGCGCGGCAATGGCGGCTTGGACCGGCACGTCGCGCTATGTCGGCGGCATGCTGGACCGGCGCGGCGGCAGCCTCAACCCGCTCGGCTACGCTCGCGGCCTGGCCGAGGCCGCCTTGCATGCCGGCGCGGCCGTGCATGGCGCCACGGCGGTGCTTGCCATCCGGCGGCAGGGCCGCGCCTGGATGCTGGAGACCACCGGCGGCACCGTGCAGGCGGAGCACGTGGTGTTGGCGGCCAACGGCTACACAGACGGTCTCTGGCCCCGCTTGCGGCGGAGCATCGTGCCCGTGTTCTCCGCCATCGCGGCCACCGAGCCGCTGCCCAAGCGGCTGCGCGATACGCTGCCGGGCGGCAGCGTGCTGTACGAGGTCGCCTCGCTGACCGTATACTACCGGGTGGACACGGCGGGGCGGCTGCTGATCGGCGGCCGCAGCATCTCGCGCCCGACCAGCGACCCGGCGCATTACCGCCGGCTGGTGCGCTACGCCGAACGGCTGTTTCCGGCCTTGCGTGGCGTGCGCTGGACGCACCATTGGAACGGCCAATTGGCGATCACCCCGGACCACTACCCCCACCTGCACGAGCCGGCGCCCGGCGTGGTTGCGGCGCTCGGCTATAATGGCCGCGGCGTGGCGATGGCCACCGCGATGGGTGGGGAGATCGCCCGCCGGCTGCTTGGCGCCGGCCCCGCCGAACTGGCCATGCCGATTACCGACATCCGCCCGATCCGCTTCCACGCGCTCTGGCGAAGCGCAGTGGCGGCGCGGGTCGCGTATGGGCGGATGGCAGCGGCGTTGGAGCGTTAAGCCTGGACAGCCTGCGTAGGGCGGATAAGCGCAGCGTCATCCGCCCCGGTTGGTAAGGTAGTGCTAACGGCGGATGACGCTTCGCTCTTCCGCCCTACGTCCAACCGTTGCAGCCGGAGGAAGCCGATGTCGTGCGCGGTGGTGCCGGGTCCCGTGGCCAGATCGGCCAGGATTTCACCTACCACGCTGCAGAACTTGTAGCCGTGGCCGCTGCACGGGGAAGCGAGCACGACCTGGGGGAACTCCGGATGATGGTCTAGCACAAAGTGCTCGTCCGGCGTGTTGGTGAACATGCAGGCGCGCAGAGCCATGGTTGGCCCGGCGCCGTGCGGGAAATAGCGCTCGGCGAACTGGCGCAACAGGGCTTCGTCCTCCGCATCGGGCTCCCGCCGCATCGCATCCGCCGCCACCACCTCGCCGCGATGGTGATAGCGGCCGAACTTGAAGCCGGGCACCTCATAGACCGGGAAGCCGTAGTAGCGGCCTTCCTCCACTTGCAGGTTGAACACGGGGAAGCGCTCGGGGGTGAACCAGTCCGGCCGGTCGGGCTGCAACCAGGCCAGCACCTGCCGCTCCGGCACCGCGCGGCCGGCGAGCACCGGCGCCAAATCCGCCATCCAGGCGCCCGCGGTCAGCACCAGCCGGCCGGCCTGGTAGCGACCCTTGTCGGTCTCGACAGTCACGCCCTCGCCGCCGGCCGCCGCGGTCCAGCCCAGCACGCGCTCGCGGGCCCGGATGGTGGCGCCGGCCGCCTGCGCGAGCCCGGCATGGGCAATGATGGCGCGCTCGCTGGCGATCAGCCCGCCTTGAGCTTGCAGCACGAAGCGGTAGGCGTTCGGCATGCGATAGCCGGGAAACCGCTCGTTGACCGCCGCCCCGCTCAGCACCTCATGCGGCAAGCCGTGCTGCCGGGCACTGGCCAGCGCGCCGGCGAAGAGCGGGTCGTTTTCGGGGCCGCCATCCAGCGAGCCGGTGGTGACCAGCAAGGTGGCGCCGCTGGCCTGCTCGGCGGTGTGCCAGAGCGCATAGGCCCGGCGCAGCAACGGCACATAGGCCGGGTTCTCGTAGTAAGGCAGCCGAATGATGCGGCTGATGCCGTGCGACGAGCCCATGCTATGCGGGATGTCGAAGCGTTCCAACCCGAGCACGCGCTGGCCGCGCTGGGCCAACTGCCAGCAGGCGGCGCTGCCCATGCCGCCCACGCCCACTACAATCACGTCGTAGGTCAAGGGCCTGGGTTCACTCCGGCAGGAAGTCCGGCACGGAGAGGTAGCGCTCGCCCGTGTCGTAATTGAAGCCGAGCACGCGGGCGCCGGGCTTCAACTCCGGCAGTTTGCTGGCAATGGCGGCCAGTGTGGCGCCGGAAGAGATGCCGACCAGCACGCCCTCCTGCCGCGCCGAGCGGCGGGCGTAGTCCTTGGCGTCATCGGCACTGACCTGGATCACCCCGTCCAATAGATCGGTATGCAAGTTGGCCGGGACGAACCCGGCGCCGATGCCCTGGATCGGATGCGGCGCCGGTGCGCAGCCGGAGATCACCGCCGAGGCAGTCGGCTCCACGGCGAACACCTGCAGGCCGGGCCAGCGCGGCTTGAGCACCTGGGCGCAACCGGTAATGTGCCCGCCGGTGCCGACGCCGGTGATGATCGCATCCAAGCCCTCGGGGAAGTCGGCCAGGATTTCCTCGGCGGTGGTTGCGACATGGACGGCGATGTTGGCCGGGTTCTCGAATTGCTGCGGCATCCAGGCGCCCGGCGTGGCCTCCACGATGGCCTCCGCCCGAGCGATAGCCGCCTTCATGCCGCCCTCGCGCGGCGTCAGCTCGAACTTCGCGCCATAGGCCTGCATCAGCCGCCGGCGCTCGATGGACATGGATTCCGGCATGACCAGAACGAGCTTATAGCCCTTCACCGCCGCCACCATGGCGAGTCCCACGCCGGTGTTGCCCGAGGTCGGCTCGACGATGGTGCCGCCGGGCCGCAGGCTGCCATCCGCCTCGGCCGCCTCCACCATGGCAAGCGCGATGCGGTCTTTGACGGAGCCGGCCGGATTGCTGCGCTCGGACTTGATCCAGACCTCGGCGCCGGGAAACATTCGGCTGAAGCGGATATGCGGGCTGCGGCCGATGGTCTGGAGGACGCTCTCTGCTTTCATGGGCTCCGCCGTCCTTCCATGAGGCATGTCCCAGCGCCAAACGGGCCGGGGAAAGCAGAACTATGGCCGGCCCGAACCGGCGTCAAGGCAACACCCTGATTGCGGCACTGCTTTGTTCCGGTGCAGCGCGAATCGGCACCAGGTTGTGCAGGAACGATTCTGCACAAGCGCGCCAGGAGAAGCGCTCGGCGTGGCGGCGGCAGGCGGCGCGGTCGCCCGTCTCCAGCGCGCGCAAAGCGGCCGCGCGCAGGTCGATGTCGGTGGCGCCCACGCCGGGGCTGCCCTCGGCCAATACGTCCCGCGGGCCGGTCACGGGAAAGGCGGCGACCGGCGTGCCGCAGGCCAGGCTCTCCAGCAGCACCAGGCCGAACGTGTCCGTCACCGAGGGGAACACGAACACATCCGCCCCGGCGAAAGCCTGCGCCAATGCAGGGCCGTGGCGCATGCCGGCGAACAGCACGCCGGGGAAGCGGCGCTGCAACGCGGCGCGGGCTGGCCCATCCCCGACCACCACCTTGGACCCTGGCAGGTCGAGCCCGAGAAAGGCGCCGATGTTCTTCTCCACTGCCACCCGGCCGACATAGGCGAACACCGGCCGCGGCAACTCCCACGGCTCGTGCGGTTCCGGCCGGAACAGCCCGAGGTCCACCCCGCGCGACCACGGCTTGATGGTGCGGAAGCCCCGGCCGGCGAGTTCCTGCCGCAGGCTTTCGGTCGCCACCATCAGCCCGGCGCCGGCATTGTGGAAGCGCCGCAGCCAGGCATACGACAGCGCGGTTGGCACCCGGGTGCGGGCGTGCAGGTATTCCGGGAAGCGGGTGTGGAACGCCGTGGTGAATGGCCAGCCGCGCCGCATCGCCAGCGCCCGCGCGGCAATCCCTAACGGACCCTCGGTAGATATGTGCAGCGCGTCCGGCTGGAATGCGTCAACCATGCGCGTCAGCGCACGGCGGGGCAGCAACGAGAGCCGGATGTCCGGATAGGTCGGGCAGGGCAAGGTGCGGAACCGGTCGGGGCCGATCACCTCCACCACGTGTCCCATGGCGCGCAATTCCTCAGCAACTGTGGAGAGGGTGCGCACCACCCCGTTCACTTGAGGTATCCAAGCGTCCGAAATAATGAGGATGCGGCCCGGTTCAGCCCGGGGCGGGAGTTGGCCGCTGTCAGGCAGGGACGGCCACCACGCTGCGGCGGGGTGCCGCGAATGACAGCCGGTTCAGCGCCGCCCAGTCGATCAGCTCCAGCCTGCCATCGTTATGCTCGACCAAGGCGGTACAGCTTTCCACCCAATCGCCGTCGTTGAGATAAAGCACCCCACCCACCTCGCGCATCTCGGCGTGGTGGATATGGCCGCAGATCACCCCGTCGAAGCCGCGCCGGCGGGCTTCGCCGGCGACGGCGGCCTCGAAGCGGTCGATCGCCTTCACCGCCTCCTTCACCCGCCGCTTCAGCCACTGCGACAGCGACCAGTAGGGATGGCCGAGGCGGCGACGGATGGCATTGAAGTAGCGGTTCAGCACCAGCGCGGTGGTGTAGGCGCGGTCGCCCAGCAGCGCGAGCACCTTGGCGTAGCTCACCACGCTGTCGAACTCGTCGCCATGCATCACCAGCAGGCGCCGCCCGTCTGCGGTCGTGTGCGCCGCATCCTGCCGCAGCTTCACGCCCGCCACCTCCAAACCGAGCGGCAGCCAGGCGCGAAACATCTCGTCGTGGTTGCCCGGAATGTAGGTGACGTCGGTGCCGGCGCGGGCCTTGCCAAGGATGAGGCGGATTACCTCGTCATGCGTGCCGTCCCAATACCAGGATTTGCGCAACCGCCAGCCATCGACGATGTCGCCGACCAAGTAGAGGTAGTCGCTGGCCGTTTTGCTGAGGAAATCCGCCAGGAAGTCGCTGCGGCAGTCCTTGGTGCCGAGATGGGTGTCGGACAGGAAAATCGCCCGATAGCGCTGTGCTGGCGGCGACGGCCGGGCGCTGGGCAAGCTGACGTTCATGGATTATCCGCACAGTGCAAAGTGAGGCGCAAAGTCAGGACCAAAGCTTTGTCGCCGCAGCACATAGGCGGCGCCTTCGCGTCGCGTCAGTGAAACTTGCATGACTACCGATTTCTTCACGCAACGACGGCATGACGTCACCATCCTGACGCGGGACTGTCATTGCGTTGACATGCGGGTTTGAGAGCCTGTGCCATGGCTCCCGACTCGATAGTTGCCGAACCCGCGCGCTGCGGCCGCGATTGATCGTCATTTTCAATCCGACCGCCGGGCGGCGGCGCGCGCACGCGCTGTGGCGCGTGCTGGATGTGTTGTCGGCCGCCGGCATGCGGCTGGAACTGGCGGAGACCCAGCATGCCGGGCACGCGACCGAACTGGCGCGGGAGGCGGCGCAGGCCGGGTCGCCGCTGGTGGTGGCGGCGGGTGGGGACGGCACCATTGCGGAGGTGGCCAATGGTTTGGCCGGCAGCGGGACGCGGCTGGGCGTGATCCCGCTCGGCACCGCCAACGTGCTGGCGCACGAACTCTCACTGCCGTTCGCTCCCCGTGCGGTGGCGGCGGCGCTGGCGTTCGGCCGCACTTGCGTGCTGTGGCCCGGCGTGGCGCACGGGCCGGACATGACCCGGCTGTTCGTGCAAATACTCGGGGTGGGGCTGGATGCGCAGGTGGTGCATGGGCTGAACCTGCCGTTGAAGCGGCTGCTCGGCAAAGGCGCCTACCTGCTCCAAACGGCGGTGGAGATGGGGCGCTACAAATACCCTCGGCTGCGCATCAGGCTGGATGGTGAAGATGTTGAAGCAGCGAGCGTGATCGTGAGCAAGGGGCGGCTGTATGCAGGCCGCTTCACCCTGGCCCCGGGCGCCGATGCTAAGCAGCCGGGCTTCAGCGTGGCGCTGTTCGACCGGTACGGGCCGGCCTCGGCGCTGATGTACGGTGCCGCTCTGCCGCTGAATTTATTGCCGCGCATGCCGGGCTTGCGCATCCGCGCGGCCGCATCGGTGGACATTCTCGGCAATGGCGGCATTCCGGCGCAAGCCGACGGCGACCCAGCTGGCGCCACCCCGATCACCATCCGGGACGCAGCCGCGCCGATCCACATTATTGTCGGGTGAGGAAATCCCTGACGATGGCGGCGAACTCGGCGGCATACTCGGTATGCAGCCAATGCCCGGCGTTCTCGATGGTCGCAAAGCGCGCGTTAGGGAAAAGCCGCGCGATGGTGGCGTGGTGCTCCGGCCGCACGTAAGCGGATTGGCCGCCGGTGATGAACAGGGTGGGGCCGCCATAGCGTCCGGCGCTTCCGCTCCAGCCCTCGATGGCGGGCAGCGCCGCACCGATCTCGGCCAACCCAACCCGCCAGCCCAGGCCAGGGCGGAAGTTGCTGAGCAAGAACATTCGCACTCCCGCATCTGGCACGGCCTCCGCCAAGGCCGTATCCGCTTCGGCGCGGGACATCTCGGGCCGCACCGCCATCATGGCCGGGACATAGCCGCCGAAATGCGAGGAATACGCGACCGGTGCGATATCGGCTACCAGCAGGCAGGTGAGAGCTTGGGGTGAGCTGAGGGCCAGTTGCATCGCCGTCTTGCCGCCCATGGAATGGCCGAGCACCACGGCGGGCACCGCGTCCGCCGCCGCCATGGTTTCCAGCACGTCGGCGGCCAGGGTGGGATAGTCCATGGCCGGGTGGTGCGGGCTCTCGCCATGGTTGCGCTGGTCCATCGCGAGGACGCGATGGTTCGGCGTCAGAGCGCGGGCGAGCGAGCCCAAATTACGCGCCGAGCCGAACAAGCCATGCAGCAACACGACCGGGCTGCCGGCGCCGCTCACATGGGTGCGCAGCCGCATGCTCCGCTACAGCGTCAGCATGATCTTGCCGACATGCTCGCTGCTCTCCATCAGCCGATGCCCGTCGGCCGCTTGGGCGAGGGGGAAACTGGTGTGGATCACCGGTTCGATGCTGCCATCCTCCAGCTTCGGCCACACCTTGGCATAGAGCGTCTGGGCGATCGCGCCCTTCTGTTCCGCCGTGCGCGGCCGCATGGTGGACCCGGTGATCACGAGCCGCCGGGTCATGACGGTGGTGAGGTCCAATCGCTCTACCGTGTTGCCGCCAAGGAAGGCGATCAGCACCAACCGGCCATCCATCGCCAGGCAGCGCAGGTTACGCTGGAGGTACGGCGCTCCCACCATGTCCAGCACCACGTTTACTCCGGCGCCATTGGTGAACTGCTTGATGCTGTCGGCGAAATCGGCCTGCTTGTAGTTGATCGCCGCGTCCGCCCCCAGCCGCACGCAAGCCTCGCATTTTTCCGCCGACCCAGCGGTGACGTAGACCCGGGCGCCGAACGCGCGGGCGAGCTGGATGGCGGTGGTGCCGATGCCGCTGGTGCCGCCATGCACGAGGGCGGATTGGCCCGGCTGCAATTGGCCGAGCTCGAACAGGTTGGCCCAAACGGTGAAGAACGTCTCCGGCAAGGCGGCCGCTTGCACGGCGTCGTAACCGGCCGGCCAGGGCAGGCATTGGGTGGCGGGAACGATGCAGTACTCGGCATAGCCGCCGCCATTGGCCAATCCGCAGACCCGGTCTCCGACCGCGGCACTCCCGTCCTCCGCCGCTGCCACCACCTCGCCGGCCACCTCTAGCCCCAGATGCGGGCTGGCGCCGGGCGGGGGCGGATAGAGGCCCTTGCGCTGCTGAATGTCCGGCCGGTTGATCCCGGCGGCGGCGACCCGAACCAGCACCTCGCCCGGACCGGGCCGCGGCACCGGGCCGCGAGCCAGGCGCAACTGCTCTGGGCCGCCTGGCTGCGCCACCTCGATGAAGGTCATGCTGTCGGGCACGGTCATGCCTGGTCTCCAGTTAGAGGGGATCTCCGATTGGCAGCGGTCAGAGCGCCGGCGTGAGGTCGGTATGGGTGAAGTCGTGGCCCTTGAACAGCAGCGGCAGGTTTTGGTTCTTGGCCAGGGCGTAGGCGGCGCAATCCCCCAGGTTGAGCGACGCCGGGTGGCGGCCCTTGCCGTAGCGGAGGAACGCCTCCCGCGCGGCGGCAGCCAATTGGCGGTCCTGCGGCACCACCTCTATTGCGGCGCGCGCAATAAATGCGTCCAACCCGGCCCAGGCCTGCGCTACGCCGGTGCGGCCCGCCAGCACCATGCTCGTTTCGAGGAAGCTCACTGAGGACAGCACGCAGCCATCTGCGGTCGCAATCACCCGCAGAAAGTCATCCGCTTCAGGCTCCCGCCGCAGCACGGCAATGAGCGCCGAGCTGTCAACGGCGATCACGCCGGGAGGCCGTCCTCATCATAGAGGTCTGCCTCGGTCAGCATGTCCTGCCCGCTCAACTGCTCGGCACTACGCAAGCTGATGGTGCATAGATCCTGGTAGAGGCCGCCAGCGTCCGGCTGAATCCGCCGCCGTACGCCGCCTGGAATGAACTCGGCCCCCGCCTGCTCCAGCGCCCGCTGAACCTCGGCCACAGTGGAAGGGGAGACACGCGCACTGCTGCCAGGCGCCTCCAAGCGCCGGATGGTCACGATGGAGACTGCAGCCGTCTGCGCTAACTCGCCCTGCTCGATGTGCAGCAGCGCCCGGGCGGCACGAACTTGATCGGAGGTCATCATCATGATCGAAGTATATCCCGATGATTGGTTTTGTCAAAGACAATCCGCCACCAGCCGCTCTGTCTCCGCCCACAGCCGGCGGGTCAGCTCGCCACTGAGCGCCTGCGGATTGGGCCGCCCCGGCTTGCGGCGCTTGAAATACTGGCCGGTCACGTCCTCCAGCGTCGGCGACAGCGCCACGAACAGCGGCGTGTCCGAGCCACGCTCGGGCGGCAGCGCGAACGGCCGCAGCATTCGCCAGCCCCAGCCGATCGGGCCCGGCACCGCACCGATCTGCGTGGCCACCAGCCCGGGATGCACCACGTTCACGCTCACCCCCGTCCCGGCCAGCCGGCGGGACCACTCGAACGTGGCCATCATCAGCGCTAGTTTCGACTGGCCATAGGCGCGCACAGGGCTGAACGAACGCGCCCCCTCCAGGTCGTCCAAGCGCAGCCGGGCGCGGTCGGAGGCAGTGGAGCCAACATTGACCACCCGCGCCGGCGCTCCCCGGCGCAGCGCCGGCTCCAGGGCGGCGGTGAGCGCGAAGGGCGCCAAATGGTTTACCGCCAGCGTGCGCTCGTGGCCCTCCGCCGTGAGTTGCCGACGCGGCGTGATCAACCCCGCATTGTTGACCAGCAGGTGCACAGCCGGGTGCGCGGCCGCAATTGCCTTACCCGCCCGGCGCACCTCGGCCACGAGAGACAAGTCCGCCAGCACCAGCTCGGTGGTGGCGTCTGGCGAACGCTCGGCGATGGCGCGCCGGACCGATTCGCCGCGTTGTGCGTTGCGCGCAACGATCACGCTATGAAAGCCGGCATGCGCCACCCCATATGCAACGAAACAGCCGAGCCCAGAGGTTGCCCCCGTGATGACGGCGATCTTGTGCTCGGCCATGCGTCGCTTGCCTCGATTGGGATGGACGGGTGACGGCCAGGCTGCGCGCGGCGCCGGCCGGCCATCGGAGGGAGGGTGTTTTGCAGATCACCATTCTGGGCGCAAATGGCTTCATCGGCCGCAAGCTGCTCGCCCGCCTAACCGCCGACCCGCACCTCGGCGGTCAGGCCGTGACCGGGCTGGTTCTGTTCGACGTCGCGATGCCGGAGCCGCCGCACCTGCCCTTTCCCGTCCGCAGCTACGCGGGCGACATCGTGAGGCTGCCGCCGGAGGCGATCCCGCCCGGCACCAACGTGATCTTCCAGTTGGCTGCGGTGGTGAGCAGCGCGGCGGAGGCGGATTACGATCTCGGCCTCAGCGTCAATATCGGCGGCGTGCAAGCCGTTATCGCCGCCTGCCGGGAGCTGCATCGGACGCCGCGCGTGGTGTTCACCAGCAGCGTGGCCGCGTTCAGCGGCGGCCAAAGCTCTGTCTTGGGCGACGACGCCCGCCAAATGCCGGCGAACAGCTATGGCACGCAGAAGGCGATCGGCGAGTTGCTGCTGGCCGACGCATCCCGCCGGGGCATGCTAGACGCGGTCAGCCTGCGCCTGCCCACCGTAATCATACGTCCCGGGCGGCCCAACCAGGCGGCCAGCAGCTTCGTCTCCGCCATCGTGCGCGAGCCGTTGCTCGGCTTGCCGGCAGACCTGCCGGTGGCCGAGGCGTTCGCACTCTGGGTGTGCAGCCCGAGCCGGGCGGTGGATTGGCTGCTGCACGCCGCCATCATGGACACGGCGGCGATGGGGCTGGACCGCAGCGTGAACCCGCCCGGCCTGCGCGTAACCGTACGGGAGATGCTGGTGGCGCTCGATCGGGTGCGCCCCGGAGCCAGCGCCCTGGTGCGCCGCGTGGCCGACCCGGCGGTTGAGGCGATCGTGGCGGGCTGGCCCGCCGCGTTCCACCCTGAACGCGCGCTGTCGCTGGGGTTCGGCCCGCATGAGACCCTGGGCGCCGTGATGTCCGCGTTTGTCATGGAAGATTTGGAGGCGACCCGCCGAGAGCGGGGTATGGCTCCGCCACATCATGGCGCCACGTTACCACTTAATTAAGCCGCAAACGGCTAGCATTGCATTGAACAACCGCAAGCGCCGCTTCATTAAGGGGGAGGCGCCCCGGTCGACTTGATTGGGCTACGTTCATTGGCAGCAAGGGACCGGCGACACCTATGTCTCCGCCATCCGCAGGCCCAGGCGCCACGGCCATCCCCGCGAGCGGGGTGCGTAAGCGCCAAGGCAAACGCGTCCGTCGCCGGATCGGCGACGTGGTGTTGCATGCCCCGCAAACGCTGCGCGCCATGGTGCGGGCGGACGAGATTTGGCTTGTCGTGCTCGCAGGCTTTGTCGGGGTGACGGCAGGCTTGTGCGTCCATCTCATGACGGTCGTCACGCAACGCTGCCATGAGTGGCTGTTCAAGCTGCAAAACGGAGTTCGGCTGTCCGGTTCGGTCGATATCGACCAGATGCGGGCGCTCGGTGTGCCGGCGCTTGGGGGTGTCTTGATTGGCGTGATCGGCTTCGGCGTCGCACGATGGTGGAACCGGCGCACCGTCGACCCGATCGAAGCCAACGCGCTCTATGGCGGCCGCATGTCGCTGACCGACAGCCTGATCGTCACGTTGCAAACCATGGTGTCGAACGGCGTTGGCGCGTCCGTCGGGTTGGAGGCCGGCTACACGCAAATCAGCTCCGCCTTGGCCTCGCGGCTCGGGCGCTCGTTCCGCGTGCGGCGCAACGACCTTCGATTGCTGGTCGGCTGCGGCGCGGCGGGGGCGATCGCGGCGGCGTTCCAGGCCCCGCTCACGGGCTCGTTCTACGCCTTTGAGCTGGTGATCGGCACGTATTCGCTGGCCACTTTGGCGCCCGTGGTGGTCTCCGCCATCGCGGCCGTGGTGGTGGTGGCCGCACTCAGCAGCGAGCCCGCCGGGTTCGACATCCGGGTGCCCACCCTGCTCGAGCCGGTGGACTATCTGCCGATCCTGGCGCTGGGCGTGCTGTGCGCCCTGGGCGGCATCGCCTTGATGCGCGGCGTGACGTTGGTGGAATCGTGGTTCCGCCGCAGCGGCGTGCCGGCTTGGATGCGGCCCGGCGTTGGCGGCGTGATCGTCGGCGGCTTGGCGTTGTGGTCGCCGCAGGTGCTGTCATCCGGGCACGATGCGTTGCGGCTCGGGCTGGATACGCCGTATTCTGCGATGCATGTCGCCCTGCTGATCCTTGCCAAAGCGATTGCTTCGGCGGTGTCGATCGGGTCTGGGTTCCGCGGCGGCCTGTTTTTCGCCTCGTTGTTCCTGGGCGCCTTGGTGGGCAAGCTGTTTGCCGCCGGGCTGCTCGCGGTATCGGCCACGCAGGCGATTCCGCCCGTGGTCTGCGCCATGGTGGGCATGAGCGCGCTGGCGGTGGCCGTCGTTGGCGGCCCGCTCACCATGGCTTTTCTAGCGCTGGAGAGCACGGGCAACCTGCCGATGACCATTGCGGTGCTGGCAGCCTCGGTGGTTTCGGCCATCACCGTGCGGCGCACCTTCGGCTACTCCTTCGCCACCTGGCGGTTCCACCTGCGCGGTGAGGCGATCCGCTCGGCGGTGGACATCGGCTGGGTGCGCAATCTCACCGTCGGCCGGATGATGCGCAAGGACATGCGTACACTACGGTCGGACACCACGATCAGCGCCTTCCGCCGGCAAATCCCGCTTGGCTCGACCGACCGCGTGGTGGTGACGGACGATCTGGGCCGCTACGCCGGCGTGGTGCTCACCCCGGAGGTGCACGGCGCGGATGAGACGCTGACGCGGATCTCCGAGCTGGTGCACTACGGCAAGGACATGCTGCTGCCGCAAATGACGATCAAGGAAGCGGTGCAAATGTTCGAATCGACTGAGTCGGACGCGCTGGCCGTGGTGGACGCCGCCGATACCCGCAAGGTGATTGGGCTGCTGACCGAGGCGCACGCCTTGCGCCGCTACACCGAGGAGCTGGACCGGCAACGGCGGGAGCTGTCTGGCGAGTAGGACAGAACTCGCCAGTGCCTTGCCCTGAACACTGAGCAGCAAGTATAATCGTCTGTCAGGCGCGGCGATCAAGCCGGGTGCAGCCGGACGTGATGAGGGAAGGGGCAGATAGCAGCCATGGGTCGGCCGGTCGCATCGAAGCAGCCGCCTCGCACGTACGTCATCTCGCTCGAAAACCGCAAGGCGCGGGGGTCCGGCCACGAGCGGCCCGCGGAAATACTCGAGGCCGCAAGAGAACTGTTCCTGGAGCATGGCATCGAGAAGGTCTCTACCCGGCAGATCGCCAGCCGCGTGGGCATGTCGCAGACCGCCCTGTACGTCTACTTCAATAGCAAGGAGGAGATGTATGAAGCCCTGGTGGACGCGGCCTTTACCAAGCTGAACGCTGCCTTCGAACGGCTCAAGACGCCTGACGATCCGTTGACGACGCTGCGCCTTGCGATCGGGGGCTATATCCGGTTCGGATTGAACAACCCGGACGAGTACAGGATTGCCTTTCTGCTCAGGGACGCCCGCCGGATGGCCGCTCAACGGTCTGGAGAGCACCGCCACACCATCGGCATGCAGGTGTTTTCCATGCTCGAGAAGCTGATTTCGGACTGCATCGCTGGTGGGGTCATCGGCGACGACGGCGACCAGGGCAGGGCGACCGCGAAAGTGGTCTGGGCCGCGGTTCACGGTGTTGTCGCCCTCCTCCTGGCCTATCCGGATTTCGGCTGGGAACCGACTGACACGTTGATCGCCCGGCACACCGAGATGCTGCTCAATGGGCTGGTCGTTCAGCCAAGAGTTCAAAGCCGAGACGGCGGCGGTACGTAACGACCGTTGCGGCATGACCTAGCTGAACGAGCCTGGATTCCGCGTCGGAGTGGAACGGCTGCATCGCCTCGTTGCTGCGGTCGACGCACTTGCTTGATTTGGTCGGCCGGTTCAGCCGACGCGCTGTCGCGCGCGTCAGCATCGGACCACTAGTCACGGACCACATCTGCTGGCACTTCGAGCAGTTGACTTGTCTGGTTCGGGGGCTTTCTGTCCACGAGTTGTGCTTTGAAATAGCCTGATCCGGTTGCATTGCCAGTTCCATAGAATGCGATCCGGTAATAGCCGGTGAAGGAACGGTCACTGACGTTGATATCATCGATCGACAGCTTGACGTTGGAAATCACGTTTCCGATCACCGCCCAGTTGCAATAGAAATTACTAAGTTCAAGCGAAGCCGTCCCATTCGGCCGTGACGCGATGGTGCCATCGATGGTGCCACACAGCGGTGGCACCGCGTCCACCGTCGCATCGATGTTAGATTTAAAGGCAAACCCATCCTTAGACTCAAATCGCTTTGACTGGAATCGCAGTTTTCTCCTTCCGAAACGGGAGCGACGTGTGATTCGAAGGCTTCCGGCTGATACCGGAGGCGAGGATGGCGTGGCGGCGTGGACAGGCCTACGGGCAGGACTTGCGGGATCGGGTGCTGGCATGCCGCGATCTGACCTTGGTGCAGGCGGCAACGCGCTTTGGCGTGAGCCCGTCTTATGTTTCGAAAGTGCGGGCCCGGCTTCGCGAGCTCGGCGATCCGGCCCCTGGCCCGCAGCATGGCCATGTTCCGTTGCGATTGGCCGGCGTCACCAAGGACTTGGCAGCACAAATCCATCGGTTTCCAGATGCCACGTTGGACGAGCTGCGGTTGTGGCTGTCGCAAACCCACAAAGTCAGTGTGAGCTACTCCGTAATGTGGAAAGTCGTCGCCCGGCTGGGCCTGACATATAAAAAAAGCACCTGCAGGCCGAGGAACAGCGGCGCGAGGACACCGCCGAAGCGCGCCGACAATGGGCGGCGCGCCAGCTCACTCTCAATCCAGCGCGCCTTGTCTTCCTCGATGAAACCTGGGCCACGACCAACATGACCCGCACACGCGGCCGGGCACCACGGGGCGAGCGCCTGGTCGGCATCGTCCCGCACGGCCATTGGCACACAACCACCTTCCTGGCCGGCCTGCGCACAACCGGCTTGATTGCTCCGTTGGTGCTGGACAGCGCGATCAACGGAGCGGCGTTCCTCGCCTACATCCAGCAGTTCCTGGTCAAGGAACTCAAGCCAGGCGACGTCGTGGTGCTCGATAACCTCAGCTCGCACAAGGTGAGCGGCGTGCGCGAGGCCATCGAGGCTGCCGGTGCGAGCCTGATCTATCTGCCGCCCTACAGTCCAGACCTCAACCCGATCGAGCTGACGTTCTCCAAGTTCAAACGCCTGCTTCGCGATGCGGCCGAACGCACCATCGAGGACCTCTGGACCGCAATCGGCCGCCTGCTCAAGCGCTTCACCCCGCAGGAGTGCGCCAACTACATCCGACACTGCGGGTTTGCACAGTCAGAACGATAAGGGTCTAGACGGCGTGACCGCTTTCACGTTCAAAGCGGCGACATTCATGCTCAGCGGGAAGATTGGGCCGCCGATTCCGAACGCCGATAAGCCGTCGTTCACCTTGGTGCAGGACTTGGACGCCGGGTCGGCCGCGCAGAGTTGGATTACGTAGGGCGACGATCCTTTGTTAAACACGTCGCTTACTGCCTGGGATGTACTTTCCTGCGGATTGCTGATGCTCAGTGGCGGCTGAGCGACAAACCTGCCCGTGCCTCCGCAAGCGGCGAGCAGAAGCGAAGAAGAGAGTGATACCGCAGTAAGTCCTTGAGATCGCTTGATCATGCAATGGTCTCCGGCTGGTGGCTTGGGGCACGATGACGTGCTTCGGGCGTGTTTAGGCCGACCCGCGACGCTGGGTGCCTGCCCCTAGCCGTTTAGTATGTTCGCTGAACACTGACAAGCGATTTGTTTTCGGCGAACTACCAGTCGTTTACCCGCGCCGCAAACCGGCATCTACGCGCGTCGCAATCGCCTGCTGTGCGAGTGGACCCGGCTCACTTGCGCAGCTCCCCTAGCATGGCCCGGGCGCTCTCGGCGGCGGGGCCTTGCGGAACGAGCGCCAGAAAACACTCCAAGCAATGCAGTGCCTCCGCGACACCACCTAGCCGCTGGTGCAACGCCGCGGCTTCGCGCCACAACCCAGCGCGGTCGGGCGCCACCCGCAGCATGTCCTCTATCGCCGTCAGCGCGCCGGCTTGGTCGTTCGCTCGCAAGCGCCGCAGCTTGAGGTTATGCTGCAGCCGCAGCAGGACGGCGCGGGGGCTCATCGGTTGCAACAAGCCGGGCCGCAACTCCGCCTTCGGCCCCTCCATCCGCTTGATCAAGCCGCGCAACGCCTGAGCGCTCATCGGCTCGCCCCCGTCGAACACGTCCAGCACGAGCTGGGTGCCGGAGCCGGGCAGCGCGATCATGAAATGGCCGGGGAAATCCACGCCGTAAGCCTCCCACCCGGCGGCACGGGCGCAGTGCAGCCAGAGCACGCCAAGTGCCACCGGCAAGCCGCGCCGGCGAGCGATCACGCGGATGAGGTTGGCATTATCGGGGTGGTCATAGGTCGCGACGTCGCCGCCGTAACGCCAGTGCCCGGTGAGCAGCCCGGCCAGCGCCGCGGCCCGTACGGCAGGCGAGCTTGCGGAGCGTTCGACGGCGAGGGCGGCCGCGTCCCGCGCCAGCTCCGACAGGTGGGCGGCGGCCGCCTGCCAATTGTCCTCTGGGGCGTCGATGCGGGCGAATTGCAGGGCGGCACCGGCCAAATCCAGTTCACTATCTGGAATTTGGCCGATCGCGTCCAGAGCGAGCCGGGCGCTGACTGCGCTCACTCGGCTGGCGTGGCGCCAAGCTCGCGCGCGACCGGCTCCGGCACATAGAGCGCGGCGCCGCTGTTGCGGAACTCGTCGCTCTTCTGCTCCAGCCCGGCCAGGCGCTCGGCGTCGGCACGGATGTCTTGGCTGATCTTCATGGAGCAGAACTTGGGTCCGCACATGGAGCAGAAATGCGCGACCTTGTGCGCCTCCTTCGGCAGCGTCTCGTCGTGGAACTGGCGCGCCGTGTCCGGATCGAGGCCCAGGTTGAACTGGTCCTGCCAGCGGAACTCGAACCGGGCGCGGCTGATCGCGTCGTCGCGCAACTGAGCGGCCGGGTGGCCTTTGGCGAGGTCGGCGGCATGGGCGGCGATGCGGTAGGTGATCACGCCGGTCTTCACGTCGTCGCGGTTGGGCAGGCCGAGATGCTCCTTTGGCGTGACGTAGCAGAGCATGGCGGTGCCGAACCAGCCGATCATTGCCGCACCTACCGCCGACGTAATGTGGTCGTAGCCGGGTGCAATATCGGTGGTGAGCGGGCCGAGTGTGTAGAATGGCGCTTCGCCGCAGGTGGCGAGCTGCTTATCCATGTTGGCCTTGATCTTGTGCATCGGCACGTGGCCGGGGCCTTCGATCATCACTTGGCAGCCGCGGTCCCACGCCACGTTGGTGAGTTCGCCCAGGGTGTCGAGTTCGGCGAACTGGGCGGCGTCGTTGGCGTCTGCAATGCAGCCGGGGCGCAGGCCGTCGCCCAGGGAGAACGACACGTCGTATTTGCGCATGATGTCGCAGATGTCGCCGAAATGCTTGTAGAGGAAGCTCTCACGGTGATGCGCCAGGCACCAGCGCGCCATGATGGAGCCGCCTCGGCTGACGATGCCGGTGGTGCGGCGCGCGGTCAGCGGCACATAGGCGAGGCGGACGCCGGCATGGATGGTGAAGTAGTCCACCCCCTGCTCCGCCTGCTCGATCAGCGTGTCGCGGAACACCTCCCAATCGAGCTTGTCGGCGTCACCACCCACCTTCTCCAGCGCCTGGTAGATTGGCACCGTCCCGATCGGGACGGGAGAGTTGCGCATGATCCAGCCGCGGATGTTGTGGATGTTGCGGCCGGTGGAGAGATCCATCACCGTGTCCGCACCCCACCGGATCGCCCAGACCAGTTTCTCCACTTCGTCGGCGGCAGATGAGGTGACGGCGGAGTTGCCGATGTTGGCGTTGATCTTGACCAGGAAGTTGCGGCCGATGATGGTCGGCTCGAGTTCCGGGTGGTTGATGTTGGCCGGGATTACGGCACGGCCGCGCGCCACCTCGCTGCGGACGAATTCCGGCGTGATGAAGGGGGGGATGGCGGCGCCGAAGTCCTCGCCGTCGGCGCGGCGCGCCTCCGCCCCGCTCAGCATGGCGGCGCGGCCGAGGTTCTCCCGGTGCGCGATATAGGCCATTTCCTCGGTGACGATCCCGGCGCGGGCGAACTCCAGTTGGGTAACCGGCAGTCCTGCCGTGCCTGCCCACAATGTCGGTGCTGCCGGACATTGCGGCACCAGCCGGTCCGTGTTGCCGTTGTCCTCCGGCCGGACTGCGCGCCCGGTGCCTCCGGCGAAGCTACGGCGGGCGAGCCAAGCGGCGCGGACCCGTGGCAGGCCGGCGGCAAGATCAATGGTGGCCGTGTCGTCGGTGTAGGGGCCGGAGGTATCGTAGAGCCGAAACGGCGGCTCTTGCGCGGTTGGATCGAGCGGGACTTCGCGGAACGGGACGGCGATGTCTGCGTAACCCGGCATGGCCGAGTAGACCTTGTGTGACCCGGCGATGGGCCCCGTCGTCACTGCGCTCGGCTTCTGTTGATACGTCATTGTCGCCTACCCTCTGTGTGGCTTCGGGAGGCGACGCGCTGGACGGCGCACCCCATCCCTACGCCGGCATGATCCGGATCAGGTCTAGGGTCACCGCGCTGCTCACCGCCATGGCGGAAAACCAACGGTATCTCAGCCCCCTGCGGGGCTCCCCTTGGAGACTGCCAGGCTCACCATTCCGGCAAGGCTTGTCAACGCCTTGCCGGGCGGGCGGCGAACACAGTGTAGTGGGCGTTAGTTATGCATCGTCTTACGCGCAGCTTCGGCGCTATGCGTGCCAGCGCTCTTGCGGCTGGGCGCGTGGGCTTCAGACATAATGGACCGCATGTCACGCAGGAACGCGGCGCCCTTCAGCGTACGTTGCACCAGCACGCTGCGGCGGTCGGCCGGGTCGACCTTGCGACGGGCTAGGTCCAGCTCGCCGAGCCGGTCGAGCGCGCGGGTGATGGCCGGCTTGGAGACGTTCAGCTCGGCAGCCAGGCCACGCACGGTATGCGCGCCTTCCTGCAAATAGCAGGTGAGGAACACCCCCAATTGCCGGGCCGACAAATCCGGTCCGTCACGACGCACAAGCGCCACGACAGTGTCGCGGAGGATGGCAACGAGTTGGTCGGTCGATGACGATTGTGGCATTTTGGCTGGTCCTTTCTTTCCGGCAGTGCACCTGCAGCCGGCGCTGCTCCGGACGAACTTGCAACATTGCGGTAGCGATTCCTACGGCAGAACCTACGACATCAGCTTGCCTATCGGCAATAACTCATTCACTCGCCTAAGTTTAGATGCCAATTACGTTATCCGATTGGTTGCGTCCTGTCGGGCGGATGAAGCTCTCGTAACAACGCCAAACAGGCCAGTAATCCATGTGAATCGCCGCCTTCGGGGCGGCCGGACGATGCCGAATCGTTCCAGGCGTACGTATCGAGGTGGACCCAGGGCTTTGAGCCGGTCACGAAACGTTGAAGAAATAACGCAGCAGTAACGGCTCCGGCCATCGGCTTGGAGCCGACGTTGTTTAAGTCCGCGACCTTGCTGCCTAGCCAGCTTTCGTAGCCGGGCCAGAGCGGCAGCCGCCAAACCGGGTCATGCGCGGCCAGGCCCGCCGCAAGCAGAGCGGCAGCCGTCGCATCGTCGTTGCAGAACATTGCCGGCAGTTCGGGGCCGAGCGCCACCCGGGCCGCCCCGGTCAGCGTCGCCGCATCGATCAGCAGGTCGGGCTGCTCGTCGGAGGCTTCGGCCAGCAGGTCGCACAACACCAGGCGGCCTTCGGCATCGGTGTTGCCCACTTCCACCGTCAGGCCCCGCCGGGTGGCGAGCACGTCGGAGGGGCGCATGGCGTGGCCGGAGATGCTGTTCTCCACGCAGCCGAGCCGCAGCACCAGCCGCACCGGCAGGTCCAGCGCCATCACGCTGCGGGCCAGGCCCAGCATGATCGCGGCGCCGCCCATGTCCTTCTTCATCCGCAGCATGCCGGCGGAGGGCTTGATGTCGTAACCGCCGGTGTCGAAACAGACGCCCTTGCCGCACAGCGCCACCAGCGGGGCGTGCGGGCCGGCGCTACTGCCGCGCCAGCGCAGGGTGGCCACGGCGGGCGGCCGGTCCGACCCGGCGCCGACCGCGGCCACGGCGGGGTAGCCCTGTTGCAGCGCCGGGCCGGACACGACGGTGGCTTCGGCGCCGAAGGCATCGGCCACGGTGACGAGGGCAGCGGCCAATTCGGCCGGGCCGAGCCGGTCGGCCGGTGTGTTGATGAGGTCCCGCACCAGCCAGATGGACCGCGCCAACTCCGCGGCGTCGCCGGGGACGGCCTGAAGCTGGGCGCATGGGCGGGCAGGTTTGAAGGCGGTGAACTGGTAGGCGCCGAGGCAGAAGCCGAGCACGGCGTCGTCCGGCGCAAACTCCCCCGCTTCGATCCGCCAGGCGCGCGGCGGCAGGGCGAACGGCAGCGCGCCGAACTCGCGCGGGTCGCGGCTGGTGCCCAGGCCGAGCACGGCGCCCTCGATGCCGTCGCCGCCGGGCAGGATGCGGATGTCGCCGGCCGCGGCAGCGAAGCCGCTGGCGGTGAGGAAGGCTGAATGGGGTGAGCCGGCCAAGAAGGCGGCGAGGCCGTCCGGACGCAGCGCGGTGACGGGCAGCGCGGGCGCGTCCGGCGGAGCCAGGCAGTCGATGTTGCGATTGAACATCGGGGGAGTCTCACCCAAGCGGGGCGGGCTGACAATGGTTATCCCCGGGGATATCGGGGCGGCAGCCATTACACGGCGTCGCGGAGCGGTTATGCAAGCCATCCAAATCACAATCGCAAATCTCAGTGGAGCTGGTCGAGCCGCGATTTCGCCTGGCGTAATGACGCTCTACTTTAGTTGGGACACGGGCAACCACGGGGTTTGGCTGATGACGTCGAGCGGTTCTTGACGAGGACTGGCTCTCAACGGGTTGGGCCGGTGATGCTGGGACGCCGTGGATGCCCGGATCAAGTCCTGGCATGACGGTATTCTCTAACCGAACAGGGTGCATTCCCGCCTTAGCGCAAGGCGGCGACGCCTGCCGGGTCTGGCGCTGGCGCGGGCATGACGCCAAAGCGCGATTGCACGTAGGCGACGAGTTCGGCCACCTGGGCGTCCGACAAGAAGCGGCTGAAACCCGGCATCGCCCCGTGGCCATGGAGCACGCGGGTGATCACGTAGCGCGAGGATGCCAGCCGCGGGTCGCCGGCCAAAGCGGGATAGGCTCCGGCGCCGGCCGCGCCTTGGCCTTGGGGCATGTGGCAGCTCGCGCAGACCGAACCGTAGAGCCCCGCGCCGGACACTTCGGTGAAATGCGCCGGGCTGCCGAAGCTGGGCCAGGGCTCCTGCGCAGCGGCGGTGCCGAACCCGGCCGCACACAGCGCGAGCAGGGCGATCCGCCTCATCCGGCCAAAACCCTGGCGTGCAGGCGGGTGATCGCATCCAGGCTCGACAGGATGGCGCCCTCCTGCCAGGCGGGGACATAGGAGGCGTGCTCGCCGGCGAGCACGACACGGCCGTCGATGGCGCAGAGGTCGCGGTAATGCGCGGCGCGGGTGGCCTCGGTCCATTGGCCGAAGCAGCCGAGCGTCCAGGGCACGCGGTGCCAGCCGACGGCGATGCCGTTGTCGAACTCGGCCTGGTATTGCGGGTGGATTTCGGCGCCGTATTGCACCGCGCGACGCACGCGCTCCGCCGGGTCGAGCGAGGTGAACTCGGTGGCATACGGCCCGAAGCTGTAGGCGCCGAGTAGCACGCCCTTGCCGCCGCTGTTGTAGCCAGTGGCCGGGTAGCCGATCAGCGAGATCGGCAGGTCGGTGTAGCTGATGCCGCCATAGATGGCTTCGTCCTGCTCCCAAAAGCGGCGCTTGAACTGCAAGCCGATCTTCACCACCGAGGCATAGGGAACGGCCGCGATGGCCGCCGCCATGGCGGGCGAGACGTTGATCGGGATCTGGCTCAGGATGGAGAGCGGGATGGTGCAGACGCACCAGCCGGCGCGGGACTGGCCCGGTGCCTCGCTCGCGGTGTCCTGCCATTGCACGGTCACGCCGGTGTCGTCCTGCTGGATGGCCAGGACTTTGCGGCCGAGCTGCAGCACCGGCGCCACCTCGCGCTGCATGGCGCGGGCAATTGCGTCCATGCCGCCGACCGGCTGGAACAGCGTGGTTTGATAGTCGTAGTTCGCGGCCACGGTGAGGGCGCGCCACAGCCGGCTGTGCAGCAAATCTGATGGAGCGATCGGGTTGGATGCCACCGGGAAAGCGTCCAGGCCGCCGCCGGGCGGCTTGTCCCAACCGCGCCGCTCGCTGCTCGCCTCGCCGGCGCGGTAGCGATCGTCGCTGTCCAGCGCGCCCCAGCTCCGCAGCGCGGCGAGCAGGATTTCGCTGTCCTCTTGGGTCACGGCCTGGTTGAGCGCGTCGCCGTGCACCGCTTTGGCCAGCAGGTCCGCGACGGTGCCATGGAAGTCGGCCTGCACGGTGCGGTAGCGCTGCGGCGTGCCGCCGAACGACCCGGCGGCGTGCAGGTAGGCGTTGTGGTTGACTTGGATGAACGGCTCCAACGCCACGCCCAGTTGCTTGCAGTAGTCCAGCAGCGCGCGGTGATGGTACGGGATGCGCCAAGGGCCCGGATTGAGGTAGAGCCCGTCGTCGAAGCCGCAGTCCTGCACCGCACCGCCCAGCTCGGTGTAGCGGTCGCCGCCGCGCAGGGTCCAGGTGCGGCCGCCGGCGCGCTGGTTGTATTCCAGCAACTCGACCTGGTAGCCGGCGCGGCGGAGTTCCCGCGTCGCGACCATGCCCGCGACGCCAGCGCCCAAGACCAGCACGCTGGCGCCGGCGGGGGCGCCGCTTAGGGCGATTGGGCCGGCGTAGTTCGATTCGGCGGCGTGGCCGAGGGCGGCCATGGCCATGTACATGGCCGAACCGCCGGCTGCGGCGCCGATCAGGCTCAGCAGGTCGCGCCGGGTTGGGCGAGGTTGGGCGGTCATGCAGCAGGGTAAGCCTGCGGACGACTCAGCGCAAAGAACGCATCACCGGCTGGGGCTCCGCTGGGTGCGCGTGGCCGCCGGGATCCGTGGCGAGCGCTTACCCCGATTCTCTGGCGGGACGGGCGGGCGGGGGGCGGCGTAAGGCGGTTGGGCGGCGAGCCTTGGGAGGGCGGCGGTGACCAGGCCGAGGTCGCGGCAGATGCGGCGCACGACCTCCTCGACGGGCAGGGATTGCAGGTCGTCGGCCAGAGCGGGGTCGTCCAGGCGCTCGTAGAGGTCGTCGAACAGGCGTTCGGCGGCCTCGCTATCGGCGGCGTCGCGAATTCGGCTGGTGACGCCGCGGGCGACCTGGCGGCGGAGCATGGCCGGGCGGTCGTCGGCGGTACGGGCGCGGGGCCAGCCGGCCTGGATGCGCTGCTTGAGGGCGATGGTGCGGCGCAGGGAGCGGGAGAGCTGGTCCAGCGCGCGGGCTAGGGTGTTGGTGTGGGGCACGGCTTGGGCCATCGCGGCGGTGGTGTCGTCGATGGCTTGGCCGGTTGCGGCGGCCTCGGCGAGGGAGGCCGGGGTGCTGCCCGCTTCGGGCAGCCAAGCGGCCGCGGCCTGGGCGAGCTTCTGCTCGATGTGCATCATGCACGAGACCACGCGCATCGCCCCCAGGGTGAGGGTGGTGGCCTCGGCGAGCACGGCGTCGGCATCGAAGGGGGCGGTGGCGTCCATGGGCGGGAAGATAGCAGCCGGGCATGGGGGAGTTTCAAGGAGAAGGGTCTGAGCTTGGCGGGTGATGGGCTGCGGAGGGCAGCCCATCCTCCGTTATCGGCGCATCACCGAATGGCGCCGGCCATACCAGAGGTAAACCCCGATCCCGAGCAATTGCCACACTGCCAGGCGCAGCAAAGTGACGAGCGGCAGGCCAGCGGTCAGGGCCAGACAGGAGAGGATGCCCAGCAGCGGCACCCACGGAATGCCCGGCACCCGGAACGGCCGCGCCGTGCCCCGCTCCACCCGGCGGAGGTAGAGCACCGCGCCGCACACCAGCATGAACGCCAGCAACGTGCCGACGCTCACCAACTCGCTCAGCACCTGGATGGGGGTAAGGGCGGCGACGACGGCCACCACGGCGCCGTTGAGGATCTGCATGACGTAGGGCGTGTTCCATCGCGGGTGCAGCCGGGCGAACATCGGCGGCAGCAGCCCGTCCCGGCCGATCGCGTAGGCAATCCGGCTTTGGCCGTATAGCCCCACCAGGATCACGGTGGTCAGCCCGGTGAGCGCGCCGAAATCGACCAGCACGGCGAACCAGCCAAGCCCCACCGCTGTGACCGCCTTGCCGATCGGGTCGGGCACGTTGAGCTCGGTGTAGGGCAGCAGCCCGGTGAGCACGGCGGCCACGGCAACGTAGAGCACGGTGCAAATGACGAGCGAGGCCAGGATGCCCCGCGGCATGTCGCGCTGCGGCGACTTGGCTTCCTGCGCCGCGGTGGAAACGGCGTCGAACCCCAGATAGGCGAAGAACACCACCGAGGAGCCGCGCAACACGCCGCTCCAGCCGAACTCACCGAAGCCGCCCTTGTTGCTGGGGATGAATGGCTGCCAATGGCCGCTTTTGACGTAGAAGGCGCCAACGGCGATGAAGGCCGCCACGACGGTGAGCTTGACCGCCACCATCACGTTGTTGACCCGGGCGGACTCCCGGGTGCCCAACACCAGCAGGGCGGTCAGGACGATCACGATCAGCGCCGCCGGAGCATTCATGATGTTGCCGGGTGCGGCTCCCGGCGGCCCGGTCCAGGCAGGGGGCAGCGCGAGGCCGAGCGTCCGCAGCAGGCTGGCCGCGTAGCCGGACCATCCCACCGCGACGGTGGCCGCCCCCATGGCGTATTCCAGCAGCAGGTCCCAGCCGATGATCCAGGCGAAAATCTCGCCGAGGGTGGCGTAGGTGTAGCTGTAGGTGCTGCCGCTGACCGGGATCATGGCGGCGAGTTCGGCGTAGCAGAGGGCGACGAAGGCGCAGGCGATGCCGGCCAGGACGAACGATATCATCACCGCCGGGCCGGCGTAGCGCGCGGCCGCCGTGCCGGTCAGCACGAAGATGCCTGCGCCGATCACGGCGCCGATGCCGATGGCGGTGATGCTGACGGCGCCGAGGGTCTTCTGCAGCTGTTGACCTCCGCCCTCGCCGCTGCGGAGAATGTCTTGGACGCTTTTGCGTGCCAGCATGGCGGGCTTGGTCAGCGCAGGCCTCCCGGGTTTGCTTGTCTCCCTGGTCATGCACGATGCACGCCATAGTCCGGAAGAGAACAGGCGCGTTACTGGAAGCGGCGCAGGCGGGCGATGGCTTCGGCGATATCGGGCTCGGGGCCGCAGTAGCTGAAACGCACGGCGCCGTGGCCGCGCTCGGCGTCGAAATCCACGCCGGCCGCGGCGGCGATGCCCGCCTCGGCGAGCATGCGGACGCAGAACGCCTCGCTGTCGTCGGTGCGGGCGGAAACGTCGGCATAGAGGTAGAACGCGCCCTCGGCGGCGGACAGGCGGTCGAACCCGGCGCCGGGCAGCTCGGCGAGCAGCACGTCCCGCGAGCGGCGATAGCGCGCCACGTTGGCCTGCAACTCGTCGTGGCCGTCGAACGCAGCTTCGGCGGCGATCTGGGAGATGTGCGGGGCGGAGATGAACAGGTTTTGCGCCAGACACTCCACCGGCCGCACCAGGTCCTCCGGCAGCACGGCCCAGCCGACCCGCCAGCCGGTCATGGAGAAGTATTTGGAGAAGCTGTTCACCACCACGGCGCTGGGGCTGAACGCGGCCGCAGTGGCGAGGGCGGCGCCGTATTGCAGGCCATGGTAGATCTCGTCGCTGATCAGACGGACGCCGTTTGCGTCGCACCACCGGGCCAAAGCCGCGAGTTCGGCCTCATGCAGCATGGTGCCGGCGGGGTTGCTGGGGGAAGCCACGATGAGGCCGTCCGGTGGCGGGTCGAGCCGCTCCAGCATGGCGACGGTGGGCTGGTAGCGGGATTGGGGTCCGGCGGCCAGCACCACCGGCAGCAGGCCGAGGGCGGCGGCGATGTTGCGATACGGCGGGTAGTAGGGAGCGGCCATGGCGATGCGGTCGCCCGGGTCGAAGGCGGCTTGGAACACCAGGGAGAAGGCGGCGGACGCCCCCATGGTGACGGCGATGCGCGCCGGGGGGATGGCGGCGCCATACCAGGTGCGGCCATGCTCGGCGATGCGGGCGCGCAGGGAGGGGCGGCCGAACGCTTCAGTGTAGCCGAGCGCGCCTCCCGCCGCGAGCGCACGCTGCGCGGCCGCAATCGCCACGGCGGGCGCGCCGGTGCCGGGCTGGCCCACCTCCATGCGGATGGTGTGCGGGACGGAGGCGGCGCGGGACGCCTCGCGCGCGTTGGCGGCGGCGATCATGTCCATCACCCGGAACGGCGGTACTCCCGCGTTACGGCCGATTTTCAGCCCGGGCTTCGCCCCCCGTTTCAGCAATTCAACTGCTGCCTTGGGCTAGGCCAAAACTACGCGGGTCCACCGCCCAGGTGCAGCGCCCCGCGGCGCCGGGCAGGTAGCGGGCGCAGTCGATCACGTTGGCGCGGCCTGGCTCCGGCACGGGCGCCGGCATGGCCTGGCCGCTGCGGACCGCGTTCTCCAGCGCCGCCGCCACGGCGACCGGGGCGCCTTCTTGCCCGCTGCCGCCCACCTCGGCGCGGAAAGCGCGGATGTTGGCGTTCCACTCGATGGCGGCCGCAAGCAACGGCGGCGGCACCGCCGCTGGTGATGCAGCCAGCACCACCCCGGTTCCCGGCGCGACCCGGCCGGTGCCGAAGAGGTTGTCCATGGTCACGGCACAGACGACCGCGTCGCCATCCCGGTCCAGCGTGGCAAAGCTGGTGGAGGCCGGCAGTGGCGGCAAGGTTGCCACGCCGGTCGGGGTGGCGTCGGCGAGCAGGGTGGCGACGTCGACGCCCCCAGCGCGCCAGCGGGCCGCGACCGCGAGGGCTCGGGCGTTGGCCGCGCCGGCGTCGTTGGGCCTGGCGCGCAGGGCTTCCCAGGCTGCGGCGGCGGCCAAGCCGCCATCGGCCGGGGGCGGCAGGAAGGCGACCCGGTCATGCCCGGCGCCGGGCACGATCACGGGCGGGACCGTCTTGGGCAGCGCTCCGCGTAGGTCTGAGTCGAGCATCCCGCCGCCGGCCCGGTCGGCCGCGGTGATGAATTTCTGGCCGAGGATGCCTTGGTAGAGGTCGCCCACGCCGGCGACGCGAAGTTGGGCCAGGGAGGCGCCGAGATCGGGCTGGATCAGCGTGGCGCCCTCGGTCAGCGGAGTGCCGCCGGGGGCGAACACGGCGCGCGCACTCGGATCGGCCAATAACGGGCCGGCCACCGCCTGCAGGTCCCGCACCAGGGCGCGGGAGACGGCGACGCCGAAGCGGGCGGACTGCTCGGCGGGGGCGACCAGGGTCTCGAACGGGCGGCGGCCATAGCGGGCATGCAGCGCGAACAGGCCGCGCGCCAGCATCGGCACGGCGGCCGGCCGGTCGGTTTGCGGCAGCAGGGTCTTGGGGGCGACCGGCATGAACAGGATGGCCTCCGGCACGCCCTCGCCCGCCCCGGTCTGCGCCGGGCTATAGGCGAGGCAGGCGCCGCCCGCACCGAGGCTGGCGCGGGACGGATAGGTGACGGCCAGGGTGAAACCCACGGCGACCGCGGCGTCGGCCGCCGTGCCGCCCAGCGCCAGCACGTCGCGGCCGGCGATGGCGGCATTCGGCTCGTCCGCCACGACGCCGCCGATGAAGCCGCGAATGGGTCGCGGGGTATTGCCCCCAACGCTGACGCCGCCGCCGAAAAACTCGTTCTTCACGCTGGTGGCGGCGTCGCAGCCGGGGAGCAACCCGCACAGGGCCAGGAGCAACCCCGTGCGCAACCGTTTGATCACCGCCATGCCCTATCCGGTCCCCTTTGCGGCCGCAAACGCCGGGATGGCCGCGGGCGTGCCATAACCGGCTTCGCCCAGCGCGGCAACGAGCGATCATGGCAGGTCAGCCAAGCCCGCGCTTGTAACCGGTGCGGGCCGCCGTAGAGTGCGGCGGTGCGGGCTGCTTATGGCCGATAAGGGACGGGTTCGATGGGTTATAGCGTCGCGGTTGTGGGTGCCACCGGTGCAGTGGGGCGGGAGATGCTGAAGACCCTCGCCGAGCGCAAGTTTCCCGTCACCCGGGTGGCCGCCATCGCGTCTGGCCGCTCGGTGGGGCAGGAGGTGTCGTTCGGCGAGAAGGACGTGTTGAAGGTCCAGTCGCTCGATGCCTTCGATTTCCATGGCTGGGACATTGGGTTGTTCAGCCCGGGGGCTGCGGTTTCGGCGGTTCACGCGCCGCGGGCGGCGGAGGCGGGCTGCATCGTGATCGATAATACCAGCCAGTTCCGCATGGAGCCGGATGTGCCGCTGGTGGTGCCGGAGGTGAACCCGGAGGCGCTGAGCCGGGTGCGGCGGGGGATCATCGCCGTGCCGAACTGCTCCACCATCCAACTCGTGGTGGCGCTGAAGCCGTTGCACGACAAGTTCCGCGTACGGCGGGTCGTGGTGGCGACCTACCAATCCGTGTCCGGGGCCGGGAAATCGGGCATGGACGAGCTATGGTCGCAGAGCCGCGCCACCTTCGTGAACGACCCGGTGACGCCGCAGGAGTTCACCAAGACCATCGCCTATAACTGCATTCCCCATATCGATCGCTTCATGGACGACGGCTCGACCAAGGAGGAGTGGAAGATGATGGTCGAGACCCGTAAGATCCTCGACCCGGACATCAAGCTGGTGGCGACCTGCGTGCGGGTGCCGGTGTTCGTCGGCCATTCCGAGGCGGTGACCGTGGAGTTCGAGCGCCCGGTGACGGCGGCGGATGCGCGGGCGGCGTTGCGGGCGGCTCCGGGGGTGACGGTGGTGGATAGCCGGGACGATGGCGGCTACGCCACCCCGCTGGATTGCGCGGGAGAGGACGAGGTGTTCGTCAGCCGACTCCGGCGCGACCCGACGGTGCCGTACGGGCTGTCGTTCTGGTGCGTGTCGGACAATCTGCGCAAGGGTGCGGCGCTGAACGCGGTGCAGATCGCCGAGGCGCTGGTGGCGCGCAAGCTGCTGACGCAGGCGGCTTGAAGCCAGGGGTGAAGCGCACTGCCTGCGTCCAGTGGCGAGACAAGCGGCTGCCCAGCAGGAACAGCCAAACCTCGACCCGGCCTTGGTGGCGGAGGTGGAGGCGCTGCCAGAGCGGGATGTCGCCTATCTGAGCCAACTGATGGAGAAAATCTACGCGGGCGAGATCGATCGTAAAGACAAGATCCTGCGCAGCATGGTGATCCTTGCCGCTCCCACGACGCTGGTTGTCGGCGGGATCGCCTACTTGATCAATACCCTGATCGACCAGCTCGATAGCTATCTGCGTGGCTGGCAGGAAGGCGTGTTTCGGAATTTGTTTCGGGCTATTGCCTTGGCTGCACTAAGCTTTGTGCTGATCGCGGTGCATCGGGAAGCACCGCAGAGCGTGTCGATTTCGCAACTTTGGACGTTTGCTCATGCCATCTTCGAATAATTCCGCACCCAAGCAGACGCCCCCTCACGTGAGCTCGACGCCACGAGACACGCCGGCACGGCCGTTGCCGCCGCGACCATCGCCGCCGCCGTTGCGAATCATGAACGAAGCCGGCACGGTGACGACGCGACGTTGATCATCGTTGGGATACTCACGAGCAGGCGGCCACTATTGCGGCGTCGTTGACCCTCCCCACCTGCGTGACTAGGCGCTGTTGTGCAGTGCGGCAGAGGCGTGCCGCCCTCCGGAGTTAGACATGAAAGACGTCCGTGACGCGTTGATGATCGGCCATCGCTCGGATGGTGGCACGGTTCGGCGGCCGCTTTCACCCCATCTGCAGGTGTATAAGCCGCAACTTACCTCGGTTCTGTCGATCATGAACCGATTGAGCGGGATCGCGACCTCAGTCGGCACCTTGTTGATGGTGTGGTGGCTGGTTGCATCTGCCGGGTCGCCGGGGGGTTATGCGGCGATGCAGGGCTTCATGGGGTCGCCGGTCGGCATCATCCTGCTGTTCGGCTGGACGGTGGCGCTGGTTTACCATTTCGTCGGCGGTTTGCGGCATCTTGCCTGGGACGCGGGCTATGGCTGGGACTTGCCTCAGGTCTACGCCAGCGGGTGGGCGGCCGTGATCGCCACCGCCGTGCTCACGGTGCTGATCTGGGCCGTCGGGCTGATCGTGTGGTGAGGGCAGCATGTCGGAACTGAACAAAGGCCAGGTGCCGGTGCAGGTGATGCGTTCCCCGCTCGGGCGCGCACGGGGGATGGGGGCGGCGAAGTCGGGCCTACACCACTGGTGGGTCGAGCGGGTGACGGGCATCGCGCTGGTGCCGCTCACGGTGTGGTTCGTGTATGCGGTGCTGCACTTGCTGGGGGCGCCGCAGGTGCGGGTTCACCGGTTCATGGCCAATCCGGTGAACACCACGCTGATGTTGGCGACCGTGGTAATGACCTTTCATCACATGCAACTCGGTGTGCAGGTGATCATGGAAGACTATATCGACGGCGAAAAGTGGGCTGCGGCCGCTATCCTGCTGAACAAAGCGGTCGCCGTATTACTCGCCCTGCTCTGCGCAGTATCAATCTTGCGGATGGCCTTTGTGGCCTGATGCGTTTCTAGGTGTTCGAAGCATGAACGCGATTTCCAAGCCATCGACCGGCGCCTACCAGATCATCGACCACACCTATGACGTGCTGGTGGTGGGCGCTGGCGGGGCGGGGCTGCGGGCGACGCTGGGCATGGGGGCGGCCGGGTTCAAGACCGCCTGCATTACCAAAGTCTTCCCTACCCGCTCGCATACCGTGGCGGCGCAAGGCGGCATCGGCGCGGCCCTGGGCAATATGGGCGAGGACGACTGGCGTTGGCACATGTACGACACGGTGAAGGGGTCGGATTGGCTGGGCGACCAGGACAGCATCGAGTATATGTGCCGCGAGGCGGTGCCGGCGATCTATGAGCTGGAGCATTTCGGGGTGCCGTTTTCCCGCACCGAGGACGGCCGCATCTACCAGCGCCCGTTCGGCGGTCATATGCAGGAATACGGCAAGACACCGGCCAACCGCGCCTGCGCCGCCGCGGACCGCACCGGGCACGCCATCCTGCACACGCTGTATCAACAGTCGCTGAAGCATGAGGTGGAGTTTTTCGTCGAATATCTCGCCCTTGACCTGATCATGGACGAGGAAGGCGCCTGCCGCGGCGTGATTGCCTGGTGCCTGGAGGATGGCAGCATTCACCGCTTCCGCGCCCAGAGCACGGTCTTGGCGACGGGCGGCTATGGCCGAGCCTATCTGTCCTGCACCTCGGCGCATACCTGCACCGGGGATGGCGGCGGCATGGTGATGCGCGCCGGGCTGCCAACGCAGGACATGGAGTTCGTGCAGTTCCATCCGACCGGCATTTTCCCCGCCGGCTGCCTGATCACCGAGGGGGTGCGCGGCGAAGGCGGCTACCTCACCAACGGCAATGGCGAACGGTTCATGGAGCGCTATGCGCCGACTGCCAAGGATTTGGCCAGCCGCGACGTGGTGAGCCGCTCGATGACCATCGAGATCAACGAGGGCCGCGGCGTGGGGCCGAACAAGGACCACATCCACCTGCATATCGAGCACTTAGGGGCGGAGCTGCTGAACGAACGGCTGCCGGGCATTTCGGAGACGGCCAAGGTGTTCGCCGGCGTGGACGTGACCCGCGAGCCGATCCCTGTGTTGCCGACAGTGCACTACAACATGGGCGGTGTTCCGACGAACTACCGCACCGAGGTGCTGCGGCCGACTGCAGCCGACTCGGAAGCGGTGGTGCCCGGCCTGATGGCGGTGGGCGAGGCGGCTTGCGTGTCGGTGCACGGCGCCAACCGTCTTGGCACGAACTCGCTGCTCGACCTGGTGGTGTTCGGCCGCGCCGCGGCGCATCGGGCGACGGAAATCCTCAAGCCCGGCGCATCACAAGCGCCCCTGCCCGCCCGCGCCGGCGAGTTTGGGTTGGACCGGCTGGACCGCAAGCGCCACAGCCATGGCGCCACCAAGGTTGCGGACGTGCGGCAAGAGATGCAGCGCGCGATGCAGGGGCATGCGGCGGTGTTCCGCTCCAGCGACAGCTTGAAGCAGGGCGTGTCCAAGATGAAGACTATCTGGACCAGTCAGGACGACGTGGCCGTGACCGACCGATCGATGATTTGGAACAGCGATCTGGTGGAGGCGCTGGAGTTGGACAACTTGATGGCCAACGCGATGACGACGATGGTGAGTGCCGAGAACCGGCAGGAGAGCCGCGGGGCGCATGCGCATGACGACTTCCCCGAGCGCGATGACGCCGAGTGGATGAAGCACACGATTAGCCATTTGGACGAGCGGGGCGACGTGGCGCTGAGCTACCGCCCGGTGCGGATGCAGACGTTGACCAACGAGGTGAGCGTGTTTCCGCCGAAGAAGCGGGTGTATTAAGGTGAGATGCAATGGATCACGTAGCCACCCAGACGCAAGTTCTTGGACAATTCAGGCGGTTTGGGCCGCTTGGGCCGGTTTATGAGGTGGTTAGTCTGGGGCGACTTGATGACCTGGGCGAACGTTGGGTCAAAGTGCGTCGGGTGGAGAATGGCGAAGAGGCAGATTACAAGCTTGATGACGTTCTAAAAGATCCTTTTGAGGCCTGATGTTCGCCATCGCGTTCGACTTGGACACTGTCGAGACCAGGAAGAGCCATCCTAAGGGGGTTTCTCAAGCCTATCTCGACATCAGGCAGGTTCTTGCGGCGTTTGACTTTGATTGGGCACAAGGCAGCCTCTACATTACCAATAAAGAAGACCTGAGCAACCTCTTTGATGCGATACAAGCCCTGAAGCGACAGTCTTGGTTTGCAGCCAGCGTTCGCGACATCCGCGCCTTCCGCGTCGAGCAATGGTCTGATTTCACGGCATCGGTCAAAGCGCCTTAACCGGGCTATACGAGAGAACAGAAGATGGTTGAGCTCACCCTTCCAAAGAACAGCCGCGTGGCGCCGGGCCGCGTATGGAAAGCAGCGCCCGGGGCCGCAAAGCTGCGCGAGTTCAAGATCTACCGTTGGGACCCCGACATCGGGGACAACCCGCGGCTGGACACCTACGAGATTGATCTCGAGAAGATCGGCCCGATGGTGCTGGACGCGTTGATCCACATCAAGAACGACGTCGACCCGACGCTCACGTTCCGCCGTTCCTGTCGCGAGGGCATTTGCGGCTCTTGCGCCATGAACATCGACGGGACCAACACGCTGGCTTGCCTCAAGCCGGTCGAGGACGTTACGGGCGCGGTCAAGATTTACCCGCTGCCCCACATGTCCGTGGTGAAGGACTTGGTGCCGGACTTGTCGCTGGCCTATGCGCAGCTGCGTTCGGTGGAGCCGTGGCTGAAATCCGACACACCGCCCCCGCCCGATGGCGAGCGCCGCCAGAGCGTGGCCGAGCGGCACAAGCTGGACGGGATGTGGGAGTGCATCCTGTGCTTCTGCTGCACCACCTCCTGCCCATCCTATTGGTGGAACGGGGACCGTTATCTCGGGCCGGCGACGCTGCTCGCGGCGTATCGCTGGATTGCGGATAGCCGCGATGAGTATACCGGCCAGCGGCTGGATGCGTTGGAAGATCCGTTCAAGCTGTATGCCTGCCGGACGATTATGAACTGCACGAAAACCTGCCCGAAGGGGCTGAACCCGGCCAAGGCGATCGGGGAGATCAAGCAGATGCTGATGGAACGGGCGGGTTAGCGCCTCACTCACCCGAACCGTCTGTCTGTCTGTTCTTTGACCCCGCCGTCGTGCGTGATGTTGGTCGGAAATGGGGTGATTGGGATGCCGGACGACGTCGTACGCCATCTGCCGCACCCGGTAGATGCCAGGGTCAAGCCCAGGGCTGTCCGGCTCCCGTTACTGCCGACGAGAAAGTAAGCTTCATTGTCATGCCCGTGCTTGACACGGGCATCCACGCGGTCTGGCTGATGACGTCGTTCGGTTCTTGGCGAGGACTGGCTCCCAACGGGTTGCGCCGGTGATGCTGGGACGCCGTGGATGCTCGGACCAAGTCCGGGCATGACGGTAAGGCACTGTATTCTCCCAATTTCTACGAACCGGACAGCCGTGGGTCAAGCCCTGGCAGGACGAGGCAGCGAGCTTGCGGGCACGGTCAGTGAATGAACCCGCCACCCAACACTCGCTCCCCCAGGTAGAACACGCAGGGCTGCCCCGGTGCAGGTAGCGCGGGCTCGTCTAGCAAGACGGCTCCATCCGTCATGACGCTCGCCGGCCGCAGTTCGTCGCGGGACCGTAGCTTGACTGTGCAGCGCACCACCTCGGGCGGGTCGATCAACCAGTTGACCTCTGACACGCGAAGCGAGCGCGTGCCACCTCCGCGCGGCCCGACCACGACCCGGCGACGCGGCCCGTCCAGCGCCACCACCACCTGCCGCTCGCCCGCCACCACGGCGGCATCGCCAAGACGCCTGCCCTGCCCCACCGTGTAGCGAGCGATGCCGTCGTGCCGACCTAGCACCGTGCCAGCAGCGGAAACGATCTCGCCCGCCAGCGCCGCCTCGGGCCGCAACCGCGCGACTAGGGCATCATAGCGGCCGGAGGGAACAAAGCAGATGTCCTGGCTGTCCAGCTTGTCCGCCACCGCCAAGCCGTGCCGGGCGGCCTCGGCGCGGACGGCGGCCTTGGTGGGGAAATCGCCTAGCGGGAATAGCGTCCTTGCCAACTGCGCGCGGGTGGTGGCGAACAGGAACCAGCTCTGGTCGCGCGCCAAGTCTGCCGCGCGGTGCAATTCCGGGCCGTCCGGACCGTCCACCCGGCGGACGTAATGGCCGGTCGCCATCGCGTCGCAGCCCAGGTCGGTTGCGAGCTGCATCAGGTCGGTGAATTTCACCGTCTGGTTGCAGCGCACGCAGGGCACGGGGGTGCGGCCGGCGGCGTAGCTGTCGGCAAAGTCCTCGATCACCGCGGTGCGGAACCGCGCCTCGGCGTCGATCACGTAGTGCGGGATGCCCAAGCGATCCGCAACACGGCGGGCGTCCTCGATGTCGCGGCCAGCACAGCAAGCGCCCTTGCGCCCGGCTGCGGCGCCCTGGTCGTAGAGCTGCAAGGTGGCGCCGATCACTTCGTGACCAGCTTCGGCGAGCAGGGCGGCGGTGACGCTGCTGTCCACCCCGCCGGACATTGCGGCGAGGATACGCATCGCCATTACCCCTCCATTTATCCTTGGGCGTTCCGGGTGCCCGCCGGCAGGCGCACCACCAGGCCGTCCAGCGCCTCGGTGATCACCAGTTGGCAGCCGAGCCGGGAGGTCTTTTCCAGGCCGAAGGCGAGGTCCAGCATGTCCTCTTCGTCCTCGGTGGGCGGGACCAGCTTGGTGAACCATGCCGGGTCGACGATGACGTGGCAGGTGGAGCATGCCAGCGAGCCCTCGCAGGCGCCCTCGATGTCCACGCCGTGCTTATGCGCCACCTCCAGCACGGAGAGACCAAGCGGGGCGCTCACTTCACGGGGCGTGCCGTTGCGCTCGATGAACGTCATCTTAGGCATGGTGGGGCGAAACCTCGAAGTCTGCGGCGGCGAGGGACAGCGCCCGGATGGCGAAGTCCACATCGGCGGCGGAGGTAAAGCGTCCGAGGCCCACGCGCAAGCTCCGTGCCGCTTGGGCCGGGCTTAGCCCCATCGCGGCGAGCACGTAGGAGGGGGCGACCTCGGCCGAGGAGCAGGCGGAGCCGGTGGAGACGCAGAGCGCGGGGGTGGCGCGCATCACGTCCAGCGCAGAGGCGTGCGGCAGGGTGATGTTGAGGTTGCCGGGGAGCCGGTGCGCGAGCGTGCCGTTCACGCGCAAGCCGGGCAGCCGGTCGGCCAGGCCGTCGAGCAGGCGGTCGCGCAAGGCGGTGAGGCGGGCGGCTTCGGGCACCATTTCGGCGGCGGCGATGCGGCAGGCCTCGCCGAAGCCGACCGCGAGCGGGGTGGGCAGCGTGCCGGAGCGCAGGCCGCGCTCCTGGCCGCCGCCGGAGAACAACGGAAGCAACCGGGCGCGCGGGCGGCGGCGGACGTAGAGCGCGCCGACGCCCTTGGGGCCGTAGACCTTGTGGGCGCTGAACGATGCCAGGTCGATGCCCGCGACGCCGAACGGCACCTTGCCCAGCGCCTGCGCCGCGTCGGTGTGGAACAGCGCGCCGGCGTCGTGAGCCAGCTGCGCCAGGCCGGCCAGGTTTTGCAACACGCCGGTCTCGTTGTTGGCGGCCATCACGCTGACCAGCACGGTGGGTTCGGCCAAAGCCGCCCGCAACGCCGCCGGGTCGGCGAGCCCATCGGCGCTGACGGGGAGGAAGACCGGGTCGAAGCCTTCGGCGCGGAGGTCGGCCACGCTTTCCAGCACGCATTTGTGCTCGGTCGCCACGGTGATGACCCGGCGTCGCTCTGAGCCTTGGGCGGCGGCGAAGCGGGCAGCGCCCTTGATGGCGAGATTGTTGGCCTCGGTGGCGCCCGAGGTGAAGACTACCTCGCGCGGTTCGGCGCCGATCAGGTCGGCCACTTGGGCGCGGGCGGCTTCCACGGCAGCTTCGGCGTCGTGGCCCATGGCGTGCTCGGCGCTGTGGGCGTTGCCGAACCGCTGGGTGAAGAACGGCAGCATGGCGGCGACAACGCGCGGGTCGCAGGGGGTGGTGGCCTGGTTATCGAGATAGACGGGGTCCATCAAGCTGCCTTCCGGCGGGATGCGCTTCGGCTCATGGCGGCGTAGGCGGCGGCGAAATGGGCCACACCGGCCGCGGTTGCGTCCCAAGGCAGGGAGATGCGGATGGCTTCGGCCGCCATGGTGCCGAGCCCCATCGCGGCGAGGACGTGGCTGCGGGCAACCTTGCCCGAGGAGCAGGCGGACCCGGCGGAGACTGCGACTCCGGCGAGGTCGAGCGCGATGAGCTGGGTCAGCGCTGCCACACCGGGCAGAGCGGCGCAGACGGTGTTGGAGAGCCGGTTGGCGCCGCCGAGCACGACACCGCCCTCGGCCGCAACCGCGGCTTCCACGGCTTGGCGGAGCGGGTGCAGGTCCGCCAAAGGAGCGGTGGCCGCGGCGGCGAACCCGGCGATGGCGGCGACCGGGGGCGTGCCGCCGCGGCGGCCGCGCTCCTGGCCGCCACCCGGGAGCAGCGCCGGGCCGTCCGGCTCACCTGCCAGCAACAGCGCGCCGGCACCGGCGGGGCCGCCGAGCTTGTGGGAGGAAATGGCCAGGCTGTCGGCGCCGAGCGCCCCCAGGTCGACGTCCATGCGGCCGGCGGCTTGCACGGCATCCACGTGCAGGCGGGCGGCGTGCGCGCGGCACACGCTGGCGGCCTCGGGGATGGGCTGGATTGTGCCGGTCTCGTTGTTGGCGAGCATCAGGCACACCAATGCTGGAGGTCCGTCCGCCAGAGCGTGCCTCAGGGCGGCCAGGTCCATCACCCCATCGGCATCGACTGGCACGGTCTGGGCGTCGGCGCGGGCGGCACGGACGGCGTCGTGCTCGGTGGCGCCGATCAGCAGGCGGCGGCCATGGCCGAGGGCGTGGATCGCGGCCGCGTCCGCCTCGGTGCCGCCGGAGGTGAAGACGACGCTATGGGCGCCGAACCGGGCGGCGATGGCGTCGCGCGCGTCTTCCAGCACGCGCCGAGCCGCGCGTCCGGCGGCATGCACCGAGGCCGGGTTGCCGCAGAGGTCGAGCGCCGCCAGCATCGCTGTACGTGCCTGCGGCCGCAGCGGCTGGGTGGCGTTGGCGTCCAGGTAGGTCAGGGCGCTACTCCCCCGCCTGCTCCGGGGCGGCGGAGGCCCGGCGCCGCGTCATATCTGTCACGCGGGCCTCCAGGGCCAGCAGTTCCGACCGCAACACCTCGATTTGGCACATCAGCGGGTCGGGCGAGCCATCGCAGGGGGTGCCGTAGGCGAGGAACGCCGGCGGCGGGGCGGGCTTGGCGCGGTTGCGCTCGACGGGGCGGGCCGGAATGCCCACCACGGTCTGGCCGGGCTGCACGTCGCCGACCACGACCGCATTGGCGCCGATACGGGCGCCGTCGCCGACGGTGAGATTGCCCAGCACCTTGGCGCCGGCGCCGATGATCACGTTTTTGCCCACGGTCGGGTGGCGCTTGCCCTTGTCTGCGCTGGTCGTGCCGAGGGTGACGCCGTGGTAGAGGTAGGCGTCATCGCCGATGACGGCCGTTTCGCCGACCACGACGCCCATGCCATGGTCGATCACCACCCGCCGGCCGATGACGGCGCCGGGATGGATTTCGATGCCGGTGAGGAAGCGGCCGAGATGGGAGGTGAAGCGTCCGAGCAGGAACAGGCGCCGCTGCCAGAGGCTGTGCGCGAGTCGGTGCCACACCACCGCGTGGAGGCCGGGATAGCACAGCAGCACTTCGAGCTTGGAGCGCGCTGCCGGGTCACGTTGATGGTAGGCGGCCACCAGTTCGCGCAAAAACATGAGGGGCATGCGTCAATTCCGTTATGAAAGCGCGAATGAGCCTCCTATATATCGGCTTGGCAGCGCCGTTGAAGGCCCGCGTCGGAGTTGCTGATGGGCAGGGTGGGCTGGCCGGGCTGTTGCAATGCTCGTGCTTGGTGGTTTGGAGCGAAACGCGGGAGCGGGATTTCCGCCGCGAACGGTTTGGTGTGGTCTATTTGGCACGGCACTGCCGATAGGCGATCACGCAGCGTGAAGCTTTTTTTCCCGGGCTGTGCCAAGCCGCGGGAGCAGGAACTATCAGAACACCATGCCAGAGGTGATGTTCGCCGGGCCTGACGGCCGGCTTGAAGGCCGCTATCATCATAGCAAAGACACCGGCGCGCCGCTCGCGCTGGTGCTGCAGCCGCATCCGCTGCACGGCGGCACCATGAACAATCGCATTACCTTCACGATGTATCAGTCATTCCAGAAACTTGGCTTTTCTGTGATGCGATTTAACTTCCGAGGCGTCGGGCGCAGCCAAGGGCGGTATGACGGCGGGATTGGCGAGATCAGCGATGCCGCTGCGGCGCTGGATTGGATGCAGATGGTCAACCCGGCCTCCAAGGGCTTGTGGATTGCAGGTTATTCGTTCGGTGCCTTCGTGGGGATGCAGCTTTTGATGCGCCGGCCGGAGATTTCTGGCTGGATCAGCGTGGCGCCGCCGGCGAGCCATTACGATTTCGGCTTCCTGGCGCCCTGCCCGTGCGGCGGCCTGATGCTGCATGGCGATATCGACGAACTCGTGCCGGAAGCCTCGGTGCGCAAGCTGGTCGACAAGCTGAACACGCAGAAGGGGGTTTCGGTGGATTACCGGGTCTTTTCCGGTGCCGACCATGTGTTTGCCAGCCATGCCGACAAGGTGGCCGAGGCACTGGAAAACTACGTTGGCCTAGCGCAGGCCCGCAAAGCGATGGCGCTGGCAGCGGATTAGCGCTCGGGTTGTGCAGGGTTGGGCGGATGGATCGGTTCCACCTCATGGAACACCGTGAAGTCGATCACTGGACGTCCACTTTCAGTAAAACCGAACATATCCTTGAACTTATGCTCGAATAGGATTTCGTCGGAACTGTAACTGGTCCGCGCATGGATGGTTTGGCTCATCGTCTCATCCAGCCCTGTCACGGTCACCAGCAGTTCCGCCGCCATCTCGGCCAGGCTTTCCGGCGTGGCGCCGTAAAGCGGGCTGTGCTCGTCGATCGGGTGCATGGCTGTGAACGAGAGTGAAAACACCGGTGTGTGGCCTCGCGCGAGGGCCAGGTTGTAGAAGCGGCGCATGGAATGGCCTTCCCGCGTCAGTTCCCGCCGCAGCAAAGTCAAGGTCACATCGGCTTCCAGAATCTGATTGCGCCGATTGTTGGAGAGCCGCACCGACAGGGTGGGCACCCCGTCATACGGCGATACCGTTACCACTCGGCTGAACAACACCCTGGCGGTCGGGCGGGAAAAGCGCGCGAACGTCAGGCCGGTGGTGAAGGCGGTGAACACCAACGACACCATCGTTTCGGCCAATACCATCAGGTTGGCATACCTGCCCGACGGGGTGAGCACGCCGTAGCCGATGGTGGCCATGGTTTGGATGCTGAAGAAGAACGCGTCGTCGAACCCGCCGGGCTTGGCGTGGTCGATGCTGTTGGGCATCAGCAGGTAGAGCCCGGCGAACAGCACGTTCAGCAGCAGGTAGAGCACTGCGCCGGCCAGCAGGAAGCGGCCCCAGGACAGCACCAGCAACTGATGGTAGCCGTCGGTAAACCAACTGGTGCGAAAACCGATTCGCAATGGTCCATCGGAGGGCTGGCGCGGCACCAGGCGAGGAACGTAACGCTCCGTGCCGGGCGGTTGGTCTGGCAGGACGGCGGGCCGGGAAGGCTTGTTCAGTGGGCGAACCAATCCGCAATCGGGCGGACCGCGTCCATGGTCTTGGCACCCCAAGCCACCTCGGCGCGCGCCTTGCGCACGGCGCGGATGTAATCGGCGCCCTGCAGGCTGGTGGATTGCAGCAGGGCCCGCGCTTCGGACACCAGGCGGTCGATGCGCTGGAACACCACGGAGCCGATGTCGGCCACCCCCAGCCGCTCGATCCGCACCGCCTGGAACCGTGGCGCCTCGGCGTTCAGCATGCGGTCGCGAAATGCCGGCCACTCGCCCGCGGCGGCGGCGAAGCGGCCGAGATACTCTTGTTCGACGGCGAACACCTGCACTCGGGGACCCCAGCTCACGGCGGCCTGGATGGCGAAGATCGCCGATTCGACCGAATCGCTGGCGGTGGTCACCGGCACCACTACTCCCACGGTCTCGCCGCCATCGGGGAAGATCGGCCGTGGCTCCTCATCCAGAATGCGGCAGATATCAGCGAACATGTTGGCGCCAAGGTCCACCACCAGGCTGCCGGCGCCGAGCGCGTAGAGCAGGTCGTCCCAGGCGGTTGCGTTGGGATCGTAGGCGATCTCGCGGCTGGCGTCGAACGCTTGGGCGTTGCGGGCGTCATGATGCGCTACGTTCGCCAAGCCGTCCTCCTGGCGGAAGATGGTGGCCAGGCGAGGTTGGCGATCGTATTCGCGCAACTGCACGGAGCGCATCAGCAGAGGGTAGCGGTCGAGCAGGTTCACCAGCACGGCGTTGGCGGTGGTGGTCTTGCCGCTGGACTTGTCGTTGGCGAACAGCAGCGTCTTGCGGGTGCTGCTGGGGGCTGCTGCGGGCCCGCTCGGACGCAGTCCGCTGGTGCCGAGATCGTCCGGTGCTTGCATCGTTGCGTCCTCGCTGGTCAGTGGCTCAGGCGCGCGCTGATCTCTCCGAGCTTGCTCCAGATCGCGAATTGGCCGCCAATCGACAGCAACGTCAGGCTGGACAGGATAGCCAGGGTCGCGGTGATCGCCCGCAGCGAGCCCTTGATGTCAGACAGCTCACGTCCGTAGGTGGCAACTTCTTCGGCGGCTTTGTGGGCCGAGTTGTCAGAAGCACCGGCTTCGAGGAGGGCGGCGCGGAGTGCGCCAAGTTGGAGTGCCATTTGGGCGTATCCTGTTGGTCCGAAACGCGTGCTCCGTTTCTATCATAGGTGCCGCGGATAGCCAGTGTGACGGCGGCGTGCTAGCGGGCTGGCTCATTTCCAACCCATCGAGACGCTTGCCATGCCCCTCAGCGACTTCCTCCAGGAGGCCACCGCACGCGGCTTCGTGCAGCAATGCACCGACGCCGAGGGGCTGAGCGAGGCGGGCGCAGTGCCGGGCTACATCGGTTTCGACTGCACGGCGGACAGCCTGCATGTCGGCCACCTCATGCCGCTGATGATGCTGCGGCTGCTGCAGAAGCATGGCCATCGCCCGGTGGCGCTGATGGGTGGGGGCACGTCGCGGATCGGGGACCCGTCGTTCCGCGACGAGGCCCGCCAGTTGCTGTCGGACGAGCAGATCGCGGCCAACATGGTGGGCATCCGCGCCTGCATCGCGCCGTTCGTCCGCTTCGGCGACGGGCCCGGTGAGGCGCTGATGCTGAACAACGCGGAGTGGCTGGACCGGTTGGGCTATATCGAGCTGTTGCGGGAGGTGGGGCCGCATTTCTCCATCAGCCGCATGCTCAGCGCGGAAAGCGTGCGCGCCCGGCTGGAGCGCGAGCAAGGGCTGACCTTCCTCGAATTCAACTACTCCATTCTGCAAGCCTACGATTTCCGTGAGTTGCGCCGGCGCCACGGGGTGCGGCTGCAGATCGGCGGCTCCGACCAGTGGGGCAACATCGTCGCCGGCGTGGAGCTGGTGCGGCGGACCGATGCGGCGGCGGTGTTCGGGCTGACCACGCCGCTGATCACCACCGCGTCGGGTGCCAAGATGGGCAAGACCGCCGCCGGGGCGGTGTGGTTGTCCGCCGCGCGGCTGAGCCCGTACGGCTACTGGCAGTTCTGGCGCGACACCGACGACGCCGACGTCGTCCGGTTCCTGCGCCTGTTCACCGATTTGCCGCTTGCGGAGATCGACCGGCTGGCGGCGCTGCAAGGGGCGGAGCTGAACGAGGCCAAACGGGTGCTGGCGACCGAGTGCACCGCTCTGGCCCATGGCCGGGTGGCGGCGGCGGAGGCGGCGGAGGCGGTGCCTCCCACCCACCTCGTGCCGGCGGCGGACCTCGAACGCGGCATCCCGCTGTTCCGGCTGCTGGCGGAGAGCGGGCTGGCCGGCAGCTTGGGCGAGGCCAGGCGGCTCATTCGCGGCGGCGGGGCGCGCGTGAACGACATCGCGGTGGCGGAGGAGACCGCGACGGTGAGCGCGGCCGATGCGCGGGGTGGGGCGCTGAAGCTGTCGGCCGGGCGCAAGCAGCACCGGCTGATCCGGGGGGAGTGACCGTTCTGGCCGGAGAGACCGGGTCGGTCCTGGCCAGACGGACTATAGACCCCATCTTGACCGTATACCGCCGCCGCCACACTCTGGCGCTAAACGCACGCGCATTTATTGGGAGACACGCCATGCCCCAGGTCAGCCTGACGGTGAACGGCACACCGCACACGGTCGAGGTCGAGGGCCGCACCCTGCTGGTGGAGCTGCTGCGCGAGAAGCTCGGTCTCACCGGCACCCATGTCGGCTGCGATACCAGCCAGTGCGGCGCCTGCGTCGTGCATGTGGATGGGGACAGTGTGAAGGCTTGCACCATACTCGCTTTGCAGGCGGCCGGGAGCGACGTGCTCACCATCGAGGGGCTGGCGGCGGCGGACGGCACGCTGCACCCGATGCAGGAGATGTTTCGTGAGCACCACGCGCTGCAATGCGGCTTCTGCACGCCGGGCATGGTGATGAGCGCCATCGACCTGGTGAAGCTGCACCCGCAGGGCATGACCGAGGACGAAATCCGCCACGGCTTGGAAGGCAATCTCTGCCGCTGCACCGGCTACCACAACATCGTCAAGGCGATCGATGCCGCGCAGCGGATCATGCAGCCGATGGCCCAGGCGGCGGAATAGAACGGAGCGAGCCGATGTACGATTTCGCATTCCACGAGCCCGGCAGCGTCGCCGACGCGGTGAAGCTGCTGCAGAACGATATGGAGGCCAAGGCGCTGGCCGGCGGCCAGACCTTCATCCCCGTGCTGAAGCAGCGGCTGAACCGGCCCTCCGCGCTGATCGACCTGCACAAGCTGGGCTTGGTTGGCATCGCCTCAGCGCCGGACACGATCACCATCCAGGCCATGACCACGCATGGCGAGATCATGGCCAGTGCAGACATCCAGCGGCGCTTTCCTGGCTTGGCCAAGATGGCGTCCTGGATCGGCGACACCCAGGTGCGCCACCGCGGCACCATCGGAGGGTCGCTGGCCAACAACGACCCTTCGGCCTGCTACCCGGCGGCGGTGCTGGCCACAGGCGCTACCATCGTGACCGACCGCCGCAGCATCCCGGCCGATGAGTATTTCCTCGGCATGTTCGCCACCGCGCTGGAGCCGGACGAGCTGATCACCGCGGTCGCGTTCCCGGTGCCCGAGAAAAGCAATTACGAGAAGTTCCGCAACCCGGCCTCGCGCTACGCGATGGTGGGCGTGTTCGTGGCGAAGGGCCCGGCGGGCGTGCGGGTGGCGATCACCGGCGCCTCGCAGAGCGGGGTGTTCCGCCATACCGAGATGGAGCAGGCGCTGGCGGCAGACTGGTCGCCGGACGCCATTAAGGGCATCGTGACGCCCGCGGATGGGCTGAACAGCGACATCCACGCGAGTGCGGAGTACCGGGCGCACCTGATCGGAGTGATGGCACGCCGGGCGGTTGCGGGGGCCTAGAACCCCGAACTCGCAGCAGAATGACCGCGCCCGCACCTCGGTGTGGCGCGATGTTGGGCATTGCGCCCGCTAGAGCGCGGCGCGGGGCCGGGAAACATCGTGGCATTCCGCTTGCAGCTTCGCCGGGCAGTATCTGACCCTAAGGAGCTTGCCTATGGCGATTGACGGTGTGACCCGGCGCGACACCCTCCGGTTCGCCACCATGCTTTCGGCCGGCGCCCTGAGCGCGCCGTTCGTTCTCCGCCATGCCCGTGCCGCCGAGCCGATCAAGCTCGGCAGCCTGCTCGACGGCTCGGGTGCGATCGGGCTGGAAGGCTCCCGCATGATCCAGACCACGGAGTATGCCGTGGGCGTGCTGAACGCGGCCGGCGGGCTGCTCGGGCGCCAGATCCAGCTGATCAATTACGACACGCAATCCAGCATGCAGCTCTACTCGCAATTCGCCCAGCAATTGGTGCTGAAGGACCGGGTGGATGTGATCCAAGGCGGCATCACGTCGGCCTCGCGCGAGGCGATCCGCCCGACCATGGACCGGTTCAAGATGCTGTATTTCTACAACACGCAATACGAAGGCGGCGTGTGCGACCGCGACGTGTTCTGCACCGGCACCACCCCGGCGCAGACAGTGGAGCACGTGCTCGCCTACGCGCTCAAGAACTGGGGTAAGAAGGCCTATATCGTCGCCGCCGACTACAATTACGGCCAGATCACCGCCAAGTGGATGACCAAGTTCTGCCGCGACGGCGGCGGCAGCGTGCTGCAGACCGACTTCTTCCCGCTGGACGTCACCAACTTCTCGTCGGCCATCAGCCGCATCCAGCAGGCGGCACCCGACTTCGTGCTTTCTGCCCTGGTCGGCGCCAACCATTCTGGCTTTTACCGCCAGTGGGACGCGGCGGGGATGAAGCCGAAGATCCCGATGGGGTCCACTGTGTTCGGCCTCGGCGACGAATTGACGTCGATGGACCATTCCACCACCGACGGGATCGTGACTAGCTTCGGCTGGTACAACGATATCGACACGCCGGCGAGCCAGGCCTTCGTGAAGGGCATGCAAGCCAAGTATGGCGCTGGCGTCACCGACTTGGGTGAACTCGACTCTGCCACCTTCGAGGGTATCATGCTCTGGGCCGAGGGCGTGAAGAAAGCCGGCTCGGTGGCCCAGGCCAAGGTGATCGAGGCGATGGAGAGCGGCATCACCATCGAGGGACCGTCCGGCACGGTGACGATGGACGCCAAGACCCACCACACTATCCGCAACGCCTACCTGGCCGAGCCCAAGAGCGGCAAATGGGACATCCTTGCCACCTTTCCGAACCAGTATCCGTCTGATACCGGGGGCGCCTGTGACTTGATGAAGACGCCCAGCACCAACAAGCAGTTCGTCCCCAGCATCTGACGTCATGGACCTCGCTGGGCTGCTCGCCTTCAACGTCGTCACCGGCATCGCGACCCTGGTGCTGATCACGCTGGGGTTGGGCGTGATCTACGGCATGATGCGCATCATCAACCTGGCGCATGGCGAGTTCATGATGCTGGGCGCCTACACCGCGGTGGTGGCGAACGGGGCGGGGGTGAACATCTGGCTCGCCATGCTGGTGCTGCCGCCGCTGGTGGTGGGGCTGGTGGGCCTGGTGCTGGAACGTATGCTGATCCGCTTCCTGTATGGCCGCATCATCGACACGATGCTCGCCACCTGGGGCGTGAGCCTGGCGCTGATCGGACTGATGACCACGGTGTTCGGCAACGTGGTGCGTAGCGTGCCGGTGCCGGTGGGGGGCTTCGCCATCGGGCGTTTCGGCGCGAGCCTCTATGGCGTCGTGATCGTGGTTGTTGCAGTCGCCGGGCTCGCCGGTATGCTGACGCTATTGCGGGCCACACGGTTCGGGCTGATCCTGCGCGCCACGATGCAAAACCCGAACATGGCCAGCGCACTCGGCGTCTCCCCGCCGAAGATATACATGGCCGCATTCGCCTTAGGGTCCGCCTTAGCCGGGCTGGCCGGCGGCGTGCTGGCCCCAATCTCCGGCATTTCGCCGGGCATGGGCGCGGCCTATATTGCCAAGGCTTTCATTACTGTGCTGGGCGGCGGCCCGGCGATTATCACCGGCACCGGGCTGGCCTCCAGCCTGTTTGGGCTCATCAACGAACTGGTGTCGTTCCAGACCACACCGGTGATCGGCGACGTGGCGCTCCTGGCCGCCGCCGTGCTGATGATCCGGCTGCTGCCGCAGGGCATCACCGGCCGCTTCCTAAGGCGCAGCTTATGACCAGCTGGCCAGGCTTCATCGCCGTCGTGATTGCCGGGCTGCTGCTCATGTTTGGGCTGCCGCAGCTGCTCGACCTCTTCGGCGTGGTGCAGATGACGGTGTTCGCTGCGATGGCGATGTACGCGCTGAGCCAGGGCTTCCTATGGGGCTATGGTGGCATCATGTCCTTCGGCCAGGCGGCGTTCCTGGGGCTGGGCGGCTACGCCTATGCGGTGGCCGCGATCAACTTTGGCGACAGCACCTTTGCCGTGGCCCTCGCCGTGCTGGTGCCGGTGCTGTTTGCGGCGCTGCTCGGCTACTTCATGTTTTATGGCCGCATCAGCGACGCCTATATCGGCGTTATCACACTCACGGTCTCGGTGATCCTGTTCGAACTGGTGAACTCCACCTCGGGCAGCGAATACCGCATCGGCAGCGCGGAACTTGGCGGCTTCAACGGCATGCCCGGCGTGCCGCCGCTGAACCTGCCGTTCGACCCGGCCGATGCGCTCGACCCGGTGCAGACCTGGTATGCCTGCATCGGCTCGCTGATCGGGATGTACATCTTGCTGCGCGCCGTTCTGGCCAGCCGCTTCGGCCGGGTCGTGGTCGCCATTCGTGAGAACGAGACGCGTGCGATGCTGCTGGGCTATGACCCACGGCGCTACAAGCTGCTCACCTTCATGATTGCCGCCGGCGTGGGCGGACTGGCGGGCTGCCTGTTCACGGTATGGGGCGGCTTCATCAGCCCGACGGTGTTCGGGCTCACCATGTCGGCGCAAGTGATCATTTTCGTGCTGGTGGGCGGGCTCGGGACTTTGGTGGGTCCTATGTTGGGCGCGGTGGCGATCCAGTATCTCATCATCCTCGCCGGGTCGCAGAGCGTGGTGGATTCGAACCTGGGCCTGGGCGTGGTGCTGGTCGCCTTCGTCGTATTGGTGCCGCAGGGGGTGGTGCCGGTGATGCGGGACCGGTTGCTGCCGCTGGTGCGGTTCAGCCGTAAGCCGGCGGCGATGGCCGAAGTGGCCGAGACCGGCCGGTGAGCCCGCCGCTGCTGGAAGCCAGCGGTGTCACCATGCGCTTCGGCGGCGTCGTGGCGGTGTCCGCGGTGAACCTCACGCTGGGGGAGTCGGAGCTGCGCTGCCTGATCGGGCCCAACGGCGCCGGCAAGAGCACGTTCTTCAAGGTGCTCACCGGCCAGCTCCGCCCGACCGAGGGCAGCATCCGGCTGCGCGGCCGGGACGTGACCGGCGCCAACCCGCACGAGATCGCCCGGCTCGGCGTGGGCATCAAGACGCAGGTGCCGAACGTGTTCAACGGGCTTAGCGTGCGGGAGAACGTCTTTATCGGCGCGGCACGGCTGCATTCTCCCAAGCAGGCGCGCGCCATGGTGGAGCAAACCCTTGCCCGGCTGCAGCTTGAGGGCATCGCCGAGCGTATCGTGGGCCAACTCGCGCATGGGCAGCGGCAATGGGTGGAGATCGCCACCGTGCTGGCGCAGGAGCCGCAACTCATCCTGCTCGACGAGCCGGCCGCCGGCATGAACCATGCCGAGGTGCAGCGGACGGCGGACCTGATCCGTGAGATCAACCGCACCCAGGCGCTGGTGGTGGTGGAGCATGACATGCAGTTCATCCGCATGATCGCCACCACGGTGACGGTGTTCAACCAAGGCGCCGTGCTGATGGAGGACGAGGTGGGCCGGGTGCTGGCCGACCAGCGGGTGCGGGACGTGTACCTTGGCAAGCAGGCAGCGTGACCGCTCTGGGGCAAGCAGGCGGCGTGACCGCTCTGGGGCAAGCAGGCAGCGTGACCGCTCTGGGGCAAGCAGGCAGCGTGACCGCTCTGGGGCAAGCAGGCAGCGTGACCGCTCTGGGGCAAGCAGGCAGCGTGACCGCTCTGGGGCAAGCAGGCAGCGTGATGATCCTCCCGTGTCATGACCGTCATGCCCGTGCTTGACACGGGCGGAGCAGCCAAAAGGTTCCGCGGGCAAGGCCCGTGGAATGGCTGCGGAGGGATCCACGCGGTCCGGCTGGTGATGTCGGCGTCGGTCTCGCACCGTTTGGCGCTCTACGCGTTGGACCAGCGGCAATGGGACGCCGTGGATGGCCGGATCAAATCCGGCCATGACATGCTTTTGTATTCTATGAACGCTCAATCGGAGCGGCGCAAGGACCCTGCCGGACAGCCATGGATCAAGTCCGGCCATGACGATTGGAGCGATGCATGACCGCTCTGGCTGTCTCTGGCCTGCGTTCCGGCTATGGGCGCATTCCGATCCTGGCCGGTGTGGACCTGGTGGCCAACGAGGGCGAAGTGGTCGGCATTCTGGGCCATAACGGCATGGGCAAGACCACGCTGCTGCGCACGCTGATGGGCTACCTGCCCGCCACCGCCGGCAGCGTGCAGGTCGCCGGGCGTGACGTCACCCGGCTGGCGCCGACCGCCCGGGCGCGGCTCGGCGTTGGCTACGTGCCGCAGGGCCGCGAAATCTTCGCCACCCTCACGGTGGCGGACAACCTGCGCATGGGCTGCCTGCAGCAGCCGGACCCGAAGCGGACGGTAAGCGCCATCCTGGAGGACTTCCCCCGGCTGACCCGGCTGCTCGACCGGCTCGGGGGCGCCCTGTCCGGCGGGGAGCAGCAGTTGCTGGCGCTCGCCCGCTGCTTGTGCACCGCGCCCAAGCTGATCCTGCTGGACGAGCCCACCGAGGGCATCCAGCCGTCGATCATCGAAGAAATGATCGACACGTTGCGCACCGTCCGCCAGCGGCGCGCGATGACGGTGGTATTGGTGGAGCAGAACCTGAACTTCATCTCGTCTTTGTCGGACCGTATCCTGATCCTGCAAAAGGGCGAGGTGACGCGGGAAATCCCGCCGGAGATCGTGCGCGACCGCGCGATGATGGACGAGTTCGTCGGCATGCATTGAGGGGAGCAACGGACCATGACAACGCACACCGTCAAGACGCCCACGCTGGACCAGTTGCGCGCCACGGCCCAGGCGCTCGGCTTCACTATGGGTGACGCCGAACTGGCCCAGCACCTGGAGTGCCTGCTTCCCAGCTTTGCGGCCTACAACCTGGTGGACCGGATGGCGGACGAGATGCCGCCCGTGACCTATCCGCGCACGCCAGGCCGGCGGCCGGAGGGGGAGGAGAACCGCTTCGGCGCGTGGTATGTGAAGACTGAGATCAAGGGCGCGGCGGCTGGCAAGCTGGCCGGCAAGACGGTGGCGATCAAGGACAACATCTGCGTCGCCGGCGTGCCGATGATGAACGGCGCCTCCACCCTGGAGGGCTACATGCCCGACATGGACGCAACCGTGGTGCAGCGCATCCTGGACGCCGGCGGTACCATCTTGGGCAAGGCGGTGTGCGAGCAGTTCTGCTTCTCCGCCGGCAGCCACACCAGTTCCAGCGGCCCGGTGCACAATCCGCACCGCCACGGCACTTCCGCCGGCGGCTCCTCCTCCGGCAGCGCCGCGCTGGTGGCGGCGGGCGAGGTGGCGATGGCGCTGGGCGGCGACCAGGGCGGCTCTATCCGCATGCCGGCCGCGTTCTGCGGCATCTACGGCATGAAGCCGACCCACGGGCTGGTGCCGTATACCGGCATCATGCCGATCGAGCTGACGCTGGACCACACGGGGCCGATGACGGCGAGCGTCGAGGACAACGCCCTGCTGCTGGAGGTGATCGCCGGGCCCGATGGGCTGGATCCGCGGCAATATGGCGGCGAACCCCAGCCGTACCGCGAGGCGCTTGGGCGGGGGGCACGAGGCCTGCGCATCGGGGTGGTGGAGGAAGGCTTCAGCCATCCGCAATCCCTGGCCGCGTCCGATGCCGTGGTGCGCGAGGCGGCGGACCGGCTGCGCGGGCTCGGCGCCACGGTCGAGACGGTGAGCATCCCGATGCACCGTCTCGGCCACGCGATCTGGCTGCCGATCGCCGCCGAGGGCGCCACGATGCAGATGATGCACGGCAATGGGTTCGGCTTTAACTGGCAGGGGCAATACGTGGTGTCGCTGCTGGATGCGCATTCCGGCTGGCGCGAGCGGGCGGACGAACTGTCCGACAGCCTCAAGAACACCATGCTGCTGGGCCAGCACATGACGACGCATCACCGTGGCCGCTATTATGCCAAGGCGCAGAACCTGGTGCGCAAGCTGCGCCGGGCCTACGACGAGGCGCTGGCGCGATACGACCTGCTGTTGATGCCAACCTTGCCGATGACCGCCACGCCGCTGCCGGCCGCCGATGCCTCGGTGAGCGAAGTGGTGCAGCGCGCCTTCGAAATCCTGCCCAACACCGCCCCGTTCGACTGCACCCATCACCCTTCGATGAGCCTGCCCTGCGGCAGCGTGGACGGCTTGCCGGTCGGGCTGATGCTGACCGGCAAGCTCTACGACGAGAGCACGATCTATCGCTGCGCCAGTGCTTTCGAAGCGGCCGTGGACTGGAAGGCGATCACCGGCTGACGGACAGGTCGCGGGCTGCTTGAAAACCACCGGCCCTGCCGGCATATCGCCGCCGCAACGCAGATACAGGGGGGCGATATGGGCGAAACGACGGAACGGCATGCTTTTGGGGCCGAAGTCGGGCGTCTGCTCGACTTGGTCGTCCACTCGCTCTACTCCGATCGCGAGATTTTTCTGCGCGAACTGGTCGCCAACGCGGCCGACGCCATCGACCGCCGCCGCTTCGCGGCCCTCACCCAGTCCGATCTCGCCTTGCCGCCCGAGGCCGCCGTCCGCATCGCCGCCGACAAGCCCGCCCGCACCCTGACCATCGCCGACCCCGGCATTGGCATGGACCGGGCCGCGCTGGCGGAAAACCTCGGCACCATCGCCCGCTCCGGCACCCGCGCGTTCGGCCAATCCCTCGCCGAAGCCAAGCCCGAAGACCGGCCCAGCCTGATCGGCCAGTTCGGCGTCGGGTTCTACTCCGCCTTCATGGTGGCCGACCGGGTGGAGGTCACGTCCCGCGCCGCCGGGTCGAGCGAGGCCTGGCTGTGGGCGTCCGAAGGCCAGGGGGAATACACCCTGGCGCCGGGCGAGCGCGCCGAGGCGGGCACCACGATCGTGCTGCACATGAAGGCGGATGCGGAGGAGTTTCTCGAGCCATACCGGATCGAGACGATCATCCGTAAATGGGCCGACCACATCACCGTGCCGATCATGGTGGCGCGCGACGGAAAGGACGTGGCGGCCAACGAAGGCACGGCGCTGTGGCGCAAGCCGAAGGCGGAGGTTTCGGAAGAAAACTATACCGAGTTCTACCGCCATCTCGGCCACATCTTCGACCAGCCTTGGGCGACGCTGCACTGGCGGGCGGAGGGCGCGCTGGAGTTCACCGCGTTGCTGTTCGTGCCCGGCTCCAAGCCGTTCGAGGCGGTGGAGGGCGCGCGCGAGAGCCGCCTGCGCCTGCATGTCCGCCGCATGTTTATCACCGACCAGGCCGAGTTGCTGCCGCCTTGGCTCCGCTTCGTCACCGGCGTGGTGGACACGGAGGACCTGCCGCTCAACGTCTCACGCGAGATGCTGCAGACCACGCCGGTGCTGGCCCGCATCCGCAAGGCGGTGACCGGCCGGGTGTTGAGCGAGCTGAAAAGCCGCGCCCGCGACGAGAGCGAGGAGGCGAAGTCCGGCTATGCCACGTTCTGGCAGAACTTCGGCCCGGTGCTGAAGGAGGGCCTGTGGGAGGACGTGGAGCACCGGGCGGACTTGGTGCCGCTGCTGCGCTTCCGCTCCTCCGCGCAGGAGGGCTGGGTGTCGGTGGCGGAGTACGTCGCGCGGATGCAGCCGGAGCAGGAAGCGGTCTATGTCCTGGTGGGGGACGACGCCGACGCGCTCGCCAAGTCGCCCCAACTGGAAGGCTTCCGGGCTCGCGGCATCGAAGTGTTGCTGCTGCCCGACCAGGTGGACGCGTTCTGGCCCGAGCGGATGGCGCAGTTGGACGAGAAGCCGATCCGCTCCATCACGCAGGGCGCCGCCGACCTGTCCAAGATCCCGCTCGCGACCGAGGCCGAAGCCCCGGCGGACGTGACCAAGCTGGTGGAGGCGCTGAAAGAGGCGCTGAAGTCCGACGTGTCGGACGTGCGCGCCACCGACCGCCTGGTGGACAGCCCGGTGGTGCTCGCCGCCTCGGCGGGCGGGCCGGACCTGCAGATGCAGCGGCTGCTGAAGCGGGCCGGGCGGGCGTTCGGCGCGTCGATGCCAGTGCTGGAGATCAACCCGCGCCACGCGCTGATCCGCCGCCTCGCGGAGCTAGCGGAGCTGGGCGATGCGCCGGCCACGCTGCTCGATTTGGCCCGCGTGCAGGATGGCGAGGCCCCGCGTGACCCGGCCGCTTTCGCCCGGCGCATGGCAGCGGCGCTCGCTGTGTCCTTGGGTTAGCGGCGATGCGCCAGGCGGGCTTCACCCTGGCGGTCAGCACCCAGGGGCAAGGCCTGGTTCCGCTCACCGACGGCATTGCCCGCTGGGTGGCGGACCAGGGCATTGCCGCCGGTCTGCTGACGGTGTTCTGCCGCCATACCTCCGCGTCGTTGCTGATCCAGGAGAACGCCGACCCGACCGTGCGGGCCGACCTCGAAGCGTTCTTCCGCTGGCTGGTGCCGGAAAATGTCGGTTACCGCCACAATACCGAGGGGCCGGACGACATGCCCGCGCATATCCGGGCGGCACTGACGCAGACGCAGCTTTCGGTGCCGGTGATGGACGGACGATTGGCCCTGGGCACCTGGCAGGGCATCTATCTGTGGGAGCATCGCACGGCGCCGCATCGGCGCGAGGTCGTGCTGCATCTGCTTGGCGAATGAGGTAAAGCCACTACTCCTTCGGCACCTTTGCCAAATCCGCCAGCCAAGCCGCGGCGCTGCTGTCGGACGGCGCCCGCCAATCTCCCCGCGGCGACAACGACCCGCCCGCAGACACTTTCGGCCCGTTCGGCATTGCCGAGCGTTTGAACTGGCTTAGGGCGAAGAAGCGGCGCAAAAACACCTCTAGCCAACGATGGATTTCGCCCAGCGTGTAGTGCCGGCGGCGCTCCTCGGGGAAGCCCGGCGGCCACGCGCCGCGTGCCACGTCGCCCCAGGCCTGCAGCGCCAGGAACGCGATCCGGGACGGCCGGAACCCGTAGCGCAACGTGTAGAACAGGTTGAAGTCCTGCAACTCATACGGCCCGATCGCCTGCTCCGTGCTCTGCGGCGGCTGCCCCGGCGTGACCGGTATCAACTCGGGAGAAATTTCGGTCGCCAGGATCGTGGTCAGGGTCTCGCCCACCGCCGGGCTGAACTGGCCGCTGCTCACCACCCAGCGGATCAGGTGCTGGATCAGCGTCTTCGGCACCCCGGCGTTGACGTTGTAGTGCGACATCTGGTCGCCCACCCCGTACGTGCACCAACCCAGCGCGTTCTCCGACAAGTCGCCCGTGCCCATCACCAGCGCACCGTGCTGGTTGGCCAGACGGAACAAGTAATCGGTGCGCAGACCGGCCTGCACGTTCTCGAACGTGACATCATACTGCGGCGTGCCATGGGCGAACGGGTGGTCGATGTCGGCCAGCATCTGCCGGGCGGCCGGACGGATATCCAACTCGCGCGCGGTGGTGCCGAGCGCGCGCATCAGCGCCCAAGCCTGGCCGCGGGTGGCCTCCCCGGTGGCAAACCCCGGCAGAGTGAAGGCCAGGATGTCCGAGCGCGGCCGCTCCAGCAGGTCGAACGCGCGGGCGGCCACGATCAGCGCCTGGGTGGAATCGAGCCCGCCGGACACGCCGATCACCACCCGCCCGATCCCGCTGGCGCGCAGCCGCTGCACCAAGGCCGACACCTGGATGTTGTAGGCCTCGTAGCAATCCCGCTCGAGCGCCGCCGGGTCCGCCGGCACGAACGGGAACCGCTCGACCCGGCGGCGCAGCCCCAACCGGGTGGCGGGTGGGTTGAGCTGGAAGCCGATGGTCCGCCACACCCCGCCACACCCGGCATGCCGGCGGTTGTCGTCGAACGAGCCGGCACGCGCGCGTTCCTGCCGCAACAGGTCGAGATCGATGTCCGCGGTTGCGGTTTGCGCGCCGAGCGGGAAGCGCTCGCTTTCGGCCAGCGTTTCACCGTTCTCGAAGATGGACACCTGGCCGTCCCAAGCGACGTCGGTGGTTGACTCGCCCGCCCCCGCCGCCGCGTAGACATACGCCGCCAGGCAGCGCGCCGACTGGCTGCGGCATAGCAGCCGGCGGGTGTCGGCCTTGCCGATGGTGATGTTGCTGGCCGAGAGATTGGCCAGCACGGTGGCGCCCGCCAGCGCACCCTGGCTGCTGGGCGGAGTGGGCACCCACAGGTCCTCGCAAACTTCGGCATGGAGCACCAAGCCCGGCAGGTCGCTGGCGGCAAACAGCAGCCGGGTGCCGAACGGCACGGCCGTCCCAGCCAGGCTTATGGTATCGCCGGGTGCCTCGCTGCCGGACGCGAACTGCCGCCGTTCGTAGAACTCGCGGTAGTTCGGCAGGTGGACCTTCGGCACCACGCCCAGCACCCGGCCGCGATGGATGGCCACCGCGCAATTATACAGCCGCCCGGCATGCCGCAGCGGCGCCCCCACCAGCAGGACGGGCAACAGCTCCGCGCTCGCCGCCGCCACGGCGCCGACTGCCTGCTCCGTCGCATCCAGCACCGCGTCCTGCAGCAAGAGGTCGTCCAGCGCGTAGCCCGACAGGCACAGTTCGGGGAACACCGCGACCGCCACGCCCTCTGCCGCGCAGGCGCGTGCGGACTCGATCACGGCCGCCGCATTGGCTGCCGGGTCGGCCAGGTTCGAGCGGATTGTGCATGCCGCAACCCGGGCAAAGCCATGGTGATAGAGGGAATGAAAGCTCATGCGGCATCCTTGCGCAGGTCGGGCGGCTGATCCAGCGGGCGGCGTCTGTGACGGATTTCGCCGCACGAGGTCGCGAACCAAACATGTCGCGCTTAACCGTCGATTCAACTTTCCATGGTTATTTGACGGCAAACCACCCGCTGGGGCGGTTGCTAAGGAGCAGGAATGTCAAAGCCAGCCAGGGTCGGCAAACCAATTTGGGTGCAAATAAGCCTCTGCGGCTTTGCCGCCGTGCTGCTCTGCAGCATCACGCTGGGCTGCTTGGGCGTCTATAATCAATACAACGAGGGCGAGCTCCGCATCCGCAGCGCGATGGACGAGCAGGTCCGCTACGTCCTGACCGACTTGGAGGCGGCGCGGCGCACCGCATCAGCCCTGGCGTTGCAAGTTGCCAATCATCCGGGTTTGGGTGTGCTGACCCAAGCTGCCGAGCGAGACGCCATCACCACCCGTTTCGGGCATGATTTCTCCAGCATTACCGCGAACGCAGGCCCGAACGTGGTTGTCATCACGGATGCCACCGGGCGGGTGGTGGGTCGGCTGCACGATCCCCTCAGTTCTGGCGACACGATCATCGACCGCCCGATGGTCGTGAGCGCATTACAGCGGGCTGCCTTCACTTCGGGCAACGAAGTAGGACGCGCCGGCCTGGGCGTCTACGCGATTGCCCCAATCATGCAAGACGGGAAACTCGCCGGCTTGGTGGATACCGGCATCACCCTCTCCAATGCCTATTTTGGCCGGCTGAGAGACGTCCTTGGCGCTGAAATTGCGGTGGAAGTGGCTCGCAACGGCCAGTATGTTACCCAGAATACCACTGCCCCCGGAACCGTCATGCTATCGGCCGATGAACTCGCGGCGGTCTCGGCCGGCCGGCCGGTCCGCCACATGGTGGTCGCGAAGCGTAAGACCTACGCCATCACCGGCGCTCCGATCCGAGATTTCGAGCGCAAAGAAATCGGCATCGTGGAAGTCGCCACCGATGTCACGAGCGTGGTCGCGGCCCGGCGGGCTGCGCTCTGGACCGCGGGGCTGACGGCGCTGGGCATTTGCTGCGTATGTGTGGCCGGCTTCCTGCTCGTCGCACGCCGGCTCGGCCGCGCCATCACTCGTCTGAACACCGCGATGCAACAGATCGCAGCCGGGCAACTCGGCACCGACGTCCCCGGCACCGGGCGCGGTGACGAGATCGGCGCCATGGCGCGCACGGTCGAGATCTTCAAGCAGGGCGCGGTCGAGAATGCGCGCCTGGAGCAAGAGGCCAAGGCGATGCGCGCCGAGGCAGACGAAACGGCACACCGCAACGAGGCCGCCCGCGCCGCCCACCTGGCCCAGCAATCCAACGTGGTGGAGACCTTGGCGTCTGGCCTGTCCAGCTTGGCCGGCGGGGACCTCACCTGCGATCTGAACGATCCGTTCGCCGCCGATTACGAAGCATTGCGCGGCGATTTCAACGCTGCCGCCGCCCAGTTGCGCACGGCCGTGGCCGCCATCGCCAGCAACACGGACGCAATCTACGCCGCGGCGGGCGAAATCTCCGGCGCCAACGACGACCTGTCCCGGCGCACCGAGCAGCAGGCCGCCACACTGGAGCAAACGGCGGCGGCGCTCGATCTCATCACCACCACCGTGACTAGCACAGCCAAAGCGGCCGCTTCCTCGTCCGCAGCTGTGCAGGAGGCCCGGGCGGATGCCGAGCGCTCCGGCGAGGTCGTGCGGGACGCCGTGGCCGCTATGGGCGCCATCAAGCAATCCTCGCACGAAATCGGCAACATCATCGGCGTCATCGATGAGATCGCGTTCCAGACCAGCTTGCTCGCGCTCAACGCGGGCGTCGAAGCGGCTCGCGCCGGTGATAGCGGGCGGGGCTTTGCTGTGGTCGCCTCCGAAGTGCGGGCGCTGGCGCAACGCTCCGCGAATGCCGCCAAGGAAATCAAGGCCTTGATCCTGGCCAGCGGCGCGCAGGTCGAACGCGGGGTCTCCCTGGTGGGGCAAACCGGCGGGGCGCTCGACGGCATCGTGACCAAGATCGCACAGGCGGCTTCTGCACTCGCGGGAATCGCGGCCTCCGCCCAAGAGCAAGCGGCTGGGCTGCAACAGGTGAACACAGGCGTGACCCAAATGGATCAGGTGACGCAGCAAAACGCGGCGATGGCGGAGCAAACCACCGCTGCCAGCCATGCTTTGCGCCAGCAAGCCGAGACGTTGACAATGCTGACCGGCAAGTTCCGAATCGCCAACGCCGAGCCAGACCAGACGAACCTTGGCTCACAAGGCGGCCTGCGTGCTCAGCCGGTCGTCCGGGCCACGCCGCGGCCGCTCGCAAAGAACGCCCCACCGCGTGCGCGCGCTCCCGCAATGGCTGCCCGGGCTTCCTCTGCTCTAGCCCCGAGCGACGAAGCGGGTTGGGAGGAGTTCTAATCGTGCCAGCCTGAGCGGCCAGCCACAACGACCAGGCCGGGAAGGGCACTGGTTGCGCCACATGCTTGCCCCTTGCCACATGCAAACGCAATCGGCAAAGGAACGCGGCGGCGAGAGGGACACCGGGTGATTGTTCTGCTGACGGGCGTGGCGGGTTTCATCGGCTACCATGTGGCCGAGCGCCTGCTGGCAGGTGGGGCGCGCGTCGTCGGCGTCGACAATTTCAATGCGTATTACGACCCGGCGCTCAAAGAGGCCCGCGTACGCCGGCTGACTGGTGAGCGGTTCGCCCTGCATCGTGTGGACGTGTCGGATCGTCAGGCGATGGCGCAGGTCGCCGCGGGGTCGCCTGGAATAACCCACGTGGTGCATCTCGCGGCGCAGGCCGGGGTGCGCTACTCGATGGTCGATCCATACGCTTACGTGCAATCCAACGTGATGGGCCACCTTGTTATGTTGGAACTGGCGCGGCGAATGCCGAACCTGCGCCATCTTGTCTATGCCAGCTCATCCTCGGTGTATGGCCTGGGCGTCGAGTTTCCCTTGCGCGAAGGCGCCTCCGCCGCCGACCGGCCGACCTCGGTCTATGCCGCCACGAAACGGGCGGACGAGCTGATGAGCCACGCCTATGCCCATCTCTATCGAGTGCCACAGACCGGGCTACGCTTCTTCACCGTCTATGGTGCGTGGGGGCGGCCCGACATGGCCTATTACAGCTTCGCTCAGGCCATCATGGCTGGGGAGCCGATCACGCTTTACGAGGGCGGCACGCTGAAGCGGGACTTTACCTATATCGACGACATCGTCACCGGGGTGGTGGGCGTGATGGACCGGCCGCCACCGGCCGCCGAGCCACGCATCTTGAACATCGGCAACAACCGCAGCGAACCGGTCACCCGGCTGGTCGGCTTGCTCGAGCAGGCGCTTGAGCGGTCGGCCGTCATCCAAATCGTACCGCGCCCGGCGGCGGACGTAATCGAGACTTGGGCGTCGGTGGACCAACTCGCGGCGCTAACGGGCTATCAGCCTGCGACTCCGCTCGACATCGGAGTTCCGCGATTTATCGAGTGGTTTAAACACTATCACGAGCGGCCGGACGCGAGCTGAGAAAGCTCTGCCCGCGGCGGCGCGATCACTGACCGATCGCAACGACGATCCCTGCGCAGAGATCAAAGGCCGAGGTCGGACAGGCCCGGATGCCCAGCCGGTCGGGGGCCGAGCGGCCAATGGAACTTCCGGCTGCCTTCGTCGATCGCCAGGTCATTGATGCTGGCGACCCGGCGGTGCATCAGCCCGTACTCGTCAAACTCCCACAATTCGTTGCCGTAACTTCTGAACCACTGGCCGGCTGCATCGTGGCACTCGTAGGCGAAACGCACGGCCATGCGGTTCTCGCGAAAGCCCCACACCTCCTTGATCAGCCGGTAGTCCAGCTCCCGCTGCCACTTGCGGGTCAGAAACGCCACAATCTCGCCGCGGCCCTCGATGAATTCGGTGCGGTTGCGCCAGCGGCTGGCCACGGTGTAGGCCAGCGCAACCCTCGCCGGGTCGCGGCTGTTCCAGGCGTCCTCCGCCATACGGGCCTTCTGAGCGGCGGTTTCTGGCGAGAACGGCGGCAGCGGGGGACGGCTCTCCATTGGTTGCGCTCCGGGATCGTGTTGCAGACACCCTACTCACCGGGACGATCGCAGCCAATGCGACGCCTATTGCGCGGTTGCGTGCACTGGCAGGCGGCGTTAAGCGCCGGACATGACCCTACCTGACATCGTTCCGATCACCCGCGCCCTGCTGTCTGTTTCCGACAAGGCAGGACTGGTCGCGCTCGGGCAGGCGTTGGCGGCGCAGGGCGTGCACATCCTCTCCACCGGCGGCTCGGCCGCGGCGCTGCGGCACGCCGGCGTGGCGGTGACGGAGGTAGCCGACCACACCGGCTTTCCGGAGATCCTGGATGGACGGGTCAAGACGCTGGTGCCGCAAATCCACGGCGGGCTGCTTGGCCGCCGCGACAGCGACGCGCACCGGCAGCAGATGGCGGCGCACGGGATCGCGCCGATCGACCTGCTGGTGGTCAACCTCTATCCGTTCGAGCAAACCGCGGCCTCGGGCGCGGATGACGCCGAGTGCATCGAGACCATCGACATCGGCGGCCCGGCCCTGATCCGGGCTGCAGCCAAAAACCACGAGAGCGTGGCCGTGGTGACCGACCCGGCCCAGTACGCAACGCTGCAAGCCGCCTTGGCGGCCGGCGGCACCAGCCGCGCGCTGCGACGCCGATTCGCGGCGGCCGCCTTCGCGCGGACGGCCGCCTATGACGCGGCGATCGCAGCGTGGTTTGCCGCACGGGAGGGCGAGACCTTTCCTGCCCGGTTTACCGTCTCAGGAACGCTGCGGCAGACGCTGCGCTATGGTGAAAACCCGCACCAGCGCGCTGCCTTCTATGCCATCGGGGACCGCGCGGGCGTGGCCGGCGCACGGCAGGTGCAGGGCAAGGAACTGTCGTTCAACAACCTCAGCGACACCGACGCGGCGACAGAATGCGTGGCCGAGTTCAGCGAGCCGACGGTTGCGATCGTGAAGCATGCCAATCCCTGCGGTGTCGCCTCGGCCGCGACCCTGGCGCAGGCGTGGGATCTCGCGCTGCGCTGCGACCCAGTCTCGGCCTTCGGCGGCATCGTGGCGGCCAACCGGGCGCTGGACGCGGCGGCGGCGGAGCGCATCGCGAGCATCTTCACCGAAGTGGTGGTGGCGCCCGCGGCCGACCCGGAGGCGATCGCCATTCTGGCCCGCAAAAAGAACCTTCGCTTGCTGCTGACCGGCGCCCTGCCCGACCCCGCAGCCCCTGGCCTGCAGTTCCGCAGCCTCGCGGGCGGCCTGCTGGTGCAAACCCGCGACGACGGGCGAGTGGCGGCCGGCTCGCTCCGCGTGGTGACCCGGCGGCCGCCCACGGAGGCGGAATTGGCGGACCTGCTGTTTGCGTTCCGCGTGTGCAAGAATGTCAAATCCAACGCGATCGTCTATGCGCGCGCGGCCGCCACCGTCGGCATCGGCGCCGGCCAGATGAGCCGGGTGGATGCGGCCCGGATCGCCGGTTGGAAAGCCGAAGCAGCGGCCCGCGCGGCAGGCCTGTCCGCTACGCTGACGCAAGGCAGCGTCGCGGCGTCGGACGCGTTCTTCCCGTTTGCCGACGGGTTGGAGGCTTTGGTTGCGGCAGGGGCAACCGCAGTCATCCAGCCGGGCGGATCGTTGCGCGACGGCGAAGTGATTGCCGCTGCCGACAAGGCTGGCATTGCCATGGTCTTTACTGGCATACGGCATTTCCGGCACTGAGAAGCATTCGCAGTTTCAGCGGGGTGACTTGATCAATACAGCATCGCACGCCATGTACAAAGCATGCGAGCATTCGACTCACTCACGGAACGCGACATCCTTGCCTTGGCCATCAGCAACGAGGAGGAGGACGGCCGCGTCTATGCCGATTTCGCCGAAAACCTGCGGGAGGATTACCCGGACACGGCCCGCGTGTTCACCGACATGGCGCATGAGGAGAGCGAACACCGCCGCCTGCTGATCGACACCTATACCGAGCGCTTTGGCGCCCACATCCCGCTGATCCGCCGGGAGGACATCAAGGGCATGGTCTCGCGCCGGCCGGTGTGGCAGGTGCGCCCGCTCGGGGTGGACGCAGTGCGCCGGCACGCCCGCCAAATGGAAGTTGACGCCGCGCGGTTTTACACCCACGCGGCCGGCCGCGCCACCGACACGTCGGTGCGCCGCTTGCTGGGGGACTTGGCAGCGGCCGAAGCCGAGCACCAGAACACCGCCGGTGCCATAGAGGCCAAGCGCTTGCCCGGCGACGTGCGCGACCGCGAGGACACCGATGCGCGGCGGCGTTTCGTGCTGCAGATCGTCCAACCGGGCCTGGTCGGGCTGATGGACGGCTCGGTTTCCACCTTGGCGCCGGTGTTCGCCGCGGCCTTTGCCACCCATTCCACCTGGAACACCTTTCTGGTGGGCATGGCCGCCTCGATCGGCGCTGGCATCTCGATGGGCTTTGCCGAGGCGCTGGCCGATGACGGCAAGCTGTCTGGCCGCGGCACCCCGTTGCTGCGCGGGCTGGTCTGCGGGCTGATGACCATGGCCGGTGGCTTGGGCCACACCCTGCCCTACCTCATCCCCGCATTCTGGACCGCAACCGGCGTCTCCATTGCCGTGGTCGTGCTAGAACTCGCAACGATTGCCTGGATCCAGTGGCGCTACATGGAGACGCCGCCGGTCTCGGCGATGGCCAAGGTGATGCTGGGGGGCGCAATTGTGCTCGCCGTCGGCATCCTGATCGGGAGCGGGTGAGGCCCTTGCCCGCTATGGTAACCATCCGCCTGGGGAGCGGGCCTGATCTGCCGGCGATCAGCCGGATTGTGGCTGAAGCGTATGGCAAGTACGTGGCCCGGATCGGCAAACCCCCTGGGCCGATGCTGGATGACTACGCCACTCACCTTCGTAATGGCACGGTGTGGGTTGCCGATGAAAGCGGATCGCTGGCAGGCTTGGTCGTGTTGCTTACGGGCGAAGATCACCTGTTGCTCGACAATATCGCCGTCGAACCCGCGCGGCACGGTCGTGGAATCGGTGGCGCGTTGCTGCGATTTGCCGAGCAGGAGGCAGCGCGGCGCAGTTACCGCGAACTGCGGCTGTACACGCATGAGAGCATGACCGAAAACCTCGCCATGTATGCTGCGCTCGGCTGGGAGGAGATCGGACGCCGCGAGCAGAACGGATATCCGCGCGTGTTCTTCCGCAAGGACGTTTGACCTCCTGCGCGGATCGCACGCACTCGCTTTCCGCCTTCCACGCTTCCATCCTTCCGTCGAGAGCACGACGACGTAAGCAGACATGGAACCATGGCGTTCGCCGATCTATTTCGCCTGCCCGAATATTGTCCATGCCACCCGCGAGCTTGAGCAACGCGGGGTCGCCTTTACCAGCAAGCCGCACCGGATCGCGCCGATGGAGGACCACGACCTCTGGATGGCGTTCTTTATCGATCCGGACGGCCACACCCTGGCGCTGATGCACGAAGCCCCGAAAGGCTATAGCCCGGCGCCGGCGTGACGCCGAAGGGATCCCCGTTGACGGGCAAGCGGCTGGTTCGATATGCTGCCGCCCGCGGTACAGGCCGCTTCCGGGCCCGTGGAAAGGGTTGAACCCACCTGCGTCGTTGAGATAGCCGTCACAACCTTTGTGCAGCCGTCGTTGCGGGCCTCCGGCGATCCAATGCACGGAGGTCATCATGCCGCAACTACCCGACCGGCCCAATCCCGATCATCTGAAGAAGCAGGCGAAGGACTTGCTCCGCTCCTATCGAAGCGGCGACCCTGCTGCCATTGCGCGCTTTCAACGTGCGCTCCCATTCGCCAGAAACCTGAGTGCCGACGAGATCGTCTCTCGCGCATTCCGCCTGCACGACGCGCAATCCTGCATCGCCCGGGACTACGGGTTCGCTTCCTGGGAGGAACTCACGACCCATGTCGAGGCCCAGTCGCTCACACGGCGCGACCCGGCGGCCCGCCTGCGGGGGTGGCTGGCCCTAGTCTATGGCGGTGATGTCACCGGCAGCCTGAACCCGGCCCGGCCGCACGTTGCGGCCCGCGTCTTGCTCGATACCCCCGATCTGGCCGCGGGTGATCCCTATGCCGCCTGCGCGGCAGGCAACGAAGCGGTGCTGCGACAGACGACAGGGGCCGATCCTGGATGGGTCAATCGCCCCGGCGGTCCGTTCAAGCTGCCGCCGCTCGTCGCGGTCACGCATTCCAGGCTGGGCCAGCTTCCTGAGTTCCGCGACCGGCTACTCCGGGCCGCGCACGTCCTGTTGCAGGCGGGAGCCGACCCGACCCAGGTCATCGGCAACCGCTTTCCGCCGGCCTCTCTGGAGGCGCCGGACAAGGCCCCGCTATCTGCACTTTACGGGGCCGCCGGAGTTAACCGCGATCCCGCGCTCACCACCCTGCTGCTCGACGCCGGGGCCGATCCGAATGACGGCGAGTCGCTGTATCACTCGCTGGAGAACCCGGACTGCACACGCCTGCTGCTGCAGCACGGAGCGCGCGTGAGCGGGACCAACGCGCTGGGCCGCGCGCTCGACATGCCGGAGCCGGCCGCGCTCGAATTGCTGCTCGCGAATGGGGGTGATCCGAACGAACGCGGCATCGGTCCGATCGCGGATTTTTGGGGTGGAAATCTGCTCCGGGCGATCGCAGTGCGGCGCTCGGCCCGGCACGTGCAAGCGCTGTTGACCGCCGGCGCCGACCCATTGTCCCGCACCCGCGACGGCATCAGCGCCTATCGGCTAGCATTGCAGACAGGCTTGCTGGAGGTCGCAGATCTGCTGAAAGCGGCGGGGGGCGCCGAGCCGCTTTCCGACGCAGAGCAGTTCGTCGCCGCCTGCGCGCGCGCCGACGCGGCCGAAGCGCGGCGCATCCAGGCACGCCGCCCCGATCTGCCGGGCTCGCTGCCGGAGGCGCAGCTTCGGCTGTTGCCCGATACGGTCGCGTGGGGATCCGACGCCGCAGCGCGCGTGATGGTGGCGCTTGGCTGGCCGGTGGCCGCCCCGGGCGGCGATTGGCAAGCCTCCGCGCTGAACCTTGCCGTGTTCCGGGGCGATGCCGACCTCACGGAGTTCCTGCTCGCCCACGGCGCGAGTTGGCGTGAGCAACACAGTTACGGCGACGATGTGATCGGCACGCTGTCCTGGACGTCCATCAACGAGTCGGTGGCGGACGGCGACTGGGCAGCCTGCGCGCGCGCACTTGTCGCGCACGGACTGCCCGCTGCGCAGCGCGACCCTGCCGACGCTGAGACGGTCGTTATCGATGGCCGGAAAGCCCGCTTTTCCGCGGAGGTCACCGAGGTTCTGCTGGGAGGGGCATCGCAATGAGTATGCGATTGCCCATCGGTCGCGAGGCCGAACCCGTGTTGCTGGTGCGACGCGAAACCCCCGATCAGTTGGACGTCTCGGCCCTCCTCGCCGCGGCCGACGAGCGCTCGGCCTCGCTCTACCCCGCGGAGAGCCGGCACGGTCTTGACGTCCCAGCGCTGCTCTTGGCCTGCGTGCGCTTCTTCGTTGCCCGGCGAAGCGGCGATGCTGAGGGATGCGGCGGCTATGTGCTGCTTTCCCCCAAGGCGGCCGAGATGAAACGCTTGTTCGTGGACCCGGCCGCGAGGGGGCATGGCGTTGGAGGTGCCATCGTCCAGGCCATCGAATCCGCGCCATCGCGGAAGGCGTCCGGACCTTGTTTTTGGAAACCGGCGTCAAGTCGTTCGAGGCTGTGAGCCTCTATCACCGTCGCGGCTTTGCTCGATGCGAGCCGTTTGCCGCTTATCGGCCCGATCCTTCGAGCATCTTCATGGTGAAGACGCTGCCGAACGGGTGAGCCGGGCCGGGTCAGCCTCCCGCCCCTCCGCCACCGCGTGGCAGGCCACCTGCACGGCGCCCGCCTGCGTATAGCCGGGACGCTCGACCCGGCAGCGCTGGTTGGCCAGCGGGCAGCGCGGGTGAAAAGTACAGCCGGGGGGCGGCGCAATCGGGCTGGGCACGTCTCCGGCGGTCTTCACTGGCAACGCCGAACGGCCGGCGGCGTCCAAGCTCGGGATCGCCTCCAGCAGCAGGCGGGTGTACGGGTGGCGCGGAGTGGTGAAGATGGTCTCAGCCGGGCCCTGCTCCACGATGCGGCCGAGATACATCACGCCCAACTGGTCGGACATGTGGCGCACCACAGCCAGGTTGTGGCTGATGAACAGGTAGGTCAGCCCCAGTCGCGCTTGCAGCTCCCGCATCAGGTTGAGGATTTGCGCCTGCACGGACACGTCGAGCGCGCTGGTGGGTTCGTCGCAAACCAGGAAGTCCGGCTCGGAGGCGAGCGCGCGGGCGATGGAGATGCGCTGCCGCTGGCCGCCGCTGAACTCATGCGGGTATTTGCCGCCATCGCCCGCGGCCAAGCCAACCTGGTGCAGCAGCGCGGCCACCCGCTCGCCAACGGCCCGGCCGCGCTGGATGCGAAAGGCGCGCAGCGGCTCGGCCACAATGTCGGCCACGCGCCAACGGGGGTTCAGCGAGGCGTAGGGGTCCTGAAAAATCATGTTCATGCGGCGGCGCAGCGCCGGCTGGGCGCGGGCGGCGGTGAGGCTTTGGCCCTCGAAGCGAATGTCGCCCTGGGACGGTCGATACAGCCCCACCGCCAGCCGCGCCACCGTGCTCTTGCCGCAGCCGCTTTCGCCCACAAGCGAGAGGGTGGTGGCTTTCGGGATGGCAAAGCTCACCTCGTCCACGGCCAACAGCCGGCGGCGGCCGGTGCGCGACAGCGTGCGCTGCAGCCACGGCTGGGAGACGTCGAACCAACGGCTGACGCGGGCGGCTTCCAGCACGTTAGGCCCCGCCTCAAGCATGGGCTCAGGCATCGGCATACAGCCAGCAAGCCGCCAGGTTGTCGTGGGCAGGCATCAGGTCCGGGCGCTCCACGCGGCAGCGATCGAACACGCGCGGGCAGCGCGGATTGAACGGGCAGCCCGGCGGGATGGCGCCAAGCCGGGGCATGGCGCCATCGATCTGCTCCAAGCGGCCGAGCCGGTCGCCAAGCTGCGGGATGGAGGCCATCAACCCCGCGGTATAGGGATGGGCCGGGCGATGCACCACGTCGGCAACGCTGCCCACTTCGACGATGCGGCCGGAATACATCACCGCCACGCGGTCGCAGGTCTCTGCGATCACCCCCATGTCGTGGGTGACCAGCATAACGGCGGTGCCGTGCTCGCGGGCGAGGCGGCGTAGCAGGCTGATGATCTGCGCCTGCACCGAGACGTCGAGCGCGGTGGTGGGCTCGTCGGCAATCACGAGCTGCGGCTCCGCGCACAAGGCCAGCGCGATCACCACCCGTTGCCGCATACCGCCGCTGAACTGGTGCGGGTAGGCGTCGATGCGCTGGTCGGGGGCGGGAATGCCGACGTCGCGCAGCCATTGCAGGGCGCGGGCGCGGGCTTCGCGGTCGGACAGGCCTAGATGGACCTGGATGGTTTCCGCAAGCTGGCGGCCGACGGTGTAGAGCGGGTTAAGCGTGGTGAGCGGGTCCTGGAACACGGCGCCGATCTGCCGTCCGCGCACCCGGCGCATCGCCTCCGGCCGCAATTGGTCGACCCGGCGTCCCTCTAGCAGGATTTCGCCGCCCGAAATCCGGCCCGGCGGCTCCAGCAGGCCGATGATGGCCGCCCCCATCAGCGACTTGCCGGCCCCGCTCTCCCCCACCACGCCGAGGATTTCCCCGGGTGCGATGGCGAGCGAGACGCGGTCCAGCGCGGTGAGCACGTGCCGCCGGGTCGGGAACTGCACCGAAACCGAGCGAAGTTCCAGCAACGGGCTCATCGCAAGCGCGGATTTAACGCATCGCGCAACCAGTCGCCGAGCAGGTTGATGGCCAAGATCAGGGCAGCCAGCATGATGCCGGGGAAGATCGTGATCCACCATTCGCCGCTGTAGAGGAAGTCGTTGCCCACCCGGATCAGCGTCCCCAGCGAGGGCTGGGTTGGCGGCAGCCCCACCCCGAGGAACGACAAGGTGGCTTCGTCCAAGATGGACAGGCCGATATTGATGGTGGCGATCACCACCACAGGGCCGAGCACGTTGGGCAAGATATGGCTCAGCACGATGCGCGGGCTGGACAGGCCGATTACCTGGGCGGCGAGCACGTAGTCGCGCCGGCGCTCGACCAGGGTGGAGCCGCGCACGGTGCGGGCGAATTGGGGCCAGCGGCTGATCCCGATGGCAAAGATCAGCACGGCAATCTCGAGCCGCGCGTGCAGGCCGGACGGCAGCGCCACCGAGACCACCCCGTCCACCAGCAGGGCGATGAGGATGGCGGGAAAGGTGAGCTGCACGTCGGCCACCCGCATCAGGATGGCGTCCAGCAGCCCCCCGGCATAGCCCGCCGCCAGGCCGAACACCACGCCCACCACCATGGCGAACAGCACCGCCGAGAGGCCCACTTCGAGGCTGAGGCGCGTGCCGTAGATTATGGCGGAGAGCAGGTCGCGGCCCTGGTCGTCGGTGCCGAGCAGATGGGCCAAGCTGCCGCCGCCAAGGAAGGCGGGCGGCAAGAAGCTGTCCATGAGGTTGAGGCTGGCAAGGTCGTACGGGTTGGAAGGGGCGATCCAGGGCGCCAACGCGGCCGCGCCGCAGCAAAGCACGACGATGGCCGTGGAGAGCATCGCCACCGGGGAGCGGCGGAAGGCGTAGAGCAGGTCGCTGTCGAGCGCGCGGCCCAGGGCGGTGCGACGTGCGGTGGCGGCACTCATCGACCGTTGCGGGACATGCGCAGGCGCGGGTCGACGGCGAAATAGAGCAAATCGACCACCAGGTTGATGACCACGAACAGCACGGAGACCAGCAGCAGGTAGGTAGACATCACCGGGATATCGCCGACCTGGATGGATTGCACCAGCAGCAACCCCATGCCGGGCCACTGGAACACGGTTTCGGTGACGATGGAGAAGGCGACAATGCCGCCGAGCTGCAGCCCGGCGACGGTGATGACGGGAACCAGGGTATTCTTGAGCGCATGGCCGAAATGGATCAGCCGGCTCGGCAGGCCGCGGGCGCGGGCGAACTTGATATAGTCGGACCGCAGCACTTCCAGCATCTCGGCACGGACCAGCCGCATGATCAAGGTGAGTTGGAACAGCCCCAGCGTGATGGCGGGCAGCACCAGCGCCTTGAGGCCGGAGATGGTGAGAAATCCGGTGGTCCAGCCGCCGAGGTCTACGGTGGCGCCGCGGCCATAGGAGGGCAGCCAGCCCAGCAGCACGCTGAACACCAGGATCAACAGGATGCCGATCAGGAAGGTGGGCAGGGCAACCCCGAGCAGGCTGAACGCCATGAGCAGACGCGAGCTCCAGGCGTTGCGGTAGATGCCGGTGTAGACGCCGGCCGGAACGCCGATGACCAAGGCCAACACGGCCGCGGTGAAGGAGAGCTCGGCGGTGGCGGGCAGACGCTCGGCGATCAGGTCCGAGACCGGGCGGGCCAGGCGGTAGCTGACGCCGAACTGGCCATGCAGCGCCGCCCACATGAACTTGGCGTATTGCAGCAGGAAGGGCTGGTCGAGCCCGAGCTGGTGAGTGACGCGGATGCGGTCAGCCTCGGTGTAGGAGGTGCCCAAAATGATGGTCACCGGGTCGCCGACGAAGGCGAACAGGGCGAAGGCGATGAGGCCGACAATCAGCAGCACCGGGATGGCTTGAAGCAGCCGCGAGACGATGAAGGCTAGAATGGGGGGCTCATCGGCAAGGTGGTTAACCCGTGCTTAGCAGTTTGCAGGGTAAGTTATGGCGGCAGCCAGCTCGCGCGGCAAATGGCGGCCGTTGCAGTGCTGATGCTCACGGGTAGACGCTTTGAGGGGGTCAGTTTGTCCGCGAGCGGAATGGTCCGGCGGAGTTGCATGCGTTGCAGTGTCGCCTCACCGGCTGAGACCGCAGCGCCAGCGAGGCTGGCTGTAACATTTTTATTGGGCTGATCCCGCGATTGATCCGCGGCGAGAAAACTGATGTAGTCTGTTCGTGAGTCGCCGGTTCTGACATAAGTTGCTGGCGCGCTCGTCATTTCACCGCGATTGTTACGCGGAGAATGGAGTTTGGGTCGGCTGGTGAGGAGTACCGCAGTATGCGTTTTACCGAGATAGGGCAGCAACTTCGGGCGTACCGGCTGGAGTCCGGGTTACGAGCCGAAGAAATTGCGGCCCGCCTCGGCGTGTCTCGCGCGGCGCTCTATCGTTACGAGAAAGGTGAGGTCATCAAGCTCGACACGGTCAAGCGCCTTGCCGAGTTGCTGAAGATATCGCCGCTCTCGCTGCTCGGCATCGGAGTTGAATACTACAATCGTCCCGTTGGCTACTTCGAGCGGATCCGGCAAACTGAGGAATCGGCCGACCAGGTGCTGCAGGTGTTTGGCCCGCTGTGCTACTTGACGACGTCGGACGCGTTCGATGCCGTGTTGGCCGAGGCCTATGACGAACAGGTGGACCAGTCCGAGGCGGAGCGCAGCAGCTTGCGGGCCATGGTTGAGCAGGTGCAGGGCATTATGGCGGCGCGCAAGCGCATGTATGCTATGCGGCGCCCAGGGATCATCGCGATTATTTCGACCGCCAGCATCCAGCGCATGCTCGAATCGGGCGTCGCCGGCATGCTCGACCTGCCGGAGCCGTTGCGGCGGCGTTGCCGGCAAGTCGCTGCGAGCGAGATTGCCAATATCGCAACCATGATGGAGGCGGAACCGATGGGCCTCCAATTCGGCGTTTTGCCGCACATCGAACCGACCAGCTCGTTCAAAATCCTCCGCGCGCGGGACCGGGCGACCTTGGCCATTAACCCGTTCCGCGCCGATGGTCTCCCCAGCGTACAAACCGGCGTCGCCATGATCACCGGCGCCGACGAGGCGGTGGCCACCCACCAGCGGATTGCCGAGACGATGTGGCGGGAATCGCTCAAGGGGGCGGCCGGCGCGTCGCAAATCCGCCGCATGCTGCAACCCGCCCGCGCCGCCTAGCCGCCCCGCATGGGTGCAGCGCAGCGGGACCCGTCAACCCCCATGCTCGCCCCCACCCGCGCCGCCGCCCGCAAGCGCATCGTCCGCGAGGTGAACGGTTCCGGCTGGGCCTGGGGGATGCTGCATACCCGAACAAACCGCGAAAAAGGCGTGAACCCCTTGCCGTCCCGCGAGCGGCTCAATACATCCGCGACTTAACAATCCACTAGGGTCTTCCGTGGTGCCTCGGGCCGCGGCAGGCCGCTGCAACGGAGCATAGTATGAGCAAGGTCATCGGTATCGACCTGGGAACCACCAATTCATGCGTCGCGATCATGGAGGGCAAGGATGTCCGCGTGATCGAGAATAGCGAGGGTGCCCGCACCACCCCGTCCATGGTTGCGTTCAGCGACAGTGGCGAGCGGCTGGTGGGCCAGAGCGCCAAGCGCCAGGCGGTCACCAACCCGACCAACACGCTGTTCGCCGTCAAGCGCTTGATCGGCCGCCGCTTTGACGACCCCTTGGTGGCCAAGGACAAGGGGCTGGTGCCCTACGGTATCGTTAAGGGCGACAACGGCGACGCCTGGGTCGAGGCCCGGGGCGAGAAGTATGCGCCGGGCCAGATCAGCGCCTTCGTGCTCGGCAAGATGAAGGAAACCGCCGAGAGCTACCTTGGCGAGAAGGTTGACCAGGCCGTCATCACTGTGCCCGCCTACTTCAACGACGCGCAGCGCCAGGCCACCAAAGACGCCGGCCGCATCGCCGGGCTCGATGTGTTGCGCATCATCAACGAGCCGACCGCGGCCGCCCTTGCCTACGGCATGGACAAGAAGAACCACGGCACTATCGCTGTGTACGACCTCGGCGGCGGCACGTTCGACATCTCGGTGCTGGAGATCGGCGACGGCGTGTTCGAGGTGAAGTCCACCAACGGCGACACGTTCTTGGGTGGCGAGGACTTCGACTCCCGCGTGATCGACTATCTGGCCGACGAGTTCAAGCGCGACCAGGGCATCAACTTGCGCACCGACAAGCTCGCGCTGCAGCGGCTGAAGGAAGCGGCGGAAAAGGCCAAGATAGAACTCTCCTCCTCCAAGGAGACCGAGATCAACCTGCCCTTCATCACTGCCGACGCCACCGGCCCAAAGCACCTGGTGATGAAGCTTACCCGCGCCAAGCTCGAAAGCCTGGTCGATGAGCTGATCCAACGCACCCTCGGCCCGTGCCGCGCCGCATTGAAGGACGCTGGCGTCACCGCCGCCGAGATCGACGACGTGATCCTGGTCGGCGGCATGACCCGCATGCCCAAGGTGATCGAGGCGGTAAAGCAGTTCTTTGGCAAGGAACCCGCCCGCAACGTCAACCCCGACGAGGTGGTTGCAATCGGCGCCGCCGTCCAGGGCGCCGTGCTGAAGGGCGACGTGAAGGACGTCCTGTTGCTGGACGTGACCCCCCTGTCGCTCGGCATTGAGACCTTGGGCGGCGTGTTCACCCGGCTAATCGACCGCAACACCACCATCCCGACCAAGAAGAGCCAGACCTTTTCCACCGCCGACGACAACCAGAGTGCGGTGACCATCAAGGTGTATCAAGGCGAGCGGGAGATGGCGGCGGACAACAAGCTGCTCGGCAATTTCGACTTGGCCGGGATCCCCCCTGCCCCGCGTGGCGTGCCGCAGATCGAGGTCACGTTCGATATTGACGCCAACGGCATTGTCTCGGTGCAGGCGAAGGACAAGGCTACCGGTAAGGAGCAGCAAATCCGCATTCAAGCCAGTGGTGGCCTGTCCGAGGCCGACATCCAGCAGATGGTGCGCGAGGCGGAAGCCAATGCCGACGCCGACAAAGCCCGGCGTGAGCAGGTGGAGGTTCGCAACCAGCTTGAGGCAACCGTGCACTCAGTCGAGCGCAACATGTCCGAGCATGGCGAGCGGCTGCCGGCCGCGGACAAGACGGAAGCGGAACAGGCTCTGGCCGCGGCCAAGTCTGCCCTGGCCGGGTCGGATTCAGGGGCCTTGTCGGCCGCATCGGAGCGGTTGACCAAGGCGGCGATGAAGATTGGCGAGGCGGTTTACAAGGCGCAAAGCGAGGCCAGCGCGGCCCCGGGCGGCGAGTCCGGCCCGGAGGCCAAGTCGGGTGAAAAGGTGGTCGACGCCGAGTTCGAGGAAGTCGACGAGCGTAAGAAGTCAGCCTAAACCGGCTGCACTGTGATGGGGGACTGCGGCGAATGCGCTGTAGTCCCCCGCTCTGCCGATGTGATAGGGAATTGAAGGGGCACCCGCCCCAGCCAGGCCAAGGGCGGCGCCCCGGCCTCGCGCCTTTGGGGTTTGCACGTGGCCAAGCAAGATTATTACTCCCTTCTTGAGGTGACCCGCGAGGCCAACGCTGACGACCTGAAGCGGTCGTATCGCAAGCTGGCCATGAAATACCATCCGGACCGCAACCCCGGCGATAAGGCGTCTGAAGCCAAGTTCAAGGAGGTCAGCGAGGCCTACGAAGTCTTGCGCGACGACAACAAGCGCGCCGCCTATGACCGCTTCGGCCACGCAGCATTCGAGAACGGCGGCGGCGCTGGCGGCTTTGGCTTCCAGCAGGGCGGCCTGGGCGATATTTTCGACCAGATGTTCGGCGAGTTCATGGGCGGCCGCCGCAACGCCGGTGCCCGCACCCGCGCCGGCGCCGATCTGCGCGCCCAAGTGGAGATCGATCTCGCCGATGCCTTCACCGGCTCGAAGGTAGACCTTCGCGTGCCGACCCGGGTGCAATGCGACGCCTGCAGCGGCACTGGTTCGGCCAGCAGACAGGCCGAGCGCGAGACCTGCAGCACCTGCAACGGCGCGGGCAAGGTGCGGGCGCAGCAGGGCTTCTTCCTGGTGGAGCGCAGTTGCCCCACCTGCGGCGGAACCGGCCGGATCTTGCGCAATCCCTGCCGCGTCTGCAGCGGCGCCGGCACGGTTGCCCGCGAACGCACCCTGGCCGTCACCATCCCGGCGGGGGTGGAGGATGGCGTACGCATCCGCCTGGCTGGCGAGGGCGAGGCCGGCGCGGCAGGAGCGCCGCCCGGCGATCTCTACGTGCATGTCGCGATCCGGCCGCATGACATCTTCCAGCGCGACGGTGCCAACGTCTACTGCCGCGTGCCGCTGCGCATGACCCAGGCGGCACTAGGCGGCGACGTCGAAGTGCCGGTGATCGATGGCAGCCGCACAAAGGTGAAAATTCCCGCCGGCACCCAGACCGGCGACCAATTCCGCATCCGCAGCAAGGGCTTCTCTGTGCTCCGCAGCGCCGCCCGCGGCGACATGTATGTGCAGGTCGCCGTCGAGACCCCGCAGCAGCTCACCCGGCGGCAGCGTGAATTGCTGGAGGAGTTCGAGGCCGAGGCGGTGCGCCATAAGGACGGTAGCCCCGAAAGCGATGGCTTCTTCGCCAAGGTGGCCGCGTTTTTCGACGGCCGGACCTAAACCGCTTGGCGTTGCGGGTCGCCATTGCCGGTATGACGGGCCGGATGGGCCGATTGATTGAGCAGGAGGTGGACAAAGCCGGCCTTGCCGTCGCGGGCGGAAGCTCACGGTCGGGACCATCGCTCGAGAGTGTCATTGCGGCGGCGGACGTGGCGATCGATTTCACCCATGCGCAAACCGTAGCAAGCCACGCGAAGGCGCTCGCGGGCCGCCGTGTCGCCTGGGTGCTTGGCACGTCGGGGTTGAGCCAGGCAGACGAGGCCGCGGTGCAGGATGCGGCCCGAACCATCCCGATCGTCTATGCCGCCAATTTCGCGCCTGGCGTCAACCTTGTTTTCGCGTTGGCCGAGCGCATGGCCGCCGCCCTGCCCGCGGACCGCTATGATGCCGAGATCGTCGAATTGCATCACCGCCAGAAGGTGGACGCTCCTTCCGGCACTGCAATCGGCTTGGGCCGCGCCGTGGCCACGGGCCGCGGCGTTGCCTTGGAGGAGGTGGCCGAGACCGGACGCCACGGTCATGGCGGCCCGCGCAAACCGGGTGCGATCGGCTTTGCGTCGTTGCGCGGCGGCCAAGTGGTGGGGGAGCACACCCTGCTGTTCGCCGCCGCCGACGAGCACATTTCCCTCACCCATCGCGCGTTCGATCGCCGGGCCTTCGCGGTCGGCGCGGTGCAGGCGGCGCGATGGGTGGCAGGCCGCCCCGCCGGGTGCTACGACATGATGGACGTGCTCGGCATGCGTGAGTGCCCGCTTTCGCAAACCAAGAGCTAGGAGCCTGTCCGGGAATGGTCGCGCGCCGATTGGCCGATGCTCCGAGCCACGTGATCCTAGACTACCGCAGCATTCGCGGTTATAAACCGTTACCAGGTCGTAATCGTATGCGCGCGGTTCGATCTCTGGGCTGCCGGGCTCGAGGGGCAGCCGGATTTTTGCCGCAATGAGGGCATATCGTGGCTGCCGATGGGTTTCCAGATCTCGCGACACTGCCTCGAATGGAGGTTGGCGGTCTTGACGACCAAATCCCGCTCTGGACGGCAACCCCGACGCGGCTCGGCTCCCGACCGGTCCTGATGCGTCCCGTTTGCATCGATGGATGCTCCGGCTGGCTGCACGCCGACGACTCCGGAGTCGGGGCGGATGTGGCGGTGCTGATTTGCCCGCCTGTGAGTTGGGATGCGCTGCACTCGCACCATTCCTTGCGCCTGCTGGCCGACCGGTTTGCGCTGGCCGGCTACCCGGCGCTGCGTTTCAGCTATGCCGGCACCGGCGACTCACGGGATTTGGCGCCTGATGAGGAGCATTGGCCGGCGTGGCAGGCCTCGGTCGGTCGAGCCGCGGATTGGCTGCGCGCCGCCACCGGTGCCAAGCGGCTGGTGCTGGCCGGCTTGCGGCTCGGCGCGGCGCTGGCAACCGTGGTGAGCGAGGCACGGGAGGATGTTTCAGGCCTATTGCTCATGGCGCCGGTGCTGCGCGGGCGCTCCTACATGCGCCAACTCGCGTTGGAAGCCCAGATGGAGAACCGCCAGTCGGTCAAACTCGACGACGGGCTGGAATTCCTTGAACTCACCTTGAGCCCGCAGGCCGTGGCCGAGATCGGCGCCCTCGACCTGCGCCGGGCCAAGCTGCGGCCCGGAACGGAGGTCGGGATTTTCCAGCCGGTGACCACTCGGCTCGAGGACGATTGTGCCCAGGCGTGGATGGCTGCCGGCGCCCGGGTGACTCGCGGCAGCTTCGCCGGGCTGGAGGCGATGCTGTTGCAGACGGTGGACGCAGATCCGCCGCCGCTGGCAGCTGAGGCGGTGTTGGAGTGGCTGTCCCGCGCCGCGCCACTGGGCGATTTCGGCTCCAGGCTAAGCTTGCCGGCGGCCGAGCCGGCGGTCTTTGCGGGCTGCGCGGAGACGCCGGTGCAATTCGGCCCGGAGAGCCGGCTTTGCGGCATTTTGTGCCAGCCGCTGCGAGCGGGAAACGGCCGCGCCATCATCATCGTCAACACGGGGCGCGATCCGCACTACGGAATCGCCCGCTTCGGCGTCGGCCTGGCGCGGCGCTTGGCGGGGATTGGCTTTGCCTCGCTGCGGTTCGACTTTGCCGGCCTTGGCGACAGCATCGGCCCTGAGGGCTCCCGCGACGTGCTGAGCGCCCTACTCGAGACCGACCGCTCTGCCGACATCAGCTCCGCTTTGGACCTGTTGCGGCAGTATGGCTACGAGCGGGTCGGCGTGCACGGGCTTTGCTCCGGCGCCTATCACGCCTTCCACGCCGCCCTCGCCGACTCGCGTATCGACACGCTGCTGCTGGTCAACTTCCCGGTGTTCCGCTGGCAGAACGTCCGCTTGCTATTGGCACCCAGGCATTACTTGAAGCAACTGTTCGACGGCCCAAGCTGGGTGAAAGCCTGGCGCGGCGAAATCAAGTTCGGCAGCATCGTGCTGGCACAAGCCGAGCGGCTTTGGGAGCGGGTGCAAAACATCGTTGCCCGGCCGAGCGTCTCGATATTGCAGAGCTTCCCGTATCGGGCGATGAGCGCGCTGTCGCAATGCAAGGTGCGCACGTTGTTCCTATTTGCCGACGGCGATCAGGGGCTGCGCGCGATCCGTCTCGCCTTTGGCCGCATGGAGCGGGGCATCACCATGTTCGAGGGCGTGGCGCTGCGCGTGGTTCCCGGGCTGGACCATGTCCTCACCGGCCGCCACATGCGCGAGACGGCCACCGAGTCCATTATACGCTTCCTCCAAGACGACGATGGCGCACCCTCCCAAGCGGAGGCAACCAGCGCTAAAGACCCAGCGCACCAGCATTCATCTGGGATCGCAGCGTAGCTGTCAGTGGCACCAATGCGCCGCTGCTCCGGTCGTCGAACCACACCTGCCCGGCCTCCGCCCCATAGCCTTGCCGCGCCAGCTCGACTTTGCTGAGCTTGAACGTGGCCGTGGTCTCGATGGCGTCGCAGAGCCGGACGAAGAGCGGGCGCGCGTAGCTGGGCAGCGCCGCGCTGGCGTGTTCGCGGAACGTTAACAGGCTGAAGCCGTCTGCCGTCACCAGGGCCGCCATGCCGGCCTTCCCCTCCGCGCCGGGCACGGCCACGCCGTAGACCACTGCGTCCAGCACGCCGGGGCAGGCGGTGAGCACAGCGCCCACTTCCGTGGTGGAGACGTTTTCGCCTTTCCAGCGGAAGGTGTCTCCTAAGCGATCGACGAACGCGTAAAACCCGGCAGCGTCGCGCCGCATCAAGTCGCCGCTGCGGAACCAGCGGTCGCCCGGAGTGAACGCATCGCGCAGGATTTTGCGCGTGGAAGCGCGTGCATCGGTGTAGATGCGCGGCTCGTTGCGGAGCTGGGCGACCGCCTCCCCAGGCTCGCCGGGCGCGGCGGGCCGGCACAAGCCCCGCTCATCGCGCAGCGGTTCGCCGCTGTCTGGATCGCAGACGACCAGTGCCAGCGGGAACCGGTGCGATAGAAACGGCGGCACGCGGCCGATCGTACCAGGCTTGCCCTCGCAATTGTACAGCGAGAGCAATCCTTCGGTTGCAGCGTAGAATTCGAGCACCTGCGGGATGGCGAACCGGGCCTGAAACGCCTCCCAGACGTCGCCGCGCATGCCGTTGCCGCAGCATAAGCGTAGGCTGTGCCTTATTGCGTGCTGCGGTGGTGTGGCTTGCAGCAGGTAGCGGCAGAGCTCGCCGATATACTGGAAGATGGTGCAGCCACTCTCCGCCACGTCGGCCCAGAAGCGGCTGGCGGAGAAGCGCTCCCGGATTACCACCGAACCGCCAGCCGCCAGCATAGCGCCCACCGCCACCACGCCGCCGGTGCTGTGATACAGCGGCAAGCAGTCGTATATGCGGTCCTGCGGCTGCACGTCCATCACGCCGGCGAACCAGCCGCTCCACTCCAGGATGCGGGCATGGGTGATGAAGGTGGCCTTGGGCAGGCCGGTTGTGCCGGAAGAGTAGATCAGCAGCGCCGGGTCGCTCGGGTTTGGTATCCGTCTGTCCGTTCCGGCGAGCGGCTCGTCGCTAAAGCTGGCTGGGTCGAAGTCCTCGCCGCACACCAACCAGGGCTCGCCCCGTTCCGGCCGGTCGGCGCCGACAATGACATGGCGGGCGCCAGCAGCACGGATGCAATGCGCCAGCGCGTCCGGCTTGAGGTTCGTGTTCAGCAGCGCGACGGTGCAGCCGAGTTGGGACAGGCCTAACCAGATCACCACGTAATTCGGGCTGTTGGCCATCAGCAGGCCCACCACGTTCCCGGCGCCGAGCCCCCGCGCCAAGCCCCAGCGCGCGATGCGATTGCACTGCGCCGCCAACCCGGCGTAGCTCAACGTGCCCCCCGTTCCAATCAGCGCTGGCTGCTCGCCGCACGTCGCGGCCATGTCGCTCACCAGCGTCGCCAGGCACGGATCCGCGCGCTCGCCGAGGCGCTGCGTCAGCCCGATGGCGCGCACCCAGTCCCGCGCGACCTCCTTGCCGGACCGCATCAGCCGCGCCGGACGTTCCAGAATAGCGAGAGGCCGGTGAGCGTGTCCTGCAATTCCTTGCGCTGCACGGTCGGTTGGATGAATTCCCCGAGCGGCAGGAATGGCACGTCCATGAAGGCCTGCTGCTGGATGTCGGCACAGATGCGCTTTTGCGCCGCCGGGTCGGTCTCGGCCATGAACGCGCCGTAGAGTGCTTCCAGCTTCGGTGCGGTGGGCCAACCGAACCAGGCAGCGGTGCCGTTGCCGCGAAGCGCCATGCTGGTGGCGGGGCTCGCCATGTCGGCGCCCGTGAGTGTAGTGAAGAACACGTTCCAGCCGCCCTGCTTAGGCGGAGCCTTGCTCGCGCGCCGCTGGATCACGGTGCCCCAGTCCATCTCCTGCAGGTCTACGTTGATACCGCAGCGTTTCAGCATGTCCGCCGCCACCGTTGCCATCGCGTTCACGCGCGGGTAGTCGGTGGGCGACATCAGCACGACGGGTTCGCCCGCATAACCCGCCTGCTGGACCTCGCGCCGGGCCCGGTCGGGGTCGCGCGGGCCGGTGAGTGCCGCCATGCCTGCGTCGCTGGCCAACGGCATGCCCGGCGGCAGGAAACCGACATCCGCTCGCCAGGACTGCCGCGCCTCGCCGCATACGGCTTGCATGTAGTCGGCCTGGTCCAATGCCGGCAGCAGGGCGCGGCGGATGGCGGCGTTGTCGAACGGGGGATAAAGCTGGTTCATCCGCAGGATGCCGATGTTGCCCGTGACCTCGACGACGGAGATGCGCAACGCCGGGTCCGGCTTGATCAGCGGCAGCAGGTCGAATGATGGCTGTTCCCACCAATCCGCCTCGCCCCGCTGCATCGCCGCCGCGGCGGTGGCGACGTCAGGGATGACGGTCCATTCCACCCGGTCGAAATAGGCGATTTTCGGCCCGGCGGTGCATGACGGCGTGCCGCCCTGGCGCGGGCGGTAGCCGTCGAAGCGGGCATAGACCGCGCGCGAACCCACCACCCGTTCGCTGGCGAGATAGCGGAACGGCCCGCTGCCGACCACTTCGGTGACCTGCTTGAATGGGTCGGTGCTGGCCAGCCGCTCCGGCATGATCGGCAGCATGTTCACGCCCACTTTGCCCAGAGCGAGCGGCAAGAGGGGGAACGGCGCGCGCAGCCGGAACACGATGGTCTTGTCGTCGGCGGCGGAGAGTTCGTCGGTAGCCGCCATCAGGGTCTGGCCGAGCGAATCGCGGCGGCCCCAGCGGCGGATGCTGGCGACGCAATCCCGCGCCAGCACGGGCGCGCCATCGTGGAATTGCAGCCCGTCGCGCAGCACGAGGCGCCACAGCTTGCCATCCTGCTCGGTGGTGGCGCCCTGCACCATCTGCGGCTGCACGGCGAACGCGGCGTCTTGCCCGTAGAGGGTGTCGAACACCATGTAGCCGTGGTTGCGGGTGACGTAGACCGGGGTCCAGACGGGGTCGAGCGCAGTGACGTCGGTCTGTGGAATGAAGCGCAACACGCGCTGGTCGGCGCCGCGAGCGATGGCGGGCGCTGCGAGGGCGCCGGCGGCGAGTTGGAACAGGCGGCGTCTGTGCATAGTGCGACAAATAGCGGCTTTTGCGCCGGAAGGAATTATTTTTGCAGTTGCTGCTTCAGCCAATCAAGCGCGGCGAACTGCAGTTGCAGGATCGTCTCGGGAGGCAGGCCTTCGTAAGCGTGGCCGCCGTCGAAGGGCACAAACACCGTCTGCACGCCCGCAGCAATCAGCTTGGCTGCGAGTTGCTCGGAATCGTGGAACGGCACCAGAACGTCCTTGGTGCCGTGCAGGATGTAAACCGGCGCACTGCGGGACGAGACATCTTGCAGCGGCGACATGGCGGCCAGTTGCGCCGGCGCCGGATTCGGCGTGCCGAACAGCGCAGTGATCGACCCCGTCGCCGAAGGATTCAATCCCTGGACGATGATCGGCCCATATTGGTCGACCACCGCGGCAACGCTGGATGGTTCCGAGGGGTACAGTCCCGCTGCGTCGCCGGGCTCGACTGTCTGCAACACGCCGAGGAACACAGCAAGATGGCCGCCGGCTGAGTCGCCCATGGCGCCGACCCGCGCCGGGTCCAGGCCGAACTCTTTAGCGTGGGCGCGCAGGAAGCGGACGGCGAGCTGCGCGTCGATGAGCTGGGCAGGCCAGTGGGTCTGCGGGTCGGCGGCTTGCGCCAGACGATAGTCGATGCTGAATGCGACCATCCCGCGTTCGGCGGCCGCACGGGCGATCCCGGCATAGCTGGCTCGGCCGCCGATCACCCAGCCGCCGCCGTGGATGAGCACGACGGCGGGGCGCCCGGCGCTCGGGGAACTCGGCACATACACGTCGCCGACTTCGGCCGGCAGTGGGCCGTACGCGAGGCCGTCGCGTTCTGTGACCGCGGCCGCCTGGGCCAAGGCGGGTGCGGCAGGCGCGGCCAGAGCCACAGCAAATAGCCAGCGGCGGATTTGCCGCCGAAGTCTGCCGGCGATATATGCCGGAAGCACTCCATCGCAGGATCGGGACATGCGCTTCACCGTCGACCGTCTCGACCACATCGTGCTCAATTGCAAGGACGTCGAGATCACGGCGTCCTGGTATCAGCGCGTGCTGGGCATGGAGCGGGAGGAGTTTGGCGCCAACCGCACGGCGCTGAAATTCGGCGGCCAGAAGATTAATCTGCGCCCGCACGCTGTGGATGCGCGCGCCTGGCCCACCAGTGCGGTCAGCACGCCGGGCGCGGTGGACGCCTGCTTCGTCACCGCTGTTGGCCCGGAAGAAGTGGTGGAACACCTGCAGGCGTGCCAGGTGGCCATCGAGGCCGGGCCGGTTGGCAAGGAGGGCGCGCTCGGCCCGATGACCTCGGTGTATTGCCGCGACCCGGATTTCAACCTGATCGAGATCAGCTCCTATCTTACCGATTAGCGCCGCCGCCGACCCTTACGCGTTCGACCTGCCCGCCGAGCGCATCGCCCACGCCCCTGCCCGGCCGCGTGACGCCGCCCGGCTGCTGGTGGTCGGGCCGGAACTGGTGGACCGCCATGTGAGCGACCTGCCGCACCTGCTGCAAGCGGGCGACCTGCTGGTGGCCAACGATACGCGGGTGATTCCGGCGCAGCTCACGGCGCGGCGGGGTGCGGCGCGGGTCGGGCTCACACTGGACCGCCCGCTTGCGGATGGCAGCTGGCATGCGCTGGCCCGCAACGCCCGCCGATTGCGGCCCGGCGACGTATTGAGCCTGGACGGCACGGAGATGCGCGCCGCCGTGCTGGCCTGCGGCGAGGGCAGCGTGACGTTGCGGTTCGACCGCGCGGCAGACGCCTTTGCCGCCGCGCTGCGCGAGGCTGGGGCGCTGGCCTTGCCGCCCTACATCGCGCGGCCCGGCGGCCCCACGGCGGCGGACGCGGCCGATTACCAGACCGTTTTTGCCCGCACGGAGGGTGCGGTGGCGGCTCCGACCGGCGGGCTGCACTTCACCCCGGGGCTGCTCACGGCGCTGGAGGCTGCGGGCGTGCGGCGGGTAACGATCACGCTGCATGTCGGTGCCGGCACCTTCCTCCCCTTGCGCGGCGCCCCCGACGAGCACCGCATGCACCCGGAGCGCGGCGAGATCACCGAGGCGGCGGCGACTGCGATCCGCGCGGCAGCCGGCCGGGTGGTCGCGGTCGGCACCACCACGCTGCGCCTGCTGGAGAGCGCCGCGACGCCGGAGGGGGTGGCGGCGTTCGATGGTGAGACGGCGCTGTTCATCCGGCCTGGCTTCCGCTTCCGGGTGGTGCAGCGGCTGATGACCAACTTTCACTTGCCGCGCTCTACGCTGTTCATGCTGGTCTGCGCTTTTGCCGGGACGGAGAGGGTGCGCGGGGCCTACGCGCATGCCATCGCCAGCGGGTATCGCTTCTACTCCTATGGGGATTCGAGCCTGTTGGAGCTAGCAGCTTAAGGTTTCACCGGCGGGTAAGGGCATGCCCCGGTTAACCGCGCATCTAGCTACCCCCAGCTGGCGGCAATGACATGTCCTTAATCACGACCCAGGATCACCGTCTATTCTTGGTGGCTTGGGTATTAAGGGGTGCGACACTTGTTTCCACATACGCCATTATCACAATTCGCCTTTAGCCAGTGCCTCGCGCAGCACGCGCTCGACGCGGCCATTGTAACCTTTTCCGGTCGCTTTGATGGTGGCAACCAAGTCCCTGTCCCATCGGAAAGCAATGTGAGCCCTCGGGCTCTCAACTCTCGGCCTTCCGCCCTTGTTCCGCATGGCTTCCATCGCGCCGATCATGCCGGGATCGACGTCGGCAATCGGGCGCATGGCTTTGAAATCGTCGGCGGTCAACTGGCGGACCTCGCCGCCTTCATCTGTCAGTGGTGGCCTGTTCATAGGCTCGCTCCTCTCGCTTGTTGGCTTTGCGGAAGCTGATGATCCGGCGAACCTGATCGCGCATGACGTAGCAGACTACGTAAAGCCGTCCATACATCGGGGCGGAAGCGACAATCCGCTGCTCGCCATAATCGCGTCGGTCGTCGAAATAGGCGAGCGCCCTATCCCATTCCAGTTCCGCCGCCCGCTCAAATGGCAGGCTGCGGTCCTTGCCGTTCTTAGCGCTTTTAGCCGGGTCAAACTCAATTTTCACTGGTTGTTGTAGCACAAAAAACCCGACTGGCGAAGTGGTTTCTGTGGAACGCAATCCACTTGTTTCGCAGCGCAGCGCCATCGCTTAGAAAGGGAACGATGCCCCTCCACTGGTCACAGCAGGCCAACGACGGCGCCGCCCGCGCCGGCACGCTGCACACCGCGCACGGCGACGTGCCGACCCCCGTGTTCATGCCGGTCGGCACCGCGGGCACGGTGAAGGCGATGACCGCCGACGCGGTGCGCGCCACCGGCGCTGGCATCGTGCTGGGCAACACGTATCATCTCATGCTCCGCCCCGGCGCCGAGCGGGTGGCCGCACTTGGCGGGCTGCACCGCTTCATGGACTGGTCCGGACCGATCCTCACCGATTCCGGCGGATTCCAGGTGATGTCGCTGGCCAGCCTGTGCAAAATGGACGCGGACGGCGTCACCTTCCGCTCCCATCTGGACGGCGCCGCATACCGCCTGACGCCCGAGAGCTCGACCGCGATCCAGCACCAACTGGATGCCACCGTCACCATGGCGCTGGACGAATGCACCCCCTTCCCCGCCAGCGAGGCGCAGGCGCGGCAGTCGATGGAGTTGTCGATGCGCTGGGCGGCCCGGTCGCGCGCAGCGTTCGTGGCGCGGCCGGGTTACGGCCAGTTCGGCATCGTGCAGGGCAGCGTGTTCCCGCGGTTGCGCGCCGCCTCGGCCGCCGCATTGGCGCCGCTCGGCTTCGAGGGGCTGGCGATCGGCGGCCTGGCGGTGGGAGAGGGCCAGGCGGCGATGTTCCAGGTGCTCGACGAGACGGTGCCGCAGTTGCCGCCGGGCCTGCCGCGCTACCTGATGGGGGTGGGCACGCCCGATGACCTGGTGGGCGCGGTGTTGCGCGGGGTGGACATGTTCGATTGCGTCATGCCCACCCGCGCCGGCCGCACCGCCCGCGCCTACACCAGCCGCGGCGTGCTGAACCTGCGCAACGCCCGCCACGCGCCCGACCCGGCGCCGCTGGACGCAGCCTGCCCTTGCACCGCCTGCACTCGCCACAGCCGCGCCTATCTGCACCACCTGTTCCGAGCCGAGGAGATGTTGGGCCCGATGCTGCTGACCATGCACAACCTGACCTATTATGCTGGGCTGATGGCGGGGCTGCGCCAGGCGATTATCGCGGGCGACGCGGGGGGCCACGCGGCGCGCCTCCGCGCGGACTGGACGCGCGGGGCGGGCGAGCCTACCTGCGGGCGATGAGCGAATCCTCCAACGAGCGCTACGCCGGGCTCACCCAGTTGGGCCAACCCGCCAGCCTGCCCGCCTCGCCCGACCAGGCCGTGCTGGAGCGGGTGCCCAGCCCGTATCGCGGCGCGGATTACGTGGTGCGCTTCACCGCGCCGGAGTTCACCTCGCTCTGTCCGATGACGGGGCAGCCTGATTTCGCCCATATCGTGATCGACTATATTCCAAGCGAATGGCTGCTGGAGAGCAAGTCGCTCAAGCTGTTCCTCGGCAGCTTTCGCAATCACGGCGATTTCCATGAGGCCTGCACCATGACGATTGCCAACCGGCTGGTGACAGCGATTGCGCCGCGTTGGCTGCGGATCGGCAGCTACTGGTATCCGCGCGGCGGAATGCCGATCGACGTGTTCTGGCAGACCGGAACGCCGCCGGCGGCCGCTTGGGTGCCCGATCAAGGGGTTCCCCCCTATCGCGGGCGGGGCTGAGCGTTACGCCCCCGCGGGCATGCGGAAGGTGAAGCGGGTCTCCCGCGCGTCGGACTGAACGCTGAGCGTGCCGTCATGGGCGCGGGCGATTTCGGCGGCGATGTAGAGGCCGAGCCCAAGCCCATGCTGGCGCAGCCTGTGCTTGCCGCGGAAATACGGGTGAAACAATTCGCTGAAGGCCTCGGGCGCGATCGGCTCGCCGCCATTGGCGACAAAAAGCTCCAGCATGGACCCGATGACCCGCGCTTCCACCCGGATCGGCTGGTCCGGCGCGCCATAGGTGATGGCGTTGCCCAGCAAGTTGGAAAACAACTGACCGATGCGGGGCGCATCGCATAGCACGGGCTCGGCAAGCGAGATATCGACCCGGATCACCCGGTCGGGCGAACTGGTATGCGTCTCGCTGAGGATTTGGCGGAGCACGGGCTCGAGCGGTTCGGCGCTCACCGACAAAGTCAGGCCGCCGCCAAGCCGGCCGCGGGCGAAATCCAGCACGTTCTCGATCAGGCGGGCCATCCGGCTGGCGGCCTGCACGATATGGCCGCTGACAAGCTCGCGGTCGGCCGGTGAACGCTGCAGCTTTCGCGCGCCGGCGGTGATCGCGGCCAGCGGGTTGCGCAGGTCGTGGCCGAGCACGGCGATGAACTGCTCCCGCAGCTCGGCCACATTGCGCTCCCGCCGCAAATCCGCCTGGCTGGAAAGAACCTTGGCATGCGCATCCAATTGGAAAGCGATTAACTCGCCAAACAGCTTGAACATCTCGCGGATGGCAGGCGTGTCGAAGGGCTTGGGGTCCGGGTCCAGCCCGCAGAGCGTGCCGAAGAACGTGCCGTCCGGCAGGACCACCGGAACGGAGATGTAGCTCTGAAACTTGTATAGCTTGGGGGTGGGGTGATCGCAGAAAATCGCGTCGGCGGCCACATCGTCAATGACGATCGGCTGACGATGCTGACTGACTTCGCGGCAAAGCGTGGTCGCTACGTCGAGTTCTCCGCCGGGGCGCAATCCCCATCCAGCATGGTCTTCCACGGCGCAGGCAATCCAACGGCTTTCCGTGACCCGCGCCACGGCGACGAATTTCAGCCCCGTGATGCGGCAGATCACATCCAGGATGGAGCCAATCGCCGGCAACGATGCAACCGCGCTGACGCAAGACGGCGCGTCGGCAGATGGGAGGGCGAGGACGGAGTTCGTACCGGATGGGACGTCTGCCATAAGCGGGATCTGTCCAGAGCTCTGGCCTTCACTCGGCCATTCGCGACAGTAGCCTGGGCGTGATATCACAGCGCGACCACGTTGGTATAGCGGCGTGTGTGAGCAGGCTGCGACCGCAGGAGGGGGCGGGTGGAGGAGTTGCACGATGCGCCGGCCGCCATCCGGGCCAAAGCGCTGGACCTCGGTTTCGATGCGGTCGGGTTCGCTCCCGCTTCGCTCGCCCCCGAGGCACGGGACCGCCTAGCAGCCTTCATTGCCGCCGGACAACACGGCGATATGGGCTGGCTCGCTCAACGGCTGGATGAGCGAAGCCAACCCCGCGCGCTCTGGGCCGAGGCGCGCAGCGTGGTGGCGCTCGGGTTGAGCTACGCGCCCGCCGGCGACCCGATGGCAACCACGCGCCGGGCGGAGCGGGGCAACATCTCAGTCTATGCGCGCCATCGAGATTACCACGACATGATGAAGGGGATGTTAAAGCACCTGGCGCAATTCATCGCTGCCCGGTTTGCCCCGGCGGTCAAAGTGTTTGTCGACACGGCTCCCGTGATGGAGAAGCCGCTGGCCGCGGCCGCCGGGCTGGGCTGGCAGGGCAAGCACACCAACTTGGTGTCGCGCTCCTATGGCTCGTGGCTGTTCTTGGGCGAAATTTACACCACGCTGGACCTGCCGCCGAACGCGCCGCACCAGGACCGGTGCGGCACCTGCACGCGATGCCTTGCGGCCTGCCCGACGGCAGCCTTCCCGGCGCCCTACCAATTGGACGCGACGCGCTGCATCTCCTACCTGACGATCGAACATCGAGGAGCGATTCCGGAGGCGCTCCGGCCACTGATCGGCAACCGCATCTATGGCTGCGACGATTGCCTCGCCGTCTGCCCGTGGAACCGCTTTGCGCAGGCCTCGCGCCACGCCAAACTGCAGCCCCTGCCCGAGCGGGAGGCTCCGAGTTTGGCAGAGCTGGCGACGCTGGACGACGCGGCGTTTCGCACCGCATTCAGCGGCTCCCCGATCAAGCGGATCGGACGGAATCGGTTCGTCCGCAACGTCGCTGTGGCGATCGGCAATAGCGGCGAGGTCACGTTGCGCCCGGCTGCCGCCCAGCTAGCCGCAGACCCGGATCCGATTGTGGCAGAAAGCGGGGCGTGGGCGCTGGCCAAGTTGCCGTGATGCTGGAGAAGCGCAGCATCACGCTTGCTGGACACCGCACATCGGTCGCGCTGGAGCCCGAGTTCTGGGGCGTTCTGGAGATGGTGGCAGACCGGCAGGCGCAGTCGCTCGCCCGCTTGGTGGCCACCGTGGATGCCACACGCGGGCCAGAACGCCGGCTGGCTTCGGCCTTGCGGGTGTTTGCTTTGACAGCAGCTCGTTAACGTTTAGGCAAGCTCTTCACGCCATTGTGTTCGCACGGCCAACAAACGCCGCTGCAGGAGCAAAACAGCATGTCGAACCTTGAAGCTGCCACCCCCTCTCCCAAGCCCATCAGCCCGCTGATGCTGGCCGACCGCCTGATCGCCCTCGCTCAGGATGCCGACCGCGCCGGGTATCTCGATTCCGCCACGCGCCTGCTCGGCCTGGCCTACGCGGTGTTTGACGAGCAGCCCCGCGCCCGCAACTGACAGTTCAGCCACGGCGGCCGGCGAGCCACTGCGCCAAATCCCCCAACTCGGGGGTGCGGCTGGGTGCAGCGGCCGACCCGCTCAGCCGCAGGCCGATCGCGGGAGCGCCTGGAGCGGCCGGTTGCAGGGCGAAACGGGCTAGCAACGCGCTGGTGAGGAGATCCACCGTGCCAGTGCCGGTCAGCTCTCCGAGCGGAGTGGTCAGCATTGCTTGAGAGAGCGTCACCCCGCCATTGTTGGCGGTGGCCGCGAGGCTGAACTGGCTAAACCGGGTGGAGCCACCCTGAAGCGCCGCCTGAACTTGCGTCTGCACCTGGCTTAGGTCCGGCAGCGGGTCGGCCGGAGGCGTGGCAGGCAAAGCGGCCAGGGCGGCATTGAGATCGGCTCCGTCGATGGTGCCGTCTCGTACGGTGGCCTGCAGCGTGAAGCCGAGCGTGGCCAAAAGCCCGGCGGGGCTGTACCCGCTGGCGGAAAGCGCCGCGGACGCATTCAGCCGACCGGAGGACAAATCCAGCGCCGAGCCGAACAAAGGGCCAAGCAACGCCACATCGGTGATCTGGGCGGTCGCCGTAAGATGCGGCGGCGACGCGGCGGTCAGCGAGAGTTGGCCGGTCAGCCGCCCGCCCGATAAATCCGCGCTCAGGTCATCGAGTTCCACGTTGCCATGATCGACCGATAGCGCCGCGGATAGGTTCTCGAGACCGGGAGACAAGCCGAACAGCACGCGACCGGCCTGCAGCATCACGCGGCCGCTCCAGCCTTGCGCAGTGGAACGCAGCCACGGCTCCGGAGATCGCAGATAAGGCAGCGGCAGGGGCAGCGTATCGGCCTTGATCCGGCCCGTGAGGACCGGTTGGCCCGCGGCAAGGCCGGTGGCGGCGAGGTCAGCGGTGGCTCGCAGCGAGCCCGCCGCCACGTCGATATTGCCGAGCTCCAGGCGGTCAGCCCCCATGGCCACGTCGGCTTGTAGGGAAAGCGATCCATCGCCGAGCCACGGTTCGCTGCCGGGCAAGCCCACCATCTCGAGTAGGCGTGGTGCACCGGGGTGACGGAACGCGATGCCGCCTGACCACTGCCGGCCCGGCAAGTCCGAGACACCATCCAGCCGTAACTCGGCACCGGACAGAACGCTGGTCGCAGCGAAGTGCAACGCGGCCGGCGGCCCGGTTGCAATGGCTTGCAGCGTCGCAGGCCCACGGAACAGGGCCTCGGCCGAGCGCCATGCGCGCGGCAGGCGCGCGACCAGCACCGACGCATGCCCGAGCCGCACGTCGAGTCGCCCGTCACTCAGCACTGCACCGGAACTGATGGTCCCAGAGAGGCCGATGGTAAGGTCGGGCTGCGTCAGCACTGCCTGGCGCAGTGCCACCGACCCATCACCGCTCTGCAGGCCGAGGCTCAAACGGTCGAACTTGGTCCCGAGCCACATCGGCTGGCTGGCTTCAAGCGTGATCTCCGTCCGCAATGCGCCCAGACGAGCGGCCGCGGCCCCGGCCGCACGTAGGACGGCGGACAGGGAGGCTTCGGACGCGTCTGCAGGCGGCGTGGTCAGCCACGGGTCCAAGACCGGGCTGGTAAGCTTGATGCTGGCTGCCAGGCGTGGCGCACCGCCGCCATGAAACGCAATTGATCCGGTGAGGGGAGCGCCATCCGCCTGTCCTTGCACGCTGCCGAACGTGACGCTGTCGCTGTCCGCCGTCACCGTGCCGGCCAACGTGGCCGATTGTAGCACCCGCGGCGGAAGCGCCGCGAGCAGGCCGGGCGCTTGCGGCCGCAACCAATCGAGCGTCTGACGGAGCTGAGGCGCTGCCAATCGGGCTGCACCGTTAAATTGGCCGCCCTGTAGCCGACCGGTCACATGCAGGTCCGCGTCGCCGGGCAACAGAGCGGATACATCCCGCAGGACGACGCCGTCAGTGGCGAGGTCGAAACCAGCGCGCACGCGCCGCAAGGTGCCACCGGCTAGGGTCGCCGATCCGGCGGATACGTCGATGCCGGTGGGCAACGCCGTTTGCTCACCGTGCAGCAGAGCGGGCAGCCAGCGGTCGAGGTCAAGCCGGCTGGTGGCCATGGCGGCGTCCAGCCGCAGCTTGGGCAGAAACCGCAGCGCAAGCGCGCCCCGGGCGAGGCTTCCGCCGATCTCGGCCTCCAGGTCATCGGCCAAGGCAAGGCCGCGATCCGCCGCTAAGCGCCCTGCTGCCCGCCACGGCAGGGCGGGAGCCGGCAGCAGTAATGACAAGTCGGGGCCGCGCGCAGTGATACGCCCGGATAGGCCGCCATCCGCGGCAATCAGCCCGGAGAGCAGGCCTCCGGTGTTGATCAGCGCCCCTTGCCCGTCGAGGCTGAGCTCGACGGTGGCCGAACCGTCTTGGCCGGGCCGGCCCAAGCGCCCGGTCAGACGCCAGGACCGGCCGAGCGCGGTGCCGATGCCGCTGGCCGACAACGTGCCGGTCGCCGGGTCGACGGCCAATTCGCCGCCGATGCCACTGAGCGCGAAACCGCCGATATCGAGCGTGCTGTCCTCGACCTGGGCGTGCAGCCCGGCGGTGGGCCGTCCCTCGCGGAGAAAGCGGGCCGAGATGGGCCAAGGCAGGTGCATGTGCGCGCCCTGCAGCACCAGTTCGCGCGGATGCACCTGTCCTGCAAGCAAGGCCGCCAAGCCAACCCGCAACTGCATGGACGACGCGGTCGCGCTGGCCCCGTCGCCCGTGTCGGCGATCATGATGTCTCCGGCGCGCAATATCGCCCCAGGGAGCAAGGAGAGACGAATCGGACCTTTGATGCGCACCGGCCGGCCGAGCCCGGCTGAGACGATGGCGGCGACATTCTGGCGATATTCGTCCCAGTCAAGCAAGCGAGGCAGCCACCAGGCGGCAACAATGGCCAGGACCAGAAGGCTTGCCAGCGTCATCGCGCCGAGGCGAAGGGCTCGCATCAGCGAATTACAACACTCTTAGGGCGGAAGAGCGCAAGCGGCATCCACGCTGCGATGTGGGAGCGCGGGATACCTTGATGGCTGGGTGGGTGAGGCTGGTTGATGGCGACGCGGCCGATTAGCGCTTGCGCAAGACTAACGTGGTCCAGCCGCCCGCCACCAAGCTGAAATCGAGCGCGAGCCCGACGCGGCGGTGTGCTGACAAAACCATACGCGCCTGCCGAACGAGCAGGCCAGAAAGGATCGCGGTGCCACCGGGGGCGAGCGCCTCGGCCAGCGGGTGGGCCATGGCGCAGAGCGGGCGGGCCAGAATATTGGCAAAGACGAGGTCGTAAGGCGCTCCGCGGCGGGCACTTGGTTGCCATCCAGCCGCGACCCGGCAGCGGACCCGGTTCTGCAGTCCATTGCGGGCAGCGTTGTCGCGCGCGACGCGCACGGACCCGCGGTCAATGTCGGTGGCGAGCACGCGGCGGTGAAGCAAGCGCGACGCGGCCATGGCCAAAATGCCGGAACCGCAGCCAAGGTCCAGGATGTGCTCAGGGCGGCGATAGGCGACGCGTTCCAGCGCGCGCAGGCAGCCGCGGGTGGACGCATGTTCGCCGGAGCCGAACGCCACACCGGCATCCAGCACCAAGGTTATGCGGCCGGGCGTGTCGTTCGGCGGCAAATGGGTTCCCCGGATTGCAAACCGCCGACCGACGCGCTGCTCTGGGAACGCCGAACGGGTGCGCTCCAGCCAACCGCCCGCCTCGACCGGGGAGCGCTGCAAGGCGGGCTGGACGCCGGTGACGAGGCTTGCGATGGCCAATGCCGCCGCAAGCTCGGCCTCGGCTTTGCCAGACCGCTTGACACCCTCGACACACCATAGGCGCGCATCCTCGTCCGCCAGGAAAAAGCCCACCGTGCGACAGGCGGTTTCGAAGGCGGCGGCAAACGCATCCAAAGCCGGCTCCGGAACGTGCAGTCGTAGCGTCTCAAGTATCGCCATTGCTGTGGTGAGGCGATCTCCGCTCAGCCAAGTTTGCCATGACCGGCCGCGCTGTGGCCCTCGTCCGTAGCGGCGGCGCGAAAGTATTGGAACGCATAAACCCGCACGGCACTGGTGCGGCCGCCTTGAGAGCGGGCACCTTCGATTTTCTGCACCAGGTCACCCAAACCAATTTGTTCGCGCTTGCATATTTCCTGCAACGCGTCCCAAATTTCAGGCTCCAACCGCATGGAGGAGCGGCCGCGAGATGCGATAATGTTGCGATTTACCAATCGACTTTGCATGTTACAGGTCCATCTCTCTTTGAATTCGCTGCGCCGTTAACCGGTTGTTAACACATTGCGCTAGTGAACACAACTGTAAATTGGTATATTGATTGATTTTTGAGACGAGTTGCATCAATCGGCATCACCTGGCGCATGGAGCGCCAGCGAGATGGCGTGCAGGCCAAGGCCGAACTCGGGCGCCAGGGCTTCGTGCACCGATCGAGAGCGAGCGAGGCGGCTCTGCCCGTTGAAGGCCGCCGCAGTCATTTTTATTATGTAATGAGTTTGACCGCCAGCGGTCGCACCGGCGTGTCCGGCATGCTGTGCGCTGTCGTCTACGATCTCCAAAAGCAACGGATTGAATGCAGCCGTGAGCCGGGCTTGCATCCGCTCTGCGCGGGTCTGAGCTGTCATATCGCCGTCATCCCAATTGCGACCGCCCCAACGCGCGACGCCCCCTCACCGGTTGCGCCGCTCTTGCCCGCGATGGCTGCGGGCGCACATAAGGGTGAATGACCCGACGCGCCCAGCGACCCCGGGCCTACGCGCCCGATCCGGACGCGCCGGGCCGAATCTGCGATTTCCCCGGCTGCCCAGAGCCGGGGGCGTATCGCGCCCCCAAGTCGCGCGATACGCTCAACGACTACTGGTGGTTCTGCCTCGACCATGTGCGCGCCTACAATGCGACTTGGGATTTCTACAAAGGGATGTCGCCTGGGCAGATCGAAGCCATGGTGCGGGCGGACACGCAGTGGCAACGCCCCACGTGGCCGCTTGGCCGGCTCGGCGGCCAGTTCCTGAATGAAGATGCTTTGCGCGACCCGCTGGAGGCGTTTGCTGCTGGGCATCGGCGGCAGACGGACCGGCAGCGCAGCGCGGCGCCGAGCGAATTGCGGGAACCGTTGCACACACTCGGACTTGAATGGCCGGTCTCGTTGGATACGGTGAAGTCGCGCTACAAGGAACTCGCCAAGCGTCACCACCCGGACGCCAATGGCGGCGACCGCGCCTCGGAGGAGCGGCTCAAGACCATTAACCTGGCGTATGCCGCTGTGCGCAGCCATCTCGCCGCCGATCCAACGCTGGCTGCGGGCTAGCGGAGTGGCGGCAGCGCAGCGTAGCACTAGATTGCCTGCCACGCCCATTTTGCCTGAGGACACCAATCGCTGATGAACAACGTCGCCGCCCTTGCGGAACCCCGTCCGGCACCGACCTCCGCGATCGATACGCCGGACACGACGGTACGTGCCCGCGAGACGTTCGGCATCGATGTGGACCTGCCGGTGGCGGCGTTCAGTGTGCGGACGGAGCACGTCCCGGAAATCGATAACAGCTACCGGTTCGACCGGGAGACGACCGTGGCTATTCTGGCCGGGTTCAATCACAACCGGCGGGTTATGATCCAGGGCTATCATGGCACCGGCAAATCGACCCATATCGAGCAGGTGGCAGCCCGGCTGAATTGGCCCTGCATTCGGATCAACCTGGACAGCCATATCAGCCGTATCGACCTGATCGGCAAGGACGCCATCGTGGTGCGCGACGGCAAGCAGATCACCGAGTTCCGCGAAGGCATCCTGCCTTGGGCGCTTCAGCATCCTTGCGCGCTGGTGTTTGACGAATACGACGCTGGACGGCCGGACGTGATGTTCGTGATCCAACGGGTGCTGGAGGTCGAGGGGCGGCTGACCCTACTGGACCAGAACAAGGTGATCCGCCCGCATCCGAGCTTCCGGCTATTCTCCACTGCCAACACAGTGGGGTTAGGCGATACGACCGGGCTGTATCACGGCACGCAGCAGATCAACCAAGGCCAGATGGACCGTTGGAACATCGTGGCGACGCTGAACTATCTGCCGCATCAGCAAGAGACTTCGATCGTGATGGCCAAGATGGGGCTCGACGGCAAGGATGGTGCTGCCCGCAAGCGGATCGAGGCGATGGTGGCCCTGGCCGATCTCACCCGCGCCGGCTTCATTAATGGCGACATCTCGACTGTGATGTCGCCTCGGACGGTGATCACCTGGGCGGAGAACGCCCGTATCTTTGGCGATGTGGGGTTTGCGTTCCGGGTCACATTTCTTAACAAGTGCGACGAAGCGGAACGATCGACAGTGGCGGAATACTATCAGCGTTGCTTCAACGAAGACATTCCGACGGGCGTGCCCACCCGCAAGGGCCTGTAGGCCGAGGTGCTTGAGACGTGAGTCAGACCAAGGATAACGGCCGCTCCGAGGAATTCAAACGCGCGACGGCGGGTGCGTTGCGCGCCATGGCGCAGGCCAGCGACATTCAGGTGGCCTTTCAACCGGGGCCGTCGGGCGTCCAGGGCCGCAGGGCGCGGCTGCCGCTGCCGACCCGCGCGCTGCCGGCGGCCGAGATGGCGAAGCTGCGCGGGGCCGCAGACAGCGTCGCGCTACGGCTGCGCCATCATGACGAGAGCGTGCACGCGGCGCGCTCGCCGGGTCAGCGCGAAGCCAAGGACGTGTATGACGCGCTGGAGCAAGCGCGGGTGGAGACAGTCGGCGCACAGCACATGGCCGGCGTGTCGGCCAATTTGCGCGCCCGGTTGGCCGAGGAGTGCGAGGCCGAGGGTTACGATCGGATGACCCGGCGTGATCAGCTTCCATTGCCGGCGGCGCTCGCTTTGCTGGCGCGGGAGCAGATGAGCGGGCAAGCGTCTCCCGCTGCGGCCACCCGCATCCTGGAGACCTGGCGCGACACGCTCGGCCCGGACGCGAACGCTGCCATGGCGGCGCTGGCCGTCACGCAGAACAACCAGGCGGAGTTCACCCGCGCCGCCCGCCGCCTGCTCGCCGCGCTCAACCTCGCCGAAGCCGAGATGGAGACCGAGGCGGACGATAGCGAGGGCGAGGGCCAGCAGGAGGGAGAACAGGCGGGCGCGCAGGACAACCGGGAAGACAGCGCCGCGGACGCAAGTGCCGATGAGGACAGCACGCTCGGGGAGCAACCTGAGCAGATGCAGGGCCAAGCTACTGACAGCGAAGGCGAAGAAAGCGAGGACGAGGAAGCCGCCGCGGCGGAAGGCGACGAACGCCCGGGTGGTCCGCAGCAGCGCCGCGAACGGGTGCCGGCTGACGACAGCGCCAGCTACCGCGCCTTTAGCCGGGCCAATGACGAAGAGATCGAGGCGGACGAGTTGTGCGACCCCGATGAGCTGACCCGGCTGCGGCAGCAGCTCGACCAGCAGTTGCAGCACCTGCAGGGCGTGGTGAGCAAGCTCGCCAACCGGCTGCAGCGGCGGCTGATGGCGCAGCAGACGCGTGCCTGGGAGTTTGATCTTGAGGAGGGCATGCTGGACGCCGGGCGGCTGGCAAAGGTGATTGTGAACCCGCTGCTGTCGCTGTCCTACAAGCGGGAGCGGGAGACCGAGTTTCGCGATACGGCGGTGACGCTGCTTATCGACAATAGCGGCTCGATGCGTGGCCGCCCGATTACGGTAGCGGCGATGTGCAGCGATATCTTGGCCCGGACGCTGGAGCGCTGCGCGGTGAAGGTGGAGATTCTAGGGTTCACCACCCGAGCTTGGAAAGGCGGCCAGTCTCGAGAGCGCTGGGTGAGCGAGGGCAAGCCGCGCAATCCCGGGCGGTTGAACGACTTGCGCCACATCATCTACAAGCCGGCAGACGCACCCTGGCGGCGGGCGCGCAAGAATCTCGGGCTGATGCTGCGCGAAGGGCTGCTGAAGGAGAATATCGACGGCGAGGCGCTGCTTTGGGCGTATCGCCGCTTGGTAAACCGGCCCGAGCGGCGACGCATCCTGATGGTGATCAGCGACGGGGCGCCAGTGGATGACAGCACCTTGTCGGTCAATCCGGGCAACTACCTGGAGCGCCACCTGCGCGAGGTGATCCGGGAGATCGAAAGCCGGGACTTTGTCGAGCTGATCGCCATCGGGATCGGCCATGACGTGACCCGGTATTATCGCCGGGCGGTGACCATCGTGGATGCGGAGGAACTCGGCGGCACGGTGATGAAGAAGCTGGCCGAGTTGTTCGACGAAGACATGGCCGCGGCCTGGACCCGGGCGAGTATGGAGCGGGCCCCGCTGGTCGCGTGAGTTGCGATGCATATCCGGCCGCTTGACCGCTTCGTCCGGGCGACGCCGACGGCCTCGCATCGTTGGCGACGCCGGCGAGAGGTGTTGCGCTGGATGCTGGCCGGGTCGGTGCTGCTGCACTTGGCCCTGCTGGTGCTGGTTTGGCTGCTGAACGTGCACCGGCCCGTGCCGGATGAATCGGCGGCGGCCAGCGACGTGTCGGTGGTGTTCCAGAGCCCGGGGGCGAAACAAGCCGCCACCGCTTCGCCCAACCCGGCGCCGGAGCCGAGCGCCACGCTGGGCAACCCCAAGGGTGGGGACACATCGAACCCGTCGACGCACGCGCCCACCGCGCCCGCGCCACCACCGCAGTCCGAGCCGCCCGCGCCGCAACCACCGACCCTGCAGCCGCCGGAGGAGGCGCAACAAGAGGCACCGCCCGCCCCGCAACAGGAGGCTTCGCTGCAGCCACCGCAACCGGAGGCGCCCGCCACGCCGCCGCCGCGGCCGCAGGCAACCGAAGCACCGCCACCGGAAGCTGCGCCGCCGCCAGCGGTCACGCCAACGCCGCCGACGCAGCCGCCGACCGTTTCGCTCGATTCGTCTGACGAGGGTGAAACCCAAGTCGTGCCCAAGTTCCCCAATCCGCCGACGCCGCTGCCGCCGCTGACCGTGCCGACCCCGCCACGGCCGGCGCAACGGCCGCGGCCGCGGACATTCACCCAATCAGTGCCGAAGAGTTCGTCCGGTTTCCCGCTGCCGCAGAACTGGTCGCTGGCGACTGGCCCCGAGTCGCTGCTGAGCCAGCGCGGCACGGATGTGTCGTCACGGCCCCGCGGCAGCAAGTCTGATGCGAGCGTAAAAATTGTTTCTGGGGCCGACCCAGGTCCTGACTGGATCAGCGAACTGAGACGGTGGGTCAATGAGCATGACTACTATCCGCGAGAGGCAGGTGAACAAGGTCAAGAGGGCGCGTCAACTGTGACCGTCACGATCGATCATTACGGGCAGGTCCAAAATGTCGAACTGGTTGACAGGTCTGGCTACCCGTTGCTGGACATGGCCTGGGTTGGAACTTGGCGCCACGCGAAAGTGCCGCCGTTTCCCCAAGGCACTCAAGGGGACAGCACAACGCTTATCTATACTCTGGACTACATAATCACGCATGGCCGCCGTTGAGCCACTCGGTAGGGCTTGCTGCTAGCAGGTTGCCACGAGCAACCCACCTTCCGTTGCTGGTTAGGCGCCGCCCCAGTGCATGGTCAGGCCGCCATCCATGACCCAGGTTTGTCCGGTAACGTAATCGGCACCGTCGGAGGCGAGGAACAGGGCGACACCGGCGATCTCCTCGGGTCGGCCAGGGCGGCCCCAGGGGATGGACTCCATGCTGCTGTCGCGCTTGGCCGGGTCGCTTAGGCGCTGCTCGGTCATCGGCGTGGCGATCAGGCCCGGTGCTACTGCGTTGACGTTGATCTTGTCCGGCGCCAGCTCTACCGACAGGCTGCGCACCAACGAGTTGATGGCGGCTTTGGCCATGCCGTAGGGTGCACTACCGGGCGTCGGCAGGTGGCCGGCGACGGAGCCGATGAAGACGATGCGGCCACCGCCCCCGGCTTGCTTGCGGCGACGGACGAAGCTGCGGGCGCAGTAGAGGGGGCCCTTCAGGTCGGTGCGGATGATGAGGTCGAACTTGTCGTCGTCCATCTCCGCCACCGGCATGCCGCCCATGCCGACGCCGGCGTTCGCTACCAGGATGTCCGGCGTGCCGAGCGCCGACTCGGTGGCGCGGAACAACGCCTCGTTCGAGGCCGGGTCACCGATGTCGGATTGCGCGACATGGGCACGGCGACCGGCTTGCTCCACGCGGCGCCGGGTCTCGGCGGCGCCTTCGGCGTCGGTGTGGTAGCTGATGGCAACGTCCGCGCCTTGTTGGGCGAACAACACCGCGATTGCCTGGCCGATGCCGGAGTCGGCGCCCGTGACGATGGCGACCTTGTTGGTAAGCTGCATGCGTCCCTCCTTGGTGGTCGGAGGGAGAACGCGGACGAGGGGGCGGTGGGTTCCGGCGGTGCAAACACGATTGGCGTTAGAGAAGCTGATTCACGCGCCAGGTTAGCGCACTTGAAGCGATCAGGCTCTAGTCGTCGAAGTTCAGTGCCTCCAGCAGGTCTTGCGCCACCGGACCTCGGACGGTGGCGAGGCATTCGGCATATAGCTTTAACAGCTCCTCCTTGCCGCCTGGCTGCGGTTGCACGGCAAGCACTTTTTCCATCAATCGGAACGCGACCGCTTCGGGACTGCCCGAATCCAGGATGGTGCTCATGTTACCGGCTTGTCGCGGCGCGGCGGGCGCGATTGTAGGCGCGGATGTCGTCGAGCGTGACGTAGCCGTTGTGGTCCTTGTCGATGGCGGTGAAGTTCCGGGCCACGGCGGGCATGCCGCTTCGCGCCTGTATTTTGGTTAAGTGGCCATCGTGCGTGGTGTTGGCGGCATCGAAGCGGTCTTGCAGGGTGCGTCGCGGGGCACGGACCGGGGCGTTGGTGTTGGGCGGGGTGGAGGTTAACGGCCCGGTCGTGCCGGTGAGCGGTGTTTGCGCTTGGGCGGCGCCGGCGATTGCAAGCAACAGGACGGCGGCAAGGGTGCCTCGCATGGTGGTTCTCCTCCGGGACGTATCCTACGGAGGTGGGATGGCCGTCTGGGATTTCTGCCACTGTTCACGGTGTCGTTGTTGCCACGCCTCTCCCAGCCTTCCTCCGCAGGGTGCGTGCTGCTCACCCAGATAGCCGTAACCCCGATGCTCCGCCGTGAGTAGTGGGAGGGGAAGGCTCGCCGGATTTCGGCGATTGGGCGGCCAGGGCGGGGAGTTTAGCGATCGCGAGGCCCAGGTCGCGGCAGATGCGGCGCACGACCTCTTCCACCGGAAGGGTCAGGATGTCCTCGGCCAGGGTGGGGTCGTCGAGCCGCTCGTACAGGTCGTCGAACAAGCGTTCGGCGGCTTCCTCGTCGGACTCTTGACGGATCCTGTCGGCGACGCCGCGGGCGACCTGGCGGCGCACCAGCGCGGGGCGGTCGTCGGCTTTGCCGGCGCGGGGCCAGCCGGTCTGCAGGCGGCGGCGCAGGGCGACGGTGCGGCGGACCGCGCGGGAGAGGCGGTCGTGGGCGCGGGAGAGGCTTTCGGTGCGCGGCACGGTGTGCGCCATGACGGCTTCGGCCGCGTCGAGGCTGTGGCCGATGGCGGCCGCCTCGTCCAGCGAGGCGGGGGTGGTGCCGGGTTCGGGCAGCCAGGCGGCGGCGACGTCGGCCATCGCCTGATCGATCTCCATCATGCGCGTGACCACGCGCGTGGCGCGCAAGCCGAGGGTGGTGAGTTCGGCGAGGGCGGTCTCGAGATCGGGGGTGGCGGCGGGGGCGTCCATGGGTGGGATTTCACACCGCGGCGGGGGGGAGTTTCAAGGATGAAGCGGCGGGGGGACGGTGTCTGCGGGCCTGGATTGCCGCGCCTTCGGCTCGCAATGACGGGGGTGGGTCGGGTGCGCAGGGTGAGGCGGGTGGCGCCGGGCGATTCCCCGCATCAAGATCCGGGCTACGTGGTTGACGCGACGGCGCGGATGACAGATGCGGCTTCTTCGATTTGGGCGGCAGCGACGTCCAAATGGGTGCAGGCGCGGGCGCGGTGCTTGGCCATGACAGAAATCAACACGCCGTGCTCGCCGGCGCGGCGGGCGAGTTCGTTGGCGTCGTAACCCGCGGCCGAGGTGTCGATGTAAACCAGGTTGGTTTCCGGCGTGGCGACCGACAGGCCAGGGATTTGGCCCAGGCCACGCGCCAAGGCCTGGGCGTTGGCATGGTCCTCGGCCAGACGATCGATATGATGGTCCAGCGCATAGAGGCAGGCGGCGGCGGAAATGCCGGCTTGGCGCAGCGAGCCGCCGAGGCGCTGCTTCCAGCGCCAGGCTGCGCCGATGAACTCCGCCGACCCGGCGAGCACGGCGCCCAAGGGCGCGCCCAGCCCCTTGGTGAAGTCCAGCCAGACGGAGTCGTAGTTGGCCACCATGTCCTGCACCGGCACGCCGGTGGCGACCACTGCGTTCATCAGCCGGGCACCATCCATATGGGTGGTGAGGCCGTGGGCGTGGGCCACGTCCGCCACGTCGTTCAGCCGGTCCGCTGGCCAGACGGTGCCGCCGGCCAGGTTGGCGGTCTGCTCCACCGCGAGGAGGGCCTGCGGCGGGGCATAGCGCGAGCGCGGGCGAATGGCGTCGAATACCTCGCCGGGGCCGAATTGGCCAAGTTCGCCGGGCAACCCCAGGATCATGGCGCCCGCCAATGCGCCGGCGGCGCCGCCCTCGCTGGTGATGATATGGGCGGTGTGATGGGCGAGGATTTCGTCGCCGGGCCGGCAATGGGTGAGCAGCGCGATCTGGTTGCACATGGTGCCGCTGGGCAGGAACATGGCGGCTTGCTTGCCCAAGAAGGCGGCCATGCGGTCGCACAGGGCCACTACGGTCGGGTCGTCGCCGTGCTGCTCGTCGCCGACTTCAGCGTCCATCATAAAGGCGCGCATGGCCGGCGTCGGGCGGGTTTGCGTGTCCGAATAGAGGTTGATGCGCACCGGCACGGCCGGGCGGAACGGGGGCGGGGCGAAACTCATCCCTTCACCGCCACCGGCGTGACGGAGACGGTGGCGGTCGGCCGGCCATAGACCTCCCGCGCGCGCTTGAGGAACGCATTGACCATTGCCTGCACCGCCTGGTTGAAGACGACCCCGATGGCTGCCTGCAGCATGCGGCTGCGAAACTCGAAGTCCACGAAGAAATCGACCCGGCACCCATTCGGCGCGGGGGTGAAGGTCCATTGATTGTTGAGGTAGCGAAACGGGCCGTTCTCGTAGCGTACTCCGACAGTGTGGGCACGGTCGAGTGCCACGCGGCTGGTGAAGCTCTCACGGAACGGGCCGAAGCCGATGGTGAGGTCGGCGACCAACTCAGTGTCCGTCCGCGTTCGCACCTTGGACTGGGCGCACCAGGGCAGGAACTCGTGATACCTGCCGACATCGGCCACCAAGTCGAAGATTTGCTCGGCGGTGTATGGCACCAACTTGTGCTCGGCGTGGGTCGGCACCTAGCGCGACCCGGCTTGGCGCGCTGCCCGCAAAGCCGCGAAGTCGCTATCGGCGTGGTAGGACGATCGGGTGAGCGGGGTGGCGCTGACCATCAGAAAACCCTTGGCGCGCGCCAGGCTGGCGTAGTCGGCGAACTCGTCCGGCGAGACGAAGCGGTCGACCGCGGCGTGTTTGGGGGTGGGCTGCAGGTATTGGCCGAGGGTGAGGAAATCCACGTCGGCCATGCGCATGTCGTCCATCACCTGCATGATCTCGCCGCGGGCCTCGCCCAGGCCGACCATCAGGCCGGACTTGGTGAAAACGGTGGGGTCGAGCGTCTTCACGTGGTCCAGCAATCGAAGCGACTGGAAGTAACGGGCGCCGGGGCGGATGGTGGGGTAGAGCCGCGGCACGGTCTCCAGGTTGTGGTTGAACACGTCCGGCCGAGCCGCCACCACCAACTCGGCGGCACCAGGCTTGCGCAGGAAATCGGGGGTGAGGACCTCAATCGTGGTCTGCGGTGCAGCTGTGCGAATGGCGCGGATGACGGCGGCAATATGGGCGCCGCCGCCGTCGGGCAGGTCGTCGCGGTCCACCGAGGTGACCACCACGTGGCGCAGGCCGAGTTTGGCCACCGCTTCGGCGACCCGGTTCGGCTCGGTCGCATCTAGCGGCTCCGGCTGGCCGGTGCGCACGTTGCAGAAGGCGCAGGCGCGGGTGCAGGTATCGCCCATCACCATCATGGTGGCGTGGCGCTGGGACCAGCACTCGCCGATGTTCGGGCAGGCGGCTTCTTCGCAGACCGTCACCAGTCCGTGCTCGCGCATAAGGGCGCGAGTCTCATGGTAGACGGGATGACTCGGCGCGCGCACCCGGATCCAGTCGGGTTTGGGCCGCGCCACCGTGGTGGGGCGGTTGAGCTTCTCAGGGTGGCGGATCATGCCGCCGGCGCGATGGTCGATGAGCACTCGGGTGGACATGAAGACCCCTTGGGCGGGCTGACAACGGCCCGCCACAAGTGGCGCCCGGCGGCCTGGAGGTCAAGCGGCGGGGACGGGCGGCATGGGCTGATGGAGGCGGCGCTCAAGGTTTGCACCATTGGCGTGACTGGGCTTGCTCCGGGCGGCCACACTGTGCGAGCCGCCCGGCCATGCGGATCCTCGCACTGCCTTGTTCAGCCGGACCGCGTGGATGGCCGGGTCAAGTCCACAGCTGTCCGGTTCGGGTTATTGTCGCCGAGGAAGTAAACTTCATCGTCATGCCCGTGCTTGACACGGGCATCCACGGGGCTGGTGACGTCGCTCGGTTCTTGGCGAGGACTGGCTCTTAACGGGTTGGGCCGGTGATGCTGGGACGCCGTGGATGCCCGGATCAAGTCCGGGCATGACGGTAGAGCATTGTACTCTATCACTTTCGACGAACCGGACAGCCGTGGATCACGTCCGGGCATGACGGTGAGGCATTGCCCTACACGGGCATGACGGTCGGCGCGCGAGCCGCTACTTAACCCGCTGTTTGCGCCGCACCGCCGGGGCGGGCAGCGGGGATGGTGGCGAAGCCGGAGGCGCGGTGCGGAGCAGGAACGCCTGGCGGGATTGCGGCGCCATGTCGCGGAAGCCCACGCTGCTGAAGCGGCCGTCGCGGAGGCGAATGAACAGCCGGGTGATGCCGAGCACCGCGGTGCCGGCTGCGATGGTGCAAAGGGCGACGTGAAACTCACCCTCGGGCAGCGCCGGGACGGACAAGTCGGCGAGGAAACCGACGTCGAGCGGGGCGCCGGGGAGCGCGTCGGCGACATCGCGGCGGGGCTGCCGCTTGGCCTGCCAGAACTGCGACTCGCCCGCGGCGCCGACCAGGCCGATATAGAGCCGGCCGGCCTCGCGCGGGGGCGGAGTGGGCAGCGCCCAACCGCGCAGGTGCAACAGCGTGGACGGGGTGATCGCCACGTCTTCGGCCCCGGCGACGTTGCTGCGGTCGCCGATGTCGTCGAACACGTAACGGAGTTGCCGGTCGGTGGCGAGGGTCACCCCGTCGAGCGGCGGGAGCGCCAGCGCGGGTTCGGCCGGGGGCGCGGGGCGGCCGATGACTTGATGGAAGGCACGTTGCGCGGCATGCGCCGAGGATTCCCGGACGACGGCGTTGGTCACCCGGCCATCGGTCAGCTCCAGCGCCACTTCGGTGAGTTGGAACGCGCCGTTGCCCGCGACCACGATCACGGTGGCGAGCTGAAACAATCCGTCCGACCATTTGCCGCGCAGCTCGCAGCTGGCGAGGAAGCCGGCCTGTTGCGGGGCGCCGGGGAACAGGGCTGCGATATCCAGCCGGGCCTGCCGGGCGGCCTTCAGGAAGATGGTGGTCTGGCCATCCTCGCCGACCAGGACGAGGTAAAGCTGGCCAGAGACCCCAAGCTCCGGCACGAAGCTCCATCCGCTCACGTCCAGGCGGTCGATGGGCTGGAACAAGCCGGCTTGGATGCTGCTCAGCGGGTGCTCGCCGACGCGGTCGATATGGCTGCGCCCGGCATGCGACCCGAGCCAGCCGGTGATCTCGGCCGGCAGGTCGACCTGCAGGCCGGATCGGCGGGCGGGGTCGAAGATGTGGCGGGGCGGCGCCAGTTCGCGCCAACTGGCATGCGGGAGCAGATGGATTTGGCCGGCATCGAGGCCCGGGGCTGCGCGGGCCAGCGGCGCGCGGGGGGCCACGGCGCGATAGATGGCGAGCAGGCTGGCCGCGTAGCCGTCGCCGTCGGTCCAGAGGTTGGGCGTGATGTTGGCGCGCAGGGCGGCGAGCTTGGCCGGGTCGGCGCGCAGGGCTTCCAGCAAGCCGACCACGGCGGCCGCGTCGCCGATTTCGACCAGGAAGCCGTTGCGGCCGTGCTCGATGCGGTCGGCGAAGGCGCCGATGCGGCTGGCGATGGGGATCATGCCGCGCTGCCAGGTCTCGGACAGCGAGATGCAGTAGGTCTCGGGCCAGATCGATAGGTGCAGCGAGACGTCGCAGCCGTCGCTGGCGTCCAGGTCGCCCACGGCGTAGCGGCCGCGATACATTACGTGGGGATGGGCGGCGCGGGCCAGCACCTCCTCGTATTGCGCCTCGGCCTTGCCGAACAGCACGAAACGGAAGCGCGCCGGATCGACGGTCTCGATCACGCTGAGGATGGTGTCGGCCCCTTTGGACCGGAGGAAGTTGCCCACCACGGCGACTTTGAGCGGGCGCTCGGCGGCGGGCTCGGTGGTGCGGGCGGCGGCGCGGGCATCCACTGGCGTGGGAATGCCGAGCACTTCGCAGCGCTTGGCCGCGAGGTGCGGGTAGATGCGCTGGGTGAGCTGGCGGGAATAGGCAGTACCGAAGAGCAGAACGTCCAGCGAACGCAGCATCTCGGCCATGAAGCTGCGCCGGGTCTGCTGCGCTCCGGCGGGCAGGTTTTCCGCCACGCGCAGGCAGATGTCGCATGCGGTGATGGAGCGCTCGCCGATGTTGCAGAACTGCAGCGCGTTGTTCAGCAGGTTGTAGCGGGCGCAGACCAGGAAGAAATCATGCGCGGAGAACACCGTGCCGGCGCCGCACGACTTGGCGATCATGGGCAAGGAGGCGGTGTGATGGCCCAGATGCTGGAAGTGCACCACATCGATCTCGTACTGGCAGAGCGCGTTGGCGAAGGCGGCCTCCTCAGCGGCGTCGGTGAGGCTGTCGAGCCAGCCGATTTCGGGGGTGGTGAACTGCTCCAGCAGCGTGCCGTCCTCGGCCTCCAGCGTGCAGGTGGTGCCGCGGCGCAGCCAGAACAGCACTTCCACCGACTGCGCCAGCGCAGTGACCAGGATTTGCTGGTAGACCTCCACGCCGCCCCAATCGGGTTGCCGCATGGTGGAGTGGGTGCACATGAGCACGCGCAGCCGGCGCGCGGGTGGCGGCCGGAGCGATCGCGGGGGCTTAGGTGGCGCCTTACGCGTGAAATCTGCCCGAGTGACGTCGGCGATCTGCTGTAGGCGGTGCTCGTAGCGGTGGGCCGCTTGGACGGAGCGCTGTGCGGCTTCGGCGCGGGATTGGCGCAACCCAGGGTTTTGCAGCAGCGCCGTGATCTCGGATGCGAGCGCAGGCAGGCTGTCGCAGCAGGCGACGCCCTCGATGATGCGGAAGTTGCTGGCGGGGAGCGCCGGGTCGAGCTCGACCACTTGGGCAGCGCCGGCCATGGCGAGCTCGAACAAACGCGGGCCGGGCGCCGTGGCCTGGCTGGTGGTGCCGTGGCTGGCATAGTCGCGGAACATGGTCAGCGTGACCCGGCTGGCGTTGGCGAAATCCACGAAGGACGGCAGGCTGATCGGCCATTGCACCGCCCGTTCGGCAATGTCGCGCGGCAAAGGCGGCAAATACGGGTTGGTGGGGCAGACCAGCTTGAAGCGTTTGGTTTCGAATTGGGCGAGCAAGGCCCGCAGCGTGGTGACCCGGTTGGGCCACATGGTGCCGGCGAAGAAGATGTCGTATTCGCAATCGGAGTCTGCGCGCACCGGGCGGAACTGCAGGCTCTGGCTGGCGGCGAGCGGGAGATAGTGGCCGTTCGGGTAGCGGCTGACGCAGCTTGGATCGTTGGTGAAGATATGGTCGAACAGGCCGGCGTGCACCAGGTTGTAGTCCAGCATGAAGGGGTCTTCGAACAGCCAGAGCGCCGCGGTCTGAAAGGCGGGGCGTACCCGCTCGAGCAAGCCGCGATGCAGGCGCTGGCCGTCCAGGCAGATTAAGGTGGCGTGCTCACCGGCGGCGGCCAACTCGGCCAGGGTGCGGTTGTCGGCCAGCACGACGTTATCCGCGCCAAACACTTCTTCGGCGGCGCGCTGCACGGCCAAGCTGAGATAGGCGTTCGCGTTATGGGTGAAGTTGGTGTTGTAGAGGATGGTCACAGCAGCGCCTCGGCCTGCAAGGTTTCGATGACACGCTGGGCGCGGTGAGCATAGGTGTGCTCGGCGAGAGCGCGGCGCTGCGCGGCGTCGGCGGCGGCGTGACGGGTGGGTGCGTCGGATAGGTGGCACCTAAGCAGGGACTTGAACTCGTGCACCGTGGAGAAGCAGGGCAGTTCGGCCGGCGTGAAGTAGCGGCGGATTTCGTAGCTGTCCTCGTGGAAGAACTGCACGGTGCCGGCCAAGGCGGCCTCGAATGTGCGCGGCCCCGGCGTGGAGGGCGTGATACGGTGGCGCTGGTTCTCGAAGTGCAGGCTGCGGCCGAGGTTCAGCACGATCTTGGCGGCGGCGTACAACGCGATCAGCTCGGATTTCTCTATACGGCGGTCGGAGAAGCCGGCGCCGAACTGGCCCCAGCCCGGGCCGATGAACTGCAGCCGCAAGCCCGCCAGGCTCGGCAACAGGTCGGCCACCAATTCCTTGCGGCTGCTGAACGCGACGCCGCAGAACATCACGTCAATCGGGCGTTCGGCCGCCGGGTCGTACGGCCGGTGGTGGCGCTGGCGGCATCCGGCGAGCGGGAGGTGGCGGGCGCGGGGATGATCGTAGAAGTGCACGCCCCAGCTGTCGCAGGAGAACACCACGGTGAAATCGCGGGCGATGCGGTAGTGGGCGTCTTGCTCGTAGGGGTCCTCGGTGGCCCAGAACACGGGGACGGCGCCGGCGAGCCGGGCATCGCGCGCCAGTTCGCCGTAATAGGTGCTTTCGGGGAGGTAGGAGCCGATGGCCATGACGATGTGGGGGCGGAACAGGGCGATGCTGGCGCTGGCGCCGGCCAGGCTGGCGGAGACGACGTTGTCGGGGCCGAGGAGTTCGGCCCAGCCATCCATAATGGAGAGGCGCACCTGCGCGTTGGCCTGGGATTCGTAGCGGCCTGCGCTGCAGATCAAGATGCGCAATCCGCCGGGTTGTTGCATCGCCGCCCTTCCGCCGCTCACACATACGTCATCGCCGAAAATGGGTGCGATGGCAAATGTCGGTGACACCCGCATCGAGGTGCGGGCGACGAAAGCGTTGGCTTAGGGCAGCAGGGTGAGCGTCCAGGGCTGGCCAGGCCAGCAGAACATCGGGGCGGCGTTGGCGAGGCGAACGTCCGGCTGCAGGCCCATTTCGGCCCGCAGCGCGCGGAACAAGGCGCCATGGGCCACGACGAGGACGGGCGGTGGGTTGGCCAGCGCCTCGGTGAGCGTGGCGGCAGCGCGGGTGCGCAGTTGGGCGAAGCTCTCCCCGCCCTCGGGGGTGAACTTGCCGGCAACCCAGTCGGAAAACCATGCCTGCCCCATTGCCTGGCCCTCGTTGACGCCGAACGAGACCTCCTGAAGATCGGTGAGGACCGCCACGGGGAGGTGGAGCGCGGCGCCAACAATCTCGGCGGTGTCGCGGGCGCGGCGCAGCGGGGAGGTGACGATGCTGGCGATGCTGCGCGCGCGCAGCAGGGCGGCGGCGGCGTGGGCTTGGGCTATGCCGGCGGGGTTGAGCGGCACGTCCGTGCGGCCCTGGCTGCGACCGTCGGCGTTCCAGTCGGTCTCGCCATGGCGGAGGAACCAGAAGGCGCGGGCGGGAAGGCCGCTCAGGCCGGGAGACCTTCGGCGGCCAAGGCGCGCTGAAGGGCCGGGGCGTTCGATTTGGCGCTGATGCCGAGGTAATAGGGCTGACGCTGCTCGCCTTCGGGCCAATCGATCAGCTCGGTCTTATACGGCACGCCGATCTCCTTTGTCGCCACGTGTTGGGCCTCCTAATCGAACAATGAGCTGACGCTGCTCTCGTCATTGATCCGCCGCATGGCTTCGGCCAGCAAGGGCGCGATGGTGAAGATGCGCAGGTTGGAGGCGCTGCGCACCGCCTCGGTGGGTTCGATACTGTCGGTGATGGTCATCACCTCGACCGGGGCGGCGGAAATGCGCGCCACCGCGCCGCCGGAGAGGACCCCGTGGGTGACGTACACGTTCACCGATCGGGCGCCTTCGGCCATCAATGCGGCGGCGGCGTTGCACAGCGTGCCGCCGGAGTCGCACAGGTCGTCGACCAGGATGCAATCGCAGCCGTCGACCTCGCCGATGATGTTCATGACCTCCGAGATGCCGGCGCGCTCGCGGCGCTTGTCAATGATCGCCAGATCACAGCTGAGGCGGGAGGCCAGGTCGCGGGCGCGCAGCACGCCGCCGATGTCGGGCGAGACGATCATGATCTCGCGGCCGGTGAAGCGCTCGCGGATATCGGCGGTGAACAGCGGGGCGGCGTAGAGGTTGTCGACCGGGATGTCGAAGAAGCCCTGGATTTGCATGGCGTGCAGGTCCATCGTCAACACGCGGTTGGCGCCGGCCTCGGTGATGAGGTTGGCGACCAATTTGGCGCTGATGGGCGTGCGCGAGCCAGTTTTTCGGTCCTGCCTGGCATAGCCGAAATAGGGCATGACCGCCGTCACCCGCCGCGCGCTCGAGCGGCGCAGCGCGTCCAGGGTGATCAGCAGCTCCATGAGGTTGTCGTTGGCGGGGTAGGAGGTGGACTGGATGACGAACACGTCCTCGCCGCGGACATTCTCATGGATTTCCACGAATACCTCCATGTCGGCGAAGCGGCGGATGGAGGCGGTGGTGAGGGGCAGGTTGAGGTTGGCGGCGACCGCCTCGGCGAGCGGCCGATTGCTGTTGCAGGCAACGATCTTCATGTCTGGCAAACCCCGGTCCGCGGCGAGCCGGTTCTAGCAACGCGTCACGGGCTTGTCATCCGCCGGGCGACGGCTTTGCGTTCGGGGGTTTGGCCGGGCCGAGGGCGGCGGCGGCGGCGGGCATGGTGGCGCGGCCGCTGGCTTGCTGCACCACTTCCTGCACGCCGCCGGCCGCTTCGGTCGCCACCGTCACGGCGACGTCGCCCCAGTAGCTGTCCAGCGAGTGGGGGGGCACCTCGTTGATCTGCACCACACGGCCGCGCTCGTTGCCGGCGGCATCGTTCACGATCCATTGGATCTCGATGCGGGTGGTGTTGCCGGCGCCGGGGGCGGTCTTGATGTCGCCGGCCAAGGTGTAGTCGGCGCCCTTGGGGGTGTCCTGCACCACGTCGCCGAGGTTGGGCAGGCGCTGGGTGATCTGGCGCGCGAGCGAGGTGTTGCCGTCGCCGGGGGCGCCGGCCACGCCCTTGAAGTAGATCACGGGGGGGCGGTTGAGCAGGCTGTGCGGGTCGCTCATTTGGCGGCGGGCCTCGATGCCGTTGAGCAGAGCCACCACTTTGGGCGCCTCGGCGTCGGCGGCGGCCTTGAGGGTTTGCGGCTGGCCGGCGGCCCATTCTGCCGGGGAGACCGGGGGGCCTTGGCTGGCGCCCTGTGGCACGTTGCGAGGGTCGGTCACCGTGTAGGTGGGGACGACGGAGCCACCCTGCAGCTCGGCGGTGAGCAGCAGGCGCCAGTCGCCGGGGTGCGGGGCGGCGGCCGTGACCGGCAGTTCCTGCGCCACGAGGGCATCGGCCAGGGCATGGGACCAACTGGCCGCCGCATTGTCGGTCAGCAAGGATTGGGTGGGGAGCGGGATGGCGAGGCGGGCTGGCGGGGGCTGAGCCAGACGCATGGCGGTGGCGCCGGGTCGGCCGAGGAATGGCTGCGGCAGGTCGCCGCACCCGGCGAGGAGGAGCAGCAAGGCGCAGGTGAACGGGCGTCCTAGTTTGGTCATATCCCGTCCGTAACGGGCAGCGCGATGGCTGAGATCTGGTGGCCGATTGCGCCGCCGCCAGCGAGGGTGCGGCGGCGATGGCTGAAAAAGCGGCGCTCATCAGGCAGCGTGTCGGCGGCGAGCAGCGTCACCTCAGCGCCCGCCGCGCGCAAACGGGCGGCGCAGTATTGCGGCAGGTCGAACAGCCAGTGGCCCGGCCGGCGATTGACGAAAAATCGTGCATCTGCCGGGTCACGCGCCAACACGGCGTCTCGCAGGTCGGCCGCGACCTCGTAGGACGAGGGGCCGATGCAGGGGCCGATGGCGGCCTGCACGCCGGCGCCGCCCATGGCTGCGACTGTGCGCTCCAGCAGGCCGGCCAAGGCGCCGCGCCAGCCGGCATGCGCTGCGCCCACCATCCCGCGGGCGGCGAACAGAACGGGGGCGCAGTCGGCGGTGATGATGGCGAGGCCGAACCCAGGGCGGTCGGTCACCATAGCATCGGCTTTGGGGCCGTTGCCGGGCGGCCAGGCCTGCGTCAACCGCACCACCTCCGTGCCATGCACCTGCGACAGCCCGAGCAAGACGCGGGCCCCGATTGCCGCGGCGGCCCGGCGGCGGTTTTCGGCGACAGAGGCCGGGTCGTCGCCGCCTGAGAGGCTGCCGTTCAGCGAGGCATACGGCCCGGTGGACACGCCGCCCTCGCGGGTGAAGAAGCCATGCGGGACGGGCAGCAGGTCGGTCCGCAAAGCGGGCGTCATGCCTCGAAACCGGCGGGGGTGGGCAGGCCAGGAGAGGTCAGCGCCAGGGCCTTGAACAGGGCGCCCATGCGGTCGGGTTCGGCCAAGCGGCGGCCGGCCTGGATCATCGCCGCGCCCTCGCGCCAGGGCCGGGTGCGGGCCAGCCGGTCGATGCGGCGGAACAAGCCTAGCGCAGTGAGGAACTTGCCTTGGGGCACCGGGCCATAGGCGGGCACGGCGGCGACGCGGGCGAAGGCGGCGAAATCGACATGGGCGGTGAGGTCGGCCAGGCCGGGCTCGGCCAGCGGATCGGTCGGCTTGCCTCCGCGCAAGGCCTGCAGGCTGTCCCCTGCCCCGCTGGCGGCGGGGCCGTAATCCAGCAACAAAGCCGCCCCCGGCGCGGCGCGCAGGCGCTCGCCGAGATGGATGGCCAGATCCGGATCGCGCCACTCCTGAATGGCACCCTCGCCCGCGCCGGACGGCATCCCCGGCGGAGGCTCGGCCGGCTGTTCCACCCAACGGCCCGCCGCCACATAGCGCTCGAGCCAGCCAGTGCCGCGGCGGCGGAACTGACGGACCGGCAGCGCATCGAGGAACTCGTTGGCGAGCAGGATCGCCGGCCCTGGTGGAACATGCTCCAGCCGGTCATGCCAGGTGGCGCCGGGCAGGATTGCGGCCTGAAGGGCGCGAAGCCGCGGCGACGTCTCGACCAAATGGAGCCGGAGCGCGGCACGGAAGGCCGGTGCCACCTTCGCCATGGCGCGCAGGGCGTCGGCCATGAGCGTGCCGCGGCCCGGGCCGGCCTCAATCAGCGCCACGGGATCGGGCCGGCCGATCGCCTCCCAGGTGACGGCCGCCCAGGCGCCCAACACCTCGCCGAAGGCTTGGCTGATTTCGGGGGCGGTGGTGAAATCGCTGAACGGGTCATACTCGGTATAATAGTGTGCGTTGGCCCGAGCCATAAAGTGGTCCAAGCGTTCCATGCCGGTCTCTAGGCCTCGGGTGCGCGCGGCCGGGCCATCGCGCGCAGGATGAGCCATACCCCGGCGATGAGCATGGGAATGGACAAAAGCTGGCCCTCGGTGGACCCGGCGAAGAGGAAGCCGCGGAACGCGTCCGGCTCGCGAAATAGCTCGCCCGTGCTGCGAGCGACGGCGTAACCGGCGAGGAACACGCCGGAGAGCAGGCCGAAGCGGGCCCGCACCGCCTCGCGCCGGGCGAGCAGCCACAGCAAGGTGAACAGCAGCGCACCTTCGAGGATCGCCTGATAGATTTGGCTCGGGTGGCGAGGAATGTCTCCTGCGCGGGGAAAGATCGTCGCCCAAGGCAGCCAAGCGGGCGCCGGGCGGCCCCAAAGCTCGCCGTTAATGAAGTTGGCAATGCGGCCCAGGCCGAGCCCGATCGGGGTAACCACCGCGACCCGGTCGGCAAAGCCCAGCATGGAGATGTGCTCGTGGCGGCAGAACAGCGCCAGTGCCACGATGACGCCGAGGGCACCGCCGTGGAAGCTCATGCCGCCCTGCCACAAAGCGAGTATGGAGAGCGGTTCGGCGAGGAAATGGCCGGGTTGGTAGAACAGCACGTAACCGAGGCGGCCGCCCAGCACCACGCCAAGCGCGGCCCAGGTGAGGAAGTCGTCGGTTTGCTCCGGGGTTGCGACGACCGGGACGCGCCGCACCAGCCGACGCGCGATCCACCAGCCGAGCAATAGGCTGCAAATATAGGCAAGCGCATACCAGCGGATCGAAAGCGGGCCGATTTGTACTAAAGTGGGATTGAAGTCGGGAAAGAGCAGAACGGGGATCAACGATAAGGGTCCGGCGTAGCCAAAAAATCGACGACGTAGCGCCGCACGCCCTCTTCTAGCACGGTGAACTGGCCGTCATAGCCCGCGGCGCGAAGCCGGCCGATATTGGCCTGGGTGAAGGATTGATAGCCGGCGCGCAATTGCGGCGGCATGTCGATAAATTCGACTCGCTCCGGAACGTTGGATGCCCGGCAAACGGCGTCGGCAAGGTGCTGATAGGAGCGTGCGTCGCCGGTGCCGACATTAAACAGGCCGCTCACCGCAGGGGTTTGCAGCAGCCAGAGCATGACGTCGACCACGTCGCCGACCCAGATGAAATCCCGCATTTGTTGCCCGTCTGCCACGCCGGGCTGCGAGGCGCGGAACAGCTTGGGCGCATGTCCGGCAGTTATGTCATCGTATTTGACCTTTACCACCGAGATCATGCTGCCTTTGTGGTATTCGTTTGGGCCGTAAACATTGAACAGCTTGAGCCCGGCCCATTGCGGCGGCCGCGCGGCACCGGCGGTAAGCATTTTCGCGACTCGCAGGTCGAAGGCGTGCTTCGACCAACCGTAGAGATTGCGCGGCCGGAGCCGTGTCAGCGCGTTGAGATCGTCGTCGAAGCCGGCGCTGCCGTCGCCATAGGTTGCGGCCGAAGACGCGTACACCAGCCGCACGTCATGATCGGCGCACCAATTCCAAAGCAGCAATGACAATTCGACGTTGGTCATCCAGACCAAGTCACCATTACTGGCCGTTGTCTCACTGATTGCACCGAGGTGAAACACCATCTCGACCGGTGGGTCGGCGGCTAGAAAATCGTCGAGCGTATCAGGCATGACGATCAAGGCAGGCGGATGAGCGGCAAGGTTGCGCCATTTGCCTTCGGAGCCGAGCCAGTCGACGATAACGACGTCGTAGCCGGCCTCGGCCAAGGCGGCGTTGAGATTGGAGCCGATGAAGCCGGCACCGCCGGTGATAAGGATCATGGGCCGGGTTATATCCAGACGGCTTGAAGCAAGCTAGTCGGTTGAGTGCGCTTATGTTCTTGCGTAACGATGGCAGTGTTTGCGTGACAGACAATATTCGAAGACGTAACAATCACGCAAAAATCTAAATATTAAAGACGGCAAGATCGCGATGTAATGCTTGCCCGCTCGATGGATGCGTTTTATGGGGGGACACGATTGAACCACTCACGGGGGCGTGAAGCTCCGCTGTGATGCGTGAGTCAACCTGCCGGGCAGGCGGCAAAGGAGTTTTTGGTCTGCCAAATCCTGGGGGCGCTACGGCGTTTCCTTGTGCCGTTCGGTGCGGGCGCAACGCGGCTCCACGGGGCGGACGATCTCGCGGCCCCTTGTTTGCAAGAGGGCGAATTGAAACTCGCATTGTTCGGGAATGGGACAGCCATCCATGCAAACGGCTTCATCCACGACGCCTACTCCGGTCCAGGCCGAATCGACCTTCAACTTCGTCAACAGCATCGGCGTGGACACCCACAACAACAACGGCGATGACACCTACGCCACGCTATCCAGCCAGTTTGTGTCGGAGTTCCAATATCTCGGCGTGAACCTTGCCGGCGGCGCGCTCGACGCGGTCGGGCTGGCCGGTGGCGGCCTCGCCTATCTGCAGAAAGTCGAATCGGAGATGTCGCAAGGCATTCGATTTGATTTCGCGCTTGGGGGCAGCGCCACACCCCTCCCGGTGGCCACGGTCATCGCGGACCTCAACCTGCTGGAAACCGCTGATCCGGGCATGATCACTTTCGTCACCGGGCAGAATGAGGTCGGCGAAGGAGACCCGAATATCAATGCCGACCTCGCCACCGCCCAAAATTATCAGGACCAGCTCTATGCGGCGATCAAGGCCGACCCGCTGCTGAGCAGCATCGGCGACATTACCTATTCCGTCGGTTCGATGAACCCATCTGCTTACACAGCGCTTGGCAATCAATCGTCCAATACCCAATACGGCAATGCCCATGTCTATTCTGCGTATTTTCCACCGCAGATTTATGACAGTTACTATCTCCTCGTGAACAATTCGGGCACGCCGAACGACCCGGTGGTGGTGACCGAGACCGGCTACCCCGACAATCCCGCGCCAGGCGCTGGGCTGAGCGACGACGTGGTGGCCAAGTACCAGTTGGACAACATCTTTGATCTGCTGCTGGACGGCGCCAGCACGGTTGAGGTGTACGAATTGCTGGACCAGGGTAACGACCCGAACGACACCCGTGGCAGCGAGGACCACTTCGGCTTTTTTACCTGGAACGGGCAGCCCAAAGAATCGGCGACGGCGCTGCATAATCTCACGACCATTCTGGCCGATCCCGGTTCGAAAAAGGCTAGCTTTCAGGCGGGCACGTTATCCTACTCGGTCAGCGGGCTGAACAGTTCGCTGAACCCGGCTGCCGCCCAAGCGGCCTTCGGTGACGGCATCTTTAGCACTTACGTTGCCAACCAACCGATCTACGGTGCGTCCTATTTGCTGGAAAAGTCGAATGGCACGTTCGACATTGCGGTGTGGCGGGAGCCGGAGATTTGGGACAACACGACCGCCACCACCATCCCGGACTCGTCTGCTCCGGTGACGATCACACTGGCGCAGGCCGCGCAATCCGTGGAGGTGTATGATCCGCTGACTGGAACCGGACCGATTGCCACCTACTCAAACGTGAGTTCGGTGACGGTGATGGTGAGCGACCACCCGTTGATCGTTGAGGTGGACCCGTTTGCGGGCGGCGCTGCGGCGGCCACTCCGGCGGCGGCAGTTTCGGCGCCCGCTGTTACGGCTGCACCGGCTGCCTCCAGCGCGTCTGCCGCCAGTTCGTCCGGGAGCGCGGCTGCGGTTAGCTCCGGGCCCGACACGCTCTCGCTGAGCATGTCGGAACGGGCTGAAAACGGCGGCGCCCAGTTCACCATCAGCGTGGATGGGCAGCAGATCGGCGGCACACAGACCACGACTGCCGACAGCCTTACTGGGCAGACGCAAACCTTCACCGTGCAGGGCACGTTTGGCACGGGGAGCCACACCGTATCGGTTGACTATCTCAACGCCAATAACAGCCTGCTGTTCGTCAATGGCGCGACGCTCGACGGCAACATGGTTGCGGGGAGCGCTCTCACGCTCACCAACGATGCGCCGTTGAGCTTTGGCTTGAACGGTTCCAGCTCAGCGGCGACCAATGTCACCGTGGTGGGCTCCGGGCCCGACAGCCTCGACCTCTCCGCCTCGGAGCGGTCGGCGCCGAGCGGTGCTCAATTCACGGTCAGCGTGGACGGCAAACAGATTGGCGGCGTGCAGACGGTGACGGCGGACAGTACTGCCGGCCAACAGCAGCAGATCGATGTGCTTGGGAACTTTGGGACGGGCGACCACTCGGCTTCGATCGACTATCTCAACGCTTATAACAGCCTGCTTGCCATCAATAGCGCTACAATCAACGGCAACACTATCGGTGGCAGCGGCCTGGTCGAGAGCAATAATGGCGCGCTGGGCTTTAATTTCACCACACCCACCGCGCCCGCGCTGCCCACCATCGGCAGCGGCCCGGACACGCTCGCGCTGAACCTTTCCGAGGATTACTACCTCGGCCATGCCCAATTTACCGTCAGTGTCGATGGCCAGCAGATCGGGGGCGTGCAGAGCGCCAGCGCGATCGCCGGCAACGGTCAGTCGCAAGTGCTGGACGTGCTTGGCAGCTTTGGCGGCGCGCATACCGTGTCGGTTGACTTCCTCAACGACGCCTCGACCAGCAATCCCGGGGTTGGCACCGACCGCAACCTCTATGTTGGCGGCGCGACGATCGATGGAGCGAACATCGCGAACAGTTCGCTCGCGCTGTACAGTACAGGGGCAGAGTCTTTCAGTTTTCACCATTAGCTTCGGCCTAATAGGAGCGGCATTCGCTTTGACTGTTTCGGTTCTGGCACGTCACTGCGAGCCGCGCAACGGCGTGGCGATCGAGGTTCGCCAGCGTGGCCCTTGTGGCGACTGGATTGCCGCGTCGCTGCGCTCCTCGCAGTGAAGCGAGAGGTCAGAGCGAGACGCTGCAGGTGTGATGGAGTTCAAGTAACGATTTTGCTGGAGGGGTTGCTTCCAGCCTGCTGACGCCGCTTTGCAGGATTGTTTTCTGCGATGCGCCGATTGAAAGAATAAGGTCCTTGCCCCGGCCACAGCGGGTGCTTCGACGCATCCAAAAGGTTCAGCATGTGTCGAAGCACCCGCTTAATTTGGTGGGCCGATCCAGCCGACGCGCTGAAGCGCGCGTCAGCGTCGGACCACTCGCAGTTCGGGCTTTGTTTTAGCCACTGGTATCCAGCGGTGAGTTTTTTGCAGACCGAAACTGATTTGAACTAAGAGGAGAACAGCCGATGAGCGGAACCGCGAATTCGCCAGTGGTCATGTCGACTGTGCAGGCCATGACCACAACACGTTTCGTCAGCAGTATCGGGATGGCCACACACCTCGATGCGTTGGGCACGGGAGACTCCAACAACTACGGCAATCTCGTCGCTGACATGCAATATCTCGGCGTTAACTTGGTGCGTTCCGGAGCCAACATGGCCTTCGGCAGCGGCGGCGGCAAGGTCTATGCGGATGAAGTCAAGAATGCGATGGCGGCTGGCATCAAGTTCGACTTGGTGATCAACAGCGACACGGAAAGCACATCGAGCTACACGGCTATCTTTGACCAGTTGGAAACCGATGACCCGGGTGGCATCGCAGCGATCGAAGGGCCGAACGAAGTCCATTTGCCGGACCTGCCTGCCGCAGCCGCCTATATGGGCGCGCTGAGTTCAGCGGTTGCGGCCGACCCGCTGCTCAGCGGGGTTCAACTCTACAACTACACGATCCTGTCGTATTCTCCGGTGGCCTACACGCAGGAAGGCAATCTCGACGGCAGCGTGACGATGGGCAATGTTCATACCTATTCGGCCGGTTTGCCGCCAAACGTGTTTGACTCCTGGTATGCTCCGGTCAATCTGGGCGGCACGCCGGGGCTGAATTACGCGGTGACGGAGACCGGTTACGAAACCGCCTCCGTGCCGCTTGCCAACGGCTACTCCAGCGGCGTCAGCGATGACGTGCAGGCAAAGTACGATCTGGACAATGTGTTCGACCTGATCCGTAACGGCGCGAGCGAAGTCTATATCGACGAGCTTTATGACCTTGGAACCGATCCGGCCAATAACGAGGACAATTTCGGCATATTCAATTACGACGGCACGCCGAAGGAAGCGGCTGTTGCGCTGCATAACCTGACGACGATTTTGTCTGATCCTGGTTCGGACGCCAGCACGTTTAAGCCGGGCAGCCTGACCTATTCGATCACCGGGCTCAACAGCAACATCGACGGGCCGGCACTGGAGCAGGACTGGTCGTTCGGCATCCTGAACAGCGTTGCGGAAACGCTGCCGGCCTATGGCTACTCCATGGTGCTGCAGAAATCCAGTGGCGCGTTCGATTTGGCGGTCTGGCAGGAGCCGGAGATTTGGGACAATGCCAGCGACTCGCAGTTGCCGGCGCCCACCACTCTCAGCACGATTACACTGGCGCAAGCCGCCGCATCGATCGAGGTGTATGACCCGCTACTCGGCACTACGCCGATTGCCAGTTATACCGACACCAATCAGATCACCATTGGCGTTAGCGACCACCCGATCATCGTCGAGATCGACCCGTTCCCGAATTCTGATCCGGCGCCTGCCGGCCAAGGCCAAGCAAACCCCGCCCTATCGGAGCAGGCGGTCACTCCGGCGCAGACCAGTGCCTCGCCAGCCGCTGATCCAGCCGCGGCGGCGGCAGGGTCCGGCCCCGATACCATCACGCTGGTGATGAGCGAGGATGCCTTCCGAGGGGATGCGCAATTCACCGTAGCGGTCGATGGCGCCCAGATCGGCGGTGTGTTCACCACCACCGCGCAGAACAGCTTGGGGCAGCAGCAGCTCTTCGTGTTGAGCGGCAACTTTAATGCGGGGACGAATGCGGTTTCCGTCAGCTTTCTGAACGACGCCTATGGCGGCTCGCCAAGTGAGGACCGGAACCTTTACGTTCTGGGCGCCTACCAGAACGGCATCGCATCGGCCAGTTCCGATGCAGTGTTCTTCGGTGACGTCTCGCAGACGATGACTGTTGGCAATGCCGTGCCCGGCCCAACCGTTATGGGCGCGGGATCGGACACGCTGGCGCTGACGATCGCCGAACAGGCGCTTTACAGCGGCGCTCAATTCACGGTGAGCGTGGATGGCGTGCAGATTGGCGGCACACAGACCGCGGTGGCGACCAACGCGATTGGCGAATCGCAGGTGTTCGACGTCGAGGGCGATTTCGGGCCGGGGGCCCATACTGTCACTGTCACATCGCTGAACGGCAGCTTCATTGCGGGCTACCCGTTGGGCGCCAATGCACTCTATGTGACGGGCGCCACCATCGATGGTACGGATGTGGCCAATAGCGCGATCAGTCTGACCACGCTGCCGTCGGGTAGCTTCACGTTCAACGAGCCAGCCGCAACCGGTGGCGTCCAGTCGGACCCGCAGGTCGGCGCTGGGCCGGACGACCTGGCGCTGTTCATGTCGGAGCGCGCCGAGCCGTCTGGGGCTCAGTTCACCGTCACCGTGGATGGGCAACAGATCGGCGGCGTCGAGACGACGCAAGCGGATTACGTGGCCGGGCAAACCGAGGAGTTCGACGTGGAGGGCGATTTCGGGCCGGGTGGGCACAACGTCGCCATCAACTACCTGAATGCGTCGCAAAGCCTGCTGGTGGTGGACCATGCCACGATCAACGGAGCGACAATTGCCAACGGCGGCCTGGTCATCTCCAACAGCTATGGGCCGCTGGGCTTCAACTTCGCCACGCCGGAGGCGCCCGGGCCGACGGCTATCGGCAGCGGTCCGGATACGCTCGCGCTCAACGTGTCGGAGGACTACCTCCGAGGAAATGCTCAGTTTACGATTGCCGTTGATGGGCAGCAGATTGGCGGCGTGCAGACGGCGGCCGCGATCAACGGGAATGGCCAATCCCAGGTTTTCGATGTGCTCGGCAACTTTAGCGGCGCCCATAACGTGACGGTGAACTTGCTGAACGGGCCGGCTGGCGGCAACAATCTCTATCTCGGCGGCGCCAGCATCGATGGGGTGGCGATCAGCAACACCACGCTGACGCTGCAAGGGGCGGCCACCAGCGGCTTCTCGTTCATGCATTGAAGCTTGCCGGGTGCGATCAGAAAGCGTTCTTACTGCGTACCTCGCGAAGGATCGTCATGAGCATGATCTTGATGTCGAAGCGGACCGACCAGTTTTCGATGTAGAACAGGTCGCAGGCGACGCGCTGCTCGATTTGGTCGACCGTGGTCGTCTCACCACGCCAGCCATTCACCTGCGCCCACCCGGTGATGCCTGGGCGGACGCGGTGACGCAGGGCGTACTGACCCACCACGTCGCTGAACAAGCGGTCGGCCGCCTTGGTGTTCGGCGCGTGCGGACGAGGTCCCACGAGGGACATGGTGCCATTCAGCACGTTGAAGATTTGCGGCAGCTCGTCGATAGAGAACTTGCGGATGATGCGGCCGACACGAGTGATGCGCGGATCGTTTTTGGTGGTTTGCTGGTCTGCCAGCAAGTCCGCCATTTTGGTGTGCATCGAGCGGAACTTGTAACACAGGAATAGCCGGTTGTTGAAGCCCATGCGGGGTTGGCGGAACAGCACGGGACCCGGCGAGTCGAGCTTGATGGCGAGCGCCGTCAGCAGCAACACCGGCGACAAAGCCAACAATGCGAGCAGGCCGACGCCGTAGTCCAGCGTCGCCTTCTTCAAGGCCCGCCAATCCTTCAGCGGCGCCTCCCGCACCGAGACCACGGGATTGCGGCCGATGCCCTCGAACTGGCTGCCGGAGAAGCGCAGGCCCGCAAGATCGGTGGTCAGCACGATGTCGGCGACGGTGCTCGACAGTTGCTCAAGGATGCGCTTGATGCGCTCGACGGCGTTCAGCGGCAGCGCTACGACGATGACGTCCACCATGTCGCGGCGGGACCGCTCGACCAGGTCGTTGACGGTGCCGAGCCAGGGAACGCCGGATTGGCTGGTGGGGGCGCGACTGCCGCGGTCGTCATACAGGCCTACGATGCGGAATGAATTCGGCTCGTCCTCCAGACGTTCGATGAATTCACGGCTGAAGTCGTTCACGCCGACGACGGCGATCTTGCGGGCGAGGCGGCCCTGTGCAGACCACGCCCGCATCAGCCGAGCCACCCGCAAGCGGCCCAGGGTCACCATCAGAGCGGCTGTTGCGGCCCAGACCAGGGGCCATAGGCGGAATGGCAACTGGGCGTCAAACGAGAGGAATAGGCTGGCGATCAGGCAGAAAACCCCTAGAACCAGGGGCTTGACCAGCAAGCGGATGCCGCGCGCCTCCGAGGCGAGGACCGGCTGCGAGTAGCTGCCTTCCCGGGCGATGGACACGGCCGCGGCGAAGGCTCCCACCAACGCGGCCGTCCAGACCGGGCCTTGGGGCTGAGAGCCGTAGATAAGGGCCGTGGCCCCCACCGAGATGGGGCCCGCGAGCGCCAGCAGCAGAAGATCGAGCAGGCGGACAAGGCCTGAGATTACGGGGAACGAGACGCTCGCGATGGGAGCGCGTTCGATCATGCCGGTTGGCATTGCGTCTGGCATTTGGCCGAGCCCCTCGCTGCAATCCTGCCGCCATCGGACGGTTCGCGACGTCATGTACGCGAGGCGGGTGAAGGTTCGGTAAATGCGGCACTGCTAGTTTGTGGTCGGCCGCGTAAACGCTAGCTCGCGTGTGCGCCGGGCGTGGGGGCGGGCCCAGGTGCGGGCGAGTTGGGCGGGACTGGGGTGGGTCACGTGAGTTGCGACGCCTTCGGCAATCATCCGCTGCCAGGCAACGCCCCAATCTGCCGGCCCGAATGCCAGGTCATCCCAGCGAACGTAACTCGCCTCGTCGCACAAATCGGCCAAGCGGCGCATGGCTAATTTGTGGGCGCCGGCGCTGATATAGGCCCTCATGGCGGCTTGGTCGTCCCAGCCGGTCATGGTCCAGAAGGTCAGGCGGCGGTCGGCCAGGACGCGCATGCCGCGGAAGCCTGAGGCGCGACGCGCCTGCATGCCGGACGGCATGGCATGCCAAATGAAGGCGGGCAGGTGTTGGACGGACCGCAAACGCAGGCGGGTTAGGCTCACCAGCATGGATTCAGGCCTGGTTCAATTCGATGAGGCGGCGGCGGATGGCGCGGCCGCGGACGATCTTGTCCTCTATGTAGCTGCTATCGCCCCAACGCACCGCGCGGGCCATGGCCTGGGCATCCTCGGTAAAGCGGGCCAGCATTTCGAGCAAAGCTTCGCGGTTGTTGAGGAACACGTCGCGCCACATCACCGGGTCGGAGGCGGCGATGCGGGTAAAATCGCGGAAGCCGGCGGCGGCGAAGCGCATCACCTGCTGACGGCTTTCATCGGCGAGGTCATCGGCGGTGCCGCAGATGGTGAATGCGATCAGATGCGGCAGATGGCTCACCACGGCCACCACTCGGTCGTGATGCACTGGGTCCATCGTCTCAATGGTGGCGCCAAGCCCGCGCCACAGGGCGGCGACCTGGGCCACGGCGGCCGGGTCGGCATCGGGCAGCGGCGTAAGCAGGGTGTAGCGATCCTGGAACAAGGTCGCGAAACCGGCGTCGGGGCCGGAGAACTCGGTGCCCGCCATCGGGTGAGCCGGAACCAGGTGCATCGCGGGGGGCAGGCCGGCGGTGAGGTCGCGGATCACCGATTGCTTGGTGGAGCCGGTGTCGGTCACGACTGTGCCGGGGCGTAGATGGGGGGCGATAATGGCGGCCAAACCGGCGAAGGTCCCCACCGGGCTGGCCAGCATGACGCAATCTGCGTCGGCCGCGGCGCTGGACAGGTCGGCCTGCACCTGGTCGGCGATGCCGAGCTCGGCGACACGCGCACGCACCGCCGGGTCGGCGTCGAAAGCGACGGTGCTGCCGACCAGGCCGGGATGGAGTTGGCAGCCGCGCAAGACGGAGCTCCCGATCAGGCCGAGCCCGACCACGAGGAGGCGTTGGAAGATCGGCTCAACCACGCCAGTGGGCCAGCGCGTCGATCACAAGGCCGTTCTCCTCGGCGGTGCCGACCGTGATGCGTAGGCAATGCGGCAGCGCGTAGGAGGCCATGGCGCGCACCAAGATGCCACGTTGGCGCAAGGCGGCATCGGCGGCTTGCGCGGCCTCTGCAGTGCCGAAATCGGCCAGCACGAAGTTGGCCTCGCTGGGCCAGACGCGGATGCCATAGCCGGTCAGGGCCTCGGCAAGGCGGGTGCGCTCGGCGCGATTGTGGGCGCGGCCGGTCTCCACCCAATCGGGCTCGGCCAGCGCGGCTACGCCGGCTTGCTGAGCGGGAAGGCTCACGTTGAAGGGCGGACGCACCCGATTCAACACGTCGATGATCGCGGGCGGGCCGTAAGCCCAGCCGAGCCGCAGGCCGCCAAGGCCGAAGATCTTGCTGAAGGTGCGGGTCATCACCGTGTTTTCGCCGGCATCCACCAGGGCGATGCCGGGGTCGTAGTCGGGCCGATCGACATATTCGGCGTAGGCGGCGTCGATCACCAGCAGCACGCCCGGCGGCAAGCCCGCTTGCAACCGCTCCAGCCCGCCGCGTGGGAGCATGCTGCCGGTCGGGTTGTTGGGGTTGGCGAGCATGACCAATCGCGTCGCGGGGGAGACGGCGGCCAAGATGGCAGCCACGTCGGCGGTCAGATCGCGCTCCGGCACCTTCACGATGCGAGCGCCAGCGGCGGTGCCGGCAATGCCATACATGGAGAAGCCATGGGCGCTCACGATCAGCTCGCTGCCGGGTTCGGCATAGGATTGGATCAGCAGCGCGAGCAGTTCGTCGGACCCGGTGCCGCAAACGATGCGCGCCGGGTCGAGGCCGAAGCGGGCACCGATCGCCTGCCGCAGTTCGCTGCTGTTGCCGTCCGGATAGCGGTGGCTCTCGGTGGCGGCGCGGGTGACGGCGGCAATCGCGCCAGGGGGTGGGCCGAAGGCACCCTCGTTGGAAGATAGCTTGATGACGCGGTTGGCGCCCGGCAGCTTCGACTCGCCGCCGACATAAGGCGTTACCTTGAGCACGGTGGCGCGCGGGCGCGGGGCGGTCATCGCGGTGGTTCTCCTCCGATGGGGACGGCGTAGGCGCCGAGCACGACCGGCGCCCGCCCGCCCGTCTGGGCGGCCAACGGCGCCAGACGGTTGTCGCTATCGCGCACGAACCCGGCGACGTCCACCAGAAGGAGCGCGCTGGCCGTGTCTAGGCCGCGCCGCAGGATGAAGCTGGCGGCGTCCAGTCCAACGCTGGCGAAAGCCTGCGCCAGGCGGGCGCGGCTGTGGTCGGGCGCGATCTCAAGACCCAGCATGGACCGGTCGTCTCCGCTCGGATCGGGCGGCACGGTGCCGAGCACAAACGCCTCAAGCTTCGGGGCTCCCTCGGGGCGAGACGCCCAGAACGGCAGCCGGGCGGTGATGTGGATGCGCGGGTCGTCGCGCTGCAGCAACGCGGTCCACCAGGCGGCGGCGGGGTCGCTTTCGGTCGGCATGGGTACAATGGCGGCACTGGCAGAGCCGGCGCTCAGCTCGCCGATGGCCTGCGCCGCGGTGCGATAGGCCCGCAACGGGACAAGCGCGCCGAAATGCTCCCGCGCGAGCGCCGTGAGGTTGCAAGCCGGGTCGGGGTCGCACACAGCCAATGCATATGGGCCTTGCAAGCTTGTCATGCCTGAGAGGAGTTCGCGCCACACTCGGACGATGGCGGCGGGAGCGAGCGGTCCGGAATGGCGGCCAAGCAGGCGGCGGAGGATGGCGGCCTCGCGGCCGGGCCGCAGCGCCACTGGGCCTTTGCCGCCGAAACGCGCCACGTCGGCCACCGTCGCAGCCCTGCGGAGCAGCAGGTCGTGCAGCGCGTCGTCGATGGCGTCGAGCTCGCCCCGCAGGCGAAGCAGCTCCGCTTGCGTCTGCGGCGGGTCGGGGTTTGCGGTGGCTGGCATACGAATACTGAGATAAACTGGTGGCCCGTCCGCGGCAAACCCGCCCGGCACGGGTGTTGTCCGCCCGTGCGGGGATCGCCATACAGGCAGCGTGGATCACCCTGAATCTCTTGCCACGGCCCGGCATCAAACCGCCTGTTTTCCAGCGCCGTTCGGCCTGGATTGCGGCCATGTCCTGCCCGGGGTGGAGGTTAGCTACCGCACCTACGGCGCGCCCAACGTCGACCGGAGCAATGCCATCCTGGTCTGCCACGCGCTGACGCTCGATCAGTATGTAGCAGAGCGCCACCCGCTCACCGGCAAGCCGGGCTGGTGGGAGGCGGTGGTCGGGCCGGGACGGCCGATCGACACCAACCGGTTCTTCGTCATTTGCGCCAATGTGCTGGGCTCCTGCATCGGCTCCACCGGGCCGCGCTCGGTCAACCCGGCGACCGGCGAGCCCTGGGGGACCGATTTCCCGCCGATCACCATCCGCGACATGGTGCGGGCGCAAAAGCTGCTGGTGGAGCATCTCGGCATCGTTCGGCTGTTCGCCGTGGTGGGAGGCTCGATGGGCGGGATGCAGGCGCTGGAATGGGCGGCGACCTATCCGGGAATGGTGTTTGCGGCCGTGCCGATCGCCGCCGCGCCGTTCCATTCGGCGCAGAACATCGCATTCCACGAGGTCGGGCGGCAGGCGATTTTCGCCGACCCGGACTATGTCGGCGGCCGCTATTGGGAGAGCGGGCGGGTGCCGGCGCGCGGGCTGGCGGTGGCGCGGATGGCGGCGCACATCACCTATCTTTCCGAGCAGGCGTTGACCCGCAAGTTCGGACGCCGGCTGCAGACCGGGCCGGAGCGGGCGCAGCAGGCGCTGAGCATGTTCGGCGACATGTTCGAGGTGGAAAGCTACCTGCGCCATCAAGGCTCGAGCTTTGTGCAGCGGTTCGATGCAAACTCATATCTCACCATCACTCGGGCGATGGATTACTTCGACCTGGCTGCCGAGCATGGCGACTTGTCGGCGGCGTTCCGAGGCACGCGCACCCGGTTCTGCGTGGTGTCGTTCACGTCGGACTGGCTGTTTCCTACGGCGCAGAGCCGCGCCATTGCTCGCGCGCTGAACCGGGCGGCGGCCAATGTGAGTTTCGTGGAGATCGCCTCCGACAAGGGGCACGATGCATTCCTGCTGGACGAGCCGGATTTTCATCGCACGCTGGCGGGGTTCTTGGCGGGATGCGCGGAGCATGCGGGGTTAGCTTGAGGGTTCAAGCCTTACCGTGCCGTCGTGCCCGGAGTTGATCCGATGATCCATGCGGTGCGGCTGGTGACGTCGGACACGCTTTGATGCGGTTCGGAGTTCCATGCTTTGGGCCGGCGGCGTCTCGGCGCCATGGAGGGCGGATCAAGTCCGGCCATGACGAGGTGGGTGGGGAGCGCTTACCCCGATTCTCTGGCGGGACGGGCGGGTGGGGGCGAGGCGTAAGGTGGTTGGGCGGCGAGCCTTGGGAGGGCGGCGGTGACCAGGCCGAGGTCGCGGCAGATGCGGCGGACGACCTCCTCGACGGGGAGGGATTGCAGGTCGTCGACCCAAGCGGGGTCGTCGAGGCGCTCGTAGAGGTCGTCGAACAGGCGTTCGGCGGCCTCGGGGTTTTCCTCCCCTGGGGCAGCGTCGCGAATTCGACTGGTGACGCCGCGGGCGACCTGGCGGCGGAGCATGGCCGGGCGGTCGTCGGCGGCGCGGGCGCGGGGCCAGCCGGCCTGGATGCGCTGCTTGAGCGCGATGATGCGGCGCAGGGAGCGGGAGAGCTGGTCGAGGGCGCGGGCTAGGGTGTTGGTGTGGGGCACGGCTTGGGCCATCGCGGCGGTGGTGTCGTCGATGGCTTGGCCGGTCGCGGCGGCCTCGGCGAGAGAGGCCGGGGTGCTGCCCGTTTCTGGCAGCCAAGCGGCCGCGGCCTGGGCGAGCTTCTGCTCGATCTGCATCATGCACGAGACCACGCGTATCGCCCCTAGGGTGAGGGTGGTGGCCTCGGCGAGCACGGCGTCGGCATCGAAGGGGGCGGTGGGGTCCATGGGTGGGAAGATAGCAGCCGGGCATGGGGGAGTTTCAAGCACGACGCTGATGCCTCGGGCGAGCTTATTTGCGGAGGTGAGTGGATTGCAAAGGGTCAAACCCGGCGATGACGGTGCAAATGCGATTGCTCTACGTTGGAGGTGAGGACCGTTCGCACGTGAAAGCTCCCGTCCAGTTCGTTGCCAAGAACATGCGGCTCGATTTACGGCTGATGAGCGAGATGATCGCGCCGGGCAGCCGAGTGCTCGACATCGGCAGCGGCGACGGCAGCTTGATTGAGCACCTGTTCCGCACCCGCGGCTGCGATGCACGGGGCATCGAGCTGGACATGGCGGCGGTGACCCATGCCGTGGCGCATGGCCTGCCGGTCATGCACGGCGATGCGGATACCGACCTGGAACACTATCCAGACGGCGCGTTCGACTACGTGGTGTTGTCCCGCACGTTGCAGGCGGTGGAGCGGCCGCGCGAGGTGCTTCGGCAGATGCTACGGATCGGGACGCGGGCGCTGGTGTCGTTCCCGAATTTTGGGCACTGGCTGGTCCGATGGCAGTTGCTGGTGGGCGGCCGCATGCCGATGACGCAGGTGTGGGACCGGCCCTGGCACGAGACGCCGAACATCCATCCCTGTACCGTGCGGGACTTCTTCGAGCTCTGCGGCGCTGAGGGGTATGCGGTCGAGCGTTGGCTGGCGGTGGACGAAGCGGGGCGGCGGTCGCCGTGGCGGCGGTTTCCGGCGCTGGCGAACCTGTTTGGGGAGCAGGCGCTATTCTTGCTGCGCCGGGCGAGGTGAGTGTGATTGGCTGCGAGCAGCCCATCCTACGAGACGGGTTCTTCGGCGGCCAGCGCAAGCGCCGGGGTGGGCGCGCGGAGTTGGAAGGGCACGGCGACCACCGCGAGGTCCGGACCGCCGTCGCGAAGCAGGGCGGTTCGCAGCCGGCGTTCGCGGTGAGTGTGCATGAATACTTCCCACCACCGCGCCTCCACCAACTGCGGCAGCACGACAGCAACTGGGCCATTCCCGCCATACTCGGCGATCAGCCGCAGCAAGGGGCCGAGCACGGAGCGATAGGGCGACGTGCGAACCACCAGGCGTGGCATGGGCAGTCCGGCGGCCCGGGCTGGGCGTTCTACCCCCGCCTCCCAGTCGGCGCGCAGACCACGCTCGTGCTCCTCCGCGTCTGGGCCGTCCAGTTCGGTGCAATGCAGCGCCGTCACGTCCGGGGAAAGGCGCATGGCGAAGGCCACGGCCTTTTCGCTCACCCGGTTCCAGCCCGCGATGGGGATCAGCACATGCGGCGGCTGATATCCGGTGAGTTCGAGCCGGTCGTGGTCGCAGGCGAGGCGCTGGGCGAGGCCGTCGTAATAGCGACGCACGGCTTGCAGCAGCAGCAGGGCGGCGGGAATCACCACCACAGTCAGCCACGCGCCCTCAGTGAACTTGGCAGCCAAGATGACGGCGAGGGCAATGCCGGTCGCCAGCGCACCGAAGCCGTTCACCAGCAGGCGCAGCCGATTGGCCCTGCCCTCGCCCTGCCGCCGCCAATGCGCTGCCATGCCGGCCTGCGATAGCGTGAAGGAGAGGAATGCACCGACCGCGAACAGCGGGATAAGCCGGTCGGTAATGCCGTCGAACGCGGCGAGCAGAAGCCCGGCGCCGCCAGCCAGGAACAAGATGCCGACGGTATAGACCAGCCGACGGCCGGGGACGGCAAAGGCACTCGGCAGGTAGCCATGATGCGCCACTTGCCGGCAGAGTCGTGGAAAGCCGACAAAGCTGGTGTTGGCCGACAGGCACAGTACCGCCAGCACCGCTGCAATGGTGACATCATAGAGCCATCCGCGACCGGCTGCCGCTGCTGCCAGTTGCGACAGCACGCTCTGGTAGCCGGGCTGCGTCTGATCCATCGCGCCCACCCCGTAGCGGCGGCATAACAGCGCGATGCCACCCAGCAACACGGCCAGCACGCCGACGATGGCGGCCAGGGTGCCATGCGCGGCCCGGGCGCGGGGCTCGCGGAAGGCGCTGACGCCATTGCTCACCGCCTCCACCCCCGTCATCGCCGTGCATCCCGCGGCGAAGGCTCGCAGCAACAACCAGACGCTGAGCGCCTCCGTGCCGTGCCGGATTGCGGGCGGCGCCAGCACGGGCGCCGGGTTGCCGGCCCAGGCGCGCCACGCCCCGACCAGCAGGACAAGACCAAGGGAGGCGATGAACAGATAGGTGGGGATCGCCAGCGCCAACCCGCTTTCCCGGGTGCCGCGCAGGTTGGCCAGGGTCACCACCGCCAACACGACTAGGCATAGGGCCAGCGTGTAGGGCTGCAGCAGCGGGATGGCGGAGACCAGGGCAGCGATGCCGGCGGAAATCCCGACGGCGACGTTCAGCATGTAGTCGGTCATCAGTGCCGCGGCCGCCAATAGTCCGGCTTGGGCGCCCAGGTTCTCCCGCGCTACCGTGTAGGAGCCACCATTGCTGGGGTAGGCGGTGATCGTCTGCCAGTAGGACAGGAACAGCACTGCCAGCAGGAGCAGGATGACACCAATGATGGGGGTGATGGCGGCCAGTCCGGCGGCCCCCACCGGCGCCAGCACAGTCAGCGCCGCTTCCGGGCCGTATGCGGCCGAGCCCAGTCCGTCCAGCCCCATGGCGGGCAGGCCCGCCAGCACGCCGATCTTGTGCTCTTCCGCCTCTCGGTTCGCGAGGGTGCGTCCGAGCAGGGCGCGGATGAGCGGCATGGGGCGGGCTCCGAACGATTAGGGTGCTATACGCAGCAAGCGCAGAAGGGTCTCATCAGGGCTCGGACTCGCCGAGGTCCGGTGCTGACGCAAAGCGTATATTATCGCCAGTTTTTTGCACCACGTAAGTCGCTGAGTAACTTCGAGCGGCGGTCGTGCGAATGCTTGAGATAGAACACCGAGTTGATGGGCGCCTGCACATCCGCCGGGCCGGTTGGAACCGACCGGGTGGACGCCGCTGTTTAATCGCCCCGACCCGAGAAGAGGATCAGGTTACCGTCTGGATCGCGAACGATGAATGTCCGTGCACCCCAAGGCTCTGTCTTGAGGGATTGGGGGAATTCGACTCCCGCCGCCTGAAATTCAAGAAAGAGCGGCTTCGTATCATCGAGCGTAATGGAAGCAGACAGCAGATGTTGGCTGTCTCGAAGTTGCGGATCGATCACCGGCATCGGCAAGCAACGAAGATTTAGCCTAGCTCCATCCCGGAGCACCTGTGCGTAGAATGGGGGCGTTTGGACTCTGGAGCAGGTCCATCCGGACGGGATCAGTAACAACCACGCTGCACTGCCTTATGCGGGAGCGGTGCGTCTGGCGAGCAGTCGGATCGTCAGCAGCGAGGCTGCGATTGCGAACAGGGATATCCCCGTGGTCGCCGCCCCCAGCGCGTAGAGCACCGGTGTGGTGACGTTCGTGGTCATGCCGAAGATTTCGAGCGGCAAGGTGTTGTCGCTGCCGGCGGTGAGCAAGGTGCGGGGGAACTCGTCCCAGCTCAGGGTAAAGCCGAACAGGCCAATGCCCACGATGCTGGGCAGCAGGATCGGCAACAGCACGTGGCGGAACGATTGCCACGGGGTCGCGCCCAAGTCCCGTGCTGCCTCCTCCCACGCGCGGTTGAACCGGTTCAGCACGGCGAACATCACCAGTAGGCCGAACGGCAAGGTCCAGGTGAGTTGGGCGCCGAACGCGGAACTCCACCAATCGGTGTCGAGCCCGGTTTGGCTGAACACCAGACCGATGCCGAGGCCGACCAGGATGGACGGCACGATCAGGCTGGCCAAGGCGAGCGCGAATAGCGGGTTGCTGCCAAGGAAGCGTCGGCGAAAGGCGAGCCCGGCGGCGACGGAGGCGCAGACCGTCACTACCGTCACCATCGCGGCTAGCATGGCGGTGCGGGCCAATGCGTCCGGCAGATCCCCCACGCGTTGAACGGCGAACAACTCATGGAACCAATGCAGCGAGACGCCGCGCATCGGGAAGGTGAGGCCGCTATCCGGGCCGCCGAAGGCCAGAATGACGATGGTCGCAATCGGGCCGTAGAGGAAGGCCACGAACACCGCAAACAGGCCGCCAGCCACAATTCGGACCGCCATTCACAACTCGCCGCGGATGTTGGCCAGGCGTAGCACGGTGCCTACCACCAGTAGCACGGTGGCGAGCAGCACCACGGCATTGGCGCAGGCGGCCGGATATTGCAGTTGCGCGATCTGGTTGGAGATTTCCAGCCCGACCGAGGCACGCTGCCCGCCGCCCATCAGACGCACGGTGATGAAGTCACCCATTACCAGGGTGAGAATGAAGGTGGTGCCGATCGCCAGGCCCGGGCGGCACAGCGGGATGAGGACATTGCACAGCACTTGCAACGCGCTGGCCCCGCCGTCGTAGGCGGCCTCGATCAGGCGGCGATCAATGCGCATCATGGAGTTGAACACCGGCACCACCATGAACAGGGCGTAGAGGTGCACGAAGGCAAGCACGATGGCAAAATCCGAGTAGAGCAGCGCCTCGATCGGGCGGTCGATCAAGCCCATGGCGAGCAAGGCACCGTTGACCAACCCGTTGCGCCCCAGGAAGGGGATCCAGGAAATCATGCGGATAATGTTGCTGGTGAGGAAGGGAACGGTACAGAGCAGGAACAACGCCATCTGGGTGGCGGTGGAGCGGATGACGAAGACAAGATACCAGGCCACTGCAAAGCCGAGCGGCAAGGTGAGGACCCAGACGAGCAGCGCATACTTCAGCGTGTTCAGGTAGGTGCGCCAAGTGACGGGCGAGTTCAGCACGTCGATGTAGTTCTGCAGCGTGAAGGCGGGGATGACCTGGACATCGTTGTAGTCCCAAAAGCTCACGACGACGATGGCGAGCAGGGGGATCAGCAGGAAGCCGACCAGTACGATCGTCAGCGGGAGTGCTTGGAGATACGGTGCCACTGGCGGGCGCGGCCTGCGGCGCGAGGGCGCGACCGCGCGCGCGGCAAGTGCGGTCTCGCCCATGCAGCGCTCAGGCCGCGACGAATTCGTTCCATTTCTGGACCATGTAGCGGTCCTGATCCATCACCGAATTCCAACACGCGACCTTGCTCATCCGGTCGTAGAATGCGCCGCCGTCGCGCTTAGCGCCGGCCTTGTCGATCACGCGGCCCTCGGGGCTAACGATATCGGCCGTGGCGGCCTTGCCTTCCATCCAATAACCCCATTCGTTGGCGCTCATGTTCTGCTTGGCAGTTTCTAGCACGGCGCTGTAATAGCCCTGGCGGTTCAGGTAGGCGCCGACCCAGCCAGACAAATACCAGTTGACGTACTCATACGCTGCATCGAGCTCGAGTCCGGTGAGATGCTTGGCGAACCCCAATCCGCCGCCCCAACCGCGGTAGCCCTCCTGCAGCGGCTGGTAGACGCAGTCGATGCCGCGCGCGCGCACCGCGGTGACGGCCGGAGACCACATGGATTGGATCACCACCTCGCCCGCCGCCATCAAGTTTACGCTCTCGTCGAAGGTCTTCCAAAAGGCGCGGAACTGGCCGGACTTCTTGGTCTCGATCAAAAACGCGATCGTCTTATCGATCTCGGGCTTGGTCATGTTGCCCTTGTCGCCGTAGTGCATGGTGCCGAGGCTCTCCATGACCATAGCGGCGTCCATGATACCGATGCCGGGAATGTTGAGGATGCTGGCACGGCCCTTGAACGCCGGGTCGACGAGGTCCTTCCAGTGCGAAATCGGCCGGCCCACCAAGTCAGGGCGGATGCCCAGCGTGTCGGCGTTGTAGATGGTGGGGACCAGCGTCATCCAGCCGGTTTGCTCGGGTGCGAACTTGGTGGAGGTGGGGCCCTCCACGTAGCTCACGGTATACGGCGCTGTTCCCTGACCGATTTTGCTGTCGGGCGTGAGCTTGCCGGTGGTGAATAGCGGCACGATCTTGTCGTAGAGCGTGATTTTTTTGGTGTCCATCGGTTGGATTACGCCCGTAGGAAACACCTTTTTGATCGAGAAATACTCGATGTCGGCAATATCGTAGCTGCGCGGCTGGGTGACCGCCTTCTGCACCACCGCATCCGTATCGAGAGCGGTCAGCTCGAGCGTGAAGCCGAGGTCCTGCTTGGCCTTGTCGGCTATGGCATTTAGGGCTGAAACGCCGGTGCCGAACTGGCGCAAGGTCACGTTCTTGATGTTTTGCGCCCAAATGGTGGGGAAGCCGGTGGGAAACGCCGCGGCAGTGCCCGTGGCCGCGGCGGCGGCGGTCTTCATCAGATCTCGGCGGCGCATCGTCATGGCAGCGGTCCTCTCGCGTTCGAACGATCGGGGTCATCGATCGGGGTGAGCGATTGCGTTGAGTAACTCATGCATAAAGCCTGCCGCCGGAGTGACTGCCACGTCAACGCCGCTGTAACGGCTTCTCCGGGGTGGGTGACGCGGCTCGACCGGTTTGCTACAGGCCCGCGGGTAAAGGCAGGACACGGCAGTGGGTCGGACGCAGCAGATCGCGAGCTTCAGCATCGTGCTCGGCGTGGGTGTTCTCGCACTCAAGACCGGCGCCTGGTGGCTGACCAATAGCGCCGCGCTGTTTTCGGACGCGCTGGAAAGCACGGTGAACGTTGCCGCCTCCCTCATTGCCCTGGTGGCGCTGCGGGTCGCTGAGCGCCCGGCAGATGCGAACCATACTTATGGCCACCAAAAGGCCGAGTTCTTCGCCGCAGTGGTGGAGGGCGTGCTGATTATCGTGGCGGCCGGCGCCATCCTACAGCACGCCTGGGCAAGCTGGCGCGTTCCGGCGCCCCTGCTGATGCCGTGGCAAGGACTGGCGCTGAATGGCCTCGCCTCCATGGCGAACGCAGCCTGGGGCACCGTGCTTCTGCGTGCCGGGCGGCTGGCGCGCTCGGTCACGTTGCAGGCGGATGGCCGGCATCTCTGGTCCGACGTGGTCAACTCCGCCGCCATCCTGGCCGGGCTGGGCCTGGCGGTCGCCACCCGGTTGCCCATGCTGGACCCGTTGCTTGCAGCGGCGGTGGCGGCTTACGTATTGTGGTCGGGCACCGACCTGATTGGGAAGTCGGTCGGCGGGCTGATGGACGCAGCCCCAGCCCCCGACGTGGTGGATCGGATCCGCCGGCTGGTGGCGGAGCACGCCGAGGGCGCGCTGGAGGCGCACGACCTGCGGACTCGCCACGCTGGGCGGCTTACTTATCTGGAGTTCCATCTTGTGGTACCCGGCACTATGCGCGTGTCGGAGGCGCACGGGATTTGCGACCGGATCGAATCGGCCTTGCGTGAGGACATGGAGCACCTGATCATCACCATCCATGTCGAGCCGGAAGGCAAGGCGAAACATCACGGAGTGCTAGTACTGTGACGATTCGGATTGACCGAGTGGTAACACGTGGCGGAGATCAGGGGGAAACTTCGCTGGGTGATGGCCGCCGGGTGAGCAAGGACGCCATCCGGGTGGATGCCTATGGCACGGTGGATGAGGCCAATGCGGCCATCGGCTTGTTGCGCCTGCACACCGGGGGCGACGCCGACAGGATGTTGGCGCGCATCCAGAACGACCTGTTCGATGTCGGGTCCGACCTCTGCGTGCCCGGCGAGGCGGGGGAACGGCTGCGGCTGACCGACGCCCCTTCGCTGCGGCTTGAAGCCGAGGTGGCGGCGATGAACGCCGCCTTGCCCGCTTTGGACAGCTTCGTTCTACCCGGCGGGACTCCAGCCGCCGCGCATGCACACCTCGCCCGTACCACGGTGCGCCGGGCGGAGCGGATCGTGGTGCGTCTGGCGCGGGAGGAAGTGGTGAACCCGGCGGTGGTGCGATTCTTGAACCGGCTGTCGGACCATTTGTTCGTGGTTGGGCGGGTGCTGAACGATGGCGGGACGGCAGATGTGAAATGGGTACCAGGGGCAAATCGGTAGCGCCTAGGAGATGTGTGAACGCCGCAACCTCTATATGCTCGAGGGATTTGCCGAGCAGGACGGGTCTGCCCGCCGCCGGACTCGAACCGGCACGCCTTTCGGCCACAGATTTTAAGTCTGCCGCGTCTACCATTTCGCCAGGCGGGCGCCCGAGGCGATCCTAGGAGCCTGCCCAGGAATTCGCTAGCCGACGCGGCGCTCCACTGTCCCGACTGTCCTTGCCCCGGCTGCTATGCCGGGCTTGCCGAGAGGGCCGAACATGCCGAGTACACTGCCACGGCCGGTCGATGAATGACCTACGCATCGGACCCGGTGGATTGGTTCACCGGGTGGAAACGGAGCCGAGACGTGCGGTTATGATTGCGGCACATGAGATTATTCTGGTCGCAGGTGCGCTTTGCCTGCTCGCCATTTTAGCCGGATTGCTTTCCGCCCGGATCGGCACGCCTCTGTTGCTGGTTTTCATCGGGGTTGGGATGCTCGCTGGCGAGGATGGCCCAGGCGGCATACTGTTCGACGATTTCAAGGCCGCTTATCTCATCGGCAGCTTGGCGCTCGCCACCATCCTATTCCAGGGCGGGCTCAACACGTCGCGCAGCATGATTCGCCTGGCGGTCTGGCCGTCCTTGGTATTGGGCACAGTGGGGGTCGCGGTCAGCGCCGGGGTTGTCGGCGTCGCGGCGCACTGGCTGTTCAGGTTTTCCTGGCCGGAAGCCTTGCTGCTGGGAGCTGCGACCGCGCCAACCGATGCCGCCGCCGTGTCCGTTCTGCTACACCAGTCACGAGCGGCCGTGCCAGCCCATGTGGTGGCGGTGCTGGAAGTCGAATCCGGCTTGAACGACCCGATGAGCGTGTTCTTAACGCTGGCGCTGGTCGAGATGCTGGTATCGCCCGAGGGCCTCAAGGCTGGCACCGCAGCCTTGTTGTTCGCAAAGGAAATGGGGGGCGGAACTCTGCTGGGCTTGGCTGGGGGTGCCGTGCTGTTACGGCTGTTCCAGCGTTTGAGGGTCGAGCCGGCGGTGTTTCCAGTCGTCGCTGTTGGTGGTGCGCTGGCGATCTTCGGCGGCGCGCAGGTGCTCGGCGCAAGCGGGTTCCTAGCCGTCTATCTCGCCGGCGTCATCGTCGGTAACGGCGACCATGCCGCGCGGCAGCCCATTACGCGCTTTTTCGGAGCGCTTGGCTGGCTGGCACAGATCGCGCTGTTCCTCATGCTTGGCCTTTTGCTGACGCCGCACGAACTGCCGCCCGTTTTGCCGGGGGCGTTGGCGGCGACGGCTGCGCTGGTCTTTATCGCCCGTCCAATTGGTGTCGCGGCCAGCCTGCTATGGTTCGGCTGGAAGTTCAGCGACGGGGCGTTCGTCTCTTGGGTGGGATTGCGCGGAGCGGTTCCGATCTATTTGACGATGATTCCTCTGCTCGACGGGGTCGGTAGCGGGCGAGCAATGTTCAACATCGTCTTTGTTGTCGTTATTGTGTCCGTCTCGGTGCAGGGCTGGACCATCGGCCCCGCGGCCCGGTTGCTTCGGCTATCGACGACCGGACAGCCGTCATCGCTTCACGGAAACGGCCTGTCCTAACGGTGGGCGAGGATTTGCTTCCAGATGGCGACCTCGTCGGTGATCACCCACTCGAACATGATGCGCCCCGCGACCCAGTGCGCGTGGCTGAAGCCCATGACATAGACCGGCGCACCGGTCGGCGGTCCGAAATGGCCGAACCCGGAATGCGTGCCGCGCAGCGACCAGCGCAGGGCGATTCGCGCAGCTTGCCCCGGATCGCGATTGATAATGGCGCTATGCAGGGTGAACTCGGCATCCGGGAAGGAGGCCAGGTAGCCGAGATAGAACCGGTCGATGTCGGCGTGACCGCAGAAGGTCTCACCGCCGGGTGCATGAAAGCTGGCGCCATGGAAGTAGAGGTCCTGCACCGCAGCCGTTTCTTTGTCCTGCCATAGCCGGCGATATTGGCCGGCGTAGGATGCGACTTCCGGAGCATCGGCGATGCCGGGCTTGTAGCTGCCCGAGCGGTCATGCTCCGGCAGGAAGAAGCTGATCTCGGTGCCGCGGCGAAGGTCGTCATCGGCCATTTGCCGGGCGAGCTCGACCGGCTGTCTGCCAAGACACCGTGCGAAGGCGGCTTGGTCGCGCGCCAGCCATTCCTCGGTCACCACCGTCTCGGAGACATAGCAGTCGGCGACAATGCGTGTCTTCACCACGCGACCGGTCGCCGCGCCATAGCTGCCGTCACCGGTGTGACGCATGACTGAGATCAGCCGGTGCGAGGAGAGGAACGAACCGTCGCCGCAGTCGTGCCAGATCACGTCCTCGCCCACCAGTTGCCGGTCTGGAAATTGATGCAGCGTCTGCAGTGTCTGCGCCGTAACGCCTTTATTGCTGGTGGTGAGCCCGGTGGCGGCGCGCAGCAGGATGTTGGGCGCGTAATAACGGTCAAGCTTGGCGCCGATGCCGCGGTCTTCCCAAATCTCGCGAGTCATACCGTAAATGAAGTCTGGCACAGTGGCGTACTGGCCGAGCTTTGGCGGCATGCTCATACCCCCTCTCCTGCCGTGCCCCGGGCGGCGATGATCTGCGCCAAAATGGCCACCTCATCGTAGACCCGCCATTCACGCAGCACGCGGCCCTCATGCAGCTCGTATTGCGAACAGCCAAGGACATGAACCGGCGAGTTGGTCACCGGGCCATAGGTCGGCACACCGCAATAGCTGCCGCGCAATACCCACACGACGGCCACGCGCGTGCCGAGCTCGGCTGAGTCGTTGACCGCGATGTCCCGCACTTCCACCTGGCCGTCCGGAAACGTGGCCAGCAGGTCGATGATCTCAAGCTGATAGGGCGTGACGTTCTGCACCCGGCGCATCCGTACGCCATGGCAGACGATCTTCTCGCTCACGTATTTTGTGACGAGGTCGAACCGTCGGCCATTCCACACGTCGTGGAACAACCCCATGACCAGATCGCATTCGTCCCGATGCGAGGGCGGTCGGGCGCCGCTCACGCCGGCAGCAAACGGGTCGGTGATGCGGCCGGCGAATGCCCCGGCTTGCGGCCCAGCCATCACTTTGCCGCCAGTCGCGGGGCTACGCCGCGCGAGGTCGGCGGCCACTTGGTAGGGGTCGAGCCCCAGGTTCTGCAACACAGCAAACTCGTCGCGAACCAGCCACTCCGCGACAATCTTGTTATCCTGCACCAGACAATGGGCGAAGGTTCGCGAGATGAAATCGCGTCCGGTCGGTGCTCCATAGGTCCAATAGCCGGTATGAGTTCCGGTCTTCAGCACCCGATGGGAACTGATGAACCCGTTGTCGCCACGCTGCTCCCACACGACGTCTTCGCCATGGCCGCCACCGCCATTGGGAAACGCGGCAAACTTCTGTACCGAATTCGAGATCACCGCGTCCAAATCGTAGGTTTCGCCATAGGCGGTATGGACCTCTGCCGCCCGGTGGTAGTGGTCGGCCAAACGGCCAATCGCCCGGTCGATCCAGATCACATCGGTCCAGCTCAGGATGTAGTCGCGCGGATTGCGGTACGGTGCGTAGGCGGATGGCTGCAGCGGTCCCAAGTCGTCTCTCCGGCGAGCAGGAAGCATTTGCGTGCATTCGAATGCGCGCTACTATGGCTCGCGATTGGGCTTCACGGCAAGAGTGGGGAATAAAGCGGCATGGACGCCAGCAAGAGACTGATCCGGCGGAGCGACATGGTGCCTTGCAAGATTGCGTTCATCGACTGCAAGATGCCCGGCTCGACCGCCAAGGAGAACTACTCGCTGATTGGGGCGGGGGTGACGCAGTCGGCGGACCAAGTGGTGAACATCACCGAGCCGCACGGCTTCAGCCTTGGCGTAGCGGCCATGCCGCCCGGCACCACCAACAACCTGCACGTCCATTACACCGCCGAGGTGTTCATGGTGTTCAGCGGTGTGTGGCTGTTTCGCTGGGGAGCGGAGGGCCGCGATGGCGAGATCATCGGACGAACCGGGGATGTTGTCAGCATTCCAACCTGGATTTTTCGCGGCTTCAGCAATGTGGGCGACAGCGACGGCTGGATCTTCACTGCGCTCGGCGGTGATGATACGGGGGGAATCATTTGGCACCCGTCTATTCTACAGGTCGCGGCCGAGCATGGCCTCTATCTCACCCGTGATAACATGCTGGTCGACACCCAGGCCGGTGCAGCGCCGCCGTCCCCGGACGAGTTGACCGAGCCGCTCGACTCGGCAACTGTGCAAAGCCTGCGCCGCTTTGACACGGAGGCGATGCGGCGGCGTGTGATTGCCGCCGGTGAACGGGCTTGGTCAGCGCGCGCCTTGCTCGACGCCGTGTTGCCGGGCCACGCCAGCGAGCTTGCCCCGGTAATCGGCCATGGTATTGGCCAGGATTTAGAGCAAGCGGCGCCGATCTCGAACCCGCACGGATTTTCTATTGAGTGGCTCCGGCTGGCGCCGGGTCAGACGGTTGGGGCGTTCAAGCTCGCAGAGAAGCAGGTTCTGCTGGTGTTCAAGGGCGCCATTGAAATCAACCTTAATGAGGCTGCACCCATTCGCGCCGAGGCCCAGGACGTGTTCTCAGTGCCGGCCGATGCCTGGCGCACGCTCGTCTCAGTGGGAGACGAGCCGGCCGAAATTGCCGTGGTGACCGCTGGGGAGCACAAGAAACAACCCGTTTGGTCCCGTACCATCGTGGCTGCCGCGGCCGCTGCGGGCGTGGGAGTTGATCATTGCGGCTACCTGGCACCGTTGCGCTTGCTACCGCCGGAGGTCCAAAGCCAGGCGGCATGAAGCCGGCCTATGGCCATGGCGGCTACGATTGCGCGCCGCTCCCGTGCCACGTCATATGATGTGGCGCGGCTGGCCGAAGTGGCCCAGTCCACGGTCTCGCGCTGCTTCCGCGGCGATAGTACAATCTCGGCCGCCACGCGGCAGCGCGTGCTCGGCGCAGCCGAACGGCTTGGCTATGTGCCGAATACTCTGGCCAGAGGTCTAATTACCCGGCAGTCCAACATGGTTGGCGTGGTACTAACGCGGGCCACGCTGCGGCTGAACCCAGATGTGGTATACGCCATGGGCGAGGCGCTGACGCAAGCCGGCAAGCAGTTGCTGCTGATCACCGTCGAGAGCGACCCGCCGCCGGCGACAGCCCTGCGCGGCGCGTTCGAATATCCGTTGGACGGGCTGATCTGCTGCGTCTTGTTGGCACCTGGGACGATGGCAGACCTAATGCGGTGCCAAGTCCCGCTTGTGTTCTACAACCGTAGTCCAGTGCATTTCGCCGTCGACAGCGTGGCGGCGGACCAGGCTCAGGCGGCGGCCAAACTGGCAGATTGCCTGCATGACGCGGGCCATCGCCGCTTCCTATGTGTCGGCGGGCCGCCAGACGCTCCAGTGAGCCAGCAGCGGCTGAAGGGCTTTCTCAGCCGCGTCCCGAATGCGGCCGTGCACCACACCGATTACTCCTACGACGGCGGCAGGGCAGCATTGCTCGCCCATTTCCAGCCCGCGGCGAAGCTGGACGCGGTGTTCTGCGCCAACGACCAAATCGCCATGGGGGTGATGGACGCTGCCCGCTACGACTTGGGGCTCGACATTCCCCGGCGGCTCTCCGTTGCGGGGTTTGATGATGCAGCCGAGGCGGCGCGGCCACCTTACCATCTGACGACTATCCGCCAGCCTTCGGAGGCGATGGCGCACGAAGCGATACGGCTGCTGTTCCAACGCATCGCACGTCCCGGGGACCCGCCAGTGCGCTCGGTCTTGGCATCGGTGCTGGTGTCACGCAGTTCAGCACGCTTGCATCACGCTGATGTCATAGGCTAGCGAAGCATTCGAATGCGGAAGGAGTGACGATGCTCCAAGAGCCGATTTTGCCGACGAAACCTGCCGCCTCGACGGCGATCCTGCAGGCGCGGGGCATCGTCAAGCGGTTCGGCCATGTCGAAGCGCTTCGAGGCGCCGATTTCGTGGCGCAGGCGGGCGAGGTAACGGCACTGATCGGCGACAATGGCGCCGGCAAGAGCACGCTGGTGAAAATCCTGTCAGGTGTGTTCCAGGCGACTGAGGGTGAGATTGTCCTGAACGGTGAGCCGGTGAGCTTCGCGTCACCGTCCGACGCGCATGCGCATGGGATCGAGACCGTCTATCAGGATCTTGCTGTGGCGCCCGATCTCAGTCCGGCGGCCAACATGTTCATGGGACGAGAGACGCTGCTACCTGGTTGGCGCGGCCGGCTTGGCCTGCTCGACAACGCGACGATGCGGCGGGAAAGCGCCATGGCCTTCCAGCGGCTCCAAGTCACCCTCAAGGACTTGGATACGCCGATCGCCAGCCTCTCGGGCGGCCAGCGACAGAGCGTTGCGATCTGCCGCTCGATCATGTGGGCTAAGCGCGTCGTATTCATGGACGAGCCGACCGCGGCTTTGGGCGTGCTGCAGACGGGCCGCACGCTGGAACTCATCCGCCGCATCCGCGACACGGGCGTCGCCGTGGTGCTCATCAGCCATAATATGAGGGACGTGCTCGAGGTTGCAGACACGATCGAGGTGCTGCGGCTTGGCCGGCGCATAACGCGGTTGCGCAACGACGGCATCAGCGTGCAGGACCTGGTGGGCGCAATGACCGGAGCGTTGGACGCGCCGGCAGAGGGAGCCATTGCATGAGCCAGGGTGTGGCTGGGCCGGCCGAGGCGGCTCTCCTGCCAAATCGAACGGCTGCGGCCCGGCTGCGTAGCGCGATGTCGTCCTCGCCGGCCTATATGGGCCTGATCCTGCTGGCTTTGGTGTTGTTCTTCTCGCTACTGCGGCCCACCACCTTCGCCAGCACATTCAACATCCGCAACATCTTCCTGGACGCCTCCACCCTGCTGATCCTCTCGGTCGGAATGACGTTCGTCATGATCGCTGGCGGGTTCGACCTGTCGATCGGCTCCGTGCTGGTGTTCGCCGGCGTGCTCGCCGCCAAGGCGATGGAAACGATGGGCACCCAAGGCTGGTTAACCGTTGCCGCCGGGTTGGCAATATCGCTGTTGGGCGGCCTGGCCTGGGGCTTGTTCAATGGCTGGTGCATCGCGCGCCTGCGCGTCTCTGCGCTAATCACCACGCTCGGCACGATGGGTGCCGCTTTGGGCATTGCTTACCTGATTACGGATGGCAACGACGTGCGGACCGTACCCGATGCTTTAATCAGCGTCGGAACCGGAATTGTATTCGGCGTGCCGTGGCTAGTGGTCATCACCGCGATCGTGGCCCTGGTCGGCGGAATTGTACTGCACATGACCCGATTTGGCCGCCATACCTACTTGGTGGGGTCCAACCCAGAGGCGTCGCGGCGGGCAGGAATCAATGTCGCCAGGCACCTGCTACTGCTCTATAGTTTAAGTGGTCTGCTGGCGGGATTTGCCGCAATGCTGTCGCTCGGGCGGTTTTCCACCACCACGCTCGAAGGCCACAGCACCGACCCGCTTGAAGCAATCACGGCAGTGGTGCTCGGTGGCACGAGCCTGACTGGGGGGCGCGGCAGCGTGATCGGCACAGTGGTTGGAGTGTTCATTCCGGCCGTGCTCGCCAATGGCTTCATTATCCTCGGCGTACAGCCGTTTTGGCAGATGGTGGTGATTGGTTTCGTGGTGATCGCCGCCGTGTACGCCGATCAAGTGAAACGCCAGAGCCAAGAACGCGGTTGACCCGGCTCACCAATCATCCAGGAGAACATCGAATGCGGGGAGCAATGGCGGCGGTTTTGGCGATTGTTGCGGCGGGCTGGAGCGGCTCGCTTCATGCGAAGGATAAGCGGATCAGCTACATCCAGGGTGTGACCGGCAATCCATTCTATATTTCGGTGGGCTGCGGTGCGCAGGAAGAAGCGAAGAAGCTGGGCGTGACGCTCGACGTGCAAGGTGCGCAGCAATATCAGCCTCAGCTTCAGATGCGTGTGCTGGACGGCGTGATTGCGGCACAACCCGATGGCATCATGATTGCCGTCACCGACCCGGTGGCGATGACACCCACCTTGCGGCAAGCCAAGTCGCTCGGTATCAAGGTCCTGCTGATCGACGGCGACATCAAGGACATGGACGTGGCGGTAGCCAACGTGCAGTCCGACAATGTCGATGGCGGAACGCAGGCTGCTCGCCGGCTGGCCGAGTTGATCGGCGACAAGGGCGTGGTAATTGCGATGATGAATTCTCCCGCCGCGGTTGTCTCGCAGCAACGCCTGCAGGGCTTCACGTCGGAGATCGCTAAGCATCCGGGAATTACCTATTTGGGCGTTCAGTACAGCAACAACCAGACCGCGAAGGCGGCGGCCATTATCACATCCACCGTGGCGGCGCACCCCGACCTCGCGGGCGTGTTCACCGTCACCACCAACAACACGGAGGGGGCGGCCACTGGCGTTCGCGAGGCGCAGGCGGTTGGCAAGATCAAGATTGTCGGCTTCGATACCTCGGACCCGATCGTGGAGGACATCCGGCAGGGTATCGTCGCTGCCGACATCGTGCAGTATCCATACCGAATCGGCCAACTCGGCGTGCAAATGATGGTCGATGCCTTGGACGGCAAACCCATCGAGCGGGAAGTTCATACCCCTTTCGTGGTGGCGACACCGGAGAATGTCGACAGCCCTGAGGTCAAGCAGTACATCTACAAAACTCGTTGCTCTTCAGCAGAAGGGCCGGGGCAAAGCCACTGAGCGGCCACCATTCGGCGTCTATTCCAGAGCTCCGCTGCCGATGGTAACGCCGCCATCGATTACGAAAGTCTGTCCAGTGGTGAAACTGCCAGCCGGGCTAGCAAGAAAAATCGCCGCGCCCGCGATCTCGTCCGGCTCGCCTATGCGTGGCAGTGGACTGTCCTTCACCCGCTTGGCCAGGACCGCCGGGTCTTGCCATAGCGCGCGGGCGAAATCAGTCCTGACCAAGCCGGGCGCGATGCAGTTGGCGCGGATGTTTTTCGCTCCCCACTCGACAGCCAGGTTGCGCACGATGGCCATGTCGGCTGCCTTGCTGATGCCGTAGGCGCCCAGGGTCGATGTGCCGCGCAGGCCGGCGATCGAGCTGATCAGGACTATCGCGCCGCCGCCGCGCTGAGCCATTTGCGGCAGGACCATATTACATAGCCAAACGTTCGAGCGGACGTTTGACGCCATGATCCGGTCGAACGCCTCATCCGGGCAATCCAGCGATGGGCCAAAATACGGGTTGACCGCAGCGTTGCAGACTAAAATATCAATTCCGCCCCAATGCGCGACCGTTTCATCCACCAATGTTTGCAGTTGCTCCTTGTGGCCGATGTTGGCGGGCAACGCGATCGCTTGGCCGCCTTTGGCGCGGATCGCGACGGCCAGCGCCTCGCATGGCTCCCGCTTGCGCGAAGAGATCACCACCTGCGCGCCGTACTCAGACATTCGCTCAGCTATGGCCCGGCCAATGCCCCGCGAGCTGCCGGTGATGAGCGCAACCTTACCTGACAGGTCGAACAGCCCGCCCATCACTGAGCGGCCAGTTTGCGCGAGTCCGGGCGGTATTTGCCGAGCTCCATGCGGCCGAGCTGATAGCGATGCACCTCGTCCGGTCCGTCGACGATGCGCATGGTTCGCGCGCCGGCATACATTTTGGCCAGCCTAAAGTCGTTGGAAACTCCAGCTGCACCGTGGAGTTGGATGGCCCAGTCGACTACCTGACACGCCATAGCTGGAACGCTGACCTTGATCTCAGCAATTTCCCGGCGGGCCGCCTTGTTACCGACCTTGTCCATGGTCCAGGCCGCATGCAACACCTGCAGGCGACACTGGTCGATCATGATGCGGCTATTAGCGATACGCTCCATGGTGACGCCCTGGTCCGCCAGCGGCTTGCCGAACGGGTGGCGCTCCAGTGAGCGGCGGCACATCAGCTCCAACGCCCGTTCGGCCAGGCCGATTGTGCGCATGCAGTGATGGATGCGCCCCGGCCCGAGCCGCCCTTGCGCGATCTCAAAGCCGCGGCCCTCGCCCAGTAGGATCGCGCTGGCGGGAACCCGCACGTTCTCAAAGCTGATCTCGGCATGGCCATGTGGCGCGTCGTCAAAGCCGAACACCGGTAGCAGGCGGTGAATAGTGACGCCTTGAGTGTCGCGCGGCACCAGCACCATGGATTGCTGGCGGTGCTTGTCGAGGTTCGCCGGGTCGGACTTGCCCATAACGATCAACACTGCACAGCGTGGGTCCCCGGCACCGGAGGACCACCACTTGCGACCGTTGATGACGTAGTCGTCGCCCTGGCGTTCAATTCGAGTTTCGATGTTGGTTGCGTCCGAAGAGGCGACGGCCGGCTCGGTCATGCAGAAGGCTGAGCGAATTTCGCCCTCCAGCAACGGCTGCAACCAACGGGACTTTTGCTCCTCGGTGCCGTAGAGTTCGAGCGTCTCCATGTTGCCGGTGTCGGGGGCGGAGCAGTTGAACACCTCGCTCGCCCATGCCACCCGGCCCATGATCTCCGATAAAGGCGCGTAGTCCAGGTTGCTGAGCCCGGCTCCACGTTTGCTATGGGCTAGAAACAGGTTCCATAAGCTTGCCTGCTTTGCTCGCCGCTTCAGCGCCTCCACAATCGGCAGGGGTCGCCAGCGGTCTTCCGCACCGGTGAGTTGGGCGTCGTAGGCCGCCTCGTTCGGATGAACGTGCTCGTCCATAAACGCTTGCAATCGGCTGCGAAGCTCTTGCACCTGCGGCGAAAATGCGAAGTCCATCGGGTGTTCCCCTGTTAGTGTCTCAGTCTTAGGCTCGTAGCGCGGCAGCCAGACGCCAGGCCTTCTCCGCAACGGGTTTCGCCCTCGCGCCTGCTGCGGCCGCATCAGGATTCGCGGCGGTGCCATCGAGTGCGCGCTTGGCAATGCCTTGCAGGATGGCGGCCAGCCGGAACATGTTGAAGACGATGTATACGTCCCAATCCGCCGGAATGGTGCGGCCGCTTCGTCGCGCATAGGCCGTAACATAGTCGGCTTCGGTCGGAATACCGAGCTCAGCAAAGTCGCTACCGGCCAGCCCGCGGAACAGCCCTGGGTCCAACCGCCAAACCATCGCGTTATAGCTGAAATCAACCAGCGGATCGCCTAGAGTTGACAGCTCCCAATCCAGCACTGCGACCACCTTGGGCTCGGTCGGATGCACCAGCATGTTGTCGAGCCGCAGGTCACCATGCACGATGCGGCATTCCTCCGCGGCGGGAAGCCGTCCGGGGAGCCATTCCATCAGGCGGTGCATCGCCGCGATGGGCTCGGTTTCCGAGGCGAGATACTGCCGGGACCACCGAGCGACCTGCCGCTGCAGGTAGTTGTCGGGCCGGCCGTAATCGCCCAAGCCGACCGCGTTGGGATCGACGCTATGAAGCCGTGCGACTACCTCGCCCATTGACTCGAACACCGCCGCCCGCTCCCCCGGGTCCAAGCCCGGCAGGAGCGGGTCCCGAAGCACGCGGCCGGGCACAAAATCCATGAGGTAGAAGGCACTCCCGAGAACAGACTCGTCCTCGCAAAGCGCATAGACCTGTGGCACGGGGACAGTTGTGCCGGCCAGCGCATGCAGGATGCGGAATTCGCGGTCTACTGCGTGTGCGCTCGGCAGCAACTGGCCAAGCGGCTTGCGGCGAAGCACATAATCGCCCGAGCGGGCCGTAAGGCGGTAGGTCGGGTTGGATTGCCCCCCCTCCAAGGTGTGCTGCTTAAACGGCCCCCGGAAGCCGGGAACGTGATCGGATAACCAGCTATTGAGACGCGCAGTCATCGGCCGAGGCCGAGCCGGGCGCGCGCAGCTTGGTATTCGCGGGCGAGCCGTGCCACCAGTTCTGCTGCCGGCACGACCTCGTGCACGGCGCCGATACCTTGGCCAGAGCCCCAGATGTCTTTCCATGCTTTGGGTTTGCTGTGGCCAGAGCCGAAATTCATGGCCGCCTTGTCGCTAACCGGCAGATCGTCCGGGTCTAGCCCGGCCCGCTCCAAGCTACCCCTAAGATAGTTACCATGCACGCCAGTAATGAGATTCGTGTAGACGATGTCTGAGGCGGAGCTCTCAACCAGCATCTGCTTGTAGGCCGGGTCCGCATTGGCCTCGATGGTGGCGATGAACGCGCTACCGACGTAACCGAAATCCGCCCCTATCGCTTGTGCGGCTAACACGGCATCGCCGGTGGCAATGGCACCGGACAAAGCCAGCGGACCATCAAACCAACGGCGGATTTCGCTGACCAACGCGAAAGGCGAGATGGTACCGGCATGACCGCCGGCACCGGCTGCAACCGCGATCAACCCGTCCGCGCCCTTGGCAATCGCTTTGCGCGCGTAGGCATCGCTGATGATGTCATGCAGCACAATCCCTCCATAAGACCGGATCGCTTGGTTCACCTCCTCCCTCGCACCCAGCGACGTGATGACAATAGGGGCTCGATATTTCACGCATAACTCGACGTCAGCCATCAATCGGTCGTTCGACCGATGGACGATCTGGTTGACTGCGTAAGGGGCATCCTGCGGCCCCAACTCGCCGTTGATCCGGCGCAGCCATTCCTCCAGCATAACGGCCGAACGGGCATTCAACGCCGGAAACGAGCCGACGACGCCCGCCCGACACTGTGCGATCACCAGGTCGGGGTTGGAGACGATGAACAAGGGCGAGGCGATCACGGGGAGCCGGAGCCGGTCAAAAAGTGCGGGCACGGGCATGTCATGGCTCCGAACGTACGTTTACGCGTTTGCTTGGTCTCTTATCAACACAGAGAGGGAGGCCGGCGGCATCGTCAAGGTCTCGTACGTAAGCGTCCGCTAGAGATTGGTCCTTGCGGCAGTTCGTTGAAACGGCAGCTTGCCCGTGTTATCTAACTACTCTGACGAGACGATAAGGCGATTCCGAATAGTGGTCGTTTAGGCCGGCAAATGGGGGAGGCCAGCTGGTTTTTGGGCATTTTAGCCTGGTTCCGTTTACGACCGGATCTCCCTCAACGTCGCCTTCCTACTTCCCGCGATTATTCTTTCCCGACGTATATCAGTGCAGATAATGATGTAAATTAGCTAATGTGATATACATCCTTGGGTTGAAACTGCCCTTGCACACCACCTCTTTTTACCATCCGGGCGAGCCTCGAGTCCGCTTAGGTATTCACGACAGATGATGCACTTCCCGCTGCCCGCAGCTGTGAGCAGAGTCTAAGTCTGTGATGCCGCCGCGTATTTACCCGTGGTACCATTTCGCCTAGGCTCGGTCTAGCTCGGGATGTCCTATAAGGAATACAAACAAAATGCCCATGCGACGCAGGCTTTCGGCCATCGCGCTTCTGACACTCCCGATAGCAGCGGCGGCCGCGGCGGAACCGATCAAGATCGGGGTAATTGCCGAAAATTCGGCTATCGCCGGCATCGCCATTCCCAATGCCGCGCAGATCGCTGCCGACGAGATCAATGCCACGGGCGGCATAGATGGTCGCAAAATTGAGATCATCGGGTATGATGACCACAACTCCGCTGCCGACGCCGTGCGCGCACTGCAGCGATTGTCAAGCCAGGACAAGGTACAGGCGGTGATCGCCACCTATACCAGCGAGGTAGCATTAGCGCTCGAGCCATGGTCGGCCCGGCTCCATATGCCGACGATTACGCCAGGTGCGGCGAGTGACGAGATCACGCACCGAATCCATCAGGATTACAGCCACTTGAAGTATTTCTTCCAGGGCTATTTCGCCTCCAGCTTCCTCTCTGCTGCGACATGCGACGCGGCAAAAGACCTACTCGCCGATAGCAAACTCCACGTGAAGACGGCAGCCATTTTCAGCGAGGACGCGGCATGGACGCAGCCATTGGACGCGGGCTTCGAGGCCTGTCTACCGAAAGTGGGCATCACCGTAGTAGACCACGTACGTATGTCGCCGGACACCACTGACTTCACGCCGATCTTCAACGCTATTGAGGCCAAAAAGCCGGACGTGCTGGTCACCGGCCTCAGCCACGTGGGCGTGCAGCCCACAGTGCAGTGGGCCAACCAGCAGGTGCCAATCCCAATGTTTGGGATTTCTTCGCAGGCAACATCCAACACGTTCTGGAAGGACACCAATGGCGCGACCAATGGGGTAGTGCTACAGAACCTCGCCGTGGAGACAGTTGCCACTACGCCCAAGACGATCCCATTTGCGCAAGCTTACATAAAAAAATATGGCATCTCTCCAGCCTATACCGGCTATGGTGCCTATGACGAGGTTTATTACATCGCCGACGCCATCCATCGCGCCGGCGGAGACGACCCGGCCAAGATTGTGGATGCGCTGGAGCAGACCACTTGGTCCGGCACCGTCGGCACAGTAAAGTTCTACGACAAGGACGACAGTCACACCCACGGCATGGTCTATGGACCGGGTGCCGTGAGCGGACTGTTCGTGCAGTGGCAGGGCAACAAGCAAGTACCGGTGTGGCCAAAATCGGTAGCGAGCGGCAACGAATTGATGTTCCCGTCCTTCATTAAGCTGACGAACTAAGTTGCGCGCTTGCTTTCCCGTCTGCTTTTCCGCGCGGGAGACGAGGTTGACTGGTGACACCCCCGCGTGGGGAGGATGAGGGCACAATGCTGACCCTCCAGATCCTCATCGACGGGTTCGCCGTCAGCGCCCTCTACGGGCTCGGTGCTGTCGGCTTCAGCCTCATGTTCGGGGTGTCTGGCGTGCTTAATTTGTCGCACGGGGCCATCATGGTGACGGCGGCAACAGTCGCCTGGGTGGCGGCCGAGCAGGTTGGTGCTGAGTGGGGAGCGCTTGCCGGGTTACTTTCAGGCGTGGCGCTAGCCTTCGCCACCTATTTTCTGGTCGTACAGCCGATCCAGAGCTCGCGGGCGATTCCCTCAACAGAGAAGGAAATCTTTGTGCTCACCGCCACGCTGCTCTGGGGCATCATGATCCAGACAGTGATCGCGTATCTCACCACCACCAGTCCCCACACAGTGCGGCCGCTGATTGCGGGCGTCACCAACCTCGGCGGCGTTCGCACGCCGACCAACGAGATCCTTACCGCCGTGCTGTGTTGGGCGGCGATTGGCGGCCTCTGGCTTCTGGTCAACCGCACCCACGCTGGCAAAGCCTTGCTGGCAGCCTCTATTAATCCCCGTGGCTTGACACTGCTCGGCTTTGAGCTGAGCCGGATATATTTACTTGTCTGGGCGATCTACGGCGTGCTGACGGGGGTTGCGGGCGTGCTGCTGGGCTCCTTTCTCGGCGCGTCATCAGACAATATCGGCACGCTCACGGGAAGCGCGTTTTCCATCGTGGTGCTGGGTGGCCTAGGCAGCGTATCCGGCTCGCTGCTGGCGGCTTACTGCGTCGGCTATTTTGAGACCCTGACCGCCTATCTTGTCTCGCCGGCTCTGCGCAATATCCCAGCACTGATCTTGCTGGTCGTGGTCGTCTACGTGCGGCCGCAAGGCATTTTGGGCCGCCGCTAAGGTGCACGGCCTGGCTCGCTCGCGATTGTTCTGGGGCGCACTGGTGGTCTTGGGAGCGGGCGCAGCGGCGCCGCTGTTCGCCTCCTCCTACGTCCTCGGCGTGCTAACGCCAGCCTACTACTTCGCCGTATTCGCCATGGCGTGGGACCTGCTGTTCGGCTTCGCCGGCGAGGTGAATTTCGGCCCGACCTTCCTCGTGGGCTTGGGCGCCTACGGGGCGGGCATCCTCAATGCTCAGACGGGATTGCCGATTGCCTTATGCGTGGCGTTCGGCACGGCGCTCGCGGTTGCAGGCGGCGTGCTACTGGCGCTGCCTGCGCTGCGGCTAACGGGGCCATATTTCGGGCTGATCACCTTGGTCGCCGTGCTGCTGCTGCAGCAGGCAGTGACGGTGTTTGCCGGCTTCACCGGAGGTGAAATCGGGCTATCCCTGCCGGATGTGCTGTCAATCGACGATAGCCTCAATTATTATTTCGCGTTGGGCTTCATGGCAGTCACCGGGCTGATCCTGTTTGTGCTGTCGCGCTCGGCGCTAGGCTTGATCCTGCAGGCCTGTGGGCAGGACCCGGTGGAGGCACAGGCGCTTGGCTTCAACGTATCCAAGCACAAATTGGCGGCGTTTTGCGTCTCTGCGTTTTTCTCCGGGCTGGCCGGGTCGCTGTTAGTGTTTTACTATGGCACTGCTTCGCCCGGCACCTTCATCGACCTCGCGGTGGGCGTGCAGGTGATTATTGCGGCCGTGCTGGGGGGACGCCGCACCATCCTCGGCGCGGTGCTGGGGGCAGTGTTCCTGGTGGTCGCGGGCGAGGCTTTGCGCCCGCTTGGGCAAATGAGCACTTTCGTCGTCTCGGCTTTTGCGTTGGTGGTAATCTTGTTCGTCCCCGCCGGCTTTGTCGGCACCTTGATGCATCGCCGGAGCCAGGCTTGAACATCGATGTCCAAGCGGCCGCCGCAAAAGCCGCGGTGGATCCGCCACGGCTTGAGGTGAGCGGACTGACCAAGCGTTTTGGCGGCTTGGTCGCGGTGCGGGAGATGCATCTCTCAATCCACCCGGGTGAGATCTTGGGCCTAATTGGGCCGAACGGGTCGGGCAAGTCCACCGTCATGAAGCTCATCATGGGAATCGAGCACCCCAATGCCGGGCGGGTGCTGGTGGACGGCGTGAACGTGGCGGGCTGGCCAGCGCACCGGGTCACGCGGCAGGGCGTAGGATTGGTGTTCCAGCACTCGCGGCCGCTGCACCGGCAGACCGTCGGCGAGAACATAAAGCTCGCTCTCCTGCCAGACTCTCTGCTCAAGCTCTTCGCTGACCCGGCGGTCGACCGCCGGGCCCGCGGCATCGCCGAGCGCGTAGGTCTCGCCGCCGTGTTCGACCGCCGGCCCGCGACGTTGCCGTTCGCCGATTTGCGCCGGTTGGAGCTCGCCAAGGCGGTCGCCCGCGATCCGAAGGTGGTGCTGGTGGACGAGCCGTTTGCCGGGCTGACGACGGGCGAGGTAGCCGATTTCTCGGCGCTGATCGCCAGTTTCCGCACCGAAGGCCATGCTGTGTTGCTGGTGGACCACAACGTGAAAAGTGTGGCGGCGCTGGCAGACCGGGTGCTGGCGATGTACTTGGGCGAGTTCGTCGCCGAGGGCACGGCCGAGCAGGTGATGGCGCATCCGACAGTGCGCCGGGTGTACTTGGGCGCCGGCACGATTGAGACCGCCGCGCGCACCGCCCTATCTGATCAAGCAGGCCCGCCCCTGCTCGACGTAAGTGACCTCAGCGTGTTTTATGGCAAGGCGCAGGCGCTGCAACGCGTTAGCATCCATGTCAAGAAGGGCGAGTTTGTCTCGATCGTAGGCCTGAACGGCGCCGGCAAGACGACACTGTTCAATGCCATCTCCGGCCTGGTGCCCTATAACCAGGGACAGATCGCCTGGGCTGGCCGGCCGCTGGCCGGGCGCACCGCCGCTTCCATTGCTCGCGGCGTGGTCGAGGGTGGCGGTATTGTGCAGTGCCCCGAGAGCCGTGAACTGTTCGGCAGCATGAGCGTTCGCGAAAACTTGGAACTGGGCGGCGCGCGTCTGTCCAAGGCAGATCGAAGCCGCCAATTCGACTGGCTGTTCGATCTGTTCCCCATCCTGCAATCCCGAGCGGGCCAGGCCGCCGGCAAGATGAGTGGTGGTGAGCAGCAGATGCTAGCTATCGCCCGGGCGTTGATGATGCAGCCACGACTTCTGATCCTGGACGAGCCGACCTTAGGGCTTGCCCCCGTTATCCTGGAACAACTCAGCCTGGCGCTCGAGCGGCTGCGTACCACCACCGCGATCACGGTGCTGCTCGGGGAGCAGAACGTCACGTTTGCACTGCCGCATGCGGATCGGGTCTATGTGCTCGAACACGCGCGCATCGTTTGGGAGGGCAACCCGGCTTGCTTCGCGCGCGAGGCCGGACAGGCCTATCTTTAACCCGTCGTCTTTAACCAAACCGATCGGCGCCGATCAACGCCAGACCCTCCGCAACGGAGACGAACTCGCCACCGCCGGCCACGCGCTCAGCACCGAACCTGCGCTCAAACAGCGCGCGCACGGCAGGAACGAAAGCCGTGCCTCCGGTCAGGAACACCCGGTCCACGGCATTGTCGGCCAGAGCCGCCCTCGCCAGCGCATCGGTAATCGCCTCATCCATCCGGCGCAGATCGGGATCAATCCAGGCGTTGAACTCCCCGCGGCTGATTGGCCGTTCGATTGTAAGGTCTGCATGGCGGAAACTCAGCGTCGTCTTATCGGCGGCAGACAGCCTCGCCTTCGCCTGCGAAACGGCTTGATAGAGCCCGTAACCCTGTTCGTCCTCCACCAAACGGACAAGATGGTCCAGCATCGCCGGGTGCTCGGCCGTGCGGCGCACCTCGGCAATGTCGCGCATGGTCCGTGGGTTACGCATCAGCGACAGCCGATGCCAACGAGTGACTGACGAATACCACTCTGGCGGCACCGGCAGTGCATTGCCCCAGGGCGCATAGTGGCTCCCTTTGCCGAGCAGGGGCGAGATGACGCGATCCATAATGCGGGCATCGAACGCGTCTCCGGCGACGCCAACACCGGCCTGGCCCAGAGCGGTGATCGGGGTGCGGCTGCCCGGTTCAAAGCGCAACACGGAGAAGTCGCTCGTGCCGCCGCCGAAATCGCCGATCAGCACGGTGGCTGCGCTGTGCAAAGACCGAATAAGGCGGTAGCCGGCTGCCTCCGGCTCGAGCGCAACTTCGATGTCCGAGAAGCCAGCTTCGGCGAATGCGGCACGCAGCCGAGATTCGCCGAGGTGGTCGTCCGCCCGGTCACCGGCGAAGCGGACTGGCCGGCCAGCGACAAGGTGTAGATCGGCTTTGTCCACGCCTACCGCGCCGAATAGGTCTCGCAGGAACAGCCCGATAAGCTGCTCAAGCGTCCAGTTTCGCCCTAGCAAGCTCGTTGCACTAAAGCTGCGGCTGGCCAGGTGAGTCTTGAGAGACATCACCAACCGGCTGTCCAGCGGGTCCTCCAGGTAGGCGGCGATGGCGGCGGGGCCTGCGGCATGCCGAACCAGGCTGCGCCCTGGCCCCGGCTCCCCCCAGAAGCAAAGCACGCTGCGGAACACGTCGTAATTCTGCTCATCCGCGACGAAATGCCGGGATTGCACCTGCCCGGTGGCGGTGTCCAAAGCTGCAACCACGCTATTGGTGGTGCCAAAATCGATCCCGAGGACTAGTGCCACAATGCCTCTGCGAAAGGAGCGGGCGTGTGCGCTTGCTTAAGGGTTGTGTCAACGCGGCACTGCCGTTGTAGGCTCTAGATGGTATGGCGCTTGCCTCAACATGTCAGTATGCAGGAGGACAGCGCCCATGCCACATCCGTTCCATCTCGGCTGGTTCTACCAGGGGTCCAGCGCCCAGGCCTGGGGCGAGCCATGGACCGGTGCAATCGGCCGGGATTGGATGAAGCCCGACCTCGTGGTGGACATGGCGCGGGCGCTGGAACGAGCCTGTTTTGACTACATCCTGATTGAGGACTCTTCCTACATCGGGGAAAGTTACGCCGGGTCGCGCGACATCTACTTGCGAAACGCCCTTGCCGTGCCGCGACAAGACCCGTCAGTAGTGGCCGCCATCCTAACCCAAGCGACCGAGCGGATTGGCATCGTTCCCACCTTTGCCACGTTTGCCTATCCGCCCTATCTGCTGGCCCGGCTGGTGGCGTCGCTGGACCAGGTGTCGGCCGGGCGGATTGGCTGGAATATGGTCACGGGATCGTCGGACACGGCGGCACGCAACTTCGGCCTAGACGGGCTGCCGGAGCACGACACCCGGTATGACATGGCCGACGAGTATATGGACGTGGTAACCCAGCTTTGGGGTTCCTGGGAGCCCGGTGCCATTGTGAACGACGTGACCGGGGGCGTGTTCGCCGACCCCGCAAAGGTTCATAGCATTGATTTCGCGGGGACTTACTACGGCTCTCGCGGCCCGTTGAACTCCGGCCCTTGTGTGCAGGGCCGCCCGGTAATCGCTCAGGCCGGGGGCTCGCCTCGGGGCCGCCGCTTTGCCGCGCGCCATGCCGACACCGTCGTTGCCTCCGTCCGCGGGCCGGACGCGATGCGCGCCTATCGCCAGGACGTGCGCCGCTTGGCCGCCGAACAGGGGCGCAACCCGGATGATTGCAAATTGCTGTTCATGGTATCGCCCATCCTGGGCGAAACCGCCGCGGACGCGCAAGCTGCCAAGCAGCGGCGCATGGACTGGGCGGTGCGGCGTCTAGACACGCGGCTGGCGTTCTTTTCCAAGATCACCAACATCGATTTCGCTGCGCTCGATCTGGACACGCCCATTGGCGAACTGACTACCAACGGTCACCAGCAAAGCCTGGATGAATTCAAGCGCAGGGCCGGCAGCCGTAGCCTGCGGGAGACGATGAGCGATTTCGAGAGCACTGTGCAATCGGTAGAACTCGTCGGCACGCCGGATGCTGTAGCTGGGCAAATGGCCGAAGTGATGGCTCATGTCGGCGGCGATGGGTTTTTATTTTCGCTGCCCAACGTAAGCCGGCGGACGGTGGCGGAGGTGGCGGATGGGCTTGTACCGGCGCTGCAAGCCCGAGGACTGGTGCAGAGCGAGTATCCTCACGCGCAGTTCCGGGACAACTTGCTAGCGTTCTAGGCCACTTGACCGTGCGACGGACTTCTCACCAAGGCGCGACGGCGCGCGCATGTCGGGAGTGACGGCGATCCGCCGAGGTCGTCGAGTGAAGGGAGAGTTTAGATCGGCGATTTAGAAAGTCCGATTAGCCTCACCCACGATTTTTATCAGAGCACGCCGACTGCGCGCGATGCCGTCGCTACGTTACTCGCTGCTTCATCTGATATCGGCTGTCTTCCCAGGCACGGCTGCGAAGCACATCGCTCAGAACGCTGACGGCATCCCACAGGTCCACATAACGCAGCGTCAGCGGCGTGATCCCGAACCGCAGCACGTCCGGCGTGCGATAGTCGCCGATCACACCGCGGGCGATCAAGGCCTGCATCACCGCGTACGCGCCCGGGTGGCGGATCGAAACCTGGCTGCCGCGGGCGGCCTCCGCCATAGGTGTTGCGAGCGCCAGCCCGGCATGCGGGCACAATTGCATCATCAACTCCATCAGCAGTGCGCCCTGGCGGAGCGACTTTGCGCGCACCTCCGCTATCGGAGCGCGCAAAGCGATGTCGACTCCGACATCCAGGGCGGCCAAAGCAAGGATTGAGGGCGTGCCGACCGTGGCCCGCCCGATGCCGGGTGCGGGATGGTAGTTTGGATGAAAGCCAAAGGGATCGGCATGGCCCAGCCACCCAGTCAGAGGGAACCGCGCGGCCTCCTGCAGGGCAGGTGCTACATAGAGGAAGGCCGGTGCCCCTGGGCCGCCATTCAGAAACTTATACCCGCATCCGACGGCGAAGTCGGCCCCGGCACCCGGCAGGTCGATCGGCATGGCGCCCACGGAATGCGCCAAATCCCATAGGATCAAGGCCCCGGCGGTATGAGCCGACGCGGTTAATCCCGCCATGTCGTGCATTGCACCGGTACGATAATTCACGTGGGTCAGCATGACGACGGCGGTATCCAGCCCAACCGCGCCGGCGATTTCACCTGCCGGCACCGTGCGCAGCGCGTATGCCCCGCCCAGAAGGTCCACCAAGCCTTCTGCGATGTAGAGGTCGGTCGGGAAATTGCCCGCCTCAGACAGAATGATGTTCCGGCCTGGCCGTAGCGCGAGTGCGGCACCAAGGAGCTTGAACAGGTTTACCGACGTGGAGTCGGCGACCATGACCGTGCCAGGCGCCGCACCCAACAAGCGGCCAATCTTATCGCCCACGCGGGCTGCAAGACCGATCCAATCCGCGTCGTTCCATGAGCGGATCAGTCCCTTGCCCCACTCCTCTTCAATCACAGCCACCACCCGGCCAGGCGTCGCTCGCGGCAACGGACCAAGCGAGTTGCCGTCGAGGTAAATCACTCCGTCCGAGAGAACAAAGGCATCACGAAAAGGGGCGAGCGCATCTGCCCTATCCAACGCCGCCAATTCAGCCCGGGTGATCGCCACCGTACTCTGCTCCTGGCTCTCGGGTGGCGCTGTGCTCGCCTCAATGCATCCGTGGTGCCTTCAGCAACGTGCGCCGGTCGACCGTCGCGATGCTGACTGGTAATCGGCGCTTGTCCCGTTCCACCGTTAGCGTCACCTTTGCCCCCGCCGAGCCGCAGGCCCAGATGCCGCGCCAGAGGGTGGCCAAGTCGGTCACCTCTTCGTCCTCTACGGCGATCACATTGTCTCCAGTGCGCAAGCCAGCGCGGTCGGCCGGGCCGCCATCAGCCAAGCCGCCGATAACCACGGTGTCCTCATCCTCCATGGCATACATGCCCAGCCAGGGCCGCGGCGGCCGGTTCACCTGGCCGAACTTAAGCAGGTCGTCTAAAATCGGCGAGAGTTCTTCAACGGGAACCACCATGTTCATGTCATGGCGGCGCCCTTTGGCGTCGCCCTGCTGCAGGATGAGCGAGCCCACCCCCAGCAGCCGGCCATCCTTGCCCAACAACGCTCCGCCGCCCCAGAACGGGTGAGCGGGAGCTGTAAAAATGGCATCGTCCAGCAGGTATTCCCAGTAGCCGGCAAATTCCTGCCGGCCCACCACGCGGGTTTCAATCGCGCGCCTTCGGCCGCCGGCCGAGGCGAACAGCACTGGCTCGCCCACCACAAGGTTGGCGCTGTCGCCCAAATCCAGCTTTGGCAAGCCAAGTTTACCCAGCGGCTGCACCAGGCCGAACCCCGTCTCCCCGTCGAACGCCAGCGCGTGGCCCGGCACGACACGTCCATCACCGGTGGTCAGCCAAACCGCCTCCGCTTCGGTGATCAAGTAGCCCATTGTGAGCAACAGGCCATCGGTGCCGATCACCACGGCCGAGCCTTCGCGATCGGTGCCAAGCGCCCCGGCGGTGAAGGCGTCCGGCGGGGCGCTGGCACGCAGGCTAACGACCGCGCTCAACGTCCGCTCCAAGTCGAAGCTGTAATCCGCCGGGTCTGGCTGCAACTCCGCCGGAATGTCCCACTCCCTGGGCATGCTAGCTGTAATTCACCATGATGGTCTTCTTGTGCATGAAATGCTCCAACATCGCTTCCAGACTGGCCTCCTTGCCAAGGCCGCTGCTCTTCACACCGCCATAGGACAGATTCGCCTGCACCACCAGATTTTGGTTGATCTGCACCAGCCCTGCCTCCAGCCGATGGGCCAAGCTCAGCCCGAGCTTCAAATTGTTGGTCCAGAGCGATGCGGCAAGCCCGTATTCGGTGCCGTTCGCGCGGGCTAGCACGTCCTCTGGATCATCAAACGGGAAAACGCAGGTCACCGGGCCGAAAATCTCCTCCTGCACCAGCGGGCTGTCATCAGGCAGGTTAGTGAAGATATGCGGCTGGATGAACAAGCCCTCGGCGAGCGCCGAGGCGGCTGGCATGGCGGAGCAGGCCCGTCCATTGGCACCGGCTGTAGCTTTGCCCTGGTTGATGTAATGCTGCACCTTGGCGAACTGGTCTCGGCTGATAATGGTGCCGATATCCGTCGCCTCATCGAGTGGGTCGCCCATCACCATGGCGTCCACCTTCTCCGCCATCGCCGCCACGAACCGGTCGAAGATGGGTCGCTCCACATAGATGCGGCTGGCGGCGGTGCAGCTCTGGCCCTGGCGGGTGAAGCGCATGGAGGTGAGCGCCCCAGCCACCGTACGGTCAAAATCGCAGTCGGCAAATACCAGCATTGGGGATTTGCCGCCCAGTTCGAGCGTCACTGGGATCAATTTTTCGGCGGCCGCTTTGGAGACAATGCGGCCTACCTCCACGCTGCCGGTGAAGGTGACCTTGCGAACTTTCGGATGCTCCACAAGGGGAGCGCCACAGTTGGGGCCAAAGCCGGAGAGCAGGTTGAAGCAGCCCGGCGCCAGGATGCGGTTCATCAGTTCGCAGACCCGCAGCACGGTGAGCGGCGCCTCCTCGGCAGACTTCACTACCACGGTATTGCCGGCCACCAGCGCGGGGGCCACTTTCAGCGCCATCAGTAACAAGGGCACGTTCCAGGGGATGATAGCGCCCACCACGCCCAAAGGCTCGCGCACCGTCACAGACAGCACATCCGGCGCGAACGGCACGGTCTCGCCCTTCAACTCGCCGCCGAGGCCGCCATAGAACTCGAAGATGTCGGCGACCGTGTTGGCTTCTACCCGGCTTTCGGTACGCAGGGCCTTGCCGGTTTCCAGCGCAAGCAGCCGTGCCAATTCCTCCGCATGCTCGCGCAACAGGGCGGCGCACTGCCCCACCAGCGCGCCCCGCTTGCGCGACGGCAGACGCGCCCAGGACATTTGCGCCAAGTGGGCATCGTCCACGGCGACGGCCACATCTGCGGTATCTCCTGCGGCGGCACGGCCCACTTCTTCGCCCGTGGCCGGGTTCACCACGGCGAAAGTCTGGCCCGAACGCGCCGGCACGAAGCGGCCGCCAATCAGGTGATAGCCGGACAGCGCACGCGCCAGACGCCCTTGGTCCAGTATCGGCCCAAGGGCGTCAGATTGCGGACGGTCGAGCATCGGTCTGCCTCCCTTGGCGAACTGCTTGTAATCGGGGGTGAGAACGACGGCCCCGAGCTGCGATGGCGCGATTCCCCCACGCCGGCGAACAGGCAGAATGGGCCGGGACCAGCAGCGGGGCAAGCGCAAGCGCTGCAACGTGCGCTCCCGCGGTTCGCCCTGCGAGGTTGGCACCATCTGGGCGGCGGCAGTGCAGATCACGCGGGGCATCATTGCGCCTGAGTGCTGCGGAAGAACGTCAATACGGTCCGCATCGGCACCAGCGGAACGAAGCCAGCCTCCTGCAGCGTCGCCTGCCCGCGGATGGACAGCATGAACAATGCCAACTGCATTGCCTTCGGCCGCTCTGTGCTCACCGCTAACCCATACACTGGATGGACCTCCAGCGCCTCAGGCAGCGGGATAGAGACCAGCGCGGGCACTTCCTGCTTTAGCGCCGCCGCGCCGCTGCAGTAATACAGCAGCGCGTCCGCCCGGTTGCCGAGGAAGACCGACCCCGTCGCGCTCCGGCCTGTCAGCGGCGCCGGAGACGCCGGACCGCCCACCAGCATCAGCGCCTTGGCCCGCAGCACCGCCTCCGCTCCGGGATGGAGCGCCTCCGCACGGGCGAACACGGCCAGCGCGTAATCACCTCCCGGGTCCGCACCCGGCGTGGACGTCGCCAATCGCAACTCAGGTGACAGCAAACGGTCCAGTAGCGTGTCCGCCGTCAGCCCCAGCCGCTCTGGGGCGGCGATACACATGCGGTTGCGCACAAACGGCACCACAATGGCGTCCCCGCCTTGAGCCACAGCTTCGGCTTGGGCCAGGTCGGCGGAGGCGAACAGGTCGGCATGCTCGCCGTGCTGCAGCCGGTGCCGCAGCAGTCCCGCCGGGCCGAACACCGGCGCCGCCACGCTGCCCGCCGGCAAGCCTGCCGCCGCAATCAGCTTCGGCAACACGCCAGAGAGGCTGCCGGCCGCGTAGATGCGGATCGGGTCCGCCGCCTGGCTGGTCTGCGCGCCAACCATCATAGCGCAAAGCACCAAGCCTCCGCGCACGAGCATGGCCATGGCCGACGATTGAGACATCGTGACACCTCGTCTTAGCCACTCGGCTATAACGCTGCCGTCACTTTAAGGGCAATTGCTTGCCAATCCCGCGCCGCGTGCTAGGAGCAATTCATGCTTCGCCGGACGCCGCGCTTGCCGCCTTTGCCAGCCGGGTTGCCGGGCCTGGTCCTGGCAATGTGGGCGCTGGCAAGCCAAGTCGCGATCGGGTCAGTGGTGCTGCCAAGCGGCCTCCGCGCCCAGCAACGCGACCTCGCCCGGCTTGATACATTAAGCGTGCTCTGCAGCTCGACACCGGTGCCGGGCGGCCGTCACGCGCCCGTCCCACGCCACGCGCCGGACTGCGCGCTCTGTCCGCTGCAAGCCGCATTCGCGACCGGCAACCTTGTCCTCGCTGACGCGCCCACGCTGCCAAAACCCAAGGCTGGACGCATCGGCCGTGCGGTCTCGCTTGCCAGCGCACGTGGGCCGCCGGCGGCGCAGCGCAGCACTGCTTTGCCCCGAGGCCCACCCGCCTTCGCCTGAACGTCCCCAGCCGCCAGCGGCCCCGCCGCTAGTCCGCACGTTCTGGTTTAGGATTACTCATGCACATTCGACCTTGCGGCAGCGCACTGGCTGCCGCCGCCCTGCTTTACAGCAGCGCTGCCTCAGCGCACGTCGTCGCCGGCATCCGTGTGTTTCCCGTTACCCTCACCATCGACGACCCTGGCACGGCCGACGAAATCTCAACCCCGTCCTTTACCTACACCCGCTCCGGCGCGGGCGGCGGCACAGGGCCGACCCACGAATACGGCTATGGTTTCGAGTATGATAAGACGATCACGTCCAACACTGCAGTAATCTTCAACGACGGCTACACCGTTCAGCAGATCAACGGCTCCAAGACCCAAGCCGGCTTCGAGAACCTGTTCGTCACCGGCAAGTGGCAGGCCTACACCAATGCCGAGCACGAGTTTGTCGTCTCGCTTGGCGTCATCCGCGAGATCGGCGGCACCGGCACCACCCACACCGGCGGCGATCGCTACGGTTCCACAGCGCCGACCGGATACTTCGGCAAGGGGCTGGGAGACCTGCCGATCGGCTTCGCCCGCCCGTTCGCGGTGACTGGCGAGCTCAGCTATGTCATCGCCGACCATAAGCTGAAACAGGCGCAACTTGCTTCCCCGAGCAATATCTCTACGCCGTTCAGCACCGGTATCGCGGCACAGCTTAATAACGGCAATAACAACGCCTGGTCGGGGGCCTATCACTGCAATACAGCATCCCATACCTGCAATCTCAGGTGCGAGATGTTGGCCTCAGAGGCGTATTGTCCGGCCTTGTCCCTGTGGTCGAGGTGACCTGGACTTCGCCTGCCTCTACGCCGAGCAGCCAAGGCACGACGTGGACTGTGGCGCCGGGCGTGATTTACCTGGCGAACTGGGGCGAGTTGGGCCTTGAAGCGCTCATTCCGGCCAATCGCACCAGCGGAACCACTGCGGGCGCGGTCGCCCTCGTCCATCTGTTCCTTGACGACCTGCTGCCGAACACTCTCGGCAAACCCATTATCCGGTAAACGGAGACTCTAGCATGCGTTACGCTTTGTCAGCCCTCGTTCTGCTCGCCCTCACCAGCCAAGCCTCGGCTCACGCTTTCCTCAAAACGGCGACTCCCGCAGTCGGCGGCCAGGTGCACCAGCCGCCGGTCGAGGTCGCCATCACCTTTACCGAAGGCGTGGAACCAAAGTTTAGCAGCATCAGCGTCAAGAGTGCTGCAGGCCAAGTGGTGGACAACGGCGCGCCGCACCTAGAGGGCGGCGATACCGTGCTCGCCGTGCCGCTGACGGCGCTGCAGCCAGGCACCTACACCGTGACTTGGCACGCAACCGCCACCGACACGCACAAGACGGAAGGCAATTACACGTTTACTGTCACTCAGTAGGGCCGAGCCGTGCCAATCCCATTCGAGATAGATGGAGGCTGGCCGATCCTGCTGGCCCGCGCGCTGTCGGTGGCCGCTCTGCTGAGCTTGGTGGGAACGGTCGCGTTCCGCACCATCGTTCTGCCTCGGGCACAACCTGCCATGCCGGAGTTGACCGCTCATAGACTGGAGCGGCGCCTGGCGCGCTTGGCCGCAGTCAGCCTCGCGGCGTCCGGATTGGCCGCGCTCGCGTGGCTCGCGTTGCAAGCCGCCGACATGGCCAACGCGCAGACCACCGGCGACGAACTTACCGCGTTGCCCATGGTGGTGGGTCAAACCGCGTTCGGCCAGTTGATGGCGGCGCAATTGGCCGCCCTCCTCGTCATGGCGGCCGCGCTCTGGCGAGGTGGGCGCTGGCTGGCGTTTGCCTGCGCCATGATTGCCTGCGCGCTCCAGGCGGGCCATAGCCATGCCGCCTCCATGCATCGCGGCCCGAGCCTGTTGCTGGTGGCCGATGCGGCGCATCTTTTGGCCGCTGGGCTCTGGCTGGGCGCGTTGCTGCCGCTTGCGATGACGGTGGCGACGGCGCCGGCCAAAGCAGGGGCGCTCGCAGCACGGTGCTTCTCGCCATTGGGCAAGCTGTGCGTGGTAATCCTGGCGTTTACGGCTGCGTATCAAGGCTGGATCCTGGTGGCGAGCATCCCCGGCTTGGTGGGCACCGGCTACGGCTGGGTTGCCTTGGCCAAATTCGCCCTGTTCATCGTGTTGATCGCCTTCGCGCTGGCCAACCGCTATTGGCTCGCCCCCGCGCTGCTGGCCGCCGAGCCGGCGCGTGCCAAGCGCGCCCTGCTCCGCAGCCTCGGCTGGCAGACGGGCGCCGGCCTGGCTGTGGTCGCTGCCGCGGCCTTACTCAGCAGCATGCCGCCGGCCAAGCACCAGCAACCGGTGTGGCCCTTCGCGGACCGCTTCACGCTGGACACCGTGAATGAAGACCCGGACTTCCGCTCCGAGGTGGTGGGTGCCCTGTTGGCCTTGGCGGGGGGCGGCCTGCTTGTGGCCCTGTCCGCCACCATGCGCCGCCAATTGCGGTGGCTCCTGCTGACGCCAGCGCTGCTGATCGCCTGGTTCGCCGTGCCGCATCTCGATTTGCTGTTCGTTCCCGCCTACCCGACCAGCTTCTTCCATTCTCCAACCGAGTTCGCGGCCGCGTCGATCGTGCGGGGCGCCGGTCTCTACCCGGCCCACTGCGCCGTTTGCCATGGCGCGGCGGGCCATGGCGACGGCCCCGCCGCCACGAGCCTGCCCGTGCCGCCTGCCGACCTCACCGCCGCCCATCTCTGGATGCACAGCGACGGCGAGTTGTTCTGGTGGCTCAGCCATGGCATCGAGGCGCCCGAGGGTGGGCTGGCGATGCCAAGCTTTGCCAAGATCCTGACTGAGGATGATCGTTGGGCGTTGATAGACGAAATCCGCGGCCACAATGCCGGGTTGGCGTTTCGCCAGACCGGCGCCTGGCCGGTGCCGCTGCAAGCCCCAGAACTGCAGGCGGCCTGCGACGGCGGCCGCTCGGTGAGCTTGGCGGATTTGCGTAGAGGCTTCGTCCGGCTGGTGCTCGGGCCGGCTCAGCCGGTCGCGGTGCCGGGCCTCACCACTGTACTGGCGACCTCCGACCCGGCGACCAAGCCTTCGCCCGGCCTTTGCATCGCACGCGACGAGACCATCCCTGCCGCCTACGCCATCGTCTCGGGGGCAAGCCCGGCCGATGTCGCGGGATCGGCCTACCTCATCGATGGCGCCGGCTGGCTCCGCGAACTGCAACGCCCCGGCGCTCCAGGCTGGAACAGCCCGCAAGCCTTGTTGGCCGACATCCGCCAGCTCCAAGCCAAGCCGATCGCCGCCAAGCCGAGGGCCATGGACCCGCACATGCAGATGTGAGGCTGGCTAAGACGTCACCAGTGCGTCCAACTCCGCATAGGCCATCATCAAATGGTAGAATGAGCTGGTGGGAATGCTCGCCGACAGCGGTTGGAACCGGTCGCCGAGCCGGTCGATCCAGGCGCCGGAAGGGCAGCCGCACAAGTAGCGCTCGCGCAGGTTCGTCATTACGGTCAGGATGGCCTTGGAGCGGTTCTGGCCGCGGCGGGTCATGGCGGCGTGCGCCTTTAGAGCCTCGGTCTGCGGCCACAGCCGAGCGGAGGCCTGCACGAGTTGGCCGTCGCGGCTGACTGCATCCCACACTAATCCGCTTTGCGAGTCTGTGCCGTGAACGCTGGCAAACCGGTATAGCCGCGCGATCTCGTCGCCTACTGCCACGCCCATTTGGCGCTCATAGGCGTCCAGCAGCCACACCCATTCGAAATGATGCCCCGGCTCCACGGCGCCACCGTGGAGCGGCGTCCAATCCAAACCGAACACCTCGCCCAGCGTGCCGCTGGCCGGATCGAACAGCCGTTGACGGAACAGGGCCACCAGGTTGTGCGCGAGAAGCGCATCGGCTGCCTCCCCGCTTGTCGCGTGCCATGCGAGTGCGGCTTCCAGAAGGTGCATATGCGGGTTCTGCTGCCGTGGCCCTGGCTCCGGCGGCACCACGTTGTGGAAGCCACCCTGCGGCAGCGCCATATGGGTCTGCAGCCAAGCCGCGGTGCGCCGCGCCCGCAACGTAGGGTCCGCCCCGTCACCCAGCCGCGCGAACCAGGCCAACGCGAACAGCGCGAAAGCCTGGTCATACAGGTCCACCGCCGGATCGAGCACCCGGGTGCCGTCCGGCGACAACCGGCGCACCCAGCCCCCATCCGGCCGCTCCCCGCGCAGCATGAAGCGGTATGTCTCCCGTGCCAGCCGCGCGCCCTCGCTCCAGCCCAGCAACGCTGCCTGCGAAAACACGTAGAGCTGACGGGCTTGCACCCGCATTCGCTTGAACCCGGCTCCTCCCGGCGAGCCATCCAACGCCAGGAACTCGGAGGCGCCGCCCCCCGGGCCCTCATGGCCCGCCTCTGCCCAGAACGGCAGCGCGCAGCCGAACATCCAGTCGCGGAACCACGCATGCGCCGTCCGGACATCCTCCCGCGTGCGTAAGCCCACGATCTCGCCTCCCGCCGGTGCGCCACCGACCGGCCTTAGCCCGTCGCCGCTTGCCAAGCCAGTCGCGCGCCTGCAAGCCTTGGCCCGACGCCGGCGAACCGGGTCGCCGCGCAAGCCGGAGCAACCCGATGGCCAGTTCGGACGATGCCGCCAGCCCCCGCGGTGAACTGACGGTGCGGGTGATGGCAATGCCGGCCGACGCCAATCCGGCGGGCGACATCTTTGGCGGTTGGATCATGGGGTTAATGGACGTTTCCGCCGGCATCGCGGCACGCGATCGGGCGCGTGGGCGGGTGGTGACGGCATCGGTCTCCAGCCTGAGCTTCCTCCACCCGGTGAAAGTGGGCGACGTGGTATGCTGTTACACCGAGGTGACGGGCACCGGCCGCACCTCCCTGCGACTGGACGTGGAGGCCTGGGTGGTGCGGGACCGTAGCGACGGGCGCTTCAAGGTGACCCAAGCCAATTTCGTGATGGTGGCGGTCGACATGGCCGGCCGCCCAAGGCCGCTCGATCCACCCTCGTGACGCTCGCGAGACAGCTGGTCTCGTTCCGAGCGGTTCAAGCAGCCACGCCGAACAGGTGGCTTTGGTAAAGCCAAGCAAAACGCAGTGGAAGCTTTACATGGGAATTCCAATCACCTGAACAGACTGTTGCTGTAAAACCCGCAGCACAGACTCTTGATCTACACCATCTGCTACCATTTCGCTTGCATAGCGCATTATTACTTGCTTATGACGGCGAGAGATTTTCGGATTGCTTGACGACCCAATGTAAAGAAATAACCGCGACCGGGTAGGAGCTTGTAAACATGAGTCATCCACAGCAACGCTGGTTCCAACTGGTTCTCGGGATCGTTGGGATGATCCTGATTGCAAATCTCCAGTACAGCTGGACCTTATTTGTCGGACCCATGGCGGCCGCTCATGGCTGGAGTCGGGCTGCCATCCAAGTGGCGTTCACGCTGTTCATTATCACCGAGACGTGGTCGCTCCCTGCATTGGGTTACGCCATCGACCGCGTTGGGCCGGCCCCGGCGATTGGGTGCGGCGGCTTGTTGGTCGCGGCGGGCTGGTCCTTGAACGGACTAGCCGCGAGCCTGCCCGCGCTTTATGCCGGCGCGATGCTGACCGGGCTTGGCGCCGGGCTTGTTTACGGCACGGCGGTGAGCAACGCGATGAAGTGGTTCCCCGACCGGCGCGGCCTTGCCGCCGGGCTGACCGCCGCAGGGTTCGGCGCCGGCTCGGCCTTGACTGTGGTGCCCATCTCAAACTGGGTCGTCAGCCATGGCTATCAATCCGCCTTCATCACCTTCGGACTGGGCCAGGGCGCCTGCTTGCTGATGGCAGCGCTGTTGCTGAAGCGGCCGCCGGTCCGCCAGGTGACCGCCGTGGTTCAGCGGATCGAAAAGACTCCGATGCAAGTCCTCCGCGAGCCGGCATTTTACGTGATGTATGTCATGTTTGTGCTGGTTGGCGCCGGTGGCCTGATGGCAACAGCCCAGGTCGCCACTGTCGCCATCGATTTTGGGGTGGCGAAAACCCCGGTCTCGCTGCTCGGGTTGACCATGCCGGCGCTCACCTTCGCCCTGGCCCTGGATCGGGTGGCCAACGGGATCACTCGGCCGCTTTTCGGTTGGATTTCGGATCGGGCAGGTCGGGAAAACACGATGTTCGCCGCCTTCTTGTTGGAGGCGGTCGGTATCGCTGCCATGGTCGCCTTCGCGCACAGCCCGGTGATGTTCGTGGTGTTAACGGGGCTCGTGTTCTTTGCCTGGGGCGAGATTTACAGCCTGTTTCCCGCCGCTTGCAGCGATCGCTTCGGCGCGCGATACGCCACCGCGAACTACGGCCTGATGTATACGGCCAAAGGCGTCGCGGCATTCGCGGTGCCGGTCTCCGCCCTACTACAAGCCCAGTTTGGTTGGCTGATGGTGTTTTGGGCGGCGAGCGGCGCAAACCTGGTGGCCGCCTTGCTTGCCATACTTGTGCTAAAGCGCATCGGCAGCCCCGTAGCCAAAATGGCGCGGCCAAGCCTCTCCACCCTGGTCGCAGCGAGCCCAGCGCCATAAGCTGGGCGCCAGGGAGTATCACTGATGAGTGACACGGTTTGGGACATTATCGGGTCGGCTACTGGCGCACGCGTGATCGGCGCGCCGGGACGCTCGTGGATGAGCGGTGCGCAGCTTCAGCAATTGGCCGCCGAGGTGCGCACCGTGCTGCACCAGGCGGGCGTCGGCGCGGCAGACCGGGTTGCCGTCGTATTGCCGAACGGGCCGGAAATGGCGACCGCCTTCCTCACCGTAGCTGGGACCTGCTGCGCCGCCCCACTCAACCCGGCCTACAAGGCGGACGAATTCGAGTTCTACCTGGCCGACCTTCGCCCGGCCGCCGTCGTGCTGGACCAAGCTGACACCGGCCCGGCCGCGATCGTAGCAGAACGCCTTGGCATCCCGGTGCTAGCGCTGCACGCGGCCGGAGACACGGCAGGCAGCTTCTACCTACGCGGCCATGCAATCTCACCGGGCGACGCCCGCCCGCCCATGCCGTCGGACCCGGCCTTGGTGCTGCACACCTCCGGCACAACAGCGCGGCCCAAAATCGTGCCGCTGACCCAAGCCAACATCGCCGCCTCGGCCCGCCATATCGCCAGGGCACTCGAACTCAGCCCTGCCGACACCTGTCTCAATGTCATGCCGCTGTTCCACATCCACGGGCTGATTGCGGCGGTGACAGCTTCGCTATCGGCGGGGGCGGCCGTGTGCTGTACGCCAGGGTTCAACGCCTTCAAGTTCGGCGAATGGCTGGCCAGTGTGCGGCCCACCTGGTACACCGCCGTACCGACCATGCACCAGGCCATTCTGATGCGCATGCGAAACCACCAGGAGCAGGCTCGCGCGGCCAAGCTGCGGCTAATCCGTTCTTCCTCCGCCTCGTTGCCGCCGCAGGTAATGGCCGAGTTGGAAGAGGTGTTCGGCGCTCCCGTAATTGAGGCTTACGGCATGACCGAGGCGGCCCACCAGATGGCCTCTAACCCGCTGCCACCACGGTCACGCAAACCGGGCGCAGTCGGTGTTGCCGCCGGGCCTGAAATCGCGGTGATGAGCGACGAGGGCGCCATCCTGCCCCAGGGAGCCACGGGCGAGGTAGTCATCCGCGGCCCCAACGTGAGTCCGGGCTATGACAACAACCCTTCCGCCAACGATAAGGCCTTCATCAACGGCTGGTTCCGCACCGGAGACCAGGGGCGCGTCGACGATGAAGGCTACCTCTTTCTCACCGGTCGGCTCAAGGAGCAGATCAATCGCGGCGGCGAAAAGGTGAGCCCGTTGGAAGTCGACGTCGTGCTGCTGGACCATCCAGCCGTCGCGGAGGCCTGCACCTTCGGCGTGCCGCATGACAAACTTGGCGAGGAGGTGGGCGCGGTGGTGGTGCCGCACGCCGGGCACAGCCTGACCGAAGCGGAGTTGCGGGAGTTCGCCTCCAGCCGCCTGGCTGCCTTCAAGGTGCCGCGCCACGTGCTGGTGATGCCGGAAATTCCCAAGGGCGCCACCGGCAAGGTGCAGCGCATCGGCCTCGCTGCCAAGCTCGGCCTGGGCAGGTAGTCCGTGCCAAGCATCTGCGTGTTCGGCGCCGGGGCCATCGGCGGCTTGATGGCGGCCCGGCTGGAAGCGGCCGGGACCCCCGTCTCGCTGGTAGCGCGCGGCGCTCACTTGGCGGCCGTGCAGGAGCGAGGCCTGGTGCTGGTCTCCGGCGGCGAGCGCACCCTCACCCACCCCCGCGCAGTGGCGCATGGCAGTGAAATCGGGCCGCAAGACTACCTGCTCATCACGCTGAAGGCGCATTCGATCGAGCCTGCGCTGCCGCAATTGTCGCCGCTGATCGGCCCGGACACGACCATCATTGCCGGCGTCAACGGCATCCCCTGGTGGTATACCTATGGCCTTCCCGCGCCCCATGGCGGCCGTCGCATCAACGCCGTCGACCCGGCGGGCACATTGTGGGACGCGTTGCCGCCAGCCCAGGCGATCGGGTGCATTATCTACCCCGCTGCAAGCATCACCGAGCCTGGCGTGATCGAGCATACCTACGGCGACCGCTTCAACCTGGGCGAGCCATCCGGCGAGCGGTCCGACCGCTCCGCGGCCCTCTCTGCCTTGCTGATCGGGGCCGGGTTCAAAGCCGCCGTCCGCCCGCGTATCCGCGACGAACTCTGGGTGAAGCTGTGGGGGAACATGGCCTTCAACCCGATCAGCGCGCTCACCACCGCCACTCTGGACAGGATCGTCGGCGAGCCCGGCACGCGCGCCCTCGCCCGCGCATTGATGCTGGAGGGGCAGGCGGTGGCCGAGGCATTGGGGGTGCGCTTCTCGCTGGACGTGGACAAGCGCATCGAGGGAGCGGCGCAAGTCGGGGCGCACAAGACCTCCATGCTACAGGACTTAGAATTGGGCCGCCCGCTTGAGATCGAGGCGCTGCTCGGCGCGGTGGCGGAATTGGGCGAGTGGGTGGACATGCCAATGCCGCTATGCCGCGGCATCTTGGCTTTGGTTCGGCAACGGGCGGCCGCTCGCTAAGCTTGCCAGACTGTAGCGTCCGGGTCGCTCAACGGCCATCCAGGGGCAAACCATGCAGATGTACTGGATCGTGCGGCAGGACGGCGCACCGTTGCTGCGGCGAAGCAAGGCGCCGATGCCAGAGCCGGTCCTGGCGAGGTGCGGGTGCGTGCCAGGCCGCCAGCCTGAACTACCGGGACCTCATTGTGCTAAATCAGGCGGCAGACGGCAACAACGACGGCCGTGTGCCCGTGTCCGACGGTGCCGGACGTGTGGATGCGCTTGGAGAAAATGTCACCACATGGCAGATCGGCGACTGCGTCGCGATCTCCTTCTTTGAGGACTGGATCAGCGGTCCCTTCCGCAGCCGCTACATGGCGTCGGCGCACGGCGGCCGAACGACCGATGGTGTCCTCGCCGACTACGTCGTCGTACCGAGCGCGGCTCTCGTGGAGGCGTCCCGCCATATTTCGCCAGAGCAAACCGCGACGCTGCCCTGTGCCGCCGTGACGGCGTGGCACGGGCTGGTGGCTCGCGGTGGGCTCAGGGCCGGCGACACGCTCCTGATCCAAGGCACCGGCGGCGTGGCCGTGTTCGGGCTTCAGTTCGCGGTGGCTTTGGGGGCGCGAGCGATCGTGCTCTCGTCCTCCGACGCGAAGCTGGCCCAGGCTCGTGACATGGGCGCGTCCCATCTCATCAACTATCGCATCACGCCCGACTGGGACTCTGCCGTGCGTGAACGCACCGGCAGCGAGGGTGCGAACCATATTCTCGAACTCGGTGGCCCCCAAACCTACACGCGGTCGCTGCGCTGCCCTCGCCGCGGGGGGCCGGATCGTGCAGGTCGGCGTGCTGACAGGCTTTGACGCCAAACCCGACCTTGAGCCATTGCAATCAGCCAACGCCGACATCCTCGGGATCACCGTGGCCTCGGTAGCGCATTTGCGGAGCCTGTCGGTGTTCCTTGAGGAGCACAACATCGTCCCAGAGATCGACCGCGTGTTTGCGTTTGAGGATGCCGCCGCGGCCTATGCATACCTGCGTAGCGCCCAGCATTTCGGCAAGGTCGTGATCCGCTTCGCCGCGTAGGGGCCATTCAGGGGCGGTCTGGATGGCTGGGCCAAGCCCTGCCATGACTATGCCATTGCAGTCGCTCTCTCCCGCAGGCGAGAGCAACATCACGAGCCGAGGAACAGCCTATGCCCGCCAACAAGAAGCTCCTTCTTCTCCCCGGCGACGGGATCGGTCCGGAGGTCATGCGCGAAGCTCGCCGGGTGATCGATTGGATGACGCAGCGGCGCCGGATCAGCTTCGACGTGACCGAGGATTTGGTGGGCGGCGCGGCCATTGACGCGCACGGCACCCCGCTCTCCGACGCGACTTTGGCCCAAGCCAAAGCGGCCGATGCAGTGCTGTTTGGCTCGGTTGGCGGCCCGAAATGGGACGGCCTGCCATTCGACCGCCGTCCCGAACTCGGCATCCTGATCCTGCGCCGCGAGCTCGGCCTGTTCGCCAACCTGCGCCCCGCCACCGTGCTGGAGCCGCTGGTCGACGCCTCAACCCTTAGGCCCGACGTAGTACGTGGGCTGGACATCATGATTGTGCGCGAAAGCACCGGCGGAATCTATTTCGGCGAGCCTCGCGGCATCGAAACGCTTCCCGACGGTCAGCAGCGCGGCATCAACACCGAAAGCTACACCACCTCCGAGATCGAGCGGGTCGCACGAGTGGCCTTCGAGCTGGCCCGCAAACGGCAAAGCCGCCTATGCAGCGTGGAGAAGGCCAATGTGATGGAATCCGGCCGGCTCTGGCGCGAGCTGGTGGCGGCACTTGGCGCGCGCGAATTCTCAGACGTGACACTCAGCCACATGTATGCCGATAACTGCGCCATGCAGCTCGTTCGCAATCCGCGCCAATTCGACGTGATTGTCACGACCAATCTGTTCGGCGATCTGCTGAGCGATCTTGCCTCCATGCTGACCGGCAGCCTCGGCATGCTGCCCTCCGCCACATTGGGCAGCCTTGACCCGGCCACCGGCCGCCGCAACGCGCTCTACGAGCCAATCCATGGCAGCGCACCCGACATAGCGGGCCAAGGCCTTGCCAATCCGCTCGGCCAACTACTCTCCTTCGCCATGCTGCTGCGCTATTCCTTTGGGATGGAGGAGGATGCCGCGCTCATCGAGCGCGCGGCGAGCAACGTTCTGGCCAGCGGTTTGCGTACCGCCGACATCATGGCCAGCGGTTCGGCTCAAGTGGGCACGGCCGCGATGGGCGACAGCATCCTACGCGAGCTGGATAGGCTCGCAGGCTGATGTTCAGGGGGCTTGCGGGCCCCGGTATGTTGCCGTACACCGCGCGCTCGGCTGCGCCCGTAGCTCAATTGGATAGAGCACCAGACTACGAATCTGGGGGTTGGAAGTTCGAGTCTTTCCGGGCGCGCCAGTCATCATTGGGTTTTGCTACAATTCAAGTGCCCGCCCGCGGTTCTTGGGTAGCATGGTGGGTAGCAGTCCGCCAGGCGCTTCCCCGGGCGTCCTACCGCTGAGCGATGAGCACGGCCTCCGTCGCCAGCATGGCATCCGCTATCCCGCGTCGCATCGGAGCGGAGATCCGGGACAGCAGGACGCCACTCTGGGTCATCGCCGGTTGACGCAGCCGCGCCACTCCTGGTTGCCGATGGATCGGCAAGCGGTGATGATGCAGCAATGATCACGGCAGTGCCTTGAACACTCCCCGGGCTGCGCAGTCGGCCAACTTCGGCGTCCTCGCCCCCTACGACGAAGCCCTGGTCGGCGTTGCCGCCCTGGCCGAGCGCTACTTCCCCGACGACCCGATCACCTGCCTGATGAAGCTGCGGCAGTTCGGCGAGCTCCTCGCCCAGCAGGTCGCCGCCCGTGCCGGCGTGTTGGTGGCGGTGGATGAACCGCAGTCCGACCTGCTCGGCCGGCTCCGCCGCGACACCGCCTACTCGCGCGATGTGATCGACCTGTTCCACGACCTGCGCCGCACCGGCAACGAGGCGGTCCACCAGCACCGGGGGACCCACGCGACGGCGCTCGCGGGCCTCAAGGTCGCGCGGCAGCTCGCCGTCTGGTTCCACCGCACGTTCGGCGACCGCACCTTCAAGCCCGGTCCCTTCCAGCCGCCGCGGCCGCCCATCGATCCCACCGTCCAACTGCGGGATGAACTCGAGCGACTGCAGTCGGAGCGGCTGGCGTCCGTCTCGGTCGCTGAGGCCGCGGCCGCTGCCGCCGCCCGACAAGCCGACGACGCCCAGCGAGCGTTGCGCACCGCCGAGGAGCGCGCCGCCGCCGAAGCGGAGGCGCGGGCGGTGTGGGAGGCGCTGGCGACCGAGACGGAGAGTCGGCTCCTGGCGCTCCGGGAGGAACTCGCGCGAGTTCAGGCGGCTGCCGTCGCACAGCCGGCCACGCTCCAACTCCTCGCCACCGCCGCGAACGAGGCCGCCCAGGCGATCGACCTGGACGAGCAGGCCACCCGGTCCCTCATCGACGGACGGCTGCGCGCCCGGGGATGGGAGGCGGACACGCCGGCGCTGCGCCATGCGGCCGGGGCGCGCCCGGTCGCAGGACGCAACCGGGCGATCGCCGAGTGGCCCACGGCGACCGGCCCGGCAGACTACGTCCTGTTCGTCGGGCTGCTGTGCGTCGGCGTCGTCGAGGCGAAGCGGGGCAGCAGGAACGTATCAGCTGCCATCGACCAGGCCGGCCGGTATAGCCAGGGCTACCTCCCCGAGCCCGGCGTCCTGCTGCCCGCCGGCGGACCCTGGCTCGCGCAGACCGGTTCCATCGACGAGCCGCCCTACCGCGTGCCGTTCCTGTTCGCCACGAACGGACGCGCCTACCTCAAGCAGCTCGAGGCGCAGTCCGGCATCTGGCACCGGGACGCTCGGGATCCGACCAACCGGCGGCGGGCGCTGACCGACTGGCCGACGCCCGATGGCCTGAGGGCGATGCTGGATGTCGACCGCGTTGGCGCCAGCGCGGCGTTGACGACGCTGCCGTTCGACTTCGCGTTCGGGCTGCGGGATTACCAGATGCGCGGTATCCAGGCGGTCGAGGCGGCACTGGCCGACGACGACCGGCGCGCGCTGTTGCTCGCGATGGCCACCGGCACCGGAAAGACCGCGCTGGCCGTGGCGCTGCTGTATCGGCTGCTGCATACGCGGCGCTTCCGTCGGGTCTGCTTCGTGGTGGATCGCACCGCCCTCGGCGACCAGGCGAAGGACGCGTTCACCACCACCCGCATCGTCAGCGCCCGCACCTTCGCCGACATATTCGGCCTCAAGGTGCTGGGGGACGCCGCGCCCGAGCCGGACACCAAGGTCCACATCTGCACCATCCAGGGGCTGGTCAAGCGCGTGCTGTTCGCCGCCACGCCGGAGGACGTGCCGCCGGTCGACCAATACGACCTCATGCTCGTGGACGAGTGCCACCGCGGCTACACGCTGGACCGCGAGATGAGCGACGCCGAGCTCGGGTTCCGCTCCGAGGCCGATTACGTCAGCAAGTATCGTCGCGTCATCGAGCACTTCGACGCCGTCCGCATCGGCCTGACCGCGACGCCGGCCCTCCACACCACCGAGATCTTCGGCCGTCCGATCTTCACCTACGGCCTGCGGGAGGCGGTGATCGACGGCTGGCTGGTGGACCAGGAGCCGCCCATCCGCATCGAGACCGTGCTGTCCCGCGACGGCATCCACTTCCCCAAGGGCGCCGATCTGCCGCAGCTCGACCCGCTCACCGGCACGATCGACCTGACGACCGCGCCGGACGATCTCGGCTTCGAGGTCGAGAGCTTCAACCGGCGCGTCGTGACCGCCGAATTCACCCGCGTCGTCTGCGAGCAGCTGGCCGAGCACATCGACCCGGCCGACCCCGGCAAGACGCTGGTCTTCGCGGCGTCGGACGCGCATGCGGACATGGTCGTGGGCGCATTGGGGGCGGCCATGGAAGCGCGCCACGGGAAGCAGGACGAGGCGCTGATCCGCAAGATCACCGGCAGCGTCGACAAACCCGGCACCATGATCCGGCGCTTCCGCAACGATCCCACGCCGAGGATCGCCGTCACAGTGGACCTGCTGACCACCGGCATCGACGTGCCCAGGATCGTAAACCTCGCCTTCCTGCGCCGGGTCAGCAGCCGCATCCTCTACGACCAGATGATCGGCCGCGCGACCCGGCTATGCCAGGAGATCGGCGGCCCCGGGATCGACAAGGAGAGCTTCCGCGTGTTCGACGCAGTGCGCCAGTCGGAGGCGATCGGCGACCTGACGGAGATGAAGCCGGTGGTGGTCAACCCGTCGCTGTCCTTCACCCAGCTGCTGGAGGAGATGGCGCGGGTGACGGACCCGGAGCAGCGCGCCCTGGTCAGGGATCAGCTGCTGGTCCGCCTACGCCGGCGGGTCGCCCGGTTGTCGCCACAGGCGGCAGAGCAGTTCGCGGTCGCCGCGGGGGAGACGCCGGCCGAGACCCTCGCCCGCGTGCGCACCGCCGACCCCGCGGACCTCGCCACTTGGGTCGCCGCGCGCCCCGGCCTCGGCAGGGTCCTGGACTGGCAGCCGGATGCCGGCCGCCCGGTGCCGCTGGCCGTGTCGTTCCACCCGGATGCGCACGTCGCCACCACCATCGGCTACGGCGCCGCCGGCCGGCCCGAGGACTACCTCGAGGCGTTCGGCGCGTTCCTGCGGGCCAACGAGAACGGGCTGGCCGCCCTCTCGCTGGTGCTGCGCCGCCCCCGCGACCTGACGCAGGCCGACCTGCGGGCGCTGGCCTTGGCGCTGCAGGAGGCCGGGTTCTCCGAGACTGCGCTGCGTTCCGCCTGGCGGGAGGCCAAGCAGGCGGACGTCGCGGCCAAGCTGATCGGCTTCGTGCGCCAGGCGGCGCTCGGCGATGCGCTGGAGCCCTGGGCCGTCCGCGTGCAGCGCGCCGTTGAGGCCGTCATCAAGCGCGCGAGCCTCACGCCCCAGCAGCAACAATGGCTGAGGCGCATCGGCACGCAGGTGGCCGAGATTGGCGTGGCCGACCCGGCGGCGCTCGACCAAGGGCAGTTTCGCGAGGCGGCGGGCGGCTTCACCCGGCTGGACCGCGTGTTCGGCGGCAGGTTGGCCGGATTGCTGGGCGACATCAACGAGGCGGCGTGGAAGGATACGGCATGAGGGAGTGGGCATGAGCGAATCACGAGCGGTTGTCGGGGTGACCCGGGACATCGTCCAGAAGCTGTGGCGCCTATGCGACATCCTCCGCGACGACGGCATCACCTACCAGGCCTACGTCACCGAGCTGACCCACCTGCTGTTCCTCAAGATGCTGGCCGAGACGCAGCGCGAGGCGACCCTGCCGGCAGACTCGCGCTGGGCCAGCCTGACCAGCCGCCAGGGCGAGGCGCTGCTGATGCATTACCGCGCGCTGCTGCTGCGCCTCGGCACCGAGGGCGCCGGCACCGTCCGCACCATCTTCACCGACGCCCAGACCAGCCTACGCAAGCCGACCAACCTGCACGAGCTGGTCATGCAGATCGACCGGTTGGACTGGTATTCGGCCAAGGCGGAGGGCCTGGGCGACCTCTACGAGGGCTTGCTGGAGAAGAACGCTGGCGAGAAGAAGTCCGGCGCCGGGCAGTATTTCACGCCGCGCCCGCTGATCGACTGCATGGTCCGCCTGCTGCAGCCGCAGCCGGGCGAGGTGGTGCAGGACCCGGCCGCCGGTACCGGCGGCTTCCTGGTCGCCGCCGACCGCGCCATCAAGGACCGCACCGACGACCTGTTCGCGCTCAAGACCGAGGCCGAGCGCCGCTTCCAGCGCGAGGAGGCGTTCCGCGGGCTGGAGCTGGTGCCTGACACGCACCGGCTGCTGCTGATGAACCTGATGCTGCACGGCATCGGCGGTGACCTGGTGCGCGGCGGCGACGCCATGGGGCCGGACGGCGAGGCGCTGGGCCCAGCCGACCTGATCCTGACCAACCCGCCCTTCGGCACCAAGAAGGGCGGCGGCCGCCCCGCGCGGCCGGATTTCACCATCACCGCCGACACCAGCAACAAGCAGCTCGCTTTCGTGGAGCACGTGGTCCGCGCACTTCGTCCCGGTGGACGCGCTGGCATCGTCGTGCCGGATAACGTGCTGTTCGCCGACGGTGCCGGGCGGGAGCTGCGCCGCTGGCTGATGGACGTGGCCGACCTGCACACCATCCTGCGTCTGCCCACCGGTATCTTCTACGCCCAGGGTGTCAAGACGAACGTGCTGTTCCTGCGCCGCGGCCCTGCCCGAGCGGCCAAGGCCAACACGCCGGCGGTGTGGGTCTACGACATGCGCGCCGGCCAGCCCGCCTACGGCAGGACGCGCCCGTTGCGAGCCGACGACTTCGCCGCATTCGAGACCTCCTACGGCGACGATCCGAACGGCACCGCTGCGCGCGAGGACCAGGGCGCCGAAGGCCGCTTCCGCCGCTTCACCCGCGCCGAGATCGAGGCCCGCGGTGACAACCTCGACATCGCCTGGCTTCGCGGCAGCGACGAGGCCGGCGAGGATGCGCTGGAGGAGCCGGAGGATATCCTGGAGGCAATGCGAATACACCTGGCGCGGGCGCTGGCGGAGGTGGACGCGCTGGCTGCGGAGTTCGTTGACGTGCCCGCGTTAAACGCGGCTGCAGAATGAGTGATCGCCTTCCGGCAGGCTGGTCCAAGCCGTGTCTCTCAGACATCGCGGAACTTCAACTTGGCAAGATGCTCGACCGGGCGAAGAACTTCACCGGCCAATCGATGCCGTATCTTCGGAACGTCAATATCCGATGGGGCTCGATCGAGACGGGTGATCTGTACAACATGCGGTTCACAGATGCGGAGGCGACGCGCTTCTCCGTTCGCGACGGTGACGTTTTAGTCTGTGAGGGAGGAGAGCCGGGGCGTTGCGCGATTTGGCAAGGAGGCCCCACCAGCCTGAAGTTCCAGAAGGCCATCCACCGCATCCGTCCAAGCGGGCGCGTCCTTTCCGGATGGATTGCATTGTTCCTCCGGCATGAGGCCCTGCATGACCGGCTAGCTGGCCACTTCACCGGAACAACGATCAAGCATCTACCAGCTCAAGCGCTGGCAGCTATCCGTCTGCCAGTCCCACCCCTGGCCGAGCAACGCCGGATCGTGGCGCGGATCGAGGCGCTGTCCGCCCGTACCCGCCGCGCCCGCGCCGACCTCGAACGCATCGCGCCGCTGTGCCGCCGGCACCGTGACCGTACCCTGGCCAACGCATTCGACATCGGCAAGTCCACTCTCGTTGCAGAGTTGGCCTCGGCAGTCTTCGATGGTCCATTCGGCTCCAATCTCAAGTCGGATGACTACACCGCCAGTGGAACTCGAGTTGTTCGTCTAGAGAACATTGGCCACCTCCGCTTCATTGGTGACAAGGAGACCTTCATCACGGACGAGAAGGCCGACGGTCTCCGCCGACATCATCTCCACCCCGACGATGTTCTGTTCTCATCCTTCATAGACAAGGAGGTTCGGGTATGCCTGTTCCCTCCTGGTCAGCCAACGAATGCAATCAACAAGGCCGACTGCTTCTGCGTCCGCGTTGATCCCAAGCGCGCCGACCCGCGTTATGTCGCACTTCGCCTCGCCTCTCCGGTGACCTATGACGACATGCGGGATGCCGTCCACGGCGCGACGAGACCGCGGATCGGCATCACCGACCTGAAGCAATACGTCATCAACGCGCCGTCAGTCGCCGAACAGACGTCCATAGCGGACCGGGTCGAACGGCAGCACGGCATGTCCAACACCATCCATCGGGAGGCCACCCGTGCCCTCGCCCTCCTCGACCGCCTCGAACAGAGCATCCTCGCTCGCGCCTTCCGCGGTGAACTCGTGCCAGTTCACCTATCGGACACTGTGCCGGACGCCGCGCCGGTAAGTGCGTCGCCGACATCGGTCAGTCCGCGACGATTACAACGCGTCTCTGCTTAGCCGGGCGAGAACGATAGGGATCGCGCCTGTCCTGAGCTAGCAAGACACATGCTCAACCCTGATCCGAATGTGGAGTCGAACGCTCACGAGCGTTCCCGCGCCGGCCTCCAACATTGGCCCGACGAGATCTGCTCCGACTATCCCGTTGCTTATGTCAGAATGACGACGCTGCGCGTCGATGACGATACCCACCTTCTGTTCGGCTGCGTGGAGTTGCTGCCCCGGGAGATCGCGCCCCTGCCAAGCCACCAGGCGCCACGCCTGAACCTCCCGCGCGGCGCGACTGCGATGAGCAGCCTCACCGTGCTCGCCACGGACGCTGCGCTGCGCTGGTACGAGAGCGTTCTCGCCGGTGCTATCAGTATTCCAGGGACGACTGGACCGGCCATCGTCCGCACGGTCCGCCTCGCCCCGGAGCCGCGCCTTGGCGATCTGGTCGTAGCCAGGACGCCCACGGTTCCGGTGGCCTGGACCTCAGGACCGAGGATGCACCGCATGGTTCCCATGGAGCCACTGCCCGACGGGATGGCGGCATTGCTGACGCCGACATCAGGCAGTTCGGCGCTTCGCGACTGGATGCTCGAACATTGCTTCATTGACCTTGCCGCGCACCCGGACTGCGCAGGCGGGCTCGTTCTGCTCGCGGCCAATCCGATCATCCGGCATGTGTCGGAGTATCCCTTGCGCAAGCTCCCGGATGGCCGGGAGGTCCTCGGGATCAGGCTGGTTCCGCGTCTCGGCTGCTCCCTTGAGACAGTGAAGGTGCGCCTCTCCGAAATACGGCCTGATGGCATTGGACTTGCGCAAGAAGTCGCGCTTGACGCGTTTGGCGAAGCCGAGGTGACCCTGTCGCAAGAAGCCCTGGACACCGCGCTGGAGGTGAGTTGTTCCCGTCGCGGGTTGCTGCATGTGGCTCCGCACACGGGGTTTCTTCGATCGATCGGCTTCGAGATGAGACCGGTGCGCGCCACGATGTCCGTGGAGGTGCCCGCGAGGACCAAGACGCAGGCTGGAAGCCGCTACGATGTTCCGGTTGCGGACAGCCGGCTGAACGGTGCGGGCCAGATAGGCAGGCCCGCCGAGACCGGAGCCGCTTCCAGGCTCGCGTCGCTGCTCGCGGCTCGAGCCCAGCCGGTAGGCAGGATCGCGGAGCAGGTCGTGTTCCGCGATGATCGACCATTCGCCGTTACGTTCGTCCGCGGGCTTGTCGCGCACGCCCATTCGCGCGCGCTCTTCGTCGACCCCTACTTCAGCTTCGATGACATACGCGATTTTGCGCTATCAGCCTGGTCGGGATCGTGCATCGTGAGCGTTCTGACGAGCGTGCGCGTCGGTTGGACCAAGCGGGTCCAACACTTGGCCACCGAGCAGCCGCACGGCGACATGATGATTGCGGACCTCGAGCAGATCAATCGCATCCGGAATGGCAGCGGACTGTCTTCAGTCGAGGTCGGCATCATGGGAGAGCCGGGCATCCACGATCGGTTCTTGGTGGTGGACGACGCGGTCTGGCACTTCGGTGATTCATTCAGATCACTGGGTGGCGCATTGTCCATGGCCTCCAAGGTCCGTGATATGCCGTCGCTCTTGCCCATGCTGCTCGACGCCCAGGCCAGGGCGACAGCGTTCGCCGAATATTGGGCGCGGGCGAACCATGGGAGTTCCGCAGCTTGACCGCGGACGCGTCCGCCCTCGGCTCGATCGAGGCCTGGTTCATGCGGCACGAAGTCGACCTCGCGCTCGCGTCTTGCGAGGACAGGGAGATGGCCCCTGAGCAGCGGGCGAGCTGGACGCCCTGGTGCGGACCGCCAGCCTAAGTGCGAATCGCCCCCAGCCCGACGCGCACGGCTCTGGTCCGTGGCCAGGCCACGCCGACGATGGAGCCGACACGCTCGTGGGCCGTGCCTTGGGCGCCTGCTTCGCGAGGGCGCCGGGCACGCGTTTGCTCGACGCCGCGGCTGGCATCCTGCGCTCGGATGCCGGCTGGCGCGCGTTCGCCGCCACCGCTGCGGATGAGGTGAGGTCGGACTCGGCAAGGTTGGCCGCGTTGGAGACGTACCTGGAAGGGTTGGTCCACGCGTTCACCTGGGCGCCCCGTAGGATCGTCTATGCGCACCGGGACAACATGTGCGCGCTCGTGGAGCGGTTCCGTCAGCAGCCCCGGCTGGACGATGTTTGGCCGAGCCCACACTTCAGGATCATGCTCGTCAAGCATGAGCCGGCGTTCGATGTCTTGAGGTTGAGCGACCCGGCCGGGTTCCTGAGAATGCTCGATCGTTTCCCGCATCCCGAACCCAGCCGGCACATCCTCGCATATTCGTCGGATCGCTTGAATATGGCCGAGCTGCTGGGCCTGCTGGAGCTCGCCAGACCATGCTTCGACGGTGGCGCTTGGCTGCCCTGGATCAAGGCTCCCGTCCTGGTCCTCGCGGCGGTCGAGCAGAACCTGGCGGCACTCGCTGATGGGGGAGACGATGATGGCTCCATTCCGTCGGAGGCGTTCGCGTCTGCCACTGCGAAGGCTGTGGGCGCGGTCTTGGAGAGGGCCGATGGGAATAATCTCGGCCACGGCTGGCTACAGCGATTGATGCATCGGGGTGCCTTCCGTGCTGGCCGTGGGGCGGCGAACGACCGCCCGAGCATTTGGCTGCAGCACTTGATGCTCGAACTCGCCTCGGCATTGTCAACGAGGCAAGACGCCCTCCAGTGGATCCGGGCCGAACATGAAGTCTGGCGACGCGACCGCGCCGTGGCGGCCATCTCGGCGGCGGGATTGGGCGAGGTAAGCAGCCCGGCCGCGGCGGCGACTCTCATCCGGGAGGTCCTCGGTCTCGGTCTCCATACCACGGGCCAGGAGGATGGCTTTGGCGCTTCGTCGAATGCGGAGCGACGGCTCATGGCAGCAGTGGTTGGCCGCCATCCCGACCCCGCCGCATGGTTCGAGGAGCTGTGGCGCTCCATGGCGCCAATCCGGGACCGAGCCCGGCACACGACGACGTCGGCAGGCGGGCACGCCGGTGACGCCACCGTCATAGCGGTGACGTGGTTCATGTTCGGCTTGGACGCCGTCGACCCTCGCGCGCCGGCATACCGCGCACTCTGGAGGGCACTGCTTCGAGCGGTGCGGGAATGCGCCGTCGCACAGACCTCACCGCTCGCTCAACCTGCGTGGCGGGCACGCTACCAACTCCTGGCCGCGCATCTCGCACATCGGCTTGGGGATGCTGCGGACGAAGCGGCGGCCGACGACCTTCGGGAATTGCTTGAACCGTTGCTATACCTTGACATGACCCTGGCCGAGGTCGTGCACGTGCTGTTCGACGCGAGGGTCGCGCCGAGCGCAATCGCGATCGCTGCCGGTCAGACCGAACGTCTCGTGGGATTGTTGCGGCGCCTTGAGGTAGAACAGGCCTGGCGGGAAGAGAGGCAGCAGGAACAACTCGGCCGTCAGACCCGGTTCTCAGAGACGATCGCGCGGATGGCCGACGCTATCGAGGGTGCAGCCTCGCCACAGCATGACCCGGACGGAGGATGACGCGACGCCGATGAATTCCGACCCGGCGTTGCCCCCCCGTAGAGGCGCGAGCAGCCCGGCCTCAACCGGGCCGGCCGGGAGCCTGTTCGAGGCCCAGGTTGCCGCCAGCTACATGCTCGCCATGCTCGCCGGCGCTCCACCCCGCGGCCTGCCGAACGCGCTGGTAGAGAGCGTGCAGGTCCAAGCGGCACCCGAGGGCTTTCCGCTAGACGATGTCGTTGTGCACGCCCGCGACGCGGCCGGTAGCCCGGCGATACTGGAGATTCAGGTGAAGCGAACGGTGAGCTTCACACACTCCGACCCTGTCTTCGCAGACGTTGTGGGCCAGGCCGTCTCCGCCCGCGGAGACGGCGGTGAACAGGGCCATCATGAGTTGGCGGTGGCGCTGGCACGGTCGGCCCGAACTGCCTTGGGTCCATGCCATGATGTGCTGATGTGGGCGAGGAACACGACGGCGACCCAACTATTCGCCCGGCTCGCGCTGCGGGGCGTTGCCAATGAGCCTATGCGGACATTCGCGGAGACGTTCAGGTCCAACCTCGCCAAGGCGGGAGTACCCAGCGACGACGCCACGACCTGGGGGCTATTGCGGAGGTTCCAGATCCTCCCGTTCGACTTCGACGTGGCTGGCTCCGAATGGGAGCAACTCATGTTGGATCGGGCGCGCCGCTCACTGCACGACGAGGAGGCGCATCTTGCCGGGTCGCTATGGTCGAGACTGGTCACCCACGCGCTCGCGCTGGCCACCACTGGCGGTTCAGTTACGACTGGAGAACTCAGGCAGGAGCTGCATGAGTTCCGGTTCGCGGGCGAACGGCGCTACGCCGCCGCCCGCCGAGCCGTCGCCGAAGCAGCGCGGCACGCGTATGCTGACATCGACGATGACGTCGGCGGGGTGATCCTATCCAGGTCCGCCCACCTGGCCGGCCTGAGAGCGTCGATGGACCGCGGGCGCTATGTCGAGGTTCGAGGCGATGCCGGCGTCGGGAAGTCGGCGCTTCTGCGACACCTGGCTGCCCAATTATCGGCAGAGGCGCGGGTGATATTCCTCTCGCCGGGACGGACTACCCCGGGCGGTTGGCCCGCCATGCGCGCACAGATCGGGTTCTCCGACGGCGCGGTAGACCTGCTGTCTGACCTCACGGCCTGCGGCGGCGCCGTGCTCTTCCTGGACAACCTCGACAGGTTCAGCCCGGGCGAACAGACCACTGTCCGGGACCTCGTCCGCGAGGCGTCGACCGTGCCGGGCCTCTTCGTCGTCGCAAGCGCGAGGCGGGAGTTCGGCCTCGAGACGCCTTCGTTCATCCCGGACGACGCGGTGGCACGGCTCGGGCGCGCGCCGCCGCTCGTCGTCGACGAGCTCGATGATCAGGACCTCGCCGAGTTGCGGGACGGCAGTCCAGAGCTCCGAGGCCTGCTCGACGATCGGCACCCGGCATTGGCTATTACACGCAACCTTTTTCGGCTGGGCAGGCTGGCGAGGAGGCGCTCGCCAACGGGCGATCCGACGCTACCGCGGACCGAGGCGGAGATGGCCCGGCAGTGGTGGGACACGGGCGGCGACGGTTCCGACGACGGCCCTCTGAGGAGGAACCGTCGCCGCCTGCTGCGCCGCCTCGCGATTGAGGTAATCGAAGGGGTCGACCCGCACGACGGGTCGGCCGAACCGTCGCATGTCGTGGATGCTCTTGTGGCAAGCCAGACGCTACGCGAGCCCAGTCACGACGTTATTGAGTTCCGGCATGACGTGCTGCGGCAGTGGGCGATCGCCAATGTGCTCATGCAGGAGCCGCAACTGGTCGGTCGTCTGGCGTTGGATCGGGCCCCATCAGCGATCGAGGCGCGGGGTCTCGAGCTGGCCGGCATCGGCAGCCTGGCGCCCGGCGACGGGTCGACGATCTTCGCCACGCTGCTGGCGGCGGTAAGCCGCGACTGCGCGCATCCAGCATGGCGACGTTCGGTGCTGCTCGCGCCGATGCGTTCAGAGAACCCCACGGCGGCGCTCTTGGGAGCGGCGGACCTGCTCGCTGTAGATCGCGCCGCCATACTCAGGGAGTTGGTGCGCGTCGTGAGGGCCGTGGAGGTGACCAGCGCATCCGACCTGCTTCGTTCCGCGGGTATCGAACCCACTGCCGCCGCATCCGGCGTTGACGTGCCGGTGCTCAACCGCTGGCTACCGCTGGTCGAATACCTCGTCCAATTCGATGCGCTGCCTGCCGCGACGCTGCTTGAAGTCGTGCCATTCCTTGCGACCTGGTCAGCCTGCACGAGGGGTGCCGACCCCCTCAGTCCCGCGATCACACGCCGCATGTACGAGTGGCTCGACAGGTTCGAGGCGGGCACGCTCTTCGTCGGTGACGCAGGGTCGGCGGTGGGAGAGTGGCATCGGCGGCGTGCCCTGGGCAGCGAGATCAGATCCGCGTTCCTGCGTTTTAGCGACACGAGCCCGGACCTCGCCATCGCGTATATCGAGCGTCTTGCGGCCGGCCCCGCCGACGGACCGATCGTCAAGAGCGTGCTGACAGACAGCGGAAAGCTTGCGTTCGCGGCACCGGACCGGTTGGCCGCCCTCGCTGCACGCTCGATGGTGCCACCAAGGGAACCGTCGGGCCGCACGGGACTCCGAGTGGCTCGGACATTCGGTAGCTGGGATTACGAGCTTTATCCTCCATCGCCCCGACAGGGCCCGTTTCTAAGCTTGTTGGAAGCTGCACCTGAGCACGGGTTGCGGCTGGTGCGCAGGATGGTGGACCATGCAATCCAGGACGACGACCCTGACGGCCAGCCGAACGCTATCGGCACAGTGCTGATGTTCGACGCCGGCCCGCGGTCATTCGACCATCCGAGATCGTACCGTTTGGCGCGGGAAGCCTCAGGCGGCCCGCTCGCCTCTGCGCTCATGGCCCTTGAGCAGTGGGGACATCTCCGCCTGGAGCGGAACGATGATGCCCGCGACGTCATTGCGGACGTGCTCGGAGACGGCGTGGCGCCCGCGGCCTACCTGCTCGTCGCAGTCGACCTGATCCTCTCACACTGGCCGTCCACCGCGGCGACGTCGGTCCCGTTTCTCGGCTGTCCGACCCTCCTCGCATGGGACCTCGAGCGGGCGGTCGTCGATGACGCTTCATCGGCCCGGGTGCCCGGATTGGAGGACATGAACCGCAGCGAGACCGATGCCGCGGATGACCTCGCGGCAAGGCCGTCGAGGAGGACCCGCCTTGACTACAGGCTCGACACCCTAGCGATAGAGGGTCCTGCTGTCGTTCGCGAAGAAGTCGAGCGCCGGCTGCGATCCGCTGCGGAGCTGCTTGGGTCGCCGGAGCAAGATGCCACCCTTTCCTGCGCACCGATGATGGCGATGCACGCCCTGAACCGCATTGATCCCGCGAACTGGCGCAAGATGCATTTGCAGGACGGACGGGTAGGTTGGTCCTACGTCTCACCACAAGCAGAAGAGGAGCATTTCCGGCGGCTGCAGGACATCATGGCCGCCCGCAACGATGACGACCCACTGCTCTACTTGCCGATATCAGCGGCGCTCGACACCCATCCGGCCAAGCCAGGCGAATTGTCGGCGGCGTGCCTCCGATGGGCGTTTGGCAAGCTGCCCGGTGAAGAATCGCAGGCGGACCCGTCGCAGATGCGCAATGTCGCAATCGTAGGCGCAGCAATGCTGGTGGTCCGGCACGGAGATCAAGGCACGATACTGTCCGCAGTCTCGTGGGCGAGGCAGGTGTTCGACTCGGCCGTCTTGATGCCCGACGATCAAGTCCATCGGACGCGGGCAGGCCTGGCGTACAACCCCGGCGGTATTGCATTCGCCGGGCGCGTCATGCTTCTTCGCGGTGGAGCTGCTGAGTGCGATGTTGAAGCGATACTGCGGCAGGCGGCCAGCGGCAACCCGGCCGGTGCCCGTGGTCTCGCGAAGACGGCGGTCGAGCTCGCCACCGCGGACGTGCGGCTCGTCAAGTCTGTCCTGCGCCTTGCCCTGGGCAGTTGTTGGACCAGTGCACGGGGCTCGTCCTCGAGGCGAGGTCGATTGGGCATGCGGTCCAACGAGGCGATCGCAAAGGCGGTCGGCTTGGAACTGAGTTGGTTGCGGAGCAATGGCGTCGAGCCACTCTGGCCCGGCTTCCCCATACGTGGTGCAGGTGGAAGTTCTCGAGGGGGAGCAGCTGCAACCCGCGCGGGCTTCGTCGATCAGCAGGCAGCGGCCCTGTGGCTCGATGCGATCCGCGAATTGTTCGACGCGGTAGTCCATCCATGGATGCGGGACTTGGCCGAGGCCTATGCCCCTTGGACATGGGAGGCGAACGGACAAGGCAGCGAGGATGAGGATTGCGGCGACCGCCCTGACGAGTGGAACGACGTTTTTCTCGAACTACTCGGACGCCTCGGGCCGGCGCTGCAGGCGCCTGACATGGACAGGTTGGCGCTGGAACCGCTCGTGGAACTGCCCGACAGGTCATTCCTGTGCGCCGTCCCGTCATTCCTCTACGGCGTCCACTACGCCCATTTCGGGGATGGCGGGCTCGCGGCCGCCGAGGCGGCACGGATCCGCGTCGCAGTGGCGCAACGCCTTGCCAAGTCGTCCGGTTGGCGCCGCATGGCGCGCGATCTGTCCGATGGTGTCGAGCACACGCTGGGGCCGGCGGTCGCAGCCCTCTTCTTCGCGCACCAGGGACCGCTTCAGCCCATCCAGACCTATCTCAACCCGGCGGGCATCGCGCGGCTCGACCCATTCCTGCCGCTGCTCATTGAGCTCGCGTCAGAGGCGCCCTGCCTCTACGTCGCGCGCCTGCTCCTGCAGTTGCTGTCTGTCCATGCCGAACCCCGCCATATCGCCGGGTTGCTGCGAGTCTCCCGGATATGGATCGAGAACCAGCCTCCGGAAGCTGCATTCTGGTTGGACTACGGAGTTGGAGGTTCGTTCTGCCGCTACATCCGCGATGCGCTCGCTGGGCCAGACGTAGACGCTGTCGTAACGGATACGATCCGACGAGAACTGCAGGGGCAAGTTGCGGATCTGGTCCGGTTCGGGGTGTCCGAGGCTAGCCGGCTCGAGAAGGAACTGGCGTAGGAACCTCGCTCATACCGAAGTCGGTAGAGCCCTTACCGACGAGATCTTTAGGGGAGGCTCAATGTTCTGCTGCACGACCTCTCGACCCGGCCATTCTGCAGGGTATTCAGCTCGATGGTGTGCGCCCATCCGTCGTATCGGGCCCGCGTGCCCCATAGCGCTGGGTCCTTCCAGTCCGGCGCGCCCTCGCGAACGCCGCCATCGTTGATCGTCTCGGCGCAGAGCTTGCCGATGGAACGCGACATGACGAGCCTGCCACCCTCGACCACGCCCACCTTGGCCGGGCAGACCGCGTAATCCCGCGTCGACGCCGCGCTGTTCGGCCCGTCGTCGCAGGCGGTGGCGCCAAGTTGCGCGATCGACACGATGATGGTCCGCGGGCCGTCGGGGAACGAGACGGAGTAGGTCGGCAACGTGCCGCCTTGGCCGTCCGGGGGATTGTCGATCTCGTTGCGCCACAGGGCGGCCTCGGCATCGGGGTTCCGCTCGGCCTTGGTATGATAGCGGAGCGTCAGGAACTGCCATCCGACCTGCGGGTGGCCGGGCGGGACCTCCGGGCCCCGGGGCTCGTGCGACGCCGGCGGAAACGACGCCACGGTCCCGGCAGCGGCAGTGGCATCGGCGCCGACGATGTGGCCACGGGACGCCATGCAGTCGGCGAAGACGGCATCATACGATGCTTGGATCTGGCTATTGTTGGCCGCGATCTGTTGCGGGGTCGCGCCGGGCCCGTTGAGCCTGTCCGCAACGGGCTGGAGCTGCCGGTCGGTCAGCCTCCCGCAGCTCGTCCGGTCGTCATCGAAGGCGGCCTGCGACTTACCCGGCCCCGGCTCCACGTGCACGGTCGGTTTGATGACCGCACACGACGCGGACATGAGCGCCAGCAGCAACGCAGCCGCGCGCGGCGCTCCCCCGCGGCAAGCGCGACGCATGCTCCCTCGCCTGGGGATTCCGTGATCGCCACCCGGAACATGCGTCGAGGACGCGTTCACTCCCCGCCCTGCCCCAGCCACACCAACTCCTCCGGCGGCGCTTCCTCCAACATCAGCAAGGTCAGCGACGCCACGAATACCGCATCGTGCTCGGCCTGCGATTGCCCGGGGTCGGACCCGGCCCGACCGATCTCGATTGCCATCCCCATCGCGGCCATCGCCATCGCGGCCACGGGCATCGATGTCCACAGCCGCTCGGCAGCGACCAGTGCGCAGATGATGGGGGTGCCGCGCCTCACCTCGTCCGGCAACGTCGCCCGCGCATCCGGATGAGCGACGACGATCGCGTCTGGCGGCTGCGGCGCCCACACCGCCCGGTCGAGACGACCGCCGGCGATGAACGGCAGCGACGCCTCCATGCGGCCGGAGGCCCGGGCATCGTATCGCGCGGACATGGGCCGGCCCAGCCCCGAGCCGAAGATCGGGTCCGTGCGCAGGTCGATCCGGCCCACGCTGCGGATCGAGCCGGCCAAGCGCCCGTCCAGCTCGAAGCTCATGACCCGCAACCTGGTCTTGGGCCACAGGCCTCGCCGCACGCTCACGGCGGCGGTCTCAATCACCGGCCGCCTGCCTGCGGAACGCCTTCTTGGCGGCGTCGCAGGCCTGGGCATCGACCATGTCCCGGCGCGCCTGCTCGGCCAGCAGGCCGCCGGTCAAGGGCAGGTCCTCGAACAGCGCGAGGGCGACGGCGCTGACCCTCGCGGCCTGGCCGCCCCGGTAGGCCTCCTCTACCGGCATGGCCAGGCATTCGATGGTCTCCAGCGGTCCGTCGAGCCCGGGGAGGTTCGGCAAGCCGGTGACCTCCAGGTCGACGATCCGGTCGCCGCGCGTGCTCTCCGCGAGCGCGCCCTCGATCGCGGGCGCCGTCCGCCCGAACGCGGCGACGCGCAGGCTCCGCGCCGTCCCCAAGCCCAGGATCCGCGTGGTGTGCACGAACGTCACCTGTAGCCCATCGACTGCCGCCGCCCTGACCAGCTCTGTGGGATCGACCTCCCGCAACTCGCCCTGCTTGGACCGGACCGCCAGGTGCTGGCCGGCGGCGAACATGCCGGGCACGTTCGCCGCGGCCACGGCCGACGCCACGCGCCGCTCGATGGTCTGGGCGTGCCCGTCCCGGCACGCCGCCTCGATCCATGATGCCGCCTCCATCGCACCCAAGGACGGCTTGGCGGCGGTCGCCTCACGCCATCGCCTGGATTGCGCCCAGTTGCGCTCTGGGCCGATGACGATCGCCATCACGTCGTCGACCGTCCGGCGGTAATGGTCGATGCACATGCGTGTGGCGGTCGCCGGCTCGATGCCGGTTGCGACGGCGAAGGAATGCTCGATCCGGGCGACGCCCCCGGCCGCCGCGGCCTTGCGGAGGGGCCCCATGGCTGAATCGTAGGCGGCCTGGAACGCGGCGGGGTAGGCGGACACGGCGTATGGGTCCTCGCGCCCGTCGATCCACGCCGTCCCGCCCGGGGCGGCCGGGAACCAGTGTCTGGCCTCCCATCCTTCCAGGGCGTCCGGCTCGGGGCGGCTGGCCGCGACCGCCGCCGCCAGGTGCTTGTCCATCACCGCCTGCAGCACGCCCGTCGCGGCCGTCAGGCAATCGCGTCGCAGGCCGGCGGACTGATCCGCGTCGAGGCCCGCCAATGGGAAGGCGCCGGCGTCGTAGTGGTTGACCGGGGCCGGGAAGTGCGGGGCCAGCGTCCCGGCGCAAGCCGCCGTCGGCGTGCGGACGATGCGGGCATCATCGACCCTGCCGTTCCGGACGCGGTCGGCTTCGGCATCGAAGGTCGCGACCACGGTGTGGCGGATGCGCTCCAACATGACCGGGATCTGCCGCGCGGCCGCCTCCATGCACGCCTGCCCCAATCCCCGCGCCACCTGCGTCGATGCGGGAAGCCCAGCCAGCGGGCCGGCGTAGGGTCCCAGGAGGCCGCGGCAGTCGATGTCCGGAGGGAGCACGACGTCGGTGGCGGCACGCCGTGCCAGCAACTCCGCCAACAGCGCCCGGAGCTTCGGACCCGCCGCCTCGAACCTTGCCTTGAGCCGATCCTGGAACGCCGCATCGAGCGGCTCGAACCGGAGCGGGGCGAGCCGCTCCCCCGGGAGGACGGAACGTGCCAGCTGCAGGCCGGCGGTATCGCCCGCCCTATCCATGACGGGTGCCGGCGGGCTGCCCAGCGAGGGCAGGTCCGGGATGAGGGCGAGGTCCGCCAGGCGCCGGACGAGGACGGCGATGAATACATCGCGGTCCTCGATGCAGTGCCTCCACAAGGCCGTCGCCAGGTCCGGCATAGGGGAACCCGCCGCTTGCGCGATCCATCGGCAGTAGGTGACGGGTGACGCCGCCACCTGGGGGAGCACGATCGACCCGGCCGCCTCGACCGCCGCCGTGAGCTCGGCGAAGCGCGCATCGAGCTCGGCCTGCAGGAGCGGGGCCGCCGCCCGCACCTTCGCCAGGATCGCCGCCGCGTTAGCGGCCGCGTCCGGGCTGGTCTCCGGGGGGAGCGGCGGCCGGTCCGGTGGCGGATGCAGGGTGCCCGGGGGCGAGTAGAAGTGGAAGAGCGCCGCCTGATCCAGCGTCGGGTCCGACGCCAGCATCGATCTCGTGTAGGCGCGCGTCCGGTCCTGCCCGGTTATGACGTGCGGCAACTCGTCATCGGCCTCGCGGTGGACGGACGGCGCGATCGGCTGGCCCGGCTGCCGCCCCCAAGAAGCATCCACCCCGGGGTTGCCGAGCACGAACTCGGCCGACAGCGCGGGCAGCGGCATGGCTCCGACGAGCGCGCCCAGCGCGGCACGCCTCAGCCATCGCATCCCGTGAGATCCGATGACCCTGGTGCTCGATGACTGCGGGACGCCCGCGCGGATCGGCGCGGCCGGGAGGAGCGCATCCGCGCGGGAACGCGCCCCTCCGCCACACCTAGCCGCACCATACGGGACCTTTCCCCGCTGGACCGGACCCCGCCAAGCCTCGCCGGGTCCGGCTTGGTAGCGGCCATCGCACACCCGAGGCAACTCGCACGAGGCGCGGGTCGGAACGGCCGCCGATGGACCGGTCGCGAACGCCGTCACGGGCACTGCCCGGCGGTCGCGGGCATGGGTTCGGCCCAGAACCTACCGAACTTCGGCCGCCAGTCACCGAGACCGATCTGCTCGCCGGCGACGGCAACGAACCTGCGGATCTCCTGGGGGTCCAGGATCGAAGGCAGGTAATCGACCACCAGCTCCGCCGACCAATCCGTGAACTTCGGCCTCGTGCGCATGATCCGGCTGCCGCCGACGCGCACCCCGACCCGCAGGCGGAAGCGACCATCCGCCCACAGCGCGGCCGGGTCCGATGGACCATCGTAGCGGAGGCGGAGGTCATCCCTCACGACCAGCCCGGCGCGCGCCTTCGCAGCGCGCCTTTCCTGGCCCGCCGCTCTGGTCAGCGACGCCTCCACCATCTCGCCCGGGATGCAGGGCGAGCCGGAGCTGGTGTACATGCTTCCCAGGAACTCGAGCTCGGCCAGACGAAGGTGGTCCGCCTCGGTCTTCCGCCGCCGGCCCGCGACCTCCGCTATCGCCCGGGCGTGCTCATCCAACGGATCCGCGAGGCGACCGGAATGCATGAGCAGGGGTGCGGCGGACGTGATCTCGAAGCGCAATGACCGGTAGGCGCTCATGTTCGTTGCCTCGCTGAACGACTGGGGTGAGTCGGACGACGTCGCGCACCTCAGGATGCGCGGTGGCAGCATATCTTCGCGCCCTGAGGGCGGTGGTGGTGAACGCGTGGCACGGCGCGCACAGCACGGTCAGCGCATCGAGGCGATCGCGATCCCATCGGCCGGGTTGCGGATAGGACCGATGGTGGACGTCCAGGTCGCGCCGGGCGTTGCAGAGCCGGCAACTATGGCCGTCGCGGCGTAGCGCGCGAAGACGAAGCCCGGCCCAAGCCGGGCCCGCGAGATAGTCCTCGTACGTCATCGGGTTGCCCCGCCGGATGCGAGCCTTGGCGTCGATCGTCGCCCGCGACACGAGCAGGATTGTCGTTGGACATGCATGCGCGTCACCACCCATTACCCGTGTCGACTATAATCGATGTCCCAGCCCACGCCAATCGGTGTCCGTGCTGCGGATGGACCTATGTGGACTGGTTGGGCGGAACGTACGGCGTGAACGCCTGGCGGCCAGGATGACCCAAGAGGACTTGGCCCATCGCACCGGATGGGACCGCACCTACATCAGCGACATTGAGCGCGGCATCCGCAATCCGTCGGTGCGCTTGCTGGAGGATGTCGCCACCGCCCTGGGGCTCCACCCCGCGCTGCTCCTGTTCGAGGAGCAAGAAGCAGCCATGGTTCGCGCGGCGCTACGGGACACACCGGACAGGGATCCCCCCTAGCTTGTCAGGTCGGTGCTTCTCGATCGCCATCCCACGGGAGCAACCAGCCGGTTCCGATATGAGAACAACGGCAGCATCGCTAGTCGGAAGATCAACCAGCAGCCGTATACTGCAGCGGCCTCATGTGGAGAGCCGTCATCCAGCAGCCCGTGTGCCAACGCATGCCGTAGATGAGGTCCCGGCTTCACCAGGAACACATTTTCCATATCGGTCGTCAGCGCGGCGCCGAATACCCCATCAATTTCGCTCCTCATCTGCTCGAACATCGTTGAGATCGTTCGATCTTGTTGGGTCTGGCTGGCGTCGTCGAAGATTGTTACGTCGTGCCCTACCGACTTCAGCACGTGCCGGAGCATTGCTTCCAAGTTCGGAACGAGCGTGTAGGTCGCGCCCGTGTAGTCTCCTTGGAACATGCGGGTGAATCCCGAGGCGAACGTGGATGTCAGTTCGGGCGGAACAGCGGGGCTCTGCCCTATGAGGCATAGGATGCCGTCCGCATGCACGTGGTGCTCGTTGGCGATGATCTGTCGAGCCACGTCGATATAGCCTCCGACCACGACGTGCCGCCTCACGGCTTCCGCCTGCGCGATCTGAGCGTCGATGGCGCCCGCGTCCGCCTTGCCGAGTGCACTTGAGGACGTCCGATGGATGACCTTGCCCTGACGATCGAGGTGAGACGCTCCGAAGAGGCTTGAGAGCGGGTGAGAGCGGATCGTCTCCTCGGCAGCGGCGCGCAGTTCCTCCGGAACAGGCGAGCTGGTCAGGGCCGCGAAGCGGAATAGCTTTTCAATCAAGTCGGCGCCTTGGAAGCTGTGCTCGACAGCCTCCGCCAATTGCCGGAGGTCCATAGGGTGCGAGAATGACGACAGCTGGTCGGTCACGTGCGCTTGGAGATCGACGAGACGATGGCGGAGCTCGGCTCTGCGCGCCTTCTGTGTCGGCGAACCACCGAGTTGGGCGATAGCCGAACCGAGCAACGTGGATGCCGTCAAGGCTGACGTGCCCAAGGCCATGTCCGCCTGCCGCACGAGGCTTTCGGCAGCTTCAGCCCTGCATCTTTGCGCATCGTCCGAACGGTTCGCGCGGAAGTATGCCTTGGATGCGAACTGCCACAGCGAGACCGTGAGATGGTCGTCCTGTCCTATGGGCAGACCGCCAGCCACGAGTTCTGCCGCTTCGCCAAGACCGGCTCTCCCTGGCGTGATACCGAACTGTAGGTCGATCTCGGCAAGCCAGAGGAACGCCATCGGCGCCGCTTCGCTCATTGCTCGTTGCCGTAGTTCCGCCGCAAGGCCCTTCAGTTCAACCACCTCGGGCTTATCGGCACCCACGGCGGAGCCGATATAGAGCGCCCTCCGAAGGTTGTCGCAGGTGTCGTGCGTGAGCACGTCGCCACGTTCCCCAAACCTATACCGAGAGGTGCACCTCGCTACCGATTGGACGACCGCCGTGTAGGCTGAGACCGCGGCGACCGCAGACCGCCAACGCCGCCGATCAAGGAGCCAGCAGACATCCGACAGCCGCGCCCTGATCGCAGGATGGGAGCATCGCGAGACAAGCGCTTCAATCAGGTCCAGCTTCGCGACGAAGTCCGACGGCTGCGGGCTGCGGCGGCCGTTCATGACGATCATGGGCCCGAACGGCTCGTTCCGCTCCTCCGGCTTGAAGTGCATGTCAAGCAATGCGCACAGCAAGGAAGCAGCCATCCCGTCTGGCGTGACTGCCTGCGCCTGACCATCAGGCGACTCGAAGCCAGCAACACGCGCGGCCTGGATCAGGTCGGCCAACTCGTGGCAGTCCACGGTATCTGAGCCTGAGACGGACGAGTCGGGCTCCATCCCGTCCAGGTCAGGCACCGTCAGTTGCTCCCATGGGAATACGGGCAGGTCATCTTGGATCGCCGGCTCAACACCCTCGTCAGGAGGGCCGTTTGATGTATCGGCTTCCAAGATTGTCCCCGGCATAGTGCTCACACGTTGCGCACGCGAAGTTACCCGGCAGCGAGGCGCACGCCAACTTGAGACGACCAGGCTTGTGAACGGCAACCTCGAAGCGTCAGGGCATTGGTCATGAGGGCCCCTGGCTGCAGATCGGTCGGGAGTGCGGGTCACGCGGCCCCCGCCAGGACGTCCTGGCGGGGGCCGCGTGGTCCAGGGTGGGATGCCGTGTCGGTCGTTGTCGAGCTGATGGAGCTTGCGGAGCCCGCCCGTCGCGCAGGTATTGCCTGCCCTGCCAAGCCGGGAACACTGCATTGCTGCGGGATGTCAGCGTGCGCACCCCGCGTATGAAGAGGACGAGCCGGCCGAGGCCGCCCGCCCGCCCACCATCAGCCGAATGACCATGCCGTCACCGCTCCTATCGTCGTCGAGAGGGAGCGTGGCGTCACCACATCGCCTACGATCCGCAGGAACTGCGGCGCCCCGCGTCGAGGGGAGTGGAGGTGCTTGCCCCGCAAGCCGCACGTCGCGGGTTGGCGCGGTCGGCGGCCTGTCCGTGACGACGCCGGACGCGGGCGCAATCCGTAGGTCATAGCCCAGGACGGATCGGTCCTGGATGCATGAGCGTGGATGCATCGGTTGATACCCGACCCGGCGACACCGCTGCGACCAGCTGGACGAAGGTCCACACGATCAACACTATCCTCATCTCCGCTTGTCTCCGTTCATCCAGGACCTTCGGGGGTCGGATCGAGATGAAGCCCGTTCGGCAAGATTGCACGGACAAGGCGGTGTTCTGGAAGGCGTTTAGCCCGGGGCCGTGAGGCTAGACCGCGGGCTTCTCAACCCGCACCATCCACATCAACGACAGCGCCGTCCGGAAGTGGGAACCGTTGCCGACGACCCGCAGACCGGCTTCGCGGAAGGCGGCGGCGTAGGCGCTTGTGGGCAGGTAATCCGCGACCAGGGCGATCCCGCCGGGCTTCAGCACGCGCGCTATCTCCCGGCAGGCGCGCACCTGCTCCACCTTGCCCTCGATGTTGTGGAGGCACAGCAGCGAGACCACGCGATCGAACGTGTCGTCCGCCATCGGCAGTGCGCGGGCGTCGGCGGTGTGGACCACGGCGCGTTCGGCCACGCCCTCGGCCACCATGTTGCGCTCCGTCGTCGCACGCGCGTTGTCGGACAGGTCCTTCGTCGACCATGTGTCGATGCCGATGGCCGTGCCGCCGGTCAACCGCTTGGCCGCGCCGACCAGCAGCAGCCCGGCTCCCGTCCCGACGTCGAGGACGCGCTCCTGCCCGCTCCATGGCACGGACCCGAGCATCAGGTCGCGCATCCGCATCTTTCCGAAGGCACCGTACATCACGAGTGACGCGCCTAGGAGCAACGGCACGCCCCCGAGCAAGAGTCCGATCGCGAACGCGACGCCTGCCCATGCACCACCGCCGGACCAGGTCCACCGCGCACCCGCGGCTGCGAGAAGGATGGCGAGCCCGACCGCCATCAACCCGCGCATGATGCCAGGAGCATCATAGCCGTAGTCTGGCCGGACCCGGGTTTCGGTCGAGGCTACAGCCATGCGGTGCGCAACGAACCTCCGATCATCGCTGGGCGGGCGCCATGCCGGCGAAGCCCATGATTCCCTCGACCGGCCTGTCCCATGCCGGCGCGCACGCGACATACATGTTGACTTGGGGTTCGACGGCCGAGACGTCGTCGAGCGTGCCGGCCCGGATCAGCGCCAGGCCGGGCAGACCTGGCGGATGTGTGCAGAGCGGGGTTCCGCATACCGGGCAGAAGGTGTTGCGGATCGTCTGCCCGCTGTCGGACGGCTTCGTGAAGTCCTTGGTCTCGCCGCTCATCTGCAGCGTCGGATCCGGCACGGCGACCGCGGTGATGTGCCCGGTCCCGCTTTCACGCCGGCAATCGGCGCAGTAGCAGTTGCCCATGAACACCGCCGGGCCACTCGATTGATAGTGCACGGCCCCGCATAGGCATCGACCTTTGAACGCCATGTCCCTCGATCCCCGAATATGTTCATGAACGACTGCGTTCAGTAATGCGTGGGCCGAGAACCGTCGTCAAGGCTGCCCGATGGGGGACCGGGCGGTGACGCTTCGTCCACCAGGCCGGCCGCGCGACCTCGACAAGGGCGTAGCGATCCTGGACGCGGGATGGGAGCTGTTCCTCGAGCGCGGCGTCGAAGCGACGCCGATCGAGGCGATCGCCGCCAAGGCGGGCGTGTCCAAGGTGACGCTCTACACGCATTATCCCGACAAGGCGGCCCTGTTCCAGGCGGCGGTCGGGCGCGAGATGGAGCGGATAGAGGCGGGTCAACGCCTCAGCTCCATGGCTGACGGGCAGGCGCCCGTCGCCGACCGGCTCCGCGACTTCGGGCTGGGGATATTGGGTTTCCTGACCAGCAAGCCGGCGATCGACTTCTACGCCGTGATCGCCGGCGAGCTGCGGCGCCACGAGGGACTTGCCCGCGCCTTCTATGATCTCGGCCCGGGGCGGACGCGCGCCAACCTGGTCGGGTTGATCTCCGCGGCAGCGAAGCGGGGGGAGCTGTCCGTCGCGGACCCGGAGCATGCGGCCGACGAACTGTTCGGCACGTGGCAGGGCTTCACCAACTTCCAGATGTCGCTCGGCATCGACATCGACGCGGTCCGGCGCGATCTACCGGATCGCGTCGAGCGCGGCGTGCGATCGTTCATGCGCGCCTACGGCAGCAGCCGATGACGGTGACGACCCCCCGCCGGGATCATCGTCCCGCTCGGCCCGGACGGTCTGATCCGCTCCAACATCCTGGTCCTCGGAGCGTTCAGATAATCACCGTCGCGTCGCTCGTCTCCTCCACGAAACCGAAGCAGTATCGGTCCGGACCACTGACCCAGCGCACGCGGATCACCGGCTCTGCCGGCCATGGGGCGACGATGGCGGCGGCATTGGCCATGAGCTGGCACTCGACGTGTCCAGGATGTTCAGTCGCCTGATACACGCACCGCAGAACTCGACCGGCCTCCCTGACGACCCTGTTGGACACCAGGGCCGACGACATGCTCCCGGTCACGCCCGATATCCAGGGCTTGTCGTCGACCAACGCCGCCGTCGTCATCCCGGCCCTCCGCAACGCCTTGTGCTCGCCCTCGGTCCAATCCCGTCCCGGGAGGACACCGAGGGATACGAAAAGCCCTTGGTCGGGCCACGACCGGATCGTCGCCTCAATGAGGCGTCGGCTGGTCCATGCGCCATGGGGGGCGACGCCCAGGACGAACGCGACGCCGCGTCCGAGGATGGCGTACAGCAACTCGTCACTCCTTTTCCTGAACCCGCCCTTGCCCGGCGCGTGATCGAGGTGCAGGTGGTGGATCCCCCACTCGTTCAGGAGCAAGTCGAAGTCCGGTCCGTCCTTCTTGCCGGGCGGATGCAGGCAGTAGCCCTGCTTGACGTCGTGACTGAGGTATCCGTTCACGTCGTCGCCTCGGCTGATGCCGGCGATCAATGCTTCGATGTCGTCCCGCTTGGCCCGGACTGCGGGCAAGCCATCGAAGCCGACGGCCCTATTTACCTGGCGAGGATGGGGATGGACGAGCCTCGACTGCCAATTCATGAACCGCCATGCTTGCTCGCCGACGCCCAACGCCGCGAACGCGTCCCGCTCGCGCGTGCTGCGGGTGGGCAGGACGCGCACCATCTCGGTCCTGAGCCGGTCCAGGTGATCGACGGGTGCAAGGATGTCGGGACACGACGCATTGTCCTCCGATGCGACGCCCATCCTGGATTGTGATCCACAGCCGGTGGACAGGTTTTCAACCTCCGCCATGGACGTGCCGGCAAGGTGGATATGCGAGTGGTGTTTGGCCTCGGTCACAGTTGACCTCCATCGTATGGCTCCCTTGGGAGCCGGGACCCTACGTCTCACGACGCTGAACATGCCCAGCTTACCTTGGAGTTCGCTGAGTCTCAACGTGGTTGGCGTCGATCAAGCGGCGGCTACGCCGACCTGGTCGTGACGCAAGAGTTGCCTGGTCGGCCCTCGATCTGGCGCAGGATTTCGGCGGTATCGACTCGTGCCCCGTGTTCCTCTTACGTTCTGAAATGCCCAATGCCGTCCCACCCTATGATCGCGCTATCGCACTGGCCTGCACCATGGCGACCATACGCACCCGATGGCTCGTGTGCCGCTGCGGTTGCGGGCACAGCACGCCGAAACCGGTCCGGCTCATGTTGGACGGGGAGCCCAGCATGGCCGAACGGACGCTCGCCGACGTGGTCGTGCAGCTCCGGTGCCACGGATGCCGGCAGAAGGGGCGGTTGACTGTCCACCTGTGCGAGACCGCGCGCGGGGCGGGACTGGTTGGTGGGACCGTGCGGCGGGGATGGGCGCTGCTGCTGCACGACAGTATGGGCGGACCGGGGATCGAAGCGGCAGCGTCCGAGTAGCCTATGGTCAAGAGGATCACAGGGAGCCGATTACGAGCGTCCGTCTCCGAACACTTCGTCAGGCGACGTCGAGGCATCTCAGTAGGTGGCTCGCCGCTTGGCACCGGGACGGCCATGCTCGGCCTGGAGCGCAAGCCCTTCGGCCCAGATATCGCGGCCGAACTGAAGATGGAGGTGCGGAAGATCCGCCAGCGCCCACCCCTCCGGCTCTGAACTGCCGTCACACCGCCAGAACTGCACGGCCCTGAGTGAGACGTGGTCATCATACGGAGCGACTGCGTTCTCGCTCTGCCACAGCCTGGCGCGGAAGGCGGGCCATCCGGCCGCTGCGACGTATGCTCCGTCACATATCGTCGCCGCGCCTGGCGTGGGCAGATATCCGCCCGACATGCCCGCCCGCTCCAGTTTGTCGGACGTTAGACAACAGTAGCCGCCTCCGCGCCGGGTGCCGATGCCACCCGGCCCGTACCACATCGTTCCGGCAGACCTGAATACGTCCGTGCGGCCGCCGCTGAATGCGGAGTCATCCGGGACGCTGGCTGCGTGCGACAACATCGGGTCTACGCGGTCGAGTGCGCACCGTGACAGCGCCGCCGACTGGCCGTCGACCAACAGCCCGTCCTGGGCCGCCGGCCCCGGGCAGTGTCCCCGGAGACCGGGACCGGACGATATCGGGCACGCACCGGCCTGCGTGAGCAAGTCGACCATGTCGAGGATCACGTGGCTGCCGACGATGCGTCCTCGTTCTATGGCGTGGATCTCACCGAACCGGAGGCGCACCAAGCCGACCGGCTTCAGTCCCCAGAGCGGGTAGAACATCTCACCCTGGTAGTATCCCGTCGCGGCGATCCAGTCCCGCCCGCCCAAGCGTCCGCCCATCAGGATGTCGTCGCGACGCGACATCCCCGGCATCGCCTCCTTCAACGGGCGCCAGAACCCGCAGTTGATGTCGTCGTGGCCGTTGAGCGTCCCGACCGGATGCGAACACGACAAGGTGGCGCCCTCGGCGTAGAGGGCTTGGATGCAATCATCAGCGGCATGGCCGCCGGTCCGCGCGGCCTCCCGCAACTCCTTGAGGATGCGCCGCTTCACGACCGCGGGTTCATGGTCCTGCATCCTCACCGGCGGCAGGAACCTGGCCCTCGGGTCGTCGTCGTCCATGCCATCCGCATCGACGGGCACGGCCTCCGCGGCGAGCAGCGATCGATACCCGCGCACTGCGCCCCGCTTCGCGGCGGCGACCAACGTGGCGTGGAACGGGTTCCAGGCGGACTCGACGTCGGCTGCACCCAGCAACGCCTCGTACTCGGCCCTCGGAAGCGCGAGGGCTTCATCGACCATTCGCCGCGGGGCGTAGCGCTGGAGGAACTCGGTCAGTTCCCGCCCATCCGCCGGGCGCCACTTGAATTGCGACAGGTCCCCCTCGTGGATCGCGTGGAGCGCACCGTCGGGTTTCGGCCATGGATAGCGGTCCCGTCGATGGTCCAGGAGGACCTCGGCTTCTACGGCGTCCGAGATCGCCTCCATCTCCGCCTGCCCGCCCAGCACCTTCGTTCGATCTGCTTCCATGGCGGCGTTCCCTCCCGTATGGCGACGTGCCCGAATCAGCACCAATGTTCATGATCTGTGCACGCGGCCCGTGAGATCGATAGCCCCTTCGTGGGACGGTCTGGCCTGCAGACGGAAGCTGATTGCACCTGCCTCGCCCGGTCTTCTCGTTGCTGTCGCGGATGCCGGCCTAGGGTCCGAGGACCTGCCCTGACCAGACAACCGCCTCACCAGCCTCCCGTTCGGTCGGCGGGAACCCAGCGGTGGGCACGGGCGCCGCTTCTGCACGGCGGTGCGGGCGGCGAACCAGGGATCGAAGCGGGGTTGGCCGTAGGTCACGTGAACCACGCGAGGACCTCGTCGAAGGACCGGCGCACCACCACCACCCGGCTGCCGGTCAGGTGCATGACCGTGGCGTCGCCCGCGTCGTCGGCGTCGGACAGGACCATCACGGCTCCCGCCTTGACCGCATGGCGCAGCCCCTCATCGTCCCGGAGCACGAGGAAGCCGCCCACGCGCTGGCCCGCGACGATGTCAGCCATCGCCGCCGCACCCCGACGGGTCTTGATTGATCGATGTCATGGATTCGCCTCCTGATCGGGTCCCTGCCCGAGGCTCCACAGTTGCGACCTCGTCGATCGGATCGTCGTGCGCGTCGCGGAACCGGACTTGCCAGCCGGTCGCACCGCATTCGCGCCGCCTATGAGCGCCGCAACCAGATCGGCATGCCCGGGACGTTCTTCGCAACGATCCGGACCAGGGTCTTCACCTGCGGGTGCCGCGCGACGTAGTCCCTGACCCAGGTCCCGCGATGGGGCATGAGCCATGCGAGCGCCGCCTGCCGCCAGGCCGGGTGGGCCGAGAGCGCGTACGCCACGGCCTGCGGGAGCTGCCAGACTCGCCCGTCGCGCCAATGCTCGAGTTGGGCGGTCAGCACCGCGGTGAGCATCATCGGGTCGCGGTAGACCGGATCCGAGCCATCGATGAGTTCTTGGTAGCGCGCCAGGAGCGACTCGTACCTGGACGCGGGGTCGTCGTCGAGGTCGGCCATCTGACCCATGGCCTCTTGGAAGCCGTCCATGACGTAGTCGTCGATCGACGTCGCCGGGAACGGCAATCCCACGATCGGGGGCCGGATGCCCCCGTACCCCGATACTATCCGCAGGAGCGTCACCGGCCTGATCTCGAACAGGTGCGGCAGGTCGGGGTCCTGCACGGAAGCCCGGTCAAGCGCGGCGGCGCACCGGGCGCGCGCCTCCGGCGGATGGATGCCGGCCAAGCTGATGAGGGCGTTCCGTGGCAGCTCCCAGACGTCCCCGCGGCGCGCGAAGCGGAACCTCTCGCCGTAGGGCGTCATCAGGGTTCCGGTATCCCTACCGGGTGCGACCGTCCAATTCCCCTTGACCATCCTGATCTTCCATCGCGGCATCGGACCCTCCCTGGGGGACGCATTCCCCCTTCCGGATGGTCGGTGGCCGACCCCCCACCGGTCGCGGTTGGCCAAGCGCCCGCGCCATGGTCTGTTGTCGGAACGAAGGAACAGGCGTGGATCGATGACCCAGGACGAACTCGGCGGCAGCGTCGCCGACCAGCACACGCCACCACTGCAGGCCGTAGCGGACGCAGACCCGGCCGGAGCAAGCCGGCCCGCTACGCCCCGGGCACGGATCACCGCCCGGTTCCAGCCGGCCCTGAACGCGGCGCTATGGCAGAACCACGTGCCCGTGCTTTCCGAGCTGGCGATCGCCAACGCGAGCGATGAGCCGCTGGGGGACATCGAGATCGAACTCGGTTCACAGCCACCGGTGCTGCGGGCGCGGACGTGGCGGGCTGCGGGCCTCGCATCCGGCCAGATACTCGCCTTCGACGACCTGGACATCCCCATCGATGGCCCATTCCTGTCGGGCCTGTCCGAGGCGACCCGCGGCACGGTGTCGCTCACGGCCCGCAGCGGGGGCGAGATCGTCGGCGAGTTCACCCAGGACATCCGCATCCTCGCCTTCAACGAGTGGGGCGGCACGGCGGGCATCCCCGACATCCTCGCCGCCTTCGTCCAGCCGAACGACCCGGCGGTCGCCCGCATCATCCACGCCGCCTCGGACCTCCTGCGGGCAAGCGGCAAGCCAGACTCGTTCGAGGGCTACCAGGGCAGCAGCAAGACCCGCGTCTGGGAACAGGCGCAGGCGATCTGGAACGCGGTCTGCCGGATGGACCTACGCTACATCAACCCGCCACCATCCTTCGTCGGCGGCGGCCAACGCATCCGCACCGCACGCCAGATCGGCGAGGAGCGGCTGGCGACCTGCCTCGACTTGGCGGTGCTGTTCTGCTCCTGCCTGGAGGCGGCCGGGCTCCGCCCGCTGATCGTGCTGCAGCGGGAGCACGCATTCGCCGGCGTGTGGCTGTCGAAGGGCGACTTCGGCACGTCCACCGTGGACGATGCGCCGGGCTTGCGGACCCGGCTCAAGCTCGACGACCTCAAGCTGTTCGAGGCGACCGGCACGACCCATGCCCGCAAGCCCAGCTTCCAGCAGGCGACGCTCGCCGGCGCCGCCCATGTCGAGCCTGAGAAGGACGCCGAGTTCGAGGGGCTGATCGACATCCATCGTGCCCGCCAGCGGCGCATCCTGCCCCTGGCGAGTGCCGCGACCGGCTACGCCTTCCAGGCCGGCGCCATGGACGCGGCCGAACTCGCGCTGCCGGCCATCGAGGACGCGCCGCCGCTACGCGACGACGTGCCGACGGCCGATGAACCGCCGCCCGCGAGCGCCGAGGATCGGCTCGACCGCTGGCGCAAGCGGCTGCTGGACCTTTCCGGCCGCAACCGCCTGCTGAACCTGCCGGCGTCCGGGCGCCAGGTGCTCTGGGTGGACTGCCCGGACGCCGCCAAGCTGGAGGACCGTCTGGCGGAGATGCGCGGCAAGGCCCGCGCTGCGTCGCTGAAGTTCCGCCCCTGGCCCGACCTGATGGGCGATGCCGACCCACGCAGCGCGGCACTGCACCGCAACCGGCTGCAGGAGGATGCCAACCTCGCCTTCGCGCGGGACGCCATGGCCAAGGGCGAGCTGGTGGTGGGGCGGGACGAGGCGTCCCTGCAGGCGTCGCTGACCGACATCTACCGCAAGGCGCGCGCCGACCAGCAGGAAGGCGGCTCGAACACGCTGTTCCTGACGATCGGGACCTTGCTGTGGCGCCGGGAGGACCGCGAGACGCCATACCGGGCGCCGCTGATCCTGGTGCCGGTCGTGCTGGAGCGTCCGAGCGTGCGCTCGGGGTTCGTGCTGCGGGTGCACGATGATGAGACCCGGCTGAACTCGACGCTGCTCGAGATGCTGCGCCAGGAGTTCGCCCTCCAGTTCCCGACGCTGGAAGCCGAACGGCCGCCGGAGGACGAGGCCGGGTTCGACGTGCCCGCCATCATGGACACCTTCCGGTCCAAGCTGCGCGACGTCCGTGGCTGGGAGGTCCGGGACGAGGTGGCGCTGACCACCTTGTCGTTCACCAAGTTCCTGATGTGGAAGGACCTTGCCGACAGGGCTGAGGCGCTGCGCGGCAACGTCGTCTCGCGCCGGCTGATGGATGGGCCGGCACCCGAGGTCGACACAGCGTCAGGGACTGGCGGCGAGCGCCATCCGATCGGCGGCATGCTGGACGATGAGCTGGCCGCGGCGGACCTGTACTGCCCATTGGAGGGCGACTCGTCGCAGTTGCGGGCGGTGGCGCGGGCGGCCGCCGGCGAGAGCTTCGTGCTGATCGGGCCGCCCGGCACGGGCAAGAGCCAGACCATCGCCAACATCGTCGCCAACACGCTGGCCCAGGGCCGGACGGCCCTGTTCGTGGCGGAGAAGCGGGCGGCGCTGGAGGTGGTGCAGCGGCGGCTCAAGAGCGTCGGGATGGCCGATTTCTGCCTCGACCTGTTCTCCAGCAAGGTCAGCAAGACCGCCGTGCTCGGCCAGCTGGAGCGCGCCCAATCCGTGTCCGAGGCGGATGGCGGACGGGACTGGGCCGCCGCCAAGGCGGACCTCGCGAGCCTTCGCGAGGAGCTGAACGGGTACGTGCGCGAGCTGCACAAGCCGGGGCGGAACGGTTGGACGCCGTTCCGCGCGATCGGCGCCGTGCTGCGGGCCGCCGATGGCGGCGTCCCCGAGATCGCACTGGCATGGCCCCACTCCGACGTGCACGACGCCGGGGACTGGCGGCGGCTGGTGGAGGCGGTCGAGGAAGCGCGGGAGGTGCTGCGCCGGGCCGGCGACGCCGTGCGCATGCCGGCCCTTGCAGGTATCGACCAGGCGGAGTGGTCGCCCGTCTGGCAGACCCGCCTGCTGGAAGCGGCGCGGCACGCGGCCATGCGACTGGACGAGTTGGAACAGGCGGTCGGCGCCGCCTGCCGAACGCTGAAGCTCGGCGACTACGTCCGTTCGCGGCCCAGCTTGCAGCGCTTGGTGGCGCTGGCCGGCCAGTTGACCGACCCGATCGGCCCGGAGGCGGCATGGGCGCTGTCCGAGGACGCCGCGGACCTGCACGAGGCGGTCCAGGCAGTGGCCACCCAGGCAAGCCGGCATCGCGAGATACGCCAGGCGCTCACGGGATCATGGCGACCCGGCGTATACGCCCTGCCGCTGGCGGCGCTGCGGTCCGACTGGCGCGCGGCCGGCGAGAAGTGGGCGCTGCCGCGGAGCATGGCGCAGCGGGCGGTGCGCAAGCGGCTCGCGTCCGAGGCGGACGGCCCGGTGCCCGAGGATTGCGGCCCCGACCTCGACCGGCTGCTGGAGATCCAGCAGATCGACGCATCCGTCGCGGCCACCCCGCATACGACGGCGCTGGGCCGGGCGTGGCGCGGGATCGACACGGATTTCCTGCGGATGCAGGCGGCCCATGAGTGGGGTCGGCGTATCCGGTCGGCCACGGCGTCGTGCACGCAGGACGCGGCGGACTTGGCCGGCCTGCGGGCCCTCATCCGCCAGTTGGTCGGCGAGGCGGCCGACCTCCTGGCGCCGTCCGGCTCTGCCGGGGCCGTCCTGGCTCGCCTGACCGACGCCTGGGTAGTGGCGGAAGCGGCACTGGAGGCCGTGGCGGCGCTCGCTGGCAGCCCGGCCGCTCGCCTGGTGCCCGAGGACCGGGCGGAATGGCTGGCCGCCTTGTCGCAGCACCTGACTGGATGGTCCGCCGCCGTGCGATCGATCCAGGAGTGGTGCGCTTGGCGCGGGGTGTCGCAGTCGGCCGAGGCGCAAGGCTTGGGGCCGCTGGTCCGGGCCATGGAAGACGGCATCGTCGCGCCGGGCGATGCGGTCCGCGCGCTGGAGGCGAACTACGCCCGCTGGTGGATAGACCTCGCCGTCGATGCGGCACCCAAGCTGCGCGGCTTCGTCGCGGCCCGGCACGAGACGCGTATCGAGCGTTTCCGCATTCTGGACGCGCGCATGCTGGAGCTGTCCAGCCGGGTCGCCCGCGCCCGGATCGCCGCCGCCATCCCCAACGCGGTGCAGCGCCACGCCGACCCTGAATACGCTGTGCTCACCCGCGAGCTCGCCAAGCGCCAGCGCCACTTGCCGGTCCGCCAGTTGGCCTCGCGCATGCCGAAGGCGCTGCGCCGGCTGACGCCCTGCCTGATGATGAGCCCGCTCTCCGTGGCGCAATACCTGCCGGCGGACGCGGAGCCGTTCGACCTCGTGATCTTCGACGAGGCCTCGCAGATCACGACCTGGGACGCCATCGGCGCGGTCGGGCGCGGGCGCCAGGTGATCGTCGTGGGCGACCCGCGGCAGCTGCCGCCGACCAGCTTCTTCGAGCGGCGCAGCGGCGAGGAGGACGGGGCCGCGGTCGAGGTGGAGACGCACGACCTGGACTCCATCCTCGACGAGTGCCTAGGCGCCGGCATCCAGAACGTCGAACTGACCTGGCACTACCGCAGCCGGCACGAGAGCCTGATCGCATTCTCGAACCAGGTCTATTACGGCGGCCGCCTGGTCACCTTTCCCTCGCCCGTGACGAGGGATGACGCGGTGTCGTTCCGTCACGTCGCCGATGGCGTGTATGCCCGGGGCGGCGCGCGCACCAACGAGCGCGAGGCCAGGGCCGTGGTCGCAGAGGCGCTGGCCGTCCTGCGCGCACCCGAACCGAAGTCGCTCGGTATCGTCACGTTCAACGCCGAGCAGCAGGGACTGATCGAGGATCTGTTCGACAAGGCGCGGCGCGATGATCCGGCACTCGAACGGCACTTCGCCGACGAGGCGGCCGAGCCCGTGCTGGTGAAGAACCTCGAAGGGATCCAGGGCGAGGAGCGCGACGTCATGCTGTTCTCGCTCACCTACGGCCCGGACGCGACGGGACGCATCGCGCTAAACTTCGGGCCGCTCAACCTATCGGGCGGCGAGCGCCGGCTCAACGTCGCCGTGACCCGGGCGCGCGAGCGGTTGGTCGTGTTCGGCAGCGTGCGGGCGGAGCAGTTGGACCTGTCGCGCACGGGCGCGGTGGGCGTGCGACACCTCAAGCAATTTCTATCCTTCGCCGAGCACGGCGCGCGGTCGTTCGCCACGGCCGATCGGGGCTCCCTGGGTGATCACGAGAGCCCGTTCGAGGCGGAGGTGGCCGAACGGCTCCGCCGGCTGGGATGGACGGCGCACCCGCAGGTCGGCGTGTCGGGCTTCCGCGTCGATCTCGGCATCGTCGATCCGGATGCGCCGGGGGCCTACCTCGCCGGCGTCGAGTGCGACGGCGCCACCTACCACCGCGGCGCCACCGCGCGGGACCGCGACCGGCTGCGACAGCACGTGCTCGAGGCGCTCGGCTGGCGCATCCTGCGCGTGTGGTCGACCGACTGGTGGACCAACGCCGCCCGGGAGGCGGACAGGCTGCACGCGCAGCTCGGCGACGCGCTGGGAAGGGCGTGCGCCATGAGGGCCGAGAGGGCCGAGCCGACGGGCGCACCGCCTGACGCGGGCGACCCGCTACTCAATGGAACCGAGACGCTGGACGACGGCGGAGCGGTGTTGCCGCCCCTGGACGCCGATCTCATGCCTCATGACGACGCGGGGCCGGTGCCAGAGCCTGACCTCTTCTACGATCCCGCCTACCGGGATCGCCTGGGTGCGCTTGTCGCGGAGCTGTTGCGTAAGCAGGGGCCGTTGCGAGAGGACCGGCTGGTCCAGGCCGTTGCCCGCCTACACGGCTTCGGCCGGGCCGGCCGCGAGATCAGGGATCGGGTGATGGCCGTCCTGCCGGACACCAGCGCGGTCACGACCGAGGACATCGGCCGCTTCGTCTGGCCGCCGGGCATCGATCCCGCTTCCTGGGACGACTTCCGTTCACCGGTTGTCGGTCGTGCTGTCGATCCGGCGGAGATACCGATGCCGGAGCTGGTCGCATTGGCCCGGCGCTGCATGATGCCCGGCATGACGGATGACACCATCCTTATCGCGATGCGCGATGCCTGCGGCCTACAACGGCTACGCGAGACCGTCCGGAACCGCTGTGTCGCGGCGCTCGCGGCTGGGCGGGGCCAAGCTAACCCCTGAAGGGCCGTTGACCGCGCTGGTCCGCACCGAGGGACAAGGGGCTGCTTGCCATAGCAACTGCCGGGACCGCGTCGGGATCATCCTGGCAGACTGGGAGGACCGCTCCGGGGACCCGACACGTATGCCACGTCGAACCCGTCCGCGCCTTCCGGACCGAGCAACGACAATGGATCCACGTCCAGATCCAGCCACGTCGACCAGTCCGCCCAGGCCAGCACGACCGGGGCGCGATCGTGGTAGGCGTTCGACGCCGAGCCGGCCGGCTGCGTCACGATGGTGAAGCTCTCGACCTCGCCGACATCCGTCGTGGTGCAGCGGTCCCACAGGCCGGCGAGGCAGATCGGCGGATCGCCCTTGGGCGTGAACAGCCACTTGGCCTTCTGGCCCTTGGCGCCCGTCCACTCGTACCAGCCCTCCGCCGGCACGAGGCAGCGGCGGCGTTTGAAGCTGTCCCTGAAGGTGCGGCTGGTGGAGACCGTCTCGGACCGGGCGTTGAACGTCGCCAACTTGAAGTCTTTCAGGGCGCCCTCGTGCCACCATGGCACCAGCCACCAGCGCGCTTGCACCATCTCCACCCCGTCGTCGCGGCGGCGGAAGATGGGCGATCGGTCCGTGGGGCGCACCTCGGCGCGCGGCTCAAGGTTGGGCGCGTCGTGGGGTTCCGGGAAGCGCAGCGGCAGCCGCGTCTTGCTGAATTCCTCGACGTAGGCCCGGTACGCCTTCTGGCGCTGGTAGTTGGAGCACATGGCGGGATCATAGCGCGACGGGCAGCTGGAGCGAGTAGGCGGAGGTGCAAGCCGGGGCGCCGGCGCGATGAGCGGCCGGCGCGAGCGCGTCTCCACGTAGCGAGGCGGCCGGCACCACGTGGTCGCGGTCCTGCACCTAGCGCACCATCGAGATCGTCTGCGCCCGCCCGCTACATCCTTGGCGCTGGGGCGCAACCCGCCCGACCGATGCCAGCTCGGCGGCGGTCGACCGGCCCTCCCCTGCCGACCAGCGTGAGAAGTGGCCAGCCGCTCGACTGTCTGGCAGCCGGCGGGCTGATTGCCGGTTCGGCTGATCGAACCGGTTCACAGAAGCGGACCGCTACGGCCGCGATCTGGCAACCCATTGTGCCTGCTTCGATTCCTTCCAGCGGACATCCGTCCTGCTTGCACCAGGTCCCTGAACCAGCGTGGACCGAAGACGGTCGGCCGGTTCAGTGACCTGGTTCAGACTTGGCCATGCTGGTCCACGCTCTGGATCGGCATAGTACATTGATTCATACATTATATCTGAGAGTGGCGCTGGGTCGGGCCAACAACTGGAGCGCTGAACTGGTTCATCGAACAAGGAGCAATATCAACGAGTTGAGCCCTGATGAACCGGTTGGATGGTTCAAGGATACCTACAGGGTGTCGCTGGAGCCGCAGAGCCGATTCTTCGGCTGGTTGGCCGCAACCACCACTGGGTAACAAGGATGATCCTGACCGCTAACAATGCTCAGCAACGCTGGCTCGATTGTATGAACGATTTCAACTTACTAGGGGCTAGAAGAAGGGACCGCTCTCGTCGTGGTTCCGGTCCAAGTGAAGCACTGGAAGTTGTTAGTGAAGGTGATCTGCGGCGATAGCTATCCTATTGCCACCAGTGACTTAGCATGCTCATGAATACTTCGAGCTTCACATATCAGTCTTTTCGGCGCGCTGAGTCGTAACAACGGGCGTGAATGACATCGCGTCGGTCGACGCGAACACTTCGCCTGGCTCAGGGCACGTGTGATGGCGGAAGCGAGCGGCGGTGCTGACGGCAAGCATCGACGCCGTTGGCGCGATGGAGTGGAGCGGGTCTCGCGGCAACGGCGACAGACCTCGGGGACGAGACGGACCTCGAAGCCCGTTCAATGGGTCCGCTGCCGCTGGAGTTCCTCGCTCGCGAGCCGCTCCGTCATGAGCGGGCACCCGTGCGATCGGTATGGGCATGCTGAACAGCCGCAGCAGAAGTCCGTGGCGGCCCTGGCCAAGGGTGGTGCCGCGGCCTGACCCTCCAGAGCCTCCTCGAGGAAGTGCTTGCTGAACGGGTAGACGCGAAGGTTCTTGCCCCACAGCCGCCTTCGATAGCCCGGCTCGCCAGGGGCCAGGATATCCCGCAGGCGCAGCATGCGCCCGACCCATTCCGGCTGCTGCGACTCGGGGATGTCCGTCGTGCTGGACTGACCGTAGTTGGCGTCGACCAGTCGCTTCATCTCGAGGATGACGTGCGTCGGGGAGATCTCGGCATATCCCTCCCTGGCCAGGGTCGTGGCGGCCTCCTGGAGCACCTCGCCGGGGTCGTCGGGGTTGAAGGCGGCGCCGCGGGTCCTGGACAACGCCACCTCCAGGAAGGCGCCGTGGCCAGGGTTCGAGGAGAGGCGGGCCAGCACCCGCAGCGGCGCGGCGATCTCCTCGGACCGCTCCGACGCAGACGGGCACACGTCCGCATACGTGGCGGCGATGTCGGCCACGTGGTCGAACGTCCATGCGTGCAGCTCGTCCCGGAGGCCCTGCAGCCGCTCGGCCGCTGCCGGCACCAGGGCGCGCCGCGCTTCCGCCTGGCTGGGCGGCATCTTCCGCGTCTGCACCCGGATCATGCGCGTGCCAAGGATGGTGTCGACGCCGGTTGTGTTGTTGACGACCTTGATGCCGAAGCCGTTCAGCCGCTCGACCTTGAAGTTCTTCGAGGCATCGACCCAGATCTTGGTCGCGGTGTCCCGGTTGTACGAGACCTTGAGCCACTGGACGAGCTCGCCGAAGCGGTTGCCGTCCTTGCCGGCCTTCGCGCCGTTGATCGACTCCAGGTCGTCGAGCACGGCCAATCCCCGCGTCTCGTGGATCAGCCTGGCCGCGGCCGGCGCGCTCACTTGCCCCACGATGGTGCCGTTCGCGGACAGCTGCGACATCACAATGCCGGCCGTGGACTTCCCCGATCCCGCCTCGCCCGAGAGCAGCAGCAGCGGCAAGGCCTGAAACACCGCCTGGCAGTAGCTCGCGGCCGCCGTCAGTGCGAGGACCGCGTAGTCCTCCTCGTAGGGCAGCCAGATCGCCGCGCGGAACGCCTGCAGGACGTCCTCCACCATGTCGCCGAACGGGCGGTGTTCGATCTGGTCTCCACGCTTCTTGGCCGCGAGCCAGCCCTCGATCGAGGGCCATGACCAGCTGGGTTGGGCCGGGGCCTTGGGCAGGCCGTCGATCAGCGTGCCGTCGGACAGTCGGAGGACCCGCTTGTCCGACGGGGTCCCTTCGGCGACGGCATCTCGACGGCGTGCAGCTGCTGCCCGTCGGACCTGACCACAACCGTCTCGACGTGCTCGACCCTGGTGGCCTTCCCCTCCTTGTCGATCTCGATCCCGACCACGAGCGTGTCGACCGGGTAGTACAGGTTGCCCTTGTGGAAGGCTCGGCCGATGTCGAGCGGGCGGTAGGCCTTGCGGCCCAGGCCGTCGGCGTCCCCGGGCTTGATGTCGTCCTCGATCTCGGTCGCCTCGGCGAGGGCGGCGAGTAGGTCGGCGGCCGTGGCGCCGCCGGCGAACGCGTCGCGCCATGTCGTCGCCGGCGGCGGCAAGCGGTGCACCGGCTTGCCCGCGGAACGGTGCACCAGCCGGGCGATGCGGTCGCCCCGCGCGTCGGCCGCGGTCGCGACGTAGATCGCGTCCCAGGAATCCCAGAACGCCGGTGACGACCACTCCTTCGGCACCGCCTCGATGCCCGTAGAGGCGATCACCTGGGCCGACAGGCCGTCTCCGGCGCCCCGAACCTCCTGCCACGTGCGCCATAGGTCCGGCATGTCGCACACGATGACGGCGGGGGACGGCCCGGCCGAAGCGTGGAAGGTGGACTCCTCCTTCGCCGACGACCAGCAGGCGGCCTTGGGGTTCCGGGTCACGCCGGGGACGTCCGCCTTGCAGAAGACCGCCAGCTGGGTGCCGTCGGGCGCGCGCAACGGGAAGGTCAGCGCATCGGAATAGATCAGCCCGGTCTTCGGGCTCTCGTAAGGCTTGTCCAATCCGAAGCCGAAGTGGTCCAACGTCTGCTGCACCAGCCCGCCCGTGACGGTGAGCCATTCCATGGCCGCGGCGTTGTCCCGGAGACGCTTGCGCCGGCTGCCCTGTGCCTCGAGGTTGGCGGCCCTCCTGCGCTCCTCCTTGGCGGCTTCCAGCTTGGCCAAGTCGCGGGGGTTCGATATCCCGAAGTCGAGGCCGGATTTGATGGTCGCGTTCGCCTCTTGCAGCGGCAGGCCGCAGCCCACGGCGGCCTGGGCGAGGCGTTGCGCGGCCGTGGCCCGGTCAAGGGATCCGGCGCCGACCAGTCCACCGATCTTCACCGCCGCCTTGTTCAGCGTGTCATTCCGCGAGCCCTCGCTGGCCCTCAGGACAGTCAGAACCTCACCGTTCAGCGCCGCGGCGGCGTACGCGGAGGCGTCCGCGGCCGGATCGAACCGGATGGGCGCCGAGGGTGACGCCGACGGGACGGCGGTAGCGTCCATGGCCTCGTACAGCCAGGCCGGGGCGGGCGCCGTCGTGATCTCCTTGGGCGCCCGCCCCGGGGCCCATTCATATGCCCGGCCCGACGCGTGCCGTGACGGCGGCGCCACGGCGCCGCCGCCTTCCGCCCGGACGTCCAGCCCAGGGGCGATCTTCGCCACGCTGTTCCGGACCGTACGGCCTTCGGGGTAGGCGAAGTAGATATGGCGGCCGCCCCCGCCCGTCTTGCACTCCACCGTGTCGGGCAACGCTCCGCGGCAGGCGACCAGCGCGGCGAGGGAGACTTCGCCCGCCGTACCGTCGACGTCGAGCACCCAGACCCCGCTCCCGGCCCCGGTGGCGATGCCGACGTTCCCCGATTGCCGAAATGCGGCTCCTATGGCGTCGGCGCAGGCGGTGGCGTCCTTGAAGCCGTGCTCGGCGCGCGGGTGTTTCCCGGGGTTCCGGCAGTCAGCCTTGCCGCACGCGCAGCCGCCCGCCTCCGTGACGCCGTGGACGAGGACCACCCGCCAGCCCAACTCGCCATAGGCCGCCGCCGCGGCGGCGGATGGGTTATGCACCCCCTCCTGACAAGGCACCTCAAGCCGCCCGCCCCAGTATCAGGGGCGGCATCTTCGTCGCCAACCAGTCGTTGTAGAGCTCGAGACCATCGCTCGGCTTGTCGTGGGCGTAGTTGTCGAGCACCGTCTTGAGCGTGTCGTGAAGGATATGCGCCACCGTCAGGTAATCCTTCGGATGCGCCCTCAGCCAAGCGGTCGCTATAATGTGGCGGAACGCATGTGTCCTGAACCCCAGGGTGTCGATGTCCTCCTGGACGTAGCGGCCGGTCAGGCTGAGAACCACGGACGCCATGCCGCTGCTGTCGAAGTGGTGCCCATCCTTGCTGACGAAGACCCGGTCCGTCGCGTCGGCCGACCTCAGGAGGACGGGCCTGGCCTTCGTGATGTAGAGCTCGACCAGGGGATGGAGGCACTTCGGGACGGGGACGTCGTATGTCTCCTTGGCCGCGCCACGCTCGTTCTTGAAGTCGCTGGGCTGGAACAACAGCCGCCAGCCACCGTCCTTCGACCGGTAGAGATTGCCCTGGTCGTCCTGTGTGGGTTTTTCCACATACCGCATCTCGCGGTAGTTCCGGTTGCGCAGCGGGTTCGAGGCCAGCATGCGGAGTAGGAGCTGATCGCGCACCCAGACCGCGAGCAGCACGGACCCGCTCCACCCGGACACCAGTCTCCCGACCGGACGGTCCGCGGCGTGGTTCTCGATGATGGTGTTGATGACGCCGATCAGGTCCCGCTGATCCAGGATCGGCTTCAGCTTGTCCCGAGCGGCGCGGCTGTTGCCGGCGTTGGCGAACGGCATCAGGTCCTGCAGTTCCGTCGTCCAGGTCGCGCACCTGGCGGCCCAAGCCCTCGTGGCGGCTGCATACGCCTGCCGGAAGTCCGCGCCGATGATCTCGGCCCGCGCGATACCGGCCTTCGAGTAGGCCCATGCGCACTCCACCTGTTGGGCCAGGAAGCCCTTCTCGGGCTGTAGGAGCGTGAGCGCATCCTTGATGAACAGGTCCGGAATGGACCCATGCCTGTTCTTGTGCCACTCGACGAACTCGGCCACGAGATCCGGATCGACCAAGTGGGCGGGCGTCAGGTCGTCCAGGAGCATGGCCCGACCCATGAATAGCGGGGCGAGCGCCGCGATATCCCTCGGTTCGAGGAGCTTTCTCTTCCAGTGGCAATTCGCGACGACATAATCGCGCGCACCCTCCAACGTGTCGGGCAGGAGCAGCCAGCCGACGTATGTCCGCAGGCGCCCTTCCATCATGGCCTTGGCGGGGATGGGGACATCCGCCCTGGTGACGATGCGCCAGGTCTTCCCCGCCCGCTTGATGGCGCTCCCGCCGGCGTTGCGGAGGATCCTGACAGTCCCCTTCAGCGTGGCGAGCCTCTCGAAGAACCCGCCGATCGGATCTGGAAGCCGTTGGGGGCGAAGCCTGATGGCAGTCAGGGATACCTTGCCGACCCGGGCCTTCCGCCGCGCCGTCAGGTCAATGGCTGCCCTACCAGTCTTCCTCCTCGGCGCCAGCTTCGAGGCCAATGCGCCGGCCGGGATCCCAAGGATATCCTCGAGGCGCGCGGCCACCGCCGTGTTGCCGGCGCCCGCGCTGGCCCGCGCCAATTCCGGCTTGGCCCAACGATACAGTGTGTCCAGGGTCGTGCCGGCCCGCTGCGCGACCTCCGTCTTGGTGACGCCGGGGTTGGCTCCCAGGTATGCGGACAGCGCGCGGCCAAGCACCTCGGAGAAGAGGGCGGCCTCGGGCGCCTGCTTCTGCACGAGCAACCTCGCCATCGTATTCCATGCCTTTAGGCGGCTCCTATAGGGGCCGATCGTCTCGGCGGCGAAGGACGTCTTCTCTTCGAACGACTGGAGGCTCGGACGGAAGTCGCCGTCCGACACACCCATCAGCGGCGTGAACGCGTCCTCGTCCGCCAGGCCGTGGGCGCGGGCGAAGCTGCGCAGCGCGGCCTCATTGCTTGCGACGGCGTTCCGCGGGGCCTCGCCGTGTCGCACACGCCGCCTTCCCTCGATCATCAGGGCCTTGAACGTCAGCCGGGACGCGTGGTCGCTGGAATCTTGGGCTTGGCGGCTTGCCGCACTGTCCTCGTTCATCTCGAATTCCCGCACGTCGGCCCGTGACGCCACCCATCGGTTGCGCCCGGTCCCCGGGTTGACTAGGTTCGAGACAGGTCCCGGGTCCACTCGGAATCCTCTCTCGCCTAGGGATGCAACGGGCGCCGGCTGCCAGGCCGGCGCCCGTTGTTGCTTGTGTCCGCCCTACGGGGCGTTGATGCGTTCACATGCTAGGTCTGCCTTCGCGGCAGGGCCGCCATGGGGGTGGGCCACATCGGTGGATCGAGCACGACGCGGCCTTGCGGCATCGCCATCACGTTGACGCCCCGTCGCGGGGAGCGGCCGGCGGCGTTTGTCCCCGGTCGTCGATCCACGCCGCCAGCTCGGTTGAACGCCAGTAGTTGCGCTTGTTGATGGTGAGCGGCCGGGGGAAGCGGAGCGCGGAGTCGTTGCGCCAGCGCCAGAGCGCCATCGCGGAGATCCGGCCCAACCGAGCCCGGACCTGACCGCTGTTGAGCAGCAATCCTCCGTCTTCGGGATCATCGGACGCGACCTCCAACACCATGCGTATCCCCCTGCGATCGACGACACCGTGATGCCGCGTTCAGTCTCGTTCGATCTGGATACCCCTGTCCGGTTGCACCGGGGAGTTCGAAGGGTGGCGTCTATGTTCTGCCTGGCAAAACCTCGCTGCGACGTTTTGCCTTCCGGTCGCACCCGAGCTCATTGCAGCAGCGATGCCCCATCGACGTCACACGCTTGCGCCTTGGCTGGTGCGGACCTCGGTTGACGCCGGATGGCGGATCGCTGCGCTGGGCTAGTCCCCGCGGCAGGCCGGAGACCGCGCCAACCCAACCTGGCAGTGCGAGGGTGTTCCGATCACCGTCGGCGTCCCAATGGGCTCGAACCTGCGCACCGCATGGTGCAGGATGCACGCAAGCGATCGCGCTCCTTCAGGCGCGCCGTAGCGCCTTGCCCCGCTTGACCCGCTTGCGGACCACGCCGTCCTCGCGGACGGTCCCTGCGTCTATCTTGAGATCCTCCAGCTTCTGAGGGCGATCGCCAGTCGGGGTCTGGACGCTTCGCAAGAAATCCAGGCGCCCGGCCAGGTCGATGTCGGCCTTGTCGGCGCCGAAGTCCCTGAATGCGTTCTTGCCGCGCCGGGTCAGACCCAATGCCTGGGGAACGCGTTGCGCGGCCCCGCGCGGGGTCAAGACCCGCTTCTCCCTCGTCTCCACGGCGACGGGTTCGCCACGCCGCCGGACGCCCCGGGCGATGGCGAGGACGTTGCCGAGAGCCGGATGCAGCCAGTCGAGGCACCATTCCGGGATCGCAAACGCGGGGTCGACGCCTCGTGCGGTCGCCAAGCGCGGGTCGCTGACGATGTGGAGGGCCCAGATGGCGTACAGCGGGTTGCCGGTCTCGCCGTATAGTCTCCGCGCATACTCAAGGTTGGAGTGGAGTGCAGGGGCAAGCCCCACTGCCTGCGGATTGGTCGTGCGGCCGCTATCGACCGGTGCGCCCCGGCCGTCCGGTGTGTTCGTCTCTCCCACGTCAAGCTCCCCCGGCCGCGACGGGGCTCCCGCCACCGGGCCGCGCGGCCGCCACCAGTTTGACGACGAACGCGGACCACACCTCGAGCGCGCCCTGCTTCTCGGCGAAGTATTCCCACAGGTCATAGACCGTGTCCGTCACGGTGCGGGGGGCGTGGTCCAGGATCTTTGAGATGACGTGCTTCTGGATCCCGAGGCGCCCGAGGTTGGTCGCACATGACCGCCGCAGGTCGTGGATCGTCCACGCCGGCATCGGCCCACTCCCCCTCGCCTCGCGTGCGGTGGCGATGAGCGCGTCCACGTCGCGCTTGGCCTTCGAGTACCCGCTGATCGGGGTGGAGCCGTTCGTCGTGAAGACGAATCCCGCGAGGCCGCCGCCGGGCGCGGAGCAGCGCGGCACCGCCTTGATCATGGCCGCGACTGCCACGGGGATCGGCACCGCGCTCCGCCGCTTCATCTTCGTCAGGTTCATCCAGACCGACGCATCCATGTCGAGGTCCGCCCAGCGCATCCGCGCCACCTCGGTCCGGCGCTGGCCCAGCAACAATGCGAGCTTCATGAACGTCCCGAACGGATAGCCGAGGGCGTCCATCGCGGCCCAGGCGTCCGCGATCTCGGTATCGGACAGGACGCGCGACCTCTTCTTCTCCTCACCCGGCTTCTCGACCAGCGCGCACGGGTTGGCCGGCATCAGGTCCTGGCGGACCGCCCAGCCGAAGAGCGCGCTGAGAGCCGACAGCACGCGGTTGGCGGCGATCGGACCGCCCCGCGCCGCCGTTCGCCCGCCGGCACGGGCGGGAACCTCGCCCGCCGCCACCGCCATCACGAGCGTCCGAACATCCGCGCGCATGATTGAGGCGATCGGACGGTCGCGCCAGCGCGGCAGGACGTGGTTGTCGAGATTGCGCCAGGTCTCCGCCGCGTAGCGCGGCGACGGCTTCTTCCCCTTCCGCACCGGCATGCCGCCGGACATGAACGCTTCGACCGCCGCGCCGAAGGTCCGGGCCGCTGCCGCATCCGCGGCGTGGGCCGCCTGCGCCCGGGTGGCCGCCGGATCACCCCCGGACGTGAGGGCGACCTGCAGGCCCCCGGCCTCCCTCCGGGCCGCCTCGAGCGACACCTCGGGGTAGGTGCCGAGCGTCATGCGCACCTGCCGCCCGGCACCGCGCTCGCGATAGTAGAACATCCAGGTCTTGCGCCCGCGGGGATGCCGCCCGGTCGGCAGCGCGACGCGCAGCCCGAAGCCGGGGAGGGTCGCATCGTAGTAATCGGTCCGCCGGCCATCCCGCGCCTGGAGGCGTTGCACGGCCGCGTCCGTCAGCCTCAGCCTCGGCACGGCGCTACGCCCGCTCTTCTGGGTAGCGCCTGGGTAGCAAATCCATGCTGATATGCCCCGTTATGTAGTGTTACGATCGGCCACGACGAATCGCCGCGGCGACCATATTCATAGGCATTTACAGTGACTTGCGCGAGCGGATAGTTCGGGTATGTTGTGGCGTGTCACCAGACTACGAATCTGGGGGTTGGAAGTTCGAGTCTTTCCGGGCGCGCCACTGATAGTAGAACATCGCGAACTCGGAACTGACATTGACCCCGCCCGTCGAGCTGCCGCCATATTGGTGGACGCATGAAGCCTTCGGTCCTAGGCCTTCTTCTTCCGCACCGCCCCTCGCCTAGTGTTCCCCGGGGCAGCCGCTTTCTGCACCTGACAGGAGCCAAGCTCCGGCGGAACCAGATCCTTGCCCGCGGCATATTCCGGCAACACGCTGGAGGAGGGCAGCGCCATCACCTCGTCAAACACCGACCGGTTGCGCGGGCAAAAATCGCTGCCTTGATGCTGGCCCAGTTCACCCTGCTCATTGGCCAGCAAGGTTATGTAGCTGTCATACTGTTTTTGCGCCAAGCGGCCATATTCGTGCTTGAACCAGGCATTCACCACCCCGTCCTCCCGCACAAGTTCACTGCGATACCGCTCTATGAAGCCATTATAGGCATCCTCGTCGCTGCAGCCCACCGCAAGCACCGAAAGTTCGCTCTTGAGCGCGCCGATCTCGAAGGCGGATTGGTCGGCGCTGGACGGGCAGCGTAGCTGCGCGCTGGCCACGTTGGCGCAGAGCAGGCCAAAACTGGCCACGAGCGTGGGGGCAAAACGGCGGCTCATTTCCTAACTCCTTTGCGTATCGGTTGGGCGCGAGCGGGGCTCGGCGTGGGGCTCTGCGGCGGGAGGCTGGCGGCGGGCTTGGGCGTCTCAGCCGCCGCGTTCACCGGCCTCACATCGACCGCCAGAGTGGCGTTCCCCGGAATCAGCAGAACGGCAAAGCTGTCGGGCGCCGGCGTGCCGTCGGGCGTGTAGTCCACCCGCGTGTCGTCGCCGACAGTATGGATATAGACGTGGCCCCGCTCCGGCCGACGCTGCACCAGCCCCGCAGCATAGGGCTTGCCGCCATTTGCCACTACCAAGCCGCACCAGCCGCCGCCGCCCGTGGTCATGCTCGCCGTCACCGTCTTGCCACCTTCGGGCTGGACCGGTTGGGTGGTGCAGGTCTTGGCCTTGCCTTGCAGGTCGCTGGCGTAGACGGTCGCGTGGGACTGCGGCAGCGCAATGGGTTGAGTGCAGCCTCCAAGCAGGCCGGCCAGGAGCGCCAAGGTCGCTACGCTCGTCGAGGCGCCGGTCTTGGAGATCATCGTTCAGCGTACTCCATTGAGACTGCTCCACGACTCGCGCGCGCGGTCTGCGCGACAGGGCGCCGGGGTATTAGCGCAGCGGCAAGCGGCTGCAAACTGTTTGACTTGTTCCGACCCGGCGCTATAACGCGCCGCCCGGCAGCTGGAGGCTCCAGCCGCCCGAATGCTTTTGCGCGCGTTGCGTTGGTAGGATCAGCTTCGATGTTTGCAGTCATCCGCACCGGCGGAAAGCAGTACCGCGTTACCCCCGAGCTTGTGCTGAAGGTGGAGAAGCTGGAGGCGGAGCCCGGCAGCACCGTTACCTTCACCGACGTGCTCGCCATGGGCGGCGAAGCGGGGCTCACCATCGGCGCCCCTGTGGTCGCGGGCGCCTCGGTGACGGCGACGGTGGTGGCGCAGGATCGGTTGGACAAAGTCATTATCTTCAAAAAGCGCCGGCGTCAGAACAGCCGACGCAAGAACGGGCATCGTCAGCACGTTACGGTGTTGCGCATCGCCGACATCAACGCCGCTTGAAATAGAGGCATAGCAAGATGGCACATAAGAAGGCAGGCGGCTCGTCGCGCAACGGCCGCGACACCGAGGGGCGGCGCCTTGGAGTGAAGAAGTTCGGTGGCGAGAGTGTGGTCGCGGGCAATATCATTATTCGCCAGCGGGGCACCAAGGTGAAGCCGGGGCTGAACGTCGGCGTCGGCAAGGACCATACCCTTTTCGCGCTGAAGAATGGCCAGGTGGTGTTCTCCCGCCGGGCAGAAGGGCGCGTGCACGTCTCGGTGGCGGTTCCCGCCGCAGCGGAATAGCTTCTCCATCGCCGTTGCGATGAGGCAGGGTCGGCGTAAGCCGGCCCTTTTGCGTTTGGACCCGCCGCGATGAAGTTCCTCGACCAAGCCAAAATCTACGTACGCTCCGGCGATGGCGGCGATGGCGTCGTCGCGTTCCGGCGCGAACGGTTCATTGAGTTCGGCGGGCCGGATGGCGGCACGGGGGGCAAGGGTGGAGACGTGATTTTCCAGGCCGTCGCCAACCTCAATACCTTGATCGACTTCCGTTACACCCAGCATTTTCGCGCTAAGAAGGGCGGCAATGGCGCGGGCTCAGACCGCACCGGCGCCGGGTCGGAGGACGTGGTGATCTGCGTTCCGGTCGGCACCCAGATCATGAACGACGATCGCGCGTTGCTCCTGGCCGACCTCGATGCGCCGGGCAAGCGGGTGACGCTATGCCGGGGCGGCGATGGCGGCCACGGCAACGCGCATTTCAAGACCAGCACCAACCGCGCGCCGCGCCGGGCCGACAAAGGCTGGCCCGGCGAGGAGCGTTGGGTCTGGCTGCGCTTGAAGCTGATTGCCGATGTCGGGCTGGTGGGTTTGCCCAATGCGGGCAAGAGCACCTTTTTGGCCGCCGTATCCGCGGCGCGGCCGAAGATCGCCGACTACCCGTTTACCACCCTGCATCCCCAATTGGGCGTCGTCCGGCTGTCGCATGCGGAGGAGTTCGTGATTGCGGACATCCCAGGCTTGATCGAGGGGGCCCACGAGGGGGCCGGGCTGGGCGACCGCTTTCTCGGCCACGTCGAACGATGCGCCGTGTTGCTGCACCTGGTGGATGGCGCCGCCGGCAATGTCGTGGCCGCCTGGCGCACCGTCCGCGAGGAACTGGCGGCTTATGGCGGCGGCTTGGCCGACAAGCCAGAGTTGCTGGCGCTCAACAAGTCCGACGCGATGAGCTCGCGCCAGGCGTCGGCCCGGTGCAGCGCCCTCGAACGCGCCTCTGGCCAGGAGGTCGCGCTGATGTCGGGCGTGGCTGGCGAGGGTGTGCAGGCGGTGCTGCGCCGCCTGATGATCGCCACCAAGGCCGCCCGCGTGGCGGCGTGACCCTGGGGCTCGCGGGCGCCCGCCTGCTGGTGGTGAAGATCGGCAGCGCCTTGGTCACTGATGGCGCGCAGCCGCGGGAGGCCTGGCTGGACAGCATGGCAGCCGATGTGGCGGCAGCGCGCCAGCGAGGCACCGCCGTAATCCTGGTTTCGTCCGGCGCCATTGCCCTGGCGCGGCAGAGCCTGGGACTGTTGCACGCGCGCTTGCGGTTGGAGGAGAAGCAGGCCGCCGCCGCCGTCGGCCAAATCCGGCTCGCGCAAGCCTGGGCGGCTGCCCTCTCCGCCCATGGCATGACCGCAGCCCAACTCCTATTGACCCTGGACGATACCGAGAACCGCCGCCGCTACCTTAATGCCCGCGAGACGCTGACCACCCTGCTGGCGCTCGGCTGCGTCCCGGTGATCAACGAGAACGATACGGTCGCGACCGCCGAAATCCGCTTCGGCGACAACGACCGGCTGGCGGCGCGAGTGGCCGAGATGGTGGGGGCGGACCGGCTGCTACTCCTGTCCGACATCGACGGCCTCTACACCGCCGACCCACGGCTCGACCCGGCAGCGCAACACCTCCCCATGGTGCCGCAGATCACGCCCGCTATCGAGGCAATGGGGGGTGAGCCGCCCCCCGGCTATTCTTCCGGCGGCATGCGCACCAAGCTGGCCGCGGCGCGGATTGCCACTCAGGCGGGCTGCGCAATGGCGATTGCAAGGGGCGATACGCTGCAGCCGATCGCCGCTGTGCTTGACGGTGCGCGCTGTACCTGGTTCCTGCCTGCGCCGGAGGGCCGCTCCGCCCGCAAACGCTGGATTGCCGGCAGCCTGGCGCCACTAGGATCGCTGGTGGTGGATGGCGGTGCCGCGGCGGCATTGGCCGCAGGCCGCTCGTTGCTACCGGCGGGAGTGCACAATGTGGCGGGCGCCTTCGACCGGGGCGACCCGGTGGAGGTCCGCGATCCCGATGGCACGGTGCTCGCGCGCGGCCTGTGCGCTTACTCGGCCGAGGACATGCGCTGCATCGCCGGCCACCGTTCGGAGGAGATCGAGGCGCTGCTGGGCTGGCGCGGCCGTGATGAGGCGATCCACCGCGACGACCTGGTACTGCTCGCGACCGATCGGCCGTAAACCGATTGCTCTGCAACGAACCGGCCGGCGCGGCGCTGAATCGGGTGGAGGCTCACATGTCGGACACGATTTTGGTGCTGTATGGTTCCTACCGCTCCGATCGCCAAGGCATCCGGCTGGCGGAGTTCATTGTCGCCGGATTGCGGTCACGGGGAGCCAATCCAGAATTGATCGACGCTCAAGCGGTTGGCTTGCCAATGCTCGACCGGATGTACAAGGAGTTTCCCGAAGGCACGGCGCCCGCGGCCATGGCTGATCTTGCCGGCAAGATCGCCGCCGCCGATGCGTTTGTGTTTGTCACAGGGGAGTACAACTGGAGCGTGCAGCCTGGGCTTAAGAACCTCACCGACCACTATCTGGAGCAATGGTATTGGCGCCCGGCCGCGATCGCGAGCTACTCGGGCGGCCGCACCGGCGGGGTCCGCTCCGCACTGGCCTGGCGCGGCATTGTATCGGAGATGGGCATGGTGGCAATTTCGAGCACGCTTTCGGTGAGTTCCATCGGCCAAGCGCTGGGGTCTAGCGGCGAGCCGATGGGAGAGGGAGGCGCCGCCTTGCAACGCTCTTTCCCGCGGTTTGCCGATGACCTTGCCTGGTGGACCGAAGCGGCGCGAGCACAGCGGACGCGCAAGGCACCGCCCTATTGAGCGCCCCGATGGGATTTCTGTTCGGCCTCCTCGCGGGCGCGCGGACGTTCACACCGATGGCGATCGTGGCCCTGGCGTCACGCAAGGGACCGTCACCGCGCCAAAGGAAATGGGTAGGCAGTTCGCCCACGCTGGCCATTCTCACCGCCTTGGCCGCGGGCGAGTTGGTTGGAGACAAGCTGCCACGGATCGGCAGCCGCACATCGCCGCCCCAATTCGCCGCGCGGCTGGCGAGTGGTGGCTTATGTGCGGCAGCCCTGGCCCAGCCGGGCCAAAGACGGTCCAGCGTGGCGGCAGGCATGGCTGGTGCCGTGTTCGGCACCGTCGCAAGCGCGGCCGCGCGGTCCAGACTGGCCAAGCGTCTTGGCGCGGACCTGCCCGCGGCGTTGGCCGAGGATGTTGCCGTCCTCGCCGCCGCCGCGGTATTGCTCACTTTGGTTAGCTCTGGACTGGCATCTCCTGCTGCATTGCCTGTGCCACCGGAATAGCAAGCTTCACCTTGTTGCCCACGAGCGAGGCGACCGTCTCGAGCTTCATGATGTGAGGCTGCCCATGAGCGGTCGGGCCACTCTTGGGTGGCGGCAAGCGCCGGGTTGCTTCACGAAAGCGAACGCCGGGCTGGGTCCGCGGGCACGGCGCGCCACGTCCAAGCCAAGCTGGCCAGCAGCATGGCGCCGGTGACCAGGAATACCCACGGCAACCCGAACGCTGCCGCGACTGCACCCCCGGCCAGCGGGCCAACCGAATTGCCCAGGAACGTCGCCGACGCACTCAGCCCCAGCACCGCGCCCCTCTGCCCAGGGGCGGCGCTGCGGGCGATCAGCGCGTTCGCGGTCGGCAGGATGCCCCCCACGAACAGGCCGACGCCGAAGCGTTCGGCCATGAACAGCCAATAGCTATGGGCAAAGGCCTGCGGCAGGCTGAACAAGGCGGCGCCGAACAGGCAGATCAGCAGCACGCGGCGATACCCGAGCACGTCGCTGCGCTTGCCGAGAAATGGCGAGGACACGATGTCGCCCAACCCCGTGACGGAGAATGCCAAGCCGGCCAAGGTCGCCAGATTCGGCGCATTGCCGGCGATGGATTGGACATACAGCGTTATCACCGGCTGCACCGAGCGGACGCCGAGTTGCGCCAGCAACAGCACGACGAACAGCGGCAGCAATCCGGCCGCCATGAGGTTGCGCAAGCCTGAGAGGCGCGGCCCGCGCTGCTCCCGGCCCCGGTAGGCAGAGGCTTCCTCGCGGACCAGCACGGCCGCAGCGACCGTCACGGCGGCGGCGATGGCGCTGGTGACAAAGAACGGGGCCCGGACGCTGCCAAACCAATCGGCGACAACGCCTCCCAGGAGCGGCCCCATCAGCCCACCCACCAATTGTCCGGTGCTCAGCCAGCCCAAAGCGTAGCCCATCCGGTCGTCGCGGGTCTGGCCGCTGACCAGCGTGATGGCGCTGGCCGAGAACCCGGAAAAGGCGCCCATCACCATGCGCAAGATAAAGAATTGCCAAACAGTCTGGGACAGCCCCATCAGCCCGGTAAACACGCTGATCGCCAGCATGGAGCGCAGCAGCATCAGCTTGCGGCCCTGCCGGTCCCCCAACCGGCCCCATAGCGGCGAGGCGAAGGCGGCAACAAACGGGGTTGCGGCGTTCAGCACGCCGGTCCACAGGTCGATTGCCGCACGCCCGTGGACGCCGAGTTGCGGCAAGAACAGCGGCATGACCGGGCTGAGCACGGTAAACGCGGCGGTCATGAAAAACTGGATCGCCACCATGACCCAGAGCATCCGTGTCTCCCCCGAGATTGGGGCCGCGGCGTCATCGGTCATCCGGAGCGGTGATCCTCTTTAACCGTGGTGCGGACCCATTCCGGCACAATTTCGGACGCAACGCCGTACTGCCGCTGATCGAACGCATCGGCGTTTTCGGACGGTTCGAGGTTGAGTTCGCAGGTCGTGGCACCGGCTGCGCGCGCCTGTTGCACAAAACCAGCCGCCGGATGGACCAAGCCCGAGGTTCCGATGGCGACGAACAACTCAGCGCTGGCGAGTGCGGCCAGAATTTCAGCCATGCGCAGCGGCAGTTCGCCGAACCATACCACGTGCGGCCGCAATGCAGGCGCCGCGCGGCAGGCTGGGCAGCGGTCACTTGTGCCGAGATCGTCCCGCCACGGGACGATCGCGTCGCAACGGGTGCAGCGGGCCTTGAGCAACTCGCCATGCATATGGAGCACCGGGGCGGACCCGGCCTGTTCGTGCAAGTCGTCGATATTCTGGGTGACGAGGACGAGTTCGTCGCCAACAGCGCGAAGGCGGTCCGCGAGTTGGGCCAAGGCAGCGTGCGCCGCATTGGGCCGCGCGGTCAGAAGCCCGCGGCGGCGCGCATTGTAGAAGGCCTGCACGGTCGCGGGGTCGCGCGCGAAGGCTTCGGGCGTGGCCAGGCGCCTTGCGTCGAAGCGCTGCCAGAGCCCGCCGCTGTCGCGGAATGTGCCCAGGCCGCTCTCGGCGGAGACCCCGGCCCCGGTCAATACGACGATCTTCACAAAAGGGCTCGCGACATGGCCGAGGCAATACACCCGGCTTCGGCGAGGTGAAACCGGGCGGGCTAAACTGGGTCTAACCCGGCTGCGTCCTTTGATGCGCCAGCAGGGCCATCAGCCGCCGGTCGCGCCAGGCCTGACGGGCCGGCTGTTCGGCGGCAGGCAGCTCGGCACGGCGGGCGTCGTCAAGCTGCTTCACCATCACGTCGTCCCAGTGGCGCGGCGTCATTTCCTGCTGCAGCGTGGCATACAGGCCGCCATAGCGGGCACAGTAGTCGCTCAGCCCTCCAGGCGCGTTGAGGTCGATGGTTTCGAACGGACCCATGAACGACCACCGTAGCCCAAGCCCGTGCTTGACCGTGGCGTCCAGGTCGGCCGGCGACACCACCCCGTCCGCCACCAGGCGAAACGCCTCTGCGAGCAGCGCACCTTGCAGCCGGTTGAGCACGAAACCCGGCACTTCGCGGTGGATCGTGGCCGGGACTTGCCCAGCGGCAACCATAATCTCCCTCGCACGGGCCACGGTCTGCGCGCTTGTCCAGGGCGCAGGGCATAGCTCCACCACAGGAACCAAGTACGGTGGATTGACCGGGTGCGCGACTAAGCATCGGCCGCGGCTGGGCAGGTCCTCGGTGAACTCGCTGCAGGGAATACCGCTGGTCGAGCTGGCGAGGATCGCGTCCGCCGGCGCCTCCGCATCCAGCATGGCGAACAGCGCCCGTTTGTCCGCGACGCGTTCCGGCCCGTTTTCCTGCACGTAGTCAGCTATGTGCACGGCGGCGGCAAGGCTGCCGGCCGCCCTCACGCGAGCGAGCACCGTCTCCGGCGGGTCGGTCAGCAACCCGGCCTCGTGCAGTTCCTTCAGGCGGTCGGCAATCGTGCTCTTAGCCGCGTCTACCGTCCCGGGTGCCGGGTCCCACATTGCCACCTCGTTGCCAGCGCGGGCGAACACGATGGCCCAGGCGCGCCCGATCAGTCCCGCGCCGATGACGGCGATCTGCATGGCTTGTGTCCTCCTGCTGCAACCGGCTGACTGATCGCATCACGCCCGGCTGTCTTGCTGATGCGCTTTCACCATGTCTGCCAGGCTCGGGAAACGGAAGTCCCACTGGGAGCCATTGGGCACCGGCATGGTGGCGCCCCCGCCGGACGCGCCTGCCCGGCGATCAATCCAGGCAGTGCGCAAGCCAATCTGCTGCGCCGGCACGTGGTCGTGAAACAGGCTCTGCGCAGTGTGCAGGATGCTGGCTGGGGCCGTGCCGTGCTCGTCGAGACGGGCAAGCAAGTAGCGGAAATTGCTCGGATCCGGCTTGTAGCTGCCAATGTCCTGCGCCGTGTAGACTGCGTCAAACTCGACGCCAAGGCGTTCGTTGCTGGCGGCAAAGCTCGCTCGATCGACGTTGGACAGAATCACGAGCCGGTAGGACGTCTTGAAATACTGCAGGCTTGCCGCGGAATCGGCAAAAGCGGGCCAGTCCGGCACCGAGGCGCCGAACCGGTGGTGATCGGCTTGCGTCATCCCCACTCCGAGCCGCTTGGCCATCTGGCGATGCACCTCCGCCAGTATGTCCGGATAGAGCATGCCCGGCATGCGCCTTTGCTGCTCCGACTCCTGGCTGGCAAACAGGGCGAGTACTGCCTCGCGGGGGAGCGGCGAGCCCGTCGCGGCGAGCAGCGGCTGCAGCGCCGCCATGATGCCGCTCTCCCAATCAATCAGAGTGCCGTAGCAGTCAAAGGTGAGCGTGGTGAATTCGGTCAGCCGGCTCGGAGCCATGTTGCTTGCACCTTTGTTTAGAAGCTCCAGTCCCCAAACCTTGCATCTCAGCCATCTGTCCGAGTTTTCACACGTGCGACAGGGCAACGTTCGGCGGCGCCATTAGGTTGGTTGCAAAGATGCTCGCCGCATCCCCGCGTATTGGAAAGGATCAAATCATGCAGTCCACACAATTGTTGCTGCGCCGCCGTGCCAGGCAAGGGCTCGCGGTGCTCTTCTTGGCCGGCACTGCACTCGGCGGCTACGCGGTGGCCGATTACGGGCATGCACAAACGGCGCCCGCGACCACGTCGGCCACCCAGCAGCCCTCTGGCGCGATCCAGCCCACCGCCACGCCGCATCTCATCCCGGATTTCTCCGACTTAGTCACCCAGGTCCGGCCAGCGGTGGTCTCCATCACCACCAAGCTGCGCCCGGATCAGGACACCGCTGAGGACATTCCAATGTTGCCGGGCTTCGGCCACCCAGGCGGCGACGAGCGCGGCCAGGCGGTCGAGGCGCGCGGCTCGGGCTTCATCATTGATGCCAACGGCACCATTGTCACCAACAACCATGTCATCCGCAACGCACGATCGGTCAGCGTCACGCTCGATGACGGCACCACGCTGCCCGCCAAGATTGTGGGCCATGACCGTGGCACCGACCTCGCCGTGCTGAAAGTGGATGCCGGGCATTCCCTGCCCTTCATCCAGTTGGGCGACTCGAACGACGTCAAGCCCGGCCAATGGGTGGTCGCCATGGGCAACCCGTTCGGCCTCGGCGGCAGCGTCACGGCAGGCATCGTCTCCGCCAGTGGGCGCGACATCGGCTCCGGCCCCTACGATTCGTTCATCCAGGTGGATGCGCCGATCAACCAGGGCAACTCGGGCGGCCCGCTGTTCACCCAGGACGGCAAAGTGGTGGGCGTGAACACAGCCATCCTGTCGCCGAGCGGCGGTAGCGTCGGGATCGGTTTTGCCATCCCCTCCGACACGGTTCGAACCATCGTGGCGGACTTGGAGAAGAACGGCCATGTCACCCGCGGCTACCTCGGCGTGCAGGCGCAGGCGATCAGCGGGCCCATGCGCGCCGCCCTGCACCTGCCGAAGCGCGGCGGTGCGCTGGTCGCTAGCGTGGAGCCGGATAGCCCGGCGTCCCGCGCGGGGTTGCAGCCGGGCGATGTGATCGAGCAGGTCAATGGCAAGAAGGTCGGTGATCCCCGCGAGTTGGCGGTGGACGTGGCCGCGGTGCAACCCGGCGGTGACGCAAAGCTGACTTTGATGCGCAATGGCGACAGCAAGGACGTGCAGGTCGCAGTTGCCTCGCTGCCGGCCGACAATGAGAACGCGACGTCGCCGAACCAGCAGAAAGGCATTGGACTGGCTCTGGCGCCGCTAACGCCGGACATGCGCTCGCAACTGAACCTGCCGGATCAAACCAGAGGTGCGGTGATTGCGCAGGTGCGGCCGGGATCTCCCGCCGAGCAGGCTGGCTTGCAGCAGGGCGATGTCGTGATGGGTGTAGGCGATAAGTCCGTGTCGACGCCGTCTGAGGCGGTGTCCGCGATCCGCCAGGCGACTTCCGGCGGCAAGGCAGCGGCGCTGCGGATCATGCGCGACGGCGAGGCGGCGTTCGTGGCCGTCTCCCCCTCTGCGGCCGTGCCTGACCAAGGCTGATCAAGCGGGGGCTGATCAAGCGGGGGCTGATCAAGCGGGTCCGTCCGGTGGCGTTGGAGGAGTGCTAATGCCACCGGACGGGTGCGGTAAGGGCTAGGCGGCGGAAAGCGCATGCTGCCGAACCTCGGGCGCGTCCAGCAGGGGCGCGCTGCCGGCAAACGGCTTCTCCGCCGACGGGTCGCGCATCATGTAGCCACGGCCCCAGACGGTGCCGATCAAGTTGCCGGCGCCAGCAATGGCGAGCTTCTTGCGCAGCTTGCAGATGAAAACATCGATGATCTTCATCTCTGGTTCATCCATGCCGCCGTAAAGGTGGTTCAGGAACGCCTCCTTGGTGAGCACCATGCCTTTGCGCAGGACCAGGAGTTCAAGAATGGAGTACTCCTTGCCGGTTAGATGCACCTGCGCGCCGGCCACCAAAACTTCGCGGCTGTCGAGGTTCAACTGAAGCGTGCCGACGCGCAAGGTGGGCTGGCTGTAGCCCTTGCTCCGGCGCACCACCGCTTGCATCCGGGCCACCAGCTCGGCCTTGTCGAACGGCTTGGAAATGAAGTCGTCGGCGCCCATGCCGAAGCCCTTTACCTTGGCAGCGGGGCGAGACAGGCCGGAAAGGATCAGCACCGGGGTTTCCAGCCGCGCGGCGCGCATCCGGCGCACAACCTCATAGCCTTCCATGTCCGGCAGCATCAGGTCGAGAATGACGACGTCGTAGTCGTAGTGGCGCACGAGTTCGAGGGCTTCCTCGCCCGTGTCGGTGGTGTCGACGATCAAGCCACCGGATTTCAGCATGAGGGCGATGCCGCGGGCGGCGATCAGATCATCCTCGACGAGAAGAACACGCATCGGTTGCACTCCTGGTTACCAACGTGTTCATGTCTACCACTCATACGTGTGTATGGCTACAGAAAATTCATCTTTAGCGTGTAAAAATCGAGCGAAGGTTGAAGTCGGCTCAAGAGGATGTCTGAACTGTGAAGATTGCGACACTTATTGTGAATAGTCTCTAAATTGCATCAAAACTCCTTGCTGGCGCGCTTGGCGCAGGCGGAAGCGGCGTTGTCACGCGTCAACGCGGCCGAAGTCGCAGGCCGGGTTGCCAACATTTCCGGCCTATCTGTCGATGTCGCCGGGCTCGCCCCGTTGCTGAGCGTGGGCGACCGAATGGTGCTTGCGACCCGGCAGGGTGCGAGCGTTCCGGCCGAGGTAGTGGGGTTCGCCGGGCAATCCGCACGTGCCATGGCGTTTGCAGCACTCGACGGAATCGGTCCCGGCAGCCCAGCGCGGATGCCGCTGCGGCTCGGCGATCGCCGGATCGGCAATCGCGCCACCCTGTCCCCGTGCGATGCTTGGCTTGGCCGGGTGATCGATCCGGTCGGGACCCCGCTCGATGGGCTTGGCGCCTTACCCCGGGGAGAACTGGCGCGCTCCGTGCGGGTCGGGCCGCCCGATGCGGCCAGGCGGGCGCGCCTGGGCGAACGAATCGACCTCGGGGTGACGGCGCTGAACGCCTTCGCCACCTGCCGCGCCGGTCAGCGCTTGGGTCTGTTCGCCGGCTCCGGGGTGGGCAAATCCACCTTGCTCTCCATGCTGGCGCGCTACACCGCCTGCGACGTCGCGGTGCTGGCGCTGGTCGGCGAGCGCGGACGCGAGGTGCGCGAATTCCTCGAAGACGATCTCGGCCCCGAAGGCCTGGCGCGCTCCGTGGTCGTAACGGCGACGTCCGACACGCCGCCGCTGATGCGGCGAGAAGCTGCCTACGCCGCGATGACGGTGGCTGAGCATTTCCGCGACCAGGGCAAATCCGTGCTGCTGCTGATGGACAGCGTGACGCGGTTCTGCCTGGCGTTGCGCGAGATCGGGCTCTCCGCCGGCGAGCCGCCGGCGACCCGCGGTTATCCTCCCAGCGTGTTCGCCGAGCTGCCCCGGCTGCTGGAACGGGCCGGCCCCGGGCTGGAGCGGGAGGGCGGCGCCGGGCAAATTACCGCTTTCTTTACTGTTTTGGTGGAAGGTGATGACCATAATGAGCCGATCGCCGATGCGGTGCGCGGCATCCTGGATGGGCATGTCGTGATGGATCGGCGCATTGGCGAGGCCGGCCGATACCCAGCGATTGACGTGTTGCGCAGCTTATCGCGCACCGTGCCGGGATGCCTGCAGCCATCGGAGCGGGACTTGGTGCGCAAGGGCCGCGCCCTGCTCGCAACCTATGCCGAGATGGCGGATTTGGTGCGCCTTGGCGCTTACAAGCGCGGCGCGGACCCGGCAATTGACGAAGCAGTGGCGTTGGCGCCGCAAATCGAGCGCATGCTCAATCAAGGCCGCGACGAGCCGAACACCCTGGCGGGCAGCTTCGCCGCGCTGGCGCAAGCGATGGAGCTGCCGGCCAATGTCTGACGCCCTACAAACCGTGATGCGCATCCGCAAGCTGGCGATGGACGAGGCCAAGCGCGCGCTGGCCGAAGCGCTGGGCACGGAAGACGCGGCACGCGTCGAAGCCGAAGCTGCCGAGGCGCAGATCGGCATCGAGGGCGAGATCGCCGCTGATCTGAATTCGGACGATGGCGCGGTGGAGGCGTTTGCCCGCTGGCTGCCGACCGGCCGAGCCATCGCGGTGCGGACGCGCGCTGTGCATGAGCAAACGTTGCTGGAGGTTGCGCGGGCGCGAGCCGGCTTGAGCGCGGCGCGGGCGGCGGCTGAAGCGGCTGAGGCGTTCAAGGAGCGGCGTGAGGCGGAGGCGGCGGTGGGGGCCGGGAGGCGCAGCCAGGCTGCCATGGATGAAATTGCCTTGCAGCAAGCAGCCCGGGCCCGCAAAGCTTGAGGTCACAACCCCGCCAACAGCACTGGTGAAACGCAACAGGGAGTTTCGGCCATGCCAATGGATACTGTGCTTCCCTTCCGAGCGATGGCCTACAACAATGCCTGGGCGAACCACCGCCTGCTCACCGTCTGCGCTACGTTGTCACAGGAGGAGTTCATCGCCCGGCGGCCAGGCTTTTTCCCAAGCCTACGCGCGACACTCAACCACATCCTGGTCGTCGACCGATTCGTCGTGGACGCGATGGAGGGAGGCACGCTCGGGCTGGCCGCCTGGGCCGACCGCGAGCCGTGCCAAACCGTCGCAGCCCTCAGTCAAGCGCAAGCCGACATAGACCGGCGACTGCTCGCTGTCGTCAGCAGCCTGGATGAGACGACGATCCCTCGAACCGTCGCGCTGCACCGCGCGACCCGCGTGCAACATGAGCGGATGGACCGACTGTTGCTGCACCTGTTCCAGCATCAAATCCACCATCGTGGTCAAGCTCATGCAATGCTCAGCGACACCTCGGTGCGGCCGCCTCAGCTCGACGAGTTCTTCTCGATTGGCGAAGCCGGGTTGCGGACGGAGGAGTTCAACTCGCTCGGTTGGACGGAGGAGATGGTTTGGGGCGCTCACCAAGCGTAGCTCGAAAGGCACTTGGGCGATGCGGGCAATGCAACTCAGTCCATCCGCTATGGCTCGGCATCTGGACAGTTTAGGATGGCCCATTGAGGTCATGGCCTAGTCCAGCCGCCCGGCCCGCTGGCGCAGCCGCAGCAACGGGCGTGCCAGGCCTGCGCGCGCCGTGAGCCGGTCGACATAAGCCCACCAGGCGAATTGCGGCGGCAGCACCGCCAGCAGCCAAAGCGGCTTCCACACGGGCGCTGCCAGCAGGAACAGCACGCAGCAAACCCCACCCCACGCCGCAAACCCCCAATGGACGAGCGTGACCGCTATCGCCGGCAGGCCGCTGCGATGGGCCAACTGATACAGGTGGCTGCGATGCGCCTGGGCCAGCCGCTCCCCGGCGAGGGCCCGGCGCACCAGCGTCAGCGCCACATCGAACAACAGCCCGGCCAGCAACATCGGCACCAGGGCCACCGAGAGCGCCACAGCTTCGAACCGCCCGGCGGTGATCGCCAGCACAGCGAGCAGGAAGCCGCAGAACTGACTGCCAACGTCGCCCATGAAGATGCGGGCGTGGGGGAAGTTGAACGGCATGAAGCCCAGAATGCCGGCCAATAGGATCAGCGCGGCGAAATACACGAACGATGCGCCGAGCCAGGCGCCGAACGCGGCCAGGGCGACGCAGGCGATGGCGGACACGCCGGAGGCCAGGCCGTTCAGCCCATCCATGAAGTTCACCGCGTTGGTGGCGGCGACGATCCAGGCCACGGTGACCACCGGGCCGAACCAGCCGAGCGGGACGACGCCAAGACCGGGCAAGCTCACGGAAGGCAGGCTCAACCCGCCCAGCACCGCCAGCAGAGCCGCAGCGACCTGCGCCAACAGCTTCACCGAGGCGGGCCAGTAGAGCAGGTCGTCCAGGAAGGCGACGACCGCGATCCCGGCGGCCGCGAGGATCACCGCGCGGAAATACGGGTCGGCAATGCGGCTGAACTCGGCATAGCGATACAGCACGGCAACGCCCACCAGGAACGCGAGCACGATGCCCACGCCGCCGCCTTTGGGGGTCGGCCGGCTGTGGCTGCTGCGCGCGCCCGGCGTGTCGATGGCGCCCACACGCGTCATCCCCCACACCGCCGCGGCAGAAAGCAGCGCCAGGCAGGTAACGAAGGCGAGGTGGGTGGCGACGGCGTAGACGGTCAACAGGAAGCTCCGGGAAGGGGGACTGACCCGCTGGGCCGCGTGCGCTATAGGGGGGGCGGCATGGCCTCGCAACGCTCCGTCAACCGCATCCTGATGAACGTGGCGCTCGATGGCGGGTTGGCGGCGGTCGCCTCCGTGCTGGCGCGCTGGGTGGCGGACCCGCATGGCGGCTTCCTGCATCCGCTTTGGTTTGTTGCCGGCGGGGTGATCACGCTGCTGCTGGGCGGGCTGCCGTTCCGGCTGTCGCAGCAATATTGGCGGTTCTCCGGCATGGAGGACCTGGTCGGCGTGGCCGGCGGCAGCGTGCTGTGCGCCGCCCTGTTTGCTCTGTTGTGGACGGTGACCGGCTACCCGCTCCCCACCCCCACCTTCCCAGTGGTGCATGCGCTGACCCTGCTGGCCTTCCTCGGCGCGCCCCGCGTGCTCTACCGGCTGTCCAAGGCCCGGCCGCGTGCTGCCTGCGGCCCGGCGATCCAAACCGTGCTACTGGTCGGCGCAGGCGACGGCGCCGACAGCTTCCTGCGCGCGCTGAGCGGAGACCGGCGCTTGCGCGTAGCCGGCCTGCTCTCCCTGGGGCGGCACCAGACCGGGCGCCGCATGCAGGGCCACCCAATCTTGGGCGGCGTGTCGGACCTGCGGCGGGTGTTGGCCCGGCTGTCCGCCCGCGACCGCCTGCCGGACGCGCTGGTGGTGACCGAGCCGCGACTCGCCGGGTCCCGCTTGGCCTACCTGTTGGAGGAGGCGCAGCGGCAGGGCATCCCCGTGCGCCAGGCGCCGCACCCGACCGAGTTGCGCGAAGCAGGCGAGATCGAGCTTAAGCCGGTCGCGCTGGAGGACCTGCTCAACCGCCCGCAGGTGCGGCTGGACCGGGAGGCGATGGCCCGCCTGGTCAGCGGCCGCCGCGTGCTGGTGACGGGCGCGGGCGGCACAATCGGTTCGGAGCTGGCGCGGCAAATCGCAGCCCTCGGCCCGGCCGAGCTCACCCTGCTGGACAACGGCGAATACGCATTGTGGCAGATCGACCTCGAATTGGCCGAGCTGTTGCCGGGCGTGCGGCGCAACGCAGTCATCGCCGACGTGCGGGATGAGCCGCGCATCCGCGCCGCGTTCGAGGCGGCCCAGCCCGAACTGGTGTTTCATGCTGCCGCGCTGAAACACGTGCCGATGGTCGAAGCCAATCCACTGGAAGGATTGCTGACCAATGCCTGCGGCACCCGCGTGGTGGTGGATGCCGCGGCAGCGGCTGGAGCGGCGGCTACAGTGCTGATCTCCACCGACAAAGCGGTTAACCCGAGCAGCCTGATGGGGGCCAGCAAGCGGCTTGCCGAGATGTATTGCCAGGCGCTGGACGACCGGGCGCGGGAGACGGGCGGAATGCGCTGCGTCACCGTCCGCTTCGGCAACGTGCTGGGTTCGACCGGCAGCGTGGTGCCGCTGTTCCGCCGCCAGCTTGCCCGCGGCGGCCCGCTGACCGTGACCCACCCCGACATGCAGCGCTACTTCATGACCGTGCGCGAGGCGGTGGCGCTGGTGCTGCAGGCGACGGTGGTGGGGTTGGAAGAGAACGCAGTCTCGGAAGGGGGCATCTTCGTGCTGGACATGGGCAAGCCGGTGAAGATCGTGGAGCTGGCGCGGCAGATGATCCGCCTTGCCGGGCTGCGCCCCGATGTGGATGTGAGGGTGGAGTTCACCGGGCTCAGGCCCGGCGAGAAGCTGTTTGAGGAGTTGTTTCACGGCCAGGAACCCCCTGTCCCGACCGGGCATCCCGGCCTGCTGATGGCCACGCCGCGCACGGCCGAACTGAGCGCGGTGCGCCGGGCCACAGCCGAGATCGCTCAGGCGTGCCGCAGCGGCGATGCCGACACTGCCCGCACCCTGTTGCGCCGGATGGTGCCGGAGTTCGACCCGATTACCGGCGGCGAGCCCGCTTTGCCTGCGAGGAGCCCAGTTTGATCCCCTTTCTCGACCTGAAGGCCCAGCAAGCCCGAATCGCTCCCGAGCTGCGCCGGCGGCTGGAGGCGGTGCTGGCACACTGCCAATTCATTCTGGGCCCGGAAGTGCCGGAGCTGGAGAATCATTTGGCCGATTATTGCGGTGCGGCGCACTGCGTTGCGGTCAGCTCCGGCACGGACGCATTGCAAATCGCGATGATGGCCGAGGGCGTCGGCCCCGGCGATGCGGTGTTCCTGCCCGCCTTCACCTACACCGCCACCGCCGAGGTGCCGCTGGTGTTGGGCGCCACCCCCGTGTTTGTCGACGTGGACCCGGCGACGTTCCAGATCGACCCGGCGCATCTGGCGGAGCGGGTCCGCGGCGTGCGAGCGGACGGGCGGCTGCGGCCGCGCGCGCTGATCGGGGTGGATCTGTTCGGCCAGCCTGCGCCGTGGCCAGAGTTGCGGGCCGTGGCGGCGGCAGAAGGCCTGTTTACCCTGGATGATTGCGCGCAAAGCTTCGGCGCCAGCCTGCACGGCCGCAAGCTGGGCCGCGAGGCGGACGCGACGGCGGTGAGCTTCTTCCCATCCAAGCCTTTGGGCGGGTATGGCGATGGCGGCGCGTTGCTGACCGATTCGGCCGAGCGGGCGGCGCTATACCGCTCGTTGCGCAGCCATGGCGAGGGCACCACCCGCTACGAGGTGTTGCGCACGGGGATGAACGGCCGGTTGGATACGCTGCAGGCCGCCGTGTTGCTGGCCAAGCTGGACGTGTTCGAGGCGGAGCTGGCCGCGCGGGAGCAGGTGGCACAGGTTTATGACCGCGGGCTCGGCAATGTGCTGCAGGTGCCGGCGCGGGTGCCGGACTCCAGCATTGCCTGGGCGGTGTATGCGGTGTTACTGCCCGACGGCGCCACGCGGGACCGGGTGCAGGCCGGGCTGCGCGCGGAAGGTGTGCCGACGGCGGTGTACTACCCGCGTTCGCTGCATCACCAGCCGGCTTATGCTGCCAGCCATGATGGCGCTTCGCTGCCGGTGTCGGAGGACTTGGCGACGCGGATCATGGCGTTGCCGATCCACCCGGATTTAGCCTTGGCGGATGCGGAGCGGGTTTGCAGTGTGCTGGCTGGCTTGCTCAGCGCGGGGTGAGGCCGGCGTTCGCAGTGACGATGCTGGGGGGTTGAGAGGTTGTTACCCCGACCCGATGCGGCGAGGCATGGGGACGCGGCCAGTGTCTTCGCGCTGGGCGAGCCAAGGGAGGGCGGCCGCGACCTGGCCCAGGTCCCGGCAGATGCGCCGGACCACCTCCCCCATGAGGAGGGCTTCCAGATCGTCGGCCAGCGCTGGGTCGTCCAGCCGCTTGGCGAGTTCCCCCAACAGGCGTTCGGCCGCCTCACCCGCGGTTGCATGATGGTTCATGCTGGCCACGCCGCGCGCCGCTTGGCAGCGCTCATAGCCGGTCCGAGGCGCGCCAAGGTCTCCGCTCGCGGCACGGCTCCCGCCATGGCTTCGGCTAAGGCGTCGGTGATCTGGGAGTAAGCAGCACGGCGGGGCACCGTTTCGAGCGGCAAGTGGTTGGGGTGGTGTCTGCATCTGGAATCCAGTGCGACTTTCCCTTATTGCGCGGCTCTCGGCGGTCGCGGCAATGGAAGTTCCCTCGTGCCGATGCCGCAGGAGGCCAGCTTTCCGAAAGGATTGGAAATCGAGAAACAACCGGCGCGTCAGTCGGGGCCAGGTGGCTGGACGGTCGCTGTTTTGGAACTCTTTAGCCGGCATCGACAACAAACATGCGCGCTTCCTGCGCCGCATCACGCTCGATCTTGATCGGCGCGTACTCCGATGACTGATAAAACGCCAGCGCGTCGGCGCGGGTCGCAAACTCGAAGATGCCTGCCATAGGCAGTGGCGTCACGTCCCCTTCCAGCAGCTGGACCACCGGCCCAAAGTGGAGGATGCGGCCTCCCGCTGCCTGTAACGCTGCCTGAAAGCGCGGCGCCAATGCGGCTTGCTTGGCTGGATCTTTGACACGCAGATTGACGTGGACATAGGCCGGCATGGCGCAGCTCCCTCGTACGCGATTATGGGGGGCGGGGCCGGAGCGGCAAGCGCCTGGTCCTTACTGACGCGGGCGGCCGGCTGATGGACGAGGCCATGGCCGCCTGGGAGCGCGCCCGCATTGGGTTGGCTGAAGCTCTTAGCGGGGAGGCATCGCGTGTTGCGGGAGCGTCAGGCTCCGCCGGCGTCCTCCTGAACCTGTCGGTCGCTGACCTGCCATCCGTGAGGGAGGGGTTACAAGAAGCTGGCCAGGATCGGCACCATGATCGGGACGAACAAGCCATTTAACCCGATCGCGAGCCCGCCGAACGCACCCGCCATCTCCCCCATCAAAAGCAGCCGGGCTGTGGCCAGCCCATGTCCAGCGGTACCCCCCGCCAGGCCCTGCGCCCGCAGGTCCAGCACGCGCAGGAGGCGCATCACACCGGGCCCGGCTATCACCGCGACCAGTCCGGTCATCAGCACGAAGGTCGCCGTGAGCGACGGCGGCGCGCCGATTTGCTCCGCCACTCCCATCGCAATCGGCGTGGTGACCGATTTCGGCGCCAACGCTAGCACCACCGGGCGCGAAGCCCCCATGACACGGGCCACCAGTACGGCGCTCACCGCGCCCACCGTCGAGCCGGCGAGCAGAGCGGGCACGATGGCGGCGGCGGACCGGCGGATGCGCCGGAGATTGGCATGCATCGGGACCGCGAGCGCCACCGTCGCCGGGCCGAGCAGGAACTGCACGTACTGGCCGCCTTCGAAATACACGCGGTACGGCGTGCCGGTGGCCAGCAGCAGCCCGACGAGAATGACAATGCTGAGCAGCATCGGATTGGCCAGCACATGGCCCCGGCACAACCGGCTGATCTGGCTCGCCAGCTCCCAGGCCAGCAGCGTTGCGACCAGGCCCAGCAACGGGGTGGTTTGCAGATACACCCAGAGCTGCGCGACATGGTTCATTCATCGGCCCCGCACAGCAGCCGTTGCATCAGCCAACCGGTCACCGCCAAGGTGAGGATGGTCGAGACGACGATTGCCACCAGGATCGGCGCCCAATTGCGTGCCAGGGTATCGAGTTCGTTCACAATCCCGACGCCCGCGGGCACAAATAGCAGCGAGAGGTGCCGCAGCAAGCCGTTCGAGGTGTCCCGTAACGCCGGGTCGGGCCCGTTGCGGACGACGAGGATGAGCAGGAGCAGCGCCAGTCCCACCACAGCGCCCGGCAGGGGCAGCCCAATGCCGCGCGCCAACAACTCACCGGCGAATTGGCAGAGCACCAGGACAGTGAGGGCGCGAAGCAAGCCCTATTGCAGCGGCATGCTGAGATTGATCCCGGCGCCCGGTTTTGCCTTGCTGTTGGTCTCGGCTTGGAGCGAGGAGGACGGCAGATAGCCGTCGCCCTGCGTCTGGTTTTTGCGGGTGAAGAAGCCGGGCGACAGCGAAGCATCCTGCGACTGCTTTGAGGGCGTAGGCGGCACAATGTCCTGGTTCGGGGTGGGCGCGGTGGTGAAATCCCCATTTTGCGGCGCGGCGCTTTTGCCCGGCCTCGTGACCGTGCTGCCGAAGTCCGGCAAGGGCGTCACTGTTAGGAACGACTTGCTTGGCCCGGCGGCTGAAAGCAGCAGGGTGGCCGCGGACGTAATCAGAAGCCGCCTCACAGCGCCACCGCCGAGTCGATGCGGCTGGTGCCCCGGCGGTCTTCCGCCGGGTTGCCGACGGGGGCGCCCAGCGCGCCAGGCCCAGCATCCCGCCAGGCGTGCAGCCCCCAATGAACCGTGGGGAAGGCGAGCTTGGCCCAAGGAATGTCGTCCCAGGCAAACATCCGCGCTTCCAGGCTTTCGATGCCGGGCGCGATCCCGGGTTTGGCGAGGCGGGCGCGATAGAGGATTTGGAACTGCCCGATCCGGGTGACGTCGAACAAAGCCAGCACGCCATCAAGGGCGATATCGGCGCCGGCTTCCTCCATGGCTTCCCGGCGGGCGCCCTCAGCCGTGGTCTCTCCCACCTCCAGGAAGCCGGACGGGAGGGTCCAGAACCCAGTGCGGGGCTCAATGGCGCGGCGGCAGAGCAGCACACGGTCCGCCTCGGCCACGACGGAGCCGACGATAACCTTGGGGTTTTGATAGGCCACGAAACCGCAACTAGAGCAGACGTCCCGCTCTTTGTCGTCACCGTCCGGGATTCTGCGCTCGAACGTGGCCATGGCCGAGCGTGGAGCGAGTGGGCCGCTGGATCAAGCCCCAGGCGAAGACATCGCAGCCATTTGCGACTGGATTAAACCGATAAATCGAGCAACGACCCCCGTGGCGTCGCGCGGGACGGCGGCGTGCCCGAAGGTGCGGGCTGCAGCGTCTTCTGCACGGCCTCCACACTTGGGGCGCGGGCGGCGCTGGGCGCGGCCACGCGGATTGCGGGCGAAATGCCGTTGGCGGCGGAGAAGGCGGAAAGGCTGGAGGGCGAGATCATGGCGGTGATCATCGCCCGACTGGGTTAACGCCCGGTTAAGCGGCCATCCATTATTTTGGCGACACGACCTCCGCTGGCGCGCTGCCGTTGGCCGCGGCGCCCGGTGCCGCCGGAACCGGGGCGACCGGCGGGGCTGTGCGCGCCCGGCTTGGAAGCTCCAGCTTCGGGGAAGATGACGGCTTGGTTGTCTGGGCTTGGGCTCTGGCTGGCGCAGAGGTCGGCCCGGGTGTCGGCGAGGCGCCAGCCTGGGCGGCCAGCGGAACCGCGAGCAAGGCAGCGGCAAAGGCGGTGCGGAACAACGGCAGCCTCCGTGGCAATCAGCAGTCCCCAACGAGGCTGAGGCTAAGGTGTTCCAGCCATGCCTTGTCACCGCGTCTGGTTTCCGCCATATGCCGCTCGTCGCCCGCGCCCATAGCGCGGCGATAATTCACACGCGGGGCGCCTTCCTGGCTCTATGGCCGGACCCGGTGCCGCAAGGCTCGGCCCCGCGGAGGCTCAACCGGACCAAGGAAGTATCCACACCCATGGCAATGCCAGATTTCACTTTGCGCCAACTGCTTGAAGCAGGCGTCCATTTCGGCCACCACACCCGGCGCTGGAACCCACGGATGGCGCCCTATCTGTTCGGCGTCCGCAATCAGGTCCATATTATCGACCTGCAGCAAACGGTCCCCATGCTGGACCGCGCCTTGCGCGCCGTGCGGGACATCACCGCCAATGGCGGCCGCGTGCTGTTCGTCGGCACCAAGCGCGCCGCTGCCGAGCATGTGGCGGACGCCGCCCGCCGCTGCGGCCAGTATTACGTGAACCACCGTTGGCTCGGCGGCATGCTGACCAACTGGAAGACCATCACCGGCAGCATCAAGCGATTGCGCCAGATCGAGGAATTGCTGGGCGGCAATGTCGAGGGGCTGACCAAGAAGGAGGTGCTCGACATCACCCGCGACAGCGACAAGCTCGAGCGCGCGCTGGGTGGCATCAAGGAGATGGGCGGCCTGCCGGACATCCTCTTCATCATTGACACCAATAAGGAAAAGCTGGCGGTCGAAGAGGCCAACAAGCTCGGCATCCCTGTCATCGCCGTGCTGGACAGCAACTCCGATCCCACTGGGGTGACCTACCCGATCCCGGGCAACGACGACGCGCTGCGCGCCATCACCCTGTATTGCGACCTGATCGCGGGCGCCGTGCTAGACGGGATCAGCGCCGAGATGGCCGCGTCGGGGCGCGACGTCGGTGCCGACGAGGACCTGCCGCTCGGCGCCGTGCCGGACGCGCTGGCCGAGCAACCCACCGCCTAACCCGGGAGACGAGACATGGCCGAAATCACCGCCGCCCTGGTGAAGGAGCTTCGCGAGAAGACCGGCGCCGGGATGATGGACTGCAAGCGGGCGCTGTCGGAGACCAGTGGCGACCTGGAGGCTGCAGTCGATTGGCTGCGCAAGAAAGGGCTTTCGGCGGCGGCCAAGAAGAGCGGCCGGGTGGCGGCGGAGGGCCTGGTGGGCGTGGCCACCGCGCCGGGCCAGGGCGCCATCGTAGAGGTGAACGCCGAAACCGACTTCGTGGCCCGTAACGAGACGTTCCAGCATTTTGTCGCCGCCATGGCTCGCCTGGCGCTAGACGTGGGCGAGGACATCGAAGCTTTGAAGGCGGCGCCCTTCCCCGGCACCAGCCGCAGCGTGGCCGAGGAACTGACTCAGCTTGTCGCCACTATCGGTGAGAACATGACCATCCGGCGCGCCCGCGTGCTGACGGTCGGCTCCGGCGTGGTGGCCAGCTACGTCCACCAGGCACTCAAGCCGGGCTTGGGCAAGATCGGCGTGCTGGTGGCGGTCGAGGGGGCGAGCGAGATTGATGCGCTGGAACTGCTCGGCCATCAGGTAGGCATGCACGTGACCGCGTTGCAGCCAGCGGCGCTCGACATCGCCGACGTCGACCCCGCGGCGCTGGAGCGAGAAAAGAGCGTGCTGAGTGAGCAGGCCCGCGCCTCCGGCAAGCCTGAGGACATCATCGAGAAAATGGTGATGGGACGGATCCGCAAATACTACGAGGAGGTGGTGTTGCTGGAGCAGGTCTGGGTGCATGACGGCGAGAGCCGGGTGAAGGCAGTGGCCAAGAAGGCTGGCGCCGCCATCACTGGGTTTGTCCGGTTTGGCCTGGGCGAGGGAATCGATAAGCCCGTGGGCGGAGACTTTGCCGCCGAAGTCGCCGCTGCGGCCGGGCTGAAGCCCGACGACGCGCCTCCGCTGTAACGACGAAGAAGGTGCTGACCGATGCTCGCGCGTCGTACTGTGCTTGCTGCGGCCTTGCTTCCGCTCGCGGCGCACGCCGAGCCGGCTGTGCTCACCTCCCAGGACGAGGCGGACGTCGCGCGGGTCGAGGCCTATCTGAACAACCTGCACAGCCTTAAGGCTCGATTCGAGCAAATTGCCCCGGATGGGCAGACCAGCGGCGGCACTGTGTGGCTGCAGCGGCCGGGCCGCATGCGGTTCCAGTATGATCCACCCTCCCCCTTTCTGCTGGTTGCGGGCTATGGCCTGCTGGTGTTCCACGATTCGCAGCTCAACCAGACCAGCAACATCCCGCTTGGCCGCACGCCGGTCGGGCTGCTGCTGCAAGACCCGGTCAAGCTTGTTGGCGGCGGAGTGACGCTGCAGCAGGTGGTGCGCTATCCGGGCCAATTGCAGGTCACGCTGTATCGCACGGCCACGCCCGGCGAGGGCAACCTGACGCTGGTATTCGCCGACCACCCGCTGGCGCTGCGGTCCTGGATTGTGGTGGACGCGCAGCGCCGCGAAACCCGGGTGAGCCTCTATGACGTGCAGTTCGGCGGCACGTTCGAGCAGTCCCTATTCAGCTATGTCGATCCCAAAAGCTTGGGTGGCCCCAACTAGCCGTATCTGATCTAGCGATTCGCTGTGCAGGACGGTCGCAATCGGGATTTGGCCTGGCGACCCACGTCCCCGACGGCCTATCAGGGTCGCAGGCTAAAAATGACTTCAAAATGCCGCGTTGACTGACCATTATGGTAGCATGAAGCCAGTTGTTGGGATTTCGTGCTGCACAAAGCTGTTCAGCACATTCGCCATGCCGAACCATGCGGCGTCCGATACCTATGTCCGGGCGGCGATCGACGTGGTGGGCGCCGTACCACTGCTGATTCCAGCCGGTGACGTGGTGCAGGATGTGGACACGTTGCTCGCGCATTTGGACGGCATTATCCTCACTGGCAGCCGATCCAACGTTCAGCCCAGTCTCTATGGCGGGCCGCCCCATGCCGATGGCACCCCCGAGGACCCGGCGCGCGACAACGTCACTTTGCCGCTGATTCGCGCCGCCATCGCGCACGGCACGCCGCTGCTGGCGATTTGCCGCGGCATGCAGGAGCTGAACGTGGCGCTTGGCGGCTCGCTGCACCAGCGGCTGCAAGATTTGCCGGGCCGGATCGATCATTCGACGCCGTTGCAGGCGAATGGGAGGGTGCGCACGGGCAAGGCGCATGCCGTGGCCGTTGTGCCAGGCAGTTGGCTGCACCGTGTGGCGGGTGCGACGACGATTGCGATTAACTCGCTGCACAATCAGGGCATGGACCAGCTGGCGCCGGGCCTGGTCGTGGAGGGAATCGCGTCGGATGGCGTAGTGGAGGCGGTTAGGGTGGCAAACGCGCCGGGGTTCGCGGTGGGGGTGCAGTGGCACCCGGAATATGACTGGATGACGGATTCGGTGTCGCGCGGGATTTTGGCGTCGTTCGGGGCTGTGCTGCGAGCCCGGCTGCACTCGGCGGCTGCGGCTGCGGACTAACCGGCTTCACAGTCCGCATGACGGTGCGGCTGGACCGAAGTAATGATTAAGCGGTATTTCATTTGCTCTGGGAATACTGCCCGCTGGATTCCACGCTGTTCAACTGCTTTACTTCACTTTCAACATCGCAGGCGCTATGGTGTCCTCAGCGTGTTTGGTTTGGTCTTGATGTTTGGATTGCGGGGACGCGCAACTATCTTGATTGCTACTGACCGGCTGACGTCGAGAGGGCTGCTCTACGCTGATCTCCGACCTTGAACGCTCTCGCGGCGCGCTTTGAAACGGACATCGCCCGAACGCTTCGTCTCTTATTTCAGCAATCAAACATCCCTTATGTTGCGCCACGTCCCGCTAGTTTTGAGCTATCGCAGCATGCCCGCGAAGCTGTACTGGTCAACAAACGAGACGACTAAAGCACCGCTCGTGAAATACTAGTCGGCTTCACCGACGCGGGCGTGCGCTGAGTCATCGTGGCTGGAGGTATGGCCATGGCGAAGATGCTCTCGATGGATTTGCGCAGCCGAGTGGTGGCTGCGGTGCAGGCCGGCGCGTCGCGTCGTGGGGCAGCGTCACCGTTCGGCGTGAGTGGGAGTTCCGCGATCAAACTGCTCGGGCGCGTCCAGGCCACCGGGTCGGCGGCACCGGGTCAGCGGGGCCGCCGACCCGGCAGGGGCAAGTTGGAGCCGTTCAAAGCGGCGTTGATCGGCTGGGTCGAGGCGACGCCCGACACCACCATGCCGAAGTTGGTCGAGCGGCTACAAAGCAGCTTTGGCGTGACGGCGCGGCCGAGCTCGCTGTCGCGACTGCTCTGCAAAGCAGGCTGGACATATAAAAGAAGCACTTACGGCCCAGGAGGTCGAACGCGCCGACGTCGCCCGCCGGCGCCGGCGTTGGTTTCGCTGGATCCTGCCTTGGCTGTGCCAGCACCTGCCGCGGCTGGTGTTCATTGATGAAAAACCGGTTTCGACGAAAATGGCGCAGTTGCGGGGTCGCGCCGCTCGCGGTCGGCGGCTAAAGGCCCGCGCGCCGTTTGCCAAATGGGGCACGCAAATCTTTATCGCCGGGTTGCGGACCGATGCCTGGCCGCACCCTGGGTGATCCCAGGCGCGATGGACCGCATCGCCTTCGACCTCTACGTTTGTACGCAAGTTGTGCCGACGCTCCGGCCCGGCGACATCGTCATTCTGGACACCCTTTCGGTCCATAAGAGTGCCCAGGCCGAAGCTGCCATCCGCACCTGCGGCGCGCGCATGCTGTTCCTGCCGCAATACTCGCCCGACCTCAACCGATCGAGATGGCGTTCGCCAAGCTGAAAGCTCATTTGCGCGCCGCCGCCGCCAGACTGCCAACAGCCTCACTGAAGCACTCGGACGCCTATGCGCCCTGTTCAAACCCACCGATTACCAAAACTACTTCAAAGCGGCAGGCTATGCGTCCGATTAAAAGAGCGATGCTTTTGCTGCGCACTCTGTTCAATACCCTTTGATCTCAAAGTTTCGATTGCACAAGAGACAAACCTGCGCGGACGTTGGCAAACTGCAGCGACTGCCGCGGGGTCGGAGGTGCGGCCTGCTAGGATGGCGCATGCGATTGGCTTTGGCAGACACAGACCGAACTTGAGGGCCTCCTCGATATGGTCCGGGAGCCGCGGGTGTACCGTGTTCGGCTCGATCGCATTGATGGCCGACGTCAACGCGCTTGGGTCCCGCGTCTGCACAGTAACGGTGAAGTCGTCAAAGCCTGCCGTCCGCAGGCCAAGGCCGCTCAGGCCCGCCGCGATGGACGCCATCGCAGCGCCGCCAGCGAACCCCCACAGCACAACACGCCCTTCGCCGTCCGCCACGAGCGCAAGTGCGCCGCCGTCCACGAACGCAAGACGCGTGCGGATCTGCTCCAGCGCCGTCGCAGCTCGCCGTGACAAGCGACACCCGGGAAGGGTTCCAGTCACCACGCGTTCGACGGCGTTAGCCACCACGCTCGACATCGGGCGCCCAGCGCCAAGCCAGCGCGAACGCCCGCCGCCTTCGGTCGGCAGGACAGAGACGGTCCGGCGTCTCCAGTCGACATCCGTGACCTTCCAACTTCTCCCGCCAAGCGAGATCACGGCAGGTTCGCCGTCGCCGCCCAGCGCGACGCTGGCCGGGTGCACCGAGCCCAGGTCCAGTGGCCCGTGCCGGACGGCTAGCAGGAGGGGTTGGCTGAACGCCGCGACGAGGTCGCCGAAGTGCCGACGGCCGAATTCGCGCTCGCCGACGGGTCCGAGGCCGAGAATGCCCATGTCCTCGGCGAGGATGCCGTTTGCCAGCATGTGCGCGAGAACGTCTTGGCGGTCTGCCGCCGGCACCGCGTCCATCGCCGCGCCGAGCCACAGGTCGATATCGGCCTGTACGATGCCTTTCTCCTGCAGGACGAGCGCCATGACCTGCTGGGCGAAGATGTGCGACGGCCGCGGTGGAGCGCGGATCGCTTCAACCACTCCCTCCCGCCAGAGGGTTGCAAGGGCGAGACAGGTCAGCAGTTCGTCGTCGTCGGTGGCCAGAAATAGGCAGTTCCTCATCGTCCCGCTGCGCCGTCCCGTGCGGCCCATACGCTGGAGAAAGGAAGCGACACTCGGCGGCGCGCCAACCTGGATGACCCGGTCCAAATCGCCGACATCCAGGCCGAGCTCGAGCGTGGATGTCGCCACGATGACGCAGTCCGGCTCAGCCACGAACGCGGCCTCGGCCTGCCGGCGGTCATCAAGCGAGAGCGACGCATGCGACACGAAGGTCCTGACGTCCATCGCCCTAAGCCCCGCCGCGATCTCTTCGACGCGCGTCCGGCTATTGGCGAAAACGAGCCGCCGTTCCCCGCGGTGCAGGCGCGCGATGACAGTGACTGCGTTGCGGACCGATCCGACGTGATCGGCAGTGACCTCGCCGTCTGCCACGGGGCGCGTGGGCCCGAGCACCCGCCCGCCGCGCCCCAGTGTCAGCCAGGCGAGCAGCTCGGCAGGGTTCCCCACCGTCGCCGTGAGGCCGATGCGCTGGATTTGACGTCCCGTGAGGCGCTCCAGCCGCGACAGCAGGAACAGTAGATGCCAGCCTCGGTCGTCTCCGGCGAAGGCGTGGAGCTCGTCCACGACAACCGAGCGGACGCCGCTGAGGAGACCCTCGTGATCGAGGCGCGCCGAGATCAGCAACGCCTCCAGCGATTCGGGCGTGGTCAGGAGGATTTCGGGCGGGTCTCGCAGCATCCGCCTCCTGGCCGGCTCGCCGACATCCCCGTGCCACAGCCCGACGCGCAGGCCGACAAAGCCGGCGTAGCGTTCGAGCCGCGGGGCTAGGTTGTTCAGCAGCGCCTTGAGCGGACAAACATAGACCGCCGATAATCCCAGCCCGCCCGCCAAGGCGATACGGGAGATCAGTGGGAACACTGCAGCCTCTGTCTTCCCGCCGGCTGTTGGAGCCAGCAGCAATGCGTCCTCGCCTGCCATCACCGGCCCGACGGCCTCAGCCTGCGCAGGCCGCAGGTCGGTCCAGCCAAGAGTGCTGACCATGTGGTAGCGCAGCGCGGGGTGAAGCGCGTCGAACGCTGCACTCATGGCTCGAGCTCGACGTCGTCGACATCGGTGGCACCCGCGGCGGCGCGCTCAGCTCTGGTCATCTCCCGCTCGTCGACCGTCGGCGCGTAGTGCCGGCGCGGGTCGAAGTCGGCGAACTGGTCCACGCGGTCGAGCACCTCGGCGACGAGCTTGCGCAGGTAGAGCCGGGGTGCCACGCCGGCACGTCCGCCGAGGCGTCCGGCAACGCCGCGCGCGAGGTCGGCGACGTAGCCGTCGTCCACCACCTGGCGGATGCGTCCCTGCTCGGCGCTATGCTCGGCGAACAGGTCGCGCACCCGGCGCCCTACGGTGCCCAGAGCATCAAGGTCAAAGCCCGGCAGCCGCACCTGCACGGCGCGCGGGTTGTCGAACCTGGTATCGGTGGCAAAGTCGGTATGGAGCCTTTGCGCGAGCGGCGGCAGGCGCTTGACGCCTTGCGGTCCCTCAAAGAAAGCCGTTGTGCCGGTCAGGACCAAATAGAGGCCAGAATACCGGCCGGCATCGAGTTCATCGAGGACCTGCCGCAGCGCGTTGAGGCCCTTCTCGCGCGTGTCGACTCGCATGCGCTGGAGCGTTTCGGCCTCGTCGAGCACCAGGACGAGGCCCGCTCGGCCGCTGTCGCGCAAGATCGTCAGCAGGCCGCCCAGGAAGTGCATGGCCCCGAACGCATCGAGGTCGCCCTTGATCCCCGCCGCCCGCTTGACCGCGGCGGCGACGTTCGGCTGGCCACCGAGCCAAGCCAACAGGCCCTCTGCCAAGCCGGCATCCTCGACGACAAGGGCGCGGCGATAGGCGCGGAGAACCGCGGAGAAAGCCGGTGCGGTCCGCGCGATCGCCGCAAGCCGGCGCTCCATGACGGCCTCGGTGGCCGCAGCCAGCGCTTCTCCGTCGTCCGAGGCAATCCGGCCCTCGGTCAGCACGTCCTCCTCCAAGGTGTAGAACCACCCGTCCACGGCGGGCCGGAGCGCCCCCTCGGCGGTCTCGGAGGTCGAGAGGCGTTCCACCATGCGACGATAGACCGTCTCCCAGCGGTGCAGCGGGGTCTCAGTCTCGCTGATCTGGACCTCGGCCGTGGCGAAGCCCGCGGCGCGGGCGCGCTCCTGCAGCCAACGCGCCATGAAGGTCTTGCCCGACCCGTATTCGCCGCGCACTGCCTTGAACGCCCCGCGCCCGGCTGCGGCCGCGGCGAGGTCCGCGTCGACTGCGGTCTCGAAGCGCTCCATTCCCACAGCAAAGGTGGCCAGGCCTTCGCGGGGCACGGTGCCACGGCGGAGCGCGTCCAGGATCGCGGCCCGGCGTTGAGCGCCGATCATCGGCGGCCGCCGAGGCCAAATTGCTCGCGGAGCAGGGGCTCGTCGAGGACGACGTCGTCGCCATCGAGCAAGAGGACCTGCGCCTGGTCGAGATTGAGCACGCGCCGCGCTGCACTAACCAAGCCCGCGATGCGGAGCAGCGGCGTTCCAAGCGCCTGGGCCAGGCCCGCGCGTGTCATCCTGCCGCCGCGTGCCGCAAGCGCTGCCAGCAGCGCGCGGATTTGGTCGTCGGACGGCGCCCCGCGCCCCGCCAAAATCCTTTGGGCGGCGTAGTTCTCCGAGCGCAGCAGCGCTTCGACCCAAGACGGCGCACCCGCCGCCGACGCCGGGCTCCGCGGCGGCGCCTGCGGCTCGCCGACAAAGAGATCGACCTGCCGTGGCTCTGGCTTCCGGCGCCGTGCCGATGGTGCGGTTTGCTCAGGCGTGCGTGGCGGATCAGCCTCTGCGCTGCTGCCGCGCCACCACGCCGGCTCCGCTGGCGGCGCCTCGGTCCAGCCAGCGGGCGGGACGGAAGATGACAGCACAGCGACAGGCACGAGGACTTCCTGTGGAGCGGCACCGCCATGATAGCCGCTCCGCCGCGCGGCAAAGCGGAGGCGTTCGCTCCAGGCCACGATGATTGACGCGGCGCCGCCGGGGGCGAGAACTCGGCCACCGGCAAGCGAGATCTCGCCGTCCGACGGGGGCGCGCCGGCGCCGCGCCAGCGGTCGCCCGCTCCGCCCGGCATCTGGGCGGTGCCTTCGTCGAGCACGTGACCATGGTCGCCGGTGATGACGACAATCCGGCCGGCTTGCCGAGCGGTGTGCAGCAGGGCGGAAACCTGGCGGAACTCATCGGCGGACCAGGTGACCTCAAGCTGGTCGCTCCCCGACAACTGGGCGTCGACCGCGTTGTGGACGACTCCCACGACCTTCTGCTGCAGGTCGGCCGTGGCCGCCTGGACGCGGGTGCCGAGCTCCGGCCCCGCGCCGAGGTCGGCCTTGTGGAACAGGCATGGCGGCTTGCCCGACCGTGACACCGCGACGAGGCTTGCAAGCCCTGCGAAGCCCGCTCGCTCCGCCGCCTGGTCGCCGCGCGTGAGCCTGCCGCAGAGCAGGCTTGCTCGGGAAATCTCGGTGACGGAGGGCAGCGCCGCCCCCGCGATGAACGCACGGCGCCGATCGGCCGGGGCGAGCTCCGACCAGCCAAGCCGGCTGACGGTCTCGGCGAGCTGGCGCCAAACGGCGAAGCTGAGACCGTCGAAGACGATGAGCAGGACGGGCTTGTCGTGCGCCAGCGGCGCGACCACGGCATCCAGCACACGCTCGACGGGGAGCGGCACGTCACCGGGCGCTCCGCCCTGGTTCCATTGCTGCAGCAGCGTCGCGAAAGCCTGGTTCTCCTCCTCGCGCTGAATGGCAACGCCGCTTGCAAGCCGCGCGTAGGCGCTGGCCACTTCAGGAAGGGGGTCTCCACCGCGCAGGGCCTGCCGGGCGTAGTCCACGAAGCCGCCCTCGGAAGCGTAGGCTGTGGCCGCTTCGCCGAAGTGAGTGAAGGGCGGCAACTGCCCCTTGGTGAGCCAGCTCACCAGTCGAGCGGCCATCCTCAGACGCTCGATCCGGATGGCGTTGTCTGCGGCGCGGTCGTGACCGGCAACGTCACGAACCCTAGCCCAGGCGTCGCCCGCGTCACGCATCTCTGCGGCGCGGCCCAGCGCGTCGGCCGCTTCGCGCATCCTGGCATCAAACCCAAGCTGCAAGGCTGGGCTGAGCCACGCAGCCTGGTCGGCCCGGATATCCGTCAGTATCGCCGCGGTCCGCGTCTCCGCGGCCCGAAACGACGCAGGATCATCGTGAGCGAGGCGATCGAGCACCCGGCGTCCCGCCTCGGCGAGGCTTCGGCCGACGTCAGGCTCGATCGAGACGCCGCCCACATGCGGCTCGAGCCGCACGGCAGCATCCCGAAGCTCCGAGCGCGGTATGGCCGTTTCGCCGAATACAACGCCGCAGGCCAGTGCGATGGCCAGAGCGTCGCCGCCGCGGCCCACCGACGCCGCCCCCAAGACCAGAGCTGCAGCCGGACCTGCCTCCACGCCAAGGCGGCTGGTCAGCGCCTGGCGCATGTCCGGCGGAAGCCGCGCAAGCCGGTCCAAGCCGACCGGGTCAAGCGTCCAAGTCAGCAGGGCCGCCGCGTCGCCGCGGCCTTGGGGCAAGCCCAGCACCTCTTCGAGTGCGGCTCGCCACGCGGTGTCGAGGTCAAGCACGCCGCCAGAGGCCGGCAGATACCCGTCCGCTGGCACTTGGGCCAGGAGCAGGTCGGCAAGCCATCGCTGGGCCGCCAGCCGCGGGTCGACCGCATGGGCTTTGAACAGGCTCCGCAGCGCTGACCACCGATCGGTCTGTTCCAGCCTGGCGCGCGGGAAGCGCGCGACTATGTCGCCGGCGAGGGCACCGGCGTCCAGCGGCGTCAGCAGTACCATCCCGTCGGCGTCGGCTTCCGCCGCGTTGAGGCGCTCCCGTATCTCGAGCTCGGAGAGGCACCACGCAACGCGGAAGCGCTTGCCTCGTCGCTCGATAATCTCGGGCCAGGTGCGCTTGGCCGGCGAACGCATCGCGAGCACGCGCGCGCCGGCGTCTCGCCGCAGGAGGTCTTCCAACGCTCGTTCGATCTCGGCCCGGTCGGGCGCCAGCAGAGCGCTCAAGCGGCCGCGCCGGACTTCGGCCGGGTCAGCCGCCACGAGATGGTCAGTTGGGCGCCGGGAGAGGCGATCAGGCGACCTCTTAGCTCGTCGATCGCCGCCGTCGCGGCGGAAACGTTCAGCACCATCTGTTGGCGCTCGTCCACCACCTCCTCACCGGGAGGCGGCGGAAGTGGCGGCGTGACAGGGGATTGGGTTGGCGCAGGGGGCGCCTCGGCCAGCAGTCGCGAAGCCCGGGTCTGGACCTCGCGCAGGACCGGCTTGAGTTGGACCGCGTGCTCGTCCGCGCCGAGCATTTCAACCAGCCTCGCCCGCAGGCCCTCGGCGGCAGCCTTGCGGTGATCGCCCAGGCCAAGACCAGCCTCAATGATGGTCCAGTCGGCCGACGCCACTGTCTCCCGGATTTCGCCAAGCGCCGCCAGCAGGCGTCCGACGGCGGCCTCGCTGGTTTGCAAGTCCGCACCGGCCAGCGCCTCGACGCGAGCCAGCGGCGTGGCCGCCCCGGCGAGGTCACCGAGCAAGGCCTGGGCGGAACGCATCGTGGTGAAGCGCGGTGCCGTCGCCGCAACGCCAAACCGCTCGGCCAGCGGCCGCAGTTCCTTCAGCAGATCAGCCAGCAGCGTCCGCTTGGCGGCGCCCTTGTCCTGCAGCGCAGCTGCCAGCGCCGACAATGTGGCACCCTTGCGCACCTCGCCCGGCGCCAGGCCGAACAGAGCCGCGGCGCGCTCGCGGGCGCGGGCCCAGGTGGTCTCCTCCGGAAGCGCTTCCTCGCGCAGCTCAACCAGGTCATCGATACGGTCGAGCGAGATCGTCACGGCAGCGCCGTTGCGGACCGGCGCGCGGTCCGCCTGCGCCGCGAAAGCGAGGATGACGAGGTTCTGCACGTGCGCCGGCAGGCCCATCGGCTTTGGCTCGTCGATCCAGCCGCGCAGCTTGCCCACCGTCAGCGGGCCGCCCCCGGTGCGCGCATGCATGGTGGCAAAATGGTTGGCCCAGTCGTTGCCAAGCTGCAGCTGCGTCTGGCTCATCACCGCCAGCTTCAGCGGCACCGCGATGGCGCCGAGATGCTTGCGGTCCGCGGTATCGTCGACGAAGTGCCGCTGGTCCGGCTCCTGCGCCGCCGCCTGGATGCGGTCCAGCACGCGGCGGAGCACTGCATCCCGAACCTCGGTGTCGAACACCGGATGGGCGGGATAACGATGCTCAAACCAGCGGTACAGCAGCTGCGTCACCGCGCCTTTCATGTCGGCGCCGACCGGCATCTGCGGCACGAAGGTGCCCTGCAGCGATACCAGCCGGTCTTCCGGCGGTACGGGCGTGCCGATGCCACCATCCGAGTCGTTGCGGATACCGTAGGCGGCCTCGATGCAGGCCCGGATGCGCTGGTGCAGCGCGCTCTGCTGGCTGCGCAGCACCGCGCGCGCCTGTTCGCGGTCGGAGGCGGAGAGCATCCGCGCCGCTTCGTTCAACCGCTCGCCGTTGCCGGCCAGCAGGAAGTCGATACGCACCAAGGTCCCGAGATCCTTCATCGCGCGGTCGCTCAGATAGGCCGGCTGCCACACCACGCCGCCCGAGGCGCCGTCGTCGTTGAAGTCCCTGGCGTGGGCCAGGTGCGTCGAAGGCGGCCGTCCCTTCGGATCGAACGGCAGGCCCAGCACCAGCACCGGGGCGCCGCGGCCCCTCAAGCGGTCGGGGCTCATCTCAGCCACCGCCTCGAAGTAGAGGTCGACCTCTCGCTTGGTGCCGCGCCAGGCGTGCTCGTAGCTCACAAAGGGCTGAGCGCCGATCAGGCTGCCGTCCTCGCGGATGCCGAGCGCGTCAAACAGGGTCCGCTGCAGCTTGCTGCGCCGCTGGCCGTCATTGTCGGCCTGGGCGGCATTGGCGAGGATCGGCTCCACGTCGACGCCGCTGATCTGCAGCGACAGGATTGGGGTCTGGTCGGCGGTAATGCGGATCTCGCCGACCCGCGTCGCCCATTTGCGGAGGTTCTGGAGCACGATGCCCCCCTCGCCACCCGGCACCGGCGACACCACCGTCCCGTGATTGAGCGCGGCCAGCCGCGCTGCGGTCAGCGCCCGCAACGCCGGCACCTCCGGCACCAGGGCCGCGAGCAGCAGGGTTTTGAGCAGGCGCGCGTCGTTGGCGAACCGCCGGCTGACCTGCGGGTCCGCGCGCCCGTCCTGCAAATCTTGCCAGGCCACGTTGTGCTCTTGCTCCAACAGCGGCAGCAGCTTCAGCGTCCAGAGCTTCTTGGCGTTCTCGAACTCGATCAGCATCCCATCCGAGAACGGCTGGTCGCCGGTCGAAATCTCGTCCCACAAATCGCCCACCGGGATCAGCGCGCCCAGGCGCAACTCGTCCCGCCGCTTCACCAGCAGGGTCAGCATCAGCTTCAGCGCCGTCCGCTCCCGCTGCAGCACCGAGGACGCCGCGATCAGCGCCTGCACCAAAGCGGGGCTGAACGGGTAGGTCATGCGGAACAGCGCCCGTTCACCGTCCGAGCCCAGCAGCGTGTCCAGCACGGGCTGCCGGGCGCGCATCACCCGGTCGAACTCCGCATCGATTTCCTGCTTCGCCGTCTCCGACTTCGGCGCCAGGATCCGCTTTTCGGCGATCACCGGCAGGTTACGGTCCTCCAGCACAACCTTGTCGAACCGCGCCTCCCAGTATTTCAGCGTGTCGAAAAAGCGCACCTGCAGCGCCCCGGCGTGCTGCTGGCCGATGAGGTCGCGCAGGTCACGCTGCCGGGCCACGAACGAGATGATCGGGATCGGCCGGTTGGCGTCCTGCGCCTCCACCAGCTTGGACAGCTTCGAGCCCTCGTCGCTCACAAAGTCCACGTCGCCGGCGCGGCTGGCCAGCCACAGGATCAGCTCGTCCAGGAACAGCACGACGGCGTCGTAGCCGAGCCGGCGGGCGTGCTGGCTCATGATGGCGAGCCCGGCGTCGAGGTCCACGAAGGCCTCGCCGCGCGTCGCCGCCACGCCGGCATAGTTGCTGAAATAGGCCTCGATCAGCCGCCCGACCAGGCGCTGGCGTTCCTCGCCCTCGGGCGGCTCAAGCGTGGCGGCGGCGAACGACCCGGCGTCCCACTGGCGGCCGAAATCGCCCCAGCCGTCATCGCTGGCGGCCGCCTCCTCGTTCAGGTGCCGGAAGAACGCGTCGTCGCCCATCTTGTCGCGCAGGCCACGGGCATCCTCGAACAGCTTCTCGCCGAGGTAGAAGCCGGGCGTCGGCGCGGCGGGCTCCACGCGGCGAGCATGGGCCGCGTAGCCGCCCAGGATGGCGCTGGTGACGTCCGTCGCCCCGATCATGTGGTAGGGCACCATCAGGAAGCGCTTGCCGCCGAGCCAGCGGTCGTGCTTTGTCACCACGCCCGCAAGGTCCGGCACGCCGCGCGCGCGTGCGTGGCCGGCCAGCAGCAGGTTCAGCACCGCCATGAAATGCGACTTGCCGGCGCCGAACGAGCCGTGGAGGTAGCAGGCAGCGCTCTTGCCACCCTCGACCGAGCCCTGGATGAAGCCGAGTGCCTTGTCGAACGCACGGGCGAGCTCCGGGGTGACGACATAGCGCTTGATGGTCTCGGCGGCTGCCGCCTCGGTGACGCCATCGGACAGTTTTAGGACAAAGTCGTCGGTCTGCACTCGCTCCGGAATGGTGATGAGGTCGCGCAGCAACGGGCGTCCAGGGGGAGAAATCATATCGCTCATGCTGCCGCCCTCCGGGTGCGCCGGGCGGGCGCGGGCGGTGTCCATGTGCCGAGCTCGCCGATGGTGAGGCCACGCTCGCGCGCCTCCTCCTCGATGAACCCGGCGAAGTAGTCGCCCATGCGCAATCCCGTCTCCGCGTCGATGTCGTTGTGCCACTGGCGCAGCCAGGGGACGAGTTCCAGCAGGCCGGCCAGCATCGGCACCAGCCGGGCGGAGGGCCAGCCGTCGGTATCGCGCCGCTCCACGTAGAGCGAGGCGAGCGCCCGGGCGCGGGCGAGATGGTCGTGGCCGGCCCAGATTATCGGCAGGCTGGGGTCGGCGTCGCGGGCGCAGTGCGGGAACGAGACGAAACGCTCTTTCGGCACGTCGAGCCCGCCGCGCAGCCGCCAGAAGCTCACGGCCTGGAAGTCGGGCGTGCGGTATTTCGGCGGCACCGGAATGTCCCCCACCTCCGCCGCCTTGCGCCGCTTCGCCTCCGCCGCGATGGCCGCGTCGGCCGCCTGCTGCACCACCCCCTCGTCATGCCCGGTTGGGGCAGCCAACGTTTCCAGCTGTTGCACCACACCCTCGTCATGCCCGGACTTGTTCCGGGCATCCACGCGGTCTGGCATGTGACATAAGCCCCCGGTTGGCACCCTCGCCTCCATCCTCCCACCGACGTCACCCATGGGTTCGGCGTGGATGGCCGGGTCAAGCCCGGCCATGACGGTGGGGACGGTGGAGGTGGTGGGGGTGGTGGCGGGGCCGTGCGTGTGCTCGGCGGCCCGAACGAACTCCTCCCGCCGGGCGGCCACCTCGGTGTCGATGGCGTCCTCGGCGCGCTGCTGCTCCCATGTCGCTTCCCAATCCGTGCGCTTGCGCAGCCCGGTCTCGCTGTAGCGCAGGGCGGCGAGGAAGGGCACGGATTGGTCTGCCACCAGCTCGGCCACCAGCGCGTCGAGGTTCCAGCCGGCGCGGCCGGCATAGAGCCCTGCCACGGATTGGAACTCCGCATCGGTGCGCGTCGCGTCGGCCAGGCTGCGGGCGGTGAGGATGCGCGGGTCGGCCGCGTCCCAGAACTGCCGATGCTCCAGCCGGTCGAGCAGCCAGCTGCGCAGCGCGTCCCGCTCTATCGCCTCCCAGGGTTCGGAGGCCCAGCGGCGCTTGTATTCGGGCCGCTCGATCAGGCCGATGGTGGCATCGGCTTCGATCAGGGCGATGCGGCGCTCCACCACGGCGCGGTAGTCGGCCGGCCAATGGGCGGGCAGGTCGGTGATGGGGGTGGAGCGGTGGCGGGCGAACCACGCTGTTTCCAGCTCGCCGGCCGCCATGCGGCGGGCCATGACGATCTCGAAGGCGCGCTCGCCGAGCCCGAGCGGCGGCGGGTCCGGTTGCTCCGGCGGCGCCTCGTGCAGGCCGTAGAGGCGGTAGCAACGCCAGTCGAGTTCTTCTTGCAGCGCGATCATGCGGGCGCGCGCCGCCTCGGCTTCGGCGCGCGCGGCGTCGAGGGTGTAGCGCGTCGGCACGGAGCGGGCGCAGAGGGCAGCGGGAACGTGGACCGAGAGGCGGTGCGCTTCGGCGTCGAGGGCGCGAGCAAGGTCGAGGGGGCGGCCGGCGGCAACGGGAAATTGCTGGACACGGGTGCCGTTGAGCACCATCCGGCGCTCCCAGGGCTCGTTTGAGATACCACCGCCAATGCCGCCGTTGCCCTTGTCTGTCGCAACAGAGCGAAACCAGAAACAACTGGTGGACGAGTTGAGAAGCCCAAGCAGCCCGAGATGGTCGTCCTCCGAGGCGCCTGCCGGCAGTTTAATGACCGGCGCCGTCTGCTTGAACACCTTGCCGCCGCGGTCGAGCACAAAGTGGTTGTGCGTCGCGATCTCGCCGAATGTGATGGTGAGGGGGATGCGGTTTCGCTCAATAGGAATCTGATGGTACTCAGCGAAGGCCCGTCCGACCTCGCGGTAGGTTCGGTTCCCAAAATCACGTCGAGCCAAGAGAAGCGACTTCCATCGCCATAGCGCACGCTCAGTGGCCGGACCAACCGAGAGACGGATAGCTGCGTCATACGGAAAAAGAATTGCGCCAGCCGATCGCGCTGACCAGTCTCGAACCTCCTCGCCGATGATAACGTCACGCGCAGGAACTGACCCCGGAAGCACATCTCGCCGGCCGGTAAGGGCAAATGCCTCCTCCTCGCTGATGATGCAGCCAAAGCCTATTTCAGGCCGCAGCGATGCGATTGTGGCCCGATCCTCATCGATCGCCTCCTGCACCTCCGCGGCGCCCCCGCCGCCCATGTTCCAGGGGTGCGCGGCCAGCGTCGCGCGCGGCGTGTCCTCGGTGCTGATAAAGCCGCTCTCGGACGTCTCCTGGTCGGCCTGCGCGACAATGGCCGACCAAACCAGCCCTTGCGCCGGCTCTTCCGGCGCCGCCGGCTCGCCGCGCACCCCACGCACCGTCCGCACCACGGAGGCGACCGGCGCGCGGTTGCGCCCGAACAGGATCACCGTCGGCGTGCCGTGGCCCGGAATGTAGGCGCCGGAGCAATCCACCACATGCGTCAGGTCCAGCTTCGGCAGCACGCCTGCGATCAGCCGCTTGCCGAACTCACGCTTCATGAAACTGTTGGCCACAATCAGCCCGACGAAGCCCGCTGCCTGGTCCCACGTACCCTGCTGCGCCAGATCGAAGAAACGCTCGGTGAAGGGCGCGCCGAGGCCGTATTTCATGTGGCAACTCGCGTAAATCTCGCGGTACGCGTCCCGCATCGCCGGATCCTTCGGCGTGATGTAGGGCGGGTTGCCGACCACGGCGTGGTATTGCCGGCCGAGAATGGCCTCCACCGCCGCCAGGTCCTCCGACGCGTAGTGGTGGCGCAGCACCCGCCGGAAGCCCGCCTCCGCCCCGCCCAGCTCGTGCCGGGCGAAGTGCCGCCCGTGCAGCAGGCTGTCGCCGGTGGCGAGCTGGAAGCGGAAATCCGGTGCCGCGGCCAAGCGGGCCACGTCCGCCGCCCGCAGCGCCGCCACCAGCAAGCGGAAGCGCGCAACCGCCACGGCAAACGGGTTCAGATCCACCCCGGCCACCGCGTCCAGCGCACGCTGCGCCTGCGCCGCCGGCGGCAGCTCCGGCGCGTGGCGCCGCCAGTGCTCCAGCAGCCGGGCAAACCCGCCCAGCAGGAAATGGCCGCTGCCGCAGGCCGGGTCGATCATGCGCACGTGCTCGTGCCCGAACTCGCGGACCGCCGGGTCGAGGGTGCGGGAGAGGATCCAGTCCTCCACGAAGTCCGGCGTTTGCAGCAGGGCGAAGCGCTTGCGCGCCTCCTCCGACAGGTCCTGGTAGAGGTCGCCCAGGAAGCGGGTGTTCCAGTCCGGGTCGGCAAAGTCGTGCAGCAGTGCCCCGTCCCCGCGCTGGCGGAAGAAGTCGAACAACTGCTTCGCCCCGTCGCCCGAGACGGGCAGCCGGAACAGCGGGTTGTGCGCCGGGTCGTAGAGGCCGCCGAGGCCCGGCAGCCGCACCACCGCCGCGAACACCGTCAGCAGGTATTCGGCGTCACTGTCGGTCGGGTGGGCGCGGAAATGCTCGCGCTGGCGCAGCTGCGCGAGGTCCAGCCGCTCCCCGGCGCCCGAGATCAGCGGGCGGTCCAGCAAGCCGTTGTCCTCGAGGAAGCGGAGGAAGACCACGGCCAGGATCCAGTGCACTGCCACCTGGTCCACCGCCGCGCCGAAGAAGGTCTCGAAGGTGTCGGCGGTGCGCCGCGTGTCCCGCGCCTCTTGCCACTCGGCCTGGACCGCGGCCCGGCCAGCGGACGACGCGTGGTGGCGGCGAAGATCGGCGTCCAGCTTTCGCCTGAGCCGCTTCAAATCCTCAAGCAGCCGCGCCGCGTTCACCATCCCAGGGTCTCAGTCCTTGACGCTATGGCGAACCTCATCACGCCCTTGCGTGTCGGGTTTCGTGCGTCACGTCAAGCGGATTAGATTACGCGACCGTTTCGTAGGGTGGGGTGCGCTTTTGCACCCCACCGTCTCACGGCCGCTGGTGGGGTGCCCAAGGGCACCCCACCCTACGACGCCACGTTGTAGATGCGGGCGCCGGCGCGGTGGGCGTTGGCCAGCCAGGGGTCGGTCAGCCGGGTCCAGTTGGCGGCGGAGATCACGGGCAGGATGGCGCCGTCGATCGCGGGACGGCCAGGGGCGGTCTGTGGAATGAGCAGCCAGAGGCTGGGCGGCCCATCCGAGGCGCCGGAGGCCTGCGAGAACGCGTCGAGCAGCGTCATCAAGTCGTAGCGAGCGATCAGGCCCGGGCGGGTCAGCAGGGCCGGCTGCCGCAGTGCCACGACCTCGCTCGCCACGCGTGGCGCCGCCTCGGCCGCGAGGCGGAGCAGGTTGCGGAAATCGGCGCTGTCTCGCGCGGCGGCGTCCGCCATCAGCGCTTTCGGCCAGGCGATGCGCCGCTCCTCGGCCCGGGCGCGCATGGCGTGGAGCATGAGGCGTTCCAGACTGACGATCTCCCGCGGGAAGCGACGCAAGACCTCGGCCTCGGCATCGCCAGCCCGGCGCGGTTGGACGGTCAGCGCCAGGAACACGCCCTTCTCGGCCGCGAACACGATCTTGTCCTCGATCGCCCGGGCGGCGAGCACATCGGGGGTGGCGTCCCGCGCCGGGGCGAAGGTGGCGTGGCGGATCGGTGTCGCGGTGCCGCTGCCGCTCTCGGGCACGCCGCGGCTGTAGTAGCCCGCATCGTCCAGGCCGGCGTCGCGCCAGTCCACCTCGGCGCCGGCTTGCTCCAGCAGGGTATCGAGGTCGGGGCGGAGCGGCAGGTCCTCGGCCTCCGGGAAGCGGCCGCGGACACGGGCGCGCAGGTCGGCTTCGCTGAGGGCGCGGATGTTGGCCAGCGTGCCGAGGGCGAGCTTGAGGGCGCCCAGCGCCGGCATGCCGCGAGGGTAGAGCTCGCCCCGCGCGGAGAGGGCGGCACCGGCCGAGACGGCGATGGCCAAACGCAGCCGACGCTCCGGCGGCAGCGATCCTGCGTCGTCCGGGACGGGAACCACGCCGAGTTCGTCCTCCACCCGGCCGGGGCTCGGCAGCGGTGTCTCGGCCGCGAGCGCGTCGGCGGCGCGGCCGAGCCGCCGGGCGTATTCGGCGTTCTCCGGCGACGCGGCGACGAGGATGGACGCCCCAGGCCTCGACCCGGCGTAGGAGTTGAAGCGCGCGGGCGTGACCGAGGCCTCGAGTTCGATGGCGGCGCGGATCGTCGCGCGCGCCCGCCGCATGCGTTCCTTGTCGTCCTCCCGGACCGAGCCGCGCGAGCCGAGCAGCTGCACGGCCAGTTCGTCGGCGGTGGCGATACCGCCCGCCTGCCCGATCAGCGTGCTGAGTTCGCCCCGGACCGCGTTCAGGTCGGCGCTCTTGTGCCACCGGGTGCGGGCCGCTTCCAGAGCGTCGGCCACGGCACCGCGGGACGTGCCGACGGCGGCCGCCACCTGACCGGCATTGGCCCAGGCTGCCGCGTCGTCGTCGATGCCGAGATAGTAGGCGAGGATGCGGTCCTCCGGCCGATCGTCGCCGGCCGGGCGGCGGGGCAGCAGTTGCTCGGCCAAACGGTCCAGGGTGGCCCGGCCGCCATCGTCCTCGGTGATGCCGCCGGGGACGAGGTCGCGGCGGAGTTCGGCCAGGCGCTTGGCGCGTTCGCGGATCTCCTTGCGGATGCGGTCGCCGACCCCGGTGAGGTAGCGGAACTGCAGACGAGGCACGCCCAGGAGCTGATAGACGGTGTGGATGCCCATCTGGTCCAGCACGGCACGCGCTTCGACCCCGTAGCCGACCTCGGCGATGCTGCTGATCCGATCCAGCCGAGGTGCGATGACCTCGATGCTGTCGGCCGCGGCGGTGACGCGATCCATTGGCGCAAAGGCGTCGCGCCAAGCCCGCAGCATCTCCTCCGCATTGCCGAACCGCTCGGCCGGGTCGCGGCGCAGGGCGCGGCGGAAGTAGGTTTCCAGGCCGTCGCGCAAGGCCGGGTCGAACCGGTCGACGGCGATGGTGGCCTCATCGTCGATGAAGCGCGCTTCGGTCAGGCCGTCGCCGAATGTGGGCGGCGTGCCCACCAGCAACTCGTGCAGCGTGATCGCCACCGCGTAGCGCTCGGCGTGAAGATCCCAGCGCGGTGGGCTGCGGTCGACCAGGAAGGGGTCGAGGTAAGGCCGGGTGCCGGCCGTGACGTTCTCGAGCGGGGCGCGTGACAGGGAGAAGTCGAACAGAACGAGCCGATAGGCTCCGGTCGCGGCGGCCTTCGCGATGCCGATATTGTCGGGCTTCACGTCGCGATGGGCGACGCCGTCGCCCTCCAGATACTCGACGGCCGAGAGCAGGTGCTCACCGAAGCGCCGCATCAGGTCCAGCGACAGCGGATCGCCGCCGCGGATCCACTGGGCGAGCGTCCGGTCCCCTGCCCGCTCCATGAGGATGGCGGGCCGCCCGGCGATGGTCGTGTCGGCGACAAACCTGACGATGCTTGGGTGGCGCAGAGGACGCAGGATTTCGGCCTCGGCCCGGATGCGGTCGGCGTGCGCGTCGTCGAGTGCCACCTTGAGGACGAACTCCTCGCCGGTGGCTTCCCGCTCGACCAGGAAGGCGTAGGCGCTGCCGCCCTGGCCGAGCCGCCGCTTGATCACGAGACCCCCTTCCAGGCGGTCGCCGGACGCGGCCGTGGCAGGATCGGTGACGTAGGCCGGGGCTGGCTCCGGAGGTGCCGCCTCTTGCTCCGCCTCGGCGAGGTATTCGAGAAACTCGCGTGCGTCGCGCAGCCTCTTGCCCACGACCGGATCCGTGGCGGCTCGCACCAGCTCCTCAAGCCAGCGCCCGACACCGTTCATGACGCTGGACAGGAGCAGGCCGCGGCCGTCCCGAAGCACGCTCGGCAACTCGAGCGGGCTCGCCGCCGGTGCGCGGCCAGAGAGGAGGTGATAGGCAATCGCGCCGAGCGAGAACACGTCCACCTGCGCTGCACCCGCGTCTACAGCCGACGCAGCTTCGGGCGCAGCATAGATTTTCGACGGATCGGTGAGGTAGTCTTCGACATGGGACGTTCCGGTCATCACGGCGCCAGCGGTGCTGCCCGCGGCTCTGCTGGCGACCTGCCAGTTGGTGACCTGAAGCCGAGGAGCCGCACTATCGGCGTCCCGGACGAGGACACTCTGCGGGGCGAGGCCGCGGTGGTAGAGCCGCTTGCCATGTGCGTAGGCCATTGCCTCGGCCAGTTGCCGGACAAAGCCCAACCTGTCCGTCAGCGCTAGCTTTGCGAGCTGCTTGGACATGAAGCGATCCAGGCGGAGCGCAACTGGATCATACTCGAACACCAACGCTGGGCCGAGCTCAGCCTCACGGTAGTCCGGGGCGCGCTGGATACCCTGGTGCTCTAGCCCTTCCAGAACGCGGGCTTCGCGTTGGGCGGTTCGGGCGAGGCGGTCTCGTGCCGCTGGCGTTGTGGCGCGGGCATAGGGATAGACGCGAACTCGGCGCTTGACGCCGGTCGCGGCATGCCGGGCGGCGAAGTCCTGCCAGTTGTCGCCCTCGCCGAGCAGCTGCTCGAGTTCGTAATCGCTCACCCTGCGCCCGCGACCCGGCGGCCGCACGCCCGCCTGTTCCAAGGCTCTGGTGGCCTGCCTTGCGACCGCAAAATCGATTGCGCCGCGACGGCCAAAGCCGAGCTCGTCCGCGCGCAGCAACGTAGCGACAACGCCGGGATCGTCGGGCTTGCCTGGCTGACCTCGCAGGACGACGCGCTTCGCGGTGCCGGGGTCCAGAGCCGGACGCTGGTGCACCTTCGACAGGAAGATCAGCGGCTCGACCCACGGCTTGATGCGCGGGCCGCTGCGAGCATTGACCGCCTCCTGCCGGCTTAGGACAGACGCGAGGCGTTTGGCCTTCCGGTTGGCCAGTGGCAGAGGGTTATCGGTGGTAATCTCCCGCCCCTCGGTTCGCCACGTCCACCTATAGGCATCGCCGCGAACAGTTCCCGGCCGTGATTTCACTTCGATCAGGATCAGGCAGGCCGGTGTGAGGACCAGAGCGTCGACCTCGTTGACCCGTCCCTCGTCGTCGATGAACTCGAAGTTCGACCAGGCGCGCCAAGGTTCGTGGTCAGGCAGGTTGTCGCGCAGAAAGTCGAGGGCTTCCCGTTCCCATTCAAAGGCTGACTGGCTGACGGGGGTCCAACGGGGTGCCTTCATTTCATGCAACAAACCTCAGGATTGGTATTTGCAACCTTTAGCCTAAGCTGCAGAGTTCGGTAGTTGCCGCCCGGCTGGATCTGGCCAACGGTTGCCGCGACATCAACACCTCGGAAGGATGGCGACCTGGAACATCCTTGATCCCGGCGCCACCTCCTAAAGCCGAAAGCGCGACATTCGCATTAGAGCCGTTCCGAGCGCCACGTGAGCGTGGGTCACCGCGGCCGGCATCAGGGTCATTTCAGAGTAAGCCTACTACGTGACGTCCCTCCGAGAAGTGGACTTTTCCTCGCTTCAGCGCCTGTTGGAAGTCGATGCCGTGAACTGCAGACCAACGCATCGCGTCGGCGGGCAGGTCGGTGAGGAAGTCGAGCCGATCGAAGCCTGAATCTTTCTCGTAAAGGTCGGCCATGGTTTGGACCCGTTCAACACGGTCAGCGAGTGTCAGCATGGGTGATCCTCCATCATTGGGTGATGATCCATGGTGACCGAGCGGGCCTTGCAAAGTCATGCAGATTGTTTGAGGAAGTTGTTTACGCGGATTTCAGGGGGTTAGTTAGAGGACACGCAGCCCTCCGCTTGTGGCAAGAGCGCATCGGGCGCGAGGAATGGCGTCTCACCAAGGTCTACCGCGACGCGGCGATCAGCGGCGCCTCCGGATTGCGGCCCGGCTATCAGGCGCTGCTCGACTGCGCCCGGCAGGCGGAGTGCGACGTGATCGTTGCAGAGGCGCTGAACCGGTTGAGCCGGGATCCGAAGGACGTGGCCGGTCTGTTCAAGCGATCCCGATTCGCGGGCGTGCGCATCGTAACGCTGGCTGAGGGTGAGATCAGCGAACTGCATGTCGGTCTCAAGGGGACCAAGAATGCCTTCTTGCTCAAGGACCTCGCGATAAAACCCGGCGGGGCCTGCGCGGGCGGGTGAAAATAGGTGCCTCGTCGGCGGCGTTACGTACGGCTACGACGTGGTGCGCTCACTGGACGGCGCGGGGAGCGCCGAGTCAGTGAGGCGCATGCGGCGGTCTTGCGTGGGATTTCCGCGGCCTACCGGGATAGGCAGTTACCGAAGCGGATTGCACTCGCGCTGAACCGGGACGCCGTGCCGAGTCCTCGTGGCGGGCTGTGGGCGCAACGACGATCGACGGCAACCAAGACCGTGGCGCCGGCATTCTGAACAACGAGCTTTATGTCGGCAGCCTGGTGTGGAACCGCCTGCGTTACATTAAGGACCCCGCGACACTGGGAAGCGTCGGTCACGGCTGAACGACATCGCCGCGGTGATCAGCAAGGACGTGCCCGAACTCCGCCTCATCGACGACGCGCTGCGAGCGGCTATGCGGGCACGACAGGATCACCTCGGTCAGCGGCACGGGTTGGACGGTTACGAACATGGCTCCAACCCTCTTTTGGTCGAAGCAACAGCCCAAGCATCTGTTCTCCGGCCTAACGCGCTGCGGCGTGTGCGGTGGCGGCTACTCCGAGGCCGGTGCTCGTCATTTCGGGTGCTCGACCGCCAACAACAAAGGCCCGATCGCCTGCACCATCGCCGCACCGTTCATCAGGACCATCTCGACAGCCGCGTGCTGGATAGCTTGCGGGAACGCATGATGTACCCGGCCGTAGACGAACGCGCCGCTTGCGCCTTTATTGCAGCATGGAACCGGTAGCAGTTGGAACTCTCGACCGAGACGACCACGCACCAGGCGGAGCTTACTCGCATCACCGCGCAATTGGAAAAACTTGTCGGCGCCCTGTGCCACGGCACCCCGGCAGCGATCATCCGAGATCGGATGCAAGCGCTCGAGGACCGTCGAGCGCTGCTCGAGGCTGAACTTCAGACGGCGCCGGCGCCTGCGCCGAGGTTGGACCCCGGCCTGGCGACGCTCTACCGCCAGCGAGTGGCCGAGCTGACCGGAGCTCCCGAAAGTGTGGACGCGACGGCGACCCGTGAGGCCGTGCGCTCCTTGATGGAGGATGTGCGTCTTGTGCCACAGAGAGGCGCGTTGCCCGTGGAGTTGCACGGCGAATTAACATCGATGCCGGAGCTTGCGACCGAGCTTGCCGATCAGACCAGCGTGCGAGCGAACGGTGGTATGGTTACGCTCGGGGGCAAGTTGGGAGGGTTGCGGGGACAGGATTTGAACCTGTGACCTTCAGGTTATGAGCCTGACGAGCTACCGGGCTGCTCCACCCCGCGGCAGACGTCGGGCGACAGACGCCGGACGCCGGAGACGAACCGGATGATTGGAAGACCTGGCGGCGACCGACTTTCCCGCACCTTGAGGTGCAGTATCATAGGCGCTGGGGGTTTTCACGGCCGAGTTCGGGATGGGATCGGGTGTAGGCTCCCCGCCATGGCCACCAGGTCGTCCAACCCTCCGGGTTAGACGACCAGACGCCAGACGCCGGTCGTCAGACACCAGAGAAGAGGTGTGCAGGACGGCGGCGTGGCGTCTGGTGGTTCTGGTGCGGCGTTGTGTGCGTGTCTGGCGTCTGACGACGGAAGACTGGCGTCTGACAGAGAGCCGATTGGGCGATTAGGACCAGTTAGCTGCATGCCTTGCGGCACTTCCACACCTGGCCTATCGACGTGGTGGTCTACCACGGCCCTTCTGGGTGTAACCCCGGGGAGACCTGGTTTTGAGGTGGGTTTCCCGCTTAGATGCTTTCAGCGGTTATCCCGTCCGCACATAGCTACCCGGCCGTGCCGCTGGCGCGACAACCGGTGCACCAGAGGTGCGTCCATCCCGGTCCTCTCGTACTAGGGACAGCTCCTCTCAAGTCTCCTTCACCCACGGCAGATAGGGACCGAACTGTCTCACGACGTTCTAAACCCAGCTCACGTACCACTTTAATCGGCGAACAGCCGAACCCTTGGGACCTGCTCCAGCCCCAGGATGTGATGAGCCGACATCGAGGTGCCAAACCTCCCCGTCGATGTGGACTCTTGGGGGAGATCAGCCTGTTATCCCTAGAGTACCTTTTATCCGTTGAGCGATGGCCCTTCCACGCGGGACCACCGGATCACTATGGCCGACTTTCGTCTCTGCTCGAACTGTCGCTCTCGCAGTCAGGCGGGCTTATGCCATTGCACTCAGCAGCCGATGTCCGACCGGCCTGAGCCCACCATCGCGCGCCTCCGTTACTCTTTGGGAGGCGACCGCCCCAGTCAAACTGCCCGCCATGCAGGGTCCCGGTCCGGGCTGACCGGACGCGGTTAGACATCAGAAGAGCTCAGGGCGGTATTTCAAGGGTGGCTCCACACAAGCTAGCGCCCATGCTTCACAGCCTCCCGCCTATCCTACACAGCTCTCCCCTGAGGCCACTGCAAAGTTGCAGTAAAGGTTCATAGGGTCTTTCCGTCTGACCGCGGGTACCCCGCATCTTCACGGGGAATTCAATTTCGCTGAGCCCATACCGGAGACAGTGGGGAAGTCGTTACGCCATTCGTGCAGGTCGGAACTTACCCGACAAGGAATTTCGCTACCTTAGGACCGTTATAGTTACGGCCGCCGTTTACCGGGGCTTCAATTCAGTGCTTGCACACCTCCTCTTAACCTTCCGGCACCGGGCAGGCGTCAGGCCGTATACGTCGTCTCTCGACTTCGCACAGCCCTGTGTTTTTACTAAACAGTCGCTACCCCCTGCTTTGTGTCACCCATCCCTGGTTGCCCAAGAATGGGTCTTGCTTATCCCGAAGTTACGCAAGCAATTTGCCTAGTTCCTTCGGCATGGTTCTCCCAAGCGCCTTGGTATGCTCTACCAGTCCACCTGTGTCGGTTTCGGGTACGGTCTATACGCGAGCGCTATTTCCCGGTATGCGCCCAAAGCCCGGACAATCCAGTAAGCCCGGACAACAGATTGCATACGTCACGTCTCGCAGGCCCAGTAATATTCAACTGGTTCCCATCAACTACGGCTTTCGCCCTCGCCTTAGGGGCCGGCTCACCCTGCGCGGATTACCCTTGCGCAGGAACCCTTGGACTTTCGGCGACAGTGTTTCTCACACTGTTTGTCGCTACTCATGTCAGCATTCGCACTTCGGATACCTCCAGGCCGGGTCACCCCTCGCCCTTCACAGGCTTACCGAACGCTCCGCTACCGGACAGTTCTCAGTTGTCAGTCGTCAGTTGTCAGATTTTAGGGTTTTCAGCAGGCCGTGCAGCATACGGGCGATCTCGCTGTAGACGTCCAGCCAGGCCTGCGCCAGGTCCGGCTCGGCATAGCCAAGATCGCGCACGTAGTGACACCACAGCTTGACTTCGTCGGCCGAGCCCAGCGCCATGACGACATAGCGCGCGAACTCCTGATCCGACCGTGCCTGCCGCCCGGCACCTTCCGCAAGCAACGCGCAGACCGCCTTGCTCGACCGGCGCAATTGATCGGCCACACCGCCATACTGCTCCACCTTGGGAAACCCCAAGCTGGCACGGTGAACCTCAAGCGAGAGACGATAAGCGCGCCGGAACACGTCCAGCTCCCAAACATCCCGCGCCATCACACCCTCTTATCTGACAACTGAAGACTGACAACTGACAACTGAACCCACAGCTTCGGTACGTGGCTTGAGCCCCGTTACATCTTCGGCGCAAGGTTTCTATTAGACCAGTGAGCTATTACGCTTTCTTTAAAGGATGGCTGCTTCTAAGCCAACCTCCTGGTTGTTTTGGAATCCTCACATCCTTTCCCACTTAGCCACGATTTGGGGACCTTAGCTGGTGGTCTGGGCTGTTTCCCTCTCGACGATGGACCTTAGCACCCACCGTCTGTCTGCCGATCTATACTTGCGGGTATTCGGAGTTTGGTTAGGTTTGGTAATCCTTTGGGGACCCCGAGCCCATCCAGTGCTCTACCCCCCGCAGTAAACAATCGACGATCTACCTCAATAGATTTCGCGGAGAACCAGCTATCTCCGAGTTTGATTGGCCTTTCACCCCTAGCCACAGCTCATCCCCGACTTTTTCAACAGGCGTGGGTCCGGCCCTCCAGTGCGTGTTACCGCACCTTCAGCCTGGCCATGGCTAGATCACTCGGTTTCGGGTCTTCTGCCGGCAACTTCGGCTCTTTCAAACCTGGCGCCCTGTTCAGACTCGCTTTCGCTGCGCCTACACCTAACGGCTTAAGCTCGCTGCCAACAGAAACTCGCTGACCCATTATACAAAAGGTACGCCGTCACGGAACAATCCGCTCCGACTGCTTGTAGGCATCCGGTTTCAGGTCTGTTTCACTCCCCTCTCGGGGTGCTTTTCACCTTTCCCTCACGGTACTTGTACACTATCGGTCACCAGGGAGTATTTAGGCTTGGAGGGTGGTCCCCCCACGTTCAGACAGGGTTTCACGTGCCCCGCCCTACTCAAGGATATACGGTTCTTTACATCTACGGGGCTATCACCCGCTCCGGCCGGCCTTTCCAGACCGTTCAACTTATCACCCGCATACCACTGGCCTGTTCCACTTTCGCTCGCCACTACTCGCAGAATCTCGGTTGATGTCTTTTCCTCCAGGTACTGAGATGTTTCAGTTCCCCGGGTTCGCCTCGTGGTCCTATGTATTCAAACCACGATACCCCAAAGGGGTGGGTTGCCCCATTCGGACATCCACGGATCAAAGCCTGCTCGCGGCTCCCCATGGCTTTTCGCAGCGTGCCACGTCCTTCATCGCCTCCTGGTGCCAAGGCATCCACCGAATGCCCTTCTATCGCTCTCCATACAGACGCCAGTCATCCGTCGTCAGTCTTCAGATGAGAAGACAGTCAGAACAGCAAACCAGCGCCGGTCGTCTTGTCATCAGTCTCAGCACTTCACACAACGCCCCTGAACCCTATCGCCACCATCCGCGGGACGACCCTTGGCCCGGCTTACACCGCACCACGATCCCTTCCGGTCAGACAAACGCAAACGACAGCGACGGACAAACCTCAGGCCACAGCCTCAAACCAGCAAACGCCAGCCCAAAGCCACCCGAGCTGTCCTGCGCGCCCAGGAGCGCACCAGAACCAGATTCACCAAAATAAAGACCACACCAGTCATCAGTTGTCAGTCAGGCAGTTCTCAGAACCCCTCTGACAACTGACGACTGAAAACCGACACCTGATCCATGGGCCAGGGAGGACTCGAACCTCCGACCCCACGCTTATCAAGCGTGTGCTCTAACCAACTGAGCTACTAGCCCTCTG